>CP042279.1:0-3717500 GCA_007858575.1 Streptomyces sp. WAC08241
CCCCGCCCGTCCGGCCTCACAGCCCCCGCCTGAGCCACCGCCTTCAGCTCCGTGAAGGCGTCCTGACGAGGCGGGACAGGTCCTGGCCCTCCGGGTCCACGATCCAGCGGTCGAAGGCGACCCCGAAGGCGGCCATGCCCGCCTCGGCGGCGAGGCGGGCGGCCGGTTCCGGCACGCCCTGCTCCCGCAGCGCCCCGGCGAGGGCCGCCGCCAGGGCGGCCAGCTTGATCAGCCTGCGCTCCCGCAGCTCGGCGTGGGCCGCGATGACGGCCTGACGCCGCCGGGCCAGGTCCCCCGCTCCCGGAAGAGGTCCGAGGCCCCCGGGAGGGCGGCCGACACGGCGTCGATCGGCGCCGTCTCCGGCGGGACGTCGGCGAGCGCGCTGACCAACCGCTCCAGGAGCGGGTTCCCGTGCGGGAAGAGCACCTCGCGCTTGTCGGCGAAGTGCCGGAAGAAGGTCCGCTCCGTCAGCCCCGCCCGCTCGGCGATCTGTTTCGCGGTGGTCGCGTCGAACCCGTGCTCGCCGTACAGCTCCAGGGCCGCCTGCTCCAGTCGGCCGCGCGCGTTCGGCTCCCATCTCCCCATGCCCCGATGGTACGCGACGACAGTCGCTGTCATCACGTGTTAGCTTCGATGTCAGTGACTGTCATCGCTTCCGTGGTGCCGCGTCCGTCGGTGCTCTCTGGCGGTGGCCTCGTACAAGGAGGTCTTTCCCATGCGTGTTCTCGTCACCGGCGCGACCGGGTGGATCGGTTCCGCCCTCGTCCCCGACCTCGTCGACGCGGGGCACCGGGTCGTCGGGCTCGCCCGCTCCGGACGCCTCGGCCGCCGCGCTCGCCGCCGCCGGGGCCGAGGCCGTCCGCGGCTCCCTCGACGACCTCGACGTCCTGCGCGCGGCGTCCGCCGCCTCCGACGGCGTGATCCACCTGGCGTTCGACCACGAGACCGCCTTCGCCCGGGGACATGAAGGCCGCCGCCGAGGCGGACCGCCGTGCCGTCGAGGCGATGGCGGAGGCGCTGACCGGCACCGGCAAGCCGTTCGTCCTCGCCTCCGGCACCCCCGTGGAGGAGGGCAGGACGGCCACCGAGCGCGACGGGCACGACGTGCCCCCGGTGGACGCCGTCCCGCCCGCTGCCGCGGGCGCGGTGACCCGGATGGCCACCGGGGAGTACGTGCTCGGCCTCGCGGACCGGGGAGTGCGCCTCGGTCGTGCGCGCCTGCCGCGCACCAACCACGGCGAGGGGGGACCACGGCTTCGTCGCGACCCTGGTCCGCACCGCCCGCGAGAAGGGCGTCGCCGGTTACTACGGCGACGGGACCAACCGCTGGCCCGCCGTCCACCGCGACGACTCCGCCCGCATGTTCCGGATCGCCCTGGAGACGGCTCCCGGCCGGCTCGACGCTGCACGCCGTCGCCGACGAGGGCGTCGCCCTGCGGGACGTCGCGGAGGTCGTCGGGCGCCGGCTCGGCCTGCCGACCGCCTCCGTGCCGCCCGAGGAGGCCGCCGGCCACTTCGGGTGGTTGGCCGCGGTGCTCGCCGCCGACCAGCCCGCCTCCAGCGCGCTGACCCGCGAGCTCACGGGCTGGCGGCCCGTACGGCCGGGGCTCCTGGCGGACCTGGAGGCGGGGCACTACTTCCGTGCCCCCACCGCCTCCGCCTGAGGCGCGCCGCCCCGCACCGACACGCGCGGTACGGGGCGGCGGTCCGTGGCCCCCGGACCCCTACGGACGCAGCTCCTGCGTGCAGCACTTCACGCTGCCGCCGCCCTTGAGGAGCCTGCTCAGGTCCATGCCCACTGGTTGAAGCCCTGCTCGCGGAGCGGGTCGAAGAGGCCTACCGCCGCCTGCGGCAGCAGGACGTTCCGTCCGTCGCCGACCGCGTTGAGCCCGAAGGCCGCCGCGTCCTCCTCCGTCGCGATCAGGGCGTCGGGGAAGAGGCGGGCTAGCACCGCCCGGCTGCCGGGGGGAGAAGGCCGCCGGGTAGTACATGATCTCGTCGCCGGCGTCGTCCAGGACGCACAGCGCCGTGTCCAGGTGGTAGTAGCGCGGATCCACCAGGTCCAGGCCGATCACCGGGCGCCCGAAGAATCTCCTGCGCCTCGCCGTGCGAGAGCGGGCTGGCGCGGAAGCCGCGTCCGGCGAGGATCCAGGAGGCGGTGACGGCGAAGTCGCCTCGCCCTCGTTCACGTGCTCCGGGATCCGCAGGTCCTCCTCCGCCCAGCCGTGGTCGCGGAACCAGGCCAGGTGCGCGTCGGCCTCGGCCGCGCGCTCCGGGTACGCGAACTCGCGCCGAGGACCCGGCCCCCGACGACGGTCGCGCCGTTCGCCGCGAAGACCATGTCCGGCAGCGCCGGGTCCGGCTCCAGGACCTCCACGGTGTGGCCGAGCGCGCGGTAGCGGTCCCGCAGGTCCTCCCACTGGGCGAGGGCGAGCGGCAGGTCGACCGGTTTCGTGGGGTCCATCCAGGGGTTGATGGAGTACGCCACCGTGAAGTGCGCGGGTGGGCACATCAGGTAGCGGCGGGGCGAGGGCGAGCGCGGAGTGGTGCGCAAGGAGGGCTCCTCACGGGCGGGCGGTGGGACCGGGATTCGGTGGACCCCATGGTCCGTCCTCGCGGCCCCGTGCGCAGTGGGCCGTTCGGGTGGTTCGATGACCATCCGCCAAGGCGAGACGTAGCGTCTCGCCTGCTGCTAGATTGACCCCATGTCCAAGCCCCTGCCCGAGCCCGCGCCCGAGTCCCCGTCCGGGCCCGCGCCCGAGTCCCCGTCCGGGCCCGCCCCCGGCTCCCCGTCCGGGCCCGCGTCCAAGACCGCCCCCGGCTCCCCGTCCGGACCCCCCGTCCAAGCCCGCCCCCGACGCTCTCCCGCCGCAGCGAGCGCTCCTGCCGCGCCATCTTCGACGCCGCTCCTCGCCCTCGTCGCCGAGAACGGCTACGCGAAGACCACCATCGAGGGCATCGCCGCCCGCGCCGGCGTCGGCAAGCAGACCATCTACCGCTGGTGGCCCTCCAGGGCCGCCGTCCTCCTCGACGCCTTCCTCGACCTCACGGCCCGCGCCCACGAGGCCATGGAGGGCGAGGCCGAAAGTGAGATCCCCGACACCGGCGACCTCGCTGCCGACCTCAAGCGCGTCCTGCGCGCCACCGTCGACGAGCTGAACGACCCTGTCTTCGAGGCCCCCACCCGCGCCCTCGCCGCCGAGGGGATCGTCGACCCCGACCTCGGCGCCCGCTTCACCGAGGCACTGCTCGAACCCCAGCTCCAGTACTACGTGCGCCGCGTCGAGGCTGCCCGGGACGCCGGTGACGTCGACCCCGGCACCGACCCCCGCCTCGCCGTCGAACTCCTGGTCGGACCCCTCCACCACCGGTGGATCCACCGCACCCTGCCGCTCACCCACGCCTACGCGGACGCCCTGGTCGACCACGTCCTGCGCGGCCTCGCCCCGAGGGCCTGAGCGTCCCGGGACCACCCCGGTTCCGCACTCCGGTCACCCGGGGCGCAGGATGGTGGGACCATGGGCAGAGCCGAACGGGCGAGCGCGAGGTTGTGAGGGGATAGATGGCGATGGCATCACGCTACCGCGGCACGGAGAGCAGACTCCCGCAGTGGCTGCGCAGGCGCCCCAAACGCGTCGCGGCCGACGACGGGAACGACCGCGAGAAGCTGCTCCTGGCCGTCGCCGCCGCCGGGCTGCTCCTCGGCCCCCGCCGCGCACCCCGTCGGCTATAGCTGTTCCTGCGAGCGGATCGGCTGTCCCACTCCCGCCCGCCACCCCGTCTCCTTCGCCTGGCAGACCCAGTCGACCACCGACCGCGGCCAGATCGAGCGCTGGGCGCGCAACGAGCCCCGGGCGAACTTCGTCACCGCCACCGGCATGGTCCACGACGTCCTCGACGTGCTGCTGGCTGCCGGCCGCGCTGCCCTGAGCGCCTCTCTCGCCGAGGGCGTCGAGGTCGGCCCGGTCGCCGAGTTCCTCCGCCGCGGCCCCGGACGGCGGCCGGATGCTCTTCTTCACCGCCACCCGGGGCACGCCTGAGGACGAGGACGAGTGGTGGCCCTGTGAGCTCGACTGCCACCCGGAGACCATGGACGAGCACCCGGGGCTCCGCTGGCACTGCCGCGGCAGCTACGTCCTCGTCCCCCGGCCCGGCTCCCCGGCGACGAGGACGCCCACCCGGTCGTCGCCTGGGTGCGCGGCCCCGAGCACCCGCTGCCCGACCCGCTGAACCTCCTGGAGACCCTCCAGGATCGCCTGCGCTCGCCACGCGGCCGAGCGCGGGGCGGCTGGCGACGGCGAGCACGCGGCCCACGAGATCGCCTGGCCGCTGACCCGCTGACCCGCTGACCCGATCGGGAACAGGAGGGACAGGAGGGGCGGGACGTTACGAGCCCACCGCGCCCACCACGCCCTGGAGCCGGCCCGTGACCGTCACCCCGTCCCGGTCCGTGCCCGCCGGCTTCACCAGCACCGTCTGGCTGCTCACCCACTCCCGGGTGACTGTGTTCCCGACCTCGCCGGTCATCAGCGCCTTCACGTCCGGGGAGACCTTGGCCGGTAGCCCGGCGCCGCCGTCTGCCGCCTCGGAAGTACCGGGTCGCGAAGAAGACGAGCGCGCCCCCGTCCCGGGTCCGCAGCCCCAGCGGCGCGAAGTCCCCCGGTCGGTGGTCCGGTCCACGTACTGGGTGGCGAGCCCCGGCCGCTCGGCCGCCTTTCTCCCGCTGCGCCCGCCACGCGCTGGTGTGCGGACCGGCCGCGAACGGCCCCGGCTTCCCGTCCCTCAGGTACGCCACGTACTCCGCGCCCAGCTTCCCGGGCGCGACTGCCAGCGCGTCGGTGTCCGCGGCGACCGGCACCGCGTACCCCTCCTCCTCGGCGAAGGCGGGCACCTCGGCCGCGCCCATGACGCTCAGGTAGGCGACCTCCCAGCGTTCCCGGGGGCCGTTGCGCACGAAGACCAGGAGCCAGCGCCGGTCGTTCGGGCCCCGGTCGACGTCCCGGTTGGAGTCGGCGTCCGCGAGGAACTAGCGCGGCTAGCCTGTCTTGCGGGGCAGCAGGAAGCGCGCGTCCGTCAGCTCCAGCGGCTCGTGCTCCGCGTTGCCGCCCGGGTTGACGACTGCGCGGGCGCGCAGCCCCGCCTGGTTGATCTCCCCGAGCGGCCCGGTGACCCGGTCCGCGTCCAGGGCCGGGTCGTAGGCCTCGTCGGCGCGGTTGAAGGCGGTCGTGAAGTCCGTCAGGGCCTTCGCCGCCTCGGCCTCCGTCGCTGGGGCAGCAGCGCCAGCTCGCCGTGGACCGTCACGCAGCCGCTCGCCGTCAGCGCCAGGGCGGTCACGGCCGCCGTCGCCGCCAGCAGCCTCGCCGGTCGCGCCGGCCACCGCTCACGCGGTCGTCCCGGCGCTCGCCCCACCCTCAGCCTGCTCATCGGTCGCCTTCGCTCCTTCTCCCGCGCGGACGGACCCGACCCTATCGGGGACAGGAACAGCGCGAGCGCGGGGACCAGATACAGCGCCCACACCGTGACCTGAAGGACCGTCGGGTCCGGCTGGAAGTTGAAGACGCCCTTGAGGAGCGTGCCGTACCAACTGTCCGGCGGGATCGTCGCCGAGACGTCGAAGGTCTTGTCCGCGAGGCCGTCGAGGAAGCGCGCCTCCTGGAGGTCGTGCACGCCGTACGCGAGGACGCCTGCCGCCACCACGACCAGCATCCCGCCGGTCCAGGTGAAGAACTTCGCCAGGTTGATCCGCAGCGCACCCCGGTAGAACAGCCAGCCGAGCAGGACGGCCGTGAGCAGGCCGAGGAGGACTCCGGCGAGCGGCTCGAACGAACCGCCTCCGGCACCGCCCGACGAGGCCGCCCGCACCGACGCCCACACGAAGAGCGCTGTCTCCAGGCCCTCGCGGCCCACCGCGAGGAAGGCGGTGACGACCAGCGCGCCCGTGCCCATGCCGAGCGCCGCGTCCAGCTTCCCGTGCAGTTCGTCCCTCAGGTGCCGGGCCGTGCGCCGCATCCAGAAGACCATCCAGGTCACCAGGACCACCGCGACGATCGACAGCGAGCCGCCGAGCAGCTCCTGCGCCTCGAAGGTCAGCTCCCGGGAGCCGAACTCCAGGCCGGCGCCGAAGGCGAGGGAGACGCCGACGGCCACGCCGATGCCGGCCCAGACCGGCCGCAGCGCGTCCCGGCGCCCGGTCTTCACCAGGTACGCGACGAGGATGCAGACGACCAGACTGGCTTCGAGACCCTCGCGCAGGCCGATCAGATAGTTGCCGAACACGGCTTTCTCCTCCGGGTGTCACATGAACAGGGCACGGCCCCACCAGTCGTCGCGGTCGCGGACGCCCGGGGAACCGCGAAGACCGCCGAACCCACGTGCTGGACGTACTCGTTGAGCGCGTCGGCACGGGCCAGCGAGGTCTGCACCGGGACGAAGCCGGTGCGGACGTCCTTCTGGTACGCGAGGAAGAACAGGCCCGCCTCCAGGCGCCTGAGGCCGTCCGTGCCGTCGGTGAACGAGTACCCCCGGCGCAGGATCGTCGCGCCCCCGTTGGTGTCCGGGTGGGCGAGGCGGACGTGGGAGTCCGGCTTCATCGCCTTCAGGAACGGCTCGTCGTGCTCCTTCGCCTTCCCGACTGGGGCGCTCTCGCGCTTGTCGCGGCCGAAGACGTCCTCCTGCTCGGCGAGGGAGGTGCGGTCCCAGGTCTCGACGTTCATGCGGATGCGCCGGGCGACCAGGTAGGAACCGCCGTCCATCCAGGCCGCCGGGCCCTGCGCGTCCTTGCCGGATACCCACACGTGCGCGTCCAGGCGCGCGGTGTCGGTGCCCGCGACGTTGCGGGTGCCGTCCTTGAAGCCGAAGAGGTTGCGCGGGGTCTGCGCGTCCGGGGTCGTCGAGGACGTCTTGCCGAAGCCGAGCTGCGACCAGCGCACCGCGATCTTGCCGAAGCCGATCCTGGCCAGGTTGCGGATCGCGTGCACGGCGACCTGCGGGTCGTCCGCGCAGGCCTGGACGCACAGGTCGCCGCCGCTGCGGGCCGGGTCCAGGTTGTCGCCGGGGAAGCGGGGCAGGTCGATCAGGGCCCCGGGCCGCCGGTCCTCCAGGCCGAAGCGCCCGTCGAAGAGCGAGGGCCCGAAGCCGATCGTGAGGGTGAGCCGGAGGGTTTGAGGCCGAGGGCCTCGCCGGTGTCGTCCGGCGGGGCCTCGGGCAGCCCGTCGTACGCCCCCTCGCCGACCTCGGCGCCGGCCGTCAGCCGCTCGGCGGCCCGCGTCCAGTCCTTGAGCAACTGGACCAGCTCGGCGCGGTCCTTCGTGGTCACGTCGAAGGCGGCGAAGTGCAGCCGGTCCTGCACGGCGGTGGCGATGCCGGCCTGGTGCGGGCCGTGGAAGGGCACGGCCCTGCCCGCGTCGGCGGCCGGCACCGTGCCGCCGTCCCGGGTCAGGGCGACGGCGCTGCCGGCCGCGGCGGCACCGAGCGCGAGCCCGGCACCGCCCCAGCCGATGACGGCGCGCCGCGAGGGCGCGGGGCTTCCGGGCGCGGCGGTCTCGTCGGCGGGCTCGTTCATCTGTCGGGGTCCCGCTTACTTGACGACGGCGGCGGCCAGCTTGGAGAGCGGCTCGGCCAGCGCGTTGACGCCGTCCGACAGCTCCTTGCGCTGCTCCTTGCCGACCTTGTCGTACGGGGTGAAGTCGTAACCGGTCTTGTCCTGCCGGTACTCGTCGAGCAGCGCGTTCAGGGCGGCGAACCGCTTGTCGAGGTCGGCGACCAGCTTCGGGTCGTTCTTCGAGGCGACCGGCTTCAGCAGGTCGAAGGACTTCTGCGCGCCCTCGACGTTGGCCTTGAAGTCGACGAGGTCGGTGTGGGAGTAGCGCTCCTCCTCGCCGGTGACTTTGCCGGTGGCGACCTCGTCCAGGAGCTCCTTGGCGCCGTTGGCCATGGAGGTCGGGGTGATCTCGGCCTTGCCGACCCGCTTCACCCAGTCCGCGAGGTCCGCGTCCAGGGCGTCCGCGAGCTGCTTCTCCCGGGGGTGATCTTCTTGTCCCGCCAGAGCGCCTTCTCCAGGCGGTGCCAGCCGGTCCAGTCCTTCGCCGGGTCCTGGCTCTTCCTCCAGGCCGTCCTCGCGGACGTCCACCTTGGGGTCGATGTCGCCGAAGGACTCCGCGACCGGCTCGGTGCGCTCCCAGCCGATGCGGGAGGCGGCGTACGCCTTCTTGGCGCCCTCCAGGTCCCCGGCGCGGACGGCGTCGGTGAAGACCTTCACCTTGGGAGGGTCTGGTCGGCCTGCGCCTGGACGTACTGCCGGTAGGCGGCGACGGCGGCGTCCATCTCGGGGGAGCGCTCGGTGCCGGTGGCGCCGTCGCCGGTGACCTTGACGGCCTGGCGGATGCCGGTGCCCGTCATGCCGGGCTTGCAGGCGATCGCGTAGTCGCCGGCCTTGATCTCGGCGGTGAGCGTGGCCTTGGTGCCGGGGCCGATGTTCTCGCGCTCGGTGACGATCCGGTCGTCCGGGTAGAGGACGTAGACCTCGGTCACCTTGGAGCCGCGGTTCTCGACGGCGAGCTTGACGTGCCCGGCCGGGAACTCCTTCTTCGACACCTCGCAGGAGTCGTCCTTGGCGACGACCGTGATCGCGCTGTCCTTGGCGTCGTCACCGCCCTTCTCGGCGCAGCCCGTGACGGTGGTCAGGGCTGCCAGGTCGCGGCGGCGGTGACGACGGAGAGGCGGACGGCTCGCATGGGGACTCCAGAACGAGGGGACGGTATCGAGGCGGAGCTAACTTAGCCCAGGCTTACCTGACTCAAAACTGTCCGTCCGGTGATCCGCCTCTCATCTCCGGCACACCGGACACGGGTGGGTCACGGCGGTTCCAGGATCGTTCACGGTCTGGTCAAGAGCGGGTCAAAGAGGGTGGATTGTCTGATTTCGCGTGCCGCACGGGCACGACGAGGGGGACCCCGGTCCGGGGTGCGGGAACACCTCCACCGGCTGCCGGTAGACCCGGCCCAGGAGCTCCGCGCCGAACACCTCGGAGGGAGGACCCTCCACCGCGATCCGGCCGTCGTGCAGCACCCCGACCCGGTCGGCGTGGGCGGCGGCCAGCCCCAGGTCGTGCAGGACCACCACCACGGCGACCCCGGCCGCCGCCCGCTCCCGGCAGACCCGCAGGACCAGTTCCTGGTGGCGCAGGTCCAGGGCGGCCGTCGGCTCGTCGAGCAGCAGCAGCCCGGTCCGCTGGGCTAGGACGCGGGCGAGCGCCACCTGGGCCCGCTCGCCGCCGGACAGCGCGGAGAACGGGCGGCCGGCGAACTCTTCGGTCTCGGTGGCCGCCATCGCCTCCGCGACTGCCTCCTCGTCCTCGTCCTCCCGGACGGTCCCGGCCCAGGGCGCTCCTGCCCATCCGTACGACCTCGGCGACGGGGAAGGGGAAGGACAGGGTGGCGTCCTGCGGCAGCACGGAGCGGCGCAGGGCGAGTTCGCCGGCCGTCCGGGCGGCTGCGGGCCGGCTCCCCGATCCGCACCTCCCCGGCGTCCGGGGCGAGGTCGGCGGCGAGGGCGGCGAGCAGCGTCGACTTCCCGGCCCCGTTCGGGCCCACTAGGGCGAGGACCTCCCCGGCCCGCACCCCGATCCCGACGCCGTCGAGCACGGCCCGCCGGCCCTGCTCGATCCGGCACCCCGACGGCCTCGGCGACCACCTCGCCGGGCGCGGCGGGGACGGGCAGCTCGCGCGGGTGCCGGCGCGGGAGGCGCCCCCGGAACGGTACGGACGTCATGCCCAACCACCTTGCTTGCGACGGGTCCTGCGCAGCAGCCAGAAGAAGAAGGGGCTGCCGATGAGGGCGGTGAGGACGCCTAGGGGAGTTCGGCCGGGGCCGCGACCGTACGGGCCGCGAGGTCGCCGGCGGTGAGGGCGACCGCGCCGCCCAGCGCGCTGCCCGGCACCAGGAAGCGGTGGCCCGGACCGTTCACCATGCGCAGGACGTGCGGGACCACCAGGCCGACGAAGGTGACGATGCCGGAGACCGCGACCGCCGCCGCCGTGAGCAGCGCCACCACCAGGATCAGGGCGATCCGCAGCTGCTCCACGTCCACGCCCAGGTGGCGCGCGGGCCGTTCGCCGAGCGCGAGCAGGTCGAGGCGGCGGGCGTGGAAGGGGGCGGCGAGCAGGCCGGTGAGCGCGCACGGCAGGACGGCGAGCACCTTCGGCCAGGTGGCCTGGGCGAGCGAGCCGAGCTGCCAGAAGGTGATCTGGCTGATCTGCGCGTTGTCGGCGAAGAAGATGAATAGGCCGATGAGCGCGCCCGCGAACGCGGTCACCGCGATGCCCGTCAGGATCAGCGTCACCACTTCGGTGCGCCCGCCCGAACGGGACATGGCGTACACGACCGCCACGGTCACCAGGCCGCCGGCGAAGGCGCAGGCCGTCACCGTCCAGTTGCCGAGGAAGGTGAGCCTGAGGGCGATGGCGCCGACCGCGCCGACGGCCGCGCCCGAGGAGATCCCGATGACGCCGGGCTCGGCGAGCGGATTGCCGAACACGCCCTGCATCAGGGCGCCCGCGCAGCTGAGGGAGGCGCCGACGAGGACGGCGAGGACGACCCGGGGCAGCCGGATGTTCCACAGGACGCTCTCCGCCGTGCGGTCGAGCGCGTGCCCGCCGAGCCCGGCCCGGTGCTGGAGGGAGGCGAGGACGTCGCCGAGGGGGATCTCGTACGCCCCGATCCCGGCGGACAGGAGCGCGAGGAGGAGCAGGGCGGCGAGCAGGGAGGCGGTGAGGACGGCGGACCGGCCGCACCGGGTGCGCGGGGCGGCCGGGGCCTTGCCGGACGGTCCGGTCGCCGCGGGTTCTCCTGGAGCGCGGTCACTTCTTCTTCCCGTACAACTGAGTCGACCAGGGACCGCAGCACCAGGTCGGTGCGCGGCCCGTAGTTGAGGAGGACGCCGTCGTCCACGGTGACGACCCGGCGGTCCGCGCCGGCCGGGGTCTCGGCCACGCCGGGGATCCCCACCAGGCCGTCCACGCCGCCGACCGATGCGAGTCCCTTGCTCATGACGAGGATCGCGTCGGGCGCGGCCTTCGCCAGGGCCTCGCTGGTGATCGGGGTGAAGTCCTTGACCAGGCCCGACTCTTGCCCGCGTCGACCGCGCCGGCCGCTTCGAGCAGGGGAGCTTCGCGCCGGACCCGGCGCCGCCGAGCAGATAGACGGGCGGCCGAGCCGCGCACGTAGAGGAAGGCCACCCGGGGCTTCTCCGCGCGGGCCGGGACCGCCTTCCGCACGGCGTCGATCCGCTCCTGGGTACGGGTGTGCAGGGCGGCGCCCGAGTCGGGGACGCCGAGGGCGGCGGCGACCGCGTCGATGCGGGTGCCGACGTCGGAGAGGGACGTGGCCGGCTTCACGACGACGAGGGGGACGCTCGCGTCGCGGATCTGCGCGATCGCCTCGGCCGGTCTGGTGGTGCCCTCGGCGACGACGAGGGTGGGCTTCAGGGAGAGGACGCTCTCGGCGGAGACGTCGTGGGCGCGGGTCACCACCGGGAGCTTCTCCGCCCGTTCGAAGGTGGCGGTGATGTCCCGGGCGACGACCCGGTCGCCGAGGCCGAGGGTGAAGACGATCTCGCTGAGGGAGCCGCTGAGCGGGACGATCCGCTCGGTGGAGGTCACGGTGACCTTCCGTCCGTCGGCCGAGTCGACCGTGACGGGCAGGCGGGGGACGGCCGGGGCGGCGAGCGGCTCGACGCGATCGGGGGCGGCTGCGCTCTTCTCGGCGGGGCTGCTCTCCGTGGCGGAGCCGCTCTTCGCGGCGGGGTTGCTCCTCGTGCCGGGGGCGCCGCCACCGCCTTCTCCGCTTCCGTTTCCGCAGCCGGTCGCCACGAGGGCGAGGGTGAGCACTGCCGTCAGGCGCTCCCGCGAGGCGAGTTCTGCGCACCGGACACCGTCCTGTCGTCGTTCCGCTTGTCCTGCTCGTGCTGCCGGGGCCCGGCCCTGGGGGCACGGCCCCGGGGGTCCGGGGCCGGGGCGGGGATCGGGGATTCCGTCCGGAGCCCGGCATAGCTTAGGTTAGCCTTGCCTAAGTCGCCAGCCCTCGGAGGGGTTCCATGCTGCTGTCCAGACCCGCCCGCGCGCTCGTCGTGACCCTGTTCGCGGCGCTGCTCGCCGCTCTGGTCCCGCCCTCCGCCGCCCATGCGGAGAGCCGCACGGTCCAGGGCGGGCGGCTCGACTGGGGCATCAAGTCCTCCTTCCAGAGCTACGTCACCGGGCCCATCGCACAAGGCAGTTGGAGCCTCACCGGCGGAGCTGCCACGGTCGGCGGCAGCCAGTTCCGCTTCCACTCCGCGCAGGGCTCGTACGACCCGGAGACCGGCGCCTTCGAGGCCGCTCTTCTCCGGCGGCGTCCGGTTCACCGGCCACCGCAAGGCGGACGGCACCGACGAACTGGACCTCACCATCAGCCGCCCCCGGATCCGGATCCAGGGAGGACGGGGCACCCTCTACGCCGACATGACGAGCAAGGCCAGGGGCAGCGGCCGCGCGAGCGTTCTCCTCGCAGGTGCCGCTCGCCACCCCGCACCTCGGCGGCGTCGACATGCGCGGCGGCGGCAGCCCCGTCGCCCTCGCCGGGATCCCCGCCACCCTCACTGCGCAGGGCGCCACGGCCTTCGCCGGTACTACCCGGCCGGCACGCGGCTCGACCCGGTCTCCCTCTCCGTCGACGTCCGGACGCCGAAGCCGAGCGCGCCGAGCGCCGCGCCCTCCTCCGCCGCCCCCACCGGGAAGCCCGAGCCCTCGAAGACCCCGGAGCCCTCGGAGAAGCCGGCCCCGGCCGCCGGTTACTTCCGGGACGCGGCCGTCGACTGGGGCGTCCGCCGCACCTTCCGCGAGTACGTCACCGGCTCCGTCGCGCAGGGGAGGTGGACCCTGGCCGACGGCGCCCGGGACGGCGGCGCGCTCTTCCGCTTCACCGGCGGCAAGGGCACGTACGACCCGGCCCGGAAGACTCCTCGACGCCGCCTTCGCGGGCAGCGTCCGCTTCACCGGCACCCACCTCGACCTCACCCTCGGCAAGGTGACCGTCCGCGTGAAGGACGGCAAGGGCACCCTCGGCGCCGACGTCACCACCTCCGGCAGGACCGAGAGGAACGTCCCGCTCGTCACCTTCGCCGCCCCGGACCTCGCCCCGGAGGACGGCCTCGCTGCCGTCACTGAGGCCCCCGCCACCCTCACCGAGGGCGGAGCGAAGGCCTTCGGCGGGATGTACCGGGCCGGGACCGCGATGGACCCTGTCTCGCTCGCCGTCGCCGTCGACGGGAAGGCGGAGCTGCCCGCGCTCCCGGACCTCGGCAGCGACGCGACTGCCACCCCGCGGGCCACGGCCACCGCCGCCCCGGCGACCCCGGCTGCGACTGCCCCGGCCGCCGCCCCCGCGTCGTCCTCCGGCTCCTCCCTCGGCACGTACCTCGCGATCGGCGCGGGCGTCCTCGTCGTCGCCGCGCTCGCGGTCCTCGCCGCCCCGCGCCGTCGCCGCACGGACACCCCCACTTCCCGACCGCCACCTCCCGAACCGCCGCACGGACAACCCGGCCACCCGAACCACCGCGTACCGCACTTCCGCCGCCCGAACCACCGCACCGCGCCCCCGCGCCCCCGCCCGGGCACCCCCATGCCTCCACCGCGCACACCCCCGCGCGGTCCCTTCCCGCGCGCACCCCCCCGCGCCCCGCGCACCCCTAGGAGAATCCGTCATGGCCCTATCCATGCGCCGTTCCGTCACCCTGGCCGCCGCCGTCGCCACGGCCGCCGCCCTGGGAACGGGCGCCCTCGCCCTCGCCCTGCCCGCGGCGGCCGAGGGCGCGCTCCCCGCTGCCGCTGACCGGCGGCACCCTCGACTGGGGCATCAAGCAGTCCTTCCGCTCGTACCTGATGCAGCCCTTCGCCCACGGGAGGATCACGGTCGAGGGCGGCGCGCGGCAGGCCGCGAACAACGGCGTGTTCACCTTCGTCGACGGTGCCGGGACCTACGACACGACCACCCACGGCACCGCCACCGCCTTCAAGGGCGGCGTGCACTTCGAGGCTCACGAGGGCGTCCTCGACATCCGCGTCTCGGACGTGAAGCTGTCGACGAAGGGGTCGGCCGAGCCGACCGGCGAGATCACCGCCGACGTCGTCACCAAGGAGAAGGACGGCACCTTCAGCACCCGCTCCGACATCCCCTTCGCCGCCCCTCGACATGACCGGTGTCCGGCTCGCGCAGGGCGTCGGCGGCGCCATGGTCTTCAAGGACATCCCGGCGAAGCTGACGAAGGAGGGCGCCGCGGCCTTCGCGGGCTTTCTACAAGGAGGGCGACGCGCTCGACGCGGCCACCCTCACGGTGAAGGCGGGCAGCAGGCCGACCACCCCGGCCCCGACCACCACCCCGCCGACCACCCCGCCGACTCCGGACCACCCCGGCCCCGACGACGACCACGCCCACCGGCCCGGCCCCCACGACCACCGGACCGACGAGCCCCGCGCCCACGACCACCGGACCGACCGGCCCGGCGCCCACGACCACCGCGCCCACGAGCCCCGCCCCGACTGGCGCCACCACGGCCCTGCCGGTCGCCGGCCCCGCCGAGGTCGTCAACGGCAAGCTCACCTGGGGCGTGAAGGAGAGCTGGCAGCGGTACGTCGGCGAGATCTGCGGCGGCACGGTCACCACCTCCGAGGGCGCGAAGAAGAACGGCGCGGCCTACGACTTCGGCTTCGCCAAGGCCGACCTCGACGCCGAGGCCCGCAAGGCCGAGGCCGCCTTCTCCGGCAGACTGGCCTTCGTCTGCGAGGCGCACGGCATCCGGTGGACCGTCTCCGACCTCAGGGTGAAGGCGGCCGGCGCCACCGGCACCCTCACCGCCGACGTCACCTCCGCCACCGGCACTAAGCAGGACGTCGCCCTCGTCGACCTGGACCTGTCGAAGGCCGACTGGGCGGCGAAGGACGGGGTCGTCACCCTCGCGGGCGTCCCGGCGAAGCTGACCGCGGCGGGCTCCGCGAGCTTCAGCGCCCCCGGCGGCCAGGGCGGTTACCCGGCGGGCACCGCCATGGACCCGGTGACCGTCTCCCTCTCGCTCGACTGGGACGCTACGCTGCCCCTGGCCCCCGGCGGCACCTCCGGTTCCGGCGGCACGGGCTCCGACGGCGGTTCGTCCACCACGGGCGGCTCGTCCACCACGGGCGGCGGCACGGGCGGCTCCGGCACGGTCGGCGGTGGCGGCACGGTCGGTGGCGGGACTGCCGGCGGGGCTGGCGCGATCGGCGGCTCCGGCGCCCTCGCCTCCACCGGCTCGGACGTCCCGACCGGCTCTCCTCGTCGGCGCTCTCCGCCCTGACTGTCGCGGCCGGAGCGGCTGTCGTCGTCGCGGCCCGGCGCCGCACCGCGGCCTCCTGATCCGCCACTCCTCACTCGGCAGGGCCGCACCCGGATTCCGGGCGCGGCCCTGCCCCCTTGCGACGAGTGGTTGAATTCCGCCATGAACACGACCGCCACTGACATCGACGTCCTGCGGGTCTTCTGTGCGGGCGACGGCCGGTACGGCAACCCCTCGGAGTCGTACGGGACGCCCGTACCCACCCCGACGAGTCTCTCGCGGCAGGCGCTCGCCAAGGAGCTCGGCTTCAGCGAGACGGTGTTCGTGGACGACCCGGAGCGCGGGCTCGTCGACATCTACACGCCCGGTCTGCGGTTGCCTCTTCGCCGGGCACCTGCTTCGTCGGCGCGGCTCTGGCTGCTCGACCTGGAGGTCGTCCACCCGCCCGCGGGCGAGGTGTGGGTGCGCGGCGACGGGGAGTTCACCTGGATCGAGGCGCGCGCCGAATGGGCCCCGCCCCGCACCCTGCGCCGGTACGCCTCCGCCGCCGAGGTGGAGGCCCTGGAGGTCCCGGAGCCCGGCGATTGGATCTACGCCTGGGCCTGGGAGGAGGAGGCCGCGGCCGGGTCAGGGCGCGGGCCTTCCCGGGGCGCGGCGACGGCATCGACGAGGACGAGGCGACCGGCGCGGCGGCGCTGCTCCTCACGGCGGAGCTGGGACGGGCCCTGAATATCACGCAGGGCCGGGGGTCGCAGTTGCTCACCGCCCCCGGCCCCGACGGCATCGTGGAACTCGGCGGACGCGTCCGCCTGGAGGGCACGCTCACGCGCTGACCCCTCCCGTACGGTCCGGAGGCCTCACGCGCTCAGCGGAAACTCGCTCCCGAGCTGGTGGAAGACCGCGCTGTTGAAGGCGAAGGCGCGCTTGCACTCGTCGACGATCCGCTGCTTCTCCAGGTCGTCGGCGTTCACCCCGTCGAGCAGCTTCCCGGTACGCCCGCTTGAACGCGGCCGGGTTGGAGATCCCCTCGAAGACGTAGAAGCGGACGCCGTCGCCCTTGCGCGCGAAGCCCCAGGTGCGCTCCGCCTTGTCGCGGATGATCTGACCGCCCGACAGGTCGCCCAGGTAGCGCGTGTAGTGGTGCGCCACGTAGCCGGCGGGCCAGTCGCGGGCGCACGCGGCGACCCGCTCGGCGTAGACCGTGGTGGCCGGCAGCGGCGTGGCGGCGGCCTGTCAGCCGGGGCCCCGCAGATGGGTGAGGTCCTGCTCCAGGGCGGCCGTGCGGAACAGCTCGGGCTGTATGAACGGCCCGGCGACCGGGTCTCGCGCAGCGCCTCCGCGCCCTCCCTCCAGGCCCGGTAGACGAACCAGAGCTGCTCGGTGTAGCGCGCGTAGGCGTCGACCCCCAGGCGCCCGCCGAGGAGGTCACCCATGAAGGACGACGTCTCCGCTTCGGTGTGCTGCTCGTGCGAGGCCGTGCGGATGAGCGTCGAGAAGGGCGTGTCCAAGGCGTGCCTCCGGGACTGATGGGACGGGAACCAGTGACGATCCTGCCAAGTTAGGCTTACCTAAGTCAACTGGTTCCCGACGTCCTGTCGGTAAAAAAGCTACCCACTTCCCGGGGCGCGGCAACGTCAGGGCAGCGTGAGGATCTCCGCCCCGGTCTCGGTCACGACGAGGGTGTGCTCGAACTGGGCCGTCCGCTTGCGGTCCTTGGTCACCACGGTCCAGCCGTCGTCCCACATGTCGTAGTCGTGGGTGCCGAGCGTCAGCATCGGCTCGATGGTGAAGGTCATGCCGGTCTTGATCTCGGTGGTGTGGTGCGGGGAGTCGTAGTGCGGCACGATCAGGCCGGAGTGGAAGGACGAGTTGATGCCGTGCCCGGTGAAGTCGCGCACGACCCCGTAGCCGAACCGCTTGGCGTACGACTCGATGACCCGCCCGACGATGTTGATCCGGCGGCCCGGCTTCACCGCCTTGATCGCCCGGTTCAGGGCCTCCCGGGTCCGCTCCACGAGCAGCCGGGACTCCTCGTCGACGTCGCCGCAGAGGTAGGTGGCGTTGTTGTCGCCGTGGACGCCGTTGATGTACGCGGTGACGTCCAGGTTCACGATGTCGCCGTCCCGCAGCACCGTGGAGTCCGGGATGCCGTGGCAGATGACCTCGTTGACCGAGGCGCACAGCGACTTGGGGAAGCCCCGGTAGCCGAGGGTGGAGGGGTAGGCGCCGTGGTCGCACATGAACTCGTGCGCGACCCGGTCGAGCTCGTCGGTGGTGACGCCGGGGCGATGTGCTTGGCGGTTTCCTCCATCGCCTGCGCGGCGATGCGGCTGGCGATCCGCATCCGCTCGACGGTGTCGGAATCCTGCACCTCGGGCCCGGTGTACGGGGTCGGTGCGGGCTTCCCGACGTACTCGGGGCGGCGGATGGAACCCGGAACGGAGCGGTGGGGGAGAGCTCCCCGGTACGAGAAGCGACTGGCCAGACATGCCAGCGAGTGTAACGACCGGGTCTGGGGCACCATGATCTTCGGAGGAAGGAGCCGACGATGGCCCTGTTCAAGAAGCGCACGGCGGGCAAACCGGGCGAGTGGTACTACTGCCTGGAGCACAAGAAGGTCGAGGAGGGCCCCGAATGCCCCTCGAAGAACCGTTTCGGCCCGTACACCACCCGTGAGGGAGGCCTCCCACGCCATGGAGACCGCCCGCGAGCGGAACCTGGAGTGGGAGACGGACCCGCGCTGGCACGACGCCGGGGGAAGAAGGACGAGAACCCCGAGTAGCCCGTGTGACCCGCGGAGGCGGTACGGGAGCCCCGGGCCGCTCCGGTGCTCCCGGGCCGGCTCCGGGGCCCTGGGCCGCTCTAGGCTGTCCCGGCGGTCTCCTCGCGGGCTCTTCTCGGCTGCCTCCTGCTGCGCCCTGCGCCGCAGCGAGTCCGGGTCGGTCGAGGAGTCGTACCGCAGGAGCTTCGGCAGCGTCAGGCAGAGCAGGCCCACTGAGGCCACACAGGCCACGCCGCCCGTCCAGATCGCCGTCCGGGTGCCGGTCCAGCCTGCCGCCACGCCCGCCCGCACCTGGCCGAGCTGCGGGCCGACGCTGTAGGAGAGCACCTCGATGCCGGCGAGCCGGCCGCGCAGCTCCTCCGGGATCGTCTGGTTCCAGATGGTGGAGCGGCCCAGGCCGCTCAGCATGTCGCCGGCGCCCGCGAAGGCCAGGCAGAGCAGCACCAGCCAGACGTTCCCGAACCAGCCGGCCGCCGCGATCGCCAGGCCCCAGGCCGTCGCGCCCCCGGCCACGAGCAGACCGTGCCGCCGCACCTTCGAGGTCCAGCCGCTGGTCAGGCCGAGCACCAGCGAGCCGACCGAGCCCGCCGCGTACATCAGGCCGAGCGACCAGTCCGCGTCCAGCTCGTCCGCGAGGAACGGGAAGATCGTGTTCGGGAAGGCGAAGAACATCGCCGCCAGGTCGATCGCGTACGTGCCCAGCAGCACCGGCCGCGACTAGGCGTACCGGGCGCCCTCCGCGATGCCCCGCAGCGAGGGCTTCTCCGCGTCGTGCGCGGGCGGCGCGGGGAGAGGCGCCGGCACATCAGGACCGAGACCGCGAAGCCGCAGACCGTCACTGCGTACGCGGGCGCGTGCCCCGCGAGCGCCACGACCAGGCCCGCGATCGAGGGGCCCGCGATGGCGCCCATCTGCCAGCGCAGCGAGTTCAGCGCGGCCGCCGCCGTCTGGTGCTCGTGCGGCACGATCCGGGCGAAGAGCGAGTCGAGCGCGGGCTGCTGGAGCCCCGCGAGCGCGGGAGACGCCGGCCGCGACCACGTACAGCGGCCAGAGCATCGGCTCCGGCAGCAGCGCGTTGACCAGCAGGACCGCGGCGAGCGTGCCGAGGCCCGCCTCGGTCCACAGGATCACCCGCCGCCGGTCGACCGCGTCGGCGAGCGCCCCGCCGTACAGGCCGAACACCACCAGCGGCACCAGCTCGACCGCGCCCATCGCCCCGACCGCGAGCGGCGAGTTCGTCAGCTCCTTGATCTGGAGCGGCAGGGCGATCATCGCCATCGCGCTGCTGAAGAACGTCACGAGCCCCCGCACCCACAGGAGCCGGAAGTCACGGGAGGCGCGCCAGGGCGCCAGATCGGGCAGGAGGGCGGAGAGCTTCGAGAGCGCGGGGGACACGAGGGTCATGTTCCGTCCGAAAGGTGCAGAAGGCAACCTGATTATCGGTGAGCACCACCGGAGACTCCGGACGGACCCTCGCCGGCGCTTCGGTGAGAGGCCGGATGCGGGTCCTGCGGGTGCTTCGGTGGCGGCCTGGGTGCGGGTCCTGCGGGTGCTTCGGTGACGGCCTGGGTGCGGGTCCTGCGGGTGCTTCGGTGACGGTCTGGCTCGGGTCCTGCGGGTGCTTCGGTGACGGACCGTGCGCAGGTCCTGCCGGCGCTTCGTCGACCGGTCGGGCGCGGGCCCTACCAGCGCTTCGGCGGCGGGGCCGTCAGGCGGTCCGCGAGGGTCGAGAGCCGGTCCCGGAAGCGCCGGTTCCCGCGCGGCGACGGCAGGCTGTTCTCCCCGGCCGCCGCGCTCACCAGGTGCTGGACCGTGTCCAGGTCCACCCCCGCCCCTCCGTCACCGCGAGCGCCTCGTGCGCGAGCCCCCGCACCTCCGGGTCGTCCCCGCCGAGCGCGAGGACTGTCGCCCCCGCCCGCCGGGCGTCGTGCACCCGTTGGAGCAGCCCCGCCTCCGGCCGCTCCGGCGCCACCACCAACAGGGTCGCCCCCGCCCCGCCGCCTCGAGCCTGCCCAGGCCCACCGCCAGGTGCGCTGGATCGCCCGGCCGCACCCGGTGCCGCACCAGCGTCGGCGCCAGCTCCGGCAGCCCCGACCAGGTGGACTCGTCGACCAGGTGCGCCGCCAGGTGCCAGGGCTCGTACTCCTCCGTGCCCACCAGGAGCAGCTCGCCCCCGTGCGGGACCACTGAGCCCCGCAGCGCCCCCGCGAACTGGCGGGCCGCCCCCGGCCACTCCGTCCCGGCGAGCACTTCCCGCAGCAACGCGACCCGTACGGCATCCATGCGGACGCATCATGGACGACGCCGGGCCTGCGCGCGGCCGAATGCGAGTGGATCACTCGTACGGGGAGGGCCCCCGGCGGTCCGACCGGTCGGTAATGTCGGGGTCATGACTTCCTCCAGCGCACCCCAGGACCCCGCCGCCCCCGCGGCCAAGGCCCCCAAGGACCCGTGGGACCTCCCGGACGTCTCCGGGCTCGTCGTCGGCGTCCTCGGCGGCACTGGCGAGCAGGGCCGGGGCCTCGCCTACCGGTTCGCCCGGGCCGGACAGAAGGTGATCATCGGCTCCCGCGCCGCCGACTGCGCTCGGGACGCGGCCGCGGAGCTCGGCCACGGCGTCGAGGGCGCCGACAACGCCGAGACCGCCCGCCGCAGCGACGTCGTGATCGTCGCCGTGCCGTGGGACGGCCACGCCAAGACGCTGGAGTCGCTGCGCGAGGAGCTGGCCGGCAAGCTCGTCGTGGACTGCGTCAACCCGCTCGGCTTCGACAAGAAGGGCGCCTACGCCCTCAAGCCCGAGGAGGGCTCCGCCGCCGAGCAGGCCGCCGCGCTCCTCCCGGACTCCCGGGTCACTGCCGCCTTCCACCACCTCTCCGCCGTCCTCCTCCAGGACGCCTCCCTGGACGAGATCGACACCGACGTGATGGTCCTCGGCGAGGAGCGCGCCGACGTGGAGGTCGTCCAGGCCCTCGTCGGCCGCATCGCCGGCATGCGCGGCGTCTTCGCCGGCCGGCTGCGCAACGCCCACCAGGTCGAGTCGCTCGTCGCCAACCCGATCTCGGTCAACTGCCGCTACAAGGCCCACGCGGGCCTCCGGGTCACCGACATCTGAGGACGCCCGGGCCGGGGAGGCGAGCCGGAGAACGGGCGCTTCCGGGCATGGGGGACACTGGACGGGCACCGAGACCCATCCGCACCGGACAGGAGCCGACCCCCATGCCCCGCCTCGCCCTCTACGCCCTCGTGGTCTGCGCCCTGGCTGCCGCCGCGGCCGTCGTCTCCTTCGTCCAGGGCAGCTTCCTCGGCATCGTCTGGGTCCTCCTGGCCGGCCTCTCCTCCAACATGGCCTGGTACTACCTCCGCCGCGCCAAGGCCGAGAAGGCCGCCGCCGCCCAGGTCTGAGCCGCCCAGGTCTGAGCCGCCCGGGCGGGGCTCAGACCCCGCAGAACTCCGGGGGTCCCCTCCCAGAACCGGAAGAGCTCCGAGCCGCAGTACCGGCTCTGCTCCGGCACGCCCAGGGCCCGCATGAGCGCGTCGATCGCGTCGAAGAAGGCGCCGTTGACCGCCGGGACGAACAGCAGCGCGATCACGACGAAGAAGCCGTACGGCGCGTACGGCTCGATCCGCCGCTTCACCCCGTACGACAGCCAGGGCTCCACCACCCCGTACCCGTCGAGCCCCGGGACCGGCAGCATGTTCAGGAGCGCCGCCGTCACCTGGAGGAACGCCAGGAACGCGAGCGCGTACCGGAAGGCCGGCGGCACACCGTCCAGCGCGTCCAGCCAGAACGGGGCCGTGCACACGAGCGCGAAGAGGACGTTCGTCAGCGGGCCCGCCGCCGAGACCAGGTTGTGCTTCCAGCGGCCCTCGATCCGCCCCCCGCTCGATGAAGACCGCGCCGCCCGGCAGACCGATCCCGCCCATGATCACGAAGAGCACCGGGAGCACGATGCTCAGCGCCGCGTGCGTGTACTTCAGCGGGTTCAGGGTCAGATAGCCCTTCGCGCTCACCGTGACGTCCCCGCCGTGCAGGGCCGTCCGGGCGTGCGCGTACTCGTGCAGGCAGAGCGACACCACCCACGCCGAGGTCACGAAGAGGAAGACCGCGAGACCGGGCAGGGCGGCGAAGTCCGTCCACACCGCCCAGCCGGTGACGGCCATGACGGCGAGGATCGCCAGGAAGACGGACTGATCCGCCGCTCGCGGCTCCGGGCGGTGGCCGTGGTCATCACGGAGGCTCCCAGGGGACGGGAAGGCTGGTGTGCGGGGAACGTACCGGGACCGGGTCCGGTTCCGGGCCGGGGCTCACGGAGAATGGGGCCGTGCGCTATTCCGTCCTCGGTCCCACCCTCGTCCACGCGTCCGACGGCACCGACGTGGCCGTCGGCGGCCCCCGGGTGCGGGCGCTGCTCACCGTCTCTCGCCCTGCGGGCCGGCCGGCCCGTGCCCGTACGGGAGCTGGTGGACGAGGTCTGGTACGGCGACGAGCCGCCTGCCGACGCGGTCGCTGCGCTCCAGGCCCTGGTCGGGCGGCTGCGCAGGGCCCTGGGCCGGGACCGGGTGGCCTCCACCGAGGGCGGCTACCGGCTCGACGCCCGCCCCGAGGACGTGGACGCCTGCCGCTTCGAGCGGCTCGCTGCCGACGGGGCCGCCGCCCTGACTGCCGGGGACGCCGGGCGGGCCGCCGCCCTGCTCGACGAAGCCCTCGGGCTCTGGCGCGGCCCCGCCCTCGCCGACCTTGCCGGACTGGGCCGCCGAGGCCGCCTGCTGGGAGGCCTGCCGCCTCGACGCCCGCCGCGCCCGGCTCGACGCCGCCCTGGCTCCTCGGCGACGCGCCCGCCGCCCTCCCCGAGCTGACTGCCCTCTGCGCGGCCCACCCGCTGGACGAGCCCCTCCAGGCTCCTGCGCATCCGCGCCCTGCGCGACACGGGCCGGACGGCCGAGGCGCTCGCCGCGTACGAGGAGGTCCGCCGCGCCCTGGCCGACTGTCTCGGCGCGGACCCGTCCCCGGCCCTGCGCGCCCTCCACGCCGCACTGCTCGCCGGGGAGACGGCGCCGGCGCAGCCCACGCCCGCTCCCGCCCCCGTCCGGGGGAACCTGAGCGCGCGGCTCACCAGCTTCGTCGGCCGCGACGAGGAGATCGCCGCGCTCCGGGAGGACCTGCGGGCGGCCCGGCTCGTCACCCTGCTCGGGCTCGGCGGCGCCGGGAAGACCCGTCTCTCGCAGGAGGCTGCCGAGCGCGGCGCCGAGGCCTGGCCGGACGGCGCCTGGTCGCCGAACTCGCCCCCGTCACCTCCCCGGAGGCCGTGCCTGAGGCCGTCCTCGCGGCCGTCGGCGCCCGCGAGACCGTCCTGCGCGGCGCGGGGCCGAGGAGCTGCGGGCCGGGAACGACCCCTCGCCCGGCTCGTCGAGCACTGCGCCGGACGCCGGATGCTCCTCCTCCCGGACAACTGCGAGCACGTGGTCGGCGCCGCCGCCGAGCTGGCTGAGGCCCTCCCGGCCCGCTGTCCGGGGCTGCGGATCCTGGCGACGAGTCGGGAGCCGTTGGGGGTGCCGGGGAGGTGGTGCGGCCGTTGGGTCCGTTGCCGGTGGGGATGGCGTTGCGGTTGCTGGGGGAGCGGGGGCGGCGGCGCGGCCGGGGTTCGTGGTGGGGGAGGACCGGGAGGCGGCGGAGGAGGTGTGTCGTCGGCTGGACGGGTTGCCGTTGGCGATCGAGTTGGCGGCGGCGCGGTTGCGGATGTTGTCGGTGCGGCAGATCGCGGAGCGTCTTGACGATCGTTTCCGGTTGTTGACGGCGGGGGCGCGGACGGTGTTGCCGCGTCAGCAGACGTTGCGGGCGGTGGTGGACTGGTCGTGGGATCTGCTGGAGGGTGCGGAGCGGGTGGTGTTGCGGCGGCTTGCGGTGTTCACGGGCGGGTGTGATCTGGCGGCGGCCGAGGCGGTGTGCGGGGGTGCGGAGGCCGGGGACGTGCTGGATGTCCTCGGGGCGTTGGTGGACAAGTCGCTGGTGGTGGCGTCGCCGGGTGGGGCGGGGATGCGTTACCGGCTGCTTGAGACGGTGGCGGAGTACGCGCGGGAGCGGTTGGTGGAGGCGGGGAGCGGGCGGGGTGGAGCGGCGGCATCTGACGTACTACCGGGAGCTGGCCCGGTGTACGGATCCGGAGCTGCGCGGGCTGGGGCAGGTCGCCGCCATCGCCCGCTTCGAGACCGAGTACGGCAACCTCCGCACTGCCCTGCGCCGGGCCGTCGACGCCTGCGACGAGGACGAGGCCCTCGTCCTCGTCCACTCCCTGCTCTGGTACTGGCAGATGCGCGACCTGCGCACCGACGCCCTGCACTGGGCTCCGGGCCGCCGCGGCCCTCGGCCCCGACCCGTTCGCGCCGCCCGCCGCCCCTGTCGTCCCCCCTGCACGAGCTGTGCACGGCCGCCCCGCCGCCGCTCTCCGAGGAACAGCGCTGGGAGGCCCGGCGCGGGGTGCGGCTGGTCGAACTGATCAACATGAGCCACGACACGGGCCGCTGGACCACCCCCGAGGGCGTGCGGCGGCTGCGCGAGATGACCGCCGCCCACGACCCCGGCCTGCCCCAGTCCTGCCGGCTTCCCGGCGCCTTCGCCTTCTTCGCGCTCCTCCTCATCGGGGAGGCCGACCGGCTCGTCGACGTGCTCGACGTCACTGTCGACGCCTGCCGCCGGTACGGCTACGACTGGGACCTCGCCAACGTCCTCCAACTGCGCGCCAACCTGCTCGCCAACCGGGGCGACTGGGCGGCCCAGGCGATCGACGACGCCGACGAGAGCCTGGAGGTCTTCGTCCGGTTCGGCGACGCCTGGGGCGCGGCCGAGGCGCTCTCCTCCCGCGCGGAGGCCAGGGAGCGGCTGCTCCTGTTCGAGGAGGCCGCCGAGGACTTCACCGCCGCCATCGGCCACGCCGAACGGATCGGCGCCCAGGCGCAGGTGCTGCTCCTGCGGGCCCGGTACGCCGGCACGCTCGTCGAGGCCGGGCGGCCCGACGAGGGCGAGGCGATCCTGCGCGAGATCCTGGCCGACGACCACGGCCTGGGCCACGAACCCCGCGCGGGCGCCCGCATGTTCTCGGGGTGGCGCTCGGCCGCGCGGGACGCACCGACGAGGCCCGCGAGCACCTCCACGCGCTCCTCGGGGAGTTCGACTCGGACACCCTCGCCCTCTTCCAGGGCTTCACCCTCGGCGTCCTCGGCTGGCTGGACGTCCTGGACGGGCGGTACGCCTCGGCGCTCGCCCTCGCGACGGAGGCGTACGAGAGCTCCCTGGGCCCGCTGTCCATGATGATCGGCCCGCAGATGCCGGCCATGCACCTGATCGTCGCCGCCTGGGCCCTGGCCGGACTCGGCGGACCGGAGGCGCGGACCGGCGCGGTGCTGCTCGGGGCCAGGGACGGCCTGCTCCCGCCGGGGCACCTGCCGCCGCCGACCGAGCGGGAGCAGTGGGAGCGGGCCACCGAACTCGGCCGTTCCGTACTCGGCGACGCGGAGTTCGAGGCGGTGTGCCGAGGGCGGCGGCCTCTCCTTCGAAGAGGCCGCCGCCCTGCTCGGTCGCGCCGCCGACGCGATCAGAGAGCGCGCCGAGTCCTGACCCCCGGGGACCCCGGCTCAGGTCTTCTTGCGGAACTTGGCGACCGCGATCGGCGCCGTGACGACCGTGATCAGCACCGACCAGCCGAGGGTCATCCACACCGAGTGGGCGAGCGGACCGCCGTTGACGAGGCTCCGCGCGGCGTCGGCGAGGTTGGAGAGCGGGTTGTAGTCGGTGAAGGTCTCCAGCCAGCCCGGCATCGAGGTCGGCGGGGCGAAGATCGACGAACCGAACTGGAGCGGCATCAGGACCAGCATCGCGACCCCTGGACCGCCTGCGTCGTCTTCATGGTGAGGCCGAGCAGGATGAAGATCCACATCAGCGAGGCGCCGAAGACCATCGACAGGCCGATCGCGGCGAAGAGTTCGAGCACCGAGGTCTTGACCTCCATGCCGAGCAGGAAGCCCATGCCGAGCAGGATCGCGGTGGCGATCAGCATCCGGCCGACCTCGACGACGATCTTGGCGATCAGGACGGAGGACCGGGCGATCGGCATCGTCCGGAACCGGTCCATGACCCCCTTCTTGAAGTCCTCGTTCACGCCGGACCCGACGGCCATGGCGATGTTCATGCCCATCATCGCCATCAGGCCGGGCGTCACGTAGTTCACGTACGCGTCGTTGTTGCTCTTGCCGGCGATCGCGCCGCCGAAGACGTACACGAACAGCAGGATGAAGATGATCGGCATCAGGACCGCGTCGAACATCGACTCCGGGTCCTGCTTGATCTGGAGGGCGTTGCGCCGGGCGAGCGCGCCGATGTGGCGCAGGTTGGCCTGCAGGCCGATCCGGCCCTCGCCGGCTGGCGTCCGCGCCGGGCCCGTGCCCTTGTCCGGGCTGCCGGCGGGAGTCGTGGAGAGCGGTGTGGTCGTGGTGGCGGTGCTCATGCGGCGACCTCCTCGGGAAGCGCGTCGGACATGGTCGTCTTCTGGCCGGTGATCGCCAGGAACACCTCGTCCAGGCTGGGCAGATGGGTGCCGATGTGGGCGATGCCGAAGCCGCGCGCGCCGAGCAGGGCCACGACGGCGGTGAGCTGCTCGTCGGCGAGGATCGGCACGTACAGCGCGCCCTCGTCGGCGACGACGGTCGCGCCGGCGACGCCGTCGAGACCGGTCTCAGCAGCGCGGCGGCCATGGCGGTCAGGTCGGCCGGGTCCACCGGGCGCACCTTCAGGTGCGGCCGCCGACCCGGGCCTTGAGGTCGTCGACCTTGCCGTTGGCGATGACCTTGCTGCGGTCGATGACGGTCAGCTCGTTCGCGAGCTGCTCCGCCTCCTCCATGTACTGGGTGGTGAGCAGGACCGTGGCGCCCTCGGAGACCATCCGCTGGACCTCGTCCCACACCTCGTTGCGGGTGCGCGGGTCGAGACCGGTCGTCGGCTCGTCCAGGTAGAGGACGGCCGGCTTCCCGATCATCGAGGCGGCTAGGTCGAGCCGCCGGCGCATGCCGCCCGAGTAGTTCATCGCGGGCCGCTTGGCGGCCTCGGTGAGCGAGAAGCGCTCCAGGAGCTCGTCGGCGCGGGCCCGGGCGTCCTTGCGGGAGAGGTCGAGCAGCCGCCCGATCATGTAGAGGTTCTCCCAGCCGGACAGCTTCTCGTCGACCGAGGCGTACTGGCCGGTGAGGCCGATGGTGCGGCGCAGTTGGCGGGCTGGCGCACCACGTCGTAGCCGGCGACGACGGCGGTCCCGGCGTCCGGGAAGAGCAGGGTGGACAGGCAGCGGACGAGGGTGGTCTTGCCGGCGCCGTTGGGGCCGAGGACCCCGAGGACCGTGCCCTCGCGGACGTCCAGGTCGACCCCGTCGAGGGCCTTCGTCGCGCCGAAGTGCTTCACGAGGCCCCGTACCTCGACGGCGTTGGTGTGTGATCGCGTCATGTCCACCATGGAACACGGCCCCACCGACAGCGCCCCGATAGACGGCCGACAGCCCGCCGATGGGGGATGTCGGCGGGCTGTCGGAGGTGCCGCGGTGGTTTCTCGGGGGTCTCCCCCGGATCCCTAGTGGAAGGTGTGCTCTCGGCGGGGAACGCCCCGCCGGAGACGTCCTCGGCGAAGGTGCGCGCGGCGTCGCCGAGCGTCTCGCGGAGGTTGGCGTACTGCTTGGTGAAGCGCGGCACCTTGCCGCCGGTCAGACCGGCCATGTCGGTCCAGACGAGGACCTGCGCGTCGGTTCCGGCGCCCGCGCCGATGCCGATGGTCGGGATGTGCAGCGAGCGGGTGACCTCGGCGGCCAGCTCGGCCGGCACGAGCTCCAGGACGACCGCGAACGCGCCCGCGTCCTGCGCGGCCTTGGCGTCGCGGAGCAGCCGGTGGGCGGCCTCGTCGGAGCGGCCCTGCACCCGGCAGCCCATGGTGTTGACGGACTGCGGGGTCAGGCCCAGGTGGGACATGACGGGGATGCCGGCCTGGACGAGCAGCTCGGTCTGCGGCAGCGAGCGCTCGCCGCCCTCCAGCTTGATCGCGCCGACGCCGGCGTCCTTGACGAGCCGGGTGGCGTTGCGCAGGGCCTGGACGGGCCCCTCCCGGTACGAGCCGAAGGGGAGGTCGCCGACGACGAGGGCCTGCCGGGTGCCGCGCACGACGGCGGCGGAGAGGAGGGTCATCTCGTCCATCGTGACGGGCACGGTGGTGTCGTAGCCGAGGTGACAGTTGCCCATCGAGTCGCCGACGAGGATGACTGGGATGCCGGCCTCGTCGAAGACGGAGGCGGTCATCGCGTCGTAGGCGGTGAGCATGGGCCACTTCTCGCCGCGGGTCTTGGCGGCGGCGATGTCGTGGACGGTGATGCGGCGGGTGCCCGTCCCCCCGCACAGCGACTTGTTGGTGTCGCCGGTGGCGGCGGGCGGCTTCGGGCAGCCTGAAGCGTCATGGTGAACGGCTCCTTGTTGTCATCTCGAGGCGCCCTCACGGCGTCCCCGGACCACGTCCATGGTGGCACTTCGGCGGGCGGACGGGAAAGTGGGCCGAAGTGGCGCTGTTCACACCGCCGTCATGTGTGAAGTCCGGCGGGGCGTGAAGCGGCGCACCGTGAAGAGATGTCGGTGCAACGTAAAGACTCGTCCAGCTTTTTCGATACGAGACCGTTCCGTATCGAAATGGTCGTACGCTGATCGGCATGTCACAACCGTCCACCGCACCCGCCGCACCCGCGATACCCGCCGGGCCCCGCGTCCCCGAAGCCGTCCAACGGCGCCGCTGGGCGATCCTCGGCGTCCTGATGCTCAGCCTGCTGATCGTCGTCCTCGACAACTCGATCCTGAACGTGGCCGTCAGGACGATCGCCGCCCCCGCCCCCACCGGCATCGGCGCCACCCAGAGCGAGCTGGAGTGGGCCATCAACTCCTACACGCTCGTCTTCGCCGGACTCCTCTTCACCTCCGGCCTGCTCGGCGACCGCCTCGGCCGCAAGAAGGTGCTGCTCTTCGGCATCACTGTCTTCGGCCTCGGCTCCGCCCTCGCCGCCTTCTCCGGCTCCCCGGGCGAGCTGATCGCCTACCGGGCCGTCATGGGCTTCGGCGCCGCCTTCGTGATGCCCGCGACCCTCGCCGTCCTCATGAACGTCTTCGAGCGCGACGAGCAGCCCAAGGCCATCGGCATCTGGGCCGGCAGCGTCGGCCTCGCCATCGCGATCGGCCCCATCACCGGCGGCCTCCTGCTCGAACACTTCTGGTGGGGATCGATCTTCCTCGTCAACGTGCCCGTCGTGCTCCTCGCCCTGGCCCTGATGGTCTGGCTCGTGCCCGACTCCCGGGACCCCCGCCCCGGCCGCGTCGACGTGCCCGGCGTGCTTCCTCTCCGTCGTCGGCCTCGTCCTCCTCGTGTACGGGATCATCCGGGGCGGCGAGCTGGCGGACTTCACCGACGTCACTGTCCTCGCCCCGGTCCTCGGCGGCCTCGCGGTCCTCGTCGGCTTCGTCCTGCACGAGCGGCGCAGCGACCACCCGGCCATCGACATGTCGTACTTCAGGAAGCCCGCGTTCTCGGCCGCCGTCGCCGCGATCGCGCTTCGTCTTCTTCGCCCTCATGGGCGTGACCTTCTTCTCGGCCTTCTACCTCCAGAGCGTCCGCGGCTACACCGCCCTGGGAGTCCGGCCTGCTCCTGCTGCCGCTGGCCGTCGCGCAGATGGCGTTCGCGCCCCGCGCCCGGATCGTCGTCGAGCGCTTCGGCGCCCGGACCGTGTGCGCCGCCGGCATGCTGCTCGTCGCCCTCGGCCTCGCTGCCTTCGCCCTCTTCGACGCCTCCACCCCGGTCTGGGTCCTCGAAGTCGTCTTCTTCCTCCAGGCACGGGCATGGCGCACATCATGCCGCCGGTGACGGTCGCGATCATGCAGGCGCTGCCCCGCGAGAAGGCGGGCTCCGGCTCGGCGATCAACAACACCTTCCGGCAGGTCGGCGGCGCGCTCGGCGTGGCCGTCCTCGGCTCGGTGCTCTCCTCCACGTACCGGGGCGAGATCGAGGGACACCTGGCGGGTGCCGGCGGCGCTGCGGTCCCTGGCGGGCGAGTCCGTCGAGGGCACCCTCGCGGTCGCCGAGAAGCTCGGCCCGGCGGGCCGGGACCTGGTGGCCCCCGCGTACCAGGCCTTCCTGGACGCCATGCACGTCACGGCGATCGCCTCGGCCGCGATCGCCCTGGTCGGCGCGGCGGTCGTCGCCGCCTTCCTGCCGGGCCGCGCCCCGGCGGACCCGGGCGCGGGCGCTCCCGGCGGCCGCCCGGAGGGCGACACCCCCGGGCCTCGGTATCGGCCCCCGGCGCCGGGCGGGAGAATCGGCCCGACGGTAACCCGCAGCCCCCGGACGAGAGGCGGAACGCACGTGTCGCTCCAGAACGGCGAGAACCCGGACCCCCACGCCGACGGGGGCGCCCCCGTCGGGGGCCGGAGGCCGGACGGCGACACCCCGCGGCGGGGGCGGGTGTGGGGACCCCGCGCCTGCCCCCCGCCGCGGCCGCCCCCGCTCCGAGGCCGTCGACCAGGCGATCTTCGAGGCGGTCGGGGGCTCCTGGACGACGGGGGTCCCGCTGACCGAGCTGTCCATCGAGCGGATCGCCCGCACCGCCGGGGTCGGCAAGGCCGCCATCTACCGCCGCTGGTCCGGCAAGGAGGACCTCTTCGTCGACCTGCTGCGCTCCCTGGAGCCCCCGGACCCGGTGCTGCCCGGCACCTCGGCCCGGGACGACCTCGTGGCGCTCCTGGAGGCTCCTGCGGCAGCGCGGCCTCGCCAAGCGCTCCTCCGCCCTCCTCCACACCGTCTTCTCGCAGATGCAGCTCTATCCCAAGCTGTGGGACGCCTACCACCTCACCGTCATCGAACCGCGCCGCCGGATCGGCTCTGGACGCCGTGCGGCGCGGCATGGCGGAGGGCGAGATCCGCGACGACCTCGACGCCGAGTTCGTCAACGACCTCCTCGTCGGCCCCCTGCTGCTGCGCACCGTCATCCGCCCGGACTCCTCCGACCTGGCGCCCGGCCTCGCCGAGTGGGTCGTCGACACCGTCCTGGACGGCCTGCACCCCCGTACCTGACGCCCCTGCCCGACACCCGGCCCGGCGCCCGGCCGACTCCCCCGCCCGGCACCCGGCTGCCCCCGGCCGGCCCGGGGTGCGGACCGGCGCGAATATGAGCGTTCTGTCACAACAGCCCCGTCCGCGCACCCCCGGAGGAACCCGCCACGCGCACGGTGTCGTCCCTGGGGAGTACGGCCGCCCCCTCATCGCCTAGTGTCGACGTCGGGTCACGGCAACAGGCAAGACGGCACGGCGCACGGCAGTGAGGGCAGCGATGACGCGGGTGGACACGACGGGGACCGAGTACGGCGGCGCGAACGGCGAGCGTCCCCGTTCCCGGTTCCGGACTGCCTCGACTGGCTCCGCCGCGACCGGGGGATCTGGCGCCGGGGCATCCTGATCGCCCTGGCCGCCGTGGCGCTCACCCTCGTCATGGTCCTCCACCCGACATCCCCAACCGGATCGGCAACCTGGGCAGCCTCACGGAGACCTTCCTCCCCTGGTTCGGCCTCTTCGTGCCGCTCCTGCTCGTCCTCGCCCTGCTGCGCCGGTCCGCCACCGCGCTGATCGCGCTGCTGCTGCCGACCGCGGTGTGGCTCAACCTCTTCGGCGGGCTCGTCGCCGACAAGTCGGCCCCCGGCGGCGACCTGTCCGTCGCCACCCACAACGTGAACGCCGACAACCCCGACCCCGAGGGCGCCGCCCGGCAGCTCGCCGCCTCCGGCATCGACGTGCTCGCCCTGGAGGAGCTCAAGGGCGACATGGTCCCGGTCTACGAGGAGGGCTCTCGCCGAGGCCTACCCGTACCACTCCGTCCAGGGCACCGTCGGCCTCTGGAGTAAGCTGGCTGCTGCGCGGCGCGCAGCCCGTCGACATCCACATGGCTGGACTCCGCGCCATGCGCGCCTCCGTCGTGACCCCGAAGGGCGAGGTCGCCGTGTACGTCGCCCACCCGCCCTCGGTGCGGGTCAGGATGAACGCCGGCTTCACCGCCAACCAGCGCGACAACAGCGCCGACGCGCTCGGGGCCGCTATCTCCCGCGACCCGCACGAGCGGCTCGTCCTCCTCGGCGACCCTCAACGGCACCATGAACGACCGCGCCCTCAACGCCGTCACCTCGCAGCTCCGCTCCACCCAGGGCGCGGCCGGCGACGGCTTCGGGTTCAGTTGGCCGGCCTCGTTCCCGATGGCCCGCATCGACCAGATCATGGTCAAGGGCGTCGAGCCCGTCTCCTCCTGGGCGCTGCCCGCCACGCGGAGCGACCACCTCCCGATCGCCGCCCGCGTGACGTTCTGAACCGGCCCCGCGCCGAAACGTCCCCGAGCCCGACCGGCCCCGCGCCGAAACGTCCCCTTCACCTTCCGGAAGCCACCGGGAACACGCCGTCTGCGACAATTTGTTCAGATAGCGAACTAATCCCCGTCCCCACCTCCGGAAGGCTCCCCTCCCATGCCCCTGGCGTTGCTCGCCCTGGCCGTCTCCGCCTTCGGCATCGGCACCACCGAATTCGTGATGATGGGCCTCCTGCCCCAGGTCGCCGAGGACCTCGGCACCTCCGTCCCCACCGCAGGACACCTCGTCTCGGCGTACGCGATCGGGGTCGTCGTCGGCGCCCCGCTGCTCACTGCCCTCGGCTCCCGCGTCCCGCGCAAGCGGATGCTGCTCCTGCTCATGGCCCTCTTCACGGTCGGCAACCTCGCCTCCGCGCTCGCCCCCGGCTTCGGCTGGCTCCTCGCGGCCGGGTCCTCGCCGGCCTCCCGCACGGCGCGTTCTTCGGCCTCGGCGCGGTCGTCGCCGCCCGGCTCGTCCGCGAGGACTGGCGGGCGCGGGCGGTGGCCACCATGTTCCTCGGCCTCACCGTCGCCAACATCCTCGGCGTACCGGCCGCGACCCTCCTCGGCCAGCACCTCGGCTGGCGGGCCACCTTCCTCGTGGTCGCCGCGATCGGCCTGCTCGCCGTGGCCGCGCTCGCCCGCCTCGTCCCGCGGATCCCCGCCGACCGGCACGGGAGCCTGGGCTGCGAGGTGCGCGCCCTCGGCCGCCCACAGGTGCTGCTCGGCCTGCTCACCGCCGTCTTCGGCTTCGCGGGCGTCTTCGCCGTCTACTCGTACCTCGCCCTCGATGACCACCGAGGTGATGGGCTTCGGCGACTCCACCGTCACGCTCGTCCTCGCCCTCTTCGGCCTCGGGATGACTGGCGGCGCGCTCGCCGCCGGGCCGCTGACCGACCGCGCCCTGCGCCCCACCCTGTACGGCTCGCTCGCCGCCCTCGTCCTCGCCCTGGTCGCCTTCCGCTTCACCGTCCACGTGCCCTGGCTGGCCCTGGTCACGGTCGTCGTGCTCGGCGTGGTCGGCTTCATGACCACCACCCCGCTCCAGATGCTGGTCATGAACAAGGCCGCGGACGCGCCCACGCCGCCTCCGCCTCCAACCACTCGGCCTTCAACCTCGCCAACGCGGGCGGCGCCTGGCGGGCGGCGCGGCCGTCGCCGCCGGCTGGGCTGGACCTCCCCGACCCTGGTCGGCGCGGGCCTCACCGTCGTCGGCCTGGCGGTCGCGGCGGTCGCGGGCCTGCTCGACTGCCGTACGCCGGAGGGGGCCTCCCGCGTCGTCGCGGGAAGCCCCCCAAGGCCGCCGAAGAGGAAGGGCCGGGCCGGGGTCAGCCGGCCGGGCTCTCCCGCCAGCGGTTCGTGATCGGCAGGCGCCGGTCCTTGCCGAAGCCCTTCGCCGAGATCTTGGTGCCCGGCGGGTACTGGCGCCGCTTGTACTCCGCCGTGTCCACCATCCGCAGCGTCCGCGTCACCAGCTCCTCGTCGTAGCCCGCGGCCACGATCGCGTCGCGCCCCCGGTCCCGGTCCACGTACAGGGCGAGGATGCCGTCCAGGACCTCGTAGTCCGGCAGCGAGTCCGTGTCGATCTGCCCCGGCCGCAGCTCGGCGCTGGGCGGCTTGGAGATCGAGTTCTCCGGGATCGGCGGGTCTGGCCGCGCTCCTCCGCCGCCCGGTTCCGCCAGCGCGCCAGCCGGAAGACGTCCGACTTGTACACGTCCTTGATGGGCCCGAACGCGCCGACCGCGTCCCCGTACAGCGTCGAGTACCCCACCGCCAGCTCGGACTTGTTGCCCGGCGCGAGGACCAGGTGCCCCTCCTGGTTGGAGAGCGCCATCAGGGCCGTGCCGCGCAGCCGGGCCTGGAGGTTCTCCTCCGCGAGCCCGGTGAGGCCGAGCGCCCCCATGTACGCGTCGAACATCGGCTCGATCGACACCGTGCGGTAGTTCAGTCCGGTCCTGCGGGCCAGCTCGGCCGCGTCGCCGCGCGAGTGCCCGGAGGAGTACTTGGACGGCATCGACACCCCGTACACGTGCTCTGCGCCGAGCGCGTCGCAGGCGATCGCCGCGACGAGCGAGGAGTCGATGCCGCCCGACAGGCCGACCAGGACCGAACGGAAGCCGTTCTTCGCGAGGTAGGCGCGCAGTCCGATGACGAGCGCCGAGTACACCTCCTCGTCGTCGTCGAGCCGGTGCGCGTAACCGCCCGTCAGCTCCGGCTCGTACGCGGGCAGCGGCTTCTCGGAGAGCACCACCCGGTCGATCCGCAGCCCGTCCTCGCCGACCGGTTCTCCGGGGCGTCCGGGTCGTACGCGGAAGGTCCAGGTCCAGGATCACGCTGCCCTCGACGAACTGCGGGGCCCGCGCGACGACTTCGCTCTCCGCGTCGACGACGATCGAGTCGCCGTCGAAGACCAGCTCGTCCTGGCCGCCGGTCGTCGCCAGGTACGCGGTGACGCACCCGGCCTCCCGGGCCCGCGTCCGGACCAGTTCGAGGCGCGTGTCGTCCTTGTTCCGCTCGTACGGCGAGGCGTTCACCGACAGGAGCAGCTCCCGCCTGCGCGGCGCGCGCCGCCGGGACCCGGCCGCCGTCCCGCCAGAGGTCCTCGCAGATCGCCAGGGCCACGTCGATCCCGTGGACCCGGACGACCGGCAGGGTGTCGCCCTGCACGAAGTAGCGGTACTCGTCGAAGACCCTGTAGTTGGGCAGGTGGTGCTTGGCGAACCGCAGCACCACCTCGCCGCCGTACAGGACGGCGGCGGCGTTCTCCGGCGACCCGGCCGGCCGGCTGAGCTGGGGCTTCGCCCGCTCGGAGCGGTCCAGGTAGCCGACGACCACCGGCACCTCCCCGAACCCCTCCTCGGCCAGGCGCCGGGCGAGCCCGCGCAGGGCCGCCCGGGACGCCTCCACGAAGGAGGAGCGCAGCGCGAGGTCCTCGACGGGGTATCCGGTCAGCACCATCTCGGGAAACGCGACGAGGTGCGCGCCCTGACCGGCGGCGTGCCGGGTCCAGTGCACGATCGCCTCGGCGTTTCCGGCGAGGTCTCCGACGGTCGAGTCGATCTGATTGAGGGCGAGGCGTAGTTGAGGCACGGGCCCAGTCTAATCGTCAGACCGACGCTATGTCGTGGGTACGGGGTTCCGGGAACGGTACGGGGTGGCTCCCGGGCGCGTGACCCGCTGCACGCCGGACCGCCCGGACGCGAGGGCCCGGGCGGCCGTGGTCCCACCCGGTGAGGTTCCGGTGAGGTTCCGGTGACGGGGACGCTCAGGAGGAGGCGTAGACGCTCATGCAGAACGCCTTGATCTGCTCGTCCGACAGGTGCTCCGCCAGCTCGGCCTCGCTGATCATGCCGACGAGCTGCTTGTCCTCGATGACGGGCAGCCGCTTGATCCGGTGGCTCTGCATCTCCTCCAGGACGGCGCCCACGTCGGCGTTCGCCTCGACCCAGCGCGGGGTGCCCTTGGCCATCTCGGCACAGGTCACCTTGGACGGGTCGTGGCCCATGGCCACGCAGCCGACGACGATGTCGCGGTCCGTGAGGATGCCGCAGAGGCGTTCGTTCTCGTCGGCGATGGGCAGTGCGCCCACGTTCAGGTCGCGCATGAGCTGCGCGGCGCGGTCGAGCGTCTCGTGAGCCGGGATCCACTGGGCCCCGGGGTGCATGATGTCCTTCGCCGTGGTCATGGGGTCGCGTACCTTTCGTCGTCGAACGTCGTCGTACGAATCCCCGAGCACTCTCATTGTCGGCGACGTCACGGCCCCCGCGACCGCAGCGGGTCACGGGGCCGGGGACGCACTCCGGGAGCCCGGGATCAGGCTCCGCGCTCCTTCAGCATGTCCGCCATCAGCAGCATCTCGGACTTCTGCGCGTCGACCATGCCCTGGGCGAGCGCGCGCTCGGCGCCCACCGCGCACTTCTGCACGCAGCCCTCGGCTATGTGGACCCCGCCCCGGTGGTGCGCGGTCATCAGCTTCAGGTACAGGACTCGGCCTCCCGGCCACTGGCCGCGCGCAACTCCTCGATCTGCGACTTGGTCGCCATGCCCGGCATGAGCGCCCCGTCCAGCGGACTGGTGTCGCCCGAGCCGCCCATGCCCATCCAGGCCATCGGCTCGACGCCGGACTCGTTCTTGGGCAGCCCCCACAGGTCGAGCCAGCCGAGCATCATGCCCCGCTGGTTGGCCTGCGTGTTGGCGATGTCGTACGCGAGCCGGCGCACGGCTCGTCCTTCGTCCGGTCCCGGACGATGAACGACATCTCGACGGCCTGCTGGTGGTGGACCGCCATGTCCTGGGCGAATCCCGGCGTCCGCCGAAGCGGAGACCGGGGTCGCGGGCGCCTCGTCGCGGTCCGCCGACGCGACGGTGACGGCGCCCCCGGCGAAGAGCAGCGCGAGGGCGACGGCGGTGATCGCCGCCCCCGCGTGCGGTTCACCTTCACTGGCCCATCCCCGCGCCGCCCGCACCGCTCGCGTCGAGCCCGCCCGTGCAGGCGGCGCCCGGCTCGGGGGTCTGCGTGCCCTGCACGTACTTGGTGAAGAAGGCGTCGACGCGCGGGTCGTCCGCGCCGTCCACGGTGACCTGCTTGCCCCAGGCGGACAGCATGATCGCCCCGGTCTGGCCGTCCACGGGGCTCATGAGCGAGTACTTGGTCTTGCCGACCTTCGCGGCCAGTTTCTCCACGTCGGCCTTGGGGGCCTTCTTGTTGTAGGTGACCCAGACGGCGCCGTGCTCCAGGGAGTGGACGGCGTTCACGTCGGGGATCGCCTTGTCGTAGACGTCGCCGTCGCAGTTCATCCAGACCGGTTGTGGTCGCCGCCGACCGGCGGCTTCATGTCGTACTTCACGGCCGTCTGGACGTGGTTGCGGCCGAGCTTGGCGGGGTCCCAGGTCTTCTCGGCCGCGATCGGGGCCTTGGCCGCGGCGTCCTTCTTGTCCTGCTCGTCGGACTTCTTCAGCAGCACGAAGCTGCCGAAGCCGACGAGGCCGAGCACGACGACGGCCGAGACGCCGACGGTGATCAGACGGTTGCGGCGCTCGCGGGCCTGCTCGGCGCGGCGCATCTCCTCATTCGGGCGCGGCGGTCGGCGTTGGCGGAGCGGTTGGCGGCCATGGTGGTGTCGTCCTTCTTCGGGAGGTGGGGTGGAGTTCGGTCCGCGCACGGACGTGCGGCGGGGCGGCGAGCGGGCCGCCCTTCCTCCGGCTAGGTCCGGAGAACCTGAAGGACGTGCAGGTCCGGCGCGCGCGGCCGGACGCCGGAGCGGCGCGCCGGCCCGTCGCCGGAGACCGGGGCGAGGCGCGGCAGCCCGTCCGCCGCCTGGAGCGGGGGATCGAGCGGGGGCGCGCTGAGCACCGCGGGGAGAGGGAGGGGAAGAGGGAGCAGCCGCCGCGGTCGTACGGACAGACGTACTCGACGGTGACGGCGGCGGCGGCCCGTGCCTCCTGCCCGGGACCGCCCGGTGATGGATTCCGCCCCGGCCCCCGGTCCGGCGCCCAGACAGAAGAAGAGCGCGGCGAGGAGCGTCGCCACGGCACTCACCAGTGCCATGGGACGCGCGTGCCGGGACGGGCGTACGAGCCGTGGGGCCCCCATGGGCGGAGATCGTAGTGGGCGAAGGCCTCCGTGGGCCGAACGGGGTACCACCGAGTACCGGAGGCCGGGCGGGAGAGGAGGAACGGAGACGGAAAGGCCCCGTCCCCCGTTACCTGGAGTCACAACCGAACAGGCAGTATGGGTGTGCAACGTGCGCGAAACCATGTGGTGGGATGCTCAGGTGCCCCCGATGTGCCCGAGGCGGTGGGATCAGGCGGCCTGACCAGCGAGGATGGGTGTGGAAATGGACAAGCAGCAGGAATTCGTGCTCCGTACGCTCGAAGAGCGCGACATCCGCTTCGTACGCCTGTGGTTCACCGACGTGCTCGGCTTCCTCAAGTCGGTGGCCGTGGCGCCGGCCGAACTGGAGCAGGCCTTCGACGAGGGCATCGGCTTCGACGGCTCCGCGATCGAGGGCTTCGCCCGCGTCTACGAGTCGGACATGATCGCCAAGCCGGACCCGGGCACGTTCCAGATCCTGCCGTGGCGCGCGGAGGCCCTGGTACGGCCCGGATGTTCTGCGACATCCTGATGCCGGACGGCTCGCCGTCCTTCGCGGACCCGCGCTACGTCCTGAAGCGGGCCCTGGCCAAGACCTCGGACCTGGGCTTCACCTTCACACCCACCCCGAGATCGAGTTCTTCCTCCTGAAGGACAAGCCGCTCGACGGCTCCCGGCCCACCCCGGCCGACAACTCGGGCTACTTTGACCACACCCCGCAGAACGTCGGCATGGACTTCCGCCGCCAGGCGATCACGATGCTGGAGTCGATGGGCATCTCGGTGGAGTTCTCCCACCACGAGGGGGCGCCGGGCCAGCAGGAGATCGACCTCCGCTACGCCGACGCGCTCTCCACGGCGGACAACATCATGACCTTCCGCCTGGTCATGAAGCAGGTGGCCCTGGAGCAAGGGGTGCAGGCCACCTTCATGCCGAAGCCGTTCTCGGAGTACCCGGGCTCGGGCATGCACACCCACCTCTCCCTCTTCGAGGGCGACCGGAACGCCTTCTACGAGTCGGGCGCCGAGTACCAGCTCTCCAAGGTGGGCCGCTCCTTCATCGCGGGCCTCCTGAAGCACGCGGGCGAGATCTCGGCCGTCACCAACCAGTGGGTCAACTCCTACAAGCGCATCTGGGGCGGCTCCTCCCGCACGGCCGGCTCGGGCGGCGAGGCGCCCTCGCACATCTGCTGGGGCCACAACAACCGCTCGGCCCTCATCCGCGTCCCCATGTACAAGCCGGGCAAGACGGGCTCCTCCCGCGTCGAGGTCCGCTCCATCGATTCGGGCGCCAACCCCTACCTGACCTACGCCGTCCTCCTCGCGGCCGGCCTCAAGGGCATCGAGGAGGGCTACGAACTCCCGGCCGGCGCCGACGACGACGTCTGGGCCCTCTCCGACTCGGAACGCCGCGCGATGGGCATCGAGCCCCTCCCTCAGAACCTCGGCGAGGCGATCTCCTGATGGAGCGCAGCGAACTGGTCGCGGAGACCCTGGGCGAGCACGTCTTCGACTTCTTCCCGCGCAACAAGAAGCAGGAGTGGAGGAGTACCGGAGCGAGGTCACGGCCTTCGAGCTGCGGAAGAACTTGCCGGTGCTGTAGCACCAGGCCAGAGCAGTCAAAGCTCGAATCGACGTCAGGGCCGGCGGTCACAGACCGTCGGCCCTGACGAGCCGCTACCGGCCCCCGTCGACAAGGGCAGCGGCCCCCGGAGCCGGTACGGGGCCGCGCTCCTCAGGCGACGCGGTTCTCCTGCCGGTACGACTCCGAAGTCCTGGACACGACCCAGGGACGCCCTCCCGTGATCTCCGAGCAGTAAAGCCTGTGACGTCCACCGGTGCGGACGTCACAGAAGAGCGGCCCTCGTGGCTGTCCGTTCTAGCTGAACGGCACCAGGGTCAGTGAAACGGCTTCGATGTGGCGGGCCTGACCCACCGTCCCGATCTGGATGTAGCTGCCTGTCGCCCAACCCTGCCAACCCACATTCTGAACGTGGGCGTTCCCCCGAACCCAGTAGCCATCGGGGATTCGGACGCGCAGGGCCTCCATGGGGCGGTTCTCGTACTGAGTTCCCACGTAGATGTCCCCACCGTCACCGGCACACTTCTCAGGCATCCACCCTTCGTTCCGGACATGAGCCTGAGCGCAGAAAACACCTCGCCCGCCGATGCTGATGTGCATACCTCCATCGCCCTGTTCTGGCCGACGGTGCCCGTCCAGCCCTCCTGGCCGGCCTGGTTGCACTCCTCGGCGCTGGTTCCCCAGCCGGCGACGTGGGCACGCATGCACACCTCGTTGGCCCTCGCCGCCTGGGCAGGAGAAACACCAGCGAATGCAAGAACGGTCGCGGCACCGAACATGAAGGCCGTACGGGCGAATCGACGCATGATCAACTCCATCGGAAAGAAAATGTGAGGTGTTTCGAGAGCGCATCGGTGTCGGGTTTCGCTGCGCAGAAACCGTATCGACGGCCGGGCGGAAGAGGCTGGTGAGGGGCGGTCGTCCAGTCGCCGCTCTGCGCGGTGGGCACCCATGCGTTCGCCTCTCCGTCATATGTGGCGAAAGAGCAGGAGCCGTTCTTGCAGAAGGTGACGGTGACTCCCCTTCCACCAGCCGCCGACCCAGGTGTCCTTGCTCGGGGTGACGAAGCACCCCGATGCCGCATCGCCGTTCTGTTCACACCGAGGCGACGTCTCCAGAGGTGAATCTAGGCCCGAGCACCGCTGGGCGGTGTTCATGGCGTGCAGGGTTTCTGTGCTCTGCGCGCCGTGGAAAGCCAGGACACCGCACGATGTTCGGTAGGGGTGATCCCATAGGTTTCGCGAAACGCTCGGCTGAATCCGGTGGCGCTGGAGAAGCCCCAGCGAGCCGCGATCGCCTGAACGGGATGAGCGCTCAGTTCCTCGCACGCGAGGTCGGCGTAAGCGCGCTCCAGCCGACTTCGGCGGATGCGTGCCGCGACGGTCAGTGGCTGGTCGCCGAAGAGGGCATGGAGACACCGCAGGGACATGTTGTGCCGATCGGCGATCGCCCGAGGAGTCAGGTCCGGGTCGCCAAGGTTGTTCTCGATGAAGCGGTGGATCCGCTGCAGTGTCTCCCGGGCGCGGGCCTCGGCAGGCGCCTCACCGGGATCACCGAGCTGCCGCGCGAGAAACGCGGTGGCCAAGTCGAGGGCGACGGACCCCATCCCGCGCAACTCCTCCGGGCGACAGTGCGGGCCGCGTATGAGCAGCGACTTCAGGAAGTCGGCGAGGACTGCCCCGACCCCGCATCCGCGGCCAGGCTCTGCGCGAGGAGGCGGTCCACGCGATCCGAACCCAGCGCCAGGGCTTGGCGGGGAATCTGCAGGATGACCGTCTCGATCTGCTTGCCTGTGCACGTCCCTTCGCTCGGTCGTGAGGTGTCCGTGAGCACGAGCCCGCCGGCGACCGTCGATTCGTTGCGTCGCTGGGAGACCCTGAAAGCACCCTGCGTGATGAGGGCCAGTTGCAAGTGTTCGGGATCGCCACGCCGGATATGAGCCGAGGTGCGGCGCGAGAGCACCGCTGAGCACGTCACAGCGGACAGCCCCACCGCGCCGAGATCCAGATTTGTGATGCCCGCGTGGAAGTCGGCCGCCCGCCGAGTGCTCAGCGTCACGGGCATGACGTCACTGGACACCGTCTCGCGAAACTAATCGAACCTGTGCTCACACGCTCCCACAGCATCTGGCGCAACCAGCGATTCCAAACGTTCCCCCGCTTCTCGACGTGGCAGCCGTCCGGCCCCTTAACGGCCGTCGTACAACCGCGTGTCACGCCCACCGCCACTTGATCGATTATGAATCTCCTGCCGTTCGGCAACGGGTGAACCGATCTCGACTGTGCATGGCTCCCGCATCGCGCGGAGCTGGCGGGAACTTCGCGGTGTCCCTCCGCGAAGGTGTGGACAGTCCCACACCCCCGGGCGACTGGTGAAATAAGCTCCTTCACGAACGAGCCCTTGCCGTGGCTGGTGTCCACGAAGCTGCTCGCGCGCACCTCCGCCATCGCCTTGCGGATTGTTCCGCCCGCCACCCCGTACCGCTCGATCAGTTCGGACTCGCTCGGGACCATGTCCCCGGGCTTAAGCACTCCGGCGCGGATCTGCTGGACGATCTCGTCCGCGATCTGCACGTACCGAGGTACGGCCCGGTCGGTTCCTGCGGGGGTTCGCACGGTTCTTCCCACCCTCCTAAGCTCCTGCACTCCGTGTCTGTTGGCTCACTCCCGCCGAGGTCCGGGAGCGGATGGCCGAGGTGTACGCCGTGCGGCTGCTCGATGCCGTCGAGGGGCCGGGCCCCATGTGCGTGCTCATGATGGGCGGCGGTTCGTTTCGTAGGAAGTGGCGGTTTAACCGGTGGGCCTCGGGCCGGTGTTCTCAGTACGGTCTGGGCATGTGCACCTACGCCTTCTATTACAAGCTGCACTACGCGTGCGTCTCCTGCCGCGTCAGCTTCAAGCGGTACTCCCACGACGCCGCGCCCCCGTGCCCCCGCTGCTCCGAGCCGATGCTGTGCGCCGGGCACGACTTCGCCGCGCCGCGACGCAGCGACCGGAAGGCGTGGTCGGTCGTCGCGGTCGTGCTCCGGGCCGGGCTGCGGTACGAGGGGTTCGAGGCGTGCGGATGCGGGCGGGAGCCCAAGTTCCGGCCGCGGACCCGGGCACAGGTGCGGGCCCGGCGCATCGCCGCCGCCCGCACCGGAGTTCCGCTCGCGGAGGCGCTCGGGCGGGTCGAGCCGATGGAGGCGCGGTGATCCCGTGGGCCTCCGGAGCGGAGGTCCTCCCCATGGTCACCGCGCGGCTTCTCCTGCATCCGTTGAGCGTTCGTGAAGCCGAGCGGATCGTCGCGCGGGCGCCCCTCCCTGGGGACCTCTGGGCCGAGGGGTATCCGCAGGACGGGGACGTCCGGGGGTGCGGCGGGTTTCTGCGGGGGTCTTCGAGCGGGGGACCCCGGGGTCTTCCGGGCCTATGAGGTGCGGCTGGTCGAGAGCGGGCTCGCCGTCGGCGGCATCGGGTTCCACGGGCCGCCCGACGAGGTCGGGGTCGTGACCGTGGGGTACGGGCTCGTGCCCGGCGTTCGGGGAAGGGGTACGCCTCCGAGGCCCTGCGCGCTCTCCTCGACACCGCCCGGGTGGCCGGCGTCGCCGGGGTGAAGGGGACGCCGACCTGGACAACTCCGCCTCGCACCGGGTCATGGAGGCCGCCGGGATGCGGTGCGTCGCGGAGGGTGACGGGCTCCGGCACTTCTATCGGGGGTTCTGAGGGCGTTCGAGGTTCTGAGGCGCCTGGGGGTTCTGAGGGCGTTCGAGGTTCTGAGGCGTCCGGGGTTCTGAGGCGCCCGGGTTCCGGGGCTCCCCGTGCCCCCGTACCCTCAGCGTTCCGTCAGCTCCGACGGCGCCTCCTGGACCGTCCAGCCGTTGCCGTCCGGGTCCTCGAACGTCATGAACGAGTTCCAGGTGCCGCCCTTCCCTCCTCCCAGTCCGTCGCGCCGACGTGCATCACGGGGAGACCTCGACGCCCCGGTCCACCAGCTCCTCCGCGCCGCCTCGATGTCCGTGACGCAGAGCTGGAGGCCGTGCAGGCCGCCCGGGGCGTCCGCTTCGTGCCCGGCATCGGAGGCATCCCGCTCAGCATCGCGATCGAACAGCGCGAGCCCGGCGGGGTCGCCTGGACGACCCGCACGCCCGGGGCCACCTCACTGTCCAGGTCGATCGTGAAGCCGCACTTCTCGCCGTAGAACTCCTTCGCCCGGTCCATGTCCGTGACGGGGACCGGGACGACTTCCAGGTCCAGTTCATGGTTCTTCTCGTTCCGCTCACGAGGGCCGGGACCCGTCGTCGCCGACCTGACGGAAAATCGTCCCTCCCTCCGGCCGGTTCCGGAGCCGGGAGCCGCGCACAAGGGCGGGAATGCTCCCCTTGTTCCTTCTTTGTTCCTCCGTAGCGCACACCCGATCGCCAACTGCTCCTTCTCTTCCGTCCGCTGTGCGGAATTGATCGCGATGGAGGGCTCCTACGACACACAACCTCCCTATAGTGAACCAGCGTTGATCATATGAACGCGACACGTGCGGCTGTCGCCACAGGAGTCGGGAGTTCAGGACTCATGACGCATCCCCACCCCGAGCAGCCGCCCGCCCAGCAGCCGCCCGCCCAGCAGCCGCCCGCCCCGCAACCGCCCCCGGGTGCCCCGCCCACGCCGTTACGGCTCCCGCCGCCGTCTCCCTCGACGGGCCCGGGTTCCAGGTCGACCCCAGGCCTCTACCGGGCCATGCGGCGCGACCACGGGCCCGTCGTCCCCGTCGAGCTGCCGGGCGGGGTGCCCGCCTGGCTGGTCGTGGGGTACCGCGAGCTCCACCGGGTCACCAGCGACGGCGAACTGTTCCCGCGCGACGTGGGCCTGTGGAACCAGTGGCCGCACATCCCCGACGACTGGCCGCTGCTCCCGATGGTCGGACGGCCCCTGCCGTCCATCTACTTCACCGCCGGGGAGGAGCACCGGCGGCACGTCCGGATGGTGGTGCCCGCACTCGAAGGCGCCGATCCGTTCGAGATCCGCGGGCACTGCGAACAGCTCGCCGACCGGCTCGTCGACGCCGTCTGCGGCCGGGGCACGGCCGACCTCGTGGCCGACTTCTGCGAGCCCCTCCCCGTCCTCGTCCTCGCCCGCCTCGTCGGCTTCCCCGACGCCGAGGGCGAGGACATCGCCGAGGTGTTGAAGGACCTGGCCGACGGCGGGCCCGGGGCGCACCGCGCCCACCAGCGGTTCGGTGCGCACATGGCGCGCCTGGTCGCCGACAGGCGGGCCGCGCCCGGCGACGACGTCACCTCCCGCATGCTCGCCTTCCCCGAACCGTTCACCGACGAGGAGTACGCGCTCGACCTGATGGCCGTCACGGCCGCCGGGCACCTCACCACCGCCGACTGGCTCGGCAACTCCCTGCGCCTGATGCTCACCGAGGACGCGTTCGCCGACTCGATGGCCGGCGGCCGGCGCAGCGTCTCCGAGACCACCACCGAGGTGCTGTGGGAGGACGCCCCACCCAGATCCTCGCCGGACGCTGGGCCGTACGGGACACCCGGCTCGGCGGGCAGCACATCAGGGCGGGGACATGCTGCTGCTCGGTCTCGGCGCCGCCAACACCGACCCGCTGATCCGTCAGGGAACGCGGAACGCGCACGGCGGCAGCGGCGCCCACCTGGCCTTCAGCCACGGCGAGTACCGCTGCCCCTTCCCCGCCCAGGAGATCGCCGAGATCATCGTCCGCACCGGCATCGAGGTCCTCCTCGACCGGCTGCCCGACCTCGAACTCGCCGTCCCCGCCGGGGAGCTCGTCCGGCGGCCCTCCGCCTTCCTGCGCGGCACCACCTCGCTCCCCGTCCGGTTCACCCCCGTTCGTACGACAGGAGACCTCTCGTGACCTGCCCCCATGCCGCCGCGGCACAGGCCGCCGCCCGGAACGTCGGGACCGTCGTCATCGACCCGATGGTCCAGGACCTGGACGGCGAGACGGCGAAGTTGCGCGAGGCCGGACCGCTGGCCCGGATCGACCTGCTCGGGGTGCCCGCCTGGGCCGTCACCCGGCACGCCGACGCCCGGCGGCTCCTGGTCGACCCCGGCTCGTGAAGGACCTCGACGCCTGGGGCCTGTGGCGCAGCGGCGAGGTCACGCACGCCTGGCCGCTCATCGGCATGATCGACGCCGGACGGTCCATGTTCACCGTCGACGGGGCCGAGCACCGCCGGCTGCGGGCCAAGACCTCCCAGGCGCTCACCCCCGCCGCCTCGAAGCGATACGCCCCGACATCGAGAGGTTCACCGCCGAACTCCTCGACGCGCTGGAGGAGGGCGGCCGGGACGGAGCCGTCGTCGACCTCAAGTCCGTGTTCGCGCAGCCGCTGCCCATGAAGGTCGTCGGCATGCTGATGGGCGTCGACCCCGCCGCGAACGCCATGCTCACCCGGCAGTACAAGAAGTTCTTCTCGATGCTCACCCCGCAGGAGGAGCGCCTCGCCCTCCTCGCCGACCTGGACGTCTTCTACGCCGGTCTCGTCCGCGAGAAGACCGCGCGGCCCACCGACGACCTGACCTCCGCGCTGATCCTCGCCGACGAGGGGGCGAGCCGCTCACCGAGGAGGAGGTGATCGGCAACCTCAAGGCGATGGTGGCCGCCGGGCACGAGACCACGATCGGGCTCATCCTCAACGCCGTACGGGCCCTGCTCGCCCACCCCGACCAGTTGAGGCTGGTCCTCGACGGGGAGGTCTCCTGGGAGGCCGTCGTCGAGGAGACCCTGCGGTGGGACACCCCACCACCCACCTCCTCATGCGGTTCGCCACCGAGGACGTCGAGGTCGGCGACGGGGTCGTCGCGGAGGGCGAGGGCGTGGTCATCTCCTACCGGGCGATCGGCCGTGACCCCGAGCAGCACGGGCCCGACGCCGACGCGTTCGACGTCACCCGGCCCGCCCCGATCCGGCACATGACCTTCGGGCACGGCCCGCACATCTGCCCCGGCGCCGCCCTCTCCCGCGTCGAGGCCGGGATCGCGTTGCCCGCCCTCTTCGCGCGCTTCCCCGAGCTGCGGCTCGCGGTGCCGGACGCCGACCTCCGCAAGCTGCCCGTGATGACGCAGAACGACATGGAGGCTTTCCCCGTACTCCTGGGCGTCTGAGTACCTGGACGCCTGAGTGCCTGGACGCCTGAGTGCCTGAGCCCTGAACCCCTGAACCCCTAAGCTCTGAGTCCCCGGGCCCCCGAGCACGCACGCGAGGGCGCTCGCTCACGTGTGCGAGGATGGCGGCTCCGTACACGGAGTGATCTTGAAGGGGACCCGTACGCCCATGGCCGTTCGTCCCGGGGAGCCCCCGCGTCATGTCGCTGACCCGCCGCACCGTCCTGACCGCCGCGGCCGCCGCGGCCGCCGCCCCGGTCGTCGTCCGCGCCGGAACCGCTCGGCCGGCCGGCGACCGGACTGCCCTCGCCGCCGACCCCGTCGCCGGGAGCCGGCCGAAGAGCGCCCTGCACGCGGGGCACAGGTTCGACCTGCGGGCCGAGGCCGTCGACCTGTTCGGCGGGGAGGTCCGGCTCAAGCAGGGCACGGTGCACCAGCAGGTCGCCTTCGATCCGGTGACCGGCCTGGCCTACGTGACGCAGCTCATCAGCGGAGGCCGCCGGCTCGCCGACGAGCCCGCCGCCGTGTCCGACAGCGACCGGGGACGCCGGGGCGACCTGTGCGTCAGCGAGGTCGCTCCCGACGGCACGGTCCGCGCCGTCATGTACCTGAGGGGCGTCGGCCACGGCGGCGGACTCGGCGTCGAGCACGTCGACGGCCGTCCCTGGCTCTGGCTGGAGACCGACGCGGACCCCGTGACCAGCGGCTTCGCCTACGGAAGCGCATCGGGCGCGTCGCGTTCGCCGCCGACGCCGTCGTGGACGCGGGGAGCGGCCCGATCGAGGTGTTCGACCCCGTCCCGGGGTCCTCGCGCACGACCCCGTCCCTGGACGTCGACCACGGCCGCATAGGGGTGCGCCACGGGCCGCACGACGCCGAGGAGTACCGCGTCTACGACCTCGACGCCTTCAAGCGCCGCGACTTCACCCCGCTGTACGCCTTTCCGGCCCGGTACCGCACCCAGGCCTGGTGCCTGTACGGGGACCTCGTCCACCAGAACGAGGGCAGCGCCTACAGCACCTCCAACCCGCGCCCCGGCAACTCCTGGTGGAACGTCTACGACGTCACCACCGGCCTGATGATCGAGCGGACCTTCAACACCACCGCTCTCGACCTGTCCCACCGCGAGACCGAAGCCATCGCCGTCCGCCCGACGCCCGCCGGGCCGCAGCTCGTCTTCGGTTTCGCCACTCAAGAACCAGGACCGCGCCGCATGGCTCTCACGGCATCACCACGACCACCGACGGCACCGGCGACCAGGTCCCGTGGACCGATCTCGCGTACGACAGCAAGGTCTACACCCCCAACTCCGGCCACTACGTCCCCCAGTACCGCCAGCTCGGCGGCCGCGTCTACCTCCACCTCCGGCTGTCACGCGCCGACAACGCCCCGTGGACCAACGGCGAGACGCTCCTCACCCTCCCGCCGCACATCCGCCCCCACCGGACGCAGGGCATGGTCGGCCAGATCACCGGATCCGGGATCTCCGACTCCCTCACCGTCCGCTGGGAGGTCCAGACCGACGGCGCGCTGCGCGTCTACGACCAGCGCGGGTTCACCGGCTGGATCGGGCTCGACGCCGGTTACTTCGTCAACTAGGGGGCGACAAGGCGGCGGGCCGCGGTCCGCTCAGCGTCCCGCCGGCGTCCAGTGCAGCCGGCCGTCCAGGCCCATCGCCGCGACCCCGTCCGTGCCCGCGTCCGGCGCCCCCGCGAAGAGGAAACGTTCCAGCGTCCACACCGGCCGCGTCCCCGCCCCGGTCTTCCCCGTGCCCGTCCTGCCGTGCGAGGCCGTCGCCAGGAAGCCGGTGCGGGAGCGGACCGCGAGGAGGCCGTCGCCGCCGCTCACCGGACCGAAGCCCGCGACCCCGGTGCCCGGCAGCTCCGTGAACGGGGAGACCGGAGCCGTACCGGAGAAGTCGGCGCTCCGCAGGTCGCCGGAGGACGGCTTGCGGAACCAGAGCCGCACCCCGTCCCCGTCCGGCGCCGGGGAGGCGCTCAGCGCCAGCGTCGTCGGGGGCAGACCGGTCGGTGCCGGGCCCGTCAGCGGCCTGCCGGGGCGCCGCCCCGCCCAGGCCAGGACGGTCGTCGGGGTGCTCGCGAAGACGTACCCGCGCCCGCTCGCGTCCGTCGCCGCCACCGGGTCGCCGTACACCTCCGCGCCGCCGAGGACCCGCCACGGCCCCCAGTCCCCGCCGGGAAGCCGCTCGCGGGCGGTGAGGCGGTGGCGGCTGTCCCGCAGGACTAGGGTCGTCCGGCCGTCGGCGCCCACGGTCACGGCGGGCGCGCTGACGTCCGAGGAGCCGGAGGCGTCGTCCGGCTCGGGGGTGCCGAGGGACCGCCACGGGCCGAAGGCGCCGCCCGGCACCGCCTGCGCGGTGGTCACCACCTCCCGGTGGTAGTCCGCGAGGACCGTGCGGGTGCCGTACACCGCGATCCGGCCGTCGGGCAGGACCACGGAGGTGACGCCGCTGTCCAGGCCGCCGCCGGGCAGCAGCTCCGGGCCCCGCCAGGCGACCGCGTCCGCGGCCTTCCGCCAGGTCGCGAGGCGCCCGTCGAGGACGGAGAAGGCGCGCAGGCCGCCGTCCGGCTCCCGCTGCACCCAGGAGGTGGAGGTGCCCCGGGCGTAGCGGACGGTCTGGGTCCAGCCCGCCCGGCGGGCCGCGCGGCCACCTTCAGGTCGCCGCAGCCCGCGAGGGTCCCGCAGTCCGCGACCCCGTCCAGCCACGCGTACGTCTTCAGGGTCTTCAGCTTCGCGCCCGCCGTCTCGGCGTCGAGGGTGTGGGGCAGGGCGCTGGTCGGATAGCCGAGGTAGTTCTGCACGCCGACGTGCGGGTGCCCGGGCGCCTCCGCGTACCGGGCCAGGGCCTCCTGGACGAACCGGGCCCCGTACAGGTGGTCCTGGTGGTCCCGGTACGCCCCCGTCCCCGGGTACGTGCCGGGCGTCGGGTCCTGCATCCGCACGAAGGTCGGCCGGAAGCGCTCCAGGAGCCCGGTCAACGTGGTGACGACCTGGCCCTTGTTGTACGAGAAGTCGGCGGCGGCCGGGCTGCCGGCGGAGAGCTGGGAGCCGAGCTCGGCCACGCGGCCGTGCCAGAGGCCGTCGAGGCTGTGCGGGCGGTCGTCGCTGATGGAGCCGGCCTCGCGCATCTGCAGCCACACCAGCTTGACGTGCGGCTTCGCCCGCAGGGTGTCCAGCTCGGCCCACGCGCCGCCGGCCGTGGGGATCGCGGTCCGCTCCCAGGGGCTGGTCCTGCTGCCGGTCGCCATCTCGGCGTACGCGGCGCGGATGCCGTTCTGCCGGGCCTCGGCGTAGCCCGCCTTGTCGGCCGCGGTCCTGGCGGCGTCGCGCGGGCGCGCGTTGACGCCGTCCGACTCGCCCGCCGTGAGGTAGACGGAGGTCAGGGGCTGCCGGAGTGGAGCGACTGGGATATGTCCGGGTTCATGAAGAACAGGTCGTCGTCCGGATGCGCGACGAACTGCATCACGGAGGCCGTCCCGCCCGGCGGGACCTTCGCGGGCGCCCGGTCCGACGCGGCCCGCGCGGCCCCTCCTGCCTTCGCGCCCGTCGCCGCGTGCGCCTCCGGCCCTCGGGCGTGCCCGTCACCGTGAGGACCCTGGCGAGGGCGCCGCCCACCAGGGCGGCCGTGACCGCCGTCACGGCGGTCCCGCGGCGGGACGGGAGGTCGGAACGGCGGGGACGGCGGAGGCGGCGGACGGGCATGGGTCGGTGGCGCGCTTTCGGAGAGGTCGGACGGTTCGCGGGGTCGGGGTCGGGGCCGTGCGGGGCCGGGGCGGTGCGGGCGATCGGGGCGGTGCGCGGCACCGGGCAGACGAACGGCACCCCGGCGGGTGCCGGGGTGCCGTTCGAACGGACGGACGGGTCTCGCGCTCGGCAAGACGGACTTTCAAGAAATACGGTTCATCGGGCTCGAAAAGCGATCAATGTGGGGGACGTCACGTGTGATCCGCCGCGAACCGAAGGCCTGCGCGCTCCCGCCCCCGCGCCGGATAGGCTCGATCCCCCGGATCCGGCGGGCCCGCCCCGGGGCTCGGACGTGCTCGGAGGGAGCGGCGGAATGACGGTGCCGGGACGCAGGAGCAGTACGTTCTCACGTCTGGTGCGGCACGGGTTCACCGACCCCTCGGGAGCCGAACGGCTCCTGGACGTGCCCGAGCTGTCCGCGCTGCGCGGCGACTCCGTGCTCCTCGACGCCCTCGGCGCCACCGCCGACCCCGACCTCGCCCTGCGCGGCCTGGTCCGGCTCGTCGAGGCGCAGCCCGAGGCCGAGCGGCAGACCTTCACCGCCACCCTGCTCTCCGCCAAGCCCTTCCGGGACCGGCTCCTCGGCGTGCTCGGCGCTTCCGAGGCGCTCGGGGACCACCTGGCCCGCCACCCCCGCGACTGGGAGTCCCTCGTCACGTACGAGGCGGCCGACCTGCACCCGGGGATCGCCGACTTCGAGCGGGGCTCGCCGAGGCCACCGACCCGGTCGCGCTGCGGGTCGCCTACCGCCGCTGCCTGCTCGCCATAGCGGCCCGTGACGTGTGCGGCACCACCGACGTCGCCCAGGCCGCCGCCGAGCTGGCCGACCTGGCGACGGCGACCCTGCGCGCCGCGCTCGCCATCGCCGAGGCCGCCGCGCCCGCCGACGCCGCCCAGTGCCGGCTCGCGGTGATCGCGATGGGCAAGTGCGGCGGCCACGAGCTGAACTACGTCTCCGACGTGGACGTGATCTTCGTCGGGGAGCCGGCCGAGGGCGCCGACGAGGGCAAGGCGATCCAGGCGGCGACCCGGCTCGCCTCCCACCTGATGCGGATCTGCTCCGAGACCACCGTCGAGGGCACCATCTGGCCGGTCGACGCCAACCTGCGCCCGGAGGGCCGCAACGGACCCCTCGTCCGCACCCTCTCCTCCCACCTCGCCTACTACCAGCGCTGGGCGAAGACCTGGGAGTTCCAGGCCCTCCTGAAGGCGCGCGCGGTCGCGGGCGACCCGGAGCTGGGCTCCCGCTACATCGAGGCCGTCTCCCCGCTCGTCTGGCAGGCCGCCGAGCGCGAGAACTTCGTCCCCGACGTGCAGCGGATGCGCCGCCGGGTCGTCGACAACATCCCGGCCGCCCAGATCGAGCGCGAGCTGAAGCTCGGCCCCGGGGCCTCAGGGACGTCGAGTTCGCCGTCCAGCTCCTCCAGCTCGTGCACGGCCGCAGCGACGCCACCCTGCACAGCGGCGCCACCCTCGACGCGCTCGCGGCCCTCGCCGCCGGCGGCTACGTCGGCCGGGCCGACGCGGCCCAGCTCGACGAGGCGTACCGCTTCCTGCGGGCCATGGAGCACCGCATCCAGCTCTACCGGCTGCGCCGCACCCACCTCGTCCCCGAGGACGAGACCGATCTGCGCCGCCTCGCCCGCTCCCTGGGCCTGCGCACCGACCCGGTCGCCTCGCTCACCAAGGAGTGGCGGCGGCACGCGGCCGTCGTCCGCCGCCTGCACGAGAAGATCTTCTACCGTCCGCTGCTCGACGCCGTCGCCCAGCTCGCCCCCGGCGAGACCCGGCTCAGCCCGAAGGCGGCCGGACAGCGGCTCGAAGCCCTGGGGTACGCGGACCCCGTCGCCGCCCTGCGCCACCTGGAGGCGCTGTCCTCCGGGGTGAGCAGGAAGGCCGCGATCCAGCGGACCCTGCTGCCCGTGCTGCTCGGCTGGTTCGCGGACTCGGCCGACCCGGACGCCGGGCTCCTCGGCTTCCGCAAGGTCTCCGACGCCCTCGGCAAGACCCCTGGTACCTGCGGCTGCTGCGCGACGAGGGGCCGCCGCCGAGAACCTCGCCCGGGTGCTCTCGGCCGGGCGGCTCGCCCCCGACCTGCTGCTGCGCGCCCCCGAGGCGGTCGCGCTGCTCGGCGACCCGGAGGGCCTCAAGCCCCGTGACCGGGGCCACCTGGAGCAGGAGGTCCTGGCGGCGGTCAAGCGCGCGGACGACGCCGAGCAGGCGGTCGCGGCGGCGCGCGGGTGCGCCGCCGGGAGCTGTTCCGCACCGCCGCCGCCGACCTCATCGGCTCGTACGGCACCGAGGACAGCCCCCGCGAGCCCGACCCGGGCGCGCTCGTCGACCGGGTGGGGAGGCCGTCACCGACCTCAACGCGGCCACGATCGCGGGCGCGCTGCGGGCCGCCGTGCGCGCCGAGTGGGCGAGGAGCTGCCGACCCGGTTCGCGGTCATCGGCATGGGCCGCTTCGGCGGCCACGAGGTGGGGTACGGCTCCGACGCCGACGTGCTCTTCGTGCACGAGCCGCGCGAGGGCGTCGACGAGCAGGAGGCGGCCCGGGCCGCGAACCGGGTGGTCACCGAGATGCGCCGGCTCCTCCAACTGCCGACCGCCGACCCGCCGTTGCTGATCGACGCGGACCTCAGGCCGGAGGGCAAGAGCGGCCCCATGGTCCGCACCCTGAAGTCGTACGGGCCTACTACCGCCGCTGGTCGCTCGTCTGGGAGAGCCAGGCGCTGCTGCGCGCCGAGCACGTGGCGGGCGACGCCGACCTGGGCGAGCGGTTCATCGAGCTCGTCGACCCGCTGCGCTACCCGGCCGAGGGGCTCGGCGAGGACGCGGTCCGCGAGATCCGCCGCCTCAAGGCCCGGATGGAGTCCGAGCGGCTGCCGCGCGGCGCCGACCCGACGCTCCACGCCAAGCTGGGGCGCGGCGGTCTGAGCGACGTCGAGTGGACGGTCCAACTGCTCCAGATGCGGCACGGCTGGGCCGAGCCGGGGCTGCGGACGACCCGTACCCGCGAGGCGCTGGCCGCCGCCCACGCGGCCGGGCTCATCCCCACCGAGGAGGCGCAGACCCTGGACGAGGCGTGGGTCCTCGCCACCCGCGTCCGCAACGCGGTGATGCTGGTGCGCGGCCGCCCCGGCGACACCTTCCCGTCCGAGCCGCGCGAACTCGCGGCGGTGGCGCGGTACCTGGGGTACGAGTCGGGGCACGTCGGCGAGATGGTCGACGACTACCGGCGGATCACCCGCCGGGCCCGCGCGGTCGTCGAGGAGCTGTTCTACGGGGTGACGCCTCCGGCGGGGCTCACGCCTCGTCCAGCAGCCCCCGCACGTGCGCCAGGTACCCCGCCAGGGCCAGTTCGAAGGACCGGTCCGCGCTGCCCGCTCCCATCGCCCCCAGGGCGCGGGCCAGGTGGGGGTGGCCGCCTCGTCGGCCAGTTCCCACATCGATTCGGGGGCGGCCATGTCGAGGGCCGAGCCGAGCACGAGGTTCTCCAGGGCGATGATCACCGGCATGACGTCCGGCAGGGCGAAACCCGCGTCGAGCAGGCGCCCGACGGCCCGTTCGTACTGGCCGAGGACCCGGGGCGCGCGCACCGGCGAGGTGGTGAGGAGCGGGATCGCGCGCGGATGGGCGGCGAACGCGGCCCGGTAGGAGCGGGCCCAGGCGGTGAGGGCCGCGTCCCACGGTTCCTGGTCGAGGACCCCGCCCTCGATGGCGGAGGCCACCGCTCGCGCAGCAGCTCCACGATCCCTCCCGCCCGTCGACGTGGTGGTAGACGGACGCCGTCTGCACCCCGAGCCGCTTCGCGACCTGCGGGACGCTGAACTCGCCCCGCTCGTCGACGATCTCCAGCGCCGTGGTGGCGATGCGCTCCCGGTCGAGGAGGGGTCTGCGCGGCCGGCCCATGGAGCCTCACTCTGTTCGGATCTTCGTCCAGGTCTTCGTTCGGGTCTTCCGGATCGTCGGGAGCGAGGCTACATTGCGCAAACCGAAAGGCTTTAGGTTTACGTCCGGCCGGACATCCCGACACACCTGCCACCGGAAGGCTCCGCCATGTCCGCACCCGCCCCCGACGCGCCCCCGGGACTGAGGACCGGCACCCTCACCACCGCCGACGTCTCGTTCTTCGTCGTCTCCGCCGCCGCCCCCCTCACCGTCATGGCCGGCGTCGCCCCCGTCGCGATCCTGCTCGGCGGCGTCGGCGCCCCCGTCGGCTACCTCCTGGCCGGACTCACCCTCACCGTCTTCGCCGTCGGCTTCACCACCATGAGCCGCCACGTCCGCAGCGCCGGCGCCTTCTACGCGTACATCGCGCGCGGCCTCGGCACCCCGATCGGCATCGCCGCCGCCCTCGTCGCCATGCTCGGCTACAACGGCATGGAGATCGGCGTCTACGGGCTCCTCGGCTCCGCCACCTCGGACACCGCCGCCGCCCTCGGCCACGACGTCCCCTGGCTGCCCGTCTCCCTCGCCGGCCTGCTCCTCGTCTGGTACGGCGGATACCGCTCGATCGACTTCGGCGCTAAGGTCCTCGGCGTCCTCCTCGTCGCCGAGACCGGCATCCTCGTCCTCCTCGCCGGCGGCGTCCTGCTCGACGGCGGGGCCCACGGCTCTCCCTCGGCGGCCTCGCCCCCGCCCACGTCCTCACCGGCGGCACCGCCGCCGTCCTGGTTTTCGCCTTCGCCGCCTTCACCGGCTTCGAGTCCACCGTCATCTACCGGCGCGAGGCCCGGGACCCCGCCCGCACGATCCCCCGCGCCACCTACCTCGCGGTCGCCTTCCTCGGCCTCTTCTACGCCTTCGTCGTGTGGACCGTCATCCAGGCGTTCGGCGAGGACGAGGTCGTCCGAGCCGCCGCCGACGACCCCGGCGGCCTCTTCTTCGCCGCCATCACCACCTACGTCGGGTCCTGGGCCGCCGACCTGATGCACGTCCTCATCGTCACCAGCGTCCTGGCCTCCCTGCTCGCCTTCCACAACGCCATCAACCGCTACACCCTCTCCCTCGCCGAGGAGGGCGTCCTGCCGAAGGCCCTCGGCCGGATCCACCCCGCCACCGCTCCCCGTACGTCGCCGGGGCCGCCCAGACCGCGCTCGGCGCGCTCGTGGTCCTCGCCTTCGCGCTCGCCGGGGCCGACCCGTACCAGCAGCTCCTGCTCTGGGTGAACACCCCGGGATGCTGGGCCTGATGGTGCTCCAACTGCTCGCCGCACTCGCCGTGCCGTTCTTCTTCCGCCGGATCCCGCACGACGAGGGCGTCCTGCGGACGGTCGTCGCCCCCGTCACTGCCTTCGTCCTGCTCGCCGGGGCGATCGCCCTCGTCGCCGGGCACGTCGACCTCTTCACCGGGGCTCCGCCCGCCGTCAACGCGGTCCTGCTCTCCGTCACCCCCGCCGTCTTCCTCCTCGGGCTCCTCCTGGCACACCGGCTGCGCCGCACCCGCCCCGAGGTCTACGCCCGCTTCGCCGCCGAACCGTCCACCGGAACAGAAGGAGCAGAACCCCCGTGCCCGCACCCGACCTCGTCCTCGTCAACGCCCGCGTCCGCGACCCCGGACCGACCGGCCACACCGCTGTCGCCGTCCGCGACGGACTGATCACCGCCCTCGGCACCGACGCCGAGGCCCGCGACTGGACCGGACCCGGCACCGAGACCGTCGACCTGGCCGGCGCCACCCTCGCCCCCGGCCTCACCGACGCCCACAGCCACCCCGTCTGGGGCCTGGAGATGTTCACCGGCACCGACCTCTCGGCCGTCACGGACCTCGAAGGGCTGCGGGCCGCGCTCCGGACCGCCGAGCGCCGCGACGGCTGGGTCCTCGGCTTCGGCCTCGACCACAACGCCTTCGGCGGCCGGCCCGTCCACCGCGACCTGATCGAGGACGCCTCGGCGGCGCCCCCGCCCACCTGCGCCTCTACGACGGCCACTCCGCCCTCGTGAACGGGACCGCCCTGAAGGCCGCCGGGATCGACGGACCCCGGACCTTCGCCCAGCACTCCGAGATCGTCTGCGGCCCCGACGGGACCCCCACCGGGCACCTGGCCGAGCACGCCGCCATGGACCTGATGACCCCGGTCCTGCCCGCCCTGCCGTACGCCGAGCGCCGCGACCGGCTCGTCGCCCTGCTCACCGGCATGGCCGCCACCGGACTCACCTCCGCCCACGTCATGGACCTCGGCGGACACGACGTCCCCGGCCTGCTCGCCGCGATCGAGGAGGACGGCGACCTGCCGCTGCGGCTGCGCCTCGCCCCTGGTGCATGCCCGGCGCCACCCCCGAGGAGCTCGACGCCTTCGTACGGCTCCAGGAGCGGGCCGGCCGGCTGTGGCGGATCGGCGGGGTGAAGTTCTTCATGGACGGCACCGTCGAGGGCGGCACCGCCTGGCTGGAGCACGCCGACTGCCACGGCCGGGGCACTGAGGCCTTCTGGCCCGACCCGGCCGCGTACTCCGCCGCCGTGGCCCGCCTGCACCGCGCCGGGGTCGGCACCGCCACCCACGCCATCGGCGACGCGGCTGTCCGGCACGTCCTCGACACCGTCGAAGGACTTGGCGCGGGCGGCCCCGGCACCGGATCGAGCACATCGAGACCGTCCCCGACGACCAGCTCGGGCGCTTGCCGCGCTCGGCGTCGTCGCCTCGATGCAGCCTCCGCACACCGCGTACACCCGCGCCGACCACACCGACGAGTGGTCCGTGCGGCTGGGGAGGAGCGGGCCGGGCGCGCCTGGCGCTGCCGCGACCTGCGGGACGCCGGGGCGCACCTCGCGCTCGGCTCCGACTGGCCCATCGCCCACTACGACGCCCGGCAGGTTCTCGCCACCGCCCGCGCCCCGCGCGGCGCGGCCTCGGCCCGGCACGGGCTCACGGGCCTCATGGCCCTGGAGGGGATGACCACGCACGCGGCGTTCGCGGCGGGGAGGAGGCGGTCGCGGGCCGGATCGCCCCGGGCTTCCGGGCCGACCTCGCCGCCTTCGCCGTGGACCCGGTGGAGGCCCTGGCGGACGAGACCGCCCAGGCACCGGTCCGGCTCGCCGTCGCGGGCGGCCGGATCACGCACCGGGAGGTCTGAGGCGGGCTCGCCTACCGGCGGGAGTCGACCGGCCGGCCTGGTTGCCCTCGCGGTCCGCCTCCGGGAGCGGACCGCCGTGGGCGACCACGCCCACCGGCTCCACCGGCTCGACCAGCTTCGGCAGCCGGTGGGGCCGCGAGCCGTACCAGAAGTACGAGACGGCGAAGCCGAAGGCCAGGCAGAGCATGCCGCCGACCGCGTCCAGCCAGAAGTGGTTGGCGGTGGCCACGATCACCACGAGGGTCGCCGTCGGGTAGAGCAGGCCCAGGATCCGCGCCCAGGGCGCCTTCGCGAGCAGGAAGATCGTGATCCCGCACCAGAGCGACCAGCCGATGTGCATCGACGGCATCGCCGCGTACTGGTTCGACACGTGCTTGAGGTTCCCCGAGGCCATCGAGCCCCAGGTGTGGTGGACCAGGACCGTGTCCACGAAGTCCTGGCCGTTCATCAGCCGGGGCGGCGCGAGCGGGTACAGGTAGTAGCCGACCAGGGCCACGCCGGTGGTCGCGAACAGGACCGTGCGGAACGCCGCGTAACGGCCCGGCTGCCACCGGTACAGCCACACCAGCACACCGATGGTCACGACGAAGTGCAGCGTCGCGTAGTAGTAGTTCATCGTCACGATCAGCCACGTCACCGAGTTCACGGCGTGGTTGACGGTGTGCTCGAAGGCGAGCCCGAGGGACTCCTCGGCCCGCCAGATCCAGTCGGCGTTCCGGAGGGCCTGGGCCTTCTGCTCGGGCACCGCGTTGCGGACGAGGGAGTACGTCCAGTAGCTCACCGCGATGAGCAGGATCTCGAACCAGATCGTGGGGCGCCGGGGCACGCGCGTGCGCAGCCGCGACAGCCTGCCGTCGGCCACGATGGGTGACGACGGGGTCGTCCGGTTGTCCACACGCTTCACGGTCGTTTCACCCATGGGGAGAGAGTCTGCCAGATGGCCGCCCCCGACCGATCATCCCAAGGTCGGGTCCCGCGCGCACCCGGTCAGCCCTGGGAAGGAGGCCTGACGGCGGACGGCGCGGAGGCGGTGGAGCCCCGGACCACCAGCTCGGGCATGAAGACGAACTCGGAGTGCGGGGCCGGGGTGCCGCCCACCTCTTCGAGCAGCGCGCGGACCGCGGCCTGCCCCATCGCCTGCACCGGCTGCCGGATGGTGGTCAGCGGCGGATCGGTGAACGCTATGAGGGGGAGTCGTCGAAGCCGACGACGGAGACGTCCTTCGGCACGTCGAGCCCCTGCTGCCGGGCTGCCCGGATCGCGCCGAGCGCCATCATGTCGCTCGCGCAGACGACCGCCGTGCAGCCCTCGGCGATCAGCGCGCCCGCCGCCGCCTGGCCGCCCTCCAGGGTGTAGAGGGAGTGCCGGATCAGCTCCTCGGACTCCTCGGGGAGAGGCCGAGCCGCTCCTCCATGCCCTTCTGGAAGCCCTCTATCTTGCGCAGCACCGGCACGAACCGCTTCGGCCCGACGGCCAGCCCGATCCGGGTGTGCCCGAGCGCGGCCAGGTGCGTCACCGCGAGCCGCATCGCCGCCCGGTCGTCGGGTGACACGAAGGGCGCCTGCACCCGGGGCGAGAAGCCGTTGAGGAGGACGTACGGGACGCCCTTGCCGCGCAGCCGGTCGTAGCGGGTGGTGTCGGCCGTGGTGTCGGCGTGCAGCCCGGAGACGAAGATGATGCCGGCGACGCCGCGCTCCACCAGCATGTCGGTGAGCTCGTCCTCGGTGGACCCGCCGGGGGTCTGGGTGGCGAGGACCGGCGTGTACCCCTGCCGGGTCAGGGCCTGTCCGATGACCTGCGCCAGGGCGGGGAAGATCGGGTTGTCCAGCTCGGGGGTGATGAGGCCGACGAGTCCCGCGCTGCGTTGGCGCAGGCGCACGGGCCGCTCGTAACCGAGCACGTCGAGCGCGGCGAGGACGGATTCGCGGGTGGCGGTGGCCACGCCGGGCTTTCCGTTGAGCACGCGGCTGACTGTGGCCTCACTGACCCCCGCCTGGGCTGCGATGTCGGAGAGCCGCGCGGTCATGGGAGTGGACTGTACCGGTCACGGGGCGTATTGCCCACCGCCCCGGCGCACCCCGTCCGCACCGGCCGGGAGTCGTCCTCCTGCAAGGTCTTGCAGTCCTTGCGGGGCGCGTCGGGGCGGGCCGGGGCGCGTGAGGTGCGCAAGGGCGCACTCCTGCCCCTGTCAAGCGACCCGTCGGCAACCTTAGGGACACGCGGATGTAACGATCGCCGCGTCTTGCAGAAAAGTCCCGCAAGGTCTTTCGGCTCGTTTTCATCCCTGTTACGTTCCTGCCAACCCGGAGCGCCGCGAGGGAGCGGTCGCATGAGGAAGGTTCCAGCCCCTCGTCCCCCGGGATCAGTTGAAGGAGTTCACATGCGGCGTGGCATAGCGGCCACCGCGCTGGTCGCGGCCCTGGGCGTGACCCTGGCGGCGTGCGGGAGCGACAGCGGTTCCGACAACGGCGGCTCGAAGGGCTCGGGCGAGCTCTCCGGCACCGTGACGTGGTGGGACACCTCCACGGTCGGCTCCGAGGACAAGGTCTTCAAGAAGGCCGCCGAGGACTTCACCAAGAAGCACCCCAAGGTCACCGTCAAGTACGTGAACGTGCCCTTCGGCGAGGCGCAGAACAAGTTCAAGAACGCCGCGCAGTCCGGCTCCGGCGCGCCCGACGTCATCCGCTCCGAGGTCGCCTGGACCCCCGAGTTCGCGGACCTCGGCTACCTGGCCCCGCTCGACGGCACCGCCGCGCTGAAGAACGCCGACGACTTCTCGACCAGGCCGCCGCCTCCACCCAGTACAACGGCAAGACCTACGCGGTCCCGCAGGTCATCGACTCCATGGGCATCTTCTACAACAAGAAGATCTTCAAGGAGGCCGGCGTCGAGGTCCCCAAGACCATCGCCGAGCTGAAGACCGTCTCCGCCAAGATCAAGCAGAAGACCGGCAAGACCGGCTCTACCTGCGCGGCGACGACGCCTACTGGTTCCTCTCCTTCCTCTACGGCGAGGGCGGCGACCTCGTCGACGCCGAGAAGAAGACGGTCACCGTCGACGACCCGGCCGGCGTGAAGGCCTTCAAGACCGTCAAGGACCTGGTGGACTCCGGCGCGGCCAAGACCGACGCGACCGACGGCTGGAACAACATGCAGACCGCCTTCAAGGACGGCAAGGTCGCCATGATGATCAACGGCCCGTGGGCCGTCGCCGACACCTACGCGGGCAAGGAGTTCGCGGACAAGGCCAACCTGGGCATCGCCCCGGTCCCGGCCGGCTCCGGCGGCCAGGGCGCCCGCAGGGCGGCCACAACCTCGCCGTCTACGCGGGCTCCAAGAACCTGGACGCCTCCTACGCCTTCGCCGAGTACATGACCTCGGTCGAGACGCAGACCACCATCGCGAAGGAGCTCAGCCTCTGCCGACCCGCGAGTCCGTCTACATCAAGCCGGACGTGGCGGGCAACGAGATGATCTCCTTCTTCAAGCCGGTCGTGCAGAAGGCCGTCGAGCGCCCCTGGATCCCGGAGACCGGCAGCCTCTTCGCGCCGCTCGTCACCGAGTACACCAAGGTCCTGACCGGCCAGACCACCCCGGAAGCGGGAGCCAAGGCGTCCGGCGACGCCTACCGCAAGCTCCTCAAGGACTGGAAGTAACAGGAAGGCGGACCGGCTGATGGCCGTGGACACCACCGGCCAAGTCGAGTGGCGAAGGCCGCGGGCGACCTGTCGCCCGCGGCCGGAGCCGCGGGACTGGCAAGCGCAGGAGGGCCGAGAAGCGCTCCCTCGCCACCCACTGGTACGCCTGGGCGATGGTCGCCCCGGTGATCGCCGTGATCGCCGTGATCATCGGCTATCCGCTGGTCCGCGGCGTCTACCTGTCGCTGACGAACGCCAACGAGCGCAACGTCGCGCGCTCGATCGGCGTCAACGAGATCCCGGCCACCTACGAGTTCGTCGGCCTGGACAACTACGCCGACGCCCTCACCGGCGGCCAGTTCCTCTCCACCCTGGGCTGGACCCTGGTCTGGACGGTCGCCTGCGTCTCGGTGACCTTCGCCCTCGGCCTGACCCTCGCCAACGTCCTCAACCGGAAGATCGCCGGCCGCTCCTTCACCGGCTGCTGCTCATCCTCCCTGGGCGGTGCCCGGCTTCGTCTCCGTCTTCGCCTGGCGCTTCCTCTACAACCAGGACAACGGCCTCCTCAACAAGATCCTCGCGGGCGGCGGCATCGACGCCGTGCCGTGGCTGAACGACCCCACCTGGGCCAAGTTCTCGGTCATCGCCGTCAACGTCTGGCTCGGCGTGCCGTTCATGATGGTCGCCCTCCTCGGCGGCCTCCAGTCCATCCCCGGCGAGCTGTACGAGGCCGCCGAGATGGACGGCGCGAACGCCTGGCAGCGGTTCCGGCACATCACCATGCCCGGCCTCAGCTCGGTCTCCACGACGGTGGTCCTGCTCTCCACCATCTGGACCTTCAACATGTTCCCGGTGATCTTCCTGCTCACCCGGGGCGGGCCCGGCGAGGCCACCCAGATCCTCGTCACCCAGGCCTACAAGTTCTCCTTCGAGGTCAGTCCGCGCGACTTCGCCCAGTCGTCCACCTGGGGCGTGCTCATCCTGGTCCTCCTGATGCTGTTCGCCGCGGTCTACCGCCGAGTCCTCCGCAAGCAGGGAGAAGTCTGGTGACCACCACGACCCCCACCCCCGGGCGGTGACCAACGCGCCGGTCCGCGGCCGCCGTTCGCCGCTCTCCTCGGTCGCGCTGCACCTGACGCTGATCACGGCCTCCGTGATCGCCGTCTTCCCGGTCCTCTGGGTGCTGCTGACCTCGCTCAAGCCCGCGAAGTACGCCATCACCACGGACTTCTTCAAAGAGACGACGTTCGAGAACTACACGAACCTCCTGAACGACACCCCGTTCCTCACCTGGTTCGGCAACTCGCTGCTCATCGCCGGCCTCACCACGCTCGTCGGCGTCTTCATCTCGGCCACCACCGGCTACGCCGTCAGCCGCTTCCGCTTCCCCGGCAAGCGCGGCCTGATGTGGACGCTGCTCATCACCCAGATGTTCCCGGTCGCCGTCCTGATCGTGCCGATCTACAACATCATGTCGTCGACGGCCTGCTCAACCGGCCGGCCGGCCTGGTCATCACCTACCTGACCATCGCCGTCCCGTTCTGCGCCTGGATGATGAAGGGCTTCTTCGACACCATCCCGCGCGAGATCGACGAGTCCGGGTACGTCGACGGCCTCACCCCTTCGGCACCTTCTGGCGGCTGATCCTGCCGCTGGCCAAGCCGGGCATCGCCGTCACCGCGTTCTACTCCTTCATCACCGCGTGGGGCGAGGTCGCCTACGCCTCCGCCTTCATGGTCGGCGACGAGAACCTCACCCTCGCGGGCGGACTCCAGAAGTTCGTCAACCAGTACGGCGCCCAGTGGGGCCCGATGTCCGCGGCCTCCGTGCTCATCGCCATCCCCGCGGCGCTGGTGTTCCTCTTCGCCCAGCGGCACCTGGTCACCGGCATGTCCGCCGGTGCCGTCAAGGGCTGAGCCCGACCACCGCCCCCGCACGCCCCTCCTTACTCCCAGGGAAGACATGACCCAGCATCTCGCCGCCCCGGCCGACGTCCCCACCACCGGAACGCACACGGGCTGGTGGAGAGACGCCGTGATCTACCAGGTCTACCCGCGCAGCTTCGCCGACGGCGACGGCGACGGCATGGGTGACCTGGAGGGCGTCCGCAGCCGGCTGCCGTACCTCAGGGACCTGGGCGTCGACGCCGTCTGGCTCTCGCCGTTCTACGCCTCCCCGCAGGCCGACGCCGGTTACGACGTCGCCGACTACCGGGCCATCGACCCGATGTTCGGCTTCCCTGCACGACGCCGACGCGGTGATCCGCGAGGCCCACGCCCTGGGCCTGCGGATCATCGTCGACCTCGTCCCCAACCACTCCTCCGACCAGCACGAGTGGTTCCAGCGGGCCCTGCGCGAGGGCCCCGCCTCCCGCTGCGCGAGCGCTACCACTTCCGCCCCGGCCAGGGCGCGAACGGCGAACTGCCGCCCAACGACTGGGAGTCCATCTTCGGCGGCCCGGCCTGGACCCGCACCCAGAACCCGGACGGCACCCCCGGCGACTGGTACCTGCACCTCTTCGCCCCGGAGCAGCCCGACTTCAACTGGGAGCACCCGGCCGTCCGCGACGAGTTCCGCTCCATCCTGCGCTTCTGGCTCGACATGGGCGTCGACGGCTTCCGCGTCGACGTCGCCCACGGCCTGGTCAAGGCCGCCGGCCTGCCCGACATCGGCGCCCACGACCAGCTCAAGCTGCTCGGCAACGACGTCATGCCCTTCTTCGACCAGGACGGCGTCCACGAGATCTACCGCTCCTGGCGCAAGGTCCTCTCCGAGTACGACGGAGAGCGCGTCCTCGTCGCCGAGGCCTGGACCCCCACCGTCGACCGCACCGCGAACTACGTGCGCCCCGACGAGATGCACCAGGCCTTCAACTTCCAGTACCTGGGCACCCACTGGGACGCGGCCGAGCTGCGCACCGTCATCGACGCCTCGCTCGCCGCGATGCGCCCGGTCGGCGCCCCCACCACCTGGGTGCTGTCCAACCACGACGTCACCCGGCACGCCACCCGCTTCGCCAACCCGGCGGGCCTCGGCACCCAGTTGCGCGAGGCCGGCGACCGCGAGCTCGGCCTGCGCCGGGCCCGCGCCGCGACCCTCCTCATGCTGGCCCTGCCCGGCTCGGCCTACGTCTACCAGGGCGAGGAGCTCGGCCTGCCCGACGTCACCGACCTGCCCGACGAGGTCCGCCAGGACCCGTCCTTCTGGCGGGCCAGCGGCCAGGACGGCTTCCGCGACGGCTGCCGGGTCCCGATCCCGTGGACCGTCGGGGGCACCTCGTACGGCTTCGGCGCCGGCGGCTCCTGGCTGCCGCAGCCCGCGGCCTGGGGTGCGCTGAGCGTCGAGGCGCAGACCGGCGACCCGGGCTCCACCCTGGAGCTGTACCGCAGCGCGCTCGCCGTGCGCCGGACGCAGCCCGGACTCGGGGCGGGCGAGGGCGTCGAGTGGCTGGAGGCCCCCGAGGGCGTCTCGCCTTCCGGCGCGACGGCTTCGTCTGCACCGCCAACACCACCGGCCGGGCCCTTTCCGTCCCGCTGCCCGGCCGGTTCCTTCTCTCCAACGAGCCCGTCGCCCCCGGCGCGGACGCGGTGGAGCTGCCCGCCGACACCACCGTCTGGTGGGCGGTGTGACGATCCCTGCCGCGGGGCGCCGGAACGGGCGCCCCGCGGCTCGCGGACATCGCGGCCCAGTCCGGCGTCAGCGAGGCCACCGTCAGCCGCGTCCTCAACGGCAAGGCGGGGTGGCCGGCGCGACCCGGCACAAGGTGCTCGCCGCGCTCGACGTGCTCGGCTACGAGCGTCCCGTACGCCTCAAACAGCGCAGCGCGGGCCTCGTCGGGCTCGTCGTGCCCGAGCTGACCAACCCGATCTTCCCGGCGTTCGCGCAGGTCGTCGAGCAGGTCCTCGCCGGGCACGGCTACACCCCGGTCCTGTGCACCCAGATGCCCGGCGGCGCCACCGAGGACGAGCTGGTCGAGCAGCTCGTGGAGCGCGGGGTGTCCGGCATCGTCTTCCTCTCCGGGCTCCACGCGGACGCCACCGCCGACCCGGCCCGCTACGCCCGGCTCGCCGCCCGGGGCGTGCCGTTCGTCCTCATCAACGGCTACAACGAGCACGTCGACGCCAACTTCGTCTCCCCGGACGACCGGGCCGCCGCCCGCATGGCCGTGCGCCACCTGGTCGAGCTGGGCCACGAGCGCATCGGCCTCGCCATCGGCCCCACCCGCTACGTCCCCTCGCGCCGCAAGGCCGAGGGCTTCGCCGCCGAGCTGCACGAGCTCCTCGGCGTCGAGCGCGCGGACGCCGAACGGTTCATCCGGCCCACCCTCTTCGGCGTCGAGGGCGGTCACGCCGCCGCCGACATCCTCCTCGGCGAGGGCTGCACCGGCATCGTCTGCGGCTCCGACCTGATGGCGCTCGGCGTGATCCGGGCGGTCCGTGCCCGGGGCCTCGACGTGCCCCGGGACGTCTCCGTCGTCGGCTTCGACGACTCGCCCCTGATCGCCTTCACCAGCCCGCCGCTCTCCACCGTCCGCCAGCCCGTGCAGGCGATGGCCACGGCCGCCGTGGGCGCGCTCCTGGAGGAGATCGAGGGAACCCGGTGCAGCGCACGGAGTTCGTGTTCCAGCCGGAGCTGGTGGTGCGCGGCTCGACGGCGCAGCCGCCCGACCGGGCCGCGGAACCGCAAGTCCTTTCGTAACAACTTGCGTTGCGGCGTCCGGAGGGTTGACCGGGCGTCGGGCCACTCGTACGGTCACGGCTGAAAACAGTTGCTGAACTTTTCGGCAACTTCTTGCTGAGTCGCTTGCCCTCGCTCGCGACACCGACTGCGACACCGACGTCGTACAGGAGGAAGCATGGCCAGAAAGACCGTGGCCGCTGCACTCGCCCTCGTGGCGGGAGCCGCTGTGGCCGTCACGGGAAACACCCCCGTGCAGGCCGCCCCGCCCGGCACCAAGGACGTCACCGCGGTGATGTTCGAGTGGAAGTTCTCCTCGGTCGCCCGGGAGTGCACCACCCGCCTCGGACCGGCCGGATACGGCTACGTCCAGGTCTCCCCGCCCCAGGAGCACCTCCAGGGCGGCGCGTGGTGGACCTCGTACCAGCCGGTCAGCTACAAGATCGCCGGGCGCCTCGGGGACCGCACCGCCTTCAAGAACATGATCGACACCTGTCACGCGGCGGGCGTGAAGGTCGTCGTCGACTCCGTCATCAACCACATGGCGAACGGGTCGGGCACGGGGACGGGCGGGACCCCGTTCTCCAAGTACGACTACCCGGGCCTCTACTCCGGCTTCGACATGGACGACTGCCGGGCGACGATCAGCAACTACCAGGACCGGGTCAACGTCCAGTACTGCGAACTGGTCGGCCTCCCCGACCTCGACACCGGCGAGGACTACGTCCGCGGGAAGATAGCCGGCTACCTCAACGACCTGCTCTCCCTCGGCGTCGACGGCTTCCGCATCGACGCCGCCAAGCACATGCCGGCCGCCGACCTCGCCCACATCAAGTCGCGGCTCACCAACCCCGGCGTGTACTGGAAGCAGGAGGCCATCTTCGGCGCCGGCGAGGCCGTCTCCCCGAGCGAGTACCTCGGCAACGGCGACGTCCAGGAGTTCCGCTACGCCCGCGACCTCAAGCGCGTCTTCCAGAACGAGAAGCTCGCCTACCTGAAGAACTACGGCGAGGGCTGGGCTACATGGCCTCCGGCCAGTCCGGCGTCTTCGTCGACAACCACGACACCGAGCGCGAGGGCGACACCCTCACCTACAAGGACGGCGCGAACTACACCCTCGCCTCCGTCTTCATGCTCGCCTGGCCCTACGGCGCCCCGGACGTCCACTCCGGCTACGAGTGGACCGACAAGAACGCCGGACCGCCCAACGGCGGCCAGGTGAACGCCTGTTACAGCGACGGCTGGAAGTGCCAGCACGCCTGGCGCGAGATCTCCTCCATGGTGGCCTTCCGCAACACCGCGCGCGGCCAGTCCGTCACGAACTGGTGGGACAACGGCAACAACGCGATCGCGTTCGGCCGCGGCTCCAAGGCGTACGTGGCGATCAACCACGAGTCCTCGGCGCTCACCCGCGCCTTCCAGACCTCCCTGCCCGCCGGCACCTACTGCAACGTGCAGTCGGGCACCCCCGTGACGGTCAACGGGTCGGGTCAGTTCACCGCCACCCTCGGCGTCAACACCGCGGTCGCGCTCCACGTGAACGCCCGGAACTGCTGAGCCGGCACGCCCAGCAGGCCCCCTGCCCAGCAGGCCCCCGCCCCGCAGGCCCCCGCCCCGCAGGACCCCCCCCGCACCGCAGGGCCGCCCCACCCGGGGCGGCCCCCTCTTCCCGTACCCCCTCTTCCCGTACCTCCAGGGAGCTCCCCCGTGATACGCAAGAGAACGGCCGTCGCGCTGGCCGCCGCCCTGTGCGCGGCCCTCGTGCCCGCCGTGCCCGCGACCGCCGCGCCGAAGCCCCCGGCCCCGCCGTCCGACCGGGCGCTCGCGGCCGAACCCGCCCGCCAGGACCTCACCCGCGAGCAGTTCTACTTCGTCCTGCCCGACCGCTTCGCCAACGGCGACCCGTCCAACGACCGCGGCGGCCTCACCGGCAGCCGCACCCGGACCGGCTTCGACCCCGCCGACAAGGGCTTCTACCAGGGCGGCGACCTCAAGGGCCTGACGCAGCGGCTCGACTACATCAAGGGACTCGGCACCACCGCCATCTGGATGGCGCCGATCTTCAAGAACCGGCCCGTGCAGGGCGAGGGGGAGAACGCCTCCGCCGGCTACCACGGCTACTGGATCACCGACTTCACCCAGGTCGACCCCCACTTCGGCACCAACGCCGACCTGGAGAGGCTGATCGCCGCCGCCCACGCCAAGGGCATGAAGGTCTTCTTCGACGTCATCACCAACCACACCGCCGACACCGTCGACTACGCCGAGAAGGCGTACGGCTACGCCCCAAGGGCGCCTACCCCTACCTGGACGAGGACGGCCGCCCTTCGACGACCGTCGGGCCGTCGGCCGGGTGGACGCGGACTCCTTCCCATACACGCCGGTGGCGGAGAAGGGCGTCAAGGTCCCTCCTGGCTCAACGACCCCACGATGTACCACAACCGGGGCGACTCCACCTGGGTCGGCGAGTCCGCCGAGTACGGCGACTTCGTCGGCCTGGACGACCTGTGGACCGAGCGGCCCGAGGTCGTCGAGGGCATGGAGCGGATCTACGAGAAGTGGGTCCGCGACTTCAAGATCGACGGCTTCCGCATCGACACCGTCAAACACGTCGACCTGGACTTCTGGACCCAGTGGGCCACCGCCCTCGACGCCTATGCCAGGAAGCGGGGCCGCGAGGACTTCTTCATGTTCGGCGAGGTCTACTCCGCCGACACCGCCGTCACCGCCCCCTACGTCACCCGGGGCCGGCTCGACGCCACCCTCGACTTCCCCTTCCAGGACGCGGCCCGCGCCTTCGCCTCCCGGGGCGCTGGCCGACCGCCTCGCCGAGGTCTTCGCCGAGGACTACCGGTACACCACCGACAAGGCCAACGCCTACGAGCAGGTGACCTTCCTCGGCAACCACGACATGGGCCGCATCGGCACCTTCCTCAAGCAGGACAACCCGAACGCCACCGACGCCGAACTCCTCAAGAGGGCCCGGCTCGCCAACGAGCTGATGTTCCTCTCCCGGGGCAACCCGGTCGTCTACTCCGGCGACGAGCAGGGCTTCACCGGCGCCGGCGGCGACAAGGACGCCCGCCAGCCCCTCTTCGCCTCGCGGGCCGCCGACTACCTCGACGACGACCAGCTCGGCACCGACCGCACCCACGCCACCGACGCGTACGACACCGGCCACCCGGTCTACCGCTCGATCGCCGCCCTGTCGAAGCTGACCCGCGAGCACCCGGCCCTCCGCGACGGCGTCCAGCAGGAACGGTACGCCGAGGGCTCCGTCTACGCCTTCTCCCGCACGGACGCGAAGGCGCGCACCGAGTACCTCGTCGCCGCCAACGGCTCCACCGCCGACGAGGCCGTCACGATCCCCGTCGACTCGGCCGCCTTCCGCACCCTGTACGGAGGACAAGGCGCCGTCACGGCGAAGGACGGCGAGGTGACCGTCACCGTCCCGGCCCTCTCCTCCCTGGTCCTCCAGGCCGACCGGCCCTCCCCGCCCCGGCCGCGAAGCCCTCCCTGGACCTCAAGGCGCCCGCCGCCGGAGCCACTGGCACCGTCGAGCTGTCCGCCGACGTCACCGGCGGGCAGCTCAACCGGGTCGTCTTCGCCGCCCAGGTCGGCAACGGCCGCTGGCAGACCCTCGGCACCGCCGACCACGCCCCCTACAAGGTCACCCAGCACGTGACCGCCCCCGTCGGCACCGCCCTGCGCTACAAGGCCGTCGTCGTCGACGGCGCCGGCCGCACCGCGAGCGCCACTGCCGCCACCACGGCGGGCGCGCCCCGGCCCCCGAGAAGCCGGTGGCCGTCGAACGCACCCACGCGATCGTCCACTACCAGCGCGAGGACGGGAACTACGACGGCTGGAAGCTGAAGGCCGCGGGCCAGGAGACGGCGTTCACCGGCCGCGACGCCCACGGCGCCTTCGCCTGGGTCAAGGTCCCCGAGGGCGCCGCCACGATCCCGTACACCGTCGAGAAGGACGGCGCCGCCGACGGCCCGCGGCGGACCGTCGACCTCGGCCGCACCGGCGAGGTGTGGATCACCCAGGGCCGGGACGGCCAGTCCGACAGCAACCCGGCTCCGGTCACCCCGGACAAGACCAAGGCCGTGCTGCACTACCAGCGCGCCGACGGCGACTACGACGGCTGGGGCCTGCACACCTGGACCGGCGCCGCCCAGCCCACCGACTGGTCCAAGCCCCTGCTGCCCGTCCGCGTCGACGCGTACGGCGCCGTCTACGAGGTGCCCTCGCCGCGGGCGCGACCTCCCTCTCGCACATCCTCCACAAGGGCGACCAGAAGGACCTGCCCACCGACCAGTCCCTCGACCTCGCCACCTACGGCCACGAGGTCTGGCTGCTCGGCGGGGAGCCCAAGTACCTGCTGCCCACCGTCGGCGGCGCCCCCGACCTCGACCTCGCCAAGGCCTCGGCCCAGTGGATCGACCGGAACACCGTCGTCTGGAAGGTGAAGGCCACCGACGCCACCAGCCAGCAGCTCGTCTACGCGAAGGACGGCGGGATCGCCGTCACCGGCGGCGCCCTGAACACCGAGGCCAGTGGCTCCGGCTGAACCGGGCGACGCTCACCGACGCCCAGAAGGCGAAGTACCCGCACCTCGAGGACTACCCGGCCTTCACCGTCGACCCGCGCGACGCCGACCGGATCCGCGACTCCCTGCGCGGCCAGCTCCTCGCCACCCAGCGCGCCGCCAACGGCGCCCTGCTCGCCGCCACCGGCGTCCAGACCGCCGGCGTCCTCGACGACCTGTACGCGAAGAAGGCGACCGGCGCCGCCCTCGGCCCCGTCTTCGGCCGCGGCGGCGTCACCCTCTCCGTCTGGGCCCCCACCGCCCGGTCCGTCGCCCTCGAACTCGACGGCCGGACCGTCGCCATGCGCCGCGACGACACCACCGGCGTCTGGTCCGCCACCGGCCCGAAGTCCTGGACCGGGAAGCCCTACCGGTACGCGGTGGAGGTCTGGGCCCCCACCGTCCAGGAGATGGTCACCAACAAGGTCACCGACCCCTACTCCACCGCCCTCACCACCGACTCCGCCCGCAGCCTCGCCGTCGACCCTCACCGACCCGAAGCTCGCCCCCACCGGTTGGAAGGGCCTGAGGAAGCCCGCCGCCGTGCCGCTGCGGGACGCCCGGATCCAGGAACTCCACATCCGCGACTTCTCCATCGCGGACCCCACGGCCCGCGCCGACCACCGGGGCACCTACCTCGCCTTCACCGACGAGGACAGCAAGGGCTCGAAGCACCTGCGCGACCTCGCCGCCTCCGGCACCTCCTACGTCCACCTCCTCCCGGCCTTCGACATCGGCACCATTCCCGAGAAGAAGGGGACCAGGCCACCCCGGCCTGCGACCTCAAGGCGTACGCCCCCGACTCCGAGGAGCAGCAGGCCTGCGTCACGCCGCCGCGGCCAAGGACGGCTTCAACTGGGGCTACGACCCGCTGCACTACACCGTCCCCGAGGGCTCCTACGCCACCGACCCCGAGGGCACCCGCCGCACCGTCGAGTTCCGGCGGATGGTCCAGGCCCTCAACGGCGACGGACTGCGCACCGTCATGGACGTCGTCTACAACCACACCGTCGCCGCCGGACAGTCCGACAAGTCCGTCCTCGACCGGATCGTGCCCGGCTACTACCAGCGCCTCGACGCCGACGGCGCCGTCACCACCTCCACCTGCTGCGCCAACACCGCGCCCGAGAACGCCATGATGGGCAAGCTCGTCGTGGACTCGATCGTCACCTGGGCCAGGGAGTACAAGGTCGACGGCTTCCGCTTCGACCTCATGGGCCACCACCCGAAGGCCAACATCCTGGCCGTGCGCAAGGCCCTCGACGCCCTGACCCCGGCCAAGGACGGCGTCGACGGCAAGGCGGTCGTCCTCTACGGCGAGGGCTGGAACTTCGGCGAGGTCGCCGACGACGCCCGCTTCGTCCAGGCCACCCAGAAGAACATGGCGGGGACGGGCGTCGCGACCTTCTCCGACCGGGCCCGCGACGCCGTGCGCGGCGGCGGCCCCTTCGACGAGGACCCCGGCGTCCAGGGCTTCGCCTCCGGCCTCTACACCGACCCCAACACCTCGCCCGCCAACGGCACCCCGGCCGAGCAGAAGGCCCGCCTCCTGCACTACCAGGACCTCATCAAGGTCGGCCTGACCGGCAACCTCGCCGACTACGCCTTCACCGACACCTCGGGCCGCACGGTCAAGGGCTCCGAGGTCGACTACAACGGCTCCCCGGCCGGGTACGCGGCCGCCCCCGGCGACGCCCTCGCCTACGCCGACGCCCACGACAACGAGTCCCTGTACGACGCGCTCGCCTTCAAGCTCCCGGCGGGCACGTCCCCGGCCGACCGCGCCCGCATGCAGGTCCTCGCCCTGGCGACGGCCACGCTCTCGCAGGGCCCGGCGCTCTCCCAGGCCGGCTCGGACCTGCTGCGCTCCAAGTCCCTGGACCGCAACTCCTACGACAGCGGCGACTGGTTCAACGCGATCCACTGGGACTGCCGCGACGGCAACGGCTTCGGCCGGGGCCTCCCGCCGGCCGCCGACAACCAGCCCAAGTGGGGCTTCGCGAAGCCGCTCCTGACGAACCCGTCCCTCACCGTCGGCTGCGCGCAGATCGACGGCGCCTCGGCCGCCTACCGGGACCTCCAGAAGATCCGCACCACCGAACCGGTCTTCTCCCTGGCCACCGCCGACCGGGTGCGCTCCGCCCTGACCTTCCCGCTCTCCGGCCGCGACGAGACCCCCGGCGTGATCACCATGCGCCTCGGCGACCTGGTCGTCGTCCTCAACGCGACCCCGGAGAAGCAGACCCAGGAGGTCACCGACCTGGCCGGTAGGGGCTACCGCCTGCACCCCGTCCAGGCGAAGGGCTCCGACGCGGTCGTGAAGACCGCCGCCTACGCGAAGGACTCGGGCACCTTCACGGTCCCGGCGCGGACGGTGGCGGTGTTCAAGGCCGGATGACCGAACCTCGGGGAGCACCGGCTCCCCGGGGCGATCCCGGGGTGACCCCGGGTGACCCCGTGGCGTGCGCCGCCGCGAGAAGGGCCGGATCTTGACGGTCGGTCCGCCGGAAGGTCACTTGTGCGGCCGTGATGATCACCGTAGATCTGGGACCGGACCTATGGATCACCTGGATCACCTGGATCACCCGGAGGGGAACCCATGCCTCAGATCGCCGTCGACCACTCCGCACCGCTCGACCGGCGCGGCTTCGCGCTCGCCCTGCACGCGCTCGTCGCCGAGCAGGTCAACACGGCGCCCGGAAACTGCAAGACCCGCTTCCGTGAGATCGCGGAGGCGGTCGTCGGGGACGGTTCGGGCGAGGAGACCCTCGTGCACGTCGACATCGCCATGGCGTCCGGGCGTACGGACGAGGTGAAGGCGCGGCTCGGCGGCCATCCTCGACCTGCTGCCGAAGCACCTCCAGACGACCGGGGAGGTCCTGCTCTCCGTCGAGATCCGCGACTTCCAGGCGTCCTACCGCAGGCGCTGATCGGGTACGCCGGGCAGCCCGCCCGCCGGGCGGCGCCCGGCGCCGTCGCGGGCACGAGCGAGACGAGCCGGGTCACCAGGTCCCCGAAGGGCCCGTCGGCCGGCTCGTCCGCCAGGATCCCGACCAGGATCTCCGCCATCCCGGGGTCGTACGCGGCGCTCACCGCCGCGAGGGCCGCGAAGTCGTGCACGAGCTGCAACTCCAGCTCCGCGCGCGGCACCCGCCGCCCGTCCAGCCAGAGCAGCGCCGTCGACTCGGCGAGCGACACCCAGGAGCGGACCACCAACTCCAGGCGGGCCGAGGGCTCCTCGACCGCCAGGTGCGCGAGGATCTGCTCGTACGCGGCCTGCCGCACCTCGTCGATCATCGCGTTCGTCGTGGAGGAGCCGACGGCCGGGCCGCCCCGCATCAGGGCTGCGAACCCGGGGCCGTGCTCGTCCACGAAGTCGAAGAACCGGCCCATCACCCGCAGCAGCCGGGCCCCCAGCGGACCCCGGGGCGGCTCCACGAAGCGGGCCGCCAACTCGTCGGCGGCCCGCCGGAGGGCCGCCTCGTAGAGGCTCTGCTTGCCGGGGAAGTAGTGGTAGACCAGCGGCCGCGAGATCCCCGCGGCCGCGGCGATCTCGTCGATGGACACCTCGTCGGGAGAGCGGTGGCTGAAGAGTTCGAGGGCCACCCCGATCAACTGCTGCTTGCGCTCCTCGACGCCCATCCTGCGGCGCACCCCGGTCGTCATGCGAACAGCCTAACGGCGTCCGTTACGCTCCTGCCCCATGAGCGCTCCCGACCAGGACACCCCGGCGACCGGGTCCCCGAAGGCCCCCGGGGCCCCGAAGACCGCCGACGAGGCCGCTGCCGAGCTCACCGACGCCCGCGAGGACGGCCCCGAGGGGGAGCGGACGGCGAACTCGACGGCGAGGACGGCGAGTTCGGCGGCGCGGGTGAGAGGAGGGAGGGGGCCTCACGCCCCGGCAGGCGCGGCGGCTGCGCGTCGCCGCCGCCTCCGTCCTCCTCGTCGCCCTCGCCGTGGTGCTCGTCGTCCGCCTCGCGAGCCGTACGTCCGTCCTGGTCGTCGGCGTGTACGGACTCGCCATGATCCTCTGCGGGGTCGTGATCGAACTCTCCCGCAACGGCCGTACCCGCCTGGGCACCTGGCTCCTGGCGGGCGGTCTGCTCGCCGCGCTCGCCCTGGACTGGCTGGTCCTGCCGTAGGGCACGCGCCCCGCTTCAGGCCGCCGGACCCGAGGTGAAGAACGCGACCGTCTTCTCCAGGCCCGCTCGCCGAACATGGTGTCCAGGCTCTCGGCGGAGTCGGCGGCGGACGCCTCGCCGCGCGGGAAGAGCTCCTTCTCGTAGGCGTCCAGGGCGGCCTCGACGTCCCCGGGGTGGGAGACGACGGCCAGGGCGAGTTCGGCCCCGTCGAGCATGGCGAGGTTGGCGCCCTCGCCGGCGAAGGGCGACATCAGGTGCGCCGCGTCCCCGAGGAGCGTCACGCCCGGCACGCGGTCCCAGCGGTGCCCGACGGGCAGGGCGTGGACGCGGCGCGGGACGAGCGGGCCGTCGGCGCCGGCGACGAGACCGCGCAGGGCGTCGTCCCAGCCCTCGAAGTGCGCGAGGACGGCGGCCTTGGCGGCGCCGGTGTCCGCGTCGGCGAAGTCGACGGTGTCGAGCCAGCCCTCGTCGGTCTTGAGCGCGGTGTAGACGTGGAGGCTGCCGTCGGTCTCGCGGTGGGCGAGGAAGCCGCGTCCCTGACCAAAAGGCTCCCCGTCGAGGGCTCCTCCGTCGAGGGCCCCTCCGCCGAGGCAGAGGAAGAAGCCGCCGCCGACGAGGGCCGCCTCGCGCGGGTGGCGGGCGTCGGCGTCGTGCAGGTCGGTCTCGACGAAGGAGACGCCGGTGTAGGCGGGTTCGGCGTCGGACAGCAGCGGCCGGATCGCGCGACCAGGCGCCGTCGGCGCCGATCAGCAGGTCGGTGGTGACGGCGGACCCGTCCGCGAACGCCACCTCGTGGCGCCCTGCGCCCAGCGGGCGGACGCCGGTCACCTTCCTGCCCCAGTGGACGGTGCCTCCGGCAGGGAGTCGAGCAGCAGGTCCCGCAGGTCCCCCGGTCCACCTCGGGCCGGCCGCCGGTGTCGTCGTCCTCCTCGGATACGTGGACCGTGCCGTCCGGCCCGACCAGGCGCATGGCCTGGCCGCCGGGGTGGACGATCCGGGAGAAGGCGTCGTGGAGCCCGGCGGCGCGCAGGGCCTTCTGGCCGCTGTCCTCGTGGATGTCGAGCATGCCGCCCTGGGTGCGCGCCCCGGCCGACGCCTCCCGCTCGAAGACGTCGGCGCGGACGCCGTGGACGTGCAGGACGCGGGCGGCGACGAGGCTGCCCAGACCGCCGCCGATGATCGCGACGGGAACGTGGGGGTGCGGGTGCGTGGTCATGGCTGCCTCCAGGGGTGCGGACACCTTCCACGCTAACGAACATGTTCGTAACGAACAAGTTCGGCACAGGGTGTGCGGAGACCTTCCCGGACGGGGCGAGGTGAGGGCTCCGGCGGGTCAGGACCCGGAAGGCAGTGGCGTCCCGACGATTCCGTTGATCAGCACGTCGAAACCCCAGGTCAGCCGGTGTTCGTCCGGACCGGAGAGGAGGGCGGGCAGATGGGCCCTGATCATCGGGCGGGCGGCCTCGTCCGAAGTGTGCACGGCTTCGACCAGGGCGTTCCAGTCGTCGCGCGCGGAGGGGTCGCGCTCCCGCGTCCCCTGCTCCGCGGCGGTGGCCGTGGCGTGCTGGAGCAGGATGTCCACGCCCCAGGCGACCTGCTCCCGGGGTGCGCCGCTGCGGGAGAGCAGGTCGAGGACGCGCTCGACGAGGTCGAGGTAGTTCTCCCCGCTGGGGCGGGCCACCAGGGCCGAGCGGGCGAGCTGGGGGTGCTCGAAGAGGACGCGGGTGTACGAGCCGAGCACCGCGAGGAGCCGCCCGCGCCAGTCCGCCCCGCCGTCCCTTCCGCTCCCGTCCCTTCCGCTCCCGTCCCTGCCCGGGTCGACCTCGCCGAGGAGCGCGTCCAGGACAGCGGCGTGCAGTTCCGCGGTGTTGGCCACGTACACGTAGAGCGAGGCGGGCCCGGTGTCCAGCTCCTGCGCCAGACGCCGCATGGTCACCTTCTCCAGGCCCTCCGCGCGCATGAGCCGCACGGCGGTCTCACGATGCCCCGCCGGGTCAGGGCGGGCTTGGCGGGCGCTCCCGGCGGCCGACGGGCTCTCGCTTGGCGTGCATACCGCGATCGTAACGAACGCGTTCGCCGACGGGGCTGCCTCGCTGGCGCCCCGCCCCGTCGGCGCCTCGCCCTGGAGCCCGAGCCCGTCCTAGAGGTCGAGCACGAGCCGCTTCCCCGTGCAGCGCGAGACGCAGATCAGCATCGAGTCGTCCCGCTCGGCGTCGGTGAGCAGCTCGTCCCGGTGGTCGATCCCGCCCGCCAGGACCCGCTGCTGACAGGTCCCGCAGAACCCCTGCCGGCAGGAGTACGGGACGTCCGGCAGCTCCGTGCGGACCGCGTCCAGGAGCGACTGGTCGGCCGCCACCGCCACCGTCCGGCCGGAGCGGCGCAGTTCGACCTCGAAGGCGGTGCCGCCGGTCGTCGCGGACGCCGAGAAGCGCTCCAGGCGCGGGGTCCGGCCCTCGGGGAGCGCCGCGCCGACCGCGTCCATGAGCCCGTCGGGACCGCAGCAGTAGACCGCGGTCCCTCCGGCACGTCCGCGAGGAGGCCCAGGTCGGCGGGCCGGACTCGTCCTCGGCGACGACGGTCGTACGGCCGCCGCCCAGGGCCTCGACCTCGGCGAGGTACGGCATGGTGGCGCGGCTCCGGCCGCAGTAGAGCAGGTGCCAGTCCGCCCCGGCCGCCTCGGCGGCGCGCAGCATGGGCAGGACCGGGGTGATGCCGATGCCGCCGGCCACGAAGACGTACGCGGGCGCGTCGACGAGCGGGAAGCGGTTCCGGGGGCCCCGGATCTCCACCTCCACGCCCGCGTGGAGCTGCTCGTGGACCTCGCGCGAACCGCCCCGGCCGCCCTGCCCGGCCCCGATCAGCCGGGTGGCCACCGTGTACGCGCCGGTGTCGGCGGGGTCGCCGCAGAGCGAGTACTGACGGACGAGTCCGGAGGGCAGGACCAGGTCGATGTGGGCGCCCGGCTGCCAGGCGGGCAGTCCGGTGCCTTCGAGGCGCAGCTCGACGACGCCCTCGGCGGGCGAAGTGCGGCCGGCCACCAGGACCTTGCGGGGGACCGTGCGGCCCCGGCCGTATCCGGAGACGGGCTCGTCCAGCGCGGGCATCGGCCACAGCGGGGCGGTGGACATGCGGCGGCGGACGGCCCGGCGCACGAGCAGGGCGGCTCCGGCGGCGAGGGCGACGGAGGCGAACCGGGCCATCAGTGGCCCCCGTTGGCGCCGGGGAGGAGGCGAGGTAGGCCACGGCCTGCGCGGTGTCGCCCTCCTGGGAGGGGTGGTAGGACCGGCTGAGGTAGCGCGGGACGGAGCGCAGCATGGCCGGGGTGGAGGGCAGCACGCCCTGCCGCCCCTTCCGCACGAAGTCCGCGAAGGAGGCCTTCGGGTCGACCAGGCTCGGGTCGTTCTCCAGGAAGAAGCGGATGCCCCGCTGCCAGAGGAAGACGAGCGCGCCGAAGGCGAGCGCCCAGGTGCGGGCGCGGCGCCGGTAGCCGCCGTCGAGGTGCACGAAGAGGTCGAAGGCGACCGAGCGGTGCTCGACCTCCTCGGCCCCGTGCCAGCGCAGCAGGTCGAGCATGGTCGGGTCGGCACCGACCCGGTCGAGCGCGTCGGCGTTGAGGACCCAGTCGCCGAGGAAGGCGGTGTAGTGCTCGATGGCGGCGATCATCGCGACCCGCTCCCTCAGCCACCAGCGGCGCGCCCGGCCCGGCGGCAGCGTGCGGTCCCCGAGCAGCTTCTCGAAGAACCAGTCGACCTGCGCGGTGTACGGGGTGGGGTCGAGGCCCAGCTTCCGCAAGTGCGGCAGGACGTCGTCGTGGGCCTGGGAGTGGATGGCCTCCTGGCCGATGAACCCGATGACGTCCTCGCGGAGCCGGTCGTCCGTGACGTACGGCAGGGCCTGCTTGTAGACGTGCACGAACCAGCGCTCGCCGGCCGGTAGGAGCAGGTGCAGCACGTTGATGGTGTGCGTGGTGAACGGATCGCCCGGAACCCAGTGGAGCGGCGTCTCCTCCCAGTCGAAGGAGACCTTGCGGGCCTTGAGCTCGACGTGCTCCGACGCCACCGGTGCGGGCTGCGTATTAGACATGCCGTCAATGTACTGAGGGGTAAGCGGCGGGAACAGGTGTGTGCGGGGCCTTTTGCGGAGCCCCGGCGGGGTGCGGGCCTTTCCGCGGACCGGCCGCCGGGACGGGCCCTCACCTCACCGCAGCGCGGCCGTCCGCGTCCCGTCCCGCAGGGTGCCGTTCAGGTCCGCCTCGGCCCCGGCGCTCGCCCGCACGGCGAGGACGGACCCGTCCGAACGGCCCTCCACCCCGCCCGAGACCTCCAGGGACGCGAAGTCGGAGGAGCCCGCCGCCAGGACGTACCAACTGCCGCCCGGCGCCCGCCACAGGACGCCCGCCAGGACCCGGGGATCGCGCACGCCGCAGGCCGGCGAGCCCTCGGAGCGGGCCGCGAGCGCCGCGGGCACCTCCGGCGACGGGACCAGGAACTGGGCGAGGACCCGGCCGCCCGTGCCCCGCCAGGTCTCCGCGCGCGTGCACAGCCAGGCGCCGAGCCCCGCGTCCTCGGGCAACGGCTGCCGGGCGAACCGCCAGGCGTTCACCGACCGCACCCCGCGCGCCCGCACCGCCGTCAACTGGCAGGCCGTCCGGGCCCACGCCTCCCGCGCCTCCGTCCCGGTCGCGTCCGCCGGATCGGCCGGCCGGCCCCACAGGAGCCGGGCTGGCGCCAGTTCCCCGAGGTCGGTGAAGAGCCGCAGGCCCGCACCGTCCCGCACCTGGAGCGCGTTCCAGCGAGTGCAGCCCTTCGCCTGCGCCGGACTGGGCACCGGATCGGTGACGCCGTCCGCGTCCCGCGCCAGGACGTACGGCTCCTTCGCGGGCGCCAGCAGGTTCCGCACGGCCGTCTCCCGCACCCAGGGGGCCGTGAGATAGCGGACGTTGCCCGCCGCGCGGGACACGACGAGCGCCGTCGAACCGACCGCGTCGGCCCCGTCCGTCCGCGCGAAGTCGAGCGCGGCGCCCGCCGTCCCCGCGACCGGCTCCGCGTACCGCACGGCCCGCAGCCCGTCGTGGAAGAGCACCACCCGTCCCGCGTCCACCCGCCCCGCGAACAGCAGTTGGGGCGGCCCCATCGGCGGCCCGACGGGCGTCCCCGGCGTCGCGGACGACCGCACGGACCCCCGGGCCGCGCCCACACGGCGAGGGCCCGCCGCAGCAGCGCGGTGTCCCCGGTCAGGTTCCCGCGCGCGGGCCACACGGAGAAGTCCTGCCGCGTCGACCCCGGCCAGACGGCGGGACCGACCCGCTTCACGGCGGCCGGGTCGAGCGCGGCCTCGGCGGCGGGGTTGCGCGCGTACGAGGGCGCCGCGGCCCCGTTCCGCCCCCACCCGTCCCCGGGCAGCCCGAGCAGCGCCCCGCACACCACGAGCGCCGCGACGGCCGTGAACCCGGCCCGCACGTGCTGCCGCCGCCGCAGCAGATCGGTCGGCCGCGCCTGGAGCGCGCAGGGATCGAACTCGTCGGATTCGAGCAGGGCGGCACCGCTGAGCCGGGCGGCCGGGGCCCGGCGCCCGGCCCAGCGCCCGGCCCGGGGCTCGCGCCGGGGCTCGCTTCCCGTCCGGCACCCGTACCGGAGCCGTCCGGGCCACCGGCCCCACCGGGTCGGTCCGGCCCCCGCCCTTCCCCTGCCCGCCGACCCCGGCGGACCGGTCGGCAGCGGGGTCACCGGAACCGCCGAAGGGCCCGGCGACCGCCCCGTCCGGCACGCCCGAGGCGCCCCACGCCTCCGCCGCCTCCACCGCGTCCGCCTCCGCCAGGGCCGCCACCGGGTCGTCGACGCCCGCCGCGGCCAGGACGCGGAGGACCTCCGGGTCGCCCTGGCGCTCCAGGCCGCGGAGCACGTACGCCGCGCGGCCGGGGCCGGAGAGCCGGGACAGGCGCTGGTCCAGGGCGAGTTCGTCGGCGCCGCCCACCCGGGGAAGAGCCGCAGCCCCCACACGTGCGGCAGCAGCGGCGGGAGCTGCGCCCGGCGCGGCAGCGCGAGCCGCCGCAGCGGCAGCCCGGCGACCAGGGCCTGCCGCAGCACCTCGCCCCGTACGTACGCGTACCCGGGATCGACCGCGTCTCGGTCCGCCGCGGCCCCGGCACGGCGGGACCCGGCACCCGGCGGCGCGGCAGCGAGCGCTGGACGAGCGCGTGGGCGGTCAGCACCCGGCGGTTGCGGCCGAGCGCGGGCGGCAGGACGAGGTAGGCGATGCGGACGAGCCGCGGATAGCGCTCGACGAGCGCCGCCTCCGCCTGCTCGACGTCGACGGGACCCATGGGGAGAGGGCGAGATCCTGGGTGCTCACGTTCAGCAGAACGAGCGATTCTTCCGATGGTCACCCCGGAGCGCACCGCCCGCCCCGCACCGGCCTGGGCGTCCCCTGGGATCCGTCAACCGCCGCCCGCCGTCAACCGCCGCCCGCCGTCAACCGCTCCCGGATCCGCTCCGTCACCTCGTCCGGCACCCCCAGCCCCTCCCGCACGTACTTCTCCATCGAGCCGTGCCGCACCGCCACCTCGTCGAGCGCCGCGTCCAGGTACTCCGGGAGCACCCCGATCAGGTCGAGCGCCACTTGCGGATCGCCGCCCTGGGCCGTGAACCCTCGATCATCGGCGCGAACGCCTGCCGCACCGCCGGATTGACCGACAGGTACTCCTCCCGCACCGTCTCCTCGTCCGCCCCGAGCAGCGACAGGACGACCGTCGCCGCCCACCCCGTCCTGTCCTTGCCCGCCGTGCAGTGGAAGAGCAGCGGCCCGGCGTCCGGCGCGCCCAGCTCGGCGAGGAGGACGGCGTAGGCGGCGCGGGCGGAGTCGGCGGAGACGAAGGCCCGGTAGGTGCGGGCGAAGGCCTCCCGCATCCGGCCCCCGCCCAGGTGCTCCTCGGCCAGGGCCGGCTGGGAGAGCAGCGTCTTCAGGCGCGCGGCCGGGGCAGCCCGCTGGTGGCCAGCCAGTCGGCGAGCACGTCCGCGACGAGCGGCCGGGCGCCGGCGGGCAGCCGGTCGGGCCGCTCCCCGCGCTCGGCGTCCGTCCGGAAGTCCACGACCGTACGGATCCCCAGGCCCGCCACGGCGGGATCGCCCGGATCGAGCCGGTCGAGCTGCGCGGAACGGAACACGAGCCCCGGACGGACCGCGCGCCCGCCGGCGAGCGGCAGACCGCCGAGGTCACGGAGGTTGGCGACGGAGACGGCGGGGATGGCGGCCATGACGTCGACTCCTCGGGTTCGTACTGCTTCGTGCCGTTGCGCACCTTTCCCGTCGACCGTAAGCGATCACACCGGCGCGGGCAGGCCCAGGTGCTCCCCGGGGACACCGGTGCGGGCGGTCCCAGGCGCTCCCCGGGGACACCGGGCCCCGTCCTCAGCTCCCGGCCAGCGCCGCCAGGACCTCCGCCTCGCGCTCCGGCGGGAGCCCGACCCCCGGGCGGTCCGGCCGCTGGGGCGCGACCCCGCCGAGGGACTCCAGCCACGCCCAGGTGTCCGCGACCGTCTCCGCCACGGGCCGGCAGCGCAGCCCGGCCGCGAGCGCCCGGGAGACGTCGGCGGTGTGCATCGCGTCGTACGTCTCGCCCGGCGGCAGCCACACGGGCAGCTCCGTCCACGGCTCCGCCCCCGCCGCGAGCAGCTCCTCCGGCGCGGTCCAGCGCAGCTCGGCGCCCGAACCCGTGGCCCGCACGCAGGCGTCGAGGAGCCCGCCCATGGTGGCGTGCCCGGCGGGCGGCGCGACGAGGTTGTACGGCCCCGAGAGCCCGGCCGCCACCGCGTCGAGGGTCCACGCGGCCAGGTCGCGCACGTCCACGTACTGGATCGGCGACTCCGCGGGCCCGGGGGCCAGGACCGGGCCGCCGCGCGCGATCCGGTTCAGCCACCAGGGGAGCCGGCCCACGTTCTCGTACGGCCCGAGGATCAGGCCCGCGCGGACGAACAGCGTCCGGTCGGCGCCGAAGGCGGCTCCGGCGGCGAGCTCCCCGCCTCGCTTGGCCTCCGCGTACGGCACGTCCCCGTCGTCCGGCGACCCCGCCACCAGCGGACCGTCCTCCGCGAGCCCGGCCACCGGGGGCCAGGCGTACACGGAACGGCTCGACACGTACGCGTACCGCCCGACCCGGTCCGCGAGCAGCCCGGCCGCGTCCCGCACCGCCGAGGGGCCGCCGACCAGGTGTCCACGACGGCGTCCCAGGAGCCCCCGGCGAGGGCGGCGAGACCCTCCGGTCCGGCGGTGCGGTCCCCGAGCAGGGACCGGGCCCCCGCCGGGGAGCGTGCCGGCCCCGGTGGAAGACCGTCACCTCCCACCCCGGTCGAGCGCGGCCTCGACGACCGCGCGGCCCACGAACTCCGTACCTCCGAGCATCAGCAGTTTCATGATCCGAGCCTGCCCGGCCGTCCGGTGGCAGGACCAGCGATTCCGCTCCCGGAGGATTCCGCCGGGGGCGGACGCGCCGGGGCCGGGGCCGGCGGCAGGGGGTCTGTTCGGCCAGGTGGCGGGATGACACCATGGCGGACGATGACGGATGCCCGGTCGCCCCTGCGCGCCCTGCGAGCCGCACTGTTCGCGGTGGTGTGCGTGACTTTGGCGGCGGTGGGGCATTCGTCCATGTCTGCGCACGGGCTGCCGGCCACCGCGCTCCTCGGGGCCTTCGCCGCGACGGCCGCCGTCGCCTGGGCCGGGGCCGGCCGCCGCCGGGGCGCACCCGCGATCGCGGGCGCGCTGCTCACCCTCCAGGGCGCGCTCCACGCGCTCTTCTCGACGACGGGCGCCCACGGAGGGTCGCGACCCACGGGGCGCACCAGGGCGGGCGCGCCGACACGGGCCACCATCACGCGATGCACGGCATGACGGGCGCGACGGGCATGACGGAGGGAGCAACCTCCGCCCTGGACCCCATCCCCGCCCTGGACTCCGTCCACTGCCCTGGACCCCATCCCCGCCCTGGACTCGTCCACTGCCCTGGACCCGGCCATCGCCCAGATCGTGGACTCCGCCACCGCCTCCGGCCCCGGCATGCTCGCCGTCCACCTCCTCGCCGCGCTGCTCTGCGGCCTCTGGCTGGCCCGCGGCGAGGCCGCGTTCTTCACGCTCGCCCGCGCCGCCCTCGCCCACGCCTTCACCCCGCTGCGCCTGCTGCGCGCCCTCGTCCGCGTCCCCGACGCCCCGCGCGGCCCGGTCCGCCGGGCGCGGCGGAACGCCCACCGGCCGCACACCGTCGTCCTCGCCCACGCCCTGTCCCGGCGCGGCCCGCCCCGACCGTCCGCACCCCGCGCCACGGCCCTCGGAGCGCACGTCTGACCGGGGTCGCTCCCCCTGTCCGCACGTACCGAGAACCAGGACGGTCATCCGTGACGATCGACGATCCCGCACGCCCCGAAACACCAGAGACAACCGAAACGCCAGGGGCAACCGAAAAGCGCGAAACGCTCGAAACGCTCGAAACATCCGAGGCGCCCCCGTCGGACCCCACCCCGCCCCCTCCCCACAAGCCCACCACCTGGAGCGCCCTGCGCCCCCTCCTCCTCCGCCTCCACTTCTACGCGGGCGTCCTCGTCGCCCCGTTCCTCCTCGTCGCCGCCCTCAGCGGCCTGCTCTACGCGCTCTCCTTCCAGGCCGAGAAGGTGGTCTACGCGCACGAGCTGGAGGTCCCCGTCGGCGACGCGACCCTGCCCTCTCCCGGCAGGTGGACATCGCCCGCGCGGCCAACCCGGACGGCACCGTCACCGCCGTCTGGCCCGGCGCCGAACCCGGCGCGACGACCCGGGTCCTGATGGCCGACCCCGACGTCCCCGAGGACACCTCGCTCGCCGTCTTCGTCGACCCGTACACCGGGGAGGTCCGCGGACAACTGCCCAGTTACGGCAGCTCCGGCGCGCTGCCGCTGCGCACCTGGATCGACGGGCTCCACCGCGACCTGCACCTGGGCGAGTTCGGCCGCAACTACAGCGAACTCGCCGCGAGCTGGCTGTGGGTGATAGCGCTCGGCGGCCTGCTGCTCTGGATCGGCCGGCGCCGGAAGAACCGCCGCGCCCTGTTCGTGCCGGAGGGCGGCCCGGCCTCCCGCCGCCGCACCCTCTCCTGGCACGGCTCGGTCGGCCTGTGGGCGGCGGCCGGCCTCGTCCTGCTCTCCGCGACGGGTCTGACCTGGTCGCGGTACGCGGGCGAGAACATCGGCGCCGTCCAGGACGGCCTCGGGGGCGCGACCCCGTCCTCACCGCGACGGTCGGCGGCGCGCCCACCGGCCACGAAGGGCACGAGGGCCACGGCGGCGGCACCCCCGACCCCGCCGCCCAGGGCACGGACACGGGCCCGGACACGGGCCTGGACGAGGCGGTCGGGGCGGCCCGCGCGGCCGGCATCGACAGCCCGCGGATCTCGGTGGTCCTGCCCGCCGAGGGCAAGGGGTACGTGGTCAAGGAGACCGACACGCAGTTCCCCCTGGAACTCGACTCGGTGGCCCTCGACCCGGCCGACGGCAAGGTCCTCGACCGGCTCGCCTTCGCGGACTACCCGCTGCTCGCGAAGCTCACCCGGATCGGCATCGACGCGCACACGGGCGTCTTCCTGGGCCTGTTCAACCAACTGCTGCTCGCGGCCCTCGCGCTCGCGCTCGTCCTGCTGGTCCTCTGGGGCTACCGGATGTGGTGGCTGCGCCGCCCGGGCCGCCCGGCGGCGCGCGGGGCCTGGCGGAAGGTCCCGGTCACCCTGCTGCTCCCGCTCGCGGCGGCGACGGCCCTTGTGGCCTGGTTCGTCCCGCTGCTCGGGATCAGCCTGCTGCTGTTCCTGGCCGTCGACGCGCCTCGCCCTCACCGCGAGGGCGAGGACGAGGGCGAGGTAGAGAACCGGCCGAACCGCCCGATCAGGGCGTGTACTTGTAGCCGACCCGCCGCACGGTCTGGATCGTGTGGCGGTGCTCGGCGCCCAGCTTGCGGCGCAGCCGGGCCACGTGGACGTCGACCGTGCGCCCGTCGCCGACGTGCCCGTAGCCCCACACCGTCGTGACCAACTGGTCGCGGGTGTGCACCCGGTGGGGTGTGCCACCAGATGGGCGAGGAGCTCGAACTCCAAGTACGTCAGGTCGAGCGGCTGTCCGTCCACGACGGCGACCCGCTGGACGTCGTCGATGGTCACCGGCCCCTGCTCCTCGGCCGCGACGGGCGCGGTCACGGGGAGGGACGGCGGCCACGGGCAGGTGCGGCTGCTGGTCGGCCGGGACGAGCACGAGGTACCCGACCATCGGCGGGCGGCCCGGCAGCGTGGGCAGCGCGTGCTGCGGCGCGGGCAGCAGGGTGGCACCGGGCGGCAGGAAGTCCGCCACCTGGGAGAAGTCGACGACCTCGTTCGGATCGACGGCACGCAGTCGGTGCCGGCCGGGACGGACGGCCGTGAGGGAGGCGCTCTGGGTGTGGGCCATGGCAGGTCAGCTCTTTCGCGCGGAGAAACGGACGGACAGGCGTCGTACGTCGTGCGCGTCGGCCGAAGGCCGGGGATCGGACAGGGCCGATCGGGGCTTTAGAGGGCCGACGCGTTCCTCGCGCGGCAACACACCCGGTCGAAGTCGTGATGCTGCCGGGAAGGCCAGAACGGCTCGAGGTCGTGACGACCCGTCGCGGTGTCGTTCTGCAAGTTGGCCATAACCCTATTGAACCAGAAGGGAAACACCAGGACGACCCCCGGGACGGTCGAAGCCTGTGTCATCCGTCCCACATGACGGAAGGGGCGCCCACCGTACGAAACGGTGGGCGCCCCTCCGGAAGACGCGCGGAGAGCCTCCGGTCAGACCTGGCCGGCCTTCGCCAGGGCCTCGCAGCAGGTGTCCACGATGAGGCGGGTCACCACGTACGGGTCGACGTTGGCGTTCGGGCGGCGGTCCTCGATGTAGCCCTTGCGCTCCTGCTCGACCTGCCACGGGATGCGGACCGAGGCGCCGCGGTCCGAGACGCCGTAGGAGTACTCGTCCCACGGGGCGGTCTCGTGCAGGCCCGTCAGGCGCTCGTCGATGCCGGCGCCGTAGTTCTTGACGTGGTCGAGCGGCTTCGAGCCCTCGCCCAGGGACTCGCACGCGGTGATGATCGCGTCGTAGCCCTCGCGCATCGCCTTCGTGGAGAAGTTGGTGTGCGCGCCCGCGCCGTTCCAGTCGCCCTTCACCGGCTTCGGGTCCAGGGTCGCGGCGACGTCGAAGTCCTCGGCCGTGCGGTACAGCAGCCAGCGGGCCACCCAGAGCTGGTCCGAGACCTCCAGGGGGCCAGCGGGCCGACCTGGAACTCCCACTGGCCGGGCATGACCTCGGCGTTGATGCCGGAGATGCCGAGACCGGCCGTGAGGCAGTTCTCCAGGTGCGCCTCGACGATCGGGCGGCCGTGGATCTCGTCCACGCCGACGCCGCAGTAGTAACCGCCCTGCGGGGCCGGGAAGCCGTTGACCGGGAAGCCGAGCGGGCGGGTGCCCTCGAAGAAGGTGTACTCCTGCTCGATGCCGAAGACCGGCTCCTGCGAGGCGTGCTTCGCGGCGACCTCGGCGAGCGCGGCGCGCGTGTTGGACGAGTGCGGCGTCATGTCCGTGTTGAGGACCTCGCACAGGACCAGGACGTCGTCGCCGCCGCGGATCGGGTCCGGGCAGACGAAGACCGGCTTGAGGACGCGGTCCGAGGCGTGGCCCTCGGCCTGGTTCGTGCTGGAACCGTCGAAGCCCCAGATCGGCAGCTCGTCGAGCGCCCGGCCCCCACCGGTGATGATCTTCGTCTTGGAGCGGAGCTTCGCGGTCGGCTCGGTGCCGTCGATCCAGATGTACTCAGCCTTGAAGGTCACGGGGCTCATCCTTAGGGCGCGTGGCGTGCTGTTGGGGTTCCCCGGCGCCCGGAGGCGGCGGGAGGGGCTGCCCGCGGCGGCTCGCGGCGCTGCGAGAAGTTGCGGTCTCCGCACGGATCCGGTCGGGACCGGACCGTACGGTTGCTTTCGGACCGCAGCTTCGCAACACGGGATTTCCCGTCGGTTGCCCGTTTGTGAACCCCGTGTTACTCAGCCTTCCCGCTCCTCCCGCGCCTTCCGTGCGACGACGTGGGCGTCCAGGAGCCCGCCCAGGCCCGCCGCTCCGATCCGCCGCACCAGCTCGGCGTACGAGGTGCCCAGGGCCTCCGCGGTCCGCCCGAGGTGCCAGTCGCGGTCCGCGAGCCGGTGCAGCAGGTACCCCTTCCTGACCTGCTTCTCCGAGAGCCGGAAGGTCTTCAGATAGGCCGTCCGCCCCTTGTGGTCGGTGATCAGCTCCCCGATGTGCTGCTCCCGCCCGTCCCGTCCGAACGGCGGCAGGAACCGGTACAGGTCGAACGCCCCCGCCCGGTACACCCGCTCGAAGGAGTACGGGGTCTCCAGGAGGTCCCGCGCCATCAGCCCGTCGTGCGCCGCCGCCCAGGCCCGCTCCTGCCCCAGGGCCGCCGCCCGCAGGTCCGCGAGCGTGCGGATCCCGCCGGCCCCGTCCCGGATCCGCGCCGCGAACTCCGGCACCGGGGCGCCGTAGTGCGCGTACTGGTGGACCAGCTCCCCGTACAGGTCCTCGACGAGCGTCGGGTGCAGGACCCGGTAGTCCTCCGGGTGCGGCACGACGAAGGCCGCGGCCAGGGCGTCGGCCGCGTACACGAGCACCCCGCACTGGCCCGGGTGCAGCTCGAACACCCGCAGCGCGTCCCCGAGCCCCGGCACGTCCCACCCGGCGTACGCCGCCTCGGCGCGCGGCGAGAGCCCCCGCCGCACCGCCTCCCGGGACCAGTCGTCCCAGACCACGGACGGCCCGCCGAAGTGCAGCGCGAGGTAGCCCTCCAGGGCGAGGTGCAGCGGCAGGAACCGCAGCCGCCGCTCGCCCCGCCGGCGCTTGGCCAGGCGGTGGACGCGGTGCACGGGCACGCACGGGGCGCCGCGTCCCCGAGCCGGGTCCCGTACGCGGCGGACTCGCCGTCCTGCCCGGAGCCGGACCAGTCGGCGACGAAGCCGTGCGGGACGTACGAGGTGTACGCCGTCCGGTCGCCGAGTTCCACCGAGGCCGTCCCGGACCCCTCGTACACCTCCCGGCGCAGGCGGAGGCCGGGCACCGGCTCGGCCCGTACGAGCGGGACGAGCCGCACCCTGCCCCACACCTGCGCGGGCCGCACGTCGAGTCCGGTCAGATCGATCCGGGTCACCCTCCGCCTCCCGCCAGGAACGCCTCCACCCGCCGGTCCAGATAGGCCCGCAGCTCCGCGAACCCCGTCCGCCCCTGCGCGAACTGCGCGATCTCCACCAGGGCCGCCAGGTCCTCCGCGTCCCGGATGCCGGCGGTCGGCACGCCCGGCGCGAGCCGGCGCACGTCGAAGCCCCCGGCGTCGTATACGGGGTTGAGGTGCACGACACCGGTCCGCCGCTCCGGATCGAGCCGCGTCCGCCACACCCGGAGGACCTCGCCCGCGAGCCCCGGCGGGCGTTGTCCCAGCCGTCCGAGACGATCACGAGCCGCTCGGGGCCGCCCTCCAGGGCGTCCAGGACCCGCAGGCCGAGCGGGGTCGGCCCGTACGGCCGGACGAGCAGCGGATCGGTCCCGCCCGAGGTCCACAGCGGGGTGTACGCGCCCGGCGCCGCGAGGGCCTCCAGGAGGAAGTGGCAGCCCAGGGCCACGGCCAGCGGACGGCGCCGCTTCACCGCCGAACCGGAGGACGAGAAGCTGTCGTCGAGCACGGCGGCCACCCGCCCCCAGCTCCCGGCGTACGGTCCGGCCGCGCGCCGGGCGGCGGCCCGCAGCGCGCCGGTCAGCTCGCCGCGCCGGGCGACCCGCTCGGCGAAGGGCAGGGACAGGACGTACACGGCGAGCCGGGTGAGGGGCATGGCGGACAGGTCCCGCGCGGCCCCCGCCACGCGCGCGGTGCGGAGCCGTTCGAGCCGGGTCATCCGGGGCGCGATCCGCTCCAGGAACAGCGCGCGGGCACCCCGTGCCGCGCGGCGAACCCCTCGGCGACGGTGAACGGCAGCTCGTACAGCGCGCCCTGCTCGTGGTGCGCCCGGCGGTGGGCGTCGAGCAGCGGGTGGCCGTACCGGACGCGGCGGCGGGGCGCGAAGAGGAAGTCGCCCGTCTCGGGTCGGCCGGCGGCCCGTGGACGTGCCGGAGGGCGGCCTTCAGGTCGCCCCGGTACTTCACGGCGTCGAGCGCCGGATCGGGGCGGGCCGCGAGCCACTCGCGCACGATCGCGCGCGTGCGCCGGTTGTTGACCCCGGCCGCGCGCAGCGCCCGGAACAGCCGGTAGACCCGCTGCGGCGGCAGCACGGCGAGCCGGGCGGCGATCAGCCGTCCTCGCCCGGCTCCGCCTCCGCCGGGGTGCGCAGCAGGTGCTCGACGACGAGGGCCGCGTTGTGGTCGTTGATGTCGAGCGCGAGCGCGGCGGCGTACACGGGCCGGTAGTTGACCCGTACGTACTCATGGAGGAAGGCGAGGGAGAGCCGCTGCTCGCCGGCGGAGGAGCGGAACTCGCGCTGTCCGGTGGCGGTGACGGCGGCGTTCACGAAGAGGAGCACGTCCTCGGCGGCGACGAGCTCGGACACGGACCTTCCCTCTCCCTCGGGCGCCGGCCGGGGAATGAGGGCGCGAACAGCGAAGACGTTGCTTCAGAGGCAGGTTCCGGAAGTCGCACCGGAGTCCCGCGGCCGGCGGGGAACGCTAGCGCGGTGGGGAGGGACGGGGCCAGGGGATTTCAGGGCCGCGCCCCTCACCGGCGGAGCCACCCGGCAGACTGTGACCATGGCGAAGAAGCTCGGGGCGAAACCCCGCATAGGACTCTCGGCACCGGCCCCTGGCCGGCACACCCACGCGCCCGCGCTCGCCGGGCATCCCGGCGTCGAGTTCAGCGGGGTGTGGGGCGGCGCCCGGAGGCGGCGGAGGCGCTGGCCGCCGCGTCGGGCACGCGCGCGTACGAGGACGTGGACGCGCTCTTCGAGGCGAGCGACGCCGTGGCCCTGGCCCTGCCGCCGGACGTGCAGGCCCCGCTGGCGGTGCGGGCCGCGGCCGCCGGCTGCCACGTCCTCCTGGACAAGCCGGTCGCCACGACGGTGGCCGGGGCCCGCGAGGTGGCGGACGCCGTGGCGGCGGCGGGGGTCGCGTCGGTGGTCTTCTGCACCCTGCGGTTCGCGGAGCCGACGGCCTCCTGGATCGAGGAGCAGGCGGCGGCGGACGGCTGGTTCCTGGGCGAGGCGCACTGGCTGGGCTCGCTGTACGGCTCCGGCTCCACGAGCGAGTACGCGGCCTCGCCCTGGCGGCGCGAGAAGGGCGGCCTGTGGGACGTCGGCCCGCACGTCCTCTCGGTCTACCTGCCGATCCTCGGGGACGTCACCGCGATCACGGCCGCGCCGGGCCCGCAGGACACCCACCACCTGGTCCTGCGCCACGCGTCGGGGGCGAGCAGCACCGCGACGCTCACCCTCAGTGCCCCGCCGGAGGCGTCGGAGGCGGCCCTCACCCTGTTCGGCACGAGGGGCCGCGCGGAGATGCCCCGCTGGGACGGGGCGGTGGACGCCTTCGGGGCGGCCGTGGACGCCCTGGTCGCCTCGGCCCGCACGGGCACGCCCCACCCTGCGACGCCCGCTTCGGCCTGCGCCTCACGGAGATCCTGACGGAGGCGGAGCGGCTGACGGCCCGGCCCTGAGGACCCGGGCCCGGGCCGTCCTCAGCGGCGGGACAGCGCGTCCCGCACGGCCTCCTCGGAGCGGCCCACGACGGCGGTGCCGTCCTCGGCGGTGATGATCGGCCGCTGGATGAGCTTCGGGTGGGCGGCGAGGGCCTCGATCCACCGGTCGCGGTGCTCCGCGTCCCGGGGCCACTCCTCCACCCCGAGCTCCTTCGCCTCGGCCTCCCGGGTCCGGGTGACGTCCCACGGTTCGAGCCCGAGCCGCCCGAGCACCTCCCGGATCTCGTCGGCCGAGGCACGTCCTCCAGGTAGCGCCGGACGGTGTACCCGGCCCCTTCGGCGTCGAGCAGCGCGAGGGCGCCGCGGCACTTGGAACAGGCGGGATTGATCCAGATCTCCATGGCGCACACGGTACCCCCGCGACCGCCCTCCGTGAGCCCCTCCGTGCCCCCGAAAACCGGCTCTGGCCAGGGACGATTGTCAGTGGGGCCCGGTAAAATAACGAGTGAAGGTGAGGGTCCCGAGGAGGGCCCCGCCCCACCGTTCGCCAGGAGGTAGCCCATGGCTCTCGCCGTGATCCGGACGCCGTCCCTCGAACCCTGGAAGCCGCTCCAGAAGCAGCCGCTCCCGCGGGCCGGCCCCGCGAGTGGTACGTCACGCACAACCGGCGCCTGAAGGCCATGCGCCTCGCGATCGCCCTGCTCGACGCCGGCGTCTACGTCCCGTCGAAGGCCACGAACACGACGATACGCACCACGGCCGAGCAACTCGGCATCCACCCGCCCTCGGACACCACCTGCCGCATGGTCCGCACCCTGATCCGCTACGGGCGCTGACGGGGCCGTGAGCACGGCGAAGGCCGCCGCCCCCGGACTTCCGGGAGCGGCGGCCTTCACTGCTGAAGCTCCGGCCTAGAGGTCGAAGTACAGCTCGAACTCGTGCGGGTGCGGGCGGAGCTGGATCGGGGCGATCTCGTTCGTGCGCTTGTAGTCGATCCAGGTCTCGATCAGGTCCGAGGTGAAGACGCCACCGGCCTGGAGGTACTCGTTGTCCTCCTCCAGGGCGGAGAGGACGGCCTCCAGGTTGGTCGGGACCTGCGGGACGTTGGCGTGCTCCTCCGGAGCCAGCTCGTACAGGTCCTTGTCGATCGGCTCCAGCGGCTCGATCTTGTTCTTGATGCCGTCGAGGCCCGCGAGGAGCAGCGCCGAGAAGGCGAGGTACGGGTTCGAGGACGGGTCCGGCGCGCGGAACTCGACGCGCTTGGCCTTCGGGTTGGCGCCCGTGATCGGGATGCGCATGGCGGCGGAGCGGTTGCGCTGCGAGTACACCATGTTGACCGGGGCCTCGAAGCCCGGGACCAGGCGGTGGTACGAGTTCACCGTCGGGTTGGTGAAGGCGAGCAGCGACGGGGCGTGCTTGAGGATGCCGCCGATGTAGTAGCGGGCGGTGTCCGAGAGGCCCGCGTAGCCCGTCTCGTCGTAGAACAGCGGGTCGCCGTTGGCCCACAGCGACTGGTGGACGTGCATGCCCGAGCCGTTGTCGCCGAAGATCGGCTTCGGCATGAAGGTCGCGGTCTTGCCGTTGCGCCAGGCGACGTTCTTCACGATGTACTTGAAGAGCATCAGGTCGTCGGCCGCGGCGAGCAGCGTGTTGAACTTGTAGTTGATCTCGGCCTGGCCGGCGGTGCCGACCTCGTGGTGCTGGCGCTCGACCTGGAGGCCGACGTTCTCCAGCTCCAGGAGATCTCGGAGCGCAGGTCGGCGAAGTGGTCGACCGGCGGGGCCGGGAAGTAGCCGCCCTTGTAGCGGACCTTGTAGCCGCGGTTGTTCTCCACCGCACCGGTGTTCCAGGCGCCGGCCTCGGAGTCGATGTGGTAGAAGCCCTGGTTCGCCGAGGTCTCGAAGCGCACCGAGTCGAAGACGTAGAACTCCGCCTCGGGGCCGAAGAACGCGGTGTCGGCGATGCCGGTGGAGGCCAGGTACGCCTCCGCCTTCTTCGCGATGTTCCGCGGGTCACGGCTGTACTGCTCGCCCGTGATCGGGTCGTGGATGAAGAAGTTGACGTTCAGCGTCTTGTCGCGGCGGAAGGGGTCCACCCGGGCCGTCGACAGGTCGGCGCGCAGCGCCATGTCGGACTCGTGGATCGCCTGGAAGCCGCGGATCGACGAGCCGTCGAACGCGAGCTCCTCCGACGGGTCGAAGGCCGAGGCGGGGATCGTGAAGTGCTGCATCACGCCCGGAAGGTCGCAGAACCGGACGTCGACCATCTTGACGTCGTTGTCCTTGATGAACTTCTGAGCCTCTTCGGCGTTCTGGAACCCGTGCGTCTGGGACATCCCACTCCTCCTACTCCCGGCCCGGGGAGGGGCGGGGTTGCAGCTCTTTCGTGCGGCCAGTGCGGTGGCACACGCTGGACCCGACCATAGGCAGACGGGATTTCTCAAGCATGACCCAATTGTTTCGTCGAAGTTAACCGGGGTGGGTGCCGGTCGTGCTCCGGGCATGGGTCCGTTCCCGCCGCCGGGGGTCCTCGGACCTCCATCCGCTACCCGGGCCGAAGAGATCGAAAACGGGCACAGTACCGTGGTCGGGTGGACAACAGGCAAGCAATCGGATCGTGGCTCTCCGGCCCCGCGCGGCGGCCGAGGAAGCGGGCGTCGACTTCGGCTACCGCGGTCAGCAGCTCGGGCTGCCCGAGGAGGGCCGGGTTCGATCGCCCGCCCCGGGCGGCGCCTGGGCGCCCTCGCCGTCGACTGGGCCCTCTGCATGCTGATCGCATACGGCCTCATCACCCACGGCTACAGCCAGGCCACCGGCAACTGGGCCCTGGTCATCCTGTTCGTCATGAGCGCCCTGACCGTCGGCACCGTCGGCGCCACGCCCGGCAAGCTCCTCTTCCGCCTGCGCGCCGTCTCCGTGCGCGGCGGCCGGCTCGGCCCGGTGCGCGCGGTGCTCCGCTCGCTCCTGGTCTGCCTGGCGATCCCGGCCCTGATCTGGGACTGCGACGGCCGCGGCCTCCACGACCGCCTCTCCGGCGCCGTCCAGGTCCGCGTCTGACGCCGTACGCACGCGAGGGGCTCCGGACCGTGTGGTCCGGAGCCCCTCTCACGTGTTCGGTCGGGCGCGTCAGCGCATCTTTCCGCCGCGCGGCATCCGCATGCCCTTCGGCATCGGACCCTTCGGCAAGGGCATGTTGCTCATCAGGTCGCCCATCGCCCGCAGCCGGTCGTTGGCCGCGGTCACCTGCGGGCCGGTGAGCACCCGGGGCAGCTTGAGCATGGTCGTGCGGACCTTCTTCAGCGGCACCTGGCCCTCGCCGTCGCCGACGATGATGTCGTGCACCGGGACGTCCACCACGACGCGGTTCATGCGCTTCTTCTCCGCCGCGAGGAGCGCCTTGACCCGGTTCGGGTTGCCCTCGGCCACGAGGACGATGCCGGCCCGGCCGACCGCGCGGTGCACGACGTCCTGGTTGCGGTTCATCGCGACCGCGGGGTCGTCGTCCAGCCGCGCCCGACGTTCTGCAGCACCGCCGCCGCCGCGCCCGGCTGGCCCTCCATCTGCCCGAAGGCCGCGCTCGGCGCGCCGCCCGAAGACGATGGCCGCCGCCAGGAGTCCCAGGACGAAGCCCAGGATGCCCAGGTAGACCGGATGCCCGATGAGGAAGCCGATCGCGAGGAGGACACCGAGTACGCCGATGCCCACGCCCGCGACGACGAGACCGACCTTCGGGTCGGCCTTCCGGGTCATCTTGTACGTGAGGGCGATCTGCTTCAGTCGCCCGGGGTTGGCAGCGTCAGCGCTGCTCGTGTTTGCCTTCCTCGCCATGTTCCGAAGTTTACGTGGCCCGGGAAGCGCGACCCGACGCGACCTCCATCACGCGCTGGGCCTCGACCCGGTCCTTGGCGCGGCGCCGGTCCTCCAGGACGGAGTTCCAGGCGTTGCGCCGGGCGGTGCGCTGTCCCGAGCCCAGGAGCAGCGACTCCACGGCCCTCAGGGCGTCGGTGACGGACGGGATCGCGGTGACGCGGACGTGCGTCGATGCGGCCGGCATGGCGGGGTCCTCCCTCGAAGGCGGGTGAGACGAGGTGGGGGTGTGAGCGGGCGGTGGCGGTGCGTGGAACCACGCTCACAGATCGGTGTTACCAGGGCGTGACCCGGCGGTCAAACACGGGTGAAACGTCGGTGCGGCCGGTCGGCCCAGTGCGGAGGTGGTGCGGTCCGTACGGCCCCGCTGAGCTGCGGGGTCGTACGGACCGCACCGGATCCGGCCACTACCGGCCGGTAACTATTTGTGCTCGGATTCACACGCGGTTCGCGCGCGACGGGCGCATCCGCTCCCGCGCCCTATAGCGACGGGCACATCCGCTCCCGCGCCCTATGGCGACGGGCGCACCCGTTCACGCGCTCTGCGCGGCCGCCCGCTTCTCCTTCGCCTGCTGGTAGAGGCGTCCCGCGCGGTACGACGAACGCACCAGCGGGCCCGACATCACGCCGGAGAAGCCGATCTCGTCGGCCTCCTCCTTCAGCTCCACGAACTCCTGCGGCTTCACCCAGCGCTCCACCGGGTGGTGGCGGACCGAGGGGCGCAGGTACTGCGTGATCGTGATGAGCTCGCAGCCCGCGTCGTGCAACTGCTGGAGCGCCTCGCTGATCTCCTCGCGGGTCTCGCCCATGCCGAGGATCAGGTTCGACTTCGTGACCAGACCGTAGTCACGCGCCCGCGTGATGACATCCAGGGAGCGCTCGTACCGGAAGCCGGGGCGGATGCGCTTGAAGATGCGCGGCACCGTCTCCACGTTGTGCGCGAAGACCTCGGGGCGGGAGTCGAAGACCTGCTCCAGGAGCTCCGGCACCGCGTTGAAGTCGGGGGCGCAGCTCGACCTTGGTGCGGCCGCCTCGCGGCCCGCCGTCTGCTGGTGGATCTGGCGCACGGTCTCCGCGTACAGCCAGGCGCCGCCGTCCTCCAGGTCGTCGCGCGCGACGCCGGTGATCGTGGCGTAGTTCAGGTCCATCGTGACGACCGACTCGCCCACGCGGCGCGGCTCGTCGCGGTCGAGCGCCTGCGGCTTGCCCGTGTCGATCTGGCAGAAGTCGCAGCGCCGGGTGCACTGGTCACCGCCGATGAGGAAGGTCGCCTCGCGGTCCTCCCAGCACTCGAAGATGTTGGGACAGCCCGCCTCCTGGCAGACCGTGTGCAGGCCCTCGCTCTTCACGAGGCCCTGCATCTTCGTGTACTCGGGCCCCATCTTCGCCCGGGTCTTGATCCACTCGGGCTTGCGCTCGATGGGGGTCTGGGCGTTCCGGACCTCCAGGCGCAGCATCTTGCGTCCGTCGGGTGCGACTGCGGACACATCGGCTCCTGTAGCTTCGATTCTTCGGCGTACACCAGGGTACGCCCGTGGCTTCCATGCCTGCCTACGTCCGGCCAACCTCTGGCCATCGCCCCCGCATTCCCGGGGCCGTACGGACGGGGCGGCCCGGGGTCAGGCGGACGCGGGCTCCACGGCCCGCGGCTTGAGCTCCGCGTGCTCCAGGACCTCCCGCAGGTGCTTCTCGACCACCGGCAGCACCTCCTCGACCGTGACGTCGCGGCCCAGCTCGTTGGCGATCGAGGTGACGCCCGCGTCGCGGATGCCGCACGGGATGATCCGGTCGAACCAGGCGTTGTCCGGGTTCACGTTGAGCGCGAAGCCGTGCATCGTGACGCCCTTGGCGACCCGGATGCCGATCGCCGCCAGCTTCCGGTCCTCGCGGCGCTGGCCGGCGTTGGAAGGGGCGTACTCCGGCCCGTTCAGACGCGGGTCGAACTCCTCGTCGGTCAGGCGCGGGTCGAAGTCGAGCGAGAGCCCGCCGAGCGAAGGACGCTGCCGCACCGGGTCCCCGAGGACCCACACCCCGCTGCGGCCCTCGATCCGCGTCGTCTCCAGGCCGAAGTCCGCGGCCGTGCGGATCAGGGCCTCCTCCAGGCGGCGCACGTGCGCGACGACGTCCACCGGGCGGGGCAGCTTCATGATCGGGTAGCCGACCAACTGGCCGGGGCCGTGCCAGGTGATCTTCCCGCCGCGGTCCACGTCCACCACCGGCGTCCCGTCCAGGGGCGCTCGCTCTCCGCCGTGCGCCGGCCGGCCGTGTAGACCGGCGGGTGCTCCAGGAGCAGACAGGTGTCGTCGATCTCGTCGGCGAACCGCGCGGCGTGCACCTCGCGCTGCTTCTCCCAGGCCGCCCGGTAGTCGACGGCGTCCTCGCCGAAGCCGAGTCGGACGAATCGCAGCTCACTCACGGCCATGCCTCCTCCTGTGCCGGGAGTCCGGGGACCGGGGATCATCCCGGGCCGGCTCGGCACCATGCGTCATTCGCGCCCATGCCACTGTACGGCGGCGCCGGGACCGCTCCTCCGGCGGGCGGACGGGGGCCCGGGGAGGCGGACGGGAGCGCCCACGTCAGCGGTGCCGTCAATCCTCACACGATCGGATGAATGTGGGGCGAAGGTGGTGGTACGGGCCGTGCGGGCCGCTAAATTCGCGCCGTTCCAGGAGGGTCCGCAGGGGTGCCGCCCAGGCCCGGAAAACAGGAGACCGCACAGCCGATGACGGACCGACCCCCGCAGCGCATCCCGAACCGCCAGCTCGCCGCGCTCATCGCCGAAGCAGGGTTCTCCCACGCGGGCCTCGCCAGACGAGTCGACCAGCTCGGCCTGGAACACGGCCTCGACCTGCGGTACGACAAGACCTCCGTGACCCGCTGGCTCCGCGGCCAGCAGCCGCGCGGCACCACCCCCGCCCTCATCGCCGAGGTCTTCACCCGCCGCCTGGGCCGCCGGCTCTCCGCCCAGGACCTCGGCCTCGACGCCTGCGCGCCCGTCTACGCGGGCCTGGAGTTCGCCGCCACCCCGAGGAGGCCGTCGACATCGTCGGCGGCCTGTGGCGCAAGGACTCCGGCAGCCACGCCGAACTCCGCAAGATCGCCTTCACCCCGGCGGGCCTGGTCGTCCCCAGCCGGGACTGGCTGATCGGCCGCGCCGACGAGCGGGTGGCGCGAGGCGAGTCCGTCCCTTCCCGCCCCTCCGCCGGGGCGCCCCCGCATGACCCCCGGGTCCCGCACCAGGGCCGCTACTCCGTGCCCCGCCAGCGCGGTACGGACCGGGGGCCCGGGCAGCGCGTCTCCAGCGGCGACATCGCCGCCCTCCGCTCGGTCGGCGAGCTCTTCCGCACCCTCGACCACGCCTACGGCGGCGGCCACGCCCGCCAGGCCCTCGTCCGCTACCTGGAGCACGAGGCCGAGCCGATGCTGCGCGGCACGTACGGGGAGTCCACCGGCCGCCGCCTCTTCGCCGCCGCCGCCGACCTCACCCGGCTCGCGGGCTGGACCTCGTACGACATCGCCGCCCACGGCCTCGCCCAGCGCTATTTCGTCCAGGCGCTGCGCCTCGCGCAGGCGGCCGGGGACCGGGCGTACGGCTCGTACGTGCTCCTCACCATGAGCCGCCAGGCCGTCTACCTCGGCCACGGGCGGGAGGCCGTGCAGCTCGCCCGGGTCGCCCAGCAGGGCGTCGGGCCCGCCGCGCCGCCCGGCGTCCAGGCGATGCTGCACGCGGTCGAGGCGCGCGGCCACGCCGTCCTGGGGGAGGCGCGGGTGTGCAGCGCCTCCCTCGTCCGGGCCGAGCGGGCCCTGGAGACGGCCCGGCCCGGCGACGAGGTGCCGTACTGGGCCCGGAGCTTCGACGAGGCGCAGCTCGCCGGCGAGCTCGCGCACTGCCACCGCGACCTCCAGCAGCACCGCTACGCCGCCCAGCACGCCGAGCGCGCCCTCCAGCTCCGCGCCCCCGGCTTCGCCCGCAGCCGCCTCTTCTCCCGGGTCGTCCTCGCCACCTCCCGGCTCGCCCTCGGCGAACTGGAACAGGCCTGCGCGCTCGGCGCCGAGGCCGCCCAACAGGCCTCCGAGATGCGCTCGGCCCGCGCCGTGGAGTACGTCCGCGACTTCGAGCGCCGCCTGGAGCCCTACCGCGACGCGGCCGCCGCCCGCACCTACCGCGACCGGGTGGCGGCGATCGGCTGACCGGGGCCGTCCTCAGGCCGCCTCCACCGCCAGGGCTCCGCCGGGAGCCGTACGCCCAGGTCCGTCAGGAGGGCGCGGGCCGCGCGGTGGCCCGAGGCGAGGGCGCCCCGGGGGTGCTCGTGGCGCGGTGGTCGCCGCAGACGTAGAGCCCCGCGAGGAGCCGGACCGAGCGGTGGCCGTCGTGCGGGGGCGGCATCGCCGGGACCGCGTCCGGGGTGTGCCGGAGCGCCAGCAGCTCCCACTCGTCGGTCGACGTGCCGTACAGCGTGGCGAGGTGCTTGCGGACCCGCCGCTCCGTGTCGTCCGGCGGCGTCCCGAGCACCGTCGAGGTGATCAGGGTCCGGCCCGCCGGGACGCGGCCCGGGTCGACCGCGCTCATCACGGCCGTGTGGGCCACGGGGCCGTCCGGGTCCGACTCCAGGAGCAGCACCGGGTCCCCGGTGGGCGCGACGGGGGCCGTGTGGTGCAGGACCGTCACCGGGTGGAACGCGGGCGTCCGCAGCCCCGGCAGCAGGCGCGCCGCCGTGCGCGCCCCCGTGGCGAGGACCACGGACCGGCAGCGGAACACCCCGTGCTCCGCCGTCGTCACCCGGGAGACGGACGCCTCCGTGACCCGCACGCCGGTGTGGACCGTGCCCGGCGGAAGCCCGGCCGCGAGCAGCTCCGGAAGCGCCGCCGCACCGCCCTCCGGCACGGCGAGCCGGCCCGGGCGAAGGCGCGCAGCGCCAGGTCCGCCCGCCTGCTCGACGTGCTCAGGTCCGGGTCGGCCAGGAGCGCCGCGAGCAGCGGCCGCAGCACCCCTGGACCGTCCGGGCGGGCAGCCGGGCGTCCAGGGCCTCGCGCGCGGTCCGCTCGGGCCGGGCGAGGATCCGCTGCGCCGGGGTCGCGGCGAGCCGGACGAGGGACGCGCCGAGCCGCGCCTGGTCGAGCGAGGCCGACGGATGCCGGGGGCGCTCGCGAGGGCGCGCGCCACGCTGAACGCTCCCCACGCTCCGGGCGCCCGTCGCCCGGGGCACTCCGGCCGTCCGGCGCGGATGCGGAGCGCCCCACCGCGCGTACCGGCCGTCGCTGTGCACGAGGACCCCCGGGGCGAAGGGGGCGCAGCGCGAGGCCGCCGAGCCCCGGCAGGGCCCGCAGCTCCTCGTACGACAGGGTGAGCAGGGGCCCACCCGGTCGAGCAGGAAGCCGTCGACGGACGCCGTCGCCATCCGGCCCCCGATCCACGGCTCCGCCTCCAGGACGGCGACGGAGAGTCCGGCCCGGGTCAGCCGGTGGGCGGCCGCGAGCCCCGCCGCCCCGGCCCCCACGACCACGACGTCGACGGTCCCGCCGGAGCCGCCCGTGGCGTCCGTGGCGATGGTGCCGGCTGTGCTGCCGGTGGTGCTCGCTGTATTGGCGGTGCCTGCTGTGCTGTCCGTGCTGCTGACGGTGTCGTCTGCGCTGCTGAGCACGTGCCCCTCCCCAGGTCGGCGCGGCCGGTGAGGGGCCTATGCCCCCAACGGGCCTCCGGAATGCCGGATTTCACGGTCCGCGTCGAGCCTAGGCAGCGCTCCCACGGGTGCCAGGAGCGCGTGCCGGGGTGCGCGCGGCACGGGGGAGCACGGAAGGGGCCTGGGGAGGGGCGCGTCAGCGGGCGGCGGCCCGGATCGCGTCGTCGATCGTCGGGAAAGCGAACTCGAAACCGGTCTCCAACAGGCGCCCCGGCAGCACCCGCTGACTCCCCAGCACGTCCTGCGCGAAATCCCCGAGGACGATCCGCAGGGCCGGCGCCGGGACCGTGAAGAGGGTGGGCCGGCGCAGCACCCGGCCCATCGCCGCCGTCACCTCACGGTTGGTGACCGGCTCGGGTGCCGTCAGGTTCACCGGACCCGCCAGGGACGGTGTCGACCAGGTGGCGCAGGGCGGCCACCTCGTCGTGCAGGGAGATGAAGGACCAGTACTGGCGGCCGTCGCCCATCCGCCCGCCGAGCCCGGCCCGGAAGACCGGGAAGAGCCGCCCCACGCCCCGCCCTCGCGGGCCACCACCAGGCCGGTGCGGGCGTACGCGACCCGGATGCCGGCCTCTCGGCGGGGGCCGCCGCGGCCTCCCACTCCACGCAGACCGAGGGCAGGAAGCCCGTCCCGGCGGGGCGTCTCGTCGACCGCGCGGCTGCCGGTGTCCCCGTACCAGCCGAGCGCCGTCCCGCACACCAGGACCTCCGGCGGCTCCGCGAGCGAGGCGAGCGCCTGCGCGACCGCCGTCGTGCCGAGCACCCGGCTGTCCCGGATCTCCTTCTTGTACGCCTCGTTCCAGCGGCGCTCGCCGACGCCGGCGCCCGCCAGGTGCACGACGGCGTCCACGCCGACGAGACCGGCGGCGTCCACGTACAGCCGCTCGGGGTCCCACTCGACCTCGTCGGCGGTACGGGCCGGGCGGCGGACGAGGCGGAGGACGTCGTGCCCGTCGGCGCGCAGGGAGCGGACCAGGGCCGAGCCGATGAGCCCGGAGGCGCCGGTGACGGCGACACGCTTGCGGGAGGCGGAACGCTGCATGGGGCCATCCTGCCCCTCCGGGGCGGGGCATGGCACAGTGACCGGCATGACCGAGCCGGAGACGCGGATACGTACGGCCGAGCGGGGCGACGACGCCGGGCTCGGCGCCCTGGACCGGGCCGCCTGGTCCACCCTCCACGCGGTGGTGCCCGCGCCGGTCCCGCCGTACGGCCCCTTCTTCGACGAGCGCCACCTCCCCGGGGACTACCTGGTGGCGGTGCGCGGGGCGCGCTCGCCGGCTACGTCCGGGTCGTGCAGCCCATCCCGCTCGCCTCCCACGCGCACGTACTCCAGATCCAGGGCCTCGTGGTCGCCCGACCGGCCCGGGGAAGGGCGTCGCCCGGGCGCTGCTGCGGGCGGCCGTGGACCGGGCGCGGGAGCGGGGCGCCACCCGGCTCACCCTGCGGGTCCTCGGCCACAACGCCCCGGCCCGCGCGCTCTACGCCTCCGAGGGCTTCGCGGTGGAGGGCGTCCTGCCGGGGAGTTCCTGCTCGACGGGGCGTACGTGGACGACGTGTGCATGGGGCGGTCCCTGGGGGACTGAGGGGCCCCGCGGAGGGCCCGCCCTTCCGGCCGTACCGAGGACCCCGCCCCTCCTGTCACGTCCTCAGCAGCTCGATTCCCCGGTCAGTTCGCGCAGGCAGCGCACCGCCAGGGACGCCGGTGCGCCCCCGCCGCGCACCGCCGGCTCGCCCTCGCCGCCGCCCGGCTCCCCTCCGCCCAGCTCTCCAGGGCGATCCGGATCGCGTCCGTGGCCGCCGCCGCCGCGAGCCGTACCCCCAGCGGGTCGGCGCCGGGGCCCGCGAGCCCGGCGAGGACCTCGCGCAGCCGTTCCTCGGACTCCTGGTTGACCCGGTACCAGACGGCCCGCAGGGCGGGGTCGTCGGCGGCCGCCCGGAGCAGCCCCCGGGTCCGGAGCAGTTCCTCCTCGGCCTCCGGGTCCGCCGGGGTCAGCGACGCGGCGACGGACCGCTCCAGGGCGTCGGCCAGGGGCGTGCCCGGGGCGGTGGCGGCGAGGTCGGCGCGCCAGCGGTCGGCGCCGCCCGCGAGGAGCGGGGCGACGGCGTCCTGCTTGGAGCGGAAGTAGCGGTAGAAGGTGCGCAGCGCGACCCCGGCCCGCAGGGCGATGTCCTCGGCCGTCGTGCCGTCCGGGCCGCGCTCGGTGAACAGCTCGACGGCCGCGCGGGCGATGTCGAGCTGCGTGGCGGCCTTGCGGCGCTCCGTCAGGGAGGGGCCCGGGAGGGCGTCGTGTCGCTCACCCGCCAAGCGTACGCCTACGACTGCCAGGGGTGCGTGAAATGCAGTGATGGCAAACGTGCCACTTGGGCGTACGGTGACGGCATCCTCGGAGAACCCGACATCGAAAGGCCCCCATGAACCAGCCCGCCCGTCACGTAGCCCGTTACGAAGGGCGCCGCGCGCTCGTCACCGGCGGCGGCTCCGGCATCGGCCAGGCCACCGTCCTGCGCATGCTCGCCGAGGGCGGCCGGGTCGTCGCCGCCGACATCAGCGAGGACGGCCTCAAGGACACCGCCGACAAGGCCGGCGCCGCCGCCGTCCGCCTCACCACCGTCCTCCTGGACGTGGCCGACGAGGCCTCCGTACGGGCCGGCGTCGCCGCCGCCGTCGAGGCGCTCGGCGGCCTGGACGTCCTGGTCAACGCCGCCGGGATCCTGCGCTCCTCGCACACCCACGAGACCACCCTCGACGCCTTCGAGCAGGTGATCCGGACCAACCTCACCGGCACCTTCCTGGTGATACGCGAGGCGGTCCCGGCCTCCTGGCGGGCGAGGGCCCGGCCGTCGTGAACTTCTCCTCCACCTCGGCGGAGTTCGCCCACCCCTACATGTCCGCCTACGCGGCCAGCAAGGGCGGCATCCAGTCCATGACCCACGCGCTCGCCGCCGAGTACGCCAAGCAGGGCATCCGCTTCACCGCCGTCCAGCCGGGCTCCATCTCCTCCGGCATGACCGACGGCACCGGCGCCAGCCGCCGGTCCGTCGGCCCCGGCCTCCCGGCCGACGCCGACATGGCGCTCTTCGTGAAGCTCGCCCCCGCCCTCGGCCAGGGCTTCGCGGGCCCCGAGACCGTCGCCGGGGTCGTCGCGATGCTGGCGAGCGAGGACGGCAGGTTCGTCACCGGCACCGAGGTCCGCGTCGACGGCGGCACCCACTTCTGAGCCCGCCCGGTCACCGCGTCACCCCGTCAGCCCGCTCCGAAGCGCTCCCACAGCCGGGGAAGCGGACCGCCAGGGCCTCGTCGTCCGCCAGGTCGAGCGGGGTCCCGAGCGGCTCGCCCCCGGCATCGGAATGCCCAGGTCCGGCGTCTCGGCCCCGGTCAGCGCCTCGTACGCCTCGTCCGCCGCGAAGCCGATCTCCTCGCCGTCCCCGTCGATCTCCACGTCGAAGTCGTCGAGCAGCTCCGCGAGCGCGTCCGGATCGTGCACGGCCCCTCGTACACCTCGCGGCCCTGGCCGATCAGCCAGCAGCGGAAGGAGTCGAAGGCCTCCTCGTTCGCCCCGTCGAACAGCACGGCCGCCGCGCCCCACAGGTCCCAGAGGTACGCGCGGTTGTAGCGGGCCTCGAAGTGGCGCGCGTAGTCGAGCACCGAGTCGGGGTCCAGGCGGGTCAGCCGTTCCACGAGCAGGTCCGCCTGCTCCTCGGCGTCGCCCTCGGCGTCCTCCCGGGCGGCGTCGATGATCTTCCAGAACTCGGTCTCGTCCATCACGGGAACCAGCATCCTGCCCCGGCGGGGCGGCGCACCCGGAAAGCCGGAAATGAATCCGGACAGAAGGTGTCGTACTTTCCTGCCAGGGTGGGGCCCATGACCACCGAGACACCCGACAGCACGCCCCTGCGCGGACGGATCTGCCTGGTCGCCGGGGCCACCCGGGGCGCCGGGCGGGCCATCGCCGTCCAGCTCGGCACCGCCGGAGCCACCGTCTACGTCACCGGGCGCACCACCCGCGAGAAGGCCAGCGAGGTCGGCCGGACCACCGAGACCATCGAGGAGACCGCCGAACTGGTGACGGCCGCCGGCGGCGAGGGCGTCGCCGTCCCCACCGACCACCTGGAGCCGGACCAGGTCCGCGTCCTGATCGACCGGATCGACCGCGAGCGGGGCCGCCTCGACGTCCTCGTCAACGACATCTGGGGCGGCGAGCACCTCGTCGTCGCCGGCTTCGGCAAGAAGATCTGGGAGGTGGACCTCGCCGACGGCCTGCGCATGCTGGAGCTGGGCGTGAAGAGCCACCTGATCACCAGCGCGGCGGCCGCGCCGCTGCTCACCCGCCACCCCGGCGGCCTCCTCGTCGAGGTCACCGACGGCACCCAGGAGTACAACGCCACCCGCTACCGCGAGAACGTCTACTACGACCTCGCCAAGAACGCCCCGATCCGGATGGCGTTCGGCCTCGCGCGAGCTGGCGCCGGCCGGCGGCACGGCCGTCGCGCTCACCCCCGGCTGGCTCCGCTCGGAACAGATGCTGGACCACTTCGGCGTGACCGAGGAGAACTGGCGCGACGCCGCCGAGAAGCTCCCCGACTTCGCCGTCGCCGAGTCCCCGGTCTACGTCGGCCGCGCGGTCGCCGCCCTCGCCGCCGACCCCGACCGGGCCCGCTGGAACGGCCGCTCCCTCTCCAGCGGACAGCTCGCGAAGGAGTACGGCTTCACCGACGCGGACGGCTCGCGGCCGGACGCGTGGGGGTTCATCGTGGCCAAGGAGACGGACGGGGACGTGTCGGTGGACGACTACCGGTAGACCGGGGCGTCCCGCGGGCCGGACCGATCGGGGACGGCCCAGCCCGCGGGGCGGCCTTACCCGTACAGCCTCCCCAGCCCCCGCGCCGCCTCCGCGAACCGCTCCCGGAGCGCGGCCGGGGCCACCGCCTCCGCCTCCGGGCCCAGCCCCAGGAGCTGCCCGAAGGCGACCTCCTCGCTCTCCACGCGCAGGACCACCCGCAGCCGGCCGTCGGCCTCCGCCGTGCCCGCCGCGAGTGCCTCCCCGGCCGCCGCACGGTCCGTCACGTACGGCAGCCGCCGCACGCCCTCCTCCGTCAGGAGCAGCACGGCCTCGGCCCGCAGCAGGAGCGGGTGAACTCGCGGGAGCGGTCCGCCCAGAAGGCGGGCAGGTCGAAGTCCGGGTCCCGCGCGAAGCGCTCCCCGCCCACCGCCACCGCCGTGAACCGGTCCACCCGGTACGTGCGGAACGAACCGTCCGCCCACGCGCACGCGTACCAGACGCCCGCCTTCAGGACGAGCCCGTACGGCCGCAGCTCCCGCTCCACCTCCGTACCGTCCCTGCGCCGGTAGCCGACCCGGGCGCACCGGTCGTCCCAGACCGCCTCCGCGAGCGCGGGCAGCAGCTCCGGGGTCACCGGCTCCTGGTACCAGCCCGGCGCGTCCAGGTGGAAGCGCTGGGCCGCCGTGCGGGCGCGTCCCGCAGCGAGGGGAGCAGCGCCGCCGACACCTTCAGACGGGCCGCCGAGGCCGCGTCCTCCAGGCCCATGTCCCGCAGCGCGCCCGGCAGTCCGGACAGGAACAGCGCCTCCGCCTCGCCCCGGGCGAGCCCGGTGAGCCGCGTGCGGTAGCCGTCGACGAGCCGGTAGCCGCCGGCCCGGCCCCGGTCCGCGTACACCGGCACCCCCGCCTCCGAGAGCGCGAGCGCGTCCCGGGCGACGGTCCGCTCCGACACCTCCAGCTCGGCGGCGAGTTCGGCCGCCGTCATCGACGGGCGGGACTGGAGCAGCAGGACCACTTGATGAGGCGGGCGGCGCGCATGACTCCATCATGCGTGCCGCCCGCCCCGTCGGAACCGGAGGGCCCTTACAGGCCGTAGCGCTCGCGCGCCTCCTTCACGGCCGACGCCTGCACCTCGCCGCGCCGCGCGAGCTGCGCGAGCGCCGCGACGACGATCGACTGCGCGTCGACGCCGAAGTGGCGGCGGGCCGCGTCGCGGGTGTCCGAGAGGCCGAAGCCGTCGGCGCCCAGCGAGGACCAGTCCTGCTCGACCCACTGCGCGATCTGGTCCGGGACCTGGCGCATGTAGTCGGAGACCGCGAGCACCGGGCCCTCGGCGCCGGCCAGGGCCTCGCGGACGTACGGGATCCGCTCCTCGCCGCGCAGCAGCGCCGCGTCCGCCTCCAGGGCGTCGCGCCGCAGCTCCGTCCAGGAGGTCGCGGACCACACGTCGGCGGCCACGCCCCACTCGGCGGCGAGCAGCTTCTGCGCCTCCAGGGCCCAGTGGATGGCCGTGCCGGAGGAGAGGAGCTGGATCCGCGACGGGTTCGCGGGAAGGTCGACCCCGGCGGACTCGGCCGTGTTGAAGCGGTACAGGCCCTTGACGATGCCCTCGTCGATCCCGGCCGGCTTGGCGGGCTGCGGCATCGGCTCGTTGTAGACCGTGAGGTAGTAGAAGACGTCCCGGTCCTCGCCCTCGGCGGCCTCGCCGTACATCCGGCGCAGACCCTCCTTGACGATGGCCGCGACCTCGTAGGCGAACGCCGGGTCGTACGTCAGGGCCGCCGGGTTGGTGGCCGCGATCACCGGCGAGTGGCCGTCGGCGTGCTGGAGGCCCTCGCCGGTCAGGGTGGTGCGGCCGGCGGTGGCGCCGACGAGGAAGCCGCGGCCGAGCTGGTCGCCGAGCTGCCACATCTGGTCGGCGGTCCGCTGCCAGCCGAACATCGAGTAGAAGATGTAGAACGGGATCATCGCCTCGCCGTGCGTGGAGTACGCGGTGGAAGCGGCGATGAAGTCGGCCATCGAACCGGCCTCGGTGATCCCCTCGTTGAGGATCTGGCCGTTCTTGGCCTCCTTGTAGTACATGAGCTGGTCGCGGTCGACCGGCTCGTACGTCTGCCCCTTCGGCGAGTAGATGCCGAGGGACGGGAAGAGGCTCTCCATGCCGAAGGTGCGGGCCTCGTCCGGGACGATCGGGACCCAGCGCCTGCCGGTCTCCTTGTCGCGGATCAGGTCCTTCACCAGGCGCACGAACGCCATGGTCGTCGCCATCGACTGCGTGCCGGAGCCCTTGTCGAAGGCGGTGAACGCCTTCTCGGCCGGGGCCGGCAGCGGGGCCAGCGGGTGCACGCGGCGGGCCGGGGCCGGACCGCCGAGCGCCGCGCGGCGCTCCTGGAGGTAGCGGACCTCGGGGAGTCGGCGCCGGGGTGGCCGTAGGGCACCTGGCCGTCGACGAACCGCGCGTCCGGGATCGGGAGCCCGAGGAGGTCCCGCATGTTCTTGAACTCGTCGGTGGAGAGCTTCTTCATCTGGTGGTTCGCGTTCTTCGACGCGAAGCCCTCACCGAGGGTGAAGCCCTTGACGGTCTGCGCGAGGATGACCGTCGGCGCGCCCTTGAACTCCAGGGCGGCCTTGTACGCGGCGTACACCTTGCGCGGCTCGTGGCCGCCGCGGGAGAGGTGGAAGCACTCCAGGATCTTGTCGTCGCTCAGCAGCTTCGCCATCTCGACGAGCGCCGGCTCCTTGCCGAAGAAGTCCTGGCGGATGTAGGCGGCGTCGCGGGTCTGGTACGTCTGGACCTGCGCGTCCGGCACCTCGCGGAGGCGGCGGACCAGGGCGCCGGTGGTGTCGAGCGCGAACAGCTCGTCCCAGGCGTTGCCCCACAGCGACTTCACGACGTTCCAGCCGGCGCCGCGGAACTGGGCCTCCAGCTCCTGCACGATCTTGAAGTTGGCGCGGACCGGGCCGTCGAGGCGCTGCAGGTTGCAGTTGATGACGAAGGTCAGGTTGTCCAGACCCTCGCGGGCCGCGAGCGCGAGGGCCGCGGTCGACTCGGGCTCGTCCATCTCGCCGTCGCCGAGGAACGCCCACACGTGCGAGGCGGAGACGTCCTTGATGGCGCGGTTGGTCAGGTAGCGGTTGAAGCGCGCCTGGTAGATCGCGGAGAGCGGGCCCAGACCCATGGAGACGGTCGGGAACTCCCACAGCCAGGGGAGGCGGCGCGGGTGCGGGTAGGAGGGCAGGCCGTCGCCGCCGGACTCCTGCCGGAAGTTGTCGAGGTGCCCTCGTTCAGGCGCCCGTCGAGGAAGGCGCGGGCGTAGATGCCGGGGAGGCGTGGCCCTGGATGTAGAGCTGGTCGCCGGAGCCGGGGGCGTCCTGCGACTCCTTGCCCTTGAAGAAGTGGTTGAAGCCCGTCTCGTACAGCCAGGCCGCGGAGGCGAAGGTGGCGATGTGGCCGCCGACGCCGTACTTGGAACCGCGGGAGACCATCGCGGCCGCGTTCCAGCGGTTCCACGCGGTGATCCTCCGCTCCATCTCTCGTCGCCGCCGGACTCGGTGACCGAGGGCTCGGCGGAGGTGGGGATGGTGTTGACGTAGTCCGTCTCCAGGAGCTTGGGAGGGCGAGGCCCGCGCCCTCGGCGTGCTGGAGCGTGCGGCGCATCAGGTAGGCGGCCCGGTGCGGGCCGGCGGCCTTGGTGACGGCGTCCAGGGAGGCCGCCCACTCGGCGGTCTCCTCGGTGTCACGGTCCGGGAGCTGGTCGAGCTCGCTCGGAATCTTGCCTACGGGATCGGTCATGATCGCCGCCTTCCGGACAGGTGGGGTGGAGATGGGGCCCTTGTCTGGCAGGACAGGGCGAAGGGCCGGGTGTGGCCCGCCGAAGACTGTAAACCGGCGATCGATGATCGATCAAAGGGTTGAAGGCGAAAACCTCTTCAGATCGAGAAAGTCGGCACAGGGTGCCGCGAAAAGGGCACCCGGTGCCTTGTTTTCGCAGGTGAGGGCGGTTCTCTGAGGGGCGCGCGCACGGATGAGCGGGTGTACGGGCACGGACGAGGCGGCGTACGGGCATGAGGAAGCGGGCCCCCGAAGGGACCCGCTCAGGGGGAGGGAGGAGGCGTCAGGCGCGCGGCGCGCAGCCCAGGACGTGCGCCTTCACCAGGGCGCCGATGTTCGGGTCGCCCCGCCGGAAGGCCTCCACCAGGTCCTGGTGCTCCTCCGCGTACGACTTCTGGACCGTCCCCAGCCAGCGGATCGAGAGCGCCGTGAAGACCTCGATGCCGAGCGTCTCCCAGGTGTGCAGCAGCACGGCGTTCCCCGCGGCCTTCACCAGCTCCCGGTGGAAGGCCACCGTGTGCCGCACCTGCGCCGTCCCGTCCGAGGCCGCGTCCGCCTCGTACAGGGCCGCCACGTGCGGCTCCAGGGCCGAGCAGTCCGCCGAGAGGCGTCCGGCCGCCAGCTCGGCCGCGATCTGCTCCAGACCGGCCCGTACGGGGTAGCTCTCCTCCAGGTCGGCCGCGGTGAGGTTGCGGACCCGGACGCCCTTGTTGGGCGCCGACTCGATCAGCCGCAGCGACTCCAGCTCGCGCAGCGCCTCGCGGACCGGGGTCTGGCTGACCTCCAGCTCGGTCGCGATCCGGCGCTCCACGATCCGCTCGCCCGGCTTCCAGCGGCCGCTGACGATCCCCTCCACGATGTGCTCGCGGACTGTTCGCGCAGCGAGTGGACGACGGGGACGGTCATGAAGGGCTCCTCGGGGAGTGTTGACCCTTAGACAATACGGCGCCCCCGTCCGGAAACACTTCCGGACGGGGGCGCCGCAGGTGAGGCTCGTTACGTTGCGGTCGGGCCGGAGCCCGCCCGCACGCGACTACAGGCCGAGGTCGACCTCGAACTCGCCGGCCTCCAGGATCGCCTTGACGGCCGTCAGGTAGCGGGCGGCGTCGGCGCCGTCCACCAGACGGTGGTCGTAGGACAGCGCGACGTACGTCATGTCGCGGATCGCGATCGTCTCGCCCAGGTCCGGGTGATTGATCACGACCGGACGGCGCACGGTGGCGCCGATGCCCAGGATGGCGACCTGGTTCGGGGGCACGATGATCGTGTCGAACAGCGCCGCGCGAACCGGTGTTGGAGATGGTGAAGGTCGCGCCGGCCAGGTCGTCCGGCGTGATCTTGCTGGCGCGCACGGCGCCGGCCAGCTCCGCGGTCTTCTTCGAGATGCCGGCGATGTTGAGGTCGCCCGCACCCTTGATGACCGGGGTCATCAGACCCTTCTCGGAGTCCACCGCGATACCGATGTTCTCGGTGTCGAAGTAGGTGATCGTGCCCTCGTCCTCGTTGATCCGGGCGTTGATGACCGGGTGGGCCTTCAGCGCCTGGGCCGCCGCCTTCACGAAGAACGGCATCGGGGAGAGCTTGACGCCCTCACGGGCGGCGAAGGCGTCCTTGGCGCGGGCGCGCAGCTTCATCAGCTTGGTGATGTCGACCTCGACGACCGAGGTGAGCTGGGCCTGGCCGTGCAGCGCCTTCATCATGTTGTCGCCGATGACCTTGCGCATGCGGGTCATCTTGACGGTCTGGCCGCGCAGCGGGGAGGACTCCAGGGCGGGAGCCTTCGGCGCGGCGGCGGCCGGGGCCGGGGCGGCGGCCGGAGCCTGGGCGGCCTTCTTGGCCTCGGCGGCCGCGAGGACGTCCTGCTTGCGGATGCGGCCGCCGACGCCGGAGCCCTTGACGGAGCCCAGGTCGACACCGTTCTCGGTGGCGAGCTTGCGGACCAGCGGGGTCACGTACGCGCCGTCCTCAGCGGGAGCCGCCGGGGCCGGGGTGGACGGGACCGGGGTGACCACGGCCGGGGCGAGGGACGGCGCGGCCTGGGCCGGAGCGGCCGGAGCCGGGGCCTGGGCCGGGGCGGCCGGAGCCGGAGTCGGGGCGGGCGCCGGGGCGGCGGGAGCGGCCGGGGCGGGCGCCGGGGCCGGAGCCGCCAGGGCCTCCTCCTGCTTCGGGGCCGGAGCGGCCTCGGGGCCGGGGCCTCCTGCGCCGGAGCGGCGGCCGGGGCCGAGCCCGCGGCGCCGATGACGGCCAGCTTGGCGCCGACCTCGGCGGTCTCGTCCTCGTTGACGACGATCTCCAGGAGGACACCGGAGGCCGGGGCCGGGATCTCGGTGTCGACCTTGTCCGTGGAGACCTCCAGCAGCGGCTCGTCGGCCTCGACGGTCTCGCCGACCGACTTCAGCCAGCGGGTCACGGTGCCCTCGGTGACGGACTCGCCCAGGGCGGGCAGCACGACGTCGGTGCCCTCGGCGGAACCGCCGCCGGAGGCGGCCTCGGCCGTCGGGGCCGGGGCGGGCTGCTCGGTCTCGGTGGACGGCTCGGCCTGCGGGGCCTCCGGAGCCGGGGCCTCCTGCGCCGGAGCGGACTCGGCGGCCGGGGCCTTGGCCTCGGCGGAGTCGCCGGAGCCGTCGTCGATGATGGCCAGCTCGGCGCCGACCTCGACCGTCTCGTCCTCGGCGACCTTGATGGAGGCCAGGATGCCCGAGGCGGGGCGGGGATCTCGGTGTCGACCTTGTCGGTCGAGACCTCGAGCAGCGGCTCGTCGGCCTCGACGCGCTCGCCCTCGGCCTTGAGCCAGCGGGTGACGGTGCCTCGGTGACGCTCTCGCCGAGCGCCGGCAGGGTTACGGAAACCGACATGGTTTCAGTTGCTCCTAACGAATTGCGGAAAGTGGTCGTCGCGCCCTGTGATGACGTGAGCGTCAGTCGTGGGAGTGCAGCGGCTTGCCGGCCAGGGCCAGGTGGGCCTCGCCGAGCGCCTCGTTCTGCGTCGGGTGGGCGTGGATGAGCTGCGCGACCTCACGGCAGCGCCTCCCAGTTGTAGATGAGCTGCGCTTCGCCGACCTGCTCGCCCATGCGGTCACCGACCATGTGGACGCCGACCACGGCACCGTCCTTGACCTGGACGAGCTTGATCTCGCCCGCGGTCTTCAGGATCTTGCTCTTGCCGTTGCCCGCGAGGTTGTACTTCAGGGCCACGACCTTGTCCGCGCCGTAGATCTCCTTGGCCTTGGCCTCGGTGATGCCGACGGAGGCGACCTCGGGGTGGCAGTACGTCACCCGCGGCACGCCGTCGTAGTCGATCGGGACGGTCTTCAGGCCGGCCAGGCGCTCGGCGACGAGGATGCCCTCGGCGAAGCCGACGTGCGCGAGCTGGAGGGTCGGGACGAGGTCGCCCACGGCCGAGACCGTCTCCACGTTGGTGCGCATGTACTCGTCGACCAGGACGTAGCCGCGGTCCATGGCGACGCCCTGCTCCTCGTAGCCCAGACCGGCGGAGACCGGGCCGCGGCCGATGGCGACCAGGAGGACCTCGGCCTCGAAGGTCTTGCCGTCGGCCAGGGTGACCTTCACGCCGTTGTCGGTGTACTCGGCGGACTGGAAGAAGGTGCCGAGGTTGAACTTGATGCCGCGCTTGCGGAACGCGCGCTCAAGGAGCTTCGAGCTGTTCTCGTCCTCGACCGGCACCAGGTGCTTCATGCCCTCGATGACGGTGACGTCGGTGCCGAAGGACTTCCACGCCGAGGCGAACTCGACGCCGATGACGCCGCCGCCCAGGATGATCGCGGACTCCGGGACCCGGTCCAGGGTCAGCGCGTGGTCCGAGGTGATGATCCGGTTGCCGTCGATCTCCAGGCCCGGCAGCGACTTCGGCACGGAGCCCGTGGCGAGGAGGACGTGACGCCCCTGGACGCGGCGGCCGTCCACGTCGACGGAGGTCGGGGAGGAGAGGTGACCCGTGCCCTCGATGTAGGTCACCTTGCGGGAGGCGACGAGACCCTGGAGGCCCTTGTAGAGGCCCGCGATCACGTCGTCCTTGTACTTGTGCACGCCCTTGATGTCGATGCCCTCGAAGGAGGCCTTGACACCGAACTGCTCCGCCTCGCGCGCCTGGTCGGCGACCTCGCCGGCGTGGAGCAGGGCCTTCGTCGGGATGCAGCCGTTGTGCAGGCAGGTGCCGCCGAGCTTGTTCTTCTCGATCAGTGCGACGTCCAGGCCCAGCTGCGCTCCGCGCAGCGCCGCGGCGTAACCGCCGCTACCGCCGCCGAGGATCACTAGGTCGAAAACGGTGCTGGCGTCGTTCGCCACGTCACGTCCTCCATGCATGTGCGCTCGTCGCCGGTCGTCCATGACCGGGCGGCGGCTGGTGTTCGGCCGCTATATTTTCGGCCCTGTGATGGGGGCCCTGTCCTGCCGAGAACCCATCTTCGCACTTGTTGACGGATGGCGGGACGCGGGGCCGTTCTCCGAGACGGCCGGTCGACCGTGCGGAGGGTCCCGGACGGCGGGAACGCGACGGGGACGGCCCCGGGCACGCAGCCCGGGGCCGTCCCGTCACGCGGGGTCACACGGTGCTCAGAGCTCGCCCTCGGCGGCCCGCTCGGCCAGGCGCACCAGGGTGCGGACCGAGGAGCCGGTGCCGCCCTTGGGGGTGTAGCCGTACGGGGCGCCCTCGTGGTAGGCCGGGCCCGCGATGTCCAGGTGGGCCCAGGCGATGCCCTCGCCCACGAACTCCTGGAGGAAGAGGCCGGCGACCAGGCCGCCGCCCATCCGCTCGCCCATGTTCGCGATGTCGGCGGTGGGGAGTCCATGCCCTTGCGCAGGTCCGCCGGGAGCGGCATCGGCCAGGACGCCTCGCCGACCTCCTCCGCGATCTCGTGGATCGTGGAGCGGAACTCGTCGTCGTTGGCCATGATGCCGAAGGTGCGGCTGCCGAGCGCCATCATCATCGCGCCGGTCAGGGTCGCCACGTCGACGATCGCGTCCGGGTTCTCCTCGGAGGCGCGGGTCAGCGCGTCGGCCAGGACGAGGCGGCCCTCGGCGTCGGTGTTCAGGACCTCGACGGTCTTGCCGCTGTACATGCGCAGCACGTCGCCCGGGCGGGTGGCGGAGCCGGACGGCATGTTCTCGGCGAGCGCCAGCCAGCCGGTGACGTTGGCCTCCAGGCCGAGGCGGGCCGCGGCGACGACGGTGGAGAACACGGCGGCGGCGCCGCTCATGTCGCACTTCATCGTCTCGTTGTGGCCGGCCGGCTTCAGGGAGATGCCGCCCGAGTCGTAGGTGATGCCCTTGCCGACCAGGGCGAGGGTCTTCTCCGCCTTCGGGTGGGTGTAGGCGACGCGGACCAGGCGCGGCGGGTTCTCCGAGCCGGCGCCGACGCCGAGGATGCCGCCGTAGCCGCCCTTGGCGAGCGCCTTCTCGTCGAGGACCTGGACCTTGAGGCCGTGCTCCTTGCCGGCGGTCTGCACCGCGGCGGCGAAGGCGGCCGGGGTCAGGTCGTTCGGCGGGGTGTTGATCAGGTCGCGGGCGCGGTTGATCTCCTCCGCGACGGCCTGGGCGCGCTCGGCGGCGGCCTTGTGGGCCTTGTCGCGCGGCTTGGCGCCGAGCAGGGCGACTCGGCGAGCGGCCGCTTCGCGTCCTTGCCGACCTCCTGGTACGCGGTGAAGGCGTACGCGCCGAGCAGGGCGCCCTCCGCGACGGCGGAGACGGCCTCGGCCTCGGCGACCGGCAGGGCGAACGCGGCCTTCTTCGTGCCGAAGAGGGCGCGGGCGGCGGTGCCGGCGGCACGGCGCAGGGTCTCCGTGCCGAACGCCTCGCCGTCGGCGGGGGCACCGCCCAGGCCCACGGCCAGGACGACGGGGCCTTGAGACCGGCGGGGCGGGCAGCTTGGTCGCCTCACCCTCGGCACCCGAGGCGCCCAGGGTCTCCAGGACGGCGGCGAGCCGGCCTTCGAAGGCCTTGTCCACGGCCTCGGCGCCCGGAGCGACGATCAGCTCCTTCCCGGACTTGGCGACGCCGACCACGAGGGCGTCGGCGCGCAGCGTCGCCGCGCCGGCAGTGCTGAGAGTGAGAGCAGTCACGGTGGTGAATTCTCGCTTCCATTGAGTTCTGTGGCGGTCGAGGGATGGGCCGACCGTGCCCGCCGCATCGTATTTCGGCCCGGAGAGCGCCGGGAACGAGCCTACGCTCGCTCACCCGGTTCGCTCACGGCGGCGCTGATTCACTCATCCGTGGTGTCTCTTTCATGTTTACCGGCCAGGATCGGGCGGCTCCTTCACACTCTCCTCATTCACGCAAGGGCGACACCCTCGCCTTCGCGCCATCTGCAACATCTCCACAGGTTCGCCCGGTCCCGTCCCGGCCCGGCGCGGTCCTGCAGAGGGGGAAACCACCGATGGACTCCGGCCGAATCCGTACGCCCAGAAACGCGTTCCGCACCGCCACGGGCGCCCACGCCTCGCCCCGCACCGCCCGCACCGCGCCCCGCACGGTCCGGCTCGCGGCCCTCGCCGCCGCCGCGCTCGTCGCCACCGCCGTACCGTCCGCGCAGGCCGCCACCGCCCCGGCGCCCCGGATCGACCTCACCGTCCTCGTCGTCGACGACGGCGGCAGCGCGGTCGGGGCGATCACCGCCGAGCTGAAGGGCTCCGGCGTCCCGTACCGCCGGATCGACCTGAACGACCCGAACCGGCCGCTGGTGGACCAAGCCTTTCTCAGTGACACGGTCGACGGGCGGCCCCGCGCCAAGTACCAGGGCGTCGTCCTGCCCCACGAGACCGCCTTCGGACCCGACTCCGCCGAGCAGACCGCCCTCCAGGCGTACGAACGGACCTTCGGGATCCCGCAGGTCGACGCCTACACCTGGTCGCACCCGGGCGTCGGCCTCGACTACACCACCGAGGGCGGCCGCTCCGGCGTCCTCGACGGGGTCACCACCTCCGTCACCCCCGCCGGAAAGGCGGGCCCTTCCGCTACCTCGCCGGATCGCTCGCCTTCGAGGACAACGACCCGACGGTCGCCGAGAGCTACGGCTACGCGGGCCGCCCCCGCGCCGGCTACACCAGCTACCTCGACGTGCCCGTCGACGGCGCCGGCGGCGGCCGGGCCAGCCTCGTCGGCGAGTACGCCGCCGACGGGCGCCGCGAGCTCGTCGTCACCTTCGCCTACAACCAGTACCAGCGGCAGTTCCGGGCCCTCGCCCGCGGCATCGTCGAATGGCTCACCCAGGGCGTCCACCTCGGCCAGAGCCGCAACTACCTCTCCGTCCACGTCGACGACGTCTTCGCCCCCGACGCCCGCTGGGACTCCGCGCGCGACTGCACCCCCGGCGACTTCGACTGCGCCGGCGACGACGGCGAGGGCGCGAACCCGATCCGCATGACCGTCGCGGACGCCCAGTACGCCGCCGCCTGGCAGAAGACCTCCGGCTTCACCCTCGACATGGTCTACAACGGCGGCCAGGGCGAGCAGTGGAAGACCGAGCACGGCGGCGCCGACCCGCTCACCGACCGGCTCGTCGCCGACCGCGCCCAGTACCGCTGGATCAACCACACCTACACCCACCCCTTCCTCGGCTGCGTCCAGGACACCACCGTCGTGCCCTGGCGGTGTGCCGAGGACGCCAGGGGCGCCACCTCTGGGTCGGCCGCGCCGAACTGTCCGCGCAGATCCGCGACAACCACGACTGGGCCGTCCGCAAGGGCATCGCGGTCGACCGCTCCGAACTCGTCACCGGCGAGCACTCCGGCCTGAAGACCCTGCCCCAGCAGCCCGTCGACAACCCGAACCTCGCCGGCGCGCTCGCCGACAACGGCGTGAAGTGGACCGGCAGCGACAACTCCCGCGAGCCGCAGCAGCGCACGGTCGGGACCGCGACCGGCGCCGCGAAGACCGTGCCCCGGCACCCCGTGAACGTGTACTACAACGTGGGCACCGCCGCCGAGATGGCCGACGAGTACAACTGGGTCTACACCTCCCGCGCCGACGGCGGCAGCGGCATCTGCGAGTCCAACCCGGCCTCCACCTGCCTGCCCGCCCCGCTGCCCGTCGCCACCGGCTACGCCGACCACATCGTCCCGCAGGAGGCGCGCACCGCGCTCTCCCACGTCCTCGGCAACGACCCGCGCCCGCACTACGTGCACCAGTCCAACCTGGCCGAGGAGCGCCTGCTCTACCCCGTCCTCGACCGCGTACTGGCCGACTACCGGGGCCTGTTCGCGCCCTCCGCGCCGCTGGTGAACCCGGCCCAGCGGGACGTCGGCACCGAGCTGACCCGCCGCGCCGCCTGGGACCAGGCCCTCGCCGCCGGAAGGTCACCGCCTACCGGATCGGCACCACCGTCACCGTCAAGGCCCCTCCGGCGTCACCGCGCCCGTGACCGCCCCCGAGGGCACCCGCAAGAAGCTGCTCTCGGCACCGCCGCCTTCGGCACGGCCTACGCCGGCACCCGCTCCGCCTGGACCTCGCCCGAACTGCTCCAGAGCGCCGTCACCCTCACGATCCCGACCACCTGACCCAGTACGTTCCGGGGGAACCGCACATGCCGAGCAGTGGCCGTCACGTCACCATGCTCACCGAAGGCACCTATCCGCACGTCCACGGCGGGGTCAGCACCTGGTGCGACCAGCTCGTCCGGGGCATGCCCGAGGTGGACTTCGACGTCCTCGCCCTCACCGGCAGCGGACGGGAGCCCGTCACCTGGGACCTGCCGTCCAACGTCGTCCGGCACACCGCGTTCCCCTCTGGGGCCCGGCGCCCGTCCGCGCGCGCCGGGCCCCCCGGGGAGGGAGCGCCGCCGCTTCCTCGACACGTACGAACGGCTCCTGCTCTCCCTGCTCGACCCGGGGACCGGCTACGACTTCGGCACGAGCCTGTACGAACTGGCCGCGCTCGCCCGGCGGGGACGGCTGACCGCCGCCCTCCGCTCCGAGGCCGCCCTGCGCTCCCTGATGTGGACGTGGAGCATGCCGCACCTGCCGACGCGCGCGGCCCGGCCCACCGTCCACGACGCCCTCACCGCCACCGACCTGCTCGAACACGCCCTGCGCCCGCTCGCCGCCCGGATATCCCCCGGCGGTGTGGCGCACGCCGTCTCCAGCGGCCTCGCCACGCTGCCGGCCCTCGCCGCGCAGCACTTCGAAGGGTCCCCTTCCTGCTGACCGAACACGGCATCTACCTCCGCGAGCGGTACCTCGGCTACCGCACCGACACCCAGCCCTGGCCCGTCAAGGCCCTGATGCTCGCCTTCACCGCGAGCTCAACACCCTCGGCTACCGCAAGGCCGACCTCATCACCCCCGCAACCAGTACAACCGGCGCTGGAGGAGCGCGGCGGCGCCCCCGCCGACCGCATCCGCACCGTCTACAACGGCGTCGACCCGGCCCTCTTCCCCGAGGCCGGTCCCGAGCCCGCCACCCCCACCCTCAGTTGGTGCGGACGCGTCGACCCCATCAAGGACCTGGAGACCCTGATCCGGGCGTACGCGATCTGCCGCGCCGAACTCCCCGCGCTGCGACTGCGGTTGTTCGGGCCGGTACCCGCGGGGAACGAGGACTACCGGACCCGTCTGGAGAAGCTCGCCGCCGAACTGGGCGTCACCGACGGGGTCTCCTTCGAGGGCCGCGTCTCCGACGTGCCCTCGGCCTACGCGGCCGGCAGCGTGGTCGTGCTCTCCTCCATCAGCGAAGGCTTCCCCTTCTCCCTCATCGAGGCCATGTCCTGCGGCCGCGCCACCGTCTCCACGGACGTCGGAGGGGTGCGGGAGGCCGTCGGCGACACCGGACTCGTCGTCCCGCCCCGCGAACCGGCCGTCATGGCCGCCGCCCTCTCCGCCCTCCTGCGCGACGGCGCCCGCCGCGCCGAACTGGGCCGCCTGGCCCGGCAGCGGGTCGTCGACCGCTTCACCCTGAACCGCTCGGTGGACGGCTTCCGCCGGATCTACCGCGAACTCGCGGGCGCGGACCCGTCCCCCGCCCCGACCCGAGGCGCTGGACGGTCCGGATCCCCGCCCCCGCCGCACCCCGGCGGACCTCGTGGCGGGAGGCACCCCGGCATGAGCGGCTCCCTGTGGCTGAAACCCCCGAAGGAGGGCCACCTCCCGGCGATCCCGAGACCCCGCCGGGAGGAGGCGCCGAAGACCCCGCACGTGTCGAAGGACCCGCACGTATCGAAGACCCCGCGCGCATCGAAGACCCCGCACGCATCGAAGACCCCGCACGCATCGGAGGACCCGCACGCATCGAAGGACCCGCACGAGGAGAGCGCCCCGGACCCGGACCTCGCCCCCGACCCCCTCGACGCGCTCGCCGAGCGGCTCGACGGGTTCGTCGCCGCCGCCGTGCACCCCGACGAGGTGGCCGCGCTCCTGGAGTCCGACGGCATGACCGACGACCACATCCGGCTCGCCTACGGCCGCACCGACTCCTTCGCCCTCGCCGAGGACCTCTACGCGCGCGTGGCCCGGCGCCACCCCGCGCCCGAGGCGCCGCCCGCCGGGACCCGGTTCGACGGCCTCGCGCACTGCCTCCTGCGCGGGCTCGTCTTCGCGCTGCCCGGCCTCGCGTACGTCCTGGCCGCCCCGCTGCTCGCGGGGAGCACGGCCGGTTCGGGCTGCCCGGCGGCACGGTCCCGCTGCTCGCCGGGGCCGTCACCGGCTGGGTCTGGAACCAGGCCCTGTCCCACCGTGCGTACACCTGGCTCGGCCTGGGCGACCGGCCCGCCGCCGCCCGCGCCCTGCTGGCCGGCGCGCCCCGGGCGCCCTCGCCGGGACGGGCGTCGCCCTCGCGGTCGCCGCGCCCGGCGAGACCCCGGCCGCCGTCTTCGCCGCGGGCCAGGCGCTCTACCTCGCCGCCGCGACCGTCCTCCTGGTCCTCGGCCGCGAACGGGCCCTGCTCGGCGCCCTGGTACCGCTCGCCGGAGCCGTCCCCGCCTTCCGCTGGGACCTGCCCGACCCCCTGCGGACCGGCCTCCTCCTCGCCTCCCTCGCCGCGACCGCCGTCCTCGCCGCGCTCGCGCTCCGGCCGGGCCTCCCGCGGGCGGCGGCGGGACGCGGCGGACCCCGCGCGCGGCCTCGCTCCCGTACGGGCTCTTCGGACTCGGCAGCGGCCTGCTCGTCCTGCACGCGGGCACCGGCACCACCCCGGTGAGCGGCGCGGGGCCGTCGTCGCGCTCACCCTCTCCATGGGGCCCGCCGAATGGCTGCTGCACCGCTTCCGGGGCGAGAGCCTGACCCGGCTGCGGACCCTCACCACCGCCCGCGAGTTCCGGCGGGCGGTCACCGGCACCCTGGTCCTCTGCGTCGGCGGCTACCTCACCGTCCTCACCGCCCTCCTCCTCGCCGTGACCCTGCTCTGGCCGGGGCGCCCCGGCCGGCGCCCCCGGACCTGCTCGCCCTGCTCCTCGTCGGGACCGCGCTCTGGCTCGGACTGCTGCTCCAGGCCTTCGGCGCGGTGCTCGGCGCCGCCACCGTCTGCCTGCTCGCGGCGGCCGCGCAGACCGCGCTGCCCGCGGCGGGCCCGGCGGCGACCGGGGAGCGGCGGCCGTGCTCGCCGTCCTCACCTGTGTTCTGCTGGTACGACCGACCGCCCACCGCTAGGGAACGCGATGACGACCCCGTCCCTCCTGGTGCCGTTCTACGAGCACCCGGCCGAACGCCCCGACGCCTGGGCGGCGCTCGTCGGCGCGGCGCCCTCCCTGTACGGCGTCGTCCTCAACCCGGCGAGCGGCGCGGGCCAGGCCCCCGACCCGGCGTTCGCCGACGCCGCCGGGAGGCTGCGCGCGGCCGGCGTCCGGGTCCTCGGCTACGTGGACACGGCCTACGGGCGCCGCCCGCACGCCGAGGTCGTCGGCGAACTGCTGCGCCACCGCGACTGGTACGCCGCCGACGGCGCCTTCCTGGACCAGGTGGCGACCGCGCCCGGCGCCCTCGCCCACTACCGCCGGATCGCGGTCGCCGCCCGGGCCGCCGGGGCCGCGACCCTGGTCTTCAACCACGGGGCCCACCCGGACCCCGGCTACGAGGCCCAGGCCGACCTGCTCGTCACCTTCGAGGGCCCCTGGGACACCTACCGCACCCTCGACCTGCCGGTCGCCGCCCACTACTGCCACCTGGTCTACGCCGCCCCCGCCGGGTTCCGCCCCGCCACCCCCGTGCACTGCGCGGTGCCCGGCGCGGGCACGCACCCCTGGGGCACCCTCCCGCACCTCCCGGAGCCCGCCCGATGAGACGACTGCCGTTCCTGCTCGCGGGGCTGCTGCTCCTCGCCACCGCCTGCACGACGACGGCCCCGACCCCGGTCCCGCCCCCGACGCCAAGCGGGCGCGGGAGCGCTGGCGGCCGGAGCCCGGCCTCGCCTGGCAGTGGCAGCTCAGCGGCCGGCTCGACCCGGCGGTCGACGTCCCCGTCTACGACATCGACGGCTTCGACCACCCGGCGTCCGCCGTGAAGGACCTGCACGCCCGGGGCCGCAAGGTGATCTGCTACCTCCACCGGCGCCTGGGAGGACTTCCGCCCCGACGCCGGCCGCTTCCCGAAGGCCGTGCTCGGCGGGGGCAGCTGGAAGGGCGAGCGCTGGCTCGACGTCCGCCGCACCGACGTCCTCGGCCCCTGATGGCCGAACGCCTCGACATGTGCCGCGACAAGGGCTTCGACGCCGTCGAACCCGACAACATGGACGGCTACAAGAACCGCACCGGCTTCCCCTCACCGCCGCCGACCAGCTCCGCTACAACCGCCTGATCGCCCGCCTCGCCCACGAGCGCGGCCTCGCGGTCGGCCTCAAGAACGACCTCGACCAGATCCCGGAGCTCCTCCCGGACTTCGACTTCGCGGTCAACGAGCAGTGCGCCGAGTACGAGGAGTGCGACCGGCTCACCCCGTTCGTGCGGGCCGGCAAGGCGGTCTTCCACGTCGAGTACGAGCTGACGACGGACCGGTTCTGCCCGCAGTCCCGACGCCTTGGCCTCAGCTCCATGCTCAAGAAGTACGAGCTCGGGGTCTGGCGCAGGCCCTGCTGAGGCCGGTCAGCCCAGCGTCAGCGCCACCAGGGCCGCCGTCGCCGCCGCCTCCTCCACCGCGCCGAACACGTCGCCCGTCACCCCGCCGAAGCGCCGCACGCACCGGCGGAGCAGCAGCGCCGCCGCGCCCAGGGCGGCGCCGGCCGCCAGGACGTTGCGGACCGCGTCGTACGGCGAGAACAGCAGGCCGCCCCGGCGGCCAGGACCAGGAAGGCGGCCGTCACCAGGGTCGCGGAGCGGACCGGGACCGTCGCGGCGACGATCGCGCCGAGCCCCTCGGGGCGGGCCGCCGGGACGCCGTGGCGAGAGGCGTGGGTGAGGGCGAGGCGGGCGGCGGTGGCGGCGAGGACGGCGGCGACGGCGCCGTGCGCCCAGCCCTCCCCGTACAGGTGGAAGAGCGCGGCGACCTGCGCGAACAGGACGAGGACCACGGCGATCACGCCGAACGGGCCGATGTCCGACTGCTTCATGATGCGCAGCGCGTCCTCGGCCGGCTTGGCGCTGCCGAGGCCGTCGGCGGTGTCCGCGAGGCCGTCGAGGTGGAGGCCCCGGGTGAGGACGGCGGGGACGGCGGCGGTGACGACGGCCGCGAGCAGCGGTCCCGAGCCGAGCAGCAGGAAGGCCGAGCCGAGCGCGGCGGAGGCCAGGCCGACGGTCAGCCCGGCGAGCGGGGCGCAGAGCATGCCGGCGCGCGCCGCGTCCCGGTCCCAGCGGGTGATGCGGGCGGGGAGCACCGTGAGGGTGCCGAAGGCGAAACGCAGGCCGTCCATCCGGGCAGGGTAATCGCCGGTTCCGGACGGTAGATTGCGCATACCGCGCATTTCGGAAGGGGTGGCATGGGTCACTGGTTCTCGCGGAACATCCTCGAACCGGGGAAGCTCCCACTGCTCCTCGCCCTGACCTCATTTGTCGTGACGTTCCTGGTCACCCGGACCATCACCCGCCTCATCCGGGCGGGGAAGGGGCCGTTCGGGAACGTCTCCTCGGGCGGGCTCCACATCCATCATGTCGTGCCCGGCGTGGTCCTCTCCGTGATCGGCGGCTTCGGCGCGGTGGGCAGCGGCCGGCACGGCGTCGGCGCGGCCGTCTTCGCCGTCGTCTTCGGGATCGGCGCGGGGCTCGTCCTGGACGAGTTCGCGCTGATCCTCCACCTCGACGACGTGTACTGGAGCGAGGACGGCCGCAAGAGCGTCGAGGTGGTCGTGCTCACCGCGGCCCTGGTCATGCTCGCCCTGAGCGGCTTCTCGCCGCTCGGCGTGAACGACGTGTCCGAGGACGAGCGCCAGGACCGGGCGACCTTCATCGTCACGATCGTGCTCAACTTCCTCTTCATCCTGGTCAGTCTGGTGAAGGGAAGTTCCGGATGGCCGTGATGGGGGTCTTCGTGCCCTTCGTGGCGATCGTCGGCGCCGTCCGGCTCGCCCGCCCCGGCTCCTGGTGGTCCAAGCGCTTCTACCGCCGCCGCCACCGGGCCAGGGCCCGCTCCCGGCTCCGCACGTACCGCCACGACCGGCGCTGGACCAAGGTCCGCCGCCGCTTTCAGGACCTGATCGGCGGCTTCCAGGAGCGGGTCTCGGGGCCCGGCTCGGCTCCGCCCTGACGCCGCTCGCGCCGGGCCAGGACCGCGATCAGGACGAGGACGGCGGCGATGGCCGCCAGGTGCTCCTTGCCCGCCAGGTTCGGCTTGATCACGACCTCCACGACCATCGCGAGGACGACCAGGCCGCCGGTCCAGCGGGCGCGGTAGCGCCGGCAGACGTAGACAGCGAGGCCCACGACGGCCGCCGACGGGCCGGTGTCGACCACCAGCGCGTCGGAGGCCGGCAGGCCGAAGGGGCTGTCCGGGCCGATCGCGATGCCCACGCGCGCGTAGAGCGTGCCGGCCAGCGTGGCCAGATAGGCGACGGCGAGCGTCCGCCACCGGCCGAGGCAGATCTCGGCGATCCCGAACACGAGCAGCACCTGCGCGAGGGCGCCCCAGACGGGCAGGTCGAGCGCGGGCACGAAGAGCGAGAGGGGGTGCGGAGCAGTGCGAGCCAGAGCGGGTCCTCGGCCCGGACGAAACCGATGTCGTGGACCGGCCCGTAGCCCCAGTCCTGGTTCTGCACGAGCTGGAACAGGGCCGTGAGGCAGACCGCCGCCAGCGTCATCGGTATCGCCCGCCACCTCTTCGTGACGAGCGCCGTCCGCACGGTGGTGAACAGCGGCCCCCACTCGCGGCGGGCGAACCGCCGGACGCCGCCGCCCCGGCCGCCCCGGCCACCCCGGCCGTCCCGTCCGTTCCGGGAGGACCCGCTCAACGCCCGCCCTCCAGGTGTCTGCGGTGCAGCCACTTCGGCAGCCCCGGGGCCTCCAGGAACCCTTCGGCCCGCCCGGCGGCCAGGCCGATGCGCAACAGGTCGGCGCTCTTCTCGAAGAGCATGAATCGGGGCTCCCAGATCGGTCGGTACTTGGCGTTGGCGCGGTACAGCGACTCGATCTGCCACCACCGGGAGAAGAAGCTGAGCAGCGAACGCCACATCCGCAGCACCGGCCCCGCCCCGAGCTTCGAGCCGCGTTCGAAGACGGAGCGGAACATCGCGAAGTTCAGCGAGACCTGAGTGATCCCGATCTCTCCGGCGCGCTGGAGGAGTTCGATGACCATGAACTCCATCAGGCCGTTCTCGGCCTCCCGGTCGCGGCGCATCAGGTCGAGCGAGAGGCCCCGCGGCCCCCACGGCACGAAGGAGAGCAGGGCCCGCAGCTCGCCCTGTCCGTCGGTGCACTCCAGCATCACGCAGCGGCCGTCCCCGGGGTCGCCGAGCCGGCCGAGCGCCATCGAGAAGCCGCGCTCGGTCGCCCCGTCCCGCCAGTCGTCCGCCTTGCGCACCAGCGCGTCCATCTCCTCGGCGGGGATGTCCTCGTGGCGCCGGATCCGCACCTCGTACCCGGCCCGCTTGACCCGGTTGAAGGCCTGCCGGACCGTCCGCATGGCCCGCCCGTCGAGCGTGAACTCGCCGGTCTCCACGATGGCCTCGTCGCCCAGCTCCAGGGCGTCCAGACCGTGCCGGGCGTAGATCACCCCGGCCTCTCGCTCGCGCCCATCACCGCCGGGATCCAGCCGTGCTCGCGCGCCTCGGCCAGCCAGGGCTCGATGGCGCCCGGCCAGGCCTCGGGGTCCCCGATCGGATCGCCGGAGGCCAGGGAGACCCCGCCGACCACCCGGTAGGCGACGGCCGCCTTCTCGCTCGGCGACCACACCACGCTCTTCTCGCGGCGCAGCGCGAAGTAGCCGAGCGAATCGCGGTCCCCGTACTTGTCGAGCAGGGCCCGCAGCCGCCTCTCGTCCTCCCTCGGTCAGCGGGTCGACGGCCCGGCGGGAGCGGAAGGCGGCGAAGAGCACCGCGAAGAGCAGCAGCGTGGACAGGACGTTGATGGTGACGTCCACCCAGCCGGGGGTGTCGATCCCGGTGAAGCGCGAGTCGTCGGAGGCCAGCGTGACCAGCCGCATCAGGCCGTAGCGCCAGCGGTCCAGGAAGGTGGAGTGGCCGGAGGAGGTGTTGGTGACGGTCACCAGGACGGCGGCGAGCAGCGAGGTGACGAGCAGTCCGCCGACCGCCACGGCCGCGGCGAGCAGCGGGTTGGAGCGGTCGCCCTTCGCGTAGAACTCCTTGCGGCCGAGCAGCAGCGCGAGCACGAAGGCGGCGGTCAGGACCAGTGAGACCCAGTTCTGGGCGTGCTGCCGGATCTCCGGGAAGGACATCACCAGGGCGAAGAGCAGCAGGAAGAGCCCGCCGAGCACCAGGTTGAGGATCCACGCCGCCCGCTTGCGGCGGCGCATGGTGATCGCCAGGAAGAGGGTGAAGACCCCCGAGGCGAAACCGGCCGTCAGCAGGTACGGGGTGAAGTAGTCGTCCTCGTTGTGCCGGCGCAGGTCCTGTCCGAACGAGACCCAGACGGCACCCAGGAAGTTGATGAACGTGACGACGCGCAGGTACCAGACGGCGAACGCGGCGCTGCGCCGTGAACGGGCGGTGGTGCCCCGGGGCGCTTCTTCGGCGGACAAACGGACCTCTCCCATGAAAAGCGATCATATGGGGCACCGCTTGCCGTGCGGCGACGCCGGAGGCGGCCGCACGCGCGTCGCGTACGGCCGCCCCGGAGACGATCTGAATCCGCCGTGCTCCCCGTCAGGCCCCGGGAGTCCCCGGGGTCTCGCCGCCGTCGTCCGGAGTGGTCGGTTCCGGACGCTCGGGCAGCTCCGCGGCGAGGCGCCGCCGCGGCCTGGACCAGGGGAAGCGCGAGCAGTGCCCCGGTTCCCTCACCCACATGGACGCCGTGGTCGAGCAACGGGTTGAGCGCCATCCGGTCCAGTGCCTTCGCCTGCGCCGGCTCGCCGCTCACCTGGCCCGCCAGCCACCAGTCCGGCGCCCGAACGCCGCCCGCTGCGCCACGAGCGCGCAGGCCGCCCCGACCACGCCGTCCAGGATCACCGGCATCCGCCGCACCGACGCCTGGAGCAGGAAACCGGTCATGGCCGCCAGGTCCGCGCCGCCGACCGCCGTGAGCAGCGCCGACTGGTCGCCGAGGACCGGCCGGGCCCGGCGCAGCGCGTCCCGGATCGCCGCGCACTTGCGCATCCACGCCAGGTCGTCGATCCCGGCGCCGCCCCGGCCGGTCACCACCGAGGCGTCCGTCCCGCACAGGGCCGCGATCAGCGTGGCCGCCGGGGTCGTGCCGCCGACGCTCAGGTCCCCGAGCACCACCAGGTCGGTGCCCGAGTCCGCCTCCTCGTCCGCGATCGCCACGCCGAGCCGGAGCGCGGCCGCGGCCTCCTCGGACGTCAGCGCGTTCTCCACGTCGATGCGGCCGCTGCCGCGCCGGATCCGGTGCCGCACGACCTCGGCGGGCAGCAGCTCCGGGTCGCAGTCCAGACCGGCGTCCACGACCCGCACCGGCACGTCCATCGACCGGGCGAGCACGGCCACCGGGCTCGCCCCGTCCAGGACCGCCCGCACCAGCTCGTGCGCGGTGCCGGCCCGGCGCCCCGACACGTCCAGCGAGGCCACCCCGTGGTCGCCCGCGAACAGGACGACCTTCGGCTGCCCGATCGCCCGCACCTTCACCGAGGCCTGCGCGGCGGACAGCCACTCGCCCAGCTCGTCGAGCCGCCCGAGCGCCCCCGGCGGCACCACGAGCCGCTCCCGGCGCTCCTCGGCGTCACGCCGTATCCCCCGTCGGGGCGCTCGATCAGATCGGAGAAGTCGTCCAGGTTCACGGTTCCGCCTTGAGACACATCAGCCAGGGCCATCGGTGATCGCACCCTACCCGCGCAGGACGAGCGCCTGCCCCGCGACCACGAGCAGCACCTGCTCGCACTCGTCCGCGAAGGACGCGTTCAGCCGGCCCAGCTCGTCCCGGAACCGGCGCCCCGACGCCGTCGCGGGCACCACGCCCGAGCCGACCTCGTTCGTCACCGCCACCACCGTGCGGCGCGTCGCCCGCACCGCCGCCACCAGCTCCGCCGTCCGCTCCCGCAGCGCCTTCTCCCCGCCGTCCGCCCACGCCCCGTCGTCCCAGGCGCCGACCTCGTCCATGGCGTGCGTCAGCCACAGCGACAGGCAGTCGATCAGGAGCGCGGGCCCGTCCTCCGCGAGCAGGGGCACGAGGTCGCAGGTCTCGGCGGTACGCCACGAGGCCGGCCGCCGCTCCCGGTGCAGGCCCACCCGCCGCGCCCACTCCGGGTCCCCTCCCGGGACCCGCCGGTCGCCACGTACAGCACCTCGGGAAGGTCTCAAGCCGCCGCTCGGCCTCCACCGACTTGCCCGACCGGGCCCCGCCGGTCACCAGGGTCCGCCGGGGCGCGTCCGGCACCTCAGTGGTACTCGCCCGCGTACAGCGTCGTCCCGTCCGGCACCGCCCGCGCGCCCGCCGCCGCGAGCCGCCGGTCCAGCTCGGCGCCCGCCGGCGCGTCGTGGTCCAGGTGCGCCGCGATCACGTCCGTGGCCGGGCCGACGGCCCCGGTCGCCCGCAGCCGGGCGAGCCCGTCCGGACGGCCCGTCACATCGGCCACCACCACGTCGTACGGCGCCCGGTGGTCCTCGCCGAGCCCGGCCGGGCGCCGCCCGGCGGCAGGTAGAGCAGCCGCTCGCCGTCCGCCGAGGTCACCTCGTAGCCGGTGCCGGGGAGTCCATCGGCACCGCCCGCACCCGGTGTCCGCTGATGAGCGTCAACTCCCGTCCGTCCGGCACCCTCCCCGCCGTCGGCAGTCCGGCGGGCAGCTCCACGGCCGGTCCGTCGTGCGGATGCGTGAGCAGCACCTGTCGCACGCCCACGAGCGAGTGCCCGACCGGGCCGCCGCGAGGGCGGCCCCCGGGGTCAGGTCGAGCAGCAGGGCCCCGTCCACGAGCAGCGCGGTCGCGGCACGCGCGCGTGGCCCCCGGGAGAGCGCGCACACGGCGCAGGGGCAGTCGGGACGGGGAGGCCGAGCGGGGCGCCGGTGCCGAGCAGAGTCAGTTCCACCCTCAGATCCTCCCGCGCCACCGCGAGGCGTGCGCGCCCGGCTACGCTGCGGGCAGGAAACCGATCATCCGGTGAGCGCCAGGAGGCGGACATGGCATGGACGTGGCGGTTCGAGAAGTCCGACGGCACCGAGGTCGAGCCGGTGGTGACACCCGAGGAGTTCACCACCCAGGGCGACGCGGAGAGCTGGATCGGCGAGCACTGGCGTGACCTCCTGAGCGGCGGCGCCGACCAGGTCACCCTCTCGGAGGACGGCACGAAGATCTACGGCCCGATGCCCCTGAACGCGGAGGGCTAGGGCACCCGGCGACCGTGGAGGGGGTGCGGGGCCTCCGGGCCCTGCGCCCCCTTTCGCGTCGGCTACATCTCGCCCAGCACGACCTCGGTCTTCTCCGTCTCCGTGCCCCGTACGTACGTCACCGCCACCTTCTCGCCCGGCTTCCGCGCGGCCAGTGCCTCCGACAGGGAGGTGATCGTGGTGACGTCGGCGTCGCCGAGCCGGGTGATCACGTCGCCCGGTTTCAGGCCCGCCTTGCCCGCCGCCCCGTTCGCCGGCGCCTCGACCACCGCGACGCCCGCCGGCTCGTAGTCGTCGTCCAGGACCGTGCGCCCGGTGATGTTCAGGGCCGCCCGGCCCGAGTCCGTCACCTTGCCGTCCTTGATGATCTGGTCCGCGACCGTCCGCACCATCGACGCGGGGATGGCGAAGCCGATGCCGGGCGCCGAGCCGCCGCCCAGCTCGGGGTCGGACGCCGCCAGCGTCGGGATGCCGACGACCTGGCCGTCGAGGTTCACCAGGGCGCCCCCGCTGTTCCCCGGGTTGATCGCGGCCGACGTCTGCACCATGTTCCCGATGGTCGCGCCCGTGCCGCCGCCGGCCCGCCCTCGCTGACCGTCTCGGCCGGTGGCCGAGACGATCCCCTGGGTCACGCTGCCGGAGAGGCCGAGCGGGGAGCCCATCGCGAGCACGATCTGCCCCATGTCGACCGCCGAGGAGTCCCCGAACTCCGCCGCCTTCAGCCCCTGCGGCACGGTTTCGAGCCGGATCACGGCGAGGTCCTGCTCGGGGTACGAGGAGACCAGCCGCGCCGTCACCGGCTGCCCGCCGGTGGCCGCCGTGACCTTGAAGCTCTTCTCCTGGCCGACCACGTGCGCGTTGGTGACCACGTGCCCCTTGGCGTCGTAGACGACCCCCGAGCCGAGGCTGTTCGCCGCGTCGATCTGCACGACCGACGGCAGGACGTCCTTGATGACGGCCCGGTAGTCGTCCTCCAGCTCGTTCGCGGAGCGCGGCGCCGCCGCCTGCGTCGACTGCCCGGGACCCGCCGCGTCCCCGGCGGAGGAGCAGCTCCCGACGAGCGCGGCGGCGCACGCCCCGGCGGTCAGGGAGAGGAGGAGACGACGCGTACGGGCGCGGGCGTGGGCACGGGATACGTCCATGTCCGGAGTATCCGTTCCGTCCCCGCCCCGGGCCCGGCGAGCGCACCCGATCAGGGGGCGCCCCGGCCCTCTCGCCCCGGCCCCGCTACCCCCGCACCCCGCACAGGTGCAGCAGCGTCGCTATTCGCCGGTACGGATCCGTCCGCCCCGCCCGCTCCTCGGCGGCGAAGAGCCGGTCCAGCTCGTCGGCGGCCGGCAGGCTCGTCTCGGCCGGGACGCCGTCCGTGAAGACCCGCACCCCGTACCAGGCGTGCAGCGGCGCCGCGATCCCCGCGAGCGTCGCCGTGAGCGCGTCGAGCCGGTCGGCCCGCACCTTCGCTCCGCCGTCGTCGGTGTAGACGTCCGAGTCGAAGCCCGCGAGCGCCCCCGCCCAGTCTCTCGGCGAGCCCCGGCCGCATGGCCAGGGCGTCGGCGTTCCGCACGACCAGGGAGAGCAGGCCCCCGGGGCCAGCATCCGGGCCAGGCCCGCGAGCAGCGCGTCCGGCTCGTCCGCGTACATGAGCACGCCGTGGCAGAGGACCACGTCGAAGCTGCCGGGCAGGAAGTGCACCCCGGTCTCGCGCCCGTCCCCTCGATCATCCGGACCCGCTCGCGGATCCCGGCGGGCTCCGTCGCCAGCGACTCGCGGGCCGCCTTCAGGAGCTCGGGATCGGCTTCGAGGCCGGTCACGGTGTGACCGGCCCTGGCCAGGCGCAGGGCCTGGGAGCCCTGCCCCATGCCCGCGTCGAGGATCCGCAGCCGCTGCCCCACCGGGTACCGGGCGGTTATCTGCTCGTCGAGCTGGCGCGCGACGATCTCGTGCCGGATGGTGTCGCGCAGCCCGCCCGTACCGGCGGGCCAGTGCGTGACGGCGGGCAGCACGGGTCCCGCCGCCTCCGACGCGGTCCCCCCGAACGCGGATCCGCCGACCTCCGAGCGGTCGGCGCTCAGGGCCGCTCTCCGCGCTTGACCTGCGGCTTCGGCAGCCGCAGACGGCGCATCTGGAGCGTCCGCATCAGACCGTAGGCCACGGCTCCGCGCTTCGGCTCGTTCGGGAAGCGGGCGTTGAGCTGCTTCCGGAGCCGGATCGAGATGCCGATCGAGTCGATGACGATCAGGATGATCACACCGAGCCACAGGAGCAGCGAGATGTTCTGCAGCGCCCGGTTGGCGTTGCCGAACAGCGAGAGGACGAGGATCACCACGGCCATCGGCAGGAAGAACTCGGCGATCGCGAACCGCGAGTCCACGAAGTCGCGCACGAAGCGGCGCACCGGACCCTTGTCGCGGGCCGGCAGGTAACGCTCGTCGCCGTTGGCCAGCGCCTCGCGCTGACGGGACAGGTCCGAGCGGCGTGCCTCGCGCTGGCGCTTGGCGGCCTCCTTGCGGTCGAGCGGCACCGTCGAGGCGCGACGGCGTTGGTCTGCGCCTCGCTCCGCTTCGGCGTCGGGCGGCCCTTGGGGGCCTCGGGGTCGCGGGGCTGCTTGGTGGAGAGGTCCGCCGTCACCTTGTCGGTGGGGGCCTTCTCGTCCTTCGAACGGCTACGGAACACAAAACCCAAGGGTACGGGGTGGGGGCATGAACCCCATGCCGGGCGGGAACGATCCGCTAACGGACTGCGTCTTGGCCGGTACGTACGGGGAAGGGCGCGGGTTTCCCGGACTCCGCCTCCTCCCTGCGCGGGAGGGGACGCCGCACGCAGTCGTCCTCGGGGAGGAGCGCATCCCACCCGAACAGTGCGGTAATGGAGTCGGGGCCCGTACTGTGGACCTTGTTGGAGAGCTGGAGCCGAGTCCGTCAGAAGGGGGCGCGCGAAGCCCATGAGCGGTGTCATGAAGCGTATGGGGATGATCTTCCGCGCGAAGGCGAACAAGGCCCTTGACCGGGCCGAGGATCCGCGCGAGACGCTCGACTACTCCTACCAGAAGCAGTTGGAGCTGCTGCAGAAGGTGCGACGGGGCGTCGCCGACGTCGCCACCTCCCGCAAGCGGCTCGAACTCCAGTTGAACCAGTTGCAGGGGCAGTCCGCCAAGCTGGAGGACCAGGGCCGCAAGGCGCTGGCGCTCGGCCGCGAGGACCTGGCGCGCGAGGCGCTGTCCCGGCGGGCCGCGCTCCAGCAGCAGGTCAGCGACCTGGAGGTGCAGCACCAGACGCTCCAGGGCGAGGAGGAGAAGCTCACCCTCGCCGCCCAGCGTCTCCAGGCCAAGGTCGACGCCTTCCGCACCAAGAAGGAGACGATCAAGGCGACCTACACGGCGGCCCAGGCCCAGACCCGGATCGCGGAGTCGTTCTCCGGCATCTCGGAGGAGATGAGCGACGTCGGCCTGGCGATCCAGCGGGCCGAGGACAAGACCGCCCAGCTCCAGGCGCGCGCCGGCGCGATCGACGAGCTGCTCGCCTCGGGCGCCCTGGACGACCAGTCCGGGCTCGCGAAGGACGACATCCAGGCGGAGCTGGACCGGCTCTCCGGCGGTACGGACGTCGAGCTGGAGCTCCAGCGGATGAAGGCCGAGCTGGCCGGCGGCCCGTCGGCGCAGCAGGCGATCGAGGGCGGCAACGGCACGGCGGCTCCGCAGCACCAGAACCAGCAGCAGTCCCACCCGCGCTTCGAGAAGTAGCCTCGGCTCTCCGGCGGAACCGGAAGGACAGGACGCGTCATGATCGTACGGATCATGGGGAGGGCCAGTGGAAGCTGGCCGACAGCCACGTCACCGAGCTGGACGGGCTCGACGACGAACTGCTCGCAGAGATGGAGACCGGGGACGCGGACGGCTTCCGGCGGACGCTCGGCGCCCTCCTCGACGCCGTCCGCCGCCTCGGCGAGCCGCTCCCGGACGAGGACCTGGAGCCGTCGGAGCTGATCCTCCCGGCCCCGGACGCGAGCCTGGAAGAGGTCAGGGCGATGCTCTCCGACGGCGGCCTCATCCCGGGCTGACCCCACCACCACGGATCCACCACGAAGGTCCCGGCCCCTCGAAGGGAACCGGGACCTTCGCGCTGCCGGGGCCCGGACCCCGCGCCCCGCAACCGGACCCGCGCCCTCCGCCCCGTACCGTTGCCTCCCGTGACCCCCACCGGATCTGCCGCCGGCGCCCTCTCCCTCCGGCGGCTCGTCGACTGGTTCCGGACGCATCCGCTCGCCTTCGACGCGACGCTCGCGTTCGGCGTGCTCGTCTGCATGATCGCCGGGTCCTTCACCGACCCGCACGGCAGCCCGAACGGGCCCACCTTCGGCGACCGCGCGCCCGACGCGTACAGCGTGCTGCTCATGGTCGCCGGAGCCGTCGCCCTGGTGCTGCGCCGCCGCGAGCCCTTCGCCGTGCTCTGCCTCACCGCGGCGTTCACCCTCGTCGAACTGATCGACGACAGCAGGCCCGCCCCCATCTCCATGAGCGTCGTCGTCGCGCTCTGCACGGTCGCCGCGCGCACCGACCGGCCCACCACCTGGCGGGTCGGCCTCGCCACCATGACGGTCCTCACCGCCGCGGCCATGGTCTTCGGCCCCACCCCTGGTACGCGCAGGAGAACCTCGGCATCTTCGCCTGGACCGGCATGGCGGCCGCCGCCGGGGACGCCGTCCGCAGCCGGCGGGCCTTCGTGGACGCGATCCGCGAGCGTGCCGAGCGGGCCGAGCGCACCCGCGAGGAGGAGGCCCGGCGCCGGGTCGCCGAGGAACGGCTGCGGATCGCCCGCGACCTCCACGACGTCGTCGCCCACCACATCGCCCTGGTGAACGTCCAGGCCGGAGTCGCCGCCCACCTCATGGAGAAGCGCCCCGACCAGGCCAAGGAGGCCCTCGCACACGTCCGCGAGGCCGGCCGCTCCGCCCTCGACGAGCTGCGCGCCACCGTCGGCCTGCTGCGCCAGTCCGGCGACCCGGAGGCCCCCACCGAGCCCGCCCCCGGCCTCGCCGTCCTCGACGGGCTGCTCGACAGCTTCCGCAAGGCCGGCCTCCCGGTCGCCCTGGCCCGCGCCGACGGCGACGGACCGCTGCCCGCCGCCGTCGACCTGGCCGCGTACCGGATCGTGCAGGAGGCCCTGACCAACGTCCGCAAGCACGCGGGCCCCGACGCCGAGGCCGAGGTCAGCGTCGTGCGGGTGGGACGCACGGTCGAGATCACCGTCCTCGACGACGGCACCTCCCCGGCCGCCCCGGACGGGGCCCCGGCCGGCGGCCACGGCCTGCTCGGCATGCGCGAGCGGGTCGGCGCGCTCGGCGGCACCCTGACCGCCGCACCCCGCTACGGCGGCGGATTCCGCGTCCAGGCGATACTGCCCGTGGCCCTCCGCACGGGAGAGGGCGAGGGGAGGACGCGTGACGATCCGGGTGCTGCTCGCCGACGACCAGGCCTGCTGCGCAGCGCCTTCCGGATCCTGGTCGACTCCGAACCCGACATGGAGGTCGTCGGCGAGGCGCCCGACGGCGCCCGGGCCGTCGAACTGGCCCGCGCCGAGCGGCCCGACGTCGTCCTGATGGACATCCGCATGCCGGGCACGGACGGCCTCGCCGCCACCCGCGCGATCACCGCCGACCCCGGCCTCTCCGGCGTGCGGATCGTCATGCTCACCACCTTCGAGGTCGACGAGTACGTCGTGCAGTCGCTGCGCGCCGGGGCCTCCGGCTTCCTCGGCAAGGGCGCCGAGCCGGAGGAGCTGCTCGGCGCGATCCGGATCGCCCACGCCGGCGAGGCGCTGCTCTCCCGGCCGCCACCAAGGGCCTGATCGCCACCTTCCTCGCCCAGGGCCCCCGGGACGACGGCACGGGCGCCGCGGACGAGGACGTCCGGGCCCGCTCCGAGCGCCTCGCCGCGCTCACCGCCCGCGAGCGCGAGGTCCTCGTCCTCGTCGCGGGCGGCCTGTCCAACGACGAGATCGGCCGGCGGCTCGACGTCAGCCCGCTCACCGTGAAGACCCACGTCAACCGGACCATGGCCAAGCTCGGCGCCCGCGATCGGGCCCAGCTCGTGGTCACGGCCTACGAGTCGGGACTGGTACGCCCGAGGGGGAGTGACCCGGAGCGCGGGCGTACTCCGAACGCGGTATGCGCGGCGTAAAGAAGTGCTCCCGGGGGCCGAGGACTTCCGGCGGCGGATGTCCGATCGTAGGGGCGGGGGCGTCTCGGGCCGGTCGAAGGCCGGGACGGGGCCGCTCCCGACCGCCGACGCGTACGCCACGGAAGAGAGACCCATCCCATGTCCTGGCTGTCCAGATTCAGCCTCGCGCAACGGGCCCTGATCGGGCTGACGTCCCTCGTCGCGATCGTGTTCGGGGCGATCGCGATACCGCAGCTCAAGCAGCAGCTCCTCCCCTCGATCGAGCTGCCCGTGGTCTCGGTCCTCGCCCCGTACCAGGGCGCCTCTCCCGACGTGGTCGAGAAGCAGGTCGTCGAACCCCTGGAGAGCGTCCTGAAGGGCGTCGACGGCCTCACGTCGGTCACCTCCACCGCCTCCGAGGGCACGGCCCTCGTCATGGCCTCCTTCGACTACGGCGACGAGTCGACGAAGCAGCTCGTCGCCGACGTCCAGCAGGCCGTGAACCGCGCCCGCGCCCAGTTGCCCGACACGGTCGACCCGCAGGTCGTGGCCGGTTCGACGGACGACATGCCGACCGTCGTCCTCGCCGCCTCCTCCGACAGGGACCCGCAGGCCCTCGCGGACCTCCTCGACCGGACCGTCGTGCCCGCCCTCCAGGACGTCGAGGGCGTCGGCCAGGTCTCCGTCAGCGGCGTCCAGGACCTCCAGATCTCCGTCACCCCCGACGAGCGGAAGCTCGCCGCCGCGGGCACCACCACCATGAAGCTCGCCGAGGCCCTGCGCTCCGGCGGCGGCACGGTGCCCGCCGGCTCCTTCACCGAGGACGGCAAGAGCCGCACGGTCCAGGTCGGCGGCGGCTACACCTCCCTGAAGCAGATCGAGGACCTGCGCATCCCGTCGGCCGCCCCCGGCACGAAGAAGGCCGTCCGCCTCGGCGACGTGGCCACCGTCCGCCAGGAGGAGTCCCCGCGCACCTCCCTGACCCGCACCAACGGCAGGCCCAGCCTCGCCGTCATGGCCACCATGGACAAGGACGGCAGCGCCGTCGCGATCTCCGACGCCGTCGCGGAGAAGCTGCCCGGCCTGCGCCGCGACCTCGGCGCGGGCGCCGAGCTGACCGTCGTCTCCGACCAGGGCCCGGCCGTCGCCGAGGCCGTCTCCGGCCTCACCACCGAGGGCGCCCTCGGCCTCGTCATGGCCGTCCTGGTGATCCTGGTCTTCCTCACGTCGATCCGCTCGACCCTGGTGACCGCGGTCTCCATCCCGCTCTCGGTCGTCCTCGCCCTCCTCTTGCTGTGGACCCGCGACCTCTCGCTCAACATGCTGACGCTCGGCGCGCTCACCATCGCCATCGGCCGGGTCGTCGACGACTCGATCGTGGTCCTGGAGAACATCAAGCGCCACTCGGCTACGGCGAGGAGCGCCGGGAGGCGATCCTCACCGCGGTCCGCGAGGTGGCCGGCGCCGTCACCTCCTCCACCCTCACCACCGTCGCCGTCTTCCTGCCGATCGGCCTGGTCGGCGGCATCGTCGGCGAGATGTTCAGCCCCTTCTCGCTGACGGTCACGGCGGCCCTGCTCGCCTCCCTGCTCGTCTCCCTGACGGTCGTCCCCGTCCTCTCGTACTGGTTCCTGCGCGCCCCCGAGGGCACGCCGGAGGATCTGGCCGAGGCCCGCGGGCGGGCCGAGGAGGCGGAGGAGAAGAGCCGCCTCCAGCGCCTGTACGTGCCGGTCCTGCGGTTCGCGACCCGGCGCCGGCTCGCGAGCCTGGGCATCGCGCTCGCCGTCCTGGCCGTCACCTTCGGCATGACCCCGCTCCTGAAGACGAGCTTCTTCGACCAGGGCGACCAGGGGTCCTGAGCATCAAGCAGAAGCTGGCGCCCGGCACCTCCCTGAGCGCCTCCGACGAGGCCGCGAAGAAGGTCGAGGGCCTCCTCGCGAGGACCGAGGGCGTCAAGGACTACCAGGTCACCGTCGGCTCGTCCGGCTTCATGGCGGCCTTCGGCGGCGGCACCGGCGCCGACCAGGCCTCGTACCAGGTCAGCCTGGAGGAGTCCGCCTCGTACGAGAAGACGCGGGACGCCCTGGAGAAGGGGCTCGCCGGACTCGACGGGATCGGCGACACCACCCTCGCGGCCGGGGACGGCTTCGGCGGCCAGGACCTGAGCGTGGTCGTCAAGGCGGCCGACCCGGAGGTGCTCGCGAAGGCCGCCGAGCAGGTCCGGACCGCGGTCGCCGGGATCGAGGGCGTCACCGACGTCCGGAGCGACCTCTCGCAGTCCGTCCCGCGCGTCTCCGTCACGGCGAAGCCCGCCGCGGCCGACGCCGGCTTCGACCCCGCCTCGCTCGGCATGGCCGTCGCCCAGGCCGTCCGGGGCACCCCGGCCGCCAAGGCGACCCTCGACGACACCGAGCGGGACGTCCTCGTCACCTCGGCGAAGCCCGCCACCACCCTGGCCGAGCTGAGGGCGCTGCCCTCGGCCCGGTGCGGCTCGGCGACGTCGCCACCGTCGAGCTGGTCCCCGGCCCGGTCTCCATGACCCGGATCGACGGCGCCCGCGCCGCGACGGTCACGGCCAAGCCGGTCGGCGACGACACCGGGCGGTGAGCGCCGCCCTCCAGCGGAAGATCGACGGGCTCGACCTGCCGGCGGGCGCCACCGCCACCATCGGCGGCGTCAGCGAGGACCTGAACGAGACCCTGCTCCACATGGCCCTGGCCATGCTCGCGGCCGTCGCGATCGTCTTCATGCTGCTCGTCGCGACCTTCCGGTCGCTGATCCAGCCGCTGATCCTGCTGGTCTCCATCCCGTTCGCGGCGACCGGCGCGATCGGTCTGCTCGTGGCCACCGACACCGCGATGGGCGTCCCGGCGATGATCGGCATGCTGATGCTCATCGGCATCGTCGTCACCAACGCGATCGTCCTGATCGACCTGATCAACCAGTACCGGGAGCGGGGCCTCGGCATCGTCGAAGCGGTGGTCGAGGGCGGCCGGCACCGGCTCCGCCCGATCCTGATGACCGCCCTGGCGACGATCTTCGCCCTGCTGCCGATGGCCCTCGGCATCACCGGCGAGGGCGGCTTCATCGCCCAGCCGCTGGCCGTGGTCGTGATCGGCGGTCTGATCACCTCGACGCTCCTGACCCTGCTCCTCGTCCCGACGCTCTACGCGATGGTGGAGCTCCGCAAGGAGCGCCGGGCGAAGCGGAAGGCGGAGAAGAGGGCCGCGAAGAAGAAGGCGAAGGACGACGACACGACGCACCACCCGGAGCAGCCGGACGTCTCGCCGCTGGACGCGACCCTGCTGAACCTCCTGGACTGAGGCCGGCACGCACGAAGGGCGCCCCGCTCGTGTCGCGGGGCGCCCTTCGGCGCACGTACGGGAGTACGGGGAGGGGAATCGTTACGGCAGCGCCAGCATCCGCTCCAGGGCCAGCTTCGCGAAGCTCTCCGTCTCCTTGTCGACCTGGATCCGGTTGACGAGGTTGCCCTCGGCCAGCGACTCCAGGGCCCACACCAGGTGCGGCAGGTCGATGCGGTTCATGGTCGAGCAGAAGCAGACCGTCTTGTCGAGGAAGACGATCTCCTTGCCCTGGTCGGCGTACCGGTTCGCCAGGCGCCGGACGAGGTTCAGCTCCGTGCCGATCGCCCACGTGGAACCGGCCGGGGCCGCCTCCAGGGTGTTGATGATGTACTCGGTCGAGCCCACGTAGTCCGCGGCGGCGACGACCTCGTGCCGGCACTCGGGGTGGACCAGCACGTTCACGCCGGGGATGCGGGCCCGCACGTCCTCGACCGACTCCAGCGAGAACCGGCCGTGCACCGAGCAGTGGCCCCGCCACAGGATCATCTTGGCGGCGCGCAACTGCTCGACGGTGAGGCCGCCGTTCGGCTTGTGCGGGTTGTACAGGACGCAGTCGTCCAGGACATGCCCATGTCGCGGACGGCGGTGTTGCGGCCCAGGTGCTGGTCCGGCAGGAACAGCACCTTCTCTCCCTGTTCGAACGCCCAGTCCAGGGCCCGCTCGGCGTTGGACGAGGTGCAGATCGTGCCCCCGTGCTTGCCGGTGAAGGCCTTGATGTCGGCCGAGGAGTTCATGTACGAGACGGGCACGACCTGCTCGGCGATCCCGGCCTCGGTCAGCACGTCCCAGCACTCGGCGACCTGCTCGGCGGTGGCCATGTCGGCCATCGAGCAGCCGGCCGCCAGGTCGGGCAGGACGACCTTCTGGTCGTCGCCGGTCAGGATGTCGGCCGACTCCGCCATGAAGTGCACGCCGCAGAAGACGATGTACTCCGCCTCCGGCTTGGCGGCCGCGTCGCGCGCGAGCTTGAAGGAGTCGCCGGTGACGTCGGCGAACTGGATGACCTCGTCGCGCTGGTAGTGGTGGCCGAGCACGAAGACCTTGTCCCCGAGCTTCTCCTTGGCCGCGCGGGCGCGTTCCACGAGGTCGGGGTCGGAGGGCGAGGGCAGATCGCCGGGGCACTCCACGCCGCGCTCGCTCTTCGGGTCGGCCTCGCGGCCGAGCAGGAGGAGGGCGAGCGGCGACGGCTGGACGTCGAGCTCATGACGGGGATGGGCCGTGGTCACGTCACGCACCCTTTCTTCGGGGAACCTTTTCGTCGAAATGACGCTATCTATCATAACCCCTTCACGTCACGTTGACGATGTCCATAGTGTCGATGTGACGAATTCGCCTTCCGCAGGGCTGGACAGGGTGTGCGAGCATGAAGGGAGGAAAGACCCACTCGGCCCGGAATGAATCCGGGGCACCGTCGGTTTCCACCGTCGGCAAGCAGTCTCCGTACACACCGGGAGAGAAGCAGATGTCCGTATCGGACGAGAAGACCACTGTCAGCGACGGCATCCTCCTGTCCGACGCCGCCGCGGCCAAGGTCAAGGCCCTCCTCGACCAGGAAGGCCGCGAGGACCTGGCCCTGCGCGTCGCCGTTCAGCCCGGCGGCTGCTCCGGCCTGCGTTACCAGCTCTTCTTCGACGAGCGTTCGCTCGACGGCGACGTCGTGAAGGACTTCGACGGGGTCAAGGTCGTCACCGACCGCATGAGCGCCCCGTACCTCGGCGGTGCCTCGATCGACTTCGTCGACACCATCGAGAAGCAGGGCTTCACCATCGACAACCCGAACGCCACGGGCTCCTGCGCCTGCGGTGACTCGTTCAGCTAGGGCTGAGTCGTACGCGTGAGGGCGGGCCCCGGAAGAGATTCCGGGGCCCGCCCTCACGCGTGTCCGGGCTTCCGCGCGGACGGGGACGTCAGCGGCGCGGCACCGTCTCGCCGCTCGCCGCGTCCACCACCGGCCGCGAGCCGAGCGGGGCGTCCAGGTCCACCGTCTTCACGACCTCCACCGCCATGGCCACGCACATCCGGCCCGGCTCGGTCGGGGTCTCCTCGATCCGCAGGGCGACCCGCTCCGGGGTCTCCTCCGCCGTGACCTCGTACGTGCTGCACACCCCGCCCCAGAAGGCGACCGTCAGCTTCCGGCCGCCGTCCCCGGCCTCGTACGACTGGATCTGCCGGGCCGGCGCCGTGCCCTCGCCGGACGACGGCGGCGGGGTCGACGCGGGCGGCGCCAGGTACCGGTCCTCGACCGCCGTGCGCACCACCGTGTACGGCGCCGCGTCCGCCGGGTCCGCCGTGAACAGCCACGCCGGTACGAGCAGCCGCTCGCCGGACACGTCCTGCGCGGCGAGACCGAACACCGCGCCCGTCACCGGCACCTCGACCGGCACGGCCGGATCGACGATCGCGTGGCAGGGCGGCACCTCCTCGCCCGTGGGCTTCCCGGCACCCGGGACCTCCTCCGTGCCCGGCTTCCCGGCGCCCGGGACCTCGCCCGCCCCCGGCTTCCCGGCGCCCGTGGCCTCTCCGTTCGGGACGGGCGTGGCGCAGCCGCCGATGCCGATCGGGCCCGTGCCCTTCGAGTCCTCGTTCAGCTCCGCGAGGGCCTTCGCCGCCCCCACCACGGGATACGCGGCACCCTCGGACGGCTCCTTCAGCATTCCGCTGCCGCCGGAGATCCGGCCGTCCGGCTCGACGTGCAGCCCCGTCGACCAGCCATAGGTCGGCAGGCCGCCCACCACCGGCTCGGCGTTGACCACCCGGACGGACCCGTTCATCACCTGACCGGCGGACACCTTCGCGTCGTCCTGGCCGAGCGCCTTCAGGACGGGGCGGCCGCCGCCTTCGCCGCCGCCTCGCTCACCGGCGAACCGCCGCGCGGCTTCTTCGCCTCGCCCGGGGGCGGACACGCCTTGCCCTTGAGGCAGGTGTCGCCGACCGGACCGCCGTCGTACCAGGAGTACGTCCAGTTCCCCGGGGCCTCGCGCGCCACGTCGAGGCGCGGGCCCGAACCGTCCTTCTCGGGCGCGATCGACCAGACGTCGCCCGCCAGGACCGGACGCCCGGAGACGCCGAGCGCACCGGCCAGCCTGGTCACCTCCGCCGAGGTGACCAGGCCCTCGGGCCGGTGGACCGCGGCCGAGGAGGGCCCTTGGGGAGTGGGCCCTTGGCTTTGTAGACGGTCCCGCGCGGACCGCCGCCCGGATCGGGCTCGCCCGGCGCGATGCCGGGCCCCCGTCCGTACCGCCGTCGCCCCCGAGGCGCAGGGGCGGTGGGGACCGGCCGCGTCGGCGGACCGGCTCGCGCCGTCCGCACCGCCGTCACCGGACGCCGCGGTGGCGAGGTAGACCCCGCCGCCCCCGGCGAGCAGCACGCCCGCCGCCACCGAGGCGGTGAGCAGCGTCCGCCGCCTCCGACCGTTCTCCGTACCGCTCACGGCTCAGCTCCTTCGGCCCTTGGTGTCCTGTGGAAGACACCGGTGGGACGGAGCGGACGCCCGGACGGTTCCGTCAGCCGCCGTACTCGGCGGTGGCGTCGATCAGCCGGGCCGAGGCGGCCGGCACCACGACCCCGTTGATCAGGGCGGGGAGACCGGAGCGGGCTCCGGCGCCGCCGGGGCCACCAGTGCGGGGCCATCCGGGCGCCCGCGCCGCGCAGCTCGGCGAGGCTGAACTCGGACTCGTGTCGCTCGCGGGGAGCGGGTAGAGACTCATGGGCGCACCGTACGCACCACCGGCCCGCGGAGAAAAGGCCTACTCTGGGGTAGTTTCCACTGTTCGGCAGGGCCGCCCCCAGCGGGTAGCGTGAACTGTCATTACCGCCTTCCCGCAGGAGCGCCCGCCGTGCGTATCGCAGTCACCGGCTCCATCGCCACCGACCACCTCATGACCTTCCCCGGCCGGTTCGCCGACCAGCTCGTGGCCGACCAACTGCACACGGTCTCCCTCTCCTTCCTCGTGGACAACCTGGACGTGCGCCGGGGAGGCGTCGCCGCCAACATCTGCTTCGGCATGGGGCAGCTCGGCAGCCGCCCGGTCCTGGTGGGCGCCGCGGGCTTCGACTTCGACGAGTACCGGGCCTGGCTCGACCGGCACGGCGTCGACACCGGCTCGGTCCGCATCTCCGAGGTCCTGCACACCGCCCGCTTCGTCTGCACCACGGACAAGGACCACAACCAGATCGGCTCCTTCTACACGGGCGCGATGAGCGAGGCCCGGCTGATCGAGCTCAAGGCCGTCGCCGACCGCGTGGGCGGCCTCGACCTGGTCCTGATCGGCGCCGACGACCCCGAGGCGATGCTCCGCCACACCGAGGAGTGCCGCACCCGCTCGATCCCCTTCGCCGCGGACTTCTCGCAGCAGATCGCGCGCATGGACGGCCAGGAGATCCGCACCCTCCTCGACGGCGCCACCTACCTCTTCTCCAACGAGTACGAGAAGGGCCTCATCGAGTCCAAGACGGGCTGGACCGAGGCGGAGATCCTCTCCCGCGTCGGCCACCGCGTCACCACCCTCGGCTCGCGCGGCGTGCGCATCGAGCGGGTCGGCGAGGACCCGATCGAGGTCGGCTGCCCCGAGGAGACGGCCAAGGTCGACCCGACCGGCGTCGGCGACGCCTTCCGGGCCGGCTTCCTCACCGGTCTGGCCTGGGGCGTCGGCCACGAGCGCGCCGCGCAGGTCGGCTGCATGCTGGCCACGCTCGTCATCGAGACCCTGGGCACCCAGGAGTACACCCTGGGCCGGGTCAACTTCATGGAGCGCTTCACCAAGGCGTACGGCGACGAGGCCGCCACCGAGGTCCACGCCCACCTGGTCTGACGCCCGTCCCCGCCGGACCCGGGACGCCCCGGGCCCGGCGGGAGCCCCTGGGCCTGTCCGGCGGATCGGGATCGGACGGGCCCCGGTCGGCCCGCGCGGTCAGGACACCCGCCGTACCACGTACGCCCGGCCGCCCTCCGGCGCGTCCCCTCGCCCACGTACTCCTGGCCCCGCATCTCGCACCACGCCGGGATGTCCAGGCGGGCCGCCTCGTCGTCCGCGAGGACCGTCACCGTGCCGCCCACCGGCACGTCGCCGATCACCTTCGCCAGCTCGATCACCGGGATCGGGCAGCGCCGCCCCAGCGCGTCCACGACCAGGGAGCTGGGGCCGGCCGCCGGGGCCGCGGCGGGGAGGCCGGGACGCCGAGCCGTTCCCGCACCCCCGCCACCACCCCCGGCAGCACGTCGAGGAAGCGGTCCACGTCCTCCGCCGTCGTGCCGGCCGGCAGGGACACCCGGACGTTCCCTCGCTCAGCACCCCCATCGCGCGCAGGACGTGGCTGGGCGTCAGCGTCGAACTCGTGCACGACGAACCGGACGAAACGGAGAAACCCTCCCGGTCCAGCTCGTGCAGCAGCGTCTCCCCGTCGACATAGAGACAGGAGAAGGTGACGAGGTGGGGAGCCGGCGCACCGGGTCGCCCACCACCTCCACGTCCGGCACCAGCTCCGGCACCCGCGCCCGGATCCGGTCCACCAGGGCCCGCAGCCGCGCCCCTCGGCCGCCGCCTCCGCCCGGACCGCCCGCAGCGAGGCCGCCGCCGCCACGATCGCCGGCAGGTTCTCGAAGCCCGGCGCCCGGCCCGACTCCCGCTCGTCCGACGGCCCTTGCGGGGCGAACCGCACCCCTTGCGCACGGCGAGCAGCCCCACCCCGCCGGACCGCCCCACTTGTGCGCGCTCGCCGCGAGCAGCGACCAGCCGCCCTCCACCGGACCCCAGCCGAGCGACTGGGCCGCGTCCACGAGCAGCGGCACGCCGAGACCCCGGCAGGCCTCGGCCGCCTCGGCCACCGGCTGCCCGGTCCCCACCTCGTGGTTGGCCGACTGGAGACACGCCAGGGCCGTCCCCCGTCGAGGGCCGCCGCGAAGGCCGCCGCGTCCACCGCGCCCGACCGGCCCACCGGCACCTCGGCCACCGTCCCGCCCGCCGCCGCGTGCGCCTCGGCCGCGTGCAGGACGGAGGAGTGCTCGACCGCCGACACCACGAGCCGGTTCCCGGCGCGCCGGCGGCCTGCGAGCGCCCCGGAGACCCCCGCGTGAACCGCGCGCGTCCCCGAAGGAGTGAACACGAGCTCGTCCGGGCGACAGCCCACCGCCTCCGCCGCGGCCTCCCGCGCCGCGTCGAGCAGCAGCCGGGCCCGCCGCCCCTCCCGGTAGAGCCGGGCCGGATCGGCCCAGCCCTCGTCCAGGGAGGCGAGCAGCGCCTGACGGGCGACGGGGTGCAGCGGGGCGGCGGACGCGGCGTCGAAGTACGGCATCCATCCACCGTAGAACGTGCGCCGCCCCCATCGGCCCGGGGCCCGTACCCGGGAGCACCCGCCCCCGCCGCCCCCTGCCGCCCCCGCCCCGGCGCGTCCCCCGCCCCCTCCTCCCCGCCGGTCTCCGTGAGCCCCCGTCAGAACACCCGCCCGGCCCGTCGCCAGGCCGCCGGACGGGGAAGCCGCACCCCTCCGGAACCCCGGACTCCACCCCTTCGGGGAGTCGGACGGCGCGTTGGGCACCCTCCCGCGCGACCCCAAATAGCGTCCAGTAGGGTTTGGTCCGCATAAACATCCAAACCCCTGCCCGCGGCACGGGGCGGCGACCGACCAGCGAGACGGACGGCCGTGGCCGACCAACGCGGGCCGAGACTCTCGGGAAGGCGCTACGTGAGTCCCAACGGCTCCGACCGCTCGTCGCGGCGCCCGATGCGGCGGAAGCTGCCGCAGGTGCTGACTGCGGGCCTGATCCTGGCGACAGCCACCGGCTGCTCGTACAACTGGGAAGACTTCCCCGCCTTGGTATGCCCACCCCCGTCACGGAGGAGGCTCCTCGGATCCTCTCCCTGTGGCAGGGCTCCTGGGCGGCCGCCCTCGTCACCGGTGTACTGGTGTGGGGCCTGATCCTGTGGTCGGTCATCTTCCACCGGCGCACCCGCACCAAGGTCGAGGTACCTCCGCAGACCCGTTACAACATGCCCATCGAGGCGCTGTACACGGTCACCCCCTCATCATCGTCTCGGTGCTCTTCTACTTCACCGCGCGCGACGAGTCGAAGCTCCTCGAGCTCTCCGACAAGCCCGCCCACACCGTCAACGTGGTCGGCTACCAGTGGAGCTGGGGCTTCAACTACGTCGAGAACGTGCCCGGTGTGAAGGGCGACGCCAAGACGGACAAGAACCTCGCCGCGATTCCGGACAAGTTCATCGACGACTTCCCGGCGAACGCCGGCGGCGTCTACGACGCCGGCATCCCCGGTGACCGGAACCCGCAGACCGGCAACCCGGGCCCGACCCTGTGGCTGCCCCTGGGCGAGAAGGTCCGGTTCGTCCTGACCTCCCGCGACGTCATCCACTCCTTCTGGGTGGTCCCCTTCCTCATGAAGCAGGACGTCATCCCGGGTCACACCAACTCCTTCGAGGTGACCCCGACGCGTGAGGGCACCTTCCTCGGCAAGTGCGCCGAGCTGTGCGGCGTCGACCACTCCCGGATGCTCTTCAACGTCAAGGTGGTCTCCCCGGAGCGCTACCAGCAGCACCTGAAGGAGCTGGCCGAGAAGGGGCAGACCGGCTACATCCCGTCTGGCATCGAGCAGACGGACCCGGCCAGGAATGCGGAGAAGAACACACTGTGAGCATCCACAACGAAACCCAGGGTGCCGCCGCCGTCGAGGGCTCGTACGAGAACGAGCTGCCCGTACGGCGCAAGCAGCCCGGCAATGTCGTGGTGAAGTGGCTGACCACCACCGACCACAAGACGATCGGGACGATGTACCTGGTCACGTCGTTCGCCTTCTTCTGCATCGGCGGCCTCATGGCGCTCTTCATGCGCGCCGAGCTGGCCCGTCCGGGTACGCAGATCATGTCGAACGAGCAGTTCAACCAGGCGTTCACGATGCACGGCACGATCATGCTGCTGATGTTCGCGACGCCGCTGTTCGCCGGATTCGCCAACTGGATCATGCCGCTGCAGATCGGCGCGCCCGACGTGGCGTTCCCGCGGCTGAACATGTTCGCCTACTGGCTGTACCTCTTCGGCTCGATCATCGCGGTGGCCGGCTTCCTCACCCCGCAGGGTGCGGCCGACTTCGGTTGGTTCGCCTACTCCCCGCTGTCGGACGCCGTCCGCTCGCCGGGCGTCGGCGCCGACATGTGGATCATGGGTCTGGCCTTCTCCGGCTTCGGCACGATCCTCGGCTCGGTCAACTTCATCACCACGATCATCTGCATGCGCGCCCCGGGCATGACGATGTTCCGCATGCCGATCTTCACCTGGAACGTGCTGCTGACCGGTGTCCTGGTCCTGCTCGCCTTCCCGGTCCTGGCGGCCGCGCTGTTCGCCCTGGAGGCGGACCGTAAGTTCGGTGCCCACGTCTTCGACGCGGCCAACGGCGGAGCCCTGCTCTGGCAACACCTCTTCTGGTTCTTCGGACACCCAGAGGTGTACATCATCGCCTTGCCGTTCTTCGGCATCGTCTCCGAGATCATCCCGGTCTTCAGCCGCAAGCCGATGTTCGGCTACATCGGCCTGGTGGCCGCGACGATCGCGATCGCCGGTCTGTCCGTGACCGTGTGGGCCCACCACATGTACGTCACCGGCGGCGTGCTCCTCCCGTTCTTCTCCTTCATGACGTTCTCATCGCCGTACCGACCGGCGTGAAGTTCTTCAACTGGATCGGAACGATGTGGAAGGGCTCGCTGTCCTTCGAGACGCCGATGCTGTGGACGATCGGCTTCCTGATCACCTTCACCTTCGGCGGTCTGACCGGCGTCATCCTGGCCTCGCCGCCGATGGACTTCCACGTCTCCGACTCGTACTTCGTCGTGGCGCACTTCCACTACGTGGTCTTCGGCACCGTCGTCTTCGCGATGTTCGCCGGCTTCCACTTCTGGTGGCCGAAGTTCACCGGCAAGATGCTGGACGAGCGGCTCGGCAAGATGACGTTCTGGACGCTGTTCATCGGCTTCCACGGCACCTTCCTGGTGCAGCACTGGCTCGGTGCCGAGGGCATGCCGCGTCGTTACGCGGACTACCTGAACGCCGACGGCTTCACCGCCCTGAACACGATCTCGACGATCTCCTCCTTCCTGCTCGGCCTGTCGATCCTGCCGTTCTTCTACAACGTCTGGAAGACCGCCAAGTACGGCAAGAAGATCGAGGTCGACGACCCGTGGGGCTACGGCCGTTCGCTCGAATGGGCGACGTCCTGCCCGCCGCCGCGGCACAACTTCCTCACGCTGCCGCGCATCCGCTCGGAATCCCCGGCGTTCGACCTGCACCACCCCGAGATCGCCGCTCTCGACCAGCTCGAGAACAAGCCGCACGAGGCCGAGGCCCTCTCGGGCAGCAAGGAGGCCGGCAAGTGAAGATCCAGGGCAAGATGTTCATCTGGCTGAGCGTCTTCATCCTTGCCATGGCGATCCTGTACGGCGTCTGGTCCAAGGAGCCGGTCGGCACGACGGCGCTCTTCCTGGCCTTCGGCCTGGCCATCATGATCGGCTACTACCTGGCCTTCACGGCCAAGCGGGTCGACGCCATGGCTCAGGACGACAAGGAGGCCGACGTCGCGGACGAGGCCGGTGAGCTGGGCTTCTTCGCCCCGCACAGTTGGCAGCCGCTCTCGCTCGGCATCGGCGGCGCGCTCGCCTTCCTGGGCGTCGCGATGGGCTGGTGGATCCTGTACTTCTCCGCCCCGCTGATCCTCGTCGGCCTGTTCGGCTGGGTCTTCGAGTTCTACCGCGGCGAGAACCAGAACCAGTAGCGGTACCCCGCTCCGCACCGGAGCGCACCGAGGGCCCGGGCACTTCGTCACCGAAGTGCCCGGGCCCTCTTGCAGCACTCGGCGCGCCCCTCCGAGGATTGTTCTTACGGTGAGGTCATGAACGACACGCCGCGCATTCGGACTGTTCTGAGCTGCACCCTGTTGGCCGTGACCGTCACCGCGGGCGCCACCGCGTGCTCCGGATCGGACGACCGCCCGCTGACGGTGAAGGCGTACGACGCGGCGGACCAGCTCGCCGTCGGCCTCCCCGCCGACGGGGCCAAGGCGGACCCCGAGAAGCCCCTGGAGATCAACGCCAAGGGCGACGAGGGCCGGATCACCGACGTCACCGCCGTCGACGCCGCAGGGCGCCACCTGGCCGGCGAGCTCACCGCGGACGGACGGCGCTGGCGCTCCACGGCCACCCTGGCGGCCGGCGCCCGCTACACGGTCCGGGTGGCCACGGAGGACGGGGACGGCGCCCCCGGCGCCCGTACGTTCACGTTCGAGACCGCCCCGGCGAAGCGGGCCCTGACCGCGACCTTCGGGCCGGAGGCGGGCACGTACGGCGTCGGACAGCCGATCACCGCCGACCTCAGCCTCCCCGTCAAGGACCGGGCCTCCCGCGCGGTCGTCGAGCGGGCCCTCAAGGTCCGCTCCACCCCCGCCGTCGAGGGCGCCTGGTACTGGGTGGACGACAAGAAGCTGCACTTCCGCCCGAAGGAGTACTGGCCCGCCGGCGCGCGCGTCACGGTCAGCGGCAACCTGGACGGCCTCAAGGTCGGCGACAAGCTCTACGGCGGCGAGTCCAAGCCGCTGAAGCTCACCATCGGCGACCGGATCGAGGCCGTCGCGGACGCCGGGACGCACCAGATGACGGTGAAGCGCAACGGAGAAGTGATCAACACCATTCCGGTGACCACCGGCAAGCCCGGCTTCGACACCCGCAACGGCGTCAAGGTGGTGCTCGGCAAGGAGTACTACGTCCGGATGCGGGGCACCACCGTGGGCATCGCGGAGGGCAGCTCCGAGTCGTACGACCTGCCCGTGTACTACGCCACCCGGGTGACCTGGAGCGGCGAGTACGTGCACGCCGCGCCCTGGTCGGTCGGCTCGCAGGGCGTGGCGAACGTCAGCCACGGCTGCGTCGGCATGTCGATGGACAACGCGGCCTGGTTCTTCAAGACCGTCCGGGCCGGCGACATCGTGCAGACCGTCAACAGCGACGGCGACACGATGGAGCGCTTCGGCAACGGCTTCGGCGACTGGAACCTGACCTGGGACAAGTGGCGCGAGGGCAGCGCCCTGGCGGAGGCCGCCGGCGAACCGGTGGTCTCCACCGAACAGGCCCGCCTGCGGCCCTCCCTCTGACCGGCTCCGGGGCCGCTACCCGCTCACGCGCCGATCGAGAGGCGGGAGCGCAGCAGGGACGCCAGGGACGCCGCGAACTCGACCGGTTCCACTGGAAGGGTGACCGCGGCGTCCGCCCGGCTCCAGGTGGCCAGCCAGGCGTCCTGCGGGCGTCCGATGAGCAGCAGCACCGGCGGGCACCGGAAGACCTCGTCCTTGATCTGCCGGCAGACCCCCATGCCGCCGGCCGGCACGGCCTCGCCGTCCAGGACGCAGACGTCGATCCCGCCCTCGTCCAGGCGCTTCAGGACCGCGGGCAGTGTGGCGCACTCCACGAACTCGACCGGGGAACGTCGGCCGCGGGCCTGCGTCCGGCCGCGAGCCGCACCTGCGCGCGCGTGTTCGCGTCGTCGCTGTAGACCAGGACCGTGGCACTCGACTGCATCGTTCCTCCGTGGGAAGTCCGTGGAAGGTCGTCGTCCGACGCGGCGGATGCTACTCCGGTCCACAGCCCGTCAACACCCGTTCAACACCTGTTCGAAGGGTCTCCGGGGGCTCCGCGCTGGGCCGTTCGGGCTGGACACACCCCCTGACACTCCGAACGGCACCCCCGGAGTGAGGGCAGGATAAGCGACCGACATAATGTCGGTCGTGGCGACAGTAACGACAGTAGAAACAGGGCACGCACACCCGTCGGTCAATCGACCGAACCTCACCAGCGTCGGAACCATCATCTGGTTGAGCTCCGAGCTGATGTTCTTCGCGGCCCTCTTCGCGATGTACTTCACCCTGCGATCGGTGACGGGTGCCGACTTCTGGGCGGAAAAGGCCTCGGCCCTGAACTTCCCGTTCTCGGCCACCAACACCACGATCCTGGTGCTCTCCTCCCTCACCTGCCAGCTCGGCGTCTTCGCCGCGGAGCGGGGCGACGTGAAGAAGCTCCGGACGTGGTTCATCATCACGTTCGTGATGGGTGCGATCTTCATCGGCGGCCAGGTCTTCGAGTACACCGAGCTGGTCAAGCACGAGGGGCTCTCCTCTCGTCGGACCCCTACGGCTCCGTGTTCTACCTGACCACCGGCTTCCACGGCCTGCACGTGACGGGCGGTCTCATCGCCTTCCTGCTGGTCCTCGGCCGGACGTACGCCGCCAAGAGGTTCACCCACGAGCAGGCAACCGCCGCCATCGTCGTGTCCTACTACTGGCACTTCGTCGATGTCGTCTGGATCGGCCTCTTCGCCACGATCTACATGATCAAGTAATCGGTCCCGCCGACCCGGCGGACCGAGACATCCAGCAAGCATCGACGCAGAAGATCCTGACACCGGGGTAATCCGTGAAAAGCTCTCCGCACGACGACGCCATCCGCTGGCGGCGGTCGTCGTCCTACTTCTCGCGCTGGCGGCCACGGGGGCTGTACGCCGCGTTCGCGCCCGCGGGCACGGCGAAGGCCGACGAGACCGCCCAGTCCCTCGCCATCGAGGAGGGGAAGAAGCTCTACTCCGTCGGCTGCGCAAGCTGCCACGGAACCGGCGGTCAGGGCACCTCTGACGGCCCGTCCCTCGTCGGCGTGGGTTCGGCCGCCGTGGACTTCCAGGTCGGCACGGGCCGCATGCCGGCCCAGCAGCCGGGCGCCCAGGTCCCGAAGAAGAAGAACATCTACTCGCAGGCCGAGATCGACCAGCTCGCCGCGTACGTGGCCTCCCTCGGTGCCGGTCCGATCACGCCGACCGAGAAGCAGTACGACCCCGCGGGCGCCGACGCCGCCCGGGGTGGCGAGCTGTTCCGCACCAACTGTGCCCAGTGCCACAACTTCACCGGTGAGGGTGGCGCGCTGACCCACGGCAAGTACGCCCCGAGCCTCGAAGGCGTGAGCCCGAAGCACCTCTACGAGGCCATGCAGACCGGCCCGCAGAACATGCCCTCCTTCCCGGACACGACCATGCCGGAGAAGGAGAAGAAGGACATCATCGCGTACGTCCAGGCCGTCAACAGCGAGAAGGCCGACAGCCCGGGCGGTCTCTCGCTCGGTGGCCTCGGCCCGGTCTCCGAAGGTCTGTTCGGCTGGATCTTCGGCCTGGGTACGTTGATCGCAGTTGCCATCTGGGTCGCGGCCCACACCGCTAAGGCCAAGAAGTCATGAGTAGCCAAGAGATTCCAGAAGAGAACCTGCCGGTAGTGTAGGACACCGCGCACGGCGCGGTGAAGGTCGCCGACGACCCGTTCGCCGACCCGGGGCTCCCGCCCCACAAGCCCCGCATCCAGGACATCGACGAGCGGGCCGCCCGCCGGTCCGAGCGCGCGGTCGCCTTCATGTTCACGCTGTCGATGCTGGCCACCGTCGGCTTCATCGCCTCGTACGTGATCTTCCCGGTCGACAAGATCGTGTACATCTGGCCCTTCGGCCGGGTGTCCGCGCTCAACTTCTCCCTGGGCCTGACCTCGGCGCGGCCCTCTTCTTCATCGGCGCGGGCGCGGTCCACTGGGCCCGCACCCTGATGTCCGACGTCGAGGTCGCCGACGAGCGCCACCCGATCGCGGCGTCGCCCGAGGTCAAGGCGAAGGTCATGGCGGACTTCGCGGCCGGTGCCGCCGAGTCCGGCATGGGCCGCCGCAAGCTCATCCGCAACACGATGTTCGGCGCGCTGTCGCTCGTACCGCTCTCCGGCATCGTCCTGCTGCGCGACATGGGCCCGCTGCCCGAGAAGAAGCTCCGGACCACGATGTGGGCCAAGGGGCTCCAGCTCATCAACATGAACACGCACGAGCCGCTGCGTCCCGAGGACGTCGCGGTCGGTTCGCTGACCTTCGCGATGCCCGAGGGCCTCTCGGAGCACGACCACGACTTCCAGACCCAGATCGCCAAGGCCGCCCTGATGATCGTCCGGATCCAGCCGGAGGACATCAAGGACAAGCGCGAGCTCGAGTGGTCCCACGAGGGCATCGTCGCGTTCTCGAAGATCTGCACCCACGTGGGCTGCCCGATCTCCCTGTACGAGCAGCAGACGCACCACGTCCTCTGCCCGTGCCACCAGTCCACCTTCGACCTCTCCGACGGCGCCCGCGTCATCTTCGGCCCGGCCGGTCACCCCTTCCGCAGTTGCGGATCGGCGTGAACGACAAGGGCTTCCTGGAGGCGCTCGGCGACTTCGACGAGCCCGTCGGTCCTGCCTTCTGGGAGCGCGGATGAGCACCGTGACCGATACGAAGAAGAAGGCGCCCGCCGGTGAGCGGGTCGCCGACTGGGCCGACGGCCGCCTGGGGATCTACACGCTGGCCAAGGCCAACATGCGGAAGATCTTCCCGGACCACTGGTCCTTCATGCTGGGCGAGGTCTGCCTCTACAGCTTCCTCATCATCATCCTGACGGGCGTCTACCTGACGCTGTTCTTCCACCCGTCGATGAACGAGGTGGAGTACGCGGGCCCGTACGTCCCGCTCCAGGGACAGCTCATGTCCGAGGCGTTCAACTCGACCATGCACATCTCGTTCGAGGTGCGCGGCGGTCTGCTGATCCGGCAGATCCACCACTGGGCGGCGCTGATCTTCCTCGCCGGCATGTTCGTGCACATGATGCGCGTGTTCTTCACCGGCGCGTTCCGCAAGCCGCGTGAGATCAACTGGCTGTTCGGCTTCCTGCTGTTCTTCCTGGGCATGTTCACCGGCTTCACCGGTTACTCGCTCCCGGACGACCTGCTCTCCGGCACCGGTGTCCGCTTCATGCAGGGCGCGATCCTGTCCGTGCCGATCATCGGCACGTACCTCTCGATGTTCCTGTTCGGCGGGGAGTTTCCCGGCGGCGACTTCGTCGCCCGGTTCTACTCGGCGCACGTGCTGCTGCTGCCCGGCATCATGCTGGGCCTGATGGTCGCCCACCTCATCCTGGTGTTCGTCCACAAGCACACGCAGTTCGAGGGCCCCGGCCGCACGAACAAGAACGTCGTCGGCATGCCGCTGCTGCCCGTGTACATGGCGAAGGCCGGAGGCTTCTTCTTCCTGGTCTTCGGCGTCATCGCGGTCATCGCGGCGATCGCCTCGATCAACCCGATCTGGGCGCTCGGCCCGTACCGTCCGGACCAGGTGTCCACCGGCGCCCAGCCCGACTGGTACATGGGCTTCGCCGAGGGTCTGATCCGCGTCATGCCGGGCTGGGAGATCAACCTCTGGGGCCACACGCTCGTCCTGGGCGTGATGATCCCGCTGGCGATCTTCCCGGCGGTCCTCGCCGCGATCGCGGTCTACCCGTTCATCGAGTCCTGGATCACCGGCGACAAGCGCGAGCACCACATCGCGCAGCGCCCGCGCAACGCTCCGACGCGCACCGCCTTCGGCGTCGCCTGGATCACCGCGTACATGATCATGCTCGTGGGCGGTGGAAACGACCTCTGGGCGACCCACTTCCACCTGTCGCTGAACTCGATCACCTGGTTCGTGCGGATCTTCTTCGCCGGTCCGGTCATCGCCTTCATCGTCACCAAGCGGATCTGCCTCGGCCTCCAGCGCCGGGACAGGGACAAGGTGCTGCACGGCCGCGAGTCGGGCATCATCAAGCGCCTGCCGCACGGCGAGTTCGTCGAGGTCCACGAGCCGCTCAGCCAGGGCGAGCTGCACCGCCTCACGGCGCACGAGCAGTACGAGCCCGCCGCGCTGCCGCCGGCCGTCGACGAGAACGGCGTCGAGCGGAAGATCGGCCGCCTGGAGAAGCTGCGGGTCAAGCTCAACAAGGGCTACTACGGCGAGGACAGCCAGATCGCCAAGCCCACCGTCGAGGAGTACAAGGAGATCCAGAGCGGCCACGGCCACCACTGATCACCTGAACCTCCCGACTTCCTGAGGTCGCCACGGCGAGAGCCCCGTCCATTCGATGGACGGGGCTCTTCGCCGTCCCCGGGGTGGATAGGGTGGGCCCGTATCCGTATGTGACGACGCCCAGGAGCTGCCATGAGCGCTGCGACCCCCGCTGGAGGACCTACCACGGCGGGCCGCTCCTGGCCCGTCGTCCTGGACGGCCTGCTGTCCGGCCGCGACCAGAGCGCCGAGGACACCGCCTGGGCCATGGACCGCATCCTGCGGGGCGAGGCCACCGACGCGCAGATCGCCGGCTTCGCGGTCGCCCTGCGCGCCAAGGGCGAGACCGTCGAGGAGATCGCCGGCCTCGTCCGGACGATGTACGAGCACGCCAACACGATCGAGGTGCCCGGCCCTCCGTCGACATCGTCGGCACCGGCGGCGACGGCGCCAAGACCGTCAACATCTCCACCATGTCGGCGATCGTGGTCGCCGGCACCGGCGCCAAGGTCGTCAAGCACGGCAACCGGGCGGCCTCCTGCCTCCGGCGCCTCCGACGTCCTGGAGAAGCTCGGCGTCAACCTGGAGCTGACCCCGCGGCGGGTCGCGGAGGTCGCCGAGGAGGCGGGCATCACCTTCTGCTTCGCGGTGAGGTTCCATCCGGCGCTGCGGCACGTCGCCGCGGCCCGCAAGGAGCTGGGCATCCGGACCACCTTCAACTTCCTCGGTCCGCTCACCAACCCGGCCCGCGTCCGGGCCCAGGCGACCGGCGTCGCCGACGCCCGGATGGCCCCGATCATGGCCGGGGTGCTCGCCGAGCGCGGCTCCTCCGCCCTGGTCTTCCGCGGCGACGACGGGCTCGACGAGCTGACCACCACGGCCACCTCGCGGGTCTGGGTGGTCCGGGACGGCGCGGTGCGGGAGGAGGCCTTCGACCCCGGGACGCCGGCATCGGCCTCGTGCCCGTGGAGGCGCTGCGCGGCGCGGACGCCTCGTACAACGCCGACGTGGCCCGCCGGCTGCTCGCGGGGAGACCGGCCCGGTGCGCGACGCGGTGCTCTCAACTCGGCGGCGGCCCTCACGGCCCTCGCCCCGGGCGACGGCACCCTGGCGGAGCAGATCCGCGCCGGCGTCGACCGGGCCGCCGAGGCGATCGACTCGGGCGCCGCCCGCCGGGCCCTGGAGCGGTGGATCGCCGTCAGCAACGCGTAGTGTTCCGGCCATTGGCCATACGACCCCGGTCCAGCATGCGGACCGGGGTCTTGCGCGACGGAGATCATGTGGCAGGATGCTCTTCAGGTCACGAGTGACAGCGTTTTGGCCCCGGCTTGCTGTCCGGCAACCCTCCGTCCGTGGCGGGGTGCCCCGGGTGATGACCAGGCCGTAGGCAGCGAGGTCTACGGCAGCGCGGACCCCTCGAACACCAGGGGTCCTGGTCTCTCGAGGAGCTTTTTCCGTGAGCAAGCGAATGCGATAGGGCGAGTCCGCCCTTCTTCACCCTCGGATCAGGGTCCCTTCCGCGTACCCCCACGTCTTCCGAGGCCTCACCCGTACCCCGCCGTGTCCGGCCGCGTACGGGACCCACCGAAGCCATTCCGCACCGCCCGCCGGGAGATACCGCCATGTCCGCACGCCCGAACGCCGCCGCCACCGCCGTCACCACCGTCGTCGCCGAGGCCGTCGAGACCGCCGCCACCGAGTCCGCCGACCCCTGCTGCGCCGCCCCGCTGCCCGTCCTCGGCCGGGACGTGACCGTCCCGCTCGTCACCGGCGGCGAGGTGACCTACGCGGCGCTCGACTACGCGGCCAGCGCCCCGGCCCTCCAGCGGGTCTGGGACGACGTCGCCGCGTACGCCCCGTACTACGGCAGCGTCCACCGCGGCGCCGGGTACCTCTCCCAGCTCTCCACCGACCTCTTCGAGAACAGCCGCGCCACCGTCGCCGAGTTCCTCGACTGCCGCCCCGGCGACCAGGTCGTCTTCACCCGCTCCACCACCGACTCGCTCAACCTGCTCGCCGCCGCGGTCCCGGCGGACTGCCAGGTCTTCGTCTTCGAGACCGAGCACCACGCCTCGCTGCTGCCGTGGGGTCCCCCACGCCCCTGGGCGTAGGGGAGTGACGCCCGGGTCACCTACCTCGACGCGCCCCGGACGCCGGCCCGTGCCGTCGAGATCCTGGAGCGGGCCCTTGCGGACCGCGACCCGTACGGCCCCGCCCTGGTCTGCGTCACCGGCGCCTCCAACGTCACCGGCGAGCTGTGGCCGGTCAAGGAGCTGGCCGCCGCCGCGCACGCCCACGGCGCCCGGATCGTGCTCGACGCCGCCCAGCTCGCGCCCCACCACCCGGTCTCCGTGACCGAGCTCGACGTGGACTGGGTCGCCTTCTCCGGGCACAAGCTGTACGCGCCCTTCGGCTCCGGCGTCCTCGCGGGCCGCGCCGACTGGCTCCAGGATTCCCAGCCCTACCTCGCGGGCGGCGGCGCCTCCCGCAGGTGGCGCGTCGGGCCGACGGTGGTGTGGACGTGGAGTGGCACACCACCGCGGCCCGGCACGAGGCCGGTTCCCCGAACGTCATCGGGGTCTACTCGATCGCCTCCGCCTGCAAGGCCCTCACCGAGGCCGGCTTCGACGCCCTCGTCGCCCGCGAGAACCACCTGATCGCCACGGTCCGCGCGGGCCTGGCCGAGGTGCCCGAGGTCCGGGTGCTCTCGCTCTTCGGCGACGACGCCCCGCGCGTCGGCGTCCTCTCCTTCGTCGTGGAGGGCTGGAACAGCTCCCACTTCGCCGCCGCGCTCTCCGCCGAGTACGGCATCGGCGTCCGCGACGGCCTCTTCTGCGCCCACCCGCTGGTCCGCACCCTGCTCGGCAGCGACCCGCAGGACCCGGGCGAGTGCGGCGCCCCCGAGGCGGCCCCCGGCGAGCGGTCCCTCAACGCCATCCGGGTGAGCTTCGGCGCCGGTACGCCCGACGAGCACGTGGAGCGGTTCGTCGGCGCCGTGAAGGAGCTCGTCCGGAACGGCGCCCAGTGGAAGTACCGCACCGAGGACGGCCGCTGCGTCCCCGACCGCGGCTGATCGCTCACTCGTACGGGTGAAGGGGCCTCCCGACCGGGAGGCCCTTCACCGTTTCGCGCGCGCGGAGCCTCAGGACTCCAGACCGATGGCGAAGGCCGCCTCCAGGTCGTGCTGCGAGTACGTGCGGAACGCGACGTGCGTGTCCGTGGCCTCGACGCCCGGGATCTTGCTGATGCTGCCGGGGATCACGTCCGCGAGGTCGTCGTGGCGCGGCACCCGGACCATGGCGATCAGGTCGTACGTACCGGTCACCGAGAAGACCTCGCTGACGCTGTCGAGCGCCGCGATCGACTCGGCGATCTCGGGGATGCGGTCCACGCTGGTCTTGATGAGCACGATCGCGGTGATCACGGCTGGCTTTCTCCCTCGGTCGCCGCGGCTGGGGCTTTCACTCTATCCCCACCCCGGTAGCGCACCCAGGCGTAGAGGAAGCCGATCGCGAAGCCCACGACGTGGGCCAGATAGGCGACGCCGGGCCCCGCGCCCGCCGCCCGCGCGGCCATCCACTGGAGCGTGAACCAGAAGACGAGCACGATCCAGGCGGGAAGCGCAGCGGCAGGAAGAAGAGGAAGGGGAAGAGGCTGGTGACCCGGGAGCGCGGGAAGAGGAAGAGGAAGGCCCCGAGCACCCCGGAGATCGCCCCCGACGCCCCGACGAGGGTCTGCTCGCTGTGGGCGTGCGCCGCCGCGTACCCGGCGAGGGCCAGGTAGCCCGTGCCCAGGTAGAAGAGGGCGTACGCGAACCGGCCCATGCGCTCCTCGGCCATCGCGCCGAAGACGTACAGGAAGAGCATGTTCCCCAGCAGGTGGAGCCAGCTCCCGTGGACGAAGAGCGCGGTGAGGGGGTGAGCAGGGCGCGCGGTTCGCCGCTCATCAGCTCGGCGGGGACGACCCCCAGCGGCGGAAGTACGAGCCCTGGGCCGCCAGGAGCGCGTCCCCCGTGCCGTACACCGGGTTCAGTCCGGAGACCGGGCCGAACAGGAAGAGGAGGCAGCAGGCGGCGATCAGGCCGTACGTCACCGCGGGCCCGCCGCGGACGCCCCGCCAGGTGCCCGTCACCGCGCTTCGCCAATCGATCACGGACCGATCATGGCGCACCCGGGACGAAGGGGACAGAGCGCCTCGCCGTGCCCCCGCCGGGCCGTGAGGCCGTAGGGTTGCGGGCAGTACGACCGCAGTTCGACGGCGCACCGCGGCTCCCGCACCTGAGTACCACGCAACAGGAAGAAGGACGGCTCGATGACGACGGTTCCCCTGCCGACCGCCGAGACCCGCTGGCGCTGCACGCTCTGCGGCAACCTCACCCGCTTCGACGTGACCCGCTCGTCCAAGGTCGTGGAGTACGTCCATCTGGACCTCGCCGGGGAGCCGACGGTCGAGGAGCGGCAGGTGGTCAGTGAGACCATCGAGTCGGTCCGCTGCCGCTGGTGCAACGCGGTGGACCAGATCGAACTGGTGGACAGGCCGGGCGCCGCCTCCTGAGGGACGGCGCGGACGACATAGGGGTGACGGATCGTGGAGCAGCCCGCGCACGGTGGAGAGCCGGCCGGCGCGGCAGGTGACGCTGCCGAGACGCTCGACCACCCACTGCCGGAAGGCGTACGGCGGCGGGTCGTCGCGCTGGTCGCGGACGCCTTCGGCGGGCTGACCGTCGCGGAGCTGCCCGCGCCCCTGCGGCAGTACGCCCGGTTCACCGCGAGCCGGCGGGCCAAGTTCGCCGGCAACGCGATGGCCGCCGCCCTGGAGGGCGACCCGCTCTTCCGGCAGCGGATCGGCGAGCGGCTCAAGCAGGGCCAGCCCGAGCTGGCCGGAGCCGTGGAGGGCGGCACCCCGCCCGCGGCCGCCGACCCCGTCGACGTGGCGGCGGCCGCCTACGTGCTGCGTCCGCCCGGCTGGGTCAAGCTGGTCGCCGCCGCCGGCGAGGAGGCCCTGCGGGTCGACGCCGAGCGGGCCGACGAGGCCGGCCGGCGCGAACTGGAGCGGCTGCGCGAGGAGCTCGCCGCCGCCCGGGACCGTTCCCGGGGCGAGACCGAGCAGTTGCGGCACGACCTCGACGCGGCCCGCAGGGAGGCCGAGTCGCTCCACCGCAAGCTGCGCAGCGCGCAGAGCGACGTGAAGCGGGGCGAGGCCGCGCTGCGCAAGGCCCGGGCGAGATCGAGGCCGCGCGGGCGGAGGCGGCGGCCCAGGTGTCGGCGGCCGAGAGCGAGGGCCGGCGGCTGCGGGCCCGGCTCGGCGAGGTCGAGGCGGCCCTGGAGGCCAGCTGCAGGACCGCCCGCGAGGGGCGTTCGGTGGAGGACATGCGGCTGCGGCTGCTGCTCGACACGGTGCTCGACGCGGCCCAGGGCTGCGCCGCGAACTCGCGCTGCCGCCCGTCTCGACGCATCCGGCGGACACCGTGGACGCGGTGGAGCCGGGACGGATGTCGCCGAAGGACATCGCGGCGCGGGCGCTCTCCGAGACCGACCCGGCGCTGCTCGACCAGCTCCTGTCGCTGCCGCAGACGCACCTGGTCGTCGACGGCTACAACGTCACCAAGACCGGCTATCCGACGATGCCCCTGGAGAAGCAGCGGCTGCGGCTGCTCGGCGGGCTCTCGGCCCTCGCGGCCCGCTCGGGCGCCGAGGTCACCTGCGTCTTCGACGGGGCGGAGCTGGCGGCCCCGGTGCTCCTCGCGCCGCCGCGCGGGGTGCGGGTGCTGTTCTCCAAGCCCGGTGTCACGGCCGACGAGTTGATCCGGCAGCTCGTGCGGGCGGAGCCGCCGGGGCGGCCGGTCGTGGTGGTCTCCACGGACCGCGAGGTGGCCGACGGGGTGGCGAAGGCGGGGCGCGGCCGGTCGCGTCCGCCTTGTTGCTGAAGCGGCTTTCGCGGCTCTCGTAACGCCTCGCAACTCCTGGCCCTTATGCCCGGATTGTGGACGGCGGACCGTCAACCGCCCCTCACTGCCCGTGCGATGTATGTAAATAATGTGGTGTGTGAGCGAGATTTTCTCCGGTGGGATTTGAATGATCACAACTCGGTCACTAGGGTCAGGGCTCGAACCTTCGCGCGGTTGATCACCCATCCGGGGTGACGGCGGAGGAACCGCCTGCCCCTGACCGGCCGGGCGGCTCGAGGAAGAAGGAGATCGCCTTCGTGGCGTCCCACCGTCGACCCAAGCAGCCGAGCCGCGCCCGTGTGACCGTGCTCACCGTGACCGCGGCCGCGGCCGTCGCCCTCACCGCCCAGTCCGGCGCCCAGGCGGCCCCCGCCAAGCCCAAGATCGACGAGGTCAAGTCGAAGGTCGACGCGCTGCACCACGAGGCCGAGGAGGCCACGGAGCAGTACAACCAGGCCGACGAGCGCCGGGGCAAGCTCCAGAAGGAGATCGGCGAGCTCCAGGACAAGGTGGCCCGCGGCCAGCAGGAGCTCAACACCCTGCGCGACAAGATCGGTTCGGTCGCCAGCGCCCAGTACCGCTCCGGCGGCATCGACCCGGCCCTCCAGCTCTTCCTCTCCGGCGACCCGGACACCTACCTCGACAAGGCGTCCGCGATCGACCAGTTGAGCGCCCAGCAGGCCGACGTGCTCACCGCGATCCAGGCCAAGCAGCGCACCCTCTCCCAGCAGCGCGCCGAGGCCGCCGAGAAGCTCGGGGACCTGGAGTCCGTCCGCAAGTCCCTCGGTGACAAGAAGCGCAAGTACCAGGGCAAGCTGGCCGAGGCCCAGAAGCTCTCAACACCCTCACCGCGGCCGAGAAGGCCCGGATCGCGGAGGAGCGGGCGAAGGAGCAGCGCGCCAGCCGCGCCGCCGGCGAGCGGCTCGACCTGGGCAACGAGGCGCCCGCGAGCGGCCTCGGCGCCGCCGCGCTCAGCGCCGCCTCCACCCGCGTCGGCATGCCGTACGTCTCCGGCCACGAGGGCCCCTCCTCGTTCGACTGCTCCGGCCTCACCCAGTGGGCCTACGGCCAGGCGGGCGCCCGGCTCAGCCGCGTCACCTACACCCAGCAGAACGACGGCACCAAGATCGGCCGCAGCCAGCTCAAGCCGGGCGACCTGGTCTTCTTCAACAACCTGTCGCACGTGGGCCTGTACGCGGGCAACAACACCGTCCTGCACGCCCCCTACCCGGGCGCCAACGTCCGCTACGAGGCGATGGGTTACCTGGGCTCGTTCCAGTTCGGCGTCCGCATCGGAGGCTGACCCCGCGACCCGCCGCCGCATGCCGCCCGAACGGGTGGTTCGCCGCGACGCACGCTGACCCGACGCCCCGCCGGTGACCTGTGTTCTCCGGCGGGGCGTCACTTTGTGTGCCCGGCGCCCTCGTTGGACGGAGAGTGATCAGCGGCTACTGTCTGCCGCGCCAGTCTGCGTCGAGCCGAACGGAGCGCGATCCGTGGCGTCCCACCGCCGACCCGCCCGGGTCACCGTCCTCACCGCCGCCGCCGCGGCCACCGCGGCGGCGTCCCTCGGGGCCGTCCCCGCGAGCGCCGACCCCGGCGCCGGTGCCGCCCGGACCACGGTCGACCGCCTCTTCGAGGAGGCCGAGCGGGCCACGGAGAGCTACAACCAGGCGGACGAGAAGGCGGACGCGCTGCGCCGCACGGTCTCCCGGGCCCGGGACGGCCTCGCCCGCGGCCAGGAGCGCGTCAACCGCATGCGGGGCGTCCTCGGCGCGGTCGCCGGGGCCCAGTACCGCTCCGGCGGCATCGACCCCGCCCTCGCCCTGTTCCTCTCCTCCGACCCGGACAGCTACCTCGAACGCGCCTCCGCCCTCGACCGGCTCACCGCCCACCAGAGCGCCGCGCTCGGCGAACTCCTGCGGGAGCAGCGCCGGCTCGGCCAGCAGCGGAGCGAGGCCCGCACGGTCCTGGCCGAGCTGGAGCGCAGCCGGACCGAGGTCGCCCGCCACAAGCGCACCGTCGAGCGGAAGCTCGCCGAGGCCCGCCGGGTGCTCGCCTCCCTCACCGCCGAGGAGCGTGCCGACTTCGAGGAGCGCGCCTCCCGCACCGGGGGCCGCGGGGACGCCCGCGCCGGCGGACCGGCCGGGGAGACGATGCCCGCCGCGGACGCAGGACCGGTCTCCTCGCGGGTCGCCGCCGCCGTGGCCGCCGCCCGGGGCGCGGTCGGCAGGCCGTACGTGTGGGGGCGACCGGCCCTCCGCCTTCGACTGCTCCGGCCTGATGGTCTGGTCCTACCGCCAGGCCGGGATCGGCCTGCTGCGCACCTCCGCCGCCCAGCGGTACGCGGGCCGGCAGGTGCCGCTCTCGCAGGCGCGGCCGGGGACCTCGTCACGTACCGCGGCGACGCCAGCCACGTGGCGATGTACGTGGGCGACGGGCAGGTCATCCACGCCCCCTACCCGGGCGCCCGGGTCCGCTACGACCCGGTGAACATGATGTCGCACGTGACGGTCACCCGGGTCTGAGCCGGACCGCGCGGACTCCGCCCGGAGGCCGCCCCCGCCGTCCGGACCGTACGATCGGAGGCGTGGCGGGTCAGGGATACGGAGCGCGACGGCCGGCGGTCTTCGCCTGCTGGCCCTGCTGCTCGCCCTGACGGGCCTCGTCGGCTGCACGGAGACCGGGCCCGCCCGCGCGACCTCCCGGGAGGTCCAGACGCTCCTGGACGAGCACGCCAGGGCCCTCCTCGCCCGCGACGAGCCCGGCTTCCGGGCCGCCCTCGACCCCGCGTACGCGCCGGCCGCCCTCACCGTCTACCGGCGGCTCGCGGCGGTGCCGCTCGACGGCTGGTCGTACGAGGTCACCGGCGTCGAGCACACCGCCCCCGACCGGGTCACCGCCCGCGTCGACCTCGGCTACCGGCTCAGGGGCCACGACCGGCGGCCCGTCACCGGCGCCCGCGTCCTGGACCTCACCGAGCGGGACGGGCGCTGGTACGTGACCGGCGACCGGCCCGCGAAGGGCGCGCCCCGGCAGTTGTGGGAGCAGGGCGACGTCACGGTCGTGCGGGGCGCCCACGCGCTGGTCCTCGGCGTCGGCCGGCAGCGGGCGCGGCTCCGGGAGATCGCGGCGGCGGCCGACCGGGCCGTCCCCGCCGTCGCCGCGGCCTGGCCCGGGGACTGGGCCCGCCGGGTGGTCGTCCTCGTCCCCGGCACCCTGGACGCCATGGGGAGCTCCTCGGGGCGCCGGGGACTCCTACCGGGGATAGCGGCCGTCACCACGGGCGAGACCAGGGGCGGGGCGGACGCGCCCGCCGACCGGGTGATCGTCAACCCCGACGCGTACGGGATCCTCGGCGACTTCGGCCGGCAGCTCGTCCTCACCCACGAGACCGTCCACGTCGCCACCCGCGCCCACACCACCCCGTCGACCCCGGTCTGGCTCTCCGAGGGCTTCGCGGACTGGGTGGCCTACCGGGACGCCGGCCGCACCCCCGCGCAGGCCGCGCCCGAGCTGCGCCGCGCGGTCCGGGACGGCGAGCCGCCGGTCCGGCTCCCGGAGGACGCCGACTTCGCCTTCGGCGGGGACCCGGAGGCCCTGGCACGGGCCTACGAGGGCGGCTGGCTGGCCTGCGAGCTGATCGCGGAGCGCTGGGGCGAGGAGGAGCTGACCGCGTTCTACCGTGCGGTGGGCGCGCACCCGGGCCGGGAGGGGCGGTGGAGAACGCGCTCCACGACGTCCTGGACACCACTCCGGAGGAGTTCACCGAGGACTGGCGCGCGTACGTGAAGGAGCGGCTCGGTCAGGGCCCGTCCGGCGGATCGGGGTCGGACGGGCCCTAGGGTCCGTCCGGCCGGCGCTCAGCGGAACGAGCCGGACAGGGCCTTCTCGCGGTCCGCTCCGGTCGGCTGCGCGGGGATGGTCGCGGCGGCGAGGCGCGGCTCCGTGACCGTCTGCCGCCACAGGATGCGGCAGGCGAGGACGGTGGCGGCGACCAGCAGGCCGTTGCGCGTGAAGAGGACCGCCATGCCCAGCGGATCGCTCCGCGTCACGTGCCAGAACCACACCGGGAACTCGAACTGCGTCACCGCCGTCGCCCAGACCACCAGGTGCGCGGGCCGCTCCATCCGGCTCGACCGGAAGGCCAGGCACACCGCCGCCAGGCCGACCAGCCACAGCATGTACTGCGGGGAGAGCACCCGGCTCGTCAGCGTGAAGAGCAGCACCGCCACGAAGGCCGCGTCCGCCACCGTCGACGAGACGAACCGGCGCGCCCTGATCCGCCAGAGCAGCAGCCAGCCGAAGGCGGCGATCGTCACCGCCAGCGCGGCCGTCGACACCGCCGGCACGTACGGGCCGAGGAACTCCACCGAGCCGTAGTTCATCCGCGCCTCGCCCTCCCAGCCGAAGTGCCGCAGCACGTGGAAGACGGTCGCGCCCAGCGACTCGACCTCGGTGCCCCGGTCCCGCTGGAAGGAGAGGAAGGACAGCGCCCCGGCCTCCACAGCACGCAGAGCAGCAGCACCCCGGCCGCCGCGCCCGCCGCCGCCGACCAGGAGCGGAACGCCGCCCGCCCCTTCGGGGTGCCCACGAGCAGCAGCGCCGGCCACACCTTCAGGACCGCCCCGAAACCGGCGAGCGCGCCGAGCACCCGCGGGCTCCGGCCGGCCGCGAGCAGCCCCGCCACGCGACGGCGGTCACCATCACGTCGTACCGGGCGTACGCGGTCGGGCCGAGCAGCGCGACGCCCGCCAGCCAGATCCAGGCGCCCCGGGACGTCCGACCCGCCCGGCGGCCCGTGTACAGGAGCAGCCCGAAGACCAGCGCGTCGCAGAGCAGGGCGAGGACGAAGAAGGCGGCCGCGTAGTCGAGGAACGGCAGCAGGTCGGGGGCGAGCATCACGAACGCCGCCGCCGGCGGGTACTGCCAGGTGACGTCGTCCAGTGGGTACGTGCCGTCCCGCAGCACCTCGTACCAGCCCCGGTAGATGTTCTCGACGTCGAACGCGATGTCCGGCCCCGGGACCTCCACCACGTCGAACACGCACAGCAGGAGGAGGATCCGGGTGAGGCCCCAGAGGCCGACGGGAAGCCACCGGCCCGTGCGCGACCCCTTCCCCACTGCGCCCGTCGTCACTGACTCGTCCTCGTCTGGTCGGCCCGCGCTCGCGCGGGGGAGTGGTGGTGCTGGGCTGCGGGTGCGATCGCGTACTGTCGGCCACGATGCACAAGACCCTGATCGTAACCAACGACTTCCCGCCGCGTCCCGGGGAATCCAGGCCTTCCTGCACAACATGGCTCTCCGCCTGGACCCCGAACGGGTCGTGGTCTACGCCTCCACCTGGAAGCGCGGCCGCGAAGGGGCCGAGGCGACGGCCGCGTTCGACGCCGAACAGCCCTTCACCGTGGTCCGGGACCGCACCACCATGCTGCTGCCCACCCCCGGGTCACCGCCCGCGCCACCGCGCTGCTGCGCGAACACGACTGCGCGTCCGTGTGGTTCGGCGCCGCGGCCCCGCTCGGCCTGATGGCCCCCGCCCTGCGCCGGGCCGGCGCCCGGCGCCTGGTCGCCACCACCCACGGCCACGAGGCGGGCTGGGCCCAACTGCCCGCCGCCCGGCAGTTGCTGCGCCGCATCGGCGAGGGCACCGACACGATCACCTACCTCGGCGAGTACACCCGCTCCCGGATCGCCTCGGCCTCACCCCCGCCGCCGCCGACCGGATGGTCCAGCTCCCGCCCGGCGTCGACGAGAAGACCTTCCACCCCGGCTCCGGCGGCGACGCGGTCCGCGCCCGCCTCGGGCTCAGCGACCGGCCGGTCGTCGTCTGCGTCTCCCGGCTCGTCCCGCGCAAGGGCCAGGACACCCTGATCAGGGCCCTGCCGGGCATCCTGCGCCGGGTCCCGGACGCGGTCCTCCTGATCGTCGGCGGCGGCCCGTACGAGAAGGACCTGCGCCGTCTCGCCGCCGAGACGGGCGTGGCCGGATCCGTACGCTTCACCGGCGCCGTCCCCTGGGCCGAACTGCCCGCCCACTATGGGGCCGGAGACGTCTTCGCCATGCCCTGCCGCACCCGGCGCGGCGGCCTCGACGTCGAGGGCCTCGGCATCGTCTACCTGGAGGCCTCCGCCACCGGACTGCCCGTCGTCGCGGGCGACTCCGGCGGCGCCCCCGACGCCGTCCTCGACGGCGAGACGGGCTGGGTCGTGCGCGGTGAATCGCCGGAGGAGACCGCCGACCGCGTCGCCACCCTCCTCCTCGACCCCGAACTCCGCGCCCGCATGGGCGAGCGGGCCGGGCCTGGGTGGAGGAGAAGTGGCGCTGGGACCTCCTCGCGGAACGGCTGCGCGCACTGCTCTGAGCGGTACGGACGTCGTGCGAGGAGGCCCGGACGAACCGTCCGGGCCTCCTCGCACACGTTTCGGGCTCAGCCCCGGTAGATCGCCTCGATCTCGTCCGCGAAGTCCTTCGCCACCACGTTCCGCTTCAGCTTCAGGGACGGGGTGATGTGCCCCGCCTCCTCCGTGAACTGGGCGGGCAGCACGCGGAACTTGCGGACCGACTCGGCCTTGGACACCGCCGCGTTGCCGTCGTCGACCGCCCGCTGGACCTCCGCCAGGAGCTCCGGGTCGTCGCGCAGGGACGCCGCCGTCGCACCGGCCGGCTTGCCGTGCTCGGCCGCCCAGCGGCCGAGGAACTCCTCGTCCAGGGTGACGAGCGCGCCCACGAACGGACGCCCGTCGCCGACCACCATGCACTCCGCGACCAGCGCGTGCGCCCGGATCCGGTCCTCGATGACCGCCGGGGCGACGTTCTTGCCGCCCGCCGTCACCAGGATCTCCTTCTTCCGGCCGGTGATCGCCAGGTAGCCGTCCTCGTCGAGCGTGCCGATGTCGCCCGTGTGGAACCAGCCGTCCGCGAGCGCCTCGGCCGTCGCCGCCTCGTTGTTCCAGTACCCCGTGAAGACGTGCTCGCCGTGCAGCAGCACCTCGCCGTCGTCGGCGATCCGCACCACCGAGCCCGGCAGCGGCTGGCCGACCGTGCCGATCTTCTGCCGGTCCCACGGGTTGAACGCGGTCGCCGCGCACGACTCCGTCAGGCCGTAGCCCTCCAGGACGGTGAAGCCGATGCCCCGGAAGAAGTGGCCGAGCCGCTCGCCCAGCGGCGCGCCGCCCGAGATCGCGTGCTCGCCGCGCCCGCCGAGGACCGCCCGCAGCTTGCCGTAGACCAGCTTGTCGAAGACCTTGTGCTTCAGCTTCAGGCCGAAGGACGGGCCCTGCGGGTGCCGAGCGCCCGGCTGTACGCGATGGCCGTGTGCGCGGCCCTGTCGAAGATCTTGCCCTTGCCGTCGGCCTGCGCCTTGGCCCGCGCCGAGTTGTAGACCTTCTCGAACACCCGGGGCACGCCCAGGATCAGCGTGGGCCGGAACGAGGCCAGCTCGTCCGTGAGGTTCTTGATGTCCGGGACGCAGCCCAGCTTGATCGGCGCCATCACGGACGCCACCTCGACGAGCCGCCCGAAGACGTGCGCGGCGGGCAGGAACAGCAGCACCGAGCACTCGCCGGTACGGAAGAGGGGCTTCAGCCGCTCCACCACGTTGCCGCACTCGGCGAAGAAGGCCCGGTGGGTCAGGACGCAGCCCTTGGGGCGGCCCGTGGTGCCCGAGGTGTAGACGATCGTCGCCGGGTCGTCCGCGTTCGCCGCCGACATGCGCGCGTCGAGCAGCTCGTCGGAGACGCCGGCCCCGTCGGCGGTGAGGCGCGCGACCGCGTCGTCCTCGATCCGCCACACGTTCGTCAGCTCCGGCAGGTCCGCCCGGACCGAGGCCACCGACTCCTCGTGCGCCGCGGTCTCCACCAGGACGGCGGTCGCGCCCGAGTCGCCCAGGATCCACTGGATCTGCTCCGGCGAGCTGGTCTCGTACACCGGCACGGTCACGCCGCCCGCGCTCCAGATCGCGAAGTCGAGGAGCACCCACTCGTAGCGGGTGCGGGAGAGCAGCGCGACGCGGTCGCCCGGCTCCACCCCCGCGGCGATCAGGCTCTTGGCGGCCCCGCGGACCTCGGCGAGGAACGCGGTGGCGGTGACGTCCGTCCAGACGCCGTCGACCTTGCGCCCCATCACGGCGACGTCTGGGTGCTGGGAGGCGTTGCGGCGGATGAGATCCGTCAGGTTGCCGTCCGTGGGGACCTCGTACAGGGCCGGAAGGCTGAACTCGCGCAAGACTGCTGCTCCTCATCGGGCGCCGGCGCCACGGCTCTGTGTGATGCACCGGTGTAGTCCATATTCGGTCAGGTGCTCAGTGGGGTGAGCACGACTGGACTGCCCGGACGTTACCCATCAGTACATGGTTCTCGATAGGGGGTCCCGGCCAGATGTTCCGTGCGTCACACACGCATGACGGTGCTCCGCGAACAGTAGTCCACCGGTTTCCCGACGCGGAAGTAACCGCAGGTAGGGGTTGGGGACCGGTCCGGGAGCCGGTTCCCGGACCCGTCCCCGGGGCGCCCCCTAAGGTGGCCCCATGCGAGTCCATGTGGTCAGTGACGTGCACGGCAACGCCGGCGACCTCGCCCGGCGGGGAGGGCGCCGACGCCCTGATATGCCTCGGCGACCTGGTCCTCTTCCTCGACTACGCCGACCACAGCAGGGGCATCTTCCCCGACCTCTTCGGCGTCGAGAACGCCGATCTGCTCGTCGAGCTGCGCACCGCCCGCCGCTTCGACGAGGCCCGCGACCTGGGCCGCCGCCTCTGGGCCGAGCTGGGCGTCGACCGCACCACCGCCATCGAGGCCGCCGTGCGCCGCCAGTACGCCGAGCTCTTCGCCGCCTTCCCCACCCCGACGTACGCCACCTACGGGAACGTGGACGTCCCCCGGTTCTGGCCCGAGTACGCCCGGCCCGGGACGACCGTCCTCGACGGGGAGCGCGTCGAGCTCGGCGGCCTCGTCGTCGGCTTCGTCGGCGGCGGCCTGCGCACCCCGATGCGCACGCCGTACGAGATCTCCGACGAGGAGTACGCGGCGAAGGTCGAGGCGCTCGGCGAGGTCGACGTCCTCTGCTCCCACATCCCGCCCGAGGTGCCGGACCTGACCTACGACACGGTGGCCCGCCGCTTCGAGCGCGGCAGCCGGGCCCTGCTCGACGCGATCCGGCGCACCCGGCCGCGCTACGCCCTCTTCGGCCACGTCCACCAGCCGCTGGCCCGGCGGATGCGGATCGGCGCGACCGAGTGCGTCAACGTCGGCCACTTCGCCTCGACGGGCAGGCCCTTCGCCCTGGAGTGGTGACCCCCGGCCCCCGGCCTTCGCGTACGGGGCCGGGCCCGGGGCGCGATAGCCTGCCGTCGGCACGTCTGTGCCCCTTGACTTCCGCCGGACCGCACAGTGGAGGAGCCACCGCGATGGCCGAACACACCAGCTCGAGCATCACCGTCGAGGCGGCGCCGGCCGACGTCATGGGCGTGATCGCCGACTTCGCCCGCTACCCCGAGTGGACGGGCGAGGTGAAGGAGGCCGAGGTCCTGGAGAAGGACGCCGCCGGCCGCGCGGAGAAGGTCCGGCTGCTCCTCGACGCGGGCGCCATCAAGGACGACCACACCCTCGCGTACACCTGGACCGGCGCCGACGAGGTCAGTTGGACCCTGGTCAAGTCCCAGATGCTCCGCTCCCTCGACGGCTCCTACCGCCTGACCCCCTCGACGGCGGCAAGCGCACCGAGGTCACCTACCAGCTCACCGTCGACGTCAAGATCCCCATGCTCGGCATGATCAAGCGCAAGGCCGAGAAGGTCATCATCGACCGCGCCCTGGCGGGCCTGAAGAAGCGCGTGGAATCCGGCGCGTAGAGCGCTGCGCGGCGGGGCGGGGTACGGCTCCGGGGGACGGCCCTGGGGCCCTCGCGCCGGGCGGGCCCTCGCGCCGGACGGCCCCATGTCGCACGGGCCCCGCGCCGGGCCGGCCCCGTGCCGCCCCCGCGTCCGGACGGATGCCGTCTCCGGCTCGGGGCCGAGCCTCGCCGGACCGGACTCGCGTCGGCCCGGGGACACGGTCTTCCGTTTCCGGACGGGCCCGGCCGCCGGGCCGACGCGGTGCGTTCCGGTGCCCGGGGCCGGTGCGCCCTCGGTTCCGGGACCGTCGGGCCCGGCCCCCGGCCGCGTCCCGCGAGGGCCTCGCCCCGGGGCCCTGGTCCCGACTCCCCGCCGGAGGCGGGTAGCGTCCTCCGCATGCGGATCATCCTTGTCACCGGCCTCGGCGGCGCCGGGCGCACCACCGTCGCCGCCGCGACTGCCCTCGCCGAGGCGCGGGCCGGGCGGCGGGTGCTGCTCGTCTCCGAGGACGCCGAGGGGCTGCCGGACGGCGGCGGCCTCCGCGTGCTGCGGCCCGAGCCCGCCGCCGACTTCCGCCGCGAGTTCCTCGCCCTCCAGGCCCGCTCCGGCGTCGCCCTCGACCTGCTCGGCGCCGCGCCCTTCGAGGACGCCGAGCTGACCGAGCTGCCCGGCAGCCGCCCCTTCGCCCTGCTGCGGGCTCCTGCGCGAGGCCGCCGACGGCGACCACGAGCTCGCCGTCGTCGACCTGCCCCCGCTCCCCGAGGCCCTCGCCGCCCTCGCGCTCCCCGAGCAGCTCCGCCGCTACCTGCGCCGGCTCCTGCCCCGGAGCGGCAGGCCGCCCGCGCCCTGCGCCCGATGCTCGCCCAGCTCGCCGGGGTCCCCATGCCCGCGCAGTGGCTGTACGAGACCACCGCCCGCTGGGGAGGCCGAACTCGCCGCCGTCCAGGCCGTCGTCGAGGACCCCGCCACCACCGTCCGGCTCGTCCTCGAACCCGGGCCCGCCGCCGCCCGCGCCCTGCGCACCGCCCGCCTCGGCCTCGCCCTCCACCGCCTCCGCCTCGACGCCGTCGTCGCCAACCGGCTCCTTCCCGCCGGCTCCGAGGACCCCTGGCTCGCCGGACTGACCGCCGAGCAGCACCGGCACCTGGCGGAGCTCCGTACCGCCGGCGCCGCGCTCCACGAGCTCCCGCACCTCGGCCGCGCCCCGCGCGGGCCGACGACCTCGCCCTCCTCGCCCCCGCCCCGGCCGCCGCCGCCCGGCCCCCTGCCCGACTGGACCGTCGAGGACCGGCGCGAGGCGGACGGCGTGCTGGTCTGGCACCTCCCGCTGCCCGGCGCCGTCAAGGAGGAGCTCTCCTCGTCCGGCGCGGCGACGAGCTGCTCCTGACCGCCGGACCGTTCCGCCGCAACCTCCCCTCCCCGGCGCCCTGCGCCGCTGCACCGTCACCGGCGCCGGCCTCGTCGACGGCGACCTCCGCGTCCGCTTCACCCCCGACCCCGGGCTCTGGCCCCGTACCCCTGACGTCCGTGTACCGTCGAAGTACCAGCCGACTGAGGAGTGCGCCATGAGCGATCCGGACGCCTGGGCCGAGGCGTGCGCCGAGGACCTGGAGGCGGAGAAGGCCCGCCGCCGGGCCGAGCGCGGGCCGGTCCCGGATCGGCCGCCGAGGAGTTCCGCAAGCTCTTCGACGCCGTCGCGGGCAAGGTCTCCGAGGGCTTCGGCAACCCGCTCCTCGCGGGGCAGGCCGTGCGCACCGTCCAGCAGCTCGTCGACCAGGCGAAGGCCGCCGTCGAGCCCGTCGTCGAGCGCAACCCGCAGGTCTTCGACCACCTCGCCGCCGCCGGCAACGAGATCCTCGCCGCGTACCGCTCCGCCGTCGAGGGCCACGAGACCCGCTGGACCCGCGAGGAGACCCCGCGGAGGAGCCCCCGCGGACGCCCCGCGAGGACGGCGAGGGGCCCGGAACCGGCCAGCACATCGACCTGGATTGATCAGGACGAGCCTCCCCTCGGGTACGGTGGGCCCTAGCGGGGCTCGACCGAAAACTGAGGACACATGGGACTCACCATCGGCGTCGACATCGGCGGCACCAAGATCGCGGCCGGCGTGGTCGACGAGGAGGGCAACATCCTCGACACGCACAAGGTGCCCACCCCGCCGACCCCCGAGGGCATCGTCGACGCGATCAGCACGGCGGTCTCCGAGGCCGGCACGGGCCACGTGATCGAGGCCGTGGGCATCGGCGCCGCCGGCTACGTCGACGACAAGCGCGCCACCGTCCTCTTCGCGCCGAACATCGACTGGCGGCACGAGCCGCTCAAGGACAAGGTCGAGCAGCGCGTCGGCCTGCCCGTCGTCGTCGAGAACGACGCCAACGCCGCGGCCTGGGGCGAGTACCGCTTCGGCGCCGGCCAGGGCCACGAGGACGTCATCTGCATCACCCTCGGCACCGGCCTCGGCGGCGGCATCATCATCGGCAACAAGCTGCGCCGCGGCTGCTTCGGCGTGGCCGCCGAATTCGGCCACATCCGGGTCGTCCCCGACGGCCTGCTCTGCGGCTGCGGCAGCCAGGGCTGCTGGGAGCAGTACGCCTCCGGGCGCGCCCTCGTCCGGTACGCCAGGCAGCGCGCCAACGCCACCCCGGAGAACGCCGAGGTGCTGCTCGGCCTCGGCGACGGCACCCCCGAGGGCATCGAGGGCCGGCACGTCAGCCAGGCTGCCCGCGCCGGCGACCCGGTCGCCGTCGACTCCTTCCGGGAGCTGGCCCGCTGGGCCGGTGCCGGCCTCGCCGACCTGGCCTCGCTCTTCGACCCCTCGGCGTTCATCGTCGGCGGCGGCGTCTCGGACGAGGGCGACCTCGTCCTCGACCCGATCCGCAAGTCCTTCCGGCGCTGGCTGATCGGCGGCCAGTGGCGTCCGCACGCCCAGGTCCTCGCCGCCCAGCTCGGCAACAAGGCCGGCCTGGTCGGCGCCGCGGACCTGGCCCGCCAGGGCTGACCCGTACGGAAGCATCCGCGCGGAGCCATACGACGACCGCCCGCCGCGTCCCTCGGACCCGGCGGGCGGTCGTCGTATGTTGACCCCCATGGCGATCACCGAACTGCCCAACTCCCGCACCGAGGACGACGGTTCGGCCGTCCTCCGGGTCCTGAGCTACAACGTCCGCTCGATGCGCGACGACGAGGACGCCTCGCCCGGGTCATCCGGGCCTGCGCCCCGGACGTCGTCTTCGTCCAGGAGGCCCCGCGCTTCTTCCGCTGGCGCAAGCACGCCGCCCGGCTCGCGGCCAAGAGCGACCTCGTCGTCCTGAGCGGCGGCGCCACCGCGGCGGGGCCGCTGCTGCTCTGCTCCCTGCGGGCCACCGTGGAGCGCACCGAGGACGTGCTCCTCCCGCTCACCCCCGGCCTGCACCGCCGGGGCCTGGCCACGGCGGTCGTCCGCTTCGCCGGGGCCCGGGTCGGCCTGATCAGTTGCCACCTGAGCCTGCGGAAGGACGAGCGGTACGCCCAGGCCGGCATGGTCCTCGACCGGGTCGCCGCCCTCGGCACCCCGTACGCCCTCGTCGCGGGCGACCTCAACGAACGGCCCGGCGGCCCCGCCTTCACCCGGCTCACCGAGCGGCTCCGGGACGGCTGGGCCGTCAGCCCGTGGGGCGGCGAGCACACCTCGACCCCCGAGGACCCCCACCAGCGCATCGACGCGGTCCTGGCCACCCCCGGGATCGAGTTCTCGGCTGCGGGGTCCCGACGGACCTGGACCCCACCGACCTGAGGGCCGCCACCGACCACCTGCCGGTCCTCGCGGCGGTCCGGGTGCCCGCCGCGCAGGACCGGGAGTCCTTCTAGACGACCGCCCCGCGGCCCGGGTCGTCGAAGCCGTCGTCCTCGTCGTCGTCGTGCTTCATGCGGGCGACCAGGGTCGCGAAGCCGCCCAGGAAGCCGCCCACGCAGAGCGTCGTCAGCCACCAGGTCATGTCCCACTGGAGCAGCACGGTCACGAGCAGCAGGACCGGGCCGCCGATCACGCCGAGCCAGGCGAACTTGGCCGTCGCGTCCGCCTCCGGCAGCGGGGCGGCTCCGGCGGCACGAAGTGGCCTCGTCCGAGCCGTCGGCGCCCTCCTCGGGCCCGGCGGGGAGTAGTCCCGGGGACCGGCGGGCCGCACCCCGGGCGCGAACACGACCGAGCCGCCGAGCACCGGCTTCTCCGGACCGGCCCCGTCCGCCCGCTCGTCCGTTCCCGGCTCCTCGTCCGATCCGGACGCACCGGAAGAAACACCGGAAGCGCCGGACGTCCCGGAAGCGCCGGACGTCCCGGAAACACCGGACGCCCCGGACACCTCAGGCGCACCGGTAGCACCGGCCGTCCCGGTCCCGCCGTCCTTCTTCGGCTTCCAGATCAGGTCCGGCTTCCCGGCCGCCCCGGCGCGGGCGCGGCCCCGCCCTTCCCGTCCCCGGCCCCGTCCCCGGCCTCGTTCACGTCCTCCGGCTCCGGCAGCGACAGGTTCTCGATCGGCCGGAACGGCTTCGTCCCCGGCGGGTCCGTGGGCTCCTCGCCGTACCCCGCGACGATCGCGGCCCAGGCCGCCTCCTCGTCGATGGGCTGCGGCTCCCGGTCTCCGCCGTCCTGCTGCTCAGCCACCGCTCCTGCTCCCCTTCCCGCCGACCGGTTCCGGCGCGAGACGCTCGACGAAGGCCCAGCTCTCGTCGAAGATCCGCTCCGCGTCATGGTCCAACGTCGCCACGTGGTAGCTCTGTTCCAGCAGGACCTCCCGGACGTCCGTCGAGGAGACCCGGCTCAGGATCCTCGCCGAGTCGGCCGGCGGCACCACGTGGTCCTGGGGCTGTGCAGCAGCACCAGCGGCTGCGTGACCTGCGGCAGCTCCCGGTCGACCGTACGGAAGAACTGCCGCAGGGAGTGCGCCGAGTGCAGCGGCACCCGGTCGTAGCCGCCCTCGGTCACGCCCTCCTTGGCGATGTCGTCGGCCACGCCCTTCGTGGTGGGGACCAGGTGCCGGACGACCGGCAGCGCGTGCGCGGCCACGCCGTGCACCTTGTTCCCCGGGTTGACCAGGACGAGCCCCCGCACCGCGTCCCCGTGCCGGGCGGCGAGCCGCAGCGCGAGCGCCCCGCCCATGGAGAGGCCGAAGACGAAGACGGTCCCGCACCGCTCCCGGAGCTCGCGCAGCGCCCGGTCCACCTCGGCGTACCAGTCGTGCCAGGTGGTGATCCGCATGTCCTGCCAGCGGGTGCCGTGCCCCGGCAGGAGCGGCACCGACACCGACAGGCCGTGCCCGGCCAGGTACTCGGCCCACGGGCGCATCGACTGCGGGGAACCGGTGAATCCGTGACAGAGAAGGACGCCGACCTCTCCGCCCTCATGGCGGTACGGCTCGGCTCCGGGAAGGACCGGCACCGGGGTCTCCTGTTCGCTCGGCTTCGCGTTCGCCCCCGGACGCGTCCCCGGGGGCGCCCTGGGTGCGCCTCCGGTGCGCCGAAGCGACGGAAAATGGGAAGGGACTTCACCGTACGCGACCGGACCGACACCGACCAGGGCCGTAGCGGGGGCGTACGCCGGTACGGGATAAAGTCGGGGCCCTACGGCACACGGAAGGCATGGCGAGTTGATCTACGGCGCGATGAAGTTCTCCCTCGGCGGGTCCCTGAAGCTCGCCTTCCGGCCCTGGGTGGAGGGCCTGGAGAACGTTCCCGCCGACGGCCCCGCCATCCTGGCGAGCAACCACCTGTCCTTCTCGGACTCCTTCTTCCCGCCGGCCGTCCTGGACCGCAAGGTCACCTTCATCGCCAAGGCCGAGTACTTCACCACCCCCGGCGTGAAGGGCAAGCTCACCGCCGCCTTCTTCAAGGGCGTCGGCCAGCTCCCGGTGGACCGCTCGGGCGCCCGGGGCGCCGGCGAGGCGGCCATCAGGGCCGGCATCGAGGTCATCGAGGGCGGCGGCCTCTTCGGCATCTACCCCGAGGGCACCCGCTCGCCCGACGGGCGCCTCTACCGGGGCAAGCCCGGCGGCCTGGCCCGAGTCGCCCTGGCCACCGGCGCGCCCGTGATCCCGGTCGCCATGATCGACACCGAGAAGATCCAGCCGCCCGGCAAGCTCGTCCCCAAGCTGATGCGCCCCGGGATCCGGATCGGCAAGCCGCTGGACTTCACCCGCTACCAGGGCATGGAGGGGACCGCTTCATCCTCCGCTCGGTGACCGACGAGGTCATGTACGAGATCATGAAGCTGTCCGGCCAGGAGTACGTCGACATCTACGCCACCGCCGCCAAGCGGCAGATCGCGGAGGCGGAGAAGGCGGCCAAGGAGGCCGTGAAGGCCGAGATCGCCGCCCGCGAGGAGTCGGGCGCCTAGACAGCACCGCCCCGCGAGGAGTCCGGGGCGAGGGAAGGACCGCCCCGCGAGGAGTCCGGGGCGCGGAAGGACCACCCCGTCGGGGGTGCCGGGGCGGGGAGAGATGGCCAAGCGCGAGCGCGTCGTACGCATGTCGGTCGAGCAGCCGCTGTGGCGGGCGCTGACCGGGTACCGCGTCCTGACGATGGTCTACGCGGTCCTGATCTTCGTCTTCGGCCACGAGCGGTACGAGCGGCCCTGGGTCGGCGTCGTCTACCTGGCGGTGCTGTGCGTCTGGAACCTCGCCACCCTCCCCAAGGTGGCGAACGCGGCCGGCTGCACCCGGCGCTTCCTGGGCGCCGACCTCGCCGTCGCCCTCACCGGCATCCTCCTCACCCCGCTCGCCGACGCCCACGCGCGGTCGGTCGACGGCTCCACCCTGCCCTCCATATGGACCGCGGGATCCGTCCTCGCGTTCGCCATCAAGGGCGGCTGGCGCTGGGCCGGCTTCGCCTCCTCCCTCGTCGCCGTCGCCAACGTCGTCGAGCGCGGCCACCCCACCCGGGACACCGTCCACAACGTGATCCTGGTCTGGGTCGCCTCCATCGCCATCGGATACGTGGTCGAGGTCGCCCGCGCCTCCGAGCGCACCCTCGCCCGCGCCCTGGAGATCGAGGCCGCCACGCGGGAGCGGGAGCGGCTCGCCCGCGACATCCACGACGGCGTCCTCCAGGTCCTCGCGATGGTGCAGCGCCGCGGCACCGCGCTCGGCGGGGAGGCCGCCGAGCTCGGCCGGATGGCGGGCGAGCAGGAGGTGGCCCTGCGCACCCTGGTGGCGGGCGGGCTCGCCCGGCCCAGCCTGGTCTCCGAGGACGAGTCCGAGGGGCCGTGGTCCGGGTCGTCGAGGTGGACGACGAGGCCGACGACTCCGCCCCCGTCGACCTGCGCGCCCTGATCGCCCCGCGCGCCGGGTCCCGGACCACCCTCTCCGAGCCGGGCGCGCCGGTCCTCCTCCCGCCGTCCGCCGCCCGCGAGCTGGCCGCCGCCGTCGGCGCCGCCCTGGACAATGTGAGGGTCCACGCGGGCGGGGACGCCCACGCCTGGATCCTGATCGAGGACTGGTCCGACGAGGTGGTCGTCACCGTCCGGGACGACGGGCCCGGCATCCCGGACGGCCGCCTCGCGCAGGCGGAGGACGAGGGCCGGATGGGCGTCGCCCTCTCCATCCGGGGAGGCTGCGGGACCTGGGCGGCAGCGCCGAGGTCGTCTCGGTCCCCGGGCAGGGCACGGAAGTCGAGTTGAAGGTCCCACGGGGAAGGCAGGCAAGCAGTGAACGAGCAGCCGATCAGGGTCATGGTCGTCGACGACCACCCGATGTGGCGGGACGCGGTCGCCCGCGACCTGGCCGAGTCCGGTTTCGACGTGGTCGCGACCGCGGGCGACGGCGAGCAGGCCGTGCGGCGCGCGGCGGCCGCCGCCCCGACGTCTCGTCCTGGACCTGAACCTGCCGGTCAAGCCAGGCGTCCAGGTCTGCAAGGAGCTCGTCGGGGCCCGGCCGGACCTCAGGGTCCTCGTCCTCTCGGCGAGCGGCGAGCACGCCGACGTCCTGGAGGCGGTCAAGTCCGGCGCCACCGGCTACCTCCTCAAGTCCGCCAGTACGGAGGAGCTGATCGACGCGGTACGGCGCACGGCCGCCGGCGACCCCGTCTTCACCCCCGGCCTGGCCGGCCTGGTCCTCGGCGAGTACCGCCGGCTCGCCTCCGAGCCCGCCCCGGCCGCCGGCGGCGACGGGCCGGGGCCCCGCAGTTGACCGAGCGCGAGACCGAGGTCCTGCGGCTCGTCGCCAAGGGCCTCAGCTACAAGCAGATCGCCGAGCGCCTGGTCATCTCGCACCGCACAGTGCAGAACCACGTCCAGAACACCCTCGGCAAGCTCCAGCTCCACAACCGGGTGGAGCTCGTCCGGTACGCCATTGAGCGCGGCCTCGACGACGCGTAGGAACCTCCGGGGACCCGGCCCCGGGACCCGGCGCGATGGCCACGGGGGCCGTATATTCGCGCGTACGAGACGTACGCGTGCGTATGCGGCCCGTCACCGCGAGGACCGCAGAGAGCGGACAACGAGGGAAACCGTGGAAATCCTGGCATTCGGCGTGCAGGCGGACGAAAGGCCCTCATCGAGCGGGCCTTCGAGGGTACCACGACGTCCACTGCCTGGACGTCTTCCTCACCGAGGACACCGCCCGCATCGCGGCCGGCTACGAGATCATCTCCACCAGCGTCAACGCCGTCCTGGACCACCGCGTCCTCCAGACCCTCGCCGCCGGCGGCACCCAGATGATCGCCCAGCGCTCCACGGGCTTCAACAACATCGACCTGGAGGTCGCCGAGCGCCTCGGCCTCACCGTCGCCCGGGTGTCGTACTACTCGCCCTACTCCGTCGCGGAGTTCGCCTGGACCCTCGCCATGGCCGTCAACCGCCGGATCGTCCGCGCCTCCAACCGCACCCGCGACTTCGACTTCCGCCTCGACGGGCTGATGGGCCGCGACCTGCGGGGACGTACGGTCGGGGTCCTCGGCACCGGCAAGATCGGGGAGGCCTTCACCCGGATCGCCCACGGCTTCGGGATGAAGCTCCTCGGCTGGGACGTCGCCGAGAACCCGGCCTGCGTCGACCTCGGCATGCGGTACGTCGAGAAGGAGCGGCTCTTCGCGGAGGCGGACCTGATCAGCCTCCACGTGCCGCTGCTCCCCGCCACCCGGCACCTCGTCGACGCCACCGCCCTCAAGGCGATGAAGGACGACGCCATCCTGGTGAACTCCAGCCGCGGCGGGCTCGTCGACACCGAGGCCCTGGTCACCGAGCTGCGCGCCGAGCCGCTTCGCGGGCGTCGGCCTGGACGTGTACGAGGCGGAGGCCGGGCTCTTCTTCCTCGACAAGTCCCTGGAGGTCGTCGAGGACGACACCCTGGCCCGCCTGGTCACCTTCCCGAACGTGGTGGTCACCTCCCACCAGGCGTACTACACGGCGGACGCCGTCGGCCAGATCGTCGACACCACCCTCCGCAACGTCCTCGACTACACGGCGGGCCGGCGCAGCGAGAACGTCCTGGTCCCCAGGGCCGGCTGACCCGGCCGCCGGGCCCCGGGGACCTCCGGGCCCTCAGACCAGCACGCCCGCGAGGAGCGAGGCCGTCAGGGCCGCGCCCTCCGTCGTCAGGACCGACTCGGGTGGAACTGCACCCCGGCGAAGCCGGGCCCGCGCAGGGCGTGCACCTCGCCGGTCCCCGGGTCGCGGCTGACCTCGATCCGGTGCAGCGCCAGCTCCTCGGCCGCCCGGTCGTCGCAGCGGGCGGTGAAGCTGTTGTAGAAGCCGACCGTCCGCTCCTGCCCGAACAGGTCGATCCGCACCTGGGCGCCCTGGAACGGCACCCGCTTGCGGACGATCTCCAGGCCCAGCTCGGCGGCGATCAGCTCGTGGCCGAGGCACACTCCGAGCAGGCCGTGGCGGTGGTCCCGGACCAGGTCGGCGGTGAGTCCGCGCAGGAACCGCATCTTCGGGTCGGCCGCGTCCGAGGGGTCGCCGGGCCCCGGGCCCAGGACGACCGGCCCTTCGTGCGCGAGCGCCAGCTCCCGCAGCCCCGGCTCGTCGTACCGCAGCACCGACACCTCCAGACCGGAGGAGCGCAGGACGTGCGCCAGCATCGCGGTGAAGGTGTCCTCGGCGTCCACCACGAGCGCGTGCCCGGACAGCTCGGCGGACCGCACCTGCATCCTCAGCCAGAACGGCGCCAGGTCCGCCCGGCGCGCGTCGAGCGCGGCCCGCACGCGGGGGTCGTCGGCCAGGTGGGGGCGACGGGGCCCTCCGCCGCCGGCCGGCCTCCCGCACGCCCAGCGCGGTGAGGATCCCGGCCGCCTTGGCGTGGGTCTCGGCGACCTCGCCCGCCGGGTCGGAGTGCCGGACGAGGGTCGCGCCGACCGGCACCCGCAGCCGCCCGTCGGCGGCGATGTCGGCCGTACGGATCAGGATGGGGAGTCCAGCGTCTGGGCGCCGGTCCCGTCCGTGCCGAGCAGGGCGAGGGCCCCGCGTAGTAGCCGCGGCCCCCGGCCTCGTGGCGCTCGATCACCCGGCAGGCGTTCTGCACCGGCGACCCGGTCACGGTCGCCGCGAACATCGTCTCCCGCAGCACCTCCCGCACGTCCAGCGAGGACCGGCCGCGCAGCTCGTACTCGGTGTGGGCGAGGTGGGCCATCTCCTTCAGGCGCGGGCCGATCACCACCCCGCCCCGGTCGCCCACCGTGCACATCATCTTCAGCTCCTCGTCCACCACCATGGACAGCTCCTCGGTCTCCTTGCGGTCGCCGAGGAAGGCGAGCAGGTCCTCCGGGGTGGGGCGGCCCCGGCCGGGTAGCGGTACGTGCCGCTGATCGGGTTCATCACGACCGTCCCGCCCGACATCCGCACGTGCGCCTCGGGCTGGCCCCGACCAGCGTCCGCTCCCCGGTGTGCACGACGAAGGTCCAGTACGCGCCCCGCTCGCCCGCGAGCAGCCGCCGGAACAGGGCGAGCGCGTCGGCGCGCCCGAAGCCCGGGACCTGGCCGGTGTAGGTGCGCCGGATCACGAAGTTCGCGCCCTCGCCGGAGCCGATCTCCTCGTCGATCACCCGCCGCACGGTCTCCGCGTACTCCTCGTCGGAGACGTCGAACCCGCCCGCCTCGACGGCCACGTCGTGCGCCGGGAGGTCCGCCAGGACGGCCGCGAGCGGCAGCTCGTACGTCTCGTCGGCGACGAGCACGGAGAGCGGGGTGCCGTCGTCGCGCACGTCGAAGCCGCGCTCCCGGATCTGCCGGAAGGGCACGAGCGCGAGCGTCGGCAGCGGGCCCACGGGCAGCTCCGCGAGGCGCTCGGCCGCGTGGACCCGGCCGATCAGCACCTCGACGGTGTCGTGGTCGCGGCCCGGGGCGCGCCTGCGCAGCAGGGCGAAGGGAGGGCAGGAGTCGTCGAGCAGACGGGAGAGGTCCATGGGGTCCGTCGTTCCTTCCGGTGGGAGTGCGGAGAGGAACGGCCCCGGATACGGAAAGGCCGCCCTCGGGCGGCCTTCGCGTGCGTCGGTGTACGCGCAGTCAGTGGGCCGCCGGATGAGCGGTCCACCACCAGTCCTGGTTCAGGTGCGCGTGCATGCGAGCACTGTAACCCGGCCGTGCACGGAAACGGGGCCCGGTCCACACCGCGGACGGTGCGGGCCGGGCCCCGGAGCGGTCCGGCCGTGCGGTCAGAGGACCAGGTCGTAGACCTCCCAGCCGCCGCCGACCTTCACCCGGGGGAGAAGAGCGTGCTCGTGCCGGTGCCCGGGAACGTCCAGAGCGCGCCCGAGGTCTCGCGCGCGACGAAGTCCGCCCTGCCGTCCAGGTTCAGGTCGCCCGGACCGATCAGGCCCTGGTAGGCCTGCCAGCCGTTGCTGATCTTCAGCCGGGGCTGGAAGAGCGCGCTCGTGCCGGTGCCCTTGAAGATCCACATGCCGCCGGTGGTGTCGCGGGCCATCACGTCGGGCTTGCCGTCACCGGTCAGGTCGCCGGTGCCCACCAACGCGTCGTACAGGGTCCAGCCCGCACTGACCTTCACCCGCGCGGCGAACGGCGTCACCGGGTCGCCGGTGCCCTTGAACAGCCACAGGACGCCGCTCTTCTCGCGTGCCAGCAGGTCGGCCCTGCCGTCGCCGCTGATGTCGCGGACGCCCACCATCGTGTCGTAGATCTGCCAGCCGGCGCTGACCCTGACCCGCGGCCGGAACGGCATGGACGGGTTCCCGCTGCCCGGGAAGTACCACGTGACGCCGGTGGTGTCCCGGGCGAAGACGTCCCCGGTCCCGTCCGCCCGCAGCGCGGTCATCGGGGTCACGGTGTCGTACGTGTTCCACCCGGCGCTGATCCGGTACCGCGCCAGGAACGGCGCGGAGGCGTCTCCGCTGCCCTGGTGCTGCCAGAGGACGCCGGAGGTGTCCCGGGCGAGGAGGTTGTAGCGGTCGTCCGCGGCGACCGGCTCGTCGCCGGGGCCTCGGTGACCTCGCTCTGCTTCACCCAGACGATCTTGTGGTGGAAGCGGATCGGCACGTACAGGGTGGATCCGACGACGTTCTTCTGGGCGGAGCCGAACCACTCGTCGCCCCGCACCGCCGGACCGGCCTTCACGTAGGCCTGGCCGGGGGCGAAGGTGAACCTGGTCAGGGAGGCGCCGTCGTCGGCCGGGGGCTTCAGGCCCGCGGCCGTGTAGGCGGCGGTCTCCGGGAAGGAACGGCCGTAGACCGCGGCGGCGGACAGGCCCGGCGCCACCTTCACGGTCGTGGCGCCGGACACCGGGACGGTGTACTGGCCGCCGGGGTTCTGGAACCAGGCCTTCCGGCCCGCGTACCAGATCGCCGTCCAGTCCCCCCGGGTCTCGGCCACGACGTACCGGCCGCCGGCGCGGACCTTGTTGCCGTAGTTCGAGCCCAGGTCCACAGCGACGAGAAGTAGGGGTCGACGAGGGTCGCCGAGGCGGCCGACGGCTCCGTGCGGAGGTAGACGAAGTTCGACGGCCGGGGCGAGGCGTTCACGATCTTCTTGGTGGCCTCGTCCTCGTAGGCCAGCTCCGGCTGGTTCGCCGTGGTGAACGGCGGCACCACGCGGACCACCTGGCCGGCCCGGAGCGGACCGCCCGCTCCCTTGTCGCCCTGCGGGGCGCCCAGGAGGGACATGTAGTGGTTCCAGTCCCAGTACGGGCCCGCGTCCCAGTGGAGGTCCTTGACGCCGGCGTCCGTCTGGAGCGCCACCTCGTCGTGGCCGATGATGTGCTCGCGGTCGATCGGCACGCCGTACTTCTGCGCCAGGAACTTCACCAGTTCCGCGGAGGAACGGTACTGCGGCTCGGTGTACCAGCTCCCCTCCTTGATGGCGAAGCCCTCGTGCTCCACGCCGATGGTGTGCATGTTGTGCGTCCAGTTGCCCGCGTGCCACGCCAGGTGCTTGTTCTCCAGCATCTGGGTGACCTGGCCGTCCTGGGCCCGGATCAGGTAGTGGGCGCTGCCGATCCCCTTCGGGTCGGTCAGCACGTCGAGCGCGCCCTGGTAGGGGCCCTCGGTGTCGTGGATGACGATCTGGCGGATGTCCGTGCCCTGGTTCGGGCGGTCCCCGGGGTGTAGTTGCGCGAGCCGGCGGGGTCCGTCCTGACCGGTACGAAGACGCAGTTCAGGCCCGAGGGGCACTCGGGGGTCGGGACCGTCGCCGTGCTCGCGAAGCTCGCCGCCAGGGGTACGTTCGCCGGCTTGACCGGCTCCGCCGACGGGTCGGCCGGCAGGGCGACCGGCTCGCCGTCGAGGGTGACCGCCCGCTCGCCCTCCCTGATCGACTCGAAGACGCGCTTCGCGAAGAGGTCGGCGCCCTTCTTCTCCGGCGACTGGCTGTAGCGCGCCACGGCCGGGTACCAGTCGCCCGGCTCCTCGGACAGCTCGGCGCCCGCCTGCTTCTGGTAGTCGGCGAGCAGCGCGGCACCGGCCCGGATGGAGGCGCCGGTGTCGTTCCGGACGGCCTCGGTGGAGCTGCCGATCAGCTCGGCGGCCTCGTCCAGGGTGTGCAGGCGCGGGTCGTCGGTGTCGACGAGCGCCTTCTCCAGGATGCGCCGGACCTGCTCGCGGTCGAACTTCTTCGCGATCTCCGGCCGGCCGGAGCCGTCGAAGTGGTCGATCTGCTCGTCGGTGACCTTCCCGCGACGTCCCCGGGTTCGACCTTCGTGAGCCCCATCACGTTGTACGCGCCGGTCGTGCTCGGCTCGCCGTCGTGCGACTCCCAGCGGGTCTGCTGGTACGACACCGCCATCAGCACGCTCTGCGGCACGTCGAACTCGCGCGCCGCGCTCGCGAACTGCTCCTGGAGCGAGGCGCCCCCGGACGTTCCGCCCCGGACGCCCCTCCCAGGAGGCCGGGGAGGCGACCGCGAGGCCGCCGATCGTGGCCGTGGCGACGACCGCGGCCGCCGCTCCGTAGAAGAGACGTTTCTTCTTTCGGTCCCTGCGGTGTCTCCGGCTCACGCCACCCACCCCTGTGTTCACCTGTGTTCGACCGTGTTGTCGAGAACTGTGTTGTCGAGAAACGGGCCGAGACTAGCACCGCTCACCGGCATGAAGATCAGCGGCCGACATTCCGGGCAGTCGTCTCAGCCACTGGTCGGTGGGACAGGACCGGACGAAGAACCCCGTAGTGTTGTCCGTGTGACCGTGAACGCTGATTCCCACGCCGTCGCCGAGGCGACCTGGCGAGACCTGCCCGCGGCGCAGCAGCCCGAGTACCCCGATGCCGAGGCTCTGCGCGATGTGATCGCGGACCTCGAGTCGTATCCTCCGCTCGTCTTCGCCGGCGAGTGCGACCAACTGCGCGCCCGGATGGGAGCCGTCGCCCGTGGCGAGGCGTTCCTGCTCCAGGGCGGCGACTGCGCCGAGGCCTTCGACGCCGTGTCCGCCGACCACATCAGGGCCAAGCTCAAGACGCTGCTCCAGATGAGCGCCGTCCTCACCTACGCGGCCTCCGTGCCCGTGGTGAAGGTCGGCCGCATCGCCGGGCAGTACTCCAAGCCCCGCTCGAAGGGGACCGAGACCCGCGACGGCGTGACCCTGCCGACGTACCGCGGCGACTCGGTCAACGGCTTCGACTTCACCGAGGCCGCCCGCGTCCCGGACCCCGAGCGCCTGAAGCGGATGTACAACGCCTCCGCCTCCACGCTCAACCTGGTGCGCGCCTTCACCACCGGCGGCTACGCCGACCTGCGCCAGGTGCACGCCTGGAACCAGGACTTCGTGAAGTCGTCCCCTCGGGCCAGCGCTACGAGGCGCTCGCCCGCGAGATCGACAACGCCCTGAACTTCATGAAGGCCTGCGGCACCGACCCGGCCGAGTTCAAGGCCGTCGAGTTCTACGCCTCCCACGAGGCGCTGCTGCTCGACTACGAGGGCGCCCTGACCCGTACGGACTCGCGCACCGGCAAGCTGTACGACACCTCCGGCCACATGGTCTGGATCGGCGAGCGCACCCGCCAGCTCGACCACGCCCACATCGAGTTCGCCTCGCGGATCGCGAACCCGATCGGCATCAAGCTGGGCCCGACCACCTCGGTGGACGAGGCGCTCACCTACATCGACCGCCTCGACCCGGAGCGCGACCCGGGCCGGCTGACCTTCATCGTCCGCATGGGCGCCGACAAGGTCCGCGACAAGCTCCCCGAGCTGGTCGAGAAGGTCACCGCCTCCGGCGCGGTCGTCGCCTGGGTCACCGACCCGATGCACGGCAACACCTTCGAGGCCGCCTCCGGCCACAAGACCCGCCGCTTCGACGACGTCCTCGACGAGGTCAAGGGCTTCTTCGAGGTCCACAAGGAGCTGGGCACCCACCCCGGCGGCATCCACGTCGAGCTCACCGGCGACGACGTCACCGAGTGCGTGGGCGGCGGCGACGAGATCTTCGTCGACGACCTGCACCAGCGCTACGAGACGGCCTGCGACCCGCGGCTCAACCGCAGCCAGTCGCTCGACCTGGCGTTCCTGGTGGCGGAGATGTACCGCGATCAGTAAGTGGTTTCTACGACGATGGGGCGCGGATCCTTGTGATCCGCGCCCCATCCTCGTTTTCGGGTCTTTACGGCCCCGGTCCGGCGGGTAAGGTTAGGTTAACCTAAACGATCTCGGCGGGAGGTGAACCGCGTGTACGTCTGCTCATGCTTCGGTGTCACGGAGAAGCAGGTCAAGGAGCACGCGGACGCGGGCGCCTGCACGCCCCGGCAGATCGCCTCCGCCTGCAAGGCCGGCACGGACTGCGGTTCCTGCGTCCGCCGCATCCAGGCCATTCTCGGGCGCGGCAACTGCCCCCGGCGCGACCTGGTGGACCGGGGCGTTCCGGCCCTGGCGGCCGAGACCGCCGCCGCTCCCGCCACCGTCCTCGGCGAAGCTGCCTGACCCGGGGCCGTCCGGCCTCCGCGGGGACTCAGCTCGGCTGCTCGATGAGCGTCGAGATGTAGAGCGCCTCGCCCAGCGACTCGATCAGTTCGAGCTGCGTGTCCAGGTAGTCGATGTGGTGCTCCTCGTCCGCGAGGATCTCCTCGAAGAGGTTGGCGGACGTGATGTCCCCTTGGCGCGCATGACCTCGATGCCGCGCTTGAGGCGGTCGATCGCCTCCACCTCGACCTGGCGGTCCGCCTGGAACATCTCGGTGACGGTCTGGCCGACCCGCACGTGGAAGAGCCGCTGGTAGTTGGGCAGGCCGTCGAGCATCAGGATGCGCTCGGTCAGCTTGTCCGCGTGCTTCATCTCGTCGATGGACTCTTCACGGGTGTACTTGGCGAGCTTCGTCCACCCCTTGTTGTCCTGGATGCGGTAATGCAGCCAGTACTGGTTGATGGCGGTGAGCTCGCCGGTCAACTGCTCGTTCAGGAACTCGAGGACCTCGGGGTCGCCCTGCATCGCACAGGCTCCTTCCACTTCACACGGTGTGTCTACGCCATAACTGGGCAGGATGGCCGCATCCTCGCACCCCGAATGGGGGCGTCCAGTAAGTGCAGGCTTAGTGGGAGTTGCCCCAATGGTGTCGTCGGAGTGGTCGCCTGGTCATGACCATCCCTTGCGGTCTGTCACCATGGATGACATGGGTCAGCCGGAGAGCGGAGTACACCGGGAAGCGGGTCGGTCGGACCGTTCGCCGGACCTCGCGGCGGACCTCCCGCCGGGACAGCGGATCCAGCGCGGCTGGCCGGTCACCCACTACGGGCCCGTCCCCAGGTTCAAGCCGGACCGCTGGGAGTTCCGCGTCTTCGGGGCGACGGCCGACGGCGACAAGCGCTGCTGGAACCACGAGGAGTTCTCGGCCCTGCCGTTCTCCACGGTCGTGGCCGACCTGCACTGCGTCACGAAGTTCAGCATGCTCGGGGCCGAATGGGGCGGCGTCCCCGCCCGGACGATCCTGGAGCTCGCCCCGCCCGCGCCCCAGGTCACCCATGTGATGGTCTGGGCCGAGTACGGCTACAGCGCCAACATGCGGCTCGCCGACTTCGCCTCGGACGGCACGATCTTCGCCACCCACAAGGACGGGGAGCTGCTCACCGCCGAGCACGGCTTCCCGCTCCGGCTCGTCGTCCCGCACCTGTACGCCTGGAAGGGCCCGAAGTGGGTCCGGGGCGTGGAGTACATGGCCGCCGACCGGCGCGGCTTCTGGGAGGAGCGGGGCTACCACAACCTCGGCGACCCCTGGCGGGAGCAGCGCTACTCGTACCAGGAGGAGCCGGGGACGGCCCCGAGCTCTGACCCCGCCGGCCGCCCCTCGGGGGTGGCCCTCAGGGACGCAGCCTCTTCAGGAGGTCCACGTCCGCCCGATGCCCCTCCTTGCCGCCGGGCGTCTCGATGACCAGCGGCACCCCTCCGTCGCCGGGTGGCGCAGCAGCTCCCGGAAGGCGTCCTCGCCGATGTGGCCGGCGCCGATGTTCGCGTGCCGGTCCTTGTGGGCGCCCACCACGTCCTTGGAGTCGTTGGCGTGGATCAGCTTCAGCCGTCCCGCGCCGACGGTCTCCACCAGCAGGTCCAGGGTCTGCGCCGCCCCGTGCGGGCCCGCCAGGTCGTGCCCGGCCGCGAAGACGTGGCAGGTGTCCAGACAGACGCCCAGCTTGGGATGGCGGTCGAGGGCGTCGAAGTACGGGCCGAAGTCCCAGGTCCGCGAGCAGAGCGAGGAGCCCTGCCCGGCCGTCGACTCCAGGAGCAGGTCCGGGTCGTCCGGGTGCGTCAGCTCGTCGAGCAGCGGTAGCAGCCGCTCCCGCACCTGGGCGAGCGCCACCTCGCGCGGCCGGCCGCCGGTCGCCGAGCCGGTGTGCACCACCACGCCCTTCGCGCCGATCTCCCGGCCCCGGCGCAGCGAGTGCCGCAGCGACTCCACCGACCTCTCCGCGGTGGCCTCGGTGTGCGAGCCGAAGTTGATCAGGTACGGGGCGTGCACCCAGACCGAGAGCGACGCCTCCGCGCACTCGGTCCTGAACCGCTCGTCCTGGCCGGATTGCCGGCCGGGGTGGCCCAGCCGCGCGGATTGGCGACGAAGACCTGCACGGTCTCGGCGCCCAGCTCGCGGGCGTAGCCCAGGCCGACCGTGGCGAGACCGCCGGCCACGGGGACGTGGCCGCCGACGGGGTTGCGCATGGGTGTCTACAGTCCCTTGATCGTGAGGGGTGATCAGGAGCCCTCGGGGGCGGTGGAGCCGCCCTCCACGGACTGGCCCGCGACCGTGTCGCCGAGGTACGGGAAGGACTTCTTCAGCTTCACCTCGAAGCCCGCGTCCTCCAGGGCGGTGCGCGCGTCCGCGGTCGTCTCGCCGGTGACGTCGGGGACCTCGACGAGGGCGGGGCCCTTGGAGACGGTGAGGGTGACGGTGTCGCCCTCGGCGGCGCGGCTGCCCTCCGGGAGGGACTGGGCGGCGACCGTGCCGGCGTCCTCGGGGAGTCGACCCGCTCGGGGGCGACCCGGACGGTGAGCCCGGCCTCCTGGAGCGCGGCCGTGGCGTCGGCGACGGTCTCGCCGGTCACGCCGGGCACGTCGATCGGGGCGCCCTTGCTGACGACCAGGGCGACCGCCGAGTCGGGGGCGCGCTCGGTGCCGGGCTCGGGGTCGGAGCCGATCACGGCCCCTTGGCGACGGAGTCGCTGAACTCGCGGGTGACCACCCCGGGGCCAGCCCCTCCTCCTCCAGGGCCTTGCGGGCCTCGGCGAGCGGCTTGTTCCGGAGGTTGGGCACCTTCACGATCTCGGGACCCCGGGAGAGGGTGAGGACGACCGTGCCGTTGCCCCGCAGGCGCTCGCCGGGGGCCGGGTCGACGGCCATGACGGTGCCGCGCTCGTACACGTCGCTGAAGGCGCGCCTCGTCGTGCCGACGTCCAGGCCGGCGTCGGTGATCCGCTTCGTCGCGGCGGCCTCGGTCTGGCCGAGGACGGCCGGGACGCGGGTGAACTGGCCGGAATTGATGTACCAGACCCCGGCGCCCAGGCCGAGGACGAGCAGGACGGCGGCGATCACGAGCAGCGGGCCGCGCGGGGCAGCCGGCGGGCGGCGGGGAGGGCGGGGCCGAGGGCGGCTCGGGCGCCGGCATCCGGCCGGTGTGCCGCACCTCCCGGACGTCGTCCTCCGGCGGCAGCGGGAGGTCGATCACGCTGGTGCGCTCCCCGGCCGGCACGGCGCGGGCGATCACGCTCGTCCGGTCCTCGGCCGTGTCCCGGGCACCGGGCCGCGCCTGCGGCGGCACCGCGTCCAACTGCGCGTCGGTGAGCGCGGCGCGGGCCTCCAGGACCAGGCCGAGCAGGGCGGCGGCGTCGTGCGGACGCGCCTCGGGGGCGCGGGCCGCGGCGGCCGCGACCAGCCCGTCGAGCTCCGGGGCCAGCCCCGGCACGGCGGCCGAGGGCGCGGGCACGTCCGTGTTCAGGTGCCGGTAGAGCACCTGGGCGGGCGTGTCGCCCGCGTGCGGCTTGGCGCCGGTCAGCATCTCGTACAGGACGACGCCGCAGGCGTACACGTCGGCGCGGGTGTCGGCGGTGCCGTGCTCGATCTGCTCCGGCGCCAGGTACGACACCGTGCCGAGGACCGAGCCGGTGGTGGCGGTCGCCGAGCCCACGGCCCGTACGAGACCGAAGTCCGCGACCTTCACCCGGCCGTCGTCCCCTATCAGGACGTTCTCCGGCTTCATGTCCCGGTGCACGAACCCGGCCCGGTGCGCGGCGCCGAGCGCGGCGAGCACCGGCTCCAGGATGTCGAGCGCGGCCCGGGGCGCCAGGGCGCCCCGCTCGCGCAGCACGTCGCGGAGGGTGCAGCCGGGCACGTACTCCATCGCCAGGTAGACGTACGCGCCCTCGGCGCCCTGGTCGAAGACGCCGACGACGTTGGGGTGCGCGAGCGGGCTACCGACTTCGCCTCGCGGATGAACCGCTCGACGAAGACGGCGTCGGCCGCGAGCTGCGGGTGCATCACCTTGAGCGCGAGGACGCGGTCGAGGCGGGTGTCGACGGCCCGGTAGACCGTGGCCATCCCGCCGACGGCGATGCGCGCGTCGACGCGGTAGCGGCCGTCGAGCAGCCGCCCGACGAGGGGGTCCTGAAGGGTCGTGTCCACGGCGACGAGTCTACGAGCCGCGCACACGCGTCCGGTGCGCCCGCCCCGTACCGCAGCAGACCTGTGACGGGCCCCGGAGGGCCCCGGGCCTCAGAACGCCGGGCGCTCCGGATCGAGCCGCGCCCGGCCCTCCACCGGCGAGGACGCCTCCGCGAAGTGGCGGCGCGGGATCCGGCCGGCCCGGTGGGCGAGCCGGCCCGCCTCGACCGCGTGCCGCATCGCCGAGGCCATCAGGACCGGTTCCTGCGCCCGGGTGACGGCCGAGGCCAGCATCACCGCCGCGCACCCCAGCTCCATGGCGAGCGTCGCGTCCGACGCCGTGCCGGCCCCCGCGTCCAGGATCACCGGCACCCCCGCCCGCTCCACGATGAGCTGGAAGTTGTGCGGGTTGCGGATGCCGAGCCCGGAGCCGATGGGGGAGCCGAGCGGCATGATCGCCGCGCACCCCACGTCCTCCAGCTTCCGGGCGAGGACCGGGTCGTCGTTGGTGTACGGCAGGACGGTGAAGCCGTCGTCGACCAGGGTCTCCGCCGCGTTCAGGAGCTCCTCGCCGTCCGGCAGCAGGGTCCGCTCGTCGGCGACGACCTCCAGCTTGATCCAGTCGGTGCCGAGCGCCTCCCGGGCGAGCCGGGCGGTCAGGACCGCCTCGCCGGCCGTGAAGCAGCCCGCCGTGTTGGGCAGCACCCGGACGCCGAGCCGGTCCAGGACGGAGAGGACCGAGCCCCGCACGGTCGGGTCCAGGCGCCGCATGGCGACCGTGGTCAGCTCCGTGCCGCTGGCGACCAGGGAGCGCTCCAGGACGTCGAGGCTGGGCGCCCCGCCGGTGCCCATGATCAGGCGGGAGGAGAACTCCGCACCGCCGAGGACGAACACGTCGTCGGACATCGCGCTCAGCCCCCTGCACCGCGGTGAGGACCTCCACCCGGTCCCCGTCGCCGAGGAGCGTCGTCGCCCACTCGCCGCGCGGGACCACCGTCTCGTTGACGGCGGCGGCCACCCCGGAGGGGCCGCGGTCAGGGTCGCGACGAGGGCGTCGAGGGAGACGGGGCCGGAGAGCGCGCGCCTCCCCGTTCACGGACACGGTCACGGTCGCGGTCACGTCGTCGGTGGGCGGGTTCACGCTCATGCGGGCTGCTCCTGACGTACGGGAGGGGCGGAGGAGAAACGGCGGGGGTGAAGGGGCGCGCCTCGTCGGGCAGGGCGCCCGTGGTGAGCACCTCCGCCATGACGTCGCCGGTGACGGGGTGAGCAGCACCCCGTTGCGGTGGTGGCCGGTGGCCATCAGCAGACCGGGCAGCGCGGTGGGGCCGAGCAGCGGGGCGTTGTCCGGCGAGCCGGGGCGCAGCCCGGCCAGGGTCTCGGTGAGCGGCAGCTCGGTGATCCCGGGCACCAGCTCGTGCGCGTCGCGCAGCAGCTCGTACACCCCGCCCGCCGTCACCGTGGTGTCCCAGCCGAGCTCCTCGCTGGTGGCGCCGACGACCAGCTCGCCGTTCTCGCGCGGCACCAGATAGACGTGGCTGCCGCGCACGACGGCCCGGACGGTCCGGGAGAGGAAGGGGCGTACGCGGGCGGCACCCGCAGGCGCAGGACCTGGCCCTTCACCGGGCGCACCGGCGGGAGCACCTCGTCCGGCACCCCCGCGAGCCGCCCGCTCAGGCTGCCCGCCGCGAGGACGGTCTGCCCCGCCTCCAGCTCCCCGCCCCCGGCGAGGACCGCGCCGCGCGCCCGGTCGCCCCGCACCGCGAGCCGTTCCACGAGCGTCCGGTGGAAGACCACCCCGGCCCGCTCGCAGGCGACGACGAGCGCGGCGGCGAGCCGGCGCGGGTCCACCTGGTGGTCGCCGTCGACCCGGAGGCCGCCGCGCACCCCCGGCGCCAGCATCGGTTCGAGGCGGCGGCACTCACGGCCGCTCAGCCACTCCGAGGCGAGCCCGCAGCGCACCTGCAGGGCGTGCAGCTCGCGCAGGTGCGCCCGGTCGTCGGCGTCGAGGGCGACGGCGAGGGTGCCGCAGACGCGGTGGCCGACGTCGAGCCCGGTCGCCTCCTCCAGCTCGGCGACGAAGGCCGGATAGCGGGCGGCGGAGGCGAGGTTGAGCCCGAGCAGGGTCTCCTCGCCGTAGTGCAGCTCGGTCACGGCGGCGAGCATCCCGGCCGCGACCCGCGCGGCCCCGCCGCCCGGCTCGGGGTCGACGACGGCGGTGCGCAGCCCGCGCAGCGCGGCCCGCCAGGCCGTGACCAGGCCGATGATGCCGCCCCCGACCACGAGGACGTCGACCCCCGCACGTCGGAGGCCTCTCGGACATCGGAAGAACGCATGGGCGTCCAGCCCTCCCTTCGCCGGCATGACCCGGATCAGGTTCGTACGGTCGGAGGCCGGTCAGCCTCCCTCTCAGCCCGGTGCGTCCGGGCTCCCGCGAGTGCTTTACGCCCGCCAGACTAGCTTCCGCCGCGCGCCCGCCACGAGGGGGCCGCGGACCCCACCCTCCCTGACGCCCCGTCAGGTACGTAAGGTGGCCGTGTGAGCGAGCAGAAGCAGACCCAGCGGCGCGTCGTGGTCGTCGGCGCCGGGATGGCGGGCGTCCAGACCGCCGTCGCCCTGCGCGAGCAGGGCTTCACCGGCCCCGTGACCCTCATCGGGGCCGAACCCCACCAGCCCTACGACCGGCCCCCGCTCTCCAAGGCGGTCCTCCTCGGAAGGCCGAGGGCTCCGCCTTCGAGATCGACTTCGAGGAGCTCGGCGTCGAACTCCGGCTCGGCGTGGACGTCACCGGGCTGCGCGCCGCCGACCACGAGGTCGACACCGAGGCCGGGCCCGTCGCGTACGACGTCCTGGTGATCGCCACCGGCGCCCACCCGGTCACCCTCCCCGGCTCCGAGGGCGTCCCCGGCGTCCACCTGCTCCGCACCCTCGATGACGCCGTCCGCCTCGGACCCGTCCTGGAGCGCCGCCACGCCGTCGTGGTCGTCGGCGCCGGCTGGATCGGCGCCGAGTTCACCACTGCCGCGCTCGGAGCCGGCTGCGCCGTCACCGTCGTCGAGGCCGCGGACCTCCCGCTCGCCGGCACCCTGCCCGCCGAGGTCGCCGCCCCCATGGCCGGCTGGTACGGGGCGAACGGCGCCGAACTCCTCACCCACGCGCGCGTGGACACCGTCGAACCCGGCCGGGTCCGCCTCGCCGACGGCCGCGAGCTGCCCGCCGGGGCCGTCGTCGTCGGCATCGGCGCCCGCCCCGCCACCGGCTGGCTCGCCGGCTCCGGCATCGCCCTCGACCCGAGCGGCGCCGTCACCGCCGACGACCGGCTGCGCACCTCCCTGCCCGACGTGTACGCGGTCGGGGACTGCGCCTCCTTCCCTCCGCCCGCTACGGCGAGCGCCTCCTCGTCCACCACTGGGACAACGCCCTCCAGGGCCCGCGCGCGGTCGCCGCCGCGATCACGGGCGCCGACACCGGCCCGTACGACCCCGTGCCGTACTTCTGGTCCGAGCAGTTCGGGCGCTTCGTGCAGTACGCGGGACACCACGCGGGCGCGGACGAGCTGCTGTGGCGCGGCGACCCGGCGGACGAGGCCTGGTCCGTGCTCTGGCTGCGCGCCGGGGTGCCGGTGGCCCTCCTCGCCGTCGGCCGCCCCCGCGACCCGGCCCAGGGCCGGAAGCTGATCGAGGCCGGGACCCCGGTCGACCCGGCCCGCGCGGCGGATGCGTCCGTACCCCTGAAGGCCGCGGTCCGATAGGGGCGTTTCGTCCGATCGGCGTGATACCTCCCGGGCCCGACTACCGGCTGTCGGTCCGGGATGGCAGGCTTGTCACGTGACCGAGATTGACGCAAAGACCGATGCTCTCGTCCCCGCCTGGCTCTACCTGCCCGACATCGCGGAGATGCTCGACGTCGAGGTGACGCGCGTGCGGCAGCTCGTCAAGGAGGGCCAGCTCATCGCCGTGCGCCGCGGAGAGAACAACGCGCTCCAGGTGCCCGCCGCCTTCATCCAGGGCGACAAGGTCGTCAAGGGCCTCACCGGGACCCTGACCCTCCTGCGGGACGACGGCTTCACCGACGAGGAGATGCTGGAGTGGCTCTTCACTCCGGACGAGAGCCTGCCGGGCACGCCCGCGCAGGCGCTCGGCGAGAACCGCGGCACGGAGGTGAAGCGCCGCGCCCAGGCGCTCGCCGTCTGACGCGCCGCACCGCCTGACGCGCGCCCTCCGGCACGCGCGGCCCGACGGACGCCTCCCGGCGCCCCGGGGGCCGGCGCGGTCGCCCGGCGCGCGCACCGAAGACACCACCAGCCGGTGTCGCGGCGGCCGGTCCCCGGTGACCGGCCGCCGCGACACCGGCGACACCGACGGGGACCCATCCATGCCCACGCCTCGCGAGCGCCTCGCCGACGCCCGGCTCTACCTGTGCACCGACGCCCGGAAGCGCCAGGGCGACCTGCCCGCCTTCCTCGACGCCGTGCTCTCCTCCGGCGTGGACGTCGTCCAGCTCCGCGACAAGGGCATGGAGGCCGCCGAGGAGCTGGAGCACCTCGCCGTCTTCGCCGAGGCCGCCCGCCGGCACGGCAGGCTCCTCGCCGTCAACGACCGGGCCGACGTCGCCCACGCCATCGGCTCCGACGTCCTCCACCTCGGCCAGGGCGACCTGCCCGTCCCCGCCGCCCGCGCGATCCTCGGCGACGAGGTGCTGATCGGGCGGTCCTGCCACGCCGAGGACGAGGTGGCCGCGGCCGCCGCCGAACCGGGCGTGGACTACTTCTGCACCGGCCCCTGCTGGCCCACCCCCACCAAGCCCGGACGGCACGCGCCGGGCCTCGGCCTCGTGCGGTACGCGGCCGGCCTGGCCCAGGACCGCCCCTGGTTCGCCATCGGCGGCATCGACGAGGCCAACCTCGACGAGGTCCTGGACGCGGGAGCGCGCCGGATCGTCGTCGTCCGGGCGATCACCGAGGCCGACGACCCGGCCGCCGCGACCGCCGCCCTCGCCAAGCGCGTCCGGGAGCGCGCCGAGGGCTGAGACGCGCCCAGGACCGGACACGCCCGGGGCCGGCCCGGACCGGGATCCGGACACGTCCGGACCGGGCCACCCGGAATGTGTCCGAAAAAGTGTCCACCGATCGGACAAGCCGCACACGGCCCGACGCACCCCGTCTAACCTGCCGGTATGGCCCTTGGTACCGCTTCCGTCCGCTCGGACCGCGCCCGCACGGTCCGCGACATCCTCGCCTCCGGCGGCACGTCGTACTCCTTCGAGTTCTACGCGCCCCGGACCGAGAAGGGTGAGCAGAGCCTCTGGAAGGCCATGCGGCGGGTCGAGGCGGTCGGCCCCAGCTTCGTCTCCGTGACCTACGGCGCCGGCGGCACCACCCGGGGCGGCACCGTCAAGGCCACCCAGAAGATCGCCTCCGACAGCACCCTGACCCCCGTCGCGCACCTCACGGCCGTCGGCCAGTCCGTCGCCGAGCTGCGCAACATCCTCGGCCAGTACGCCGACGCCGGCATCCGCAACATGCTCGCCCTCCGCGGCGACCCGCCGGGCAACCCGCTGGGCGAGTGGATCGAGCACCCCGAGGGGGTCCGGTACGCCGCCGACCTGGTCCGGCTGATCAAGGAGTCGGGCGACTTCTGCGTCGGCGTCGCCGCCTTCCCCGAGATGCACCCCCGGTCCACCGACTGGGACACGGACGTCCGGCACTTCAGGACAAGTGCCGCGCGGGCGCCGACTACGCCATCACCCAGATGTTCTTCGACCCGGAGAACTACCTGCGGCTGCGCGACAGCGTCGTCGAGGCGGGCTGCGAGACCCCGATCATCCCCGAGGTCATGCCCGTCGTGAACGTGAAGACCCTCGACCGGCTGCCCCAGTTGAGCAACGCCGCCTTCCCGGCGCGCGTGAAAGAGCGCATCCTCGCCGTCAAGGACGATCCCGCCGCTGTACGCTCCATCGGTATCGAGTTCGCGACGGAGTTCTGCGCGCGTCTGCTGTCCGAGGGCGTCCCCGGGCTGCACTTCATCACGCTCAACAGCTCCACCGCGACGCTCGAGATCTACGAGAATCTCGGACTGCACCAGCAGTCGTGACCGGTCGTACCCGCCCCGACCCGCGGCGGTGACCGCGGAGAGGGGCGGCGGGGCATGGGGTGGACGGTCCTCTACATCGCGTTCGGCGTGGTCGCGCTGTGGCTCCTGGGGAGGTGCTCCTCCAGTACAAGGCGCGGCTGCGCTGGCGTCTGCTGGCCTTCTGCGGCTTCCTCGGCGTGGTCCTGGGCGTCCTGCTGCCCTCGGTCCCGGTGATCGTCGCCGGCGCGGTCGCCTTCGCCGTCGGCCAGACCTACGTGACGCTCTCGTTCCGCCGCGGCTTCTCCACCGGCTGGGCGATCGGCGGCAGCCCGGGCGCGAGCCGCCGCCGCAGGTCCGGCGCGCCGGACCGGGCCGGGCCCACCCTGGAGGTCACCGCGCTCTCGTACGACGAGCCGGGCGCCGGCCGGGGCCCCGGGGAGCACCCGGAGGCGGCGGCCGAGGAGACGGCGGTCTACGAGCCCCTGCCGATGCCCGACGACACCGGCCAGTACGGGGTCTACGACACCGGCCGCGACACCGCCCCCGCCCCCGACGCCGGCCACGACCCGGCGGCCTACGCCCCCTACGCGGCGGGGTACGACCAGCAGGGGTACGACCAGCAGGGATACGAGCCGCAGGGGTACGAGCAGCCCGTCCACCAGCAGGGGTACGACTACGGGACCGCCGGACAGCAGCAGTACGCCGCCTACTCCGACCCGTACATCGGCCCGGGCACGGACGCCCAGCAGTACGGCTCGTACTACGGCGACCCCTACGCCCCCTCGTACACCTACGACACCCCGCCCGGCGGGGTCTGGGTCCCGCAGCAGCGCGACACCGAGCCGGACCCGCAGCAGCAGGCCCCGGGGCCGTACGGCCACGAACCGCACCAGGACGACCCGCAGCAGTACCGGTACTGAGCCCCGTGCGGCCCGCGGTCCCGCCGCGGGCCGCGGAACGTCACCGCGAGCCGCGGAAGTCCGCGCCCTCCACGATCAGCCCCGCCACCAGCGCGCCCGACATGCCCGCGTGGGCGAGCCCGCCGCCCGGGTGCGACCAGCCGCCCGCGAAGTACAGGCCCGGCAGCGCCGAGCGGTTGTCCGCCGGGAGCAGCCGTCCGCCCGCCCCGCGAGCGCGGGCCCGGGCACCTCGGCGGAGCCGGTGTCCCGCCGCACGTCCTCCGGGGTGCGGACGTGCCGCCACAGCAGCCGCTCCCGAAGCCCCGGCACTGCCCGCCCGGCCGCCTCGGCCATGCCGTCGGCGAACGCCTCCCACTCCCGCCCCGGAGCCGTCCGGACGGTCGCCGTGACCGTCACCGCCTCGTGGTCCGCGTCCGGGCGCAGCGCCGGGTCGTCCGGGCGCAGCACGGTCACCGTCGGCCGCCCGCCCTCCGCGTGCACGACCGTGCGGTGGACCGCGTCCGCCTCCCGGGGGCCGCGCAGGGCCAGACAGACCGTCACCCGGCCGGTGCCGAGGGCCTGGTGGCGCGGCGCCCCGCCGGGGTGGAGCGCGGGCACCGGGGCCCCGGAGACCACGTGGTCGGCCGCGACCTCCTCGCCCCCGGCCAGGCGCACGCCGACCGCCCGGCCGTCCTTCTCCAGGACCTCCTCCACCGGCGCGTCGAAGACGAACTCCACCCGCCGCTTCCGGCACCGCTCGTACACGGCGTCGGCCAGCGCCCGCAGGCCCCCGGCCACGTACCAGCTCCCGAAGGTCTGCTCCATGTACGGCAGGACGGCGGCCGAGGCCGGGGCGTCGGCCGGGTCGAAGCCGTACGCCCACGCGTACGCGTCGAGCAGGGCGGCGAGCCGGGGTCGCGCAGCTCCCGCGCCCCCACCCGGGCCAGGGTCGTCGTCGGGCGCCGCAGCAGGCCCGCCTTCGGGGCCGGGTACGGCTCGCGGGCGAGCGGCGCCGGGTCGGCCGGCTGCGGCTCCTCCAGGAGCGGCCGGCGGGTGCGGTCCCAGGCCTCGCGGGCCCGCGTCAGGACGTCGCCCCAGCGCTCGCCCGCGCCCGCCCCGAGCGCCGCGTCCAGGGCGGCGACCGTGCCGGCCCGGGAGGCGTTCGGCAGGTCCACGCGCGTGCCGTCGGCGAAGACGTGACGGGCCGCCGGGTCGACCTGCGTCAGCGTGACGCACCGCTCCAGGGGCTCCTTGCCGGTCTTCACGAACAGGTCCCGGTAGACGGCGGGCAGGTGCAGCAGCCCCGGGCCCGTGTCGAAGGCGAAGCCGCCGCGTGCGTACCGCCCCACCGCGCCGCCGTGCGTCGACCCCCGCTCGTACACCGTCACCCGGTGGCCCGCCACGGCCAGCCGGGCCGCCGCCGCCATGGCGCCGAGCCCCGCGCCGATCACCACAATCCGTGCCATGCGGGCGAGCCTATCCGGCACCCCCCGGAGGGCCGGGGAGGAGGTCAGAAGTGCCGCGACCCGTCGTCGGGCGGGGAGGGACGTGGGCCCCGGCGGCGAGCCGCCGCTCCTCCCGGCGCTGGGACCTGCGGCGCAGGAAGCGGCGGATCCGCTGCGCGAGGAAGACCACCACGGCCAGGCCGAGCAGGAGCAGGACGCCCGCGACGACCGCCGCCGCCACCGGGTGGAAGAGCGCGAAGGTGACGACCGCCGCCACCCCGAGGTCCTCCGCCAGGCTCACCCCGACGTTCGAGAACGGCTCCGGCGAGGTGTTGACCGCCATCCTCGTCCCCGCCTTGACCAAGTGGCTCAGGAGGGCCGTCGAACCGCCGACCGCGCCCGCCGCCAGCTCCGGCAGCGACCCGTTCTGCCCGGCGAGCAGGGCACCGACGACGGCCCCCGCGACCGGCCGGATCACGGTGTGGACGGAGTCCCACATCGAGTCGACGTACGGGATCTTGTCCGCCACCGCCTCGCACAGGAACAGCACGCCCGCGACGACGAGGACGTCGGTGCGCTGAAGGGACTCGGGCACCTCGTCGGTCAGCCCGGTCGCGCCGAAGAGGCCGAACAGCAGGACCACCGCGTACGCGTTGATCCCGCTCGCCCAGCCGCTGGTGAACACCAGGGGAAGTACGGACACGTCCGCGATCGTAACCAGGACTGAGTATCCGTACCCAGGGCGCGGGATGAGTAGGTGCGCGGATGGGCCGGGCGGGGCCCGCGGGAGAGAGTGGAGCCCACGGAAGGGGCGCGGCTCCGGAACCGCCGGCACGGGGCGGCGGAACGGGGCCGCGCACCTGCCGGCACGGGGACACGGGGTGCGCCCTCCCGACTGGGGGATGGGAAGCCGGTGCGGCGAGGCTCGGGGGATCGAGCCTCACCGCACCGGCTTCCTTCCGTGCGCGGGTGTTCTCCGTCTCCACGCGCGTGGAGGAGCGGAGGACCGGTCAGCGGCGGCCGCCCACCCGGCCGTGCAGCAGCCGGGAGAGGGCCGCGTGCACGTCGTCGAGCGACCGCTCGCTCTGGAAGGCCTGCCAGTCGAGCGCGGCCACGAGCACCATGCCGACGAGCGCCGCCGCCGTGAGCTGGACGTCGATCTCCTCGCTCAGCTCCCCGGCCTCGACCCCTTCGCGCAGCACCCCTCGACCACCGCGACTGCCTCCTGGCGGACCACCAGGAGCGTGGAGTTCCAGGCCCGGTTGGTGCGCCAGAGCTCGGCCACGTAGAGCTGGGTGAAGGCCGGGTAGCGGTCGATGAAGACGAGGCCCGCCCGGATCATCGCGTCCAGCGCGTCGACCCGGCTCCCGCCGCGCCCGGCGGTCTCCTCGGCCGCCGTGCGCAGGGAGGCGGTGAGCAGCGACACCCCGTGGCGCAGCAGCTCCTCGAAGAGCTCGGTCTTGCTCTTGAAGTTGTAGTAGACCGTGCCCTTGGCCACGCCGGCCCGCTCGGCGATCTCGTCCACCGTCGTCGCGGAGAAGCCCTGCTCCGCGATGAGCGTCACGGCCGCTTCGTAGAGCTTCGCGCGCGTGGCCCGGCGTCTGGTGCTGCTGCTGTCCATGGTGTCGATTCTCACAGGTGTCACGGGTGGCACCGGCCCGGTGTCACAGGGTCAGTTCGGGGTGGAGCCGGTCCATCGTCCAGACCTGCCGCCTGCGGGCCGAGACGGCCGTCAGGGCCAGGGCGCCCACGGTGAACGCCGTCAGGACCGCGCAGGAGTGCCAGACGGGTTCGAGCCCGCCGCCCGTGATCAGCCGGCGCAGCGACTCGACCACGTACGTCATGGGCAGGAAGGGGTGGATCGCGTTGAAGAAGGCCGGGCTGGTCTGGACGGGGTACGTGCCGCCCGCCGAGGTGAGCTGGAGCATCAGGGCGGCGAGCACCAGGATCCGGCCCGCCGCGCCGAAGCGGGCGTTGAACCACTGCACGATCGCGGTGAAGCAGCAGGCGACCAGGGCGAGGAAGCCGATCGTGCCGGCGGCCCGCGCCATCTGGAGGCCGATGCCCCAGTGGAGGACCGACATCAGGGCCGCGACCTGGAGGACGCCGATCGCCGCCACTGGGAGCCAGCCCGCCAGGGCGATCCGCCAGGCGGAGCCGCCCGCGGCGAGCGCGCGCCGGTTCAGCGGCTGGATGATCATGTACGCGACCATCGCACCGACCCAGAGGGAGAGCGGGATGAAGTACGGGGCGAAACCGGTGCCGTAGTTCGGCGCCTTGTGCATCGACTGCGAGGCGAGCCGCACCGGGTCGGCCATGACCTCCGTGCGCCGGTCGCGGTCCTGCTGGTCGTAGTCCGGGATCTGCGCGACCCCGTCGCGCAGCCCGCCGGCCAGCTCGCCGGAGCCGTCGGCCAGCTTGAACAGGCCGCCGTCCAGGTCGCCGGCGCCCTTCTTGAGCTTGCCGACGCCGGCGTCCAGGTTCACCGAGCCGGTCTTCGCCTCGGTGATGCCGGTGTGCAGCTTGTCGGCGCCCGCCGCGACCTTCTTGGCGCCCGTGTTCAGCTCGTTGATCTTCCGGATGGCGTCCTCGACGTCCTCGTCGAGGTGCGGGGCGCGGGCGGCCAGCTCGTCGGCCTGCTTCTTGAGCGTGACCAGGCGCGCGTTCAGCTTCTTCAGGTCGCTGTTGCTGTCCTTGGTCAGCTCGTGCACGTCGTCCGCGATGACGGCCACGTCGCCGGCGGTGACCGCGGCCCGCTGGAGCACCTTGCAGATCCGGGCGTCGGGGTCCGGGACCTCCACGCACGCCTCGCGGTGCAGGGCGGTCATGTCCTCGTCGGCCTTGTGCGCGGCGGTGCGGAGCTGGGGCCCCGCTTGACCAGGATGTCCAGATTGTGCTGGACGGCGGTGGCCGAGTCGGAGACGAGCCGGGCGGTGTCGCGGATCGACTTGCCGTTGTTCGCCAGGTAGGGGCGGACCTTGTCGGCGGTGCCGTTCACCTTGTCGGCGAGCGTCTGGGTGCCGTTCGCGACCTTGCGGGAACCGTTCTCCAGGTCCTTGGCGCCCTTGTCGAGCTTCTTCAGGCCCGCGGCCAGGTCGCCGCTGCCGGTCTTGGCGTCCCCGAGCCCGTCCGCCAGGCTCTTGGAGCCCTTCTTGGCCTTGTCCACGCCCTGCTTGAGGTCGGCGGCGCCCTTGGCGGCCTTCTCGGTGGCGTCGTGGATGTCGGAGAAGGAGATGAAGATCTTGTCGAGGAAGGTGCGCGAGGACTTGGTGGAGGCCGCGGTGCGCACCTCGGAGAAGACCGTCCGGGAGATCTGCCCGACGATGTAGTTGTTGGCGTCGTTCGTGCGCACCCGCAGGGCGCCGGTCTCGGGGGAGTCGCCGGAGCTGGAGGCGATGCGCGAGCTGAAGTCGCCGGGCATGGTCAGGGACAGGTAGTACGTCCCGTCCTCGACGCCCCTGCGCGCCTCCTCGTCGCTGACCCGGTGCCACGCGAAGGTCTTGCTCTCCAGGAGCCCCTTCGTGATGTCGTCGCCCGCGGTGATCCTCTTGCCGTCGGCGGTGGCGCCCCTGTCCTCGTTCACGAGGGCGACGGGGATCTTGTCGAGCCTGCCGTACGGGTCCCAGAACGAGTACAGGTACAGGGCGCCGTACAGCAGCGGCAGCAGCAGGACCGCGACGAGCGCGGCGCGCGGCAGCTTGCCCCTGCCGAAGCGCCTCAGCTCAAGAGCGGCCAGTTTCGGCGAGCGCATCGGCCGCCCCTCCTCGGTCGTGGACGCGGTGGCGCCGGCGTCGGTGTCGCTGTCGGTGTCGGTACGGGGTGCCTCGGCGGCGTCCTCCGGGTCGGCGGCCTTCGGCGCGTCGGCGGTCTTCTCCGTGGAGACCTTCGCGGGGGCTTCGGGGCTTCAGATGTCTCCGGCGCTTCCGGCGCCTCGGGCGTCTCGGGCGTCTCCGTGGTGATCCGCAGCGCGCCTCCGGGGCCTCGCTGCAGACGGCGAGGACGGTCGTCCCGGACGCGGTCAGGGAGCGCAGGAGCGTCCACACCTCGGCCCGGGCGGAGTCCGAGAGCTTCAGGTCCGTGTCGTCCACGGCGAGCAGCCGGGGCGCCCGATCAGGGCGAGGGCGATCGAGAGCCGCAGCGCCTCGAGGCGCTCCAGGTCCCGCACGGAGGTCCGCCCGCCCTTCGGCAGGGCGTCGAGGTCGAGCCCCGCGGCCGCCACGGCCTCCTCGATCCGGGCCCGCGCCTGCGCCGCCCGCGTGCCGGGGCGCCGCAGCAGCGCCCGTACGGAGCCGTCGAAGCGGTGCTGGAGCAGCGCCCGCTCGTGCAGGTGCTCGGCGACGGTGAAGGCGGGGTCGAGCTCGTTGACGCCCGGGACCTGGCCCAGCGCGCTGATCCGGCGCACCGCGGCCATCTTCCGGGGCAGCGGGAGGCCGCCGACCTCGGCGTGCCCCTCCTTGGCCTTCATCCGGCCGGTGAGCGCGAGGAGCAGACAGGTGCGCCCCGAGCCGGACGGCCCTCGATCGCCACGAGCGCGCCTGGCTCCGCCCGGAAGGACACCTTCCGGAAGACCCAGCCCCGCGGCCCCTTCAGCCCGAAGTCTTCCGCGACGACGGCGGCGCCGTGCGGCTGTTCCTCGGCTTCCGTGCCCACGGACTCACCCCCACTCCCCATTTTTGAACTGACTGGTCAGTGCAAAAGTTACCCTGCATCAGACCCTTCGCAAAAGCGCAGGTCAGCGTGATTGTCAGTGGAGCTGGGCACGATAGACACATACGGCCACAGCGCCGTCACGCGACGACAGGAGGCTTCGTCATGGCACGTCCATCCGCAGCAGCCGCACCCAGGCGCCACCCCGTCCCCGCGCACTCCGGACCCGCGTCCGACATCCACCCCGTCTCCCGCCGCACCGCCGCCCCGCCCGCCGCCCTCGACCTCCTCGCCAAGTCCCGCGCCGGCCTCGCCGAGGCCGCCGCCCTCGACCGCCCCCACGAGCGGTACGCCACCGCCCACCTCGCCGCCCTGCGCGCCGCGGCCGCGGTGCTCGCCGCCCGGGGCACGCCCGATCCCGTACCCCGTCGCAAGGAGCGGATACGCACCGCCTGGGAGCTCTCGCCGAGCTGGCGCCCGAGCTCGCCGAATGGAGCGCCCACTTCGCCGCCGGAGCACCGCGCAGGGCCCGCGCCGAGGCGGGTATCACCAGCGCGGCCACCCCGAGGGAGGCCGACGACCTCCTCAGGGACGCCGCGCACTTCTCCCGCCTGGTCGAGCGGCTGCTCGCCCTCCGCCCGGTGCTGCCCCGCGGCCCCGGGAGCGACGACGCGGAAGGATGATCCGAAAGGCGGGACCGAGGCCATAGGGTGGGGAGGTCCGTACCCGTCACCGAGGAGTCAACAGCCGTGCCGGACCCTTCCCCGCCTTCGGTCGAGAGGCGACCTCACGCCCGTCGCGCGCCTCCCTGCGCACCGCCGTCGTCTGGGACGTCCTCAAGGACGCCCTGGACCGCCGGGTCGGGGCCACCGGGAAAGACGGTCTCGACGTCCTCGACACGGGCGGCGGCTCCGGGAACTTCGCGGTGCCGGTGGCCCGCCTCGGCCACCGGGTCACCGTCGTCGACCCCAGCCCCAACGCGCTCTTCGCGCTGGAGCGCCGGGCCGCCGAGGCCGGCGTCGCCGACCTCGTCACCGGCGTCCAGGGCGACGTCCGGGGCCTCTTCGACGTGGTCGGGCGCGGGGTACGACGCCGTGCTCTGCCACGGCGTCCTGGAGTACGTCGACGACCCCGCCGAGGGCGTGCGCAACGCGGTCGCCGCGCTCCGCCCCGGCGGCAGCCTCAGCCTGCTCGCCGCCGGGGTCGGCGGCGCCGTCCTGGCCCGCGCCCTCGCCGGACACTTCACCGAGGCCCGGCACGCGCTCACCGACCCGGCGGGCCGCTGGGGCGCGGGCGACCCCGTGCCCCGGCGCTTCACCGCCGAGCAGCTCGCCGAGCTGGCCGACGGGGCCGGCCTGGAGGTCGGCGCCGTGCACGGCGTCCGGGTCTTCGCCGACCTCGTCCCCGGCGTCCTCGTCGACACCGAGCCGGGCGCGGCCGAGGCCCTCCTCCGCCTGGAGGCGGCCGCCGCGGAGCTGCCCTCCTTCCACGCCGTGGCCACCCAACTGCACGTCCTCGGCGAGAAGCGGACCTGATCCCGGGGTCACCCGTTCGGCGGTTCGGGCCGCGGCGCCCCATGGAGTACGCCACAGCACGCCCGGTGCGGGCCCCGGCCCCGTATGATCGGGGGACACCATCCGGCATGACGGACGGGGCCCTGGGAATCAACGCTCAGCAACCGATCCGCATGGCGGCCCGGATTGGCTATTCGGCATTGTGGGCGGGTTTCACGGGGCGATTCCCTGCCTATCCTGAAAGGGCCGCAAACCGGTCGCCCCCGCGGCCGACGACTAGAGGACTCCGTGCCGCTCTCGGAGCACGAGCAGCGCATGCTCGAGCAGATGGAGCGAGCGCTGTACGCCGAAGACCCCAAGCTCGCGACAGCGCTCGAGGGAAGCGGACTGCGTACGTACACCCGGCGACGGGTTTACCAGGCAGTCGCCGGCTTCCTGGTGGGTATCGCGCTCCTCATGGCCGGAATGGTCGCACAGCAGATCTGGATCAGCGTGGTGGGATTCCTCGTCATGCTGGGCTGCGCGGTCCTGGCGGTCACCGGATGGCGCAAGGCGCCGAAGCCGGGTGAGCAGCAGGCTGCGGGTGGACTGGCGGCCGGCGGCCGCCAGACCCGGCAGCGACGCCCCATGATGAACCGGATCGAAGAGCGGTGGCAGCGCCGCCGTGACGAACAGGGCGGCGGCCACTGACGGCCCCCTGAGCGGAAGCCCCGCCCCTCCGACGAACCGAGCCCCGCAGGACCGCGCTTCCGAGCGCAGCGGCCCCGCGGGGCTCTCGTTCGTGTTCTGAGCCCACGGGGGAGGGGTGAGGTCCGCAAGGACCTCACCCCTCCCCCGAGCGGCTCCCTCAGCCCGTCCCGTGCGGGGCCCGGCGGAAGCGGGCCGTCAGGGCGTCGCGGCGCTCCGACCAGCGGGCCGTCGTCTCCGCCCAGCGGGCCGAGGCCGCCCAGCGGACCCGGACCGCCGAGCGGGGCGAGCAGGGCGCGCACCCGGGTGCGACGGCCCGCGCCCGCGTGGAAGCCCGCCCGGACCCGCCCGGCCTCCTCGGCCAGGTCCGCGACCGGCTGCGGCCGGGGCGCGTACAGCACCTCCTCCACCGCCCGCGCCACCCGGTGCACCGCGTCGGCGGACTCGCCCCGCAGCTCGCCCAGGCGCACGATCCGCGCCGCCGCGCGCCGGGGCGTCTGCGACTCGTCCGGCTCGACCCCGTAGTCCCAGGCCGTGTCGTTGACCTCCCGCCAGACCGCGAGCGTCCGCGCTGCCGTCCCTCCGGCGCCCCGCGCCGCGACCCGGCCGGGCCGTCCCCGGCGGGTGCCGCTCCGGACGGCGCCGTCTCCTCCGGGTCCCACGACCCGGCCGGCCCGAGCCGCCGGGAGCGGGTCCGGATCCGCCAGAACAGCGGAAGCAGCGGCAGCACCAGGACCGCGACCACGCCCAGGACGACCAGGGCCGTGTTCAGCGGGTCGGGACCGGAGTCCTCGGGGCCGCCCCGGCCACCGCCGGATCCGGGCCGCAGTCGCCGAGCTTGCGCATCTGCGGCGTGCAGCCGCCCGAGGCGCTCGGCGCGGCGGACGGCTGTGCCGAGGCGCTCCGCTGCGGCTGCGCGGGCGCGGTGGCCGAGCCCGAGGGCGTGGTCGCCCGGGCGTACGAGGGGTGGAGCCCCGCGCCGGGGTCGGCTCGAACCGCGTCCAGCCCGCCCCTCGAAGTACAGCTCCGGCCACGCGTGCGCGTCCCGGATGCCGACCGACACCGATCCGTCGGTCTGCGGCGTGCCCGGCATGAAGCCCACGGCCACCCGGGCCGGAATGCCGAGCGAGCGGGCCATCGCCGCCATCGAGAAGGAGAAGTGGACGCAGAAGCCCTCCTTGTCCTTCAGGAAGCGGGAGACCGCCTGCACCCCGTGCCGGACTTCACGTCCACGTCGTAGCGGAAGCCGCCGTCCCGGGCGAACCAGTCCTGGAGCCTCACCGCCCGCTCGTAGTCGTTGCGCGCGCCCTCGGTGACCCTCAGGGCCGTCGCCTTCACGTCGGCCGGCAGCGACGGGGGCACCTTGGTGTACTCGGTGCGCAGCTCCTGCGGGCGGGTCCGGCGGCGGCGAGCTGCTCCGCCGTCGGCCGCACGTCCAGACTGGCCACCTGGTAGCGGGCGCCCCGGGTGGTCTGCTTGCCGTCGCCGACCAGCATCCGGCCGGCCGGCTCGTACCGCCAGTTCCCTCGACGTCGACCCGGGCGGCCGGGTACGGCATGGGCAGCCACTTCGCTCGTAGTTCCCGGAGGCGACGAAGTTGCCGGTCACCTCGGTGACCCGGACGTCCTGCGCGAGCCCCTCCGGCCACGGGAGCCGCTCCGGCACGTCCACGATCGGACGGACCGAAGACTTCCACGACAGGCCGTCGAACTGGTCGAGCGCGACGAGGCGCAGGTACATGCCGCTGGTGTCGGTGGCGTTGGTCCGGTAGCGCAGCACCTCCCGGTCCTCTGCTGGCGCAGGTCGTCCTGGAGGGAGACCAGCGGGTTCACGGTGGAGATCGTGCCGCCCCGCCGCCGCCCCCGGACCCCTCGCCGCCCCCGCCGTTCAGCAGGAGGCCGCCGTTCAGACCGGGCAGCGCGAACGGCACCACGAGCGCGACCCCCATGGCCACGGCCCCGATCCGGCGCCCGGTGCGGACCGGCGCGAAGGACGGACCGCCGCTGCCGACGGTGGTGCCGGGCCGGCCGGTGCGCTGGGCGCCGCCGAAGACCCGCCCCCACTGCGAGAGCCGGTCCCGGCCCTCGGCGAGGAGCAGCAGCAGATAGCCCGCCCCCGCCAGGAAGAACCAGAGCCCGCCCGCGCCGCCGCCGGAGAGGCCCGCCGCCACCGAGTACAGGGCGAGCAGCGGCAGACCGGCCGGCGCCGCCCTGCGGAAGGTGACCGCGAGGGCGTCCACCAGGAGCCCGATCACGACCACGCCGCCGACCAGCATGAGCCGGATGCCCTCGGTGTCCGGCGCGGGAACCGCGTACCGGCCCACGTCCTCGGCGCCCGCCCGGAACAGCTCGGCGGCGTACGTCACCGCCCGCGGCCCCGGGAAGAGCCAGAGGACCGCCTGCTCGCGGGCGAAGAGCGCGGTCAGCGCGAGCAGCGCGACCACGGCCTGGGCGGCCAGGGTCAGGGACCGGGCCGGCGCCGCCCGCCGGACCAGCGTGCCCGTCCCGCTCACCAGGGCGAGCACGAAGGCCGCCGTGAAGATCCAGGTCGCCGGCTTCACCAGCGGGAGTAGGGCCCCGGCCGCCATCAGGGTGGCGGCCCAGGAGGCCAGCGTCAGCCGTGCGCGCCCGCTCATGCCCATCCTCCGTAGGGGTGTCGGCGGCGGCCTCCGCGCGGACGCCGGCCGCCTGCTGCCACAGATCGGCGAGCTGCGCCCCGGGCGGCACGGCGATCGCCGTCCAGCCCGCCTCGCGCAACCGCCGCAGACGCTTCTCGACCGCCCCGGAGACCGAACCGCCGGTCAGCCAGGCACCGGAGTCCAGGACGAAGGCGACGGCCGCGCCGGTGCGCCCGTGCATCCGGGCCACGAGCGCGGCCTGCTCCTCGTCGAGGTCGCCGAAGAAGGCGACGAGCAGCCCGTCGCCGCCGGTCCGCAGCACGTCGGAGGCGCGCGAGCGAGAGCCCGGCCCCTCGGAGTGGTCGACGACCGCGAGGGCGTCCATCATCAGACCCGCCGAGTCCGCCGGGTCCTGCACCGAGCCGCCGAAGCCCTCGGCGCCCTCGCCGGGGACCGCGCTGCCGGTGTCGGTGAGCAGCCGGACCGTGTAGCCGCGCTCCAGCATGTGGACGAGCGCGGAGGCGGCGCCGGAGACCGCCCACTCGAAGGCGGAGTCGGGCCCCGCACCCCGGTAGGCGACCTCCCGGGTGTCGAGGAGGACGGTGCAGCGGGCGCGCTGCGGCTGCTCCTCGCGGCGGACCATCAGCTCGCCGTAGCGGGCGGTGGAGCGCCAGTGCACCCGGCGCAGGTCGTCGCCGTGGCGGTAGGCGCGGGGATGACGTCGTCGTCGCCGGCGAGGGCGAGCGCCCGCCGCTGCCCCTCGCCGTACCCGGCGGACTCGCCGAAGAGCCCGACCGGCGGCAGGGCCTCGGTCCTGGGCACGACGGTGAGGGTGTCGTACGCGCTGAAGGAGCGGGACAGCTCGCACATCCCGAAGGGGTCGCTCAGCCGCAACTGGAGCGGCCCGAGAGGAAAGCGTCCGCGCAGGTCCGAGCGGACCCGGTAGGACACCTCGCGCTGCCCGCCCGCCTCGACCCGGTCGAGGACGAAACGGGGCGGGACCCCAGCATGTACGGCACGTGGTCCTGGAGCATGAGCAGCCCGGTGGGCAGCTTGGAGACGTTCTCCATCCGCAGCCGGACCCGGGCCTCGGTGCCCGTCTCCACCCGCTGCGGGGTGAGCAGGCGCGAGGTCGCGACCCGGTAGCGGGTCCGGTGCAGCACCAGGACGCAGATCAGCGGCAGGACGGCGAGCAGCAGCCCCACGCGCAGCAGGTCGGCCTGGCCGAGGACGTACGCGCAGACGGCGGCGGCCACCCCGGCGGCGAGGAAGGACCGGCCGCGGGTGGTCAGGCCGCTCAGGGCGGCCCGCAGCCCGCCCCGGTCGTCGTCGCCCCGCTGCCCGTCCGGCACGGCGGCGCTCGTCATCACAGCCGCCGGGCGCCGGGCTGCTGCTGGCCGTAGAGCGGCCCGGCGGGCGGGGCCGCGGCCGGTACGGGGATGCGCTGAAGGATGTCCTGGACGACCTGCTCGGCGGTGCGGCGGTTGAGCTGGGCCTGCGCCGTCGGCAGCAGCCGGTGGGCGAGGACGGGCGCGGCGAGCGCCTGAGGTCGTCGGGCAGCACGTACGCGCGGCCGCTGAGCGCGGCGGAGGCCCGCGCGGCCCGCAGCAGGTGGAGCGTGGCCCGCGGGGAGGCGCCGAGCCGCAGGTCGGGATGGTGCGGGTGGCGGCGACGAGGTCGACCGCGTACCGGCGCACGGCGTCGGCGACGTGCACCGCGCGCACCGCCTCGATCAGCTTCAGGACGTCGTGGGCGTGCGCGACCGGCTGGAGGTCGTCCAGCGGGTTGACCGCGCCGTGCACGTCGAGCATCTGGAACTCGGCCTCGGCGCTCGGGTAGCCGATGGAGACCCGGGCCATGAAGCGGTCGCGCTGGGCCTCGGGCAGCGGGTAGGTGCCTCCATCTCGACCGGGTTCTGGGTGGCCACGACCATGAACGGGCTGGGCAGCTCGTACGTCTGCCCGTCGATGGTGACCTGCCGCTCCTCCATGGACTCCAGGAGCGCGGACTGGGTCTTCGGCGAGGCGCGGTTGATCTCGTCGCCGATCACGATCTGGGCGAAGATCGCGCCCGGCTTGAACTCGAACTCCCGGCGCTGCTGGTCGAAGATCGACACGCCCGTGACGTCCGAGGGCAGCAGGTCCGGCGTGAACTGGATGCGGCGCACCGAGCAGTCGATGGACCGGGCCAGGGTCTTGGCCAGCATGGTCTTGCCGACGCCGGGCACGTCCTCGATGAGGAGGTGTCCTCGGCGAGCAGCACGGTCAGCGAAAGCCGTACGACCTCGGGCTTGCCCTCGATCACACTCTCCACCGACCTGCGGACGCGCTCCACAGTGGCGGTCAGATCAGTGAGGCTCGCTCGATCGTCATAGGTCGTCACCCGGCCCTCCTCGGCCTTCCGAAACACATGGACACCCGCCCCCGGTGGGATCTTCGTGAGGTGTCCACCCGGGCATTCTTGTTGGCGCGGCCGGGTCGTGTCACTCGGCCGCCGGCAAGTACGGAGGAAATGCCGGAGTTTCGACCGTTAAACCCGGTCGGCGGTGCGGGTCCGCCCGGCCCTGCGCGGGACGGGGCGGGGAGCGTCAACGGGCCGCTGTGTGAGGTGACCCACAGGAGGGAGAGTCGCGCCCCGAACGAGTGAGCCGCCCGGAATGTCCGGTGGAACCGCCGGGGCCGTGCGACGCGCCAGCGGGTTGATTGACCGGCGGGTCCCGTGGACTAAAGTGACGCGAAGTTCACGGAGACAACGAGCGATTTCCGCGGTTTCTCCCCCATGTGCGCGGCGGTACCCACGGCTCGGCTCTCCTCCCGCTCGCCGGTCGGCCGACGCGCCCTTCCGGCGCCGGACGACCGCTTCTCCCCAGCGAGCGGGCGGGGACCCGGCGGTACGTGCCCCCGTGCCCGGGCGAGAGGGCGCATTGAGCAACGACCGACACGTCCCGGTGATGCTCCAGCGGTGCCTGGACATGTTGGCCCCCGCCCTGAGCGCCCCGGCGCGGTCGTCGTCGACTGCACCCTGGGGCTCGGCGGCCACAGCGAGGCCCTGCTGAAGCGGTTCCCCGAGGTGCGGCTCGTCGCCCTCGACCGGGACAAGGAGGCCCTGCGGCTCTCCGGCGAACGGCTCGCCCCCTACGGCGGGCGGGCTACCCTCGTCCACGCGGTGTACGACGAGCTGCCCGAGGTCCTCGACCGGCTCGGCATCCCGCGGGTGGACGGCGTCCTGTTCGACCTGGGCGTCTCCTCCATGCAGCTCGACGAGGCCGACCGCGGCTTCGCCTACGCCCAGGACGCCCCGCTCGACATGCGCATGGACCAGTCGACCGGCATCGGCGCGGCCGAGGTGCTCAACACCTACCCGCCCGGCGAACTGGTCCGCATCCTGCGCGCGTACGGCGAGGAGAAGCAGGCCAAGCGGATCGTCTCCGCGATCGTGCGCGAGCGCGAGAAGGAGCCGTTCACCACCAGCGCCCGGCTCGTCGAGCTCATCCGCGACGCCCTGCCCCAGGCCGCCAAGCGCACCGGCGGCAACCCGGCCAAGCGCACCTTCCAGGCCCTGCGCATCGAGGTCAACCACGAGCTCGACAGCGTCGAGCGGGCGATCCCCGCGGCCGTGAAGGCCCTCGCCGTCGGTGGCCGGATCGCCGTCCTGTCGTACCAGTCCCTGGAGGACCGGATCGTCAAGCAGGTCTTCGCGGCCGGCGCGGCTACCACCGCCCCGCCCGGCCTGCCGGTCGTCCCCGAGAAGTACCAGCCCCGGCTGAAGCTGCTCACGCGCGGCGCCGAGCTGCCCACCGAGGAGGAGGTCGCCGAGAACCGGCGCGCCGCCCCGGCCCGGCTGCGGGGCGTCGAGCGCATCCGGGAAGACGTCCTGTGAGCACGGCGAAGGGCCTCAAAGGGCGGGCTGCGCGGCTCGGACGGCTCATGCCGTCCGGGCCCAGCACGGCCGCCCGCACCCCTTCGTCCTGCTCGTCGTCGTGCTGCTCGGCGGCGGCCTGATCAGCCTGCTCCTGCTGAACTCGGCGCTCAACCAGGGCTCCTTCAAGTTGAACGAGCTGAAGAACGAGACCACCGAGCTCACCGACGAGGAGCAGGCGCTCCAGCGGGACGTGGACGACTACGCGGCCCCCGACGCCCTGGAGCGGCGGGCCCGCGAGCTCGGCATGGTCCCGGGCGGCAGCCCCGCCTTCCTCGGCCCGGACGGCAGGGTCCTCGGCCGCCCCTCCGCCGCCCCCTTCCCGACGGCGAGCCCGGTGCCGACGGCCTCCGCCACCTTCCCGGAGCCGCCGACGGGCGCGGGCACGGCCGGCACCGGCACGGACCCCACCGGCACCGGTCCGGCGCCGACCGCGCCCGCGTCCCCCGCAACCGCTCCCACGACCTCCGGCAGGTGACCGAGCAGTGCCCCCCAGGAGCCCCCGCGCCGCCGCGTCCCCGGTCCCGCCCGGCCCGTCTGGCCCCGGCCGGCCGGGCGGCCTCCGTCGGCACCCGCACTGCCCGACCCGCGCCGCGCCCGGCGGCTGGGGCCGGGCGGCCCGCGCCCCGGCCCCCGGCCCGCAGGCCCCGCACCATCAAGCTCGGCAACCCCCGGCCCCGGCTGCGCCTGGTCTCCCTCGGCCCGACCCTCGTCATGCTGGTCTTCGTCGTCCGGCTGCTCCAGGTCCAGGCCGTGGACGCCGACGCGTACGCGGCCAAGGCCGACAAGTACCGCTTCCAGGAGTACACGCTCTCCGCCGAGCGCGGCGAGATCACCGACCGCAACGGCATCGCGCTCGCCGCCAGCGTCGACGCGTACGACATCACCGCCGATCCCAAGCTCTTCACCCCCGAGGAGAGCAAGGTCGCGGACGCCCCCGAGCAGGCCGCAGCCCTCCTCGCCCCGATCCTCGGCAAGCCGCCCGCCGAGCTCGCCAAGAAGCTCCGCACCCCCAAGTCCCGCTACACCCTGCTCGCCCGCAAGCAGACCCCGCAGGTCTGGAACCAGATCAAGGACCTCAAGAAGGTCTACGGGCAGAAGTCCCAGCCCGCCGCCGGGGGCAACGGGATCAACCTCCTCGGCGGCATCCTCAGTGAGCCCAGCACCAAGCGCGTCTACCCGAACGGCGAACTCGCCGCCGGGATACTGGGCTACGTCAACGCCGAGGGCCGGGGCGCCGGCGGCCTGGAGTCCATGCTCGACCCGCGGCTCGCCGGCAAGGACGGCAAGATCCGCTTCACCCAGTCCGGCGGCCGCCAGGTGCCCACCGCGGGCTCCCAGGGCACCCCCGCCGTCCCCGGCTCGAACATCGAGCCGACCATCGACCGGGACATCCAGTGGGCCGCCCAGCAGGCCATCACCGAGCAGGTGGAGAAGTCCAGGGCCGACCGCGGCTACGTCATCGTGCAGGACACCCGCACCGGCGAGGTCCTCGCCATGGCCAACGCCCCCGGCTTCGACCCCAACGACCTCTCCGCCGCCAACGCCGCCTCCATGGGCAACGCCGCCCTCCAGGACGCCTACGAGCCCGGCTCCACCAGCAAGGTCATGTCCATGGCCGCCGTCCTGGAGGAGGGCAAGGCCGCCCCCGACACCCACGTCACCGTCCCCAACCGGCTCCACCGCGGCGACCGGCTCTTCAAGGACGACATCGACCACCCGACCTGGTACCTGACGCTCAACGGCGTCCTCGCCAAGTCCAGCAACATCGGCACCATCCTCGCCACCGGCCGTCTCGGCGCCACCCAGGCCGAGTCGAACAAGGTGCTCCACTCCTACCTGCGCAAGTTCGGCATCGGCAGCCCCACCGGCCTCGGCTACCCCGGGGAGACCCCCGGCATCCTCGCCAGGCCCGGGGACTGGTCCACCTCGCAGCAGTACACGATCCCCTTCGGCCAGGGCCTCTCCGTCAACGCCATGCAGGCCGCCTCCGTGTACTCGACCATCGCCAACGGAGGCGTACGGGTCGCCCCCACCCTCGTGCGCGGCACCAAGGGCCCCGACGGACGCTTCGCCCCGGCCCCCGGCCCGAGGAGTCCCGAGTGATCAGCGAGAAGACCGCCAAGACCCTCGCCGCCATGCTGGAGTCCGTCGTCGACGACCGGAGGGCACCGGCACCCGCGCCGCGATCCTCGGCTACCGCGTCGCCGGCAAGACCGGCACCGCCAACCGCGTCGACCCCGAACTCGGCCGCTACAAGGGCTACACCGCCTCCTTCGCCGGCTTCGCCCCCGCCGACGCGCCGCGCGTCACCGTCTACTGCGCCATCCAGAACCCCACCAAGGGAAGCTACTTCGGCGGCCAGATCTGCGGACCCATCTACAAGAAGGTCATGGAGTTCGCCCTCAAGACCCTCCACATCGCCCCCACGGGCAGCGGCCCCGCCCGACTGCCGGTCGTCTTCGATCCCACCCCGTGACACTCCGGGAGCACCAGTGACAACGATCACCCCCATTCCGGGAACCGGAAATCGAACTCCGGCGAGGCCCCGGCCTCTTTTGGCCCCCCACAGGGTGGGCCCGGTACGCTCACCGCCGTGCCACACGCTGATCAGTACCGAACCACCCCGCCACGGCCGGAGCGGGTCCGCCCGACACCCCTGGGCGACCTGGCCGCGCACCTGGGGACCGACACCCCGGGCGACGCCGAGATCTCGGGCATCACCCACGACTCCCGGGCCGTGCGCCCCGGGGACGTGTACGCCGCCCTGCCCGGCGCCCGCCTCCACGGCGCCGACTTCGTCGCCCAGGCCGCCGGACTCGGCGCCGCCGCGATCCTCACCGACCCGGCGGGCGCCGAACGCGCCGCCGCCACCGGACTGCCGGTCCTGGTCGTCGAGGACCCGCGCGCCCGGATGGGCGAACTCGCCGCCGAGATCTACGGACGGCCCGGCGCCGACCTCCTGCAGATCGGCATCACCGGCACCTCCGGCAAGACCACCACGGCCTACCTGGTCGAGGGCGGCCTGCGCGGCGCCGGACGGAGCACCGGACTCGTCGGCACCGTCGAGATGCGGATCGGCGACGAGCGCATCAAGTCCGAGCGCACCACCCCCGAGGCCACCGACCTCCAGGCCCTCTTCGCCGTCATGCGCGAACGGGGCGTCGAGGCCGTCGCCATGGAGGTCTCCAGCCACGCCCTCGTGCTCGGCCGGGTCGACGGCTGCGTCTTCGACGTCGCCGTCTTCAACAACCTCAGCCCGGAGCACATGGAGTTCCACTCCGACATGGAGGACTACTTCCAGGCCAAGGCCGGGCTCTTCACGCCCGAGCGCAGCCGCCTGGGCGTGGTCAACCTCGACGACGCGTACGGCCGCAGGCTCGTGAAGGAGGCCGGCGTCCCGGTCCTCACCTTCTCCGCCGAGGGCCGCGCCGACGCCGACTGGCGCGCCGAGGACCTCGTCCTGGGCTCCCACGACTCGACGTTCACCGCCGTCGGCCCCGGGGGCGAGCGGATTTCGGCCACCGCCCCGCTGCCCGGCCCGTTCAACGTCGCCAACACCCTCGCCGCGATCGCCGTCCTCGCCGCCGCCGGCCTCGACCCGAAGGCCGCGGCCGAGGGCGTCGCCGCCGTCCCCGGCGTCCCCGGCCGCCTGGAGCGCGTCGAAGCCGGCCAGCCGTACCTCGCGGTCGTCGACTACGCGCACAAGACGGACGCCGTCGAATCGGTCCTGCGCTCCCTGCGCGAGGTCACCGAGGGCCGGCTGCACGTGGTCATCGGCTGCGGCGGCGACCGGGACGTCACCAAGCGCGGCCCGATGGGCGCCGCCGCCGCCCGGCTCGCCGACACCGCCGTCCTGACCTCGGACAACCCCCGCTCCGAGGACCCCTCGCCATCCTCACCGCCATGCTCACGGGCGCCGCCGGGGTCCCCGCGGAGGAGCGCGGCGAGGTGCTCGTTCTCGCCGACCGCGCCGCCGCGATCGCCGCCGCCGTCGCCCGCGCCCGGCCGGGCGACACCGTCCTGGTCGCGGGCAAGGGGCACGAACAGGGCTAGGAGATCGCCGGGGCCGTCCGCCCCTTCGACGACCGCGAGGTCCTGCGCGCCGCGATCCTCGAACAGAAGACCCGGACCTCCCCGCCGGGCAGCAGTGCCGAAGCCAGCCACCAGAACAGTCAGGGATGAAGCAGTGATCGCCCTCTCCCTCGCCGAGATCGCCGAAATCGTCGGCGGGCAGGCGCACGACATACCGGATCCGGCCGCCCGGATCACCGGGCCCGTCGTCATCGACTCCCGCGAGGTGCGGGCCGGCAGCTCTTCGCCGCCTTCGCCGGTGAGCGCGTCGACGGCCACGACTACGCGGCCCGCGCCGTCGAGGCGGGTGCCACGGCCGTGCTCGCCGCCCGCCCCGTCGGCGTGCCCGCGATCGTCGTGGACGACGTCCAGACCGCCCTCGGGGCCCTCGCCCGAACGGTCGTCGAACGCCTCGGCACCGACGTCGTCGCCCTCACCGGATCGGCGGGCAAGACCTCCACCAAGGACCTGATCGCCCAGGTCCTGGAGAAGCACGCCCCACCGTGTGGACGCCCGGTTCGCTCAACAACGAGATCGGCCTGCCCCTCACTGGCGCTCCGCGCGACCGACGAGACCCGGCACCTGGTCCTGGAGATGGGCGCGCGCGGAATCGGCCACATCCGCTACCTCACCACTCTCACCCCGCCCCGCATCGGCCTCGTCCTCAACGTGGGCTCCGCCCACATCGGCGAGTTCGGCGGCCGGGAGCAGATCGCCCTGGCGAAGGGCGAGATGGTCGAGTCGCTCCCGACCGAGGCCGAGGGGGCGTGGCGGTCCTCAACGCCGACGACCCCTCGTGCGCGCGATGGCCGACCGCACCAAGGCCCGCGTGACCCTGTTCGGAGAAGCGGACGAAGCGGCCGTACGTGCCGAGAACGTCCACCTCACCGAGACCGGGAGGCCCTCTTTCCGCCTTCACACACCCACCGGTGCAGCGACGTGACCTTGCGCCTGTACGGTGAGCACCACGTGTCGAACGCGCTCGCCGCGGCCGCCGTCGCGCACGAGCTGGGCATGCCTGTCGAAGAGATCGCCACCGCGCTCTCCGAGGCCGGCTCCCTGTCGCGCTGGCGCATGGAGGTCACCGAGCGTCCGGACGGCGTGACGATCGTCAACGACGCCTACAACGCGAACCCCGAGTCCATGCGGGCCGCCCTGCGCGCGCTCGCGGCCATGGGCTGGGCCGCACAGGCCCGGGGGCCCGTACGTGGGCGGTGCTCGGCAAGATGGCCGAGCTCGGGGACGCATCGCTCGTCGAGCACGACGCGGTCGGACGGCTCGCCGTCCGGCTCAACGTCAGCAAGCTCGTGGCGGTCGGGGACAGGGAAGCGTCCTGGCTGCAACTGGGCGCATATAACGAGGGTTCGTGGGGTGAGGAGTCGGTGCACGTGTCCGACGCGCAGGCGGCGGTCGACCTGTTGCGCAGTGAGCTGCGCCCGGGGACGTCGTCCTTGTGAAGGCTTCCAGGTCGGTCGGTCTCGAACAGGTCGCCCTGGCTCTCCTCGACACCGAGGGCGAGGTCACCGGCCGATGAGGCAGATCCTCTTCGCGGGGGCCATCGGGCTCTTCCTGACCCTGATCGGCACCCCGCTGCTCATCAAGCTGCTCGCGCGCAAGGGGTACGGGCAGTTCATCCGGGACGACGGCCCGCGCGGCCACGCCGGAAGAAGGGCACGCCCACCATGGGCGGCATCTCCTTCATCCTGGCCACGCTCATCGCGTACGCGCTGGCCAAGGTCATCACCGGCGAACCCGTCTCGTACTCCGGCGTGCTCGTCCTCTTCCTGATGGCGGGCATGGGCCTGGTCGGCTTCCTCGACGACTACATCAAGATCGTCAAGCAGCGGTCGCTCGGTCTGCGGGCCAAGGCGAAGATGGCCGGACAGCTCATCGTGGGCATCGCCTTCGCGGTGCTCGCGCTCCAGTTCTCCGACTCGCGCGGACTCACCCCGGCCTCCGAGAAGCTCTCCTTCATCACGGACTTCGGCTGGACCATCGGCCCGGTGCTCTTCGTGGTCTGGGCGCTCTTCATGATCCTGGCCATGTCCAACGGCGTGAACCTGACGGACGGTCTGGACGGCCTGGCCACCGGCGCCTCCGTGATGGTCTTCGGCGCGTACACCTTCATCGGGCTCTGGCAGTTCCAGGAGTCCTGTGCCAACGCGCTGACCCTCACCAACCCCAACGCCTGCTTCGAGGTCCGCGACCCGCTGGACCTCGCGGTCGTGGCCTCCGCCCTCATGGGAGCCTGCTTCGGCTTCCTGTGGTGGAACACCTCGCCCGCCAAGATCTTCATGGGCGACACCGGCTCGCTCGCCCTCGGCGGCGCCCTCGCCGGCCTCGCCATCTGCTCCCGCACGGAGCTCCTCCTCGCGCTGCTCGGCGGCCTGTTCGTACTGATCACGATGTCCGTGGTCATCCAGGTCGGCTCGTTCAAGATGACCGGCAAGCGCGTCTTCCGGATGGCCCCCTCCAGCACCACTTCGAACTCAAGGGGTGGTCCGAGGTCCTGGTCGTCGTCCGGTTCTGGATCATCCAGGGCATGTGCGTGATCGTGGGCCTGGGCCTCTTCTACGCGGGATGGGCAGCGGACAAGTGACAGAGCGGCTCGACTGGAACGGCAAGAACGTCACCGTCGCGGGACTCGGCGTCTCCGGCATCCCGGCCGCCCGCGCCCTGAGCGCCCTCGGCGCGCGCGTGACCGTCGTCAACGACGGCGACGACGAGCGCTCCCGGGCCCAGGCGGCCGCACTGGAGGCCGAGGGGATCACCGTCCGCCTCGGCGACGGCGACACCCTGCCGACCGGCACCGAGCTGATCGTCACCGCCCGGCTGGCGCCCCGACAAGCCCTCTTCACGGCCGCCGCCGAGGCGGGCGTGGAGGTCTGGGGCGACGTCGAACTGGCCTGGCGGCTCCGGGGCCCCGGAGCCGCCCCCTGGCTCGCCGTCACCGGCACCAACGGCAAGACCACGACCGTGCGGATGCTCGCCTCGATCCTGGAGGCGGCCGGACTGCGGACCGCCGCCGTCGGCAACATCGGCGTCTCGCTCCTCGACGCCGTCCTCGGCGCCGAGGAGTACGACGTGCTCGCCGTCGAACTCTCCAGCTACCAGCTCCACTGGGCGCCCTCCGTCCGCGCCCACTCGGCCGCCGTCCTCAACCTGGCGCCCGACCACCTCGACTGGCACGGCTCCATGGAGGCGTACGCCGCCGACAAGGGCCGGATCTACGAGGGCAACCGGGTCGCCTGCGTCTACAACACGGCCGACAAGGTCACCGAGGACCTGGTCCGCGAGGCCGACGTCGAGGAGGGCTGCCGCGCGATCGGCTTCACCCTCGGCACCCCCGGCCCCTCCGAACTGGGCGTCGTCGAGGGCCTCCTCGTCGACCGGGCCTTCGTCGAGAACCGGCGGGAGAACGCCCAGGAGCTGGCCGAGGTCGCCGACGTGCAGCCCCCGGCCCCGCACAACATCGCCAACGCCCTCGCGGCCGCCGCCCTGGCCCGCGCCTTCGGCGTCGACGCCAAGGCCGTGCGGGACGGCCTGAAGGCCTTCCGGCCCGACCCGCACCGCATCGAACGGGTCGAGGAGGTCGGGGAGTCACCTACGTCGACGACTCCAAGGCCACCAACACCCACGCGGCGGAAGCCTCGTTGGCGGCCTACGACCCGATCGTCTGGATCGCCGGCGGCCTCGCCAAGGGCGCGACCTTCGACGAGCTCGTCCAGAAGTCCGCGCGGCGGCTGCGCGGGGCCGTCCTGATCGGCGCCGACCGGGCCCTGATCCGCGAAGCCCTGGCGCGACACGCCCCGGAGGTCCCGGTGGTCGACCTCGACCGGACCGACACTGGGGCGATGTCCGAGGCGGTCCGCGAGGCGGCCCGGCTCGCCCGCCCGGGGACACGGTCCTGCTCGCCCCGGCCTGTGCCTCGATGGACATGTTCACCAACTACAACAAGCGCGGCGAGGCCTTCGCGGACGAGGTCCGCGCCCTCGCCGCCGCCGGGGACGCCTGACCCGACCAGTGGGAGGGTCCGGCCGCACCGGACACGACCGGAGGGGACGGCGACCATGCCGAGCAAGACCGCCGGGACGCGCCGGCCCTCCGCCGCACGCGGCGGGGGCGGGCTCCCGCGACCCGCGGCGGGCGCGCGGCGGAGGGATCCGGGGACTCCACGAGCGGGCCAGGAAGGCCTGGGACCGCCCTCTCACGGCGTACTACGTGATCATCGGCGCCGGGATGCTCATCACCGGCCTCGGGCTCGTGATGGTCTACTCCGCCTCGATGATCACCGCGCTCCGCTACGAGCTGGTGCCCTCCTACTTCTTCCGGAAGCAGTTCTTCGCCGCGCTCCTCGGCACCGGACTGCTCTTCCTGGCCTCCCGGATGCCGGTGAGGCTGCACCGGGCGCTCGCCTACCCGATCCTGGTCGGCGCGGTCTTCCTGATGGCCCTCGTGCAGATCCCCGGGATAGGGCACGCGGTCAACGGCAACCAGAACTGGATCTCCCTCGGCGGCCCCTTCCAGCTCCAGCCCAGCGAGTTCGGCAAGCTGGCGCTGATCCTGTGGGGCGCCGACCTGCTCGCCCGCAAGCAGGACATGCGGCTCCTGACCCAGTGGAAGCACATGCTGGTGCCGCTGGTCCCGGGCGCCTTCATGCTGCTCGGACTGATCATGCTCGGCGGCGACATGGGCACCTCGATCGTCCTCGCCGCGATCCTCTTCGGCCTGCTCTGGACGGCCGGCGCGCCCACCCGGCTCTTCGTCGGGGTGCTCACCGTCGCCGGCGCGATCGGCGTGCTGCTCATCAAGACGAGCGCCAACCGCATGAAGCGCTTCCAGTGCATCGGCGCGTCCGATCCCGGCGGCGACGGAGCCCCTGCCTCCAGGCCGCGCACGGAATCTATGCTCTGGCGTCGGGCGGATGGTTCGGATCCGGGCTCGGTGCGAGCGTGGAGAAATGGGGCCAACTGCCCGAGGCGCACACCGACTTCATCTTCGCGGTCACCGGTGAGGAACTGGGCCTCGCGGGGACGCTGTCGGTACTCGCCCTGTTCGCGGCTCTAGGCTATGCGGGTATCCGCGTGGCCGGAGGCACGGAGGACCCCTTCGTGAGGTTCGCCGCGGGAGGTGTGACTACCTGGATCACGGCGCAGGCCGTGATCAACATCGGTGCGGTGCTCGGCCTGCTGCCGATCGCCGGTGTCCCGCTCCCGCTGTTCTCCTACGGAGGGTCGGCCCTGCTGCCGACCATGTTCGCCGTCGGGCTCCTCATCGCCTTCGCGCGACAGGAACCCGCCGCGAAAGCGGCCCTGGCCATGCGCCGCCCCGGTTGGGGCAAGCGGGTCGGGAAGAGATGGAAGTCGATGCGACGGCGCGTGAAGAAGCGCCCGTCCGGAGAGCGGTGAATTTCGGTGCATGTCGTACTCGCCGGTGGGGGACCGCCGGCCACATCGAGCCTGCGCTCGCCCTCGCGGACGCCCTGCGCAGGCAGGACCCCAGCGTGGGGATCACGGCGCTCGGCACGGAGAAGGGTCTGGAGACCCGCCTCGTGCCCGAGCGGGGCTACGAGCTGGCGCTCATCCCCGCCGTACCGCTGCCCCGCAAGCCCACCCCCGAGCTGATCACCGTCCCCGGGCGGCTGCGCGGCACGATCAAGGCGGCCGAGCAGGTCCTGGAGCGCACCAAGGCGGACTGCGTGGTCGGCTTCGGCGGCTACGTGGCCCTGCCCGGCTACCTGGCCGCCAAGCGGCTCGGGGTGCCGATCGTGGTCCACGAGGCCAACGCCCGGCCCGGCCTGGCCAACAAGATCGGTTCGCGGTACGCGGCCGGGGTCGCCGTCGCCACCCCGGACAGCAAGCTCCGCAACGCCCGCTACATCGGCATCCCGCTGCGGCACACCATCGCCACCCTCGACCGGGCCCGGGTGCGCCCCGAGGCGCGCGCCGCGTTCGGGCTCGACCCGAACCTGCCGACGCTGCTCGTCTCGGGCGGCTCGCAGGGCGCCCGGCGCCTCAACGAGGTCGTCCAGCAGGTCGCCCCGGTGCTCCAGCGCTCCGGGATCCAGATCCTGCACGCGGTCGGCCCGAAGAACGAAATGCCGCGCGTCGACAACATGCCCGGTATGCCGCCGTACGTACCGGTACCGTACGTGGACCGGATGGATCTCGCGTACGCCGCGGCCGACATGATGCTCTGCCGCGCGGGCGCGATGACCGTCGCCGAGCTCTCCGCCGTCGGGCTGCCCGCCGCCTACGTCCCGTTGCCCATCGGCAACGGCGAACAGCGGCTCAACGCCCAGCCGGTGGTCAAGGCCGGCGGCGGGCTCCTCGTCGACGACGCGGAGCTGACGCCGCAGTGGGTGCAGGGCAACGTCCTGCCCGTACTGGCCGATCCGCACCGGTTGTACGAGATGTCCCGCGCCGCCGCCGAGTTCGGCCGCCGGGACGCCGACGACCTGCTCGTCGGCATGGTGTACGAGGCGATCGCCGCCCGCCGCCAGGCGTAGCGCGGCGCTCCGGACGGAAGGGCAGGAGGCGCCGGGTGGCAACCGCACCGACGACCGCCGAGAAGGGCGGCGCACGCGGGTCGAAGGGGCCGTCGGACGGCCCGTCCCGGCAGGGCGCCCGGAATCGAAGGTTCCGGGTGCCCGCGCCCCGGCTCCTGCTCTCCGCGCTCGGCCTCGCGGCGGTCGCCGTCGGCGTCCTCTGGGCGCTCTACGGGTCGGACTGGTTCCGTGTGGAACGTGTGAAGACTTCCGGCACGCGGGTCCTGACCGCGGCCCAGGTCGAGAAGGCCGCGGCCGTCCCGGCCGGCGCCCCGCTCGCCTCCGTCGACACCGACGCCATCGCGGCCAGGACCCGGCAACTGCTGCCCCGGATCGAGTCGATCGAGGTCGTGCGGTCCTGGCCGCACGGGATCGACCTCCGGGTGACGGAACGGCAGCCGGCCCTGCTCATCGAAAAGGGCGGAAAGTTCACCGAAGTGGACAGGAGCGGCGTGCGGTTCGCCACCGTCGCCACCGCCCCCGGGGCGTCCCCCTGCTGGTCCTCGACGCCTCCTCCTCCCCGAGCCTCCGCCGCTTCGGCGCGGACCGGCTGCTCGGGGAGGCGGTCCGCGTCCGGGGCGAACTCCCGGCGGAGGTCGCCCGGGACACCCGGGCCGTCCGCGTCACCTCGTACGACTCCGTCACGCTCGAACTGACCGGCGGGCGCACCGTCCTCTGGGGCAGCGGCGAACACGGCACCGCCAAGGCCCGGGTCCTCACCGCCCTCATGAAGGCCGTTCCCAAAGCGGGGCACTTCGACGTAAGTGCCCCCACGGCCCCCGCCGCGTCGGGGAGTTGACGGGCATCACCGCTGGCCAGCACCCTGGTTGGCCAGCGCTACGGGTGATCACATAGGGTGAAAAGAAAAACGGGAGGTTCGGCGTGTTCGTTGAACGTGCGCCACTTGTCGACTTAGTGTCCTGTTCGGAAGAGTCCAGCGAACAGAGACACTGGTAACCCTAAACTTCAACGTTAGGGTTTGGGTCGGCGTTTCGGACCGTCCCAATCGGCATCCGTCGTCGCAGCGCGGTCAACCGCGCGGTGGCGACACGTAACTCGAGGCGAGAGGCCTTCGACGTGGCAGCACCGCAGAACTACCTCGCAGTCATCAAGGTCATCGGTGTCGGCGGCGGTGGTGTCAATGCCATCAACCGAATGATCGAGGTCGGTCTCAAGGGCGTCGAGTTCATCGCGATCAACACCGACGCGCAAGCGCTGTTGATGAGCGACGCCGACGTCAAGCTCGACGTCGGCCGTGAACTCACCCGCGGCCTCGGGGCCGGGGCGAACCCGGCCGTCGGTCGCAAGGCGGCAGAGGACCACCGTGAGGAGATCGAGGAGGTCCTCAAGGGGCCGACATGGTCTTCGTCACCGCCGGCGAAGGCGGCGGCACTGGCACCGGCGGCGCCCCCGTCGTCGCCAACATCGCGCGCTCGCTCGGCGCCCTCACGATCGGCGTGGTCACCCGGCCGTTCACCTTCGAGGGCCGCCGCCGCGCCAACCAGGCGGAGGACGGCATCGCCGAGCTCCGCGAAGAGGTCGACACCCTCATCGTCATCCCCAACGACCGGCTGCTCTCGATCTCGGACCGCCAGGTCTCCGTGCTCGACGCCTTCAAGTCGGCCGACCAGGTCCTCCTGAGCGGTGTCCAGGGCATCACCGACCTCATCACCACCCCGGGTCTGATCAACCTCGACTTCGCCGACGTCAAGTCGGTCATGTCCGAGGCCGGTTCGGCCCTCATGGGCATCGGCTCCGCCCGCGGCGACGACCGCGCGGTGGCCGCCGCGGAGATGGCGATCTCCTCGCCGCTCCTGGAGGCCTCCATCGACGGCGCCCGCGGCGTGCTGCTCTCCATCTCCGGCGGCAGCGACCTCGGCCTCTTCGAGATCAACGAGGCGGCGCAGTTGGTCAGCGAGGCGGCCCACCCCGAGGCCAACATCATCTTCGGCGCCGTCATCGACGACGCCCTGGGCGACGAGGTCCGGGTCACCGTCATCGCGGCCGGCTTCGACGGCGGCCAGCCGCCGGCCCGCCGGGACAACATCATCGGCTCGGTCTCCGCCAAGCGCGAGGAGCCCGCCCCGGCGCCCCGCACCACCGAGACCTCCCGCCCGCTGGGCGGCCTCGGCACGGTGACCCCGCGCGAGGACCCGGCCCCCGCGCCGGTCGAGCCGCCGGCCCCGGTCGTCAACGAGGCCCCGCCGACCCCGGTCCCGCCGGTGGTCCCCCGGCCCGTCCCTACGCGGACAGCCAGGCCGAGGAGCTGGACGTCCCGGACTTCCTGAAGTGATAGGACGTCGCTTCGACGCGAACGGCGCGCACTTCGCCTTCACCGACCGGTGGGGCGGGGTGAGCGCCGTTCCGTACGAGGAGCTCAACCTCGGCGGCGCGGTGGGCGACGACCCCGGGGCCGTGCTCGCCAACCGGTCGCTCGCCGCCGGGAGCCTCGGGCTCGACCCGGCCCGGGTGGTCTGGATGAACCAGGTGCACGGCGCCGACGTGGCCGGGGTCGAAGGCCCCTGGGGCGACGCGGAGGTCCCTCCGTCGACGCCCTCGTCACTGCCCGGCGCGGGCTCGCCCTCGCCGTCCTCACCGCCGACTGCGTCCCGGTCCTGCTCGCCGACCCCGTCGCCGGGGTCGCGGCCGCCGCCCACGCCGGACGGCCCGGCATGGTCGCCGGGGTCGTCCCGGCCGCCGTGGAGGCCATGACCGGCCTGGGCGCCGACCCCGCCCGGATCGTCGCCCGCACCGGACCGTCCGTCTGCGGACGGTGCTACGAGGTGCCGGAGGCGATGCGCGACGAGGTCGCGGCCGTCGAGCCGGACGCCGCCGCGGAGACCTCCTGGGGACCCCCGCCGTCGACGTCGCCGCCGGAGTGCGCGCGCAGCTCGCCCGGCTCGGGGTCCGGGACGTCGAGGACGCCGGGATCTGCACCCTGGAGTCCCGCGACCACTACTGTACCGCCGCGACCGCACCACGGGGCGACTCGCGGGATATGTCTGGTTGGACGCCGAGTCCTCCCGGGCGCGACCCCGGATCCCCGGCAGGAAAGAGCTGATGACGGACCGCACGGCGGAACTCGCCGAGAACCTGGCCCGGGTGGAGGCGCGCATCGCCGCCGCCTGCGCCGCCGCAGGACGCGCGCGCGAGGAGGTCACCCTGATCGTGGTGACCAAGACCTACCCCGCGAGCGACGTGAGAATCCTCCACGGCCTGGGCGTTCGGCACGTCGCCGAGAACCGGGACCAGGACGCCGCGCCCAAGGCGGCCGCCTGTGCCGATCTCGACCTCACCTGGCACTTCAGGGCCAGTTGCAGACCAACAAGGTCAGGTCCGTGGCCGGTTATGCCGATGTGGTGCAGTCCGTCGACCGCCCGAAGCTCGTTTTCCGCCCTCTCCGCCGCCGCGGAGAGGAAGGGCGCCGCGCTCGGCTGCCTGATCCAGGTCGCGCTCGACGCGGAGGCCGGCGAGCGCGGCGACCGCGGCGGCGTGGCGCCGGACGGGATCGAGGAGTTGGCGGCGGCCGTGGACGCCGCCCCCGGGCTGCGGCTGGACGGCCTGATGACGGTCGCCCCGCTCGCCGGCCCGTACGCCGGGGAGCCCCGCGCGGCCTTCGACCGGCTGATGGATTTGTCGACTGCCCTGCGCGCGACCCGTCCGGCTGCGAACATGGTGTCGGCAGGGATGAGCGGAGACCTCGAAGAGGCCGTCGCCGCCGGGGCGACACACGTACGCGTCGGTACGGCGGTACTCGGAGTCCGCCCGAAGCTCGGGTAACGTCGCGAAGCAAGTCGGACCACAGCAGAAAATATGGTCATTCCGCAGAACGGCGGGACGGCCCGTGGATCGCCGGCACTTGGTGACAAGGCCGATCCACCACAGAGCGGAGGAATCGGAGAATGGCCGGCGCGATGCGCAAGATGGCGGTCTACCTCGGCCTCGTGGAGGACGATGGGTACGACGGCCGGGGCTTCGACCCCGACGACGACTTCGAACCCGAGCTGGAGCCGGAGCCCGAGCGCGACCGGCGTCACGTTCCCCCGCGACAGGTGGAGCACGAGGAACCGGTACGCGTGGTGAAGCCCCCGGCCCCCGGGGAGCCCGTCGCCCATTCCGTCCCGGTACTCGCCGAAAGTGGACGTCCGGCCCGAATTGCCCCCGTGGCATCCATCACACCCGAACGCCCGAGCCTGGAGAAGAACGCACCGGTGATCATGCCTAAGGTCGTGTCCGAGCGGGAGCCCTACCGCATCACCACGCTGCACCCCCGGACCTACAACGAGGCCCGTACCATCGGGGAACACTTCCGTGAGGGCACCCCCGTGATCATGAACCTCACGGAGATGGACGACACGGACGCGAAGCGACTTGTCGACTTTGCCGCCGGACTCGTCTTCGGGCTCCATGGCAGCATTGAGCGCGTGACGCAGAAGGTGTTCCTGTTGTCTCCTGCCAACGTCGATGTCACGGCGGAGGACAAGGCCCGGATCGCAGAGGGCGGATTCTTCAACCAGAGCTGAGAACACAGGAACCGGACGGACCGGTCGCGAGGGCGGCCGGACGAGCGAGAGCACGCAAGCCAGGGGAGAGGGAAACGCGGGATGGGCGTCGCACTACAGGTGGTCTACATCGTGCTGATGTGCTTCCTCGTCCTCCTGATCGTCCGGCTTGTCATGGACTACGTCTTCCAGTTCGCCCGTTCATGGGAACCCGGTAAGGCGATGGTGGTCGTCCTTGAGGCCACTTACACTGTCACCGATCCACCGCTCAAGCTTCTGCGGCGGCTGATCCCGCCGCTGCGTCTCGGGGGCGTGGCACTCGACCTGTCCTTCTTCGTTCTGATGATCATCGTCTGGATCCTGATCTCCCTCGTCAGCAGCTTCGCGAGGTGAGTGAGGTGCGTGTGGACGATACGGTCTTGCCGACTGCCGACGACTACGTAGAGGTGAAGAAGAGATGCCGCTGACTCCCGAGGACGTGCGGAACAAGCAGTTCACGACCGTCCGCCTTCGAGAAGGCTATGACGAGGACGAGGTCGATGCCTTCCTCGACGAGGTCGAGGCCGAGCTGACCCGCCTGCTTCGCGAGAACGAGGACCTGCGCGCCAAGCTGGCCGCCGCGACGCGCGCCGCCGCGCAGAACCAGCAGCAGCAGGGCATGCGCAAGCCCCCGGAGCAGCAGGATCGTCCCGTCGGTCCCGGGGCCCCGGTCCCCGCCGCCATATCCGGACCGCCGGTCCAGCAGCAGCCGCCGCAGATGGGTCCGCCGCAGTTGCCCTCCGGTGCTCCTCAGCTTCCCGCCGGCCCGATGCAGGGCGGTCCCATGCAGGGTGGCCCCATGCAGGGCGGGCCCATGGGTCCCGGCCCGATGCAGGGTGGCCCCATGCAGGGCGGACCGATGGGTCCCGGCCCGATGCAGGGCGGTCCGATGGGCCACCCGCAGCAGATGCAGCAGCAGCCCGCGCAGGCTCCGGGCGGCGACAGCGCCGCGCGCGTCCTCTCGCTGGCCCAGCAGACCGCCGACCAGGCGATCGCGGAGGCCCGTTCCGAGGCCAACAAGATCGTCGGCGAGGCGCGCTCGCGCGCCGAGGGCCTGAGCGGGACGCCCGCGCCAAGGCCGACGCCCTGGAGCGGGACGCGCAGGAGAAGCACCGCGTCGCGATGGGCTCCCTGGAGTCCGCCCGCGCCACCCTCGAGCGCAAGGTCGAGGACCTGCGGGGCTTCGAGCGCGAGTACCGCACGCGTCTGAAGTCGTACCTGGAATCGCAGCTCCGCCAGCTCGAGACCCAGGCCGACGACTCGCTGGCTCCGCCGCGGACCCCGGCCGCGGCCTCCCTGCCGCCGGCCCCGTCGATGGCCTCGGCCGGCGCCGGTGCCCCGTCCTACGGCGGCGGCACGATGGGTGGCGGTCCGTCCATGGGCGGCGCCCCGTCCTACGGCGGCGGTCAGCAGCAGATGTCCCCGGCGATGACCCAGCCGATGGCTCCGGTCCGTCCGCAGGCACCGCAGCCGATGCAGCAGGCTCCGGCGCCGATGCGGGGCTTCCTGATCGACGAGGACGACAACTGACGGCGGGCGGTCGCGCGACGAGTGCGTAGCCGTCGGCAGGCTACGAGGGCCGGCTCCCGGGAAACCGGGGCCGGCCCTTCGTCGTGCGCGCGGAGGGAGACCCGGGGGAGGGGGAGGGAAAGGCCCGGCCCCTGGAACAGGGTGCCGGGCCTTCCGCCGTGCCGGTTACGCCTTGCGGAGGCGGAACGTCAGGCCGAGGGACTCGTCCGTGAACGGGGCGCCGTAGGTGTCGTCGGCCTCGCCGTTCGCGTGGTCCGTCGCCAGGACCTCGTCCGCGATGAGGGCCGCGTGGGCCGCCAGGGCGTCCGTGGTCTCCTCGGAGTCCGCGGTCCAGCGCAGGGCGATCCGGTCGGCGACGTCCAGGCCGCTGTTCTTGCGGGCCTCCTGGATCAGCCGGATCGCGTCACGGGCCAGGCCCGCCCGGCGCAGCTCCGGGGTGATCTCCAGGTCCAGGGCGACCGTCGCGCCCGCGTCCGAGGCGACCGACCAGCCCTCGCGGGGGTCTCCGTGATGATGATCTCCTCGGGGGTGACGGTGATCGTCTCGCCGTTCACCTCCAGGCTCGCCCCGCCGGAGCGCAGTGCCAGGGAGAGGGCCGCCGCGTCCGCCGCCGCCACCGCCTTGGCCACGTCCTGGACGCCCTTGCCGAAGCGCTTGCCCAGGGCCCGGAAGTTGGCCTTGGCCGTCGTGTCGACCAGCGAGCCGCCGACCTCCGAGAGGGACGCGAGCGAGGAGACGTTCAGCTCCTCCGTGATCTGGGCCCGGAGCTCGGGGGAGAGCGCCGCGAAGCCGTTGGCCGCGACCAGGGCGCGGGAGAGCGGCTGGCGGGTCTTCACACCGGACTCGGCGCGCGTCGCCCGGCCCAGCTCGACCAGGCGCCGGACGAGCAGCATCTGCTCGGAGAGCGTGCCGTCGATCAGCGTGGCGTCCGCCTCCGGCCAGGTGGCCAGGTGGACCGACTCCGGGGCGTCCGGGGTCACCGGGACCACCAGGTCCTGCCAGACCCGCTCGGTGATGAACGGGGTCAGCGGGGCCATCAGGCGCGTGACGGTCTCCACGACCTCGTGCAGGGTCCGCAGGGCCGCCTTGTCGCCCTGCCAGAAGCGGCGGCGGGAGCGGCGCACGTACCAGTTGGACAGGTCGTCGACGAACGCCGACAGGAGCTTGCCGGTGCGCTGGGTGTCGTACGACTCCATCGCCTCGGTCGCCTCGGCCACCAGCGTGTTCAGCTCGGAGAGCAGCCACCTGTCGAGGACCGTGCGGTCGGCCGGGGCCGGGTCCGCCGCGCTCGGCGCCCAACCGGACGTGCGGGCGTACAGGGCCTGGAAGGCGACCGTGTTCCAGTACGTCAGGAGGGTCTTGCGGACGACCTCCTGGATCGTGCCGTGGCCCACCCGGCGGGCCGCCCACGGCGAGCCGCCGGCCGCCATGAACCAGCGGACCGCGTCGGCGCCGTGCTGGTCCATCAGCGGGATCGGCTGGAGGATGTTCCCCAGGTGCTTGGACATCTTGCGGCCGTCCTCGGCGAGGATGTGGCCCAGGCAGACCACGTTCTCGTACGACGACTTGTCGAACACGAGCGTGCCGACGGCCATCAGCGTGTAGAACCAGCCGCGGGTCTGGTCGATCGCCTCGGAGATGAACTGCGCCGGGTAGCGGCTCTCGAACAGCTCCTTGTTCTCGTACGGGTAGCCGTACTGCGCGAACGGCATCGAGCCCGAGTCGTACCAGGCGTCGATGACCTCCGGGACGCGGGTCGCCGTCTTCGAGCAGTCCGGGCACGGGAACGTGACCGCGTCGATGTACGGGCGGTGCGGGTCCAGGCCCGACTGGTCGGTGCCGGTCAGCCCGGTCAGCTCGGCGCGCGAGCCCACGCAGGTGAGGTGCCCGTCCTCACAGCGCCAGATCGGCAGCGGGGTGCCCCAGTAGCGGTTGCGGGAGAGCGCCCAGTCGACGTTGTTGGTCAGCCAGTCGCCGAAGCGCCCGTGCTTGACCGACTCCGGGAACCAGTTGGTCCTCTCGTTCTCCGCGAGCATGCGGTCCTTGACCGCGGTCGTGCGGATGTACCAGGACGGCTGCGCGTAGTAGAGCAGGGCCGTGTGGCAGCGCCAGCAGTGCGGGTAGCTGTGCTCGTACGCGATGTGCTTGAAGAGCAGGCCGCGCGCGTCCAGGTCGGCGGTCAGCCTCTCGTCGGCCTTCTTGAAGAAGACGCCGCCGACCAGCGGCACGTCCTCCTCGAAGGTGCCGTCGGGGCGGACCGGGTTCACGACCGGCAGGCCGTACGCCTTGCAGACCTTGAGGTCGTCCTCGCCGAAGGCGGGGACTGGTGGACCAGACCCGTGCCGTCCTCGGTGGTCACGTACTCGGCGTTGACGACGTAGTGCGCCGGCTCCGGGAACTCGATCAGCTCGAACGGGCGCTCGTACGTCCAGCGCTCCATGTCCTTGCCGGTGAAGGTCTCGCCGGTGGTCACCCAGCCCTCGCCGAGCGCCTTGTCGACCAGCGGCTCGGCGACGACGACCTGCTCGTCGCCGTCGGTGGCGACCACGTAGGTGACCTCGGGGTGGGCGGCGACGGCCGTGTTGGACACCAGGGTCCACGGGGTCGTCGTCCAGACCAGGAGCGCCGCGCGGCCGGCCAGCGGGCCGGAGGTCAGCGGGAAGCGGACGTAGACCGAGGGGTCGACGACCGTCTCGTAGCCCTGCGCCAGCTCGTGGTCCGAGAGGCCGGTGCCGCAGCGGGGACACCAGGGGCGACCCGGTGGTCCTGGACCAGCAGGTCCTTGTCGAAGATCTGCTTCAGCGACCACCAGACCGACTCGATGTACGAGGGGTCCATGGTCCGGTACGCGTCGTCGAGGTCGACCCAGTAGCCCATCCGGGTCGTCAGCTCGGCGAAGGCGTCGGTGTGGCGGGTCACCGACTCGCGGCACTTCGCGTTGAACTCGGCGATGCCGTAGTCCTCGATGTCCTTCTTGCCGGAGAAGCCGAGCTCCTTCTCGACGGCGAGCTCGACCGGCAGGCCGTGGTAGTCCCAGCCGGCCTTGCGGGCCACGTGGTAGCCGCGCATGGTCCGGAAGCGGGGAAGACGTCCTTGAAGACGCGGGCCTCGATGTGGTGGGCGCCCGGCATGCCGTTGGCGGTGGGCGGGCCCTCGTAGAAGACCCACTCGGGGCGTCCTCGGACTGCTCCAGGGTCTTCGCGAAGACCTTGTTCTCCTGCCAGAAGTCGAGCACGGCGTGCTCGAGGGCGGGCAGGTCGACCTGGGCGGGCACCTGGCGGTACTGCGGCGGTGTCATGCGGCGGACTCTCCTCCGGACGGACGGTTCTGCTTCCGTCGGAGGGACGAGAGCGCTGCTCCCGCGGTACCACCCTCCTTGGCTCCGGACGTGACCGCCCCGAGCCCCCTCATTGGGGTCGCGACGCCGGGTCTAGTCACCGCGCCCGTGGGGCGGCTTTCTTCCGGCGGCTCCGGGGTGATGCTTCACATCGGGCTCGCCCCCGGGCTCTCACCGTCCCCGGGTCGCTCATGGCTGCGTACGACGCTACTCGTCCCCATCCAAGCCTTTCGCTGAGCCCAGTGTACGGGCCCCGGGAAGGAGGGCGGACCGGTTTTCCCGTGACCCGAATGGCCACACGGCGGGCCCCGGACCCGGGGTGGGGCCATGTGGGGAGGGGCGGGGCGGATAACCGGGCGGGGAGCTGGGCACAACGGATGCAGGCTGCCCCGGCGGGGAGCGGGGGCGGGTGGGAACGGCGGCGTGCCCCGTTGCCGCGGGCCCCGGGCCGATTTATCGTCCCAGCACGATTCGCGAGCAAGATCACAAAATGTGAAGGGGCCGCGACATGGTGGCGAAGAAGACCGCCGCGAAGAAGACCACGGCCGGGAACGCGAAGAAGACCACGGCCGGGAAACGGACGGCGGTCGCCGGGAGCCCCGCGGTCGCGGAGGAACCGCCGGCCCCCGGGAGGAAGGGGACCGGCGGGGCGGGCGCCAAGAAGGCGGTCGCGAAGAAGGTGGCGGCCGCGAAGAAGACGGTCGCGAAGAAGGCCGCGGCGGCCAAGAAGGCCGTCGTGGAGAAGACGGGAGCGGCGGCCCCGCCGACCCCGCCGCCCTGGGCGTGCCCGCCGAGAAGGCGGGGGCGAAGAGGGCGGCCGCGGGCAGGGCGCCCGCGCGGAAGCAGACAGGAGCCAGGACGGTGGCAGCGAAGAAGACCGCGGGTGGCGTCACGACCGTCGACGACGGGGTCGCGGTGCCCCCGGCCCGTACCGGCGAGCTCGCGGTCCGGCCGGGCGAGGACCCGTGGACGCCTGAGGAGGCCGCCGAGGCCCGCGACGGGCTCCAGGCGGAGGTGCTGCGGCTGCGCAGCGAGCTCGCGCACTCCCAGGAGGAGCTGACCGGCCTCATGCGGGACTCGGGCGACGGCGCCGGGGACGACCAGGCCGACACCGGCACCAAGAACATCACCCGCGAGCACGAGTTGGCCCTCGCGGCCAACGCCCGGGAGATGCTGGAGCAGACCGAGCACGCCCTGGAGCGGCTGGACGCCGGCACGTACGGCCTGTGCGAGGTGTGCGGCAAGCCGATCGGCAAGGCCCGGATGCAGGCCTTCCCGAGGGCCACCCTCTGCGTCGAGGACAAGCAGCGCCAGGAACGACGCGGCTGAGCCGGGCGGCGCGCGGCGCCGGGGCGGCACGGTCCGGCGGCCCCGGCGCGGGCCTCCCGGCGGTGCGGGCCGGGGCGGGGCGGCGGCGGTTGCGGGCCGGGCTCCGGGCCGCGGCGGCAGGCGTCCCGGGCGCCGCGCGGTCGGTGGTCTCGGCTGACGGTGTCGCACGCCTGTGCCGTACCCTCGGTGCACGGTCAGGCATCGAGGTCGAGGGACTCACTCACGTGGCAGAGGCGGAGCGCATCATCGGTACGCCGGATTCAGCAGGAGCCGACGAGTCGGCCGCCTCCGACGGCACGGACGTCCCCGCGGAGCGTCCCCGCGGCAGGCGCAGGATCGTCGCCCTGTTCGTGGTGGCCGTCCTGGCCTACCTGCTCGACCTCGGCAGCAAGATCCTCGTGGTCGAGAAGCTGGAGGGCCGCGACCCGATCCCGGTGATCGGCGACCTGCTCCGCTTCGACGCCGTCCGGAACCCCGGCGCCGCCTTCGGGATGGGCGAGGCCTTCACGATCATCTTCACCTGCATCGCCGCCGCCGTGATCGTCGTGATCGTCCGGCTCGCGCGCAAGCTCTACAGCCTGCCCTGGGCCATCGCGCTCGGCCTGCTGCTCGGCGGCGCGCTCGGCAACCTCACGGACCGGATCTTCCGCTCGCCGGGCGTCTTCGAGGGCGCGGTCGTCGACTTCATCGCCCCCGCGCACTTCGCCGTCTTCAACCTCGCCGACTCGGCGATCGTCTGCGGCGGCATCCTCATCGTGATCCTGTCGTTCCGGGGCCTGGACCCGGACGGGACCGTCCACAAGGACTGACAAGGCATACTCGACGGGTGAGTACGAGTCCCGAGATCCGCACGCTGCCCGTTCCCGACGGCCTGGAGGGCGAGCGCGTCGACGCCGCCATCGCCCGCATGTTCGGGTTTTCCCGTACGAAGGCGGCCGAACCGGCCGCCGCAGGCAAGGTCCAGGTCGACGGCTCCGTCGTCGGCAAGTCCGAGCGGGTCAGCGGCGGCGCGTGGCTCGAGGTCGAGATGCCGGGCGCGGCCGCGCCCGTGCAGATCGTCGCGGAGCCCGTCGAGGGCATGGAGATCGTCCACGACGACGACGACATCGTCGTGATCACGAAGCCGATCGGCGTCGCCGCCCACCCCAGCCCCGGCTGGACCGGCACCACGGTCATCGGCGGCCTCGCCGCCGCCGGCTACCGCATCTCCACCTCCGGCGCCGCCGAGCGCCAGGGCATCGTGCACCGCCTCGACGTCGGCACCTCCGGCCTGATGGTGGTCGCCAAGTCCGAGTACGCGTACACCTCGCTCAAGCGCCAGTTCAAGGAGCGCACGGTCGACAAGCGCTACCACGCGCTCGTCCAGGGCCACCCCGACCCGATGAGCGGCACCATCGACGCCCCCATCGGCCGGCACCCGAACCACGACTACAAGTGGGCGGTCACCGCCGACGGCAAGCCCTCCGTCACGCACTACGACCTCATCGAGGCCTACCGCTCGGCCTCGCTGCTCGACATCAAGCTGGAGACGGGCCGCACCCACCAGATCCGGGTGCACATGTCCGCCCACCGCCACCCCTGCGTCGGCGACCTCACCTACGGCGCCGACCCGACCCTCGCCAAGCGCCTCGGCCTGACCCGGCAGTGGCTGCACGCCGTCCGCCTCGGCTTCGAGCACCCGGGCGACGGCTCGTGGGTCGAGTTCGCCAGCACCTACCCCGAGGACCTCCGGAAGGCCCTGGACCGGATCGAGGCGGAGAGCCGGTGACCGCCGCGTACGCCGTCCGCGAGGTCCTGGGCGACGCGGACCGGAGGCCTGCTTCGCGGTCCGCCGCGAGGTCTTCGTCGAGGAGCAGGGCGTCCCCAAGGAGCTGGAGTACGACGCGTACGACGCGACCGCCGTGCACGTGCTCGCGGTCCGCGCGGACGGCCTCCCGCTGGGCACCGGGCGCCTGCTGCACGGCGCCGACGCGGCCGGCAAGACCGGCGGCGACGCCTCGGTGGGCTCGCTCGGCCGGCTCGCGGTCGCCGAGGCCGCGCGCGGCCTCGGGGTCGGCGCGGCCCTGGTCCGGGGCATCGAGGACGCGGCGCGCGAGCGGGCCTGACCGCCGTCGACCTGCACGCGCAGACCCACGCCCTCGGCTTCTACGAGCGGCTCGGCTACGAGGCGTACGGCCCCGAGTTCCCGGACGCGGGGATCCCGCACCGGGCCATGCGGAAGGCGCTGTAACGCCCGCCCCGGAGCCGTCTGCCGCGGCGCCCCGGGGACAACACGTGTGAAAACAGGCCCACGTGGCAGGCTGAGCCCGTGGATCAATTGGCACTGCTGTTCCTGCTGCTCCTCGGCGCCCTGCTCACCGTCCCCTCGGCGAGCGGCTCGGGCTGCCCGCGCCGGTCCTGATGACCCTCGTCGGGATCGTGCTGGCCTTCCTGCCCTTCGTGCCGAACGTCGAGATCCCGCCGGAGTACATCCTCCCGCTGGTGCTGCCGCCGCTCCTGTACGCGGCCGTGCAGCGGACCTCCTGGCGCCAGTTCGCGGCCAACAAGCGGCCCATCTTCCTGCTGGCGGTGGCCCTGGTCTTCGTCACCACGGCCGCCGTCGGCGCCGTCGCGAACGCGCTCGTGCCCGGCATCCCGCTGGCCGCCGCGATCGCGCTCGGCGCCCTCGTCGCGCCGCCGGACCCGGTCGCCGCGACCGCCGTCGCGGGCTCGCTCGGGCTGCCCCGCCGGCTCGTGTCGATCCTGGAGGGCGAGGGGCTCTTCAACGACGTCACCGCGATCGTGCTCTACCACGTGGCGATCGGCGCCGCCGTCAGCGGCTCCTTCTCCTGGCCCGGGGCGATCGGCGCCCTCGTGCTCTCCGCCGTCGTCGCCCTGGTCGTCGGCCTGGGCCTCGGCTGGCTCTCCAACAAGCTCATCGGCTTCCTGGGCGACGCCACCCTCCAGACCGGCCTCACCCTCCTCGTCCCCTTCGTGAGCTACGTGCTCGCCGAGGAACTGCACGGCTCCGGCGTCCTCTCCGTCCTGCTCACCGCGCTCTTCCTGGCCGAGCACGCGGCCGACGCCGACGACGTCATGGGCCGGCTCGCCGGGCAGACCTTCTGGGAGATCGTCGACACCCTCGTGACCGGCATCGCCTTCGGCCTCATCGGCCTGGAGGTCGTCCACGTCTTCGGGTACGCGGACGGGCACGTCCTGGAGATGCTCGGCTGGGGCGCCGCCGTGGCGGGGACGGTCGTCGTCGTCCGGCTGCTGTGGCTGCTGCCCGCCACCTGGCTGGCGCAGAAGCTGCACACGCTCCGGGACGTGGACGAGGAGATCCCGGTGAGCTGGCGGGAGACCGTCGTCATGTGGTGGGCGGGGATGCGCGGCGTGGCCTCGGTGGCGCTGGCGCTCGCCATTCCGCTCACCACCGACGACGGGAAGCCCTTCCCCGGCCGCGCGGAGATCGTCTTCATCGCCTTCTGCGTGATCCTCACCACCCTCGTCCTCCAGGGGCTCACCCTGCCCGCCCTGGTCCGGCGGCTCGGGGTGAAGGCGGACGCGGAGGCCGAGCGGGCCCTGGAGCGCGAGCTCGCGGTCCGGGCCGCGAAGGCGGCCAAGCGGCGGCTCAAGGAGATCGAGGAGGTCGAGGACCTGCCGGAGGAGGTGCAGGAGCGGCTCCAGCGCGGCGCCTTCGACATCGGGGCGCGGATCAGCCCCGACATGGTGGACGACGAGCGGCGGGCCGCCTTCGCGGAGCGGGTGAACCGCTTCAAGGCGGTCCAGCGGATCCAGAAGGAGCTGATGTCGGCCGCCCGGCACGAGGTCCTGGCGGCGCGCAGCGAACCGGGCGCCGACCCCGAGGTGGTGGACCGGGTGCTCCGCCAGTTGGACGTGCGCAGCATGCGGTGACGCGTGCGCCGCGATCCGGCGGGGGAGCGGGCCCGGCTTGCGGGGCGGGTCCGTGCCGGGTGGCAGGATGGCGCGCATGGACATCATGCTTTTCCACTCGGTATACGGCCCGCGCCCGGCCGTGGAGGCCGCGGCCGAGCGGCTCCGGGCCGCCGGGCACCGGGTGTGGACGCCGGACCTCTTCGACGGCTGGACCACCGAGTCGGTCGAGGAGGGCATGGCGAAGCGGGACGAGATCGGCAAGGACGAGCTGCTCAGGCGCGCTATCCTGGCGGCCGCCCCGTACTCGGAGCGCGGCCTCGTCTACGCCGGCTTCTCGCTGGGCGCGTCGGTCGCGCAGACCCTGGCCCTCGGCGACGAGAAGGCGCGCGGCCTCCTGCTGCTGCACGGCACCTCGGACCTGGCGCCGAACGCGTCGGTGGACGAACTCCCCGTACAACTGCACGTGGCCGAGCCCGACCCCTTCGAGACGGACGACTGGCTGTCCGCCTGGTACCTCCAGATGGGCCGGGCCGGGGCGGACGTGGAGGTCCACCGCTACCGGGGCGCCGGGCACCTCTACACGGACCCGGAGCTGCCGGACTGGGACGCGGAGGCGGCCGGGCGGACCTGGGCGGTGGCGCTCGCGTTCCTGGAGGACCTGGAGGGCGGGGCGTAGGTCCCGTCCGGACGTGCCCGAGGGCGCGGCGGGAGGCTCTTCCCGTCGCGCCCCCGGCGTGTTCCGGTGTGCCGGCGAGCCGGGTCAGCCCGCGCGGTACGCGCTCCAGTGCTGGCTCATCCGGGACACCTGGCCCGCGGTGAACTGGTACATGCAGGAGTCGTACGTGTAGTCCATGAAGTTGTGGATCGGGTCCGCACCCGTCGCGGTGCAGGTGTCGCGGCCGGTCGGGCACTCGTACGCCGGGCTCGACTCGGCCGGGGTGTCGGACACGGAGTCGCCGCTGCCGCCGCAGCCGCCCTGGAAGGTGTGGTAGAGCCCCATCCAGTGGCCGACCTCGTGCGTACCGGTGTCGCCCTGGTTGTAGTTGGCCGCCGAGCCGCCCGGGAGCGAGGCGTCCAGGACGACGACGCCGTCCATCTTCGGGCTGGACTTGTACGAGGACGGGAAGGTCGCCCAGCCGAGGAGTCCGCCGCCCAGCTTGGCGGTGTAGAAGTTCAGCGCGCCCGCGCCGCCCTTGCGGAGCGTCTGCTTCATCTGCTTCTCGGCGCTGGAGCCGGAGGACAGGTTGTACCAGGCGGAGTTGTCCGTGTAGTCCGTTCCGGCCAGCGTGAACTGGAAGTTGGTGTTCACGTTGCCGGTGCCCTGGCCGCCGTAGGCCGCGTTGAGGACCGCGATCTGGCTGTTGACGGCGGAGGCGGAGAGCTTGCCCGTCGTCCCGGAGTGGATGACGTGGAAGTAGACGGGGATGGAGACCGCCGCGGCGGCCCGGCCCGAGGCGGCGGCCCGGCCGGCGTCGGTGCGGGCGGCCGGGGTGAGCGCCGACAGTCTCTTCTTCAGATCGGCGTCCATCGCCTTGGCCTGGGCGGCCGAGAGCTCGTTCGGCTCGGCGGCGTGGTGGTCGGCGCCGCGCGCCTTGCGGGCGCCGGAGACGGCGCCGTCGGCACACTCCTCGGCGGAGGCGCCGGCGAGGGTGGTGGTGGCGGCGCCGGTGGCGAGGGGGCCGAAAGCGGTGCGAGGGCCAGGGTTCCGGCCATGACGGCGGTACCGATGACACGACGGGACGTACGCGGGGATATACGGGCAAGAGCACGCATGGTGACTCCTCGTGGGGGTGAGCGGGGAACTTCCTCCGCCACGCCGGGGAGATTACGCGGCCATGTCAGCCGTCGTTGAGGAGTGATCAGGCCCAATCATCCGTGGGGCAATTCGGTGCAACGGGAAGAAAATCTTCCGTGCCTTCCGGAGTTCGAGACGCCGACGTAATGGCCGGAGGGACGGAGGCGGGTGGTGTGTCCGGATTCGATCGCTGGAACTCGCCACCCGCCGTAGCCGTGTGATCTCCCGTTAACAGAAGGGATCATGGCTGAAAATCGCCCCTCGGGGAGGCCTCGGAGGGCCGGCTGGTACACCCGCTCGACACGCTGCGTTCCGCTCGCCGTCCGGTACGAGCGCGCCCGAACCCTGTTTCCCGCCCGCGGCCCTGCCCCCGTCCCCGGCCCTGCCCCCGTCCCCGGCCCTGCCCTGCCCCGTCCGCGGCCCTGCTCCCGTCCCCGTCCCGGTGCACCTCGGCCCCGAGCCGGTGGGCCCGGGGCCGGGAAGGCGCTGTGGGAAGGGGCGGGCGTCAGCCCTTGAGGGCGGCCGTGATCGCCGTCGTGAACTCCTCCGGCGTCATCGGCGGGTTGTCGGTGCCCTGGACCGTCACCGGCTTGCCGTCCATCTTCAGCGTCGGGGTGCCCTTCACCCCGCTGTCGTCGAAGGCCTCGGACATCTTCATCGCCCAGGCGTCGAAGGTGCCCTCCTCGACGTTCTTCTTGAAGGCGGCGTTGCCCTTGAGCGCCGGCACCGACTCCGCGACCTCCAGGAGGTAGGAGTCCTTCGCGAACTTGTCGTCCTTCTCCTCCGGGTGGAACGCCGTGGAGTAGAGCGCGGACTTGTACGTCAGGAAGGCCTCCGGGCTCACGTCCAGGGCCGCGCCGAGCGCCGAGAGCGCGTTCTTCGAGCCCTCGCCCGGCACGGCGTTGTCGATGAAGGTCGCGCCGACGTACCGGATCTTGTACTTGCCGGCCTCGACGTCCTTCTCGATCGTGGAGCCCACGGACTGCTCGAAGGTCGCGCAGACCGGGCAGCGCGAGTCCTCGTACAGCTCCAGGGTCTTCTTCGCGGACGCCTCGCCGACGACGACCGTCGTGCCGTTCGTCCCCGAGGTGTTCTTCGGGGCCGTGACGGTCGTCGCCCCGGCCGCCGCCTCCCACCGGGAGGGCTTGTCGGCCTGCACCACCGCGTAGCCGACGCCGCCCGCGACGGCCAGGACGGCCACCGCCGAGCCGGCCACGACGAGCTGCCGGCGCGCCCGCTCCTTCTTCGCCTGCCGCTCGCGCTCCTCGCGCAGCCGCTCGCGGGCGGCCGCCTTGTTGGCCTGGCTGTTGCGTGCACTCATGATCGTTTCCTCCGTGGGAACCGTGAAAAGGGGGGAAGGGAGCCGCGGGGCCCGCTCAGACGAGAGCGGGACTCGGACGCGGCGGCCCCCGCCGCCCCACGGAGTGCACGAGGAGCTGGGTGCGCGAGGACCGGGGCCGGTCCCCGGGACGCCCGGTGCGCCGGGGCGCCGGGCCACCCGTACGGAAGAAGGCCGCCACGAGCAGCAGCGGCCGGAACGCGAAGGCCTCCAGCGCGCCGACCAGCCGGGCGAGGGCCCGCTCCCCGCCGCGCAGCCAGCAGGCCGCCGAGAACCCGACGCCCACGTGGGCCAGGAGCAGCAGCCACGGCAGCGCCGGATCGGGGAGGAGAGCAGGGCGCTCGCGCCCCTGCCCTCCGGGACGGCTACGCCGGGCAGCGGCGCCCCCACGGCGCCGCCGCAGAAGACCTCCACGCCCACCGCGCGCAGCGACCCGGCGACCGGGCTGCCGGCGGGCCGTAACAGACGGCCTGACCGCTGGTGAAGAGCGTGTCGGCCGCCAGCTCCAGCGGGACGAGGAGCCCGGCGATCGGGCCGAGGCCGCGCTCGCGGCCGGCCAGCGCGTACGCCACGGCGAAGACGCCGGCGGCGACCGGGACGACCGTGCCCACCGGCAGCGGCGCTCCCGAGAGCAGCACGTGGGAGGCCACGGACAGCGTCACGACCAGTGCCGTGAAGAACGCCGCCCGCAGCGCCCTGAGCTGCGTCCCTGCCGTGTCCATCGCCCAGGAGTGTCCCACGCGGGCGCGTAAGGGGTCGCTAAAGGGAAGCTGTGGACGGTCCCGCCGGCCCCTGGAGCCCCGGGATCCGGTCGTTGCGGAAGAGGTCCACGAAGATCTGGTGGTCTGCCCGGGCGCGGGCCCCGTAGGAGTGCGCGAAGTCCACGAGCAGCTCCGCGAAGCCCTCCCCGTCGGCGCCGATCGCCGCGTCGATGGCCCGCTCGGTCGAGAACGGCACGAGGGAGTGGCCGCTGGAGTCGTCCGCCGCCGCGTGCATGGTCGCCGTCGCCCGCCCCAGGTCCGCCACGGTCGCCGCGATCTCGGCCGGGTCGTCGATGTCCGACCAGTCCAGGTCCACCGCGTACGGCGAGACCTCCGCCACCAACTGTCCCGCGCCGCCCAGCTCCGTCCACCCCAGCTAGGGGTCCGCGTGCGCCTGGAGCGCCCGCTGTGAGATCACCGTCCGGTGCCCCTCGTGCCGGAAGTACTCCCGTACCGCCGCGTCGGTCACGTGCCGGGAGACCGCCGGGGTCTGCGCCTGCTTGAGGTAGATCACGACGTCGTTCTCCAGGGCGTCGCTGTTGCCCTCCAGGAGGACGTTGTACGAGGGGAGGCCGGCCGAGCCGATGCCGATCCCGCGCCGCCCGACCACGTCCTTCACCCGGTACGAGTCGGGGCGGGCCAGGCTGGACTCCGGCAGGGTCCCCAGATAGGCGTCGAAGGCCGCCAGGACCTCGCGGCGGGTGGCCGCGTCCAGCTCGATCGTGCCGCGGCCCGCCGAGAAGCGGCGCTCGAAGTCCCGGATCTCGGTCATCGAGTCCAGGAGCCCGAAGCGGGTCAGCGACCGGGCCGTGCGCAGGGCGGCGAGCAGCGGCCCGTCGGCCGTCTCCAGGGTGAAGCCGGGCGCCTCGTCCGCCCCGGCGCCGGTCGCCAGGGCGTGGATCCGCTCCCGGTAGGCGGCGGCGCAGATCCGCACGAGCTCGGTGATCTGCGCGTCGCTGAGGGCCTTGGCGTAGCCGATCAGGGCGAGCGAGGCCGCGAGCCGCTTCAGGTCCCAGGTGAAGGGGCCCACGTACGCCTCGTCGAAGTCGTTGACGTTGAAGACCAGGCGCCCGTTGGCGTTCATGTACGTGCCGAAGTTCTCGGCGTGCAGGTCGCCGTGGATCCAGACCCGGCCGGTGTGCTCGTCCAGGTACGGCCCGCCGTGGGCCTCCCGCCCAGGTCGGCGTAGAACAGGCACGCGGTGCCCCGGTAGAAGGCGAAGGCGGAGCCGGCCATCTTCCGAACTTGACGCGGAAGGCCGCCGGGTCGGCGGCGAGCAGCTCGCCGAAGGCGGTGCCGAAGACGGCGAGGATGTGCTCACCGCGCTCGGCGGCGGTGGGCTGGGGACCGGCATCGGGGTGCCTCCTGGTACGGGACGTGCGGGAAGAATGTTCACGACAAATGGGACAGGTGTTCCCCGCCTCACAACGCGCGACCCTAGCCCCCGAGTGCCCCGCGCGACCCACCCGCCCGACTAGACTCCGACACCGTCCCCCGCAGACTGCCCGCAGCCTGTCATCCCCCCACCCGTCGCCCGACCGCCGCCCCTGTACGAGGCGCTTCGCGCCACAGAATTCCCCGGAGGCCTCCCGCCGTGACCAAGCCGCCCTTCACGCACCTCCACGTCCACACCCAGTACTCGCTGCTGGACGGTGCCGCGCGGCTGAAGGACATGTTCGACGCGTGCAACGAGATGGGCATGACGCACATCGCCATGTCCGACCACGGCAACCTGCACGGGGCGTACGACTTCTTCCACACGGCCAAGAAGGCCGGGGTCACGCCGATCATCGGCATCGAGGCGTACGTCGCCCCCGAGTCCCGGCGGAACAAGCGCAAGATCCAGTGGGGCCAGCCGCACCAGAAGCGGGACGACGTCTCCGGTTCCGGCGGTTACACCCACAAGACGATCTGGGCGGCGAACGCCACCGGACTGCACAACCTCTTCAAGCTCTCCTCCGACGCCTACGCCGAGGGCTGGCTCCAGAAGTGGCCCCGGATGGACAAGGAGACCATCTCCCAGTGGTCCGAGGGCCTGATCGCCTCCACCGGCTGCCCCTCCGGCGAGCTCCAGACCCGACTGCGCCTCGGCCAGTTCGACGAGGCCCTGAAGTCCGCCTCCGAGTACCAGGACATCTTCGGCAAGGACCGGTACTTCCTGGAGCTGATGGACCACGGCATCGAGATCGAGCACCGGGTCCGCGACGGACTCCTGGAGATCGGCAAGAAGCTCGGCATCCCGCCGCTGGTCACCAACGACTCGCACTACACCTACGCGCACGAGGCGACCGCCCACGACGCCCTGCTCTGCATCCAGACCGGCAAGAACCTCTCCGACCCGGACCGCTTCAAGTTCGACGGCACCGGCTACTACCTGAAGTCCACGGACGAGATGTACGCCGTCGACTCCTCCGACGCCTGGCAGGAGGGCTGCCGCAACACCCTCCTGGTCGCCGAGCAGGTCGACACCACCGGCATGTTCGAGGCCAAGAACCTCATGCCGAGGTTCGACATCCCCGAGGGCTACACCGAGGTCACCTGGTTCCGCGAGGAGACCATGCGCGGCATGCACCGCCGGTTCCCCGGCGGCATCCCCGAGGACCGCATGAAGCAGGTCGAGTACGAGATGGACACCATCATCTCGATGGGCTTCCCCGGCTACTTCCTCGTCGTCGCCGACTTCATCATGTGGGCCAAGAGCCAGGGCATCGCCGTGGGTTCCGGCCGCGGCTCCGCCGCCGGCTCGATCGTCGCGTACGCCATGGGCATCACCGACCTCGACCCCATCCCGCACGGCCTGATCTTCGAGCGCTTCCTCAACCCCGAGCGCATCTCCATGCCCGACGTCGACATCGACTTCGACGAGCGCCGGCGCGTCGAGGTCATCCGGTACGTCACGGAGAAGTACGGCTCCGACAAGGTCGCCATGATCGGCACCTACGGCAAGATCAAGGCCAAGAACGCCATCAAGGACTCCGCGCGCGTCCTCGGCTACCCGTACGCCATGGGCGACCGGCTCACCAAGGCCATGCCCGCCGACGTCCTCGGCAAGGGCATCGACCTCGACGGCATCACTAACCCCTCCCACCCGCGCTACAGCGAGGCGGGCGAGATCCGGGCGATGTACGAGAACGAGCCCGACGTGAAGAAGGTCATCGACACCGCCCGGGGCGTCGAGGGCCTGGTCCGGCAGATGGGCGTGCACGCCGCCGGCGTGATCATGTCCAGCGAGCCGATCGTCGACCACGCCCCGATCTGGGTGCGGCACACCGACAACGTCACCATCACGCAGTGGGACTACCCGCAGTGCGAGTCGCTCGGCCTCCTGAAGATGGACTTCCTGGGCCTGCGCAACCTCACCATCATGGACGACGCCGTCAAGATGGTGAAGTCCAACAAGGGGATCGACATCGATCTCCTCGCCCTGCCGCTCGACGACCCGAAGACCTTCGAACTGCTCCAGCGCGGCGACACCCTCGGCGTCTTCCAGTTCGACGGCGGCCCCATGCGCTCGCTGCTCCGGCTGATGAAGCCCGACAACTTCGAAGACATCTCCGCCGTGTCCGCCCTGTACCGGCCGGGTCCGATGGGCATGAACTCGCACACGAACTACGCCCTGCGCAAGAACAAGCAGCAGGAGATCACCCCGATCCACCCCGAGCTGGAGAAGCCGCTCGAAGAGGTGCTCGCGGTCACCTACGGCCTCATCGTCTACCAGGAGCAGGTGCAGAAGGCCGCCCAGATCATCGCCGGCTACTCGCTCGGCGAGGCCGACATCCTCCGCCGCGTGATGGGCAAGAAGAAGCCCGAGGAGCTGGCGAAGAACTTCACCATCTTCCAGGCCGGCGCCCGCAAGAACGGCTACAGCGACGAGGCCATCCAGTCCCTCTGGGACGTCCTGGTCCCCTTCGCCGGCTACGCCTTCAACAAGGCGCACTCCGCCGCGTACGGCCTGGTGTCCTACTGGACCGCCTACCTCAAGGCCAACCACCCGGCCGAGTACATGGCGGGACTGCTCACCTCGGTCAAGGACGACAAGGACAAGTCCGCGGTCTACCTCAACGAGTGCCGCCGCATGGGCATCAAGGTGCTGCCGCCCAACGTCAACGAGTCCCAGTCGAACTTCGCCGCCCAGGGCGACGACGTGATCCTCTTCGGCCTCACCGCCGTCCGCAACGTCGGCACCAACGTCGTCGAGTCGATCATCAAGACCCGCAAGTCCAAGGGGAAGTACTCCTCCTTCCCCGACTTCCTGGACAAGGTCGAGGCCGTCGTCTGCAACAAGCGGACCGTCGAGTCGCTGATCAAGGCCGGCGCCTTCGACGAGATGGGCCACACCCGCAAGGGCCTGGTCGCCCACCACGAGCCCATGATCGACAACGTGGTGGCGGTCAAGCGCAAGGAGGCCGAGGGCAGTTCGACCTCTTCGGCGGCATGGGCGAGGAGACCAGCGACGAGCCCGGCTTCGGCCTGGACGTGGAGTTCTCCGACGTCGAGTGGGAGAAGTCCTACCTGCTCGCCCAGGAGCGCGAGATGCTCGGCCTCTACGTCTCCGACCACCCGCTCTTCGGCATCGAGCACGTCCTGTCCGACAAGACGGACGCGGCGATCTCCCAGCTCACCGGCGGCGAGCACAGCGACGGCGCGGTCGTCACCATCGGCGGCATCATCTCCGGCCTCCAGCGCAAGATGACCAAGCAGGGCAACGCCTGGGCCATCGCCACCGTCGAGGATCTGGCCGGCTCCCTGGAGTGCATGTTCTTCCCGGCCACCTACCAGTTGGTCTCCACCCAGCTCGTCGAGGACACGGTCGTCTTCGTCAAGGGCCGGCTCGACAAGCGCGAGGACGTGCCCCGGCTCGTCGCCATGGAGCTGATGGTCCCCGACCTGTCGAACGCCGGGACCAACGCGCCGGTGATCCTCACCATCCCCACCGTCAAGGTGACCCCGCCGATGGTCAGCAGGCTCGGCGAGATCCTCAAGCACCACAAGGGCAACACCGAGGTGCGGATCAGGCTCCAGGGCCCGCGCAAGACCACCGTGCTGCGGCTCGACCGGCACCGGGTGACGGCCGACCCGGCGCTCTTCGGCGACCTGAAGGTGCTGCTCGGCCCGTCCTGCCTGGCGGGCTGACCCCCGTCACGCGCAGGGGCGCGCCCGTCGTCACGGGCGCGCCCCTTGCCGTACGCGAAAGCCGTCAGTTGTGGCCGAAGCGCTTCTGGCGGCCCTTGCGGGCGACGTCGCTCGGGAGGACCTGGGACGCGCTGCGCGGCCTCGGACTCCATCGACGACTGCTGGGCCTGCTGGGCGCCGCGCTCGGCCGGGGACTGCTTCGGACCGCGGTTCTGGTTCCGGTTCTTGGCCATGGTGATGCCTCCTCAAGGGAATTAGGGGCCAGGGCCGCTGTCAGACTCACATACGGGGTGAAACGCCGCATTTTGGATCATTACGGAGGGTCAGGGCCCGCCGGGCGGGACATCCGCCACGCCGATGATCCAGTTCCGGCCGTCAAGCCACCGGCGGTCGGGCAGACTCGAAGGAAACCCGGAGCAACTTCCGATCCCGAGTCCGACCCCCAGGGCCGAAAGAGGGTGGAACACGTGGACCGCTGCGTCGTCCTGGTGGACGCCGGCTACCTGCTGGGCGCCGCCGCCAGTCTCCTCGCCGGGGAACCGGCCCGTTCCCGGATCACCGTCGACCACGCCGCGCTGATCCAGCAGTTGCGCCAGCGGCCGAGGCCGAGACCGCGCTGCCCCTCCTGCGGATCTACTGGTTCGACGGCGCGCCCGACCGGGTACCCCAGCCCGAGCACCGCAGACTGCGCGTGATGCCCCGGGTCACCGTCCGGCTCGGCGCCCTGACCAGGAGCGAGGGGCGCTGGGCGCAGAAGGGCGTCGACGCGGCCATGCACACCGAGCTGACCGAGCTCGCGAGGAACAGGGCCTGCTCCGACATCGTGCTCGTCACCGGCGACGGCGACCTGCTGCCCGGCCTCATGTCGGCCAAGGAGCACGGCGTCGCCGTCCACCTCTGGCCGTCCAGGCCGCCGACGGCGACTACAACCAGTCCGAGGACCTCGTCGCCGAGGCCGACGAGCGGCGGGTCCTCGACCGGACCTGGATCACCCGCGCCGTCCGCGCCAAGGAGCTCAACGGGCTCTGCGCGCCCCCGCCCGCCCCGCGCCCCGAGATCGCCGCCATCCTCTCCGCGCCGCTGCCCGAGGCCGCCCTCGCCGCCTCCGCCGAACGGGCTGCGGAGGCCGCCGCGGCGGCGGCCGTACGGAACGGGAGCACGGCTCCGGCCGGGACGAACGGCTCCTCCGGCCCTCCGACGACGGCCACGAGCACGCCCACGACCGCGCCGGGGAGAACGGCCGCGCCCCGGCCCAGGGCCGGGGCGTCCCCACCCCCAAGGACCTCGCGGGCTGCGCGCCCCCGCCGCCAACGGCTCCCACGGGATCCACGGAGCCCACGGCGCCTCCGTACCCCAGAGCGCGAGCGCGCTGCGCTGGTCCTCCGACCGGGGCTGGGTCGAGCGCCCCGCCCCCTCGGCGAACCGCCCGAGACCGCCTCCCTGCCCACCCTCGCCGCGCTCACCAGCGCCGAGCAGCGCTGGGCCGACCGCGAGGAGGACATCACCACCGTCGGCGGCGACCCCTTCGAGGTCGGGCAGGTGTTCGCCCGCCGCTGGATGGAACGCCTCCCGGAGCAGAGCCACGTCCAGAAGCTCTCGACCCTCTACCCCGCATCCCGCACCGCATCGACGGCGAACTCCTCCGCTACGCCGCCCGCTTCGGCCTCCTCGCCCACAAGGACGACCAGATCGACGAGCACGACCGGTACGCGATCCGGGCCGGTTTCTGGCGCGAGATCGACGTCCGCGCCGCCGCCGAACACGCCCCCGCGCCCGGAGCGGGCCCGGCGACCCCGTAGGCTCTTCCCCCGTGAGTACGGTGTGCGCGGTGCGGGATCTGGTCAAGACGTACCCCGCCACGCGCGGCAGGCGCGGTGCGCCGGCGACCCCCGAGGTGCGGGCCACCGACGGGATCAGCCTCGACGTGCGCGGCGGGGAGATCTTCGGGCTGCTCGGCCCCAACGGAGCGGGCAAGTCCACCCTCGTCCGCCAGGTCACCGGGCTCATGCGGCCCGACTCCGGCTCCGTCGAGCTCCTCGGCCACGACCTGGTCCGCCACCCCGAGCGGGCCTCCCGGCTCCTCGCCCACCTCGGCCAGGAGTCCACCGCCCTCGACGAGCTGACCGTCTCCCTCGCCGCCGTGACCACCGGCCGGCTGCGCGGCCTCACCGCCCGCGACGCGCGCGCCGAGGGCGACGCCGTCCTGGAGGAACTGGGCCTCACCGCGCTCGCCTCCCGGCCCCTCAAGAAGCTCTCCGGCGGACAGCGGCGCCTCGCCTGCGTCGCCGCCGCCCTCGTCGGCCGGCGGCCCGTCCTCGTCCTCGACGAGCCCACCACCGGCATGGACCCGGTCGCCCGCCGCGCCGTCTGGGCCGCCGTCGACCGGCGGCGCGCCGAACACGGCACCACCGTGCTGCTCGTCACCCACAACGTCATCGAGGCCGAGACCGTCCTCGACCGGGTCGCCGTCTCGAACACGGCCGGGTCATCGCCTGCGACACCCCGGCCGGGCTCAAGGAGCGCGTCGCGGGCGAGGTCCGCGTCGAGCTGGTGTGGCGCGAGACCGCCCCTCCACCTGCCCGAGGTCGCCGCCCTGCGCGGCCTCGCCCAGGAGACCGGCCGGCGCTGGGTCCTGCGGCTCGCCCCCGACGCGGCCCGCGCGGCCGTCGCCACCGTCACCGGCGGCGCCGCCTTCGCCGCCCTGGACGACTTCACCCTGGCCACGCCCAGCCTGGAGGACGTCTACCTCGCCCTCGGCGGCGCCACGGAGGGCACGGAGGGGCTGGTGAAGGCGTGACCACCACGACACCCGGCTCCGCCGGGGCCGCCGGAACCTCCGGCTCCGTCACGCTTTCCGGCGCCGCCGGGCGCCCGTGCTTCCCGGCCCTGCCACGCTTTCCTGCCCGGACGCGGCACCCGCCTCCGCCGGGGCCGCCGGGCTCTTCGGCTCCGCCCCGCTTCCCGGCTCCGTCGAGGCACCCGCCTCCGCCGGACCCTCCGGCGCGCGCGGCCTCTCCGGCGCGGTACGCCGCTCCGGTGCCTCCGGTGCCTCCGGTGCCTCCGGTGCCTCCGGTGCCGACCGGCCCCCGGCGCCCGGGGCGCCGCCCGCGCCCCCGGGGGCGGCCCCCGTACGCGCCCCTCCCCACCCCCGGAGGGCACCGCGTTCCGTACCCGCACGTGACCGTCAGGAGCTGTTCGCAGTGAGCACCGTGCCCGCCGAGGCCCTGCCGACCCGCGCGCCGGACGTCCGGTCGTACGACGACGGGGCCACCGCCGCGCCCCTCGCCCCGAGCGCCCGGCTGCTGCCGTCCCTGGCCGCCGTCTACCGCGCCCAGCTCTCCCGCGCCCGCGTCGCCCGCATCCCGCTGCTCTTCGTCGCCACCTTCCAGTCCATCGGGATCATGGTCCTGATGCGCGGGGTCGTCGACGGCGGCTCCGAGGCGCGCGCCGTCGTGGCCGGCTCCACCGTCCTCGTCGTCGCCTTCGTCGCGCTCAACCTGCTCGCCCAGTACTTCGGACAGTTGCGGGCCACCGGCGGCCTCGACCACTACGCCACCCTGCCGGTGCCGCCCGCCGCCGTCGTGCTCGGCGCGGCCGGGGCGTACGCCTCCTTCACCGTCCCCGGCACCGCCTTCACCGCCGTCGCGGGCTCCCTGCTCTTCGGCCTGCCGCTCACCCACCTGTGGATCCTGGTCGCCGTCGTCCCGCTCTCCGGCGCCGCCCTCGCGGGGCTCGGCGCGGCCCTCGGGCTCCTCGCGCCCCGACAGGAACTGGCCACCCTCCTGGGCCAGCTCGGCATGTCGGCGGCGCTGCTCCTCGGCGTGCTCCCGGCGGAGCGGCTCCCCGGGCCCATCGACTGGGCGCGGGACCTGCTGCCGTCGACGTACGGCGTGGAGGCCCTGGCCCACGCCTTCGACCCGCGCCCCGACTGGGCGGCCGTCGCCCTGGACCTCGCCGTCTGCGGCGCGGTCGGCGTCCTCTCGCTCGCCGTCGCCACCCGGGCGTACCGCAGGGCCGCCGTCCGCTGAGGCGGGCCACCGGCACACCTGGCACGATGGCGGGGTGACCGCACCCTGACTCCGCCTCACCAGCCGCAGCCGCACGACCCCGCCTGGCCCCCGCCGCCCCCGTCGACGTCCGGCCCGGACGGGGACCCGATCACGGCGGCCGAGGTCATCCAGGGCGTCCTGGTGACCGCCGTCTCGGCGGTCGCGGGAGCGCTGCTCGGAGTGCTGTGGCTGAACCTGGCCCCCGCGTCCTGCTCGTCTCCGACGGCAAGGGCGTCTACCTCCAGAACTCCGAGGGGGAGTCGGCGATCGGCGCGGACGGGACGTTCGTCCTCCTCGCCCTGGCCTTCGGGGCGGTCGCCGGAGTCGTCGTCTTCCTGCTGCGCCGGCAGGGCGGGATCCCGCTGGTCTCGGCCTGGCCGCCGGCGGCGTCCTGGGCTCGCTGCTGGCATGGGGCCTCGGCACCCACTTCGGCCCCACCTCGGACGTGGTCGCCCACGCGAAGGCGGTCGGCCCCCGCGTCGCCTTCGAGGCCCCGCTGAACTGAACCTGGGCGCCGCCGCGCTCTCGCCTGGCCGCTCGCGGCGATGATCGCGCACCTGTCCCTGACGGCCGCCTTCGGCCCGCGCGACCCCGACCCCTGGGAGCACCCGGAGGCGCTCTGACGCACCGGCCCCGTCAGGCGCGGCCGATCGGGGCCACCACCGCCGAGGTGAGCGCGGCGAGGTCCGCGGGGAGAGCTCGACCTCCAGGCCGCGCCGCCCCGCCGAGACGCAGACGGTCGCGTGGTCCGAGGCCGAGGAGTCCAGGACGGTACGGAGCCGCTTGCGCTGCCCCAGCGGGGAGATGCCGCCCCGCACGTAGCCCGTGGTGCGCTCGGCCGCCACCGGGTCGGCCATCGTGGCGCGCTTGCCGCCGACCGCCGAGGCCAGCGCCTTCAGGTCCAGTTGGCTCGCCACCGGGACCACCGCGACCGTCAGCTCGCCGTCGACGTCCGCCACCAGCGTCTTGAACACCCGGTCGGGGAGACGCCCAGGGCCCGCGCCGCCTCCTCGCCGTACGACGGGGAGGCCGGGTCGTGCTCGTACGCGTGCACCGTGAAGGACGTGCCGGCCTCCGTCAGGGCCACCGTCGCCGGAGTGCCCCCGCCGTTCTTCTTCTGCTTCTTCGCCACGCGCTCCTCCTCGGTTCTTTCGCGGCCCGCTTCCTCCCCGGCCGCTTCTCCCCGCCGCCGACCGGACCCGGCCCGGCTCAGTTCGGGTACGTCGGGGCCTGCGTCAGGTCCACCACCGGCAGTGACGGCAGGTGCCGCAGGACCGCCGTCTCCCGGCGCAGCAGGGACAGCTCCTCGCGCAGCCGCGTCGCCGTGTCCGGGGCCTGGAGCAGCCGCTGCTTCGACGGCGTGTCGAGCACCGCCGCCGCCGCGACCAGGTACGACACCACCGACGGGTCGTCCGGCAGCTCGCTCGTGGTCAGCGAGCGCTCCCGGGCCCCCGCCAGCCGCTTCTGGTAGCTCCGGAAGGCCCGCAGCACCCCTCGGCGAGCGTGCCCGCGTCCTCGCCCGGCTCCTCCGGGACCTCCTCGACCTCGGCCGTCAGGAACGGGCCGCCGGCGTCGACCGAGAGCAGCTTCACCCGGGTCGTGCCGGTGGTCATCACCTCGAAGCTGCCGTCGGCGCGCTCCCGGATGCTCGCCGCGTCGGCGACGCAGCCCACCCGGTGGAAGGACTGGATCGGGTCGGGCCGAAACCCGCCGCCGGACCCTTCTCGGGCAGCGCCGTCGGATCCGGCATCCCGGGCGCGGTCGGCGCGACTCGCGGCCGTCGCGGATCGCGACGACGGCGAAGCGGCGCGGCTCCGACTCGTCGATCGTGAGCAGTTCGCGCATCATGGCGCGATAACGCTCCTCGAAGACGTTCAGAGGCAGCACGAGGCCCGGGAACAGCACCGTGTTGAGCGGGAAGAGGGCAGGCGAGCGGTCACAGCCGCCAGCCTAATGGCCGACGGGCCCGCCCCGTCCGGCCCGTCCACGACCGGGCGTCCACAGGGGCGTCCGGCGGGCCACCTCGAACCGCGTCCGGTCCCGCGCCGTCAGGAACCGGAGGAGGGGTCCTCCTCGCCCGGGCGGGGCCGGGAGCCCGGGGAGGGTCCTCCGGCGCGGCGTCCCGCGCGGACCCCCAGGGGAACGAGGTCGCGCAGGGGCCGATCCGGCCGAACTCCTCCAGCGCCTCCGTCCACCGCCCCCGCTCCATCAGCACGTGCGCGAGCAGGTTGCGGACCCCCGCCGGCCACGGGTCGCCCGCCGGGAACGCCGCCGACAGGGCTAGGCCCGGTCCGCCGCCCGGTCGAGCACGGCCGGCGGCGCGGACCCGTCCTGCCCCGGCGGCACCCGCAGCGCCTCGTGGGCGGCGTGGACCGGCAGCGCCCGCACGAGCGAGTCCGGGGCGGCGTCGTCGGCCGCCCGCTCGGCGAAGTCGAAGGCGGCGCGGCGCGAGCCGTGCCCTGGGCGGACAGGTACTTCAGCGCCGCGACGTGGCAGCCGTAGTGGCGCGGGGAGCGGCGCACGGCCTGCTCCCAGAGCGACTCGAAGACGGCGGGCCCCGCCTGCGCCCCGCGCGCGTGGTCCAGGGCGAGCCGCCACGGCACCGGGTCGTGCGGGGCCGTCTCGGCGACCCCCGGACCAGCGGCTCGATGTCGCGCAGGAGCTCGGCCCGCGCCGGCGACCCCCACGCCCTGCGGACGGCGAGCTGCGTCGTGACGAGGAGGGCGTCCGAGTCCTCGGGCGAGCCGGAGAGCCACTGGAGCAGCCAGTCGTCCCTGTGCTGGGCGAAGGTGGCGAGCCGGGTGACGTACCGGTCGCGGTCCTCCCACTCGGCGGCGTCCCGGGCGGTGGCGAGCAGCTTCGCCGCGGGCTCGGGGTCGCCGAGGGCGGCGGCGACCAGGGCGGGGCGAGCCGCTCGTCCGGAGCGTCGAGCAGCACGTCGTCGTCCGGCACGAGCCCGGCGGCGAGCCGCGGGCGTGCCGGGCCGAGCGGGCGGCGCCTACCAGGGCGCGAAACAAGGACATGGCATGACGTATTGTCCCCGTCACCCCTGCCGCCGCAGCCGTCCCGGCAGGTCGTGACAGCTCCCTCACCCCGCCGTGACAGCTTCCACACGCCTGCCGCGCCCGGCCCCACGTCCTGCCCGCGCCCGGCCCCGCGTCCTGCCCGCGCCCGGTCCGCTTCCTCGCCGCTCCCGCCCCCGCGTCCCGGCGCGAAGAATCCCTCCCCGCCCCCTCACCCCTGCTCAGCAGGCGGGTCGCGCCCGCCGCCACCGTCGTCGCGAGGATCCAGCCCAGCAGGACGAGCACCGCCGCCGCCCACTGCCACACGCCTTCGAGGCGCCAGTAGCCGTCCTGGCCGAGGTTGATCACCGGCAGCAGCAGGTCCAGGGCGTACAGCGGGCCGTTCCACTCGGGCGCCTCGTCCGCCTTCAGCGGGACCGGCCGGTAGTGCGAGAAGGCCACCGTGCCCGCCGCCCACAGCACCGCCATCCACAGCGCCGCCCGGCCCGGCCGGTAGCCGTACGCCACCGTCCAGTCCTGGAGGTGGCCCCAGAGCTTCCCGGCGAGCGGCAGCGTCTCCCGCCGGCGCCGCTGCTTGGCGAGCAGCACCTCCCGCGCGTCCGCGTCCTCGCCGCTGTTGCGCAGCACCGTCGCGAGGCGTTCGTACGGCTCGGGGCGTACTCCGGGGTCGCCGCCGCCACCCACTCCAGGCGCAGGGCCAGCGGGAAGCGCTCGTACGGCACGAGGTTCTCGTAGACGAAGCCGCCCATCGCGAGGCCGCCGGGCCCCGGCCAACTGCTCCACAGGTCGATCAGCGTGACGATCCTGGCGCCGTTGAGCACCACCCGCCCCTCCTCCGGGCGCTCGCCGTTGAACCGCAGCTCCGGGGTGACGATCCGGCGCAGCGACACCTCCTCCCGGCGCGCGCCGTCGAGCAGGAACCGGGCGTGCTTCAGGTCCACCGCGTCGCCGAACCGCCCGTCGTCGAGCCGCACCCCGCCGTGGAACTCGACCGGCTTGCGCAGCGTGCCCCGGGCGGGCGTCAGCCCGTACGGCGGGTGGCCGTCGAGCCGTCCGCCGTCCCCGCCGCCCCCTCGTACACCCAGGCCGCGTTCAGATAGAGCGAGCGCTCCACCGTCAACTGCGGCGCGTTGAGGCGCGCGGCGGCCCTGGGCCCCGCGCAGCACGCTGCCCCGCAGGCTGAGCGAGACCCCGACCTGGGCCCCGCGCAGGCTCAGCTCGCCGTACGTCTCGATCAGCTCGGCCTGGAGGTCCTGCGCCACCACCATCCCGTCCGCCGCGATCGCCCGTCCCCGCCGGTCCGGCCACACCTGGATCTGGTTGATCAGCAGGTCCGTGCCGATCTGGGCGTCCGTCAGGCGGATGCCCCACCGCACCCGGCAGCGGGGAGGTGCAGGTCCCTCCGTGTGCAGCCGGGCTGCCTCCAGGCGCGGCAGCGCGCACTCGACCATCCGCAGGGTGCCGAACCGGGCCTCGGGCACCACCACCTCGCCGTCGAACCGGCACCCCTGGAGCTCCACGTACGGCCCTATCGTCCCGCCCGCCAGGTCCAGGACGCCGGTGATCCTGGCCCCGCGCAGCTTCAGCGCGGCCACCCTGCCGGACTGGGCCTCCGGCCCGAGAGCAGCAGCAGCGCCACCACCTCGGCGCGGACGCTCCGCTCCTCCCCCACTCCCGCGCCCCGAACGGGTCGTCCCGCTCCGCGACCCCTCCGTCAGGTCGCACGTCCTGCCCACCCGGAACGCCCGCCACAGGGCCCGCTCCGGACCCGTGAGGCCGTCCGGAATCCCGTCCTCGTGCGGCTCGGTCACTGCCGCCCCTCGCTTTCCACGATCCGCATCCACGATTCCGCTCTGCGGGATCCGTGGATTCGTACAGCCGTTCTTCCCGCTGTGTGACGGGCTGAACGCTAACGGTCAGGAGTGGCGACAAGACGCCAGTGTGGTGTGTATCAGCCAGTGATACGGGCGTCCGGCGCCGTGGGGCGTCTGAGAGAATTGACCCGTGATCTCTCGAATCGATCTGCGCGGCGAGGCCTCCCGAGGGTTCCGCCCTGCGTGACCTGCTGCCCCGTGCCGATTTCGACGTGGAAGCCGCCCTGGAGAAGGTGCGGCCGATCTGCGAGGACGTACGGCATCATGGCGCGGCCGCGGTGATCGACTACGGGGAGAAGTTCGACGGCGTCCGCGTCCCGGGCCTGCAGGTCCCCGCCGAGGAGCTCACCCGCGCCCTCGACGAGCTCGACCCGGCCGTCCGCGCCGCCCTGGAGGAGTCCGTCCGGCGCGCCCGGCTCGTCCACCGCGAGCAGCGCCGCACCACCCACACCACCCAGGTCGTGCCCGGCGGGACCGTCACCGAGAAGTGGATCCCCGTCGAGCGCGTCGGCCTGTACGTGCCGGGCGGCCGCTCGGTCTACCCGTCCTCCGTCGTGATGAACGTCGTCCCGGCCCAGGAGGCCGGCGTCGAGGGCGTGGCCGTCGCCTCGCCCCCGCAGAAGGAGTTCGGCGGCCTTCCGCACCCGACGATCCTGGCCGCCTGCGCCCTGCTCGGCGTGGACGAGGTCTACGCCGCCGGCGGCGCCCAGGCGATCGCCATGTTCGCGTACGGCACCGAAGCCCGCGGGGACGAGCCCGGCTGCGCCCCCGTCAACCTGGTCACCGGCCCCGGCAACATCTACGTGGCCGCCGCCAAGCGCCTCCTCAAGGGCCGCATCGGCATCGACGCCGAGGCCGGACCCACCGAGATCGCGATCCTCGCGGACTCCACCGCCGACCCCGTGCACGTCGCCGCCGACCTCATCAGCCAGGCCGAGCACGACCCGATGGCCGCCTCCGTCCTCGTCACCGACTCCGAGGAACTGGCCGGGGCCACCGAGGCCGAGCTGAAGACCCAGGTCGCCGCCTCCAAGCACGTCGACGACCGGATCGTCCCGGCCCTGGCCGGCCGCCAGTCCGCGATCGTCCTCGTCCGCGACCTCGCCGACGGCCTCAAGGTCGTCGACGCGTACGGCGCCGAGCACCTGGAGATCCAGACCGCCGACGCCGCCGCCGTCGCGGACCGCGTCCGCAACGCCGGCGCGATCTTCGTCGGCCCCTGGGCCCCGTCTCGCTCGGCGACTACTGCGCCGGCTCCAACCACGTCCTGCCCACCGGCGGCTGCGCCTGCCACTCCTCGGGCCTCTCCGTGCAGTCCTTCCTGCGCGGGGTGCACATCGTGGACTACACCCGCGACGCCCTCGCGGACGTCGCCCACCACGTGGTGACCCTCGCGGAGGCCGAGGACCTGCCGGCGCACGGCGCCGCGATCAAGGCCCGCTTCGACTGGAAGGTGCCGCAGCGGTGACCGGAATCGACGACCTGCCCGTCCGGGACGAGCTGCGCGGCAAGTCCCCTACGGCGCGCCCCAGCTCGACGTCCCCGTCCAGCTCAACACCAACGAGAACCCCTACCCGCTGCCCGAGCCCCTCGTGGCCCGGATCGCGGAGCGGGTCGCCGAGGCCGCCCGCGGCCTCAACCGCTACCCCGACCGGGACGCGGTCGAGCTGCGCACCGAGCTCGCCCGCTACCTCACCCGCACCGGCGGGCACCCGGTCGCCGTCGAGAACGTCTGGGCGGCCAACGGCTCCAACGAGGTCCTCCAGCAGCTCCTCCAGACCTTCGGCGGCCCCGGCCGCACCGCGATCGGCTTCGAGCCCTCGTACTCGATGCACGCCCTGATCGCCCGCGGCACCGGCACCGGTTGGATCTCCGGCCCCGCGACGAGGACTTCACCATCGACGTGGCGGCCGCCGAGAAGGCGATCGCCGAGCACCGCCCGGACGTCGTCTTCGTCACCTCGCCCAACAACCCCACCGGCACCGCCGTCGACGCCGACACCGTCCTCGCCCTGTACGAGGCGGCCCGGGCGGCCGGACCGTCGATGGTCGTCGTGGACGAGGCGTACGTCGAGTTCAGCCACCGCGACTCGCTGCTGCCCCTCATCGAGGGCCGCCCGCACCTGGTGGTCTCGCGGACCATGTCCAAGGCCTTCGGCGCCGCCGGACTCCGCCTCGGCTACCTCGCCGCCCACCCCGCCGTGGTCGACGCCGTGCAGCTCGTCCGGCTGCCGTACCACCTCTCCGCCGTCACCCAGGCCACCGCGCTCGCCGCCCTGGAGCACACCGACACCCTCCTCGGGTACGTCGAGCAGCTCAAGGCCGAGCGCGACCGGCTCGTCGCCGAGCTGCGGGCGATCGGCTACGAGGTCACCGAGTCCGACGCCAACTTCGTGCAGTTCGGGAAGTTCCCCGACACCCACGCCGCCTGGCAGGCGATCCTCGACCGGGGCGTCCTGGTCCGGGACAACGGCGTACCGGGATGGCTGCGCGTCACCGCCGGCACCCCCGAAGAGAACGACGCGTTCCTCGACGCGGTCCGTGAATTGATGAAGGAGCAGGAACGATGAGCCGCGTAGGCCGCGTTGAGCGCACCACCAAGGAGACCTCCGTCGTCGTCGAGATCGACCTCGACGGCACCGGGAAGGTCGACGTGTCGACCGGGGTCGGCTTCTACGACCACATGCTCGACCAGCTCGGCCGCCACGGGCTCTTCGACCTCACGGTCAAGACCGAGGGCGACCTGCACATCGACTCGCACCACACCATCGAGGACAGCGCCTCGCCCTCGGCGCCGCCTTCAAGCAGGCCCTCGGCGACAAGGTCGGCATCTACCGCTTCGGCAACTGCACCGTCCCGCTCGACGAGTCGCTCGCCCAGGTCACCGTCGACCTCTCCGGCCGCCCGTACCTCGTGCACACCGAGCCCGAGAACATGGCGCCGATGATCGGCGCGTACGACACGACGATGACCCGGCACATCTTCGAGTCCTTCGTCGCCCAGGCCCAGATCGCGCTGCACATCCACGTCCCGTACGGGCGCAACGCCCACCACATCGTGGAGTGCCAGTTCAAGGCCCTCGCCCGCGCCCTGCGCTACGCCTCCGAGCGCGACCCGCGCGCCGCCGGCATCCTCCCCTCCACGAAGGGCGCGCTCTAGTCGTGAACGGCCTGTCCACCATCCTGATCGTCGTCGGGCTGTTCCTGCTCGGCGGCATCTACTCCTTCGCCAAGCAGCAGATGCCCAAGGGCGTCATCGTGCTGCTCTCGATCGGCGCCGCGATGTGCCTCGCCGCCGGCGTGCTCCGTCTGGACGTGTGGTCATGAGCGCCCCGGAAGCCCCGTGAAGGGGAGCCCCAAGAAGGTCGTCGTCTTCGACTACGGCTTCGGCAACGTGCGCTCCGCCGAGCGCGCCTCGCCCGGGTCGGCGCCGACGTCGAGATCACCCGCGACTACGAGCGCGCCATGAACGCCGACGGGCTCCTCGTCCCCGGCGTCGGCGCCTTCTCCGCCTGCATGCAGGGGCTCAAGGAGGCCCGCGGCGACTGGATCGTCGGCCGCCGCCTGGCCGGCGGCCGGCCCGTCATGGGCATCTGCGTCGGCATGCAGATCCTCTTCGCCCAGGGCATCGAGCACGGCGTGGAGACCGAGGGCCTCGACGAGTGGCCCGGCACGGTCGAGCCGCTGAACGCCCCCGTCGTCCCCCACATGGGCTGGAACACCGTCGACGCCCCCGCGGACAGCGAGCTGTTCGCCGGGCTCGACGCCGACGCCCGCTACTACTTCGTGCACTCCTACGGGTGCGCGAGTGGACGCTGGAGATCGGCAACCCCACATCCGCGCCCCCAAGGTCAGTTGGGCCACCCACGGCGAGCCCTTCGTCGCGGCCGTCGAGAACGGCGCCCTGTGGGCCACCCAGTTCCACCCCGAGAAGTCCGGCGACGCCGGAGCCCAGCTCCTCACCAACTGGATCGGAACCCTGTGAGCAGCACGCTTGAACTCCTCCCCGCCGTCGACGTCCGCGACGGCCAGGCCGTCCGCCTCGTCCACGGCGAGTCCGGCACCGAGACCTCCTACGGCTCCCCGCTCGAAGCGGCCCTCGCCTGGCAGAACTCCGGCGCCGAGTGGCTGCACCTGGTCGACCTCGACGCGGCCTTCGGCACCGGCGACAACCGCGAGCTGATCGCCCAGGTCGCGAAGGCGATGGACATCAAGGTCGAGCTCTCCGGCGGCATCCGCGACGACGCCTCGCTCGCCGCCGCCCTCGCCACCGGCTGCACCCGCGTCAACCTCGGCACCGCCGCCCTGGAGACCCCCGAGTGGGTCGCCAAGGTCATCGCCGAGTACGGCGACAAGATCGCCGTCGGCCTCGACGTGCGCGGCACGACCCTGCGCGGCCGCGGCTGGACCCGCGACGGCGGCGACCTGTACGAGACGCTGGCCCGCCTCGACTCCGAGGGCTGCGCCCGCTACGTCGTCACCGACATCGCCAAGGACGGCACGCTCCAGGGCCCCAACCTGGAGCTCCTGAAGAACGTCTGCGCGGCCACCGACAAGCCCGTCGTCGCCTCCGGCGGCGTCTCCTCCCTGGACGACCTGCGGGCCCTGTCCGGCCTGGTCCCGCTGGGCGTCGAGGGCGCGATCGTCGGCAAGGCGCTCTACGCCGAGGCCTTCACCCTCGAAGAGGCGCTCGCGGCGGTGGCGTCGTGACCTCCGGCGTCCGCAAGGTCGTCACCGGGGCGCCCTGGGAGGAGCAGTTCGGCTACTCCCGCGCGGTCGCGCTGCCGAACGGCACGGTCCTGGTCTCCGGCTGCACGTCGGTGGTCGACGGCCAGATCGCCGACGGCGGCCCGTACGACCAGGCGGTCAACTCCTTCCAGGTGGCCTTCGGCGCGTTGGAGCAGCTCGGCCTGGGGCCGAGCACGTCGTCCGCACCCGGATGTACCTCACGCACGCCCGGGACGTGGAGGAGGTCGGCCGCGCCCACAAGGAGCTGTTCGACGCCGTCCGCCCCGCCGCCTCCATGATCATCGTCTCCGGCTTCGTCGACCCCCGCCTGGTCGTCGAGGTCGAGGTCGAGGCCTACCGGGGTGAGGACGCGTGACCCTCGCCGTACGCGTGATCCCCTGCCTGGACGTGGACAACGGCCGGGTCGTCAAGGGCGTCAACTTCCAGAACCTGCGGGACGCGGGCGACCCCGTCGAGATGGCGAAGCTGTACGATGCCGAGGGCGCCGACGAGCTGACCTTCCTCGACATCACCGCCTCCTCCGGCAACCGCGAGACCACCTACGACGTGGTGCGCCGCACCGCCGAGCAGGTCTTCATCCCGCTCACGGTCGGCGGCGGCGTGCGGTCGGCCGAGGACGTCGACCGGCTGCTGCGGGCCGGTGCCGACAAGGTCGGCGTCAACACCGCGGCCATCGCGCGCCCCGAGCTGATCCGGGAGATCGCGGAGCGCTTCGGCCGCCAGGTGCTCGTCCTGTCCGTGGACGCGCGCCGCACGGAGACCGGCTCCTTCGAGGTCACCACGCACGGCGGCCGCAAGGGCACCGGCATCGACGCGGTCGAGTGGGCGCACCGCGCCGCCGAGCTCGGCGCGGGCGAGATCCTGCTCAACTCGATGGACGCGGACGGCACGAAGGACGGCTACGACACCGAGATGATCGCGGCCGTGCGCAAGCACGTGACCGTGCCGGTGATCGCCTCCGGCGGCGCGGGAAGCTCTCCGACTTCCCGCCGGCCGTCGCGGCGGGCGCGGACGCGGTGCTCGCGGCCTCCGTCTTCCACTTCGGCGACCTGCGGATCGGCCAGGTCAAGGAGACGCTGCGGGAGGCGGGCCACCCGGTCCGCTGAGACCCGGTTCCGCTTCCCGGAAGGGCCCCTCGGGGCCCTTCTTCGCATCGGAACGCGCAACATTCCTTGTACCTCGGCCGCGTCTCCGCCGTCGCGAGCCTGCGCAGCCTGGGCCTCGCTCCGCTGAGATTCCCGGTCACGGGCGCGGCGATCGGCCTGTGGGGCACGGGACCGGTCTTTGTGGCCAGCGCCGCCGTCTGCGCTCTGGTGGGGCGTACGGACTCTGGTCCCGGCCCTGCGCCGCGCCGAACTGCCGACGTAGCGCAGGCCACCGCCCCCGGAAGCACGGAAGCGGCACCGGGCCGCCGTACAGGCCCTAGATCCCCAGCCGCTTCGTCTCCCGCAGCCGCTCGATCGCCTGCGGCTCGCCGTCCAGCGCCACCTTCGCCGCGTCCTGCCGCCCGTACAGGTACATCGTCAGCTCGCCCGGTTCCCCGGAGGCCGTCACCACCGGGTGCCCTTGCGGGCGACCACCGTCTGCCCGTCCGGGCGGCGCAGCACCAGGCCCACTGGGACCTTGCGGCCCAGCAGCCGGGCCGTGCGCTCCAGGCGGGACCAGAGGGCGTCCGCGAAGACCGGGTCCAGCTCACGGGCCGACCAGTGGGCTGGGCCCGCCGCACGTCCTCCGCGTGCACGTAGAACTCGACGACGTTCGCCCCTCGTCCACCTGCTTGATCGTGAACGGCGAGAACTTCGGCGGGCCCGTGCGGATCAGCCGGATCAGCTCGTCGTACGGCCGGTCGGCGAACTCCGCCTGCACCCGGTCCTGCCGGTCCTTGAGCGCCGGTACGAGCGAGCCGGCTGCCGCGTCCGGGCGCCGCTCCCGCACCACCACATGGGCAGCGAGGTCCCGGGTCCGCCACCCTCGCAGAGCGTCGGCGCGTCCGGACCGGCCGCCTCCAACAGATCAGCCAGCAGAAGCCGTTCACGTTTGGCATGGGTCGACATGTCCGCCAGCGTACGGCGGACGCCGACGGTCCGCCCAGTGGACGCCCGCCGGCCACCGCCCCCGGGCGCGGCACAATGGCGCCATGAGCAGCAATCTCGACCCGGCCCTCTCCGCCCGCCTCAAGCGCAGCCCGGACGGGCTCGTCCCCGCCATCGCCCAGCAGTACGACACCGGCGAGGTGCTGATGCTCGGCTGGATGGACGACGAGGCCCTGCACCGCACCCTCACCACCGGCCGCTGCACCTACTGGTCCCGCAGCCGGAACGAGTACTGGGTCAAGGGCGACACCTCCGGCCACGTCCAGCACGTCAAGTCCGTCGCCCTCGACTGCGACGCCGACACCCTCCTCGTCAAGGTCGACCAGGTCGGGGCCGCCTGCCACACCGGCGCCCGCACCTGCTTCGACGCCGACGTGCTCCCCGTATCCCAGTAAGGTCCGGTCCCATGGATCTCGACACCTTCCGCAAGCTGGCGGCCGACCGCCGCGTCATCCCCGTCAGCCGCAGGCTCCTCGCGGACGGCGACACCCCGGTCGGGCTCTACCGCAAGCTCGCCGCCGAACGCCCCGGCACCTTCCTCCTCGAATCCGCGGAGAACGGCCGTAGCTGGTCCCGCTACTCCTTCATCGGGGTCCGCAGCGACGCCACGCTGACGGTGAAGGACGGCGAGGCCCACTGGCTCGGCACCCCGCCCGTCGGCGTCCCCGTCGACGGCGACCCCTCCAGGCCCTGCGCGCCACCGTCGAGACCCTCCACACCCCCGCGACCTCGAAGCTCTGCTCGGTGGCGGACTGCCCCCTTCACCGGCGGCATGGTCGGCTACCTCGGCTACGACATCGTCCGCCGCCTGGAGAAGATCGGCGAGCACGGCCGCGACGACCTGGAGCTCCCCGAGCTCACCATGCTCTCACCAGCGACCTCGCGGTCCTCGATCACTGGGACGGCTCGGTCCTCCTGATCGCCAACGCGATCAACCACAACGACCTGGAGACCGGCGTCGACGAGGCGTACGCGCACGCCGTCGCCCGCCTCGACGCCATGGAGGCCGACCTGGCCCGCCCGGTCGCCACCGCCCCCACCGCCCTGCCCGCCTCCGAGCTCCCCGCCTACTCGGCCCTCTGGGGCGGTCCGGCCTACCAGGAGGCCGTCGAGGACGTGAAGGAGCGCATCCGGGCCGGCGAGGCCTTCCAGGTCGTGCCCTCGCAGCGGTTCGAGACCCCTGCACCGCCTCCGCGCTCGACGTCTACCGGGTCCTGCGGGCCACCAACCCCTCCCCGTACATGTACCTCTTCCGCTTCGAGAACGGCTTCGACGTCGTCGGATCCAGCCCCGAGGCCCTCGTCAAGGTCGAGGACGGACAGGCGCTCCTGCACCCCATCGCCGGGACCCGGCACCGGGGCGCCACCCCGCAGGAGGACCACGACCTCGCCGAGGAGCTGCTCGCCGACCCCAAGGAGCGCGCCGAGCACCTCATGCTCGTCGACCTCGGCCGCAACGACCTCGGCCGGGTCTGCGCGCCCGGCTCCGTGGAGGTCGTCGACTTCATGTCGATCGAGCGCTACTCCCACGTCATGCACATCGTCTCCACCGTGACCGGCCGGGTCGCCGAGGGCCGCACCGCCTTCGACGTCCTCACCGCCTGCTTCCCCGCCGGCACCTCTCCGGCGCCCCCAAGCCGCGCGCCATGCAGATCATCGAGGAGCTCGAACCCTCCCGGCGCGGCCTGTACGGCGGATGTGTCGGTTATCTCGATTTCGCCGGCGACGCGGACACCGCCATCGCCATCCGCACCGCCCTGCTCCGCGACGGCACCGCGTACGTGCAGGCTGGGGCGGGCGTCGTCGCCGACTCGACCCGGTCGCCGAGGACGACGAGTGCCGCAACAAGGCCGCGGCCGTGCTCCGGGCCGTCCACACCGCCAACCGGATGAACGCCTCCTGAGCCCGTAGGGGATAGTGGGGTACGTGAGTGCCGTACCCGTACCCCAGCCCCGGGCCGCCCGAGCGGCCGCCCCTCCGGTGGCCGTCGCAGCCTGGCCGCGGCCTCTCCTCGGCGCCCTCGGCGCCACCGTCGTCCTGCTCTCCGCCGGGCAGATCTGGGCGGAGGGCACCGCGGCCGTCGGCGGCGGCAGCGTTCCCGTCGAGGCCGACGGCGGCACCGTCACCGGCGTGCCCACCGCCCTCGCGATCGTCGGCCTCGCCGCCCTCTTCGCCGTCTTCGCCGTCCGCCGCACCGGCCGCACCCTCGTCGCCGCGCTCCTCGCGCTGAGCGGCGCGGGCGCCGCGCTCGCCGCGGTCCTCGGCGCCTCCGACCGGACCGCCCTGGACGCCGAGGCCGCCCGCATCAGCGGCGACACGGCCGCCGCCGTCGCCGGCCTCACCCACACCGCCTGGCCGTACGTGACCGCCGCGGGCGCCGCCCTCATCCTGCTCGCCGGCTCTTCGCGCTCCGCTTCGGCAAGAACTGGCCGGCCATGGGCGGCCGCTACGAGCGCGCCGACGCCCCGCGCGCCGGACGCAAGGCGCCCGCCGCCACCGACCCCGACCGGCCCGAGGACCTGTGGAAGGCCCTGGACCGCGGCGAGGACCCCACCCGGAGCTGACCGGGGCCGGGCGCCGACCGCGACGCGTGATCGTCCCGGTACCCCCGATTCATCCTCGCGCGCCCGCGTGCGGGACAATGAGCGCCGAGCGTCCGCGCACGCGTGACCTCACCACCGAGCAACAGCAACGAGGAGCAACTCATGGCGGGCAGCGCCCACGGACACACCCCGGCCGCCTGGACCGGTGTCATCATCTCCTTCATCGGCTTCTGCATCGCCGGGGTCTTCATGGTGGCCGCCAACGTGCCCGGTTTCTGGGCGGGCATCGCCGTCGTCCTCCTCGGCGGCGTCGTCGGCGGAGCGATGAAGGTGGCGGGCCTCGGCATGCCGAAGCAGTCGGCCGACGTCGTCGCCGCCCGCGAGGCCGCGACCACCACCGCGCGGGCCCGTTCCTGACGCGACCCCACGCACCCGAGGGCGCGGCCCGGCGACGCCGGACCGCGCCCTCGCGCGTGGAGGGCCCGGGCCGGCTTCGTGAGGGGAGAGGGCCGGCCGGGCTCGCGCGCGAGGGGTCGGGCTGCGCCCTCGCGCGTGAGGGGCGAGAATCACCGCGTGGACCCACACCCGACGCCCGAACCCGCGACCGACACCGCCCACCACACCCGGTCGGCGGAACCCGCGGCCACGAATGTCCCGGACCCGGTGCGAGAGGCTCCACGCCCGTGCCCGGAGGGCGTACCGGCACACGTGGGAACGGAGACCCCGGCCCCGCGGCCGGACGGCGTGCCCGCGCCACCCGAGTGCCGTCTGGCACGGGCCCTTCGTGCCCCCGCACCCCCTCCCCGCCCCGGTCGCGCGCCCGGCGCCTGCTCGCGCCCGTGGGGCGGTCGCCGGGGTCGTCGCGGCGTTCGCGTACGTCGGGGCCGTCGACCCCAACGAACCCGGGCACTATCCGGTCTGCCCCTGCTCCGCTTCACCGGCGTGTACTGCCCCGGCTGCGGCGGGCTCCGCAGCGCCCACGCCTTCGCCCACGGCGACCTCCCGGCCGCCCTCGGCTCCAACGCCCTCGCCGTCGTCGGCTACGGCGTGTTCGCCGTCGTGGCCGTCCTGTGGCTGGTTCGCGCCTACCGGGCGTACCGACGCGGCTCTCGGTCCGCCCGCGCTGGTGGTGGGGGATCGGGGCCGTCCTCGCCCTCTTCACCCTGGTCAGAACCTTCCCTTCGGCTCCGTGCTGGCCCCGTGAGGACCTGCCGGAACCCCGGCGGGACGTCCCAGCAGGTGGGACGCCGCTCCGGCCGATGCGATTCCCGGGCCGTCCTGCGGATAGGATCGATGTGGCTGAACCTGGTTCATCATCACCGTCCCGGAAGGGGCCCTCGCGTGAGTGTGCTCGACGAGATCATCGAAGGCGTGCGCGCCGACCTCGCAGAGCGGCAGGCGCGGGTCACCCTCGACGAGCTCAAGGAGCGCGCCGCCAAGGCGCCGCAGGCTAAGGACGGCGTCGCCGCACTGCGCGGCGACGGCGTCAAGGTGATCTGCGAGGTCAAGCGCTCCAGCCCGTCCAAGGGCGCGCTCGCCGCGATCGCCGACCCGGCCGGACTCGCCGCGGACTACGAGGCGGGCGGCGCGGCCGTCATCTCCGTCCTCACCGAGGAGCGCCGCTTCGGCGGCTCCCTCGCGGACCTGGAGGCCGTCCGCGCCAAGGTCGACATCCCGGTCCTGCGCAAGGACTTCATCGTCACCGCGTACCAGCTCTGGGAGGCGCGGGCGTACGGAGCGGACCTCGCGCTCCTCATCGTCGCCGCCCTGGAGCAGGAGGCCCTCGTCTCCCTCATCGAGCGGGCCGAGTCCATCGGGCTCACCCCGCTGGTCGAGGTGCACGACGAGGAGGAGGTCGAGCGCGCCGTCGACGCGGGCGCCCGGATCATCGGCGTCAACGCCCGCAACCTCAAGACCCTCAAGGTCGACCGCTCCACCTTCGAGCGCGTCGCCCCCGAGATCCCGGCGCACGTCGTCAAGGTCGCCGAGTCCGGCGTCCGCGGCCCGCACGACCTCATCGCGTACGCCAACGCGGGCGCCGACGCGGTCCTCGTGGGCGAGTCCCTGGTGACCGGCCGCGACCCGAAGGCCGCCGTCGCCGACCTGGTCGCCGCCGGCGCCCACCCGGCCCTCCGCCACGGCCGGAGCTGACCGGACCATGACCCCTGCCACGACGCGCCGACACCTCCGGGCCACGCCGCCCGGGGAACGTCGCCGCGCCGTCGGCACCGGGCGCCGCGGCCGGCTCCGCACCGCCGCGGCCCCGTCCCCGCGCACGCCCCCTGGCCCGGGCTGCCGCCCGCGCGGCTGCCGCGCACCCGCCCGGCGGGTCCTCGGCCGCCGGGTGCGGTACGTGATCGGCGACGAGCCCGGCCAGGTCAACGGCATGCGATGGCGCCCGCGCCTCGCGCGCGACGTCAACGCCTAGCGCCTCCGGCTCTCCGGCACCTCGCCCGTACGGGGCCGCGCCACGCGGCCCCGCCCTGTGGGGTCGCCGCGTGGCCCTCGCCTCGCCAGGGCGGGCGCCTTCGCCACCGCCCCCGTGTGGCAATCGTCCCGCAGGGCGGGACGGTGGGCACACGGGACGGCGCCTTGGCGGCGCCCACGCCTCTGCTCCCGCCCGCGCCACCTGCACGGTGCACACAAGGTGCGGGCCAAGGCGCGGAAGCCCGGGCGCGACAGGGGCGTACCGGCGGCCCGCAACGGGCGCGGCGGCCCCGTAACCGGTGCCCGGCAACGGCGACCGCACCGGCGGCGGCAACGCCGTACGTGAGCGGCGCGCGCATACCGTGACCATCACCCACACGTATCCCGGGGCACCCGCCCCGCGAGGAGCAACCGCATGTCCAGCGAGTTCTTCATTCCCGACCCGGACGGTCAGGTCCCCACCGCCGACGGCTACTTCGGCGCCTACGGCGGCAAGTTCATCCCGGAGGCCCTCGTCGCCGCCGTGGACGAGGTCGCCGTCGAGTACGACAAGGCCAAGTCCGACCCCGAGTTCGCCCGCGAGCTCAACGACCTGATGGTGCACTACACGGGCCGCCCGAGCGCCCTCACCGAAGTGCCCCGGTTCGCCGGGCACGCCGGCGGTGCCCGGATCTTCCTCAAGCGCGAGGACCTCAACCACACCGGCTCGCACAAGATCAACAACGTGCTCGGCCAGGCCCTCCTGACCAAGCGCATGGGCAAGACCCGGGTCATCGCGGAGACCGGCGCCGGGCAGCACGGCGTCGCCACCGCCACCGCCTGCGCCCTCTTCGGCCTCGACTGCACCATCTACATGGGCGAGATCGACACGCAGCGCCAGGCGCTGAACGTCGCCCGGATGCGGATGCTCGGCGCCGAGGTCGTCGCCGTGAAGTCCGGCAGCCGCACCCTCAAGGACGCCATCAACGAGGCGTTCCGCGACTGGGTCGCCAACGTCGACCGCACGCACTACCTCTTCGGCACCGTCGCGGGCCCGCACCCCTTCCCCGCCATGGTCCGCGACTTCCACCGCGTCATCGGCGTCGAGGCCCGCCGCCAGATCCTGGAGCGCGCCGGACGCCTCCCCGACGCGGCGATCGCCTGCGTCGGCGGCGGCTCCAACGCCATCGGCCTCTTCCACGCCTTCGTCCCGGACGCCGGCGTGCGCCTGATCGGCTGCGAGCCGGCCGGCCACGGCGTCGAGACCGGCGAGCACGCGGCCACCCTCACCGCCGGCGAGCCCGGCATCCTGCACGGCTCGCGCAGTTACGTCCTCCAGGACGACGAGGGCCAGATCACCGAGCCGTACTCGATCTCGGCGGGCCTCGACTACCCCGGCATCGGCCCCGAGCACGCCCACCTCAAGGACAGCGGCCGCGGCGAGTACCGGGCCGTCACCGACGACGCCGCCATGCAGGCCCTGCGCCTGCTCTCCCGCACCGAGGGCATCATCCCGGCCATCGAGTCGGCGCACGCCCTCGCCGGGGCCATCGAGGTCGGCCGGGAGCTGGGCCCCGAGGGCCTCCTCGTGGTCAACCTCTCCGGGCGCGGCGACAAGGACATGGACACCGCCGCCCGCTACTTCGGCCTGTACGACACCGACGCCGAGGTCGCCGCGGACGCCGGCGCCGACGACACCGCCGAGATCGAGGGGGACGCCAAGTGAGCGGCAACATCGACCTGCTGAGCGACACCCTCGCCGCGGCGAAGGCCGAGGACCGGGCCGCGCTCATCGCCTACCTCCCGGCCGGCTTCCCGACCGTCGACGGCGGCATCGCCGCGATCAAGGCCGTCTTCGACGGCGGCGCCGACGTCGTCGAGGTCGGCCTCCCGCACAGCGACCCCGTCCTCGACGGCCCGGTCATCCAGACCGCCGACGACATCGCCCTGCGCGGCGGCGTCCGGATCGCCGACGTCATGCGCACGGTCCGCGAGGCCCACGAGGCCACCGGGAAGCCGGTCCTCGTCATGACGTACTGGAACCCGATCGACCGCTACGGCGTCGAGCGCTTCACCGAGGAGCTCGCCGCGGCCGGCGGCGCGGGCTGCATCCTGCCCGACCTGCCGGTCCAGGAGTCCGCGCTCTGGCGCGAGCACGCCGACAAGCACGGCCTCGCGACCGTCTTCGTCGTCGCGCCCAGCAGCAGGGACGAGCGCCTCGGCACCATCACGGCCGCCGGGTCCGGCTTCGTCTACGCCGCCTCCCTCATGGGCGTCACCGGCACCCGCGAGTCGGTCGGCGAGCAGGCGGCCGACCTCGTCCGCCGCACCCGCGCCGCCGTCGAGCCCGGCCGCACCCTCCCGGTCTGCGTCGGCCTCGGGGTCTCCGACGCCGTCCAGGCCAAGGAGGTCGCCGCCTTCGCCGACGGCGTCATCGTCGGCTCCGCCTTCGTGAAGCGGATCCTCGACGCAGAGGGCGACGAAGCCGCCGGACTCGCCGCCGTAAGGGAACTGGCGGCCGAACTCGCCGCGGGCGTCCGCCGGGATTCGTAACCCGTCCGGGTGGATCTGGGACCGGGGAGGCGCGCCCGCGCCTCCCCGGTTCGTTGACCGGGGCGTGAGCCAGAACAACCGTGGTGACGGTAACCGGAGCGCGCGCGAGCGCCTTCAGCAGCAGCGCGAGCGCGACAAGTCCCGTGAGCGGCAGCGGCGCGTCCTGATCGTGTCGTCGGCGGTGGTCGGCGTCCTCGCCCTGGCCGCGGTCGTCGGCGTGATCGCCGCGAACGCCGACAAGGACGGCGGGTCCGACAAGGCCGGTCCGGTGGTCGCGCCGTCGACCTCCGTCGACGGCGACAAGCCCGCCATCCCCACCGGCCGGCCGGACGCCCCCGCCACCCTCCAGATCTGGGAGGACTTCCGCTGCCCGGCGTGCGCCCAGTTCGAGAACGTCATGCGGGACTCCATCCACGAGCTCGAGGCCTCCGGGCAGCTCAGGACCGAGTACCACCTCGCCACCCTCATCGACGGGAACATGGGCGGCAGCGGCTCGCTGCGCGCGGCGAACGCCGCCGCGTGCGCCCAGGACGCCGGGAAGTTCACCGCGTACCACGACACGCTCTACGTCAACCAGCCGCAGGAGACGGACGACGCCTTCGGGAAGAACGCGCGGCTGATCGAGCTGGCGGCGAAGGTGCCCGGCCTCGACACGCCGGCGTTCCGGAGCTGCGTGGAGGACGGCACGCACGACAGTTGGGTCGTGAAGTCCAACGAGGCCTTCCAGAAGGGCGGCTTCCGCGGCACCCCGACCGTCCTCCTCAACGGAGAGTCGATCTTCCCGACCAAGGGGAACGAGCAGCTCTCCCCGGAGAACCTGAAGAAGTGGGTCGCCGAGGCCAACAAGGGCAAGAAGCCCGGCACGGCCTCCCCGTCGGCCGGTTGAGCCGCCCCGGCGGGCCCCCGTCCACCGGGGTTAGTTACCCAGACGTTGCCGGGCGGGCTGCCGTCGTGCCCGCCCGGCAGGGTAGCGTCGGACCTGCCATGGACCTTGCCTACATTCCCAGCCCGTCGACCGGCGTGATCCACCTCGGACCGATCCAGCTGCGCGGCTATGCCTTCTGCATCATCATCGGTGTCTTCGTCGCCGTCTGGTACGGCAACAAGCGCTGGATCGCCCGGGGCGGCACCGCCGGAACCGTGGCCGACATCGCCGTCTGGGCGGTGCCCTTCGGCCTCGTCGGCGGACGCCTCTACCACGTGATCACCGACTACCAGCTCTACTTCAGCGAGGGTGAGAACTGGGTCGACGCCTTCAAGATCTGGGAGGGCGGCCTCGGCATCTGGGGCGCCATCGCGCTCGGCGCGGTGGGCGCCTGGATCGGCTGCCGCCGCCGGGGCGTCCCGCTCCCCGCGTACGCCGACGCCATCGCGCCCGGCATCGCCCTCGCCCAGGCCATCGGCCGCTGGGGCAACTGGTTCAACCAGGAGCTGTACGGCCGGCCGACCGACCTGCCCTGGGCCCTGAAGATCACCGAGAGCGCGAACCGCGAGGCCGGGACCTACCACCCGACCTTCCTGTACGAGTCGCTCTGGTGCATCGGCGTCGCCCTCCTGGTCGTCTGGGCCGACCGCCGCTTCAGGCTCGGCCACGGGCGCGCCTTCGCGCTCTACGTCGCCGCGTACTGCGCGGGCCGCGGCTGGATCGAGTACATGCGCGTCGACGAGGCGCACCACGTGCTCGGCCTGCGCCTGAACGTGTGGACGGCCATCGTCGTCTTCTCCTCGCGGTGGTCTACATGGTGGTCTCGTCGCGGGTCCGGCCGGGACGCGAGGAGATCGTGGAGCCGAAGGCGGAGAAGAAGCCGGAAGGGTCCGCAGGGTCTGCCGAGAAGGCGGAGAAGGCGGAGAAGGCCGGGGAGTCCGACGGCGACGCCGACGCCGGCGAGGGCGTGAAGCCGGATACCTCCTCCGACGACGCCGTCGACCTCGGCAAGGACATGGAGCACGGCGCCGGGAAGAGCTGACCCCGCGCCCCCTCGTAGGTCGGAAGGGCCGCCGGAGCCGAAAGGTTCCGGCGGCCCTTCCGCGTGCGGGGGACGGGTCACCCGGTACGGATCACCCGGTACGGATCACCCGGTACGGGTCATCCGGCCCGCGCGGCGAGGGCGAGGGTCCGGCGGGCGCCCTCCACCACCGCCGCGTCGACGAACCGGCCGTCCGGGAGGGCCAGCGCGCCCCGCCCGGTCGCGGCGACGATCTCCCGGGCCTCGTCGACCTCCTCCGGGGTGGGGAGGTAGGCGCGCTCGATGACCGGGAGCTGGCGGGGTGGATGGCCGCCCGGCCCAGGAAGCCCATCGCCCGGCCCCGGGCGCAGTCGGCGGCCAGCCCCTCCAGGTCGCGGACGTGTGGGTGGACCGACTGGGCCGGGGCGGCAGGGCGGCCGCGCGGGCCGCGACCACCAGCCGGCCGCGCGACCAGTCGAGCCCGCCGTCCTCCCGTACCCCCAGGTCGGAGCGGAGGTCGGCCTCGCCGAGCCCGATCCCGCGCACGGCGGGGTGGGCGGAGGCGATGGCGTACGCGTTCTCCACGGCGAGGGCGCTCTCCAGGAGCGGGTAGAGGGGGAGGCCCGGGGCGAGGCCGGCGATCCGGTGGATGTCAGTGGCGTGTGTCACCTTGGGTACACGGAGACCGCAGAGGCCGGGGAGGGGGTCAGGACGGGGATGTCGAGCGGGGTGGACGCGGACGTGGACCGGGACGGGGTGGACGTCCGCGAGCAGATCGGCCGTCGCCTCCAGGGCGTACGCCTTGCGGTGCGGGGCGACCGCGTCCTCCAGGTCGACGATCACGACGTCGGCGCCGGAGGCCAGGGCCTTGCGGACGACCTCGGGCCGGTCGCCGGGCGCGTACAGCCAGGTGAGCGGGGTGTGCGGTCCGGCGGTGCCGCTCGCGACGGGCGCGCCGGTCCGCTCGCGGGGCCGCTGACCCGGCCGAGGTTCCGGACGCCGTGGGTGCCGCTCATACCGCCCCCTGCGCGCGGAGGGCGCCGATCTCGGCGGGGCTGAGGCCCAGTTCGGAGAGGACGGCGGCGGTGTCGGCGCCGTGCGGGCGGCCGGACCAGCGGATGGCGCCGGGGGTCTCGGAGAGCCGGAAGAGGACGTTCTGCATCCTGATCGTCCCCAGCTCGGGGTCCGGCACCTCGGTGACGGTGCCGAGCGCCTGGTACTGCGGGTCGTCGAGGACGTCCCGGACGTCGTAGACGGGGCGATGGCCGCCTCCGCCTTCTCGAAGGCCGCCATGGCCTCGTCGCGGGTGTGGCGGGCGATCCACGAGCCGACCGCCTCGTCCAGGACGTCCGCGTGCGCGGCCCGGCCCGTGCCGTCGGCGAACCACGGCTCGTCGATCAGCTCCGGGCGGCCGACGAGGTTCAGGACCCGCTCCGCGATCGACTGCGCGGAGGTGGAGACGGCGACCCAGGAGCCGTCGGCGGTCCGGTAGGTGTTGCGCGGGGCGTTGTTGCGGGAGCGGTTGCCGGTGCGGGGCTGGACGTATCCGAGCTGGTCGTACCAGAGGGGTGGGGTCCGATGACGGAGAGCATCGGTTCGATGATGGCCATGTCGACGACCTGGCCGCGGCCGGTCGTCGTCCTGGCGGTGAGCGCGGTCATCACGGCGTACGCGGTGGCCAGGGCGGCGATCGAGTCGGCCAGGCCGAAGGGGGCAGGGTCGGGGGCCGTCGGGCTCGCCGGTGATGGCGGCGAAGCCGCTCATCGCCCTCGGCGAGGGTGCCGAAGCCGGGGCGGTGGGAGTACGGGCCGAACTGGCCGAAGCCGGTGACGCGGGCGAGGACCAGACGCGGGTTGGCGGCGGAGAGCTCCTCCCAGCCCAGGCCCCAGCGCTCCAGGGTGCCGGGGCGGAAGTTCTCCACGATCACGTCGGCGTCGGCGGCGAGCGCGAGGAGGGTGTCGCGGCCGCCCGGCGTGGACAGGTCGAGGGTGATCGTCCGCTTGTTGCGGCCCAGGACCTTCCACCACAGGCCGATCCCGTCCTTGGCGGGGCCGTGGCCGCGGGACGGGTCGGGCTTGCGGGGGTGCTCGACCTTGACGACGTCGGCGCCGAAGTCGCCCAGCATCATGGCGGCGAGCGGCCCGGCGAAGAGGGTCGCGAGGTCCAGGACCCGCAGCCCCGGAGGGGAGGCGCGGCGGGGGCGTCGGCGTCCGGCGCGGTGGCGGTGCGTTCTCCGGCGCGTCTTCCGGCGCGGCCTTCGGGGTGGGGAGAGTCGTCATACGGGATCGGCCTCCAGGGAGTCGGGGGAGCGGAAGGCCGCTTCGATGTCGACGCGGTACGGCATCGAGGTCGACGCGCCCTCGCGCCGGACGGAGAGCGCGGCGGCGGTCTGCGCCCAGGCGAGCGCCTCCGGGGCGGGGCGGCCCTCGCCGAGGGCGACCGCGAGGGCGCCCACGAAGGTGTCGCCGGCGCCGGTGGTGTCCACGGCCCTGACCCGGCGGGCGGGCACGGTGACCGGGTCGGCGCCGCGCGCCGCGTACAGGCTGCCGGCCGCGCCCAGGGTGATCACCACCTCGGGGACGTCCCGCAGCAGGGCCTCGGCGGCGGCGCGCGGGTCCGTGTGGCCGGTGAGCGCGGCGGCCTCGTGCTCGTTCGGCACCAACAGGTCGGTGACGGCGAGGAGTTCGGGGAAGGGGCTGTGCGGGGAGGGGGTGAGGACGGTGCGGACGCCGCGCCGGCGGGCGGCCGTGGCGCCCTCGACGACGACGGGGAGGGGAGTTCGAGCTGGAGGAGCAGGGAGTCGGCGGTGCCGATGAGGGCCTCGTCGCCGTGGGTGAGGGAGGTGACGGTGCCGTTGGCGCCGGGGACGACGACGATCGCGTTGCCGCCCTCGTCGTCCACGACGATGTGGGCGGTGCCCGAGGCCCCTCGACGGTGCGCAGGAGGTCGGTGTCCACCGCGCAGTGCTCCAGGGTGGCCCGGAGCTGCGCGCCGAAGCCGTCCGTGCCGACCGCGCCGATCATCGCGACCTCGGCGCCGGCGCGGGCGGCGGCGACGGCCTGGTTGGCGCCCTTGCCGCCGGGGATCGTGCGGAAGGAGCGGCCGGTGACGGTCTCGCCGAGGGCCGGGGCCCTCGGCACGTAGGCGACGAGGTCCATGTTCGTGCTGCCGAGCACGACGATGCTGGTCATGGGCGTACTGCCTCCAGGTGTGTCAGTTCGGCCAGGGTGTCGAAACCGATGCCGTCGAAGGACGGGACCGAGGTCGCGAGGCGGTTCTTCAGGGGGAGGTCCAGCGTTCGGGCAGTCGGCCGGGGTGTCCGGCGAGCAGCCCGGCGACCGAACCGGCGGTGGCGCCGTTGGAGTCGGTGTCCCAGCCGCCCGAGACCGCCGCGCAGACCGAGCGGGAGAAGTCGCCGTCGCCGTGGGTGAGGGCGGCGGCGAGCAGGGCGGCGTTGGGGACGGCGTGCACTAGTGGTACCCGCCGAGTTCGGCGTGCAGTCGGTCCGCGACGGCGTCGAAGTCGGCGTGGGCGCGGGCGGCGTCGATGCCGAGGCGTACGGCTCCGGCGAGGCGGGAGCGCGGCGGGACCACGGCGAGTCCGGCGGCGAGCGACCGGTGGACGTCGGCGGTGCCGGACGCGGCGGCGGCGACGGTGGCGGCGACGAACATGGCGCCGTACACGCCGTTGGCGGTGTGGGTGAGCACCGCGTCCCGGTGTGCCTGCGCGGCGGCGGCGACCGGGTCGCCCGGGTGGGTCCAGCCGTGCACGTCGGCGCGGATCTGGGCGCCGATCCACTCGCGGAAGGGGTTGCGGCGGACGGCGGTCAGCGGGGGTTCGACCCCGTCGAGGAGGTTGCGGTAGGCGACGCGCTCGGCCGTGAAGGTGCGGCCGGCGGGGAGTTCGCCGAGCCAGAGGCGGGCGACGTCGGCGGTGGTGAAGTCGCGGCCGTACCGCTGGAGCAGGAGGAGGTTCAGGAGGGGGTAGTTGAGGTCGTCGTCCTCGGGCATGCCGTCGATGTTCTCGGCGAGGGAGGTGGCGGCGGAGCGCCGGTTCCAGGGGTGGGCGGCGAGCAGCTCGGGAGGCACGCCCCGGGCGGTGAACCAGGTGGTGAGGGGCCAGTTGCCGGTGGCGCGGGCCAGGGCGCGGATCGCGGGAGGGGGAGCTTCTCGACGGGTTTGCCGAGCAGGCACCCGACGGCCCGGCCGAGCCAGGCGGCGTGCAGACGGGGAGGAGGGCGGGGTCGTCGGCGGGCCGGCTCCCCGCGCCTGGTGAGGCGGGAGCGTCTCCGTGTTCGCTGTGCCCGGGGGTTCGCCGTGAGGAGGTTCGGAGGGGCGGCGGTCAGGGCCAGGATGTCCGGGAGGGCGGTCGGTTCGTGTTCCGCGAGGGGGCTCGGGAGGGCGGTCAGGGTGTCTAGGAGTTCCTCCGCCAGGGGGCGGAGGTCCGGGCGGGGGTCGCGGAGGCGCCGGCCGCGTCCGGGGCGGGCGGGCCGCCCGCCGCCGCCCAGCGGGCCGCCGGGGCGCGGGCGTCGCGGCCGTCCTCCGCCGCCTGCCGCAGCTCGTGGCCCACCAGGTCCTCCGGCTGCACCCAGGTCACACGGAGGTTCACCGGTCCGCGCTCGTCAGCGCCGCGAACGCCGACTCGTGCGCCCGGCGCGCCTCCGCGTCCCGCGCGAAGACCTCGCGGGCGACCCCGGCCAGGGCCCGCGCCGGGGCGTGCAGGTCGAGGCGGCTGGCCTCCGCCACCCGCTTCGCCCAGTCGGCGGGCACGGCCGCCTCGCCGTGCAGCGCGCCCACGATCGCGCCCGCCATCGTGGCGATCGAGTCGCAGTCCCGGCCGTAGTTGACCGCGCCCAGGACCGTGCGCCGGAAGTCGCCCCCGCCGACGAGCAGCATCCCCAGGGCGATCGGCAGCTCCTCGATCGCGTGGAGCCGGGAGGGCCGCCGGGCACCGAGGGAGGGCGCGCGGTAGTCGGGGCCGACCGTGTCGAGGGGGCCACCGCCCCGCGCAGGGGGCGAGGGCGGTCTCGAAGTCCGTGTGGCGGGCGGCCGCTTCGGCCACGGCCTCGATCGCCGCCTCCGTGCCGTCCTTCGCCAGGGCCAGGGCCGCGTCCACCACCGAGACCGGCGTCGCGCCCGGCACGCAGGCCGCCGCCACCGCCGCGGCGAACACGCCCGCCGCCTCCCGCCCGTACGAGGACTGGTGGGCGCCCGCCAGGTCGAGGGCCTCGGCGTAGGCGGCCGGCGGGTTGGCGGCGTTGACGAGCCCGACCGGTGCCATGTACATCGCGGCGCCGCAGTTGACGATGTTGCCGCTGCCGGCCTCGCGCGGGTCCACGTGGCCGTAGTGGAGCCGGGTCACGATCCACTTCTCGGCGAGGAAGATCCGCTGGAGCGGCAGCGCCTCGGCCTCCAGCCCGGGATCCAGACGGGGAGTTCATCAGCTCGGGGACGAGGTGGTCCGCGACCGCGTACGCGTCGAGGTGGCCGCGGACCTTCTCGTACACCCGGATCAGGGTGTGGGTCATCAGGGTGTCGTCGGTGACGTGTCCGTCGCCCTTGTGGTACGGGGCGATGGGGCGGGCGGTGCGCCAGGCGTCGCCGTTCCAGGGGCCGACGATCCCGGTGACGCGGCCGCCGTGGCGCTCCAGGATCTGTTCGGGGGTGTAGCCCTCGACGGGGCCGCCGAGCGCGTCGCCGACGGCGGCCCCGAGGAGGCTGCCGGTGATCCGGTCATCCAGGGTGGGAACGCCCGGTGCGGTCGGTGCGGTCGGCGTGCTCGGCGCGTTCGGTGTGCGTACAGCCGGGTTGGGCACGTCCAGTGTGGGTTCCATGCCGGAATTGTCCACCTGGGGCGGCCGGTTCCGTGGCTCCGAGCAGCCCGGCGAGTTCCACCAGGTCGGTCCCCGCGAGCCGGGGCAGCGCGCAGCCCGCGAGCCGCCGGCAGGCCTCGCGCCAGCTCGCCGGGATCGAACGTCCGCCGCCGAGCGCGCCGGTGAGCGCGCCCGCGAGCGCCGGGGCCGAGTCCGCGACCCGGGAGAGGCAGGCGGCGGCCGGGACCGCGGCCGTCGTCTCGCCCCGGGCGGCCAGGGCGAGCGCGAGGGCCACCGGGACGGTCTCGGCGGCGGCGACGCCGTAGCTGTAGACGTGGTCCACGATCTGGTGTTCCAGGAGCGGGACGAGCGCGAAGGCCGAGTCGGCGGTCCGGGCGAGCTCCACGGCGTGCCGGGCGTTGCGGCCGATCTCGGTGGCGGGCGGGAGTTCGGCGAGCGCCGCCCCGACGGACTCTCGACGTCGGCCCCGCCGAGGGCCGCGGCGACGGCCGCCGCCGTCGCGCGGGCGCCGTGGACGCCGTCGCCGTCCTGGGTGTACCGGGCGTCGAACTCGGCGAGTTCGGCGGCGGCGCGCGGATCGCCCGGGTGGACGAGGGCCAGGACGGCGGCCCGTACGCAGGCGGCGTCGTCGAAGTAGTGCGGGTTGTCGTGGCCGGTCGCGGGCGGACGCAGGCCGGTGGCGAGGTTGCCGAGTCCGGCGCGGACGGAGATCCGGGCGCGGAGGGGGAGCACGGCGGACTCGACTCGGGGCGCGCTCCGCGGCGGCCGCGACCTGTCCCGCGAGGGCGTTCCAGGCGAGGTCGACGGCGGCGCGGAGCCGGCGCTCCGGGGCAGTCCGGCGAGGGCGGGGCGGTGGAGGCGAGGATCGCCTCGGCGGTGAAGACCGCCCACTCGGCGTCGTCGGAGGGCCGAGCCGGAGCGGCTCGGGGGCTGGTTGAGGGCGATGGGGACGGGGAGGGTGGTCGTCGCGTTCTGCTCCGCGAAGGTGTCGAGCTCCCGGGTGAGGCGGCGGGTCCACTCGGGCATCCGGGCGGCCCGGTGCCGGGCGGCGGGCTACCCGGCGGCGTCGCCCGCGGCGAGCCCGAGGAGGAGGCCTTCGACCGCGTCGCGGCTTGCGGCGACCCGGGCGGTGACCTGGGCGGTCGGCGGTTGGAGCCGGGCGGTGGGTGTCGAGGTGCGGTCCTGTGCGCCCCGTACCGCGGGTGCCGTCCGGTCCTCGCGGGCCTCGTCCAGGAGGCCGGTGCCCCGCACCGGGGCCTGTGCCCACCCTCCCCCGAGGGGGACCCCGGGCCCGGCGGGACGACTGCCCACGGGGTGGTGGCGGTGCCCGTGCCTGTGGCGGTGCCCGCGTCCGGAGGGGTGGCGGTGTACGTGCCCGGGGTGGGGTGCCCGTGCCCGTGGCGGTGCCCGCGTCCGGGGTGGCGATGGTGCCTGTGCCTGTGCCTGTGCCTGGGGTGGCGGTGGTGCTCGTGCCCGTGGTGGTGGCGGTGCTCCCGTTCGGGGTGGCGGTGGTGCCCGTGCCCGGCGCGGTGGCGGCGCCCGGGGCCGTGCCCGTGGGCTTGACGGTGCTCGAAGCCAGGGTCGCCCCCGTGGTCCCCGCCCCCGGAGGGGTCGTCGCGTTCGGGTTCACGCCGCCTCCTCCGGGGTCAGCAGGTCCGCGATGTCCAGGACGTGGTAGCCGCGCATGGAGGGGAGGCAGCTTCCGGTGACCGGGGTGATGGCGGTGGCCCACTCCGCCGGGATCGCGCGGGCGCCCGACATCGCGCCCGCCAGGGCGCCCGCGACCGCCGCCGTGGTGTCGGCGTCGCGGCCCATGTTGACGGCGGTCAGGACGGCCGTGCGGAAGTCCCCGCGGGCCGCCGCGAAGGCGCCGAACGCCAGGCCCACCGCCTCCGGGGCCAGGTCCGTCCACGGGTAGCCGCCGATGACGACCGCCGAGCGGACCTGGCGTTCGCGGGCGAGCGGATCCGGCTGGACCCGCTGGGCCGCCACGACCGCGCGGCGCAGCGAGCGGGCCGTCCAGGAGTCCATCGGGACGGCGGAGAGGGCCGCCGCGATCACCGACGTCACGCTCGCGCCCGCCATCGCCGCCGCGACCCCCGCCGCGACCGCCTGGCCGCCGTAGATGCCCTCGCCCTCGTGGCTGACGCTGCCGTCGATCGCGACGAGCCGGGCTGCCTCCGCCGGGCGTCCGGCGGCGAACACCCCGAACGGCGCCGCGCGCATCGCGAGGCCGTCGCTCCAGGCGTGCCGGTGCTGTGCGGAGATGGGCGCCGCGAGTCCCCGCCGGAGGTTCTCCAGGGTGCCCCGCTCCGAGAAGCCCGCGCCCCGGAAGGGCCCTTCGTCCAGGTCGGCGATCCAGCGGTGCCAGGCCCGCTCGACGTGGCGGACGGTGAGGGCCGAGCGTGCCGGGCGAGCAGCAGCCCCGAGAAGACGGCGTACTCGGTGTCGTCCGTGCCCGCCGGGCTCTCCGTCACGAAGCCCTCGATCCGGCCCCAGCGGCGGCGGATCTCGGAGGGCCGCATGTTCTCGGCGGGCGCGCCGAGCGCGTCGCCGACGGCGAGGCCGAGGAGCGCCCCCTCGCCCGCTCCCGCGTGTCGCATGCCGTGGTGGTGACCATGTGCGGCGGCTCCTTCCTCCGGGAGGCGCACCGGTGGCGCCCCGTTGCCTGGATCTGTGCCACCGCCGCCCGCGAACTCGCCGAAGAAACGTCTCTGTCACCCGCCTGACATCCCGCCAGGACCCGGTCGGGATCCGGTCACGATCCGGTGCGCCCCGCCAGGCGGGCCTTGGTAAGTACGGCCTGCCTTGCTGGCGCGCCCCTTACATCGAGCGTACTTTCGAGGTCAGTCGAGGGGGAGGCGGGCCCGTCCCGGTCCGCCGTGAAGAGGGGAGCACCATGTCCATCGTCGAGGCCCAGGCGCCACTGCACGAGGCCCACCGCGACAACCACACGCACCGCGACGTGAACGGCGGCCGGCTGCGCCCGGCGGTCTTCGGCGCGATGGACGGACTGGTCTCCAACCTCGCCCTGATGACTGGCGTCGCCGGCGGCGCGGTCTCCTCCGGGACCGTCGCCGTCACCGGCCTCGCGGGCCTCGCCGCCGGCGCCTTCTCCATGGCCGCGGGGAGTACACCTCCGTCGCCTCGCAGCGCGAACTCGTCCAGGCCGAACTGGACGTGGAGCGGAGCCAGTTGTGCAAGCACCCCGTCGACGAGATGGAGGAGCTCGCCGCGCTCTACGTCTCCCGGGGCGTCGAGCCCGCCCTCGCCCGCGAGGTCGCGATGCAGTTGTCGAAGGACCCCGAGCAGGCCCTGGAGATCCACGCCCGCGAGGAGCTCGGCATCGACCCCGACGACCTGCCGTCGCCCGCGGTCGCCGCGGTCTCGTCGTTCGGCTCGTTCGCCCTCGGCGCGCTGCTGCCCGTCCTGCCGTACCTGCTCGGGGCCGCCGCCCTCTGGCCGGCCGTGCTGCTCGCCCTCCTCGGCCTCTTCGCCTGCGGCGCCCTGGTGGCCCGGGTGACCGCGCGCGGCTGGCTCTTCAGCGGACTGCGCCAGCTCGCCCTCGGTGGCGCCGCCGCGGCCGTCACGTACGGGCTCGGCATGCTCTTCGGTGCCGCGCTGTAGCCCTTCCGGGCGCCCCCGGCCCCACCTTTGCGCACAGAAGCCGCACATCGCCTGTGACGTATCTCCCTGGCCCGATCCGCCGTCGCGATGAGACACTATGCGGAGCGCCACATACATAGCCGGTTACCCGGCGGTTTCGAACCCGTGACCAACGGGAAAGAGGCATGAGCGCCAGTGGGCAACGAAGCCCACCCAGCGACGGTTCGCCGGAGGTCCGGAGTCCCTTCGGACCCCTCGATCCGTCCCCCGCGGGACAGTGCCTGTCGCCGCACCCCACAGGTGAGCCAGTACCACCGCTGCGTGTCGGCGGTGTCCGCATGTTGAACGAGCTATCCGCTTCGCGAGAAGCCAGCCATCATGTAACCTGCACGAAATTTCGCGGAGGGCCAACGTCGTCCCTCGGCATCTGCACATGCCACGACGACGACGGGAGAGCCGATGCGTTCCGACGCCTGGTCGCCCATGGACGGTCGCCCCGCTCCGCAGGGGATGTACGACCCCGTAACGAACACGACGCCTGCGGCGTCGGGTTCGTGGCCACCCTCACCGGTGTAGCCAGCCACGCGCTGGTGGAGCAGGCGCTGACCGTACTGCGCAACCTCGAGCACCGCGGCGCCACCGGCGCCGAGGCCGACTCCGGTGACGGCGCGGGCATCCTGCTCCAGGTCCCGGACGCCTTCCTCCGCGAGGTCGCCGGATTCGAGCTCCCCGAGGCCGGCGCGTACGCCGTCGGCATCGCCTTCCTCCCCGAGGACGGCATCGACGCCACCGTCGCGACGATCGGGACGATCGCCGCCGAGGAGGGCCTGAACGTCCTCGGCTGGCGTGAGGTCCCCGTCGCCCCCGAGCTGCTCGGCGCCTCCGCCCGGTCCACCATGCCGGTCTTCCGCCAGCTCTTCGTCGCGGACGCCGACGGCGCGGCCACCGGCATCGCGCTCGACCGCAAGGCCTTCGTCCTGCGCAAGCGCGCCGAGCGCGAGGCCGCGACGTACTTCCCGTCGCTCTCCGCCCGCACCCTCGCCCAAGGGCATGCTGACCACCGGCCAGCTCGAACCCTTCTTCCCGGACCTGTCGGACCGCCGCTGCGCCACCGCCGTGGCCCTGGTCCACTCCCGGTTCTCCACCAACACCTTCCCGAGCTGGCCGCTGGCCCACCCGTACCGCTTCGTCGCCCACAACGGCGAGATCAACACCGTCAAGGGCAACCGGAACTGGATGACGGCCCGCGAGGCCCAGCTCGCCTCCGACGTCTTCGGCGACCGCCCACTGGACCGGATCTTCCCGATCTGCACCCCGGACGCCTCCGACTCGGCCTCCTTCGACGAGGTCCTGGAGCTGCTCCACCTCGGCGGCCGCTCCCTGCCGCACGCGGTCCTCATGATGGTCCCGGAGGCGTGGGAGAACCACGAGACCATGGACCCGGCCCGCCGCGCCTTCTACCAGTACCACTCCACGATGATGGAGCCCTGGGACGGCCCGGCCTGCGTCACCTTCACCGACGGCGTCCAGGTCGGCGCGGTCCTCGACCGCAACGGTCTGCGCCCCGGCCGCTACTGGGTCACCGACGACGGCCTCGTCGTCCTCTCCTCCGAGGTCGGCGTCCTCGACATCGACCCCGCCAAGGTCGTCCGCAAGGGCCGCCTCCAGCCCGGCAGGATGTTCCTCGTCGACACCGCCGAGCACCGCATCGTCGAGGACGACGAGATCAAGGCCGCCCTCGCCGCCGAGAACCCCTACGAGGAGTGGCTGGAGACCGGCGAGATCGAGCTCTCCGACCTCCCCGAGCGCGAGCACGTCGTCCACACCCACGCCTCGGTCACCCGCCGCCAGCAGACCTTCGGCTACACCGAGGAAGAGCTCCGCGTCATCCTCGCCCCGATGGCCCGCACCGCCGGCGAGCCCCTCGGCTCCATGGGCACGGACTCCCCGATCGCGGCCCTGTCCGCCCGCCCGCGCCTCCTCTTCGACTACTTCACCCAGCTCTTCGCGCAGGTCACCAACCCGCCGCTCGACGCCATCCGCGAAGAGCTCGTGACCTCCCTGCGCTCCTCGCTCGGCCCCCAGGGCAACCTCCTGGAGCCGACCTCCGTGTCGTGTCGCAGCGTCACCCTGCCCTTCCCGGTGATCGACAACGACGAGCTGGCCAAGCTCGTCCACATCAACGCCGACGGCGACATGCCCGGCATGAAGGCCGCGACGCTCTCCGGCCTCTACCGGGTCTCCGGCGGCGGCGACGCCTCGCCGCCCGCATCGAGGAGATCTGCGCCGAGGCCGACACCGCCATCGAGGGCGGCGCCCGCCTCATCGTGCTCTCCGACCGGCACTCCGACGCCGAGCACGCCCCGATCCCCTCGCTGCTGCTCACCGCGGCCGTCCACCACCACCTCATCCGCACCAAGCAGCGGACCAAGGTGGGCCTGCTCATCGAGGCCGGCGACGTCCGCGAGGTCCACCACGTCGCCCTGCTCATCGGCTACGGCGCCGCCGCCGTCAACCCGTACCTCGCCATGGAGTCCGTCGAGGACCTGGTCCGCGCCGGCACCTTCATCGAGGGCCTGGAGCCCGAGCAGGCCATCCGAACCTGATCTACGCCCTCGGCAAGGGCGTCCTCAAGGTCATGTCCAAGATGGGCATCTCCACCGTCGCCTCCTACCGCGGCGCCCAGGTCTTCGAGGCCGTCGGCCTCGACGAGACCTTCGTCGCCACGTACTTCAACGGCACGGCCACCAAGATCGGCGGCGCCGGCCTCGACGTCGTCGCCAAGGAGGTCGCCGCCCGCCACGCCAAGGCGTACCCGCCTCCGGCGTCCCCTCGGCGCACCGCGCCCTGGAGATCGGCGGCGAGTACCAGTGGCGCCGCGAGGGCGAGCCGCACCTGTTCGACCCGGAGACCGTCTTCCGCCTCCAGCACGCCACGCGCAACAAGCGGTACGACATCTTCAAGAAGTACACCGACCGGGTGAACGAGCAGTCCGAGCGGCTGATGACCCTCCGCGGCCTCTTCGGCTTCGCCGCCGAGGGCCGCACCCCGATCCCGATCGACGAGGTCGAGCCCGCCTCCGAGATCGTCAAGCGCTTCTCCACCGGCGCCATGTCGTACGGCTCCATCTCCCAGGAGGCGCACGAGACCCTCGCCGTCGCCATGAACCGGCTGGGCGGCAAGTCCAACACCGGCGAGGGCGGCGAGGACCCGGACCGCCTGTACGACCCGGAGCGCCGCTCCTCCATCAAGCAGGTCGCCTCCGGCCGCTTCGGCGTCACCAGCGAGTACCTGGTCAACGCCGACGACATCCAGATCAAGATGGCCCAGGGCGCCAAGCCCGGCGAGGGCGGCCAGCTCCCCGGCCACAAGGTCTACCCGTGGGTCGCCAAGACGCGCCACTCGACGCCCGGCGTCGGCCTGATCTCCCGCCGCCGCACCACGACATCTACTCCATCGAGGACCTGGCGCAGCTCATCCACGACCTCAAGAACGCCAACCCGGTCGCCCGCATCCACGTGAAGCTGGTCTCCGAGGTCGGCGTCGGCACGGTCGCCGCAGGCGTCTCCAAGGCCCACGCGGACGTCGTCCTCATCTCCGGCCACGACGGCGGCACGGGCGCGTCCCCCTGACGAGCCTGAAGCACGCGGGCGGCCCCTGGGAGCTCGGCCTCGCCGAGACCCAGCAGACCCTGCTGCTCAACGGCCTGCGCGACCGGATCGTCGTCCAGACCGACGGCCAGCTCAAGACCGGCCGCGACGTGGTCATCGCCGCGCTGCTCGGCGCCGAGGAGTTCGGCTTCGCCACCGCGCCGCTCGTCGTCTCCGGCTGCATCATGATGCGCGTCTGCCACCTCGACACCTGCCCGGTCGGCATCGCCACCCAGAACCCGGTCCTGCGCGACCGCTTCTCCGGCAAGGCCGAGTACGTCGTCAACTTCTTCGAGTTCATCGCCGAGGAGGTCCGCGAGCTCCTCGCCGAGCTGGGCTTCCGCACCCTCGAAGAGGCCGTCGGCCACGCCGAGCTGCTCGACACCAGCCGCGCCGTCACCCACTGGAAGGCCCAGGGCCTCGACCTGGAGCCCTCTTCCACGTGCCGGACCTCCCGGAGGGCGCGGTCCGCCACGCCCTGGTCGAGCAGGACCACGGCCTGGAGAAGGCCCTCGACAACGAGCTGATCCAGCTCGCCGCCGAGGCCCTGAACGCCCCTCCGCCGAGCAGGCCCAGCCGGTCCGCGCCCAGGTCGCGATCCGCAACATCAACCGCACGGTCGGCACCATGCTCGGCCACCGGGTCACTAAGAGTTCGGCGGCGCCGGCCTGCCGGCCGACACCGTCGACATCACCTTCACCGGCTCCGCCGGCCAGTCCTTCGGCGCCTTCCTGCCCAGCGGAGTCACCTCCGCCTGGAGGGCGACGCCAACGACTACGTCGGCAAGGGCTCTCCGGCGGCCGCGTGATCGTCCGCCCCGACCGGGGCGCCGACCACCTGGCCGAGTACTCCACCATCGCGGGCAACACCATCGCGTACGGCGCGACCGGCGGCGAGCTGTTCCTCCGCGGCCGCACCGGCGAGCGCTTCTGCGTCCGCAACTCCGGCGCCCTCGTCGTCTCCGAGGGCGTGGGCGACCACGGCTGCGAGTACATGACCGGCGGCACGGCCGTCGTCCTCGGCGAGACCGGACGCAACTTCGCGGCCGGCATGTCGGGCGGCGTCGCCTACGTGGTCGACCTCGACCGGGACAACGTCAACTCCGGGAACCTGGGGCGGTCGAGGCCCTGTCGGACACCGACAAGGCGTGGCTGCACGACGTCGTGCGCCGCCACCACGAGGAGACCGGCTCCACGGTCGCCGAGAAGCTCCTCGCCGACTGGGACGCCGCCGCGGCCCGGTTCAGCAAGATCATCCCCACCACGTACAAGGCAGTGCTCGCCGCCAAGGACGCCGCTGAGCTCGCCGGTCTCTCCGAGGCCGAGACCACCGAGAAGATGATGGAGGCGGCGACCCATGGCTGATCCGAAGGGCTTCCTCACCACCGGCCGCGAGGTCGCCGAGACCCGTCCCGTCGCCGAGCGCGTCCGCGACTGGAACGAGGTCTACGTCCCCGGCTCCCTGCTGCCGATCATCAGCAAGCAGGCCGGCCGCTGCATGGACTGCGGCATCCCGTTCTGTCACAACGGCTGCCCCTCGGGAACCTGATCCCCGAGTGGAACGACTACGCCTACCGCGAGGACTGGTCGGCGGCGCAGGAGCGCCTGCACGCCACCAACAACTTCCCGGAGTTCACCGGCCGCCTCTGCCCGGCGCCCTGCGAGTCCGCGTGCGTGCTCGGCATCAACCAGCCGGCCGTCACCATCAAGAACGTCGAAGTCTCCATCATCGACAAGGCGTGGGACGCCAACGACGTCAAGCCGCAGGTGCCCGAGCGCCTCTCCGGCAAGACCGCCGCCGTCATCGGCTCCGGCCCGGCCGGCCTCGCCGCCGCCCAGCAGCTCACCCGGGCCGGCCACACCGTGGTCGTGTACGAGCGCGCCGACCGCATCGGCGGCCTGCTGCGCTACGGCATCCCCGAGTTCAAGATGGAGAAGCGGCACATCAACCGCCGCATCGAGCAGATGCGCGCGGAGGGCACCAAGTTCCGCACCGGCGTCGAGGTCGGCCGCGACATCACCGCCACCGACCTGCGCAAGCGGTTCGACGCGGTCGTCATCGCCGCCGGCGCCACCACCGCCCGCGACCTGCCCGTCCCGGGCCGCGAGCTGAACGGCATTCACCAGGCGATGGAGTACCTGCCGCTCGCCAACAAGGTCGTCGAGGGCGACTTCGTGGCCCCGCCGATCACCGCCGAGGGCAAGCACGTCGTCGTCATCGGCGGCGGCGACACCGGCGCCGACTGCGTCGGCACCGCCCACCGCCAGGGCGCGGCCTCCGTCACGCAGTTGGAGATCATGCCCCGCCCGGGCGAGGAGCGGAACGCCGGCCAGCCCTGGCCGACCTTCCCCATGCTGTACAAGGTCACCTCGGCGCACGAGGAGGGCGGCGAGCGGGTCTACTCCGTCTCCACCACCCACTTCGAGGGCGACGAGGACGGCAACGTCCAGTCCCTCCACCTCGCCGAGGTCGAGTTCGTCGACGGCAAGCTGACCCAGAAGCCGGGCACGGAGCGGAAGATCCCCGCCCAGTTGGTCACCCTCGCCATGGGCTTCACCGGCACGGACGTCCAGAACGGCCTGGTCGCCCAGTTCGGCCTGGAGCTCGACGAGCGCGGCAACATCGCCCGTGACGCGGACTTCGCCACCAACGTCGACGGCGTCTTCGTCGCCGGCGACGCGGGCCGCGGCCAGTCGCTCATCGTCTGGGCCATCGCCGAGGGCCGCTCCGCCGCCCGCGGCGTGGACCGCCACCTGACCGGCGCCAGCTCCCTGCCGGCCCCGATCCGCCCGACGGACCGCTCGCTGATGGTCTGATCCGGCCGGATCACCCCCGAACGTCCCGTACAACGACGTACGGAACTGAGCGCGGCGCCCCCGACATGTCCCCGACCGGACCGACTGGGTGGGCGCCGCGGCGCGTCCTCAGCCCTTGTCGGCTCAGCTTTTCCGGGCCAGACCCAGGTGGTTAGCGAGGCGGCGGACACGGCGAGGACGCCGACGAGGCCCATCCAGCGCGCCCAGGAGGTCATCTGCACGACCGACTTCGCTCGTTTCACCTCATACTCCAGGAGGCGTTTCGCGTCGGTCTCCAGCTTCTGGCCGGGGCGCTCGTGAACGGCGGATACCATCATCCAGGAGGCCGCGAGGAGCAGCAGGAAAGCGCCGGAGAGCAGCCCGATTACCCACCACCTCGGACCGGTGGTCATCTTGCTCAGGTTCTCCTGCCCCTTGAGCACGAAGACGACGGTCAACAGCCCGGTGAGGGTGGTGAGAAAGTTCCGGTACCCCTCCGCCTGCTGGAGCGCTGCCTTGAGCTGCTCGGGTGGGGCTGCCATCATCCGTACCCGCAGGTCGGCCTCCCGCAGCTCGTGCTCGCTGAACTTCCTCACAGGGAGAGCCCCTGAGGCGGGGGCGCGAGCCAGAACGAGGCTCCGCAGCCGTCCGGTATCTGGGCGGGCCGGTTCACGTGCCAGGTCTCGCACTCACACATGGCGAGCCTCGGCTCGCCGTCGTTGAAGAGGCCCCGCAAGGGCTTGGACGGGCCCTTGGTGACGTACTGGACCTCCTGCCAGACCTTCACGGTCACGCACCGGCACCGGGGGCACTCGCCTGTGGCCTCTACGCGGTCGGGGCCCCGTACCTCCCAGAGGAAGGTGGTGAGGGGCTGGGTAACGGGGAACCTCGTGTCCTCGTACGGGACGGTGGCGCTCACGAGCGTGCTCCTCCAGGGATGGGAACGACGAGCGAGAACAGTCGGGAGTAGCGGCGGAGGCGGCCGCGGACGTCGTCCTCGGACTCCTCCGTCTCCTCGGCACAGAGAACGATGTGCTCGTCGGTGATGGTTCCCGAGATGGCGGGGGCGCGACCGGTCAGATGCTCGGTGAGGACGATGACGTCACGCCAGTCGGGGACGATCTGCGCTCGGCGCCCTCGGGCGCGGGAACGGTGACCGTGAGGCCGAGGTCCTCGAAGGGCGCGTAGCGGTCGTGGGCCTCGCCGAGCGTGTGCCCGAACCGGCCCGCCACCAGAACCAGTTCGAGGGGACCGAGGATGCCCGAGCCGAGCAGGCTCGGCTCGAAGGCGGCGAGGTCGAGGTCGGTGGGCCTAAATCCTTCAAGGGCATCGGTGACTGGGCCCGGCCCTTGTGGCCCGCCGAGGCACTGGTACGAGCCGAGGAAACGAGCGGTCTGGCCGAGGGTGCAGCGGCGCTTCTGGGCCAGGACGAGGACGCTTCGGATGTCCAGTCGTTCCCTGAGGACCTCCCGGTCCCCGACCCTACGAAGCAGGCTGTTTACCTCGCCGTATACCGGTGTCAGGGTGCGTGCCTGCTCCGGAAGATGGGGAAGACGGATCGAGAAGAGTGCCTTTGTCTGCGCGACATCGTCGAAGACCTCGCCCAGAGAGGAGTGGCGTTTGGCCGCGATTCTCAAGAGCATGGGAATGCTGACCTCTCCGGTGTCTGGCAACCAAAGAGTTTCAATTTGCTCGGTTTTATAATTCAGCAGGTCGACGAAGCTGGGAGTGAGCGCTTCGAACTGCTCCACAAGGGTGTCGACGGATCCGTTCAGGGTTCCGCATGCCTCCATGAAGGAAAGTCCCTTTCTCAGTTCATCCGACGATGGACGAGGAGAATGGCGGTAGGCGAGAAATAGTAGTTGCCAGTTCGACTGAATGTCTTCGGCGTCGGCCGCCAGGGATTTTCTGATATGCATGGCCTGTGCGATCCATGGTGACGGGATCCATGCATGGCATTCCGTGGGAACATTCGGTGGGGTGACGCCGGTGACCGGCGCGAGCCGGGCGACCGTCCGCGCCACTTCGCCGAGAGGGCGGCTCAGTTCGGCACTTCGCTCCATGAGTTGCAGCGAGGTCAGTCGACCGGCGGGAAGCCACGGAGGCTCGCCGTCGAGATCACGTGACATCAGTTTCCGTTCCAAAGAAGTGAAAGCTATGTGGTCGATAGTTTCCTCGCGTACTGCATCGTTGTGGGAGAGACCAATCTGCTCCAAGGAGTTGATCCATTGAAACAACTGGCGTCGTTGTGCGGGTGTGTTCGTGCATGCCAGCAGGTCGTTGGGATGCACCTCCTCCCGCCATTCATACGGAAAGTCAATATATGACCCGAGGAAATCTGCTGCCCCTGTGGGGGCCTCGTCTTTAGACTGGGTGAAGCCAGGGCGATCATTTCCGGAAAATCGATGCCGAGAGACAGCAGTACTTCGAGTGCAGGTAGGAGGTGGGATGGTGGTACGTCGTGGCCGGCAGCGACGGAGAGTAGGGGAAAGTAGGCGGCCGGGCGACCTGTAGGACGTACTTTGGTCCCGCTGTTCTCGTGTGCTTCGCAGAGATCCACCATGAGTGCAGTGGGCACGCCCACTGCACGCAGGTTCACAAGGTTCTGTACGGCTGGGACGTAGGCACCGGCGATGGCGTATCGGCGTGCAGCCCGGACGCTCTCCGCCAGGGGAACCTTTGTGAGCGCTGCGACTCTAATGGAAGCCGCCCATCCTCTGTCGAACAGGCGGTTGGAGACGAGGAGAGCGTCCATACCCATCGGTACGGGATATCCTCGGTGGGAGCGGTGCCGTTTGCGGGACCGCTCCCATGGCTTCCAGGCGCCACTTCTTGAGGAATTCGTCCTTGTTCCGTGTCCGCGAAGTCGAGGCCTCGTGGCTGAAACTCTGCAACAGGGTGGAGTCCATCTCGAAGACACCCGCCCGATGTAGTGGCGCACGGGAGGAATGCGGCTGGAAACCTACGAGTTCCGGGTCCAGGACACCAGTCGCATAAGGGGCAGGTGATCGAAGAGTCGGACCGTGAGGCGAGGTTCGGCCCTTGCCAGACTCCACAGCCACGGCAGCTTCACCTCGTCGAGCTTGCGTGCTGCGGCCGGAGCCACCGTGAGAAGTTCTTCCTCCACGCCCTCTTCGTCGTACGAGATCAGCGAATTCCGGTTCACGCTCGGTTCCGGCCGGTGTCGTGCCTGAAGGTTAAAGACGTAGCCCTGCACCTTGGGAGCGTCCTCCACGAGGATGCCGTCGAGGAGCAGTTGTCCTTCCCCTGCACGATCCAGCCGTTGTCACCGGCTCGTACCGGCGTTCCATGCCATTGCCCAGCGCGTGTCGAAGGGCCAGGAGGACACCCGGTTTCCAGACTTCCGAGTCAATCATTTCCCCGTCCCGGCCCCGCTCCTCCGCCGTCACCTCGAACTCGCTCACCCACAGCAGCCGCCGCAGGGTCTTCACCACCGACGGCCGATCCCCCTCGTCCTCCTCGGAACTCAGGTAAAGCCGCACCACCGTCCCCCGTGCACAGGGCCGGACCCGGTCTCCCGGATCTGGAGCAGTCCGGACCCTGACTGGACCGTGGCCCGGAGCGGAGCGGCCGAACGGGAGGGGTTGCCGTGCTGGTCGATCTCCCCTGTGTGGACCGTGACCTCGTCGGCCAGCATGAAGTAGCTGAACACGCCGATGCCGAAGCGGCTGTTGAAGGGGCTGGCTCCATGCCGACCCGGCGCCAGTTGCGTCGCTCCTGGACGTGGTCGGGGTCCTGCGCGTACGCCTGCCGGCGCGGGCGAACATGGATGTGAGCTTGGAGCGGCTCATGCCGGAGCCTTCGTCGCGACACTCGATGTACGGGCGGTCCCCGTCGTACGCCTGGACGAAGTGGATTTCGGGCTTGGGCTCGGGGCCGTCGAACAGCTCCCGCTTCGCTCCGTACGCGGCGCGCTGCTTCCGGTGGCGGCAGGCGTCCAGGGCGTTCTGGTACAGCTCCCGCACCGCGAGCATCCGGTCGCCGTAGAGCTGGGTGCCCATGAGCAGCGGACGGATCTCGTCCTCAGCGAGGCGGAACCGCTCCAGGGGACGGTGTAACTCGGGTCGGCCGGTTCGAGGTGCTGGGTGGTCACCTGGTGGGGCACGCCCCGGAGCAGGTACGGCGCGGGCTGCCCGCTGTCGTGCCACTCCCGGTGGAGGTCCCGCACCGAGGCGTCGGCGGTCGTCGCCAACTCCTCCAGAGCGGCGTGTAGCGCGGGGTGCGGGCAGGCGAGACGGAGCGCATAGCCCGTCTTGCCGTCCCGGTCGATCACCTCCCAGCCCACTCCGGCCAGCGCCGTCACCACGTCGGCCGGGAGGAGGGTCGGCGCGCGCCCAAGTGGTCCACGAGCACGCCGGACATGCGGCGCGGATCGGCCGCGAGTAGCGCGGCCAACCAAAGGAGATAGGCGAGTTCCCTGGCCCGCCAGTCGTTGCCGGGGACGGGACGGTGGGCACGACTCAGCCGGGGCTCGAGGAGGCGTCGATGCGCGGGGTGGAGCCAGGGCCACCGTCATGTGCGGCAGGACCCGGCGGACGTGCTGGTCCACCTCGGAGGGCTGAGGGGCGGGCATGCCCTCGGCAGCCGCCGAGACGGCCTCGACCACCATGTCGAGGAGTTTGTTCACGGACCCGTAGTCGTCGGTGCGGTCCCACAGCCGGTCCCAGTCGGCGATGAAGCGGTGTCGCAACCAATGGTCGGCAGCTATCGCGGCGTCGGTGGGCTTGCGCCGCCACAGCGTTCCGGCGGTCTGGAGCACCTGCGGATGGGCCCAGCAGGTGTCGGCGGCCGCCTTACACACCAGCTCCTCGTGACGGGTAGCCAGCTTCGTGCCCTGGTCGTCCTTCTCCAGACGGTCGAGCCGGTCGGGCCGGAGGGCCGCGAGCTCGCCCAGGGCGACGGCGACGACGCCCTCGTGCAGCAGCGGTGCGGCGAGCAGGGCCGCGGTCTCGGCCGGGGAGAGCCGCTCGGTACCGCGCAGCCCGGCACGCTCCACGAGTTGCCCAAGTAGGCGGACGACTCGTTCGGGGTAGTCGGGGTCGTGCCACGGGGTGTCGAGCGCTGACTTCGTGAGAACACGACCCCTGGCGACCTCGGCCGCCAGTTCCACCAGGCCCTCCTTCACCCGTTCGTGGGCCGCGGCGGTTCCCGATGTGTGCCGCCACAAGACGGAGCCGTCGATGACGTCCTTCCAGTGGGTGGTCTCCCGGGACCCCTCGCACAGGAGCAGTTCCCGCGCCCAGTCCTCGCGTCCTGCGGCCGCCTTGAGCTCGACCGTCGGCCGCGGTCCGTCGAGTGTCCGCGTCAGGACGTGGATGCGGGCCTGGACGAAGTCCTTGATCTCCCGAGGCTCCGCGGAAATGGATCGACGACAGCGCTTCGGACAGGGCGAGGCCGAAGTAACTGCCCCGCTCGGGGTCCGCGAACGTCGGCTGGCCCCGGCCACCGGCGCGCAACCACACCACGTCGTCGTGGGCGTTGCCTACATAGGGGTTATTCCCCTTCGAGGGGCGGCCCGTCGTGTCCGTACGGCAGGTGTCCAGGCACACGACGACGGTCACGCCTTCCGGGACCTCGCCGAGGAGGTCGGGGACGGTCGCCTCCAGCAGTGTCCCGGTGATCAGCTCACCCGCGGCGCTGGACCGGGCGCTGGAAGGGAGGACATAGTCGCTGTCTCCGATCATGACGCCGTGGCTGGAGACGTAGACGAGGGCGGTGTCCCCGGGGAGCAGGAGTCGAACAGATCCATGATGGCCTGCTTGATCATGTCCCGGGACGTATCGTGATGTTCTTCGTCCTCGTGGTCCGGGTGGTAGCACTCCACCCGGTAGTCCGAGGCGTCCAGGGCCTCCGCGATGCGCCGGATGTCCCCGTCGACACACTCCAGGACGGGTATCGATCGGTGAGGCGGGGGTTCCGGGCCAGGTTCGGGGTGTCGCGGACACCGATCAGCAAGGCCCTGCGGGTCCCCGCCCGCTCCGTGTCCGCGCTCGCCTCCGCGCCGTTCCCCACCGCTGTGTCCACGCGCCCCGCCTCCACCCGCTCCGCCCGGACGGGCCATGATTCCAGACGGCGCCCCGGAACGTGGAACAGTCCTGACGGAACGTCACGCACGGCCTGTCGTACGCTCGTCCGCACGCCGGACACGGCGACGTACGAGGGGAACGCCCATGGCACTGAGCCTGCGGAAGGTCGAGGAGACCGCGCCCGCGCTGGTGAGTCTCTACAAGTCGGCGGGGAGTCGCTGCGGCGGCACGGGATCGACGGGCAGCGGGTCGCCGTCTACCTGGTCGTCGACTACTCCGGGTCGATGAGGCCGTACTACAACAGCGGCGCCGTGCAGGCGCTCGCCGACCGGGTGCTCGGGCTCTCCGCGCACCTCGACGACGACGGGCGGGTGCCCGTGTTCTTCTTCTCCACCGACGTCGACGCCGAGACCGAGATCCGGCTCGACGACCACACCGGGCGGATCGGCCGGATCGTCGCCGGGCTCGGGCACATGGGGAAGACGAGCTACCACCTGGCCATGGACGCGGTCATCGACCATTACGTGGACAGCGGCTCCACCGCGCCCGCGCTCGTGGTCTTCCAGACCGACGGCGGGCCGATCAACAAGCTCGCCGCCGAGCGGTACGTGTGCAAGGCGGCCCGGCTGCCGCTCTTCTGGCAGTTCATCGGCTTCGGCGACCCCGGCAGCCGGCAGTTCGACTTCCTGCGCAGGCTGGACGAGCTGGACGTCCCGGCGAAGCGGCCCGTCGACAACGCCGGGTTCTTCCACGCCGGAAGGACCCGGACCGGGTCCCGGACGGCGAGCTGTACGACCGGCTCGTCTCCGAGTTCCCGGCGTGGCTCGCCGCCGCCCGGGCCCGGGGCATCGTCCGGAGTGAGGCCCGGGGCGGGACCCGGAAGGGAGCCAGGAGCCCGGGGTGACGGGCCGGGGACGTGGGGCCGGGGAGGGAGCCCGGAGGCGGGGCCCGCAGGCGGCGAGCCGGGGTGACGGGCCGGGGCGACGGGCCGGAAAGCAGTGGCCGCCCTCCCGGCCCGGCGGGGATCATGGCGCCATGACCTCTCGTACGCCACGTGACCATCGACTGCGCCGACGCCTACGCCCTCGCCTCCTTCTGGGCCCGGGTCCTCGACTCCACGCTCTCCGACGACGACAAGCCGGGTGACGAGGAGGCGCTCGTCGAGTCGCCCGGGGCCTCGCTCCTCTTCATCCAGGTGCCCGAGCCGAAGGCCGTGAAGAACCGGGTCCACCTCGACCTCCAGCCGCAGGACCGCACCCGCGACGAGGAGGTCGAGCGGCTGATCGGCCTCGGCGCGACCCTGCTCGACGACCGGCGGAACCCGGACGGCACCGGCTGGGCGACCCTGGGGGACCCCGAGGGGAACGAATTCTGCGTCGAGCGCGGCCGGGCGGAGCGCGAGGCCGCCACCGCCTGACCCCGGCACCGGCATGGGCGGCGGGGACGTCCGGATCTCCGGGCGGGCGGTCGAGGTCACCGACCGCGGGGCCCTGGAGCGGTACGCCGCCGAGGCGGGCTCGCCCCTGCCCTTCCACCTCTTCCGGGCGGAACCGGCCGAGGTCGTGCGCACGTGGGTGGACGGCGAGGAGATCGCCTTCCGCAGGTGGGTGCCGGGGCGGCCCGCGTGGACCACCCGGCGCGGCAACGACGACGCCCCGCCCCGCCGGGACGCCCCCGGCCTGTGAAGTGGGCCACGTCGGGGCGGCTGGGCTGGGCGGATCCGTCCGGGCATCGGGCGGGCGGGGCGGGAAGGTCCCGGGGCGCACTATTGTTCCGGTAGAGAGACGACCGGAGCCGTACCACGTGTTCCGGACAGAGCAGCCGGGGCCCGCATCGCGCAGGTGCGGGCCCCGCTGCGCCGCGCACCGGCCAGAAGGGCTCGGCGGCGCACCGGCCAGAAAGGCACGAATGACCCGCTCCGAGCGCCCCCACAAGCGCGGCCCCCGCACCGCGCAGGCGAAGTCCACGTCCCAGCCGAAGGCCTCCCGGGGCGGCTGCCGCCCCGCCGCGCCCCCGCCACCGAGCGAGTTCACGCCGCCGGTGTCGCTGACGCCCGCGCTGCCCCCGGTGGCCTCCTTCGCCGACCTCGACATGCCCGAGGGCCTGCTGCGGACCCTCGGCGAGCAGGGCGTCACGGAGCCGTTCCCGATCCAGGCCGCGACCCTGCCGAACTCGCTCGCGGGCCGCGACGTGCTCGGCCGGGGACGCACCGGCTCCGGCAAGACCCTCGCCTTCGGCCTCGCCCTGCTCGCCCGCACCGCGGGCCGCCGCGCCGAGCCGGGCGCGCCGCTCGCGCTCGTCCTGGTGCCCACGCGCGAGCTCGCCCAGCAGGTCACCGACGCCCTCACCCCGTACGCCGGCGCCCTGCGGCTGCGGATCACCACCGTCGTCGGCGGCATGTCGATCAGCCGGCAGTCCTCTGCGCTGCGGCGCGGCGCCGAGGTGCTCATCGCCACGCCCGGCCGCCTCCACGACCTCATCGACCGCGGCGACTGCCGGCTCGACCAGGTCGCCGTCACCGTCCTCGACGAGGCCGACCAGATGGCCGACATGGGCTTCCTGCCCCAGGTCACCAAGCTCCTGAAGCAGGTCGAGCCGGGCGGCCAGCGCCTGCTGTTCTCGGCCACCCTCGACCGGAACATCGACCGCCTGGTCAAGATGTTCCTCGACGACCCGGTCGTGCACTCCGTCGACCCGTCGGCCGGCGCGGTCACCACCATGGAGCACCACGTCCTGTACGTGGCCGACGAGACCGACAAGAAGGCCGTCACCCTGCGGATCGCGGCCCGCGACGGGCGCACGATCCTCTTCCTGGACACCAAGCGGTCCGTGGACCGGCTGGTCAAGCGGCTCTCGCCAACGGCGTGCGGGCCTCCGGACTGCACGGCGGGCGCTCGCAGCCGCAGCGCAACCGCACCCTGGACCAGTTCAAGAACGGCCAGGTCACCACGCTCGTCGCGACGAACGTGGCGGCCCGCGGCATCCACGTCGACGACCTCGACATGGTCGTGAACGTCGACCCGCCGATGGACCACAAGGACTACCTCCACCGCGGCGGCCGCACCGCCCGCGCCGGCGAGTCCGGCAGCGTCTTCACCCTGGTCCTGCCCGACCAGAAGCGCGACATGGGCCGGCTGATGTCCAACGCGGGCATCAGCCCCGCACGGCGCAGATCAAGTCCAGCGACGAGGAGCTCGCCGAGCTCACCGGCGCCCGGGAGCCCTCGGGCGTCCCGGTCGTCATCGAGACCCTGCAGCCCACCCCGCCCCGCAAGCCGGTTGGCTCCGCCGCCGGTGGCGGGAACGGGGCGGCTGCCGCCGTCGCCGCCCGGCCGCCGCCGGAGGCACTGGCGCCGCCTCCGGCACGGGTACGGGCGGGGCCGCGCTTCCGGTACGGGCGGGGGCCGCGCTTCCGGTACGGGCGGGGGCCGCGGCTCCGGTACGGGCCGGGGCGCGGGCACCGGCCGCACCGCCGCGTCCACCTCCGCCTCCGCCGGGTCCGGTCGCGGCGGGCGCCGGACGGCGGGCACGGGCCGCCCCCGCGGCCCCGGCAGCGGCCGGCCGACAACACGTAACCCCTACGGGATCCGGAAGCGGGCGGTGCCGTGACCACGGCGCCGCCCGCTTCCGTTCACCGCGCGCGCCCCGTCTTCACAGGTCCCGTACGTACGGGAACGACCGGTCAACATCCGGGGAACGGAGGCCGTCGGGGTTCCCGGCGGGTGTCTACGCGCATCATCATCACAGGCATGCGCATCCCCCTCGGTTCACTCTCGCCGGCGGTGTCGCCACCGCCCTCCTGTCCTCCCTCCTCCTCGGCGCCCCGGCCACCGCCGCCCCGGCCCCCGCGCCCGCCGTCGCGGCCGTCGCGGCCGTCGGGGAGATCTGTTACTCCGCCCTCCCCTCCCAGGCCCACACCACCCTGGACCTGATCGACGCGGGCGGCCCTTCCCGTACGGCCAGGACGGGTCCGTCTTCCAGAACAGGGAGGGGTCCTGCCCGCCCGCACGTCCGGGTACTACCACGAGTACACGGTGAAGACCCCGGGCTCCACGACCCGGGGCGCCCGCCGGATCGTCACCGGGAACGCGGCGGAGGACTACTACACCGCCGACCACTACGCCTCGTTCGACCTGATCGACCACGACTGCTGAGGAGCCTCCTCAGCTCCTGCGCGGGGCCGTCCACTCCAGGCGGGTCCTGACCCGGGGGTCCCGGACGTGTTCGAGGGCGGCGAGCGCCGTCTCGCGCGCCGCGCCGTCCGCCTCGCCGTCCGCGAGGACCGCCGCGAGCGCGTCGACGGCGCGCGGGTCCTGGCGGATCGCGAGCCCGCGCGCCGCCTCCGCCGCCGTCTCCGGGTCCGTGTCGTCGAGCCGCTCGGCAAGGCCCTCCCGTACGAGCGGGGTGTCGTCGGGCAGTTCGGCGAGCGCGAGCGTCGCCCAGTCCCGCACCCGGGCGTCGCCGTCCCGGCTCAGCGCGAGCAGCACCCCGAGGGCCTCGACGTGCCCGGCCGGGACGATGCCGGCCAGGGCCCCGGCGACGGCCCCACGGACCACCGCGTCGGGGTGCCCGGCGGCCGCGAGCAGTTCGGGCACGGCCGCCGGGTCCGCGCACTCTCCGAGCGCCGTCACCACCGACAGGGCGGGCTCCCGCGCCGGGCCCGCGGCGTTCGACGGCTCCGCCGCGAGCCGCCGGAGGACCGGCACGGCGCTCTGCGCGAAGCCCGGCAGGGCGCCCAGGACCCGCGCGCCGAGCGCCCGCCGCAGCGGGTCCCGGTAGGCGCACCAGCCGGCCGCCGCCACGAAGGTCTCCTCGTCGTCCCGGCCCGCCAGTTCGGCCACCGCCGTCGTCCAGTCGTCGAGCGCGGGATCGCCGCAGCGCAGCGCCCGCGCCGCCAGCTCCTCGACGGGGGTGCGCAGCCCGAGCGAGGCCTCCAGGAGCGTGGCGATCGCCGCGTGCCCGGTCTGCCGGTCGTCGCCGCGCCCCGGGGCGCCGTCCTCCCGCAGCAGCTCCACGACGACCGTGGTCCCGCCGTCCTCCCGGACCCGGCGGACCACCGCCTCGTACGTCTGCCCGCCCTCGTTCCCCGCGACGAGCCCGCGCCGCAGCTCGGCGGCGATGTCGGCGCCGATCCACCGCCGCGCCTCCCGCAGCGCGGCCTCCCGGCCGCCCGCCTCGTGGTCGAGGAGCGCCCGCACGCAGGTGGTGGAGCCGCGCCGGGCGGCGGCGAGCAGCGGGACGAGCCCGTCGGGGCCGCGCCGGTCGGGGTCGGCGCCGTGCTCCAGGAGGAGCCGCGCGACGTCGGCGTATCCGAGCCGCAGGGCCCAGGCCAGGGCCGTGAAGCCGTACGCCTCCTCCTGGTCCGGCTCCGCGCCCGCCGCCAGCAGCGCCCGTACCGTCTCGGTGTGCCCGCCGCAGGCCGCCCCGCACAGCGGCAGGTCGCCGTCCTCCTCGCCGCTGCCCCGGCCGGGATCCGCCCCGGCGGCGAGCAGCACCCGTACGATTCCGGCCTCGCCGCCGACGGCCGCCCGGTACAGGGCGGTCTCCCCGTCCTCCCGCCCCTCGGGGTCGGCCCCGTCCCGTAGGGACCGTACGGCCCCGTCCTCGTCCCCGGCCCGGATCGCGTCGAACAGCGTGCTCATGCACCGACCCTGACCCGCCGTCGGCACATGGCGCAAATCGATTCCCGGAAGGGCCGGTGCGCGGGGTTCAGGCCGCGCACTCCAGGACCGTGCCGCACACCCCGCACCGGGCCCGCAGCGTCCGCCCGGCCGGGATCCGCAGGCGCCGGCGGCAGACCGGGCAGGAGAAGGAGACGCCGGTCGCGGGCGCCCCGCCGTCGAAGGCGTACGGGGCGCCCTCGCCGGCCCGGCCCCGGCGCCGCTCCCAGGCGTACCGGCGGCGCTCGACCGGCCCGGCCCCGGCGAGCGGCGGCGCCGTCCGCTCCCGGCGGGCCTCCGCCCGGCCCCGCACCCACGCCTCGTACGCCACGTGGCTGGTGAACCACGGCGACGGGTCCTCGCCGAACAGCTCGGCCCGCTTGGCGAGGACGTAGCCGAACTCCTCCGGCGTCAGGTAGCCGAGCCGCTGGCGCTCGACGCCGTCCTCGCGGTACGCGTCGAGCAGCAGCCAGCCGGCGCCCAGGTAGGCGGCGGTCACGTCGGTGAGGATCTCGTTCTCGGCGGTGCCGGGGAAGCACAGGCCGAGCCGGTGCAGGAGCACGTGGGTGATCTCGTGGGCGAGGACCGCGCCGATGTCCCTGCGGCGGGTCCGGAACCGCTCGTGGACCTCCACGGAGTACTCCGGTCCGGGGCGAGTCCGACGCTGCCGGCGTGCTCCATCGGCCGGAAGTCCACCGTCACGCGCGCGTCGGGCAGCCCCAGGTGCCGGACGAGGGCGCGGGCCACCCGCCGGGTGCCCGGGCGCAGGTCCTCCCCGTCGCCGAGGGCCACGTCGGCGGCGGTCACGCTGGCCGGAAAGCGGCGTACGCCGGCGGGGAGAGGCGGCGGTGGAGCGCGGTGAGCGAGGCGTCGACCACGGCCCGGTGCGGGAAGCCGTGGATGACACGGTCGGCCTCTTGACGGTGCGGCATGCGGGATCCCCCTCCCGCCCACTGTACGGTCCCTCACATCGGAGCTGGCCGAAAAGGCTTCCTTGTGACGGAGGTTGAGCGCTGTTCATAATGCGGACCACGCCTTGACGAGCGCATGTCACGAGTCGTCGAGGCCGACCCCCACGAGAGAAGGCAGACACGTGAAGAAGAACAGAATGGTCCGCGCGCTCCAGAAGCTTGCTGCGGCCGGCGCCGTCGTCCTCGCCGCCGTCAGCCTCCAGCCCACCACCACCGCCTCCGCCGCCCCGGCCCCCGTCGTCGGCGGCACCCGCGCCGCCCAGGGCGAGTTCCCCTGGATGGTCAGGCTCTCCATGGGCTGCGGCGGCTCGCTGATCAGCCCGCAGGTCGTTCTCACCGCCGCCCACTGTGTGAGCGGCTCCGGCAACAACACCGGCATCACCGCCACCGCCGGAGTCGTGGACCTCCAGAGCGGCAGCGCCATCAAGGTCAGGTCGACCAAGGTCCTCCAGGCCCCCGGCTACAACGGCAAGGGCAAGGACTGGGCCCTCATCAAGCTCGCCAGCCCCATCACCTCCCTGCCCAACCTGAAGCTCGCCGAGACCACTGCCTACAACACCGGCACCTTCACGGTGGCCGGTTGGGGCGCCGCCCGCGAGGGCGGGGCACAGCAGCGCTACCTGCTCAAGGCGAACGTCCCGTTCGTCTCCGACGCCTCCTGCCAGTCCGCCTACGGCAGCGACCTCGTCCCCGGCGAGGAGATCTGCGCCGGCTACTCCCAGGGCGGCACCGACACCTGCCAGGGCGACTCCGGCGGCCCGATGTTCCGCAAGGACAACGCCGGCGCCTGGGTCCAGGTCGGCATCGTGAGTTGGGGCGAGGGCTGCGCCCGCGCCGGCTACCCCGGCGTCTACACGGAGGTCTCGACCTTCGCCGCCGCGATCAAGTCCGCCGCCGCCACGCTGTAGCGGCAGCCTGTGAACGGGCGCTCCGGGGCGGCCTCGGCCCCGGAGCGCCCCTCCCGTACACCGGGCCGGTGTGGGCCGGCCCGGTGTGCACGGACCCTCCCGGCAGGGAAGGGGATCAGACCGGGTCCAGCACCACCCCGGCCCCCGCGTCCCCCTCCAGCTCCAACACCCACACCTCGTTCGCCCCTCCCGCAGCACCGGACCCGGGACGAACAGCGCCTCCTGCGGGCCGGCCGACCAGTAGCGGCCCAGACAGAAGCCGTTCACCCAGACGAAGCCCCGGGTCGCGCCCGGCAGCCGCAGCACCGCGTCCCCGCGCCCGCCACGTCGAGGGCCGTCCGGTAGAGCCCCGGACCGCCGCCCCGGCCCGCGCCCGCCACGCCGGAGGTCCCCGCAGGAGCCCCGGCCCGGAGCCGGCCTCCTCGGAGACCTCCCCGGAGCGCACCTCCTCGAAGCACACCTTGTCGACCGCCGCCGCCTCGACCGCGTCGAGCCGCAGCCCCCGCGCCCGCACCCCGTGCAGGTACTGCCGCTCGTGCCGTACGCCCCCGGTGATCCCCTTCGGCTCCCGAGCCGCGGCCCGTAGTTGACCCGGCCCAGGGACTCCACCCACAGGTCCACCACCGCCGGACCGGCCACCGGCTCCGCGAGCGCCACGTCCTCCCTGCCGCTCGTGTCCAGGACCCCCGCGAGGGCCCCGTCCACATACACCACCGCCCGGTCCCGCAGCCCCGTCACCCCCAGCGGATACGGCCGCCGGGGACCCGGCACCGCCACCCGGTAGCGGACCAGGCCCCGGTCCACCCCCAGCTCCTCGAAGGTCGGCGGCACCGCCGCCACCACCTCCTCGTCACCGAGGACCTCCAGGACCGCGTCCAGCGGCGCCCACCCGTCGAAGCCGCCCCGCACCGGGGCCGCGAGCCGGGCCGGGGCTCCGGCACCTCCGGCAGCGGCCCCCGCGCGTACTCCGCGAGCACCTCGCGGAAGCGCCGGAACTTCTCCGTCGGCCGTCCCGCCTCGTCCACCGGAGCGTCGTAGTCGTACGAGGTCACCGTCGGCCGCAGCGGCCCGTCGTGCAGCTCCCCGTCCCGGTTCGCCCCCGCCCAGCCGCCGAAGTTCGTCCCGCCGTGTGCCATGTACACGTTGACCGAGGCCCCGCACTCCAGGACCTCCCGCAGCGCCGCCGCCGCGTCCGCCGCGTCCCGCACCGCGTGCTCCGTGCCCCAGTGGTCGAACCAGCCGCACCAGAACTCCATGCACATCAGCGGCCCCGACGGCTGGTGCCGCCGCAGCGTCGCGAAGCCCTCCCGCGCCCCCGAGCCGAAGTTCGCCGTCGCCAGCACCCCCGGCACCGACCCGCCCGTCAGCATGTGGTCCTCCGGGCCGTCCGAGGTGAACAGCGGCACGACCACCCCGCACTCCCGCAGCAGCCCCGCCAGCCACTCCAGATACACCGGATCGCTGCCGTAACTCCCGTACTCGTTCTCCACCTGCACCAGGACCACCGGCCCGCCCCGGTCCACCTGCCGCTCCACCACCTGCGGCAGCAACCGCCGGAACCAGGCCTCCACCGGCGCCAGGAACTCCGGGTCCCGGGTCCGCACCCGCCGCCCGAGCGGCCCGGTCAGCCAGTGCGGAAGCCCGCCGTTCTCCCACTCGGCGCAGACGTACGGCCCCGGGCGCACGATCGCCCGCATCCCCGCCCGCCCCACCGCGTCCAGGAACCGGCCGAGCGCCGCCACGTCCCCGTACCGGCCGGGCTCCGGCTCGTACAGGTTCCACGGGACGTACGTCTCCACGCAGTCGAGGCCCATCGCCCGCAGCATCCCCAGCCGAGTGCTCCCAGTGGCCCTCGTGCACCCGGAAGTAGTGCAGCGCCCCCGACAGCAGCCGCACCGGCCGCCCGTCGAGCAGGAAGTCCTCGTCACCCACAGCGAACGTGCTCATGGGCACCACCTCACCCCTGGCGGCGAACCCGTCCATGGACAAAGATCGTCGCAGTTTGGACGTTAGGGCCCGCCCGTCCGGGGCCCCGGGAAGGGGCACCACCGCATGTACCACACCTGGATGCGCTACTTCACGCCCGGCCCCGTCCACCACCGCCTCGGCCTCGTCTGCCTCGGCGTCGGACTCCAGCACGGCACCCTGCCCACCGTCGGGCCCCGCACCCTCGACCACCACGTGGCCGTCGTCGTCTCCGCCGGCGCCGGCTGGTACCGGGCGCCGACGGACGGCGCGCCGTCGTCACCGCCCCCGCCCTGATCTGGCTCACCCCGGCACCCCCACCACTACGGCGCCGACCCCGGCACCGGTTGGGACGAGGCCTTCGTCGACTTCTCCGGACCCGCCGCCGCCACGTACACCGAACTCGGCTACATCGAACCCGACCGGCCCGTCGTCCCCTCTCCGACGCCGCCCCCGCCCGCGCCGCCATCGCCCGGATCGCCCGCGCCGCACGCCCCGGCAACCCCCTCCTGGAGGTCGAGACCGGCGCCGCCGTCCACGAACTCCTCGTCGCCCTGCGCCGCGCCCGCGCCGACACCAACGCCGACGGCGACCCCGTCCTCACCGCCCTCGCCCGCGACGCCTTCCAGCCGCTCTCCGTCGCCGAGCACGCCGCCCGCCACGGCATGACCCCCGCCGAACTGCGCACCGCCGTCCGCCGCGCCGCCGGATGCAGCCCCAAGGACTACCTGCTCACCGTCCGCCTCGGCCGCGCCAAGGAACTCCTCGCCGCCACCGAACTGCCCGTCTCCGCCGTCGCCCGCCGCGTCGGCTACGACGACCCCGCCTACTTCTCCCGGCTCTTCACCCGCCGGGTCGGCACTGCCCCCATCCGCTTCCGCGAGCAGCAGGGCCGGTCCGTGCCCGGCGGCTGGAGCAACCGCGTCCCGGATCCCGAACACCCGCCGACGATCCTCCCGCGCTCCGTCTAAGCTCGCAGGTCATGAGCGACTCCACCCCGACCTCCGCACCGACCCCGGCACCGGCCTCCGCACCGACCCACGCGCCGACCCCGGCCCCGGCCACCGGAGAGACCCCGGCCGCCGACGAAGCCGTCCGCGCCGAGCTGTCCCGGCTGCGCGACAGCATCGACAACATCGACGCGGCGGTCGTGCACATGCTCGCCGAGCGCTTCAAGTGCACCCAGCAGGTCGGCGTCCTCAAGGCCGAGCACCACCTGCCGCCCGCCGACCCGCCCGCGAGGCCCGCCAGATCACCCGCCTCCGGGAACTCGCCGAGAGCGCGAACTCGACCCGGCCTTCGCCGAGAAGCTCCTCAACTTCATCATCGCCGAGGTCATCCGCCACCACGAGACGATCGCGGACGGCACGCGCTGACGGAACCCGCCGACGGAACGCGCCGGAGGAGAGCCCCGCAGGTCACGCCCCGGCAAGGTTCTCCCCGCACCCCTGCCGGAGGCCCCGGGCATCGGGCAGCATAGGGCCCATGTCCGTACTGACGCGCGACGAAGCGCAGACCCGTGCCCAGCTCCTCGACGTCCACCACTACCGCGTGGACATCGACCTCACCACCGGCGCCGAGACCTTCGAGTCCACCAGCACCGTCCGGTTCACCGCCCGCGCCGCCGGGGACACCTTCGTCGAGCTCAAGCCCGTCACCCTGCACTCCGCCACCCTCGACGGAGAGCCTCGACCCCGCCGCCCTCGACGGCAACCGGCTCCCCCTGAGCCTCACCGAGGGCGAGCACGAGCTGCGCGTCGCCACCACCATGCGCTACTCCCGCACCGGCGAGGGCATGCACCGCTTCACGGACCCCACCGACGGCGAGTCGTACGTCTACACCCAGCTCTTCATGGAGGACGTCCAGCGCGTCTTCGCCGCCTTCGACCAGCCCGACCTCAAGGCTGTCTTCGAGGTCGCCGTCACCGCCCCCGACGACTGGACCGTCCTCGCCAACGGCATCACCGAACGGCAGCCCGACGGCACCTGGAAGGCCGCCCCCACCCCCTCCTCTCCACCTACTTCGTCTGCGTCGCCGCAGGACCCTGGCACTCGGTCCGCACCGAACACGCCGGACTCCCCTTCGGCATCCACTGCCGCCGCTCCCTCGCCCCCACCTCGACGCCGACGCCGACGAGATCCTCGCCGTCACCAGGGCCTGCTACGACCGCTACCACGAGAAGTTCGACGAGCCCTACCCCTTCGACTCGTACGACCAGGCCTTCGTCCCCGAGTTCAACGCCGGCGCCATGGAGAACCCCGGCCTCGTCACCTTCCGCGACGAGTTCGTCTTCCGTTCCGCCGTCACCGTCACCGAGCGCCAGACCCGCGCCATGGTCATCGCCCACGAGATGGCCCACATGTGGTTCGGCGACCTCGTCACCCTGCGCTGGTGGGACGACATCTGGCTGAACGAGTCCTTCGCCGAGTACATGGGCTACCAGACCGTCAACGAGGCCTGCTCCGACCTCTTCCCCGACACCTGGATCGACTTCGGCGTCACCCGCAAGGCCTGGGGATACGAGGCCGACCAGCGGCCCTCCACCCACCCCGTCGCCCCCGACCCCGAGGCCGTCCCCGACACCGCCTCCGCCCTCCTCAACTTCGACGGCATCTCCTACGCCAAGGGCGCCTCCGCCCTCCGCCAGCTCGTCACCTGGCTCGGCGAGAAGGACTTCCTCGCCGGCATCAACATCCACTTCGCACGGCACAAGTTCGGCAACGCCACCCTCGCCGACTTCATCGACAACCTCGCCGCCGCCACCGACCGCGACGTCCACGCCTGGGCCGAGCGGTGGCTGCGCACCACCGGCGTCGACACCTCACCCCCGCCTCGACGGCGAGGGCCTCCACTGGAACCTCACGGTCGACCGCGACGGCAGCCGCCCCCACCGCATCTCCGCCGGCCTCTACGACCGCGACCCTCCGGCGACCTCGTCCTGCGCGAACGCCGCGAACTCGACGTCCCCCAGGACGCCCCCGCCGAACTCACCGGCCTCGCCCCGCCCTCGTCGTCCTCAACGACGAGGACCTCACCTACACCAAGCTCCGCTTCGACGAGGTCTCCGGGGAGTCCGCCCTGCGCGGCCTCTCCCGCATCCCCGACCCGCTCACCCGCGCCGTCGTCTGGAACGCTGCGCGACCGGGTCCGCGACGGCGACCTCGCCCCCGCCGACTACCTCGAAGTCGCCCTCGCGCACCTCCCCGAGGAGACCGAACTCGCCCTCGTCCAGGGCGTCCTGGCCTTCGCCCGCCACCAGATCGCCGACCGGTACGTCCCCGCCGGCGAGCGCCCCGCCGCCCTCGCCACGATCTGCGGGATCGCCCGCGCCCTGCTGCGCCGCACCGAGGACGGCGAGGCACCCGGACTGCGCCTCACCGCCGTCCGCGCCTTCGTCGACAGCGCCACCACCCCCGACAAGATCGCCTCCTGGCTCGACGAGGGCACCGTCCACGGCGGCCCCGAACTCGACCCCGAACTGCGCTGGCGGATCCTCGCCCGGCTCGCCGTCCTCGGCGCCACCGACGAGACCGCCATCGCCGCCGAACTGGAACGCGACCCCAGCGCCACCGGCCAGGAGGGCGCCGCTCGCTGCCGCGCCGCCCTGCCGGCCCCCGAGGCCAAGGAGGCGGCCTGGTCCGCCCTCTTCGACTCCGACGACCTCTCCAACTACCTCTTCACCGCCACCGCCCAGGGCTTCTGGCAGCCCGAACAGGCCGACCTCGTACGGGAGTACGTGCCCCGCTTCTACGAGGCGGCTGCCGCCTCGGCGACCGGCGCGGCCCCGCCATGGCCGAGGCCGCCGGCCGCCACGCCTTCCCGGCCCACGCGGTCGACGCCGACTCCCTGGCCCTCGGCGAACGCCACCTGGCCGACACCCCCATGATCCCCGCTCCTCCGCCGCAAGCTCGTCGACCAGCTCGACGACCTGCGCCGGGCCCTGAAGGTCAGGGAGGGCTGAGCCGCCACGGTGCGGGGACCGGCCTCCGGTCCCCGCACCGACCGTCCTCGAAACACCACCCCGTGTCCCCCGTTCGGGTCACACCCCGCACTCTCCGGACAAACCCCCGCGCCCCCCGGCACCCTGTCGTCCATGCGTGCCGCACCCCCACCCTCGCCGGAGGCATCCCCGGCGCCGACGCCCTGCGGCCCCTCCTGGGCACCGTCCTCGACGCCCTGCGCGCCGGGGCTGAGGAGCGGGCGGGCCCCTCCCGGCTGGGGACCGGAGGCGGTGGCCCACCGCACCGCACGGCTCGGAGCCGTACTCCCCGAGACCGGAACCGGCCCCGACGAAGCCCTCCGCACCCTCGTCCACGCCCTCGCCGCCGGCGCCGCCGACCCCGCCGACCCGCTCTGCGCCGCCCACCTCCACACCCCGCCCTCGCGCTCGCCGCCGCCGCCGACCTGGCCGCCTCCGCGCTCAACCCCTCCATGGACTCCCTGGGACCAGGCCCCGCCGCCTCCGCCCTCGAAGCCCTGGTCACCACCGCCCTCGCCGCCGAGATCCACCCCGGCGCCCCCGCCCCGACGCCCTCGTCACCACCGGCGGCACCGAGTCCAACCAACTCGCCCTCCTCCTCGCCAGGGAACACCACGCCGGAGAACGCCTCACCGGTGAACGCCGCACCGGAGAGCACCACGCCGGAAAGCACCGCACCGGAGAGCACCCCACCGGGGAGCGCCACGCCCGGGACCGCCGCGCCGGGGAAGGCCCCTCCGCACCGTCGTCGGCGCCAACGCCCACCACTCCTTCCGGCGCGCCGCCTGGCTCCTCGGCCTCCCCGCCCCCGTCGTCGTCCCCACCCCCCGGGGCGTCCTCGACCCCGCCGCCCTCCACGCCGCCCTGACCGACACCCCCGGCCCGCTCCTCGTCGCCGCCACCGCCGGCACCACCGACGAAGGCCTCGTCGACCCCTGCCCGCACTCGCCGACGTCTGCGCCGCCCACGGCGCCGACCTCCACGTCGACGCGCCTGCGGCGGCCCCCTCCTTCAGCCGCACCCACCGCCCCCTCCTCGCCGGCCTCGACCGCGCCCGCACCGTCACCGTCGACCTCCACAAACTCGGCTGGCAGCCCGCCGCCGCCGGACTCCTCGCCGTCCGCGACACGACCGACCTCGCCCCCTCGCCCACACCGCCGACTACCTCAACGCCGACGACGACACCGACGCCGGCCTCCCCGACCTCCTCGGCCGCTCCCCGCGCACCACCCGCCGCCCCGACGTCCTCAAGGCCGCCGTCACCCTCCGCGCCCTCGGCCGCACCGGCCTCGGCGCCCTCGTCGACACCTGCATGGACCTCGCCCAGGACCTCGCCGACCGCATCGAGAAGACCCCCGCCCTCGACCTGCGCGCCCGGCCCGTCCTCACCACCGTCCTCTTCCGCCCCCACGACGCCGACGACACCGCCGTCGCCGCGATCCGCCGCACCCTCCTCACCGGCGGCCGGGCGGTCCTCGGCCGGGCCCGCGCGGACGGCCGCCTCTGGCTCAAGGCCACCCTGCTCAACCCCCACGCCACCCCCGACGACCTGGACCAGCTCATCACCCTCGTGGAAGGCAGCGCCCACCGATGACCGGCAGCACCCCCGAACAGGACACCGACCGGCCCCCGCACCCCCGGGACACCCCGGCCCCCGACCGCCCCCACGACCTCGTCGGCATCGGCATCGGCCCCTTCAACCTCTCCCTCGCCGCCCTCGCCCACGGCGTCCCCGGCGGCCTCTCCACCGCCTTCTACGAACAGCGCCCCGCCTTCCACTGGCACCCCGGCCTCCTCATCGACGGCGCCACCCTCCAGGTCCCCTTCCTCGCCGACCTCGTCACCCTCGCCGACCCCGCCAGCCCCTGGACCTTCCTCAACTACCTCAAGAGCCGCGAGCGCCTCTTCCCCTTCTACTTCGCCGAGAAGTTCCACATCCACCGTGCCGAGTACGACGCCTACTGCCGCTGGGCCAGCGAACGCCTCCCCGGCCTCCACTTCGCCCACCAGGTCGACTCCGTCCGCTGGAACCCCGAACGACGCCTCTTCGAGGTCGACTTCGCCCAGCTCGACCCCGACGGCGAGACCGAGGCCCTCGGCCGCACCTACACCCGCAACGTCGTCCTCGGCGTCGGCACCGAACCGTACGTCCCCGAACCCCTGAGGCCCTCGCCGACGCCCCCGGCGTCCCCGTCGTCCACTCCGCCGACTACCTCACCCACCGCGAGACCCTCCTCGCCGCCGGACACGTCACCGTCATCGGCTCCGGCCAGTCCGGCGCCGAGATCTTCCTCGACCTCCTGCGCGCCCGCCCCGCCGGAGCCGAGGGCATCCACTGGCTCACCCGCACCGAGGCGTTCGCCCCCATGGAGTACTCCAAGCTCGGCCTCGAACACTTCACCCCCGACTACACCCGCTACTTCCACGCCCTCCCCGAGCAGGTGCGCGACGGCCTCGTGCCCCGCCAGTGGCAGCTCCACAAGGGCATCGACGACGCCACCCTCACCGCCATCCACGACGAGCTCTACCGCCGCACCCTCCACGGCGGCTGGCCCGACGCCGTCTCACCCCGGCGTCCGCGTCCGCACCGCCGGCCGCGTCGCCACCACCCGCGTCGAACTGCACCTGGAACACGTCCAGCAGTCCGCCCGCACCCGTCTCACCACCGACGCCGTCGTCCTCGCCACCGGCTACCGCGAACGCCCCTCGACCGCCTCCTCACCGGCCTCGACCCCTACCTGCGCCACGACTCCGCCGGCCGCCCCCGCGTCGACGAGCAGTACCGCCTCGTCCTCGACCCCTCCGTCACCGGCGCCGTCCACGTCCAGAACGCCGAACGCCACACCCACGGCGTCGGCGCCCCGACCTCGGCCTCGCCGCCTGGCGCAGCGCCACCATCCTCAACGCGATCACCGGCAAGGAGCCCTATCCGCTGCCCCGCCGCACCGCCTTCACCAGCTTCGGCCTGGAAGACGAGAGGCGCTCGGCATCCCGGCCCAGGGCCGGAAGCTGACGCCTCTCGCACAGAACGTCTAGGACCGGCTAGAACACCGGCACGCCGTCCCGGGTCAGCTTCCAGTCCACCGACGCGAACTGCCCCGGGTCGACCGTCCCCCGCCCGCACCCACTGGATGATCGTGTTGCGGATCTCGTCCGAGTTCGCCCAGAGCTGCTGCGCGTTCGCCACGTGCGGGAACGCGCCGCCGCCGCTCGCCCGGTAGTTGTTCACCGCCAGGACGAACCTCGCCGCCGGGTCCAGCGGCTTCCCCTCGAACGACAGGTTCACGATCCGCGACCCGGCCGGCTTCGCGATGTCGATCTCGTACGTCAGACCCGACACTGCGTCGTAGTTGTAGTCCGGCGTGTTGTCCGCGTTCGTCAGCTTCGCCGTGTCGACCGGGGCGCCCGCCGGGGTCCGCACGTAGTACCGCGCCGAGAACTCTAGGTAGTCCTTGAGCTGGGCGCCCGTCAGCAGCCGCGCCTCCAGGGTGTTCTCGAACGGGTACAGACCCGCCGCGTCCTTGATCGTGACCTGACCGGCCGGGATCCGGGCCGTACGGGAGAAGCAGGAGGCCTGCGAGAGCACCGGCAGACCCGCGTACGCGCCGCCCGCAAGCGCCGCCTTCACCGTCTCCGCCTGCACCGCGTTGATCAGGTCGATGATCGGCTCGTCCTTCCACGGCGCGTCGGCCGTGGTCATCGCCGCCACCGAGGTGCCGATGACCTGGTTGACGTACGCGACGACCTTCCGGTGCTCGTCGGAGAGCAGCCGCACGATCGTCCGGTCCTCCTCCACCGTGTTGGAGTTCAGGACCTGCGCGCCCACCTTCTCGACGCTCCAGCGGCCCTTCTCCCACACCAGGTCGAAGTCGAAGAGGGTGAGGCGCTGGCCCCACTTCAGCGGCTCGGAGAGGACGACCTCCTTGCCGGTCTCCTTGTTCGCGACCCGGTACTCGGGGATCTCGGTGTGCGCGTGCCCCACGAGGATCGCGTCGATGCCCGGCACCTGCTCGGCCACGAGCCCGGCCGCGTTCTCGACGTACGGCAACTGGTCACCGTACGAGGACGTGCCGCTGGAACCGGAGTGCGCCGAGACGACCACCACGTCCGCGCCCATCGAGCGCAGCTTCGGCACCCACTTCGCCGCCTGCTCCTCCAGGCCCGGGAAGACCATCTTCCCGCTGACGTTCGCCTTGTCCCAGATCGCGATCCCCGGGTTGGTCAGCCCGAGCACGGCCACCTTCACGCCCCGCCCGCAGGGGGTCCGCAGCCGGTGCATGCTGTACGGGGCGAACGCCGGCCGCAGGGTCTTCGCGTCGAGCGCGTTGGCGCCGAGCAGCGGGAAGTCGCACTGCTCCTCGAACTTCCGCAGCACCGGGATGCCGTAGTTGAACTCGTGGTTGCCCAGGGCGGCGGCGTCGTAGCCGATGGCGTTCATCGCCTGCGCCATCGGGTGGACCGGGCCGCGCCGCGCGGTGATCGGGTCGACCTTGGCGTAGTAGTACGACAACTGGGTGCCCTGGATGGTGTCACCGGCGTCGATGAGGAGCGTGTTGCGCCTCCCCTTCGCCTTGCGCACCTGCTCGACGAGCGCGGAGATCTTCGCCAGGCCGACGTCGTTGTGCGCCTTGTCGTCGAACTCCTTGTCCGTGAAGTAGTCCCAGTTGAAGACGTTCCCGTGCAGGTCGGTCGTCCCCATGACGGTGAAGGAGTACCGCGCGGCCGGCTTCGGGCGGTGTCCGTGCCCGGGGCCGTAGGCCTCGGCCGGGGCGACGGCCCCGGCGGTGAGGGCGGCCCCGGCACCGACGGCCACGGAGCCCTCCAGGAAGGTCCGGCGGTTCAACGGCATGTGCTTCTCCTCGGTTCGATGGCGTCGCTCAGGTGCACAACGCGCGTAGATTCTGGCCCAGGAGACCCGTCCGCAACAGGCCCGGCGGGTTACGGAGTGGAAAAGTGTTCGACGGGCGCGGGCCGCGGGACGGTCGGAAACGGACCGGAGAAGCACCGGAAAACGCTCATCGGAGCGCCCCGCCGCACAGATTCGTTTGTCAACAACCTTTCACGGAAAGGTTGTTGAGCAGACATGACGGACGGATTCGCTACCCGCCGGTAAGCCCTAGGCTCGTCCCATGCGCCGAGCGAAAATCGTTTGTACCCTTGGGCCCGCCACCGAAACATACGACCAGATCAAGGCATTGATCGAGGCCGGAATGGACGTCGCCCGCCTCAACCTCAGCCACGGCACCTACGCCGAGCACGAGGAGCGCTACCAGCGCGTCCGCAAAGCCTCCGACGAGACCGGCCGCAGCGTCGGCGTCCTCGCCGACCTTCAAGGCCCGAAGATCCGCCTCGGCCGCTTCCGCGAAGGCCCCGTACTCCTTGAACGCGGCGACGAATTCACCATCACCGTCGAACCCGTCGAAGGCGACCGCCACACCTGCGGCACCACCTACCCCGGCCTCGCCGACGACGTCACCACCGGCGAACGCATCCTCGTCGACGACGGCCGCGTCACCCTCGAAGTCACCGCCGTCGACGGCCCCCGCGTCCGCACCCGCGTCATCGAGGGCGGCATGGTCTCCGACCACAAGGGCCTCTAACCTCCCCGGCGTCGCCGTCTCCGTCCCCGCCCTCTCCGACAAGGACATCGAAGACCTCCGCTGGGCCCTGCGCACCGGCGCCGACGTCATCGCGCTCTCCTTCGTCCGCAGCGCCCGCGACATCGACGACGTCCACCGCATCATGGACGAGGAGGGCCGCCGCCTCCCCGTCATCGCCAAGGTCGAGAAGCCCCAGGCCGTCGAGAACATCGACGAGATCGTCGCCGCCTTCGACGGCATCATGGTCGCCCGCGGCGACCTCGGCGTCGAAATGCCCTCGAACAGGTCCCGATCGTCCAGAAGCGCGCCATCAAACTCGCCAAGCGCAACGCCAAGCCGGTCATCGTCGCCACCCAGATGCTCGACTCCATGATCGACAACTCCCGGCCCACCCGCGCCGAGGCCTCCGACGTCGCCAACGCTGTCATCGACGGCACCGACGCCGTCATGCTCTCCGGCGAGACCAGCGTCGGCCGCTTCCCCGTCGAAACCGTCCGCACCATGAGCCGCATCGTCGAAGCCGCCGAAGAGGACGTCCTCGCCAAGGGCCTCCCCCACTGACCGAACGCAACAAGCCCCGCACCCAGGGCGGCGCCGTCGCCCGCGCCGCCGCCGAAATGGGCGACTTCCTCGGCGCCAAGTTCCTCGTCGCCTTCACCCAGTCCGGCGACACCGTCAAGCGCCTCTCCCGCTACCGCTCCCCGATCCCCTCCTCGCCTTCACCCCCGACCCCGCCACCCGCTCCCAGCTCAACCTCACCTGGGGCGTCGAGACCTTCCTCGGCCCCCACGTCGACTCCACCGACGCCATGGTCGCCCAGGTCGACGAGGAACTCCTCCGCATCGGCCGCTGCGCCAAGGGCGACACCGTCGTCATCACCGCCGGCTTCCCCGCCCGGCGTCGCCGGCTCCACCAACCTGGTCCGCGTCCACCACATCGGAGACCCGCTGACCTGACCCCCGCCCCGTCAGCACGTTGGTCACGGCGATCCGGGGTAGCGTCCTCGACATGGACCTTCGCACCACCGTCGAGCGCGCCCAGCGCCTCAAGCAGCTCCACGCCGACCACCAGCCGCTCGTGCTGCCGACCGTCTGGGACGTCTGGTCCGCACGGACGGCGGCCGACGCCGGATTCCCCGCCCTGACCGTCGGCAGCCACCCGCTCGCCGAGTCCCGCGGAGCCGACGACCACGAAGGACAGACCTTCGAGGAAGTGCTCGCCGCCGTCCGGCCGATCATCGCCGCGGTCGACGTCCCCGTCTCCGTCGACCTCGAAGCCGGATACGGACAGAAGCCCGCCGACCTCGTCGCAGGACTCGTCGAGATCGGCGGCGCCGGCCTCAACGTCGAGGACACCGTCCACTCCGACGGCGGACGCGTCCGCGACACCCAGGAACACGCCCAGTACATCGCAGGACTGCGCGCCGCCGCCGACGACGCCGGCGTCCCGCTCTGGATCAACGGCCGCACCGACCTCTTCCTCCACGCCGAGGACCCTCCGCCGTCCTCGACGAGGCCGTCGAACGACTCCGCGCCATGGAACGGGCCGGCGCCGACAGCGTCTACCCCGTCCGCATCCAGGACGACGACGACCTCCTCACGGCCGTGATCGACGCCGTCACCGTCCCGGTCAACTCCACCGCCCACCCCGTCAAGCACGACTCGCCCGCTTCCGCCGCCTCGGCGTCGGCCGCATCACCTACGGCCCGCTGCTGCAACTCGCCACCACGGACGCGATGAAGGACATGCTCAAGCCCTGGGCGCCCTAGGGCCCGCCCGGCGGACGCCAACGCCACCGCGCCCCGCGTCCTCGACGGACACGGGGCGCGGTGGCACGGGGTGCGGCCTCCGTCAGGTGCGGTAGGCGTAGTACGCGGCGTTCGGGTAGGCCGAGATGATGCTCGTCACCGACCGGCGCAGGGTGTTGGTGGAGTGGTACGTCAGGTACGGCACGCCGTTGCGGCGCGACGTGACGATCATCGTGTGGTCCTTGGACCCGTTCTTGTCGAAGTCCACCTGGAGGACGTCACCGACGTCCAACTGGTAGACGTTCGCCAGACTGGTGGTCCGCTTCGAGTTCTGCGCGAACCAGGACCACTCGTTGACGCCGATGAACGAGTGCGACTGGATGTCGGCCGTACCGAACCAACGCGTGTAGTCGTACACGTAACCTGGCACGTGCTTCCAGCCACCGGCCTTGAGGGACTGGCTGACGAAGTTCGTGCAGTCGCCGCCCGCGCCCGACCCGTTGAAGTTCGGGTAGGCCGGGTTGTAGTTGCTCCAGTACGTCTCGCGTACGCGGCCATCGCCTTGTAGTCGTACTCGCCGCCCGTCAGGTTCTTGGGCGCGGCCGGCGGACGCTTGGTGATGGCGGCGCGGGGCGCCGACGGAGTGGTGGTGGTGGCCTTGGCCGCCACGGTGGCCGTCATCGGCTGGGCGAGCTGATTGACCGCGAGGTAGCCGTCACCGGTCTCACGGATCTTCGTGAGCTGCCAGGAGCCCTTCTTGTCCGCCTTGAAGGTCAGCTCGTGGTGGGCCTCGAAACCGGTGGTGCCCGGCTCGCCACCGGTGACCTTCGCATAGGTCAGCGTGGTGTTCTCGGTGACCGTGACGACGGCCGTACGACCCTTGACGTTCGTACGGTCCAGCCTGACCGTGGTGCTGCCGGCACTGTACTTCTCGCCGCTGCGCGCCAGCCGGTTCTTCCGGTCGCCGAGCTGCCTCAGGGCGACGTCCTCGGTGTGGTCGATGCCGGAGGAGAGCTCCACCTTGCCCGAGAAGCCCTCGGTGAGGGCCTTCCCGCCACCGCCACGCGGCCGGTCGACCAGGGCGTTGGTGCGGTCGGTGAAGACCGCGTCGGCCAGACTCTGGAAGGCGGCCCTGGTCTTGGCGTCGACCTGGGGCTCGGCTGTCGTGGAAGCACCCGCGTTCCAGTTGGGCAGCAGCGCGGCACCCGCGACGGCCGACGCGGCGGCCGCCGTGAGTATCGACGCCCGTCGTCGAGTGTGCTTCAGTTTTCTTGACTTCACTGGCGTTTCCCTTGTCCCCGGCGCAGAACGGCCGAGATAAGCGGCATTTTTACACGCCCTGTGCAGCTCTTGTGAAGGAGGTGGCGCCATCTGCGTGGACGGGCCGCCCAGCCACCACCCCGTGTGCTAACCGACGACCGCCGGCCCCCGCCCCCGGACCGCCCCGGTCACTTCACGACGCTGGTCCAGTCCGGCGACTGGGCCGGATCGAGACTCCGCAACCGCTCCAGCGTGGAAGGCTTCTGAACGTCCATCCAGTCGGCCAGCTCCCTGAAGGACACGCACTTCACGTCCTTCTTGGTACATACCTTCTCGATCATCTGGTCGACGGCCTTCATGTAGATGCCGCCGTTCCACTCCTCGAAGTGGTTGCCGATGAACAACGGAGCACGACTGCCGTAGTACACACGGTCGAACCCCGCCATATAGGTGTTCAACGTCTCCTGCTGCCACTGCGGGTACTCGGCCGGGTCACCCTCGGTCTCACCCTCGGACTGGTTGTAGAGGAAGTTGAAGTCCATCGACAGACCCTGGTACTTGCCCCCTCGTAAGGGAGCATCTGCAAAGGGAAGTCCCATATGCCGTTCTTCTTCTTCGGCCATATCTGGAAATCACCCGCAGAGCTGGCGTCATAACGCCAACCGAACCCCTTCGCCGCCTGTAGCAGATTGGCCTGGCCCTCCAGACACGGCGCACGACCACCCACCACCTCACGACGGATGTCGAACGGCAACGGCGCCAGATCCGCCCTCCCCGTATTCGTCTTCCACTTCTCCACGAAGCCGTAGAACTGGTCGATCTCGCTCTTCCACTCCGACACGCTCCAATCGCCACCCCCTTCGCACCACAGAAGTGCCCGTTGAAGTGGGTACCGATCTCGTTCCCGTCCTTCCACGCCCCGGCAAGCTGCTCCAGAGTGGTATAGACGTGCTCATCCGTGGAAAACTGATCGCCGCACTGCCCCGATCGTGCTGCGGAGGGTCGTACAAATCCTTCTTGCCCTTCGGCAACAGATAGATGCCGGTCAAGAAGAAGGTCATGTGGGCATCATGCCTGTTCGCCATCTCCCGATAATGCGCGAACAACCCGTCATCACCCTGCAGAGCACCGTCCCAGGAGAAGACGACGAACTGCGGCGGCTTCTCACCCGGCTTGAGCGGCCGCGCCTCCAACTGCCCCTTCTGCGGACCCGTGTACGACGTCGAACCGTCACCGATCACCTCGACCCGACCGTCCCACGCCGCCTCCCCCGAAGCCCCCGGCAACGGCTTCCGCTGCGCACCACCCGCCGCGGACCCCGCCGGAGCCGCGTCATCCCCACCCGACAACACCAGATAACCGGCGAGAACGGAGACGACCACGAGGAACGCCGCCACCGCGAGCACCCCGCCACCGACGGGAAACCCCGTGACGACGGGAAAACGACGACGCGCGGGAGCCTTGCGGCGACGACCCGACGGTTTGCTCATCTGCGGCTTCATCCTTCGAAGACGGAAAGCGGACGACAACGAACGCGACGGCGATCAGCCGGCATGACCCAGGGCCCGCGCCCAGATGCCGTACGGAACGCTGTCGGAGGCCGTACCACCCAACCCCTCCAACGGCAGCGGCTCAAGACTCTTGGCCAGATCGATGCGATAGACGACCACCGCCGTGGACACCTTCTTCTCGGTGCCCACGTACCAGGCGGCGGTGTCGTCCTCGGTGGTACCCACCTTCCCGGCCACCGCGCCATCCGCAGCCGCCGCGGCCTCCGGATGGGCCGTACGGAACGCATCGGTCAGCGCCGACTGCACCGCCGCGGCCGTCTCCACGTCCACCGCCCGCCGCGCACCCGGAACGTCCGCGGCCACCTCATGACCATTGCGGGTCACCTTGAGAATGGCGTACGGCTCGGTGTGCCGACCCTCCGCCGCGAACGTGGCATACCCACCGGCCATACGAATCGCACTGGGCGTCGAACTGCCGGCGGACAACGCGGGCACCTGAGCACCCAGACTCGACGGCAGCAACCCGGCCGCCCTGGCCGTCGCACGAACCTTGTCCAAACCGGTGTCCATACCGAGCTGCATGAACGTCGTGTTGACCGACAGCGCGAGCGCCCGATGCAGCGAAATCTGCCCGTACGACCGCCCACCGTCGTTCTTCGCGGCCACCTTCCGACCACTGCGGTCCCAATACGGCCCCTCCGGAGTGGTCACCGGCACCTTGTCGTCACCGGTGTACAACGTCTCACCCGTCACCGGCTCGGGAGCACCGTCCCGGCTCTTGCGCACACCGTGCTCCAAAGCCGCCGCGTACACGAACGGCTGGAACGCCGACCCCGCCCGCACCGTGGTCGCATTGGACTCGTTGTAACCCTGCTTACGGTGATCAGGACCACCGTGAATCGCCAGGATCCGCCCGTCCGCAGCCACCGAAGCAGCACCGTAATGCACGTGCTTCGCCGCCCCCGGATTCTTCTTGCGCGCCTCGTCCCGAGCCCTGTTGACGGCCTTGGTGAGCTGATCCACACGCTTCTTGTCGAACGTGGTGTAGATCTGATACCCACCACGGTCGAAATCCTTGTCCGCAATGTGCGCCGTCTTCTTGGCGTACTGAGTCGCGAGCTCCACCAGATAATCGCTCTGCTCACCGGTGTTGTAGAGCGGATTGCTCTCCAACGGCTCCGGGAAAGTCCGGTAACCGGCCCGCTCCTCCGGCGACAACTTGCCGATCTTCACCATCCGGTCGAGCGTCCACTGCCACCGCTCCACCGCACGGGCCCGGTTGTTCGCACTGAGCGTCGGATCGTACAACCCCGCCCCCTTCAGCAGGGGAAGCGAGGAAAGCGGCCTCACTGGCGTTGAGCCCACTCACGTCCTTGCCGTAGTACGCCTGGGCCGCACGCTGGATCCCATAGGTACCGCGACCGAACCAACTGGTGTTGAGATACCCTCCAGAATCTCGTCCTTGCTCATCTTGTTGTCGAGCTTGAGAGCCATCATGGCCTCGGTCAACTTACGGCTGTAAGTCTGCTCCTGGCTCAGATAGACGTTCTTGACGTACTGCTGCGTGATCGTCGAGCCACCCTGCGTACTGCCCTGCCCCAGAGTCCGGAAGACCGCACGACTCAGACCCTTGAACGAAATGCCCGGATCGCTGTAGAAACTCTCGTTCTCGGCCGCGAGCACCGCCCAGCGCACGTCCTCCGGCACGTCCTCCAACTCCACCGCCTGCCGCTGCACCCAACCCGTACGGGCCATGGGCGTCCCGTCGGCCCAGAAATAGACGTTGTCCTGCTGCGTGGCGTACGTGTTCAGGTTCTCCGGAATGTCCGTGACCGCATAGGCGAAACCCAGACTCAGGAAACCCAGCCCGAACGAAGCGAGCACCGCGCCCCCGGCCTGCCGCCAGGAAGGCACCCAGCGCTTCCAGCCCACCCGCCCCGGCTGGGGTAACGCGGCCGCACACGGCGCGCCCAGGAAACGACCACCACGGCGACGGCCACGACACGGGCGACGAACGCCGGCCGGGACGCCTTCCGGCGCCGCCCGGCACCCGCCCGACGGGACGCACGGGACCCCGGGGAAGCCGCCGGAGAACTACCGGACGACCCGGACCCTCCGGCTCTCCCGCACCGGAGGGCGCGCCGGCAGCGTCATCACGCCCCCGCCGGGTATCCCGCCCTCGGGTATGCGAAGCTGCATGGTCTCGTCGGGCGACAACCGCACCCCGAGAAAACGCCTGCCCCCGAGGAACCCGGCTCCGCGGGGCCCCGTCGCCACCCCGCGCGTGCCCTCCCCGCCCCGTCTCGGTCACGACCGGCCTCCCTCCATGCTCCCCGTTGCGCGCGCAGACAGGCAGTACGGATGCAGGAGGGCTTGATCCGGTTGCCGTTATGGCGGTCGCAAACCCTGATCCCCCGACCCCACGTGACCGCGGCGCCCCCAAATTACCAGCGCCCTTCGCACGATCTCCACGGGGTGTTCGGACGAATCGGTCACACCGGGATGGGCGAGACCTACCGTCTCATCCCTTGGGCCCCACATGAAGATCCATGAGCGCGACGGAGGCCCTGCGGGCGACGGAGACGTTGTACGGCCTTCCGTTGCGGACGCAGCGCGTCCACTCGACGCCGAGCGCGTCGAGCGTGTCGGTATAGAGCCGCCGGATGTCGTCCGAGACGTTGGTGAAGAAGTACCGGGGTACTCGTACCGCTTGCGCTCGCCGTTCACGACGCGGGTGGTCCAGTTGGTGATCCGACACCCGTCGGAGTGCACGAGCCCACGAACGAACGCCCAGGGATGGGCGTCGACGACCGCCTGCTGCCAGGACTCCAGGACGATGCGGCGCTCGTGCTTCTTGCCGGGGCCGTGTTGGGGAAGAGGCATTTCCAGTGTCGACCGTAGCTCGTGACCATGACGCACCCTTGCTTCTGCAGCAAGCAGGCGCTTCCCGTGGGTTGTACGGCCAGGATCGCGGAGCGGCACGCTTCGATCAGCCTGGGCCAGGCGTCTGCGCAGGCGATGCGGAGATAGTGACCGCCCCGGGGTGATCACTGATGCAGCCGTCACCCAGATAGAGCCCGAGCAGATAGGCGTACGCAGCGGTGTCGTCCGGCAGCTCGGGGACCGGGCGGCACCTCGAGCACGGTGTGGATGTTCTGCGCGCGCGGGGAGGGCGTGAGTGTGCGCACGTGTTGTGGTGTCGTACATGGGTGCGAGCTTTGCGGAGGTCGCGCCATGGCGTGCCGAATTCGAAACTGCGTCCACCCGTGTGAGTGAACGGGAGCGCTTGCGGCTCAAGCTTCGAAACAAAGGAAAAGTGCCCCAGGTGGGATTCGAACCCACACTGTCCGCTGTTTGAGAGCGGCCTCTGACCAGTTGGAGTACTGGGGCTTCGAAAGGCAGGTCCACACGGGCCCTGCGGATCACTACCTTACAGGAGGTGGGTAGGCTCATGGGGAGCTGTATCCGCCTCGGAACGAGGCCATTGAACGAGGAGCCCCCGTGACCGCCCCCGAGTCGCCCCAGCCCGCCGACGACGCCGAGGCGCCGCACGTTCCGCCGCTGACGACCCGTGTCGTCATCGCCGAGGACGAGGCCCTGATCCGCCTCGACCTCAAAGAGATGCTCGAGGAAGAGGGCTACACGGTCGTCGGCGAGGCCGGGGACGGTGCCAAGGCCGTCGAGCTCGCCCGCGAGTACCGCCCGGACCTCGTCATCCTCGACGTGAAGATGCCCGTCCTCGACGGCATCTCGGCCGCCGAGAAGATCGCCGGCGAGTCCATCGCCCCCGTCCTCATGCTCACCGCGTTCTCGCAGCGCGAGCTGGTCGAGCGGGCCCGGGACGCCGGTGCCATGGCGTACCTGGTGAAGCCGTTCAGCAAGAGCGACGTGGTGCCGGCCATCGAGATGGCCGTCTCCCGGTTCGCGGAGCTGCGGGCGCTGGAGAAGGAGGTCGCCGACCTCTCTCAGCGGCTGGAGACCCGGAAGCTGGTGGACCGGGCGAAGTCGGTCCTGCAGACGCAGTACGGCCTGTCGGAGCCCGCCGCGTTCCGGTGGATCCAGAAGACGTCGATGGACCGCCGCATGTCGATGCAGCAGGTGGCGGAGGCGGTCATCGAGGACGCCGAGGAGAAGAAGGCGGCCAAGAACAAGGAGCAGTGACCGGCTCCGTACGTACGGAGAAGGCCCGCCCCACGGCGTTGTGGGGCGGGCCTTCGGCTTGCGTGCGGTCGGGGAGGGTCAGTCCTCGCCGAGGTACGCCTTGCGGACGGACTCGTCGTGGAGCAGGTCCTGGCCGGTGCCGGACAGGACGACCTTGCCGATCTCCATGACGTGGCCGTGGTCGGCGAGGGCGAGCGCGGCCTGGGCGTTCTGCTCGACGAGCAGGATGGTGGTGCCCTGGGCCTTGAGCTCGGCGATGGTCGCCATGATCTTCTGCATCATGATCGGGGAGAGGCCCATGGAGGGCTCGTCGAGCATGAGCAGTTTGGGCTGGGACATGAGGGCCCGGCCCATGGCGAGCATCTGCTGTTCGCCGCCGGAGAGGGTGCCGGCGGCCTGCTTGCGACGTTCGCCCAGGATGGGGAAGAGGTCGTAGGCGCGCTGGACGTCCTTGGCGATGCCGGGGCCGTCCTTGCGGAGGAAGGCGCCGAGGAGGAGGTTCTCCTCGATCGACATGCGGGGAAGATGTGCCGTCCCTCGGGGGAGTGGGCGAGTCCGAGGGAGACGATCTTGTGGGCGGGGATCTTGCGGAGGGACTTGCCCTCGAACTTGATCTGGCCGCCGATGGGCTTGAGGAGGCCGGAGAGGGTCCTCAGGGTGGTGGTCTTCCCGGCGCCGTTGGTGCCGATGAGGGTGACGACCTCACCGGCGTCGACGGAGAAGGAGATGCCCTTGACGGCCTCGATCTTTCCGTAGGCGACGCGCAGGTCCTCGACTTCGAGCAGTGCGGTCATGCGTCGTTCTCCTTGCCCGAAGCAGGGTCGTGCGGGGTGTCCTCCGAGGCGGGGTCGGAAGCCGGTGCCTCGGGGACTCGGGGACTCGGGGGTCTCGTCGGTCTCCGGGGTGGTCTCCGCCGCGGGGCCGGGGCCGCGTCCGACTCGACGGGCTCGCCCAGGTACGCGGCGATGACCCGCTCGTCGCTCTGGACGGTCTGGCTGTCGCCCTCGATCAGCTTCTGGCCCTGGACGAGTACGGCGACCCGGTCGCAGAGGTTGAAGATGAAGCGCATGTCGTGCTCGATGACGAGGACGGCGACGCCCATGTCCCGGATGGCGAAGATGAGTTCTTCGGCGGCCCGGGTCTCCTGCGGGTTCATGCCGGCGGTGGGCTCGTCGAGGAGGATGAGGCCGGGGTCGCTGGCGAGGGCGCGGGCGATCTCCAGCTTGCGCTGCTCGCCGTAGGGGAGGTTCTTGGCGAGGTGCTGGGCCTTGTCCTGGAGGCCGATGAACTCCAGGAGTTCCATGGCGCGCTGTGAGGCCTCGGCCTCGGCCTTGCGGAAGCCGGGGAGGCGGAGGAGGGCGGACCAGAGGCCCTGCTTCATCCGGGTGTGGCGTCCGACGAGGACGTTCTCCAGGACGGTCATGTTGTGGAAGAGGCGGATGTTCTGGAAGGTGCGCGCGATGCCGGCGGCGGTGACCTTGTAGGAGGTGGGCGGCAGGACCTTGCCCTTGTAGCGGACTTCGCCCTCGGTGGGGACGTAGAGGCCGGTGAGGCAGTTGAAGAAGGTGGTCTTGCCGGCGCCGTTGGGGCCGATGAGTCCGACGATCTCGCCGCTGTTGACGGTGAGGTTGACGTCGCGGACGGCGGTGAGGCCGCCGAAGCGCATGGTGACGCCGCGTGCGTCGAGGACGGTCTCGCCCGTGGTGGGGGCGGGGTGGTGTCGGCGGTCTTGGTGGTGGTGGTCATGGTTCAGGCACCTGCCTTGGCGAGCGTGGCGGGCGTCTCGTCCTTCTCGTGGAACTCCAGTTGGTTGCGCCGGTTGGCGATCATGCCTTCGGGGCGGAAGCGCATGAGGAGGATCAGCGCGACGCCGAAGGCGAGGAGCTGGAACTCGCCCATGAACTGGAGCTTGTTCGGGATGAGGAAGAGCAGGGAGGCGCCGACCAGGGGCCGCTCATCGTGCCCATGCCGCCGAGGACGACGGCTGCGAGCAGGAAGGCGGAGTTGGGGGGATGGGGCCGGCGAAGAGGTACTGCTCGGGGGTCACGGTGTAGGTGACGTGGGCCTGGACGGTGCCGGCGAGGCCGGCGAGCGCGGCGCCGAGGGCGAAGGCGATGAGCTTGACGCGGAAGCCGTTGATGCCCATGGCGAGGGCGGCGGTCTCGTCCTCGCGGATGGCGACCCAGGCGCGGCCGATGCGGGAGTCGCCGCTGCGCCGGAAGACCAGCACGACGACCACCATGATCAGCAGCATGAGGAAGAAGTAGTTGGCGAAGCGTCCGATGGTGAAGCCGGCGATGATGTGTTCGGCGCCGAAGTCGAATCCGAAGATGTTGAGGTTCGGGATGGACGCGATGCCGTTGGAGCCGTTGGTGATGTCGGGGCCGGAGGTGCCGTCGGTGTTGTTGACCGCGATGCGGAAGATCTCGCCGAAGCCGAGGGTGACGATGGCGAGGTAGTCGCCGCGCAGGCGGAGGGTGGGGGCGCCGATGAGGACGCCGAAGACCAGGGAGGCCGCTGCGCCGACCAGGACGGCGGCCCAGAAGGGAAGTGGACGCCGAAGGGGGAGGTGGGGGCGCCGGAGACGAGGGCGGCCGCGTAGGCGCCGACGCCGAGGAAGGCGACGTATCCGAGGTCGAGGAGGCCGGCGAGGCCGACGACGATGTTGAGGCCCAGGGCGACGGTGGCGAAGATCAGGATGTAGACGCCGAGGGTCGCGTACTGGTCGTCGGTCTGGGTGAAGGGGAAGAGGGCGGCGGCGGTGAAGGCGCCGGCGATGGTGAGGTTCTGGTGCTTGCCGGTGAGCTGGGTGGCCTGCTGGACGAGTCCGGACTTGTTGACGGCGGCGAAGCCGATGCCGGTGGTGATCAGGAAGCCGAGGAACAGCTCGTCGTACTCGGTGCCGACGCCGTAGGTGAAGATGCCGAGGGCGACGGCGAGGACGCCGGTGATGATGAGGATCTCGACGGAGGAGTGCAGCGGGGGAGCCGTCGCACGGGGCCGGTGGCGAAGGCGGCCTTGAAGGTGGTCCAGCCGTTGCCGGCCTGGTGCTTGAACTGGTCCCAGCCGGTGTCCTCGGGGTCCTTGGGGAGGAGCTTGGGCCGCTCGAAGGGGAGGGCGAGGGCGCCGAGGAGGGCGATCAGGGAGGCGAGGGCGACGACGGCGCCGCCGGGCTCCAGGTTGATCGGGCCGCCGAGGGTGATGCTGATGGCGCCGACGGTGAACCAGGCGATGGCGAAGTTGGCGATGGCGGCGAGCCGGAGGGCCGCGTCGCCGCCGGCGGGGTGAGCCAGCGGGTGCCCTTGACGCCGTAGGTGGAGAGGGCGAAGAGGGTGGTGAGCAGGCCGGTGATGAGGACTTGGAGCTGGAGGCCGCCGGGGAGCCGTAGAAGGTGAGGTCGCCGGGGAAGCTGGGGGTCCAGGTCCAGGCGAGGAAGCAGCTCGCGACGGTGAGGGCGCCGCCGCCCGCGGTGAGGAGGCGGGCGGTCTTGGCGGGGATGAGGCCGATGAGGCCGGTGGCTTCGGCGGGCTCGGGGGCCGCGGCTGCCTGGGGGTTCTCGGAGATGGTGGTCATGGTGCTCACGCCCTGTCCGCGACGCGCTCGCCGAGGAGGCCTTGGGGCCGGGCGAGGAGTACGACGATGAGGAGTACGAAGGCCCAGACGTCGGCCCAGGACTGGCCGCCGAGCTGCTCCATACCGGGGATGTGGCTGATGTAGGCCGTCGCCATGGTCTCGGCGATGCCGAGGACGACTCCGCCGATCATGGCGCCGTAGATGTTGCCGATGCCGCCGAGGACGGCGGCGGTGAAGGCCTTGAGTCCGAGGAGGAAGCCCATCTTGTAGTCGACGACGCCGTATTTGAGGCCGTAGGCGACGGCGCCGACGGCGGCCATCGCGGCGCCGAGGGCGAAGGCGATGACGATGATGCGGTCGGTGTTGACGCCCATGAGCTTGGCGGTGTCGGGGTCCTGGGCGGTGGCCTGCATGCCGCGTCCGGTGCGGGTGCGCATGACGAAGAAGGCGAGGAAGGCCATGCAGATGGGGGCGGCGACGAGGAGGAAGACGTCGCCGGTCTGGATGGTGATCGGGCCGAGTTCGATGGCGCCGCCGGGGATCTGCGGAAGGTGCGGGCGGACTTGGCCTCCGGGTACAGCGACCAGACGAGCTGCTGGAGGGCGAGGGAGAGGCCGATGGCCGTGATGAGGGGGCGAGGCGGGGGCCGCCGCGGAGCGGGCGGTAGGCGAGTCGTTCGGCGCCGACGGCTATGGTCGTCGCGACGAGTACGGCGCCGATGATCATGAGGGGAGTGCCACCCACATGCTGGTGCCGCCGGGAAGGATGAGCCAGACCGTGAGGGCCCCGAAGCCGCCGGTCATGAAGATCTCGCCGTGGGCGAAGTTGATGAGCTGGACGATGCCGTAGACCATCGTGTAGCCGACGGCGACCAGCCCGTACATGGATCCCAGTAGCAGGCCGTTGACCAGCTGCTGCGGCAGTTCGTTCACCGCATTGTCCTCCGAGACTTTCGACGGATTGACACCGCGCGGGGAGCCTGGTGCGGCGCCCCGCGCGGTGAGGGTGGTGCTGGGTGTGGGGTGGGGTCAGCTACCGAAGGTGCCGGACTTGACGGGCTTGAACGCGCCGCCCTGGACCTTGTAGACGGTGAGCTGCTTGTTGGTGGTGTCGCCGAACTCGTCGAAGGAGACCTTGCCGGTCACGCCCTCGAAGGAGACGCCCTGGAGGGCCTCGACGACCTTGGCGCGGGCGCCGTCGGGGAGCTTGCCGCCGTTGCCGTCGACGACCTTCTTGACGGCCCTCGATGATGGCCCAGGTGGAGTCGTAGGAGTAGCCGCCGTAGGCCTCGTAGGCCTCCTTGTAGTTCTCGGCCTTGTAGTTGGCCAGGAACTCCTTGGCGGAGGCGAGGGTCTCGATGGGCGCGCCGACGGAGGTGGCGAAGTCGCCCTCGGCGGCGGTGGCGCCGGCGAGCTTCACGTACTCGGGGCTGTAGAGGGCGTCGCCGCCGACGACGGTGACCTTGGCGCCGGCTTCCTTGATCTGCTTGGCCAGGGGCCGGCCGCGGGGTACTCGCCGCCGTAGTAGACGACGTCGGCGCCGGAGCTCTTGACCTTGGTGGCGACGGCGGAGAAGTCCTTGGTGTCGGGGTTGATGTGCTCGGTGCCGAGGACCTTGCCGCCGAGCTTCTCGAACTCGGTCTTGAAGGTGCCCGCGAGGCCGGCGCCGTAGGTCTTCTTGTCGTCGATGATGAAGGCCTTGGTCTTCTTGGCCTCCTTGACGACGTACTGGGCGGCGAAGGGCCCTGGATGGCGTCGGTGGTGGCGGTGCGGAAGTACGACTTGTAGCCGCGCTTCTTGTCGCCGGTGCTCCAGTTGACGCCCTGGCTCAGGGCGGGGTTGGTGTTGGCCGGGGAGACCTGGGCCAGCTTGGCGTCGTCGAAGACCTTCTGCATGGATTCGGCGACGGAGGAGTTCAGGGGCCGACGACGCCGAGGACGGTCTTGTCGGCGACGAACTTGGTGGCGTTCTGCTGGCCGGCGGAGGGCTGGGCCTGGTCGTCGAGGGACTCCAGCTTGAAGGTGACGCCCTTGACGTACTCCTTCTTGTTGGCCGTCTTGACCGCGAGGTCGGCGGAGTTCTTGATGCCGAGGCCGAGGGCGGAGAGTTCACCGGTGATCGGCGCGTCGAGGCCGATGGTGACGGTGACGTTGCCGCTGTCGCCGTTGCCGGCGCCGCCCTTGTCGTCGCGCGAACCACAGGCAGTGAGGGTGAGCGCTCCCGCGGTGACCGCGGTGGTGAGTATGAGCAACGAACGGTTTCGCACGAAGGGTCCTTTCCTGGCGCGGCCCCTCGGACGAGGTGGTGCCGTGAAGCTGCGGAGCGAGGGGTGCCGTTTTGGAACGCCGGGCCGTACTGGGTTGGTACAGGGCCGTGTAGTAGGACGCGCCCGGCGGCGCGGTGACTGGCGGTGACTCTAAGCGCAGGTGGGGAGGGTCGGGGAGCGGCGAGGTCAGGATGTGACTGTCTTGTTATGCCGACGGGGAAAGAGTGTGCGCGACGGGTGGGCAAATCGGGACAAAGATGTTCTTTACGCGGTGTTCACATAGTGAGAACGCGCAGTTCCGCTAAGGGGCTTGAGTGATTCTTGGTCCTGACCGGCGCCTCGCGCGACTCTCCGGATATCGGACAGTGGCAGAAACTCAGCGGACGAACCGGTGCCTCCGGTTCGGGGGATTCCGCATCGCGCGAAGATCACGGAGAGTGATCGGTGGCGGGCGGGAACGGCGGAGGGGCGACACCCTCGGGTGTCGCCCCTCCGCCGTTCCCACCCGCGCGGGTCTCAGGCGCTCGTGCCCGCCCCCGCGCCCGGGACGTTCTCCGCGTCCTTGGCGGTGACCTCGCGCAGCATGCAGGTCAGGCGCGCCGAGCAGACCCGCCGGTCCTGCTCGTCGGTGATCACGATCTCGTACGTGGCGGTGGACCGCCCGCGGTGCACCGGGGTCGCCACGCCGGTCACCAGGCCGCTGCGGGCCCCGCGGTGGTGGGTGCAGTTCAGGTCGACGCCGACCGCGATCCGGGAGACCCCGCCGTGCAGCATCGACCCGACGGAGCCCAGCGTCTCGGCGAGCACCGCCGACGCCCCGCCGTGCAGCAGCCCGTACGGCTGCGTGTTGCCCTCCACCGGCATGGTGCCCACGACCCGCTCGGCCGAGGCCTCCAGGATCTGCACGCCCATCCGGTTGCCGAGGTGCCCCGCGGAGAAGAGGGCCGGGAGGTCGACGCCGAGCGCCGCGTACTCGTCGATGACCTCCTGCGGGAACTTCACGTGCTGCTGCTCACCCATGGCCCGGCTCCGTTCGTCTTCGTACGGCTCTGATCGGCGCGATCCGGCCGGTCGCGCGGGTCGCGCCGATCGCGCTGGTCGCGTCGCTTCCGCCCGAGCGTACTAAGCGTTCGCTCAGGTGGAAGGGGATTGTTCCAGACGGACGATCACGGACTTGCTCGCGGGGTGTTGCTGACGTCCGCCGTCGACTCCAGCGGCACCAGGACGTTCGTCTCCGGGTAGTAGGCCGCCGCGCACCCCCGGGCCGTCGGGTAGTGCACCACCCGGAAGCGGGCGCCCGCCGCTCCGCGCCGTCCCTCCACTCGCTCACCAGGTCCGCGTACGCCCCGTCGGCCAGGCCGAGGGCCGCCGCGTCCTCCGGGTGCACCAGGACGACCCGGCGGCCCCCTTGATGCCCCGGTAGCGGTCGTCCAGGCCGTAGATCGTGGTGTTGTACTGGTCGTGCGAGCGCAGCGTCTGGAGGAGCAGCCGGCCCTCCGGCACCCTCGGGTACTCGACGGGCGCGGCCGTGAAGTTGGCCTTGCCGGTCTTCGTGGGGAAGCGGCGCTCGTCGCGCGGGGCGTGCGGCAGCGCGAAGCCGCCCGGGTCCGCCGCGAGCCGCGCGTTGAAGTCCTCGAAGCCGGGCACCACGCGCGCGATGCGGTCCCGGATCCGGGCGTAGTCGGCCTCGAACTCCTCCCAGGGCGTGGCCGACGCGTCGCCGAGGACGGCCCGGGCCATCCGGGCCACGATCGCCGGCTCGGACAGCAGGTGCGGGCTCGCCGGGGCAGGTTGCCCCGGGAGGTGTGCACCAGGCCCATGGAGTCCTCGACCGTCACGACCTGCCGGCCGGACTCCTGCACGTCCTTGTCGGTGCGGCCGAGGGTGGGCAGGATCAGGGCGCGGGTGCCCGTCACCGCGTGCGAGCGGTTCAGCTTCGTCGACACGTGGACGGTGAGCCGGGCCCGGCGCATCGCCGCCTCGGTCACCTCCGTGTCGGGCGTCGCCCCCACGAAGTTGCCGCCCATGGCGAAGAACACCTTCGCCTCGCCGTCGCGCAGCGCCTGGATCGAGCGGACCACGTCGAAGCCGTGGTGGCGCGGCGAGACGATCCCGAACTCCCTGTCCAGGGCGTCGAGGAACGCGGGCGCGGGACGCTCGAAGATGCCCATCGTCCGGTCGCCCTGCACGTTCGAATGGCCGCGCACCGGGCAGACGCCCGCGCCCGGCCGCCCGATGTTCCCGCGCAGGAGCAGCAGGTTGACCACTTCGCGGATGGTGGGCACGGAGTGCTTGTGCTGGGTGAGGCCCATCGCCCAGCAGACGATCGTCCGCTCCGAGGCGAGGACCATCTCCAGGGCCCGCTCGATCTCGGAGCGCTCCAGACCGGTCGCCGCCAGGGTCTCGTCCCAGTCGGCCTCCTGGGCGGCCGCCGCGAACTCCTCGTACCCGTGGGTGTGTTCGCGTACGAACTCCTCGTCGACCGCTCCCGGGGTCGCCAGGACCAGCTTGTTGAGGAGGCGGAAGAGGGCCTGGTCGCCGCCGATCCGGATCTGGAGGAAGAGGTCGGTGAGCGCGGCGCCCCTGAGCATGCCGCGGGGGTCTGGGGGTTCTTGAACCGCTCCAGGCCGGCCTCCGGCAGCGGGTTGACCGAGATGATCCGGGCGCCCGCGGCCTTCGCCTTCTCCAGGGCGGACAGCATCCGGGGTGGTTCGTGCCCGGGTTCTGCCCGGCCACGACGATCAGGTCCGCCCGGTGCAGGTCCTCCAGGGAGACGCTGCCCTTGCCGACGCCGATGGTCTCCGTCAGGGCCGAGCCCGAGGACTCGTGGCACATGTTGGAGCAGTCGGGCAGGTTGTTCGTGCCGAACTCGCGGGCGAAGAGCTGGAGCAGGAACGCCGCCTCGTTGCTGGTGCGGCCCGAGGTGTAGAAGAGCGCCTCGTCGGGGAGTCCAGGGCCCGCAGCTCCTCGGCGAGGATCCCGAAAGCCCGCTCCCAGGTCACCGGCTCGTACCGGTCGCCGCCCTCGGGGAGGAGCATCGGCTGCGTGATGCGGCCCTGCTGGCCCAGCCAGTACCCGCTGCGCTCCGCCAGGTCCGCGATCGGGTGCGCGGCGAAGAACTCCGGGGTGACCCGGCGCAGGGTCGCCTCCTCGGCGACGGCCTTCGCGCCGTTCTCGCAGAACTCCGCGACGTGCCGCCTGTCCTCCTCGGGCCAGGCGCAGCCGGGACAGTCGAAGCCGTCCTTCTGGTTGACCTTGAGGAGGGTCCGCGCGGTGCGCAGGGACCCCATCTGCTCCCGGGCGATCCGCAGGGTGTGCCCGACGGCGGGCAGCCCGGCGGCGGCGTGCTGCGGCGGCGTGACCTGCGGTGCGTCCTGGACCGGGTCACCGGCCGGCGGCTTGCTGACCATCGCGCTCTCCCTTGAGCGGTCGTCCTGCGGCGTACGTCTCCGATCCTGTCACGCGCCACCGACAGCCCGGCACCCCGGCCGGTGAGGAGGGATTGTCGGTGGGCCGTGGCAGGATCGTCCCGCGGCCCAGACAGCATCGAAGAACACCGCAGACACCCGCCCCCGCCTGCTCCTGATGGACGGGCACTCGCTCGCGTACCGGGCGTTCTTCGCGCTGCCCGCGGAGAACTTCACCACCGCGACCGGACAGCCGACGAACGCGATCTACGGGTTCGCCTCGATGCTGGCGAACACGCTGCGCGACGAGACCCCCACGCACTTCGCGGTCGCGTTCGACGTGTCCCGCAAGACCTGGCGGTCCGAGGAGTTCCCCGAGTACAAGGCGAACCGCTCGAAGACCCCCGACGAGTTCAAGGGACAGGTCGAGCTGATCGGCGAGCTGCTCGACGCGATGCGCGCGCAGCGCTTCGCCGTCGACGGCTTCGAGGCGGACGACGTCATCGCCACCCTCGCCACGCAGGCCGAGGCCGAGGGCTTCGACGTGCTGATCGTCACCGGCGACCGGGACTCCTTCCAGCTCGTCACCGACCACGTCACCGTGCTCTACCCCACCAAGGGCGTCTCCGAGCTGACCCGCTTCACCCCGGAGAAGATCCAGGAGAAGTACGGCCTGAGCCCCGCGCAGTACCCCGACTTCGCGGCCCTGCGCGGCGACCCGTCGGACAACCTGCCCGGCATCCCCGGCGTCGGCGAGAAGACCGCCGCCAAGTGGATCAACCAGTTCGGCTCCTTCGACCGGCTCGTCGAGCGCGCCGACGAGGTCAAGGGCAAGGCCGGGCAGAACTTCCGCGACCACCTGGAGTCGGTGCGGCTCAACCGGCGCCTGACCGAGATGGTCCGGGACGTCGAGCTGTCGAAGACGGTGGCCGACCTCGCCCGCGAGCCCTACGACCGGACGGCCGTCGCCCTCGTCCTCGACACCCTGGAGATCCGCAACCCCTCCCTGCGCGAGCGGCTCCTCGCCGTCGACCCGGGCTCCGCCGAGGAGGCCGCCCCGGCGCCCGCCGCGGGCGTCGAGCTCGACGCCTCCGTCCTGGCCGCCGGCGAGCTCGCCCCTGGCTCGCCGAGCACGGCACCGGGCCCCTCGGCGTCGCCACCGTCGACAGTTGGGCGCTCGGCACCGGAAACGTCTCCGAGGTCGCCCTCGCCGCCGCCGGGGGAGCCGCCGCCTGGTTCGACCCCAGTGAGATCGACGAGGCCGACGAGCGGGCCTGGGCCGCGTGGATCTCCGACCCCGACCGCCCCAAGGTCATGCACAACGCCAAGGGCGCCCTGCGGGTCTTCCCCGAGCACGGCTGGAGCGTCGCGGGCGTCACCATGGACACCGCCCTCGCCGCCTACCTCGTCAAGCCCGGCCGCCGCTCCTTCGCCCTGGACGCGCTCTCGATCGAGTACCTCGGGCGCGAGCTGGCCCCCGCGGCCGCCTCCGACGGGCAGCTCGCCTTCGGTGCCGACGACACCGCCGAGGCCGAGGCCCTCATGGCCCAGGCCCGCGCCGTCCTGGACCTCGGCGGGGCCTTCGACGAGCGGCTCGGCGAGGTCGGAGCCCGCGAGCTCCTCCACGAGGTCGAGCTGCCCACCTCCGTCCTCCTCGCCCGCCTGGAGCGGCACGGCATCGCCGCCGACCGCGAGCACCTGGAGGCCATGGAGCAGCAGTTCGCCGGCGCCGTCCAGCAGGCCGTGAAGGAGGCGCACGCCTCCGTCGGCCACGAGTTCAACCTCGGCTCGCCCAAGCAGCTCCAGGAGGTCTTCTTCGGCGAGCTGAACCTCCCGAAGACCAAGAAGACCAAGACCGGCTACACGACCGACGCCGACGCGCTCGCCTGGCTGGCCGGCCAGACCGAGCACGAACTGCCCGTGATCATGCTCCGCCACCGCGAGCAGGCCCGGCTCCGCTCCACCGTCGAGGGCCTGGTCAAGACGATCGCCGCCGACGGCCGGATCCACACCACCTTCAGCCAGACCGTCGCCGCCACCGGCCGCCTCTCCTCCACCGACCCGAACCTGCAGAACGTGCCGGTGCGCACCGACGAGGGCCGGGCCATCCGGCACGGTTTCGTCGTCGGCGAGGGCTTCGAGGCCCTGATGACCGCCGACTACAGCCAGATCGAGCTGCGGGTCATGGCCCACCTCTCCGAGGACGAGGGCCTCCTGGAGGCCTTCACCTCCGGCGAGGACCTGCACACCACCGTCGCCTCCCAGGTCTTCGCCGTCGAGCGGTCCGCCGTCGACGCCGAGATGCGCCGCAAGATCAAGGCCATGTCGTACGGCCTGGCCTACGGCCTCTCCGCCTTCGGCCTCGCCCAGCAGCTCACCATCGACCCGGCCGAGGCCCGGATCCTGATGGAGACCTACTTCGAGCGCTTCGGCGGGGTGCGGGACTACCTGCGCCGGGTCGTCGACGAGGCCCGCGCCACCGGCTACACCGAGACGATGCTGGGCCGCCGCCGCTACCTGCCCGACCTCAACAGCGACAACCGGCAGCGCCGCGAGGCCGCCGAGCGGATGGCGCTCAACGCCCCCATCCAGGGCACGGCCGCCGACATCGTGAAGGTCGCCATGCTGAACGTCGACCGGGCGCTCACGGAAGCCGGCCTCACCTCCCGGATGCTCCTCCAGGTCCACGACGAGATCGTGCTCGAACTCGCCCCCGGCGAGCGCGAGCAGGTCGAGGCCCTGGTCCGCGAGCAGATGTCCGGCGCGGCCCACTTGCGCGCCCCGCTCGACGTCTCCGTCGGCGTCGGCCGGGACTGGGACTCCGCCGCGCACTGACGCGCACCGCCCCCGGTCCCGTGCGGCTCCCGTGCGGGACCGGGGGCGGGCGTGCGACCGCCGTGCGGGCCCCGGGGGTGGGGTGGTGTGCGCCGGATGGACCACTCCGGAGGGCGTTCCGGCGCCCGGGCTCACGAAACTGAGCAGCATGATCACGAGCTGCCGCGCCCGCCTTCGCGCCTGGGCCCTGCTCGGAGCCGTACTCGGGGCATCGGGCGCCGTCTGGCCCGCCGAGGCGCACCGGGCGCCCGCACTCTGCACCTCGTCCCGCGAACCGACCCTCGCCTCCCGGTTGTCCCAGGACATCGCGAAGGCCCTCAAGGGCCGCGACGGCACGGTCTCCATCGCCCTGCACGACCCCGCGCGGGGGCTGCGCTGCCGGCTCGACGACACCCTGGTGTACGACTCCGCCAGCATCGCCAAGGTCCTCGTCCTGGAGGCCGTCCTCGGACGGGCGGCGGAGCTCGGCTGCGCGCCCACCCGCCTGGAGTCCCAGCGGATGAGGGCGATGATCACCCGCTCCGACAACAAGGCGGCCGGCGAACTGTGGTAGGGCTCTCCCGCGCCCGCCTCACCAGGGTGCTGCGCGACGTCGGGGCCAGGGACACCGTCCCGGGGCACGGCGGCTACTGGGGACTGACCCGCACCACCGCCCGCGACCAACTCGCCCTCCTCGCCGCGGTGTCCCGCCGCGCCGAGGCGCTGTCCCTGATGGGCCAGGTCGTCCGCGACCAGGCCTGGGGCGTCACCTCGGGCGCGCCCCGCACGGTCAAGGTCCACCTCAAGAACGGCTGGCTGCCCCGCGCCACCCACGCCTGGCGCGTCCACAGCGTCGGCGTGGTGCGCCCGGCCGCGGGCAAGGGAAGGGCGGGGAGGGGGCGCTGGGACGAGTACGGGCGCGGCCACGGGTGCGGGTGCGGGGCCGGTACGGGAGCGGGTGCGGGAGCGGGCACAGGCGCGAGGGCCGGTACGGGTGCGGGTGCGGGTGCCGGGGTGGGCGGCGCCTCCGCGACCGACTACCGGCTGGCCCTCCTGAGCCACGGCAACCCCACCATGCGGTACGGCATCCGGACCCTGGAGGGGTCGCCCTGGCCGTGCACCGCAGACTCTCCGGGAGCGCGGCGGCCCGCGACTTCACGCCCTCGGAGGAGGTCAGCGAGGTCCCGGACGGGAGCGCTCCGGCCGGGACGCCGGGGCCTCCGCCTCCGCGTCCGGGAGAGCCGGGGCCCCGCCCCGGGAGCGGGCGGCGCTCCAAGGAGCCGCGCCCCCGCCCCGTACAGCACGAGCCCGACGGCGAGCCCGGCGCCGGCCCCGAAGCACGCCGTCGGAATGACGTCCAGGGGCGTCTCGATCCGGTCCCAGCCCCAGTACGCGGCCCAGCGCAGCACCCGGTGGGCGACCCCGGCGAGGACGCAGCCGCCGATGAGCCCGGCTGCGACGAGCCGCCCGCGCCGGTCCGGGACCGGCACGCCGGCGGGGAGCCCCGCCCCGGCGCGGTGGCGCGCAGCGCCCGGGCGGCGAACCGGCCGAGGAGCAGCAGCGCCAGCGCCGAACCCCCGTACTGCGCGTAGAGGTAGACCGGGAAACCGGCCACGATCTCGCCGAGGAACGGGATCGCGCGGGTGCCCCAGCGGTCGAGGTGGGTGAAGGAGTCCCACACCACGTGGGTCGTGGCGCCGAGCACCGCCGAGAGGAAGAACCAGGCCGCGAGCGCGGCCGGCCGCCGCTCCCGCCAACGGCGGCCCACGACGAGCCTGTACACCCTGCCCCGCCACCGGGCGGGCAGCAGCGCCACGAGCGGTTCGCGCACGGTCAGCCACAGGCCGACGAGCACGGCCGTGATCAGCACGTCGGCCGTGACGATCCCGGCGGGGAGTGCGTGACGTCCCCGAAGGCCATCGCGTCGGGGAACGCCGTGGCGGCGAAGTAGGTCATGTCGGGTGCGAAGGAACCCGCGACGAGGGCGGACGCGACCAGCGGCCCGCGCGCGGTCCCGTTCCGGCGCAGCCCGGGCAGCACGGCGGCGGCATGGCTCAGCGTGAACGGCAAGGGGGACTCCCGGGGTTCGGACGGCGACGGCCCGTGGGGGACGGCCGACGGTCCATGATCGGTCGCAGTGCAAGAGGCGACGGGCACCCCGATCGGTTCCCGCCCCCGTTTGGTCGGCAGGCGGCCAGGAGGTGACGAAAGCGTGAAACACGGTCACCGGCCGGTACTCGGCGGTACGGAGTTGGCATAGGGTCGCCGGAGGCCACGCGCGGGGAGCGCGGGGCCGCAGTCGATCGGGGAGGAAACGACGCATATGGCACCGGACATGGGACGCCGGCTGCGCAGGGGGCCACCAGCGGGCGGTCGTGGCCGCGGCGGTCGCCGCGCTCGCCGCATCGCAGGCACCGGAGGCGATCCAGCCGACCACGGACAACGCCGGCGGCGACCGCGCCGTCGGCGCGGGGAGACTGCCCGCCGTCCGGCGAGGGCTCCGCGACCGGTGACTCGCCGTACTACACGGAGCTGCCGCCGCTGAACAAGCCGGGCAAGCCCACGGTGAGCATCGCCCTGCCGGTGGTCACCGGCCCCGCCGAAGCCGGCATACCCGCGTCCGTCCTCTCCGCCTACAAGCGGGCCGAGCAGTCGATCCGCTCGACCGACCCCCACTGCAACCTGCCGTGGCAACTGCTCGCCGGCATCGGCAAGGTCGAGTCCGGGCAGGCGCGCGGCGGCCGGGTCGACGGCAACGGCACGACCACCTCGCCGATCCTCGGCCCCGCCTCAACGGCGTCGGCTTCGCCGACATCTCCGACACCGACGGCGGCGCCTACGACGGCGACAAGGTCCACGACCGCGCCGTCGGCCCGATGCAGTTCATCCCGTCCACCTGGGCCACGTGGGGCCAGGACGCCAACGGCGACGGGAAGAAGGACCCGAACAACATCTACGACGCGGCACAGGCCGCCGGTCTCTACCTCTGCGCCAACGACCGCAACCTCGCGCTCAGGGCCGACCTCGACCGCGCGATCCTCAGCTACAACCGCTCGACCGAGTACCTGAACACGGTCCTGTCCTGGTTCGAGTACTACAAGCGCGGCACCCACCAGGTCCCGGACGGCACGGGCGTGCTGCCGGTCGACCGCAGCGACGCCCGCCGCCCGGGTGTCTTCCCGAGCCCCACCGGGCCGTTCCCGACCGCGCCGACGTCCCCTCCCCGACGCCCCCGCGCCGGAGCCGAGCACCCCGAACCCGAAGCCGTCCACGCCCGGGGCGACCAAGCCGCCGACCGTCCCGACCAAGCCCCCACCACCGACCCGACGCCGCCCGCCCCTTCACCGGCCGGGAAGGTGGCGGAACTCACGGTCGCGGCCAACGGCCGACTCACCGCGACCACCGGCGGCGACTTCGAGAAGACCCCCGGGTCGCGGCGCTCGACGCCTCGGGCAAGCCGGTCGCCAAGGTGAGCGTCCGCTTCGAGATCGTCGGGAGCACCGACACCCGCTTCGCCGGGGGCAAGGCCGTCGTCACCGCCACCACCACCGCGTCTGGCGTCGCCTCCTCCCCGGCGCTGCGGGCCGGCGAGGAGACGGGATCGTTCAAGATCCGGGCCACCGTCGTGGGCCGCACCCTGGGCGCGGCCGAATTCGCCGTCTCCGTCACCGAGCGCCGGGCGGACACCCTCGTCCGCGTCGGCGACGCCGCCCTGTCGGCCGCCACCGGCACCGCCTTCGACCAGCAGGTCCGGGTGAAGGCCACCCTCAAGGAGGCCCTCGCCCCCGGCGTGCCCGTCACCGCGCGGATCGTCACCGCGCAGACGGACGAGGAGGCGAGCGCCGAGGCCCGGCCTTCAAGAGCACGTCCTCCCGCACCGCCACCTTCCGGACCGCCACGGACGGCACCTCACCCTCGCGGCGGGCGACCTCCTCGCGGGCGACAAGGCGGGCACGTACTTCCTCAAGCTGACCACGCCCGGCGGCGGCGCCCTCTTCGTCGAGCTCAAGGTCACCGAGCCCACTCCCGCTCCCCCACCTCCACCCCGGAGCCGGAGCCTCCGAGAGCGCTACGCCCGAGGCCTCCCCCGCCGTCCACCTCTCCCTCCCCGTCGTCCTCCACGCCGACGGGCTCCTCCACCTCCGCCGGCACGCCCAAGGGCTGATCACCGCCCCGAGGCCTGACCACTGCCTGAGGGCCGGTCGCTCCCGAGGCGTGATCACCGCATCCGCAGGCCGATCAGGCTCCGGGGCCCGGCCGCCTCGCCCGAGGCACCGGCCCGGCCGCACCGCGCCGCCCCTTCCGTCCGCACCGGGCGAGGGGCGGCGCTTCGCGTTCCCCGGCCACGCCCCGCCCCGCCGCCTCCCCGGAGGTCACCGCTCCCTTCCGAGCCGCGCGCTCGTGTGCCGGGTCGCCACCGCCGCGGACGGGTCCTCCGGCCACGGGTGCTTCGGATACCGTCCCCGCAGCTCCGCCCGCACCGCGCGGTAGCCGTCCCGCCAGAACGACGCCAGGTCCGCGGTCACCGCCGCCGGCCGCCCGGCGGGGAGAGGAGGTGGACCAGCACCGGGACCCCCGCCACCCGGGGCGTCTCGGCCAGACCGAACATCTCCTGGAGCTTCACCGCGAGCACCGGCCGGTCGCCCCCGTACTCCACCCGTATCCGCGAACCGCTCGGCACCTCGATCCGCTCCGGCGCCAGCTCGTCCAGCCGGCCCGCCTCGCCCGACGCCCACGGCAGCAGCCGCCGCAGGGCCTCGCCGGCGTCGATCCGCCCCAGGTCGGCGCGGCGCCCGGCCCGGGACAGCTCCGGCTCCAGCCACTCCCCGGCCCGGTCGACCAGCGCCTCCTCCGACACGTCCGGCCACGCTCCGCCCACCTCCCGGTGGAGGAACGCCAGCCGCTCGCGCAGCTCCCCGGCCTCCCGGCTCCACCGCAGCAGCCCGGGCCCCTCGCGCCGCAGCCCGTCGAGCAGCGCCTCCCGCACCAGCGTGCGATCGGCCCCGGTGCCCAGCGGCCGGACCGTCAGCTCGACCGCGCCCAGCCGGTCCACCGACCGCGCGACCACGTCCCCGTCCTCCCAGTGGACCTCCTCGCCGGTGGACCGCAGGTGTCCGGCCGCCCGCCGCGCCACGGCCTCGTCCACCACCGCCGCGAGCCGCACCCGGGCCGTGGCGTCCCGCGCCGTACGGTCCGCCACCGCCACGGCCAGCCACGGCGCGGACCGCAGCCCGGATCCCTCGGCGAGCCGCGCCCCGCTCCCCGACACCATCAGGAAGCCGCCCTGCTCCCGGGCCCTGGCCACCCGCTCCGGGAAGGCGAGCGCCGTCACCAGACCGGCCACGGCGTCCTCACCCTCCCCGACCGCCGGGGCGCCCCCGCCCCGGCATCCCCGCCCCCGGCACCCCCGGCACCTCCGGCGCCCCCGCCCCCGGTCACCACCGCGCCGGCCGCCCGTTCCAGGCGGCGCGCCTCCGCCCTCCACCGCGCGCCGTACCCGTCCGAACCCCGGCGGGCCGCCCGCCAGGCCGCCACCAGGTCGTCCCCGTAGTCGCGCGGCGGCTCCTCGCTGAGCAGCGCGACCACCTCGGCGGCCCGCCGGACCCCGACCTCCGGCGCCCCGTCCAGCAGGGCACGGCCCAACCGGGGATGGAGCCCGAGCCGGGACATCCGTACCCCGCGCTCCGTGGCCCGGCCCGCCGCGTCCACGGCCCCGATCGACCCGAGGACCGAGCGGGCCGCCTCCATCGCCCTGGCCGGCGGCGCGTCGAGCAGCGCGAGCCCCCGGCCGTCGGGTCGCCCCAACAGGCGGCCCGCAGGGCGAAGTCCGCCAGGTCCGCGATCCTGATCTCGGGCGACGGGAACCGCGCCCGGCCGCCGTCCTCCGCCTCCGCCCAGCAGCGGTAGACCACACCGAACGCCTCACGCCCCGAGCGCCCGGCCCGCTGGGTCGCCGCGGCCGTCGACACCGGAACCGTCGCCAGCGACCCGAGCCCCCGGGCGTGGTCCGTCCGCGGCTCCCGCGCGAGCCCCGAGTCCACCACCACCCGCACTCCCGGAACCGTCACGCTCGACTCCGCCACCGCCGTCGAGAGCACCACCCGGCGCCGCCCGCCCGGCTCGGCGCCCCGCAGCACCGCGTCCTGCACCGCCGCCGGAGCCCGCCCGTGCAACTGGAGCACCTCGGCGTCCAGGTCCGCGAGCAGCCCCGCCGTCCGCGCGATCTCTCCCGTGCCCGGCAGGAAGCAGAGGACGTCGCCCCGTGCAGCTCCAGGGCGAGCCGGACCGTCGCCGCCACGTGGCGCAGCAGCGCCGGATCCACCCAGGTGCCGTGCGCGGCCTGATCCCGGCGGGCGGCGCGGCGAACCGGACCGCGTAACTGTGCCCTCGCCCACGCTCCGCACGACCGGCGCGGGTCCGCTGCCGTCGAGCACCGTGAGCAACTGGGACCACGCCTCGGCGTCGCTCGTCGCCGAGGCCGCGATCAGCTTCAGGTCCGGCCGCAGGGTCGCCCGTACGTCCACCAGGAAGGCCATGGCCGTGTCGGCGTCCAGGTGCCGCTCGTGGCACTCGTCGAGCAGCACCACGTCGACGCCCGCCAGTTCCGGATCCCGCTGGAGCCGTTGCAGCAGGATGCCCGTGGTCACCACCTCGACCCGGGTCGCGGGACCGGTCCGCCGCTCGCCGCGCACGGAGAAGCCGACCGCGCCGCCGACCTCCTCGCCGAGCAGCCACGCCATCCGCCGGGCCGCCGCCCGCACCGCCATCCGGCGCGGCTCGGCCACCAGCACCCGGCGCGCCGGCCCGTCCCCTATGAGACCCGCGAGGGCCAGTGGCACCAGCGTCGTCTTGCCGGTGCCGGGAGGAGCGGACAGCACCGCCGTGCCACGCTCCGCGAGCGCGGAGAGCAGCTCGGGGACGGCATGGCGGACGGGGAGACGGTCGAGCGCTTCGTTTCGGATCACGCACTCAGTCTCGTACGCGCAAGAAAAGACGAGCCCCGTTGTCCACAAGGCCCACCTATAAGTACGCAAGTAAGACTGGCGGAGCCGGTAGGGCCGGCGCCTCCCCTTCTCCTCCTCTACTCCGCCCGCTCGCACACGAAGATCGCCGTCCCCGGGATCAGGTTCCCCGCAGCGGGGACCAGCCGCCCCACTCCTGGCCGTTCCAGGCAGGCCACTCCGGCTCGACCAGGTCCACCAGGCGGAACCCGCCGGCCACCACGTCCCGCACCCGGTCCCCGAGCGTCCGGTGGTGCTCCACGTACACCGCGCGCCCCTCCTCGTCCTGCTCGACGTACGGCGTGCGGTCGAAGTAGGAGGCCGCGACCGAGAGCCCTCGGGCCCCGGTTCGTCGGGGAAGGCCCAGCGGATCGGGTGCGTCACCGAGAACACCCAGCGCCCGCCCGGCCGCAGCACCCGGCGCACCTCCCGGAAGACCCGTACCGGATCGGCGACGAACGGCACCGCCCCGTACGCCGAGCAGGCCAGGTCGAAGGAGCCGTCCCGAACGGCAGCGCCCCCGCGTCGGCTCTCCACCAGCGGCACCTCGTCGCCGATCCGCAGCGCGTGCTGGAGCTGCCGGTGCGAGAGGTCGAGCGCCACCGGCCGCGCGCCCTGTGCCGCCAGCCACCGCGAGCACTGCGCCGCGCCCGCGCCGATCTCCAGGACGTCGAGGCCCTTCAGCGAGGCGGCCGGACCGAGGAGCCCCGCCTCGGCCTCGTCGAGCCCCTCGGGCCCCCACACGAACCGGTCGTCGCCCAGGAAGGAGCCGTGCTCGCTCTGGTACTCGTCGGCGTTCCGGTCCCACCATCCGCGGTTCGCCCGGCTGCTCTCCGCGTCCCCCGCGTCACGCCGGGTCGCCTCCGCTCCGTCGGCCTCGTCCTGGACCGCGTCTTCGCGTCCGTACTCTTGGTTCATCTCGCCCGCCGATGTAGTTTGTGCTCAGTACCGCCGTGTGGCGGACCACGCCGAAACGGCGTGGAGGGACATGAGTGGTGCCGGAGTTGAGCTGATCTGCCCCGGGTGCGCGCTTCGCGCATTGACCCCGTCCGGCCGCTTCCGTATGCTAAAGGTTGCGCTGCGGGTCTGCGTGCCTCAGACGGAGCAGGCCGCGCTCGTACCTGGTATATGTCCCCTCGGTTTTCGAGGCTCCTCCCGTTCGCGGGCAGGGGGTCTCATTGGCTGTCCGGCTTCTTGGTGCGATACGGGCTCTCGGCGTAGCAGTACCTACGACTTTCTGTCCGTAACCGGAGCCCTTTCCCACATGACGAGCAGCACCGAGACCACCGCCACCACCCCGCAGGTTGCGGTCAACGACATCGGTAACGAGGAAGCCTTCCTCGCCGCGATCGACGAGACGATCAAGTACTTCAACGACGGCGACATCGTCGACGGCGTCATCGTGAAGGTCGACCGGGACGAGGTCCTGCTCGACATCGGTTACAAGACCGAAGGTGTCATCCCGAGCCGCGAGCTCTCGATCAAGCACGACGTCGACCCGAACGAGGTCGTCAAGGTCGGCGACGAGATCGAGGCCCTGGTTCTCCAGAAGGAGGACAAGGAAGGCCGCCTGATCCTCTCGAAGAAGCGCGCCCAGTACGAGCGCGCCTGGGGCACCATCGAGAAGATCAAGGAAGAGGACGGCATCGTCACCGGTACCGTCATCGAGGTCGTCAAGGGTGGTCTCATCCTCGACATCGGCCTCCGCGGCTTCCTCCCGGCCTCCCTGGTCGAGATGCGTCGCGTCCGCGACCTCCAGCCCTACGTGGGCAAGGAGCTCGAGGCGAAGATCATCGAGCTGGACAAGAACCGCAACAACGTGGTCCTGTCCCGCCGCGCCTGGCTGGAGCAGACCCAGTCCGAGGTCCGCCAGACCTTCCTCACGACCCTCCAGAAGGGTCAGGTCCGCTCCGGCGTCGTGTCCTCGATCGTCAACTTCGGTGCCTTCGTGGACCTGGGTGGCGTCGACGGTCTCGTGCACGTCTCCGAGCTGTCCTGGAAGCACATCGACCACCCGTCCGAGGTCGTCGAGGTCGGCTAGGAGGTCACCGTCGAGGTTCTCGACGTGGACATGGACCGCGAGCGCGTCTCCCTGTCGCTGAAGGCGACCCAGGAGGACCCGTGGCAGCAGTTCGCCCGGACCCACCAGATCGGTCAGGTCGTCCCGGGTAAGGTCACCAAGCTGGTTCCGTTCGGTGCGTTCGTCCGCGTGGACGAGGGCATCGAGGGTCTGGTCCACATCTCCGAGCTGGCCGAGCGCCACGTGGAGATCCCGGAGCAGGTCGTCCAGGTCAACGACGAGATCTTCGTCAAGGTCATCGACATCGACCTCGAGCGCCGCCGCATCAGCCTCTCGCTGAAGCAGGCCAACGAGTCCTTCGGTGCCGACCCGGCCTCGGTCGAGTTCGACCCGACCCTGTACGGCATGGCCGCGTCCTACGACGACCAGGGCAACTACATCTACCCCGAGGGCTTCGACCCCGAGACCAACGACTGGCTCGAGGGCTTCGAGACCCAGCGCGAGGCCTGGGAGACCCAGTACGCCGAGGCGCAGTCCCGCTTCGAGCAGCACCAGGCCCAGGTCATCAAGTCCCGCGAGGCCGACGAGGCCGCCGCTGCCGAGGGTGGCGCCGCCGCTCCGGCCGGTGCCCCGGCGGGCGTGTCGGGTGGCTCCTACTCCTCGGAGTCGGACGACAACTCCGGCGCCCTGGCGTCGGACGAGGCGCTTGCCGCCCTGCGCGAGAAGCTGGCCGGCGGCCAGAGCTGAACAGGCTCTCCGCTGAGCGCTAGCCGCTAGCGAGACCGAGGCCCGTTCCTCCGGGGAGCGGGCCTCGGACGTTTTCCCGGCCCCCGCGTACGGCCCCTCCGCGTACGGCCCTCCGGCGTGCGGCCCCCCGTACGGTCTCCCCTCGTACGGCCTCCTACACGGCCCCGCATACGGCCCAGGGTGTGACGGCGATGTTCGTCAGGCCGTTCCCGCCGGTCACCGTGTTCGAGGCGTACACCGTGGTCCGGCACGAGGCGCTCTGGTTGGTGACGTGGATCGCGAGCCGCTGCGGCCCGGTCGCGCCCGTCAGGTTCGCGCGGTTGCCACGGAAGACCGTCCCGCAGCCCCAGCCGCTCTGCTGGCTGTGGGTCTCGAAGCCGTTGTTCGTCGTGTTCACCCCGGTGTTGTCCTCCACGAGGACGTCGTTGCCCTTCACGTCGACCCAGGAGTCGTCGTAGTTGGCGCCGGTCAGCCCGCGCCCGTCGAAGGTGTTGCCGACGATCCTCGCCCCGGTCGTGCCCTCCTTGACGTCGACGCTCTCGCCGCCGACGTCCGGCCCGATCACGTTGCCCAGGATCTGCGCGCCGTCGCTCTTGTCGCCCAGGCTGTTGGCGGTGCCGACGTACACCCCCTCGCCCATGCCCCGGCCGTCGTTCCCGGTGTCGTAGATCCGGGAGTTCTTGAGACCCCGTCCTTGCTGGAGTTGCGGAAGTGCACGCCCTCCATGTCCAGGTCGTGCACGGTCACCCCGTCGATCACCACGCCGTTCGCGGAGTCGGCCATGATCCCCTTCTGGCCGCCGGTCACCGTGACCCCTTCACCGTCCAGTACGAGGCGCCGTTGAGGTGCAGCCCGTAGCTGCCGCCGGCGGTCAGCACCGCGCGTGAGGAGCCGGTCAGGGTGATCCGGGCGGACGAGGTGCCCGGCGTGGTGGCCTTGAAGTTCCCGGTGTACGTGCCGTCCGCGAGGTGGATCGTGTCGCCGGGGCGCGCGGCGGTGAGCGCCGACTTGAGCTGGTGCCGCGGTCGTGACCTCGATGGTCGCCGCGGCGGCCGGGGAGGTCACGAGGGGACGGCGAGGAGCGCCGGGAGGAGGGGAGGAGCAGCGTTCGAGGGCGCATGGGGGTGCCTTCCGGGGCAGGAATGGGGGTGTTCCTGTATGTGCACGGGGATCGAGAGGCCGAACGCGACGCTGTCGGCAGACGGTAGGGAGCCGCCCCGACCGTGTCAAGGTCTGGACCAGTGGCCCGAGTTCGGGCCGTTCCGTCGAAAGATCACGGGCTCCGGGAATGGCGGCGCGGCCCGGCGCGTTCCCAGAGAGAACACGAGGAGGAGCGGTAATCGTGCTTGATCCGCAGGATTTGTACGAATGGGACCCGAAGGGCGTGGCCGTCGTCGACATGGCTCTGGCGCAGGAGTCGGCCGGCCTCGTCATGCTGTACCACTTCGACGGCTACATCGACGCGGGTGAGACCGGTGAGCAGATCGTCGAGCGCCTGCTCGACACCCTTCCGCACCAGTTGGTGGCCCGCTTCGACCACGACCGGCTCGTGGACTACCGCGCCCGCCGCCCGCTCCTGACCTTCCGGCGCGACCGCTGGACCGCGTACGAGACGCCGTCCATCGAGGTCCGCTCGTGCAGGACGCCACCGGCGCCCCTTCCTCGTCCTCTCCGGTCCGGAGCCGGACGTGGAGTGGGAGCGGTTCGCCGCCGCCGTCCGGCAGATCGTCGAGCGCCTCGGCGTGCGCCTCTCCGTCAACTTCCACGGCATCCCCATGGGCGTGCCGCACACCCGCCCGGTCGGGCTCACCCCGCACGGCAGCCGCACCGACCTCATGCCCGGCCACCGCAGCCCCTTCGACGAGGCCCAGGTCCCCGGCAGCGCCGAGTCCCTCGTCGAGTACCGGCTCACCGAGGCCGGCCACGACACCCTCGGCGTCGCCGCCCACGTCCCGCACTACGTGGCCCGCTCGGCCTACCCGGACGCGGCCCTGACCGCCCTGGAGGCCGTCACGGCCGCCACGGGGCTCGTCCTCCCGGCGTCGCCCACTCCCTGCGGACGGAGGCCCGCCGCACCCAGACCGAGATCGACCGCCAGATCGGCGAGGGCGACGAGGAGCTGGTGGCGCTCGTGCAGGGTCTCGAGCACCAGTACGACGCGGTGGCCGGGGCTGAGACCCGCGGCAACCTCGTTACCGAGCCCGCCGACCTGCCGTCGGCGGACGAGCTGGGCCGCGAGTTCGAGCGCTTCTCGCGGAGCGGGAGGGCGACGCGTAGTCCCGCGGGGCAGGCCCTAAGCTGCCGCTCATGCTGAAGGTGGGCCTGACCGGCGGGATCGGCGCCGGCAAGAGCGAAGTGTCACGGCTGCTCGTCTCGTACGGGGCCGTCCTCGTCGACGCGGACCGGATCGCCCGCGAGGTCGTGGAGCCCGGCACCCCGGGGCTCGCGGCCGTCGTGGAGGCCTTCGGCGACGGTGTCCTCACCGCGGAGGGGACGCTCGACCGGCCGAAGCTCGGCTCCCTCGTGTTCGCCGACGCCGACCGCCTGGCCACCCTCAACGCCATCGTCCACCCCTGGTCGGAGCCCGGTCGGCGGAGCTGGAGAGCCGGGCGGAGGCCGGGGACGTCGTCGTCCACGACGTCCCCTGCTCACCGAGAACGGGCTCGCGCCGCTCTACGACCTGGTCGTGGTCGTGGACGCGTCCCCGGAGACCCAGCTCGACCGGCTCGTACGGCTGCGGGGCATGGACGAGTCCGAAGCCCGTGCCCGGATGGCGGCCCAGGCCACGCGCGCGCAGCGGCTGGCCGTCGCGGACCTCGTGATCGACAACGACGGACCGCTCGACGCCCTCGAACCGCAGGTGCGGAAGGTCTGGGACGAGCTGTCACGGCGGGCCGCGTCCTCCGTTTAGGACCTGTCCGGCGGGTCGCGTCCTCTGTACAGGGCCTGTCCGGCGGGTCGCGTCCTCCGTACAGGGCCTGTCCAGCGGTCCGCGTCCTCCGCGCAGGGCCCGTTCGGCGGGCCCGGACGGAATGCGGCCACCGGGTCCGGTGTTCAACCACCGAACGAGGGGAAGGATGCCATCGTGGCCGACAGCAATCCGGAAACGCACGTCATCGACTTCCGCGCCGCGGAGCAACTGCTGGCCGCGCGGGACCCCCGGGGCGCCGTGAAGCTGCTGGACTCGGTGATCGCCGCCCACCCCGAGAACACGGCCGCGCGCCTGCTGCGCGCGCGTGCCTTCTTCGCCGCCGCCCAGTTGCGCCCCGCGCAGCTCGAGTTCGAGCTGGTCCTGGAGCGCGAGCCGGACAACGCCTTCGCCCACTTCGCCCTGGCCCGCACCTTCGAGCGCTCCGGACAGACCGACCGGGCCACCCGGCACTTCCGCCTGGCCGCCGCGCTCGACCCCAAGCCGGAGTACCTGCAGGCGGCGGGCTTCGACTCGCGGAACTGAGGGCGCACCGGAGATCCGGGCGGGCGCTCAGCGCTTCCGCCGCCGCGGCCCGGGTCGTACGGAGGGACGTCCCGGCCCGGCTGCCAGTGCGGTCCCTGCCGCATGCGGCGCACCACGAGGGCCAGGTCGACCAGGACCACCAGGAACAGCACCCCGCAGGCCGCGGCCCAGCCGGGCCGGCCCACCAGGGCGAACGCGACCGTGCCGAAGACCGCCCACAGGAGTCCCCACACGCTCAGCCAGAACCGCATCCGCAAGGGGCTGCGCGCGGTCACCGGCTCGCTCCCGGTCCGCATGGCGCTCACGCCTCCCGTCCACGTCTCCCGCGGGTCCTCCGGACACCTCCAGCATGGACCGCCCCGGGCGGAAAGCGAAGGAGGGCCGGACGGGCCCTAGTGGATGACGCTGTAGCTGCGCCAGGGGAGGGTTTCCGGGACGATCTCGTCCGTGGTGTCGGCCGGCAGGTAGGTGGAGTCCTTGCCCCGGCAGTCGAGGGTCGGGTACAGCACGATGTCCACCAGGGTGTTGTTCTCGACCCTGGTCGCGCCGGACGGCGCCAGGCGGTGGCAGCCCTTCACCGAGGGGCTCGTCACCGTCACGCCCACCTCGCGCTCCGTCTCGTACGAGATCGTGCCCACGGCGGTGCGGCCGAGGCCCGAGCAGCCGGCGACGGCGAGGGTGAGCAGCACGGCCCCGGTGGCGGTCGTGAGACGCCGGCGAACGGACATGGCGGTTCCTCTTCTGTCGAGCGGATGTCGGGCGAGCGGGCGGATGTCGGGCGAGCGCCGGGCCGAGGCGACGGCGGCGGATGGTGACGGACGGCGGCGAGCGGCGGCGGACGGCGCCCCTCGGGCCCGACCCCGGTCCAGGCCCACCCTCCCGCCCGGCGGGCCCTGTGTCATCCGCTGCTGGGCCGCCCGGGGAACCGGCCGGCGACCGCATACGGGCCGGCGATCCGGGCCGGCGGTCGGACGTGCGGCCGGATCCGCACCCGGACCAGTGGTCGGGCCGGCGGCCGGGCCCGTTGTCAGTCCCCACCCGTAAGGTCGGAGGTCCACGTCGGAGCTCGTCGGAGTTCCGGCACGCGGCGGAGGGCCGGGGAGGAGAGCGGAGCCGTGACACACCTGGAGCACCGGTGCCGCCGTCTTCCTGCCCGCCACCCTTCCCCGCGAGGGCCGGATCGCCTTCTGGGCCCCCGACGGCGGCGCACTGCCGGACCCCGGGACGGTGGCCGGCGCGGAGCGCGTCGGGCTGACCGTGGCCCGGCGGCACGGCAACGGCGCCCGGAGCCGCGAGGTCCCCGCCGTCACCCTCCCCGTCGAGACCGCCCTGCCCCACCTCGTCGCGGCCCGCCACCACCCGGCCGCCCACCCCGCCACTGCCGGCTGGGGCGCCGCCGCCCTGCACGCCCTGCACCTGGCCGCCCGGGGACGGCTCCTGCCGGGACTCACCGCCGACGACCTGGACGCCTGGCGGGCCGGGCCCCTGGACGCCGACGACATCGCCCATCTGCGGGCCGTCGCCGCCGCCCTGCCGGCCGAGGCGTACGCCGTGCCCGTCCCCGGCCGCGGACCGCTGCGGCTGCCCGACCCCGAGACCCTCGTCCGCGCCTTCCTCGACGCCGTCGCCGACGCCCTGCCCCGCACCCCGGCCGCCGCCCACGCGGTCGGGCGCCGTTCGCGGCCCGCGCCCCGCAGCACCTGCCCCGCGCGTGCCTGGCCGCCGAGGCGGCGGCCGGAATGGACGCCGGGGTCCGCGTCTCGCTCCGCCTCGACCTGTCGCCGTACGAACTCTTCGACATCGGCGCCCCCGGCGAAGGGAGCGCGGAAGAGGGCGGCGGCGAGCGGCACGCCGCCGCCGCGCTCCTCCAGGTCCACAGCCTCGCCGACCCCACCCTCGTCATCGACGCCACGGACCTGTGGGCGGGGAGGGCGAGCACTTCGGCCCCCGCGCCCGGATCGACGCCGTCTCGCCCTGCGCCGCGCCGCCCGGGTCTGGCCCCCGCTGGCCCGGCTCCTGGAGCGGGACGTGCCCGACGTCCTCGCCGTCACCGAGGACGAGCTGTACGAGCTGCTCGGCCCCGCCGCCGCCCGGCTCGCCGACGCCGGGGTCGCCGTCCACTGGCCGCGCGAGCTGGCCCGCTCGCTCAGCGCCTCCGCCGTCGTCCGCCCGGCGCTCGCCGCCCCCGGCTCCGCGACCGACGGCACCTCCTTCTTCGACAGCGAGGAGCTGCTGCGCTTCGACTGGCAGTTGGCCCTCGACGGCGATCCGCTCACCGAGCGCGAGATGGACCTCCTGGCCGAGGCCCACCGGCCCGTCGTGCGCCTCCGCGACCAGTGGGTCGTCGTCGACCCCGACCTGGTCCGCAAGGCCCGCAAGCGGGAGCTCGGCCTGCTCGAACCGGTCGACGCCCTCGGCGTCGCCCTCACCGGCACTGCCGAGGTGGACGGCGAGACCGTCCCCGCCGTCCCCGTCGGGGCGCTCGCCGCCCTCCGCGACCGGCTCCTGGCCGGACCCGAGGACGTGCAGGCCCCGCCCGGCCTCACCGCCACCCTGCGCGACTACCAGCTCCGGGGCCTCGCCTGGCTCGACCTGATGACCTCGCTCGGCCTCGGCGGCTGCCTCGCCGACGACATGGGCCTCGGCAAGACCGTCACCCTCATCGCCCTCCACCTGCGGCGCGCCCGCCGCGCCCCCACCCTGGTCGTCTGCCCGGCGTCCCTGCTCGGCAACTGGCAGCGGGAAGTGCGGAAGTTCGCCCCCGACGTGCCCGTGCGGCGCTTCCACGGCGCCGACCGGGACCTGGACGGCACCGGGGCGGCTTCGTCCTCACCACCTACGGGACCCTGCGCACCAGCGCCGCCCGACTGGCCGCGCACGAGTGGGGGATGGTCGTCGCCGACGAGGCGCAGCACGTCAAGAACCCGTTCTCCGCGACCGCCAGGGCGCTGCGCGAGATCCCCGCGCCCGCCAGGGTCGCCCTGACCGGCACCCCCGTGGAGAACAACCTCTCCGAGCTGTGGGCCCTCCTCGACTGGACCACCCCCGGCCTCCTCGGACCGCTCAAGGCCTTCCGCTCCCGGCACGCCAGGGCCGTGGAGAACCACGAGGAGATCGAGCACGACGAGGCCGTCGAGCGGCTCGCCCGGCTCGTGCGCCCCTTCCTGCTGCGCCGCCGCAAGTCCGATCCCGGCATCGTCCCCGAGCTGCCGCCCAAGACGGAGTCCGACCATCCCGTCGCCCTCACCCGGGAGCAGGCCTCCCTCTACGAGGCGACCGTCCGCGAGACCATGGCGCGGATCGAGGAGTCCGAGGGCATGGCACGGCGCGGTCTGGTCATGAAGCTGCTGACCTCCCTCAAGCAGATCTGCAACCACCCCGCCCAGTTCCTCAGGGAGGAGGCCCCGCGCGGCCCCGGCACCGCCCGTCTCGCCGGCCGCTCGGGGAAGCTCGCCCTCCTCGACGAGCTGCTCGACACGATCCTCGCCGAGGACGGGTCCGTGCTCGTCTTCACCCAGTACGTGTCGATGGCCCGGCTCCTCGCCGACCACCTGGCCGCGCGCGGCGTCCCCGCCCAACTCCTGCACGGCGGCACCCCGGTGGCCGAGCGGGAGCGGATGGTCGACCGCTTCCAGGACGGCGAGGTCCCCGTCTTCCTGCTCTCCCTGAAGGCCGCGGGCACCGGCCTCAACCTCACCCGGGCCGGCCACGTGATCCACTACGACCGCTGGTGGAACCCGGCCGTCGAGGAGCAGGCCACCGACCGCGCCTACCGCATCGGCCAGACCCAGCCGGTGCAGGTCCACCGGCTGATCGCCGAGGGCACGGTCGAGGACCGGATCTCCGAGATGCTCCGCGCCAAGCGGGCCCTGGCCGACGCTGTCCTCGGCTCCGGCGAGGCCGCCCTCACCGAACTCACCGACCGGGAGCTCGCCGACCTGGTGTCTCTGAGGAGGCCTCGTGAACCGCGTCCGGGCCGCGCGCGGACCGCCCCCGCCACGACGACCGCCGCCGCTCCTTCCCGCAGGTCGCGCCCCGCGAGGCCCCCGACGGGCGGTTCGCCGCCACCTGGTGGGGAACGCCTGGGTCGAGGCCCTGGAGGACGCCGCCCTCGACCCGGCCCGCCTCGCCCGCGGCAAGGCCTACGCGGGACGCGGCCACGTCGACGCGATCACGGTCACCCCCGGCCGGGTCGTCGCCTACGTCCATGGCAGCCGGCCCCGCCCGTACCGCACCGAGATCAGGATGCGGACCCTCGGCGACGACGGCTGGGAGGAGTTCCTCGACGGGGCCACCGCGCGTCCCGACCACATCGCCGCCCTCCTCGACAAGGACGTGCCGCACGCACTGGAGGCGGTCGCCGGGTTGCTGCCCGCGCCGGGCGACCTCGTCCCCGACTGCTCCTGCCCGGACGACGGCTACCCCTGCAAGCACGCCGCCGCCCTCTGCTACCAGGCCGCGCGGCTCCTCGACGAGGACCCGTTCGTCCTCTTCCTGATGCGCGGCCGCGGCGAGCAGGAGCTCCTCGCCGAGCTGACCCGGCGCAACGCGGCCCGGTCCGCCGCCGAGACCGCCGCCGCCCCACCCCCGATGCCCACCGTCCCGGCCCGCACCGCCCTCGACGCCGCCACCGGCGCCGGGCTCCCGCCGCTGCCCGCCCCGCTGCCGCTCCCCGACCGGCCCGGCCGCCCGGCCGTCTTCCCGCCCGATCCCGCCGCACCCGACCCGCTCGCGCTCGACCTCCTCGCCACCGAGGCCGCCGCCCGCGCCCACGCCCTCCTCGCCACCGGCCTCGACCCGGTCGCCGCCCTCACCCCTGGCAGGACGCGGTCCGGCTCGCCGCCGCGCACCCCGGCTCCGGGCTCACCGCCTCCACCCGCGCCCTCTACCGCGATCTGGCCCACGCCCTCGACCGCACCCCCACCGACCTGGCCCGTGCCGTCGCCGCCTGGCGGCAGGGCGGCGCCGAGGACTCGCCGTCCTGGAAGAGGCCTGGGATCCGCCGGCCGGCCCGTTCGACCGGGCCAGACCCGCGCTGCTCGCCGCCGGCCTCCCCGCCCTCCGCCCCTGGCGCAACTGCCTCTCCGGCCGGTCCCTCCAGCTCCGCCTGGGCCGGGACGGCCTCTGGTACGGCTACGAGTCGGACGGCGACCGCGAGGACTGGTGGCCGCGCGGCGACCCCGGTTCCGACCCGGTCGACACCCTCGACGGTCTCCTGGGACGGTGAGTCCACACTCGAACAGGCCCCACTCGTTGGGGTGAAACCTCCGGTGGCCGGATCCGGCGCACACGTCCGCCGCGTTGATTCGGGTACGGGCGACTGCCCGTGCACACCTCCGGAAGGCAGGAAGCCATGAGGCAGATTCGCCGAAGTGGTCTGGCCACACTGTTGGTCACGGGCGGGGCGCTCGCCCTCTCGGTGGGCGCTGCGCACGCCGACGCCGGCGCCCAGGGCGCCGCGGTCGGTTCGCCGGGAGTCGGTTCCGGCAACACGGTTCAACTGCCGGTGCACGTCCCGGTCAACGTCTGCGGCAACACGGTCGACGTCGTCGGGCTGCTCAACCCGGCCTTCGGCAACAACTGCGCCAACGTCTCGGACGAGCCCGAGGGTTACGGATCGGACGAGGACGGCGGCGGCCGCTCCCACTCCCACAAGGACGAGCCCGGCACCCCGCGCGGCGGGGAGCAGGCCGGCGGCTCCCACGGAGGCGGCGCCCAGAGCGGCGGCTCTTCCAACGGCGGCGGCTCCACCGCCGAGGGCCAGGCCCAGGGATCGCCCGGCGTCCTCTCCGGAACGGCCTCCAGCTCCCCGTCGACCTCCCCGTGAACGTCAGCGGGAACTCGGTCAACGTGGTCGGCATCGGCAACCCGTCCTTCGGCAACACCGCGGTCAACGGTCCCGCGAAGCCGGCCCAGCCGATCGAGACGCCGACGCCGCGCCCGCAGACCCCCGTGCGGAACATCCCGGTCCCGCAGGCGCAGACCGAGTCGCCCGCCCCCGCTCCCGTCCCGGCCCCCGCGCCGCAGGGCGAGAAGAGCGAGGCCGCGCTGGCCCACACCGGTTCGTCGGACGTCATCGGCTACGCCGCCTCGGGCAGTGCCGCGCTGCTCCTCGGCGGCGCCCTGCTGTACCGCCGCGCGCCGCGCCGGAGACCGGGCCTGAGGGGACGTTCCGCGCGGCGGGACCGGCGCGCACTGACGCCCGAGCCGTCAGCCGCGCGCTTCCCCGTCGCCACCGCGCCAGGCCCGGAGCACCGCCTCGATGGCGGGCGCGACCCTCGTCCGGGCCTGGTGACGCGGCACCCCCGCATCAGCAGGGTGTCGTACGGGGTGTCGACGTGCCGTACGCTGGCCCGTACCGCGGCGGTCACCGCGCCGTGGTCGAGCGAGCGGCCCGCGGCCGTGCGCCCCACCCGCCCGCTGCCCTTCGCCGAGGCGTGGGCGGCGATCTCGTCCGCCCGGTCCGCAGGACAGGCCGGGAAGAGCCGCAGGATCTCCGCCCGGAGCGCCGCGGTGATCCCGGCGTCGAGGACCGCCCGCCGCTCCGCGTCCCGGGCCCGCCGCCTGGCCCGCGCCTCCGCGTCCGCCAGGCAGGTCCGCTCCGCCCCGGCCAGCGCCGCCTCCTCGACGAGGAGGCCCTGGCGCTCGTACCGCGTGCGGCGCCGGTTGTGCCGTACCACCACCGCCCAGAGGGTGCTGGCCTCGCGGGCGCGCCGGGTGAGGGCGGTGTCGCCCCGGGGCAGGAAGACCAGGTGCCCGAGGTCGGCGCAGTCCAGGCAGACCGGCGCGTTGAACTCCAGGATCATCCGCTCCAGCGGTCCCCGGCGGCACTCCGAGCAGCGGCGGCGCTTGAGCGGTTCGACGACGACCGGCGCGACGAGGTCCATGCCCGCCCCCGTCAGCGGACGCCGGGCGCGGCGGCGGCGACGAACAGGGCGAGGGCCTCCTTCGCCCGCTCGGAGCGGCGGGCGCGGTCCGCGGTCCCCACCGCCTCGTGCATGCAGTGGGTCTCCTCGAAGGCCTTCTCCGCCAGGCGCCGGGTCTCGGGGTCGTCGCACACCAACTGGACGCGGAAGAGGGCCTGCCGGGCGGCGGTGCGCTGCCGGTAGGAGGCGTAGCGGGACTCCTCCGCCTCCTCCGAACCGGGCTCCTCGACCGCCCGGAACCAGCGGTCGTTCTGGCTGTGCCGGTAGTCGACGACCGCGCCGGCGAAGGCGCTGTAGCTCGCGATCCGCTCCTGCCGGAGCTGCTCGGACCGGGCGAGCGCGGCCGTGCGCTCGGCGGCCCGCCCCTGGAACCAGTGCGTGAAGACGACACCCAGCAGGGTGCCCGCCACGGCTATCAGTGCGGCGTCCATGACCGGCCGCCCTCCCGTTTCCCTCGGCCTCTCGGACCCCTTGATCATGACAGCCGGAGGGCCCGCGTCACCGCCCGTGTCCGCTACTGCCGGTATCCGCTCAGGAAGCGGCCGATGCGGCTGATCGCGGCGTCGAGGTCGTCGGCGTACGGCAGGGTGAGGATGCGGAAGTGGTCCGGGCGCGGCCAGTTGAAGCCGGTGCCCTGGACGACCTGGATCTTCTCCCGGAGCAGCAGGTCGAGGACGAACTTCTCGTCGTCGTGGATCCGGTGCACGGCCGGGTCGAGGCGCGGGAAGGCGTAGAGGGCGCCCTTCGGCTTCACGCAGGAGACGCCGGGGATCTCGTTCAGCTTCTCCCAGGCGCGGTCGCGCTGTTCGCGCAGTCTGCCGCCCGGGGCGGTCAGCTCGTGGATCGACTGGCGGCCGCCGAGCGCGGCCTGGATGGCGTACTGGGCGGGGGCGTTGGGGCACAGGCGCATGGAGGCCAGCATGGTGAGGCCCTCCAGGTAGTTCGCGGCGTGCCGCTTCGGGCCGGTGACGACCAGCCAGCCGGAGCGGAAGCCGGCCACCCGGTAGGTCTTGGAGAGGCCGCCGAAGGTGAGGACCACCAGGTCGTCGGCGAGGGAGGCGGCGGGTGATGGACGGCGTCGTCGTAGACGATCCGGTCGTAGATCTCGTCGGCGAGGACCATCAGGCCGTGGCGGCGGGCGAGGTCGAGGATCCCCTCGACGATCTCCTTCGGATAGACCGCGCCGGTGGGGTTGTTGGGGTTGATGATCACGACGGCCCGGGTCCGGTCGGTGATCTTCGACGCCATGTCGTCGAGGTCCGGGTACCAGTCGGCCGACTCGTCGCACAGGTAGTGCACGGCCTTGCCGCCCGCCAGGGTGGTGGCGGCGGTCCAGAGCGGGAAGTCGGGGGCGGGGATCAGGACCTCGTCGCCGTCCTCCAGGAGGGCCTGCACGGCCATGGAGACCAGCTCGGACACGCCGTTGCCGAGGAAGACGTCGTCGACGTCGACCTCCGGGAGGCCCATGGCCTGGTAGCGCTGGGCCGCCGCGCGGCGGGCGGAGAGGATGCCGCGCGAGTCGGTGTAGCCGTGGGCCTTGGGGAGCATCCGGATCATGTCCTGGACGATCTCCTCGGGCGCCTCGAAGCCGAAGAGCGCCGGATTGCCCGTGTTGAGGCGCAGGACGCTGTGGCCCGCCTCCTCCAGGGCGTTGGCGTGCTCGATCACCGGGCCGCGGATCTCGTAGCAGACCTCGTTCAGCTTGCTCGACTGCCGGAACTCCATGTCCGACCTCCCCAGTTCCCGGAATCAGCGCCGTTCGGCGATGCTTGGTTTTACCAAGTTCGAGCTTGGAAAGTCCAACGACATGTCTAGACTGCGTCGCATGCCACGTCAGTCACGCCGCAGTTACGACCAGCACTGCGCCGCCGCGCGCGCCCTCGACCTCGTCGGCGACCGCTGGACCCTGCTCGTCGTCCGCGAACTCCTCGCCGGACCGCGCCGCTACACCGACCTCCACGCCGACCTGCCCGGCGTCAGCACGGACATGCTGGCCGGCCGCCTCAAGGACATGGAGGGCGCCGAGCTCGTCACCCGCCGCCGACTGCCCCCGCCCGCCTCGGCGTCCGTGTACGAGCTCACCCCGCGCGGCCGGGACCTGCTGCCCGTCCTGCGCGCCCTCGCCGCGTGGGGGCGCCCGACCTGGGGGAGCCGCGGCCGACCGACGCCGTGCGCGCGCACTGGTACGCGATCCCGCTCCTCGGCCCGCTCGCGGAGCTGGGCGCGGGACCGTCCAGGTCACCCTGGACGAGGGGAGTTCCACGTACGGATCGGGGCCGACGGCGGCGTCGCGTACGGGGACGGCCCGGCGGAGGCCCCCGACGCCCGGCTGCGGACCGACGCGGCGACGTGCCGCGCGCTCGCGGACGGGGAACTGACGCTCGCGGAGGCGGTCGCGGCGGGGCGCGCGGAGCTGGCGGGGACGGGGCCGGCCCTGGTCGGGGCCCCTGGCCTCACGTCCTGACGGACTCCGCCTCCAGGGCCTTCGCCAGGCGGTCGCGGGCCGCGGTCTGCGCCGCGATCCGCGCGTCGAGCACGGCCAGCCGCTCGCGGGCGATCTCCAGGCCGCGGGCGGACGGCGGGACCGAGGGCACGTCCCCGTCCAGGCAGGAGCGGAAGGCGGACACGTCGTCCAGGGTGAGCCCGGCGTCCAGCAGGTACCGGATGTTCGCGACCCGCGTGACGGCGCCCTCTCGTACACCCGGTAGCCGTTGGCCGCCCGGGACGACGTGACCAGACCCGCCTTCTCGTAGTGCCGCAGGGCCCGGGCCGACACCCCGGTCCGCCGGGCCAGTTCGCCGATGCGCAAGGACGCCACCTCCTCGCACAGTCGTACCACGGCCCGGCGGGCCGCCCCTCAGAAGACCAGCGCGCCCCCGTCGACGGGCAGGACCGCGCCGGTCGTGAAGGAGGCCTCGGGCGCGGCGAGGGAGGTGATCGCCCACGCGACCTCCTCGGGCCTGCCGAGCCGCCCCAGCGGGACGTGCGCGAGCTGCCAGGCGCGCACCTCCTCCCGCCGCTCCGGGGACAGGCCCGCGTGCCGGCCGATCGGGGTCTCGACCGGCCCGGGGCGACCGCCACCACCCGGACCCCGGCCGGTGCGAGCTCCACGGCCCAGCAGCGGGTCAGGGTCTCCAGGGCGCTCTTGGTCGCCGGATAGAGGGAGTTGGCGGGCCAGCCGCGCTGCCCGACGGTCGTCGACACGTTCACCACCACGCCCCGGGACTCCCGGAGCGCGGGGACGGCGGCCCGGGTGAGCAGGAGCGGGGCGACGAGGTTCGTCTCCAGGAGCGGGGTGATCACGGAGCGGTCCAGGGTGCCGAGCGGACCTCCCGTGGCGATCCCGGCGTTGTTGACGAGGACGTCGAGGCGGCCGTGGGCGTCCAGGGCGGCCCGGACGATCTCCTCGGCGGCGCCCTCCGCCGTGATGTCGGCGGCGAACGGGTGGATTCCGCAGTGCCCTCGGCGGTCTCCCGCAACGGCTCCTCCCCGCGGCCGACGGCGACGACGGTCGCCCCCGCTCCGCGAAGGCCCGCGCGGTGGCCCGGCCGATACGGTGCCCGCGCCCGTGACGACGACGACCCTGGTGGGTGTGGTGGTGTCCATGAATCCGATGGTCGAACGCTGACGCCAGTGACAAGGTCAAGCCATGACACCGCACGAACTGTGGACGGCCCTGCCGTAGGACACGCGCGAGCGCGTGGACGCGCTCGTCGTCCGGCGGAAACAGATCCTGGCCGTCAAGGAGATGAGGGAGTCCGGTGTGGCGCCCCGCCCCGACCTGCGCGACTGCGTCGACCTCGTCGCCGCACGCATGGAGATCCTCGCCGACCGGCTCGTACCGCTGCCGCCCCGGGACGTGGACGCCCTCGCCGCAAAGGCCGCCGCGCTGCCCGGACCGCCCGTCGCCCTGGAACTGGCGTGGGACGGCGACACGCAGGGCTGGATCCTGGTGCTCGGCGCCGTCCTGCCCGGCTCGTCCGGGCGGCCGCACGCACTGGCGCACTGGCAGGAGGCCGTCTGGACGGAGCCCTCGCCACCGCGCGGGCCCTCGCGGACCGGCTCGGCGTACCGCTGCGCGGCCCCGGTGACGACGGTCCGCCGCACGTACGGGCAGAGTGAGGTCATGCGGTACGAGGCGATCACCTGGGACAGGCTGGCGGAGGCGCTCGCCGGACACGTCGACGCGTCCGCCCCCGGCGACGGCGGCGCATGGCTCAAGGTCGGCATCGACGGGCCGCCCGCCGCGCCCGGCGCCGAACTCGCCGCCGCGCTGGCCGGGGCCCTGCGGACGCGCGGGCGCCCCGTCCACCTGGCGGGCACGGGCGGCTTCCTGCGGCCCGCCTCCCTCCGGTACGAGTACGGCAAGCGGGACCCCGACGCGTACTACGGCGGGTGGACCGACACCGGGGCCCTGTGGCGGGAGGTCTTCGGCCCGCTGGAGCCCGGCGGCACCGGGCGCGTGCTGCCCGACCTGTGGGACCCGGTCACGGACCGCGCGACCCGCAGCCCGTACGTCACGCTGCCGCCCGGCGGGGTCCTCCTCCTGCACGGCCCCTTCCTGCTCGGCCACTGGTTCCCCTTCGACCTCACCGTGCACCTGCGGCTCTCGCCCGCCGCCCTCGCCCGGCGCACGGAGGAGTCCTGGACCCTTCCGGCCTTCGCGCGGTACGAGACGGAGGTCGACCCGGCCGGGACGGCGGACGTCGTCGTACGCGCCGATGACCCCCGCCACCCGGCCTGGACGGGGCTCGGGCGGTAGGGCCCGGTGGCGGGGACACCGCGCCGACTTCCGAGTCCCGGTCTTCCGGACCCGAATCCCGAGCCCCGGTCTTCCGGACCCGCATCCCGGCCCTCGGGCCCCGGCCTCGAATCCCGAGCCCCGGCCTTCGGCCTTCGGCCCCGAGCCCCGGTCCTCCGGACCCGCATCCCGGCGCTCGGGCCCCGACCTCGAATCCCGAGCCCCGGTCCTCCGGGAGCGCGCCTCAGCCGTCCGTCGGTGCCGCCGGCGGTCTGCCGCCCACCGTGGCGACCGCCTCCGCGCCCGCCCGGCACCCCGCCTCCGCCGCCTTCACCGGGTCCGCGCCCGCGAGCCGGGCCGCCAGGAACGCCCCGGTGAACGCGTCGCCCGCGCCCGTCGAGTCCACCGGCCGCGCCGGAGGCGCCGCCACCCGCGCGGTGACCGCGCCGTCCTCGGCGACCAGCGCGCCCGCCGCCCCGAGGGTGACCACGACCAGCGGGAAGCGCCGGCTCAACTCGGCCGCCGCCCGCTCCGGTCCGGCGCGGCCGGTGAGCACCAGGGCCTCGTCGGCGTTGGGCAGCAGCACCTCGGCACCTTCCGCGGCCGCCAGGAACCGGTCCGCGCCCAGCGCCGCCAGGAACCCCGCCGAGGCCGGGTCCACGCTCACCGGAACCCCCGCCTCCATGGCGTCCCGCAGCGCCCGCAGGGCCGTTTCGCGGCTCGGACCGGCGAAGAACAGGTACCCCGAGAGGTGCAGCGGGCCACCCCGTCGAGCAGCCCCGGGGACCAGTCGGCGGGGAGAGGCGCAGCGCGGCACCGCTGTCGGTCAGGAAGGTGCGCTCCGCCGAGGCGTCCACGAGCGCGATGACGGTGGCCGTCGCCGCCCCCGCGTCCCGGACGAGCAGGGGCGCACGCCCGCCGCCCGCAGCGCCCGCTCGTGCCAGTCGGCCGCGTCCGTCCCCACCCGGCCGAGCAGCCGCACCTCCCCGCCGCCGGAACGCGCCGCCCAGCAGGCCGCGTTGGCCCCCGCGCCACCCGGCAGGGTCCGGATCTCCGCCGCCGTGTCCGTGGCCGGTGCGAGCGGGGTCCGGTGCCGGGCGACGACGTCCGTGACCACGTCCCCGACGACGAGCAGCGCGCGCCGGGCGCGGCTCACCGGCTGCCCGTACCGCGCGCCTCCGTGCCGTCGTGCGGTCCCCCGCGTATCCCCGTGCTGTCACCCGCTCCTCCCGCACCGGGTATGCCCGCCCCGTACGCCCCCGCGATCCTCGCCGCCAGCCGCACGTTCCCCCGTACCGCCGCCAGGTTGGCCTCCAGAGAAGCCCCTCCGTGTGCACCGTCAGGTATTCGAGCAGGAACGGCGTCACCGCCTGGCCCGTGATCCCTTCTCCTTCGCCGCCGCCAGGCCGTCCGCGAGCACCCGGTCGTGCAGCGCGGGGTCCAACTGCTCCGCCTCCGGCACCGGGTTGGCCACGACGAGCGCCGCCCGGGGCCTTCGAGCCGGTCCTGCGCGCGCATCACCGCCGCCACCTCCTCCGGCGTCCGCAGGGTCCAGTCGACGGGCTCGCCCGAGGAGGAGAGGTAGAAGCCGGAAAGTGCTCCGTGCCGTATCCGACGACCGTCACCCCCAGGGTCTCCAGGCGCTGGAGCGTCGCGGGCACGTCGAGGATCGACTTGACCCCGGCGCAGACGACGCTGGTCCCGACCCGGGCGAGCAGCCGCAGGTCGGCGGACTCGTCCTGCGTCTCGCTCCATCCGCGGTGCACCCCGCCGAGGCCGCCCGTCGCGAACACCCGGACGCCCGCCGCGTCCGCGAGCCAGGCCGTCGCCGAGACCGTCGTCGCGCCGGTCGCGCCCGTCGCCAGGGCGGGGGCCAGGTCGCGGTGGCCCAGCTTCCGCACCGTCGGGTCCTCGGCGATCCGTATCAGCGCCGCCTCGTCCAGGCCCACCCTGGCCGTGCCGTCGACCACGGCGATCGTGGCGGGACGGCGCCCCGGCCCGTACCAGCTCCTCCAGCTCACGGGCCACCGCGAGGTTGCGCGGGCGCGGCAGGCCGTGGGCGATGAGCGTCGATTCCAGCGCGACGACGGGACGGCCCTCGTGGAGCGCCTCCCGTACCTCTTCGGACACGTGTGTGGACATGCCCCATTCCTGGCGCACCCGTGAACCCCGCAAACCTCGTTGGCGACCTCCCGCCAATTCCTCCGGCTCCCCTCCGGACCCTCTCCCGATCTCCCTGCGGATCTCCCTGCGGATCCTCCCCGAACCCTCTTCGGACCCCCTGCGGAATCCGTCACGGACCGTCTCCGGCGACCGCCCCCGACCGCCGCGACGCCCTTGCGGCACCGGCCCGGAGCGGCGGTACGGATTCCGTCGACACCGTCAGCCCCGGTCATCGTCCCTGGTGGGAGCCGTGTCCTCCATGTGGTCCCGCCCTCGGACGGCCTCCGGATCCCCGCTACAGTCACCGCCCATGACGACACACGACCAGCCCTCCTTCGCCGTCCACATCCCCGACGCGGAGCTCGAAGCGGAGCCGCTCGACCCCGCCCAGATCGTTCTCCGGCACGCCCGAGGTGACGGGCAAGGTGCTGTGGGAGTCCGCCGACGGCAAGCAGGTGCGCGGCATCTGGCAGATCACGCCCGGCGTCGTCACCGACACCGAGGCCAACGAGCTGTTCGTGGTGGTCTCCGGCCGGGCGACCGTCGCCGTCGAGGGCGGGGACACCCTGGAGATCGGCCCCGGCGACGCCTGTGTGCTGCGCGAGGGCGACCGGACCACCTGGACCGTCCACGAGACCCTGCGCAAGGCGTACCACATCAGCCTCTGAGGTCTCTGAGGCCTCCCGACTCTCCGGGCCTCCTCCCCGGCGGCGGCGCCGCGCTGACGGAGACGCCTTCCGCGAGGCCGCTCAGGCCTTCCGGAGGACGCCCCGCAGGGCGAGCGCCGCCATCGGAAGGAGCAGACAGGCGGCGATCGCGTTCAGCGGTCCGTAGCCCACCTGCGAGACGATCAGGCCTGCCGCGAGGCCGCCGACCCCGGCGGCCGTGTTCATGATGAAGTCGGAGAGCCCCTGGACGGCGGGTCGGGCGGCCTGCGGCACCGAGTCCGTGAGCAGCGCCGAACCGGACACGAGCCCCGCCGACCAGCCCAGGCCGAGGACGAAGAGGCCCAGGGCGACCCGGCCGTGGCTCGCCCCCGCCGTGCCCGCGACGAGCGCCGCCGTGCCGATGAGCCCGACCGCGAGCCCGATCACCGAGAGCCGTCCCAGTCGGTCGGCCAGCCGGCCCATCACGGGGGAGAAGGCGTACATGCCCGCGATGTGTCCGCTGATGACGAGGCCGATCAGCCGGATGTCCGCGCCGTGGTGGGTGAGCGCCACCGGGGTCATCGACATGATCGACACCATGGCGGTGTGCGAGCCCGCGACGGTGACCAGGGCGAGACGGGCCTTCGGGGACTCCCGCACCGCCCGCATCCCGGCCCGCAGGGAGCGGCCTCGACCGCCGCCTCCCCGCCCGGGTCCCCGTCGGCCAGCGCGCGGGCGGTGAGGAGCGGGTCCGGGCGCAGCAGCAGGGCCACCACGGCCGCGGCGAGCACGAAGACGCCGGCGGCCCAGACGAAGGGGCCCGCCGCGGCCGGTACGCCCAGGCCCGCGACGCTCTTCCCGGCGGGCGCCGCGACGTTCGGCCCGAGCACCGCCCCGATCGTGGTCGCCCACACCACCGTGGAGATGGCCCGGGCCCGGTGGTCCGGCTCGACTAGGTCGGCGGCGGCGAAGCGGGCCGCCAGGTTCGCCGAGGAACCGGCGCCGAAGCCGACGAGCCCGACGAGCAGCAGGGGAAGCTCCCGACGACCGCCCCGAGCACCACCACGCCGGCGCCCACCGCCCCCAGCAGATACGCGAGGACGAGCCCCGCCCGGCGCCCCCGCGAGGCCATCAGGGCGGCCAGCGGCATGGCGAGCAGCGCGGGACCGGCCACCGTCGCCGTCGACGCCAGACCGGCCAGCGCCTCGGTGCCGCCTATCTCCGTGGCCAGGACGGCGGCGAGCGCGACCCCGATGGCGATGCCGAGGCCGCCGAGGATCTGGGTGGCGATCAGCACGGCCCGGACGCGCCGGCGCAGCGCCGGCAGCTCGGCAGCGGTGACGGGAATGCGGACGGAGGCGGATATGCGGCCGGGCAGGGTGGGGTCGGGGGCACCGGGGGTCTGGGTCACCGACGAGAGTGTGCCAGCCGTCCCACCTGATGGGAACGCCCTCTCCGCCGGCGGCGATCTTCCGAACGGCGACCCTCCGAACGGCGACGCTGAGAATGACGACCCCCAGAGCGATGCCCGTCAGAGCAAAGCCCGTCAGCACCGCACCCCTCAGAACAGCGGCGCCGGCAGCACCCCTCCAGGGCCAGCAGCCGCCGCTTCGTCTCCAGACCGCCCCCGAAGCCGCCGAGCCCGCCGTCGCTCTCCACCACGCGGTGGCACGGCACCACCACCGGCAGCGGATTGGAGCCCATCGCCGCCCCCACTGCCTGCGCGGCGCCCGGCTGTCCCACGCGCCGCGCCAGCTCCCCGTACCCGACGACCGTCCCGTACGGGACGCCGATCGCCAGCTCGCGCAGCACCTGCCGGTTGAACCCGCCCGTCAGGCTCCAGTCCAGGGGCAGGTCGAGCTCGTCCGGGTCGCCCGCGAAGTACCGGCCGAGCCGGCGTATCGGCTCCGCGAGCAGCCCCGAGGCGCGCTCCACCGGCTCCGCGCCGAGCCGGGCCGCCAACCGGTCGGGCATCCGCTCCCGCCGTGCCGCGTCCGCGTGGAACCCGACCTGCACGAGCCCCCGTCCGGTCGCGGCGAGGAAGAGCGGTCCGACGTCGCTCTCCACGACCGCCCACTCCACCGGGACGGCCCGCTCCCCGGCCGCGGGCCCCGTCGCCGGACCCCTCTCCGGCACCGCTTCGATGTCCATGCCGACCACGCTACGACCCCCCACCGACAACCCGGACCCGAGCGCGGGAGCGGCTGTGGAGAACCTCCGGGACCGATCCCAAGATCACGACCCGGTCTCGCTCCGGCCTCGCGCAGGAAAATCCCCGGTCACATGGTCGCCGCGACTTCCGCGCGCCATAATCTCGCCCCGGGGAGTAGGAGCCGGCGGGACCGACTGTTTTCGGCCGACGTCGCACCAGGGGTGGAGGGCACAGCTCATGCAGGGCACGGTCGACGGATTCAGCTACGGGCTCGTCACGCCGGTGGCCTCCTTTCTCATGGCCTGCCTCGGCGGCGCCCTCGGCCTGAGGTGCACCACCAGATCCCTGCGCCACCGCGACACCTTCAAGGCGGGCTGGCTCGTCCTCGGCGCCACCTCGATCGGCACCGGCATCTGGACCATGCACTTCATCGCCATGATGGGCTTCTCGGTCCAGCAGGCCCCGGTCGACTACGACCGGCCCATCACCTTCGCCAGCCTGGGCGTCGCCATCCTCATGGTCGGCATCGGCATCCTCATCGTCGGATACCGCGGGGCGACCGCCCTGACCCTGGTCACCGGCGGCACCATCACCGGTCTCGGCATCGCCACCATGCACTACCTCGGCATGGCCGGCATGCGCCTCCACGGGCGCGTCGAGTACGACACCGCGACCGTCGCCCTCTCCGTGGTCATCGCCGTCGTGGCTGCCACCACGGCCCTCTGGGCGGCCGTCTCCGTGCATGGATTTCTGGCCAGTCTCGGTGCGAGCCTGGTGATGGGCGTCGCCGTCAGTGGTATGCACTACACCGCCATGGCGGCCGTCAGCGTCCACCTGAACGGCGCCGGAACCCCGCGGCCGCCACCGCCCCCGCCACCTCGCTCCTCCTGCCGATGCTGATCGGTCCGGCGGTCTTCCTCATCCTGGCCGCCGTCGTCGTCATGTTCGATCCGCTGCTCGTGATGGGCGACCCCGAGTGGCGGCGGGCCCCGGCCCGGGCCGTGCACCGCCCGGGCGTGCCCGCCCCGCGCCACGTGCCGACCCACTACGGCGAGCCCGCCGGCCGGTCGGCCCGCCCCGCCCGCCGCACGTCCGGCCGCGCCACCTGCAGGGCCGCCGCGGTCCACGGAGTGCACCGCTCCCAGGACTGGTGAGGGGCCGCCCGGAGGCCCGGCGGTGAGCCGATCGCCCCCGAGTGTCAGTGCCGGGTCGTACGGTGGTTGCATGCGGCCCGTTTCCAAGATCGAACGTACGGTGGCGCCCTTCGAGGTCGTCAGCTCCTACCAGCCCAGCGGCGACCAGCCGACGGCCATCGCCGACCTAGAGCGCCGGATCCGCGCGGGCGAGAAGGACGTCGTGCTCCTCGGTGCCACCGGCACCGGCAAGTCGGCGACCACCGCGTGGATGATCGAGAAGCTCCAGCGCCCCACCCTGGTGATGGCGCCGAACAAGACGTTGAGCCGCGCAGCTCGCGAACGAGTTCCGCGAGCTCCTGCCCAACAACGCCGTCGAGTACTTCGTCTCCTACTACGACTACTACCAGCCCGAGGCGTACGTCCCGCAGTCGGACACCTACATCGAGAAGGACTCCTCGATCAACGAGGAGGTGGAGCGGCTCCGCCACTCCGCGACGAACTCCCTGCTCACCCGCCGGGACGTGATCGTCGTCGCCTCCGTCTCCTGCATCTACGGCCTCGGCACCCCCAGGAGTACGTGGACCGGATGGTCCCCCTCAAGGTCGGCGAGGAGATCGACCGCGACCAGCTCCTCCGCCGCTTCGTCGACATCCAGTACACCCGGAACGACCTGGCGTTCACCCGCGGCACCTTCCGCGTCCGCGGCGACACCATCGAGATCTTCCCGGTGTACGAGGAGCTCGCCGTCCGCATCGAGATGTTCGGCGACGAGATCGAGGCCCTCTCCACCCTCCACCCGCTCACCGGCGAGGTCATCAGCGAGGACGAGCACCTGTACGTGTTCTCGGCCAGCCACTACGTGGCGGGACCCGAGCGCATGGAGCGGGCCGTCAACGACATCGAGCGCGAGCTGGAGGGCCGCCTCGCCGAGCTGGACAAGCAGGGCAAGCACCTGGAGTCCCAGCGGCTGCGCATGCGGACCACGTACGACATCGAGATGATGCGCCAGATCGGCTCCTGCTCCGGCATCGAGAACTACTCGATGCACTTCGACGGACGCGAGCCCGGCTCCGCGCCCAACACCCTCCTCGACTACTTCCCCGAGGACTTCCTGCTCGTCATCGACGAGTCCCACGTCACCGTGCCGCAGATCGGCGCCATGTACGAGGGCGACGCCTCCCGCAAGCGGACGCTGGTCGACCACGGCTTCCGGCTGCCCTCGGCCCTCGACAACCGCCCGCTGAAGTGGGAGGAGTTCCAGGAGCGGATCGGCCAGACCGTCTACCTCTCCGCGACCCCCGGGACGTACGAGCTCTCGCGCGGCGACGGCTTCGTCGAGCAGATCATCCGCCCCACCGGCCTCGTCGACCCCGAGGTCGTCGTCAAGCCCACCGAGGGCCAGATCGACGACCTGGTCCACGAGATCCGGCTGCGCACCGAGCGGGACGAGCGGGTCCTCGTCACCACCCTCACCAAGAAGATGGCCGAGGACCTCACCGACTACTTCCTGGAGCTCGGCATCCAGGTGCGCTACCTGCACAGCGACGTCGACACCCTGCGCCGCATCGAGCTGCTGCGCGAGCTGCGCGCCGGCGAGTACGACGTCCTCGTCGGCATCAACCTCCTCCGGGAGGGCCTCGACCTCCCGAGGTGTCCCTGGTCGCCATCCTCGACGCCGACAAGCAGGGCTTCCTGCGCTCCGGCACCTCCCTGATCCAGACGATCGGCCGCGCCGCGCGGAACGTCTCGGGCCAGGTCCACATGTACGCGGACCGGATCACCCCGGCGATGGAGCAGGCCATCGACGAGACCAACCGGCGCCGCGAGAAGCAGATCGCGTACAACACGGAGCACGGCATCGACCCGCAGCCGCTCCGCAAGAAGATCAACGACATCGTGGCGACCATCGCGCGCGAGGAGATCGACACCGAGGAACTGCTCGGCACCGGCTACCGGCAGGCCAAGGAGGGCAAGGGCGCCAAGGCTCCCGTCCCCGCGCTCGCCGCGCACGCCCCCAAGGGCCGGGGCAAGGGCGGCAGGGCGGGCTCCGCGGTCGAGCTCGGCGACCGGCCCGCCACCGAACTGGCCGCGATCATCGAGGAGATGACGGACCGGATGCGCGCCGCCGCCGCCGAGCTCCAGTTCGAGGTGGCGGCCCGGCTCCGCGACGAGGTGGGAGAGCTGAAGAAGGAGTTGCGTCAGATGAAGGAGGCGGGCCTCGCCTGACCGGAGGCGGTCCGGTGTGTTGCAAGACCGACACAAACCGGACCGCCCCTCCGCGCCGTCAGTGACCCTGCGTAGGGTGCTGACCAACCGCACGCACCGGACAGCGGGCGCGGGGAACGCAACGAGAGGGGCACGCGCGTGACCGTGAACATGACCAAGGGTCAGGCCATCAGCCTGGAGAAGAAGGGCGGGGCAGCCTCACCCAGGTGCGGATGGGGCTCGGCTGGCAGGCGGCGCCGCGCCGCGGTTCTTCGGCTCGCGCACCCGCGAGATCGACCTGGACGCCTCGGCCGTCCTCTTCGCCGACAAGCAGCCGGTCGACGTGGTCTTCTTCCGGCACCTGGTGAGCGACGACGGCTCGGTCAAGCACACCGGCGACAACCTGGTGGGCGGCGCGGGTCAGGGCGGCGACGACGAGGCGATCCTCGTCGACCTGGAGCGGATCCCGGTCCACATCGACCAGATCGTCTTCACGGTGAACTCCTTCACCGGCCAGACGTTCCAGGAGGTGCAGAACGCCTTCTGCCGGCTCGTCGACGAGACGAACGGACAGGAGCTGGCGCGCTACACCCTCGACGGCGGCGGCCGCTACACCGCGCAGATCATGGCGAAGGTGCACCGGGCCGGCTCCGGCTGGCAGATGACCGCCCTGGGCAACCCGGCCAACGGCCGCACCTTCCAGGACCTGATGCCGGCGATCCTGCCGCACCTGTAGGCGGCCCGCGCACCACGCACCCACAGCTCCCGGAGGCAGCAGCCGCCGGGAGCTGTCCCGCATGATCCGCCCGGACCGGCCGCACGGCCCGGGCGCGCACGATCCGTTCGATCCGCGACCGATCCGTCGGCACCACGACGGGAAGAACCGAGGGACAGAGCCGATGACGGCCGAGCTGGTCCGGGGCAGAACCACCCCCGCCCGACACCCGCCTTGAGATCCGGGTGTCGGCCGGTCATCCGGTCCTCGCCGGAGCCACCCTCGCCGACGAGGCGGGTAGGTCCCCGGCGCGGAGTGGATCGCCCACCCCGGCGCGCCTCGCTCCCCGGCGTCGACGTCCCGCGGCGGCGGCCGCCGACCACCGGCTCTCCGTCGACCTGGGGCGATGCCCGGGACCGTCCACCGGATCTCGGTCCTCCTGGCCCTGCCCGGACACGGCGGCGCCACCCGCTTCGGGGCCGTCGCCGCCCCTTCGTCGCCGTCGCGGGACCCGACGGCACCGAGATCGCCAGCTACACCCTCACCGGGCTCGACAGCGAGACCGCCGTCGTCGCCCTGGAGCTGTACCGCCGCCAGGGCGCCTGGAAGGTCCGCGCCATGGGCCAGGGGTACGAGGGCGGGCTCGCCGCCCTCCTCGGCGACCAGGGCCTGGAGCGGCCTGCCGACGCGGCCGCGGCGATCCTGGCCGCCGCCGCCCCGGAGCCCGCCCCCGCGGCGACCGCCCCGCAGCCGCGCGTCCCCGAGCCGGAGCGGGTGCCGCGGTCGACGTCCCCGGCTCCGGGATCCGGACTCCCGGCGGCCCCTGAATCCGGACTCCCGGCCCCGGTGCTTCCGGCCGGATCGGACCACCCCACGCCCCTGGCCACCCCGGTCGTCCCGGCCCCCGCCGCCCCGACCGCGCCGGACCCCACGCCCCCGCCCCCGCCCCTCCCGCCGGTCGTCTCCGACCCGACGCCGACCGTGCCGGTGACCCCGCCGCGGGCACGGACACGCGGGCCCCGGGCGGCCCCGTCGACTACTCCCACCCCCGCCGCGGACCGGCCGCGCCGGAGCCGCCGCAGGCCCCGCCCCAGGCGCCGCCCGTGCCGGTCGCCGGGGACGCCTCCGGCCGGTCCATGGACGAGCGCCTGTACAACCAGGTGTGGGGGATGTTCGAGGACCTGGCCCGCACCGCCGCCGCCTACCGCAGCGCTCTGCGACTTCGCCGAGTCCCGGCTCGACCGGGAGCTCGACCAGACCCTCTCCGACTACCGCGCCCGGAACGGGGCGCGAACGACGCCGCCCGGGCGGCGGCCCGGGCCCGGCACGACGAGCTGGTGGAGCGGGCCCGGGTGGTCCTGGACCGGGACCTCGCCCAGCTCGCGGCCGAGTCCGAGGTCGTCGAACCGGCCCTGCCGCCCGCCTACGCCCGCTGGGACAGCCCCGTCTGGCACGCCTACCGGGTCCCGGCCGAGGAGCCGCTGGCCGTCCGGCTCGGCGACCTGCACCTGCCCGAGCGGACCGACCTGCGGATCCCCATGCTCGTCCGGCTGCCGCTGGAGCGGGGCTGTGGGTGGACAGCGGGCGCGGGCACTCGGAGGCGGCCGGTCTCTCGACGAGGCCGAGCTGCGGCGGCTCGCCCTGGACAGCGCGGTCGCGCACGCCGCCCGGTTGCTCGCGGCGCACCCCGCGGGCGGCTTCGCCGTCCACGTCCTCGACGCGGCCGGGCGGGTGCCGCGTCCCTCGCCCCGCTCGTGGAGTCGGGCGTCTCGCGGCCCCGCCGGCCCGGGGCGCGGCCGGCGTCTCGGCGGTCCTGGAGCAGCTCACCGAGCGGGTCGACCTGCTCCAGATGGCGCTGCGGGGCGGCGCGGCCGACGCGCTGCCGCCCGGCCTGGACACGGCCCGGCAACTGCTGATCGTGCACGACTTCCCGCACGGCTTCGACGACCGGGCGGTCACCCGGCTCCGGTACCTCGCCGACGAGGGGCCCTCGGTCGGCGTCCACCTGCTGGTGGTGGCGGACCGGGCGGACGCGGCCGCGTACGGGCCGCTGCTCGACCCCTGTGGCGCTTCGCTGCTGCGGCTCACCCCCGTCCCCGACGACCACCTCGCCGACCCGTGGGTGGGGCACGCCTGGTCGTACGAGCCGCCGGTGCTCCCGCCGGGCAGCGGGGTCCTGCGGCAGGTCCTCGCCCACGTGGCGGCAGCTCGCCAGGGAGGGCAGTTCTGAGCTGGCGTTTTGATGATCCTTTAGCCTCCCCTTTACCTTCTCTTGGTGTTTCGGGTAGTGTTCTTCACGCGGAGGGGAGTACTCCCCAAGCGCGGCGTGCCCGTCAGTACGGAGGGATCCCAGTGATCCGATCCCGGGCGTCGGCCCGGCGGCGGTCAGCCCGCCGCCCGGGTGGAAGAGACCTCCGGCAGCGACGACGCTGATCAGTAGCCGTACGACGCCGGAGGCGCAATGGACGTTTCAACGACCATGTGGGTCCTGACCATTCTCGGTCTGGGTGCCCTGATCGGTGCCGACTTCTTCATCGGGCGCAAGCCCCATGACGTGTCGGTCAAGGAAGCCGGAATCTGGACGATCGTCTGGATCGTGCTCGCCGCGCTCTTCGGGCTCGGCCTGCTGTTCTTCGGCAATGCCTAGGCCTCCGGCGAGTTCTTCGCCGGATACATCACCGAGAAGTCGCTCAGCGTCGACAACCTCTTCGTCTTCGTCCTGATCATGGCGAAGTTCTCGGTCCCTCGCACCTCCAGCAGCGCGTGCTGCTGATCGGCGTCCTGATCGCCCTGGTGCTCCGCGCGATCTTCATCGCCGCCGGCGCCGCGATCATCGCGAGCTTCTCCTGGGTCTTCTACATCTTCGGCGCGTTCCTGATCTACACCGCCTGGAAGCTCATCCAGGAGGCGCGCTCCGACGAGGAGGAGGACGAGTTCGAGGAGAACAGGCTCCTCAAGAGCGTCGAGAAGAAGTTCGGCGTCGCCGACCGCTACCACGGCACCAAGCTCTTCATCCGGGCCAACGGCAAGCGGGTGATGACCCCGCTGATGGTGGTCATGCTGGCCATCGGCACCACCGACATCCTCTTCGCCCTCGACTCCATCCCGGCGATCTTCGGCCTCACCCAGGACCCGTACATCGTCTTCACCGCCAACGCCTTCGCCCTCATGGTCTGCGACAGCTCTACTTCCTGATCGGCGGCCTGCTCAAGAAGCTGGTCCACCTCAGCTACGGCCTGTCGGTGATCCTCGGCTTCATCGGCGTCAAGCTGGTGCTGCACGCCCTGCACGAGTCCGGGGTGCACGTCCCGGAGATCTCCATCCCGGTCTCCCTCGCGGTCATCTGCGGTGTTCTGATCATCACCACGATCACCAGCCTGATCGCCTCCAAGCGGCAGGCCGAGCGGGAGGCCGCCCAGAGCGTGGCCGACGCCGAAGGAACCGAGAAGGACAGCATCGGCGCCTGACGCGGCACACACGGCGACGGCCGGCCCGGGATCCTCTCCCCGGCCGGCCCTCGCCGTTCTTCCACGCCTCACCGGCCGGTACGGGCTCCTCCGCGGCGGCACGTGCCGGCAGGGTCTCCGGGAGCAGCGCGAAGCAGCCCAGGCCGACCAGGGCCACCAGGGTCAGATAGGCCGCCACGCCCCACGGCGGGCCGGAGCCGCCCTCGGAGAGCGCGGTGGCCGCGAGGGGCGTCAGGGCGCCGCCGAGGACGCCCGCGAGGTTGTAGCCGACGGCCGCGCCCGTACAGCGGACCCGGGGCTCGTACAGCTCCGGCAGGTAGGCGGAGACCACCGCGAACATCGTGATGAAGGCCAGCAGCGCGCCCAGGAAGCCGAGGAACATCAGTGGCGGCCACGCGGTGTGCAGCAGCGCCACCAGCGGGAACATCCAGAGCGCGCAGCCCGCGCACCCGGCCAGGCAGAGCGTCCGGCGGCCCCAGCGGTCGGCGAGGAGCGCCGCGAACGGGGTGGCCGCGCCCATCACCGCCACCGCCGCCATGACGCAGCTCAGCATCACCGGGCCGCTCAGGCCGAGCCGCCCGGTGCCGTAGGCCAGGGCCCAGGTGGAGACCGCGTAGAAGACGGCGTACCCGACCGCGAGGGCCCCCGCCGTCAGCAGCACGAGCCGCCAGTGGTCCCGGACGACCTCGGTCAGCGGCGCGCCCGCCCGCCGCCCGGACGCGGACAGCTCCTCGAACTGCGGGGTCTCCGCGAGCGAGGAGCGCAGCAGCAGCCCGCCCGCCGCGAGCAGCCCCGCCGCCCAGAACGGCACCCGCCAGCCCCAGGACCGGAACTCCGCGTCGCTCAGCCCGGCCGTGAGCCCCAGCATCGTCCCGTTCGCCAGGAGGAAGCCGACCGCCGGGCCGATCTGCGGAAGCTCGCCCACAGCGCGCGCCGGTGTTCCGGGGCGTGCTCGGCGGTGAGCAGCACCGCCCCGCCCCACTCGCCGCCCAGGCCGAGCCCCTGGAGGAAGCGCAGCAGGAGCAGCAGCGTGGGGCGGCGACGCCGAGCGTCGCGTACGTGGGGACGCAGCCGACCGCGACCGTGGCGCAGCCGGTCAGGAGCAGCGAGGCGAAGAGGACGGGGCGCCGGCCGTACCGGTCGCCGACGTGGCCGAAGAGGACCGAGCCGAGCGGCCGGGCCACGAACCCGGCGGCGAAGGTGCCGAACGCGGCCAGGGTCCCGGCGAGCGGGGAGAAGGACGGGAAGAAGAGCGGCCCCAGGACGAGGGCGGCGGCGGTCCCGTAGACGTAGAAGTCGAAGAACTCGACGGCGGTGCCGACGAGCGAGGCGGCGGCGATCCGGCCCATCGAGGGCCGGGGAGGACGACGGAGAGTGACGGCGGTACATGTCCCGCGATCTACCCGCCGGCCACCCCGTCCACGGGGGCGTGCGGAAGCGCGCCGCTGGTGGCGCGCGCGCCCTCCGTCCGCCGTCGGATCACCAGCCGCGCTCGCGCCACTCCGCGAGGGTGGGGGCGCTCGTCACCGAGCGTGGTGTCCCTGCCGTGGCCCGGGTAGACCCAGGACTCGTCCGGGAGGGCCTCGAAGAGCTTGGTCTCCACGTCGTGGAGCAGGCTCGCGAAGGCCTCCGGGTCCTTGTGGGTGTTGCCCACGCCGCCGGGGAAGAGGCAGTCGCCGGTGAAGACGTGCGGGTGGCCGTGCGGGTCGTCGTAGACGAGGGCGATCGAGCCCGGGGTGTGGCCGACGAGCCGGCGCGCGGTCAGCTCGACCCGGCCCACCCGGATCGTGTCGCCGTCCTCCACGGGCACGTCGGTCGCGACCGGGATGCCCTCCGCGTCGTACGCGCCCGCGTAGGTGCGCGCTCTGGTCGCGGCGACCACCTCGGCCAGGGCCTGCCAGTGGTCGCCGTGCCGGTGGGTGGTGACGACGGCGGCGATGCCGTCGTCGCCGATCAGCGTGAGCAGGGTCCCGGCCTCGTTCGCCGCGTCGATCAGCACCTGCTCGCCGGTTGCCCGGCAGCGCAGCAGGTACGCGTTGTTGTCCATCGGACCGACCGCGACCTTCGAGATCATCAGGTCCGCCAGCTCGTGCACGTCCGCAGGGCCGCCGACCCTCACCACTCCGCTGTACGTCATGCGCTCAGCCTATAGCGGGGGCAGTTCCGGGAGGCCGTCGCCGGAGAGGACGACGAGGCGGGCGCCCTTGTCGCCGCGCCCGGACAGCCAGCCGAGCAGTTCGGGGCCGGTGCCGGCGAGGACGACGGGGTCCCCCGTCGCCGCCGGTGCGCCAGTTCGGGCCCTCCTCGGGATCGAGCCGGAGGGTCACCGGGGGACCTCCGGGCGTCCCGACCAGCGGTCGGCGAGGAACTCGATCTCCCGCAGCACGAACTCCTCCGGCAGGTCCTCGAGCTCGTAGCCGGCGCCCAGGTCGACGTGGTGCAGGGCCACCTCCACCCAGCGGCGGAAGGGGACCCGGGCCGCGCTGTCGGTGACGCCGTTGCGCAGCTCGACCGTCCGGTTCCAGTCGGCGGGCCTCTCGCCCACGGCCCGCAGCCGGTCGGCGCTCTCGCGCACGTCGGCGAGCTGTACGTCGAGCGGGCGGTGGGCGTCGCGCTCGATGTCGGCCTCGCGGGTCGCGGCGTCCGCGTACATGGGGCGTCCTTCGAGGACGTTCACCAGGGCGTCGGCGTTGCGGGCGAGATGGGCGAGGACATGGCCGCGGGTCCAGCCCGGAAGCCGTGACGGCTCGGCCGTCGCGGCGTTGTCCCAGGAGGCGGCGGCGTCCAGGAGCCGATCGGTCGCCTCCCGCACGGAAACAAGGTCACGCTCGTGGTCGATCATGGCGCCGACCTTAGCGCCGACCGGGCCGGACCACTCGTTCGGGTGAAGCGGTCTCCGGAAGACCGGGAATCGAATGTACGTGCTATACGCTCGATGGAAGCATCCGGCGTCCCCGGTTGTTGGTGTGTAGGCACATCCGCTCTCTCAAGAAAGGTGCGGACCGGCGTGGCCGACCGTCTCATCGTCCGTGGCGCTCGCGAGCACAACCTCAAGAACGTCTCCCTCGATCTCCCGCGTGACTCCCTCATCGTCTTCACCGGGCTCTCGGGGTCGGGCAAGTCCTCCCTCGCGTTCGACACGATCTTCGCCGAGGGCAGCGCCGGTACGTCGAGTCGCTCTCCTCGTACGCCCGGCAGTTCCTCGGCCAGATGGACAAGCCGGACGTCGACTTCATCGAAGGTCTGTCGCCCGCCGTCTCCATCGACCAGAAGTCGACCTCGCGCAACCCGCGCTCGACGGTCGGCACCATCACCGAGGTCTACGACTACCTCCGCCTGCTCTTCGCGCGCATCGGCAAGCCGCACTGTCCCGAGTGCCACCGCCCCATCTCGCGCCAGTCGCCGCAGGCCATCGTCGACAGGGTCCTGGAGCTGCCCGAGGGCAGCCGCTTCCAGGTGCTCTCCCCGCTCGTGCGCGAGCGCAAGGGCGAGTTCGTCGACCTCTTCGCCGACCTCCAGACCAAGGGCTACAGCCGCGCCCGGGTCGACGGCGCGACCATCCAGCTCAGCGAGCCGCCGACGCTGAAGAAACAGGAGAAGCACACCATCGAGGTGGTCATCGACCGCCTCACGGTCAAGGACAGCGCCAAGCGCCGGCTCACCGACTCCGTCGAGACCGCGCTCGGACTCTCCGGCGGCATGGTCGTGCTCGACTTCGTCGACCTCCCCGAGGACGACCCCGAGCGCGAGAAGATGTACTCGGAGCACCTCTACTGCCCGTACGACGACCTCTCCTTCGAGGAGCTGGAGCCGCGCTCCTTCTCCTTCAACTCGCCCTTCGGCGCCTGCCCGGACTGCACCGGCATCGGCACCCGCATGGAGGTCGACCCGGAGCTGATCGTCCCCGACGAGGACAAGTCCCTCGACGAGGGCGCCATCCACCCCTGGTCGCACGGCCACACCAAGGAGTACTTCGGCCGGCTCATCGGCGGCCTCTCCCAGGCCCTCGGCTTCCGCACGGACATCCCGTACGCGGGGTTGCCGCAGCGCGCCAAGAAGGCGCTGATGTACGGCCACAAGACCCAGGTCGAGGTCCGCTACCGCAACCGGTACGGGCGGGAGCGGGCGTACACCACCCCGGCCTTCGAGGGCGCCGTGCCCTTCGTCAAGCGGCGCCACACCGAGGCCGAGAGCGACTCCAGCCGCGAGCGCTTCGAGGGCTACATGCGCGAGGTGCCCTGCCCCACCTGCGAGGGCACCCGGCTCAAGCCGATCGTGCTCGCGGTCACGGTCATGGACAAGTCCATCGCCGAGGTCTCCGCGATGTCCATCAGCGACTGCGCCGAGTTCCTCTCCCGGCTCACCCTGAGCGCCCGCGACAAGAAGATCGCCGAGCGGGTCCTCAAGGAGGTCAACGAGCGACTGCGCTTCCTCGTCGACGTCGGTCTCGACTACCTCTCGCTCAACCGGGCCGCCGGGACGCTCTCCGGCGGCGAGGCCCAGCGCATCCGGCTCGCCACCCAGATCGGCTCCGGCCTGGTCGGCGTGCTCTACGTGCTCGACGAGCCTCCATCGGCCTCCACCAGCGCGACAACCACCGGCTGATCGAGACCCTGGTGCGGCTCCGGGACATGGGCAACACGCTCATCGTGGTCGAGCACGACGAGGACACCATCAAGGTGGCCGACTGGGTCGTGGACATCGGCCCCGGCGCCGGCGAGCACGGCGGCAAGGTCGTCCACTCCGGCTCCCTGAAGGAGCTCCTCGCCAACGAGGAGTCGATGACCGGGCAGTACCTGTCCGGCCGCCGGGCGATCACCACCCCGGACGTCCGCCGGCCGGTGGACCCCGGGCGCCGGCTCACCGTGCACGGGGCCCGCGAGAACAACCTGCGGGACATCGACGTCTCCTTCCCGCTCGGCGTCCTCACCGCCGTCACCGGCGTCTCCGGGTCCGGCAAGTCCACCCTGGTCAACGACATCCTCTACACCCACCTGGCGCGCGAGCTGAACGGCGCCAAGTCGGTGCCCGGACGGCACACGCGCGTGGAGGGCGACGACCTCGTCGACAAGGTCGTGCACGTCGACCAGTCCCCGATCGGCCGCACCCCGCGGTCGAACCCGGCGACCTACACCGGCGTCTTCGACCACGTCCGCAAGCTCTTCGCCGAGACGATGGAGGCCAAGGTCCGGGGCTACCTGCCCGGCCGCTTCTCCTTCAACGTCAAGGGCGGCCGCTGCGAGAACTGCTCCGGCGACGGCACGATCAAGATCGAGATGAACTTCCTCCCGGACGTCTACGTCCCGTGCGAGGTCTGCCACGGCGACCGGTACAACCGGGAGACCCTGGAGGTCCACTACAAGGGCAAGTCCATCGCCGAAGTCCTGAACATGCCGATCGAGGAGGCCCTCGACTTCTTCGAGGCCGTCCCGACCATCGCCCGCCACCTGCGCACCCTGACCGAGGTCGGTCTCGGCTACGTCCGCCTCGGGCAGCCGGCGCCGACGCTCTCCGGCGGCGAGGCGCAGCGCGTGAAGCTCGCCTCCGAGCTGCAGAAGCGCTCGACGGGCCGCACGGTCTACGTCCTGGACGAGCCGACCACCGGTCTGCACTTCGAGGACATCTCGAAGCTGATCAAGGTCCTCTCCGGTCTGGTCGACAAGGGGAACTCGGTGATCGTCATCGAGCACAACCTCGACGTCATCAAGACCGCGGACTGGGTCATCGACATGGGCCCGGAGGGCGGCAGCGGCGGTGGCGTGGTGGTCGCCGAGGGCACGCCGGAGGAGGTCGCCTCGGTCCCGGCGAGCCACACCGGCAAGTTCCTCCGCGAGATCCTCGGCGCCGACCGGATCAGCGACGCGGCGATCTCGCGGCGCGCGGCACGAAGAAGACGGCACCGGCCAAGAAGACGGCCACGGCCGCGAAGAAGGCCGCCGCCACGAAGGCCGCCCCGGCGAAGAAGACGGCCACCGCGAAGACGGCCGCGACCAAGACGGCCGCGACCAAGGCGACCGCGACCAAGACGGCCGCGACCAAGGCCGCCGCCAAGAAGACGGCCACTCGGGCCCGCAAGGCCTGAACCCGGCCCGTCACCCGGCAGGGCCCCGCCCGGGACCCTGCCGGACTGCCGCGCCCCCGCGCACGGACCCCCGCCGCCCCCGGCGCGGGTCCGCGCCGGGGCGGCGCCGTATCCGCACGTCCTCGTGCGCGTGGCCCCCGGGCCCCCGCGACGCCGGAGCGGGGCCGCCGGTATCGTCGGTTCGGTCACCGCTGGGGTGTCTCGTCCCCGATCTCACCGTGGAGCGCTCATGTCCGGCCAGTCCAGCCGTCGCACCGTACTGAAAGGCGCCGCCCTCGCCGGTGCCGCCGGGCTGGGGTCGCCGCCTGCTCCACCGAGTCCAAGCTCGGCCACGCCGAGGTCCCGACCCCGACCGCCCCGGTCCCCTCGGCGCCCCGGACGAGGTCCCCGTCGGCGGCTCCAAGCTCTACCGCGAGCAGCGCCTCGTCGTGAGCTGCCCCGCCAAGGGCAGTACAAGGCCTTCAGCGCCCAGTGCACCCACGCCGGCTGCGTCCTCGACAAGGTCGAGGAGAACGAGGGCAACTGCCCCTGCCACGGCAGCCGCTTCGACGTGACGACCGGCAAGGCGCTCCGGGGCCCGGCCACCGTCCCGCTCCCCGAGGTCCCGATCCGCGTCGAGGCCGGCCGGCTCGTCGCCGGACCCGAGACCGCCGGGGCCCTAAGGTCTGAGGGCCCGGCTCCCCGGAGGACCCCGGCCCCTCAGGACCAGTCCCAGTCGATCCCCAGGATCCCCGGGCGCACCCCCTGCTCCAGCAGGTGCACCGTGCGGTGCCGGCCGGTCAGGGTCAGCTCCGCGCGACGCCGCGCGGCGCCCCCGCCGAGACCTGCGCGAACCTCCGGCACCGCACCGGAAGCGCCGCCTCGTCGAAGCGCACCTGGAGCACGTACTGCCCGCCCGCGAAGCTGAACCCGCGCACGTACTCCCCGCTCGCCCCCGCCGTACCGTCCTCGAAGCCGTACGAGAAGAGGTACGTGTCCCCGGCCCGCAGCCGCGCGTCGAAGAGCAGCTCCGCGACCAGCACCCCCGTCCCGGCGTGCCACCGCACCCGCCCGGTCCGGCAGTTCTCCACCGCCCGCACCACCACCCGCGACGGGTCGCAGCCCGGATCCCCGTGGTGGATGGCCAGATAGCGGTCCACCCCGTCCCGGTGCGCCCGCACCACGTGCTGGGACTCGCGCCCCACCAGCTCCCGCCCCGCCCCGATCCGCACCCGCTCGTGGTGCCCCACCGTGTGGAGCCCCCGTCCGTCGGGCACTCCATCTCCGCGAGCAGCCCCTCGACCGAGCCGGACGCCTCCACCAGCGAGCGGTACGGGCGGCCCGCCGGGCGCTCCGCCTCGGACCGGGCGGCCGTGTCCTCCGAGAGCAGCCGCAGCAGTGAGTTCCCCGGGAGCCGGAGGACCTCCTCCAGGGCCCGGACGGCCTTCAGGGACTCCGGCCGCTGCGGGCGGCGGGCCCCTGCTGCCAGTAGCTCAGGCTCGTCACCCCGACCCGGACGCCCCGGTGCGCCAGATGGTGCTGAACCCGCTGGAGCGGCAGCCCGCGCACGGCGAGCGCGGTGCGCAGCGCCAGGTGGAAGGGACCGGTGTGCAGCAACTGCGCAAGATCGGCCTCGGTGTGGCTCACGAGGACTCCTCGGTGAACGTTCACGGTGGGGAGCGGACCGTCGCACCGCCGGGGACGGGCGGGCAGGTGGGCCGGGGCGTCCGTTCACACCCGGGCCACACCGTTCACAGTCCGATGTCATCCCGCATTGAAGCGTGTTGACCCGGACCGGACAACGGCAGATGCTCCTGACCAGCGTCCGGACGCGCTCCTCCACACCCCCACCCCCACCCGGGAGGAACGCGATGCGCAGAAGAAAGCTGAACCTCGCGGCGCTCGCCGCGGCCGCCCTCTTCCTCGTCCCCACCACCTCGGCGTCCGCCGCGCCGGCCGGTGAGGACGCCTCCGCCCTCGCCGCCAAGCGGCTGGACATCACGATGCAGGCCCAGCAGAAGACCAACTGGTGCTGGGCGGCGGCCGGCAACACCATCGCCACCTGGTTCGGCCGCTCCTACAGCCAGAACCAGTTCTGCAACGCCGCCTTCAACCGGCAGCAGGGCTACGACTGCCCCAACAACCAGGCCACCCTCGGCAACGTCCAGACCGGACTGAGCTGGGCCGGCGTCCGCCCCGGCTCGTACGTGACCGGCTGGCTGCGCTACCCCACCGTGCAGACCGAGATCAACGCCGACCGGCCGATCGAGACCCGCATCCAGTGGTCCAGCGGCGGCGGGCACATGCACGTGCTCTACGGCTACGACGACGCGAGCAGTTGGGTCTACTGGGGCGACCCTGGCCCTCCAGCGACCGCTACAACTGGGCCTCGCACTCCTGGTACGTCGACAACAGCTCCTTCTCCTGGACCCACTCGCTCTACCGGATCGGGGCGTGACCACCGTGATCACCGCGACCACGACACGCGCGCGTGCCACCGCCGCCGGGCTCCTGACCGCCGCGGCCCTCGCCGCCCTCGGCACCCTCCCGGCCGCCGCCGCCGAGAGCCTGCCGTCCGCCGCCACCCCCGAGCGGGCCGCCTCCGCGCCGGGGACCCTGGACACCCTGTCCCGGTTCTTCGCCAGCGACGGCGCCGGGGCCGGGGCCGCTCGCACGGCGGGCGCCCCGGACGCCGGGGCGCCCCGCGCGTCGAGGGCTCCTCCGTCCCGGTCCGGATCCTCTCCCCGGACTTCGTCGCCGGGAAGGCCGGGGCCCCGGTCGCCCGCGTCGAGTTCCGCGCCAGCCGGGCCGTCGCCCCGGACGGGCGGAAGGCCTCCCTGTGGACGGTCGAGGGCGCGGACGGCTGGCAGGTGGTGAACATCGCCACCGGCGACGACGAGATCCGGTACGCGGAGCAGGGCGGGCGCCTGCTGCCCGGCGGGCTCGTCTTCCGCGAGCCGCAGATCGACGCCTGGTACGTCCAGAAGGGCGCGAAGGTGCTCCCGCTGGACGAGGACGCGGTGCGGGCCGTCGGGAAGAACGGCACGAGCCTCGCCGCCTACCGGGAGCGGGTCGCCCGGGCGTACGGCGACAAGCTCCCCGGCTCCGCCTACGCGAAGAAGGGCGCGGCGGGCGGGTACGGGCCTCAAAGGGCCACCGCACAGGAGGCCACCGCACAGGCGGCCCCGGCGCGGGAAGCCGTGGCGGCACAGGCGGCTCCCGCGCCGCAGGCCGCCCCGGCGCCCCGCACGGACGCCTCCGGGGCCTCCGCCGCCACCGCGGCCGGCGTCGGCGCCTCCCTGGCCCTCGCCCTGACGGCCGCGACCGCGATACGCCGCCGCCGGGCGGCCGGAAGCGACCCGACGGCCTGACCCGGCCCCTGCGAGCCCCGTGCGGACGGGTCCCCACCCCGTCCGCACCGGGGCCGGGCGCACCCGTGCGTCCGGTCGGAGTGTCGGTCCCCGCCAGTAGGGTGGGGACCATGGCAGACCCCTCCAGCTACCGCCCCAAGCCGGGTCAGATCCCCGACTCCCCGGGGGTCTACAAGTTCCGCGACGAGCACCGCCGGGTGATCTACGTGGGCAAGGCGAAGTCCCTGCGCCAGCGCCTCGCCAACTACTTCCAGCCGCTCACGAGCCTGCACCCGCGCACGGCCACCATGGTGACCACGGCCGCCTCCGTGGAGTGGACCGTCGTGTCCACCGAGGTCGAGGCGCTCCAGTTGGAGTACTCCTGGATCAAGGAGTTCGACCCCCGGTTCAACGTCAAGTACCGGGACGACAAGAGCTACCCGTACCTCGCGGTGACCATGAACGAGGAGTTCCCCGCGTCCAGGTCATGCGCGGCCAGAAGAAGAAGGGCGTGCGCTACTTCGGGCCGTACGCGCACGCGTGGGCGATCCGCGAGACCGTCGACCTCATGCTGCGGGTCTTCCCCGTCCGCACCTGCTCGGCCGGCGTCTTCCGGAACGCCGCCTCGGCCGGCCGGCCCTGCCTCCTCGGCTACATCGGCAAGTGCTCGGCGCCCTGCGTCGGCCGGGTCAGCCCCGAGGAGCACCGCGAACTGGCCGAGGAGTTCAGCGACTTCATGGCCGGCCGCACCGGCACGTACATCCGTCGTCTGGAGAAGCAGATGACGATCGCGGCCGAGGACATGGAGTACGAGAAGGCCGCCCGGCTCCGCGACGACATCGCCGCCCTGCGCCGGGCCATGGAGAAGAACGCGGTCGTCCTCGCCGACGCCACCGACGCCGACCTCATCGCCCTCGCCGAGGACGAGCTGGAGGCCGCCGTCCAGATCTTCCACGTGCGCGGCGGACGCGTCCGCGGCCAGCGCGGCTGGGTCACCGACAAGGTCGAGGCCGTCGACACCGCCGGACTCGTCGAGCACGCCCTCCAGCAGTTGTACGGCGAGGAGAGCGGCGAGGCGGTCCCCAAGGAGGTCCTGGTCCCGGCGCTCCCCGAGGACGCCGAGGCCGTCTCCGCCTGGCTCTCCGGCCGCCGCGGCTCCTCGTCTCGCTGCGCGTGCCCCAGCGCGGCGACAAGAAGGCCCTGATGGAGACCGTCGCGCGCAACGCCCAGCAGGCCCTCGTGCTCCACAAGACCAAGCGGGCCAGCGACCTCACCACCCGCTCCCGGGCCCTGGAGGAGATCGCCGAGGCCCTGGACCTGGACTCGGCGCCGCTGCGGATCGAGTGCTTCGACATCTCGCACCTCCAGGGCGAGGACGTCGTGGCCTCCATGGTCGTCTTCGAGGACGGACTGCCCCGCAAGAGCGAGTACCGCCGCTTCCAGATCAAGGGCTTCGAGGGCCAGGACGACGTCCGCTCCATGCACGAGGTGATCGGCCGCCGCTTCAAGCGCTACCTCGCCGAGAAGGAGAGGACGGGGAGTGGGGGACGGCGAGGTCCCGGCCGAGGACCCCGAGGACGACGGGCGGCCCAAGCGGTTCGCGTACCCGCCGCAGCTCGTCGTGGTCGACGGCGGACAGCCCCAGGTCGCCGCCGCGCAGCGCGCCCTGGACGAACTCGGCATCGACGACATCGCGGTCTGCGGCCTCGCCAAGCGCCTGGAGGAGGTCTGGCTGCCCGGCGACGACGACCCGGTGGTGCTGCCCCGCTCCAGCGAAGGCCTGTACCTTCTCCAGCGGGTGCGTGACACGGCTCACGACTTCGCCATCCGCTACCAGCGGTCCAAGCGGACGAAACGCCTCAGGACCGGGCCCTCGACGCCGTCCCCGGCCTCGGGGAGACCCGGAAGCAGGCCCTGATCAAGCATTTCGGCTCGGTGAAACGACTCCGGCAGGCGACAATCGAGCAGATCTGCGAGGTCCCCGGCATGGGCCGGAAGACCGCGGAGGCGGTCGCCGTGGCCCTGGCCCAGGCGGCTCTGCCGCCCCGCCGTCAACACGGCGACGGGGGAGATCATGGAGGACGACGCGGTTCCCGCCCCGGCGGCCCTGGTCGCCCCGCCGTCAACACGGCGACGGGCGAGATCATGGAGGACGACGCGGACGGCACGGCACGGCCGCGCGCGCACGGCACGACGAGCACCACCGAGAAGACGGAGCAGGACACGTGAGTACGGGCACCAAGGAGATCCCCGGCGACAACGGCGCCGAGGCGGCCATTCCCGAGCTGGTGATCATCTCCGGCATGTCCGGGGCCGGCCGGTCCACCGCGGCGAAGTGTCTGGAGGACCTCGGCTGGTTCGTCGTGGACAACCTGCCGCCCGCGCTGATCCCCACCATGGTGGAGCTCGGCGCCCGCTCCCAGGGCAACGTCGCCCGGATCGCCGTCGTCGTGGACGTCCGCGGCCGGCAGTTCTTCGACAACCTGCGGGAGTCCCTCGCCGACCTCGACGCCAAGCAGGTCACCCGCCGGATCGTCTTCCTGGAGTCCTCCGACGAGGCCCTCGTCCGGCGCTTCGAGTCGGTCCGCAGGCCCCACCCGCTCCAGGGCGACGGCCGCATCACCGACGGCATCGCCGCCGAGCGCGACCTGCTGCGCGAGCTGCGCGGCGACGCCGACCTCGTCATCGACACCTCCAGCCTCAACGTCCACGAACTGCGCGCCAAGATGGACGCCCAGTTCGCCGGCGACGAGGAGCCCGAGCTGCGGGCCACCGTGATGTCCTTCGGCTTCAAGTACGGCCTGCCCGTCGACGCCGACCTCGTCGTGGACATGCGCTTCCTGCCGAACCCGCACTGGGTCCCCGAGCTGCGCCCCTTCACCGGCCTCAACGAGGAGGTGTCGAACTACGTCTACAACCAGCCCGGCGCCAAGGAGTTCCTGGACCGCTACACGGAGCTCCTCCAGTTGATCGCCGCGGGCTACCGCCGCGAGGGCAAGCGGTACGTGACGATCGCCGTCGGCTGCACGGGCGGCAAGCACCGCTCGGTGGCCACCGCCGAGCGCCTCGCCGCCCGCCTCGCCTCCGAAGGGGTCGAGACCGTCGTCGTGCACCGGGACATGGGGCGCGAGTGAAGCCGTACCGCCGGCGTGCCTCCACCCTCACGGTGCGGCGCACGCTCCGCAGACGCGGCGCCCAGCCCAAGGTCGTCGCCCTCGGCGGGGCATGGGCCTCTCGGCCTCCCTCGCCGCGCTCCGCCGGATCACCGGCGACCTCACCGCCGTCGTCACCGTCGCCGACGACGGCGGCTCCAGCGGCCGGCTCCGCGAGGAGCTCGGCGTGCTGCCCCCGGCGACCTGCGCAAGGCGCTCGCGGCGCTCTGCGGCGACGACGACTGGGGCCAGACCTGGGCCCGGGTCATCCAGCACCGCTTCCAGTCCAAGGGCGAGATCAACGGGCACGCCGTCGGCAACCTGCTGATCGTCGCCCTCTGGGAGCAGCTCGGCGACCCCGTGCAGGCCCTGGACCTGGTCGGCCTGCTGCTCGGCGCCCAGGGCCGGTGCTGCCCATGTCCGCCGTGCCCCTGGAGCTCCAGGCCCTGGTCAAGGGCCACGACCCGGAGCGCCCGGATGACGTGGACACCGTGGCCGGCCAGGCCACCGTGGCGCTTCACCCCCGGCGAGGTGCAGTCCGTGCACCTCGTGCCGAACGACCCGCCGGCCGTCCCCGAGGCGGTCGCCGCCGTCCTGGACGCCGACTGGGTCGTCCTGGGCCCCGGCTCCTGGTTCTCCTCGGTGATCCCGCACCTCCTGGTCCCCGAGCTCCTCGACGCGCTGGCCGAGACCAAGGCCCGGAAGGTGCTCTCCTGAACCTCGCGCCGCAGCCCGGAGAAACCGACGGCTTCTCCCCGCAGCGTCATTTGAGGTTTTGGGGCGACACGCCCCTAAACTCGCCCTGGACGTGGTGCTGGCCGACGAGGCCGCCGTGCCCGACCGCGACTCCCTCGCCGACGCCGCCAAGCGGTTCGGCGCCGCGGTCGAGCTGGCGCCGGTCGCCCGGCCCGACGGCTCCGCGAAGCACGACCCGGAGCTGCTGGCCGCCGCGTACGACCGTATTTTTCGGATGCATGGAAGGATCGGCCCATGGCGATGACGGCAGCGGTGAAGGACGAGATCTCCCGGCTTCCCGTCACCCGGACCTGCTGCAGGAAGGCAGAGGTCTCGTCGATCCTGCGGTTCGCGGGCGGGCTGCACCTGGTGAGCGGCCGCATCGTGATCGAGGCGGAGCTCGACACCGCGATGGCGGCCCGCCGCCTCAAGCGGGACATCCTGGAGATCTTCGGGCACAGCTCGGAGCTGATCGTGATGGCCCCCGGCGGTCTGCGGCGCGGCTCGCGCTTCGTGGTGCGGGTGGTGGCCGGGGCGACCAGCTCGCCCGCCAGACGGGTCTGGTCGACGGCCGGGGCCGCCCCATCCGGGGCCTCCCCCGCAGGTGGTCTCCGGGGCCACCTGTGACGCGGAGGCCGCCTGGCGCGGGGCCTTCCTCGCGCACGGCTCGCTGACCGAGCCGGGCCGGTCCTCCTCCCTGGAGGTCACCTGCCCGGGTCCGGAGGCCGCCCTCGCCCTGGTCGGCGCGGCCCGCCGGCTCTCCATCGCGGCGAAGGCCCGCGAGGTGCGGGGCGTGGACCGGGTCGTCGTCCGCGACGGCGACGCGATCGGCGCCCTGCTCACCCGGCTCGGCGCCCACGAGTCGGTGCTCGCCTGGGAGGAGCGGCGGATGCGGCGCGAGGTCCGCGCCACCGCCAACCGCCTGGCCAACTTCGACGACGCCAACCTGCGCCGCTCGGCCCGCGCCGCGGTCGCCGCCGGGGCCCGGGTGCAGCGCGCCCTGGAGATCCTCGGCGAGGAGGTGCCCGAGCACCTCGCCGCCGCCGGCCGGCTCCGCATGGAGCACAAGCAGGCCTCCCTGGAGGAGCTGGGCGCGCTCGCCGACCCGCCGCTGACCAAGGACGCGGTGGCCGGGCGGATCCGCCGGCTGCTCGCCATGGCCGACAAGCGGGCGCAGGACCTGGGCATCCCCGGGACCGAGTCCAACCTCACCGAGGAGCTGGACGACAGCCTGGTCGGCTGAGGCCGGTAGCTTTTCGGTCATCTCTTCCCTGCCGGTGCGTTTCTGACGCACCGGCAGTTCTTTCCGGCGTGCGCGACGCGCCGGGAGGCACCCTTGACGCCCCCGGGGCGCCCATGAGTCTGTCGTCTGTCCATCCGCGAGACCCGTTCCACCCGAGAGACCCGTTCCATCCGCGAGACCCGTTCCACCCGAGAGATCTGTTCACCTTCGAGACGGACGACACCAAGGGGAGCTCATGGGACGCAGAGCGAGATCGATCCTCGCCGCGGCTTCACTGCTGATCGCCGGAGTGGCGGCGGCGCCCGGCGCCGGAGCGCGGCCGGACGACCGCGACGCCGACGCCCTCTCCGTATGGCACGCCGAGGTCGCCCAGGAGCAGGTTCCGCTCCTGCTCGAAGCCGGCGCCGACGCCCACGAACTGACCGAGCGGGTGCCCGCGAAGGGCACCGCCACGGTCGAGCTCTTCCTCACCGGCGCCCAGGCCGGACGGTTGCGCGGCGAGGGCGTCGACCTCGCCGAACACGCCCTGTCCGACCGGGCCGAGAAGGGTCGCCGCCGCCGGCGACGGCGTCTTCCGCCCGTACGGAGGCCCCGGCGGCCTCAAGCAGGAGATCCTGGACACCGCCCGGACCCACCCCGGCCTCACCAAGGTCGTCTCGATCGGCAAGACCCTCAAGGGCAGGACATCCTCGCCCTCAAGATCAGCAAGGGTGCCGGGCGGAGCAAGGACGGGTCGAAGCCCGCCACGCTCTACATGTCCAACCAGCACGCGCGCGAGTGGATCACCCCGAGATGACCCGGCGGCTGATGCACCACTACCTCGACGGCTACGGCAAGGACGGGCGGATCACCCGGATCGTCGACACCACCGAGCTGTGGTTCGTGCTCTCCGCCAACCCGGACGGCTACGACCACACCCACGCCGACCCCGCCAACCGCCAGTGGCGCAAGAACCTCCGCGACAACGACGGCGACGGGCGGATCGGCCCCGGCGACGGCGTCGACCTCAACCGGAACTTCGCCTACAAGTGGGGCTACGACAACGAGGGCTCGTCCCCCGACCCGGCCGACGACCTTCCGTGGCAAGGGCCCCATGTCGGAGCCCGAGACCAGGGCCGTCGACGCCTTCCAGAAGCGCATCGGCTTCGCGTACGGCGTCAACTACCACTCCGCCGCCCAGCTCCTGCTGTACGGCGTCGGCTGGCAGGTCGCCACCGACACCCCCGACGACGTGGCCTCAAGGCGCTCGCCGGCACCCCGGAGAACTCCGCCGTGCCCGGCTACCGGCCGCAGGTCTCCTCCGAGCTGTACACCACCAATGGCGAGGCCGACGGACACGCCGCCAACGTCAACGGCATGCAGATGTTCACCCCGGAGATGTCCACCTGCGCCACCGCCTCCCGGGTCGACCCGAACGACGCCTGGAACCCGGCCGACTGCGCCTCCGTCTTCACCTTCCCGGACGACGAGAAGCTGATCCGGGCCGAGTTCGCCAAGAACGTGCCCTTCGCGCTCGCCGTCGCGGAGTCCTCCGCCCACCCGGACCGGCCTGTCTCCCCGGTCGGCGCCGACGCCCCCGACTTCACCCCGAAGGCCTTCGCCACCTCCTACGCCCGGGGCGGGAGCAGGAGGTCGCCGTCACCGCCCGCAAGTCGCTGCGGGGCAAGACGCTCGAATACCGGATCAACGGCGGCCGGGTCCACCGCGAGGAGCTCCGCGCCTGGAAGGGCGGCGAGACCTACGGCGGCGAGGACAACCTCTACTTCGACGAGTACCGCGCCGAGGTCGCGGGCGCCCGGCCCGAGACTCCGTCGAGGTCCGCTTCACCGCCCGCACCCGCGAGGGCCGCGCCACCGCCTCCGCCCCTTCACCTACGCGGTGGCCGAACGGGCCCGCGGCGACGTCCTCGTCCTCGCCGACGAGGGCGGCACCACCGCCGGGCGCCACACCGCCGCCTACGTGAGGGCGCTCGCCGACAACGGCCGGAAGGCCGCCGTCTGGGACGTCGCCGTCCAGGGCGCCCCGGACGCCCTCGGCGTCCTCTCCCACTCGACGCCGTCGTCTGGTACACCGGCGCCGAGCGCCCTCCGGGGACGCCGAGCTCGCCGTCCGCTCCTACCTCAACGAGGGCGGCAAGCTGATCAACGCCGGGGAGAAGACCGGCGGACCCACCCGGGTCGGCCTCGCCGAGACCGACGACTTCGCCCAGTACTACCTCGGCGCCTACCACCGGGCCGGTCTGGAGAACCCGTCCGCCTTCGCCGGCGCGGGCGCCTTCGGAGGCGTACGGGCCGGTCTCGGCGCGGCCCCCGGCAACCCGCTGGACGACGCCGGCGCGTACACCGTCACCTCCGACACCCTGAAGCCGAAGGACTTCCCGCAGTTCGCGAGCAGCGCCTCCGCCGGTGACTACCCGGGCGTCCGCACCCCTTCGAGCCCGCCGAGGGCGCCACCTTCGCGGCCGTGAAGCACGCCGACGACACCTGGGCCCGGCTCGCCAGGACCGTCGACCTCACCGGCGTCCCGGCCTCCGCGAAGCCCCGTCTGGACTTCCAGGTCAGCCACGACACCGAGCCCGGCTACGACAACCTCGTCGTCGAGGCCCACACCGTCGGCCAGGACGACTGGACCACCCTTCCCGACACCCACGGCGGCACCTCCGCCGAGCCCCCGGCCGACTGCGGCGAGGGCTACTACGTCCGCGGCCACCCCTTCCTCGCCCACTACCTCACCGTCGGCGAGGACACCTGCGCGGCCACCGGCACCACCGGCTCCTGGAACGCCTTCACCGGCCCGTCCAACGGCTGGCGGCAGGCCTCCGTCGACCTGAGCGCCTGGGCGGGCGGGAAGGTCGAGCTCTCCTCTCGTACGTCTCCGACCCCGGCACCGGCGGGACGGGCGCCTTCGTCGACGACGTCCGGCTCGTCACCGGGACCACCACCGAGGCCGAGGGCTTCGAGACCTCCTTCGGCGCCTGGTCCACGCCCGGCGCCCCGGCCGGCAGCCCCGGCAACGGATCCGACTGGACGCGCTCCGCCGCCCTCTTCCACTCCCGGGCGGCGGTCACCACCCGGGACACCGTCCTCCTCGGCTTCGGCCTGGAGCACGTGCCCGGTACGGCGGAACGGGCCCGGCTCGTCGGCCGCGCCCTCAAGGCCCTCCACCGCTGAGGCCCACCACCGCCGGGCCCTCCACCACGGAGGGCGGCACCCCGACCGTTTGACGGAGAGTAGTCGGGACAAAGTCCCAAGGCGGCCCTTACCCGCTGGTAGGTGCGGGCCGCCGACCGCTCTTCCTCACTTTCCGGGCTCGTGCGGATGCGCTCGATGTCACTCCGGCGGTTCCGGAGAGGTAGGGTCGTAAGTGGTCGGGGACATCCCAAAACAAAAATCTCGCCGGCGTCGAACACACCGGCGTACCTAACGAGGAGATCGGTTCGTGACGATCCGCGTAGGCATCAACGGCTTTGGCCGCATCGGCCGGAACTACTTCCGCGCGCTCCTTGAGCAGGGTGCCGACATCGAGATCGTGGCTGTCAACGACCTGGGTGACACCGCGACCACGGCCCACCTGCTGAAGTACGACACCATCCTGGGCCGCCTCAAGGCCGAGGTGACCCACACCGAGGACACCATCACCGTCGACGGCCACACCATCAAGGTGCTGTCCGAGCGCGACCCGGCCGACCTCCCTGGGGCGAGCTGGGCGTCGACATCGTCATCGAGTCGACGGGCATCTTCACCAAGAAGGCCGACGCCGAGAAGCACATCGCCGGCGGCGCCAAGAAGGTCCTCATCTCGGCTCCGGCCAAGGACGAGGACATCACCATCGTGATGGGCGTCAACCAGGACAAGTACGACCCGGCGAACCACCACGTCATCTCGAACGCGTCCTGCACCACCAACTGCGTGGCGCCGATGGCCAAGGTCCTCGACGAGAACTTCGGCATCGTCAAGGGCCTGATGACCACGGTCCACGCGTACACCAACGACCAGCGCATCCTGGACTTCCCGCACAAGGACCTGCGCCGCGCCCGCGCCGCCGCGGAGAACATCATCCCGACCACGACCGGTGCCGCCAAGGCCACCGCCCTGGTCCTCCCGCAGCTCAAGGGCAAGCTCGACGGCATCGCCATGCGCGTCCCGGTCCCGACCGGCTCCGCCACGGACCTGGTCGTCACCCTGGACCGCGAGGTCACCAAGGACGAGGTCAACGCCGCGTTCAAGAAGGCTGCCGACGACGGCGCCCTCAAGGGCTTCCTGTTCTACACCGAGGACCCGATCGTCTCCTCGGACATCGTGGGCGACCCGGCGTCCTGCACCTTCGACGCCTCCCTGACGATGGTCCAGGACGGCACGTCGGTCAAGATCCTCGGCTGGTACGACAACGAGTGGGGCTACTCCAACCGTCTCGTCGACCTCACCGTCTTCGTCGGCGGCCAGCTCTAAGCTTCGGAGCGGGCTTTCGATGGTGAGCAGGGCTCGGGCAGCGCAACGCCGCGCTGCGCGAGCCCTGTTCGTGTGCTCCACCGCGTACCAAGGAGTCAGTTAACAGATGAAGACGATCGACGAGCTTCTCCACGAGGGCGTCGAAGGCAAGCGCGTGTTCGTCCGCGCCGACCTCAACGTGCCGCTCGACGGCACCACCATCACCGACGACGGACGCATCCGCGCCGTCGTCCCCACGGTCAAGGCGCTCGCCGACGCGGGTGCCCGCGTCGTGGTCGCTCGCACCTGGGCCGCCCCAAGGGCGCCCCGGACCCGGCGTTCTCGCTCGCCCCGGCCGCCGCGCGCCTCGGCGAACTGCTCGGCGCCGACGTGGCGTTCGCGACCGACACGGTCGGCGACTCCGCCGCGGAGACCGTCGCGGGCCTCGGGAACGGGCAGGTCGCCGTCCTGGAGAACCTCCGCTTCAACGCGGGCGAGACCTCCAAGGACGACGCCGAGCGCGGCGCCTTCGCCGACTGCCTCGCCGCCCTCGCCGACCTCTACGTCGGCGACGGCTTCGGCGCCGTGCACCGCAAGCACGCCTCGGTCTACGACCTCCCGGCGCGCCTCCCGCACGCCGCCGGCCACCTCATCGCCACCGAGGTCGGCGTCCTGAAGAAGCTGACGGACGACGTGCGGCGGCCGTACGTGGTCGCCCTCGGCGGCGCCAAGGTCTCCGACAAGCTCGGCGTGATCGACCACCTCCTGGAGAAGGCCGACCGCATCCTCATCGGCGGCGGCATGGCGTACACCTTCCTCAAGGCCCAGGGCCACGAGGTCGGCATCTCCCTCCTCCAGGAGGACCAGATCCCGGCGGTCCAGGAGTACCTGGCGCGCGCGAAGGAGCGCGGCGTGGAGTTCGTGCTCCCCGTCGACGTCCTGGTCTCGCCCGAGTTCCCGGACCTGAAGACCAAGGCCCCGGCGAACCCCACCACGGTCGCCGCGGACGCCATCCCCGCGGACGAGGAGGGGCTCGACATCGGCCCCGAGACCCGCAAGCTCTACGCATCGAAGCTCGCCGACGCGGCCACCGTCTTCTGGAACGGCCCGATGGGCGTCTTCGAGCACCCCGACTACGCCGAGGGCACCAAGGCCGTCGCCCAGGCGCTCGTCGACTCCCCGGCCTTCACCGTGGTCGGCGGCGGCGACTCCGCCGCCGCGGTCCGCATCCTGGGCTTCGACGAGAACGCGTTCGGACACATCTCGACCGGCGGCGGCGCCTCCCTCGAATACCTCGAGGGCAAGACGCTTCCCGGCCTCGCCGCACTGGAGGACTGACCCACCCATGAGCACCCGCACCCCGCTGATGGCGGGCAACTGGAAGATGAACCTCAACCACCTCGAGGCCATCGCCCACGTCCAGAAGCTCGCCTTCGCCCTGACCGACAAGGACTACGACGCGGTCGAGGTCGCCGTCCTGGTCCCCTTCACCGACCTGCGGTCCGTCCAGACCCTGGTCGACGGCGACAAGCTGAAGATCAAGTACGGCGCCCAGGACATCTCGGCGCACGACTCCGGCGCCTACACCGGCGAGATCTCCGGCCCGATGCTGTCCAAGCTGAAGACCGCCTTCGTGGCCGTCGGCCACTCCGAGCGCCGCCAGTACCACGCCGAGGACGACGAGGTCTGCAACGCCAAGGTGAAGGCCGCCTTCAAGCACGGCATCACCCCGATCCTCTGCGTCGGCGAGGGCCTCGACGTCCGCAAGGCCGGACAGCAGGTCGAGCACACCTCGCCCAGCTCGACGGCGGCTCAAGGACGTCCCGGCCGAGCAGGCCGAGACGGTCGTGATCGCGTACGAGCCGGTGTGGGCCATCGGCACCGGCGAGGTCGCCACCCCCGAGGACGCCCAGGAGGTCTGCGGGGCGATCCGCGGCCGCCTCGCCGAGCTGTACTCCCAGGAGCTGGCCGACAAGGTCCGCATCCAGTACGGCGGCTCGGTCAAGTCCGGGAACGTCGCCGCGATCATGGCCCAGCCGGACGTCGACGGAGCCCTGGTGGGCGGCGCCGCGCTGGACGCCGACGAGTTCGTCAAGATCGTCTGCTTCCGCGACCAGTGAGTATGCGGTAGCGGAGTTACGTCGTACCCTTGCGGGGGTCGGGCAGGCGCCCGGCCCCCGTCCGTATAAGTCCGAGGAAGTTGGTCCAGCCGTGGTTATGGGGTTCTCGATCGCCCTGATCGTCTTCAGCGCGCTGCTGATGCTGCTCGTGCTGATGCACATGGGGGTGGCGGTGGGGCCCTTGTTCGGTGGTGGCGGCAGACCGCATCACCCGTGGTCGGCGGCTCCGTCGGTCGCCGAGCGCTCCTCGGGCGTCGACTGGGGTCTCGGTGGTCCGGCATGCAGTCCTCCGGTCCGGCGGATCCTCGCTCCGTGCTGATGAAGGGTGGCGGCCTCTCCGACATGTTCGGTGGCGGCATGCAGTCCTCCGTCGGCGGCTCCTCGGTCGCCGAGCGCAACCTGGACCGCATCACCGTCGTGGTCGGTCTGCTCTGGTTCGCCTGCATTGTGGTCCTCGGCCTGCTGATGAAGTTGGACGGGTAACTCCAATCACTGGACGCGCGTTGGGCCTTACGTAGACTGGGGCATCTTCGAGCACCATCACGCAGGGAGTTACGACCGTGGCAAGTGGCAACGCGATCCGGGGAAGCCGGGTCGGAGCGGGGCCGATGGGCGAGGCCGAGCGGGGCGAGTCGGCGCCGCGCCTCCGCATCTCCTTCTGGTGCTCGAACGGGCACGAGACACAGCCGAGCTTCGCCAGCGACGCGCAGGTCCCCGACACCTGGGACTGCCCGCGCTGCGGCTTCCCGGCCGGCCAGGACCGCGACAACCCGCCGGACCCGCCCCGCACGGAGCCGTACAAGACCCATCTCGCCTACGTGCGCGAGCGGCGCAGCGACGCGGACGGCGAGGCGATCTCGCCGAAGCCCTCGCCAAGCTGCGCGGCGAGATCTGAGCAGGTGTGACGGTGTGACGGACGGGCCCCGCCCGCGAACTCGATTCGCGGGCGGGGCCCGTCCGCCGTTCCCGGGGCCCGTGTCCACCGGAACCGCGCCGGGGCGCCCCGCTCGCCGTCGCCTCGCCGGCCCCTCTGATCAATTAGGTTGGAGGGCAGCGGGGCAGACACGTACGAGAGAAGTGGGCGATGTCCGAGATGAAGAACGAAGGCCGCACGAGGCTCAACCGGCTGCCCGAGTGGGCGGCCCTCGGCAAGCACCGCGAACAGTTGGGCACGCCCCGGCTGCGCGAGCTGTTCGCCGCCGACCCGGCGCGCGGCACCGACCTCACCCTGAGGGTCGGCGACCTCTACCTGGACTACTCCAAGCACCTCGTCACCGACGAGACGCTGACCCTGCTGCGGGAGCTGGCCGCCGCCACCGGCGTGGCCGAGCTGCGCGACGCCATGTTCCGCGGCGAGAAGATCAACACCACCGAGGACCGGGCGGTTCTCCACACCGCGCTGCGCGCCCCCGCGACGCCGTGGTCGAGGTCGACGGGGAGAACGTCGTCCCCGGCGTCCACGCCGTCCTCGACCGGATGGGCGACTTCGCCGAGAAGGTCCGCGCGGGCGAGTGGACCGGCCACACCGGCAGGCCGATCAAGAACGTCGTCAACATCGGCATCGGCGGCTCCGACCTCGGCCCCGCCATGGCCTACGAGGTCCTGCGCTCCTACACCCGGCGGGACCTGACGCTCCGTTTCGTCTCCAACGTCGACGGCGCCGACCTCCACGAGGCCGTCCACGACCTCGACCCGGCCGAGACGCTGTTCATCGTGGCCTCGAAGACCTTCACCACCATCGAGACCATCACCAACGCCACCTCCGCCCGCGACTGGCTCCTGGCCGGCCTCGACGCCGGCCAGGAGGCCGTATTAAGCACTTCGTCGCCCTCTCGACCAACGCCGAGAAGGTCGAGGAGTTCGGCATCGACACCGCGAACATGTTCGAGTTCTGGGACTGGGTCGGCGGCCGCTACTCCTACGACTCCGCCATCGGCCTCTCCCTGATGATCGCCATCGGCCCGGAGCGCTTCCGCGAGATGCTCGACGGCTTCCACCTCGTCGACGAGCACTTCCGCACCGCCCCGCCCGAGGAGAACGCGCCGCTGCTCCTCGGCCTCCTCGGCGTCTGGTACGGCAACTTCTTCGACGCCCAGTCGCACGCCGTCCTGCCGTACTCCCACTACCTGTCGAAGTTCACCGCCTACCTCCAGCAGCTCGACATGGAGTCCAACGGCAAGTCGGTGGACCGCGGGGGCGAGCGGGTCGACTGGCAGACCGGGCCCGTGGTCTGGGGCACCCCGGCACCAACGGCCAGCACGCGTACTACCAGTTGATCCACCAGGGCACCAAGCTGATCCCGGCCGACTTCATCGGCTTCGCCCGGCCCGTCGACGACCTGGAGCCCGGCCTGGTCGCCCAGCACGACCTGCTCATGGCCAACTTCTTCGCCCAGACGCAGGCGCTCGCCTTCGGCAAGACGCCCGAGGAGGTACGGGCCGAGGGCGTCCCCGAGGAGCTCGTCCCGCACAAGACCTTCCGGGGCGACCACCCCACCACCACGATCCTCGCCGACGCGCTCACCCCGTCCGTCCTCGGCCAGTTGATCGCGCTCTACGAGCACAAGGTCTTCGTCCAGGGCGCGATCTGGAACATCGACTCCTTCGACCAGTGGGGCGTCGAGCTCGGCAAGGTCCTCGCCAAGCGGATCGAGCCGGTCCTGACGACCGGGGAGGGCGCGGAGGAGCTCGACAGCTCGACCGCGGGCTCGTCGCCGCCTACCGCTGCTGCGCGGCCGGTAGCGGCCATGAGGGGGAGGACGCGGTGCGGCTGAGGCCGCCGAGGAACGCCGTGGACGGGCGGGCCGTCACCTGGTGGCGGACGCGGCTCCTGGTGGCCGCCGCCGCACCGGTGGCGGTCCTCGCCGTCCTCGGCGCGCTCATCGGGCCCGCCAGGACCTGGCTGCTGGTCGCGGCCGGGGCCGTGGCGGCCGCGGGCCTGGCCTGCACCGCGCTCCTCCCCGCCTGGTGGTTCCGGGTGCACCGCTGGGAGGTCACCGACGAGGCCGTCTACGTGCGCACCGGGGCCCTCTGGCAGGAGTGGCGGATCGCCCCGATGTCCCGGATCCAGACCGTCGACACCTCGCGCGGCCCCCTGGAGCAGTACTTCCGGCTCGCCACCGTCACCGTGACCACGGCTTCCTCCGAGGGCGCGGTCCGGATCGAGGGCCTCGACCACGAACTGGCCGCCGGCCTGGCGGAACGGCTGACCGCCGTCACCCAGGCCACGCCCGGGGACGCGACGTGAACGAGCCGACGCCCGGGGAGGAGCGGCGGCGGCCCGACGCACCGGAGCCGGAGGGGGAGCGGCGCCCCGACGCACCGGAGGCCGACGCGCCCGGGGCCGGGTGGCGGCGGCTCGACCCGCGTACCCTCCTCGCCACCGCCGCCCTCCTGTGCGGAGTGGCCGGCGGCGCCGGGCTCCCCGTCGCCCTCGGCCTCGCCGGCTCCCGGCCGCTCTGGCAGGCGGTCGCCTGGGTCCTCGCCGGAGCCCTCCTCCTGGTCCTCGGCGGCACCGGCGCCGACCGGATCCGCCTGCTCCGCACCCGCTACCGCGTCGGCCCCGAGCGCGTCGACCTCCACACCGGCCTGCTCCACCTCAAGCGCCGCTCCCTGGCCCGCGAGCGCATCCGCAGCGTGGACCTCACCGCCAACCCCTCCAGCGCGTCCTCGGCCTGGTCGAGGTCCGCATCGGAACCGGCGAGCACAGCGGCGGCGACGCGGCCCTCGCGCTCGAACTGGTCACCCGCGCCGAGGGCGAACGGCTCCGGCGCGAACTCTCGCCCGCGCCGCCGCGCCCGAGGACCCCCGCCACGACGGCGCCCTCGCCGCCCTCGACCTCCGCTGGATCCGCTACGCCCCCGTCTCCTTCGTCGCCCCGCCCTCGGCGGCGCCGCCGCCGGAGCGGTCATGCAGGTCAGCGAGTGGTTCGGCGCCCAGGGCGAGGTCATCGACTGGATAGGGGAGCGCTTCAGCTCCGTCGCGATCCCCTGGACGATCCTCTGGCTGCTCCTCGTCGCCCTCGCCGTCGGGGCCGTCGGCGCCCTCGGCCTGTGGGTCGAGATGTGGTGGAACTACCGCCTGGAGCGCGAGCCCGGCGGCACCCTGCGCGTCACCCGGGGCCTGCTCACCGCCCGCTCGGTCTCCATCGAGGAACGGCGGCTGCGCGGGATCGAGCTCGTGGAACCGCTCGGCGTGCGCCTCTTCGGGGCGGCCCGCGTCGACGCCGTCGCCACCGGCCTCGCCGAGAAGGACGAGGACAAGCACGGCGACCTCAAGAACCTGACGCCGGCCGTCCCCGCCCGCTGGCCGACCGGGTCGCCGCCCGGGTCCTGCGCGAGCCCGGACCGCCCACCGGGGCGCCGCTCTCCGCCCACCCCCGGGCCGCCCGGAACCGGCGGATCCGCTGGGCCCTGTGGAGCGTCCTGACGCCCGCCGCGCTCCTCGCCCTCCTCGGCCTCCTGCTCACCCCGGCCCTGCTGTACGCGGCGGCCGGCTGGGACCGCCGTCCTCACCCCGCCGGCCCTGCTCCTCGCCCGCGACGCCCACCGGAACCTCGGACACGGCGTCAGCGGGGCGTATCTGGTCACCCGTTCGGGTACGGTCCGGCGGACCACGGTCGCCCTCCAGCGCTCCGGCGTCATCGGCTGGACCGTCAAGCAGTCGTACTTTCAGCGCCGCGCCGGCCTCGTCACCCTGACCGCCACGACGGCGGCCGGATCGGGCGCGTACGAGATCCTCGACGCGGGCCGGAGCCAGGGCCTGGCCTTCGCCGCCGAGGCCGTACCGGGGCTCCTCACGCCCTTCCTGGAGCCCGTGGAAGGGACGAAACGCCGGAGGCCCGGTCCACCGAGGGGTGAACCGGGCCTCCGGAGCCGTACCGACCGGCGAGGATCAGGCCGTGGCCGGCGGGTACAGGCTCCGCGGCAGTTCCGAGGCCGCCGCCGCGTCGAGCAGCCACAGCGTGCGCGAGCGCCCGCGGGCACCGGCCGCCGGGGCCTGCACCTCGCCCGCGCCCGACAGCGCGATCGCCGCCGCCTTCGCCTTGTCCTCACCGGCCGCGAGCAGCTAGACCTCCCGCGCCGCCCGGATCGCCGGGAGCGTCAGCGAGATCCGGACCGGCGGCGGCTTCGGCGCGCCGCGCACCCCGACCACCGTCCGCTCGCTCTCGCGCACGGCGGGCAGCTCGGGGAAGAGCGAGGCCACGTGCGTGTCCGGGCCGACGCCCAGCATCAGCACGTCGAACGCCGGTACGCCACCATGGTCGCCGGGGCCGGCCGCGGCGGCCAGCTCCTCCGCGTAGGCAGCGGCGGCGGCCTCGACGTCGTCGCCGTACGGCCCGTCGGAGGCCGGCATGGCGTGCACCCGCGCGGGGTCCAGCGGCACCCGGTCGAGCAGCGCCTCGCGGGCCTGGGTGACGTTCCGCTCGGGGTCCCCGTCGGGCAGGTACCGCTCGTCGCCCCACCACAGGTCGAGCCGCGACCAGTCGACCGCGTCCCGCGCGGGCGCCGCGCCGAGGGCCGCGAGCAGCCCGTTGCCGTTGCGGCCGCCGGTCAGCACCACCGAGGCGGAGCCCCGGGAGGCCTGGGCGTCCACGATCCGGGTGATCAGCCGGGCCGCGGCGGCCTGCGCCATCAGCTCCTTGTCGCGGTGGACGACCAACTGAGGGGCGCTCACTTGGCCGCCGCCTTCCTGGCCGGGGCCTTCTTCGCCGTCGACCTGGCGGCGGGCTTCTCCTCGGCGGGGCGGTCTCCGGCGCGGTCTCCACCACGGCGACCCCGGCCTCCTCCTCCGGCTCGGGCGCCGTGACCGCCGCCCGCTCGTCGAGCCGCCCGACGCCGAACTTCAGCGCCGCCGCGTAGGTGTCGTCCGGGTCGAGCCGGCGCAGCTCCTCCGCGATCAGCTCGGCCGTGTCGCGGCGCTTGAGCGCCACCCCCGGTCCGGCTGGCCCTCGATGGAGAGCGTGGCGAGCGACCCGTCCGGCCGGTCGAGCACGATCGGCCCGCAGTCGGTCTCCAGGCGTACGGAGGTGAGGCCGGGCCCCGCCGACTTCGAGCGCCGCACCGGCACCTTCAGCCGGTCCGCCACCCACATCGCGAGCAGTTCCACGCTCGGGTTGAACTCTCGCCCTCCACCTCGGCGGCGGAGACCTCGCAGACGACCTGGTCGAGCGCGGCGGCCAGCATCGAACGCCACGGGGTGATCCGGGTCCACGAGAGGTCCGTGTCGCCCGGGTGTACGTCTCCGCCCGCGCCGTCAGCTCCTCGATGGGCTGCTCGGCGGCGTACGTGTCGGTCACCCGGCGCTGGGCGAGCGCGCCCAGCGGGTCCTTCGCCGGGTCGGTCGGGGCGTCCACCGGCCACCAGACGACGACCGGGGCGTCGGGGAGCAGCAGCGGCAGCACCACCGACTGGGCGTGGTCGACGACCTCGCCGTACAGCCGGAGCACCACCGTTTCGCCGGCGCTGGCGTCGGCGCCGAGGCGGACCTCGGCGTCGAGCCGTGCCTTGGCACGGTCCCGCGGCGAGCGCGAGATCCTCTTGATGACGACGAGGGTCCGCGAGGGGTGCTCGCGGGACGCCTCGTTGGCCGCCTTCAGCGCGTCGTAGGCGTTCTCCTCGTCGGTGACGATGACGAGGGTGAGCACCATGCCGACGGCCGGCGCGCCGATCGCCCGCCGCCCGAGCACCAGCGCCTTGTTGATCTTGGAGGACGTGGTGTCCGTCAGGTCGGTCTTCATGGCCGGCGCCAGCTCCTGCCGTCTCGTGCGAGCATCTCGTCCGCCTCGACCGGACCCCAGGTCCCGGACTGGTACTGCGCGGGCTTGCCGTGCTCGTCCCAGAACCTCTCGATCGGGTCGAGGATCTTCCAGGACAGCTCGACCTCCTCCACGCGCGGGAAGAGGTTCGAGTCGCCGAGCAGGACGTCGAGGATGAGCCGCTCGTACGCCTCCGGGCTGGACTCCGTGAAGGACTCGCCGTACGCGAAGTCCATCGACACGTCCCGGATCTCCATCTGGGTGCCGGGCACCTTGGAGCCGAACTGCACCGTCACGCCCTCGTCCGGCTGCACCCGGATGACGATGGCGTTGCGGCCGAGCCCTCGGTCGCGGTGTGGTCGAAGGGGGAGTGCGGGGCGCGCTGGAAGACGACCGCGATCTCGGTGACGCGGCGGCCCAGGCGCTTGCCGGTGCGCAGGTAGAAGGGGACGCCCGCCCAGCGGCGGTTGTCGATCTCCAGCTTGACGGCCGCGTAGGTGTCGGTCTTCGACTGCGGGTCGATGCCGTCTTCCTGGAGGTAGCCGACGGCCTTCTCGCCGCCCTGCCACCCGGCCGCGTACTGGCCGCGGACTGTGGACGCGCCCAGGTCCCTGGGCAGCTTGACCGCGCCGAGGACCTTGGTCTTCTCGGCGGCCAGCGCGTCGGCGTCGAAGGAGGCGGGCTCCTCCATCGCGGTCAGCGCGAGCAGTTGGAGCAGGTGGTTCTGGATGACGTCACGGGCGGCGCCGATGCCGTCGTAGTAGCCGGCGCGGCCGCCGATGCCGATGTCCTCGGCCATGGTGATCTGCACGTGGTCGACGTACGACCGGTTCCAGATCGGCTCGAAGAGGGTGTTGGCGAAGCGGAGCGCCAGGATGTTCTGGACGGTCTCCTTGCCGAGGTAGTGGTCGATCCGGAAGACCTCGTGCGGCGGGAAGACCTCGTGGACGACCTCGTTGAGCTCCTTGGCGGAGGCCAGGTCGTGCCCGAAGGGCTTCTCGATGACCGCGCGGCGCCAGGAGCCGTCCCTCTGGTCGGCGAGCCCGTGCTTCTTGAGCTGCTGGACGACCTTGGGGAAGAACTTGGGCGGGACCGACAGGTAGAAGGCGAAGTTGCCGCCGGTGCCCTGGGCCTTGTCCAGCTCCTCGACGGTGGTCTTGAGCTGCTCGAAGGCCTCGTCGTCGTCGAAGTCGCCCTGGACGAACCGCATGCCCTGGATGAGCTGCTGCCACACCTCCTCGCGGAAGGGGTGCGCGAGTGCTGCTTGACGGCCTCGTAGACCTCCTGCGCGAAGTCCTCGTCCTGCCATTCGCGCCGGGCGAAGCCGACGAGCGAAAAGCCCGGCGGCAGCAGGCCGCGGTTGGCCAGGTCGTAGACGGCGGGCATCAGCTTCTTTCGGGACAAATCGCCCGTAACGCCGAAGATCACTAGACCCGACGGCCCCGCGATGCGCGGGAGCCGTCGGTCTGCGGCGTCACGGAGCGGATTGCCTCCGTGGACTGCGCTCAAGGTGATTACGCCTCCGAAGGTGCGAGGCGCTTCAGCTCCGCCTCGGTGGACTTGAGCAGGTCGTTCCAGGACGCCTCGAACTTCTGGACGCCCTCGTCCTCCAGGAGCTGGACGACCTCGTCGTAGCCGATGCCCAGCTTCGCGACGGCCTCCAGGACCGCGCGGGAGTCGTCGTACGTGCCCCGGATGGTGTCGCCGGTGACCTCGCCGTGGTCGGCGGTGGCCTCCAGGGTGGCCTCGGGCATGGTGTTGACCGTGCCGGGGGCGACCAGGTCCACCACGTACAGGGTGTCCTTGTACGCCGGGTCCTTGACGCCGGTCGAGGCCCACAGCGGACGCTGCTTGTTGGCGTGCGCCTTGTCGAGGGCCTCCCAGCGCTCGCCGGAGAAGACCTCCTCGTACGCCTCGTAGGCCAGACGGGCGTTGGCCAGGGCGGCCTTGCCCTTGAGCGCCTTGGCCTCGTCGGTGCCGATGCCGTCCAGGCGCTTGTCGATCTCCGTGTCCACGCGGGAGACGAAGAAGGAGGCCACCGAGTGGATCTTCGCGAGGTCCAGGCCGCGCTCGCGGGCCTTCTCCAGACCCGCCAGGTAGGCGTCCATGACCAGGCGGTAGCGCTCCAGCGAGAAGATCAGCGTCACGTTGACGCTGATGCCGAGGCCGATGACCTCGGTGATCGCCGGCAGACCCGCCTCGGTGGCCGGGATCTTGATCAGCGCGTTGGGCCGGTCCACCAGCCACGCGAGCTGCTTGGCCTCGGCGACCGTGGCCTTGGTGTCGTGCGCGAGGCGGGGTCGACCTCGATGGAGACCCGGCCGTCCTGGCCGTCGGTCGCGTCGAAGACCGGGCGTAGGATGTCGGCGGCGTCGCGGACGTCCGCCGTCGTGATCATCCGGATCGCCTCTTCGACGGTCACCCGGCGGGCCGCGAGGTCGGAGACCTGCTGGTCGTAACCGTGGCCCTCGGAGATCGCCTTCTGGAAGATCGACGGGTTGGTGGTGACACCGACCACGTGGCTCTGGTCGATGAGCTCCGCCAGGTTGCCGGAGGTGATTCGCTGGCGCGAGAGGTCGTCCAGCCAGATCGCGACGCCTTCGTCGGAGAGGCGCTTGAGTGCGTCTGTCATGAGAGTTGCATCTCCATTAAGTCGTACGTATGGGCGTCAGCGCGCGGCGGCGTCGATCGATTCCCGCGCGGCGGCGACGATCGCCTCGGGCGTGAAGCCGAACTCGCGGAAGAGGACCTTCGCGTCCGCCGAGGCGCCGAAGTGCTCCAGGGAGACGATCCGGCCGGCGTCGCCGACGTACTTGTGCCAGGTCAGGCCGATGCCGGCCTCGACCGCGACCCGGGCGCGGACCGACGGCGGCAGGACGGAGTCCTTGTACGCCCGGTCCTGCTCCTCGAACCACTCCACCGACGGCATCGACACCACGCGGGTGGGGGTGCCGGCGGCCTGAGCTGCTCGCGGGCCTCGACGGCCAGGGTGCACCTCGGAGCCGGTCGCGATCAGCACGACCTCCGCCTCACTGCCTTCGGCGTCGAACAGCACGTAGCCGCCCTTGACCGTGTCCTCGTTCGGCGCGTACGTCGGCACGCCCTGGCGGGTGAGCGCCAGACCGTGTGGGGCGCCCTTGCCGAAGACCTTGGTGTGGCGCTGCATGATCTCGCGCCAGGCCAGGGCCGTCTCGTTGGCGTCGGCCGGGCGGACCAGGTTCAGACCCGGGATCGCGCGCAGCGAGGCCAGGTGCTCCACCGGCTGGTGGGTGGGGCCGTCCTCGCCCAGACCGATCGAGTCGTGGGTCCAGACGTAGGTCACCGGCAGGTGCATCAGGGCCGAGAGGCGCACCGCGTTGCGCATGTAGTCGGAGAACACCAGGAAGGTGCCGCCGTAGATCCGCGTGTTGCCGTGCAGCGCGATGCCGTTCATCTCCGCGGCCATCGAGTGCTCGCGGATGCCGAAGTGGATCGTGCGGCCGTATTTGTCGGCCTCCGGCAGCGGGTTGCCTCGGGCAGGAACGACGAGTCCTTGTCGATCGTCGTGTTGTTCGAGCCGGCGAGGTCGGCCGAGCCGCCCCACAGCTCCGGGATGACCGAACCGAGCGCCTTGAGGACCTGGCCCGAGGCGGCACGGGTGGCCACGCCCTTGCCCGGCTCGAAGACCGGGAGCTTCTCGGCCCAGCCCGCGGGCAGCTCGTTGGCCTGGACGCGGTCGAACTCGGCCGCGCGCTCCGGGTTGGCCGTACGCCACTCCGCGAGCTGCTTCTCCCACTCCACGCGCGCCTCGCGGCCCCGCTCGCCGAGCGCGCGGGTGTGCGCGATGACCTCGTCGGAGACCTCGAAGGTCTTCTCCGGGTCGAAGCCCAGGACGCGCTTGGTGGCCGCGACCTCCTCGTCGCCCAGCGCCGAGCCGTGGGCGGCCTCGGTGTTCTGCGCGTTCGGGGCGGGCCAGGCGATGATCGAGCGCATCGCGATGAACGACGGGCGCTCGGTCTCGGCCTCGGCCGCGCGGATCGCCGCGTAGAGCCCGGCCGGGTCCAGGTCGCCGTTCTCCTGCGGCTCGACGCGCTGCACGTGCCAGCCGTACGCCTCGTACCGCTTGATCGTGTCCTCGGACACGGCCGTCTCGGTGTCGCCCTCGATCGAGATGTGGTTGTCGTCCCACAGCAGGGTCAGGTTGCCGAGCTTCTGGTGGCCGGCCAGCGAGGACGCCTCGGCGGAGATGCCCTCCTGGAGGCAGCCGTCACCGGCGATCGCGTAGATGTGGTGGTCGAACGGCGAGGTGCCGGCCGGCGCCTCCGGGTCGAACAGGCCGCGCTCGAAGCGGGCGGCCATCGCCATGCCCACGGCGTTGGCGACGCCCTGGCCCAGCGGGCCCGTGGTCGTCTCGACGGCGGCGGTGTGGCCGTACTCCGGGTGGCCGGGGGTCCTCGAACCCCAGGTGCGGAAGGCCTTCAGGTCGTCCAGTTCGAGACCGAAGCCACCCAGGTAGAGCTGGGTGTAGAGGGTCAGGGACGAGTGGCCGGCGGAGAGCACGAACTGGTCGCGCCCGACCCACTGGGGTCGGCCGGGTCGTGGCGCATCACCTTCTGGAAGAGGGTGTACGCGACGGGCGCCAGGCTCATCGCCGTACCGGGATGGCCGTTGCCGACCTTCTGTACGGCGTCCGCGGCCAGGACGCGGGCGGTGTCTACGGCCCGCTGGTCCAATTCGGTCCACTCGAGGTCTGTGGTGGTCGGCTTAGTGCTCACCCTGGGTCAGGGCTCCTCTCCACATGTTCTGAAGCCGGTGACTGAGGGTGTACCGGCGGTGTCGAGCCTACCCCGCCGGACGGCCCTCTTTCGTGCTCATGCCCCTCAAATGAGCGCACATGGCAAGACTGCCGGTGGCCGTGCGACTTCGCCTCCCGAGCGCGGTCCACCCCTGGGGGCGTACCCTTCAACACGACCCCACCCCCGCGAAGATCGGCGTCTGGGCAACGTCTAGAGTGGTGGTACGCGCAAGCTCCACCCCGTTCTCATCCGGGGAGCTTGCTGGGATTTCTCTGTCAGGGGTGTGCGTGACGGCCGTCGAGTCCCGACCCGCAGGGGTCGTCTTGACTCCCAGCCCGGGGGCCATCGGCCGTTCGGGGCCCGCGTCAAGGCATTCGTGGCGCTGACCAAGCCGCGGATCATCGAGCTGCTGCTCATCACGACCGTCCCGGTGATGTTCCTCGCCGAGCAGGGCGTGCCGAACCTCTGGCTGGTGCTCGCCACCTGCTTCGGCGGCTACCTGTCGGCGGGCGGCGCGAACGCGCTCAACATGTACATCGACCGCGACATCGACGCCCTGATGGACTGCACGTCCCAGCGTCCGCTGGTCACCGGCATGGTCTCGCCGCGCGAGGGCCTGGTCTTCGGCCTCACCCTCGCGGTGGTCTCCACGCTCTGGTTCGGCCTGCTCGTCAACTGGCTCTCCGCCTGGCTCTCGCTCGGCGCGCTGCTGTTCTACGTGGTCGTCTACACGATGATCCTCAAGCGGCGGACCGCGCAGAACATCGTCTGGGGCGGCATCGCCGGCTGCCTGCCCGTGCTCATCGGCTGGTCCTCGGTCACGAACTCGATGTCCTGGGCCGCGGTCGTCCTCTTCATGGTCATCTTCTTCTGGACGCCGCCGCACCACTGGCCGCTGTCGATGAAGGTCAAGGAGGACTACGCGCGCGTGGGCGTCCCCATGCTCCCGGTGGTCGCCTCCAACAAGGTCGTCGCCAAGCAGATCGTGGCCTATAGCTGGGTCATGGTCGCCGTCTCGCTGCTGCTCACCCCGCTGGGCTACACGGGCTGGTTCTACACCGCCGTGGCGCTGCTCACCGGCGGCTGGTGGCTCTGGGAGGCGCACGGGCTGCTCAACCGGGCCAAGGACGGCGCGACGGGCGCCAAGCTCAAGGAGATGCGCCTCTTCCACTGGTCCATCACCTACGTCTCGCTGCTCTTCGTGGCGGTCGCGGTGGACCCCTTCCTCCGCTGACCTCCGTCAGAACCGCTCGGCCGACGGCCGGGCCGCGTGGGAAACGCCACGCGGCCCGGCCGTCGCCGTTCGATCTACCCGTCGGTAGCATCCTTGCCATGGCAGACACGACGGCAGACACGACGGCAGGCACGAAGAAGGACGAGCGCAGGGTCGCCCGGCTCACCAAGCAGATCCAGGCCTTCTCCAAGGAGCACGGCGGCTCCGAGGGGCACCTGGAGCACATCGGCCAGGCGGGCACCCGGATCGTCCTCGTCGGCGCGGACGGCCTCTGGGGCGACCTGGTCGCCCCGACGTACGCGGTCGCCGAGCAGGCGGCCGAGAAGGCCGGCCTGACGCTCCACGAGGAGTTCGACGGCGAGTTCGCCGCGAAGGTCGTCACCGGTCCGTACGAGTGGACCCGGATGGCGGGCATCCAGATCGGCGGCCCTCCGACCGCTGAGGTGGCGGACGCGCCCGTACGCGCCGTATGAAAGGGCCCACCGGCTCGCGGGAACCGGTGGGCCCTTCTGTGCGCGCGGAAGGCGGCGGAAGGCGTACGGGGCGTACGGGAGCGGGCGGGGCCGTCAGGCCGTCGCGAGCTCCGGGTCGGCCTGGGCCGGGATCGCCGGGGTGCTCAGCGGGCGCTCGCGCATGCTCAGGGCGAGCCGCAGGACCGCGATCCACATCAGCGAGGAGCCGAGCATGTGGGCGGCGACCAGGAGCTCGGGGACCCCGGTGAAGTACTGGACGTAGCCGATCCCGCCCTGCGCGAGCAGCACGATCAGCAGGTCGCGGGCGCGGGCCCGGGTGTCGTCCGGGGCGTCCACCGCGCGCAGGACCAGCCACATCGCGACCGCGAGGGCGCAGACGATCCAGGCGGCGATCGCGTGCGCGTGCGCGGCGTTCGTCCAGTCCCAGGGCATGCGCGGGACGTCGCTGCTGTCGCCGGCGTGCTTGCCGGAGCCGGTCACGGTGGTGCCGAGCGCGATCAGCAGGCCCGAGGTGATCGTGATCGCCCAGGACAGCCCGCGAACCGGGCGCGGCACGCGCGGGCGGGGCGGTGTCGCCCTCGCCGGTCCGGTGCCAGGTGACGACGGCGACCGTGAGAAGGGCGTTCGCGGCGAGGAAGTGGCCGGCGACCGTCCACGGGTTGAGGCCCATCCACACCGTGATGCCGCCGAGGACGGCGTTGCTCATCACGATCCAGAACTGGACCCAGGCGAGCCGGGTGAGGCGCCGCGCCGGCGCGGCTTGACCGAGCGCACGGCGATGATGGCCCAGCCGACGGCCGCCGACAGGACGTACGTCAGCATCCGGTTGCCGAACTCGATGGCGCCGTGGAGGCCTTGCTCGGGCGTGGCGAAGAGGCTGTCGTCCGTGCACTTGGGCCAGGTGTCGCAGCCGAGACCGGAGCCGGTCAGCCGGACCGCGCCGCCCGTGACGATGATGAGCACGCTCATCACGACGGCGGAGAGCGCGGCGCGCCGGAGCGTCCTGGGGACGGGGTCCAGCGCCGGGCGATGAGGGCGAGGGGGTCAGCACGGGCCCTATCGTAGGACGGCGCTTGTGCGCGCTTTCACGAGGGGGGCGTATGTGGCCGAACGGAACCTTCCGGTTACTCCCAGCGGAAGAACTTCGCCGCCGCCCCCAGGCCCAGGACCGCCCACACCGCGAGGACCAGCGCGTCGCCCCACGGCATCGGCGCCCCGCCCTGGAGGACGTCCCGCAGGCCGTCCGAGAGGGCCGCGATCGGCAGCAGGGCGAGCACGTCGCCCGCCGCGCCGAACTTCTCCAGGGCACGATCACCCCGCCGCCCACCAGGAGCAGCAGGAAGACCAGGTTGGCGGCGGCCAGGGTGGCCTCGGCCCGCAGCGTCCCGGCCATCAGCAGGCCGAGGCCGGAGAAGGCGGCCGTGCCGAGGACCAGGAGCAGCAGCACGGAGAGCGGGTTCCCGTGCGGGGACCAGCCGAGCGCGAGCGCGATCGCGGTCAGGAGCGCGACCTGGAGGACCTCGGTGACCAGGACGGCGAGCGTCTTGGCGGTCATCAGGGCCCAGCGGGGAGCGGTGAGGCCCCCAGGCGCTTGAGCACCCCGTACCGGCGCTCGAAGCCGGTCGCGATGGCCTGGCCGGTGAAGGCGGTGGACATCACGGCGAGCGCGAGGACGCCGGGGGCGAGGAAGTCGACGGGCTTCCCGGCCCCGGTGTCGACGACGTCGACGGTGGAGAACAGCACCAGGAGCAGCGAGGGATGATCACCGTCAGGAGCAACTGCTCGCCGTTGCGCAGCAGCATCCTGGCCTCCAGGGCGGTCTGCGCGGCGATCATCCGCCCGACGGGGGCGGCGCCGGGCCGGGGGAGTAGGCGCCGGTGGACTTCGGGAGAGGGGCTTCCGTGCTCATGACCTCAGCTCCTTGCCCGTGAGCTCCAGGTTGTGCTGACCCGGGGGCGACCCCGGACCCCCGGTGGATCTCGGCGATGGCCGACCTCATGACCTCAGCTCCTTGCCCGTGAGCTCCAGAAATACGTCTTCGAGGGTGTGGCGCTCGACCGCGATGCCGTCCGGCATGACGCCGTGCTGGGCGCACCAACTGGTGACCGTCGCGAGGAGCTGCGGGTCGACGCCGCCGGTGATCCGGTACGTGCCGGGGAGCGTCTCCGTCGCGGCCGTGCCGTCCGGGAGCGCCTTGAGCAGGGAGCCCAGGTCGAGCCCGGGGCGGCCGGTGAAGCGCAGGGTGTTCTCGGCGCCGCCGCGGCACAGCTCCTCGGGGCTGCCCTGGGCGGCGATCCGGCCGGCGTCGACGATGGCGACGTCGTCGGCCAGCTCCTCGGCCTCCTGCATGAAGTGCGTGGTGAGGACGGTGGTCACCCCGTCGGCGCGCAGCTCGCGGACCAGGTCCCAGGTGGCGCGCCGCGCCTGCGGGTCGAGGCCGGCGGTGGGCTCGTCGAGGAAGACCAGCTCGGGCGCCCGACGACGGCCATGGCGAGCGCGAGGCGCTGCTGCTGGCCGCCGGAGAGGCGCCGGTAGCTCGTACGGCCGCAGGAGCCGAGGCCGAGCCGCTCGATCAGGGCGTCCACGTCCAGCGGGTGGGCGTGGAGCTTCGCCATGTGGCGGAGCATCTCGTCGGCGCGGGCCCCGGAGTAGACGCCGCCGGACTGGAGCATGACGCCGATCCGGGGCGCAGGGCGGCCGCGTCGGCGACCGGGTCCAGGCCGAGGACCCGGACGGTGCCGCCGTCGGGCCTGCGGTAGCCCTCGCAGGTCTCGATCGTGGTGTCTTGCCGGCCCCGTTGGGGCCGAGGACGGCGGTGACGGTGCCGGCCCGTACGTCGAGGTCGAGGCCGTCGACGGCGGTCTTGTCTCCGTACCGCTTGACCAGGCCGCGGACCTGGACGACCGACTCGGTCGTGGGCTTCCCGTGCATGCCGGGAAGTCTAGAGAGCGCCTGCGGCTCCCCGGGCGCGGGGGCCCGAAGAGTGGTCGAATTCATCCCACGAATGATCGTTTCCGCAGGTCAGGTAAGGCTTACCTGAGTGACGCACGGCACCGTCCGCGCGGCGGGTGCCGCTTGTCACTCCCCGATTAATTACGCAACAATGGTGTTGTGAAAACGTGGGAGCGGCTCCGGTGGAGGAACTCGCTACCCGGGAGCGCTCCACGCGCAACCGGGTCGCGCGGTCGATCCTCGACCACGGGCCGTCGACCGTCGCGGACCTGGCCGAACGGCTCGGCTCACCCAGGCCGCCGTCCGCCGCCACCTCGACTCGCTGGTGGCGGAGAACGTCGTCGAGGCCCGCGAGAAGCGCGTCTACGGCAACCGCGGCCGCGGCCGCCCCGCCAAGGTCTTCGCGCTGACCGACTGCGGCCGGGACGCCTTCGACCAGTCGTACGACTCGCTCGCCGTCGAGGCGCTCCGCTGGATCGAGCGCAACGCCGGGGGCGAGGAGGCCGTCGCCGCCTTCGCCCGGGACCGGATCGAGAGCCAGGGAAGCGCGTACCGCGAGGCCGTCGAGGCGGCCGAGCCCGCGCGGCGGACCGAGGCGCTCGCCAGGGCCCTCACGGCGGACGGGTACGCTGCCACTGCGCGGAACGCGCCGGTCGGCCAGCAGCTCTGCCAGCACCACTGCCCGGTAGCCCACGTCGCCGAGCAGTACCCCCAGTTGTGCGAGGCGGAGACGGAGTTCTTCTCCCGCCTCCTGGGAACGCACGTCCAGCGTCTGGCCACCATCGCGCATGGTGACGGCGTCTGCACCACGTTCATCCCGCACGGCGCCCCACAGACCACCGAATCAGCATCCGCACGTACGGCCGGGAGGAACCCCGCATGACCACCGAGATCAGCCACCCCGAGCTTGAGGGCCTGGGTCGGTACGAGTACGGCTGGGCCGACTCGGACGCGGCCGGCGCCACCGCCAAGCGCGGTCTGAACGAAGACGTCGTCCGCGACATCTCCGCGAAGAAGAACGAGCCCGAGTGGATGCTGAAGCTGCGTCTCAAGGGTCTGCGGCTCTTCGGCAAGAAGCCCATGCCGACCTGGGGCTCCGACCCTCCGGCATCGACTTCGACAACATCAAGTACTTCGTGCGCTCCACCGAGAAGCAGGCCGCTTCCTGGGAGGAACTGCCCGAGGACATCAAGAACACGTACGACAAGCTCGGCATCCCCGAGGCGGAGAAGCAGCGCCTCGTCGCCGGCGTCGCCGCCCAGTACGAGTCCGAGGTCGTCTACCACCAGATCCGCGAGGACCTGGAGGAGCAGGGCGTCGTCTTCGTCGACACCGACACCGCCCTGAAGGAGCACGAGGAGCTCTTCAAGGAGTACTTCGGCACCGTCATCCCGGTCGGCGACAACAAGTTCGCCTCCCTGAACACGGCCGTGTGGTCCGGCGGCTCCTTCATCTACGTGCCGAAGGGCGTGCACGTCGAGATCCCGCTCCAGGCCTACTTCCGCATCAACACGGAGAACATGGGCCAGTTCGAGCGGACGCTGATCATCGTCGACGAGGACGCCTACGTCCACTACGTCGAGGGCTGCACTGCCCCGATCTACTCCTCGGACTCGCTGCACAGCGCCGTCGTCGAGATCGTCGTCAAGAAGGGCGGCCGCTGCCGCTACACGACCATCCAGAACTGGTCGAACAACGTCTACAACCTGGTGACCAAGCGCGCCGTCGCCTACGAGGGCGCCACCATGGAGTGGGTCGACGGCAATATCGGCTCCAAGGTCACCATGAAGTACCCGGCCGTCTACCTCATGGGCGAGCACGCCAAGGGCGAGACCCTGTCCATCGCCTTCGCGGGCGAGGGCCAGCACCAGGACGCCGGCGCCAAGATGGTCCACATGGCCCCGAACACCTCCTCCAACATCGTCTCCAAGTCGGTGGCGCGAGGCGGCGGCCGCACCTCCTACCGCGGTCTCATCGAGATCGGCGAGGGTGCCCCGGGTGCCAAGTCCAACGTGCTCTGCGACGCGCTGCTCGTCGACACCATCTCCCGCTCCGACACGTACCCCTACGTGGACGTGCGCGAGGACGACGTCTCCATGGGCCACGAGGCCACCGTCTCCAAGGTCTCCGAGGACCAGCTCTTCTACCTGATGAGCCGCGGCCTCACCGAGTTCGAGGCCATGGCGATGATCGTCCGCGGCTTCGTCGAGCCCATCGCCAAGGAGCTCCCGATGGAGTACGCGCTGGAGCTCAACCGGCTGATCGAGCTGCAGATGGAGGGCTCGGTCGGCTAAGGCCCTCCGCCCACCCGCAGCGACCGTTTCCCCGTACGCAGGAAGAGAGCAACACGACAGCCATGGCTGAGGCCCAGAACATCCCGGCGGGTTCGACCACCGCCGGCTCGATCGCGGTGGCCGCCGAGTCCACCGTCGCCACGCGCATGAGCGCGCCCCCGTCCTTCGACGTCGCGGACTTCCCCGTCCCGCACGGCCGCGAGGAAGAGTGGCGGTTCACTCCGCTGGAGCGCCTGCGCGGCCTGCACGACGGCACTGCCGTCGCCTCCGGCGAGGGCGTCAAGGTCGACATCGAGGCCCCCGAGGGCGTCACCGTCGAGACCGTCGGCCGCGACGACGAGCGCCTCGGCAGGGCGGGCAAGCCCGTCGACCGGGTCGCCGCCCAGGCGTACTCCTCGTTCGAGAAGGCCTCGGTCGTCACCGTCGCCAAGGACGCCGTCCTCGCCGAGCCGATCCGCATCGCCGTGCACGGCCGGGCGGGGTCGCCTTCGGCCACCAGGTGATCGAGCTCGGTGCCTTCGCCGAGGCCGTCGTGGTCATCGACCACACCGGTGACGCCGTCCTCGCCGCCAACGTGGACTACGTCCTCGGCGACGGCGCCAAGCTCACCGTCGTCTCCGTCCAGGACTGGGACGAGAAGGCCGTCCACGTCGCCCAGCACAACGCCCTGGTCGGTCGCGACGCCTCCTTCAAGTCGGTCGTCGTCACCTTCGGCGGCGACGTCGTCCGCATCCACCCGCGCGTGGCGTACGCGGCCCCCGGCGGCGAGGCCGAGCTCTTCGGCCTGTACTTCACCGACGCGGGCCAGCACCAGGAGCACCGCCTCCTGGTCGACCACAACACTCCGCACTGCAAGTCCAACGTGGCCTACAAGGGCGCGCTGCAGGGCCAGGACGCGCACGCCGTCTGGATCGGCGACGTGCTCATCCAGGCCGCCGCCGAGGGCACCGACACGTACGAGCTGAACCGGAACCTGGTCCTCACGGACGGCGCCCGGGTCGACTCCGTGCCGAACCTGGAGATCGAGACCGGCGAGATCGCCGGCGCCGGTCACGCCTCGGCCACCGGCCGCTTCGACGACGAGCAGCTCTTCTACCTGATGGCCCGCGGCATCCCGGGAGACCGAGGCCCGCCGCCTCGTCGTCCGCGGCTTCTTCGCCGAGCTGGTCCAGCAGATCGGTCTGCCCGACGTCCAGGAGCGCCTGATCGCCAAGATCGAGGCCGAGCTGGAGGCCTCCGTCTGATGGCCTTCGTCCGAGTCTGCGCGCTGAGCGAGCTCGAGGCCGACACCCCCAAGCGGGTCGAGGTCGACGGCACGCCGGTGTCGGTCGTGCACACCGAGGGCGAGGTGTTCGCGATCAACGACATCTGCTCGCACGCGAACGTCTCCCTCTCGGAGGGCGAGGTCGAGGACTGCGCCATCGAGTGCTGGCTGCACGGCTCCAGCTTCGACCTGCGCACCGGCAAGCCCTCCGGCCTCCCGCGACGCGCCCCGTCCCCGCATACCCCGTAAAGATCGAAGGGGACGATGTGCTCGTCTCCGTCACCCAGGAGTCCTGAGTCACCCATGGCTACGCTTGAAATCCACGACCTGCACGTCTCCGTCGAGGCGGAGAACGGCCCCCGCGAGATCCTCAAGGGCGTCGACCTGACCATCAAGCAGGGCGAGACCCACGCCGTCATGGGCCCCAACGGCTCCGGCAAGTCGACCCTGGCGTACTCGCTGGCCGGCCACCCGAAGTACACGGTCACCGGCGGCACCGTCACCCTCGACGGCGAGGACGTCCTGGAGATGTCGGTCGACGAGCGCGCCCGCGCCGGCGTCTTCCTGGCCATGCAGTACCCGGTCGAGGTCCCCGGCGTCTCGGTCTCCAACTTCCTGCGCACCTCCGCCACCGCCGTCCGCGGCGAGGCGCCCAAGCTGCGCACCTGGGTGAAGGAGGTCAAGTCCGCGATGGAGCAGCTCCAGATGGACCCGGCCTTCGCCGAGCGCAACGTCAACGAGGGCTTCTCCGGCGGTGAGAAGAAGCGCCACGAGATCCTCCAGCTCGAACTGCTCAAGCCGAAGATCGCGATCCTCGACGAGACCGACTCCGGCTCGACGTCGACGCCCTGCGGATCGTCTCCGAGGGCGTCAACCGCGTCCGCGAGACCGGTGAGGTCGGCACCCTGCTGATCACCCACTACACGCGCATCCTGCGCTACATCAAGCCCGACTTCGTGCACGTGTTCGCGAACGGCCGCATCGCCGAGTCCGGCGGCGCCGAGCTCGCCGACCAGCTCGAGAACGAGGGCTACGACAAGTACGTGAAGGGTGGCGCGTCCGCGTGACTTCTGCCCATCAGGGGCTCTCCGGCCTCCTCGACACCGAGGCGATCCGCAAGGACTTCCCCTCCTGGATCGCACGGTCCACGACGGCAAGAAGATCGTGTACCTGGACTCCGCGGCGACCTCGCAGAAGCCGCGGCAGGTGCTCGACGCGCTCAACACGTACTACGAGCGCCACAACGCCAATGTCCACCGCGGCGTCTACACGGTCGCCGAGGAGGCGACGGCGCTGTACGAGGGCGCCCGCGACAAGGTCGCGGCCTTCGTCAACGCGCCGAGCCGCGACGAGGTGATCTTCACCAAGAACGCCTCGGAGTCGCTCAACCTCGTGGCCAACATGCTGGGCTGGGCCGACGAGCCCTACCGCGTGGACCACGAGACCGAGATCGCCATCACGGAGATGGAGCACCACTCCAACATCGTGCCGTGGCAGCTCCTCTCGCAGCGCACGGGCGCGAAGCTGAAGTGGTTCGGCCTCACCGACGACGGCCGTCTCGACCTCTCGAACATCGAAGAGGTCATCACCGAGAAGACCAAGATCGTCTCCTTCACCCTGGTCTCGAACCTGCTCGGCACGTTCAACCCGGTCGAGACGATCATCCGCCGCGCCCAGGAGGTCGGTGCGCTCGTCTGCATCGACGCCTCCCAGGCGGCCCCGCACATGGTCCTGGACGTGCAGGCGCTCCAGGCCGACTTCGTGGCCTTCACCGGCCACAAGATGTGCGGCCCGACCGGCATCGGCGTGCTGTGGGGACGGCAGGAGCTCCTGGAGGACCTGCCGCCCTTCCTCGGCGGCGGCGAGATGATCGAGACCGTCTCGATGCACTCTCGACCTACGCGCCGGCCCCGCACAAGTTCGAGGCGGGCACGCCCCCGATCGCGCAGGCCGTCGGCCTCGGCGCGGCCGTGGACTACCTCTCGGCGATCGGCATGGAGAACATCCAGCGCCACGAGCACGCGATCACCGAGTACGCCGTCCGGCGCCTCCAGGAGGTCCCGGACCTGCGGATCATCGGCCCCACCACGGCCGAGGACCGCGGCGCGGCGATCTCCTTCACGCTCGGCGACATCCACCCGCACGACGTGGGCCAGGTCCTCGACGAGCAGGGCATCGCGGTCCGGGTCGGCCACCACTGCGCGCGGCCGGTCTGCCTCCGCTACGGAATTCCCGCGACCACGCGGGCGTCGTTCTATCTGTACTCCACTCCGGCCGAGGTCGACGCCCTGGTCGAGGGACTGGAGCACGTACGGAACTTCTTCGGCTAGGGGACGCTCGTGAAGCTGGATTCGATGTACCAGGACGTCATCCTGGACCACTACAAGCACCCGCACGGGCGCGGTCTGCGGGACGGCGACGCCGAGGTGCACCACGTCAACCCGACGTGCGGCGACGAGATCACGCTCCGCGTGAAGTACGACGGCTCGCGCATCGCGGACGTGTCGTACGAGGGACAGGGCTGCTCCATCAGCCAGGCCTCGGCCTCCGTCCTCAACGAGCTGCTCGTCGGCAAGGAGCTGGCCGAGGCGCAGCGGATCCAGGCACGTTCCTGGAGCTGATGCAGTCCAAGGGCCGGATCGAGCCGGACGAGGCGATGGAGGAGGTCCTGGAGGACGCGGTCGCGTTCGCCGGGGTCTCCAAGTACCCCGCCCGCGTGAAGTGCGCCCTGCTGAGCTGGATGGCGTGGAAGGACGCGACCGCCCAGGCACTGGGGACGACGACCAGAAGTCCGAGAGGAAGTCGGCATGACCGAGAACGCCGGGGCCACCATGAAGCCGGCCTCCGAGGAAGAAGTCCGCGAGGCGCTGTACGACGTCGTCGACCCCGAGCTGGGCATCGACGTCGTCAACCTGGGCCTGATCTACGGCATCCACATCGACGACTCCAACGTCGCGACGCTGGACATGACCCTGACGTCGGCGGCCTGCCCGCTGACCGACGTGATCGAGGACCAGGCGAAGTCCGCCACGGACGGCATCGTCAGCGAACTGAAGATCAACTGGGTCTGGATGCCGCCGTGGGGTCCGGACAAGATCACGGACGACGGGCGCGAGCAGCTCCGCGCGCTCGGCTTCAACGTCTGAGCGGTCCTGCTTGCACGAACGGCCGTGCTCCCCTGACAGACTGGGGAGCATGGCCGTTCGCATGTACCACCTCGCCGTCGACGCCCACGACCTGCCCGCGCAGGCCCGCTTCTGGGCGGCGGTCCTGACTGGAAGGTCCTCTACGAGGACGAGCACGAGGTCGTGATCGGGGCCGACGAGCACGCCCTGCCCGGGATGTGCTTCCTGCCCGTGCCCGAGTCCAAGACGGTCAAGAACCGGCTGCACATCGACCTGGCGCCCGACGACCGGGACGCCGAGGTGGAGCGGATCCTCGCCCTCGGGGCGACCCGGATCGACGTCGGCCAGGGCGAGGACGCGACCTGGGTGACCCTCGCGGATCCCGAGGGGAACGAGTTCTGCGTGCTGCGGCCGAAGCGGTCGCTCACGGACTGAGGGACGGGCCCGCGTCCCGCCGGCCCGTCAGGAGCCGTACGCCCGCGCCTCCGCGGCCCGGGCGAGGACCGGCGCCAGGTTCTCCCGGCGGATCCGCCGGTCGACGTAGAGCAGCCCGGACACCAGCGGCGGGAAGAGCGCGGAGAACACCTGGGCGATCAGCGATCCGGCGACCACGACGAGCACGATCGGCACGACCAGGGCGAGGACCTCCCCGGTCGACTCCGGCGACGGGCCGCCGCCGGCCAGGGGCACGCTCGCCACCGTGCCGAGCACCTGCTGGAACGCCGCGCTGATGAAGCCCGTGATCACGGCGGCCACCAGCAGGCCGCCGAAGGTCCGCCACCAGGCGCCGGTCACCAGGTGCCAGGACCGCCGCAGGGACGCCAGGGCGCCCTGGCGCTCCATCACCGCGACCGTCGGGGCGAAGGCGAACTTCACCCAGAGCCAGAGGCCGAGCGGGGCGACCAGCAGGAGGACGGGGAAGAGCAGCAGCGTCGCGGCCGGGCCGGAGTCCTGGGCGACCATCAGGGCCACCAGGCCGACGGACAGGCCGAGGAAGAGCAGGACGGGCACCAGCATGGTCAGCGCGGTCAGGAGGACCGTGCCGAGGACCGCGGGCATCCGCGCCCACGCGCGCCCCCACACGGTCCCGAAGGCGAGGCGGCCGCCCAGGACCGCCTCCTGGAGGACCACGGGCACCGCCGCCGAGACCACGGCGGTCGCGACCAGCATGACGACCATCGCGACCAGCCAGACGCAGCCGAACGCGATCAGCAGCGGAAGGCCGTCGTCCCACGACGGGTCCGCGTCCTCCGGCAGGTCGAACACGCCGGGCAAGTGGTCCGCGACGGCCAGGTAGCCGACGCCGGACGCCGCGGCGACCAGCAGGAGTCCGAGCCCGTAGGCGACGGCCGCGACGCCGACGAGCTGCTTCCAGTGGCGTCCGAAGGTGGCGAACGCGGCCGTCAGTATCTCGCCGAAGCCGAGCGGCCGCAGGGGTATCACGCCGGGCTGCGGCGCCGGAGGCGGAGGCGGGGGAAGTGGCCGTAGCCGTGGGGCCCCGTGGGATAGGTCATGGGCGACACCGTATCGGTCGGCGCCTCGCACACCCGTACGGAAAAGGCGCGCACCTGCGCAAAGGGGTGCGTATGCCCGTACCGATTGGTGCGTACGCCCGTACGCATCGATGTGTACATCCGTACGCATGAGTGTGTACGCTCGTACGCATGGGTTACGGACTGCTGGCGGGCGCCATAGCGGCGGAGATCCTCGCCACCACCTCGATGAAGTACAGCGACGGCTTCAGCAAGCTCTGGCCCTCGCTCGTCACCGGAGCCGGCTACCTGATCGCCTTCGCGCTCCTGGCGCAGGCGCTCAAGACCCTCCAGGTCGGCACCGCGTACGCCATCTGGTCCGGCGTCGGCACCGCCGCCGTCGCCACCATCGGCGTCTCTTCCTCGGCGAGACCCTCAGCCTCGCCAAGGTCGCCGGGATCCTCCTCATCGTCGCCGGGGTCGCCGTCCTCAACCTCGGCGGCGCCCACTGATGGCCTGCCCCCGCCGCCACGACCCCGGGCGCCGCGAGCGGATCGTGGACGCGGCCCTCCGGGTCGCCGGACGGTCCGGCATCGCCGGACTGAGCCACTGCACGGTGGCCGCCGAGGCGGACGTGCCGCTGGGCTCCACCACGTACCACTTCGCCTCCCTCGACGAACTCCTCGTCGCCGCGCTCCGCAAGGCCAACGAGAACTTCGGGCGCCAACTCCGCGAGCGGTCCGCCCTCCTGGGTCCGGGCGCCGACCTCGCCGCCCTGCTCGCCCGCTTCCTGGGGAGTGGCTGGGCGGCGAACGCACCGGCGTGGAGCTGGAGTACGAGCTCTACCTCGCCGCCCTGCGCCGCCCCGCCCTGCGCCCGGTCGCCGCCGAGTGGACCGAGGCCGTCACCGCCGTCCTGGCCCGCCGCACCGATCCCGTCACGGCCCGCGCCCTGGTCGCCCTCATGGACGGCGTCTGCCTCCAGGTCCTGCTCGCCGACGGGGAGTACGACGAGGAGTACGCGCGCGTGATGCTGGGCCGGATCCTGGCCCCGGGGCCCCGGACGAAGCGCCGAAACCCCCGGCCCCGGGCTCGTCCGAACCGACGGCGCGCCCGACCGACACCTGAGACCGGTTGGCCCGGGCGGGGCCCGCCGGTTAGGTTCTCCGTCATGACCACTGCTCCTCGCACCACCGGCGCCGTCGCCGCCGGCCTCGCCACCATCGCCGGCGACGGCACCGTCCTCGACACCTGGTTCCCCGCCCCCGAGCTGACCGACGCGCCCGGCCCCGCCGGCACCGAGCGGCTCACCCCCGACGCGGCCCTCAACGCCCTCGGCGAGGGCGCCGCCAAGGCCCTCGGCGTGGACGCCCGCCGGGGCGTCGAGGTGGTCGCCGTCCGCACCGTCATCGCCTCGCTCGACGAGAAGCCGCTCGACGCCCACGACGCGTACCTGCGCCTGCACCTGCTCAGCCACCGCCTGGTCAAGCCGCACGGCCAGAGCCTGGACGGCCTCTTCGGCCTCCTCGCCAACGTCGCCTGGACCTCGCTCGGCCCGGTCGCCGTCGACGACGTCGAGAAGGTCCGCCTCAACGCGCGCGCCGAGGGCCTGCACCTCCAGGTGACCTCGATCGACAAGTTCCCCGCATGACCGACTACGTCGCGCCCGCCGGGGTCCGGATCGCCGACGCCGACCGCGTCCGCCTCGGCGCCCACCTCGCCGCCGGCACCACCGTCATGCACGAGGGCTTCGTCAACTTCAACGCCGGCACCCTCGGCACCTCCATGGTCGAGGGCCGCATCTCCGCCGGCGTCGTCGTCGGCGACGGCTCCGACATCGGCGGCGGCGCCTCCACCATGGGCACCCTCTCCGGCGGCGGCAACGTCGTCATCTCGATCGGCGAGCGCTGCCTGGTCGGCGCCGAGGCGGGCGTCGGCATCGCGCTCGGCGACGAGTGCGTCGTCGAGGCCGGCCTGTACGTCACGGCCGGCACCCGGGTCACCATGCCCGACGGCGAGATCGTCAAGGCCCGCGACCTCTCCGGCGCCTCGAACATCCTCTTCCGCCGCAACTCGGTCACCGGCGCCGTCGAGGCCCGCCCGAACAACGCGGTCTGGGGCGGCCTCAACGAGATCCTGCACAGCCACAACTGAGGCCCCGCGCAGCACTGACCGCCCTCGCCCCGTCACCGGACGGCCGGCAGGGCGGTCAGCCGTCTCCGGGGAGGACCGCGAGCCCGGCATGATCGACGGGAGGCTCCCCTACAGCGCCGACTCCGCCCGAGCCGGTCGCAGCAGCGCCTCGTGGAGCGCGCGCAGCCCGTCGGCCGTCTCCCGGTCGGCGGGCAGCAGCGGCTCCCGCAGGGGCCGCCGAGGAGGGCCTTGACGGTCACCGTGCCCGGCAGGCCCGAGGCCATCATCCGCTCGGCGAGCGGCAGCAGCCGGGCGTGGAGCCGGGCCGCCCCGGCGGTGTCGCCCGCGTCGAAGGCGTCGAGGACCTCCCGCAGTCGCCGGGGCGCCACGTTCGCCACCGTACTGACGTATCCGGCGCCGCCCACCGCGTACAGCGGCAGGTTCAGCTCCTCGCAGCCCGAGTAGTAGGCGAGTCCGGTCTCCGCGATCAGGCGGGCCGAGGCGAGCAGGTCGTACGCGCAGTCCTTCACCGCGACGATCCGCGGGTGCGCCGCGAGCCGCCGCATCGTCGTGGGCTCGACGCGGGTCCCGGTGCGGCCGGGGATGTCGTAGACCATCACCGGCAGGCCGGTCGCGTCCGCCGCCTTCAGGAAGTGCGCCTCCACGGCCGCCTGCGGGGGCGGCTGTAGTACGGGTGACGACGAGCACCCCGTCCGCGCCTGCTTCCTCGGCCGCGCGGGCGAGCGCGGCGGTGTGCGCGGTGTCGGCGCTGCCGACGCCCGCGAGGACCGAGGGCCGGGGCCGACGGCCTCCCGGACGGCGCGGACGAGCGCGGTCTTCTCGGCGTCGGTGGTGGTCGGGGACTCGCCGGTGGTCCCGTTGAGGACGAGCTCGTCGCAGCCCTCCGCCACGAGCCGGACGGCGAGGGCGCCCGCCGCGTCGAGGTCGAGCGCGCCGGCGGGGGTGAACGGTGATCATCGCGCAGAGCGCGCGGCCGAAAGGAGGTGCGGTGGTCATGCCGAAGTCTGGGCACGGCGGACGGTGAAGGTCCACTTAGATCTTCTTGGTCGGAAAGGTAAGGATAGCTGAAGGGTGCGCCCTCGTGCCCGGACGCCCTTGACCTCAAGCGTGGTTGAGGGAAGACGGTGGACTCGTCCGCACGACACGGAGTTCCGAGAACGGGAGACCCTTCCATGCACGCCGTCGCGCACCCCCACGCCCGCCCCGACCTCTACCGCCCCGGAGTCGGCGCCGTCCTCGTCAGCACCTGGCGGGTCGGCACCCCGAGCGGCAGCGGGCCGCCGTCGAGGCCGTCCGCAGGGCCTGGGAGAGCCGGGAGTGGCCCGACCCGGGACTGCTCTCGTACAGCATCTACGCCGGAACGGACGGGGACACGCTGCTGCACTACTCGCAGTGGACGGGGAGGGGTCTACGAGGACTTCGTCCGCACCCACCGCGACGACCGGAACGCCGAGATCGACGCCGCCGTGCCCGGCATCGAGCGGGTCGTCCTGCACCGCTACGCGCCGCCCCGCCCGGCGGGCGCGCCCGGCCCGGACGCGCTGCCCGGGGCCGTCCCGGTCGTCCCGGTCGTCCCGGTCGTCTCGGTCGTCGAGTCCGGGGCGGGGACGCCGTGGCCGCCGGCGGGCCGGGACCCACGTCCACCGGTCCGCCGACGGCACCCGCGTGCTCGTCCTCACCGAGTGGGAGGACGTCCCGCCCGCCGGGCCCGCCGACGCCCGGTGGTACGTGCCCGCGCTGAGCCTCGGCGCGGGCGCGTAACCCGCAGGGGCGCTTACGGGCGGAAGCGCAGGACCTGCGGGTCGTGGTCGCTGTCCTGGTCGGCGAACTCCGCGTTGATGTGGACGCTGTCGTACGCGAAGTGGCGGATCCCCGGGCTGGTCAGGATCTGGTCGAGGACCTGGCTGTTGCCCTGGTAGACGTACGAGTAGCGCTCGCTGCGCGGCAGCGACTTCACCGCCGGGTACAGCGCGCCGCCGTCCGTCAGCGCCTTCGTGGTCCCGGAGAACTCGAAGTCGTTGATGTCGCCGACCACCAGCACGTCGGCCCGCTTCTCGACCGCGAGCAACTGCTTCACGAAGCCGTTGACGGCCTGGCCCTGGAGCAGGCGCTTCGCCTCGGAGGAACGGTTCGGCGGCTGGTGGTGGGAGACGATTGACTCGTCCCCGCCCTTCGAACCGAAGTGGTTCGCGATCACGAAGACCGTGCGGCCCCGGAAGACGAACTCGCCCGCCAGCGGCTTGCGGCTGTCCGCCCAGGCCGCGTTCGCCGGGTCGATCCGGCCGGGGAGACGGTCAGCGCCGCGTGCCCCTTGCGGCCGGTGACGCCGGTCGCGGTGGTGGCGTCGCCGCCCGGGCGGTCCGTGAAGGAGACCCGGGCCGGGTTGAAGAGGAAGACCTGACGGATGTTGCCGCCGGGCTCGCCGCCGTCCTTGTTGTTCTCCGGGTCGACCGAGCGCCACTCGTACGCCGGGCCGCCGGCCGCCACGATCGCGTCGGTGAACTTCTTCACCGTCCGACCGGCGCTCACCGTGCCGTCGTTCTTGGCGCCGTTGTCGTCCTGGATCTCCTCCAGGGCGACGATGTCGGGCGAGGCGAGGTTCTCCACGACCGCCTTGGCGAGCGCGTCGAACTTCTCCTGCGGGTCGGTCGGGTCGAGGTTCTCGACGTTGTACGTGGCCACGGCCAGCTCGTTCCGGTGCTGCCGGTCCGTGGTCTCGCGCTCCAGGCCCCGGTCCACGACCGTGCCGAGGGCGCGGGCCGTCAGGGTGTAGCCGCCGTACTGGTTGAAGTCGAGCGGGCCCTCGGTGACGCCGGAGAGCACGTCGCCCACGTTCGCCTTCGGGAACGGCTGCTGGGCGGTCGGGACCAGCGACTGGACCTGGAGGCGGCCGGTGTTCTGGTCCTCGTACGAGCCGTAGACCGTGCCGCCGCGCCGGTTGTCGTTCTCCCACGGCTTCACCGTGACCCACAGCTCGGAGTACGGGTCGGTGGCGCCGACCACGCGCGAGGAGCCGATCCGGACGTTGGTGCCTCCAGGGACTCGTAGTAGTCCAGGGCGTACGTGCGGGGCTTCAGGGCCAGGCCGTTGATCGAGCCGCCCGCGGCCGGGTCGCCCTCCGGGGCGTACGCGTCCGGGACGGACCGGGACGAGATCGTCACCGGGGCCGGCACCGGGTTGCCCTGCGAGACGACGGTGACGACCGGCTTGGAGAGCTGCGTCAGCGACTGGTTGCCGGAGGCCGGGCCGCCGGGGACGTACTCGGTGACCGTGCCGTTCACGCTCACCGCGTCGCCGACCGCGACGGTCGGTACGGAGCTGGTGAAGACGAAGAGGCCCTCGCTGGTGGCCGGGTTCGCGTCGGGGTGGGGTCCTGGATCCAGAAGCCGCGCGAGCCGTAGGTGCGGACGCCGGTCACGATGCCCGTGACACCGGTGACCTGCTGCCCGACCAGGGGCGAGACGCGGGTCGTGCCCTGGATGTCGTGGACGCGGACACCGGCGCCGTCCTCGGCGGACGCGCTCGCCGAACCGGCGAGCAGACCGGCGGCCAGGGCGGCGGACACGACGGCGGCGACGGCCGCGCTTCTCGGTATGGAGGAAGACATCAGGGACTCCGAGGGTGCTGGGAGGAACGGCAGATGGATCTACGCGCGTCAATCTCTTGGCAGGGGCCCCACTTGTCAAGGGTCGACGGGTGTACGAAGGCTGACGGAATCGTGAACCGGCGGGCGTCCCCCGGATGCGTCTACGCTGGGACGGCTCTCCGGGGCGGCTCCTCGCGACCGCCCTCCGAGCCCTTCCACCCGCTCGCCCCCGTACGCGCCGAGGAGACCCCACCAGATGTCAGCGGACCACCCCACCCTTCCCCCGTTCGGCTGCGTGCGGACGCGGAGCTGGCGCGGGACGCCCTGGCCGCCCCCTCCTCGCCGACGCGGCACGGCTCGCCCGCTGGGCCGGGCCGGACACCCGGGTGGACGCGGGCGGCGAACTCGTCGACGAGCAGCTCCCGGCGGCGGCCGAGGCCCTGGGCCTCTCCGCCGACGAGGAGGGCGAGTTCGGGCGGGCGACGCCTGGCGGCTCGCGGTCGACACCGGCCTCGTGGAGGTCGAGGACGGCGAGGCGGCCGACGGGGACGGGGAGGACGTCCCCGGGCGGGCCGGGCCCGGCGAGAACCTGGCGCTCCTCACCGGCGGTGCGCCCCGGGACGTCCTCGCGCTCTGGCTGGACGGCTTCGACACCGTCTTCGCGGACGCCGTCGCGCCCGTCCTCGACGACCTCGACGACCTGCTCGGGGAGGACGGCGAGATCGACGTCGACGCCCTCGACTGGGACCCCGAGGCCGAGGCCGAGTTCCTGGAGGGCGTGCTCGGCAACCTCTACCTGCTGACCGTCAGCGAGGGCGGGGCCGGCGAGGGCCCGGTGCCGCTGCCCGCGCTCGCCGCGTCGATGGTCGTCCCCGACGACATGGGCGAGCCCACCGACGACGTCCTGGAGCAGGTCTCCGACGCGATGATGCGGCTCGACGAGCAGTTCCGGCTGCTCGAACCGATCGGGCTCGTCGAGTACCAGCCCCTCGACGAGGCCCTGATGGTCGAGGAGGGCGAGGAGCCCGCCGTCTCCGTCGACGACGAGGACGTCACCCGCTACGGCATGGTCCGGCTCACCCCGCTCGGCCTCTACGGCGTCCGGGCCCGGATGCTGGAGGCCGGCGTCGACGCGCCCGCCGTCGGCGACCTGGCCGACAAGGGCGCCGACGCCCTCCTCGACGGCATCGCCGGCTACCCGGAGTCCGCGGCCCGCGAGGAGACCGCCGCCTGGCTGGCCGGCCGCGACGCCCTCGGCGCGGCCCGCGAACTGCTGCACGCCGCCCGCGGCTCCGACCCGGGCTCCCCGCTCCGCCGCCTCCACTGCCAGCAGACGCTCTCCTGGTGGGCCCCGAGGCGGAGCCCGCCGTGCGGGAGGTCCTGGACGACGCGGAGCTGGGCGGTCTGGCGCGGGTCTGGCTCGCGGAGCGGGCGCGGCGGACGTGCCCGCGCCGCCGGAGTCGATGATCTTCTGGCTGGCGATCGACACGATCGCGGCCCAACTCGACGCGGAGGGCGACCTGGAGGAGCTCCAGGAGCTGATCGAGGGCCTCACCGGGCGCCACGGCGGCTTCTTCGAGGCGGCCTGGCGGGTGGAGCACCCGGCGACGGCGGAGGTCCTGGAGGCGATGGGCCGGCTGCACCGGGACAAGGGCGCGGCGAAGGAGGCCCGCAAGGCCGCCTTCAAGGCCCGCTCGCGGTCCGGTTCCTGACCGGACGTCCCTCCCCGTCGTACGTTCCTCCCCGTCGTACGTCTCTCCCCTGTCGTACGTCTCTTCCTGGCGTACGCGTCCTTCCGCCGGGCGTCCGGAGTCCCCGGGCGCCCGGCGGTGTTCCGGTGGCGTTCAGCCGCTGTTCGCGGAGGCGCGGGAGGGTGGCCCGCGACATCCGGCCACCACAGGGAGAACCCGCGCCATGCCGCTCAACCGCAGAGAGTTCACCAAGCAGTCCACCGCCGCCGGTGCGGGCTCGCCCTCACCGGTGTCGTCGGGGCTCTCGCCACCGCCCCCGAGGCGCTCGCGTCCGACGAGCCGCAGGCGCACGGGGCCGGACACGGGAACGATCACGATCACGATCACGGACATGGCCACGGGCACGGACACGGCCACGCCCTCGGGTACGGCCCGCTGGTCGCCGACCCGGAGGGGATGCTCGCCCTGCCCGCCGGGTTCTCCTACCGCGTCGTCACCCACAGCGGCGTGACCCGCCTGGAGTCGGGCGAGCCCACCCCTCCAACCACGACGGCACCGCCGCCTTCGCGGGCCCGCGCGGCACCACGTACCTGGTCAACAACCACGAGCTCAAGGGCCCCGCGCCAACTGGACCCACCCCGTCCCGCTCGCCGAGGGCCTCGTCTACGACCCGGCCGCGGCCGGCTGCACCGTCGTCGAGGTGCACCGCGACGGCACGGTGGCCGAGTGGGTCGGCATCGCCGGCACCTCCACCAACTGCGCGGGCGGCCGCACCGACTGGGGCACCTGGCTGACCGGCGAGGAGAACGCCGACCGCGCCGGGACCAACGGCATGACCAAGGACCACGGGTACGTCTTCGAGGTCGACCCGCGCGACCGCCGCGCCAACCGCAACCCGAAGCCGGTCAAGGCCTTCGGCCGCTACGAGCACGAGGCCGTCGTCGTCGACCCCAAGCGCGGCCACGCCTACCTCACCGAGGACGCGTCGGGCCCCAACGGGCTGCTCTTCCGCTGGGTGCCGCCGAGGGCTTCGAGCACGGGCGCGGCAAGCTCCGCACCCTCGCCGACGACGCCGGCGTGCTCCAGGCCTTCAAGTGCGTCGACTCCGGGGGCCGCTTCGTCGACGACCTCTCCCGCGCCACCCGGATCGGCACCGTCTACGGCGTGGACTGGGTCGACGTCCCCGACCGCGACGCCCGCACCACCCCCGTCCGCAAGCAGTTCGCGGACGGGCAGGTCACCCGCGCCCGCAAGCTGGAGGGCATGTGGTGGGCCGACGGCGGCGCCTACGTCGTCTCCTCCTACGCGCGCGCCGAGAGCCCGGGCGCCGCGCACGACGGCCAGGTCTGGTTCTACGACCCGAAGCGCCGCACCCTCACCCTCAAGGTGCTGCTCGGCGTGAACGCGAACCCCGACGCGGACGGCGCCTACGACGGCCCCGACAACATCACCGTCTCGCCGTACGGCGGCTCGTCATCGCCGAGGACGGCGAAGGGGTCCAGCACCTCTTCGGCGCCACCGACTCCGGCCGCACGTACCCGATCGCCCGCAACGACCTCAACGGCAGCGAGTTCACCGGCGTCGTCTTCTCGCCCGACGGCGACACGCTGTTCGCCAACATCCAGGACCCGGGCATCATGCTCGCGATCACCGGCCCCTGGCGCCGCCAGCCCCGCCGCTGAGCCTCGCCGCCGAGAGACGGGACGGGGGCTCCCGGGAATCCCCGGGAGCCCCCCGTCGGGGCCGGTCGCTCAGAGCGCCTGGGCGGCCGGCTTCACCATGCCCCGGACGGTCCGCGACTTCACGAACTCGCCCATCGCCGTCATCTCCCACTCGCCGGAGAACTGCCTGATCAGCTTCGCCATCATCACGCCGGTCTGCGGCTCGGCGGTGGTCAGGTCGAAGCGGACCAGCTCCTCGCCCGTCGCCGCGTCGATCAGCCGGCAGTAGGCCTTGGCGACCTCGGTGAACTTCTGGCCGGAGAAGGAGTTGACCGTGAAGACGAGGCCGGAGACCTCGGCGGGCAGCCGGCCCAGGTCGACGACGATCACCTCGTCGTCGCCCGCGCCCTCGCCGGTGAGGTTGTCGCCGGAGTGCTTGACCGAGCCGTTGAGGATGGTCAGCTTGCCGAAGTAGCAACTGTCCAGGTGGTTGCGCTGGGGTCCGTACGCGATGACGGACGCGTCCAGGTCGATGTCCTTGCCCCGGTAGGCAGGCTCCCAGCCGAGGCCCATCTTGACCTGGGAGAGCAGCGGACGGCCGCCCTTGACCAGGGACACCGTCTGGTTCTTCTGGAGGTTGACCCGGCCCTTGTCGAGGTTGATCTTGCCGGTCCCGGGAGCGGGGGCGGCGGGGCGGCCGGGGAGCGGGCGGGGCCGGGGGCGCGACCGGGGGTCCACCGGGGCGGCGGGCGGCGCGGGCGGGGCCGGGGAGCGGGGGCGCAGGAGGCGCGGCCTGCGCGGCGGGGGCCGGGGGCGCGGCCGGCTCGTCGTCCACCGAGACGCCGAAGTCGGTCGCGATGCCGGCGAGCCCGTTGGCGTAGCCCTGGCCCACGGCGCGGGCCTTCCACGCGCCGTTGCGCAGGTAGATCTCGACGACCACGAGCGCCGTCTCCGTGGCGAGCCGCGGCGGCGTGAAGGTGGCAAGGGACTGCCGTCGTCCGCGTTCCGGATCGTCGCCGTGGGCTCGACGCCCTGGAAGGTCCGGCCCGCGGCGTCCGGGCTCGCCGTGACGACGATCCTCTCGACGCCGGCCGGCAGGGCGCCGGTGTCGACCAGGATCGCGTCGGGCGCGGTCCCGCCGCCGGAGCGGTAGGTGACGCCGGGCCCGGCCGGCTGGTTGTAGAAGATGAAGTCGTCGTCCGAGCGCACCTTGCCGTTGGCGCCGAGCAGCAGGCCCGAGACGTCGAGCCGCACCGGGCGGCGACGTCCACCGCCACGCGCGTGGCGGTGAGAGGGATGTTCGAGCCGGGGGTCATAGCGGTCATGCCAGGGCTAACGATCCGGGCCCCTTTGCCGTTCCCTTACCTTCGCCCGGTTCGGCCACCCTGGTTACGCGGGTGGTTCCTGGCCTGCCGCTCGTTGCCGAAGCGGTACGCGCCCGTCCAGCGGGCCATGACGAGCTGGGCGTCGCCCGACTCCACCTCCGCCAGGAACTTCTCGGCGCGCCCGCCGCGCAGCACGCGCGGCGCGGCCCTGGTGGGTGAGGACGACGGAGCCGTCGCCCCGCCGCTCGTACGTGAATCCATGAGGTCGTGGCATGACGGGCATCCTGCCGTTCCCGGTCAGATCCGTCATATGAATATTCTTTCGACCCATGGGTGCTGTGGGGCCGGGGAACGACGGTGGGCGCTGTGGGGCGGACGGGGACGGTGGGGCGGACGGGGACGGTGGAGCGGGCGGGACCGGTGGGGCGGCGGAGTCCGGGGGCCGGGGAGACCGGCGGACGGGAGCTCGTTCCGGACGCGGGACGTGGACGAGGCGCGCGAGGAGCTGGACGCGCGGTACTACACGAGCCGCATGGAGCTCGTCGAGCGCCGGGCGCGCCCCTTCGCGGCGCGGTTCGACACCGTCGTCCTCGGACCGCTGGTCATCGGCGACCTGAGCTGCGGGGCCGACGTCCGGATGAGCTTCGGGGAGCTGGGCGCCTACCACCTGAACGCCCCGCTCACCGGCACGATGGAGCTGCGCCAGGGCGGCGGCCCGGCCCTCGTCGCGACGGCCGCCGAGGCGCTGCTGCTCGACCCGGCGGGGACACCTTCCTGGACCGCTGGAGCGGCGACTGCCGGACCCTGGCCGTGAAGATCGGGCGGCCGCGCTGCGCGAGCGCCTCGAACAGCTCATGGGCCGGGCGCCGCGCGGCCCGCTCGCCTTCGAACCCCGGCTCGACATCACGCGCGGCCCCGGCCTGAGCTGGGTGCGCCTCGCCCGCCGGGTCGCGTACGAGACGCTGACCGGGGAGGGCCTGGCCCGGCACGAACTGGTGGCCCGGCCCTCCAGGAGGCGCTGCTCAACGGGCTGCTCCTGGCCGCCGAGCACCCCTGGCGCGAGGCGCTCGACCGGCTGGGGAGGCCCTGCGGCCGGCCCCGGTCAAGCGGGCGATGGACGCGGTGCGGGAGCGCCCCGAGCACCCGTTCACCACCACCGAGCTCGCCGCCCTGGCCCGGGTGAGCGTGCGCCGCCTCCAGGAGTCCTTCCGGGAGTACGTGGGGATGTCCCCGATGGCGTACGTACGGGAGGTCCGCCTCGACCGGGTCCGCGAGGAGCTGCGGGCGGCCGCGCCGGACGAGGTGAGCGTGAGCGAGGTGGCCTGGCGCTGGGGCTTCGGCCACCAGGGCCGGTTCGCGGCGCGCTACCGGGAGAAGTACGGCGAGTCCCCGTCCCGGACGCTGCGGACGGGGCGCTGAGGGGCGTCGGCGGGAGACCGGTGGCGGGAGACCGGCGGCGGTATCGCGCCAAAGCCGTCGGCCGGGACCGGCGGTGTCACCGGCCTGGGCCGGGCCGCCGGGCTCGGGCCGCCGGGGGCGCGTTCCCCGGCGGGGTGTGCTTCCGCCGCTCCGATCCGTCGCGCATTCCGGACAGGTCCCGCGTTCCGCGGCTCGCGACGATCTTCGTGCGGGCCTACGGTGAGCGGGTCCGGTCCGCCCACGCGGACGGTGACCCGGACCCGGCCGGCTCCCCGTATCAGTCCGGCCGGGTCCTGCGTACTTCCGCGCGGCGGTTCCGGGTCAGACCAGGCCGCCGTCGGCGGTCAGCGACTGCCCGTTGACCCACTGGCCCCCGGGCGAGCAGAGGAAGTCCACCAGGTGCGCCGCGTCCCGCGGGTGCCGAGGCGGCCGAGCGGGGTCCTCCGCACGACCTCCTCCCGCAGCTCCTCCGACATCCAGCCGGTGTCCACCGGGCCCGGGTCGACGACGTTCGCGGTGACCCCGAGGTGCGCGAACTCGTGGGCGGCCGCCAGGGTGATGCGGTCCAGGGCGCCCTTGCTCGCCCCGTACGGGAGGTTCCCCACGGTGTGGTCGCTGGTCAGGGCGACGACGCGGCCGGTCCCGTGGACTCCGGTGAAGCGCCGGCCGTACTCCCGTACCAGCAGCCAGGACGCGCGCGCGTTGACCGCGACGAGGATCGCCTCGGTCGCGCCCCGCTCGACGCCCCACTCCATGCGCAGGTCGTAGGGGGTCCAGTGGGTGAGGACGAGGTCCCAGCCCGAGTCCGCGAGGCGCCGGGCGACGGCCGCGCCGATGCCGACGGTACGGCCGACCCCGGTCACGAGGGCGAGGGGACGGGCCATGCGGCGGCTCTCCTTCGGTCGGTACGGGGGCGGGCGCGGAGGGGCCCTCCGGGGCCGTGGACACGCTGGAGAGCGGCCTGACGGAGCGTCAAAGGGTTTGTGGGAGCGCTTCCTCGCGAGGGCGGCCCTCACCAGGCCAGGTCCTCCAGCGCGTCCAGGTCCGGCATCGCCGCCTCCGCCGGTTCGGAGGTGCCCGTGCCCGCCCGCAGCTCGGCCCAGATCGTCTTGCCGCGCCGGCCGTACCGCGTGCCCCAGCGTTCCGCGTACTGCGCGACCAGATAGAGCCCGCGCCCGCCCTCGTCCGTCGCCGCCGCGTGCCGCAGGTGCGGCGAGGTGCTGCTGCCGTCCGAGACCTCGCAGATCAGCGTCCGGTCGTGGAGCAGCCGCACGCGCACCGGGTCCGCGCCGTACCGCACCGCGTTCGTGATCAGCTCGCTGAGGATCAGCTCCGCCGAGAACGCGAGCCCGTCGAGCCCCCACTCCGACAGCTTCGCCGCCGCCGCGTTCCGCACCGGCGACACCGCCGACGGGTCCCGTACCACCTCCCACTCGGCGATCCGCTCCCGGTCGAGGAGCCGGGTCCGCGCCACCAGGAGCGCGATGTCGTCGCGCGGCGCGGGCGGGAGGAGCGTCGCGAAGACGTCCGCGCAGGTCTGCTCCGGGCTCCGGTCCGGCCGGGCGAGCGCGGACCGCAGCAGCCCGAGCCCCGCGTCGAAGTCCCGCCCCTGGTCCTCCACGAGGCCGTCGGTGAAGAGCACCAGCTTGCTGCCCTCCGGCAGCCGCAGCTCCGTCGACGCGAACGGCGCCTCGCCCAGGCCGAGCCCGAGCGGCAGCCCCGGCGACAGCGCGGGGAACTCCACCCGTCCGTCGGGCGCCACGAGCGCGGGCCCGGGATGGCCCGCGCTCGCCACCGTGCACACCCCGGAGGCCGGATCGTAGATCGCGTACAGACAGGTCGCGCCGGTGATGCCCTCGTCGCGCCGCCGCCCCTCCCCGTCCGTCCCCTCCGTCTCCCGGGAGTCGATCCGGCCCGTCAACTCGTCCAGGTGGCCCAGGAGTTCGTCCGGCGGCACGTCCAGGGTCGAGAAGTTGTGCACGGCCGTGCGCAGCCGGCCCATGGCCGCCGCCGCGTGCAGCCCGTGCCCCACCACGTCCCCCACCACGAGCGCCACCCGCGCCCCCGGCAGCGGGATCACGTCGAACCAGTCGCCGCCCACCCCCGCCTTCGCCGGGAGGTAGCGGTGCGCGACCTCCACCGCGCTCTGCTCCGGCAGCACCCGGGGCAGCAGGCTCCGCTGGAGCGACACCGCCATCGCGTGCTCCCGGGTGAACCGGCGCGCGTTGTCGATCGCGACCGCCGCCCGCGCCGCCAGCTCCTCCGCGAACGACAGGTCCTCCTCCCCGAACGGCTCCGGCGTGTCCGCCCGCCAGAAGTTCGCCATCCCGAGGACCACCCCCGGGCCAGCAGCGGCACCGTGAGCAGCGAGTGCATCCCGTACGCGAGCGCGTGCGCCGCCCCTCCGGGTCCTGCGCCCGCCAGCCCTCCGCCTCGGCCAGCTCCGGCTGCACCACCGCGTGCCCCGAGGACAGGGCCATGGCCATCGGGGTGCTGGGCACGTCGAAGCGGACGGTGTCCCCGACCGGCTGGAGCGGCCGGTCCGGCCGCAGCCCGCTCAGCGCCGTCCGCCGCATCTCCGCCGACGCGGCCGCCGTCTCCACGATCTCGGAGGGCTCCTCCCCGCGCAGCACCGGCTCCAGGAGCTCCACCGTGGCGAAGTCCGCGAACCGCGGCACCGCCACCTCCGCCAGCTCCTCCGCCGTCCGCACGACCTCCAGGGTCGTGCCGATCCGGACCCCCGCCTCGTAGAGCAACTGGAGCCGGCCCCGGGCCAGCGCCGCCCGGCCGGACAGCGCGGCCAGCTCGGTGGTGTCCCGCATCGTCATCACGCAGCCGGACTCGGAGCCGTGCGGCAGCGTGGGCCGCACGCTCACCGCGAGCAGCCGGTCGCCCGCCCGGTGCACCTCGTCGGTCGCCGCCTCCCCCGACTCCAGGAGCTCGACCGTACGCGGGTCCAGACCCAGCTCCGAGACGTGCCGCCGCTCGGCCTCCGGCCCCAGGCCGAGCAGCCGGCGCGCCTCGTCGTTGGCGAGCAGCAGCCGGTGGTCGGAGTCGATGATCAGGACCCCTCCCGCACGGCGTGCAGCACCGCCTCGTGGTGCTCCTTCATCCGGGTCATCTCCGCCGGCCCCAGGCCGTGCGTCTGCCGCCGCAGCCGCCTGCTCACCAGGGCCGCCCCCGCCCACCGCCACCAGGAGCGCGCCGCCCGCCGCCCCGGCGAGCAGCGGCAGCCGGTCCTGGACGGAGTGCGCGATGTTCTCCACCTCGATGCCGCTGGTCACCAGGCCGACGATCTTGCCCCGGTCGTTCACCACGGGCACCACGGCCCGCACCGCGTCGTTCGGCGCCCCTCGAAGATCTCCGTGTACGACTCGCCGTCCACCGCCGCCCGGGAGAGGTCGCCGACCGCCCTGCGGCCGATCAGGTCCGGCTGCGAGTCGGTGTACCGCATCCCGTCGGGGCCCAGGATCGCGATGAAGTCGAGCCGCGTGGCCCGCCGGATCGCCTCGGCCTCGTCCTGGAGCCGCGCCGTCGGATCGGGCGAGGCCAGCGCCGCGTCGATGCCCGGGGCGTTCGCCAGCGCCTCCGCGACCGCGAGCGAGCGGGCCCGGGCGTCCCGCTCGGTGTCCCGCCGCTCCTGGTAGAACGTGACGAACACCGCCGCCACGATCACCAGGAGCGCGATCAGCGCCTCCAGGGCGAAGACCTGCCCGGCGACGCTCCGCAGCCCGGTCTCGCGCCGCTTCCCCTTCTCCCGCCGCGCCCGCCCCCGATCCCGCGCCCGGTCCCGGCCGGTGCCGGGGCCCGGGCCGTCCCGCCGCCTGCGCGGGGTCATCCCGTGCTCCGGGCGATCAGGAGCGCCACGTCGTCCGGCGCGCCCGGTCGGCGCAGCGCCTTCAGCAGCAGGTCGCAGGTCTCCTCCAGGGACCCGCGCGCCTCGTCGAGCAGGCCCACGAGCAGGGCGAGCCGCTCGTCGATCGCCTCGTCGCGGGTCTCGATCAGACCGTCCGTGTAGAGCACCAGGCGGTCCCCGGGCCGAAACGGCACCCGGGCCGTGCGGAAGGTGCCGCCGCCCACCCCCAGCGGCACCCCGGTCGAGAGCCGCACCAGCTCGGCCGGACCGTCCGCCGGGACCCGCACGGGCGGCAGGTGGCCCGCGTTCGCGATCCGGCACCGCTCCCTGGCCGGGTCGTGCACGGCGAAGAGACAGGTCGCGATGTAGTGCTCCAGGCCCTCCGTGATCCGGTCCAGGTGCCGCAGGACCTGCGCCGGGGACAGGTCGAGGTCCGCGAACGCGCAGGTCGCCGTCCGCAGCCGGCCCATCGTCGCCGCCGCGTCGATCCCGCTGCCCATCACGTCCCCGACGACGAGCGCCGTCTTGTCGTCGGGCAGCGGGATCACGTCGTACCAGTCCCCGCCGACCTCGCTCGACGCCTGCGCCGGCTGGTAGCGGGCCGCGACCTCCAGGCCCGCCCGCGCGGGCGGCGCCCCGGCAGCAGGCTGCGCTGGAGCGTCACCGCCGAGTTCCGCACGCTCTGGTACCAGCGCGCGTTGTCGATGCTCACCGCCGCCCGGGCCGCCAGCTCCGTCGCGAGCAGCACGTCGTCCCCGTCGAACGGCAGCGCGTTGCGGTCCCGCTTGAGGTCGAGCGCGCCGAGCACCTCGCCGCGCGCGATCAGCGGCACCGCGAGGTACGAGTGGACCCCGGCCCTGGCCAGCATCTCCGCCGCCTCCGGGCTCCGCGCGATCCGCGACAGGTCCCCGGGCCCGACCCGCTCCACCAGGACCGGCAGACCCGTGTGCACGCACCGGGTGACCAGCCGGTCCGCCCCGTACATCGCGACCGACCCCGGCGGGTCGGCGGCCGGCAGCGCCTCCGTGGGCCCCGACGCCTTCACAGCGAGCGCGCGGAACAGCGCCGGGCCCTCCTCCTCCGGCGCCCCCGGCCTGCGCAGCGACAGGACGGAGTCCAGGACGTCGACGGCCGCGACGTCCGCGAGCGCCGGCACCACGACCGAGGCCAGCTCGTCGGCGGTCCGCTCCACCTCCAGGGTGGTGCCGACCCGGGCCGAGGCGTCCGCGATGAGCGCGAGCCGCCGCCGGGACCGGTCCGCCTCCGCGTCCGCCCGGTGCCGCTCGGTCACGTCGATCACCGAGGCCGCCACGCCCAGGACCCGGCCCTCGCCGCCTTCGAGGCGGTAGAAGGACACCGACCAGACGTGGTCGCGGCCCGGGTCCGCGGGGTCCGGCCCACCGTGGAGTGGTCGAGCACCGGCTCCCCGACTCCAGGACCGTCCGCAGCACCTCCTCCACCCCCGGCGCGTCGATCGCCGGCAGCATGTCGGAGATCCGCCGCCCGGTGTGCAGGGCGGCCGGGATGCCGTTGATCCGCTCCAGGGCCGGGTTCACCAGGACGAAGCGCAGCGCGGTGTCGAAGACGGCGAGGCCGATCGGGGACTGGGAGACGAGCCGGTCGGAGAGGGCCAGCTCGGCCTCGACCCGCTCGACGGCGGTCCGGTCGGCGGCGATCCCCAGGGCGTAGAACCCGCCCAGGTCGTCGGTGAGCCGCATGTTGCGGAACTCCACCTGCCGGGTGGAGCCGTCCTTGTGCCGCACGGGGAAGGTGCCCGACCAGGCCGTGCCGGCGGCGAGCACCTCGCCGAAGAGGCGCATCGCCTCCTCGCGGTGGTCGTCGCCGACGATCAGCCGGGCCACGTACTGGCCGAGGGCCTCCTCGGCGGGGAAGCCGAAGAGGGCCTCCGCCTGCGGGCTCCACAGCACGATCCGGCCGCGCGCGTCCACGACGACGGCCGCGACCCCGAGCACGTCGAGCAGCCCCTTGCCGTCCAGGGGCACCCCGACCCGCCCCGCCGTCCCAGGGAAGGAACCGGCCGTCACCCTGCCTCCTCCCGCCGCGCCCGCGCTTTTCCTCCATGCTCCCCGCCCGGAGGCCGCGCCGCACCTAGGGGGCCAGGGGGCGTCCGTGTCCTTCCGCTTCTCGTGCCGCAGCGCGAGCCCCGTCACGAGCGCGCCGAGCCCCTCCCACAGGCCCACGCCCAGGAAGCCGGACGGGGCGCGGCCGGTGACGACGGCGAGGGTGAAGACCGCGCAGGTGAGGAGGCGGAAGGGGACCGTCCAGCGGAAGAACGGCTTCCAGTCGGCGAGCGCGGCCAGGACGTAGTAGACGCCCATGTTGAGCGCGGCCATCGAGGAGGCCGTCAGGAAGACCAGGGTGTGGTCGCCGTCCGCCCGCCCGCCGTCGGGCACCGGCTCGAAGCCCATGACCGTGAGCAGGGCGTCCGGGGCGACCAGGCCCACCACGCCGAGCGCGCGGCGGCGAGCACGCCGAAGACCGCCATGGTCCAGCCGGACAGGGAACGGGGCAGACGCACGGGGGTCTCTCCGCGAGGCGAGGGCGAACAGGGGTACGGGATCGAATGCGTGCTCGGATGCGAGCGTGCCCCTGCATATCGCGTGACGGGGCCCGACGGCCAATCGGGCCCCGCCCACCGTCACTTCGACGCCACCGACGCCACCGACGCCACCGACGCCACCGACGCCACCGACGTCACGCCGACGCCCCCGACGTCACGCCGAGGTCACTTCAGCGCCGCCGCCATCATCTTCTGCGCCACCGGCGCCGCCAGGCCGTTGCCGCTGACCTCGGAGCGGGCCGCGCCCGAGTCCTCGATCATCACCGCGACGGCCACCTGCTTCCCGGTCGACGAGTCCTTCGCGTACGAGGTGAACCAGGCGTACGGCGTCTTGCTGTTGTTCTCGCCGTGCTGCGCGGTGCCCGTCTTGCCGCCGACCTCCGCCCCGGCGACCGCCGCGTTGGTGCCGGTGCCCTCCTCCACCACGGTCACCATCGCGCTGCGCAACTGCTCGGCCGTCGAGGAGGAGACGATCCGCCGGGTGTCCCCGTCCTCGTACGAGACGAGCGCGTCGCCGTCGGAGTCCTCGACCCGCGACACCATGTGCGGGGCCGCGAGGAGGCCGTCGTGGGCGATCGCCGCCGACACCATGGCCATCTGGAGCGGGGTGGCCGTCACGTCGAACTGGCCGATGCCGCTGAGCGCCGTCTGCGCCGGGTCCATCGCCGACGGGTACACGCTCGCGTACGCCCGGACCGGGACGTCCAGCCCGGCGTCGTTGAAGCCGAACTTCTCGGCCGTCGCCCGCACCTTGTCCTGCCCCAGGTCGGCGGCCATCTTGCCGAAGACGTTGTTGCAGGAGTACCGCAGCGCGGTGCGGATCGTGGCGTTCTCGCAGGGCGCGGAGGCGTTCTCGTTCCTCAGCACGGTCCGGGTGTGCGGCAGCGTGTACGGGTCGGGGCTCTCCGTCGCCGTGTCCACCGAGCGGTAGAGGCCGTCCTCCAGGGCCGCCGCCGCGACGACCAGCTTGAAGGTGGAGCCGGGCGGCAGCGGCTGCCGCAGCGCCCGGTTGACCAGCGGCTTGTCCTCGTCGGAGGTCAGCTCCTTCCAGGCGGCCCCGTCGTTCGTGCCGGAGATCCTCGACGGGTCGTACGACGGCGTGGAGGCCAGGGCGAGGATCCGGCCGCTCACCGGGTCGACGGCGACGGCCGCGCCCTTCTTGTTCCCGAGCGCCCGGTAGGCGGCCTTCTGCACGGCGGGGTCGATCGTGGTGACGACCGTGCCCGGCTCCTGCTGCTCGCGGGTCACCGCGTCCAGCGGGTTCTTCAGCCGGTCGTCGGTGCCGTCGAGGACGTCGGCGTAGATGCCCTCCAGTTGGGTGGCGCCGTACGCCTGCGAGCTGTAGCCGGTGACGGCCGCGTACAGCTCGCCGTCCGGGTAGGTCCGCCGGTACGCCAGGTCCGTCCCCTCCGTTCTCTTCGAGCCGGTGACCGGGGAGCCGGCCACGACGATGTTCCCGAGCGGCTGCGCGTACTGCGCGATCGTCTTCCGCCGGTTCTTCTGGTCGTCCGCGAGCGCCTTGGCTCGTACGCCTGCACCCACGTGGCCCGGCCCAGGAGGGCGAGCACGAGGAGCAGCACGAAGACCGAGGTGTGCCTGATCGTCTTGTTCATCGCACTTGTCGGGACGAACGGACCGGCGGCGGACGTTCCGGATGTGTCCCGTTTCTCAGTGAACCTTCATGTCCGGATCCGTGCGGTCGGCCGTGCGATCATGCGGGAGCCCCCGGAGAGGGCCGGAAACGCAGGGGAACGGGGAGGGGCCGGGCGTGGGCGGGGAGCGGGACGGTTCGTCGGTGCCGGACGAGGTGTGGGAGGAGTTCCTCCGGACTCGGCCGACGGCGCGGGGACGCGCCGAAGGAGCCGTCCGCACGCGCCCGCGAGGAGGCGGCCCGACTGCGGGCGGCGCCCGCGGAGCCCGCGCCGTGGCGCGCGTCCGCGCCCGCGCCCGTACGCCCCCGGAGCAGGAGGGGCTGGTACGTGGCGGGCTTCGTGGCCGCCCTCGCCCTGCTGTTCGTGGCGGTGGACCCGGGAGGCGTCGTCGGCTGGTCCGGCCACGGGGACCGGGCCGGGGCGCCCTCGCGCCGGAGACCGCCCGGCCGGAGGAGGCGCCCCCGCCGAACCGGGCGGGCGGGCCACGCTCGCCGACCCGTTCCGCGGCTCCCCGGCCGCGCGCTGGAAGAGCGGCACGGCCGGCATCACCGTGCCCGCCGCCGAGGCCACCGGCCGGATGACGGAGGCGGAGGTGGCGGGCCCTCACGCGCACGCGTGACTTCCTCGCCGCGTCCGGCCTGGACCCGGCGGTGCTGCGGGCGCCCGCCCGGAGCGGGCGATCGCCCTGATGAACCCGCGCCAGGAGGACGTCAGGACCTTCGTGTCGACCGCCCTGAGCACCCCCGGCGAGGACCACGACCCGCTGCTGCTCTTCAGCCGCTTCGACCCGGCGCGGGCCCGCCTCGTCGGGGACGAGGTCAGGACCCGGGGCCGGCTCTCCTACCGGGAGGGGAGGCTCGGGGCCCTGGAGGTGACCGCCGACGTCACCTACGTCTACCCGGCCGCCCCGGCCGGCGGCGGCGACGAGGTCGTGCGCGTGATCGCGCGGCGGGAGACCGTGGTGAGCTGGGACGACCCGGCGAAGGTGGCCACGAAGGAGGGACCTTCACCCTCCTGTCGTACAAGCTCCACATGACCAACGGCGGCTGCGGCGAGTCCACCGGCTACTTCCGGCCACAGTTCGGCGGGGGCGCACCGGACACGGCCACGGCCACGGACGGCCGCACGATCGACCCCTACGCCCGCACGGAGCCGTTGGGCGAGGACCGGAGCCGGAGGGCTGCGGGACGGCCACGCGGTCGTAGCCGCCCCTTCCGGGGGCCCTCCCTTCCGTACGGGTCCGGCCCGTACCGGCCTCAGAGCCGGCGGGTCATCAGGGCCAGCCGGTCCCGCGCGGCGAGGAGCGCGTCCTCGATCGACCGTTCGCGGTCCGGGGTGAGCCGCGCCACCGGCACCGAGCAACTGATCGCGTCCCGCGCCGGGATCCGGTAGGGGATGGCCACGCCGAAGCAGCGCAGCCCCAGCGTGTTCTCCTCGCGGTCCACCGAGAAGCCCCGCTCGCGGACGACCCGCAGCTCCTCGATCAGCTCCTCGCGGTCGGTGGTCGTGTGCGCGGTCGGCGCCGGCAGGGTCTCCGGGAGCAGCTTGCGCACCTGCTCGTCGTCGTGGGTGGCGAGCAGCGCCTTGCCGAGCGCGGTCGAGTGCGCGGGCAGCCGCCGCCCGACCCGGGTGAACGGCCGCAGGTGGTGCCGGGACCGGCGGGTCGCCAGACAGACCACGTCGGTGCCGTCGAGCCGCGCCAGGTCGACCGTCTCGGTGGTCTCGTCCGCGAGCCGGTCCAGGACGGTCCGGGAGGCGGCCACCACCTCGTCGCCGTCGACGTACGCGGTGCCGACGAGCAGCGCCCGCACCCCGATGCCGTACCGGGTGCCGGTCGCGTCCGTCTCCACCCAGCCCAGCTCCACCAGGGTGCGAAGCAGCATGTACAGACTGGACTTGGGGTAGCCGACGGCCTCCTGCACGCCGGCCGGCGCATGCGTCCCGGGGCGCCCGGCGAAGTACTCGAGGAGCTCCACGGTCCGCACCGCGGACTTCACCTGCGCCCCGCCCGCGTCGGCACCCGCCATCGTCCTCGCCCCTCTTCCCGCGCCTGCTCCTCCCGGCCGCCCCCGGCCGGACGGGACCCTTGTGGAGACGGCCGGGCCGTCAATAGAGTCCACCGGATCCGTGTTCATCTGCGGGAACTGCGGTCAGATCAGCGAACAGGGGCGTGGCGGTGGCGGCGGAACCAGTGTGGAGCGTGGACCCCCGGACGGGGAAGCCGCGCGAGCGGGTCGCGGTGGAGGCCACGGCGGAGGAGGTCGACCGGGCCGTCCGGGCCGCGCACGGCACCCTCGGGGCCCTCGCCGACCGGAGCGCACGCGCCGCCCTCCTCCGCACCGCCGCCGACCTCCTCGACGAGTCCCGCGACCACGTCGTGGCGGCGGCCGACGCCGAGACGGCCCTCGGGCCCGTCCGGCTCACCGGCGAACTCGCCCGCACCACGGCCCAGTTGCGGTCCTTCGCCGATGTCGTCGAAGAGGGCTCCTTCCTCGACGTCCGGATCGACCTCCCCGACCCCGGGGCCGTCCCGCCCCGGCCCGACCTGCGCCGCTGGAAGGTCCCGCTCGGCGTCGTCGCCGTCTACGCCGCGAGCAACTTCCCGCTCGCCTTCTCCGTCCCCGGCGGCGACACCGCCAGCGCCCTCGCGGCCGGCTGCCCCGTGGTGGTCAAGGGCCACCCCGACCACCCGGCCACCTCCGAACTCTGCGCCTCCCTCCTGCGCCGGGCCGCCGTCAAGGCCGGCCTTCCCGAGGACGTCGTCGTCCTCGTCCACGGCTTCGACGCGGGCGTCGCGCTCGTACGCCACCCGCTCGTCGCGGCGGCCGGCTTCACCGGCTCCGTGCGCGGCGGCCGGGCGCTCTTCGACGCGGCCGCCGCCCGGCCCGTGCCGATCCCCTTCCACGGCGAACTCGGCTCCCTCAACCCGGTCGTGATCACCCCCGCCGCCTCCGGGGAGCGGGCCGCCGCGATCGGCGCCGGGCTCGCCGGCTCCATGACCCTGGGCGCGGGCCAGTTCTGCACCAAGCCCGGCTTCGTCCTGGCCCCCCGGGGCGAGGCGGGCGACCGCTTCCTCGACGCCCTCGCCGCCGGCGTCGGCGACACCGGGCCGTCCGTCATGCTCGACCACCGGATGCGGGACGCCTTCGTCGCCGGGTCGCCGAGCGCGCCGCGCTCCCCGGGGTCGGCGCCCCGTCGTCCCGGGCGCGGCCGGCGCGCACACCGTCGGCGCCGGCGTCCTCGCCGTCGACGCCGAACGGCTCTCGCGGGCGGCCACCACCTCCTCCTGGAAGAGTGCTTCGGACCGGTCACCGTCGTCGCCCGCTACACCACCCGCGAGGAGGCCACCGCCGTCCTCGGCCTGCTGCCGGGCAACCTCACGGCCACCCTGCACACCACCGGGACGGCCGAGGACCCCGACGCCGCCCCGCTGCTCGCCGCCCTCACCCCGCTGGCCGGCCGCGTCCTCGTCAACGACTGGCCCACCGGCGTCGCCGTCGCCGCCGCCCAGCACCACGGCGGCCCCTACCCGGCCACCACCTCCACCTCCACCTCGGTCGGCGCGACCGCGATCGAGCGCTGGCTCCGCCCGGTCACCTACCAGTCGACCCCCGGCCACCTCCTCCCGCCGGAGCTCCGCGACGGCAACCCGCTGGGGCTGCCGAGGCGCTGAACCCCGGGGCGCCAGGGCCTCGGAGCGTCCGGGGCGTCGGCTCTCAGGCGCTCCCCAGGACCACGAGCCGCCGCGTCGCCCGCGTCATCGCGACGTACCGGTCCACCGCTCCCGCGACGCCCCCGCCGAACGCCTCCGGGTCGACCAGGACGACCAGGTCGAACTCCAGGCCCTTCGCGAGCGACGGGGTCAGGGAGCGGACGCGGGGCCGCTCGCGGAACGCGGGGTCGCCGATGACGCAGGCGGTCCCTCCGCGTGCTCCGCGAGCCAGGCGTCCAGGACCGCGTCCCGGTCCCCGATCGACCCGTACGCGACGGGGATCCCGGTCCTGCGGACGGACACCGGCACGTTGGCGTCCGGGAGCGCGGCCCTGACGACCGGCTCCGCCTCCGTCATGATCTCCTCCGGCGTCCGGTAGTTGATGCTCAGGGAGGCCACCTCGATCCGGTCGAGCCCGACCCGCTCCAGGCGCTCCCGCCACGACTCCGTGAAGCCGTGCCGGGCCTGGGCGCGGTCCCCGACGATCGTGAAGCTCCGCGACGGGCAGCGCGCGAGCAGCATCCGCCACTCCGCGTCGGTCAGCTCCTGGGCCTCGTCCACGACGACGTGCGCGAACGGGCCGGCGAGCAGGTCGGGTTCGGCGGCGGGCAGCGCGCCCTCGTCGATCAGGCTCTCCTGGAGGTCCCGCCCGCGCAGCATCCCCATGGCGCCCTCGCTCTCGTCGATCACCATGTTCTGCAGCAGGCTCGCGGTGACCTCGGCCCGGCGGGCGCGCTCGGCCGCGACGACGGCCTCGCGCCGGCGCTCGCGCCGCGACGCCTCCGGGTCGCCAAGGCGCCGGCGGGCCGCGTCCAGGAGCGGCAGGTCGGACACCGTCCACGCGCGCGCGTCCGTACGCCCCAGCCTCCGCACCTCCTCCGGGCCGAGCCGGGGCGCGCACAGGCGCAGATAGGCGGGGACCGTCCACAGGTCCCCGACGAGGTCGGCCGCCTCGATCAGCGGCCACGCGCCGTGCAGCGCGGCCGTCAGCTCCCGGTCCCGGCGCAGCGACGCCCGGAACTCGTCCTCCGGGACCTCCTCGGCGTGCTTCTCCCGCAGGATCTCGGCCAGTTCCTCCCAGATCTGCTCGCGCGCCTCGTTGTGCGGGGTCCCCGGCTCCGGCGCCTCGAACGCCCGCGCCCAGTCGCGGGCGGTCAGCCGGACCTCGTCCCACGGGGTCGTGACCGTCGTCCCCCGTCCGGGGGCGTCTCGTAGAACCGGACGGCCGCCTCGACCGCCTCCACCATGTCCACCGAGGACTTCAGGGCGGCCGCCTCCGGGTCGGTCTCGGCCGCCGCCTCCGCCCCTCGGCGACGAGGTCCCGCAGGACGCAGGTCCGCACCCCGTCCTCGCCGAGGCCGGGCAGGACGTCGGAGACGTAGTCCAGATAGGGCCGGTGCGGCCCGACGAACAGCACGCCGCCCCCGCGCCGCCCGAGGCGCGGGTCCGCGTGGAGGAGGTACGCGGAGCGGTGCAGGGCGACGACCGTCTTCCCCGTACCAGGACCGCCGTCGACGACGAGCGCGCCCTTGGAACCCGCCCGGACGACGGCGTTCTGGTCGGCCTGGATGGTGCCGAGGACGTCGCGCATCCGGGGCGAGCGCTCGCCGCCCAGGCTCGCGACGAACGCCGACTGGTCGTCGAGCGCCGCGTGCCCTTCGAGCCCCTCGGCGGTGAACACCTCGTCCCAGTAGTCGGTGATCCGGCCGCCGGTCCAGCGGTACCGGCGCCGGCTGGCGAGCCCCATCGGGTCGGCGTGGGTCGCCGCGAAGAACGGCTCGGCCGCCGGGGAGCGCCAGTCGACGAGGAGCCGGCGCCTGGTGTCGTCGGTGAGCCCGAGCCGCCCGACGTACACCGGCCCGGCGCCGTCCGCGCCGTTTGCCCCGTCCGTGCCGTCCGTGCCGTCCGTGCCGTCCGCGCCGACCATCCGGCCGAGGCACAGGTCGAGGCCGAAGCGGCGCAGGGTCCGCAGGCGTGCGGTCAGCCGGTGGATCTCGGCGTCCCGCTCCATCGCCTCGCGCCCGATGCCGCCGGGCGCCTTCCGCAGGGCGTCGAGCCGCCCGGACAGTTCGGCGACGGACCGTCCCAGGCTCTCCGCCACGGCGGCGAAGTGCCGCTCGTCGGCGGCGATCAGCGCCGGATCGGCCTTGGCGGAGAGCCGCTCGGGAAGGTCGAACGCACGGGTCGCGGCGGTGGGGCCAAGGGGGCGGGGAAGAGCTGGGCACGTGGTGGGTCTCCCGTTTCGCGGTGTCCGACCTGGGTCTTCTTCGGTCAGGTCGGCGATTCTGCGGTACGGAGGGGCCTTGCCGCAAGCCCCCTGTGCGCTATACCTTGAGAGTGGCGAGAGGAGGGTCCGCTCCCGTACGCGCCACCCCTCGGATCCGGCTTCAGGCCCGGCGGCGCGGCAGCCGCAGCGAGGCCAGCGCCGTGAGCCCCAGGAATCCGGCGCTGATCAGCAGGCTCGTGCCCAGCGCCGACTCCACGGACCGGCCCGCCAGCGAACCGAAGACCGCGATCGCCAGCGCGCCCGCCGTCTGCCGGACCGCGTTCAGGAGCCCCGCCGCCGTCCCCGCCCGCTCCGCCGGAACGGCCTCCAGCATCGCGGCGATCAGCGGCGGCAGTGAGAAGCCCGCCCCGAGCGCCAGCGGCACCAGGAGCAGGGCCTGCACCGGCAGCGGGGTCCCCGCGTCCACGGCGAGCAGCCCGAGGAGCCCGGCCGCCCCGACCACCTGGCCCACGACGATCGGCAGCCGCGCCCCGTACCGCGCCGCCACCTTCGCCGACAGCACGTTCACCCCGGCGAGCAGCCCCGTCATCGGCAGGAACATCAGCCCCGCGCCGAGCGCCGAGAGCCCGAGGACCTGCTGGAAGAAGAGGCCGAACACGAAGACCATGCCGTAGAAGGCCACGCTGTTTGCCGCGCCCGCCGCCACCGTCACCGCCACCGTCGTGTCCCGGAAGAGCCCGAGCGGCACCACCGGGTCGCGCCGCCGGGCCTCGACCGCCAGGAACGCGGCGAAGGCGGCCACCGCGACCCCAGCGCCCACCACCCCTCCGTACCGCCCTCGATGGCGGCGAAGGTCAGCGCTCCGAGCGCCGCCACAGCGGTCACCTGCCCCGGCAGGTCCAGCGGCGCGGGCCGGCGGGCCGAGCGCGCCACCCGGGCGAGCAGGACGAGCGCGGCGAGGCCCAGCGGCAGGTTGACGAAGAAGACGCCGCGCCAGCTCCAGGCCGTCGTCAGCGCCCCGCCCGCGACCGGGCCGAGCGCCACCGCGACCGTCCCGCCCGCCGCCCACAGCGACACCGCGCGGGCCCGCCGCCCCGGATCGCCGTACGCCTCCCGTACGAGCGCGAGGGAGGCCGGCAGCATCACGGCCGCCGCCGCGCTCCTGCACCGCCCGGGCCGCGAGCAGCGCCGGAAGGCCGGGGCGAGACCGCAGGCGGCCGAGGCGAGCGTGAAGACGACGACCCCGGCGCCGTACGCCCGGCTCGCCCCGATCCGGTCCGCGAGCGCCCCGCTGGACAGCAGCAGCGCGGCGAGGACCAGCGTGTACGAGTCGACCACCCACTGGAGGCCGGTCATGCCGGTCCGCAGGTCGGCGCCGACGGCGGGCAGGGCGACGTTGACGACCGAGGTGTCGAGGCTGATGAGGGCGAACCCGAGCAGGGCGGCGGCGAGGGCCGGACCGGGGGAGGAAGGGGCCTTGGGGGCAGGCGGGGCCCCGGGCCCGGCAGGAGTCTCGGGACCGGAAGGGGTTTCGGGCCCGGCAGGAGTCTTGGGCCCGGCAGGGATTTCGGGAACAACAGGGGCTTCGCTGCGAACCGTTGAGGACATGGCCCCAGCTTCGTGACCTGCGGACCCGTAGAGTAGTGGCCCGAATGCCATACGACCGGAGGTTCTGGCCATGCCGACCGCGTCCCGCGTCCGCCGCGTCGCCGTGATCGCCGCCCCGCCCGTCTCGATGTTCAACCTCGCCATCCCGGAGATGCTGTTCGGCAAGGTCGAGATCGACGGCGGACCGGGGTACGAGACGGTCATCTGCGCCCCGACCCCGGGCCCGTCACCACCACCGGCGGCCTCGACCTGACGGTCCCGCGCGGGCTCGACGCGGTGGCCGGCGCCGACACGGTGATCCTCGCGGGCAGCGGCTCGTACACCGACCCCGATCCGCGCATCCTCGACGCGCTGCGCGGCGCCGCCGGCGCGGGCAAGCGGATCGCCTCCATCTGCACCGGCGCCTTCGCGCTCGCCGAGGCCGGACTGCTCGACGGCCGCGCGGCCACGACGTACTGGGCGTACCGGCCGCTGCTCGCCGCCCGGCACCCGGCCGTCGACCTCCAGGACGACGTCCTCTACGTGCAGGACGGTTCCGTCCTCACCTCCTCCGGATACGCGGCGGGCATCGACCTCTGCCTGCACGTCATCCGCACCGACCACGGCGCCGCCGTCGCCAACACCGTCGCGCGGCTCGCCCTCGTCGCGCCCGTACGGCCGGGCGGACAGGCCCAGTTCACCCAGACCCCGCTGCCGCCCGAGCGCGGGCCTCCTTCGCCGACACGCGCGCGTGGGCGATGGAACACCTCGACGAGCCGCTCGGCCTCACCGACCTCGCCCGGCACGCGGGGGTCTCCGTCCGCACCCTCTCGCGCCGCTTCCACGCCGAGACCGGGGTCAGCCCGCTCCAGTGGCTGCTCCACCAGCGCGTCGAACGGGCGAAGGAACTCCTGGAGACCACCACCCTCCCCATCGACGCGCTGGCCCGCGCCTGCGGCCTCGGCACGGCGGACTCCCTGCGCGGCCACCTCCTGCGCCGCACCGGCCTCACCCCGAGCGCCTACCGCGCCACGTTCAGCCGTCTGACGGGGAGCGGCGTGGAGGACCGGGGCATGAGCTTCGACATCTTCGTGTGCCGGTTCGAGAACGGCGAGCCGGCGCCCCTGGACATGAGCGCCGCACACGAGGTTCTCGCCCCCACGTGGTGGCACGGGACCCCCGGACGGACTTCCTGTACGTGCGTACGGCGGAGAACGAGGAGGCGGGCGTGTACTTCTCCAGCCCGGACAACATCACCTTCAACCGCTTCGGAGGCGGCGGCATCATGGACCTCCTGGCCGTCCTGCTGCGTCGGCTGGACGCCGTGCTCGTCGTCCCGGGCGGACCGACCATGATCCGGCGGGACGAGGACCGCGACCTCCTGCCCGCCGCCCTCAGGGACGAGTGGCCCGTCGTCGTGGCCCGCACCGGCGCGGAGATCGACCGGGCGATCCGGGCTTCCTGAAGGGACACGGGCGCGACTGCCCTTGTGGTCGGGCTGGTCGGGCTGGTCGGGGAAGGAGGAGGTTCCGCCCACACGTCACGGGGGAGACGCATGGACGGGGCCGTTCAGAAGGTCAGGAAGGGGCCGGCCCTCCGTCCCACATGATCTTCACATCGGGATACAGCCTCCGGGCTTCCGCCATGAAGGCGTACGCACCCGACCCGCGCGCACCCTCCGTGATCTGCGCTCCGCGCTCCTCCGCGATGTCCAGGGCGAGCCTGTAGAGCGCCGCGAAGGTCTCGTCGGGGTAAGCCCCGCTGCTCGCTCACCACGTGCCCCGACCATCCATGCAGACGTCGGTCTTTCCGTTGTGGCAGCAGGAAGCGCTGCCGCGATACGGGCAGTTGCACAGCTTCGCGAGCCGCTGAATCGGCTCGCGTGCGGGAACGGACACGTTCCTACCTTTCGGGCGGGTACTCCTGCCAGTGCTCATGCTCGTCAACCCACCAGGCAACCGCGCAGTCGAGACACCGGTACCGCCAACGGGGCAGTCTCGTGGTCGTGTCCGCCGCCTTGAAAGGATGACTCCCGTCCCGGCACACTTGACGCACCGTACCGGGGCTTCTGCGTGGTCTCCGACATGCCGGACAGGCTATCGGGGGCACGTTCCGCCCCCACCGGATGACCGCCATCGCCGCAGCCGTCTCACGACCAGGCAAGTCGACCTTCGGTGAACCGGCAGACCGGGAGCTTCCATCGGCGATCCTCGTCAGCGTCTCCGCCACGGAGTCGAAATACCGGGCCATCGATTCGTACTCGCCCGTGACCGTGGGCTCCCCACGAACCATCTGCCGACGCGCCCGTCCCGCACGTCGACGAACTTTCCCGCCCAGCCGTCCCGGTCCGACAGGAAAGGGATCCACTCGTCGCGCCAGAACGGATGGTCCGGCTGGTCCGGAGGGTCGAATCCACCGGACACGGAGCGGTTCGCGTAGAGCCTCTCCATCGCCCTTTGCCCTCTCCGCAGAAATGTCTCCGTCCGACTACGCCACTGTGGAGAGGGGAGCACCGACCGGAGAACCTTGCGGGGATGGTACTCCGCGCATGCGTTCCGTCCCTCCCCGCGATCACCTTCCGCCCCGAAGCGCAGGGCCGACCCTCAGTGAGCCTTCTCGGCGGCGACGCTCCGGGGCGAGGACGGCTGCGGTGATGACCCGCCTCACACCGCCCCTGCACACGGAATGAAACGGGCAGGTGGGAGCGTTCCCCGCACCGAACACCCCGTCTTCACCCCCGTCACCCCCTCGGAGAGAAACCCATGCGCGTCGAGATCTGGAGCGACATCGCCTGCCCCTGGTGCTACATAGGAAAGGCGCGCTTCGAGAAGGGGCTCGCGGCCTTCGCGCACCGGGACGACGTCGAGGTGGTGCACCGGTCCTTCGAGCTCGACCCCGGTCGCGCCAAGGACGACACGGCCCCCGTCCTGGAGATGCTGGCGAAGAAGTACGGCCGCACCCTCGACGAGGCCCGGGCCATGGAGGCGCACGTCGCCTCCAACGCGCGCTCCGAGGGGCTCGGCTACCGCACCGAGGGCCGCGACCACGGCAACACCTTCGACATCCACCGGCTGCTCCACCTCGCCAAGGCGCGCGGCCGGCAGGGCGAGCTCCTGGACCTGGCCTACCGGGCCAACTTCGCCGAGGAGCGCTCCGTCTTCGACGCCGACACCCTGGTGGCGCTCGGCGTGGAGGCCGGCCTCGACGAGACCGAGGTCCGGGCCGTCCTCGCCGACGAGGCCGCCTACGCCGACGACGTACGCCAGGACGAGCGCGAGGCCGCCGAACTCGGCGCCAACGGCGTGCCGTTCTTCGTCCTCGACCGCCGCTACGGCGTCTCCGGCGGCCAGCCCGCCGAGGTCTTCACCCAGGCCCTCGAACAGGCCTGGCAGGGTCGCGCCTCCAGCCGCTCGGCACCGGCACCGGCACGGACGCCGACGCCTGCGGCCCGGACGGCTGCGAGGTCCCCGGGCCTGATCACCCGGACCCGGTCCCGGTCCGGATTTCGGCGCCCGCCGTCCCGGGCCGGGGCCCCGCACCCCGCTGACCTGCGGTGATAAGCCGCGCTTGGAAGGCCCCCCAGGTGGGGCGCGATTGACGGGTGATCGTCGGGAATCCAGGGTGGGGGCATGGATTCCCTTGACCAGCCTCTCGACCAGTCTCTCGACCGGCTCCTCGGCGGCGCCGAGTTCGCGCCCAAGAAGACCTATCTCAACACCTCCACCTGCGGGCTCATGCCCCGCCGGACCGTCGAGGCCGTCACGCTCCTCGCCCAGGAGACCGCCGACGGCGCCCCGGCGGGTCCGGGAGCTTCGAGATCGTCGACGAGGCCCGGGCGACCTTCGCCCGGCTCGTCGGAACCGCCCCCGAGCGCGTCGCCGTCGGCAGCTCGGTCGCCGTGCACTGCGGGATGATCGCCCAGTCGCTGCCCGCCGGTTCCGAGGTCCTCTTCCCCGAGGGCGACTTCTCCTCCGTCATCACCCCTTCACGATCCGCGGCGACCTCAAGGTCCGCTTCGCGCCCCTGGAGCGGCTCGCCGGGGCCGTCCGGCCGGAGACCGGTCTCGTCGCCCTCTCCGCCGTGCAGTCGGCGGACGGCCGGACGGCCGACCTCGCGGCGGTACGGGAGGCCGCGGCCGTCCACGGCGCCCGCACCCTCCTGGACGCCACCCAGGCGGCCGGCTGGCTGCCGCTGCGCGCGGGGAGTGGGACTACACGGTCGCCGGCGGCTACAAGTACCTGCTCTGTTCGCGCGGGGCGTCCTTCCTCACCGTCACCGAGGAGGCGCAGGACTCGCTCCTGGCCATCCACGCCAACTGGGTCACCGGCGAGGACCGGTGGGTCAACAGCTACGGCCCGGTCCGCGAACTCGCCGCTCCGCGCGCCGGTTCGACGAGCCGATGGCCTTCCTCTCGTACCACGGGGCGGCCCGTTCGCTCGCCCTCCTCGAAGAGGTCGGCATCGAGCGGATCGAGGTCCACAACAAGGGGCTCGCGGCCCGCTTCCGCGCCGGGCTCCGCTCCCTCGGGCACGCGCCGGTCGAGGACGACTCGACGGTCGTCGCCGTCCCGGGCCTCGGGGACCGCGCGGACGCCCTGGAGCGGGCCGGCGTCCTGCTCTCGGCCCGCGCGGGCAACCTGCGGGCCTCCTTCCACCTGTACAACACGACGGCGGACGTGGACCGCGCCCTGGACGTCCTGGGCGGCTGAGGCGGGGCGGCGGTGAGGGCCCGAGAGGCCGGGGCCCAGGGCCCTGTGCCCGGCCCCCGCCCTGTGCCCGGCCCCCCCGCCCGGCTCAGCAGGCCCCCGCCCCCGGCGCGCAGTCGACCGCCCCTCCGTCTCCCCGCGCAGGTTCTCCGCGACGAGGTCGAGCAGCCGGGACAGCTCCGCCCCGTCGGTCGTGGAGAGCCCGTCGAGCGAGCACGCCTCCAGGTCCCGCCAGGCGTCCTCGACGCCCGCGCGCAGCGCCTGGCCCTTCTCCGTCGCCTCGACCAGGACCGCGCGCCGGTCCGCCGGGTCCGGGCCGCGCCGCACGTGCCCGGACTGTTCGAGCCGCTGGAGCATCTTCGTCACCGTCGACGGGTCCAGGCCCAGGGACTGGATCAGCTCCGACTGCCGGACCGGCCCGCAGTCCCACAGCCGCATCATCATCAGCTCCTGGCCCGGGTAGAGCCCGAGCTCCCGCAGCCGCCGCCCCATGGCGATCCGGTGCATCCGCGCGACCCGCGCCAGGGCGTGGTTGACGGGCCCGCAGCGCGTGGCGGCGAGCGGCGGCTCGGTACAGACGGGGTCGGTTCCGGACACGGGAGCTCCTCGGGACGTCGTCACCCAAAGATTACCTTGGTCGGCCAAGCAATGGGTTACAGTGGCGTCCGGACCAGATACTTGGTCGACCACATAAGTCCGATACTTGGTCGACCACACACTTTGTGGAAGGGACCGCCATGACCACCGCCTTCGACCCGATCGACCTCGCCGGCACCCGGCTCGCCAACCGCATCGCCATGGCCCCCATGACCCGCAGCCGGGCCGAGGGCGAGAGCCGCACCCCACCGCGCTCGTCGCGGAGTACTACGCCCAGCGCGCCTCCACCGGCCTCATCATCACCGAAGGCGTCCAGCCCACCGCCATCGGCCAGGGCTACCCCAACACCCCCGGCCTGCACACCGCCGAGCAGATCGCCGCCTGGCGCGAGGTCACCGACGCCGTCCACGCGAAGGGCGGCCGGATCTTCGCCCAGCTCATGCACGCCGGCCGGATCAGCCACCCCGAGGTCCTCGGCGGCGGCCTCCACCCCGTCGGCCCCTCCGCCGTCGCCCCGGCCGGAAAGCTCTTCGCCGGCACCCTCATCGACTTCCTCGCCCCGCGCGCACTCACCGCCGACGGGATAGCGGAGACGATCGCCGGCTTCGCCACCGCCGCCCGCAACGCCGTCGAGGCCGGTTTCGACGGCGTCGAGATCCACGGCGCCAACGGCTATCTGATCCAGCAGTTCCTCGCCACCGGCTCCAACCACCGCACCGACGAGTGGGGCGGCCCGGTCGAGAACCGCATCCGCTTCGCCGTCGAGGTCGTCAAGGCCGTCGCCGCCGAGATCGGCCCGGAGCGCACCGGCCTGCGCATCTCCCCGGCCAACACCTACAACGACATCGCCGAGACCGACACCGACGCGATCTACCCGGCCCTCGTCGCCGCGATCGACCCGATCGGCATCGCGTACCTGCACGTCACCGAGGCCACGCCCGAGGTCCGCGAGCTGACCCTCGCCCTGCGCAAGGCGTTCTCCGGCACCTTCGTCCTCAACCCGGCCACCGAGGGCCCGACCGGGCCCGACGCCTCGCCCTGATCGAGGACGGCACCACCGACCTCGTCGCCTACGGCGCGCTCTTCATCGCCAACCCCGACCTGCCCGCCCGCCTGAAGGCCGGCGGCCCGTACAACACCCCGGACCCCGCCACCTTCTTCGGCGGCGACCACCGCGGCTACACGGACTACCCGGCGCTGTAACCCCCGGGCGCACGCGGGAGGGGCGGGGTCCCGGCACCGGAACCCCGCCCCTCCCGCCGTACCGGAGCCCGTACGGGATCCCGTACGGACCACCCTGCCGTGCCGGAGCCCGTACGGGCTACCGCCAGGCCTCCGTCACCGCCCGGCGCGCGCCCTCCAGGTCCACCGCGCGGCCCGTCTCGCCGAGCGCCGCGCCGAGCGCCGCGAGCGAGGACTGGACGGCGCCCGGGGTCGCGTCCACCCCGTAGTGGTTGACCCGGATCATCTCCCCGGACAGCGCGCCGCCGCCCGCGATCAGCGGCAGCGACGGATCGGCCGCGAGCGCCTTCGCCACCAGCTCGGCGGCGTTCACGCCCTCCGGCGTGCGCAGCGTCGTCGCCACCGGGGCCGCGTCCTTCGCCTCGTACACGTACGGCTCCAGGCCGCCGCCCAGCGCGAGCGCGCCCGCGCGGGTCGCGGCCGCCGCCGAGGCGTGCCGCGCCATCAGCGCGTCCAGGCCCTCCGCCTCGATCCGCTCCACACAGGCCTCCAGGGCCAGCATCTCCAACTGCGCCGGGGCGTGCAGCAGCGTCTTGCGGCCGCCGTCGATCCAGCGCTCCTTCCAGTCCAGGAGCGAGAGGTACGAGCGAGCGGCGCGGCCGGATTGGCGGCGAACCGCTCCCAGGCCCGCGCGCTCACCGACACCGCGGACACGCCCGCGGGCCGCCCATCGCCTTCTGCGCGCCGATGATGCACAGGTCCACGCCCCACGCGTCCGGCAGCACCGGCTCCGCGCCGATCGACGCCACCGCGTCCAGGTAGAACAGCGCGCCGTGGGCCCGGACGACCTCGCCGATCTCCGCGACCGGGTTGGTGTTGCCCGTCGCCGCCTCCGCGTGCACCAGGGACACGAAGTCGATCTCCGGGTGCTCGGCGAGCGCCCGCTCCACCCGCTCCGCCGTCACCGCCGTGTGGAAGGGCACCTCCAGGTCGACCACGGTCGCGCCGCAGTCCCGCAGCCAGTTCCCGAAGGTCTGCCCGTACGGGCCGGTGACCACGTTCAGCGCGGTCGAACCGGCCCGCGCCCCGCCCGGATGCACCCTTCGAGCGGCAGCAGGGCCTCGCCCTGGGTGATCACCACGTCCTGCTCCGTGGAGAGCAGCGCGGCCACCCGCCGCTCGATCGACGCGAAGTGCGCGGCGGTCAGCGGGGCCAGGTCCAGGAGCGGGTGCGTCACGGTCACGGTGGTGCCTTCTCGGGTCGGCGGTACGAGCCTGGCCAGCGTACGCCCACGCTCCCGCGGGCCCTCGTACAGTGCAGGCATGAGCGATCACGAGGTGTTGCACGTGCGGGGCGGGTGCTCGTCGGCCCGGAGGACGTACGGGACGAACTCTGGTGCGTGGACGGGCGGATCACCTTCGAGCGGCCCCCGGGGAGGCCCTGACGGTGACGGGCTGGGTCCTGCCCGGACTCGTCGACGCGCACTGCCACGTCGGCCTCGACCGGCACGGGCCCGTCGACGCGGACACCGCCGAGAAGCAGGCCCTCACCGACCGGGACGCCGGGACCCTGCTCATCAGGGACGCCGGCTCGCCCTCCGACACCCGCTGGATCGACGACCGCGAGGATCTGCCGAAGATCATCCGCGCGGGCCGGCACATCGCCCGCACCCGCCGCTACATCCGCAACTACGCCCACGAGATCGAGCCCGCCGACCTCGTCGCGTACGTCGGCCGGGAGGCCCGCCGGGGCGACGGCTGGGTCAAGCTCGTCGGCGACTGGATCGACCGCGAGGCCGGCGACCTCACCGCCTGCTGGCCGCGCCCCGAGGTCGGGGCGGCCATCGCGGAGGCGCACCGGCTCGGCGCCCGGGTCACCGCCCACTGCTTCGCCGAGGACTCCTCCGCGACCTCGTCGAGGCGGGCATCGACTGCATCGAGCACGCCACCGGGCTCACCGAGGAGACCATCCCGCTCTTCGCCGAGCGGGGCGTCGCCATCGTCCCGACCCTGGTCAACATCGCGACCTTCCCGCACCTCGCGGACGGCGGCCAGGAGAAGTTCCCCGCTGGTCGGCCCACATGCGACGGTTGCACGAGCGGCGGTACGACACGGTCCGCGCCGCCTTCGACGCGGGCGTCCCGGTCTTCGTCGGCACCGACGCCGGCGGCTCCCTCGCCCACGGCCTGGTCGCGGAGGAGGTCGAGGAGCTGACCCGGGCCGGCATCCCGCCGATCGACGCCCTCTCGGCCACCACCTGGGGGCCAGGGCCTGGCTGGGCCGTCCCGCCCTGGAGGAGGGCGCCCCGCCGACCTCGTCGTCTACGGCGAGGACCCGCGCGCGGACGTCCGCGTCCTGGCGGCGCCGCGGCGGATCGTCGTCAACGGGCGGATCGTGGGCTGACGGGCGAGTCGTGGCCGACGGGCGGATCGTGGCCGACGGGCCGCGGACGCGGGACACCCCGAGGAGCTTAGGTTAGGCTGACCTAAATTAATCCACGGTAACCGAGGGGGATCACGGTGGGTCACGGCTGGCAGGGCGCCGTCCTCAAGCTGATGCGGGGCAAGGACTTCACGTTCACCGTGACGGGGGTCGAGCGGGTCACCGACGACTACCGCCGGTGCGCTTCACGGACGGCGGCCTCTCGCCGCCGCCGGGATCCACCCGACGATGTGGGTCCGCGTCTGGTTCGACGACGGCGGCAAGCCGCACCAGCGCGCCTATACCCTCGTCGACCCGGACGCGGCGGCCGGCACCTTCGGCCTGGAGTTCGCCCTCCACGACGGGGTCGCGAGCCGCTGGGCCCGGGACTGCGCCGTCGGCGACACCGTGGAGGCCACCCTCCAGGGCACCGGCTTCGAGGCCCCCGACCCGCTGCCCGGGCGGCTGCTCGTGGTCGGCGACACGGCCTCCCTGCCCGCGATCAACTCCCTGCTCGACGCCTTCCCCGGCCTCCCGGCCACCGTCTGGTTCGAGACGCAGCACGCCTCCGACGACGCACTGCCGTTCCGCGTCGACCCCGAGCGGCACGACCTGCGCCGGGTGCCGCGCGAGAAGGGCGGCGCCGCACTGGTCGACCGCGTGAAGGCCGAGCTGCCCGCGCTCGCCGACCCCGCCTCGTACGTTTGGATCGCCTGCGACACCTCGACCACCCGCGCCCTCGGCGGGTACGCGCGCAAGGAGCTCGGGCTGCCCAAGGAGCGCGTCCACGCCCTCGGGTACTGGCGCGACAGTTGAGCGCACCGGGTTGACGATCCGTTACCCCGACGCGGAACCGGTCGTTCTCACCCCTGCCCGCCCCGCGCTCGCCGTTCCCTTCCGGGCCCGCGTCCGGCGCTTCGTGCGAAAGACGCGGGACGGGTGGGAACGGTTGTGGCGGAAAGAATCGAAAGTGAACGCGGAAACCCCCTTTGGGGTGAACTGGCGCCAGGTGACTGCCGGTTCACTCTCCGTGCGTAAAGATTCCGGTGTCCCAAGTCGCCGGGACCGCGCCGCACCACCGTCCCCGTGGTGAGCGGCCGGCGACGCCATGTCTCCTGTGGGGTTCCACCACCTTGAACAGCAACACCTTCCGCATGCCCGTACGCCGTTCCGCGGCCGCCGCCACTGTCGCCGCCCTGGCCGTCGGCCCGGTGCTCCTCGCGGCCCCCGCGGCGCACGCCACGGGCGGCGAAGGGCGCGCCACTGCCGTCGTCCTGCGGACCGGCCTCGACGTCTCCCTCCTCGGCAAGACGGTGGACGTGCCGGTCCGCGCCTCCCTCAACGAGGTCCGGGCGCCGGAGAGCGAGAACGAGACCGCGCTCTCCGTGAAGGTGCAGGGGGCCGAGAACGGCGAGCCGGTCGACATCCTCAAGGCCGACGTCGCCACCTCCGAGGCCACCGTGGACGAGGGGAGGGCCGAGGGCACGTGAACCTCGTCAAGGCGCGCGTGCACGTCCCCGGCCTGCCGCTGCTCTCCCTCGTCGAGGTCGAGAAGGTCACCTCCAGGGCGCTGTGCGAGGTGGGGAGGAAGCCGGTCGCCGAGTCCGATGTCCTCGGTCACGTGACCGTCCTCGGCAAGAAGACCACCCTGTCCGCGGGCGGCCGGACCCAGGTCACCGTGCCGGGCGTCGGCGAGGTCACCCTGGACCTCTCCCGCACCTCCACGACCTCCCGCACCGCCGCGGCGACCGCCCTCGAACTCACGGTGAAGGTCAACCCGCTGGAGCTGGGCGTCGCCGAGGTCGACGGCACCGTGACCCTCGCCGAGGCGACCTGCGAGACGCCCGAGGGCGCGAAGCCGACCGAGAAGCCCACGGAGGAGCCGACCGGGAAGCCGACCGAGCGGCCCTCGGAGCAGCCGACCCGGGGAGCCCTCCGCCGAGCCGAGCGACGGCGGGGCATCACCACCAACAACGGCGGCAGCACCCCGACCCAGAACCTCGCCGAGACCGGCGGCAGCTCCACCACCCCGTACATCGCGGGCGGGGCGCTCGCCCTCGTCGTGGCGGGCGGCGGCGCGCTCGCGTTGACCCGTTCGCGCGCCCGCTCGCGCGGCTGACGGCCCGAGGGGGAGGCGCCGGGGGCGCGGGAAGGAGAACGGCGGGGCCCGGGGAGGGCGGTGGTGACGACACCGCCCTCCCGGGGCCCCGGCCCGTTCCCGGGAAACCCCGGACCCCGGCCCGTAGAAGTCCGTCCGTAGAAGCCCGTTCGTGGAAGCCCGTTCGTGGGCGTCCGTTCGTGGACGTCCGTCCGTGGAAGCCCGTCCGAAGCGGGCTCCCCGTCTCAGCCGCCCATCAACAGCGCCTGGTCCAGGGCCTGGAGGAAGCGGTTCGTCGTCGCCCGGTCCCGGACCGCGAGCCGCAGCCAGTTCCGGTCGAGCCCCGGGAACGTGTCGCCCCGGCGGGCCGCGAAGCCCAGCGTCCGCAGCCGCTCCCGCACCGCGTCCGCCCCGTCGATCCGGACGAGCACGAACGGGCCCTCGGCCCCGCCACCGTCCGCACCTCGTCGAACTCCGCGAGTCCCGCGAGCAGATGGGCCCGCTCCACCCCGATCCGGTGCGCCGCGTGCTCGGCCTCCGCGAGCGCCGCCCGCGACATGCAGGCCTCCGCCGCCACCAGGGCGGGCGTCGACACCGGCCACAGCGGCTGCGCCCGCTCGAGGTCCGCGATCGTCCCGGGCGCGGCGAGCACGTACCCGATCCGCAGCCCGGCCAGGCCCCAGGTCTTGGTGAGGCTCCGCAGCACCACGAGCCCCGGCACGTCCGTCCGCCCGGCGAGGGACTCCCGCTCGCCCGGCACCGCGTCCATGAAGGCCTCGTCCACCACCAGGGTCCGCCCCGGCCGGGCGAGCGCGGCGATCGAGGCGGCGGGGTGCAGCACGGAGGTCGGGTTCGTGGGGTTCCCGACCACCACCAGGTCCGCGTCCTCCGGGACCGCCGCCGGATCGAGCCGGAAGCCGTCCTCCTCGCGCAGCAGCACCCGCTCCACCTCGTGCCCGGCGTCGCGCAGCGCCGCCTCCGGCTCGGTGAACTGCGGGTGCACCACCACTGGCCGCCGCGCCGGCAGCGCCCGCGCGAGCAGCACGAAGGCCTCCGCCGCGCCGGCCGTGAGCAGCACCCGGCTCGGGGGCAGGTCGTGCCGCTCGGCGACCGCGGCCCGCGCGGCCCGGCCGTCGGGGTAGGCGGCGAGGCCGGTCAGGGAGTCGGCGATGCGTCTGCGGAGCCAGTCCGGAGGGGTGTCCGACCGGACGTTGACCGCCAGGTCGATGAGCTTCTCGTCCCTGACCTCGGCGTCACCGTGGTGGCGAAGGTCGTGGGCGTCGGTATGCGTGTGCATGTCCATGGCCGCCGTCGTGTGGGGGTGGGGATGGTGGGGGTGAGCCAGGCTCGCCAGCGATGTACCCGTGTGACGGGGGCAACAACCGTACGCCCGGGGCGCCTTCGTGCGACCGAACCGGGACGGAAGCGGCGAGAGCGCACGTTGTGCGCCGGGTTTTCCGCTTCGGCACGAGCAGCACGACCCGCGCACGCGCCACGGACGCCTCCGCCCCGCCCGCGCCCGGGGCCGACCCGGTACCCGCCTCCGTGTCCGGGGCCGCGGTCGCCGCCAGCAACGCCCCCGCCTCCGCCACCGAGGCCGTGCCCGTCGCCGCCAGCGGCAGCGCCGACGGGTGCGGTACGGACACGGCCGCCAACTCCTCGGCCGCGAAACCCCGCACGGGCACGCCCAGCGCCGCCGCGGCCCCGGCGATCCCGGCTCCGCCGCCCGCGCGTCGAGCGTGGCCAGGGACCGGACGGCCGTACGGGGCAGCCCCGCCTCCCGCAGGACCGCGTCCACGAGGGCCAGCACCTCGTCCACCGGGACGCCCGACCGCGCGCCCACACCGAGGTGCGCGGACGCCTCCCGATCCGGTAGCAAGACCCCATGGCTGTGGTCGTCGCGCTCGGCGCGTTCCTCATGACGCTCTTCGGAGGATGGGTCGCCGGGCGCGTCACCGACCGGCGTCACCTCGTCCTCGGACTCGCCGGCGGGCTCATGCTCGGCGTCGTCGGACTCGACCTCCTGCCCGAGGCCCTGGAGGCTGCCGGGCACGAGGTCTTCGGCGTCCCGGAGGCCCTGCTGCTCTTCGTCGGCGGCTTCCTCTTCGCCCACGTCGTCGAGCGCCTGCTCGCCGTGCGCCAGGCCGCGCACGGGGTCGCGGCCGACGAGAGGGTCCCCAGGTCGGCCTCACGGCCGCCGCCGCGATGGTCGGCCACAGCCTCATGGACGGCGTCGCGCTCGGCGCCGCCTTCCAGGTCGGCGGCGGCATGGGCGCCACCGTCGCCCTCGCCGTCATCACCCACGACTTCGCCGACGGCTTCAACACGTACACGATCACGAGCCTCTACGGGAACGCGCGCCGCAAGGCCCTCGCGATGCTCGTCGCGGACGCCGTCGCCCCGGTCCTCGGCGCCGCCTCCACCCTGCTGTTCACCCTTCCGGAGGAACTTCTCGGCGGCTATCTCGGCTTCTTCGGCGGCGCCCTGCTCTACCTCGCCGCCGCCGAGATCCTGCCGGAGGCCCACCACGACCACCCGGCCCGCTCCACCCTGCTGTGCACGGCGGCGGGCGTCGGCTTCATCTGGCTCGTGGTGGGGCCTCCAACGGCTGACCTCACGCGCCCGGACCCTCCACGCCCGGACCGTCGGCGACCGGACCACCCGTGACGGGACCACCCGTGACCGGACCACCGGCGACCGAACCGCTCACGTCCGGACCGTCGACCGCACCCGAACCCGCACCCGCGCACCGCTCCACGAACCGCGCCGCCGCCCCGGGCGCGCCCGCCCAGTGCGTGTGCACGTAACTGGCGTGCACCCCGCCCCGCACGAACCCCTCCACACGGCGCTCCGGCTGCCGCAGCCCCCACGCCGCCCGCTCCCCGGCGCCCGGCTCGATCACGGTCCGGTGGAACTCGTGCCCCGCATCCGCGCCCCGGCCGGCGCCAGGACGCTGTCGCTGACGGCCACCGCGTCCCGGTACCCGAGCGTGAGCCGCTCCGACATGCGCGCGTCGGCGTCGAGCACCCCGCACATGGGCGTGCCGTCGAGGGACCGCGCCAGGTAGAGCAGCCCGGCGCACTCGGCCGCGATCGGCGCCCCCGAGGCGGCGAGCCCGGCCACGGCCTTCCGCAGCGGCTCGTTGGCGGACAGCTCGCCCCCGTACACCTCGGGGAAGCCGCCCCGATCACCAGCCCGGAGGTCCCTCGGGCAGCACCTCGTCCCGCAGCGGGTCGAAGGCGACGACCTCGGCACCGGCGGCGGTCAGGAGTTCGGTGTGCTCGGCGTACGAGAACGTGAACGCCGCCCCGCCGGCCACCGCGATCCGGGGCCGGCCCGCGACCGCGCGCCCCACGACCTCCGGCGACCACGCCTCCGCCGACAGCTCCGGAGCCGACCGCGCGAGCGCGAGCAGCGCCTCCATGTCGCACCCGGCCAGGACCTGTTCGGCCTGCGCCGCCACCGCCTCCACGGCGGCCGCCTGCCGCTCGGCCACCGGCACGAGCCCCAGGTGCCGCGACGGCGTCGCCACGGCGGGCGCCCGCCGCAGCACGCCGAGGACCGGCACCCCGGACTCCCCGAGCGCCTCCCGCAGCAGGTGCTCGTGCCGGTCGGTCGCGACCTTGTTGAGGATCACGCCCCGATCCGCACCTCCGGGTCCCAGGACGCGAACCCGTGCACGAGCGCCGCCACCGACCGCGACTGCGACGACGCGTCCACGACCAGGACCACCGGCGCCTTGAGCAGCTTCGCCACCTGCGCGGTGGACGCCAGCTCGCCCTGGTCGGCGGCCCCGTCGTACAGCCCCATGACCCCTCGACCACGGCCAGGTCGCAGCCGCGCGACCCGTGCAGGAAGAGCGGCGCCACGAGCCCCGTGCCGCACATGTACGCGTCGAGGTTGCGCCCCGGGCGGCCCGTCGCGAGCGCGTGGTAGCCGGGGTCGATGTAGTCCGGGCCGACCTTGTGCGGGGAGACGGCTAGGCCGCGGCCCGCGAACGCGGCCATGAGGCCGGTCGCGACCGTAGTCTTGCCCGCGCCCGAGGAGGGCGCGGCGATGACGAGACGTGCTACCACTCGATGCCCCGCTGGCCCTTCTGACCGGCGTCCATCGGTGCTTGACCTTGGACATGTCGGTGACCAGGTCCGCGAAGTCCACCAGCTCCCGGGGCGCGTTGCGGCCGGTGATGACGACGTGCTGCTGACCGGGCCGCCCCGCAGCACCTCCACGACCTCGTTCACGTCGATCCAGCCCCAGTGCAGGAGGTAGGCGAACTCGTCGAGGACGTAGAACTTGTACCTCTCCTCCGCGAGGTCCCGCTTGACCTGCTCCCAGCCCTCGCGCGCCTTGTCCTCGTGCGACTGCTCGCCCTCGGCGACCTCGCGCTGGATCCAGGACCAGCCCTCGCCCATCTTGTTCCAGGTGACCGTGCCGCCCTTGCCGGTCTCGCCGAGCGCCTTGAGGGCGTTCTCCTCGCCGACCTTCCACTTGGCGGACTTCACGAACTGGAACACCCCGATCGGCCAGCCCTGGTTCCAGGCGCGCAGCGCCATGCCGAAGGCGGCGGTCGACTTCCCTTGCCGACGCCCGTGTGCACCATCACCAGCGCGCGGTTGCGGCGCTGGCGGGTGGTCAGACCGTCGTCGGGAACGACGGTCGGCTGTCCCTGCGGCATTAAGCGGCCCTCCTGGATGCCTGTGCTGCGTGTCCTGCCTGTCCTGCCTGTACGTCCCTGACGAGGCCGGCGATCGAGTCGGCGCGCAGCTCGTCCAGCGTCACGGCGGTGCCGCCGAGTTCGCGCGCGAGCTGCCCCGCGAGCCCCAGCCGCACCGGGCCGGTCTCGCAGTCCACGACGACCGACGCCGTGCCCTCGGCGGCGTGCAGCCGCCGCGCGGGCGGCGAGCGCCACCGGTCGCCGGCCGCGCGCCCCCGGTCGCCCGCCCGTCGGTCACCACGACGAGCAGCGGGCGGCGCGAGGGATCCCGCAGCCGCTCGACCCGCAGCACGTCAGGGCCTTGAGCAGCCCGGCCGACAGGGCGTGCGCCCGCCCGTCGGAAGCTGTTCGAGCCGGGCGGCGGCCGCGTCCACGGACGAGGTCGGCGGCAGCGCCACCTCGGCGTCCCGGCCCCGGAAGGTGACCAGGCCGACCTTGTCGCGCCGCTGGTAGGCGTCGAGGAGCAGCGAGAGCACCGCGCCCTTGACCGCGCTCATCCGCTGCCGGGCCGCCATCGAGCCCGAGGCGTCGACCGCGAAGAGCACGAGGTTGCCCTCGCGGCCCTCCCGGGTCGCCTGCCGCAGGTCGTCGCGCCGGACCACGAGCCCCGGCCCGGTCCGCCCGCGCGCCTTCTGGTGCGGGGCGGCGGCCTGCACGGTCGCCGCCAGGTGCAGCTTGGTCAGCGCGCCCCGGGGCCGGGTGGAGCCGGTGGTACGGCCGTGCTCGGTGCGGGCCCGGGAGCGGCGCCCGGCCGCGCCCTCGCCGAGACCGGGCACGCTGAGCACCTTCGTACGGAAGGGCTCGGCGGCCTTGACGGCGGCCCGCTCGCCGGAACCGGAACCGGCACCGGCCTGCTGGGGCGCGGGCGCCCGCTCCGGTGCGGGAGCCTCCTCCGGCGCCGGTACGTCCTCGGGCGCCGGTACGTCCTCGGGCGCGGGCCCGTCGCCCTGCGGCGGGACGCCGCCGCCGTCCGGACCGCCCCCGCCGTCACCCGGGCCGCCGCCGTCCGGCCGCCGTCCCCGGGCCGTCCGGCTCCGGGTCGGGGTCCGGGTCCTCGCCCTTGAACCGCTCCAGGGTCTCGTCGAGCTTGTCCTCGTCGAGTCCGGGCGCGTCGAAGGGCGAGCGCCGGCGGCGGTGGGGAGGGCCAGGAGCGCGGCCTGCCGCACGTCCTCGGAGGTCACCTCCGTCCGTCCGGCCCAGGCGGCGAGCGCGGTGGCCGTGCGGGCCATGACGATGTCGGCGCGCATGCCGTCCACCTCGAACGCGGCGCAGGTCGCGGCGATCTGGAGCAGGACGGCGTCCCCGAGCGTCACCCGCGGCAGCAGGGCGCGGGCGGCGGCGATCCGCCCGCGCAGCTCGGTCTCTCGCCCGCCCAGCGCGCGGCGAACGCGGCCGGGTCGTCCTCGAAGGCGAGCCGCCGCCGCACGACCTCCACCCGCTGCTCGGGCTCGCGGGAGGCGGCGACCTCCACGGTGAGCCCGAACCGGTCGAGGAGCTGCGGCCGCAGCTCGCCCTCCTCGGGGTTCATGGTCCCGACGAGCAGGAACCGGGCGGCGTGCCGCACGGAGACGCCCTCGCGCTCGACGTAGGAGGAGCCCATGGCGGCGGCGTCGAGGAGGTGGTCGATCAGGTGGTCGCTCAGGAGGTTGACCTCGTCGACGTACAGGATGCCCCGGTGGGCGTCGGCGAGCAGCCCCGGCTCGAAGGCCTTCACGCCCTCCGCGAGGGCCTTCTCGATGTCGAGCGAGCCGACGAGCCGGTCCTCGGAGGCGCCGACGGGCAGTTCGACCATCCGCGCGGGCTGCTCGGCCCCGCGCCCGCCTCGTGCGGCCCGTCCGGGCAGCCCGGGTCCGGCGCGGCCGGGTCACAACTGAACCGGCAGCCCGCGACCACCGGCACGGCGGGCAGCAGCTCCGCGAGCGCCCGCACGGCGGTGGACTTGGCGGTGCCCTTCTCGCCCCGGACGAGCACGCCGCCCACGGCGGGGCTGACGGCGTTCAGGAGCAGCGCGAGCCGCAGGTCGTCCATGCCGACGACGGCGGTGAACGGGTACCGGGTGCTCATCGGGTGGTCTCTCCTTCGCATCGCTGATGTTCGGACGACGGCGCACGGCCGTCGGTGGCGGGCCCGTTCACGGCGCCCCCGGCGGCACGAACGGCAGCCCGCCGGGGCGCCCTCCTCGATGAGCCGCAGCAGCGCGTCCGTGTCGGCGTGCTCCTCGATCAGGTCGCCGAGCCGGTCGAGCTGTTCTCGCGCAGGGCGCCGAACGACGTGTCCGGGGCCGGGACGAACCGGCGTCCGGCCGCCGCCGCGACCTCCCGCAGGAACGCCCGCCGGAAGCCGTCGCCCTCCAGGGAGCCGTGCCAGTGGGTGCCCCACACGGAGCCGACCCGGCACCCGTCCAGGAACGGTTCGCCACCCCGTACGTCCGCGACGCCGTGGTGGATCTCGTACCCCTCGACCCGCTCGCCGAGCGCCTCGCCGACCGGCCGGGCCAGGATCTTCTCGACCCCGAACCGCACCCGTACGGGAAGCAGCCCGAGCCCGTCGACCACACCGGCCCTCGACTCGACCTCGTCCTCGATCCGCTCGCCCAGGGCCTGGAAGCCGCCGCAGATGCCGAGCACCGGGCGGCCCTCGGCCGCGCGCCGGGCCAGGGCGTCCGCGAGGCCGCGCTCCCGCAGCCAGGCCAGTGCCTTCACCGTGCCGCGCGTCCCCGGTACGACCACCAGGTCCGCGTCGACCAGTTCCTCGGGCCGGTCCACGAACCGGACGACCACGCCCGGTTCGGCCGCCAGCGCGTCCACGTCCGTGAAGTTGGACATCAGGGGACGGCGCACACGGCGACCCGCAGCACGTCCGCGCCGACCGGCGGCGCCACGACCGACTCCCGGACCGTGCCCCGCAGCGACACCCGCAGCCCGTCCTCCTCGTCGATGCCGAGCCCGTGCGCGTACGGCAGGACGCCGAAGGTCCGGCGCCCGGTCAGGCCGTACAGCATGTCGAGCCCGGGTTCGAGGAGGCTCACGTCGCCCCGGAACTTGTTCACGAGGTATCCGGCGACGAGCGACTGGTCCTCGAGGGACAGCAGCGCCGTCGTGCCGAAGAACTGGGCGAAGACCCCGCCCCGGTCGATGTCCCCGACCACCACCACGGGCAGCCGCGCGGCCCGCGCCACGCCCATGTTCACGATGTCGGTGCGCCGCAGGTTGATCTCGGCCGGGCTGCCGGCGCCCTCGCAGATCACCGCGTCGTACGTGCTCCGCAGCTCCTCCAGGCACGCCATGACCGGCTCGAACAGCTCCTTCTGCCGCCCCCGCGCAGTGCTTCCCGGGGACGACCCCCGGACCCCCCGAAGAACCCACGGGCACTCAGCTCACCGACCGGCTTCCCCATCAGGACGACCTGGCTGGAGCGGTCGCCGCCTGGCTTGAGCAGCACCGGGTTCATCAGCGCGGTCGGCTCGACCCGGGCGGCCTGCGCCTGCATGGCCTGGGCCCGGCCTATCTCGGCGCCCTCGCGCGTGACGAAGGAGTTGAGGGACATGTTCTGCCCCTTGAACGGCGCCACCTTCAGGCCCTTGCGGACCAGCCAGCGGCAGATCCCGGCCGTCACGACGCTCTTGCCCGCGTCGGACGTGGTCCCGGCGACCAGCAGCCCCCGCCCCTCATGCGTTCCCCTCTTTCCGTGCTTCTTGTGCCTCACGGCGTCGGCGATCAGACGGCCGCCCACGCAGGCGGCCAGGGCCAGCGCGGTCACCCGGCGCGAGAGCGCCACCGCCCGTTCGACGTCCGCCACCTCGACGGCCCGCCCCTCCCCGTTCAGGACCGGCCGGTGCTCGACGCGCCCGCCGTACGAGAGGGTGCCCCGAGCCGTACGCCCAACGCGCCCGCGAAGGAGGCCTCGACCGGGCCCGCGTTGGGGCTCGGATGCTTCGACGCGTCCGCCCGCCAGGCCCGGGCGGCCCCGCGCGGGTTCCCGCCGGCGACGGTCGCGAGCGCGGCCGTCAGCCGCGCGCCCGGCCAGCCGGCCAGGTCGTCGAGGCGGGCCGAGGCCCAGCCGAAGCGGCGGTGGCGGGGCGACTTGTGGCCGACCATCGCGTCCAGGGTGTTGACGGCCCGGAAGCCGACGAGCCCCGGCACGCCCGCGACCGCGCCCCAGAACAGGGCGCCGACCACGGCGTCCGAGGTGTTCTCGGCGACCGACTCGACGACCGCGCGGGCCATCGCGGGGCCGTCCAGGGACTGCGGGTCGCGCCCGCACAGGTGGGGAGCCGCTCCCGGGCCACCTCCAGGTCCCCGGCGGCCAGCGCCCCGCCGATCGCGCGGGCCTCCCGGCCCAGGGTCGTCCCGCCGACGACGGCCCACACGGAGGCGGCGGTCAGCGCGACGGCGGCGGCCGGGCGGTTCCGCACGGCCCGGGCGGCGAGGGCGCCGAGGGCGACCGTGGAGCCGGCGCAGACGGCGGTGTGCAGGGCGCCCCAGCCGCGGTGGTCGTGGTGGAGGCGCTCCTCGACGGCGGCGGCGGTCCGGCCGAACGCGGCGACGGGATGGCCCCGGCGGGGATCGCCGAGGAGCAGGTCGACGGCGAGGCCCGCGGCCGCGCCGTACGCGAAGACACCGGTGGCTCTGGGGCGGCCGGGCATGGTGCTGTGTCCTCACTCAGGGTCCGCGCCCTGGATCGACGTGACCGGCGGCGAGAGTTCCTGACTCCCGGACCCTCGGATCCGGTCACAGTGGCGGGACCGCGCCGGATTCGCACCGGACTTCCTCTGCTGCCGCCGTAATGGCCTCGGCAGTCCACCACGCCCCGAGAACGGGCGTCAACCCAGCCTTGACCTGCGGCGGCGCACTGTGCGGAGCACCACAGGAAAGCGGCCCGCACCCGAAGGTGCGGGCCGCCCGGCCGGTGGAGCGGGACCGTCAGACGACGATCAGGTAGATGCCGTACGCCACGGCCGCGAGGCACAGCCCGAAGCAGGCGTAGGCGCCGGTGTGGGCCAGGGCGGCGGAGCCGCCGCGCGCGGTGGCCTCCTCCTGCTTGGTGAGGCCGACGATGCCGAGGGAGAAGAGGCCCACCAGGGCGACGGTCGCCACGAGGCTGACTCCGAAGACGGAGCCGAGGGCTGCCCAGTCGATCTTCATGCGGTTCTTTCCTTAGACCTTCGCGGCCGGGGCCGGGGAGCGGTCGGGTCGGTGGGGGCCGGGGCGGGGATGGTCGCCTTGAGGTCCTCGTCGGTGACGGCGGCGACGGAGCCGGCCGGCGGCGGGGTGACGGCCGCGATGGCGGTGGTCACCACGCCCGCGGGCTCCTCGGCCTCCACGTCGTCGGCCGTGACGTTGTGGTGGTCGACCGGCTTGCGCCGGGAGAGCGACCAGATGACGGCCGAACCGGCCACGAGCAGGACCGCGACGGCGGCGATGCCCCAGGCGCCCTGCTTGGTGAGGAACTCGGCGCCGGCGCCGACCAGGCCCGCGGCGGGCAGGGTCAGGCCCCAGGCGACGAACATCCGGGTCGCGGTCGACCAGCGGACGACACCGCCCTTGCGGCCGAGGCCGGCGCCCATCACGGCACCCGAGCAGGACTGGGTGGTGGAGAGGGAGAAGCCGAGGTGCGAGGAGGCCAGGATGACCGTCGCGGCGCTGGTCTGGGCGGCGAAGCCCTGCTGCGGCTGGAGGTCGGTGAGGCCCTTGCCCATGGTGCGGATGATGCGCCAGCCGCCGAGGTAGGTGCCGAGCGCGATGGCGACGCCGGCGGAGACGACGACCCACAGGGGCGGGTTCGAGCCGGGCGACGACGCCCTGGGTGACCAGGGCCAGGGTGATGATGCCCATCGTCTTCTGGGCGTCGTTGGTGCCGTGGGCGAGCGAGACGAGACCGGCGGAGGCGATCTGGCCGGCCCGGTAGCCCTTGGCCGTGGCCTTCGCCTCCGGGTTCGCCTTGATCTTGTACGTCAGCCTGGTGGCGGCCATCGCGGCGAGGCCGGCGACGACCGGCGCGGCGACGGCCGGGATGAGGACCTTGGTGACGATCGTGGAGCCGTTCACCGCCGACCAGCCGGCCGACATGACCGCGGCGCCGATGAGGCCGCCGAAGAGCGCGTGGGAGGAGCTGGACGGGAGTCCGAGCAGCCAGGTCAGCAGGTTCCACAGGATGGCGCCGACCAGCGCGGCGAAGATCACCTCCGTGCGGATGCCCTCTTCGTTGATGATCCCGCCGGAGATCGTCTTGGCGACCTCCACGGACAGGAACGCGCCGACGAGGTTGAGCACGGCGGACATGGCCACCGCCGTCTTGGGCTTGAGCGCACCGGTCGAGATGGTCGTGGCCATCGCGTTCGCGGTGTCGTGGAAACCGTTCGTGAAATCGAACACGAGAGCTGTCACGACCACAATGGCGAGCAGCAGCGTGATGTGTTCCATTTACCCAGGCAATCGTTTGACGTCAGTGGCTGGTCGAACGTAAGCAACCTGGGTGAACGGAAGATGAACTGGGGCGGGCGGCGTGGTGTCCCTAACCGGTGCCGGGAGATTCCGCTTGGTCCTCGCGGAGGGGTCCGGGGAGGGCCGTCCACGATGCGGGCACCCCGCGACCCCGGGTAATCCGGGCCCCGCAAGGCCCCGGCGGCCTGCCCCGGTTCCTCCCCCGCCGCCCCGTTCCGCTCCCCGGACCCGGACCACCCGACCGGGGGACCCCGCCGAGGAGACCCACGTCACTCCCCGGAGGGGCGGCCTCCGGTCGTCGGGGCCGCCCCTCCGGACCTGGGGCGCCTCCTCCGGACCCGAGGCGGTCCCTCCTCCTCCCGTCCCTCCGGGCCCGGGGCCGCCCCTCCGGTGGCATCCCGGCCCCGTCCTGCGGACACTGGGGGTGTGCGCCCGGCTACAGCGACGGCAGCGGCCGTCACCACCCTGTTCGGTGTCGGCGCGGCCGCGGTCGCGGCCGGCCGGTACGCCAGCGACCTCGCCCTCGGGGCGTCGTCCGTCCGCCCCCTGCCCGGCGATCCCCGGCTGACCGTGCACGCCACGGGCCCCGACCGGATCACCCTCACCCGCAGCCTCGCCTCGCTGCGCCCCGGCACGTACGGCATGGAGGGCCCCGGCCTGCACGCCGTCCTCGGCCCCGTCCTCACCCGGACCCCGCACACCGCCGACACCGTCGTCCGGCGCCTGGAGCGGGTCGAGCTCGGCGCCCCGGGCCCGGCGCCCGCGTCCGGCTCACCCCCGCGCTCCACCGGGGCACGCCCACGAGCGCCCTCGGGCTCGACCACGAGGACGTGGAGATCCCCGGCGAACTCGGCCCCTGCCGGCCTGGCTCGTGCCCGCCCCGCGCACCACCTGGGTGATCGCCCTGCACGGCCTCGGCGCCACCCGCGAACACCCGCTGAACGTCGTCCCCTTCTACCACCGGCACCGGATCCCCGTCCTCGTCCCCGCCTACCGGGGCGACGCGGGCGCTCCCCCTCTCCGGACGGCCTCGCCCACCTCGGCGACTCCGAGTGGCGCGACGTCGACGCCGCCGTCCGCTACGCCGTCCGCCGGGGCGCGCAGAAGGTCGTCCTGCACGGTTGGGGGCCCGGGGCGTCGATGGCCCTGCGCGCCGCCGCCGACTCGGGGTGCGCGACCGGATCGCCGGCCTCGTCCTCGACTCCCCGGTCCTGGACTGGGAGGTCACCCTCCGCAACCTCGCGTCCGCCCGGCACGTCCCCGGCTTCCTGATGCCGCTCGCCGTCCGCGCCGCCCGGGGCAGGACGGGCCCGCACGGCGACCTCCTCCAGCTCGCCTCGGCCCCCGGCGCCCTGCGCTCCCCGGTCCTCTCTTCCACGGCCCCGAGGACGCGATCGCCCCCTGGGAGCCCTCCGTCGAACTCGCCGCCCGCCGCCCCGACCTGATCAGCCCGAAGACCGTCCGGGACGCCCCGCACGCGGCGATGTGGAACCCCGACCCGGTCCGCTACGAGGAGTCCCTGCGCCGCTTCCTCGTCCCGCTGCTCTGAGACCTCCCGCGCGACCGCCGCGGCGGCCTTCCCGCGGCCTCCTCAGCGGCGGCCTTCCCCACCGCCCCTCCGCACCGGCGCCGGGGCGCCCCGCCCGAAGCCTCCGCGGCTACCTCCGTACGGTCTTCGCGGGACCTCCGCCGGGCCTCCGCGGGGCCCGTTCCGACGGCGCGGCCGATTCCGATTGGCTTTCGGGCCGTCAGCGGAAGACTGCCCCGTGACGTCTCGAAAGCCCGATGAACCATTGGCGCGCAACTCCAGACTCCGACTCGTCCGCCCACGGTCGCTGGCCACCGCCCGACGGGCCGTGACGACCCGGCGCACCCGGCCGGCGCCGCGGCCGCCCGAGGGCACTCCGCCCCGCGCGGAACTCGCCCGCCAGGCCCGGCACGTCCTCGCCGACGCCGTACGGATCGCCCGCTGGGCCGCCGTCGAGGGCGGGCCCCGGACGGCCCCCGCACCGGCTCCGGCGCCCTCCCCCGCAGGAAAGGGCCGCCGCGGCCTCGACCTGACGCCCGGCCAGGTCCGGGCCGGCTGGGACCGCGCCCGGCTCGCCGGACTCGTCGAACTCCACGGCGACACCGCCCGCCCCGGCTGGCGGCTGCACGCCTGGGACCGCGACGACTCCGCCGTGCTGCGCGGCTGGGTCGCCCTCTTCGACGCCTGGTCCCTGGTGCACCCGGCCCCGAGGGGTCGCCCCGAGCGCCGTCGCGGAGGTCGTCGAGGCCGTCCCGCAGGTGCTCTCGCTGCTCCAGCTCTCCCAGGGCCCGGTCCTCGTCCCGACCCTCCTGGACCTCCTCGGCCAGCGGGTCGAGGAGCTCCGCGAGGAGCGCTGCGAGGTCCCCGCGCCCGAACAGGGCCCGGAGGCCCCGAGGCCCCGGCCGCGCCCGGCACCGCCGGGCTGCCCGCCCTCTCGACTGGGCCCTGGAGGGCCTGGCCGCCGTCGGCGCGCTCACCCTGGACTCCGACGCCGCTGCCGACTCCGCCTCCGATGCCGGTCAGCGCCACGCCACCCTCACCCCGCTCGGCAACTGGGCGGTGTGGGTCAAGCTGGAGCAGATCTGCGTCGCCGCGCAGAGCCCCGCGGGCAACATCGAGCAGTCCGCCGAGGACATGCTCCGCGGCTGCGCCCGGCTCACCCCGGGCCCGGCCCGTGACGAGTACCGCGCCTGGCTCGCGGCCCGCACCCTCTCCAGCGCGGTGGCCGAGCTCCTCGCCGTCGCCCGGGGCGAGGACGCCCTGCTGCGCGGCCTCGCCTTCGAGGCGCTCCGGGTCGTCGGCGCCCCCGCCGAGGCCGAGGTCCGGGCCACCGTCGCCGAGCCCTCGCTGCGCCCGTACGCGCTGCTCTGGCTCGCGGAGTACGAGGGCGCCGACCCCGACGACGCCCAGGAGGTGCTGACCCGGGAGGAGGCCACCTGGCTCTGGTGGACACCGCCGCGGCCGTCGCCGACCACGGCGAGAGCGCGCTGCTCGTCCGCCACCTCGACTCCGCCGTGCAGGGCACCGTCCCCGCGCTGCTCGACGAGGTCCGGGCCGTCGGCCACCCCCGTACCGTCCAGGTCCTCGTCGCCCTCGCCGCCGCCCACCCGGACCCGGCCCTGGCCAAGGCGGTCCGCAGGGCCGCCTTCCAGGTCCACACCGGGGAGCGTGACGCGCGTCCCCGGCGCCGCGGAACGGTCCGCGGCGCCGGGGACGACTCGACCGGAGGTGCTCAGCGGAAGGTGTCGCAGCGGGCCATGTCGCCGGTCTCGTAGCCCGTGTAGAACCACTGCTGCCGCTGCGCCGCCGAGCCGTGGGTCCAGCTCTCCGGCGTCACCCGGCCCTGGAACTTCTCCTGGATCCGGTCGTCGCCCACCGCGGCCGCCGCGTTCAGACCGTCCTGGATGTCCTGGTCGGTGAGCTGCGTCAGCAGCTTCCGGCCCGTCTTCTCGTCGGGCGTGGTCGTCGCGTGCCGCGCCCACACGCCCGCGTAGCAGTCGGCCTGGAGCTCGACCCGCACCGCGTTGGAGTCCGCGCCGGTCCGGCCGTCCTGGGCGCGCTCCAGGGTCCCCATCAGGTTCTGGACGTGGTGGCCGTACTCGTGCGCCACCACGTACGCCTCGGCGAAGGGCCCGCCGCTCGCCCCGAACTTGGTGCGCAGCTCGTCGAAGAAGTCCAGGTCCAGGTAGACCTGCCGGTCGCCGGGGCAGTAGAACGGCCCCACCGCCGAGGTCGCCGTGCCGCACGCGGTCCCGACCCGCTGGGTGAAGAGCTTGGTGGTGGCGTTGGCGTAGGTCCCGCCCCGGCGCTCGTACTCGCCCCGCCAGTAGTCCTGCACGCTGTTGACGACGGCGACGATCCGGCAGTCCTCGCGCGTGTTGGCGTCCGAGCCCTTCTTGCAGACCTGGTCCACCTGGGCCGCCGAGGACGAGGTCGCGGCCGGCTGGTCGCCGCCGTCCGAGAGCCCGAGCTGGTCGGGCCCCACCCCGAAGAACAGTCCCAGGACCAGCGCGACGAAACCGATGATCCCGCCGCCGATGGTCGCACCACCGCCCGGGATCCGGCTTCCCGGGAGTCACTGACCTCCGAGGTGTCCAGATCGGCGTTGTCGTCGAACTGCACGGTCCACCACCCTCCGCTGTCCGCCGGGCAGTGACCGCCGCCCTGCGCCGAGTATCGGACGGCCGTGTACCCGGCGCTTCTTTGCGAAGCGTCGGTGGAGGGGCGGGCCGGCGGAGGGCGCGGGAGGCGCGGGCGGGAGCGGTCCGCGCCCCACATGGCCGAAAACCAGTTGCAGGGTCCCGTTAGACTGGCCGTATGGCCATTCTCCCCGTGCATTAGCGGCGTCGAAGCCCTCCACCCCGTCCTTCCGCCGTATCCCCACCGCCCTGGAGTCTGTCCGTGATCACCGCTTCCGGCATCGAGCTGCGCGCCGGCGCCCGTGTCCTCATCGAGTCCGCTTCCTTCCGCGTCGCCAAGGGCGACCGCATCGGCCTGGTCGGCCGCAACGGAGCGGGCAAGACCACCTCACCAAGTGCCTGGCCGGCGAGGGCCAGCCCGCCGGCGGCACCATCACGCGCTCCGGCGAGGTCGGCTACCTCCCGCAGGACCCGCGCACCGGCGACCTCGACGTCCTGGCCCGCGACCGCATCCTCTCCGCCCGCGGCCTCGACACCCTCCCTCAAGAAGATGCGGACGAACGAGGAGCGGATCGCCACCGGCAGCGGTGCCACCCGCGACAAGGCCCTGCGCCAGTACGAGCGCCAGGAGACCGAGTTCCTCACCAAGGGCGGGTACGCGGCCGAGGCCGAGGCCTCCACCATCGCCGCCGCCCTCGGCCTGCCCGACCGGGTCATGGGCCAGCCGCTGCACACCCTCTCCGGCGGTCAGCGCCGCCGCGTCGAGCTCGCCCGGATCCTCTTCTCGGACGCCGACACGCTCCTCCTCGACGAGCCCACGAACCACCTCGACGCCGACTCGATCGTCTGGCTGCGCGACTACCTGAAGACCTACCGCGGCGGCTTCATCGTCATCTCCCACGACGTCGACCTGGTCGAGACCGTGGTCAACAAGGTCTTCTACCTGGACGCCAACCGCTCCGTGATCGACGTCTACAACATGGGCTGGAAGCTCTACCAGCAGCAGCGCGAGGCCGACGAGAAGCGCCGCAAGCGCGAGCGCCAGAACGCCGAGAAGAAGGCCGCCGCGCTCAACTCGCAGGCCGACAAGATGCGCGCCAAGGCCACCAAGACCGTCGCCGCGCAGAACATGGCCAAGCGCGCCGAGCGGCTGCTCTCCGGCCTGGAGGCGGTGCGCGCCTCCGACAAGGTCGCCAAGCTGCGCTTCCCGAGCCCTCGCCCTGCGGCAAGACCCCGCTGACGGCCGAGGGGCTCTCCAAGTCGTACGGCTCGCTGGAGATCTTCACCGACGTGAGCCTCGCCATCGACAAGGGCTCGCGCGTCGTCATCCTCGGCCTCAACGGCGCCGGCAAGACGACCCTGCTGCGCCTGCTCGGCGGGGTCGAGCAGCCCGACACCGGCGAGGTCACCCCGGGCCACGGCCTCAAGCTCGGCTACTACGCCCAGGAGCACGAGACCCTGGACCCCGACCGGACCGTCCTGGAGAACATGCGCTCGGCCGCGCCCGACCTCGACCTCGTCGACGTGCGCAAGACGCTGGGCTCGTTCTCTTCTCCGGCGACGACGTCGACAAGCCGGCCGGGGTGCTCTCCGGCGGCGAGAAGACCCGGCTCGCCCTGGCGACCCTGGTCGTCTCCTCGGCGAACGTGCTGCTCCTCGACGAGCCCACCAACAACCTGGACCCGGCCAGCCGCGAGGAGATCCTCGGCGCGCTGCGCACCTACAAGGGCGCCGTCGTCCTCGTCACCCACGACGAGGGGGCCGTGGAGGCGCTCGACCCGGAGCGGATCATCCTGCTCCCGGACGGCGTCGAGGACCTGTGGGGCGCGGACTACGCGGACCTGGTGGCCCTGGCCTGACCGCCGGGAAGCCCCCGAGGACCCTCCGGGGCCCCGGACGATCATCCCGGGCTGGATCATTCGGCTCATGGGTGATCCATCATCTGAGTGAGGACGTCTCGTACCCGTCGGCGCGGTGCTCTGCTGAATCCTTCCGGCAGACCCGCGCCGCACGCGTCTTCCCGGAGCCCCGCTGACCTGGCACTTCCCGTCCCGACCGGCGTGGCGGCGCCTTTCCCGAAGATCGGAAGACGAGGTTCCGGTCGTGACGACGGGGTACCCGTCCACCAAGGAAGCGGCACGGACCTTGTCGAATGGGTGGCCAGGACGGACGGAGGGGTGATCATGAGAAGTCCAGAGCGCACTTCCCATGAGGAGGCACGGGTGGCCGAGACTCTGAAGAAGGGCAGCCGGGTGACCGGCGCCGCGCGTGACAAGCTCGCGGCAGACCTGAAGAAGAAGTACGACTCCGGTGCGAGCATCCGGGCGCTGGCCGAGGAAACCGGTCGCTCCTACGGATTCGTCCACCGGATGCTCAGTGAGTCCGGGGTCACGCTGCGTGGACGCGGCGGAGCGACACGGGGCAAGAAGGCGGCCTCGGCCTGACAGGGGCGGCCCGACCGGGCCACCGGGTCCCCGGTGGCCACCCGGCCGGCCCCAGGGCGGGCCGGGTGGTTACTGTGCAGTCACTTAGCAATGGACGCAGTGCTGCACCGGAACCGGAGGCGCCCCATGACCACGCTCGACGACGCCGAGCTCGTATTCGACAAGGACGGTGTACGGCTCACCGTCGAGGACGCCGTCGCCACGGTGACCTTGACCAATCCGGCGAAGCGCAACGCCCAGTCTCCCGCTCTGTGGCGGGCGTTGACGGAAGCCGGGCGGTCGTTGCCGGGCAGCGTGCGGGTCGTGGTCCTGCGCGGTGAGGGCAAGTCCTTCTCCGCCGGACTCGACCGGCAGGCGTTCACGCCCGAGGGCTTCGACGGCGAGCCTTCCTTCCTCGACATGGCGCGGGGCTCCGACGAGGATCTCGACGCCGTCATCGCCGAGTACCAGGAGGCGTTCACCTGGTGGCGCCGCGGCGACCTCGTGTCGATCGCGGCCGTCCAGGGCACGCCATCGGCGCGGGCTTCCAGCTCGCCCTCGCCTGCGACCTGCGGGTCGTCGCCGAGGACGTGCAGTTCGCCATGCGCGAGACCAGCCTGGGCCTCGTCCCCGACCTCACCGGCACGCACCCCTCGTCTCCCTCGTGGGCTACGCCCGCGCCCTGGATATCTGCGCCACCGGACGCTTCGTGCACGCCGACGAGGCCGAGCGCATCGGCCTCGCCAACCTCGCCGTGCCCGCCGACCAGCTCGACGCGGCCGTACGGGACCTCGCCGCCGCCCTGCTCGCGGCGCCCGCGACGCGGTCAACGAGACCAAGGCGCTCCTCCAGGGCGTCTCCGGCCGCTCCTACGAGGAGCAGCGCGTCGCCGAGCGCGCCGCCCAGGGCCGCCGTCTGCGCGACCTCGCGGGCCTCGGCGACTGACGGCCCCGCCGCCCCCTCAGCGCAGCTCCGACACCAGGACCGTGACCGCGGTCGCCCCACCGGCGGCCGCGGTCGCGGCGCTCCGGGCGGCGCGCGCCACGTCGAGCGGGCGGCGGCCCGCCGTCACGGCCAGCTCGACCCGCAGCGCGTCCCCGCTCCGGCGCACGGGCGGTCCCAGCGCGTCCGTCACGCCCGCCACCCCCTCGACCCGCAGCACCGCCAGGGCCACCGGGTCGTCCGTCGCGGGGAGGGCCGCCCCGGCGGGGAGCGGCCGGCTCCTCCTCCGGCGCCGCGTCGAGCAGCTCCGTCACCCGCAGGTCCACGGCCGCCACCGCCAGGCCGATCCCGTCCGCCGCCGCCCCGAGCAGGGCCGCCCGCAGCTCCTCGGACACCTCCGGCAGCGGCCGGCCCGCCACCGCCCCGAAGTCCGCGGTGATCCGCAGCGGCCCCGGTGACAGGGCGCCCGGCGGCACCGGAAGCGGCTCCGGCCCCGGCTCCCCGTCCGGATCGGGGCCGACCCGGATCACGCCCGGCACCACTCCCCGTACCTCCGCGGCGGCCCGGTCGAGCACCCGCCGTGCCGCCCGCTCCGCGATCCAGGCGCCGTCCTCCGCCGCCCCCAGGGGCAGCAGCCTGCCCGGGGCCAGGCGGTCGCGGACCGCCGTCGTCCAACCCTCAGCCGTCGTCATTCCCCCAGACTGCCGCATTGGTGGAGCGGATCGGGAAAGCGCCCTTAATGTGAGCGAGGAACCCCGAAATATCCCAGAAGGGGCGAAAGCTGATGACGGACACCACGCACACCGGAGACTCCGGCTCGGACGACCCGCGCCGCGCCTCCGTGACCAAGCGGAGCGGCGGCGGTCCCGCGGCCACCCGCGGCAAGACGACCATCGCCGACGGCGTGGTCGAGAAGATCGCCGGTCTCGCCGCGCGTGACGTCGACGGCGTCCACGACATGGGCAGCGGCCTCTCCCGGACCTTCGGCGCCGTGCGCGACCGGGTCCCCGGGGCAGCAGCAAGTCGAACGTCACCCGGGGCGTGAAGGCCGAGGTCGGCGAGGTGCAGACCGCGCTCGACCTGGAGATCGTCGTCGAGTACGGCTACCCCATCTCCGACGTCGCCGGCAACGTCCGCGAGAACGTCGTCAACGCCGTCGAGCGGATGACCGGTCTCGAGGTCGTCGAGGTCAACATCGCGGTCAGCGACGTGAAGCTGCCCGACGACGAGGACGACGACGAGGGCGACGAGGACCAGCGCCGACTCCAGTGAGCCGTCGACTCCAGGGGGCCGACGACCCCGGCGGGCCGTCGGTTCCAGCAGGCACCGGAAGACCGGCCGGTCAGGGCCGGGAAAGGGACGCGGAATGAGCATGGCGGTGGTCGGCCTGTTGGCCGGCATGGCTCTCGGCTTCGCCGGATACTTCGGCGGCTTCGGAGCCTTCGTACTGGTCGCGGCCCTCGGGGCGGTCGGCTTCGTGGTCGGCCGCTTCGCCGACGGGGACCTGGAACCCGGCGACCTGTTCCGGGGACGCGAGCGCGGCGACCGGCGGCGGTGACGGGGGTGGCGACGGACCTTGCAGCGGCCCCGGCGGCGGACACGGCACGTGACCCGGTACGTGACCGGGGGCGACCGACGTCGCCGACCGGGTCGTCGCGAAGATCGCCGCCCAGGCGGCCAGGGAGGCGCTCGACCGCGTCCCGAAGGGGGCTCGAAGCCCCACGCCTCGGTCGTCGTCCACCGGGACGCCGCCCGGATCGCGGTCAGCCTCGAACTCGACTACCCCTCCGACGTCGGCCGCCAGTGCGGCGCCGTCCGCAGCCGGGTCCGCAGCCGGGTGGAGCACCTCGTCGGCCTGGAGGTCCACGAGGTGACCGTCGACGTGGAACGGCTCCACTCCGCCCTCACCCGCGACGACACGCCGAGGGGCCGCCTCTCATGACCACCACCCCGGCACCGGCTCCTCCGCTCCCGCCCGGGAGGAGGAGAAGCCCCACGACACCGCCCCGCGGCCCGCGCCCGCCGCTTCTGGGCGGTGCGCCGCGTTCCCGCCGCCCTGCTCGCCGCCGTCGTCCCGGCGGCGCCGGGCTGCTCCTCTACGACGTGGCGGCCGTGCGGGCCGACCACTCCGCCATGGCCTGGCGGAAGGAGACGGCCGACGGCCTCGCGACCGAGTCGCTCGACTCCACCTGGGTCCTCGCCGGCGCGTCCTCGCGGCGCTCCTCGGCCTCTGGCTCCTGTTCCTCGCCCTCACCCCCGGACTGCGCTCCGTCCTCCCCATGCGCCGGGACCACCCCGACGTACGGGCCGGACTCGACCGCAAGGCCGCGGCGCTCATCCTGCGGGACCGCGCCATGGAGGTCTCCGGCGTGCAGTCCGCGAAGGTGCGCGTCCGCCGCTCCAAGGCCGCCGTCCGGGCCGTCTCGCACTTCCGCGACCTCGACGAGGTCCGCACCGACCTGGAGCGGGCGATCGCCACCGGCGTCGACGAACTCGGCTCGCCCGCCCACCCGCGCCGAAGGTACGGGTGGCCAGGCCGCCCCGGAAGGGATGAGCGGGCCGATGACGCCCCACGAGAAGATCCCGGCGCGCGGGAAGGCCCCGCGCCCCACGAGAAGAACCCACCGCGCGCGAAGGCCCCCGCGCCCCGCGAAGGGACCTCCCGCGCGAAGACCCCGGCGCCCCCGGAAGGAGCCCGCAGGTGACCGTCGTCCTCCGCCGCGTCAACCGCGTCCTGCTCGCCCTGGCCGGGCTGGTCCTCGTCGTCCTCGGCGGCTCCGTCCTCGCCGCCGCGGCCGGCTTGTCCGTACCGTCCTGGTGGCCCTGGTCGGGCCCCTCCGACGTCCTGCTCACCACCGCCGACCGGCAGCGCTGGCGCGACGAGGGCTGGTGGTGGCCGGTGGTCATCGCCGTCCTCGGCGTGATCGTCCTGCTCGCCCTGTGGTGGCTGATCGCCCAGTTCCGGCGGGCCCGGCTCGCCGAGGTCGCCGTCGACACCGGCGACGGCGACGAGGCCGTCCTGCGCGGCCGGGCCCTGGAGGGCGTCCTGGAGGCGGACGCCGCCTCCCAGGACGGCGTGGACCGGGCCAGGGTCTCCCTCACCGGCCGCCGCACCGCCCCCGCGCCCGCGTGAAGCTCCAGTTGGAGCCGTACGCCGCCCCGGCCGACGCCCTCGCCACCCTCGGCTCCCAGGCGCTCGCCAACGCCCGCACCGCGACCGGCCTGTCCGCGCTGCCCACCGAGGCGCGGCTGCGCGCGGTGAAGCACCGCGCCCGCCGGGTCACCTGACGCAAGCGGCGAAGGCGCCCGCCGGGAGCGACCCGGCGGGCGCCTTCGCGCGACGGCGGCTCAGAAGCCGCTGCGGGCCCCGCCGTCCACCGGCAGCATCAGACCGGTCAGGTACGAGGCGGCCGGCGAGAGCAGGAAGGCCGCCGTCCGCCCGAACTCCTCCGGCGTGCCGTACCGGCGCAGCGGGATCGTCGCCTCGCTCGCCGCGCGGGCCGCGTCGGCGTCCCCGGAGAGCGCGTCCAGGGAGCGCACCCGGTCCGTGTCGATCCGGCTCGGCAGGAGCCCGACGACCCGCACCCCGCGCGGCCCCAGGTCGTTGGCGAGGGACTTGGCGAAGCTGGCGAGCCCCGGGCGCAGCCCGTTGGAGATGGTCAGGCCCGGGATCGGCTCGTGGACCGAGCCGGACAGGACGAAGCCGATCACCCCGCCCTCCCCGAGGGCCTCGGCCGCCGCGCGGGCCAGCCGCACCGCCCCCAGGAAGACGGTGTCGAAGGCGGCGGCCCACTGCTCGTCGGTGTTGTCCGCCGCGAAACCGGGCGCCGGGCCGCCCACGCTGATCAGGACGCCGTCGAAGCCGCCGAACCGGGACCGCGCCTCCGCGATCAGCCGGGCCGGGGTCTCCGGGTCGGTGTTGTCGGCCGCGACCCCGGCCGCGCCCGGGCCCAGCGCCTCCACGGCCTCGGCGACCGTCTTCTCCTCGCGCCCGGTCACCAGCACCTTGGCGCCCTCCGCGAGCAGCGCCTCCGCCGAGGCCCGGCCGAGCCCCCGCGTCGCGCCGGTCACCACGTACACACGGTCCTTCAGTCCAAGATCCATGGCCCTATCCTGCCGGGTCGGGCTCCTCCGCTGCCAGCGCGAACGCCGTACCGACCAGACCGATGTGGCTGAAGGCCTGCGGAAGTTGCCCAGTTGGCGCCCGGTCGCCGGGTCGTACTCCTCCGCGAGGAGCCCCACGTCGTTGACGAGCGCGACGAGCCGCTCGAAGAGCACCCGCGCCTCCTCGGGCCGCCCCGTCAGCCGCAGGGCGTCCGCCAGCCAGAACGAGCAGACCAGGAAGGTCCCTCCTGTCCCGGCAGGCCGTCCACCGCCGTCGAGTCGGCGCTGTAGCGGCGCACGTAGCCGTCGTGCGTCAGCTCCGCCATGACCGCGTCGACCGTGCCCACCACCCGGGGGTCGTCCGGCGGCAGGAAGCCCACCTGGGGGATGAGCAGGGTGGCGGCGTCCAGCTCCCGCGAGCCGTACGACTGGGTGAAGGTGTTCCGCACGGGGTCGTACGCCTTGTCGCACACCTGGGCGTGGATGTCGTCCCGCATGGCCCGCCAGCGGGCCGCGTCCCCCGGCAGCGACGGGTCGGACTCCAGGGTGCGCACGGCCCGGTCGGCGGCCACCCAGGCCATCACCTTCGAGTGGGTGAAGTGGCGGCGCGGCCCGCGCACCTCCCACAGCCCCTCGTCAGGCTCCCGCCAGGTCGACTCCAGGAAGCCCAGCAGGCTGAGCTGGAGGTTCCAGGCGTGCCGCTCCGCCGGGATCCCGGCCTCCCGCGCCCGGTTGAGCGAGTCCATGACCTCGCCGTACACGTCGAGCTGGAACTGGTCCACGGCCGCGTTCCCGGTCCGCACCGGCGCCGAGTCGGCGTACCCCCGCAGCCACGGCAGGGTCGTCTCGGGCAGCCGGCGCTCCCCGGCCGGGCCGTACATGATCTGGAGGTCGGCGGGGTCGCCCGCGACGGAGCGCAGCAGCCAGTCCCGCCAGGCGGCGGCCTCCTCCACGTACCCGGCGGCGAGCAGCGCGCCGAGGGTGAGGGAGGAGTCGCGCAGCCAGCAGGAGCGGTAGTCCCAGTTCCGCACGCCGCCGACCTCCTCCGGCAGCGAGGTGGTGGGGCGGCGACGATCCCGCCGGTGGGGGCGTACGTGAGCGCCTTCAGGGTGATCAGGGAGCGCAGCACCACCTCCCGGTGGGGTCCCCGGTAGGTGCAGCGGGCCGCCCACTCCCGCCAGTCCGCGAGCGACTGCTCCAGCGCCTCGAAGGGGTCGATCAGGTCGGGGCGCGGCTCGTGCGAGGGGTGCCAGGTCAGCACGAAGGCCACCTTCTCGCCGGCGGCGACGGTGAAGGCGGAGCAGGTGGAGAACTGCTGGCCCCAGGTCTTCACGTGCGGCTCGCTGCGCAGCCAGACCGCGTCGGGACCGGCGACCGCCACCCGGTGCCCGTCCGCCCGGCGCATCCAGGCACGATCGAGCCGTAGTCGAAGCGCAGCCGCAGGACGGCGCTCATCTCGACGCTGCCGCGGACCCCTCGACGATCCGCATCACGTCGGGGTACGCGTCCCGCTGCGGCATGAAGTCGATGACCTTGACGGCGCCGGTACGGGTCTCCCAGTAGGTCTCCAGGACCAGGGAGTCCTCGGCGTAGCGGCGGGAGGTGCAGGTCGTGGCGCCCTTGGGGGCGATCCGCCAGTGCCCGTTCTCCTCGTCGCCGAGGATGGCGGAGAAGCAGGCGGCCGAGTCGAACCGGGGCAGACACAGCCAGTCGACCGATCCGTCACGGCCGACGAGCGCGGCGGTCTGGAGATCGCCGATCATGGCGTAGTCGTCGATGTGTTGCGTCACGCTCGGGCTGTTCCCGGAAGCGGCGGCGGTCAATCAGCGGGACGGTGTGGCCAGGGTCTCGCGGTGTCCGCCTCCGGCGTTCCGGAGGCGTCGGCGGAGGCCGCGGCCTCCCGGTCGCGCTTCTCGCGGCGCACCAGGATCACCCAGCCGACGGGCACGCCGGCCGTGAAGAGCCACCACTGCACGGCGTACGCCATGTGGGCGCCGATCGAGTCGTGGTCGGGCTCGGGGATCTGTTCGATGGTGCCGTCGGCCGCTTCGGGCGCGGTCTGCTCGACGTAGCCGCCGAGGACCTCGCGCCCGATGAGCTCGGCCTGCTGCCGGCTGTTGATCAGCATGACCTGGCGGTCGGGCAGTCCCTTGAGGTCCTTGATACGCTGGCGCCGGTCGTCTCGTCGGCCTTGAGGCGGCCGGTGATCGTGACCTCGCCCTTCGGGACGGGCGGCACCGCCGGGTAGGAGTGCTGGTCGGCGGCGGCCGGCACCCAGCCCCGGTTGACCAGCAGGACCTTCCCGTCCCGCAGGACCAGCGGGGTCAGGACGTGGACGCCGACCCGGTCGTCGGAGGAGGTGCGGCGGCGGACGACCACCTCGTGGGCGGTGTCGAAGGTGCCGGTGGCGGTGACCGGGCGCCAGTAGTCGGCGCGCGGGACGGTGTGGCCGGGGAGGTGAGCTCCTCGACCGGGACCGGCTCCGCCGCGACGCTGTCCGCGATCAGGGCGTTCTGGGCGACCCGGCGCTCGTGCCGGTGGAACTGCCAGAAGCCCAGCTCGATCATCGTCGGGACGAGGACGAGGGCGATCAGGGTGAGGATCACCCACTGCCGGGACAACAGGAAGCGGTACACCCCATGACCGTACAGCGGGGGCCACGGGGTGCGCGCAGGGGGTTCGGCGGGCTTGCGGGCCGCCGTCCGGAATCGTTTCTTCGGGTCGGTTCCTCACACCTTGTCGACGATGCCCACCTTCCCTCCGCGCGGGCGCAGTGGCCGCCGCAGTACCAACTGCCCCCGACCTCGACGCCCTGGCCGATGATCTGGACCCGGCAGTGCTCGCAGATGGGCGCCATGCGGTGGATGGCGCAGGCGAAGCAGTCGAAGACGTGCACCGCGCCCTGCGCGTGCACCTCGAACGACATGCCGTAATCGTTTCCGCAGACCTCACAACGTGCCATGCGCCACAGGGTGGGGCTCCCCGCGGGCGCGCGCGGTCCGGCGCGCCCGGAGGGCTGGGGGTGTCACCCGTCTGCCGGGGCCACGTCCCGCAGGAGCTGGGTGTAGGCGGCCTCGTCGACGACGGGCGTGCCGAAGGAGCGGGCCTTGAGGGTCTTGGAGGTGGCCGCGTCCGGGTCGTTGGTGACGAGGAGGCTCGTCAGCCGGGAGACGCTGCCGGCCACGTGCAGACCGGCCTCGACGGTGCGGTCCTCCAGGAGCTCGCGGTCGACGGAGGTGTCCCCGGAGAACGCCACCCGCATCCCCTGCTTGAGCGGCTTGTCGCTCTCGTAACGGCCGGGATTGGGATATGGCAGGCCGGCCGCTTCCGCGAGGGACGCCAACTGTTCGTCCGGTACGAGGAGGAGGCGTACGGGGAGGGGACGCGGCCGGGGAGGCGGCCCACTCGGTCAGCGGCCGGCACTCCAGGAGCGGCAGCCGCACGCCCTGCTCGGCCGCCGCGTGCAGGCTCGGCCGGAACGCCTCGGCGAGCACCCGCGCGTCGTCCAGCGCGTGGTGCGCCTGGCGCTGTTCGACGCCGAAGTGCGCGGCGAGCGACTCCAGCTTGTGGTTGGGCAGCGGCAGCGACAACTGCTTGGCGAGCGCGATCGTGCACAGGCGCTGCCGCACGGGCGCGGTGGACTCGGCGCGCGCGTACTCCCGGGCGATCATCTGCCAGTCGAAGATCGCGTTGTGCGCGACGAGCACCCGTCCGTCGAGCCGGGCCGCGAACTCGGCCGCGATCTCCGGGAAGAGCGGGGCGCCCTCCAGGGCGTCGCTGGTCAGCCCGTGGATCCACACCGGGCCGGGGTCGCGCTCGGGGTTGACCAGGGTGTACCAGTGGTCCTCGACGTTCCCCTGGGCGTCCAGCCGGTAGACGGCGGCGGACACGATCCGGTCGTCGCGGGCGAGGCCGGTGGTCTCACGTCGACGACCGCGTACCCCTGCGGGTAGGCGGCCGGCCACGCTGCTGCTGTCGTGCGGTCGTCGAGCATGGTCATTGAGGATACGGGCCGCGACCGACAATCCCCTCCTCGGTGCCTCCTGGGCTCCGCCGCCGGGCGGGTCGTTCCGGGGTCGGGGCTCCGCCGGGTGCGACCCTCCTCACGTGACCGAACCCCCGCGCCCCCGCGTCCTCGGCGCCCGCCGCGCACGACGAGGCCCACGGCGGCGGCCTCGGGTCCCGTCTCAACTGGCTCCGGGCCGCGGTCCTCGGCGCCAACGACGGCGTCGTCTCCACGGCGGGCCTCGTCGTCGGCGTCGCCGGGGCCACGGAGTCCAGGTCCGCGCTGCTCACGGCCGGTCTCTCCGGGCTCCTCGCCGGCTCGATGTCGATGGCGGCGGGGAGTACGTCTCGGTCTCCACCCAGCGCGACTCCGAGAAGGCCGCGCTCGCCCAGGAGCGGCGCGAACTGCGCGAACGGCCCGCGGCCGAGCTCGACGAACTCGCCGCGCTCCTGAGCGCCCGGGGCCTCTCCCCGGACGTCGCCCGCGAGGCCGCCGAACAGCTCACCGCCCGCGACGCCCTGCGCGCCCACGCGCGCGTGGAGCTGGGCATCGACCCGGACGCCCTCACCAACCCCTGGCACGCGGCCGGCGCCAGCTTCCTCGCCTTCACCGCCGGGGCCCTGCTCCCGCTCCTCGCGATCGTCCTGCCCCCGCCCGCCGCACGCCTCTGGATCACCGTCCTCTCGGTCCTCGCGGCCCTCGCCCTCACCGGCTGGTCCAGCGCCCGCTCGGCGCCGCCCCCGCCGGCCGCGCGGTCCTCCGCAACGTCGCGGGCGGGGCCCTGGCGATGGCGGTGACGTACGGGGCGGGGTCGCTGCTCGGCGCGGCGGGGGTCTGAGGACGCCCCTTGTCTTGTCGGAAGGTTCCAAAGCCCGCTGACAACCCGTCTCGCATACTTGTCGGTAACGGCGTCTAGTCGCGCCCCGGCCCCCGCCCCTACCGTCGACGGCATGCCGAACCCGCCCGATGTCGTGCTCTGGTCCATACCGGCGTTCGTCCTGCTCACCGTCCTGGAGATGGTCGGCTACCGGCTCCACCCCGACGAGGACGCCGCCGGGTACGAGGCCAAGGACGCCGCCACCAGCCTCAGCATGGGCCTGGGGAGCCTGGCCTTCGACGCGCTGTGGAAGATCCCCGTGGTGGCGGTCTACACCGCCGTGTACGAGCTGACCCGCTCCGCGTGCCCGTCCTGTGGTGGACGGTCCCGCTGATGCTGCTCGCCCAGGACTTCCTCTACTACTGGCAGCACCGCGGACACCACGTCGTCCGCCTCCTGTGGGCCTGCCACGTCGTCCACCACAGCAGCCGCAGGTTCAACCTCACCACCGCCCTGCGCCAGCCGTGGACCGGCGCGACCTCCTGGCCGTTCTACCTGCCGATGATCGCCCTCGGCGTGCACCCGGCGGCCGTGGCCCTCTGCTCCTCGGTCAACCTCGTCTACCAGTTCTGGATCCACACCGAGCGCGTCGACAGACTGCCGCGCCCCTTCGAGTACCTCTTCAACACCCCTCCCACCACCGCGTCCACCACGCCTCCCAGGGCGGCTACCTGGACCGGAACTTCGGCGGGGTGCTCATCGTCTGGGACCGGGCGTTCGGCTCCTGGGCCGGCGAGACCGAGCGGCCCGTCTACGGCCCTCACCAAGAACATCGAGACGTACAACCCGCTCCGGGTCGCCACCCACGAGTACGCCGCCATCGCCCGCGACCTGCGGGCCGCGAGCGACTGGCGCGAGCGGGCCGGGCGGGTCTTCCGCGGGCCCGGCTGGCAGCCCGGACTGCCCCCGCCGCCCGCACCGGAGGCCGGCCCGGTCGTGGAGGGCGGCCCTGTCGCCGCCGCCGAGCCCGCCGCGTGAGCGCCCCCGCCGCGCCGTCCGCCGTGCGCGCCGCCCCCGTCTCCCGCGCGCTGCTCGCCGCCTTCGGGCTCGCGACCGTCGTCGACCTGGTCTCCCTGCTCACCGGCGCCGAGCCCGGCCACCAGATCGCCAAGCCGCTCCTGATGCCCCTGCTCGCCGCGTACGCCGTGAGCAGGGGCGCTCCTAAGCTCCTGGTCGCCGCGCTCCTGTGCGGCTGGGGCGGCGACGTCCTCCTGCTCTCCGACGCGGACCGGGCCTTCCTCGCCGGCATGGGCTCCTTCGCCGTCGGACACGTCTGCTACCTGGTCCTCTTCGGGCGCCGGCGCGCGTCCCCGGCGCTCGGCGTCCTGTACGCGGCCGCCTTCACCGGCACCGTCGTGCTCCTGTGGCCCGACCTCCCCGCCGGCCTGCGGATCCCGGTCGCCGGGTACGCGCTGCTGCTCACCGCCATGGCCTGCCGGGCCGGTTCCTCGGGCTCCCCGCCGGTCTCGGCGGCGCCCTCTTCCCGCTGTCCGACACCCTCATCGCCACCGGCGTCGCCGCGTGGCCCCGGCCGCCCGCGTCCGACTTCTGGATCATGCTGACCTACACCGCGGCGCAGTACCTGCTGACGACCGGAGCCCTGCGGGCGATGTACGGTGAAAGTCGTACAAACGTCTGACAGCGAGGACCGACCACGATGCGCGCCACCACCATCCACGCCCCGTTCGACATGCGCGTGGAGGACGTGCCCGACCCGGTGGTCCAGGAGCCCACGGACGTCGTCCTGCGGGTCCTGCGCGCCTGCATCTGCGGCAGCGACCTGTGGGCCTACCGCGGCGAGTCCGCCCGGCAGCCGGGCCAGCGCATCGGCCACGAGTTCCTCGGCGTCGTCGAGGAGGCGGGGCCGGGGTCCGCGGCTTCCGGAAGGGCGACCTCGTCGTCGCCCCCTTCGTCTGGTCCGACGGCACCTGCGCGTACTGCTCCGAGGGCCTCCAGACCTCCTGCCCGAGCGGCGGCTTCTGGGGCTCCGTGGGCTCCGACGGCGGCCAGGGCGAGGCCGTCCGCGTTCCCTTCGCCGACGGCACCCTCGTCAAGCTGCCCGCCGAGGCGGCCTCCGACGACCGGCTCCTGACCGCGCTGCTCGCCCTCTCCGACGTCCTGGGCACCGGCCACCACGCCGCCCTCGGCGCCGGCGTGCGGCCCGGCTCCACCGTCGCCGTCGTCGGCGACGGCGCCGTCGGCTCTCTGCGGCGTCCTCGCCGCCAAGCGGCTCGGCGCCGAGCGGATCATCGCGCTCGGCCGGCACACCGCCCGCACCGACATCGCCCGCGCCTTCGGCGCCACCGACGTCGTCGCCGAGCGCGGGGAGGCCGCCGAGGCCGCCGTCCGCGAGCTGACCGGCGGCCAGGGCGCGCACGGCGTCATCGAGGCCGTCGGCACCGAGCAGTCCATGCGCACCGCCGTCGCCGTCGCCCGCGACGGCGGGTCCATCGGCTACGTCGGCGTCCCGCACGGCAGCGGCACCGGCCTCGACCTGTCCGTCATGTTCGACCGGAACATCGCGCTGCGCGGCGGCGTCGCCCCCGTGCGCGCGTACATTCCGGAACTCCTCCCGGACGTCCTCGACGGCACGATCGACCCGTCCCCGGTCTTCGACCTGACCGTCGGCCTCGACGGCGTCCCCGGCGGCTACAAGGCCATGGACGAGCGCACCGCCCTCAAGGTCCTCGTCAAGCCGTAGGACCCTCCCACACCGGCGCGTCCCCGCCCGGCAGGCCCGGCGGCCGCGTCCAGCCCGCCGGGCCGCCCTCGTACGCGACCGGCGACAGCGCGTGCCGCAGGTGCCCGAGCGGGCCCTCCGACTCGACGAGGTACCGCCCGGGCTCGTACGCGGGCAGCCCGTGCGTCAGCCAGTGGCCCGTCTGCGCGAGGGCGAGCCGGACCAGTCGGGTGCCGCCGTCCCGGTCCCGCTCGGTCAGCGACCGCAGGACCGCCGCCGCGAGCAGATAGCCCGTGGCGTGGTCCAGGGCCTGCGCGGGCAGCACCCCCGGCTCCTCGGCCGAGCCCTCCACGACGGCGATCCCGGTCGCCGCCTGCACCAGGGAGTCGAAGCCGCGCCGCCCGCCCCACGGCCCGTAGTCGCCCCAGGCCGACACCCGGGCCGTGACGAGCCCCGGGCGGTGGAGGCCGAAGCGGTCGAGCGCGCCCGGCCGGTAGCCGGTCACCAGCACGTCGGCCGCGTCGAGGAGTCCGTCGAAGGTGCGCCGGTCCGACGGCCGCTCCAGGTCGAGGACGGCCGTCCGCTTCCCGACGTTCGTGTCCGCGTGCTGGTCCGGCAGCTCCGGACGGCCCGGCGGGTCGATCCGCAGCACGTCCGCGCCGAGCAGCGCGAGCGTCCGGGTCGCCACCGGCCCCGCGAGCACCCGGGTCAGGTCCAGGACCCGCGGCGGCCCCGAGCGCGGCCGGGGCGGCGCCTCGTCGAGCCGCTCCCGGGTGAGCAGCGGCCGCGCCGCCACCTCCCGGCTCCTGCGGGTGCGCCGCCCACTCCCCGGGCGTGCGCAGGGCGACCGCCAGGCCCCCGGCCCCGTACACCGCCGTCTCGACCTCGGCGGCCGTCCGCTCCCCGATCGCCGCCGCCACGGCCTGCACCGCCCGTCCTCCGGCGTCCCGGACGGCACGCCGAGGGCGGCGAGCAGCGCCGCCCGGTGGTGCGGATAGTTGGCGTGGGTGCGGACCCGGCCGTCCGCCGCCCGCCAGAACCGGGAGAGCGGCGCGAAGCTCACCGGCGCCCGCCCGTCGATCCGCAGGTGCCGCTCGCTCGTGAAGGCGGTGGCCACGGCCCCGTCGTCCACCCGCACGGGCCCCGGGAGCCCCGCCCGCTCGACCGCCGCGAGCCCCGCCGCGGCGACCGAGGCCCGCGCCAGGTCCATCACCGGCAGCCGGGCCGGCAGCAGCCCCGAGGGCCCCGTGAACGCCACCCGGTCGACCAGGGCGGGATCACCGCCGAGGGCCGCCCACAACGACTCCGTACCCGTGCGCACCGTGTGCGCCGTGTGCCCATGTGCTCCATGGGCCTCATGATCCTCCGCGCGGCACCCGGCGCCGTGCGAAGGGCCCCGGTGCGGCGTACCGCACCGGGGCTCCCGAGAACCGCTGGTTACCAGCGGACCGCGTCGAGCGCGTCGACGATGCCGGCCCCGTAGAAGCCGTTCTTGTTCTTGCCGCCCTCGCAGACCGCGTCGACCTTGCCGTCGGCGTCGATGTCGTACGGGTCGGTGCAGGCGTGCCGGTCGGCCTGCGCGTACAGCAGGGCCTTGAGCGCCGCCGGGCCCGCGTGCGGGTGCCTCGACTTGATGAGCGCCAGGACGCCCGCCGCGTGCGGCGAGGCCATCGACGTGCCGCCCTTGTAGTTGTAGCCGCCGTTGACCGTGGTCGACAGGATCAGGCCGTTCACCGCCGGGGCGTCCGGCGTCTGGTACGCGGTGCGGTCACCGCCGGGCGCGGCGATGTCGATCACGCCGAGGCCGTAGTTCGAGTACGACGCCTTCAGGTCCTTGGCGCCGGTCGCGGAGACCGTGACGACGCCCGGGAGCATCGCCGGGTAGTCCAGGCACTTCTTCGGGTCGATGGTCCGGCCGCCCGGTGTGGAGTCGTTCGGGCTGCTGTCGTCGACGATCGAGTCGGCCGCCAGGTCGAACGCGGAGTTGCCGGCCGCCGCCACGTTGACTGTGCCCTTGCGCTCCGCGTAGCGGGTGGCGCGGGTGACGGCCTCGATGAGGGCCTTCTGGTCCGCGTCGTTCTTGCACGCGAACATCCACGGGTCGGTGTAGTAGCTGTTGTTCGTGATGTCGATGCCGTGCTCGGCCGCCCACACGAAGCCGCAGACCACGGCCTCCGTGTAGAAGAAGCCGTCCGGGGTGGACACCTTGATGCCGGCGAGCTTCACGCCCGGCGCGACACCGGTGACGCCGATCCCGTTCTTGGCGGCGGCGATCGTACCGGCGACGTGCGTGCCGTGGTCGCTCTCGCCCGGGTTCGGCCGCCACGAGCCGGCGGTGGTGTCGGCCTTGCCGGACACGCAGTTGGCGGACTTCGCGGCGCTGAAGTTCGGCGCCAGGTCCGGGTGGGTGTCGTCCACGCCCGTGTCGATGACGCCGACGGTCACGCGCTTGCTGCCGAGCGTCCGCTGGTGCGCCTTGTCGGCCTTGATCGCCGGGAGGTCCCACTGCAGGGGCTCCAGCGCGTCCTGCTCGTCCGTCGCGCGGGCCGCGGCCGCCTTGGCCTCGGCCTCGGTCAGCACCTGCGTGCCGCCGCCGACGGAGTCGTCGGTCTGCACGGAGAGCGGGGCGGTGCGGGTCGCGCCGGCCGACACCACGCCGCGCGCCTTGCGGACCTGCTTCGCGAAGTCGGGGTTCTGCGAGTGGACGACGATCACGCCTATCTGGTCGTACGAGACGACGACCGTGCCACCGGCGGCGGCTATCGCCTTCTTCACCGACTTGGCGGTCGAGTGGCCCCCGTCGACGTTCACGACGTACGACAGCTTCGGTCCGTCCGTCGCCACGGCGGCGGCCGGGTGTTGCTCAGCTCCGCGGCCGAGGCCCCGGAGGGAAGGAAACCGAGCGAGGCCGTGAGCGCGAGGCCGACCGGCAGAGCGAGAGCTCGGCCGCGCCTCGATCCCAGATGAGCCATGGGTTCTCCACATCATCCGTATACTGCTCGCGCGCGGGTTTGCGCGCGGACAGGTGCATGACGAGTGAAGCTATCGCTGATCTTCCTGTCCCATCAATGAGTTGAGAAGACTTCATGAAGATCTGCCCGAGAAAATCCTCGGGGTGAACCGCTTCGCTTCCTCCTCCGTGCCGTTGTGCAGGGAGGGCTCCACCCGGGGCCCCGGCTCCCGCACCCCGGTGAGACCCCCTGCGAACCAGCCGTCCGCCCGCGCGTCACGAGGAGAGTCCGTGGCTACCGAAGCACCGCCGCCAGCCCGAAACGGCACGGAGACCGATCGGGGTCCCGCGTCACCCACCACGGAGCAGTTCGTCGAGGTGCAGGAGAGCGAGGAGTTCGGCGAACTGCGCCGCGCCCACCGCTCGTTCGCCTTCCCCTCACCCTCGCCTTCATCGCCTGGTACCTGCTCTACGTGCTGCTCTCCAACTACGCGGGCGGCTTCATGGGGACCAAGGTCCTCGGCAACGTCAACGTGGCGCTGGTCCTGGGCCTCGGCCAGTTCCTCACCACCTTCCTCATCGCCTGGCTCTACTCGCGGCACGCGGCGAACCGGCTCGACCCCAAGGCCGAGGCCATCAAGTCCCGTATGGAGGGCGACGCATGAGCACCCCCGTCCTGCTCGCGGCGGGCAACGCCACCGGCGAGCACCGGCCCCCGATCATCGCCCTGTTCGGCGCCTTCGTGATCGCCACCCTCGTCATCACCGTGTGGGCCGGCCGGCAGACCCGCAGCGCCGCCGACTTCTACGCCGGCGGACGCCAGTTCACCGGCTTCCAGAACGGCCTGGCGATCTCCGGCGACTACATGTCCGCCGCGTCCTTCCTCGGCATCGCCGGCGCCATCGCCCTCTTCGGCTACGACGGCTTCCTCTACTCGATCGGCTTCCTCGTCGCCTGGCTCGTCGCCCTGCTCCTGGTCGCCGAACCCCTGCGCAACTCCGGCCGCTTCACCATGGGCGACGTCCTCGCCTACCGGATGCGCCAGCGCCCGGTCCGCACCGCCGCCGGCACCTCCACCATCGTCGTCTCGATCTTCTACCTGCTCGCGCAGATGGCCGGGGCCGGCGTCCTCGTCTCGCTGCTCCTCGGCATCACCAGCGACGGCGGCAAGGTCGCGATCGTCGCCCTCGTCGGCGTCCTGATGATCGTCTACGTGACCATCGGCGGCATGAAGGGCACCACCTGGGTGCAGATGGTCAAGGCCGTCCTGCTCATCGCGGGCACGCTCCTGATCACCTTCCTCATCCTGTGGAAGTTCCACTTCAACCTGTCGGAGCTGCTCGGCGCGGCCGCCACCAACAGCGGCAAGGGCCAGGCCTTCCTGGAGCCCGGCCTCAAGTACGGCGCCACCGCCACCTCGAAGCTGGACTTCCTCTCGCTCGGCATCGCGCTCGTCCTGGGCACGGCCGGACTGCCCCACATCCTGATCCGCTTCTACACGGTCCCCACCGCCAAGGCCGCCCGGAAGTCGGTCAACTGGGCCATCGGCATCATCGGCGCCTTCTACCTGATGACGATCGTCCTCGGCTTCGGCGCCGCCGCCCTGCTCAAGAACAGCGACATCGTCGCCTCCAACAAGGCGGGCAACACCGCCGCCCCGCTCGCGGCCCTGGAGATCGGCGGCGGAGCCGGCTCCACCGGCGGCGCGATCCTCCTCGCCGTCATCTCGGCCGTCGCCTTCGCGACCATCCTCGCCGTCGTCGCCGGACTGACCCTGGCCTCCTCGTCGTCCTTCGCGCACGACATCTACGCCAACGTCATCCGGCGCGGAAAGGCCACCGAGAAGGAGGAGGTGCGGGCCGCCCGCTGGGCGACCGTCCTCATCGGCGTCGTCTCCATCGCGCTCGGCGCCCTCGCCCGCGACCTCAACGTCGCCGGCCTGGTCGCCCTCGCCTTCGCGGTCGCCGCCTCCGCCAACCTGCCGACGATCCTGTACTCCCTCTTCTGGAAGCGGTTCACCACGCGGGGCGCCCTGTGGTCGATCTACGGCGGCCTGGTCTCCGCCGTCGTCCTGGTGCTGTTCTCGCCGGTCGTCTCCGGCAAGCCGACCTCGATGTTCAAGGGCGTCGACTTCTACTGGTTCCCGCTGGAGAACCCCGGGCTCGTCTCCATCCCGCTCGGCTTCCTGCTCGGCTGGCTCGGCTCGGTCCTCTCCAAGGAGGAGCCGGACAAGGGCAAGTACGCGGAGCTGGAGGTCAAGTCCCTCACCGGTGTCGGAGCGCACTGACCCGCACACGTTCCGCCTCCGAGCCGGCGGCCGCGTCGTAGGGTCCTACGACGCGGCCGCGCCGGTCCTCGTGACAATCTGCCCTGCTCGATGTCGGACCGCTCGCGTAGGCTCGGAACGAGGCGATCGAAACGAACCGATCCACAGACGGGGAGGGGGCCCACCGTGCTCATCGACACCTTCGGCCGGGTCGCCACCGACCTGCGCGTCTCGCTCACGGACCGGTGCAACCTGCGCTGCACCTACTGCATGCCGGAAGAGGGCCTCCAGTGGCTCGCCAAGCCGGACCTCCTGACGGACGACGAGATCGTCCGGCTCATCCGCATCGCCGTCACCGACCTCGGCGTCACCGAGGTCCGCTTCACCGGCGGCGAGCCGCTGCTCCGCCCCGGCCTCGTCGGCATCGTCGAGGCGCTGCGCGGCCCTGGAGCCCCGCCCCGGATGTCCCTCACCACCAACGGCATCGGACTCAAGCGCACCGCGACCGCCCTGAAGGCCGCCGGCCTCGACCGGGTCAACGTCTCCTGGACACCCTGCGCCCCGACGTCTTCAAGACCCTCACCCGCCGCGACCGGCACCGGGACGTCCTCGACGGCATGGCTGCCGCCCGCGACGCCGGCCTCGTCCCGGTCAAGGTCAACGCCGTCCTGATGCCCGGGCTCAACGACGACGAGGCCCCCGACCTGCTGGCCTGGGCGATCGAGGAGGGGTACGAGCTCCGCTTCATCGAGCAGATGCCGCTCGACGCCCAGCACGGCTGGAAGCGCGACGGCATGATCACCGCGGGGACATCCTGGAGTCCCTGCGCACCCGCTTCGCCCTGACCCCGGAGGGCGCCGAGGAGCGCGGCTCCGCCCCCGCCGAGCGCTGGGTCGTCGACGGCGGACCGCACACGGTCGGCGTCATCGCCTCCGTCACCCGCCCGTTCTGCCGGGCCTGCGACCGCACCCGGCTCACCGCCGACGGACAGGTCCGCACCTGCCTCTTCGCCACCGAGGAGACCGACCTGCGGGCCGCGCCCGCTCGGACGCGGGGACGCCGAGGTCGCGGAGATCTGGAAGAAGGCCATGTGGGCAAGAAGGCCGGCTCCGGCCTCGACGACCCGAGCTTCCTCCAGCCCGACCGCCCGATGTCGGCGATCGGCGGCTGAGGCCCGGGGATCCGGCAGGAGGAGACCCTAGGGCCTGTCCGGCGGATCATGGCCCTAGGAGTCGGCCGACTCCCAGTCGGCCAGCGGCACGACGTCCTTGAGGAAGCCCCGTACGCCCAGGAACTGCGAGAGGTGCTCGCGGTGCTCCTCGCACGCGAGCCAGGTCTTGCGCCGCTCCGGCGCGTGCAGCTTGGGGTTGTTCCACGCGAGCACCCAGACGGCGTCGGCCCGGCAGCCCTTGGCGGAACAGATCGGCTTCTTCGCTCACTGGACCCATGATCACCCGATCATTGTCCAGTAAGGGCGATGCCGAGCAGCCACGGGGAGCTGCCCGGCACCGGTCCGTCGCTCCGACGGGGGATGCGGAGCGCGTAGGCAGTATGTCACGGCCCATGGGGTGCGGTGCACTGGAACTTCATGATTGATCTGAGGTTTTCTTGAGGTTTCCGGCCACGCTCGGTGATCAGCTCCGGCCGTACGAGCGGCCTGCCTCCGCGTCCGTCCTCGCGTCCGTCCCGGGACCCGCCGCCGGCTCCTCCGCGTCGAGCGCGGGCCGCACCGGAGGCGGTACGAAGGTGGAGGGAAGGGACGGGGCCGACTCGCGCCCCGCGTTGGCGATCACCACGGCGACGTAGGGCAGGAGGATGCCCAGGGCGAGCGCCACGACCGCCACGTGCCGCTCGACGTTCCACAGCACCGCGGCGGCGATCACGGAGAGCGTCCGGACCGTCATCGAGATGACGTACCTCCGCTGCCGCCCCCGGACGTCCTCGGCGAGCCCCTGCCGGGCCCCCGTGATCCGGAAGACCTCGGTTCCGCCACGCTTCGGCATCACCGCTCACCACCCGCCGGTCGCGCCGGACCCACCCCGGTCCGGTCTTCGTTCCACCGTACGCCCGCCCTCCGGCGCGGACGAGACCGGGGCACGTATGGCGCTGTCCGACATGCGTCGTACGACCGGAAGGCCGAGACTGGGCCCACATGCGTACAAGGAGGCGACAATGGGTTGGTTGTGGGCGATCATCGTGGGTCTCGTCCTCGGTCTGATCGCGAAGGCGATCCTGCCGGGCAAGCAGCAGATCCCGCTCTGGCTGACGGTGGTGTTCGGCATCCTCGGCAGCGTCCTCGGAAACGCGGTCGCGACCTGGATCGGGGTGAACGACACCAAGGGCATCGACTGGATCCGCCATCTGCTCCAGTTGATCGGCGCGGTCGTCGTCGTCGGCCTGGGCGACATGCTCTGGGCCTCGATGAAGGGCACCAGGCGGCGAGCCTGAGACGGCGGACGCCCGAGGACCGGAGGCCCGGTACGGCACGCGGTGTGCCGTACCGGGCCTCCCGGTCGTGTGCGTACGGGCGGACCCGCCGGGCCCGACCCGCCGGGGCGATCCGTCAGGCGCCGGTGAACTCGATCGCCGCCAGGTTCTTCTTGCCGCGCCGCAGCACCAGCCAGCGCCCGTGGAGCAGGTCGTCCGCCGACACCTCGGCGTCCTCGGCGGTGACCTTCGCGTTGTTCACGTACGCCCCGCCCTCCTTCACCGTGCGGCGCGCCGCCGACTTGCTCGCCACCAGACCGACCTCGGCGAACAGGTCCACGACCTGACCGAGCTCCGACACGCGCGCGTGCGGCAGCTCGGACAGGGCCGCGGCGAGCGTCGCGCCGTCCAGTTCGGCCAGGTCGCCCTGGCCGAACAGCGCCTTGGACGCGGCGATGACGGCCGCGCACTGCTCGGCCCCGTGCACCAGGGTGGTCAGCTCCTCGGCCAGCGCCCGCTGGCCGCCCAGGCCTGCGGCTGCTCGGCGGTCTGCGCCTCAAGCTCCTCCAGCTCTCGCGGGAGCGGAAGGAGAGGATCCGCAGGTAGGTGGAGATGTCGCGGTCGTCCACGTTCAGCCAGAACTGGTAGAACGCGTACGGCGTGGTCATCTCCGGATCCAGCCAGACGGCCCCGCTCTCGGTCTTGCCGAACTTGGTGCCGTCCGCCTTGACCATCAGCGGGGTCGCGAGCGCGTGGACCTCGGCCCCCGGCTCCAGGCGGTGGATCAGGTCGAGCCCGGCCACCAGGTTGCCCCACTGGTCCGAGCCGCCCTGCTGGAGCGTGCAGCCGTAGCGGCGGTACAGCTCCAGGAAGTCCATGCCCTGGAGGAGCTGGTAGCTGAACTCGGTGTAGCTGATGCCCTGCTCGGACTCCAGGCGCCGGGCCACGGAGTCCTTGGTCAGCATCTTGTTGACCCGGAAGTGCTTGCCGATGTCCCGCAGGAACTCGATCGCCGAGAGGCCGGCGGTCCAGTCCAGGTTGTTCACCATGACCGCGGCGTTCTCCCCTCGAAGGAGAGGAACGGCTCGATCTGGGTCCGCAGCCGGTTCACCCAGTTCGCGACCGTCTCGGGGTCGTTCAGGGTGCGCTCGGCCGTCGGCCGCGGGTCGCCGATCTGCCTGGTGGCCCCGCCGACCAGCGCCAGCGGCCGGTGCCCGGCCCGCTGGAGCCGGCGGACGGTGAGGACCTGGACGAGGTGACCGACGTGGAGACTGGCCGCGGTCGGGTCGAAGCCGCAATAGAACGTGACGGGACCGTCCGCGAGAGCCTTGCGCAGTGCGTCCTCATCGGTGGACTGGGCGAAGAGCCCGCGCCACTTCAGCTCGTCGACGATGTCCGTCACGGTCGTCCGTCTCCTTGGTCGAATGGGGTGGTGCCGGGGCCAGTCTAGGCGGGTCAGACCCCTTGCTGACCGAGCTCATGTTGAAGTCCGGCACCCGCAGGGCGGGCATCGCGGCCCGGGTGAACCAGTCGCTCCACTCGCGCGGCAGCGTCTTCTCCGTACGGCCCGCCTCGGAGGCCCGCGACAGCAGGTCCACCGGCGACTCGTTGAACCGGAAGTTGTTCACCTCGCCGACCACCTCGCCGTTCTCGACGAGGTAGACGCCGTCCCGGGTCAGTCCGGTGAGCAGCAGCGTCGCCGGGTCGACCTCGCGGATGTACCAGAGGCAGGTCAGCAGCAGACCGCGCTCGGTGGAGGCCACCATCTCCTCCAGGGAGCGCTCCCCGCCGCCGTCCAGGATCAGGTTCCCCGCTCCGGTGGCCACGGGCAACCGGGTGAGGCCCGCCGAGTGCCGGGTGGTGACGAGCCGCTCCAGCCTCCCGTCCCGCACCCAGTCGACCGGCGCCACCGGCAGGCCGTTGTCGAAGACGGACGAGTCGTCGCCGGAGGAGTGGGCGATCACGAACGGCGCGGACTCCAGGCCCGGCTCGTTCGGGTCGCTGCGCAGCGTCAGCGGCAACGGCGAGAGGGTCTCGCCGAGCCGGGTGCCGCCACCGGGCTTGGAGAAGACCGTACGGCCTCCACCGCGTCCCGGGCCGCGGCGTTCCACTGCTGGTAGATCAGCAGGTCGGCCACGGCGGTCGGCGGCAGCAGCGTCTCGTAGCGCCCGGCGGGCAGCTCGATCCGGCGCTCCGCCCAGCCGAGCCGGACCGCGAGGTCGGCGTCGAGCGCCGCCGGGTCGACGTCCTTGAAGTCCCGCGTCGCCCGCCCGGCCCAGGCCGAACGCGTGCGGTCGGGGGACTTGGCGTTCAGCTCCAGGGTGCCGTTCGGCTGGTCGTGGCGGAGCCGCAGCCCCGTCGACGTGCCCAGGTAGGTGGAGGTCAGCTCGTGGTTGGCGAAGCCGTACAGCTCGCGGCCGCCGGCCCGGGCGCGGGCGAAGGCCTCGCCGAGGGCGGGCGCGAAGTCCCCGAAGACGGCGGAGGAGGTCTCCGCCGGGGCGTCCGTGAAGTCGGGGAGGCGGGCACCCCTCCACCAGCGGCTGCGCGTCTCGGCGGGCCCGGCGGACCGGGCGGCGGCCTCGGCGGCCCGCACCAGGGGCTCCAGGTCGTCGAGGGTCACGGCGGACCGGGAGACGACACCGGAGGCGGTCCCCTGGGCGCCGTCGACGGTCGCGACCACCGTGAGCGTGCGGCCCCGGGTCACGCCGTTCGTCGTGAGCGCGTTCCCGGCCCAGCGCAGATTGGCCGAGGACTCCTCGTCCGCGATGACGACGCACCCGTCGGCCCGGGACAGCTCCAGGCCCGCTCGACGATCTCGTACGGCTTGCTGACGCGGCTCATCGACCGGCCTCCTGCGTCGTGTTCAGGCTGTGCTTGCCCGGGGGTCGACCCCGGGCCCCCGGCAGATCTGGTGGCGAGCGATCATCGACCGGCCTCCTGCGTCGTGTTGAGGATGTTGACGCCCCGGAAGAGGGCGGAGGGGCAGCCGTGGAGACGGCGGCGACCTGGCCCGGCTGGGCCTTGCCGCAGTTGAAGGCGCCGCCGAGGACGTACGTCTGCGGGCCGCCGACCTGCTCCATCGAGCCCCAGAAGTCCGTGGTCGTCGCCTGGTACGCGACGTCCCGCAACTGCCCGGCGAGCCGCCCGTTCTCGATGCGGAAGAAGCGCTGCCCGGTGAACTGGAAGTTGTACCGCTGCATGTCGATCGACCAGGACCGGTCGCCGACCACGTAGATGCCCCGCCCACGCCCCCGATCAGGTCCTCCGTCGACAGGCCGCCCGGGTCCGGCTGGAGCGAGACGTTCGCCATCCGCTGCACCGGCACGTGCGCGGGGAGTCCGCGAAGGCGCAGCGTTCGACCGGCCGAGGCCGGTGAGCTTCGCGATCCGCCGGTCGAGCTGGTAGCCGACGAGCGTGCCGTCCTTCACCAGGTTCCAGGACTGCGCCTCGACGCCCTCGTCGTCGTAGCCGATGGTCGCGAGCCCGTGCTCGGCGGTCCGGTCGCCCGTCACGTTCATGACCGAGGAGCCGTACGCCAGCTTGTCGAGCTGGTCGAAGGTGGCGAAGGAGGTGCCCGCGTAGGCCGCCTCGCAGCCCAGGGCCCGGTCCAGCTCGGTGGCGTGCCCGATCGACTCGTGGATGGTCAGCCACAGGTTCGACGGGTCCACGACCAGGTCGTACCGCCCCGCCTCGACGCTCGGCGCCCGCATCTTCTCGGCGAGCAGCGCCGGGATCTCGTCCAGCTCCCTGTCCCAGTCCCAGCCCGTGCCGGTCAGGTACTCCCAGCCGCGCCCGACCGGCGGCGCGATCGTCCGCATCGAGTCGAACTCGCCGGTCGTCCCGTCCACGGCCACCGCCGTGAGCTGCGGGTGCAGCCGCACGCGCTGCTGGGTGGTCACGGTCCCGGCCGTGTCCGCGTAGAACTTGTTCTCGTGGATGGTGAGCAGCGAGGCGTCCACGTGCGCCACGCCCTCCGCCCGCAGCAGCCGCGCGCTCCAGTCGGCGAGCAGGGCGCTCTTCTCCTCGGAGGGCACGGAGAAGGGGTCGACCTCGTACGAGGAGACCCACACCTTGTCCTCGTGCACCGGCTCCGCCGCCAGCTCCACGCGCTCGCTGGAACCGGCCGCCGCGATCACCTTCGCCGACAGCTTGGCCATGGCGACCGCCTGCGAGGCGACCCTGGCCGCCCCGTCCATGGACAGGTCGACCCCGGAGGCGAACCCCCAGGCCCCGCCGTGCACCACCCGCACCGCGTAGCCGAGGTCCGTGGTGTCGGAGGAACCGGACGGTTTGGCGTCGCGCAGGCGCCACGAGGCGCTGCGCACCCGCTCCAGGCGGAAGTCGGCGTGCTCGGCACCCAGCGCGCGCGCTCGGGCGAGCGCCGCGTCGGCGAGTGCCCGGAGGGGCAGCGCGACGAACGAAGGGTCGATCTGATGGACCACGAGCGGCCTCGCTCTCGGTGATCGGAAGACTCGGACGACAGTCTCGGAAGACGGTCACGGAACTGCCCGGGAAGTCAATCACGGGAGGGGCGCTCGGGGCGGCGCATTGCCGTGCGCCCTCGGCGGAACTGCCCCCAACCGGCCACCGCGCGGCGGGCCTTGGGGCAACGGCACAAGACGCTCCGGTGCCCGCCGGGCGGCCCGGCCGCGCACCGGGCCGCGCTCCCCGGCCGGGCGGCCCGGCGGCCGGAGGGCGGGATCACCGTCCCGGACCACGCCTCTCGCACCCCCGGCCGCACCCCGCGCGGGCTCGGCCGCGGGCCGCCGGACGGCCGCCCTCCGGGCACCCCCGAGCTGTAGGGACCCGACAGTGCGGCCCGTACGCCACTGTCGGAGGTCGATTCCTCATGTCGGGAGCGATGCAGATAGGTTTTCGGCTACCAGACCGCTATCGAAAGGGTGATCCGTTGAGCCGCTCGGTTCTCGTCACCGGAGGAAACCGGGGCATCGGCCTCGCCATCGCCCGCGCGTTCGCCGAGGCCGGCGACAAGGTCGCGTTCACGTACCGCTCCGGCGAGCCGCCGGCCGCCCTGGCCGAGCTGGGCTGCCTGGCCGTGAAGTGCGACATCACCGACGGCGAGCAGGTGGAGCAGGCGTACAAGGAGATCGAGGAGAAGCACGGTCCGGTGGAGGTCCTCGTGGCCAACGCCGGCGTGACGAAGGACCAGCTCCTCATGCGCATGTCCGAGGAGGACTTCACCTCCGTCGTCGACACCAACCTCACCGGCACCTTCCGGGTCGTCAAGCGGGCCAACCGCGGGATGCTGCGCGCCAAGAAGGGCCGCGTCGTCCTGATCTCCTCGGTCGTCGGCTCCTCGGCTCCGCGGGCCAGGCCAACTACGCGGCCTCCAAGGCCGGTCTGGTCGGCTTCGCCCGCTCCCTCGCGCGTGAGCTGGGCTCCCGCAACATCACCTTCAACGTCGTCGCCCCCGGCTTCGTCGACACCGACATGACCGCGGTGCTCACCGACGAGCAGCGCGCGGGCATCGTGGCCCAGGTGCCGCTGGGCGCTACGCGCGGCCCGGGGAGATCGCCGCCGCGGTGCGGTTCCTCGCCCGACGACGCCGCGTACATCACTGGAGCCGTCATCCCGGTTGACGGCGGATTGGGCATGGGTCACTGATCACCATGAGTGGAATCCTCGAGGGCAAGCGCATCCTCATCACCGGTGTGCTGATGGAGTCCTCCATCGCCTTCCACACCGCGAAGCTGGCCCAGGAGCAGGGCGCGGAGATCATCCTCACCGCCTGGCCCCGGCCGACGCTGACCGAGCGCATCGCCAAGAAGCTGCCCCGGCCCGAGAACGTCAAGGTCCTGGAGCTCGACGTCTCCAACGACGAGCACCTCGCCCGCCTGGAGGGCCAGGTCCGCGAGCACCTCGGCGACCGCCTCGACGGCGTCGTGCACTCGATCGGCTTCGCCCCGCAGGACGCGCTCGGCGGCAACTTCCTCAACACGCCGTTCGAGTCCGTCGCCACCGCCATGCACGTCTCGGCCTTCTCCCTGAAGTCCCTGACGATGGCGCTGCTGCCGCTGATGAGCGAGGGCGGCTCCGTCGTCGGCCTCACCTTCGACGCGAAGTTCGCCTGGCCGCAGTACGACTGGATGGGCCCGGCCAAGGCCGCCCTGGAGGCCACCAGCCGCTACATCGCCCGTGACCTGGGCAAGCAGAACATCCGCTGCAACCTGGTCTCGGCGGGCCCGCTCGGCTCGATGGCCGCCAAGTCCATCCCGGGCTTCGGCGAGCTGGCCTCCGTCTGGGACAGCCGCTCCCCGCTGGAGTGGGACCTCACCGACCCGGAGCCGGCCGGCCGCGGCGTCGTCGCGCTGCTCTCCGACTGGTTCCCGAAGACGACGGGCGAGATCGTCCACGTCGACGGCGGCCTGCACGCGATCGGCGCCTGACGCCTCCCGCACGTGCGAGAAGGGCCGTGTGCCCGCCCCTCGGGGCGGTGCGCACGGCCCTCCCCTTTCCCCGCCGCCGGGCCCCTTCGTCCTCTCGACTCGAAAAGTAGCCCGAATGACCCCAGACTGGTGCAGAGCGTGAAGGTCTGCTGCTGACGGGGAGGAGGTACGGGCATGCACGCGATACGTCACGGATTCGGGGCGTTCGCCTCGGTCGCCGTGCTGCTGACCGGGGTCGCCCTCGCCGCCGAGGTGCGCGCGGCACCCGCCCCGGCCGGAGGGCGCCCCGCCCCGGCCGCGGAGGAACCGGAGAACTTCGGCGCCTCCTGCCGTACCGACGTCGAGGGCTCCCGCGTCACCGCCCACTGCCAGAACCCGTATCCGCGCACCGACCGGGTCCGCCTCCACGTCGAGTGCGAGCAGTGGTGGGACGTGGACACCGACAGCGCTCCCGTGGACGTCGGCCCCGCCGACTACGCCCAGCTCACCGGCCGCTGCTGGAAGGAGGTCCGGTCCGCCTGGATCACGCACGAGCCGGCGGATCCGGCTCCGGACCCGGCGCCGGGCTCCTCGGGACCGTGAATCCGGTGGTACGTAGTTCCTCGGGACCGTGCATCCGGTAGTACGGGGCTCCTCAGGCCCGTGCATCCGGTACGGCGCTCCGCAGGCACATGAACGGGTAGCCGGCCGCCTCCGTGCCCGCTCGCTCCGCGTCGCCCTCCCGGATCGCGTCCACCAGGCGCGCGTGGTCCATGTGGTTCTCCGGCCGCAGCTCCTGCCCCACGTCGTCCCGCAGCCACTGCCGCAGCAGATCGCCCAGGTCCGCGTACAGCTCCGTGAGGACCTCGTTGCCCGAGGCGGCGACGACCGCGTGGTGGAAGGCCGCGTCGGCGGTCACGAACCGCTCCGCGTCCCCCGTCCCCCACGCCTCCTCACGCCGTACGAGCAGGGCGTCGAGCTGCTTCAGGTCCCGCTCCGTGCGCCGCTCCGCCGCGAACCGCGCGGCGGCGGACTCCAGGGTCGAGCGCAGCTCGGCGACGTGCCGGGGTCGGAGCCCGCGAAGCGCCGGTGCATGACGCCCGCCAGCTCGCTGGTGGCGGCCACGTACGTGCCGGAGCCCTGCCGGATGTCGAGCAGCCCGTTGTGCGCGAGCGCGCGGACCGCCTCGCGCACCGTGTTGCGGGCCACGCCCAACTGCTCGACCAGCTCGGGCTCGGTCGGGATGCGCGAGCCCACCGGCCACTCGCCGGAGGTGATCTGGTTCCGCAGCTCGGCGATCACCTGGTCGGAGAGACCTGCGCGCCGGGGATGGCCGAGGGCCATGGAGGCACCTTCCCATTCGTTCGAGATTGGACAACCAATCATCCCATGATTCTATGATGGCCTCATGCCTGACGAGCCGAAGACCCTCGACCCCGCCGCCCGACCGGCCGCCACCGCCGGGGATTCTCCCGCACCGGACCGTGCCCGCCCCGCCGGTACGACGTCCCAGGCGCCCCAGGTGTCCCCGACGTCCCTGACGTCCCGGGTGTCCCAGGCATCCCCGTCGGCCCCGGCCGCCCGGACCCTTCCGGCCCGCCGGTTCCTCGTCCCGGTCACCGTCGGACTCGTCCTGGCCGCGCTCAACCTGCGCCCCGCCATCACCAGCCTCGGCGCCCTCCTCGAAGAGGTCAGCGAGGGCCTCCACATGAGCGGCACCGTCGCCGGCGTCCTCACCTCCGTGCCGCCGCTCTGCTTCGCGGTCTTCGGCATCACCGCCCCGCGCCTCGCCCGCCGCTTCGGCCCCGCCGCCGTCGTCTGCGCGGGCATGGCCGCGATCTTCACCGGACTCGTCCTGCGGCCCTCGCCGGCGGCACCGCGGCCTTCCTCGCCGCCAGCGCCCTCGCCCTCATGGGCATCGCCGTCAGCAACGTCCTGATGCCCGTCATCGTCAAGCGGTACTTCCCCGACCGCGTCGGCACCATGACCGGCCTCTACTCCATGGCGCTCGCCCTCGGCACCTCCGTCGCCGCCGCCGCGACCGTCCCCTGACCGACGCCCTCGGCGGGGACTGGCGCCTGGGCTCGGCGTCTGGGCGGCCCTCGCCGCCCTCGCCGTCCTGCCCTGGCTCCCGCTCCTGCGCGACCGGGACGGCGTCTCCGGCGGCCCCCGCGCCTCCCGTACGGAAGCGGGATCCGCGATCCCCGCCGAGACCCCGCTCCAGGCCGCGCCCCGCGTCACCCGCAGCCGCACCGCCTGGGCCCTCGGCGCCTTCTTCGGCCTCCAGGCCACCGGCGCCTACATCACCATGGGCTGGATGCCGCAGATCTTCCGCGACGCCGGCGTTCCCGCCTCCACCGCGGGCGTGCTCCTCGCCGTCACCATGGTCATGGGCGTCCCGCTCGCCTTCGTCATCCCCCGGCTCGCCACCCGCATGAAGACCCAGGGCCCGATCGTCGTCGCCCTCGCCCTGTGCGGCCTCGGCGGCTACACCGGCCTCTTCCTCGCCCCGGCCGCCGGAGCCTGGGTCTGGGCGGTGCTGCTCGGCGTCTCCAACTGCGCCTTCCCGCTCGCCCTCACCATGATCGGCCTGCGCTCGCGCACCGGCACCGGCGTCGTCCGCCTCTCCGCCTTCGCCCAGAGCGTCGGCTACCTCATCTCGATCCCCGGCCCCTCCTCGTCGGCGTGCTCTACCAGCACAGCGGCGGCTGGGGACTGCCCATCGCGCTCATGGGCGGCCTGATGGTGCCTCAGATGATCGTCGGAATCCTGGCGGGCAGGGACCGGACGGTCGAGGACGAGTGCTGAGGTGCGAGACTGTTCCCATGCCAGTCCTCGAACCCCACCCCCGAACGGCCAGAAGAAGCTGCTTGCCGTGTTCGGCGCGATGATCGCCATCACCGTCGTCATCGGAATCATCGCCTCCATCGCCGCCCCGTGAGCCCCTCCGCCGGCCGGTGACCCTCCGCCAGGGGTAGCCCCCGCATCCCCTAGGGGCGGGTCTCAGGGTCGAGTGGGTGGATCACCGGATGGGCCGCCGCCCCCGCGCCCGTAGGTTGGAGGACGACGGCGAAAGCGGAGACCCATCCACGGAGGCGGCCATGTCGGTCCGTACGCGCAGCGGCACCAGCACCACGGCGACCGGCGTCGACACCCGGCTGTCCTGGTGGGTCCTCGCCCTCCCGGCGGTCGCGTTCACCGCCCTCCTGCTGCTCATGACCGGGCTGGAGAGGCCCGCGCGACCGGGGAGACCCGACGGTCGGACGGCTCCTGGAGCAGGTCCGGCAAACACTCCCTCTGAGTCGGAGCGGCCGGTTTCGTGCGAAGCTGTGGACCATGAGCGTCGATACACCCCGCAGGATCGTGCTGCTCCGGCACGCGAAGGCAGACTGGCCCCAGGTGTCCGACCACGAGCGGCCCCTGGCCGAACGAGGCCGCTCGGACGCCCCCGTCGCGGGCCGCAGGCTCGCCGAGACCGGCATCGACTTCGACCTGGCCCTCTGCTCGACCGCCGTCAGAACCCGCGAGACCTGGAAGCTCGCCGTGCAGGAACTGCCGGAGCGCCCCAGGACCGTGTACGAGGACCGGCTGTACGAGGCCTCGCTCGGCGAGCTCATCGCCCTGCTCAACGACGTCCCGGACGAGGTCTCCGACCTCCTGGTCATCGGCCACAACCCCGGCATGCACGCCCTCGCCGACGCCCTCGCGGGCCGGGTCGAGGGCGACGCCGCGGCCCGCATGAACCGCAGCGGCTTCCCGACCTCCGCCTTCGCCGTCCTCACCTTCGACGGTTCCTGGAAGTCGGTCGAGCACGGCGTCGGCACCCTCGTCGACTTCTGGACCCCGCACGACTGACGAGGGCCGCCCCCGCTCACGTACGCACGGGACCCCGTCCCCGTACGCGCGAGACCCGCGCTCCGTCCCCGTACGCGCGAGATCCGCACCCCGTCCCCGTACGCGCGAGGGCCCGGCCGTCCCCAGGACGACCGGGCCCTCCTCGCCGTGAGGACGCGCCCCGGCTCAGTGCAGCAGGTCCTCGCCGCCGTCCGCGGCCTCGACCTCCTCGCGCGTGATCCCCAGCAGATAGAGCACGGTGTCCAGGAACGGCACGTTCACCGCCGTGTCGGCGGCCCTGCGCACCACCGGCTTGGCGTTGAACGCCACTCCGAGCCCGGCCGCGTTCAGCATGTCCAGGTCATTGGCCCCGTCGCCGATCGCCACCGTCTGCGCCAGCGGCACCCCCGCCTCCGCGGCGAACCGGCGCAGCAGCCGCGCCTTGCCCGCCCGGTCCACGATCTCCCCGGTGACCCGCCCGGTGAGCTTCCCGTCCACGATCTCCAGGGTGTTGGCCGAGGCGAAGTCCAGCCCCAGGCGCTCCTTCAGGTCGTCGGTGACCTGGGTGAACCCGCCGGAGACCACACCCACCTGGTAGCCGAGCCGCTTGAGCGTACGGATCAGGGTCCGGGCCCCGGGCGTCAGCCGCACCTCGGTGCGCACCTTGTCCACCACCGAGGCGTCGAGGCCGGCGAGCAGCGCCACCCGCGCGTGCAGGGACTGCTCGAAGTCCAGCTCGCCGCGCATCGCGGCCTCCGTCACCTCGGCGACCTTGTCCTCGCAGCCCGCGTGCGCCGCGAAGAGCTCGATCACCTCGTCCTGGATCAGGGTCGAGTCCACGTCCATGACGACGAGCTGCTGGGCCCGCCGGTGCAGACCGGCGGAGACCACGGCCACGTCGACCCCGATGGTGTGCGCCTCGACGGCGAGCGCGGTCCGCAGCGGCTCGGTCTCGCAGCCCGAGACCGCGAACTCGACTGCCGTCACCGGGTACTTCGCGAGGCGGAAGACCCGGTCGATGTTGCCGCCGGCCTCCGCGATCCTGGCCGCTATGGCCGCCGTCTGCTCCGCCGTGAGCGGGTTGCCGAGCACGGTGACGTGCGAGCGCCCCTCGCCCCGGGGGCGGTTGTCGCCCGTACCGGAGATGATCTCGGCCTGGAGCTTCAGCGACTCGGCCCAACTGTGCACGGTCGCCCGGAGCTCGCCCTGCGACGCGACGGTCGGCTCGGTGACGAGCGCGCACAGGACGAGGCGGCCGCGCGAGACGACCTGCTCGATGTCCACGACGTCGACCGAGTAGGCGGCGAGGGTGTCGAAGAGTCCCGCGGTGATCCCGGGACGGTCCTTCCCGAAGATCTTGACGAGAAGGGTGGGAACGTCAGCGGGGAAACGTCTGAGGTCTGCGATGCGCTCATGGTGCTTCCCACCGTATCGGGCACCGCGCGTCCCCGGCCCCCGTCCCGCGTACCGGACACCCGGACGCCCGGGCGGCCCCCCGGCATTCCGGCCGCGCCCCGCCCGCGCCCCGACTTTCGGAGAGGGACCGGGCCTGAAATAGTTCCCCCCGGATGTTCGCCATCCCTGGACTCCCCGCGACGGGGGTACATCGGGGACAAGTAGTGGGGCATGGAGTGCCAGAACTCGTACTGGAATTGAATGGAAGGACCTGGACCCTCGATCCGTCCAGGTCGTACACCGTGGGCCGGGACCCGCAGGGGACCTGGTCATCGACGACGCCAGGGTCTCGTGGCGGCACGCCACGATCAGTTGGGGCGGCCGGAGCTGGGTCATCGAGGACCACGGCTCCACGAACGGCACGTTCGTCCGGGGACAGCGGATCCACCAGATGGAGATCGGCCCCGGCTCGGCCGTCCACCTGGGCAACGCGAACGACGGCCCGCGGCTGAATCTCGCCGCCGGCGCCCAGGCCGGGCACCAGCCCCAGCAGCCTGCACAGCAGCAGCAGCAGCCGGCGGCCCGGTCCGTCCCGGCGCCCCAGGCCGCGGAGCAGGCCGAGTGGGTCACGCACCAGGCACCACCGCCGCACCAGGCACCGCAGCACCAGCCGCCGCACCAGGCTCCCCAGCACCAGGCTCCGCCGCAGCCGAACTGGCAGCAGCAGCCCGCGCAGCCGCAGGTCCCGCACCAGCAGGGACCCGGACACGGTCACCCCGGCGCCGCCGCGGGGCGTCGTCGGCCTACTCCGACCGCAGCCCCACCACCTTCCACGAGCTGTCGCTCGGCCGCGTCATGCGCATCGGCCGCGCCCTGGAGAACGAACTCGTCGTCTCCGACCTCCAGGTCTCGCGGAACCACGCCGAGTTCCACGCGACGCCCGACGGGCGCTTCGAGATCCGCGACCTCGGCTCGCACAACGGCACGTACGTCAACGGCCAGCCGATCCCCAAGGGCGGCACGGCCCTCCTCGGCCCGCAGGACATCGTCGGCGTCGGCCACTCGACCTTCCGCATCGTCGGCGGCCAACTGGAGGAGTTCGTCGACACCGGCTCGGTCTCCTTCTCGGCCCGCCACCTCACGGTCACGGTCGACGGCGGCAAGCAGATCCTCAAGGACGTCACCTTCGGCGTCCCGGAGAAGTCGCTGATCGGCGTCATCGGCCCGTCCGGTTCCGGCAAGTCCACGCTCCTCAAGGCGCTGACCGGCTACCGCCCGGCCAACGAGGGCGACGTCCTCTACGACAACCGCAGCCTCTACAAGCAGTTCGCCGAGCTGCGCCAGCGCATCGGTCTTGTCCCGCAGGACGACATCCTGCACAAGGAGCTGACCGTCCAGAAGGCGCTGCGCTACGCGGCCAAGCTCCGCTTCCCCGGCGACACCGCGACCGCCGAGCGCGAGGCCCGCATCGACGAGGTGCTGCGCGAGCTCAAGCTCGACATCCACAAGGAGAAGAAGGTCACCTCCCTCTCCGGTGGCCAGCGCAAGCGCGTCTCCGTCGCCCTGGAGCTCCTCACCAAGCCCTCGCTGATCTTCCTGGACGAGCCGACCTCCGGCCTCGACCCGGGCATGGACCGCGACGTCATGCAGTTGCTCCGCGGCCTCGCGGACGACGGCCGCACGGTCCTGGTCGTCACCCACTCGGTGGCCGAGCTGGGCCTGTGCGACAAGCTGCTCGTGATGGCGCCCGGCGGTTCGGTGGCGTACTTCGGCCCGCCGGAGGAGGCGCTGAACTTCTTCGGCTACTCCACCTGGGCCGACGTCTTCTCCGCCTTCGAGAACTACCGCGACTACGACTGGGCGGGCCGCTGGAAGGGCTCGCAGCACTACCAGATGTACGCCGCGGACATCGACGCCGTCGCCGCCCAGCCCGTCCAGGTGCCGCAGCAGGCGATGTCCCGTCCGCCGAAGCCGCAGGGCTGGGGCTCCCAGTTGTGGACGCTGATCCGCCGCTACGTCTCGGTGATCGCGTCCGACAAGGGCTTCCTGGGCCTGATGGTGATCCTGCCGGCCGTCCTCGGCGCGGTCTCGGTCGTCATCCCGGCCGACTTCGGCCTCGGCTCGCCCACCCCGCCGTCCCGCTTCAACGGCGACGCCGGCACGATCATGCTGATCCTCGCGGTCGGCATGTGCTTCAGCGGCGCCGCCAACTCGGTCCGCGAACTGATCAAGGAACGGGTCATCTACGAGCGGGAGCGCGCCACCGGCCTCTCCCGCTCCGCGTACCTGATGTCCAAGGTCATCGTCCTCGGCCTGATCACGGCCTTCCAGGGCGTCATCATCTGCGGCATCGGCTTCTCCACCCGGGCGCTGCCCGAGGAGGGGCTCTTCATGCCGCCGGCCGTCGAGCTGTGCGTCCAGGTCATCGCCCTGGGCCTCACCTCGATGATGTTCGGCCTGGTGATCTCCGCGCTCGTGAAGACCGCCGAGAAGACCATGCCGCTCCTGGTGATGTTCGCGATCGTCCAGGTCGTCTTCACCGGCATCCTCTTCCAGGTGTACGGCTCGCCCGGCCTGGAGCAGTTCGCCTGGCTGATGCCGTCGCGCTGGGGCATCGCCGGCGCCGGCACCACCCTCGACCTGGGCCGGCTCATGCCGCCGTGGGACCCGAAGAACCCCACGGACACCGACCCGCTGTGGGAGCACACGGCCGGCCAGTGGGGCATGGACCTCGGCGTCCAGCTCCTGATGGCGGTCGTCTTCTGCGTGGTCGTGGCGCGGCTGCTGCGCCGCCACGAGCCCGAGGTCATGCGCAAGTAGGCACCCGCACGACAACGCCCGAGGGCGGCACCCGCACGGGGTGCCGCCCTTCGGCGTACCGGCGCGCGATCAGTACGCGCTGTTGACGTTGTCCATCGAGCCGTAGCGGTCGGCGGCGTAGTTGCAGGCCGCGACGATGTTGGCGACCGGGTCGTACAGGTCGAACTTGGTGCCCTTGACGTGGTACCGCTCGAAGGTCGGCTGGATGACCTGGAGCAGACCCTTCGAGGGGATGCCGTTGATGGCGTTGATGTCCCAGTTGTTGATGGCGCGCGGGTTGCCGCTGGACTCCCGGATGATGTTGCGGTGGATGCCCGCGTAGGTGCCGGGGATGTCGTGCTTGTCCATGATGAACAGCGCCTCGCGGATCCAGCCGTCGAGGTTGTTCGCGAAGACCGGGGTGCGGGTGACGGAGCGGTTGGCGGCGGCCTTCTCGGCGGCGCGCTTCTTGGCGGCGGCCTGGGCCTTCGCCTTCGCGGCGGCCTTGGCCTGGGCCTGGGCGACGGCCTTGGCCTTCGCGGCCTTGGCCTCGGCGGCGGCCTTCGCCTGGGCGGCGAGGTTCGCCTTCGCCTTGGCCTCCTGCTGAGCCTTCAGGCCGAGGGCGGTCTGCTGCTCGTTGAGGCTGGCGGCGAGCGCCTTGGCCTGGGTGCTGTTCGCGTTGTACGACCACGCGACCTGGTGGGTGCCGGTGGAGAGAGCCTGGGGCTCGGTCTCGGTGGAACCGTTGCCGGGAACCAGGGAGAGCGTGAGAGCCGCGGCGCCCAGAGCGGCGACGCCGGCGATCGTGGCCTTGTGGGTCTTCTTCAGACCACGACGACTGTGGCCAGGGGTGTTCGCAGACATGCAGGACTACCTCTTCGAATCGCTGGGGTCGCTCCGGCCGGGGGCGGCACACGCCTCACTCGGCGGCGACGGATGCAATTCTTAGCGGCCGCAAAATGCCCTGGCAAAGGTGTGACGTACGAAGCCGGGTAGTGGATCAGGGGGTCGAGGAAGATCCGCAAGGCGTCCCGTCTGCCCGTTTTTCTCCGTCCTTATCCGGCCTTAAGGTCTCCACTAAGGGGCTTCGTAAGTGACGTGCGTCCTATGCGGCGCCTCACATGGGGAGACCCCGAGTTCACCCCGCGTTGCGCCAGCAACGCACACGGTGAGCAGTCTCCTCCGGGAGGAGGAGAGAGGACGCCCCGAACTCCCGCGAGAGGCGGGGCCCCTCACCACCACGGAGTACGGGCTCCCCACCGCCCGCCGGAGCGGGCCCTCCGACCTAGGTCCCCGGCCCCGCCCCGGCCTCGTCCCCGGACGGATACGGACGGTCACACCCCGCCGGTACGGTGAACACATGAGCCATCGACCGAGCTCCGGCCTCGCCGCCGTGAGCACCGCGATCCTGGCGATGAGCCGCCGCCTGGAGGTCCGCGACGTCCTCAAGACGATCGTGGCCTCGGCCCGCGAGCTCCTCGACGCCGAGTACGCGGCCCTGGGCGTCCCCGACGACCACGGCGGCTTCGCCCAGTTCGTGGTCGACGGCGTCAGCGACGAGCAGTGGCGGGCGATCGGCCCGCTGCCCCGCCAGCACGGCGTCCTCGCCTCGATGCTCCACAGGGCCGAGCCCGAGCGGCTCGCCGACGTGCGCGAGGACCCCCGCTTCGGCGGCTGGCCCGACGCCCACCCCGAGATGTCCGACTTCCTCGGCCTGCCCGTCAGGGACGGCGACGAGATCCTCGGCGCCCTCTTTCTCGCCAACAAGCGCTGCCCCAAGGAAGAGGGCCGCTGCGGCTTCACCGCCGAGGACGAGGAGCTGCTCTCGACCCTCGCCCAGCACGCGGCCATCGCCCTCACCAACGCGCGCCTGTACGAGCGCAGCCGCGAGCTCACCATCGTCGAGGAGCGCTCCCGCCTCGCCCACGAGCTGCACGACGCCGTCAGCCAGAAGCTGTTCTCGCTCCGGCTGACCGCCCAGGCCGCCGCCGCGCTCGTCGACCGCGACCCGGCCCGCGCCAAGGGCGAGCTCCAGCAGGTCGCCGCGCTCGCCGCCGAGGCCGCCGACGAGCTGCGCGCCGCCGTCGTCGAGCTGCGCCCCGCCGCCCTCGACGAGGACGGCCTCGTCCACACCCTCCGCACCCAGATCCAGGTCCTGGACCGGGCCCACTCCGCCCGGGTCACCTTCGAGAGCCCGGGCACCCGCGCCCTGCCGGCCGCCCAGGAGGAGGCCGTCCTCCGGGTCGCCCAGGAGGCCCTGCACAACGCCCTGCGGCACGCGGACGCCGAGCGGGTCCGGGTCTCCTCACCCGCAGCGGCCAGGGCGCCCGGCTCACCGTCACCGACGACGGCAAGGGGTTCGACCCGCGTACGGTCCGCAGCGCCGGACGCCACCTCGGCCTGGTCTCCATGCGGGACCGGGCGGGCGGCGTCGGCGGACGGCTCACCGTGACCTCGGCCCCGGGCGAGGGCACCACGATCGAGATGGAGGTTCCCGGTGGCTGACAAGCCGATCCGCGTCCTGCTGGTCGACGACCACCAGGTCGTCCGCCGAGGTCTGCGCACCTTCCTGGAGGTGCAGGACGACATAGAGGTCGTGGGGAGGCCTCCGACGGCGACGAGGGCGTCGCCCGGGCCGAGGAGCTCCGCCCCGACGTGGTCCTCATGGACGTGAAGATGCCCGGTACGGACGGGATCGAGGCCCTGAAGCGGCTCCGCGAGCTCGCCAACCCCGCCAGGGTCCTGATCGTCACCAGCTTCACCGAGCAGCGCACGGTCGTCCCCGCGCTGCGCGCCGGCGCCTCCGGATACGTCTACAAGGACGTCGACCCCGACGCCTTGGCCGGCGCGATCCGCTCCGTCCACGCCGGACACGTCCTGCTCCAGCCCGAGGTCGCCGGCGCGCTCCTCTCCCAGGACGACCCCCACGGCGGTACTGGACGGGGCCCGTCCCTCACGGAACGGGAGCGGGAGGTCCTCGGCCTGATCGCGGACGGGCGCTCCAACCGCGAGATCGCGCGCGCCCTCGTCCTCTCCGAGAAGACGGTCAAGACGCACGTCTCGAACATCCTGATGAAGCTCGACCTCGCGGACCGCACCCAGGCGGCCCTCTGGGCGGTGCGCCACGGCCTCACCCGCTGACGCGCCCCCGCCGCGCGCCGGGCGCACGACCGTTCACCCCTTCATACCGTCGTGTGTACGCCCCCGTTCGGCGCAACCTCCCGGGAGGCAGGGCGTTCTCCAGGACGTGTTGCGGCGGACCGGCCGCAGCGACGACCAGGAGGAATCACCAAGTGAACAAGTTCAAGAAGGCCGCCGCCCTCACCATGGTCGCCGGTGGCATCGTCGCCGCCGGCGCGGGCGTCGCCTCCGCCGACGCGGGCGCCGAGGCCGCGGCCGTCCAGTCCCCGGGTGTCGCCTCCGGCAACGCGGTGCAGGTCCCGGTCCACGTTCCCGTGAACGTCTCCGGCAACACGGTCAACGTGATCGGCCTGCTCAACCCGGCCTTCGGCAACGGCGCCGTCAACGACTGACCTGCCGCCGAACCCCCGGCCCCCGGACGATCCCCCCGGAGGCCGGAGGGTTCCCTTTCCCGCAGGCTCCGCCCCCGCCCTCAGAACCCCCGCTCCCGCTCCCTCTCCTCCACGTACGCGTTGTACGCGGCGACCTGCGCCCGCCGGGCCACCCGCTCCACCGGCCGCAGCGCCTCCCCCGTGCCGTCATCTCCGACGCGCTCACCGCGCCCCCGTGGCCGTGGTCGTACGCCAGGTCCACGAGGAGGCCGATCCGCCGGGCCAGCTCCAGGACCCGGACCGCGCGCGGCGGATAGCCCGGGGCCAGGACCTCGCGGCCCACCTCCGACCGCGCCCGGTACGCCTCCCGCGCCGCGTCCGCCGCCGGGCCCGAGGCCGCCACGTCCAGCCGGGTCAGCACCGCCGTCGCGTCCCGCAGCGCCTCCGCCAGCTCCCGCTCCGCCTCGCCGAGCGACGGCACGTCCGCCGGCGGCGCCTCCCGCACCGCGAGGCACCGCCACACCACCGCCGCGTGCACGTCCCCTCGGGGCCCGCCTCCACGACCTCCGGCACGAGCCCGTACGGCGCGCCGAACCCCACCACGGCCTCTCCGCCTCCAACGCGCGCGCGTTGAAGTCCGGCGGCCCGCTCAACCCCAGCGGGTGCCCCGGCGCCGGCAGCGCCACCCGCCACCCGGTCACCCCGAGCCGCCGCAGCCGCCCCAGGGCCAGCGTCAGCCCCACCGGCCCCGCCTCACCCGGCAGCCCCTCCACGCGGTGCACCGCGTCCTCCCCGACAATGGCCAGCGCCGCCTCGTCCGGCGACACCGCTCCGGCCAGCAGGGCATTGCCCCAAGCGGCCAGGCGTCCTGAGCGTGGTTCCGAAAGCATCCCCCAGACTAAGGACTCGGGGAAACACCAGGGCCTGTCCGGCCCGCTCCGGCGATAACGTAGGTTTTCCCTGGACGCCGCGCCCGCCGGCGCAAGGCGACGACACTCGACCGCAAGGGGAGACAACGCGCTCATGAGCGATGTACTGGAGCTGGTGGACGTATCCGTGGTCCGCGACGGACGGGCTCTGGTGGACGACGTCTCCTGGTCGGTCAAGGAGGGCGAACGCTGGGTGATCCTCGGCCCCAACGGCGCCGGCAAGACCACCCTCCTGAACGTCGCCTCCAGTTACCTCTTCCCCACCCAGGGCAGCGCCCGCATCCTGGGCGAGCAGCTCGGCGGCGTCGGCACCGACGTCTTCGAACTCCGCCCCCGCATCGGCATGGCCGGCATCGCCATGGCGGAGAAGCTGCCCAAGCGCCAGACCGTCCTCCAGACCGTCCTCACCGCCGCGTACGGCATGACGGCCACCTGGAACGAGGACTACGACCCGGTCGACGAGGACCGCGCCAAGGCCTTCCTCGACCGCCTCGGCATGAACGACTACCTGGACTGCAGGTTCGGCACCCTCTCCGAGGGCGAGCGCAAGCGCACCCTGATCGCCCGCGCGATGATGACCGACCCCGAGCTCCTCCTCCTCGACGAGCCCGCCGCCGGCCTCGACCTCGGCGGCCGCGAGGACCTGGTCCGCCGCCTCGGCCGCCTCGCCCGCGACCCGTACGCCCCCTCCATGATCATGGTGACCCACCACGTCGAGGAGATCGCCCCGGCTTCACCCACGTCCTGATGATCCGTCAGGGCAAGGTCCTCGCCGCCGGCCCCGTCGAGACCGAGCTCACCTCCCGCAACCTCTCCCTCTGCTTCGGCCTCCCGCTCGTCGTCGAGCGCCTGGAGGACCGCTGGACCGCCCGCGGCCTGCCCCTGAAGTGACCGGCCGGGCGCCGTGACCGCACAGCACCGCGCCCTGTCCCGGAGGCACCCCACCGCCCTACCATGACCACGTGGACATCGACGCGTGGGTGTGGTGGCTGATCGTCGCGGTGGGGCTCGGCATTCCCCTGGTCCTCACCGCGATGCCGGAATTCGGCATGTTCTCCGTGGGAGCGGTCGCGGGAGCGGTGACCGCCGCCCTCGGCTTCGGCATCGTCCCCCAGGTACTCGTCTTCGTCGTCGTCTCCGTGGCGCTCGTCGCGGTGGTGCGCCCGCTCGCCGCCCGCCACCGGGGCGACGGACCCGGCCTCTCCAGCGGGGTCGACGCCCTGAGGGGGACGTCAGGCCGTCGTCCTGGAACGGATCGACGGCAGCGGCGGGGGCCGCATCAAGCTCGCCGGAGAGGTCTGGTCCGCCCGCGCGCTCGACGCCGGACAGACCTTCGAACCGGGCGAACAGGTCGACGTCGTCGAGATCGACGGCGCTACCGCCGTGATCATGTGACCGAACCTCGCCCATGACGTTCCGGCGTCTGCGAGACTCGATCATCGAAAGCAAACCGGCAGTCAACCGGCAGCGAAGGGCACGGGGAACACGATGTCAGCAGTCATCATCGTCCTGATCATTCTGGTGGTGCTCGTCTTCATCGCCCTGATCAAGACGATCCAGGTCATCCCGCAGGCGAGTGCGGCGATCGTCGAGCGCTTCGGCCGCTACACCCGCACGCTCAACGCCGGACTGAACATCGTCGTCCCGTTCATCGACTCGATCCGCAACCGGATCGACCTGCGCGAACAGGTCGTCCCCTTCCCGCCGCAGCCGGTGATCACCCAGGACAACCTGGTCGTGAACATCGACACGGTCATCTACTACCAGGTCACCGACGCCCGGGCCGCCACCTACGAGGTCGCCAGCTACATCCAGGCGATCGAACAGCTCACCGTCACCACCCTCCGCAACATCATCGGCGGCATGGACCTGGAGCGGACCCTCACCTCCCGCGAGGAGATCAACGCGGCCCTGCGCGGCGTCCTCGACGAGGCCACCGGCAAGTGGGGCATCCGCGTCAACCGCGTCGAGCTCAAGGCCATCGAGCCCCCGACCTCCATCCAGGACTCGATGGAGAAGCAGATGCGCGCCGAGCGCGACAAGCGCGCCGCCATCCTCACCGCCGAGGGCACCCGCCAGTCCGCGATCCTCACCGCCGAGGGCGAGAAGCAGTCCCAGATCCTCCGCGCCGAGGGCGAGGCCAAGGCCGCCGCACTGCGCGCCGAGGGCGAGGCCCAGGCCGTCCGCACGGTCTTCGAGGCCATCCACGCCGGCGACCCCGACCAGAAGCTCCTCTCCTACCAGTACCTCCAGATGCTCCCGAAGATCGCCGAGGGCGACGCCAACAAGCTCTGGATCGTGCCCAGCGAGATCGGCGACGCCCTCAAGGGCTCTCTCCGGCGCCTTCGGTAACATCGGCGCCGGCACCCCCGGCTTCAACACCAAGACCGGCGCTCCCGAAAGGCGAGACGAACCGCCGGTTGACTGACACGTACACGTAATCCTCGTGCATGATCGGTACGAGCCCCTCGACCCCGACGCCCTCGGAGCGGGGAGGCGACCCACCGATCCTGTAAGGAGATGGCGTTGTCCCTCTGGGAAGCCCTGGCGGTCTTCGCCGCCGGCATCGGCGCCGGCACCATCAACACGATCGTGGGATCGGGAACGCTGATCACGTTCCCGGTCCTCCTCGCGACCGGACTGCCACCGATCACCGCCAACGTCTCCAACGCCCTCGGCCTCGTCCCCGGCTCCGTCAGCGGCGCCATCGGCTACCGCCGCGAACTCAAGGGCCAGAAGAAGCGCGTCCTCCGCCTCGGCGCCGCCGCCCTCGTCGGCGGACTCGTCGGCGCGATCCTGCTCCTCGCCCTCCCGTCCGACGCCTTCGACGCGATCGTCCCCGTCCTCATCGGACTCGCCCTCGTCCTGGTCCTCCTCCAGCCCCGCATCGCGGCGGCCGTGAAGCGCCGGCGCGAGCAGACCGGGGCCGAGGCACACCCCGACGGCGGCCCCGCCCTCCTCGTCGGCCTCCTCCTCGCCAGCACGTACGGCGGGTACTTCGGCGCCGCCCAGGGCGTGCTCTACCTCTCCCTCATGGGCCTGCTGCTCCACGACGACCTCCAGCGCGTCAACGCCGTCAAGAACATCCTCGGAGCCTCGTCAACGGCGTCGCCGCCGTCTTCTTCCTCTTCGTCGCCGACTTCGACTGGACGGCTGTCCTGCTCATCGCCGTCGGCTCCACGATCGGCGGCCAGCTCGGCGCCAAGGTCGGCCGTAGGCTCTCGCCCGCGGTCCTGCGCGGGGTGATCATCACCGTCGGCGTCGTCGCCATCCTCCAACTGACCCTCAAGTGACACGTAAGGGCCCGCCTCCCACAAGGGAGACGGGCCCTCGCACACACGGCATACGTACGGAATCCGCGGGTACGCGTCTACGCGGCGGAGTGGGCCAGCCACTCCGGCAGCGCGGACCGCTCGCTCGCCCGCAGCGCGAGCAGCATCGCGTCCGCCGGGGTCGGCTCGAACGGCTGGTGCAGCAGCGGCATCCCCGCCTGCTCCGGCGTCCGGTCGGCCTTGCGGTGGTTGTCCTCGGCACAGGACGCCACCGTGTTCAGCCAGGTGTCCCGGCCCCCTGGGCGCGCGGCACGACGTGGTCGACCGTCGTCGCCCGTCTCCCGCAGTACGCGCACCGGTGCTGGTCCCGTACCAGGACCCCCGTCTCGACCACGGGGCCTGTCTTCGGAAGGGCACCCGGACGTACCGGCAGAGCCTGATCACCCGGGGCACCGGCAGATCGACGGCGGCACCGCGCACCCGCAGCTCGGGATGGGCCTGCTCGACGACGGCCTTGGCCTGCAGCACGAGCACCACCGCACGGTTCAGAGTGACCGTCGACAGCGGCTCGAAGCTCGCGTTGAGTACCAGCGTGTCCCGCATGTTGCCCACCTCCCGTGTGCCGGCCTGCCCCCTGGCGGGCTTGGATCAACGATGGCCGGGCCGGCCGGGTCGGACAACGCAATTTCTCGCGAACAGAAGGTGCCCGCTTCTGATCTCCAAGACCAGAAGCGGGCAAACAACAAACGAACGATCAGCCTGCCGCGGGAGCCGCGTACTCACCGATCAACTGCGCGCGGCCCAGCGTGTGGAACCGCAGGTTGAACCCGACCACCGCCGGCGAGGCGTCGGCGTCCGGCCCGAGCTTCTCGCCGTCCACCGCGTACACCGTGAAGACGTAGCGGTGCGCCGGGTCCCCGGCCGGAGGAGCGGCGCCACCGAACTCCTTCGCGCCGTAGTCGTTCCGGACGTGCACGGCACCGGCCGGCAGCCCTCGAACGCACCCGACCCGGCACCGGCCGGCAGCTCCGTCACCGACGCCGGGATGTCGAACACCACCCAGTGCCAGAACCCGCTGCCCGTCGGGGCGTCCGGATCGAAGCAGGTGACGGCGAAGCTCTTGGTCTCCGCCGGGAACCCCTCCCACCGCAACTGCGGCGAGGTGTTCCCTCCGCGTACACCTGAGCGTCCTTCAGGACCCTGCCCGGCGCGATGTCGTCGCTCACCACGGTGAACGCCGGCACCGGCGGATGGAAGTCGTGGGGAGCGGCGCCCTCTTGCCCTCGGACACGTAGAAACCCTCCGTATCGCCCGTCGCCGCCCCGGCGGCCTGCCGAGGCGGCCTTGCGGACCCGAGCCTAGAGCCAGTTGCGACGGCCGCCGACCTCGGCGAGCCACTGGTTCAGGTAAGCCGCCCAATCGGTGGTGTGGAAGTCGTGCAGACCCACCTTGAAGGCGCGGAAGGAGTCGCTGCCCTCGGTGAACAGACCCGGCTTCTTGTCCATCTCCAGGACGACGTCCATCTCGCGGTCGTCGGCGACGAAGCTGACCTCGACCTGGTTCAGCCCGCGGTACTGCTGCGGCGCGAAGAACTCGATCTCCTGGTAGAACGGCAGCTTCTGCCGCGTCCCCCGGATGTGCCCCCGCTCCATGTCCGCGCTCTTGAAGCGGAAGCCGAGCTGGAGGAAGGCGTCCAGGATCGCCTGCTGCGCCGGCAGCGGGTGCACGTTGACCGGGTCCAGGTCACCGGAGTCCACGGCCCGCGCGATCTCCAGCTCCGTGGTCACGCCGATGTGCATGCCGCGCAACTGCTGCCCCGACACGGCGGTGATCGGCGTCTCCCACGGGATCTCCAGACCGAACGGCACCACGTGCACCGCGCCGGCCTGCACCTGGAAGGCCCCGCCGAGGCGCACCTTCACGAACTCGATGTCCTGCTTGTGCTCCTGGTCGCCGCCCTCGACCTCGACGCGCGCCTGGAGCCCGACGGACAGCCCCTCGATCTGCTGGTCGACGTTGCCGCCCTGGATCCGCACCTCACCCTGGACGACCCCGCCCGGGACGACGTTCTCCTCGGTGAGCACCGTCTCCACGGTGGCCCCACCGGCACCCAGGCTCGCGAGCAGCTTCTTGAATCCCATGGCTTTCACTCCTTCTGGTCCTGACCCCTACATACGCGCGAAGACGGTAACCGGTTCCGAGCCGGTCCCCATTACGCTCGGACGCCATGAACGAGAGCCCCGACCGTACGCCGCTCCCGCGGTCCTTCTTCGACCGTCCCGTCCTGGAGGTGGCTCCCCGACCTCCTCGGGCGCACCCTCGTCCGCACCACGGAGGAAGGACGGATCGAGCTGCGCCTCACGGAGGTGGAGGCGTACGCCGGCGCGATCGACCCGGGCTCGCACGCCTTCCGGGGGCGGACGGCCCGCAACGCCGTCATGTTCGGCCCGCCCGGACACGCGTACGTGTACTTCACCTACGGCATGTGGCACTGCCTCAACCTGGTGTGCGGCCCCGAGGGCAGCGCGAGCGGGGTCCTGCTGCGCGCGGGGAGATCGTGAGCGGCGCCGAGCAGGCCCGTCCCCGCCGCCGCTCGGCCCGCAAGGACGAGGAGCTGGCCAAGGGCCCGGCGCGCCTGGCCACCGCCCTCGACGTCGCGCTCTCCCTGAACGGGGAGGACGCCTGCGGCGACCCGGACGCACCGCTCGCCGTCCTCACCGGCACCCCGCCGGCCCCGGCCCTCGTCCGCAGCGGCCCCCGCACGGGCGTCGGCGGCGAGGGCGCCCCGCACCCCTGGCGCTTCTGGATCGAGGGCGACCCGACGGTGAGCCCGTACCGCGCCCACACTCCTCGTAAGAGGGCCTTGACTCGGGGCGGCGAAGTGCGTAATGTGGCCCGAGCCGCTGGATCAGGGCCTGCTTGTTCAAGCACCCCTGCAGTGGCCATCCACTACTCAAGAAGATTCCCTCGGCGAGGGCGTATTCCGGCATGCCGTAATGCGTTTCGAATGACTCGATTATGAGTCACCGAGGAAATCCGCTAAAGTAGTGAACACGCCGGAAGGGCCCGGAGCGAAAGCGAAAGGGACCGGAAAGCACCGAGGAAATCGGATCGGAAAGATCTGATAGAGTCGGAAACGCAAGACCGAAGGGAAAAGCCCGGAGGAAAGCCCGAGAGGGTGAGTACGAAGGAAGCGTCCGTTCCTTGAGAACTCAACAGCGTGCCAAAAATCAACGCCAGATTAGTTGATACCCCGTCCGGCCGGATCTCCGGTTGGTCGAGGTTCCTTTGAAGAAAAAACACAGCGAGGACGCTGTGGACGGTCGGCCACATTCCGGCATGACTGTCCCGCTCAACGCGAGTGTCTCACCCGATTACGGGTAAACATTCACGGAGAGTTTGATCCTGGCTCAGGACGAACGCTGGCGGCGTGCTTAACACATGCAAGTCGAACGATGAAGCCCTTCGGGGTGGATTAGTGGCGAACGGGTGAGTAACACGTGGGCAATCTGCCCTTCACTCTGGGACAAGCCCTGGAAACGGGGTCTAATACCGGATACGACCTGCCGAGGCATCTTGGCGGGTGGAAAGCTCCGGCGGTGAAGGATGAGCCCGCGGCCTATCAGCTTGTTGGTGGGGTAATGGCCTACCAAGGCGACGACGGGTAGCCGGCCTGAGAGGGCGACCGGCCACACTGGGACTGAGACACGGCCCAGACTCCTACGGGAGGCAGCAGTGGGGAATATTGCACAATGGGCGAAAGCCTGATGCAGCGACGCCGCGTGAGGGATGACGGCCTTCGGGTTGTAAACCTCTTTCAGCAGGGAAGAAGCGCAAGTGACGGTACCTGCAGAAGAAGCGCCGGCTAACTACGTGCCAGCAGCCGCGGTAATACGTAGGGCGCAAGCGTTGTCCGGAATTATTGGGCGTAAAGAGCTCGTAGGCGGCTTGTCACGTCGGTGTGAAAGCCCGGGGCTTAACCCCGGGTCTGCATCCGATACGGGCAGGCTAGAGTATGGTAGGGGAGATCGGAATTCCTGGTGTAGCGGTGAAATGCGCAGATATCAGGAGGAACACCGGTGGCGAAGGCGGATCTCTGGGCCATTACTGACGCTGAGGAGCGAAAGCGTGGGGAGCGAACAGGATTAGATACCCTGGTAGTCCACGCCGTAAACGTTGGGAACTAGGTGTTGGCGACATTCCACGTCGTCGGTGCCGCAGCTAACGCATTAAGTTCCCCGCCTGGGGAGTACGGCCGCAAGGCTAAAACTCAAAGGAATTGACGGGGCCCGCACAAGCAGCGGAGCATGTGGCTTAATTCGACGCAACGCGAAGAACCTTACCAAGGCTTGACATATACCGGAAAGCATCAGAGATGGTGCCCCCTTGTGGTCGGTATACAGGTGGTGCATGGCTGTCGTCAGCTCGTGTCGTGAGATGTTGGGTTAAGTCCCGCAACGAGCGCAACCCTTGTCCTGTGTTGCCAGCATGCCCTTCGGGGTGATGGGGACTCACAGGAGACCGCCGGGGTCAACTCGGAGGAAGGTGGGGACGACGTCAAGTCATCATGCCCCTTATGTCTTGGGCTGCACACGTGCTACAATGGCCGGTACAAAGAGCTGCGATGCCGCGAGGCGGAGCGAATCTCAAAAAGCCGGTCTCAGTTCGGATTGGGGTCTGCAACTCGACCCCATGAAGTCGGAGTTGCTAGTAATCGCAGATCAGCATTGCTGCGGTGAATACGTTCCCGGGCCTTGTACACACCGCCCGTCACGTCACGAAAGTCGGTAACACCCGAAGCCGGTGGCCCAACCCCTTGTGGGAGGGAGCTGTCGAAGGTGGGACTGGCGATTGGGACGAAGTCGTAACAAGGTAGCCGTACCGGAAGGTGCGGCTGGATCACCTCCTTCTAAGGAGCACAGCACCGGATGCAGACGAACGTTCTGCACGGTCAGCTCATGGGTGGAACGTTGATTAGTTGGCACGCTCGGTTGTTCTCCTTCACCAGTACTGCTTCGGCGTGGACCGTGACGAGAGCGCAAACGAGTGTGCCTGGCACGTTGTTGGGTGTCTGAGGGTACGGCCGTGAGGTCGTCCTTCAAGGATGCCGGCCCCAGTGAAGCTCTGCTCTGGCAGGGTGTGATGGGTGGCTGGTCGTTGTTTGAGAACTACACAGTGGACGCGAGCATCTGTGGCCAAGTTTTTAAGGGCGCACGGTGGATGCCTTGGCACCAGGAACCGATGAAGGACGTGGGAGGCCACGATAGTCCCCGGGGAGCCGTCAACCAGGCTTTGATCCGGGGGTTTCCGAATGGGGAAACCCGGCAGTCGTCATGGGCTGTCACCCATGCCTGAACACATAGGGCATGTGGAGGAACGAGGGAAGTGAAACATCTCAGTACCCTCAGGAAGAGAAAACAACCGTGATTCCGGGAGTAGTGGCGAGCGAAACCGGATGAGGCCAAACCGTATGCGTGTGAGACCCGGCAGGGGTTGCGCATGCGGGGTTGTGGGATCTCTTTTCACAGTCTGCCGGCTGTGAGGCGAGTCAGAAACCGTATGGATAGGCGAAGGACATGCGAAAGGTCCGGCGTAGAGGGTAAGACCCCGTAGCTGAAATTCATGCGGCTCGTTGGAGAGACACCCAAGTAGCACGGGGCCCGAGAAATCCCGTGTGAATCTGGCGGGACCACCCGCTAAGCCTAAATATTCCCTGGTGACCGATAGCGGATAGTACCGTGAGGGAATGGTGAAAAGTACCGCGGGAGCGGAGTGAAATAGTACCTGAAACCGTGTGCCTACAAGCCGTGGAGCGTCGGACACAGCTTGCTGTGTCTCGTGACTGCGTGCCTTTTGAAGAATGAGCCTGCGAGTTTGCGGTGTGTTGCGAGGTTAACCCGTGTGGGGAAGCCGTAGCGAAAGCGAGTCCGAACAGGGCGCCTTTAGTAGCACGCTCAAGACCCGAAGCGGAGTGATCTAGCCATGGGCAGGTTGAAGCGGAGGTAAGACTTCGTGGAGGACCGAACCCACCAGGGTTGAAAACCTGGGGATGACCTGTGGTTAGGGGTGAAAGGCCAATCAAACTCCGTGATAGCTGGTTCTCCCCGAAATGCATTTAGGTGCAGCGTCGTGTGTTTCTTGCCGGAGGTAGAGCACTGGATAGGCGATGGGCCCTACCGGGTTACTGACCTTAGCCAAACTCCGAATGCCGGTAAGTGAGAGCACGGCAGTGAGACTGTGGGGGATAAGCTCCATGGTCGAGAGGAAACAGCCCAGAGCATCGACTAAGGCCCCTAAGCGTACGCTAAGTGGGAAAGGATGTGGAGTCGCAGAGACAACCAGGAGGTTGGCTTAGAAGCAGCCACCCTTGAAAGAGTGCGTAATAGCTCACTGGTCAAGTGATTCCGCGCCGACAATGTAGCGGGGCTCAAGCGTACCGCCGAAGTCGTGTCATTGCAGCACATACTCCCAACGGAGGCTGTGATGGGTAGGGGAGCGTCGTGTGCCGGGTGAAGCAGCCGCGGAAGCGAGTTGTGGACGGTTCACGAGTGAGAATGCAGGCATGAGTAGCGATACACACGTGAGAAACGTGTGCGCCGATTGACTAAGGGTTCCTGGGTCAAGCTGATCTGCCCAGGGTAAGTCGGGACCTAAGGCGAGGCCGACAGGCGTAGTCGATGGACAACCGGTTGATATTCCGGTACCCGCTTTGAAACGCCCAATATCGAATCAGGCGATGCTAAGTCCGTGAAGCCGCCCCGGAGCCTTCGGGCAAAGGGGAGTGGTGGAGCCGACGAACCAGACTTGTAGTAGGTAAGCGATGGGGTGACGCAGGAAGGTAGTCCAGCCCGGGCGGTGGTTGTCCCGGGGTAAGGGTGTAGGCCGTGTGATAGGCAAATCCGTCACACACTGAGGCTGAGACCTGATGCCGAGCCGATTGTGGTGAAGTGGATGATCCTATGCTGTCGAGAAAAGCCTCTAGCGAGTTTCATGGCGGCCCGTACCCTAAACCGACTCAGGTGGTCAGGTAGAGAATACCGAGGCGTTCGGGTGAACTATGGTTAAGGAACTCGGCAAAATGCCCCCGTAACTTCGGGAGAAGGGGGCCACGCCTGGTGATCGGACTTGCTCCGTGAGCTGGGGGTGGCCGCAGAGACCAGCGAGAAGCGACTGTTTACTAAAAACACAGGTCCGTGCGAAGCCGTAAGGCGATGTATACGGACTGACGCCTGCCCGGTGCTGGAACGTTAAGGGGACCGGTTAGCTCTGTTTCGACAGGGCGAAGCTGAGAACTTAAGCGCCAGTAAACGGCGGTGGTAACTATAACCATCCTAAGGTAGCGAAATTCCTTGTCGGGTAAGTTCCGACCTGCACGAATGGCGTAACGACTTCTCGACTGTCTCAACCATAGGCCCGGTGAAATTGCACTACGAGTAAAGATGCTCGTTTCGCGCAGCAGGACGGAAAGACCCCGGGACCTTTACTACAGTTTGATATTGGTGTTCGGTTCGGCTTGTGTAGGATAGGTGGGAGACTGTGAAGCCGTGACGCCAGTCATGGTGGAGTCGCCGTTGAAATACCACTCTGGTCGTGCTGGATGTCTAACCTCGGTCCGTGATCCGGATCAGGACAGTGTCTGATGGGTAGTTTAACTGGGGCGGTTGCCTCCCAAAGGGTAACGGAGGCGCCCAAAGGTTCCCTCAGCCTGGTTGGCAATCAGGTGTTGAGTGTAAGTGCACAAGGGAGCTTGACTGTGAGACCGACGGGTCGAGCAGGGACGAAAGTCGGGACTAGTGATCCGGCGGTGGCTTGTGGAAGCGCCGTCGCTCAACGGATAAAAGGTACCCCGGGGATAACAGGCTGATCTTCCCAAGAGTCCATATCGACGGGATGGTTTGGCACCTCGATGTCGGCTCGTCGCATCCTGGGGCTGGAGTCGGTCCCAAGGGTTGGGCTGTTCGCCCATTAAAGCGGTACGCGAGCTGGGTTTAGAACGTCGTGAGACAGTTCGGTCCCTATCCGCTGTGCGCGTAGGAATATTGAGAAGGGCTGTCCCTAGTACGAGAGGACCGGGACGGACGAACCTCTGGTGTGCCAGTTGTCCTGCCAAGGGCATGGCTGGTTGGCTACGTTCGGGAGGGATAACCGCTGAAAGCATCTAAGCGGGAAGCCTGCTTCGAGATGAGTATTCCCACCTCCATGAGAGGGTAAGGCTCCCAGTAGACGACTGGGTTGATAGGCCGGATGTGGAAGCCCCGTAAGGGGTGGAGCTGACCGGTACTAATAGGCCGAGGGCTTGTCCTCAGTTGCTCGCGTCCACTGTGTTAGTTCTGAAGCAACGAACAGTTGCTGGTTTCTTGAGCCAGAACACAACTACAGAGTGTGCTTGTTCGCTCGAAACCGATAGGGTTTCGGTGGTCATAGCGTTAGGGAAACGCCCGGTTACATTCCGAACCCGGAAGCTAAGCCTTTCAGCGCCGATGGTACTGCAGGGGGACCCTGTGGGAGAGTAGGACACCGCCGAACAATTCTTCAGGACCCCTGGTCCCAGCGTTCATGCTGGGACCAGGGTCCTTTGTTTTTCCCTGATTTTTCTCCACTGCGCGGCGGAGTGCCGGCTGCGCGAGAATGACTGCAGTACCCGAAGACAGGAGTCACGACCATGCCCACCAACTCTCCCGACGACCGTCCGGAGCGCGAGCCGCGTCGCAGGGACGGTGGTGGTGGCGACCGGGGCGGCTTCCGTGGGCCGCGCCGGGACGACCGTGGCGGCGACAACCGGGGTGGCGACAACCGTGGCGGCGGCTTCCGCCGAGACGACCGTCGTGACGATCGCGGCGGTGACAACCGTGGCGACAACCGGGGTGGGTTCCGTCGTGACGACCGTGGCGGCGACCGCCCGGCCTTCCGTCGTGACGACAACCGGGGTGGCGGTGGTTTCCGCCGGGACGACCGCCGTGATGAGCGTCCGTCGTTCCGTCGGGACGACCGGCCTTCGTACCAGCGTGACGACCGTCGTGACGACAACCGGGTGGTGGCTTCCGCCGCGACGACCGCGGCGGGGACAACCGCGGTGGCGGCGGCTTCCGCCGTGACGACAACCGCGGTGGTGACAACCGTGGCGGTGGCTTCCGGCGCGATGAGCGGCGTGATGAGCGTCCGTCGTTCCGTCGCGATGACCGGCCCTCGTACCAGCGTGACGACCGTCGTGACGACAACCGTGGTGGTGGCTTCCGTCGGGACGACCGTAGCGGCGACCGGCCTTCCTTCCGGCGCGATGACCGCCGTGACGACCGCCGTGACGACCGTCCGTCGTTCCGTCGGGACGACCGGCGTGACGACAACCGCGGTGGTGACAACCGTGGCGGTGGCTTCCGGCGCGATGAGCGGCGTGATGAGCGTCCGTCGTTCCGTCGCGATGACCGGCCTTCGTACCAGCGTGACGACCGTCGTGACGACAACCGTGGTGGCGGCTTCCGCCGCGACGACCGTGGCGGGGACAACCGCGGTGGCGGCTTCCGGCGTGACGAGCGGCGTGATGAGCGTCCGTCGTTCCGTCGGGACGAGCGGCCTTCGTACCAGCGTGACGACCGTCGTGACGACAACCGTGGTGGTGGGTTCCGTCGGGACGACCGTGGCGGTGGCTTCCGGCGCGATGACAATCGCGGTGGTGGCGGGTTCCGCCGGGACGACAGCCGGGGCGGTGGCTTCCGGCGGGACGACCGGGGCGGCGACAGCCGTGGCGGGTACGGGCGCCGTGACGACCGGGGCGGTCGGGACCGTGACCGGGACCGTGGTGACCGCGCGCCCATCAAGCGGCTGCCGATCCCGCCGGAGGTCACCGGTGAGGAGATCGACCCGGACGTGCGCCAGGAGCTGATGAGCCTGCCCAAGGGGCTCGCCGAGGACGTCTCGCGCAACCTCGTCATGGTCGCCCAGCTCATCGACGAGGACCCGGAGAAGGCCTACGGGTACTCCAGGGTCGCCCTGCGGCTCGCCTCCCGCGTCGCCGCCGTCCGCGAGGCCGCCGGCTTCGCCGCGTACGCCACGCAGAAGTACTCCGAGGCGCTGGCCGAGTTCCGGGCCGCGCGGCGGATGAGCGGCGGTGTCGAGCTGTGGCCCGTCATGGCCGACTGCGAGCGCGGCCTCGGCCGGCCCGAGCGGGCGCTCGCGATGGCCGGTGAGCCCGAGGTGCAGAAGCTGGACAAGGCCGGGCAGGTCGAGATGCGGCTCGTGGCCGCCGGCGCCCGCCGGGACATGGGGCAGCTCGACGCGGCCATCGTGACGCTCCAGAGCCCCGAGCTGCCTCCGGCGCCGTGCACCCGTGGACCGCGCGCCTGCGGTACGCGTACGCCGACGCGCTCCTCGCCGCCGGTCGTGAGCAGGAGGCCCGCGAGTGGTTCGGCAAGGCCCTGGAGGCCGACAAGGACGGCGCCACGGACGCCTCCGACCGGCTCGCCGAGCTGGACGGCGTCGAGTTCGTCGACGCGTTCGACGACTCGGAGGAGGAGCACGCGGAGGACTCCGTGGAGGAGACCGGCGGCGTCGTCGTCGATGACGTCGAGCTCGACGGCGACGACCGTGACGACCGCGAGGACCGTGACGGCGACAAGGGCTGATCCGGGGAGAGACCGGTGGTGAGAAGGGCGGCACCCGCGGGTGCCGCCCTTCTTCGTTTCCGGCTTCGTTTCCGGTGTTCCTCAGTCCAGCGCGAGGCTTCTCAGGACCAGGCCCGTCGCCGGCTTCGGGCCGAAGGAGGTCGACTTGCGGGCATCGTGACGCCCTGGCGGGCCAGGTCCCGGACGACCTCCTCCCGTACCGGGTGCATGAGGACCGCCGTACCGCCGCGGCGTTCCGCCTGGGCCACGGCCGCCTCGGTGTCGTGGATGTAGGCGATGTCCTCGGGGGCGTCCGGGACGTGCCAGACGTGCTCCAGGAGGGCGGAGTGCAGGACGGTCGCGTCCAGCGTCCGCCAGGCCTCGGGGCGGTCCGTACGGATCGCGCGGTCCAGGAGGGCCGGGTCCGGGCGGTCCAGGAGGTGGAAGGCGCCGTCGCCCGCCAGGAGGAAGGCGTTGCCGTCGGCCGCAGCGGCCGCCAGGGCCTCCAGGGCCGTCGGCAGGGGGCCGTCGAGGCGGCGCACCCGGAAGGAGCCCTCGACGGCCGCGAGGGCGTCGGCGACCGGGAGGCGGTTGAGGAGGCGGTGGATGGCGCGGACCCGCAGGGGTAGCGGGCGGTGTCGACCAGGAGGACCAGGCCGCGGTTCCAGGAGCCCGGGGCGACGTGCTCCTCGCGCAGGCGCAGGTACGTCGCCCAGCGGTGGTGACCGTCGGCGATGAGGGCCTGGTGGCGGCCGAGGTCCGCGGCGACGGCCGCCTGCTCGGCCGGGTCGGTCACCGCCCACAGGCGGTGGCAGAAGCCGTCCTCGGTGGTGGTGGAGAGCAGCGGCTCGCGCTCCGCGGCCCGCTCGATCACCGCGTCCGCGCCGCCGGCTTCCTCCCCGACGTAGGTGAGGAGCAGGGGTTCGAGGTTGGCCGCGGTCGTCCGCATCAGGTCGGCGCGGTCCTCGACCACGTGCGGCATCACGTCCTCGTGCGGGAGGACGACGCCCGCCTCGGGGGCGGAGAGCTCCAGGGCCCCGATGATCCCCCGCTGGAGGATCCCGTCGCCGCGCTGCTCGTACACGTAGAGCGCGGGCACCGGATCGGGCGCGAGGACGCCGTCCGCGAGCCAGCGGTCGAGGGTGACGGCGGCCTTGCGGTGGCGGGTCCCGGCGGTGAGCGCCTGGGGAGGATCAGCCGGACGATGTTGTGCGGGTCCGCCGACTCCAGGTGGAGCAGCCCGTCAGGTCGTACGACGACGTCGTAGGAGGGGACGTCACGGCGGCGAGGCTGCCGACCCGCTCGGGGACGTACCGCAGCCCGCGGAACGGGGCCAGGCGCAGCCCCGTGCTGTCGTCGCGGACGTCGGCGGCCGCGTGACCTGAGGTGTTCATCTCGACATCGTATGTGCGCCGGGGCATGAGCGATGATCGGGGTAGTGGGGGATCACAACCGGTGAGGCGAGGAGCGAGCGTGACGGTGCACGGTGACCAGGGACGGCGGAGCGGCGGCAGGACGCGGCCGGGGAGCAGCGCGGAGGCGCTGAGCGGGGCGTACGACACGGCCCTCCTCGATCTGGACGGGGTCGTGTACGCGGGCGGCCTGGCCGTTCCGCACGCCGTCGAGTCCCTCGGGACGGCCCGGGACGGCGGGATGCGCCTCGCGTACGTCACCAACAACGCGCTGCGGACGCCGGAGGCGGTCGCGGAGCACCTCACGGAGCTCGGGGTGCCGGCGGAGGCCGGGGACGTGGTCACCTCGGCGCAGGCCGTCGCCCGGCTGATCGCGGACGAGGTGCCGGCCGGGTCCCGGGTGCTGCTCATCGGCGGCGAGGGGCTCGCGGTGGCGCTGCGCGAGCGGGGCCTGGTGCCGGTGGAGTCGGCGGACGACGACCCGGCGGCGGTCGTGCAGGGGTACGGAGGGCCGGAGCTGCCGTGGAAGCGGTTCGCGGAGGCGGCGTACGCGGTCGGGCGGGGCGTGCCGTGGTACGCCTCCAACACGGACCTGACGATCCCCGGGGCGCGCGGGATCGGGCCCGGGAACGGGGCGGCCGTGGAGGTCGTGCGGATCGCCACCGGCGGCCGCTTCGAGCCGAAGGTCGCGGGGAAGCCGCTGCCGCCGATGCACCGGGAGACGGTGCTGCGGACCGGGGCGGAACGGCCCCTGGTCGTCGGGGACCGGCTCGACACGGACATCGAGGGCGCGTTCAACGGCGGCGTCGACTCGCTGCTCGTCCTGACCGGGGTGACGGACGTGGCGCAGTTGCTCGCGGCCGCGCTCGAGCACCGGCCCACGTACGTGGCGGCCGATCTGCGGGGGCTGCTCACGGGCCAGCCGGAGGTGGTCGCCGACGGGGACGGCGGGTTCGTGTGCGGGGCGTGGCGGGCCTCGGTGGACGGGGGCGCGCTGACGGTCGAGGGACGGCGGCCGGGGAGGCCGACCCGATGGACGGCGTACGGGCCCTGTGCGGGGCCGCGTGGTCGGCGGCGGAGTCCGGCGCGGGCGCCCCGGACGGGGAGAAGGCGATCGCGCGGCTGGGGCTGTAGCCGGGGCGGGTCCTGGGACGGAGGAGCCGGGGGCGGGTCCTGGGGCAGAGGGGCCGGAGGAGGCGGGCGGGCGAGCGGCCACGGGGTGGCCGAGGAAGTTGGATAGGCTAACCTAACTCCGCTTGGGTCGTGGTCGTCAGCGTCCGCCACGGTCACGGACGAGGACGACGGGAGTCGCGGGCATGGCGGGTACGGACGGTCGGCGGGAGCAGCGCCTGCGCGCGGAAGCGGTCACCCTGGCGTACGAGCAGCGGGTCATCGCCCGTGACCTGTCCGTCGAGATCCCCGACAACTCCTTCACCGTCATCGTCGGGCCGAACGCCTGCGGCAAGTCCACCCTGCTGCGCGCCCTCTCCCGGATGCTGAAGCCCACCGAGGGGCGCGTCCTGCTCGACGGGCAGTCGATCCACTCCCTGCCCGCCAAGAAGGTCGCCAAGACCCTCGGGCTGCTGCCCCAGACCTCCCTGGCCCCCGACGGCATCACCGTCTCCGACCTCGTCGCCCGCGGCCGCTACCCCCACCAGGGGCTGCTGCGCCAGTGGTCCCCGGAGGACGAGCGGATCACCCGGGAGTCGATGGCGGCGACCGGCGTCGCCGAGCTGGCCGAGCGGTACGTGGACGAGCTCTCCGGCGGTCAGCGCCAGCGCGTCTGGATCGCCATGGCGCTCGCCCAGCAGACCCCGCTGCTCCTGCTCGACGAGCCGACGACGTACCTCGACATCCAGCACCAGATCGACGTCCTCGACCTGTGCGCCGAGCTGCACGAGACGCAGGGGCGCACGCTCGTCGCCGTCCTGCACGACCTCAACCACGCGGCCCGGTACGCGACCCACCTCATCGCCGTCCGCGCCGGCGAGGTGGTCGCCGAGGGCCGCCGTCCGAGGTCGTGACCGCCGAACTGGTCGAGCGGGTCTTCGGGCTGCGCTGCCAGGTCATCGAGGACCCGGAGACGGGGACCCCGCTGGTCGTGCCCGCCGGACGGAAGGCGCGCGCCGCCGCGACCGCGGAGCCCGCGCTGCGGAAGTGACGCGGGCGGGGAGCGGGCTGCGGATGGCGAGCGCCGCTACAGATGGCGAACGTCGCTACAGATGGCGAGCTTGGCTACGGACAGTCAGAGCCGCTACAGATAGCGGGTGGCGCTACAGGAGCGAGCGGAGCCGCAGGAGGTCGCGGAAGCCGGCCTCCAGCCTGACCCGGCCCGAGGCCCAGGCCTTCGCGAAGTTCAGCCGCCCGTCCACCATCGCCACCAGGTCGTCTCCGGTCATCGCGAGCCGGATCTGCGCCTTGGCCGGCGGCGGGCCCTCCACCGTGGAGTCCACCCGGATCCGGCCGTCCGCGAGGCGGCCCGTGAAGGTGGTGTCCAGGTCGGTGACGTGGCAGCTCAGGCTGCGGTCGAGCGCGGCGGCGCCGCGCACGTCGCCGTCCGCCCGCGCGAGGCTGTCGGAAAGTCTGTCCAGTGCGCCGCGGCACTCCGTGATCGTCGCCATCGCCGTCGACGGTACCCCAGGGCTTCGCGGTAGCGTCGGGGCATGAGCGAAGCGATGCCGGAGCCGGTGGTGGAAGCGGCGACGGAGCCGGTGGTGGACGACCGGGCCGACGAAGGGTCCGAGGAGGCCGGTGGGGCGCCCGTCGGGGCGTCCGGAGAGGAGTCGGGCGAGGAGTCCGGGGAGCCCGCCGCGCCCGCGCCCCTCGGGGTCGCCCGGGAGCGCACCGGCCACCCCGCCGTCGACGCCCGCCTCGCGCGTCTCGCCGAGGTCGACGCCCTCCCGGCGGACGGGCACCCGGAGGTGTACGAGGATGTACACCGCGGCCTGCGCGACGAGCTGACCTCGCTCGACGCGCACCCCGCCCCCGTCCGTACGACAACAGGAGCTGAACAGAACGTGGCAGGAGTGGCACGCCGCCGCCTCGACGCCGAGCTGGTCTGGCGCAAGCTCGCGCGCTCGCGGGAGCACGCCAGCCAGTTGATCGCCGCGGGCCGGGTGACCGTCGGCAAGACCGTCGCCACCAAGCCCGCCACCCAGGTCGAGACCGCCGCGGCCATCGTCGTCTTCCAGGACGACTCCGACCCCGACTACGTCTCGCGCGGCGGCCACAAGCTCGCCGGGGCCTTCGAGGCCTTCGTCCCGCGGGGGCTGGTGGTCGCGGGGCGGCGGGCCCTCGACGCCGGGGCCTCCACCGGCGGCTTCACCGACGTCCTGTTGCGCGCGGGCGCCGCCCACGTCGTCGCCGTCGACGTCGGCTACGGGCAGCTCGCCTGGTCGTTGCAGAGCGACGAGCGGGTCACCGTGAAGGACCGCACGAACGTACGCGAGTTGACGCCGGACGCGATCGACGGCGTACCCGTCGACCTCGTCGTCGGGGACCTGTCCTTCATCCCGCTCGGCCTCGTCCTGCCCGCCCTCGCGTCCTGCACGGCGCCGGACGCCGACCTCGTCCTGATGGTCAAGCCGCAGTTCGAGGTCGGCAAGGAGCGGCTCGGCACGGGCGGAGTCGTCCGTTCCGCCGAACTGCGGGCCGACGCCGTGAAGAACGTGGCTCGGCGGGCCGGCGAGCTCGGGCTCGGCGTCCTCGGCGTCACCGCCAGCCCGCTGCCCGGCCCCTCGGGCAACGTCGAGTACTTTCTGTGGCTGCGGGCAGGGGCGCCCGCGCTGGATCCGGCGGACGTCGACCGCGCCGTGGCGGAGGGACCTCGTTGAGCTCAACGGCAGCACCACCAGAGACCGCACCACGCACCGTCTTCCTGCTCGCGCACACCGGCCGGCCGGCCGCCGTGCGCAGTGCCGAACTGGTCGTCCAGGGGCTGCTGCGCGCCGGGCTCGGCGTCCGCGTCCTGGAGGCCGAGGCGGCGGACCTGCCGCTGCCGTCCTCCGTGGAGAAGGTCCCCGAGGCCTGCTCCGAGGCCATCGACGACTGTGAACTCCTCGTCGTCCTGGGCGGCGACGGCACCCTGCTGCGCGGCGCCGAGTTCTCCCGCGCCTCCGGGGTGCCGATGCTCGGCGTCAACCTGGGGCGGGTCGGCTTCTCGCGGAGGCCGAGGCGACGACCTCGACTAGGTCGTCGACCGGGTCGTCACCCGGGCGTACGAGGTCGAGGAGCGGATGACCCTCGACGTCACCGTGTACCAGAACGGCGACGTCCTGCACCGCGACTGGGCGCTCAACGAGGCGGCCGTGCAGAAGGTGTCCCCGGAGCGGATGCTGGAGGTCGTGCTCGCGATCGACGGGCGTCCGGTGACCGGCTTCGGCTGCGACGGGGTGATCTGCGCGACACCGACGGGCTCCACGGCGTACGCCTTCTCGGCGGGCGGGCCGGTCGTCTGGCCCGAGGTCGAGGCGCTGCTCATGGTCCCGATCGGGGCCCACGCCCTCTTCGCCAAGCCGCTGGTGACCACCCCCGAGTCGATCCTCGCGGTCGAGGTCGAGCCGCACACCCCGGACGGGGTGCTGTGGTGCGACGGACGGCGGACGGTGGAGCTCCCGGCGGGCGCGCGGGTCGAGGTCCGGCGGGGCGCCGTCCCGGTCCGGCTCGCCCGGCTGCACCACGCCTCCTTCACGGACCGGCTCGTCGCCAAGTTCGCCCTCCCGGTCTCGGGCTGGCGGGGCGCCCCGCGCTGACCGGCCCCGCCCCGCCGGGTGTCCGAACGATCGGCGCGCCGGAGGGTTACGGCCGGGCCGATGTCGCATCGGACCAGGGAAACCTCGTAAGGTCTGGGGCGTGCTGGAGGAGATGCGGATACGGTCGCTCGGGGTCATCGACGACGCTGTGGTCGAGTTGTCGCCCGGCTTCACCGCGGTGACCGGTGAGACCGGTGCGGGCAAGACCATGGTCGTGACCAGTCTGGGGCTGCTGCTCGGCGGACGGGCCGACCCGGCGCTCGTACGGATCGGCGCGGCGTCGGCCGTGGTCGAGGGGCGGATCAGCGTGCCCCGGGCGCGCCTGCCGCCGTGCGCGCCGAGGAGGCCGGGGCCGAGCTCGACGAGGGGGTCCTGCTCGTCAGCCGTACCGTCTCGGCCGAGGGGCGCTCCCGGGCCCACCTCGGCGGGCGCTCCGTGCCCGTCGGGCTGCTCGCCGAACTCGCCGACGAACTCGTCGCCGTCCACGGCCAGACCGACCAGCAGGGCCTGCTCAAGCCCGCCCGGCAGCGCGGCGCGCTCGACCGGTACGCGGGCGGGGCCGTCTCGGCACCGCTCGCCTCCTACGGCGAGGCGTACCGGCGGCTGCGGGCCGTCACCGCCGAGCTGGACGAGATCACCACCCGGGCCAGGGAACGCGCCCAGGAGGCCGATCTGCTGCGCTTCGGGCTCGACGAGGTCGAGGCCGTCGCCCCGCTGCCCGGCGAGGACGCCGAACTGGCCGCCGAGGCCGAGCGGCTCGGGCACGCCGAGGCCTCGCCTCGGCCGCCGCGCTCGCGCACGCCGCGCTCGCGGGCTCGCCCGAGGACCCCGAGTCCGTCGACGCGACCACGCTGGTCGCGGGCGCGGGCCGGGCCCTGGAGGCCGTGCGGTCGCACGATCCGGCGCTCGCCGCGCTCGCGGACCGGATGGGGAGATCTCCATCCTGCTCGCCGACGTGGCCACCGAGCTGGCCGGATACGCCGACGACCTGGACGCCGACCCGCTGCGCCTCGCCGCCGTCGAGGAGCGGCGCGCGGCCCTCACCCAGCTCGTCCGGAAGTACGGGGACGGGGAGGGCACCGGCGCGGTCCTGGCCTGGGCCGAGGAGAGCGCGGCCCGGCTCGGGGAGCTGGACAACGACGACGACCGCATCGAGGAGCTGACCGCCGAGCGGGACCGGCTGCGCGACGAGCTGTCCGCGCTCGCGCAGCGGCTCACCGACGCGCGCACGGAGGCGGCGGACCGGTTCGCCGCCGCCGTCACCGCCGAACTCGCCTCGCTCGCCATGCCGCACGCGCGCGTGTCCTTCGACATCCGGCAGACCGAGGACCCCGAGGGCGTCGAGGTCGGCGGCCGGCGGGTCGCGTACGGCCCGTCCGGGGCCGACGAGGTCGAGCTGCTGCTCGCCCCGCACCCCGGCGCCCCGCCGCGTCCGATCGCCAAGGGCGCGTCCGGCGGTGAGCTCTCCCGGGTGATGCTGGCCGTCGAGGTCGTCTTCGCCGGGGTCGACCCGGTGCCCACGTACCTCTTCGACGAGGTCGACGCGGGCGTCGGCGGCAAGGCGGCCGTCGAGATCGGCCGCCGCCTCGCCAAGCTCGCCAGGACCGCGCAGGTCGTCGTCGTCACCCACCTCCCGCAGGTCGCGGCCTTCGCCGACCGCCAGCTCCTCGTCGAGAAGACCAACGACGGCTCGGTCACCCGCTCCGGCGTCACCGTCCTGGAGGGCGAGGAGCGGGTCCGCGAGCTGTCCCGGATGCTCGCCGGGCAGGAGGACTCCGAGACGGCCCGGGCCCATGCGGAGGAACTCCTCGCGCGGCGCGGGCGGACGGGTGAGGCGCACCGTCTCCTTCGCCGTGGCCGCCGGGGCGACCCGCGCGGTGTACGAGGGGCTGCGCCGGCTTTCGCGTGATGTGCGGTGGACGCGGGCGAATTACGCGGGGCGGGAAGTGGACCTGTACGCCGGGCCCGCCGTCGCTCTCGGGACGGCGGCCGGGAGCGGCAGCGCGCCCGTCGCGTTCGCCGTGCTCGCGGCCGGGGCGTGCGGGGCGTACGACGACGTGAGGGGGACCACCGGCGCGGTCTCCGGGCGCACTTGGCGGCGCTGCGGGACGGCGAGGTGACCAGCGGGGCCGTCAAGCTCCTCGGGATCGGGGCCGCCTCGCTCGTGGCCGGGGCGCTGCTCAAGGAGCGGCCCGTGGACAAGGTCCTCGCCGGGATCGTCGTCGCGGGCAGTGCCCATCTGGTGAACCTCGTGGACGTACGGCCGGGGCGCGCCGGTCTGGCTGCGCTCGCGCTCGCCGCCCCCGGGCTGCTGCGCGGCTCGCCCGCCGCCGCCCCGATGGGAGCCGTCGCCGCGGTCCTCGCGGACGACCTCGGGGAGTCGACCATGCTCGGCGACACGGGCGCGCACGCGCTCGGCGCCGCCGTCGGCGGGGCGATCGCGGCCGGGAACGGGCGGCTCGGGCTCGCCGCGCACGCGGCCGCGCTCGTCGCCGCCGCCGTCCGGGGGAGCGCGCGGCCTCTCGCGCGCTCACCCGTGTGAGTGAACCCTGGGGTGAGTCCCGGCGTCGGGCGCCCTCCGCGCAAGGGAAACGACTCCATTTCGGTGCCGGAACGTGCGTACGGTCGCAGGTCCGGACTGGCATCCTTGGGCGCGTGACACAGCTCCGTACGGTCCAAGTGCTGGGCGGCGGCAGCGCGGGCGGCAGCGCTCACGTCCGATCACTCGCCGCGGGGCTCGTGGCGAGGGGCGTGCGGGTGACCGTGTGCGCCCCTCCCGCACTCGACCGCGTCCACGACTACCCTGCCGCCGGCGCGCGCTTCGTGCCCCTGCCGCGCCTCGGCGACCCGGCCGCCGTCACCGCCCTGCGCAACGCCTGCGTCGGCGCGGACGTGGTCCACGCGCACGGCCTCCAGGCCTCCGTACGGGCCGCGCTCGCGCTGTCCGGCGGGGCGCCGGTCCCGCTCGTGACCACCTGGCACACCCGCGGCCACGCGGAGGGCGCGCGGGGCGGGCTCCTCCGGCTCCTGGAACGGCGGACCGTACGGGCCGCGAGCGTCGTCCTCGCGACCTCCTCCGAACTGGTCGACCGGGCCCGGCGGCGCGGCGCCCGCGACGCCCGGCTCGCCCCCGTCACCCTGCCGGCCGCGCGCGGACCGGTCTGCCTCCACGACGGCAAGGCGCGCGCCGAACTCGGCGCCGTCGACCGCCCGCTGCTCATGGCCGTCGGCGCGCTCGAACGCGGCCGGGGCTACCGGACCCTGCTCGACGCGGCCCGGCGGTGGCGGGACCTCGACCCGCAGCCGCTCCTCGTGATCGCCGGGGAGGGCCGCGAACGGGCCTTCCTCCAGCGGCGGATCACTGAGGAGGACCTGCCGGTCCGGCTGATCGGCGCCCGCGAGGACGTCGCCGAGCTGCTCGCGGCGGCGGACGTCGCCGTCCTCCCGTCCCGCTGGGAGGCCCGCTCCCCGCTCGCCCAGGAGGCGCTGCGGCTCGGCGTGCCGCTCGTCGCGACGGCGGTCGGCGGGGTGCCGGAACTCGTCGGGGACGCCGCCGAACTGGTGCCGTACGGGGACTCCGCGGCCCTCGCCGCGGCGGTCCGGGGCCTCCTGGAGGACGCCGACCGGCGGATGGACCTGGCCGCCGCCGGCCGGGTCCAGGCCGGCACCTGGCCGACCGAGGACGACACGGTGGCGCACGTGCTCAGCGTGTACGACGAGCTGGCGGGGCGCTGAGCGGGGGTCACGTCGTGTGGCGGCGGGCCCTGAGGGCCAGGGAGAGCGCCAGGACCGTCTGGGGGTCGTCCAGGTCCGTGCCCAGGAGCTCCGAGACGCGGGCCAGGCGGTTGTAGAGGGTCTGGCGGTTGAGGTGCAGCTCGCGGGCCGTCTCCGCCTTGCGGCCCGCGTGGGCCAGATACGTCTCCAGGGTGGGCAGCAGCGGTGGCCGGGAGGTGCGGTCGTGCTCCTGGAGGGGCCGATCGCGCGGTCCACGAAGGCCGCGAGCACCGTGTCCCCGTGGAAGTGCAGCCGCCACAGGAGCAGGTCGATGTCGAGGCGCCGCGCGTCGTACCAGGGCAGGTCCGACAGGCCCTGTGCCGCCGTCGCCGTCTCCGCCGCGTGCCGCAGGCCCGCCGAGGCCGCCGCCCAGCTTCCCGCCACGCCCACCACGATCACCGGCGGGTGCGTCCCCGCCCGCTCCAGGCCGGCCCGCTCCACGCCCGCGCGCAGGGCCGCCGCGACCCGGTCCGCGACCGCCGTGCGCTCGGTCTCCGAACGCAGGCCGAGCAGGAGCGGGACCCGGCCCTCGACCGGGCGGACGCCGAGCAGGACGGGCACGCCGACGGAGGAGAGCTCCTCCAGGACCGCCCGGGCGAGCAGCGCCCAGTTCCCCGAGGGGGACAGCTCCGGGGCCAGCCGCATCACCACCGGCAGGAGCGGGCTCTCCCGGGCCTGAAGCCGAGCACCCGGGCCTGCGCCGGGGCGTCCTCGGCCGTGATCCGGCCCTCCGCCAGGTCCGTCAGGAAGTCGCCCCGGCCGCGCGCGGCCAGCTCCTCCTCCCGCCGCGCCTGCATGAGGACGACGGCGAGGAGCCCGGCCGCCCGCTCGGCCGCCATCCGGTGGACGGGGAGAGGGCGCCGGAGACCGCCAGGAGGACCAGGCGGGCCCGCACCGAGCCCGTACCGGGGCCGCCGCCGGGCACGTCCACCAGGACCGTGCCGGTGGGCGGGCCGGACTCGCGGGCCGCCCGGCCGCCGCGCAGCCCGTCCCACACCTGGAGCGGGTCGGCGGGCGCGGACTCGGTGCCCGCCGCGTAGAGCAACTGCCCGTCGGGGGTCTCCAGGAAGACCGGGTTGGCGGCGAAGTCGGAGAGGATCCGCAGCACCTGCGGGACGCCGCCGCCGCCGAGCAGGGCCTCCGTGCACTGCCGGTGGACCTCCTCGGCCCGCCGCTGGAGGGCGTAGTGGCCGTTGACGATCTCGGTGTGGATCTCCTCCGTCACCGTCACGAACGGCACCTCGCGGTGGAGCTGCACCAGCGGCAGCCCCGCCGCCCGCGCGGTCTCCACTATGGTCGCCGGGAGGCGGGCGAAGCGGGGCCCAGCTCCACCACGAGCGCCGCGATGCCCCGGTCGGCGAGCCGTCGCACGAAGGCCCGCTGCTCGGCCGGTCGGGTGCCGAGCCCGAGGCCCGTGGTGAGGAGCAGCTCGCCGCCCTTGAGCAGCGAGGCGATGTTCGGCACCTCGCCCGCGTGCACCCAGCGCACCGTCCGGTGCAGCCGGTCCGCGCCCGCGACGACCTCCGGGAGCCCGCCGCGCAGGCCGGGGAGTTCGAGGCCCGCTGCACGGTGATACCGCCCTGGTTGTCCATGGCCCCGGACGCTACCCGCGTCCGACTTCCGGCGACATCACCCCACGGTCACGGCACCGGACACTTCGTACACCGCCCCGACAACTCGTCGACCGCCGAGGCACTTGCGCGGTCACGTGTCGAGTGTGTCCTGCGTCACCCGGAGGGGCCCGGGAGGGGCGGGGCTCAGGCCGCCGGGGCGATGTTGTGGTTGAAGCGGAACACGTTCCCGGGGTCGTACGCCGCCTTCACCTCGGCCAGCCGCCGGACGTTCTCCGCGCCGAGGCCCGCCGCCACCCGGTCCGCGCCCTCGGCACCGATGAAGTTCAGGTAGACGGCGCCGACCGCCCACGGCCGCATGCCGGCCCGGACGTCCCGCACCCAGCGGATCGCCCGCTCGTCGTCGGCCGGGTCCTCCCACACCCCGAAGGGGTGCACGGCCCACGGAGCCGTACGCCACGGCAGCGGGTACTCCGAGGGCCGTGCGCCACCCGCCCGCCCATCGGGAACACCACGTGCTGGGTCCCGGTCGGCACCGGCATGTCCTCCGCCCGCGCGCAGAAGAGCTCCACGGCCTCGTCCGGGAAGGCGTCCAGGTACTCGGCCGACCAGTAGTTCCGCTGCCCCGGCGGGTCGTCCAGCATGCACGGGAAGTCGGCGTACGGGACCTCCGCCACCACCGTCGCCGCCGGGCCGAGCGCGAGCAGCGGCGCCACTGCCTCCCGCAGCTCCGCCTCCGGCCCCGCGTACGTGACGACCACGGCGCACATCCGCGTCCCCGCCAGCTCCGGCGGTACGAACTCCGCCGGCGGGGTCGTCAGGCAGAGCACCCCGCCGCCCACCGCGTCGGGGGCCGGCGCGTCCACCAGGTCCCGGTACGCGCGGACCACCTCGGGCCCCGCCTCCGGGGCGAACAACAGCAGCGCGAAGCAGAACTCCGGCAGCGCGTGCACCCGCAGCGTCATCGACGTCACCACCCCGAAGTTCCCGCCGCCGCCGTGCAGCGCCCAGAACAGCTCCGGGTTCTCCTCGGCGTCCGTGTGCACGTGCCGGCCCCCGGCGGTGACCAGTTCGGCGGAGAGCAGGTGGTCGCAGGCGAGGCCGAACCTCCGCTCCAGCCAGCCCGAACCGCCGCCGAGGGTGAACCCGCCGACCCCGGTCGTGGACGCCCGGCCGCCGGTCACCGCCACGTGGAACGGCTGGCAGGCGCGGTCCAGGTGCGACATGGTCGCCCCGCCCTCGACCCGTACCGTCATGTTCTCGGGGTCCGCGACCACCGCGTGCATCCGGCGCAGGTCCACCACCGGGCCGCCGTCGTTGAGGGCCGTCCCGGCGACGGCGTGGCTGCCGCCGCGCACCGCGACCGGCAGGCCGGTCTCCCGGGCGAAGAGCACCGCGTTGGCGACGTCCTCGGGGGTCGCGCACTGGGCGACGACGGCCGGACGCCGGTCGATCATGCCGTTGAAGACGGTCCTCGCCCCGTCGTAGCCGGGGTCGTTCGGCACGAGGACCTCACCCGCCAGGCCCTCCCGGAGGCCGGCCAGGGCACTGTCGGGACGAGCGTTCGGGGAGCCATGGGTGCCCCCTTCCTTGCGGGGGACAGGACCCTTTCACCGTAGGTCCGGGCCCCGGCCCGTGCGCCCCGGCCGCCGCGTGCCCCCGCCGGTTCCCGTGCGCCGGTCGCGTCCGGCGGGTCAGGCCCGCAGGTAGGTGAGGACGGCCAGGACCCTGCGATGGGTCTCATCCGCCGGAGGCAGGTCCAGCTTGGTGAGGATGTTGCCGATGTGCTTGCCGATCGCCGCTTCGGAGACCACCAGCTCCCTGGCGATCGCGCCGTTGGACCTGCCCTCGGCGATCAGTGCCAGCACCTCGCGTTCGCGCGGGGTGAGCCGCTCCAGCGGATCGCGGCGGCGGCGCAGCAACTGGCGCACCACCTCGGGGTCGACCACCGTCCCGCCGTCCGCCACCTCGCGCAGCGCCTCCACGAACTCCTCGACCTGGCCGACCCGGTCCTTGAGCAGGTAGCCGACGCCCGTTCCGTCGCCGGAGTCCAGGAGTTCGGCGGCGTACGCCCGCTGCACGTACTGGCTGAGGACCAGGACCGGGAGCGCGGGGCGCTCCTCGCGCAGCCGCACCGCCGCGTGCAGCCCTTCGTCCTGGAAACCGGGCGGCATGCGCACGTCCGTCACCACGATGTCGGGGGCGTGCTGCTCGACGGCGGAGACCAGCGCCCGCGCGTCCCCGACGGCCGACACCACCTCGTGGCCGCAGCGGCCGAGCAGGCCGACGAGTCCTTCCCGCAGCAGCACGCTGTCCTCGGCCAGCACTACGCGCAGCGGCCGGCCGCCTCGGTCAACTCGCAAGGAAACTCCACACGCAACAGGGTCGGCCCACCCGGCGGACTGGTCAGGGCCAGTCTGCCATCCAGGACCGACACCCGGTCCGCGAGACCGGTGAGGCCGCTGCCCGCCGAGGGGTCCGCACCGCCGCGGCCGTCGTCGCGCACTTCGAGGAAGAGGCGCCCGTCGTGATGACCGCCGCTCACCCGCGCACGGCCGGCCCCGCTGTGCCGGGCGACGTTGGCCAGCGCCTCGCAGACCACGAAGTACGCCGCGGACTCGACCGCCTCGGCCGGCCGGCCCGGCAGTTCGAGGTCGACGTCGACGGGGACCGCGCAGCGGTCGGCGGTGTCGGCGACCGCGGCCTGAAGGCCGTAGTCCGTGAGGACCTTGGGGTAGACGCCCGGATCAGCTCGCGCAGTTCCGCGAGCGCCTTGCCCGCCTCCTCGTGGGCCCTGGCGAGCTGGTCGGCGAGCGGGCCGGGCGGGGCGTCGAGGCGGGCGAGGCCGAGGGCCATCGACAGGGCCACGAGGCGCTGTTGGGCGCCGTCGTGCAGATCGCGCTCGATGCGGCGCCGCTCGGCCTCGAAGGCGTCCACCAGCCGGGCGCGGGAGCGGACCAGCTCGACCACCTCGGCATCGCGCCCGCCCTCGCGGGAGGCGATCAGCAGTCGGACCAGCCCCGCACGGGCGCCTGCCGCGGCGCAGAGCACGTACGCGCCCAGGCCCCACAGGAGCAGACCCAGCACGGCGACGCCGAACGCGGTCGGCCAGGTGGTGACCGTCCACTGCTTGAGCACCTTCGCCTCGTGGCCGTCGCCGACCGTGGCCATCAGCAGCGGGGTGGCGGCCACGGACAGCGGGAGGAACAGGGCGACCGTGACGGCCAGGGCGTCGACCGGCCACAGCAGCACGGCGAACAGCAGCGCGTACCCGAGCTCCCGCCAGGTCCCTCCTCGCGCAGCCGGGTGGTCAGCCAGGCCCGCAGCCCCGGCGCGGCCGGCACCCGGTGCGGGCCGGACACCGGGTCGCGGTCGACCAGGCGCAGCCTGTGCCGCTCCACCCAGGCCACGGGGATCCCGCCGAGGGCGACCAGGACGAGCAGGGCAGCCCCACCAGGACGACGACGAGCAGACTGCAGACCGCCGCCGCCGTCACGATCCCCACCAGGACGACGGCACCGGTCACCGCGCCGGTGGACAGGTACGCGGCGGCGCGCCAGGGCCAGGCCGACAGCAGGAAGCCCGGCCGGGACATGGCCTGCCACACGTTTCGAGGGTGCATGCGCATGACCGTAGGCGGCCCCGCCGGTCCGGTGCCATCGGCCCAGGGGCCCTCTCGGGGTGGGCCTGGCACTACCCCGAGACTCCTCCGGGCCGTACTGCGTCGCGCGGGGCTTCCGCGGTTTCGTGGAGGGACCGACGAGCCGAGGAACGAGCCCTGATGGGGAACACATGAGCAACGACGCGATCCGATTGCGTTCCGTGACCCGGCGGTACGGCGCGGGCGGCACGTCCGTCACCGCCCTCGACGAGGTGTCGCTCGCCTTCCCGAAGGGGACCTTCACCGCCGTGATGGGCCCCTCCGGGTCCGGCAAGTCGACCCTGTTGCAGTGCGCCGCGGGCCTGGACCGGCCCACGTCGGGCTCGGTCACCGTGGGCGGCACCGAGCTGACCGGGCTGAGCGAGACCGGACTGACCCTGCTGCGCCGCGAGCGCATCGGGTTCGTGTTCCAGGCGTTCAACCTGCTGCCCTCGCTGACCGCCGAGCAGAACGTCTCCCTGCCGCTGCGGCTCGCCGGCCGCCGCCCGGAGCGGGCCCGGGTGCGGGAGGTGCTCGAACAGGTCGGCATCGGCGACCGCGCGCGGCACCGTCCGGCGGAGATGTCCGGCGGCCAGCAGCAGCGGGTCGCCCTGGCCCGCGCCCTGATCACCCGCCCCGACGTGCTGTTCGGCGACGAGCCGACCGGCGCGCTCGACTCGCGGACCGGCCGCGAGGTGCTGACCCTGCTGCGCGGCACGGTCGACCGGGACGGCCGGACGATCGTCATGGTCACCCACGACCCCGTCGCCGCCTCCTACGCCGACCGCGTCGTCTTCCTCGTCGACGGCCGCGTCCACGGCGAGCTGGCCGGCGCCTCCGCCGAGGACGTCGCGGCGCGCATGACCGGCCTTGAGGCGGCGCCGTGCTGACCACCGCGCTGAGCACCCTGCGCACCCGTTGGGTCACATTCGCCGGCAGTTTCGTCGCCCTCTCCCTCGGCGTGGCGCTGATCGCCGTGATGGGCCTGGCCCTGGCGTCCTCGCTGGACGCGCCCGACCGGGGCCCGAGCGGTTCGCCGCCGCGCGGGTCGTCGTCAAGGGCCGGGACGCCCTGGAGGTGTCCACCCCGATCGGCGTTCGCGGCCAGGAGCTCGCGCAGCCGCGTGCCGTGCCCGCCGGCGTGGTCGCGAAGCTGCGGGACCTCGGGACCGTCGTCGAGGACCGGTCGTTCGCCGTACGGGCCGAGGGCGGGCCCGCCGATCTGGTGGGCCACCCCTGGTCCACGGCGGCCTTCGCGCCGTACGCACTCGACGCGGGACGGGCGCCCCGGGCCGCGGACGAGGTCGTCGTCAGCGGCGACTGGGCCCGTCCGGGCACCCGGGTGCGGACCGGCGGCGGCACGGTGCGGGTCGTCGGCACCGTGGCCGGGCTCGGCTTCGAGAACGCCGTGTTCCACACCGACGCCCGCGCCGCCGAACTGGCGCCGCGCAGCCTCCAGCTCGTGGTCGACGCCGACGCGGCGGCCGTGCGCGAGGCGGTGCGCGGCAGCGAGGGCGTCCAGGTCCTCACCGGGGACGCGCGCCGGTACGCCGACGCCGACCCCGACCGGGACGCCGAGGCCCTCACCGCGATGAACGCCCTGTTCGGCACGGCCGGCGGCGTCGCCGGGTTCGTGTCGGTGTTCGTGGTGGCCTCGACCTTCGCGTTCGCGGTGGCCCGGCGGCGGCGCGAGTTCGGGCTGCTGCGCACCGCCGGGGCGACCCCGGGCCAGATCCGCCGCATGGTCGTCCACGAGGCGCTCGCGGTCGGCGTCCTCGCCTCGGCCGCCGGCTGCGTGCTCGGTTCCCGCGCGGCTCCCGAGCTCGTCGAGTGGGCGGTCGACGAGAACCTCGCGCCCCGCTGGTTCACCCTCGGCGACCACACCTGGCCCTACCACGTGGCGTTCTGGACGGGCCTGCTCGTGGCCCTGTGCGGCGTGCTCGCCGCGTCCTGGCGGGCCGGGCGCACCGGTCCCGCCGAGGCACTGCGCGAGGCGTCCGTCGACGCCCGGCCGATGACGCGGGGCCGCCTGCTGTGGGCGCGGTCCTGCTGGTCACCGCCGTGGTGACCCTGGCCCTGGCCCTGGCGACGGACCCGGGCGGCCTGCTGCGGCGCAAGACCTACGTGAGCCGGCCGATGCTGCTGATCACCGCGGTCGCTGCTCGCGCCGCTGCTGGTGCGGCCACTGGTCCGGCTGATCGCCTGGCTGCCGGCCCGGCTGCCGGGCGCCGGCGGGATGCTGGTGCGGGAGAACGCCGCCGCCGGGGTCCGCCGCACCGCCGCCGTCGCGGCCCCCGTGCTCGTCACGGTCGCCCTCGCGGGCTCGCTGCTCGGCGCCACCGCCACCCTCGACGGGGCGAAGGCCACCGAGGCGCGCGAGCGGACGGCCGCCGACTTCGTGGTCGCTCCCGGCGGGCGCCGCCGGCTTCGACGGGGCGACGCTGCGGCGGCTCCGGGCCGTGCCCGGTGCCGAGGTCTCGGCGAGCTCGTCGAGCGCCGTGTACGTCCTGGAGGAAGGGGTGGCGCTCGTCAGGTCTGGCGCCAGGGCCGCCGAGCCGGGACCGCTCGCGGCGACGACCCGCCTCCCGCTCGTCGCGGGGAGGACGGACGACCTGGACGACGACTCGATCATCGTCAACGAGGAGTGGGAGAAGCACACCGTGGGCGAGCGGGTGGACGTGTGGCTCGGCGACGGCACGAGGAAGTCCCTGAGGATCGCCGCGGTCATGGCCGTCGGCACCGGCGACAACGGCGTCTACGTCACCCCGCGCAACGCCCCCGCGGCGCCCGTCGACTGGGTCGACGTGCGCCTCGCGCACGGGGCCGACGCGCACGCTGTGGCCGACGGCCTGCGCCGGGCGGTGCGGGCGTCGGACGGGGAGGTGCTCACCGGGGAGGCCTGGGTGCGGGCGACGCGTCCCGGGACCGACCGGACGACCCGGACGGGCTTCTTCCTGGTCCTCGGGATCGCCCTCCTCTACACCGGCGTCTCGCTGGCCAACACGATGGTCATGGCGACCTCCGACCGGGCCCGCGAGCTGGCCGCGCTGCGGCTGGCCGGTGCCACCCGGTGGCAGGTGCTGCGGCTGGTGGGTGCCGAGGCGCTGACGGTGGTCGTGGTCGGCGGACTGCTGGGAGCGCTGGTTGCCGGGCTCAATCTGGCGGGCATGTGGAGCGCGCTGGGCCTGCTCTCGGTGTGGACGCCGATCGAGGTCCCGTGGACGCCGCTCGGGGCGGCCCTGGGCGCCTGCGCGGTGCTCGCTGTGGTCTCGGCGGTCGTTCCGGCCGGCCTCGCCCTGAGCCGCGCGGCGGTGGAACTCGCGGGCACGCGGGAGTGACGCCGTGCTGGTGAACTCCTCGATGAGCCGGGTCGTGGAACTCGCGGGCGCGCGGGAGTGACCCTCCGGCCCGGCCCGCCCCGGTCGTACACGTCGGTGACGACCGGGGCGATCCGCCGCGCGAAGGGCGGGACCGCCGGCGCCGGAGGCGTGAGCCCCTCAGCCGCCGTAGGCGCCGCTCGCCGTCAGGCGCAGCGCCGTGTCGATCAGCGGGACGTGGCTGAAGGCCTGCGGAAGTTGCCCACCTGGCGCTGGAGCTTCGGGTCCCACTCCTCGGCCAGGAGGCCCAGGTCGTTGCGGAGGGCGAGCAGCTTCTCGAAGAGGGTGCGGGCCTCGTCGACCCGGCCGATCATCGCCAGGTCGTCGGCCAGCCAGAAGGAACACGCCAGAACGCGCCCTCGTCGCCCTCCAGGCCGTCGACGCCGGCCTCCTCGCCGGCCGTGGGGTAGCGGAGCACGAAGCCGTCCTCCGTGGACAGCTCCCGCTGGATCGCCTCGATCGTGCCGATGACCCGCTTGTCGTCCGGCGGCAGGAACCCCATCTGCGGGATCAGCAGCAGCGAGGCGTCCAGCTCCCTGGAGCCGTACGACTGCGTGAAGGTGTTCCGCTCCTTGTCGTAGCCCTTCTCGCAGACGTCCCGGTGGATCTCGTCGCGCAGCTCCCGCCAGCGCTCCAGCGGGCCGTCGGCGTCCCCGGACTCGATGAGCTTGATCGTGCGGTCCACGGCCACCCAGGCCATCACCTTGGAGTGCACGAAGTGCCGGCGCGGGCCGCGGACCTCCCAGATGCCCTCGTCGGGCTGGTCCCAGTTCTTCTCCAGGTACTCGATCAGTTTGAGCTGGAGCAGGGAGGCGTAGTCGTTGCGGGACAGGCCCGTCATGTGCGCCAGGTGCAGGGCTCGGTGACCTCGCCGTACACGTCGAGCTGGAGCTGGTTGGCGGCGCCGTTGCCGACCCGGACCGGACCGGAGTTCTCGTAGCCCGGCAGCCAGTCGAGCTCGGCCTCGCCCAGCTCGCGCTCGCCCGCGATGCCGTACATGATCTGGAGGTTCTCCGGGTCGCCCGCGACGGCGCGAAGGAGCCAGTCCCGCCAGGCGCGGGCCTCCTCGCGGTAGCCGGTGCGCAGCATCGAGGAGAGGGTGATCGCCGCGTCCCGCAGCCAGGTGTAGCGGTAGTCCCAGTTCCGCACGCCGCCGATCTCCTCGGGCAGCGAGGTGGTCGGGGCGGCGACGATCCCGCCGGTCGGCGCGTACGTCAGCGCCTTCAGGGTGATCAGAGCGGACCACGGCCTCCCGGTAGGGGCCGTGGTACGTGCAGTGGTCGACCCACTCGCGCCAGAAGTCGGCGGTCGCCTCCAGGGCCCCTCGGGGTCCGGCAGCGCCGGCTGGTCCTTGTGGGAGGGCTGCCAGGAGATCGTGAGGGCGACCCGCTCGCCGGGGCCGACGGTGAACTCGGAGTACGTGGTGAGGTCCTCGCCGTGGGTCTCGGCGGTGGTGTCCAGCCACACCGAGTCGGGCTCGGCGACCGCGACCGTGCGGTCGCCCACCTTGTGCACCCAGGGCACGATCCGGCCGTAGCTGAACCGCATCCGCAGCGCGGAGCGCATCGGGACCCGGCCCGAGACGCCCTCGACGATCCGGACGAGCTGCGGCGCGCCGTCGCGCGGGGCATGAAGTCGGTCACCCGGACCGTGCCGCGCGGGGTGTCCCACTCGGACTCCAGGATGAGCGAGTCGCCCCGGTAGCGGCGCCGGTCGGCGGGGCCGGCTCGCCGTCCTCGGAAGCCCGCGGGGCCACCCGCCAGAACCCGTGCTCCTCCGTGCCCAGGAGTCCCGCGAAGATCGCGTGCGAGTCGAAGCGGGGCAGGCAGAGCCAGTCCACGCTGCCGTCCCGGCAGACCAGGGCAGCGGTCTGCATGTCTCCGATGAGTGCGTAATCCTCGATGCGCCCGGCCACGTGCTTCACTCCAGTCGAACGGCCATGTCCGCCCCTCGGGGCGCTTGTTTCCAGATGCCCGGCCGCATGTGCCGGCCGGGGTCCGAGTGTGTCAGCGATCGGGGGTCTGCGACAAGCCTCGGTCCGGGATGGGTCCCCGGGCGTTCGGCCCCGGGGGACAGGCGGTGGCGTCGTCGGCCGGCCGGCTCGGCGGGCCATGTCCGAGCAGGATACGTCGCGCCCCGCGCCACCCGTTGGTCACACCAGTAACGTCGTTGCTCCAATCGGGTGAACACCCCTTTCCCCGTCCGGGGCTGGTCGGACCCCGCTCGCTCGCCGTCCGTGAACGCCCGGCTGCCGCGTGTGGCCGGAAGCGGTCTCCCCGGGTCGCTGATACCCTGGTACCCCGTGGACCGGTGGGAAACGGCGACAGCCGAGGACCCCGCAACCGCAGCGACGGCACCCCCGATTCTTCCGGAGGGGCGGCCGGTACGCACCTCCAGAACGCGACCACGGGAGCCCCTCTTGGCGATGCCGCCCAACACCACGACGACCAAGCACATCTTCGTCACCGGGGGTGTCGCCTCCTCCCTCGGCAAGGGCCTGACCGCCTCCAGCCTGGGTGCGCTCCTCAAGGCGCGGGGCCTGCGGGTCACGATGCAGAAGCTCGACCCGTACCTGAACGTCGACCCCGGCACCATGAACCCCTTCCAGCACGGTGAGGTGTTCGTCACCAACGACGGCGCCGAGACCGACCTGGACATCGGCCACTACGAGCGCTTCCTCGACGTCGACCTCGACGGCTCGGCCAACGTCACCACCGGCCAGGTCTACTCGCAGGTCATCGCCAAGGAGCGGCGCGGCGAGTACCTGGGCGACACCGTGCAGGTCATCCCGCACATCACCAACGAGATCAAGTCCCGGATCCGCCGCATGGCGACCGACGACGTCGACGTGGTCATCACCGAGGTCGGCGGCACCGTCGGCGACATCGAGTCCCTGCCGTTCCTGGAGACCGTCCGCCAGGTCCGCCACGAGGTCGGCCGCGACAACGTCTTCGTCGTGCACATCTCGCTGCTGCCCTACATCGGCCCGTCCGGCGAGCTGAAGACCAAGCCGACCCAGCACTCGGTCGCCGCCCTGCGCAACATCGGCATCCAGCCCGACGCGATCGTGCTGCGCGCCGACCGCGACGTCCCCACCGCCATCAAGCGCAAGATCTCGCTGATGTGCGACGTCGACGAGGCCGCCGTGGTCGCCGCCATCGACGCCAAGTCGATCTACGACATCCCGAAGGTGCTGCACACCGAGGGCCTGGACGCCTACGTCGTCCGCAAGCTCGACCTGCCCTTCCGCGACGTGGACTGGACCGTCTGGGAGGACCTCCTGGACCGCGTCCACAACCCGGAGCACGAGGTCACCGTCGCGCTCGTCGGCAAGTACATCGACCTGCCCGACGCCCACCTGTCGGTCACCGAGGCCATGCGGGCCGGCGGCTTCGCCAACAAGGCCCGGGTCAAGGTCAAGTGGGTCACCTCCGACGAGTGCAAGACCCCGGCCGGTGCCGAGAAGCAGCTCGGCGACGTCGACGCGATCCTCATCCCCGGCGGCTTCGGCGACCGCGGCGTGAGCGGCAAGGTCGGCGCGATCCAGTACGCCCGCGAGCACAAGGTGCCGCTGCTCGGCATCTGCCTGGGCCTCCAGTGCATCGTCATCGAGGCGGCCCGGAACCTGGCCGACATCCCCGAGGCCAACTCCACCGAGTTCGACCCGGCCACCGCGCACCCCGTCGTCTCCACGATGGAGGAGCAGCTCGCGTACGTCGAGGGCGCGGGCGACCTGGGCGGGACGATGCGCCTGGGCCTGTACCCGGCGAAGCTCGCCGAGGGCTCGATCGTCCGCGAGGTCTACGGCGACGAGCCGTACGTCGAGGAGCGCCACCGCCACCGCTACGAGGTGAACAACGCCTACCGCGCGGAGCTGGAGAAGAAGGCCGGCCTGGTCTTCTCCGGCACCTCCCCGGACAACAAGCTCGTCGAGTACGTCGAGTACCCGCGCGAGATCCACCCCTACCTGGTCGCCACCCAGGCGCACCCGGAGCTCGCTCCCGCCGACCTGCCCGCACCCGCTCTTCGCGGGCCTGGTGAAGGCCGCGGTGGAGCGCAAGACGGGCAAGTAGGGCGCAGGCGTTAACGTTGCCGGGGTGCGGGCCTGTTCGGGTCCCGCGCCCCGGTTTTCACGTGTCCACGGGAGGACGGCTGATGGAGTTGCAGGACACCCCGCAGGAGTGGCGGGTCGTCGCGTCGGAGACCCCTTCCAGGGGAAGAAGACGAGCGTCCGCACGGACGACGTGGTCATGCCGGACGGCACGGTCGCGCGCCGCGACTACCAGGTCCACCCCGGCTCGGTCGCCGTCCTGGCCCTGGACGAGGAGGACCGGGTGCTGCTGATCAAGCAGTACCGGCACCCGGTGCGGCAGAAGCTCTGGGAGATCCCGGCCGGGCTGCTCGACGTGCCCGGGGAGAACCCGCTGCACGCGGCCCGGCGCGAGCTGTACGAGGAGGCGCACGTCAAGGCCGGCGACTGGCGGGTCCTGACCGACGTCTACACCTCGCCGGGCGGCTGCGACGAGGCCGTGCGAATCTTCCTCGCGCGGGACCTCGCGGACGCGGAGGGGACCGCTTCGAGGTGGCCGAGGAGGAGGCCGACATGGAGACGGCGCGGGTGCCGCTCGCGGACCTCGTACGGGGGTCCTCGCGGGCGACCTGCACAACAACTGTCTGGTCGTGGGCGTCTCTCGCTGGCCGCCGCCCGCGCCGGCGACGGCCTGGACGCCCTCCGCCCGGCGGAGGCCCCGTGGCCGGCCCGCCCCTTCGAGGCGTAGGCCCCGGCCGGACCGCCGCGTCCGTGCCGAATGCGGCGGGGTGTGGCGGGGTGCCGGGGCGGACACAGCTCCCGGTGTGACCATCTGTTGATCCGATCGGGGATGTGTCCGCCCTGCTCCGCCGGGTACCCGTCCCGCCCTGAACTACGCTCGGAAACGCCCGCGTGGAGCCCCTCCCGCGGGATCGGCTCGTGCGCAGGTGGACGGGAGCGTGGCCCGTGACGGATCAGGCGGTGGCGGCAACCGGCAGCCGGCGGTTCTTCGGCCGCCAGCGCGAGTTGAAGGCCCTGCGCGCCGACATCGAACGGACCGGGCTCGACACCCTCACCGGTCGCAAGGCGCCCCGCGCCCGGGTCCTGCTCGTGGCCGGCCGGCCCGGCTCCGGGCGCACCGCCCTCGCCGAGGAGCTGGCCGCCGAGGTCGCCGACCGCTACCCCGACGGGATCTTCCGCGCCCGGCTCACCGAGCCCGGCGGCGTGCCCGTGCCCACCGCCCGGGCCGCCCAGGAGCTGCTCGCCGCCCTCGGGGTCGCCGAACCCCCGGCGCCGCCGAGGACGAGCTGGCCGAACTGGTCCGCGGCGCCTTCGCCGGGCGCCGGGCGGTCCTGATCCTCGACGACGCCGTCGACGCCGAGCAGGCGGACCCGCTGATCCCCGACGAGCCCGAGACCCTGGTGATCGGGGTCGCCGGAGGACCGCTCACCGGCATCCCCGACGTGCGGCCCTGCACCCTCGGCGGCCTCGACCCCAAGTCGGCCATCGAGCTGCTCACCTCCTTCACCGGCTCCGTCCGCGTCACCGTCGACCCGCAGGCCGCCGAGACCCTCGTCGAGGAGTGCGGGGACTGCCCGCCGCGGTCGTCTCGCCGGCGGCTGGCTCTCCACCCACCCCAAGTCCTCCGTCGCCGACCTCGCCAAGCGGCTGCGCGAGCCGAACGGCGACCCCTCACCCGGGCCTTCCTGCTCGCCCACGACGGCCTGCCCGCCACCGCCGCCCGGATACTGCGCTTCCTCGCGCTCGCCCCGCTCGGCCGGGCCGACGCCCACACCGCCTCCGCCCTGGCCGGCTGCTCGGTCTCGGCGGCCGCCACCACGCTCGCCGACTTCGAGGCCCTCGGCCTCGTCTCGGCCGGCGAGGACGGCCAGTACGAGGTGCGCGCCCACCTCGTCCCCCTCCTGCGCGCGCAACTGGAGGAGCGCGACCGGCCCGCCGAGGTGCAGCTCGCGCGGGCCCGGATGCTGGAGCGGACCGTGCGGCTCCTCCAGTCCTGCCGCGCGGTCACCGAACCCGAGGGCTCGCCCGCCCGCAGGAAGCTGGCCGGGCTGCCGCGCGCCCTGCGCTTCCCGAACGCCGCCGCCGGGGCGGCCTGGCTGGACTCCCGGCGGCCCGTCCTGCTCGCCTCCGCCCGCCTCGCCGTCGCCGACGGGGAGCTCGACACCCTGGCCCGCCGTCTGATCGCCTCCCTCGTCCGGGCGCTCGCCGCGCACCGGGCGCCGAGGCCGCCGCCCCCGAGCTGTACGGGCTGCACCGGCTCGTCCTGGACGTGGCCGAGCGCCGCGGACTGCACCGCGAGCGGGCGGCGGCCCTGCTCAACCTGGCCGACCTCGACGCCCGCACCGGCAGGACGAAGGAGGCTCTGCTGCGATATCGGTCGGCTTTGGAGGCCGGACGCGCAGCAAATGACCCGTACGCGACCGGTCGGGCAATGGAATCCGTAGGTGGCTCCTATCAGGAGCTGGGGGACTGGCAGCGGGCCGGCGACTGGTACGGACGGGCTCTCGCCCAGCGCCTCGCCCGGGACGAGCGCGCCGACCAGGCCCGGCTGTACGCCCGCCTCGGCGCCGTACAGACCTACGCCGGGCGGTACGGAGAGGCCCTGCGGAACTGGCGGGCCGCCGCCGCCGGCTACCGCAGGCTCTCCGATCTCCCGGGCTACGCACGGGCGTTGAGCGAGGCGGCCCGGGTCCAGGAGTACGCCGGGCGGCCCGAGGAGTCCCTGCGGACCTGCGAGGAGGCCGTGGAGTGGGCCCGCCGGGCCCGGGACGTCCGGCTCCAGGCGGCGCTCCGGCTGCGCCTCGCCGACACCCTCGACCGGCTCGGCGACCCGGCGGCGGCCAAGCTGCACCGGGCCGGGGCGGAGAGACTGCTGAAACGGAACCTTACGCCTACGAAATCCGCAGTGGCTCCGGCGAAGATTAGTACTTTGAAAGGCTAGACAGCGGGAACTCCTTCATTAGACTGGGTCTGCCGCGTTCGAACGTGGTCTGCCCCGGTGCGTCGCGATGCATCCGGGTATGTATCGCAGTGCGCCAGTTATCCCTCCCTGATTCAAGGACCGTGATCGACGATGAAGGTCGGCATCCCCCGCGAGGTCAAGAACAACGAGTTCCGCGTGGCCATCACCCCCGCCGGTGTCCACGAGCTCGTCCGCCACGGCCACCAGGTCTTCGTCGAGCAGAACGCCGGTGTCGGCTCCTCGATCACGGACGCGGAGTACGTCGCCGCCGGCGCCGGGATCCTCCCCACCGCCGACGAGGTCTGGGCCACCGCCGACCTGCTGCTCAAGGTCAAGGAGCCCATCGCGGAGGAGTACCACCGCCTCCGCAAGGACCAGACCCTCTTCACCTACCTGCACCTCGCCGCCTCCCGCGAGTGCACCGACGCGCTGCTCGCCTCCGGCACCACCGCCATCGCGTACGAGACCGTCGAGACCGCGAACCGCGCGCTCCCGCTGCTCGCCCCGATGTCCGAGGTCGCGGGCCGCCTGGCCCCGCAGGTCGGCGCCTACCACCTGATGCGCTCGGCCGGCGGCCGCGGCGTCCTGCCCGGCGGCGTCCCCGGCACCCACGCCGGCAGGGCCGTCGTCATCGGCGGCGGCGTCTCCGGCTGAACGCCACCCAGATCGCCGTCGGCATGGGCTTCCACGTGACCCTGCTCGACAAGGACATCAACAAGCTCCGCGAGGCCGACAAGGTCTTCGGCACCAAGGTGCAGACGATCGTCTCCAACGCCTACGAGCTGGAGAAGGCCGTCGTCGAGGCCGACCTCGTCATCGGCGCCGTCCTCATCCCGGGCGCCAAGGCCCCGAAGCTGGTCACCAACGAGCTCGTCGCCAAGATGAAGCCCGGAAGTGTCCTTGTCGACATCGCGATCGACCAGGGCGGCTGCTTCGAGGACTCGCACCCGACCACCCACGCCGAGCCGACCTTCCAGGTCCACGACTCGGTCTTCACTGCGTCGCCAACATGCCGGGCGCGGTCCCGAACACCTCCACCTACGCCTCACCAACGCCACGCTGCCCTACATCGTGTCGCTGGCGAACAACGGCTGGGCCGAGGCGATCCGCCGCGACGCCGCCCTCGCCCTGGGCCTCAACACCCATGACGGCAAGGTGGTGTACAAGGAGGTCGCCGAGGCGCACGGCCTCGACCACGTCGAGCTGAGCAGCCTCCTGGGCTGACCCCCGCGGCGCCGCGTCAACGCGCGCCGTCAATGCCGCGCACCCGGCCGGACCTTGTTCGACAAGGTCCGGCCGGACGTGTCTCCGGCCACGCCGAAACGTTCGGGCAACTCGCGGCGAACGTAACTCTTTAACCGTTTCGCGCACCCCGGAAACGTGCGGATGCGTGCCCGCGCGCCCTTGACAGAGGCCTGTTCGGTTACCGACACATCGGGCCGGGTCCGGCGGATTGTGTTGCTGCGGACCGGTGACACGCCATAGAGTCGCCAACCGTCGGCATGGTGCCACGCTGACCTATCGATAAATGTTCCTGGTCACACCCAAGGAGGTAAGACGACTTGTGAATGAGTCGACATTTACTCCCGGGAGTGGTGCGCCGGGAGCTCCGATCGGCTCCGTCGCGGTGCGGACCTTCGCGACGCACCAGCCCGTGACGACAGCCCACACGATGAAGACGATGGACGGCCTACACGTGAACGCCACGGCCGGCAACGAGATGGGCCGAGAGTCCACCCACTTCGCCGCCTACGACGAGGTGCCCGAGGGCACTTCTACGACCCCGACGCCGAGTACGAGCCCGATCCGGAGTACGCGGCCACCCTCGCGCCCGACGCTGCCCGCCAGCGCCGCGAGCGGATCGGCCCGACCGGACGGCCCCTGCCGTACTTCCCGATCCCGGGTCCGCTGACCGACCACGGACCCGCGAAGATCATCGCGATGTGCAACCAGAAGGGCGGCGTCGGCAAGACCACGTCGACCATCAACCTGGGAGCCGCGCTCGCCGAGTACGGACGGCGGGTCCTGCTCGTCGACTTCGACCCGCAGGGAGCCCTGTCGGTCGGCCTCGGCGTGAACCCGATGGAGCTCGACCTCACCGTCTACAACCTGCTCATGGAGCGGGCATGTCGGCGGACGAGGTCCTCCTCAAGACCGCCGTGCCCAACATGGACCTGCTGCCGAGCAACATCGACCTGTCGGCCGCCGAAGTCCAGCTCGTCAGCGAGGTCGCGCGCGAGTCCACGCTCCAGCGCGCCCTGAAGCCGCTGATGAACGACTACGACTACATCGTGATCGACTGTCAGCCCTCGCTCGGCCTGCTGACCGTGAACGCCCTGACGGCCGCTCACAAGGTCATCGTGCCGCTGGAGTGCGAGTTCTTCGCGCTGCGCGGCGTCGCGCTGCTGACCGAGACCATCGAGAAGGTCCAGGAGCGGCTCAACCCCGAGCTGGAGCTCGACGGCATCCTCGCCACGATGTACGACTCCCGGACCGTGCACAGCCGCGAGGTGCTCGCGCGCGTCGTGGAGGCCTTCGACGACCACGTGTACCACACGGTCATCGGGCGGACCGTGCGCTTCCCGGAGACCACGGTCGCCGGCGAGCCCATCACCACGTACGCCTCCAACTCCGTGGGCGCCGCCGCCTACCGCCAGCTCGCCAGGGAGGTGCTCGCCCGGTGTCACGCCGAGTGAGCCTGCCCGGCGCCGACGAACTCTTCCGTACGACCGGGGGACGGCGCTGCAGGCGTCCTCACCCCGCCGGCCGTCCCGGCACCGGCGGGCGAGAGCGACCCGGCGGCCGAGGGCTCCGCGGAGCACGCGGCGGCGGACTCCGAGGCCGCGGAGCCGCGCGCCCGGACGTCCCCGAGGCCGAGAAGGCGGCTCGGCCGCCGCCCCCGCCCAGGCCGCTGCGCCCCGGCGGCGCGGCGGAGGCCGCACCGCGAGCCGGCGGCCCAGCGGCCGCGAGCGCCACGACGAGAAGATCACGGTCTACGTCTCCGCCGAGGAGCTGATGGACCTGGAGCACGCCCGGCTCGTGCTGCGCGGCGAGCACGGCCTCGCCGTCGACCGGGGCCGGATCGTCCGGGAGGCCGTCGCGGTCGTCCTGGCGGACCTGGAGTCCCGCGGCGACGCGAGCATCCTCGTCCGCCGTCTGCGCGGCCGCTGACGGTAGCCTGCGGGCTGCCGCGCCCTCCGCTCCCCTGGACCTCCATGCACCACGCCCCCGACTCCGCCCCTGACGAAACGTCCCGCCCGCCGCGCCGCCGCGCTCTGGGGCACGGCGGCGGCACGGGAGCCCCTGCGGGGGCGTGGGCGGGGCCCGAGGCGCCTGAAGCCCGCGAGGCCCTTGCGGCCCCCGGAGCGCCTGAAGCCCCTGGGGCGCCTGAGGCTCCTGCCGGAGCCCCCCGGGCACCCGCCGGGACCTCTGGGGCCGTACGGGCCTCCGTGCCCGTCCTGGAAGCCCCGGGACCCGTCGTCGAGCCCTCCGTGCCTGCGGGAGAGCCCCCGGTCGGCGTGGAGCCCCCGGGGCCGTGCCGGAGCCCGGCGACGGGCCCGCGGCCGCCACGGACGGGCCCTCGCCCGTCGCCGAGGAGCCCCCGGCCGCCGGTCCCGGTGGCGCCGACGGGCGGTTCACCGTGCGGCTCTCGAACTTCGAGGGCCCTTCGACCTGCTGCTCCAGCTCATCACCAAGCACAAGCTCGACGTCACCGAGGTCGCGCTCTCGCGGGTCACCGACGAGTTCATGGCGCACCTGCGCGCCCTCGGGCCCGACGGGGACCTCGACCAGACCACCGAGTTCCTCGTCGTCGCCGCCACCCTGCTCGACCTCAAGACCGCCCGGCTGCTGCCCGCCGCCGAGGTGGAGGACGAGGCCGACCTCGCCCTCCTGGAGGCCCGCGACCTGCTCTTCGCCCGGCTCCTCCAGTACCGCGCGTACAAGCGCGTCGCGGCGATCTTCGAAGAGCGGTGGAGGGCGAGGGCCGCCGCCACCCCCGTACCGCCGGACTCGAACCGCACCACGCCGAGCTGCTCCCCGAGGTGATCATCTCCATCGGCGCCGAGGGCTTCGCGAAGCTCGCGGCCAAGGCCATGCGGCCCCGGGCCGAGCCGCAGGTGTACGTCGAGCACATCCACGCCCCCTCGTCAGCGTCCGCGAGCAGGCCGCCGTGGTCGCCGCCCTGCTGCGCGAACGCGGCACGGCGGCCTTCCGGGAGCTGATCGAGGACGCCGGCGACACCCTCACCGTCGTCGCCCGCTTCCTCGCCCTCCTGGAGCTCTACCGGGAGCGGGCCGTCGCCCTCGACCAGGAGACCGCCCTGGGCGACCTCACGGTCTCCTGGACCGGCGGGGACGCGGAGGCCCGGGTCACCGACGAGTTCGACCAGGAACCCGGACAGGAAACGGAGGCCCGCGCGTGAGCGCCCCCGACACCACACCGACGCCGGCACCACCGGCACCGACCTCAAGCCCTCCCTCGAAGCCGTCCTCATGGTCGTCGACGAGCCCGCCACCGAGGCCCACCTCGCCGAGGTCCTCGACCGCTCCCCCGGGAGGTCGCCGACGCCCTGCGCGAGCTGGCCGACGAGTACACCGCCCAGGGCCGCGGCTTCGAGCTGCGCCAGGTCGCCGGGGCTGGCGCTACTACACCCGCCCCGCGTACGCCCCGGCCGTCGAGGCCTTCGTCCTGGAGGGCCGGCAGGCCCGGCTCACCCAGGCGGCCCTGGAGACCCTCGCGGTCGTCGCGTACCGCCAGCCGGTCGGCCGTTCCCGCGTCTCCGCGGTCCGCGGGGTCAACTGCGACGGCGTGATGCGGACCCTCCTCCAGCGGGGTCTGGTGGAGGAGGCGGGCGCGGAACCCGAAACAGGTGCGATCCTGTACAGGACGACGAACTACTTCCTGGAGCGGATGGGCCTGCGCGGCCTGGACGAACTCCCCGAGCTCGCGCCCTTCCTCCCCGAGGCGGAGGCGGTCGAGCCGGACTCCTCGAAGGCGTCCCGTCGTTCGAACCCGACGCAGACGTAGACGACAAGACGGAACTTTGATGCGAAGCAGCAGCGGCAGGAACAGCAGCGGAAACAACGGCGGGAGCCGTGGTGGCAACAGCGGCGGCCGCGGCGGCAGCGGTGGCGGCCGCGGAAGCGGCGGCGGTGGCGGCGGACGCGGTGATTACCGCGGCGCCGGCAACGGCCGCGACGACCGCCAGGGCGGCGGGCGCCCGGGTCAGGGCGGTGGCCGCCCGGGTCAGAGCGGCGGCCGTCCCGGCGGTCAGGGCGGCGGCTCCCGGCAGGGCGGCCAGGGCGGTCAGGGCGGCGGCGCCAACACGCGCCGGCCTCGCCCGGAGGAGCGCAGCTACGACGTGGACGGCCTCGCCGGCCGCCCGGACGGCCCGTCCAGGCGCGGTCGCGGCGACGCCGCGCGCGGCGGGGCCAAGGGCGGCCCCCGGCAGTCCCCGCAGCGCGGCGGCGGCCGTACGGCTCCGGCCCGCTCGCGCGAGAGTACGACGCCCGCACCGAGGAGCGGAACCGGGAGCGGTACGCCGGCAAGCCCGAGATCAAGACCCCCAAGACCTTCCCCGGCGCCGAGCAGGAGGGCGAGCGGCTCCAGAAGGTCCTCGCCCGCGCCGGCATGGGCTCGCGCCGCGCCTGCGAGGAGCTGATCGAGCAGGCCAGGGTCGAGGTCAACGGCGAGATCGTCGTCGAGCAGGGCATGCGCGTCGACCCGGAGAAGGACGAGATCAAGGTGGACGGCCTGACCGTCGCCACCCAGTCGTACCTCTTCTTCGCCCTGAACAAGCCCGCCGGCGTCGTCTCCACCATGGAGGACCCGGACGGCCGCCAGTGCCTCGGCGACTACGTCACCAACCGCGAGACCCGGCTCTTCCACGTCGGCCGGCTCGACACGGAGACCGAGGGCATCATCCTGCTCACCAACCACGGCGAGCTGGCCCACCGCCTCACGCACCCGAAGTACGGCGTGAAGAAGACCTACCTGGCCGCCATCACCGGCCCGCTGCCCCGCGAGGTCGGCCGGCGGCTCAAGGACGGCATCGAGCTGGAGGACGGCTACGCCCGCGCCGACCACTTCCGCGTGGTCGAGCAGACCGGCAAGAACTACCTGGTGGAGGTCACCCTGCACGAGGGCCGCAAGCACATCGTGCGCCGGATGCTGGCCGAGGCGGGCTTCCCGGTCGAGAAGCTGGTCCGCACCGCCTTCGGCCCGATCGGCCTGGGCGACCAGAAGTCGGGCTGGCTGCGCCGCCTGACCAACACGGAGGTCGGCATGCTGATGAAGGAAGTCGGCATGTAACGCCGCCGAGGCGCCCGTACGAAGGGGCCCGTGACCGTTCCGGCGGTCACGGGCCCTTCGCGTCCGCGCCCGGCCCTTGTGGGCGCGGTCCGCCACCCTTTATAGTCAGGATGACTCTTAAGGAGGCGGGCGTGAGCCTCGCGACTTTGCTCGAACCCCTGCGACAGCCGCTCTTCACCGTCCTGGACACCCCGGTCAGTTGGACCGAGGTCCTGGGCTTCGGCAGCGGAGCGCTCTGCGTCTGGCTCGTGGCACGCCAGCACGTGGCCAACTGGCCCGTCGGCATCGCCAACAACCTCTTCTTCGTCCTGCTCTTCGCGCAGGCCGGGCTCTACGCCGACGCCGGCCTCCAGATCGTCTTCATCACCCTCGCCGCGTACGGCTGGTGGACCTGGACCCACGGGGTGGACCGGGCTCCGACACCCTTCCGGTGCGCCGCACCACGCGCGCCGAAGGGGCGTGGCTGCTCGCGGCGGGGGTGGTGGGGACCCTCGGGCTCACCCTGCTGCTCGACCGCGCCACCGACTCGACCGTCCCCTTCTGGGACGCCCTGACGACCGCGCTCTCCCTCATGGCCACCTACGGCCAGTGCAGGAAGCGCCTGGAGTCCTGGTGGCTCTGGATCGCCGCCGACGTCGTCTACGTGCCGCTGTACGCCCACAAGGGGCTGTACCTGACCTCCCTGCTGTACGTCGGCTTCATGGCGCTCTGCGCGACGGGCCTGCGCGGCTGGAGCAGGGACCTCGCGGGGGCCCGCCGACCGGCGGCGGAGACGGAGACGGCGGAGGCGACGGCGTGAAGCGCTACGGACACGGCCTCGTCCTCGGCAAGTTCTATCCGCCGCACGCCGGCCACCACCACCTCGTCCGCACCGCCCTCGACCGCTGCGACCGCCTCACCGTCCTCGTCTGCGCCTCCTCCGCCGAGTCCGTGCCGCTGGAGGAGCGCGTCGCCTGGATGCGCGAGGTCCACCCCGACGCCCTCGTCGTCGGCGCCGTCGACGACCACCCCGTCGACCTCCACGACCCCGACGTGTGGGAGGCCCACATGCGCGTCTTCCGGGCCGCCGTGCCCGAACGCGTCGACGCCGTCTTCACCTCGGAGCCGTACGGCGAGGAGCTCGGCCGCCGCTTCGGCGCCGCGTCCGTCCTCGTCGACCCCGACCGCGTCCGCTTCCCCGTCTCCGGCACCGCCGTCCGCGCGGACCCCGCGGGCTGCTGGGACTTCCTGGAGGCGCCCGTACGGGCCGCGCTCACCCGCCGGGTCGTCGTCCTCGGCGCCGAGTCCACCGGCACCACCACCATGGCTCCTCGCCCTCGCCGACCACTACCGGCGGCGCGGCGGCGTCTGGGCCCGCACCCGGTACGTACCGGAGTACGGCCGCGAGTACAGCGAGCTCAAGCTCGCCGAGCTGAGGGCCGAAGACCCCGGCGCCACCTGGCCGGACGTCGCCTTCCGCTCCTCCGACTTCCCCGTCATCGCCCAGCGCCAGGCCGAACTGGAGGAGGAGGCCGCCCGCGACGGCTCGCCCGTGCTCTTCTGCGACACCGACGCCTTCGCCACCACCATCTGGCACGAGCGGTACATGGGCACCACCAGCCCCGACACCGGTGAGATCGCCGCCCGGGGCCGCCAGCACCTCTGGCTGCTCACCGACCACCGGGGCGTCGGCTTCGAGGACGACGGACTGCGCGACGGGGAGCACCTGCGGCCCTGGATGACCGCCCGCTTCCTCACCCAGCTCGCCCACTCCGGCCGCCGCACGGTCGTGCTCACCGGCCCGCACGAGGAGCGGCTCGCCACCGCCGTCGCCGCCGTGGACGCGTTGCTCGCCGAGGGCCCCGGCCTCACCGACCCCTGCCGGAGCGCCGATGACCGCCCACCGGGCCCCCGAGGGCTACGACCCGTACGCCTTCGAGCCGTTCGCCGTCACCACCGACCTCGCCGTCCTCACGATCCGCGAGGAGCGCCTCCACGTCCTGCTCGTCGAACGCGCCCAGGAGCCGTACGCCGGATCCTGGGCCCTGCCCGGCGGCTTCGTGCTGCCCCGCGAGTCCGCCGAGACCGCCGCCCGCCGCGAACTCGCCGAGGAGACCGGCCTCTCCGGCGCCACCGTCGCCGGACTCCACCTCGAACAGCTCCGCACCTACACCGAGCCGGACCGCGACCCGAGGATGCGGGTCGTCTCCGTCGCCTTCACCGCCCTCGTACCGGACTCCGCCCGAGCCGCGCGGCGGCGGGACGCGGCCCAGGCGCGGTGGATCCCGTACGGGACGCACGGACCGCTCGCCTTCGACCACGACCGGATCCTCGCCGACGCCCACGAACGGGTCGGCGCCAAGCTCGAGTACACCTGCCTCGCCACGGCCTTCTGCCCGCCCGAGTTCACCCTCGGCGAGCTGCGGCAGGTCTACGAGACGGTCTGGGGCGTCGAGCTCGACCGCCCCAACTTCCGGCGCAGGTCTCGCCACGCCCGGCTTCGTCCGGGCCGTGGAGGGCCGCCGCGCCTCACCGGCGGACGGGGAAACCGGCCGCCCTCTACCGGGCGGGCGGGGCCACGGCCCTCCACCCGCCCCTCCTGCGACCGGAAGGACGCTCCTCGTGAACCACGCACACACCGCCGTCAAGCGGGCCGCGACCGGATCCCTGATCGGACTGGCGCTCGGCGACGCGCTCGGTTTCCCCACCGAGTTCAATGACGTGCCCTCGATCCTCGCGAAGTGCGGGCCCTGGCGGGAGATGGAACTGCCCGTCAGGAACGGGAAGGCGTACGTCACCGACGACACCCAGATGGCCCTCGCCTTCGCCGGGGGCATCCGCACCGCCATGGACCGGGGCCCTCACCCCGCGGCGCCTCGCCCGGCCGGTCCGCGAGGAGTTCGTCGACTGGTACCACTCCCCGGACAACAACCGCGCGCCCGGCAACACCTGTCTGCGCGCCTGCCGGCTCCTCGACGGCGACCGGCTCTGGCAGGACGCCAGCCAGATCCACTCCAAGGGCTGCGGCGCCAACATGCGGGTCACCCCCATCGGTCTCGTCCCCGGCCTGGGCGAGGAGCAGCGGGCCGGTGCCGCGCAGCTCCAGGCGGCCCTGACCCACGGCCACCCCACCGCGCTCGCCGCCTCCGACCTGACGGCCCGCGCCGCGTACCTGCTCGCGCGGGGCGTGGACCCGGCCGGACTCGTCGGACAGCTCCGCTCGTACGCGTACGAGAACCGCTCCCGCTATCGCGAGGAGTGGCTCGGCGACCTGTGGACCCGCTCCCAGGACCCCTCCGCCCGGCACTTCACCGAGCGCGGCTGGGACGAGTGCCTGGCGGTCCTGGAGCGCCTGGACGCCGTCCAGCGCACGGCCGACCCGGAGCTCGACCCCTGCACGTACACCGGCGACGGCTGGATCGCGGAGGAGGCCCTCGCGACCGGACTGCTCTGCTTCCTCCTCTTCCCCGACGAGCCCCTCACCGCCCTGCGCCGGGCCGCCTGCACCCGCGGCGACTCCGACTCGATCGCCGCCCTCGCGGGCGCCTTCGCCGGCGCCCACCTCGGCACGGACGCCTGGCCGGGGAGTGGGCGGACCGCGTCGAGTACCGGAGCGACCTCATCGCCTTCGGCGCCCTCTGGGACGCCTGAGCCAATGACGCCCGCCCGGATCTCCGACCTCGTCGTACGGGCCCGGCTACGGCTCCCGCAGGGCTGAGGCGCGGCGGGCGCGGGTCAGAAGTCCTCCACGCGCGCGTGGTCCGGGGCGGCGGGCAGCGGGGAGGCGCCGTGGGCCAGGTCGGCCTCCTCCTGGAGGCGGTTCATCCAGGACTCGACCTCCGCCCAGGGCACCTCGCCGCGCCTGACCGCGAGGAGGCGGTCGCGGTCCCCGCCGACGTCGACGCGCAGCTCGCCCGTGCGCAGCAGGTCCCGGCAGCTCGCCAGGAGCCGCAGCAGGTGCATGGCGTGCTTCCAGCGCGGCTGCCCGTACTGGCGCACGTCCGCGTCCAGCTTGCGGCGCTGCCCGCCCGCGTACCGCACGAACGTCCCGTGGGCCTGCCGGAGAGGAAGGCGCCGCGCAGGGAGATCAGCTCGCGGCCGAGGTCGTCGGCGTACTCGACGACGGGGAGTGGAGGCACTCCAGGACGTTCGGGTTGTTGCGCAGGGCCAGCTCGCAGAAGCGCTCCAGCTCCCAACTGAACTGCTCTCGCGCGGCCCTCCACGTGCGCCGGGGGCTTGTCGAAGCGCCAGAAGAGCGGCGTCGGGGCGAGGTAGACGCCCCGCACGTCCGTGTCGCTGCCCTCGGTCGCCAGGCCGAAGGCGTGCGAGCCCATCACACAGGAGTAGATCGTGTGCTCGCGCACCAGCTCGTCCGGAGTCATGCCGGGCAGGTTACGCGAGGGTGATCGTTTCCCCGAGACAATAATGCGCTCCGCCGGGAGCGGGCGGGTGGCCGGGCCCGTGACCACCGAGCCGTCCGCGACGCGGAACTTCGAACCGTGGCAGGGGCAGTCGATGGTGCCGTCCGCGACCTTGTTCACCAGGCACCCCTGGTGGGTGCAGACCGCCGAGAACGCCTTGAACTCACCGGCCGCCGGCTGCGTCACCACCACCTTCTCCTCCGGGAAGACCGCGCCGCCGCCGACCGGGATCCCGGAGGTCCTGGCCAGCGCCTCGCCGTCACCCTCGGAAGACTCGGGAGGCTCGGAGGCGTCCGGGGAATCGGGGCCTCCGGCGTCTCCGGGGCGTCCGGCGCCTCGGGGTGCCCGCCGTCGTACCGCCGTCGCCCCCGTCACCGCCGTCCGAGCCGCAGCCCGCCGTCGTCAGGGCCGCGGCGGCGAACAGGACGGTGCGGCGGCTCGTGCTGGAGGACGTCATGCCGCCAGCTTGGCCACGCGCCCGCCGCCGGGTCCCGCGACACGCCTGCGCCCGTACCCCGGACGGCGGAGCGCACGGGTCCGCGCGGCACCGGCCCTTTCCGGGCGCCCGCCCCGTCCCGTACGCCCGCTCCCCGTCTCGGAGGGCGGGCGCCGTGCTCCCGGCCCTCCGCCGCTGACTAGGCTGAACGGAGCACTGACGCAGGCGAAGGAGCACGACGTGGCGGTACGAGCGGTCCGAGGCGCCGTCCAACTGGAGCGGGACGAGGCCGGGCACATGCGCGAGCGGGTCCAGGAGCTGCTCACCGCCGTCCTCGAACGCAACGGCCTCACCGCCGAGGACCTCATCAGCATCTGGTTCACGGCCACGCCCGACCTGCACAGCGACTTCCCCGCCGCCGCGGCCCGGCACACCGGGATCGTCGACGTCCCCTGATCTGCGCCCGGGAACTCGACGTCGAGGGTGCCATGCCGAGGGTCGTCCGGCTCCTCGCCCACGTCGAGACCGAGCTGCCCAAGTCCCGGATCGCGCACGTCTACCTCGGCGCCGCGGCCGCCCTGCGCAAGGACATCGCCCAGTGAGAACAGCGCTCGTCATCGGAACCGGCCTGATCGGCACCTCCGCCGCCCTCGCCCTCGCCGGCCGCGGCATCACCGTCCACCTGCGCGACCACGACCCGGACCGCGCCCGCACCGCCGCCGCGCTCGGTGCCGGCACCGACGAGGCGCCCGAGGGCCCCGTGGACCTCGCCGTCGTCGCCGTGCCGCCCGCCCACGTGTCCACCACCCTCGCCGGGGCCATGACCGCCGGCCTCGCCCGCGGCTACCTGGACGTCGCCAGCGTCAAGGGCGGACCGAAGCGGGAGCTGGAGGCCCTCGGCCTCGACCTCACCGCGTACATCGGCACGCACCCGATGTCCGGCAAGGAGCGCTCGGGCCCGCTCGCCGCCACCGCCGACCTCTTCGAGGGCCGCCCCTGGGTCCTCACCCCCACCCGGGACACCGACACCGAGGTCCTCAACCTCGCCCTGGAGCTCGTCGCCCTCTGCCGGGCCGTCCCCGTCGTCATGGACGCCGACGCCCACGACCGGGCCGTCGCCCTGGTCTCCCACACCCCCAGCTCGTGTCCTCCATGGTCGCCGCGCGCCTGGAGGAGGCCGACGAGTCGGCCGTGCGCCTCTGCGGACAGGGCATCCGCGACGTCACCCGGATCGCCGCCTCCGACCCCCGCATGTGGGTCGAGATCCTCTCCGCCAACCCCGGCCCCGTCGCCGACGTCCTCTCCGGCGTCGCCGCCGACCTCGACGAGACCGTCCGCGCCCTGCGCCCTCCAGTCCGCCGACGAGGACGAGCGCCGGGACGGCGCCACCGGCGTCGAGGACGTCCTGCGCCGCGGCAACGCCGGCCGCTCCCGCGTCCCCGGCAAGCACGGCGCCGCCCCCGCCGCGTACGAGACCGTCGCCGTCCTCATCAGCGACCGGCCCGGCGAGCTGGCTCGGATCTTCGCCGACGCGGGCCGCGCCGGCGTCAACATCGAGGACGTCCGCATCGAGCACGCGACCGGCCAGCAGGCCGGCCTGGTCCAGCTCATGGTGGAGCCCTCGGCGGTCCAGGTCCTCGGCGCGGCCCTCCAGGAGCGCGGCTGGGCCCTCCGCACGGGCTGACGCGGACCGCCCGGGGTCCGGGGCCGGGAGCCGGCCCCGGGGCCCCGGCACGGGTTGGGCCGAACGGGTGCGTGGGACTCGGTAACCTTGGGGAGCCCGTCGCGTCCCCGCCGGGTCCTGCCACCCCACCCCAGGAAGGTGTTCCCACCGTGGAATCCGTGATCGTCGCCATCGACGGGCCGTCCGGCACGGGCAAGTCGAGCACCTCGAAGGCGGTCGCCGCCAAGCTGGGACTCAGCTACCTCGACACCGGCGCCCAGTACCGGGCGATCACCTGGTGGATGATCAGCAACGGCGTGGACGTCTCCGACGCCGGGGCCGTCGCCGACGCCGCCGCCAAGCCGGTCATCGTCTCCGGCACCGACCCGTCCCGGCCCACCATCACCGTGGACGGCGCCGACGCCTCCGGCCCCATCCGCACCGAAGAGGTCACCTCCAAGGTCAGCGCCGTCAGCGCCGTCCCCGAGGTCCGGGCGCTCATCACCGAGCTCCAGCGGACCATCGCCCGGGGCGCCGGGCACGGCATCGTCGTCGAGGGCCGGGACATCGGCACCACCGTCCTGCCCGACGCCGACCTGAAGATCTTCCTCACCGCCTCGCCCGAGGCCCGCGCCGCCCGCCGCTCCGGCGAGCTCAAGGGCGCCGACGTGCGCGCCACCCGGGAAGCCCTGGTCAAGCGGGACGCGGCCGACTCCAGCCGCAAGACCTCCCCGCTCGCCAAGGCCGACGACGCCGTCGAGGTCGACACCACCGACCTCACCCTCGACCAGGTGATCGAGTGCGTCGTCACCCTCGTGGACGAGAAGCGGGCGGCCGTCAGGTGACCGTGCCCTCCGCGAAGGGCGCCGCCGTCGGCCGCGGCATCGGCATCGGGCTGATGTACGGGCTCTGGAAGCCGCGCGTCCTCGGCGCCTGGCGGGTGCCGGCCTCCGGCCCCGTCATCCTCGCCGTCAACCACGCGCACAACATCGACGGCCCCATGCTCATGGGCACCGCCCCGCGCCCCGTGCACTTCCTCATCAAGAAGGAGGCGTTCGTCGGCCCGCTCGGCGCCTTCCTGGAGGGCATCGGGCAGGTCGAGGTGGACCGGCACGGCACCGACCGCACCGCGATATCCGGCGCCCTCGGCATCCTGGAGGAGGGCGGCGTCCTCGGGATCTTCCCGAGGGCACCCGGGGCGAGGGCGACTTCGCCTCGCTGCGCGCGGGCCTCGCGTACTTCGCGGTCCGCAGCGGCGCGCCGATCGTCCCGGTCGCCGTCCTGGGCAGCACCGACCGCCCGGGGCGGCTCGTCAAGGCCCTGCCCCGCTGCGCGGTCGCGTCGACGTCGTCTTCGGCGAGGCCTTCGAGGCGGGCGACGGATCGGGCCGGCGCACCCGCAAGGCGCTGGACGAGGCCACCGTACGGATCCAGGGAGGCTCACCGCCCACCTGGAAAACGCCAGGCGCCTCACCGGGCGCTGAGCGAGACTCTCAGTAGTGGAACCCGCCGACCGGGAACCACCGACCACGAATGATCGAGGAACGGACTTCATGAACGACCAGCACGACCACGGGGCACTTGGCGACGCCGAGTACGCGGAGTTCATGGAGCTCGCCGCGGAAGAGGGCTTCGACGCGGAGGAGATCGAGGGCGCGATCGAGGAGGCCGGGCACGGCCCGCTCCCCGTCCTCGCCGTCGTCGGCCGTCCGAACGTCGGCAAGTCGACCCTGGTGAACCGCATCATCGGCCGCCGCGAGGCCGTCGTCGAGGACAAGCCGGGCGTCACCCGCGACCGCGTCACCTACGAGGCCGAATGGGCCGGCCGCCGCTTCAAGGTCGTCGACACCGGCGGCTGGGAGCAGGACGTCCTCGGCATCGACGCCTCCGTCGCCGCCCAGGCCGAGTTCGCCATCGAGGCCGCCGACGCCTGCCTCTTCGTCGTGGACGCCACCGTCGGCGCCACCGACACCGACGAGGCCGTCGTCAGGCTCCTCCGCCGCGCCGGAAGCCGGTCGTCCTCGCCGCCAACAAGGTCGACGGCCAGTCCGGCGAGGCCGACGCGGCCATGCTCTGGTCGCTCGGCCTGGGCGAGCCGTTCCCGGTCTCCTCGCTGCACGGCCGCGGCACCGGCGACCTCCTGGACGAGGTCCTGAAGAAGCTGCCCGAGGCCCCGCGCAGCGCTTCGGCAACGCCGTCGGCGGCCCGCGCCGCATCGCCCTCATCGGCCGCCCGAACGTCGGCAAGTCCTCCCTGCTCAACAAGGTGGCGGGCGAGGACCGGGTCGTCGTCAACGAGCTGGCCGGCACCACCCGCGACCCGGTCGACGAGCTGATCGAGCTCGGCGGCGTGACGTGGAAGTTCGTCGACACCGCCGGCATCCGCAAGAAGGTCCACCTCCAGGAGGGCGCGGACTACTACGCCTCCCTGCGGACCGCGGCCGCCGTCGAGAAGGCGGAGGTGGCCGTCATCCTCATCGACACCACCGACACCATCTCGGTCCAGGACCAGCGCATCATCACCATGGCGGTCGAGTCGGGCCGCGCCATCGTCATCGCCTACAACAAGTGGGACGAGCTGGACGAGGAGCGCCGCTACTACCTGGAGCGCGAGATCGAGACCGAGATGCAGCAGGTCTCGTGGGCGCCCCGGGTCAACGTCTCCGCCAAGACCGGCCGCCACATGGAGAAGCTGGTCCCGGCCATCGAGACCGCCCTCGCCGGCTGGGAGACCCGCGTCCCCACCGGCCGGCTGAACGCCTTCCTCGGCGAGATCGTCGCCGCCCACCCGCACCCGGTCCGGGGCGGCAAGCAGCCCCGCATCCTCTTCGGCACGCAGGCGGGCACCAAGCCGCCCCGGTTCGTCCTCTTCGCCTCGGGCTTCCTGGAGGCCGGCTACCGCCGCTTCATCGAGCGCCGCCTCCGCGAGGAGTTCGGCTTCGAGGGCACCCCGATCCACATCTCGGTCCGGGTGCGCGAGAAGCGCGGCCGCAAGAAGTAGCACCGCCCCGCGGTGCCGCGGCGCGACAGCCGGGGCCGGTACCCGCTACGGGTACCGGCCCCCGGCCGTTCGGTCCTACAGTCCCCTGCGGGGTCCCGGCGGCAGCGCCGGGCGGTGGGCCTGCGGGGCGGCGGCGCCGGCGCCCGGTCCGCCCACGCCGCGGGGGCCGCGTGCCGGCGCCCCCGCCCGGACCCGCCCGCGCCCAGCGTCGTGCCGAAGGCCCGGAAGGCCAGTCCCTCCTCGCCGCTGCGATCGCCCGGCAAGGTGCGGAACGACCTGCGGTACTCCGAGTACAGGGCGTCGTAGATCGGCGTGGGCGAAGGGCCCGCCGTGACGTCCGACGCGGGGCGCATGGAGGGATCTGACTCGGATGCGGCTGGAGGAAAGGGTCGTATGGGTGCACGTAGGTGCCAACGACCCCGCCGCCCGTCGGATGCGGGCGGCTCTCGAAAGAGGCGCCCGCCGCGGACGCGGCACGGTCGGAGCCCCGGCTCCCGGCGTCCCCGCCCCGCCGGGGCGCCGCCGACCCGCACCCACCCCGAGCCCGGCCGCGCGCCCTCCCTCACGTGCCGGCCAGGGGCATCGCGGCGGCCACCAGGCGCCCGTTCGCGGCGGCCTTCTCCAGGGCGTCGCGCAGCAGGTCCTCGCGCGGCTGCTGGCCGATCGAGCCCACCGGGGCGGCGAAGACCAGGACCGTGTGCGACTTGTTGGCCGCCGCGCGCCAGCCCTCGGTGACCTGGAGCGGCTGGTGCGCCTGCCACCAGGCGGCCTGACCGGCGCCGCCCGGCCCCGGCTGGAGCACCGAGTGGAGCTGGCCCATCGCGACCAGGACCGACCAGCCCGGCAGCGCCGCCGGCGTCGTCTCCAGGTCCACGACCTGCCGGAAGCCCTGCTCGGCCAGGAGCGGCAGGAACTCGTCGACGAGGCCGTCCGACCCCGGGCGGGCCACCGGGGCGGTCGGCTCCACCACCAGGGCCGGGTGCAGCTCGCCCCGGATCAGGACGAGCCCGCTGGTGACCCGAGCACGGCCTGCTCGGGGTGGGAGGCGGAGAGCGCGTCGGCGGTGTCCGAGGCCGTGATGGAGGCGACGGCGCCCTGGAGCTGCTCCTCCGCGACGCGGACGACCTGCGAGGGGATGCAACTGGCGTGGGCGAACGCGAGGACCGCCGTCTCCTCGCCGACGAACAGCACCGTGCTGGTGCGCTCCTGCTCGGAGTCCCCCGGCGTGCGGCAGGAGGTGCAGTCGTAGTGGCCCGGGGCGTTGTCGCCGTCGAGCAGCCGGTCGGCTTCTTCGTCGCCGATCTCGGCGCGTACGTCCTCGCTGACGTCGAGCATGCGCGGCACGGGGGCTCCCTGGACTCGGTACGGGCGGACGCCGGGCGGTTCCCGGTCGTCTCATGCCGAGTTCAACGGGCCAGGCTCGGCCGGGGTCACGCGCGGATGCGGGACAAGTTGCGGCCGGCCCGCACGGCGGGAGGGTGCCGCCGACCGGGTGGGGTGTCGGCGGAGTCCCGCGCGGCACGGGCCCGGGGCGCCCGGGGGCTGCCTAGCCTGCGTCGATGTCGAAGATCAGATTTTTGACGGCCGGTTCCTCGTGGCGGCCTCCGCGGCCGCGCTCTCACCCTGGCCCCGGCCCCCGCCCAGGCGCAGACCCAGGCCGGGACCCGGGCCTCCGCCCAGGCGCAGGTCCGGAGCAAGGCCCCGACCGGGTGCGGACCCGGGAGGCCGCCGCCGCGCCCCGTACGGCGGCCGCCTCCGTGCCCGCGTACGCCTGCGCGAAGGACCAGTGGCCGTGGGGCTGCGTCGCCGAGTGCGAGAGCGGCGGGCGCTGGCACGTCAACACCGGCAACGGCTTCTACGGCGGGCTCCAGTTCTGGCATCCCACCTGGGTCGAGCACGGCGGCCTCGCCTACGCCCGGCGCGCCGACCTGGCCACCCGCGCGCAGCAGATCAAGGTCGCCGAGGAGGTGCTGCGCACCCAGGGCTGGGGCGCCTGGCCCGTCTGCTCCAAGCGGTACGGCCTGAGCGGGCGCGTCCACACCGTCCAGTCCGGCGACACCCTCAGCTCGATCGCCCGCCGCTTCGGGATCAAGGGCGGCTGGCAGGCGCTGTACAAGGCGAACCGGAGCCTGATCGGGGCCGACCCGAACCGGGTCGCCGTCGGCACCATGCTGCGGATCTCCCCGCTCTGACGGCCCGCCCGGCCGCCCGTGGACACTGGCGCCGCCCCGGCAAGTAGAGTCGGGCGACCGACCAACTGACCGGGGGAACCGGCAGCGCGATGCGTATCTCCTTTCTGCTCCACAACGGCTACCACTACGGCGGCACGATCCGCACCACCTTCACGCTCGCCGAGAAGCTGGCGGAGCGTCACGAGGTCGAGATCGTGTCGGTGTTCCGCCACCGCGACCGCCCGCTGCTCGGCCTCCCCGGCGGGGTGACCCTGCGTCACCTCGTCGACCTGCGCAAGGACGGCCCCGGATACGACGGGGACCACCCCGACTTCCACCGCCCCGCCGAGGTCTTCCCGCGCGGCGACGGGCGCTGGAAGCAGTACAGCGCCCTCACCGACGCCCGGATCGGGGAGCACCTGCGCGGGGTGGAGACCGACGTCCTCGTCGCCACCCGCCCCGGGCTCAACGTCCACCTCGCCCGGCAGGCCCGGCGCGGGCCCGTCCTGATCGGCCAGGAGCACCTGACCCTGGAGGGCCACGGCTACCGGCTGCGCCGGGACATCCGCCACGAGTACGCGCTGCTCGACGCCGTCACCACGGTCACCGAGGCCGACGCCCGCGCCTACCGGAGGCTGGGGCTGCCCGGCGTACGGATCGAGGCCGTGCCCAACAGCGTGCCCGCGCCTCGCTCCCGCCCGCCGACCCGGCGGCGAAGACGGTCGTCGCGGCCGGCCGGCTGACCCGGGTCAAGCGGTACGACGTGCTGATCGACGCCTTCGCGGAGGTGGCCGGGGACCACCCCGACTGGAAGCTGCGGATCTACGGCTCCGGGGACGCCGTCCAGGACCTCCGGCAGCCGCTCGCCCGGCGGATCGAGGAGCGGGGCCTGGGGAGCGGGCCTTCCTCATGGGATCGGTCACCCCGCTGGAGCCGGAGTGGGTCAAGGGCTCGATCGCCGCCGTGACCTCCCAGCGCGAGTCCTTCGGCATGACGATCGTGGAGGCGATGCGCTGCGGCCTCCCGGTGGTCTCCACCGACTGCCCGCACGGGCCGCGCGAGATCATCGAGGACGGGATCGACGGGCGCCTCGTGCCGGTCGACGACGCGGCGGCGGTCGCGCGGGCGCTGCGCGAGCTGATCGAGGACGACGAGCTGCGGGCGAAGACGGCGCGGGCGGCCCTCGCCGCCTCCGAGCGCTTCGACCCGGCCCGGATCGCCGCCCGGCACGAGGCGCTCTGGACGGAGCTCCTCGACCGGGGCGCGTCCCGGCGCGCGCACTCCCCGGCGCGGACCGCGCTCCACCGGGCCGTGGGCCGGGCCGTCGACGCCGTCTACGCCCAGAAGGCGCGGGCGGGCCGCCTGGTCCGCCGCTTCCGCTGACCCGGCCGCAGCGCCTCCCGCCGATCTCTGGAGCGCCTTCCGCCGATCCCCGGAGCGCCTCACGCCGATCGCCGGGGCGTCCGGCCCGCATCGAGGACAGTGGCTGTCCGCGAGGGCTGCCAGACTCGGACGCATGTTGGAGACCTCCGCACGGCTGCTGCGTCTGCTCTCACTGCTCCAGGCCCACCGCGAGTGGTCCGGCGCCGACCTCGCCGACCGGCTCGGCGTCACCCCGCGCACCGTGCGGCGGGACGTCGACCGGCTGCGGGAGCTGGGCTACCCGGTGCACGCCAGCCCCGGCACCGGCGGCGGCTACCAGCTCGGGGCCGGGGCCGAGCTGCCGCCGCTGCTCCTCGACGACGAGGAGGCCGTGGCGGTCGCCGTCGGTCTGCGCGCCGCCGCCGGACAGGGCGTCGAGGGCATCGGCGACAGCTCCGTGCGCGCCCTGGCCAAGCTGGAGCAGGTCCTGCCGGGCCGGCTGCGGCGGCGCGTCGGGGCGCTCAACGCCGTCACGGTCCCGCTGCTGCGCACGCCGAACGAGCGGGTCGACCCGGCGGTCCTCACCGAGCTCGCCCACGCCTGCCGGGACAGCGAGCGGCTGCGCTTCGCCTACCGGGACCACGGCGGCTCGGCCACCCGCAGGACCGTGGAGCCGCACCGCCTCGTCTGCACCGAGCGGCGCTGGTACCTGGTCGCCTGGGACCTGGACCGGGCCGGCTGGCGCACCTTCCGGGCCGACCGGATCGAGCCCGCCCCGCCGCACGGCTCCCCGCTTCACGCCCCGCGAACCGCCCGCCGAGGACCTGGCCGCCTACGTGGCGAAGGGGTGTCCAGAGGTGCCTACACGACGGAGGCGACGGTCCGGCTGTTCGTGCCGCTCGCCGAGGCCGCCGCGGCCGTCGGCCCGCTGGACGGCGTCCTGGAGGCCGACGGGGACGCGGCCTGTCTGCTGCGCACGGGGGCCCACGGCCTCGACGTCCTGGTGATCCACGTGCTGATGCTGGGCTTCGACTTCGAGGTGGTCGAGCCGCCGGAGCTCACCGGGCGGATCCGGGACCTCAGGGACCGTCTGTCCCGCGCTCTCGACCGCGCGGACGGCGTAAGCATTCTGTAAGGAAAGGGTGAGCGCCTCGCGCGGACACCGCCGGAACAATTCGGGAAGTCCGCGCGGCGAGCGGTAATCGTCCGCGTTTCGCCCGCCCTTCCTTCTCCCGGGTGGGAAGTGCCGGGCATTCTCCGGAAATCGCCGGAGAAGTGGCGGAGAAGTGACGGACGTCCGGCCTTCCGAGTGACATGGAACACGGCAAACTGATGTCGAGAACTTGTGACACAAGCGTGACCGGCAAGGGACTAACGTGAGGTTCATGGCACCCACACCGCGCACTCCCGAACCGCCCCGCGACGCCCCCGAGTCCTATGTGGGCCTCGACGCGGAAGGCGCCGAGCAGCTCGCCAGGACCCGGGGCTGGGGCGTCGTCCGCGCCCTGCCGCCGGGCTCGATCATCACCATGGAGTACCTCGCCGGGCGCATCAACTTCGAGGTCCAGGACGGCGCCGTCACCCGCTGCTGGCTCGGTTGACGCCCGGTCCCGTACGCACGGAAGGGCCCCGGCCGACCGGCCGGGGCCCTTCCGTGCGTACGAGGGGCGGGGATCAGCCCCGGGTCGCTGGGGTGCGCCGGCCGCCGGCCACCCCCACGGGCTCCCGGACCGGATCCCGTACCGGCTCCTCGGGGCCGGGCGGGCGGGTCGGGAAGAACCCCGGCCGGGGCCCTCCGGACGCCACCGGCAGCGAGGGCACGAGCCGGCGCCGGTCCCGCAGCCGCTCCCGCAGCCGGTCGCGCGCGGCGAGGATCCACGACTCCGCCACGGCCAGGACCGGCTCGCACCAGGGCAGCGCGAGCAGGACGAGGAGGCCGGCCGCCCAGCCGAGCAGGACGTCGCTCAGCCAGTGGGTGCCCAGGTAGACGGTGGTGAGGCCGACGCCGAGCGCGACCACGGCGGAGAGCGCCGACAGATAGCGCCGGGCCCGCGGGGTGGTCGCCAGATAAGCCAGGATTCCCCAGGTCACGACCGCGTTGGCGGTGTGCCCCGAGGGGAATATGTCACCGCCCGCGAAGAGCTCGGCGGAGCCGACCTGCGTCGCGTAGTGGGGTCCGAGCCGGCCGAGTCCGAGCTTGACCGAGCCGACCGAGACGTTGAGCAGCAGGAGGGCGGCGCCGAGACACAGCAGGGCGTAGGGTGTGCTGGCGCCAGGAGCGCCAGCCCAGCCAGGCGGCCACCATGACGGCCGTGGGGCCGCGCTGACCGAGGACGACGTAGTAGTCGAGGAAGGCGTGCAGCTCCGGCCACTGCTGGTAGGGCCGGAACAGCATGATCTTCCAGTCGAGGGTCACCAGCCAGGTCGACAGCAGGACGGCCACGACGATGGCGAGATAGAACGCCGACGTCCCGCCGAAGAGGGCGAGACGCGTGCGGGTCATCCCCGGGACCTCTATCTTCGGCGGTTCCGGCTCCCGGTCCAGCCGGGCAAAGATGTCGGTACGCACCCAATCGACGTTACAGGGAGTGAGAAGCCGACCCCGTCAAACCGCTCCCTTCGTGATGACGATGTGATGTTGAGCGGCTCGCGAACGGCGGCTCATTACCGGCGTCCGTCCGGAAATCGGATGACCTGCCGGTCCATTGCCCGAAGGCGCATTCCGGATGAATGTTTGAAGACCCGGGAATTGTTCCGAACGGCCGGCCCCGTGGAATTCCGTACGGCCCGCGCGCCGCCCCGAGTGGCGTACGCCACACCCGCGCCCCCGACGGGGTGAGAGGTGCACCACGCGCTCGACGCTTGAACTCGCGTACGCTGGCGACTCGCTCGCCCGTCGATGCCGGGCCGCTCCGGGGAGACAACCCTGGTCGGGGCCCACCGAGCGCGAGAGTTCCACCGGGAGGTACGTACATGTCGCGGACGAACACGGCCCCAGCACGTCCCCGTGCCGCCGCGGGCGGTGGTGCCAACCGCTGGGTCGTCCTCGTCGTCCTCTGCGTCAGCCTCCTCCTGGTCGCCCTGGACGCGACCATCCTCCATGTCGCCGTCCCTCGCTCACCGAGGACCTGCGCCCCAGCTCCACCGCGCTGCTCTGGATCGTCGACGCCTACCCCTGATCTGCGCCTCGCTCCTCATCCTCTTCGGCACCCTCGGGGACCGGGTGGGCAGACGCCGGGTCCTGCTGCTCGGTTACGCACTGTTCGGGGTCGCCTCCGCGGTCGCCGCCCTCGCCACCGAGCCTCCGTCCTCATCGCGGCCCGCGCGCTGCTCGGCGTCGGCGGCGCCATGATCATGCCCGCCACGCTCTCCCTCCTCCGGGCGGTCTTCCCCGACCGGAGGGAGCGCGCCACCGCCATCGGGGTCTGGACGGCGGTCGCCGCGATCGGCGCCGCCACCGGACCGGTCCTCGGCGGCTTCCTCGTGGAGCACTACTGGTGGGGCTCCGTCTTCCTCATCAACATCCCGCTGATGGCGCTGATCCTGCCGCTCGGCCGGCGCCTCCTGCCCGAGTCCCGGGGCGCGGCCGACGGGCCCTGGGACGTCCTCGGCGCCCTCATGGCCGCGGCCGGCGTGCTCGGCTGCGTCCTCGGCGTCAAGCGCGCCGGAGCCGGCGACCCGCTGCTCGACCTGCCGACCGCCGGGCCGCTGCTGCTCGGCGCGGCGCTCCTCGTCCTCTTCGTGCGGCGGCAGAAGCGGCGCCCGCACCCGCTGATCGACACGGGGCTCTTCGCCCGCCCCGCCTTCACCACCTCGGTCGGCTGCATCGTCCTGGCCATGCTGGCCCTGGTCGGCCTGGAGCTCATCGCCGTCCAGTACCTCCAGCTCGTCCTCGGCCTCAGCCCCTGGAGACCGGTCTGCGGCTCCTGCCGCTGACCTTCGCCGCCATGGCGGCCGGCGCCACCGGCTCGTACACCCTGCGCCGGATCGGGCCGCGCCGGATGGTCGGCTGGGGCTTCGTGCTCACGGCCGGGGCCGTGCTGCTGCTCGTCCTCATGGGGGAGCACGACCGGCCGCTGCTGCTCACGGTGGGCTTCGTGCTGCTCGGCTTCGGCCTGCAGACCACGCTCTTCTCGGCGTACGAGTCGATGCTCAGCGAGGCGCCGCAGAAGAGCGCGGGCGGCGCGGCGGCGATCGGGGAGACCTCGTACCAGCTCGGCGCCGGGATGGGGATCGCGCTGCTCGGCAGCGTGATGAACGCGGCGTACGCCCCCGGTCTCCGCGGGGTCCCCGGGGTGCCCGAGGAGGCGGGCCGGGCCGCCGCGAACTCGCTCGGCGAGGCCTACCAGGTGGCCGACCGGCTCGGCGGCACGGCCGGCGACGCCCTGCACCAGGCCGCCCGGCACTCCTTCGTGAACGGCCTGCACGTCACGCTCTGCGTCAGCGCCGCGCTGCTGCTCGCCGGGGCGCTGATGGCCCTGCGCCTGCCCCGGGTCATGGAGTGTCCGGTGGATCCCGAAGATCCCGAAGACCTCGAGGACCCGGAGGACCCGGAGGGCGCCGAAGGCGCCGGGGACCCCGGGCACGGGGAACGGCAGGCCGTCGACGGTCCGGCGCGGTCCGTGGAGCGCGCCCGGAAGGCGGGGCCGTCCGGACCGCGGGTGCCCGCGAGCCGGAAGCGGTCGAGCCCGCCCGCTCGGGAGGACGTCCGGCGCGCTGACCCGGCCCGCCGGAGGTGCCCGGCCGGGCCGGCGGACCCGGTCAGCTCTGGTTGAAGAAGCCGTCCTGCGGGCGCCGGCCGCCCTCGCTGACGATCTGGGTGTCGGCGGGGTCAGCAGGAAGACCCGGGTCGCCACGCGCTCGATGGAACCGCGCAGGCCGAAGGCGAGGCCGGCGGCGAAGTCGACGACGCGCTTGGCGTCGTCCGGCTCCATCGCCGTCAGGTTCACGATGACCGGGACGCCGTCCCGGAAGAGCTCGCCGATGCCCCGGGCGTCCCGGAAGCCGTCCGGGGAGACGGTGGCGATCCGGCGGCCCCGGTCCTCGGCCGTGTCGGTGGCCACCCGGACCCGGGGGTCCGTCACCCAGGCGTCGCCGCTCTCGGCACCGTCGGCGTACTCGTCGTCGTAGTAACGCTCGTCGTTGTCCTCGACGAGTCCCAGCCAGGCACTTGCCTTGCGCACCGATCCCATCGACGCCTCCTTTCAACGCGGTCACTTGTGGTTCCGCATGTCCCCATCGTCGTCCATGATGCGGATCGCGCGCCAAGCGGATAAGTGCCGTGCAGGGGATTCGTGACGGTACTGGTGCAGAACGTGAGGGCCGCTTCCTGGCGATTCGTCAGGAAACGTGCGGTATGCGGGTCCTGGTGAGGGGCCATGCAGATGAAAATATGAAAGTCGTGCCGGAAGGGTGACGTCGGGCGCGTACGGGTGAACGGGACCGCTCGCTACGATGCCGCGAGGCCGCTCGGCGGTCCTTCGTACGGCCCTCCGTACGACCTTGCGCACCGCTTCCGGACGCCTCTCGGGGCGGCCGGGGCCACGACTCACGGGGAGTCCTTGTTCGGAATCGTCAGACCCTGCACGCACCGGCTCACCGACGGCCTCAAGACCGCGTGGACGGCCCACCTCTGCGGCCTCTGCCTGGCCCTGCGCGCCGACCACGGCCAGTTCGCCCGGGTCGTCACCAACTACGACGGGCTCATCGTCTCGGTCCTGACGGAGGCTCAGACCGGCACCGTGGCGAGCGGCCGGCGCACCGCGGGACCCTGCGCGGCTGCGCGGCATGCGGACCGCGCCCGTGGCCCGGGGCGAGGGCGCCAGGCTCGCCGCCGCCGTCTCGCTCGTCCTCGCCTCGGCGAAGGTGCGGGACCACGTCGCCGACCGGGACGGCCTGTTGGCCCGCCGGCCCGTCGCCGCCGCGGCCCGCCGCGTCGCCCGCTCCTGGGACCGGGCCGGGGCCAGGACCGGCCGCGCCCTCGGCTTCGACACTGCCGTCCTCGTCGACGCCGTCGACCGCCAGACCGGCATCGAGGCCCTCGCCGGACCCGGCACGCCCCTGCTCGCCGTCACCGAGCCGACCGAGACCGCGACCGCCGCCGCCTTCGCGCACACCGCCGTCCTCGCGGGCCGCCCGGAGAACGCCGCACCCTCGCCGAGGCCGGCCGCCTCTTCGGCCGGCTCGCCCACCTCCTCGACGCCGTGGAGGACCAGGCCGCCGACGCGGCGAGCGGCGCCTGGAACCCGCTCACCGCGACCGGCACCTCCCGCGCGGAGGCCCGCCGGCTCGCCGACGACGCCCTGCACGGCATACGCCTCGCCCTGAAGGACGCCCGGTTCGCCGACGGCAAGCTGGTCCACGTCCTGCTCGCCCACGAGCTGCGCACCTCGGTGGACCGCGCCTTCTCCACGACAACCTGCTCGCACGGGGCGCACGGCGCCGGACAGGGCCGGTGCCGGGGAACCCGTACGCCCCCAGGGGCCCGGCCCCGGCAACCCGTTCGCGCCCGGCCCGGGCGGACCCGGCGGCCCGGGCGGGCCCTACGCCCCCGGGCCCGGCGGTCCGGGCGGCCCCGGCGGGCCGTTCCCGCCCGGACCTCCCGGACGGCGCGGACTGATCGCCGGCTGCGCCCTCTGGGTCGGCCTCGCCTGCACCTGCCAGATGTGCTGCGGGACGTACGAGGACCCGTGGAGCCGGCAGCGGCGCGAGGGCCTCTGCGGTCAGTGCGACCCGGGCAACTGCTGTGACTGCTGCGACTGCTGCAGCAACTGCTCCTCCTGCTGCGAGGGGGACGGCTGCTGCTGCGGCGACTGCAACTGCGGCTGCGACTGCTGACGACCCGTCGGGCCCCCGCCGCCCCGTACCGCTACTTCTCCGGCGCCGGGAGCTCCGGCGGGAGATCTGCGAGCGCTCGATGCCCGAGCCCGTCACCCCCACTTCCGCAGGATCCGGTCGTACGTCCCGTCGGCCTTCAGACCGTTCACCGCGGCCTGGAAGGCCGGCGCGAGCGGCGTGCCCTTCTTGAAGGCGAAGCCGACGTCGAGCCGCCGGTACTCGTTGAGGAACTTCATGTTCTTCTGCTGCGTCACCGCGTACCGCAGGCCGTTGATCGTGCTCATCACGATGTCGCTGCGCCCCTGCTGGAGCGCCATCCAGACGGCCCCGACCTCGTTGTAGACGTTGATCTCGTACGGCTTCTTGCCCGCCTCCGCGCACCGGCCCTTGTTCTTCTCCAGGGTCCGCTCGAAGGTGGTGCCGGCGTCCACCGCCACCTTCAGGCCGCACAACCGGGTGAGGTCGGTGATCTCCTTCAGCGGACTGTCGGCCCGGGTCGCGAAGCCCTGCCCGTCGTTGATGTACGTGACGAAGTCGATCGTCTTGCGCCGCTCCTCGGTCACGCCGAAGTTCCCCGAGCCCACGTCGTACTTGCCGCTGCCGAGGGCCGGCAGGATCGCCTCGAAGCCGACGGCCTCGCGCTTCAGCTCCAGGCCCAGCGCCTTCGCCACCGCCCCGGCGAAGTCGGCGTCCACCCCACCACGGTCCTGCCGTCCGGCAGGTAGGCCGAGCTGGGCGGGGTGGCCACGGAGGAGGCGATCGTGAAGCCGCCCCGCTGCCGCACGTCGGCGGGGAGCAGCTTCGCCGCGGCCTCGTTCTTCTTCACCCCGCCACCACGTCCTCGGTGGGGAGCGCGCCCTTCGCCGCGCCCGGGGCGCCGGAGGCCCCGGCCGGCGCGGTCGCGGGATCGCCGCCCGCGCAGGCGGTGAGGCCGAGCGCGGCCACGGTGATCAGGGCGAAGACCAGGGTGGTGCGGGCGGGGCCGGAACTCGTGCGCGTACTCATGGCTTCGGGTTCTCCAGGAATTTCTCGAACGGCAGCGGGCCGATCGTCTCGGGATCGGCGGACACGTCGAAGAGCGGGCGGTAGCCGCTCGCCAGGTAGAGGCCCCTGGCCTCCGGCTGGCGCGGCCCGGTCGTCAGATAGATCCGGGAGTAGCCGCGGTCGGCCGCCTCCCGTTCGAGCGCGGTCAGGACGCGGCGGGCGAGCCCGCGCCTGCGGTGCGCCGAGTGGGTCCAGATCCGCTTCAGCTCGGCGGTGTGCTCGTCGTAACGGCGGTAGGCGCCGCCCGCCACTGGCAGGTCCTGCTCCAGGAGGAGCAGGAAGGTGCCGTGGGAGGGGCGAACTCCTCCACCGGATAGCGGCTCAGGTCCTCCGAGGAGCCGTACCGGGTCGTGTATTCGTGGGCCAGCTCGTCGAGGAGCGGGCGCGCCAACGGTCGTCGGCCGTGGTCCGGCGCACGGACGGCGCGGACTCACGGCTGGGCGTGAGAGGCATGCGTCTCTTTCGGGCGAAGAGAACGGAGAAGGGAAAGGGGAAGAGCCGAGGGGAGGGGAGCTCAGTGCCGCACAGGTGAAGGGGCTGCCGACGGCGTCAGGACGCACACCACGGGCGGGAAGGAGACGGAAGGAGACGCAGCGGGTCGGCTCAACAGGAAGAGGACCACACGCGACCGAAGTCGATGTGGGAGCGCGTGACCAACTGCTGCGAATGCATGGGCCCAGTGGAACAGGCATCCGTTTCCCCGTCAACCATGATGAGACGAACGGCTCATATTCCGGACGGACTTGACAAGCCTCCGCTCGGCGGCCGTAGCCTCACAGGGCGGACACCGGGCTGAGGGGCCCGGCTCCGCGCTCACCGCTCGCCGTGCGTGTGAAGGCGCACCCCGTGCGAACGCCCCGCGCGTTCCCCGTGTGAACGTCCCGCGTGTCCCCGTACCGACGCCCGCCGCGTTCCCCCGCGAACATCCCGGCGCCGTCCCCGTGGGCACCGTCCGCGTTCCGTGTGCACTCCCGTGTTCGATCCGCCCCTGGCATCCACGGAGCCTTCGCATGTCGACACCCCTCGCCACCCTCGCCAAGGAGGCCGCGGCCCCGCCGCCGGCCGAACCGTCCCTCCGGATCGTCCCCACCCGCCGCGCCGGGCAGTAGGCCGCCGCCGGCGTCGTGATCGTCCTGCTCGCGCTCGGCCTCGTCTCGGTCGTCCGCAACGAGGCCTTCCAGTGGGACGTCGTCGCCCAGTACTTCACCTCCGCGTCCGTCCTGCGCGGCCTCGGCCTGACCCTGTGGCTGACCGCCCTCGTCATGGTCCTCGGCTTCGCCCTCGGCACCCTGCTCGCCGTCCTCAGGCTCTCCGCCAACCCCGTTCTGCGCTGGGTCAGTTGGGGCTACATCTGGTTCTTCAGGTCCACGCCGATCCTGGTCCAGCTCCTCTTCTGGTTCAACATCGGCATGCTCTACCCGCAGATCCTCGGCGTGAACACGGTCAACCTGCTCGGCCCCGTCGCCGTCGCCGTCATCGGCCTCACCCTGCACGAGGCCGCCTACGCCGCCGAGGTCGTGCGCGGCGGCATCCTCTCCGTCGACCGGGGCCAGATCGAGGCCGCCGAGTCCTCGGCCTCGGCCGGTGGCGCCGGCTCACCCGGATCGTCCTCCCGCAGGCCATGCGCGCCATCGTCCCGCCGGCCGGGGACATGCTGATCGGCACCCTCAAGGGCACCTCGATCGTCTCCGTGATCGCCGTCCAGGACCTGCTCTACTCGACCCAGCTCGTCTACCACCGCACGTACGAGATCATCCCGCTGCTCCTCGTCGCCACCCTCTGGTACGTCGCCGTCACCTCGGTGCTCGGCGTCGGCCAGTACTACGTCGAGCGCCACTACGCCCGCGGAACGGGCGGTGCCCGATGAGCGCCCGCCCCTCCGTCGTCGTCGTGGGCGCCGGGCCGCGGGGACCGGCTTCCTCGAACGGCTCGCCGCCAACCTGCCCGAGCTGTACGGCGACCGGCCCTCGACGTCCACCTCGTCGACCCGCACCCGCCCGGCCCCGGCCGGATATGGCGCACCGAACAGTCCCCGCTGCTCTGGATGAACTCCCAGGCCGAGGACGTCACGATGTTCACCGACGAGACCGTGCACCTCGAAGGCCCCGTCCGGCCCGGACCCACCCTCGCCGAATGGGCCGGCATCGACGGCCGCACCTTCCCCACCCGCCCCTCCAGGGCGCCTACCTGCGCTGGGTGTACGAGCGGGCCCGCGCCGCGCTGCCCCCTCCGTCACCGTCCACGAGCACCGCGCCCCCGCGCTGCGGGTCGGCGGCTCCCGCGAGGGACGCCAGCGGGTCTGGCTGGAGGGCTCCGCCGTGCCCCTCCCCGCCGACCTCGTCGTCCTCACCGTCGGCCACCTCGACGCCGAACCCGACCGGGAACAGCGGGCGCTCGCCGACTTCGCCGCCCGCCACGGCCTCGTCCACCTGCCGCCCGACTTCACCGCCGACACCGACCTGAGCGCGCTCCGCGCCGGCGAACCCGTCCTCGTCCGCGGCTTCGGACTCGCCTTCGTCGACCTGATGGTCCTCCTCACCGAGGGCCGCGGCGGCCGGTACGAGGGAGAGGGCGACGACCTCGTCTACGTGCCCTCCGGCCGGGGAGCCCGTCCTGCACGTCGGATCGCGCCGGGGCGTCCCGTACCACTCGAAGATCGGCTACGCCCTCGACGGCGAACGGCCCCCGCTGCCCCGCTTCTTCGGCACCGAGCAGACCGACGCCCTGCTCGCGCGCCGCGAGCCGATCGACTTCCGGCGCGACGTGTGGCCGCTCGTCGACAAGGAGCTCGGCTGGGCCCACTACCACCGCCTCTTCTCCACCCACCCCGAGCGGACCGCGCTCCCCTGGAGCGACTTCGAGAAGGCCTACGAGGCGGCCGAGCCGCTCGGCGCCGCACTCGCCGCGCTCGTCGCCGAGGCCGTCCCCGACCCCGCCGACCGGCTCGACCTCGACGCCCTCGACCACCCCCCTGGAAGGAGCCCGCTTCGCCTCCGCCGAAGCCCTCCAGGAGGGCCTGCGCGGCTACATCACCGCCGACCTCGTCCGCCGCCACGACCCCGCCCACAGCGCCGACGCCGCCGTCTTCGCCGGACTGCTCTCCGTCTATGGACAGCTCCTGCGGCTCGGCACGCGCCTGGACCCCGGCGGCTGGTGGCACGGCTTCTTCAGCTACCTCGCCTCCGGACTGCCCGGACCCCGGCTCCGCCGGCTCCTCGCGCTCTCCCGCGCCGGTGTCGTCCGCTTCCTCGGCCCCCGCGTCGCCGTCGAGACCGACGAGGAACGCGGCTCTTCCGGGCCTCCTCCGAGGCCGTGCCGGGGAGTGGACCGAGGCCCGCGCCCTGGTCGAGGCCCGGCTGCCCGACCCCACCCTGGAACTCACCGGCAGCCCGCTGCTGCGCGCCCTCCACGAGGAGGGGGCCCGCGCCACCGACAGCGGCTCTCCTCGTCGTCGACCCCGTCGACGGCCGGATCCTGGAGCGCGACGGACGCCCCCACCCGCGCCGCTTCGCGCTCGGACCGCACACCACCGCCCGCGCCGGCGGGGCTCTTCACCCGTCCCCGCACCGGCGGGGTCGCCTTCGGGCAGAACGACGTCACCGCGCGCGCCGCGCTCGCCCTCCTGCGCGACCTGGAGTGTCGTCTCCCGGCTCCCGCTGAGCGCCTGACCGGCGCCCCCTCCCGTACCCCGCCCTGCCTTTCTCCCGAGGAACCGCCATGGCTCTCACCAGCGATCCACCGGTCGACCCGCTCACGAAGGAACCGGCCGCCCCCGCCGCGCTGCCGGCCGCCGACCTCGTGGTCGTCCCCGTCCGCCACCCCTGGCGCTGGGTGGCCGTCGCCGCCACCGCCGTCCTGCTCGTGCAGTTCGCCCACGGGCTCGTCACCAACCCCGGCTGGGAGTGGGACGTCTTCGCCGCGTTCTTCAGCACCGAGACGATCCTCAAGGCGGTCTGGGTCACCCTCCAGCTCACCTTCTACGGCACCGCCCTCGGCTTCGCGATCGGCATCGTGGTCGCCTTCATGCGCCTGTCGGCCAGCCCCTTCCTGCGCTCGGTCGCCTTCGGCTACATCTGGGCCTTCCGCTCCATCCCGCTCATCGTCCAGCTCCTCTTCTGGTTCAACCTCGCCTACCTCTACAAGGAGCTGAGCGTCGGCATCCCCTTCGGGCCGAGATTCTTCTCCTTCGACACGATGGGCCTGGTCGGCGAGATGAGCGCCGCCGTCCTCGGACTCGCCCTGCACCAGGCGGCCTACGCGGCCGAGATCGTCCGAGGGGGCGTACTCGCCGTGGACGAGGGCCAGTTGCAGGCCGCCGCCTCCCTCGGCATCCCCAAGCTCCGGCAGGTGCGGCGGATCATCCTGCCGCAGGCGATGCGCTCCATCCTGCCCAACGCCGCCAACGAGGTCATCTCGCTCTTCAAGGGCACCTCGATCGTCTCCGTCATGGCGATCGGCGAACTCTTCTACCAGGTCCAGGTCGTCTACGGCCGCAACGGGCGGGTCGTCCCGCTCCTGATGGTCGCCACCGCCTGGTACATCCTGCTCACCACCGCGCTCTCCGTCGTCCAGCACTACGTCGAACGCCACTACGCGAAGGGGAGCACCCGATGAGCTCCGCCACCACCGCCGAGAAGGCCCCCGCCGGCACCACCGCCAAGGTCGAGATCCGGGCCGTCCACAAGAACTTCGGCCCCTGCACGTCCTGCGCGGCATCGACCTCGACGTGCGGGCCGGCGAGGTCACCGTCGTCCTCGGCCCCTCCGGCTCCGGCAAGTCCACCCTCCCGCGGACCATCAACCACCTGGAGAAGGTCGACGGCGGCACGGTCAGCGTGGACGGCGTCCTCGTCGGCTACCGGCGCTCCGGGAACAAGCTGTACGAGCTGCGCGAGCGCGAGATCCTCAAGCAGCGCACCCGGATCGGCTTCGTCTTCCAGAACTTCCACCTCTTCCCGCACCTGACCGTCCTGGAGAACGTCGTCGAGGCCCCCGTCTCGGCCCTCAAGCGCCCCCGCAAGGAGGCCGAGGCCGCGGCCCGGAAGCTGCTCGAACGCGTCGGGCTCGCCGACAAGGCGGAGGCGTACCCCAAGCAGCTCTCCGGCGGACAGCAGCAGCGGGTCGCCATCGCCCGCGCGCTCGCCCTCGAACCGAGCCTGCTCCTCTTCGACGAGCCGACCTCCGCGCTCGACCCCGAACTGGTCGGCGAGGTCCTCGACGTCATCAAGGACCTGGCCGCCACCGGCACCACCATGATCGTCGTCACCCACGAGATCGGCTTCGCCCGCGAGGTCGCCGACACGGTGGTCTTCATGGACGAGGGCCGGATCGTCGAGCAGGGCCCGCCGGCCGAGGTGCTGGACAGCCCGCGCCACGAGCGCACCCGCACCTTCCTCTCCAAGGTCCTCTGACCCGCCCGTCCCTTCCTCCCCTCCTCTTCCCTTCCCCTCCCTTCTCTTTCCTTTCCCTCCCTCTCACGACAGGAGCATCACCATGAAGACCCGCCGTACCCTCCTCACCGCCCTCGCCTCGCTCACCGCCCTCGGCGTCCTCACCGCCTGCGGCTCGGGCGAAGCCGCCACCAACGAGGTCAAGCCCGAGGGGAAGAAGGGCAACGGCATCAACCTGAGCCCGGAGCAGAACCGCATCCACACCGCCAAGGTCGACGCCATCGCCGCCAAGCTCCCCGCGGCCGTACGGGAGAGAGGCACGCTCGTCCTGGGCGTCTCCGCGTCCAGCAATCCGCCGCTCGCCTTCCGCGCCACCGACGACAAGACGCTGATCGGCGTCGAGGTCGACATCGCCACCCTGGTCGCCGACGCCCTCGGCCTGAAGCCCGAGTTCAACGCGGTCTCGTGGGAGAACCTCTTCGTCGGCCTGGACAGCGGCAAGTACGACGGCGTCTTCTCCAACGTCACCGTCACCGAGGAGCGCAAGGACAAGTACGACTTCGCCACCTACCGCCTGGACGACCTGGCCTTCGAGGCCAAGAAGGGCTCCGGCTGGACGGTGAAGGGCCCGAGGACGTGGCCGGAAGGCGATCGCGGTCGGCTCCGGCACCAACCAGGAGAAGATCCTCGTCGACTGGTCCGCGCAGAACGAGAAGGCGGGCCGCAAGCCGGTCGACATCAAGTACTACCAGAACACCTCCGACTACTACCTGGCGCTCCAGTCCGGCCGGATCGACGCCTACCTCGGCCCCAACCCCGTCGCCGCCTACCACGTGCTCTCGGCGGGCCAGACGGAGGTCGTCGGCAAGTTCTCCGGGGCGGGCGCCGGGCTCCAGGCAAGATCGCGGCCACCACGAAGAAGGACAGCGGGCTCGTCGCCGCCTACGCCGCCGCGCTCGACCACGTCATCCAGAACGGCACCTACGCCCAGGTCCTCAAGCGCTGGGGACTCGACGGCGAGTCCGTCCCGAAGTCGGAGATCAACCCGCCCGGCCTGCCCCGCACCAAGAACTGACCCACCGGCCCCGCGCCGGAAGAGCGGTGGGGACCGGTCGCCCGGCCCCCGCACCACGACGGGCGGGCCGGGCGACCGGCCCCGCACCACGGGCCGGGCGAACCGGCTCGGCACCGCGAACCGGGCGACCCGCCCCGCCCCGCGAGAACCCTTCCGAGAGAGACCGCATGACCAGCACCCGACCGCTCCACCTCGCCGCCGAGCTCGCCCCGGGCCCCGGCCTGGCTGCCCCGGGCTCCGGCCCGGCTGCCCCCGTCCCGGGGACCGCCGCCCGTACGGTCGCGCTCGCCCGCCTCGCCGAGGCCGCCGGGCTCGACTTCCTCACCCACGACGACTCCTTCGCCCGCCCGGGCCTCGACGCGCTCGCCGTCCTCGCCCGGGTCGCCCCGGAGACCCGTTCCGTCGGCCTGGTGCCGACCGTGACCACCACCCACACCGAGCCCTTCCACGTCCAGGCCGCCGTCGCCACCCTGGACTGGGTGAGCCGGGCCGGGCGGGCTGGCGGATCGACGTCTCGCCGACCGGCGCCGAGGCCCGGCTCTTCGGCCGCCGCCCGGCCCCGCCCACCGCCGAGCTGTGGCAGGAGGCCGGCGAGGTCGCCGAGGTCTCCCGCAAGCTCTGGGACAGTTGGGAGGACGACGCCGAGATACGGGACGCGGCGACCGGACGGTTCGTCGACCGCCGCAAGCTGCACCACGTGAACTTCCAGGGCGCGACCTTCTCGGTCAAGGGCCCTCGACCGTCCCCCCGGCCCCCGCAGGGCAACCCGGTGACCGTCGTCGACGCCACCCGCCCCGCCGCCCGGGGAGACCGCCGCCCACCACGCCGACGTGGTCCTGATCGGGGCCGCCACCGCCGAGGAGGCCGCCGCCCTGCGCGCCGAACTGCACCGGGGCGCCCGCGCCCACGGCCGCGACCCCGGACAACTGCGCGTCCTGCTCACGCTGACCGTCGACCTCGACGCGTACGAGGGCGGGCCCGGCGCGCTCGCCGGACTGATCGCGGACTGGCACCGGGGCGGGGCCGTCGACGGCTTCCACCTCGTCCCGGCCGTCCCGGAGCGGGACCTGGAGCGGTTCACGGCCGAGACCGTGCCCCTGCTCGCCGACCGGGGCCCCTTCCGCACGGCCTACGAGGGCACCACCCTCCGCGACCACCTGGGGCTCGTCCGCCCCGAGAGCCAGTATGCCGCCGGCGCGCGCGCCAGGACGGGAGCGGGCGCATGAGCACTCCGGGACCCCGCAAGCGGATCCACCTCGCCGCGCACTTCCCCGGCGTCAACTCCACCACCGTCTGGGCCGATCCGCGCTCCGGCTCGCAGATCGACTTCTCCTCCTTCGCACACCTCGCCAGGACTGCCGAGCGCGGCCTCTTCGACTTCTTCTTCCTGGCCGAGGGGCTGCGGCTGCGCGAGCACGCGGGCCGCATCCACGACCTCGACGTCGTCGGCCGGCCCGAGTCGATCACCGTCCTGAACGCGCTGGCCGCCGTCACCGACCGGCTCGGCCTGGCCGCCACGGTCAACGCCACCTTCAACGAGCCCTACGAACTGGCCCGGCGGCTCGCCTCGCTCGACCACCTCAGCGCGGGCCGGGCCGCCTGGAACGTGGTCACCTCCTCGGACGCCTTCACCGGCGAGAACTTCCGGCGCGGCGGCTACCTGGACCGCGCCGACCGGTATACGAGGGCCGCCGAGTTCCTCGCCACCGCGCGGGAGCTGTGGGACTCCTGGACCCCGGAGGGCACCCCGAAGCCCTTCGCCCACAGCGGGCCGCAGTTCCGGATCGACGGCGAGTTCACCGTCCCGCGCTCCCCGCAGGGACACCCGGTCGTCATCCAGGCCGGGGACTCGCCCGAGGGCTGCGAGTTCGCGCCTCCGGCGCCGACGTGGTTTTTGCCCGCTGGGGGTCCGGGGGTCATCCCCGGAAAGCACAGTACCCGGCACTCGACCCCGGAGGCGGGCCGGGAGTTCTACGCCGACGTCAAGGGCCGGCTCGCCCGCCACGGCAGGCGGCCCGGCGACCTGAAGATCATGCCGGGCGTGACGTACGTCCTCGGCGACACCGACGCCGACGCGCGGGAGAAGGCCGACGAGATCCGCCGGCAGCAGGTCTCCCCGCAGAACGCGATCCTCGCCCTGGAGCAGGTCTGGGGCCGGGACCTGTCCGGCTACGACCCCGACGGGCCGCTCCCGGACGTCGACCCCGACCCGGACTCGGCGCTCGTCCAGGGCAGGGTGCGGGTCGCCGACCCGGTCGGCGTCGCCCGGAAGTGGCGAGCGCTCTCCGAGGCCAGGGGCTCTCGATCCGGCAGACCGTCATCGAGACCACCGGCAGGCAGTCCTTCGTCGGCAGCCCGGAGACGGTCGCGGCGGCCCTGGAGGAGTTCGTCGCCACGGACGCCGCCGACGGCTTCATCCTCGTCCCGCACCTCACTCCCGGCGGCCTCGACGACTTCGTCGACCGGGTCGTGCCCCTGCTCCAGGAGCGCGGGCCTTCCGCACGGAGTACACCGGCACGACGCTCCGGTTCCACCTCGGGCTCCCCGAGCCCGTACGAAAGGGTTGAGAGAAGCATGAGCACGGATCCACGGCAGGACTGGCGGGAGTGGCACGAGGGACGCGAGGCCTCGGTCTCCTCCCCGTACGGGCTGCTCTCCCTCACGGGCAACCACTGGCTCTCCGACCACCCGGAGGGTCGAATTCCGGCCGTTCCGGGGGAGTGGCGGGCGGACGGCGACGAGGTGGTCCTGACGGCGGCCGGGGCGGACGGCCTCACCGTCGACGGGAAGCCCTTCACCGGCACCGTCCGGCTCGCCGCCGACCAGGGCCCGCCCGAGGAGTCCCGGGTCGCGGCGGCCGGGCGGCGGATCGTCGTGCTGCGGCGCGAGGGGAGTGGGCCGTAAGGGACTTCGACCCCGACGCGGAGACCCGCCGCGCCTTCCGGGGCATCGAGGCCACCCCGTACGACGAGCGCTGGGTGGTGCCCGGCGTCTTCCGCCCGTACGGGGAGACGCGCAGCGTGCGGGTCGAGAACGCCGACGGCCGGGAGCGGGGCCTCGGCCTCGCCGGCGAGCTGGTCTTCGCGCTGGACGGCGACGAGCACGTGCTCCAGGTGGCCGTCGAGGAGGGCGGCTCCCTGTGGGCGGTCTTCGCGGACGCCACCAGCGGCCGCGACAGCCACCGCTTCCGCTTCCTGAAGCCCCCGGCCCCGGCGGCCGACGGCACGGTGACGGTGGACCTCAACCGGGCGGTGCTGCCGCCGTGCGCCTTCGCGGACCACTTCCTCTGCCCGTTCCCGCCGCCGGGGAACACGCTCGACGTCGCCGTCCCGGCGGGGAGCGGCGCCTCGCGCGCACCTGATCGCCAACCCCTCGGTGGTACGGGGTAGTTGACGGCTGTACGGCTGAAAGGCGCCCTTGCGGCGTGAAGTCGTATGGCCGGAGACTCCCCACAGCGCCGGCCCCCGGGCTGCGCCTCACGGGCCCGACCCCCACGGCGGGCCCCCGATTCCCCTCGGGAGGAACGAGAAGTGAGGACCATGCGCACCACCCCCACGAGAACGATCCGGTTGCTCGCCGTCGCCGCCGGCCTCGCCGCCGCCGCGACGCTCGCCGTCCCCACCGCGAACGCCGGTCCCACCGGCACCTTCGACGCGAGCGCCCTCGCGGCGACCGGCGACGCCGTCCGCGCCGCCGACGTGGCCGGCACGGCCTGGCACGTCGACACCGCCACCGGCCGGCTCGTCGTCACCGCCGACTCCACCGTCAGCGAGGCGGAGATCGCGAAGATCAAGCAGCGGGCCGGGGCCAACGCCGCCGCCATCAAGGTCGAACGGACCCCGGGCCGCTTCAGCAAGCTGATATCCGGCGGGGACCCGATCTACGCCGACGCCGGCTGGCGCTGCTCGCTCGGCTTCAACGTCCGCGACAGTGCGGGCACCTCCTACTTCCTGACCGCCGGGCACTGCACCGACGGCGCCGGGACCTGGTACGCCAACTCCGCCAAGACCACCGTCCTCGGGACCACCGCCGGGTCCAGCTTCCCGGGCAACGACTACGGCCTGGTCCGCTACACCAACGCCTCGATCACCAAGTCCGGCACCGTCGGCAGCGTGGACATCACGAGCGCCGGCAACGCCACGGTCGGCCTGTCGGTCACCCGCCGGGGCTCCACCACCGGCATCCACAGCGGCAGCGTGACCGGCCTCAACGCCACCGTGAACTACGGCGGCGGCGACATCGTCTCCGGCCTGATCCGCACCAACGTCTGCGCCGAGCCCGGCGACTCCGGCGGCCCGCTCTACTCGGGCAGCCGGGCCATCGGCCTCACCTCGGGCGGCAGCGGCAACTGCTCCTCGGGCGGGACGACCTTCTTCCAGCCCGTGACGGAGGCGCTGAGCGCCTACGGGGTGAACGTGTTCTGAGAAGAACCGCCGGGCGAGCGGCCCCGGCGCGACGACGAGAAGGCCCCGGTGCCGGAGCGCCGGGGCCTTCCCGCTGCGCCAGGGCGTTTCCTTCGCTCAACTCCCCCATTATCAGATGGTCATGACGGCGCCTCACTTTTTACCGACGCGTAACTTCCCAGTCGTGGCTACCCGTGCGTAGCTTGGCTGAAGCGCATCCCCACTTGTGGTCCGGACCGCAGGGCGTAGCACCCCACCTTTCCCCTTGAGCCGCAAGGAGATCGCCCGATGCTGCCCTGGAAGTCCGCCGTCAGAGCGCTGTCCGTCCTGCTGCTGACCGCCGCCGCCGCACTCGCCCCCACCGCCGCCTCCGCCGCCCCCGACCGGGCCGAAACCGCCGCCGTCGCCGCATCCGGTCGCGGCTGGAACGACTTCTCCTGCAAGCCCTCCGCCGCGCACCCCCGGCCCGTCGTCCTCGTCCACGGCACCTTCGGCAACTCCGTCGACAACTGGCTCGGCCTCGCGCCGTACCTCGTCAACCGCGGGTACTGCGTCTTCTCGCTCGACTACGGGCAGCTCCCCCACGTGCCCTCTTCCACGGGCTCGGCCCCATCGCCGCCTCCGCCGGACAGCTCTCCACCTACGTCGACCGGGTCCTCGCCGCCACCGGCGCCCCCGAGGCCGACCTCGTCGGACACTCGCAGGGCGGCATGATGCCCCGCTGGTACCTCAAGTTCTCGGCGGGGCCGCGAAGGTGAACGCGCTCGTCGGCATCGCCCCCGACAACCACGGCACCACCCTGCTGGGCCTCACCAGGCTCCTGCCGTACTTCCCCGGGGCCGAGGACCTGATCAGCGCCAGCACCCCGGGCCTCGCCGACCAGATCGCCGGCTCGCCCTTCATCACCAAGCTCAACGAGGGCGGCGACACCGTGCCGGGGGTCCGCTACCACGTCATCGCGACCCAGTACGACGAGGTCGTCACGCCGTACCGCTCGCAGTTCCTGAGCGGCCCGAACGTCACCAACGTCCTCATCCAGGACAAGTGCGCGCTCGACCTGTCCGAGCACGTGGCGATCGGCACGGTGGACCGGGTCGCCTTCCACGAGGTCGCCAACGCCTCGACCCGGCGCACGCGTCCCCGACCACCTGCCTCTCCGTGATCGGCTAGCGCGGGAGTCCGTGCGCGGCCGGGCCCTCCGGGAGGGGGCCCGGCCGTGCGCGTCGTCGCTCTGTCGGCGCAACGGAAACGCTCTCTAATGGCACGTCTCGGTGCAATGGGCGCTAATCGTAGTCAAGTGTGCGTTCCTTGCACATCACGAGACAGCCACAGTGGGCGCCTCCGGGATGCCCACGAACGGAGCCTGTGACATGACCACCGACCTTCCTCACATCCACCCGACGGAAGACGACATAGGAAGAGAGCCGCAAGGGCCCGTTTCCGGGTCACACTCTCAGCCGGCTGTCTCCCCGTCCCCGGTGCCCGGCGTGCCGGCTCTTCCCGACCTCCCGGCCCTGCCGCCCTGCGCGACGCCGGACACCCCGGTCCTGACGGCCTCCCCGGCGGAGGCGCGGCGGTCCGATCAGCCGGCCGAACCGCTGATCGAGCCGCCGACCGAGCCGTCGGCCGAACCACCGGCCGAGCCGTCGGCCGTCCTCGCGGAGGCCGACGAGGCGGCGCGGGCCGTTCCGGAGGCACCGGCCCAGGACGACACCGGTGACGAGGCGATCCACACCCTTCTGACGACGGCGGCGACCGAGCGCCCGGTGAACGAGGTCGCCGCGCTCGTGGCCCGGCTCCAGGAGACCGGCGAGCTCTCCAGCCCCGCGGACGTGGCGCTCCGGGCGGCGGCCGTCACCCGCCCCTGGACGAGGTGCGGGAACTGCTCGTCCTGCTGAACGCCTCCGGGTACGACCTCCACCAGGCCGAGACCACGCTGCGCGCCGCGGCGGTGGGCCGGCCGATCGAGGACGTGGTCCGGCTCGTCGGCATCCTCGGCACCGACGGCGCGGACTGGCGCCCCACCGGCACCGGCACCGGCGCCGGCACCGCTGACACGGTTCCGGAATCCGCCCCGGCCGCCGCCGTCCCGAAGCGCCCCCGGGGCGCCGCCAAGCGGACGAGGTCGCCCCTGGACGGCGCCCTGGCCACGGGCCCCGGCAGCCACAGCACCTCCCCGGCCCTGCGGTCGGCCCTGCGCTGGCCCGCGGCGCTCGCGCTGCTCGCCTGCGGCCTCGTCCACCTGCCGACGGACCTCACGGGTCTGCGGTCGGGCGGTGACACGGAGACGCTGTCCGTGGTCGTCACCGTGCTCTGTCTGGTGGGCGGAGCATGGCTCGCGGTACGGGACACCCTGGTGGTCTGGGCCGCCGCCGCGGGCCTCGGGGTCGCCGTCATCGCGCTCCACGGAGTCGCGAGCGCCCGCACCGTCGACCTGCTGAGCGGCAGCCTCGGCGCCACGTCCGCCTGGGCGAGGGCGCTGGCCCTGCTGGCCGCCGTGGCCGTCGTGGCCCTGGCCGCCTCGGCCGTGGTGCGGCACACGAAGACGGCCGGCGCGGCGGACAACGCCTGACGCACCGGCCGCAGAGAACCGTCTCCGCCCGGACAGCCCCGTGCTGCCCGGGCGGACGGCTGTCAAGCCCGGCGCCGCCGGGCGGTCCCGAAGAGCACGGCCGCGCCGACCGCGAGCACGGCGGCGCCGCCGATCGCGAGGTACGGGGTGGTGGAGCCGCCGCCGGTCTCGGCCAGCTCCACGCCGGAACCGGAAGCACCGGCGGGCGCGGGCGCGTTGGGCGTGGCCGGGCGGCGGGCGCCGAGGAGGACGACACGGGGCGGCCGTCCCTCGCCGCCCGTGCCCGCGGTGCCGGCCTCCGCGGCGCCGGCCCCTTCGGCACCCGTGTGTCCGGCATCCGTGTGTCCGGTGCCCGTGTGCCCGGCGCCGGTCGCCGGGTCGTCGTCCCCGTGCCCGCCGTGCTCGACCGAGGACTGGTCCGCGCCGTCCTCGATCTGCTGGTCGGTGGGCGCGCCGGCGCTCGGCGCCGGGGAGCCGCCGTCCTGCCCGAACACCACGTCGGAGCAGGTGTAGAAGGCCTCGGGGAGTCGGAGCGCTGCCAGATCGAGTAGATCAGGTGGCGGCCGGACTTCTTCGGCACGGTCCCCCGGAAGACGTAGTCGCCGTTCTGCATCCCCGGGTCGGTCACCGTCAGGAACGGCTTCGCCTCCAGGTCCGACCACTTCAGCGGCTTCGACGGGTCGTAGCCGTCCTTCGTCACGTACAGCTCGAAGGAGCCCTTGTGCGGCGCGGTCCCCTTGTAGCGGAAGGTGTGCGCGCCGGAGTCCAGCCTGCTCGCCGGCCAGTCGGCCCGCGCCAGGTCGAGCCCGCGGTACTTGTCGTTGCCCGCGCTGCACAGCCTGCCGTCCGGGATCAACCGCCGGTGCTGCCCGGCCGCGTTCGCGATGTTCACCGCGTTCCAGTCGTAGAACGCCTGCGTCCCGCTCGCCGCCACCGCCGCCTTGCAGGCCGCCGACTTCGGGGACTCCGGCCCCTCCGCGTAACAGGCCGAGACCCGGCTCACCGGATCCGTCATCGACCCGTGCGCGGACGCGGGCACGGCCGAGAGCCCGGACAGGGCCAGCACGGTACCGGCGGTGACGACTGCGGCCGAACGGCGAGAGGTCATGGGGACAGCTCCTTCACGGGGTGGGGCGTGGGGGTTGCCCAGCAAGCTAGCCGCCCGGAACCGCGGAAAAGCCCGCGAGGAGCGGGGAGGGCGATCCTTAGGGCCCCTTTAAGGAGGCGCTAAGCGACGCCTGAGGAACCGGACCGGAGCCGGTCCGGCCGGGCTCCTCAGCCCAGTCGCCGGTACCGCCGTTCCGGGCGGCCCGTGCCGCCGTAGCGGAGGGTGACCTCCGCGCGGCCCGTCTCCGCGAAGTACTCCAGGTAGCGGCGGGCGCTGACCCGGGACAGGAGCCCGCCTCGGCGCACTCCGTCGCCGAGAGGCCCTCCGGGTGGGCGCGCAGGACCGCGTCGACGAGGTCGGCGGTGGGGCGGCGAGGCCCTTGGGGAGTTCGCGGGAGCCGCGCGGGCGGGTGCCGAAGATCTGGTCGACGTCCTCCTGCCGGGCCTCGTCCAGATCGTCCAGGCGGGCGCGCAGCGAGGCCACGTGGCGGAGCTGTTCGTGCAGTGCCGCCTGGCTGAACGGCTTGATCAGATAGTGCAGCGCCCCCGCCCGCAGCGCCGAGCGGATCGTCCCGCGTCCCGCGCCGCCGTGATGAAGAGCGCGTCCGTGCCGTGCCCCGCCGCCCGCAGCTCCCGCAGCACCCGGACGCCGTCCATGTCGGGCAGGAACACGTCGAGCAGCACCAGGTCGGCCGCAGCCGCTCGGCCGCGCGCAGGGCCTCGGCGCCGCTGTGCGCGACCCCGGCCACCGTGAAGCCCGCCACCGCCGAGACGTAGCGGCAGTGCAGCTTGGCGACCATGAAGTCGTCGTCGACCACCAGCACCCTCGTCACGCCGACCCACGATAGGGCCTGTCCGGATCCCGACCACAACGACCACAACCTCCATTGATTGCGGAAGGGAGACAGCTTCTTCACGCGCGGGCAACATGTGGGCCACCTCACACCCCCTTCCCCTCCTGCCTGAGAGGCGGCACACGTGCGGTTGCACACCCCCTTCGCCCTCCTCGGAGCGGCGCTGCTCGTCCTGGTGGGTCCGCCGCTGCTCGGTCCGGGCAGCGACTCCGACACCGGCACGCGGATCCCCGGCCTGCGCCTCATGGTCCCCAACACCCCCGGCGGCGGCTACGACATCACCGCCCGCACCGCCGCCAAGGACGCCGAGGAGGCCGGACTCACCGGCGACGTCGAAGTCTTCAACCTGCCCGGCGCGGGCGGCACCGTCGGCCTCACCCGGCTCGTCGGCGAACGCGGCAACGGCCGCCTCGCGATGTCCATGGGCCTCGGCGTCGTCGGCGCCGTCCACACCAACAAGACCCCGAGCACCCTCACCGACACCACCCCGATCGCCCGGCTCACCGAGGAGCAGGACATCGTCGTGGTCGGCAAGGACTCCCCGTACAGGACGATCCAGGACCTGCTCGCGGCCTGGAGGAAGGACCCCGGCAAGCTGCCCGTCGGCGGCGGCTCTCGCCCGGCGGACCCGACCACCTCGCCCCCATGCTGATGGCCCGCGCCGCCGGCATCGCCCCCAAGGACGTCAACTACGTCCCCTTCGACGGCGGCGGCGAACTCCTCGCCTCCCTCCTCGGGAACAAGGTCGCCTTCGGCGTCTCCGGCGTCGGCGAGTACCTCGACCAGATCGAGGCCGGCGAGCTGCGCCTGCTCGCCGTCACCGGCCCGAAGCGCGCCCCCGGCCTCACCGCCCCCACCCTCCGCGAGGCCGGACTCGACACCGAGTTCACCAACTGGCGCGGCGTCGTCGCCCCGCCCGGCCTCTCCGACGCGGAGCGCGACAAGCTCGTCGCCCTCGTCACCGCCCTGCACGACTCCCCGCAGTGGCGCGCGTCGATGAACACCCACGGCTGGGACGACGCCTTCCTCCCCGGCGAGCGCTTCGGCGACTTCCTCGCCGAGCAGGACCGGCGCGTCGCCTCCGTACTGAAGGAGCTGGGACTGTGAAGCCGACCGTTCCCCCTGGCTGCGCGGACGCTCCGAGCTCGGCGTCGGAGCCCTCCTCTTCCTCCTCGGCGTCCTCGTCCTCACCGACGCCCTCACCCTCGACGCCACCGTCACCGGCCGCGGCCCGGTCGGCCCGGCCACCGTCCCCTCGTCGTCGGCTGCGGCCTCCTCGTCGTCTCCGTCCTGCTCACCGTCGACGTCCTGCGCGGCGGCCGGGGCGAGGCCGAGTCCGGCGAGGACGTCGACCTGACCGAACCCGCCGACTGGCGCACCGTCCTGCTCCTGGCCGGCGTCTTCCTCGGCTTCGCCGTCCTCATCGGCCCCGTCGGCTTCCCCGTCGCCGGCGCCCTCCTCTTCTGGGGCGCCGCGTACGCCCTCGGCAGCCGCCACCTCCACCGCGACCCCTGATCGCGGCGGCCCTGTCGCTCCTCACCTACGCCGTCTTCGACCGACTGCTCGGCGTCCCGCTGCCCGGCGGCCCCTGATGGGAGCGATCTGACCCGTGGATTCCCTGAACTCCCTCCTCGACGGCTTCGGGACCGCCCTCACCCCGATGAACCTGCTCTGGGCCGCCCTCGGCGTGCTCCTCGGCACCGCCATCGGCGTCCTGCCCGGCATCGGCCCCGCCATGGCCGTCGCCCTGCTGCTCCCGGTGACCTACGGACTCGACCCGACCGGCGCCTTCATCATGTTCGCCGGCATCTACTACGGCGCCATGTTCGGCGGCTCCACCACCTCCATCCTGCTCAACACCCCCGGCGAGAGCGCGGCCGTCGTCGCCGCCATCGAGGGCAACCCGATGGCCAAGGCGGGCCGCGGCGCGCAGGCGCTCGCCGCCGCGGCCGTCGGCCACTTCGCCGGCGGCATGATCGGCACGATCCTGCTCGTCGTCCTCGCCCCGACCGTCGCCGCGCTCGCCGTCGACATCGGCGCCCCCGACTACCTCGCCCTCATGGTCCTCGCCTTCATCGCGGTGACCTCCGTCCTCGGCTCCTCCCGCGTCCGCGGCCTCGCCTCCCTGCTCGTCGGCCTCACCATCGGCCTGGTCGGCCTCGACGCGATGACCGGACAGCAGCGCCTCACCTTCGGCTCGCTCCAGCTCGCCGACGGCGTCGACGTCGTCATCGTCGCGGTCGGCCTCTTCGCCATCGGCGAGGCTCCTGTGGGTCGCCGCGCACCTGCGCCGCACGGCGGGCGAGGCCATCCCGGTCGGCCGCCCTGGCTGGGCCGGGAGGACCTGAAGCGCACCTGGAGGCCCTGGCTGCGCGGCCCGTTCATCGGCTTCCCCTTCGGCGCCATCCCGGCCGGCGGCGCCGAGATCCCGACCTTCCTGTCGTACGTCACCGAGAAGCGGCTCTCGCAGCACAAGGAGCAGTTCGGCAAGGGCGCCGTCGAGGGCGTCGCCGGACCCGAGGCGGCGGCCTCCGCCTCCGCCGCCGGCACGCTCGTCTCCATGCTGACCCTCGGTCTGCCCACGACCGCCGTCGCCGCCGTGATGCTGGCCGCGTTCCAGCAGTACGGCATCCAGCCCGGCCCGCTGCTCTTCGAGCGGGAGCCCGAGCTCGTGTGGGGCCTGATCGCCTCGCTCTTCGTCGGCATGGTGCTGCTGCTCGCGCTCAACCTGCCGCTCGCCCCCGTCTGGGCCAAGCTGCTGCGCATTCCCCGCCCGTACCTCTACGCCGGCATCCTCTTCTTCGCCGCCGTCGGCGCGTACGCGGTGGGCGGCGAGGCGCTCGACCTGGTCGTCCTGCTCGCCATCGGCCTGATCGGCCTCGGGATGCGGCGCTACGGCCTGCCGGTGCTGCCCGCCGTCATCGGCGTCATCCTGGGCCCGGCCGCCGAACAGCAGTTGCGCCGCGCCCTCCAGATCAGCGACGGCTCGGCGGGGCTCGTGAACACCCCGTTCTCGATCACCGTGTACGCGGTCGTCGTCCTCCTGCTCGCCTGGCCGCTCCTGCGGCGGGCGGTCACCCGGCGTGAGGACCCCGCCCCTCCGAAGGGATGAACTTCGGCCATTCGACGGCCGGATCCGGGTATTCCTGGCGGGCAGCACCATCCCCCACCCCGAAGGGACCCCCTCATGCGCGTCCGGCTCGTTCTCGCCGCATCCGCCCTGCTCACCGCCGCCGTCGCCCCCTCGCCCACGCGGGAGGGGCCGACGGCCACCCTGCCGGCGGTCATCACACCGGCGGCCACCACGCCACCGACCGGCTCACCGCCGGCCAGGTCCGCGACGGCCTCTTCACCAACGGCCTCTTCGTCGACGCGTACGGAACCGTCGCCGACGACAGCACCGTCACCCTCTCCGGCACCTACCGCTGCCTCGACGACAGCGCGGGCCCCGTCTTCGTCAGCTCCACCCTCGTCCAGGGGGACCGCTCCACCGGCATCGGCGGCACCCGGGCCGTCTGCGACGGACACCTCCACACCTGGACCAACAGCTCCGTGGTGAAGGAGCCCGCCTACAGCCCCGGCGCCGCCCGCGTGGAGGCCACCCTCATGCAGCTCAACGGGACCGGTCTGCCGCTGCCCCGCTTCCTCGTCAGCGAGAAGGCGGACGTCGAACTGCGCTGACGCGCCCCGACCCGCGAGATACTCCTACGCCCCGCCCAGCAGGTCGACCAGACCGGCGCGGCCGAGCGCTTCGAGCTCGTCCAGGGCGGCTACGGCCCGGTCCGCCGCCTCCGGATCGGAGGCGGCGAGACCGCTCGCCGCGAACTCGTCCTCGTCGAGCCGCAGCACCTCGCTGCCGTCCGCCGACACCCACAGGTCCAGGTCCAGGTCCTCGACCACCACCCCGGAGCCGCCGATCACGGGCGGCCGGGTGACGTCGCAGTACCAGCCCTTGAGGACGCCGTCGGCCGACCGCACCTCCTTGACCGTGAACCAGCGCTCCCGCCAGTAGTGCTCCACGAAGACGTCGCCCGGCTCGAACCGCACGAAGCCGAAGTCCCGCACCCCTCGGCCGCCCACGGCGCGCGCACCGAGAGCCGGCCCGGCTCCTCCACGAGCACCTCGGCCGGGTAGCGGATCTTCGTCCGGCCCGCCTTCGTCAGGACGACCTCAACCGAGCGTCCGGACATGCCGCACCTCCGTCGCCGCGATCTCGTAGCCGAACCACTTGTTGATCGCCAGCATCGGCCCGTTGCCGGCGTCGTTCCCGGTGAACGCCTCCGTGCAGCCCGCCTCCCGGGCCCGGTGCAGGGACGCGTTCTTCACCAGCTTGGCGAGCCCCCGGCCCCGGAAGGCCGGAGCCGTGCCCGTCATCCCCGTGTTGTACCGGCCCAGCCCGTCCGTCTGCGCCACGCTGAACGCGGCCGGCACCCCGTCCACCACCGCCACCGTCGTCAGCGCCCGGTCCAGGAGGGGTGGTTCCAGGTGGTTTCCCGCCAGTGCGCGTAGTCGTCCATCGCGACCCGAACGTCGCCCGGCTCGTCCGCGGACGTCACCGCGTCCAGCTCGAACAGCGGCCGGGGTCGGCCGCGAAGTCCCCGGCCGTGAGCAGCTCGACGCCGGAGGGCGGCGCCTGGAGCGGCGGCAGCTCGGTCCCCGCCAGGTCGAGCCGGAGGAAATGGGCGGAACGGCTGGGGAGTAGCCCCGCCGCCCGGCCCAGGCACGGTGCTCCGGCGCGTCCAGGACCCAGCTATAGAGGGTGCGCGCCCCGTGCCGGGCGAGGTGCTCTCGGCGGCGCGCAGCAGCAGCGTCCCGGCCCCGAGACCCTGGTGGGCGGGGTCCACGTACACGTTGAGGGAGCCGATGCCCGGCTCCGGCGAATCGTGGGCGATCCCCAGTTGGACGGTCCCGACGATCGCGCCGTCCCCGGCCACGGCCACGAACGGGCGCGCGTGGCTGTCGGGGTGGGCGTGCGTCCAGTCGAACACGAGCTGTTCCGGGGTCGCGAGCATGAAGGGGAGCGCGGCACGGCGGACCCGGGCGAAGCCCTCGGCGTCCCCGTCCCCCGCGTAACGGACGATCACAGTCATGTGGGCGCACGTTACGGCCGCAGCACGCACCACCGCCTCCCCTTTCCGGCGGGGTGGGGCAGAATCGGCGGGTGACACTCACCATCGTCGTGGACCACGAATCCACCACCGCTCCCTACGAACAACTGCGTGCCCAGATCTCGGAGCGGGCCCGGTCGGGCGGACTGCCGGTCGGCTACAAACTGCCGACGGTACGGGGACTCGCGGAGCAGTTGGGGCTCGCAGCGAACACGGTCGCCAAGGCGTACAAGGCCCTCGAGGCGGACGGGGTCATCGAGACGCGCGGGCGCCACGGGACCTTCGTCGCCGCCGCCGGGGACGCGGCGAGCCGCCGGGCCGCCACCGCCGCCGCCCAGTACGCCGAGGAGGCCCGCCGCCTCGGCCTCAGCCGCGAGGCCGCCGAGGCGGCGATGAGCGAGCCCTGCGGGCGGCGTACGACAGCTAGGAAGCCCTACAGGTAGAGCCCCGCCCCCGCCGTGCGGGGCTCGGGAAGGTCCGCCGGGGCGTGCCGCGGCGGAGCGCGAACAGCTCCGCCAGCGTCGCGCCCTCGCGCGGCACGCCCTCCTCGCGCCCGAGCCACGCCACCGACTCGGCCCGGCTCAGCGGCCCCACCTCGATGCGGGCCAGACAGCGGCCCGGCCGGACCACGGCCGGGTGCAGCCGCTCCAGGTCCTCGTTGGTGGTGACCCCGACCAGGACGTTCCGGCCCTGTCCGAGCAGACCGTCCGTCAGGTTCAGCAGCCGCGACAGGGCCTGCCCCGCCGTGTGCTTCGCCTCGCCCCGGATCAGCTCGTCGCAGTCCTCCAGGAGCAGCAGCCGCCAGCGGCCCTTCGCCGTGCCCTCGTCCTCCCCGATGGCGATGTCCATCAGATAGCCGACGTCGTTGAAGAGCCGCTCCGGGTCGAGCACGCAGTCCACCTGGCACCAGTCCCGCCAGGACTGCGCCAACGTCCGCAGCGCGGACGTCTTGCCGGTGCCCGGCGGCCCGTGCAGCAGCAGGAGGCGCCCCGCGACGGAGTCGGGCGTCACCTTCATCAGCCGGTCCATGGACTCGGCCACCGGCGCCGAGTAGTGGGGCCGGACCTCTCCCACGTCCCGGCGCCGATCTGCCGGGTGGTGCGGTGCGGGCCGCGCCGGGGCGACATGTGCCAGAAGCCCATGGTCACGTTCTCGGGCTGCGGCTCCGGCTCGTCCTTCGCCCCGTCCGTGGCCTCGGCGAGGATCCGCCGCGCCAGCTCCTCGTCCGTGGCCGTCACGGTGACGTCCGCGCCCCGGTTCCAGCGGGAGACCAGGAGCGTCCAGCCCTCGCCCTCGGCGAGCAGGGCGCTGCGGTCGTCGTCCTTCGAGGCCCGCAGCACGCGCGCGCCCGCCGGGAGCAGCGTCGCCTCCGGCCCGACCCGGTCCAGGGTGGTGCTGTGCGCGTGGGACTGCTCACCGGTCGCGAAGCGGCCGAGGAACAGCGCGTCGACGACGTCCGACGGCGCGTCGCTGTCGTCGAGGTTCAGCCGGATCGGCAGCGACCGCTGCGGCGCGGACGGTGCCGGTGGGGTGTCAGCCATGGCGTTCATGATCCGGCAACCGGTTGCGCCGCGCACCGTGTTTTGGGCGGGACGCGCTCCCCGGTCGCCGGAGTGGCGGTACGTCAGGTCCCGTGGCCCCGCAGGGCGCCCCGGGTGCGCCGGGCGAGCGCGTTGCCGGCGGCGAGCGCCTGGGCGCACCCGGCCTCCCAGACCGCCCGGCGGCTGGAGTACCCGTACGGGGAGACGAACCTTCCGCGGTGGAGGGCGGGAGCGGACCATCCGCTTCCCCTCGTGGCCGGATCTCGACGGTCCCTGACGGAGGATCGGAAGAAGTTCACCCCAGTTTTGACATGAACACTTCCTGGCTGGCGGATCCACTGCTACTACCTGGCAACGCAGAGATCCTGCTACAGGGAGGTTCCATGAGACTGTCCCGATTCACCGCCCTCTCCTCCTCGCTCCTCCTCGGCGCCGTCCTCGCCCTCACCGGGGCGGGCGCCGCCCAGGCCGCGGAGTCCGCCGCACTCGACTACGTGGCACTGGGCGACTCGTACTCCTCCGGCGTGGGAGCCGGCAGCTACGACAGCGCCAGCGGCGACTGCAAGCGCTCCACGAAGGCGTATCCCGTCCTCTGGAAGAACGCGAACGCCCCTCCTCGTTCGCCTTCACCGCTTGCTCGGGCGCCCGAACGGGTGATGTGACCGCGAATCAGCTCGGACCGCTCTCGGCCGCCACCGACCTGGTCTCCGTCACGATCGGGGAAATGACGCCGGTTTCGCCGACGTCATGACGACCTGTGTGCTCCAGTCCGAGTCCACCTGCGTCAGCCGTGTGAATCAGGCCAAGGCCTACGTCGACTCCACCCTGCCCGGCAAGCTCGACTCCGTGTACGACGCCATCAGGGCCAAGGCGCCCAACGCCCGTGTGGTCGTCCTCGGCTATCCGCGCTTCTACCAGCTCAACGGCACCTGCGTCGCCGGCCTGAGCGAGGGCGAGCGCCGCGCCATCAACGGAGCCTCCGACTACCTCAACGCCGCCGTGGCCAAGCGCGCGGCCGACCACGGCTACACCTTCGCCAGTGTCGTCTCCGCCTTCACCGGACACGAGATCTGCTCCGGCTCGGCCTGGCTGCACAGCGTCAACTGGCTCAACATCGGCGAGTCGTACCACCCGACCGCCGCCGGACAGTCCGGCGGCTACCTGCCGACTTTCAGGAACGCGGCGTAGCCGGTACGCCGTCCGCCCCCGTGGCGCCGGAACCGGCCGGAACGGTGCTCGTGACACCACCCGGCGCGCCCGGCCCGGCGCCCGGCCCGTCGTCCCGCACCGCGTGGTAGACCAGCGCCCCCGCGATGAGCAGCGCCCCGACGACCCCGGCCACCAGGACGGGGACCCGGCGGGCGTCCTCGTCCCCCGGCCGGACGGCGTGCCGGGGCGGAGGCCGCGCCGTTCCCGCGGGCGCTCCGGTGCGTCGCGGGCGCGTCGGGCGGGGAGGCGCCCGCCTTCGGTGCGCCGCCGCCCGCCCGCGCGCCGGACCTGCCCGCCCGCGTGCCCTTGCCGTCCGTCCGTACGCCGTCGCCGTCCGTCCGTACGCCGGGGCTGCCCGTCCGTGCGCCGGATCCGTCCGTGGGCGTCCGTGCGCCGCCCGCCACCCGCCGCAGCTCCCGCTCGGCCCGTTCCGCCGTCGGGACGCCCCCGGGCCCTCGCCCCGGAGCGCGTCGATCACCGTGCCCAGCGGACCCGACCGGTCGTCCGCGATCCTTCCCAGGAGCGCTCCCAGGAGCGCAACTCCTCGGCCGGGTCCGCTTCCTCCGTCCGCGACGCGCCGCCGAAGCCGGTGACGACGACCCGGCCGTCGTTGCCCAGGAGCACGTCCTCCGGCTCCACGCCCCGGTGGGGACACTCGCCTCCCGGGCCGCCCGCAGTCCGGCCAGGACCTCGGCGCCGACGCGCGCGGCCTCGCGCGCCGGCAGGGGCCGCCCGCCTCCAGGGTCTCGGCGAGGGTGAGGCCCCGGACCAGCTCCGTCGCCACCCAGGGCCGGCCGTCGTCGGTGACCACGCCGAGGACCCGTACGACCGAGGGTGGGAGATCCGCGCGGCGGCCCGCGCCCCGCGCTCCCGCCGCGCGTGGAGCGGCGGCACCTCGTCCGCCGGGAGTCCGGGCGGGACCCGGGACTCCTTCAGGGCCACCTCGTGGCCGCTCGTCTCGTCCAGGGCGCGCCAGACGGTGCCCGTCGCCCCTCGGCCAGGACGTCCATAAGCCGGTAACGACCCGCGATCACCGTCATGGATCCACGGTAGCCGAGGGCCGCCCTTCCGGCTCCGGTCCGGCGCGGTGCGGACCTCCCGGCCCCGCCGGTGGATCTTGGTGGTGGAGATCACACGCCCCTTCGCGCCCCGGGCGGTCACCCCGGAGTGCAGGATGGTTCGTGACGGTTCGACAGGTGTTCGAGCCCTGTCCAACTCGCCCTGGAATCGGACGGATTCGGAGGGTGACCGTCAACCCCTTACGGGTGCGTTGAATCCCGACGCCGGGATACACGGGTGTCATGACGGGGCGATAGGGTTAACCTGCCCGGGTCGGGTGCCCTTGTACGGGTGGGGAGTGACATGGAACAGATAGCAATGCGCAGCAGGCCGCGAGTGCCTGCCATCACCTGCGGGAGCAGCGCGACCAGTTCGCGGCTCGACCGTCATCTCGCGGTGCTCGGCGGACCCGCCGTGCCCCAGCGCGAGGCGGCCGAGGCGACCCTGCTGATGCGGGAACTGACGACGCGTACGCGGGAGGCGCCGGTGCACGGCCACCGCAGCCGCAGCGCCCGGGTCTCGCTCTTCGCACCGCTCCGCCGCCTCCGCCGCTCCCTCTTCGGCACCCGCCACTGACCCGTCGCGGTCCCGGCCGCCCGTACGGCTCCGACAACGACCCCGCCGGACGTGTCCCCGCCCGTCCGGCGTTCGTCGCCCGCACTGCCGGGCCCCGCCTCCGTTCCCGTCCCCGTCAGGCGACCACCCCCGCGTCCCTGAGTTCCTTCACCTCCGCCTCCCGCAGCCCGAGCCCGGCGAGGATCTCGTCCGTGTCCTGGCCGAGGGCCGGGATCCGGTCCATCCGCGGTTCCGGCGCGTCCGGGAACACGATCGGGGGCAGCAGCGTCCGCAGCGGTCCGACCGGCGACTCCACCTCCCGCCACCGGTCACGGGCCGTCAGTTGCGGATGGTCCGCGAGCTGCGCCACCGAGTTGAGCCGGGCGCAGGCGATGCCCGCCGCGTCGAGCCGGGCCAGCGCCCCTCCGTCGTCAGCGGGGCCAGCGCCTCCGCGACCACCGCGTCCGTCGCCGCGCGCTCCCGCCACCCGCGCCGCGTTCGTCGCGAAGGCCGGATCGTCGGCGAGACCGGGCCGGCCGAGCACCTGCTCGGCGAGCCGCCGCCACTCCCGGTCGTTCTGCACGGAGAGCAGCACCAGACCCCCGTCCGCCGTCGGGTAGGCGTCGTACGGGGCGATCACCGCGTGCGCGAGCCCCGTGCGCGCCGGGGCCGCGCCCCCGTGCGTCCCGTGGTGCAGCGGGTGCCCCATCCACTCGGCGAGCGAGTCGAGGAGGGAGACCTCCACCGGCCCGCCCCGGCCGGTCGCGCCGCGCCGTACGAGCGCGGCGAGGACGCCCGAGAAGGCGTACATCCCGGCGGCGATGTCGGCCGCCGGGATGCCCGACTTGACGGCTGCTCCGGGGTGCCGGTCACCGACACCAGGCCCGCCTCGCACTGGACGAGCATGTCGTAGGCCCGCCGGTGCGTACGGCCCCCGCGCCCCGTACCCCGAGACGTCCACCGCGATCAGCCGCGGGTGCGCGGCGCACAGGGTGGCGGCGTCGAGGCCGAGGCGGGCCGCCGCGCCCTGCGCCAGGTTCTGCACGAAGACGTCGGCCCCGGCCGTCATCCGCCGGACGAGGCCAGGCCCCGGGGGTCCTTGAGGTCGATCGCCACCGACTCCTTGCCGCGGTTGCACCACACGAAGTGGGAGGCCAGGCCCCGGGCGGCGGTGTCGTAACCGCGGGCGAAGTCGCCGCCGTCGGGACGCTCGACCTTGACGACGCGGGCGCCGAGGTCGGCGAGCTGGCGGGTGGCGAAGGGCGCGGCGACCGCCTGCTCGACGGCGACGACCGTGATCCCTTCGAGGGGAGGGGCTGAGTGCTCATGACCGCCCTGCCTACCCTGCCGGACCGGCCCTTGTCACCAGGGGATGCGTCACCCCGGCCGGCCCCGCCTCCGCCTCCGCCTCCACTCCCGGCCCCGTTCCCGGTCACAGGAGCATGAACTGCCCCTCCGGGCCCTCCTCCCGGTGGTCCAGTACGGACGCGGGGCGGCGGGCCCGGGCGGGCGGCGGCAGCACTCCGGCGGCGCGCAGTGCCGCCGCGCCTCCCGCCCCGCTCTCCGTCCCACCCTCCGCCGCCCGTGCCGCGAAGGCCGCCCGCTCCGGCTCCCGCGCTCCCAGCAGCGCGAGCACGGTGATCAGGTCGAGGAGCTCCGAGGTCCACTCCTGCGGCCAGGCGGCCGGCCCGATCGCCTCCAGGGAGCCGGGCTCCGCCGGAGCGGTCCGGTGCGCGAACCACTGCTCCAGGACCCGCACCCCGCCCACCCGGAACTCCCAGGCCTCCGCCGGTACGGGGAGATCCGGCCCCGTCGAGGACCAGCGCCTCGTCCTCGGAGTCGTACGCCAGCGTCGTCGGCGCGCCGGGACCGCCGCCCGCACGTAGGGGCGGCGGCCGCCCGGAAGGCGGGCTTCGTCCCGCTCAGCGCGCCCCGCGACTGCACGTCGAGGAGGTCCCGGCCGAGCGCCACGCCCGCCGTCCAGGCCTCCGGGCCGGCGGGGAGCGGGACGCGGCACCCGGCGGGGAGGGGCGGGCCGCCGCCACCGTCCACGCCAGCCAGTCGTGGGCGTCGACCCCGTCCCCGTACCGCTCCCCGAGGAAGTCCAGGAGTCCGGGCGCGAGGTTGGGCTCGTGGCCCCCGGGGCGCCGGAACAGCGGCCGGATCCGGCCCGGACGGCCCGCGGGGAGCGGCCTCCGGCAGCGCGGCCGTCACCAGGAGCGCGGGCCCGGCCGCCCCGGCACGTACCCCTGCTCCACGGCGAACAGTTGCGGCTCCCCGGCGACCCGCCACAGCTCCGGCCGCGCGGTGTCGATCAGCCGGTGGTCGGGGAGCAGCCACTGCTCGTCGAACGGGCCGTGCGCCACCCGCACCGGCGCCGGGCACGGGCCCGCCTCGCGCGCGAACCGCACGGTCCCGGTGCGCTGGCCGGGCAGCGCCGCCACCGCGCTCGCCGGGTCCGCGCCCGGCTGGGCCGGAACAGGGCCTCCCGCTCGGCCCCTCGGCGGCCACGAGCCGGTCCCAGCGGGTCCGCAGGGTCCGCGCGTCGGGGGCGACGATCCAGGAACGGCCGAACCGCAGCGGGGCCACGGACCACGGCATCAACTCGTCGAGGAGGGGCGCGTCCTGCGGCCGGGCGTCATCGGTCACGCCCCGCATGCTAACGACCGCCGTCGGTGCGCCTCCAGCACGTCAGTGGGCTTCGACCGTGACGGTGAAGGAGAAGCGGTCGCCGCGGTAGCGGATGCGGGCTACGTCGACGACCCTGCCGTCCTCGTCGTAGGTCACGCCCGTGTAGTGCAGGATCGGGGAGAGCAGCGGGACCTGGAGCAGGCCCGCCGTCTCCGGGTCGGCGAGACGGGCCTCGACCGTGTCCGTGATGCGGCTGATCCGCACCCCGACCACGTCCCGCAGCACCTTCGTCATCGGCCACCGCTCCAGGTCCGCCGGGTCGATCGCGGCGGCGAGCCCGGGCAGCACCGCGTTCTCCGCCCAGTTCGTCGGCTCGCCGCTCTCCCCGTCGCTGCGCAGCCGCCGGTACGCCACGACCTCGGGCACGTCGGGGAAGTACTCCGCGAGCTCCCCGGCACCGGCTCGGTGCCGTGCCCGAGACCGTCGTCCGCTCGCCCGACTGCTGGGCCACGATCGCGTCGATCGAGCCCAGCAGCCGGCGCGGGTGGAGCGGCGGGCCCCGGCTCGATGAAGGTGCCGCGCCGCCGGTGCCGGCTGATCAGGCCCTCCTCCTCCAGCTCCTTGAGGGCCTGGCGCATGGTCAGCACGCTCACGCCGTAGTGGGCGGCGAGCTGCTCCTCGGTGGGCAGCCGCAGCGAGGCGTCGGACGTGCGGCCCAGTATCGAGGCGCGCAGCGACTGCGAGACCTGGTACCAGAGCGGCAGCTTGCGGTTCAGGACCAGCGAGTCGGGAGCGAAGGCGGTCACGGGTCCTCCGTACGGGGCTACGGGCGTGCGGCCGGGGCGTCACGGCCGGAAATGGCGCTCCAGACCCTGCCACACGTCGTCGTACCCCTCTGCAGGTGGTCGGCGTCCGCGGCCTGCGGGGTCGCGGTCACCGGCCAGCGGGTCTCGAACATGAAGGCGAGTCCGTCGTCGATCTTCTGCGGCTTCAGCTCGGCGGCGCTGGCCCGGTCGAAGGTCTCCCGGTCGGGGCCGTGCGCGGACATCATGTTGTGCAGCGAGCCGCCGCCGGGCACGAAACCCCCTTCCCGGCCGTCTTGGCGTCGTACGCGCCCTCGATCAGGCCCATGTACTCGCTCATCACGTTCCGGTGGAAGTACGGCGGCCGGAAGGTGTCCTCGCCGACCAGCCAGCGCGGGGCGAAGGCCACGAAGTCCACGTTCGCGAGCCCCGGGGTGTCGGAGGGCGAGGTGAGCACGGTGAAGATCGACGGGTCGGGGTGGTCGTAGGAGATCGACCCGATGACGTTGAAGCGGTGCAGGTCGTAGACGTACGGGGTGTGGTTGCCGTGCCAGGCGACGACGTCCAGCGGCGAGTGCCCGTACGTCGCGGACCAGAGGTTGCCGCAGTACTTGTTGACCACCTCGACCGGGCCCTCGACGTCCTCGTAGGCGGCGACCGGGGCCCGGAAGTCCCGGGCGTTGGCCAGGCCGTTGGCGCCGATCGGGCCGAGGTCGGGGAGCTGGAAGGGGCGCCGTAGTTCTCGCAGACGTAGCCGCGCGCGGTCTCGTCGAGCAGCTCGACGCGGAAGCGGACCCCGCGCGGGACCAGCGCGACCTCGCCGGGGCGGACGCCGAGCAGGCCGAGCTCGGTGCGGAGGAGGAGGCCGCCGCGCTCGGGGACGATCAGCAGCTCGCCGTCCGCGTCGCCGAAGACCCGCTCCATGGAGGCGTTGGCGTGGTAGAGGTGCACGGCCATGCCGGTGCGCTGGGTCGCGTCGCCGTTGCCGCCGAGCGTCCACAGGCCGGCTAGCCAGTCCGTGCCCGGCGCCGGGTCGGGCAGCGGGTTCCAGCGCAGCCGGTTGGGGTCGGGCACGGTCTCGGTGAAGGGGGCGCCGCGCCCCGTTGTCGATCCGGGTGTACGGCGGGTGCGCGGCCGACGGGCGGATCCGGTAGAGCCAGGAGCGGCGGTTGTGCGCCCGCGGCTCGGTGAAGGCGCTGCCGCTGAGCTGCTCGGCGTAGAGGCCGAGGGGGCGCGCTGCGGCGAGTTGCGGCCGTGCGGCAGCGCGCCCGGGATCGCCTCCGAGCCGTGCTCGTTGCCGAAACCGGTGCTGTAGGTGAGCGCCTCGGCCGTCTTCCTGGCCTGCTCCGTGGTCATCGCCCGCTCCTGTCCTGAGCCCGCAAGGGAATCCTATGGGAGACCGTAGGATTCCGCGCGCTCCACGTCAACGGTGCGTGGCCGCCGGGGCGCGGACCGATGTGTGCGCGAGGGGGTCAAAAAGATGAACATTGCTCTACTCTCACGCGCATGTCCCGGACCCGAAGGTTCGTCCTCGCGCTCGGTCGTGCTCGCGGCGCTCGCCGCGGCCTCTTCACCGCCCCCGGGGCCCAGGCCCACGAGGAGCGGCCCGTCACCTTCCCCGACGGCTCCGGCAGCGTGCCGAAGCTCCGCACGGGCGAACCCGACCTCCTCGTCTGCAAGACCGACCGGGCCGACTTCGCGCGCCGGATCTCCGGCTTCCCGGCCGCCCTCAAGGCCCGCAACCTCACCCTCTTCGAGGCGCTGCGCGACCTCCGGACACCGCCACCTCCAACAGGCCGTCGACGCCGTCGACCGGCCCGGCCTCACCATCGCGATCCTCCCCGGCCGCTACGAGGAGGAACCCTCGCAGCCCCCGCCCACCGGGGCCTGCGCCCGCCTGAAGGCCCCGGACTCCGCGCTCGGCTATCAGATCCTCAGCTACGAGCAGCAGCGGCAGTGCCCGCACAACCAGAACCTGGTCGCGATCCTCGGCAAGAAGGACCTCCAGATCGAGGGCACCGGCGCCTCCCGCCTCGACGTCGTCATCGACGCCAAGTACCAGAAGCTCAACGCGATCCGGGCCGACGGCTCCGACGGCGTCTACTTCCGCAACTTCACCGCCCAGCGCACCACCTTCAACTCGCTGTACGTCCTCGCCGCCGACGGCTTCGTCATCGACGACGTCCTCACCCGCTGGAACGACGAGTACGGCTTCCTCACCTTCGCCTCCGACCACGGCCTCTACAAGGACTGCGAGTCCTACGGCAACGGCGACTCCGGCATCTACCCGGGCTCGGCCTCGAACATCAACGACGGCCGCGGCTACGACGTCCCCGCCACTCCATCGAGATCACCGGCTGCCGCAGCCACCACAACATGGTCGGCTACTCCGGCACCGCCGGGGACTCGGTCTGGGTCCACGACAACGAGTTCGACCACAACATGGGCGGCGCCTCCATGGACTCCGCCTTCCCCGGCCACCCCGGACTGCCCCAGAACCACGCCCGCTTCGAACGCAACCTGATCCACGACAACAACCAGAACTACTACCCGTACGTCGCCGACGGCACCTGCGCCGAACCGCCCGTCGAACGCGGCTACGAACAGGGCGTCGTCTGCCCCCAGATCTCCATGCCGCCCGGCACCGGCATCATCACCGCCGGCGGCAACTGGAATCTCTACGAGGACAACTGGGTCTACGGCCACCAGCGCGCCGCCTTCTACCTGAACGCCGTCCCCGCCTTCATCCGCGGCGAATCCGCCTGGGGCAAGCAGACCGACACCTCCCACCACAACCGCTACGCCGGCAACCACCTGGGCGTCGACCGCGCGGGCGCCTCCCGCCCCAACCGCACCGACGTCTGGTGGGACGGCCAGGGCGGCGGCAACTGCTGGCAGGCCGACGCCGGCGCCACTACCCCGGTGCCCCGCCCGAGTGCGGCGCCCGGCGCGGAGACGTCTCCGGCGCCGCCGACCGCCTCGTCGGCGAACCCGTCAAACTCGCCCAACTCCTCGTCTGCGCCGACTACGACGTGCGGGCCCGCCGCCTCCCGGCCGGCTGCGACTGGTACGGCGCCCGGGGCCTCCAGCGCGTCGAGACCCAACTCGCCCTCGGCAGCGCCCTCGTCCTCGCCCTCACCGGCGGCGCCCTGTGGTGGCGACGGCTGCGCGGCAACCGGCTCGCGGGCGCCGCCACCCTCCTCGGCCTCGCGGGCCTCGCCCTGGACGTCGCCGGCTCGACCCTCGCCCTCACCCCGACCGCCGTCCCGGCCGTCGCCCTGCTGCTCACCGGCGCCTGGTGGACCCTCCTCGGCCTCACCCTGCGCCCCACCCGCCCCGCCTTCGCCCTGACCACCGTGACCCTCGGCGCCCTCACCCTCCTCGACGCCTTCGACAAGGCGGTCCTCATGATCCCCGGCACCCCCGTGAGCCCTGCCTGGCTCCGCCTCCTCCTCGGCGTCGTCTGGGTCCTCTGGTCCGTGGTGGCGACGGGGGCTCGCCTTCCGGCCGGAGGGATGGAGGGAGGGGCGGGAGAGGGCTTGCTGGTGGGTCGGTTGAAGGGCCGGTTGGAGGGCCTGCCGGAGAGCCGGTCGGAGAGCCGGCCGAGCCTGGTGATGCAGTGGCCGGGCCCGGGGGCACCCCGCCCCCGCCTCCAGCCCCAGCCCCGCCCCCGCCTCCAGCCCCGGCCCCGGCCCGGCCTCCAGCCCCGGCCCCGTACCCCCGCAGGCCCCCGTCGCCCGCCCGCGCCACAAGGAGGGACCCGCGTGACGCGCGTACTCGGGGTGCCGTCCCCGGACGCAGATTCGCCGGCCTCTGCCTGGCGCTCGTCCTGGCCGCCGTACCGGTCCTCGCGGGCTGCGGCGGCCGGCCCACCACCCACCACAAGCCCGGCACCGGCCACCAGGAGGCCACCGGTGGCAGCGGCATCCTGCTGCCCGCCCGGGACGAGGCCGGGCACCGGCTCAGGGAGCTTCCCGCGGCGGAAGCGCCCACCGTCCGGGCCGAGGTGCGCCCCGACTCCGAGGGCGGCTGGAACGTCCACCTCACCGTGGAGAGGTTCTCTTCACCCCGGAGAGCACCGGCGGCGCGGCCGTCCCGGGCCGTGGCCACGCCCGCCTCCTGGTCGACGGCCGCGAGACCGGCCGCCTCTACGGCCCCTGGGGGTACGTACCGGCCGGTGTCCGCACCCTGACCGTCCGGCTCCACGCGGACGACCACACCGTCTGGGCCGTCGACGGCGCCCCCGTCCAGACCGCCGTCCCCTGGCCGGGGCCCCCGCCGCGTCCGCCCCGTCGAGCCCCCGTCCCACCGCACCCGGCCGGACCGTCACCCTCACCATCACCGGAAAGACCGTCCAACCACCTCCCTCCCGCATCGAATTGAAGGAGGGCGAACGGCTCACCCTCCGCGTCACCAGTGACCGTGACGACACCCTCCACGTCCACGGCTACGACCGTGAACTGCCGCTCTCCTCCGGCACGCCCGCCACCCTCACCCTCACCGCGGACCGCACCGGCCTCTTCGAGGTCGAGACGCACGGTTCCGGACTCGTGCTGACCCAACTCGTCGTCCGATGACCACGGCCCTCGTCCAGTTCCTCACCCCCGTCCCCGTTCTCGTTCCCGCTCCTGTCCTCGCTCCCGCCCCTGCCCGGGTCCTCGCCCACGGTGTGGGCTCCCGGCACGACCTCCCCTCTCCCCCTTCTACGCCTACGCTGGCGCCTTCACCGCGCTCCTCGTCTCCTTCCTCGCCCTCGGCCTGCTCTGGTCCTCTCCCGTTTCCGGGGCGACCTGGCCGGACGCCCGCTCCCCGCCGCCCTCCAACGGGCCGCCGACGCCCCGCCCACCCGCACCGCCCTCCGTCTCCTCGGCGCCTTCCTCGCCCTCGCCTTCCTCCTCCACCTCCTCCTCGGCCCCGACGACCCGGACCGCAACCCCGCCCCCGGCGCCCTCTACGTCCTCCTCTGGGTCGGACTCGTCCCCGCCTCCCTCCTCCTCGGCCCCGTCTGGCGCCTGCTCAACCCCCTGCGCGCCCTCCACGCCTCCACCCGCCGCGGAACCCCCGCCCGCTGCCCGCCACCCTCGGCATCCGCCTCGCCGCCGCGGGTCTCTCCTCTTCACCTGGCTCGAACTCGTCGCCCCCGACAACACCTCCCGCGCCACCCTCCTGATCGCCCTCACCCTCCATGTCGGCGTCCACCTGCTGGGCGCCGCCCGCTACGGCGACCGCTGGTTCGCCCACGCCGACCCCTTCGAGGTGTACTCCTCCCTCCTCGCCCGGCTCTCCCCGCTCGGCCGCCGCGCCGACGGCCGGCTGGTCCTACGCTCCCCCTTCAACGGTCTCGATTCCACGCCCCGTGTCCCCGGCCTCGTCGCCACCGTCTGCGTCCTCCTCGGCTCCACCGCCTACGACGGTCTCTCCGACAACCCCCGATGGATCACCACCCTCCAGACCTCACCCCTCGGCCCCGTCCCCACCGCCACCCTCGGCCTCCTCACCGCCGTGCTCCTCGCCGCCGCCTGCTACGGCCTCTGCGCCGGCGCCCTGCGTCTGGCGGACCGCGAACTCACCACCCCCTCACCTCCTTCGCCCACTCCCTGCCGCCCATCGCCCTCGGCTATCTCACTGCCCACTACTTCTCACTCCTAGTCACCGAATTTCCACGTACGGTAATCATGGCAGGGGGCACTGACAACGCCCCTCGCCCGCCCCACCCCTGAGTCCCGGCGGTCTCGCGACCCTCCAGGTCGCCGCCGTCGTCACCGGTCACGTCCTCGGCGTCGTCGCCGCCCACGACCGGTCCGTGCGCTCTTCCCGCCGGCCCGGGCCGTGGCGGGCCAACTCCCCCTGTTCGTGCTGATGATCGCGTACACCCTCGGAGGCATCGGCCTCCTCGTCGCCTGAGGCCCCGGCTTCGCCCGCCCCCGCCGGAGCGGCATCATGGACTCCGTGCCCCAGACCCGCCCCCAGACCGCTCCGGCGCTCCGCCGCGCTCCCGTGCAGCAGCGCAGCGCCGAGCGGCTCGCCCGGATCCTCGACGCCTGCGCCGTCCTCCTCGACGAGACCGGGTACGAGCGGCTGAGCACCCGGGCCGTCGCCGCCCGCGCCGGCGTTCCCATCGGATCCGTCTACCGCTTCTTCGGCAACAAGCGGGCGATGGTCGCGGCCCTCGCCCTCCGCAACCTCGACCGGTACGCCGAGCGGGTCTCCGAGCGGCTCGCCGCGACGCCGCCCCTCGACGCGTACGGGGCCATCGACGGCGTCCTCGACGAGTTCATCGCGATGAAGCGGACCGTTCCGGGCTTCGCCCTCGTCGACTTCGGCGTGCCCGCCGCCGCGCCCGGGGAGGTCTCCGGCAGCACCTCCGGCGAGGCTTCCGGCACCGGGGAGACACCGGCGACGGTGACGCCGACAGCGACAGCGGCAGCGAGGGTGGTGGCGAGGGGGCTCGCACCCCGAGTCCGAGGATCCCAATCGGCTCGTCGCCGAGCGGATCTGCGGCCTCCTCGCCGCCCATCTGGGCCGCCCCGCCGACGAGGAGCTCCACCGCAAGGTGCTCGTCGGAGTCGAGACAGCCGACGCCCTCGTCCGGCTCGCCTTCCGCACGGACTCCGCCGGGGATCCGGCGCTCGTCCACGAGACCCGGCTCCTCCTCTACGCGTACCTGGCGCCCTCCCTCTCGTAGCGGCGGCAACCGCCCGTCCCGCCCGCCCCGTCCGTCCCGGCCCCTCGTCCTCCGGAGTCGTCACCCATGTCCGCTTCCTCGGCTCCGCCCGTCGCCGAACACCTCGACGTCCTGGTCGTCGGCGCCGGGATCTCCGGCATCGGGGCCGGTCGCCATCTGAAGACCGCACTGCCGTCGAAGACCTTCGCGATCCTGGAGGCCCGGGCAGGCCTCCGGCGGGACCTGGGACCTGTTCCGCTATCCGGGGATCCGGTCCGACTCGGACCTGCACACCTTCGGTTACGAGTTCAAGCCGTGGCGGGACGAGCAGTCCATCGCCGACGCGCCCCGGATCCTGTCGTACCTGCGCGAGACCGTGGCCGAGAACGGCCTCGACGACCACATCCGGCACCACCACAGGTGCTCTCCGCGTCCTGGTCGAGCGACCGGGCGCGGTGGACGGTGCGCGTCGAACGCGCCGACACCGGAGAGCGGACGACGCTGACGTGCTCCTGGCTATTCTGCGCGAGCGGCTACTACCGCTACGACCAGGGGTTCACGCCGCACTTCGAGGGCCGGGAGCGCTTCCGCGGCACGATCGTGCACCCGCAGCACTGGCCCGAGGACCTCGATCACGCCGGCAAGCGGGTGGTGGTGATCGGCAGCGGCGCCACCGCGGTCACGCTGCTGCCCGCGATGGCCGGGACCGCCGCGCACGTGACGATGCTCCAGCGGACTCCGTCGTACATCATGCCGGTGTCGAAGAACGACGTGATCGCCAACGCCCTGAAGAAGTGCCTCGGGCAGGAGCGGGGCCACGCGCTGGCCCGGCGCAAGAACATCGCCCAGCAGCGCTTCGTCTGGTCCTTCTGCCGGCGGTACCCGAAGGCCGCGCGCCGGTTCATCCGCTGGGTCAACGCCCGACAGCTTCCCGAGGGGTATCCGGTCGACGAGCACTTCAACCCGCCGTACGACCCCTGGGACCAGCGTCTGTGCGCCGCGCCCGACGGGGACCTGTTCAAGGCCGTCCGCGCCGGAAAGGCCTCGGTCGTCACCGACCGGATCGCCACCTTCACCGAGGACGGGGTAAGGCTCGAGTCCGGCCGCGAACTCGGGGCCGACGTCGTCGTCACCGCGACCGGTCTGAACGTGCAGGCGTTCGGCGGGATCCGGATCACCGTCGACGGCGAGGAGGTCCGCCCTCCGACACCGTCGCCTACAAGGGCATGATGCTCTCCGGGGTGCCCAACCTCGCCTTCTCGATCGGCTACACCAACAGCTCCTGGACGCTGAAGGTCGGGCTGCTGTGCGAGCACTTCTGCCGGCTCCTCGCCCACATGGACGCCTCCGGCCACGACATCTGCCGGCCGGAGCCGGCCGATCCGGCGATGCCGACCCGGCCCTTCCTCGACTTCGGCGCCGGTTACATCCGGCGCGCGGTCGACCGACTGCCCCGGCAGGGCGACCGGATGCCGTGGCTGACCTCGATGGACTACCACTCGGACGTCAGACTGCTCCGCGCCGACAGCGTCGTCGACCCGGAACTGCACTTCACCCGGGCCGGTGCCGGGGCTGGCACTGGTGCGGGGCCGAAGGTGAGCCCGACACCGGGGCTGAAGGTGAGCCCGGTGCCGGGGGCTGAAGACGAGCCCGAAGCCGGGGCTGGAGGTGAGCCCGAGGCCGGGACCCAGGCCGTCCGTGCCGCGACGACCACCTCCCGGCACACGATGTGAGGGGTACGGGCGCGCCCCTCCCCAGCCTCCCTACCGGTCGGTATGCTCGGCGCCACCCGACGCACCCAGGGAGACGCCATGTCCACCGCCCTGCGCATCTGCCCCTCTGCGAAGCGACCTGCGGACTCACCCTGACGCTCGAAGGGACCCGGGTCACCGGCGCGCGCGGCGACCGCGACGACGTCTTCAGCAAGGGGTTCGTCTGCCCCAAGGGCGCCGCGTTCCCCGAGGTCGACGCCGACCCGGACCGGCTCCGCCGCCCCTGGTCCGCAAGGACGGTGAACTCCGCGAGGTCGACTGGGCCGAGGCCTTCGACACGATCGCCGCCCGAATCCGTCCGATCGTCGAGGAGTACGGGCCGGACGCGGTGGGTATCGTCCTGGGCAACCCCAATGTGCACACGATCGCCGGAGCCCTCTACCCGCCCCTGCTCGTCGGCGCACTGCGCACCAGGAACCTCTTCACGGCGTCCACGCTCGACCAGATGCCCAAGCACGTCTCCAGCGGCCTGCTCTTCGGGGACCCCTCGCCGTCCCCGTGCCGGACCTGGACCGCACCGACCACCTGCTGATGCTCGGCGCCAATCCGCTGGACTCCAACGGCAGCCTGTGCACCGCCCCCGACTTCCCCGGCCGGCTCAAGGCGCTCCGCCGGCGCGGCGGCACCCTCACCGTCGTCGACCCCCGGCGCACCCGCACCGCGCGCCTCGCCGACCGGCACGTCGCGATCCGCCCCGGCGCCGACGCCCTGCTCCTCGCCGCCCTCGTCCACACCCTCTTCGCGGAGGACCTCACCGACTCGGACCGCTCGCCGCCCACGTCGAGGGCGTCGAGGGGGTACGGGACGCGGTACGGGAGTTCAGCCCCGAAGCGGTCGCCGCCGCCTGCGACGTGGACGCCGCCACCATCCGCGCCCTCGCCCGGGAGCTCGCCGCCGCGCCCACCGCCGCCGTCTACGGGCGGATGGGCAGCTCCACCGTGGCGTACGGCACCCTCGCCAACTGGCTGGTCGACGTCCTCAACGTCCTCACCGGCAACCTCGACCGGCCCGGCGGCGCGCTCTTCCCGCTCTCCGCCACCGCGCCCGCCCCGCGCCCCGCCGGGCTCCGGCAGGGGCTTCGCCCTCGGCCGCCGGCACAGCCGGGTCTCGCACCACCCCGAGGTGAAGGGGGAGTTGCCGCTGGTCGCGCTCGCCGAGGAGATCGAGACCCCGGGGAGGGGCGTATCCGCGCCCTCGTCACCATCGCCGCCAACCCCGTCCTGTCCGCCCCCGACGGAGACCGCCTCGACGCGGCCCTCGGCTCCCTCGACCTCATGGTCGCCGTCGATCCGTACCTCAACGAGACCACCCGTCACGCCGACGTCCTGCTGCCCCCGCCCCCGCCCTCCCGGAGCGCCCACTTCGACTTCGCCTTCAACGGGTTCGCCGTCCGCGACCAGGTCCGCCACACCCCGGCGGCCGTCCCCTCGAAGCGGACCGGATGGACGAGTGCGAGATCCACGCCCGGCTGGTCCTCGCCGTCTCGGGCCTCCACGGCGCGCCGCCCTCCGCCGTGGACGACCTCGCCATCCGCACGACCCTCGCCAAAGCCGTGACGCAGGAGCACTCGCCGGCGTACGGCGCCGACCCCGAGGAGTTCGCGGCCCGGCTCACCGGGGACAGCGGGGCCGAGCGGCGGCTCGACCTGATGCTGCGGCTCGGCCCGTACGGACTCACCCTCGACGAGCTGAAGGCGCACCCGCACGGCATCGACCTCGGACCGCTGAAGCCCCGGCTGCCCCGGCTCCTCAAGACCCGCAGCGGACGGATCGAGCTCCTTCCCGCGCCCCTCGCCGCCGACCTGCCCCGGCTGCGCGCCGCGCTCGACGCCGTACCCGACCCGGACGCCCTCCGGCTCGTCGGGCGCAGGCACCTGCGCTCGAACAACAGTTGGCTGCACAACACCCCCGTGCTCGGCGGCGGCTCGAACCGCTGCACCCTCCAGGTGCACCCCCGGGACGCGGACCGGTTGCGGCTGACCGACGGCGGGCTCGCCCGGGTCAAGGGGAGGGCGGTGAGCTGGAGGTGCCGGTCGAGGTCACCGACGGGGTGCGCCCGGGCGTGGTGAGCCTCCCGCACGGCTGGGGCCACGACCGGGCGGGCACCCGGCTCGCCGTGGCGTCCGCCCGCCCCGGCGTCAACGTCAACCAGTTGCTCGACGGGACACGGATCGACCCCTCTCCGGCACCGCCGTGCTCAACGGCTTCCCCGTCGAGGTGTCGCCGCTGCCGTGAACCGGACGCCGTCCTGCCGTGAACCGGACGCCGTCCTGCCGCGACCCGGAGCGGCGCCCTGCCGTGATCCTGAGTGGCACCCTGCCGCGCCTTCGCCTCGTACCCCTTTGTTGACCTGGGGTTTTGCTCGTATTGCTCACGCGTCAACACCTTGTTAACGGCGGAAGGGGCACCTACCGTCATCCGGACCGCCGCTCGGCGGCAGTTCAAGGGTGAACGTGAGGTGTCCTCCATGCTGACCGTCTCGGCTTCGCCATGATCGCGACCTTCCTGGTCCTGATCATGACGAAGAAGATGTCGCCGATCGCGGCGCTCGTGCTGATCCCCGCGCTCTTCTGCGTCGCGGTCGGGCAGGGCGCCCGGCTCGGTGACTACGTCATCGACGGCGTCGGCAACCTGGCGCCTACGGCCGCGATGCTGATGTTCGCGATCGTCTACTTCGGCGTCATGATCGACGTCGGTCTCTTCGACCCGATCGTCCGGGGCATCCTGCGCTTCTGCAAGGCCGACCCCGTGCGGATCGTCGTGGGCACCGCGGTGCTCGCCGCGATCGTCTCCCTGGACGGCGACGGCTCCACCACCTTCATGATCACCGTCTCGGCGATGTATCCGCTCTACAAGCGGCTCGGGATGAGCCTGGTCGTCATGACGGGCGTCGCCGCCACCGCCAACGGCGTCATGAACACCCTGCCCTGGGGCGGCCCCACCGCCCGCGCCGCGACCGCCCTGAAACTGGACGCCGCCGACATCTTCGTGCCGATGATCCCCGCGCTCGGCGTGGGCCTGCTCTTCGTCTTCTCCCTCGCGTACGTCCTCGGCCGCCGCGAGCGCAAGCGCGTCGGTTACCTCACGCTCGACGAGGCCCTGGTGCCGGAGACCGACACGGTGCTGGTCGCGGCCGGGGCGGGAACGGGAAGGCGGCCGGTCGCGGGGGCGCCGCCGACCAGGCCGGGACCGGTGCCGGTGCCGGTGCGCAGGAGGGGAGGGCGACGGGTTCCAGGGCTCGACCCGGAGCGTGCCACGCTCCGGCCCCGGCTGTACTGGTTCAACGCCGGTCTGACGGTCGCGCTGCTCACCGCGATGATCCTCGAACTGCTGCCGATCCCGGTGCTGTTCCTCCTCGGCGCCGCCCTCGCGCTCACCGTCAACTACCCGGACATGGCCGAGCAGAAGGCCCGCATCGCCGCCCACGCCGAGAACGTCCTCAACGTCTCCGGCATGGTCTTCGCCGCCGCCGTCTTCACCGGCGTCCTCACCGGCACGGGCATGGTCAAGCACATGGCGGACTGGCTCGTCGGCGCGATCCCCGAGGGCATGGGGCCGCACATGGGCCTGGTCACCGGGGTGCTGAGCCTCCCGCTCACCTACTTCATGTCGAACGACGGCTTCTACTTCGGCGTGCTGCCGGTCCTCGCGGAGGCGGGCGCCGCCCACGGCGTGTCGTCCCTGGAGATCGCCCGGGCGTCGATCGTCGGCCAGGCCCTGCACATGTCGAGTCCGCTGGTGCCGGCGGTGTACGTGCTCGTGGGCATGGCGAAGGTGGAGTTCGGCGACCACACCAGGTTCACGGTGAAGTGGGCCGCGCTGACCTCGCTGGTCGTCCTGGCGGCGGCGGTCCTCTTCGGGATCGTCTGACGGGATCGTTCGACGGAGTCGGGTCCTGCGGACTACGGCCGGGCCCGGCGGTCTCTGAGCCGGACGGGCGACTCGGAGATCGACACGAGCATGTCGCTACCCTCCGCATTCATGTGATGACTGATAGTCGGATTATCGGTTGAAACACCCGACATGTCCTTCCTGGAGGAACCCGCATGCCTGCTCGTGCTCTCCGCCCCTCGCCGCCACCCTCGCGGCCACGGCCGCCTTCGGCGGCCTCGCCCTCGCCGGCGCCCCGTCCGCGGTCGCCGCCCCCGGCGACAACGGCGACATCAAGGTCCACAAGGTCGGCACCCCTACGGCGACCTGAACGACGAGGCGAGGGTCTGCAAGTTCTACCTCGCGGCCTTCAACTTCGACATCCTCGACGAGGTGACCTGGGAGATCACCCCGCAGCCGCCCCGTCCGGAGGTCCCCAGCCTCAACGGCCGCGTCGCGCTGAACACCGGCATGGGCCACAGCAGCACGCTGTCGCTGCCCGAGGGCAGTACCGGGTCACCTGGACCTTCCCGGGCGCCGCCGCCACCGGCAGGCAGAAGGTCTTCACGGTCGACTGCCACGGCAACGGGCAGGGCGGACGGCCGGGCAACGGGCCGAACAACAACGCCGGCCACAACAACTCCGGCGCCAACGACAACTGGTCCGGCAACAACAACGGCGGCAACAACACCGCCAACAACAACTGGTCCGGCAGCGGCCAGGGTCGTCGCCGCAGGGCGCGGTGGGCGCGGGCGGCGGCGGCAGCGTGGAGCTCGCCGCGGCCGAGGACTCCTCCGCGTTCGGCGTCGGGGCGGCCGTCGCCGCCGGTCTCGCCGGCACGGCCGGACTGGTCATGATCCGCCGCTCGCGCCGCCGCAACGATGGCGCCGCGTAGGTCCCGCATCACGCGCAGGCGGCGGCGTCTGTTCCGGCTCGCCAGGACCGTGACGGTGGTCGTGGTCCTGGTGGTCGGGGCTTCTGGTGGGCGGGTGGCGAGGAGCCCGCCGCCCCGTCCCTCGCCTCGCCCCGGCGGCCGGAGCCCCGGCCGCCCTGGACCACAAGGCGAAGCCCGAGGCCCCGCCGGAGCGCACGCCTCCCTCGGAGAGCGCCCCTCTCCGAAGGGCGGGCCCTCCCGAAGGCCGCCCCCTCGAAGGCCGCGCCCGCGCCGAAGGCCGCACCCCGGGCGAAGGACACGTCCCCGCAGGCCCCCGCGTCGCTTCCCCGCTCGCGTCCCACCACCGTCGCCGTCCCGGCCATCACCATCGAGGCGCCCGTGACCGACCTCGGCCTCGACGCCGAGGGACGGCTCGCCGCCCCGCCGGTCGACAACCCCAGGATCGTCGGCTGGTACGCCAAGGGCCCACGCCGGGCGAGCGCGGGACCGCCGTCGTCGTCGGTCACCGCGACACCCGCACCGGACCCGCGGTCTTCCTCAACCTCGGCGTGCTCAACCCGGGCAACACCGTCCGGGTCGCCCGCGCCGACGGCAAGGTCGCCGTCTTCACGGTCGACCGCGTCAAGACGTACGCCAAGGACGACTTCCCCGACAAGGAGGTGTACGGCGCCACCGGGCGGCCCGAACTGCGGCTGCTCACCTGCGGCGGAGCCTTCGACCGCAAGACGGGGTACGACGCCAACATCGTCGTCTTCGCCCACCTCACCGACATCGCCCAGAAGATCTGACGCCCCGGATCCCAGGCGCTCCGTCGGCCCCTCCCGCCGCGCCCGGCGGGCCGCGCCACCGGCGCGCGCCCGCCGGGCGCGGCGGCACGTCCGAACGGCCCCTCGTCGGGCGGCAAGGCGGAACGGCCCGGTTCCGGCCCTCCCCGTCTGTCCGGTCCCGCCATGGACGGCACCGGGCCCGGAGCGGCACGATCGACTCCGTACCGAAACCCGGGACCGACTCCGTACCGGAACCCGGGACCGACCCCGTAACCGGAACCCGGGACCGACCCCGTAACCGGAACCCCGGACCGGCTCCGTAACCGGAACCCCGGACTGAGACCCGGGCACGCCCCGCCACCCTGGCGCCGGAAAACTAACGGCGCTAGTTTGGGTGGGCGACGAACCCGTCGGTAACGTGAGGAGACAGGGATGAAGGCGCACGACGCGATGTACATCGGCGGGGAGTGGCGCCCCGCCTCCACGGAGACCATCGCCGTGGTCAACCCGGCGGACGAGCAGGTCATCGGTCACGTCCCGGCCGGCACCGCCGAGGACGTCGACGCCGCCGTACGCGCCGCCCGCGCCGCGCTGCCCGCCTGGGCCGCCACCCCGCCCGCCGAGCGCTCCGCCCGCATCGCCGCCCTGCGCGACGCGCTCGCCGCCCGCGCGGAGGAGATCGCCGCCACCGTCACCGCCGAGCTCGGCGCCCCGCCGCAGCTCGCCGCCGCCGTCCACGCCGGACTGCCGATCGCCGTCGCCGGCACGTACGCCGAACTTGCCGCCACCCACCCCTTCGAGGAGAAGGTCGGCAACTCCACCGTCTACGCCGAGCCGGTCGGCGTCGTCGCCGCGATCACCCCTGGAACTACCCGCTCCACCAGATCGTCGCCAAGGTCGCCCCGGCCCTCGCCGCCGGCTGCACCACCGTCCTCAAGCCCGCCGAGGACACCCCGCTCACCGCGCAGCTCTTCGCCGAGGCCGTCCACGAGGCGGGCCTGCCCGCCGGCGTCTTCAACCTGGTCACCGGCTCGGCCCGGTCGCCGGCCAGGCGCTCGCCGAGCACCCGGACGTCGACCTCGTCTCCTTCACCGGCTCCACCGCCGTCGGCCGCCGCATCGAGCGCCCTCGCGGGCGGCGCGGTCAAGCGGGTCGCCCTCGAACTCGGCGGCAAGTCCGCCAACGTCATCCTGCCGAGCGCCGACCTGCCCAGGGCCGTCGCCGTCGGCGTCGCCAACGTCATGTCCAACTCCGGCCAGACGTGCAGCGCCTGGACCCGCATGCTGATCCCCGCCGACCGGTACGAGGAGGCCGTGGCGCTCGCCGCCGAGGCCGTCGCCAAGTACGTCCCCGGCGAGCGCGTCGGCCCGCTGGTCAACGCCAAGCAGCAGGAGCGCGTCCGCGGCTACATCGAGAAGGGGATCGAGGAGGGCGCCCGGCTCGTCGCCGGCGGCCCCGAGGCCCCGCGCGAGACCGGCTACTACGTCTCCCCGACCGTCTTCGCCGACGTCACCCCGGACATGACCATCGCCCAGGAGGAGATCTTCGGACCGGTCGTCTCGCTCCTGCGGTACGAGGACGAGGAGGAGGCCTCGCCCTCGCCAACGGCACCGTCTACGGCCTCGCCGGGGCCGTCTGGGGCGACCCCGGGGAGGCCGTCGCCTTCGCCCGCCGCATGGACACCGGCCAGGTCGACATCAACGGCGGCCGCTTCAACCCGCTGGCCCCTTCGGCGGCTACAAGCAGTCCGGCGTCGGCCGGGAGCTGGGCGCGCACGGCCTCGCCGAGTACCTCCAGACCAAGTCCCTCCAGTTCTGAGCCCGTTCGCCCCTTTCCCGCAGTCCCGAGCCCCGAGGAGCACCGCACGTGAGCCCGATCCGCGCCGCCGTCCTGCCCGCCGTCGGCGCTCCGCTGGAGATGACCGACATCGAGCTCCGGAGCCCGGCCCCGGCCAGGTCCGGGTCCGCCTCGCCGCCGCCGGGGTGTGCCACTCCGACCTCTCCCTCTCCAACGGCACCATGCGCGTACCGGTCCCGGCCGTCCTCGGCCACGAGGGCTCCGGCACCGTCGTCTCCGTCGGCGAGGGCGTCGCGCACGTCGCCCCCGGCGACGAGGTCGTCCTCAACTGGGCGCCCTCCTGCGGCAGTTGTCACCCCTGCTCGCTCGGCGAGGTCTGGCTCTGCGCCGACGCCCTGACCGGCGCGGCCAATGTCCACGCCCGCACCCTGGACGGCACCGAGCTCCACCCCGGCCTCAACGTCGCCGCCTTCGCGGAGGAGACGGTCGTCCCCGCCCGCTGCGTCCTGCCCGTGCCCGACGGCGTCCCGCTCGCCGACGCCGCCCTGCTTGGCTGCGCCGTCCTCACCGGCTGGGGCGCGGTCCACCACTCCGCCCGGGTCCGGGAGGGCGAGACCGTCGCGGTGTACGGCGTCGGCGGCGTCGGCCTCGCCGCGCTCCAGGCCGCCCGGATCGCGGGCGCCTCGACGATCGTCGCCGTGGACGTCTCCCCGGAGAAGGAGGCCTCGCGAGGGCGGCCGGGGCCACCGCGTACGTCGTCGCCTCCGACACCACGGCGAAGGACGTCAGGAGGCTGACCGGCGGGCAGGGCGTCGACGTGGCCGTGGAGTGCGTGGGCCGCGCCGTCACCATCCGCACCGCCTGGGAGTCCACCCGGCGCGGCGGCCGGACCACGGTCGTCGGCATCGGCGGCAAGGACCAGCAGGTCACGTTCAACGCCCTGGAGATCTTCCACTGGGGCCGCACCCTGGCCGGCTGCGTCTACGGCACTCGAACCCGGCCGAGGACCTGCCGGTCCTCGCCGGGCACATCCGGGCCGGACGGTTCGACCTGGGGTCCCTCGTCACCGAGCGGATCACCCTGGACGGCATCCCCGGCGCCTTCGACACCATGCTCGCGGGCAAGGGCGGCCGGGCCCTGGTCGTCTTCCCCTGAGACCCGTACGGCCCCCGGTCACAGATCGAGGGGGAGGCGTGGGGCGCGCGAGCGGCCCACGCAGATCATCATCGAGGCCCCGGCCGCCCTCTCCTCCTCGCCGAGGACGGAGTCGTGGTGCTCGGGCGTCCCCGCGAGCACCTTCGTCTCGCAGGTGCCGCACCAGCCCTCCTCGCAGGAGTACGCCACGCCCGGCACCGCCTCCCGCACCGCGTCGAGCAGGCTCCGCCCCGGCTCCACCCGGACCGTCCGGCCGCTCCGGCGCAGCTCCACCTCGAAACCGCCTCCCGGGTCCGCCACCGGGACGACCGCCGCCGCCCCGAACCGCTCCGTGTGCAGCGGCCCTCCCAGCGCTCCTCCACCGCCCGCAGCAGCCCCTCCGGACCGCAGCAGTAGACGGCCGTCGAGGGGGCAGCCCCCGAGGGCGGCGTCCAGGTCGAGGAGCCCCTCCGTGTCCTGCGGCACCAGCGTCACCCCGGGCAGCCCCGCCAGCTCCTCGCGGTACGCCATCGACGCCAGGCTCCGGCCCCCGTAGAGCAGGGACCAGGAGCCCGGGGCAGGGAGCGGACCATCGGAAGGAGCGGGGTGATGCCGATGCCGCCCGCGACGAACAGGTACCGCTCGGCGGGCACCAGCGGGAAGCGGTTGAACGGCCCCCGCACCCCGAGGACCGTGCCCGGCCCCACGGAGGCGTGCACCTCCTCCGAACCGCCCCGGCCCGCCGGCTCCCGCAGCACCCCGAGCCGGTAGGCGCCCCGGTCGCCCGGGTCGCCGCACAGCGAGTAGTGCCGGACCGCCCCGGACGGCAGGGTGACCTCCAGGTGCGCGCCGGGTTCCCACGGGGCAGGTCGGCGCCCGCGGGGTCGGCGAGCAGGAGCCCCAGGACGCCCTCGGCCTCCCGGACGACCGACCGGACCGTCAACTGGAACACGGACATGCGACACCTCGCAGCAGAGGGGAGAGGGAAGGAGGGAGGTACGGGGTCAGCGCGCCGCGCCCGCCGGCGGCGGGAGGAGCGGCTCCGGCCACACCCGGCACAGCACCCCGTACAGCACCGCCGACACCGTGAAGGAGGCCGGCAGGCTCAGGTCCACGCCGCCGGTGAGGTCGGTCAGCGGGCCCACGTACAAGGGGTTGTTGACCCACAGGATCCCGACGGCGGAGCCCGCCGCGAAGGCGGTGGCGGCGCGCGGGTTGACCCCGTGCGCGTACCAGTACCGCCCGCCCCCGCCCGTGGTGAACGAGCGCAGCGCCTCCGCGTCGTACCGGCCGCGGTGGAGCCCGTAGCCGACGAAGAGCACGGCCGCCCACGGCGCGACGACGGTGAGCAGCAGCGTCACGAACGCCGACATCGCGTTCATGGCGTCGTACACCACCGCCCCCAGGTACAGCACGGCCCCGGCGAGCAGCGCGACCACCGTGGTCACCGCCGCCCGGGAGGAGCGCCAGAACACCGAGTTGGCGGAGAGCCCCGCCGCGTACAGGCAGAGGCCGGCCTGCGGCAGGGTGCCCGCGAAGCCGAAGAGCACCACCGCCACCGCGAACCAGTCGGGCACCGCGTCGGTCAGGCCCTGGAGCCACGGCTCGTCGGGCACCGGGAAGAGGGTCGTCACGTACGCGCCGGTGAGCAGCGCGGCGAGACTGCTGAGGAACATGGACGTGCCGCTCGCCCGGGCCACCCGCCCCGGCCGGACGGAGGCCGGCATGAAGCGGGTGTAGTCGCCCTGGAAGGTGGCGTAGGACAGCGGCACGGTCGCGGAGGCGGTCGCCGCCAGCAGCCAGGTGTGCAGGACGCCGTCCAGGGCGAGCGGACTGCCGCCGTACCCCGGGTCGAAGTCCGGGGCGAGGACGAGGACGGTGCCGAGCAGGACCGCCCCGCCGGTGACGGCGGTGATCCGGTACGTGCGGACGAGGGTCTCGTGGCCGCGCACGGCCACCAGCGCGACCGCCGCCGCCGTCACGGACATCGCGACGGTCAGCGCCCCCGGACCCGTCGGGGTCGAGAGCAGCCGGTGCCCCGCCACCATGACGGCGGTGCCGCCGGTCCACACGGCGATGGCGAAGAAGCCGAGCGCGGTCACCGCCGTGAGGACGTTGCCGACGACCCTGCCCCGGACCCCGAAGTGGGCTCCGCTGGAGACGGGGTCGTTGGTGCCGGTGCGGACGCCGAACCGGGCCAGCGGCGCGAGCAGGACCGTGCCGACGGCGACGCCCACCGCGATGGCGCTCGCCGAGGCCCACCAGCCGAGGCCGAAGACCACGGGCAGCGCGCCGAGCACGACCGTGCCGAACGAGAACTGCGCGGACGGCCAGATCCAGCCGAAGTCGGCCGGGGACGAGGTGCGTTCGGCGTCGGGCACGGGCGCGACGCCGTCGTGCCTGGCCGTGGCCGCACGGGGCGGCGTCGCGGTGGACGCCGCCCCGGTCGGTGTGGTGGTCACGGGGCGCCTCCGGGAGAGGGGTCGGGAGCGGTGACGTCCTGGCCGGGCAGGACGTCGACCACCCGGAGGGCGGCGCACGCCGCCCCCGAGAGGCGCCCCGCTGGTCAGGTCGAAGGTCGTGTGGTGCAGGGGGCAGGTGATGCGCAGCCTGTCCCCGTCGACCCTGCCGTACTTGAGCCGGCCCCCGCGGTGGGGGCAGACGGCGGCCGCGAGGACCTTCCGGCCGCCGGCCTCGACCAGGACCAGGTCCTCGGTCACCTGGCGGACGACCGGCTCGTCGTCCCGCCGCCGTCCGACGGGCACGGCCGTCATGCGACGGTCTCCCGCGCCCGCGCCACGGCCGCCTCCGTGGCCGTGCCGACGATGTCGGAGGCCAGCCGCACGCCCGCCCAGATCTTCGCGAGGTCCGGCTCGTCGAGCGCGCGGATCGCCGTCCGCATGTGACCGCTGTGGTACGCGTCGATGTAGAGGTGCTCGGTGTAGTAGGCGTCGTTCCTGATCCCGAGCCGCCGGGCCGCCCGCGCGAAGCTCTGGAAGGCGTACAGGACGCTGGTCTCGAAGTAGGCGTACGCGCCCAGGAAGTACTGGGGCGAGGACGCCCGGCTCGCCAGCCAGTGGAACATGTTGACGTACGCGTAGCACTCGGGGACCGTCTCGTCGAGGTAGTCCTCCAGGCGCAGGCTCAGGCCGAGTTCGGTCAGCAGGTCCCGGTAGAGCTGGGAGTGCGCCTTCTCCTCGTTGCCGCAGCCGAGTTCGTCGATGAGGACCCGGAAGACCGCCATCGCCGAGCGGTACGGCAGCCGGGGCACGACCGGCAGCAGGGACTCGGACTCGGTGAGCCCGTCGAGGGCGAACTGCCGCACCACCGTCGTGAACTGCTCCCGGGTGGCGTGCTCGGCGAGGAAGGTGGCGCTCTCGGGGAGCGCGGCCTCCTCCTCGGCGAGGAAGTCCTTGAGCGCGCCGAGGAGTTCGCCGGCCGAGCCGAACCGGGGCGCGGACGCCTCGTAGGCCCGTGCCTTGGGCAGGATCCACCGCTCCTCGATCGCGGTCATCGACCCGTAGTCCCCGAGGCTGGGCACCCGCCGGTAGAGGGCGTGCAGGTCGCGCTGGGCGGTCGCGGCCGGGGCCGTGACCGAGTGCGCGGCCACGGGGGCGGAGGCGGAGGGGAGGCCGCTCATGCCGCCGTCGCCTCCTCGTGGGTGGTGGGCGAGGAGATCACGCCGCGCTCGTGCAGCTCCTTCTTGACCCAGCGGTACCAGTCGTCGCGGAAGACGCCGTACCGCTCGCAGACGGCGTTGAGCTCCGCCTGGCGCTCCGGGGTGGGGTCGACCAGCATCGCGTTGCACAGGGCGGGTTCGAGGTTGGCCAGCGGGCCGATGAAGCCGTCGACGCCGCGGACGTCGGCGAGGAGGTTCTCCCAGCCCTCGAAGACCGGGATGCCGGTGCCGGCGTCGGCCGTCTTCCGGGTGAAGGCGGCGTCGCCGCTGGACTCCTTGATGCCGACGATCCCGGGGATCTCGCAGATCCGCAGCAGGGTGTCGAACTCGATGCGGTTGCCCGACAGCGCCTCCTCGTTGTAGAGGAAGACCGGTATGTCGAGGGCGGCGCGGATGGCCCGGTAGTGGTCGACGATCCCGTCCTGCGTCACGTCGGCGCCGAACGGGGTGGTGACCACGACGGCGTCGACGCCGAGCTCGACGGCGGTGCGGGCCCGGTCGATCACCGAGGCGGTGTCGGGGAGCTGGATGCCGGCGAGGACGGGCAGCCCGCCGGCGTGTCTCACGGTGTACGCGACGACGTCCCGCCACTGCCGGGCGTCGAGCTTCCAGCCCTCGCCGGAGGTCAGGGCCGGCATGAGGCCGGTGACCTCGGCGCGGACGTGGTCCACGAGGCGGGCGACGCTCCGCTCGTCGACGGTGCCGTGCTCGTCGAGGGGGTGATCAGCGGGACGATCGTCCCGGAGTAGGTGCCAGACATGGAGGGGCCTTTCCGGGGTCCGTTCAGAGGGTGTCGGAGGGGACCGTCAGCACCAGCGACCGCCGGTAGAGGTCCTCCAGGTACGCGGGGAACGCCGGCTCCCCGCCGGGGTCCCCGCCGGGGAGGGGCGCCGCCGGCGCGGCCGGGACGAGCGGTGCGACGGGCAGGCCGGGCGTCCGCAGCAGCCGGGGCTCGCCGTGTGCAGGACGCCCCCGCGGTGGGCGACCTGGGCGAGCAGCAGGCGCTCGTGGGCGGGCAGGCCGTCCAGCTCGGGCGCGGTGAAGGCCCGGCGGACGTCCGCCTCCTCGTAGCCGGTCCGCTCGACGGCGAGGTCGGTGTGGAGGACGTCCATGAAGGGGTAGTACTCGTCCTGCGTCTTCCGGTCGTACCCCCACACGAGGTCGTCGCAGCGGCCGACCTGCTCCCAGCTCATGACGACCCGTCCGGCCTTCCCGGCGGCGAGCCGGCCGATGAAGAAGGCCTTGGCGGCGCGCCGGACGGCGTCGTCCTCGCTGTGCATGCCCATGAAGAGGGCGGCGTCCACGAAGGTCACGGCGTCGGTGTCAGGCCGCATAGCGCTCGAGCACCTTCCGCATCCGGTCCATGGCGCCGGCGAACACCTCGGGCTCGCGGGCCAGGGCCAGCCGGACGTACCGCTCGCCCTTCTCCTTGCTGTTCCAGTAGAAGAAGGTGCCCGGCAGGACGTACACCTCCTCGTCGAAGAGGACGGCCTGGAGACGGGTGGCGGTCAGCTCCTCGGAGGTGATCCGGAACCAGGCGACGCTGGTGCCGACGACCGGCTCCTGGAACTCCAGGATCGTGCCGTCGAGGGCGGCGCGGGCGGCCGCGGCGTTGGTGGTGATGATGTCGCGGACGGAGGCGAAGCCGTCGGCGATGGAGTCCTCGACGTACTGCGTGACCATGTTGAGCACGAAGGGCGAGACGTTCAGGAGGACGCTGGTGTGGAGGTTGTAGACCTCCTCCTGGATGTTCCGGCTGGCGGTGATCATGGCGCACTTGGCGTCCTGGATCGGCCAGGTCTTCCCGGTGTCCTCCATGACCATGTACGTGACGCCGGACTCCTCCAGGAGTTCGTAGACGTCCACCCGGCCGATGCCCTCGTCGCACAGCGCGAAGGAGGCGAAGCAGAAGTCCATCACCAGGACCTTGTCGTGGTCCACGCAGTAGCGGACGACCTCGCGGAAGCCCTCCAGCTTCTCGGCGAGCAGGGTGAAGCCGGTGGGGTTGTTCGGGTCGACGAGGTAGATGGCGTCCGCGTCGATCGCCTCGGCCAGCCGGTCGTAGATGGCGTCCTTGTCGTGCAGCACCGACTCGTCCACGGGGCCGAGCGGCACCTGCATGTTGCGCAGCAGGTCCACGAGGTTGTCGAAGCAGGGCTCGACCAACTGGACGGACATGCCGCGCTGCTTGAGGAACATGCCGGCGACCATGGTCGAGACGCTGGCGGAGTACGACAGGAGCGTGCGGTCCATGGCGGGCGGTCGGCTGCCGGTGCAGCCGGAAGAACGCGTCCAGAACCGGCGCTCGAAGTGGGCCTGCTGCTTCGACTCGGACTCGTGCCACAGCTCGGGGAGCCGCGAGACGATCCGCTCCTGGGAGGCGGACTGACGCTGGTGGGTGTGCGCGTCGGCCAGGTTGAACCGGGTCTTCAGGGCTTCGATCTCGTGCTGGGTGAGGTCGACGAACGTGCTGACGTCTGCCTTGTCGGTCAACGACATGAAGGACTCCCGCTGTCGATGCGAATCTGCGTCCGGAATTCCGGCGGCGGGGACGACTGTAGGAGCTTCGAGCGCCCTTGCGAATAACGGGCGGGTCACGCAATTAATAATCACCGCGATGTTATGAACGCGAAAAAGGTACGACGGCCAGGCATTCCTCCCAGAGGAACGCCTGGCCGTCGCACCCGATGTGCGGTCGGTTATGGAAAAGAATTCAACTATGCGAGGGGCGGTATTCGGCGGACGCTATTCGGTGGCGGCCTGGAGCAGGATGTCCTCGTATACCTTCGGGTCGTCGGAGGCGATCACCGGCCAGCCGATGCCGTACGCGCCCTCCCAGCCCACGTCGATGCCGGGGTTGGCGTGGTCGGAGCCGTCGGACAGGAACAGGTGGGGCTGCAGTCGACCCGGTCGGTCCGGGAGAGCGCGGCCTGGTCCGCGAGGTCCCGGCGGGCCCGCCCGTCGTCCAGCGCCTCGGCGAGCGCGTCGACGTCCACCGCGCCGGTGTCCGCGGCCACGTCCAGGATCACCTTGCGGTGGCTGATGCACCGCGACTCGGCCCAGAAGGCCCGGCGCAGCCCCAGGTCGAGCTGCTCCGACGCGCGCAGGCCCTGCTCCTTCGCGGCGAGGACCGCCTCCAGGGCGGGCAGCGTCGTCGAGGGGTACAGCCAGTCCTTGGCCTGCCAGAGCTGCCAGCCGGCGGCCGGCTCCAGGCTGGCCATCCGGGCGACCTCGCTGTCCGTGCCGGGGCGCGGGCTCGGGGCGTCGTTCAGCAGCTCCAGCGGGAAGGCGCGCAGGTCGAAGGAGACCTGCTCCTCCAGGCCGAGGCGGGCCCGGGTGGTGTGCAGCCGGTGGACGGCGATGTGCGCGAAGGAACACCAGATGTCGGAGAAGACGGTGACCACCCGCGCGGCGGGTCGGGTCGGTGAGGACGGAGTCGGACATGGTTCTCCTCGGTTCGTGTGCGGGCGGAGCGGGGGCTCAGCCGGAGGGGGACTCGTGGGCGTCGAGCGCCGCCTCGAGGTCGAGGTCGGCGCCGGGCAGCCAGGCGGGCAGGGAGGGATGCGGGCCATGGCGTCGAAGAGCCGGGGCACGGCGTCCTCGCGCACGGTCGGCCCGTGCGCGCTCAGCAGGCGCGCGGGCCGCAGGGCGGCGAGCTCGCGCACCGGGCGGAGGAACTTCGCCTCGTCGACCAGGGCGGTCCAGGGGCTATCGCCCGGTTCAGGACCTCGAAGCCGTGGAAGAACTCCTCCTCGGCCAGCTCGGCGAAGTCCTGGGTTATCTCCTCCACGACGGTGCCGAAACTGTCGGAGCTGTAGAGGGTGCCGTCGGAGTGGTCGAACACGGCGAGGGTTCCGGGTGAATCGAACGTGGGCGGCCGGTGAAAACTCAGCTCGCGGTCGCCTATTTTCGTCCGGCTTCCCGGGTTCGCGGTCACCAGGCGGTCCTGCGGAATGCCGAACTCCTCGGACATGCGGGTCACCGATATCGCGTTGGCGAGCACCCTGGCGTTCGGCGCGTCCTCCAGGAGGCGGGCGAGGGCGCCGGTGTGGTCGCGGTCGTCGTGGGTGACGACGATCCAGCGCAGCTCGGCGGGGTCGATCAGCGACCGGAGGGAGTCCAGGAAGCCCTCCCGGTCGACGGGCATGCCGGTGTCCACCAGGACGGGCTGTCCGGACCGTACGAGGAAGGCGTTCACCGGCTGGTCGCCGAGGCCGGGGATGGGCAGCGCCGAGGGGAGGACGTGGATGTCCGGCCCGGCGGTGTAGGACGCTTTCATGACGCACCTTTCGTGACGCACCTCATGGCGCGCCGGGTGCGGGCGCGCCTCCTGCGGCGCGCCTTCCGCGACGCGCCGGACGGGTCGGACGGGCCGGAGCCCCGGGCGGGGCCCCGGGGCTCCGGCCCGGGATCAGACGAGCTGGATGGTCAGGGAGCCGGCGATCAGCAGGGCGAGGCCCAGGGCGCGCGGCTTGGTGAGGAGCGCTGCGGCAGCTTGAACAGGCCCTTGTGGTCGATGAGGGCGGAGGTGAGCTGCTGGCCCGTCACGGTGAGGGCGATGGTCACCGCCGCGCCGATGGACGGGATGAGCAGGAAGGTGCCGGTGACGTAGGCGGCGGCGCAGGCGCCACCGAGCCAGCCCCACCAGGGCATCTTCTTCAGCGGGGCGATCTTGGGCTTCGGGGTGCGCCGCGTCGCGTAGAGCACGAGCAGGACGACGGCGATGGTGAAGGTCGCCACGGCGAAGCTGATCACCGCGACGGTGATGGGCTCCTTGAGCTGGGCGCGCAGTTGGGCGTTGACCGCGCCCTGGATCGGCAGCACGCCGCCGGCCACGACGCCGAGGGCGAGCCAGCCGGCGCGGCCGGCGCTCGACATCTTGGGCGCGCCGGCGGGGCCGCCGCCTTCATGCCCCGGATGATCACGACGATGCCCGCGAGGACCGCCACGGCGCCCAGGACGATGCCGGCGCTGAGCTCCTTCCGCTCCAGGCCGAGGAGGCCGAAGAGGTCGAGCGCGAGCGAGGCGAACATCTGGCCGGTGACGAAGAGCCCCACGGCGGCGAGGGCGCCGAGCCGGGGAAGAGCAGGATGCCGCTGGTGATGTAGAGCGGGCTGGCGAGCCCCCGAGCAGTTGCCAGGGCTCGACGTCGGGCAGCTTGCCGAGCGCGCCGAGCGCGCCGGCCGCCACGGCGAGGACGACGAGCAGGCCGGTGGCGACGCCGAGCTGGATGGTCGAGGCGCCGTAGGGGTGCCGACGGCCGAGTTGAGCTGGAGGTTCACCGAGGCCTGGACGGCCAGGAGGCAGCCGACCAGCAGGGCCGCGGCGAGGAGCGCGGTGTGCATGGGATCTCCCTGGGGCGGGATGGCGAGCGGTAAGTGGACACTGAGTCCGTTTAGCATGCCACTCGACACAGCAAGCGGACAAGGTGTCCACTTATCTTGGGGAGAACTTGAGGGAAGTAGGGTCGGGCCCATGAGCGACGACGAGCAGCGGGGCGGCGGAGCCGACGCCGTGCACCGGGTCGACGGTCTCCTCGGCGACCTCCAGGCCGCGGACGAACGGCCGGTCGCCCCGCGCAGACGCGCGGACGCCGAACGGAACCGCGCCCAGATCCTGACCGCGGCCGAGCGGCTCTTCGCCGAGCAGGACCCCCGGACGGTCACCATGGACCGGATCGCCAAGGCCGCCGGGTGGGCCGCGCCACGCTGTACCGGAGCTTCCCCGATCCGCCCTCGGTCGCCGTGGCGCTGCTCGACGAGCACGAACGCCGGCTCCAGGGCAGCTCATCTACGGGCCCCCGCCGCTCGGGCCCGGCGCGCCGGCGGGGAGCGGCTCGCGGCGTTCTACCTGGCGATGCTGGACCTCCTCGAACGGCACCTGCCGCTGGCCCTGGGGGCGGAGACGGGGCGGCGCGCTTCCGGACGGGCGCGTACGGCTTCTGGCGCGTCCACGTCCGGACGCTCCTCGTCGACCACGGGGTCGAGGACCCCGACCCGCTGATCGACATCGCGCTCAGCCCGCTGTCACCGGAGCTCTTCCGGTTCCAGCGGCACGAGTTGGGCCTGTCGGCCGAGCGCGTCGGCCGCTCGCTGACGGCCTTCGCCCGCCAACTGCTGCGGTCGGGGACGGGCGCTGACGGTCCCTCGGGCGGGGACGCCGGGGCGGAGCTCGGGGGAGCGCGGACTGCTCGCGGGATGCGCGAACCTCTCGCAGGGAGGGTGGACTTCTCGAAGGGAGCGTGGACTTCTCGAAGGGGGCGGGACCCGGGGCCGGGTGGCACCGACGGGGGCTCGGCCCGTCGATGCCCTCGGCCCGGTGCCGCTCGGGCTGCCGGTGTCCTCGGTCCGGTGCCGCTCAGGCCGGCGTGGGCCGTGAGGTGTGCGGGGCGGCGGGACGCGGGCGTGCGGGGCCGGCCGGGGCGGGGGCGTGGGGCCCGGCGTCGGACGGGGCGCCTGCCCCGGGGCGTGCGGACCCGGCGCGGCGGTGCGCGGGGCCGGGGATGAAGGCCCGGGACGGCGGCGGTGCGCGGGGGCTGGGGGCGCGGACCCGGCGTCGGCGTGGCGGTGCGCGGGGGCTGGGTGCGCGGGCCCTGGGGAAGGGGGCCCTGCGGGCGGGGAGCGGGGGTCGGGGCGGGGCCGTACGACGTCTGCCCCGGCGCGAGGGGTGCCGGGGTCGAGGTCGGCCGGGCTTCCGCGGGGTGACCGCGGGACCCTGCGGCGGCTGGGCGGCCGGGTGGACGAGGCCGGGCAGGATCAACTCCCAGATGCGGCGGAGCCGTTCCTCGGCGGAGCCGTGCAGGGCGCCGCTCTCGGGAACGCACGGACCCTGCGGCCCGCCGTCGCCGAGGAGCCGGAGCGCGTCGGCCGGGGACACGGGCAGCGCATCTCCAGCTCGACCCCGGTGACCACGTAGCCGATCAGCGTCGCGACCACCGTCGCGTCCACACCGGGACGCAGGGCCTTCTCCGCCACCGCGTACCGCGCCAGCTGGCTCACCTCGCGGCGCCAGGGCAGTCGCGCGAGGAGGCGGGATCCGTCGGCTGGAGCTCGCGGGCCAGGCGCTCGCCGGCCCGGGCCACGGGGTCGGTCTCGAAGAGCCGGATGAGGGCGTGGGTGGTGATCACCAGCTTGTCGACCGCCGTGCCGCCCACCCCTCGGCCGATAAGCAGGCCGACTCGACGGTGATGCCGGTGACCGCGCGGGCCCGGGCGCGCACCGCGACCGCCAGGTCCGCCTTCGTCGCGAAGTGGAAGACCAGGGCTCCCGTCGTCACGCGGGCGTCCCCGGCGATTCTCGCCAGGGACGCCCGCTCGTATCCCCATCTGTCGAACACCCGAGCGGCGGCCGACAGGATCTCCTGTCTCGTCCGCTCTGCCCGTTGCTGAATCGCCATCGGCTCCCCCGTCGGCTTGGTGGTGCAGAAGGTGTCGGAGTGCTGTGTCGGAGTGCTGTGTCCGGGCACGTGCCCGTGGCCGACTCGAAACTATCCGGCCGGACGGTGGCGAAACGTCGCCCACCGTACGTACGGCCGGAATCGGGGGTTGACGGAAGTGTTCCTCCCAGGTCGCGGACGTACGACCCGCGTCGGACGCCCACGAAGTGACCGGAACCGGTAACCCGGACCGTCAGGTGGATTCGGCCGTTCCGGTAGCGGCGGAACGTCGCGGCCGGGAACGGGAGACGGCCACGCCCGCGAGGCACAGCGCACCCCCGGCGAGGGTGAGCGGCCCGGGCAGTTCGCCCAGGAACGCCCACGCGAGCAGCACCACGAGCGCGGGCACGGCGTACGTCGTCGCGCCCATCCGCCCGGCGGTCGTACGGGCCAGGGCGTAGGCCCAGGTCGTGAACGCCAGCGCGGTCGGGAACACTCCGAGGTAGACCATGTTCAGGGTCGCCGACAGCGGTGCCCGCCCCACCTCCCCGGCCAACTGCCCGGCGAACGGCAGGCACGCCACCGCCCCCACCAGGCACCCGAACGCCGTCACCTGGAGGGCGCTGCCGTGCGCGAGCGCCGGCTTCTGGGCGACGACCCCGCCCGCGTACGCCACCGCGGCGAGCAGGCAGAGCGCGACCCCCAGCACCGAGGCGTGCCCGCCGGAGGAGTCCCGGGACATCGAGAGGCCGACGGTCACCGCGCCCGCGAACGACACGGCCATGCCCGCGAGCAGCCGGGGCGGCAGGGACTCCCCGAGGAACCGCGCGCCGAGCAGGGCGATCAGGATCGGGCCGATGTTCACCACCATCGCGGCCGTGCCCGCGTCGACCTCCTGCTCGCCCCAGTTGAGCACCACCATGTACACCCCGAACCAGAGCAGGCCCGAGACCGCGATCCCCGGCCATGCGGCCCGGGCGGCAGCCCTCGCGCCGCACCAGGAGGACGGCGCCGAGGATCAGGGCCCCGGAGAGGAGCCGTCCGAGCGCGAGCGCGCCGGGGAGTAGGCGGCACCCGCGCTGCGGATGGAGACGAAGGCGGAGGCCCACAGGACGACGGTGACACCGGCCGCGACGAGCGCGAGCCGGGGATGACTTCTGCATGCCCCGACGGTAGGCGGCGGACCCTTCGGCGCTCACCGCAATATCTCCGGGACCGGGACCGGGACCGGGACCGAGACCGGGATCGCGCCCGGGACCGCGACCGAGACCGCGCCCGGGAGCCCGAGAGGACGGCTCCGCGCCGTCTACCGCTGTCGGCCCAGCTCCCACAGCCGCCACACGCCGCTGTCGTCCGCGACGAGATAATGGCCCCCGGTGACCGCCGGGCGGGTCACCACGTAGGTCTTCTTCTGCCACAGGGGCACCAGCGGAACGTCCTTCGCCACCACCCGCTGGATCGCCCGGAACGACTCGACGCTCCTGTCGCGGTCGACGAACCGCTGCGTCGCCTCGATGGAGCGGTCGATCTCGGCCGACGCGTAGCCGTTGTGAAGGGTGTTGCCGCTCCCCACCAGCGGCTGGACGAAGGTGTCCGGGTCGGGGAAGTCGGGACTCCACTGCAGGACGTAGGCGTCGAACTCACCGCTCTTGTAGCGTTCCTGGTACCTCACCCAGTCGGGCTCCTCGACCAGTTCGACCTGGAACAGGCCCTTCCGCTCCAGTTGCGCCTTCAACGCGCGCGCCTCGACGGCGGCGCTGCCGACCTGGTGGCCCAGCGTGACGCGCACCGGGTGGACACGCCGGCGTCGCGCAGCCGCCGCGCCGCCCACTCCGGGTCCGACTCGGGGTAGACGTCGTAGAATCCGTGCCGTGCCCGGGGACGCCCCGGGGCACGAGGGAGTAGAGCGGCGACACGGTGTCCTTGAAGACGGCCTCCGCCAGCCGCCCCCGGTCGACGAGCGCGGCGACGGCTCCGCGGGCCGCGACCCGGCCCAGCGGGCGGTGCGCCGGGCGCGTGTTCAGGACGAGGTAGCGGCCCACCGTGCTCTCCCCGACGGAGAGGCGCGCGTCCGGGTCCCCGCCGTTCTCGAGGGAGGCGAGCGTCGCGGAGGTGAGCCCGGCGTGGGCGACGTCGATCTCCCTCGCGTTCCAGGCCTTCTCCACCTCCTGGGAGGTCGGGTAGTAGCGGATCTCGACCGGCTTGCCCTCCTTGGCGACGGCCCCTTGTACGCGGGGTTCGGGACGAGGCCCACCCGGACGCCCTTCTCGTACGAGGTGAGGAGGTACGGCCCCGACCCCGGGAAGGTCCGCCGTGTCCGGAGCCCGTCCCGGGGAACTCGGCCGGATCGACGATCGATCCGGCGGGTGTGGCGATCTTGGAGGGCCAGGTGGCGTCCGCCGTCGCGAGGTGGAAGGTCACGAAGGGACCGTTCGCCTCCACGGAACGGAGGTTCGCGAACAGCGGCGCCGGCCCGAGGGGGTCCCGGATCTCCAGGACGCGGTCGAACGAGTGCTTCACGGCCGCGGCGGTGACCGGATGCCCGTTGGAGAACGTGAGGTCGTCGCGCACCTTGCACCGGTAGGTGGTCAAGAGCCCGGTGAACCCGCACGATTCGGCCGCGTCGGGCCGGGGCACGGTCGCCCCGGGGTCGAAGGTGAGCAGGCTCTGGTAGATGTTGCTGTACAGCGCCCAGGACCCGCTGTCGTACCTCCGGCGGGGTCGAGGTGGTGAGGCTGTTCGCCGTCCCGACGACGAGGGGCTCTTCCGCCGCGGTCGTCAGCGGCAGCAGCCGGTAACCGCAGGCCGCCAGTAACACGCAGGCTCCCGCCGCGATGCCGAGGCTTCTGCGCTTCATGTGGTCGTCTTCCTTCTGCGTGGGGGATGAGGCCGTGTGGGGAGTGGGGCGGCCGGCGCGACACCGGACAGCCCCGGCGGAGGGAAGCCGCCGGGGCTGTCGGGCATCAGGGGATCAGGGGGAAGGGCCGGCCGGTGCGGGGCCCGGGTCAGCCGCCGGTGACGGCGGTCAGGGTCTTGCCCGCGTCGGAGAGCCCGGCGCCGCAGCCGCCGGAGCAGGTGCCGGGCAGGGCACGCGTGTTGTTCTTGATCGTCTGCTCGATCTGGGCGGGGGTGAGCGACGGGCTCTTCTGCTTCAGCAGCGCGGCCAGGCCCGCGATGTGCGGGGCGGCCATGCTGGTGCCCTGGTAGGAGGCGTAGGTCTCGTCGCCCGGGGACTTGGTCCCCTTGTTGAGGGAGGACCAGATGCCGTCCGCCGCGCGCACGGCGGTCTCGCCGCCGGGGGCGGTGACGTCGACGGCCTTGCCGTAGTTGGAGTAGGCGGCGCGGTTGCCCTCGCGGTCGGAGGCGGCGACGGTGACGACGTTGGCGCAGCCGGCCGGGCTGTAGGCGGCGGCGTCCTTGTTGTCGTTGCCGGCGGACACGACGACGGTGGTGCCCCGGTCCCTGGCGCCCTTGAGAGCGGCGTTGTAGGCCTCGTCGCAGGTGAACTCGCCGCCCAGGCTCATGTTGATGACCGCGGCGCGGTTCTTGTTGGCGGGCACGCCGGTCACGGTTCCGCCCGACGCCCAGGTGATGGCGTCGATGATGTCGGAGGTCGTTCCGCCGCACCTGCCCAGGACGCGGACGGGCAGGATGTTCGCCTCGTGGGCGACGCCGACCGTTCCGTATCCGTTGGCCGCGGCCGCGATCGTGCCGGCGACGTGGGTGCCGTGCCAGGAGCTGTTCCGGTCCCCGGAGGGACGGGGTTGCCGTACTTGTCCTTGCCGCACTCGCCGGTCTTCAGCCAGTCGCCGGCGTCGGAGGGGTCGTTGTCGCGGCCGCCGCCGTCGTTGGCCGTCCAGGTGTCGGAGACGAAGTCGTAGCCCGGCAGCAGCTTGGCGCTCAGCTCGGTGTGCTTGGTGATGCCGGTGTCGATGACCGCCACGGTGACGCCCTTGCCGGTGGCCTGCTTCCAGGCCGCAGGAACGTTCATGCCGGCCGTGGTCTCGTACAGGTCCCACTGGTAGCTGTACTCGGCGGGGTCGACCGCGGTGGCGTACACCCGGCGGTCGGGGACGACGTAGGCGACGTCGGGGTCGGCCAGGAAGGCCGCCGCGACCTTCTGCGCGTCCTGGACCTCGTCGGCCTCGGGCAGTTCGACCAGGGCGGCGCCCGTGCCCAGGCGCTGCTCGAAGGAGACCGGCTCGCCGGTCTTGCCGGCCTTGGCCTCGGCGTCCTTGACGGCCGCCTCGTTCGACTTCGCCTCGGCCGCCTGGGACTTGTACCCGACGATGAAGCCGTCGACGAGTTCGGTGGCGCCGGAGACGTCGGTGGCCGCGGGAGCGGTGGCTCGACCGGTGTCGGCGGGACGGGCCGCGTCCGAGGAGCTGCCGGCGAAGGCGACGCCGGTGCCCATCACCGCGGCGGCGGTCGCGACCGCGAGGGATATGCGGAGGGGGTGAAACCGTGCACGTGGGTTCCTTTCGATCCGATCGGGCGGGGGTCCGCCGTCTCGGGGTGGGACAAACAGGGGAGCCGGGCATCCGGCCGCGCGGGCGCACCCGAGCGCCCGGCTCCTGCTTTCCGAGTGCCGCCCGTTCCTCGGTGGGGGTGGTGGGGGTGAGGGGCGGCGGTGGTGCGCACGACGGGCGGCGGAGCTGGGTACGCCCGTGGCCCGTCGTGGTGCGGCCGACCGCCGCGAAGGGCGAGTGATCGACCGGTGGCGGAAACCTATGGACGGGGACGGCGGAAGGACCATCCGGGTGCCCGCACATACGGACACCTATTTATTTCGACGCGGCGACGGTGCGTGAGGGCCGTACCGCCCGGGAAGGGGCGGTTGCGCGGCCGGTCCGGTGCCGGGAGGTTGATTGCGTATCCGTGGAACCGGCTCTCCGGATGTTCGGGCGTACGGAAGGGACCTAGGTTCGGGCGTCGGCCGACCGGACTCGCGGGTCCGTGCGGAAGAACGCGCGGGATCCCTCCAGCCGCGGTCGGCCGACCTGTGCACGGGCGTGCGGAACGAGCTGTGCGCGCCGCCCTCGGGCAGTCCCGGCCGGACGGCACCGCGCCCTGCTTCTTCGGCAGTCGGCCGGGCGTGCTCCGCGGCGCGCCGTCGCCGAAAGCTCTTCCGCGCGCCCGGGCACGCCCGCCCGCCGAATGCCGGGCTCCCGCGCGCTCTCCCGCGAATCCGCGCCGCCCGCCGCCGGTGCCGCGCATCGCGGCGGATTTCCGGTTTCGCGGGGAGGGACGGTGAAAATTCCGTCCCCGTGCCCGTGTGCTCGCGCTGTCGCCTTGATACGGTTCCGGAATCGACTCGTCCGGGCCGGTGCCCCGGGCGCGGAATGCCTTTCGCGGGATTCCCGCCGGACGGGACCCCAGCCGTACCGGATTTCCGCCGTACGGGATTCCTCCGGCAAGCTATTTCCGCCGTACGGGATTCCCGCCGCGGGTCCGAGGTGCCGGGTCCGAGGTGCCGGGTGCGCCGTGACCGGGCCGCCCGGAAGGAAGAGAGCGAGGATGACGGCGTGATCGAGACGCGTGGTTCCGCTCTGCGGCCCCTGGCGCGGGTTCTTGCCGACGGAAGCGCCGATCCGGTGCTGCTGTTCGTCGAAGGCGCCGCCGGTGCGGGGAAGAGCCACCTGCTCCGGGAGCTGGCCGACCTGCCCGGGACGGCGGACGTGGCCCGGGTGCGGTGGCGGTGCGGGACCGGCGACGGCCCGCCGGGGAGGACGCACACCGGCGGACCCCGGCCCTGTGGCTGGTGGACGATGTCCACCGGGCGGACGAGGACGAGCTGGGGCGGCCGACCTGCGCGGGGGTCCTCGAAGGCCTGGCACCGGGTTCGGCGGCCGTTGTGGCCTATCGTCCCGAGGAGCTGCCCGTGCCCGGTCTGCCGCTGGGCGCTTCGCCGATGGGGTACCCCTCCGGTCTGACGGTGCTGCGGCACCGTCTTGTGCCCTGGGACGAGGAACGCATCCGCCGGGCCGCCGCCGAGGCGCTGGACGGCACCTGCACGGACGGGGCGGTGCGCAGGCTGCGCGAGCTGACCGGCGGGGTGCCCCGGGTGGTCGTCGACCTCCTTGCCGTACTGGGGAACAGTGGCCGCCGTTCGCCGGTACGGCTGCCGAGGTGGAGGCGGCCGGTGTGCCGGCGCGGCTCGCGGAGCTGGTGCTGAGCCGTACGCACGCGTTGTCCCCGGCGCACCGGCCGGTGGTCTGGGCGGCCGCCGTCCTCGGCGGGCCGGCCGGCCGGGACGAGTTGATCGCCGTGTCGGGGCTCGGAACCGCGACGGGTGGCAGTGCCCTGGTGCGGGCTTTGGAGGTCGCCGCCCTGGCCGAGCCTGTCGAGGGCCGTTACGGCTTCGCCGTGCCGCTGGCCGCGCCGGCCGTGCGGGCCTGTGTGCCCGGGCCCGTGCGCCAGGACCTGCACGAGCGGGCCGCGAGGGTGCTGAGCCGCAGGAATCCCGTGCCCTGGGCCGCCGTGGCCGAACATCGCAGGGCGGCCGGTGACACCCGCGGATGGCTGAGGGCGGTGGAGCGGGCGGCCGGGTCGGCGGCGGCGTCGGGCCGGCACCAGCAGGCCGTCACGCTCCTCGAACGCACCCTGGCCACGCCCGGTCTGCCCCCGCAGAGCCGGGCCCGCCTTGCGCCGCTGCTCGCGCGCAGCGCGGTGACCGGGCTGCGCTCGGACCAGACCGTGGAGGTCCTCGCGCAGATTGTGCGGGACACCGACCTTCCCCGGCCGTGCGCGGAGAGCTGCGGCTCGACCTGGGCCTGATGCTGTGCAACCAGATGGGCCGCTTCCCCGAGGGATGGCGGGTTTTGGAGACCGCCGCCGCCGAACTGCGCGAGGTCCGCCCCGGCCTGGCCGCGCGCGCCATGGCGGCGCTGCTCACCCCTACTGGCCGGGCAACTCCCTCGACGTGCACCGGGGATGGCTGACCGAGGCCATGGCCGCGGCGGACGCCAGCGGGGACGACGCCATGCGCACGGCGGTTCTGGCCAACCGGATCGGGCTCGCCATGAGCTGCGCCGATCCGGAGGCGTGGGAACTGGTGGAGGAGCTGCCCGGGGAGGACGCCGACCCCGCGTGTGCCCGGCAGGCGGCGCGCGGCCTGTGCAACGCCGCGGACTCCGCCGTCTGGCTCGGCTTCCACACCAGGGTGGAGGGCCTGCTCGCGGAAGGGCGCGACCTGTCCGCGCGCAGCGGCGCGCCCTACACCGAACAGAGCGCGCTGGGGACGCGGTTGCTCCAGGAGTGGTGGACCGGGCGGTGGCCGGGGCTTGCCGAGCGGTGCGAGGAGTTCGTCGCCGCGACCGCCGACATGCCGTTCCTCGCCTCCGACGCCTACGTCGTGCGCGGCCTGCTCGCCGTCGCCCAGGGGGACTGGGGGAGGCCACGTCCTGGCTGTCCCAGCGGGGGACGTTCGGCAGGGAGAAGTTGCCCGTGCCGCTGGGCGCGACGGCGGCCGGCGCCGTGGTCCGCCTCGCCCTGGCCCGCCAGGGAGGTGCAGGCCGCGGCCGAACAGGCGCGCGTCGCCTGGGCGGTGGTGGCCGCGAAGGGCGTGTGGCCGTGGGCGGCGGAACTGGCGCCCTGGGCCGTGGAAGCACTCGCACGCGCGGGTGACGGGGCCACGGCGCGCGCCATGGTCCGGGACTTCTCCCAGGGCCTCGGCCGGGGCGACGCACCCGCCGCCCGGGCCGCACTGCTCTGGAGCCGGGCCGTACTCGCCGAAACGGAAACGCCGCCGGACGAGGAGGTGCGGGCGGGGAGGAGCGGGACGGAGAGGGCCGGGACGGAGAGGAGCGGGACCGGCTGCTGCGGGCCGCCGAACTGTACCGGCAGGCTGCGGCCGCCTACGCGGAGCTGCCCCGCCCGTACTCCCGGGCACTGACGGCGGAGGGCGCCGCGCGGTGCGTGCTCGCGGCGGACACGGGAGCGGCCACCGGATCCGATACGGGAGCCGCCACCGGATCCGATACGGGAGCCGCCACCGGATCCGATACGGGCGCGGCCACCGGATCGGACACGGGCGCGGCCACCGGATCGGACACCGAGGAGGACTCCGGTACGACCGTGGAGACGACGGGGACACCGCCATGGCGCCGGACCGGCCCGCCACCGTGCCGCCGGACCCGGCCTCCGAGTGCTCCGCCGCCGCGCCGCCGGAGCTCCCCGGCTGCCCCGCCGCCCTGTCGGCGATCGCCGAGCTGGAGGACTGCGCCCGGCGCTTCACCGAACTGGGCGCCGTCTGGGACGCCGCGCGGGCCAGGGCCCTGCTGCGCACGCGCCTGCCGGCGAAGGGCCGCCCTCCCGGCCGCCCCTCGCACGCCGACGGACTCTCGCCCCGGGAGGCGGAGGTGGCCCAGCTCGCGGTCTCCGGCCTCACCAACCGGGAGATCGCCGCCACCCTCCACCTCTCCCCCCGGACGGTGGAGCAGCACATCGCCCGCGCCATGCGCAAGACCGGGGCACTCTCCCGCCGCGACCTCGCCCACCGGCTGGGGGCGTCTCCTAGAGGGCCCTGGGGCCCTGGAGGGCGCCCCACCGGGACGGGACGAACCCGTCGGTACGGAACGTCCCGTCGTGTCCCCAGGCGTCCACGGTCGCGGCCGTCCAGTCGAACACCCAGCCGGGGCGCAGCCCGCGCGCTCCCCAGCCGTCCGGGCGCCGGCGGGTATCGGGAAGCCCGCTCTCTGCGCGGCGGCCGCCGTGTCACAGGTCTCGCGCGCGATGCGCAGCGCGTCCGACCAGGTGTCGGCCGGCCCGGTGAGGACGTGCAGTCCGCACTGCTCGGGCCGCACGGAGTTCTTTATCGGGACATTGACCTGGAAGTAGACCTTGGCCATGGCGCCGTCTCCTCGGTTCTGCGTTCTCCCGCCCAGCGGGTTGCGACTCTTCGGGACCGCTCGACTGCCGATCGGATCCCGTCAGCCTACGAACGGGACCGGGCCCTGAATATCCGGAAACGGCCAATCACCTATACGTATGCCGGTCGCCGCCCGAAGGGCGTGCAGTCCTTCCTGTCGATCTGTCCGGTACCGCCCGAAGGTCGGCGGCGATAAGCGGATCGGATTCCGGTAGGACGCTTTCCCATTCAACCGGGCAGCCGTGAATTCTGTTAAAACTCCCCGCCGCACGCGTCTTGAATTTCTTTCGAGCGCTACGCAATAGTTCGGACCACGGCGAGTCGGTGACTCTCCGTCAGCCTGGAACCGCCTTTCGTCGACGCGTTGTTGGCGCATTTCGGCGATAAACCCCCATCGGGTTCCCGGCTGTCGTCCGGAAGGAAACAACGTGCGCAACTCTCGTAGGTACCGCCTGGCCGCGGTGGGCATCGCGCTCTCGGCCTCGGCGGTCCTGGGCACCCAGGTCACGGCCCAGGCGCAGGACACGGCGTCCACCCCCGCTACCAGCCCGAGATGGTCCGGGCGCTGGCCTCTTCGCTCGGCGTGAGCGAGAAGGCCGCGGTCGACCGCCTGGACCGGCAGGACGCCCAGCAGGCCGTGCTCGCCCGACTGGAGAAGAGCGGGATAGCCGGCGACGGCGCTTCTTCGACGCCTCCGGCACGCTGACCGTCAACGCCGGCGACCGGGCCGAGGCGACCAGGATCGAGAAGGCCGGCCTCACCGCCCGGGTGCCCGCCCGCGGCCAGGCCGCACTCGACGGGATCAAGGCCGAACTGGACGCCCTCGCCGCGAAGAAGGTCCTCCGGAGTGGCCTCCTGGTCCGTGGACCTGGCCTCCGACGAGGTGACCGTCAAGGTCGCCGACGACCGGGGCGCCGCCGCCAAGGCGTTCCTCGCCGCGGCCGCGAAGCACGGTGCCGCCGTCCGGATCGTGCGGGGCCAGGAGAAGCTGGAGCCCAAGGCCGCGATCTACCCCGGCAGCAAGATGACGTTCAACAACACCTCCCAGTGGTGTTCCGTCGGCTACGGCGCCCGCGACAGCTCAGGCCGGCAGTACCTGGTGACCGCCGGACACTGCGTCACCAACACCCTGCGCTACGACGGGACGGCCTTCGCCCAGGGTACAAGACCCGCTACGCGCTCGGCACCCGCAGCGTCGACATGGGCATCCTGACCGTCAACTCCGGCCACTCGATCGTCACCGCCGTCGGCACCTGGGGCCAGGGCAGCACCAGCACGGTCGCCGTCAAGGGCGTCAGCCGCGCCGCGTCCGGCGCCGCGCTCTGCAAGTCCGGCGCCACCACCGGCTGGACCTGCGGCACGGTCGGCTCCTACAACAACACCGTCACCTACATCGACCGCAGCGGCGGCCCCGACACGGTCGTCAGCGGCCTGGCCTCCTCCACGGTCTGCGTCGAGGGCGGTGACAGCGGCGGTGCGTACATCTCCGGCAACCAGGCCCAGGGCATGACCTCCGGCGGTCCGACCGACCAGCAGTGCACCGGCGGCGTCAACTCCCGCGGCACCTCGTACTTCCAGCCGCTCGACGACGCCCTGCGCTACTACGGCCTGACGCTCAACACCAACTGAGCACGTCCACAGCAGGACCGGCCGGGGGCGCTCGCGGACAAGGCGAGCGGCCCCGGCCGCCTTTCCCCACAGCCCTGCCCGCAGCCCCCGCCCGCTGGAAGACGCCATGCCGAACGCCCCCGCCCCGACGACCCGGACAGGATGTTCGCGGCCGTGTTCAAAGAGGCCCTGCGGCGGCGGGGCCTGCCGCTGGACCGCGTGCGCGACCACCTGGAGTCGTACGGGATCACCCTCAGCCTCGCCACCCTCAGCTACTGGCAGAGCGGGCGCAGCCTGCCGGAGAAGCCCCAGTCCCTGCGCGCCGTCGACGTCCTGGAGCCCTTCCTCGACCTCCCGAGCGGCACCCTGCGCTCGCTGCTGAGGCGCCGGCCGCGCGGCTGGGTCCCGCAGCACGACCCGGCCGCCGTCCGCGGCGTCTACGGCGAGGACTCCGACCTGGAGAAGGCCCTCGGCGACGCCTTCCCCACTTCAACGCCGGTCTGCGGCGGCTGGTCGTCCACGAGACGGTGAGCGTGAACGAGCACCGCCTCATCGACGCGATGCGCGTCACCGTCGCGGTCCGGGCCGTCCGCGACGACGTGCGGCACCTGACGGTCGTCCACACCCTGGACTCGGCGAAGACCGACGCGGACGCGGTCGACCTCACCGTCCCGCACGGCCCGCCTCCGCACGTCCGCGTACGGCCGGAGCTGAACTGCGTGATCGCCGAACTCCCCTCGGCCGCCGACTGGCCAGGAACGAGACGGCGGTCGTCGAGTACACGCTCCGCTCCGCCGCCACCGCGGGCGTCTCCCACCACTACGAACGCCGCGTCACCACGCTCCTGCAGACCCATCTGCTCCAGGTGCGCTTCCACCCCTCGGCGGTCCCGGCGACGTGCTGGCACTCCTACCGCCGGCAGCTCGGGGCCGAGCCCCGGAGCCGGCAGCTCGCGCCCTCGACGACTTCCACACCACGCACCTGCTGTCCGTGAAGTGCGCACCGGGCGTGTACGGCGTCGAATGGCGGTGGACGGACTGAGGTCCGGCGGGGTACCGCGCGGAACCCGCCGAAGCCGCAGCCGTGCCCGCGACCGTCACCGCAGCGCCCCCGGCGCGATCCCCAGGCAGGCCCGCAGCGCGTCCTCGCCCGCCGGGGTCACCCGTACGGCCCGCCCGGACCCGATCCGCACGCACCACCCGGCGCCGAGCGCGTGGCGGCAGAGCGCGGCGCCCGCGGCCCCGCGAGGTGCGGCCGGCGCTCGGTCCAGTCGAGGCAGCCGCGCGCGACGGGCCGCCGCCCCCGCGTACGAGCGCGATGCCCTGCTCGCCGAACCACGCCAGGCCCCGGTCCGTGAGCGCGAACCCGGCGTCCTGCCGCAGCAGCCCCCGCGCCGTCAGCGCCTCGGTGAGCGCGGTGCCGAGCCGTCCGGCGAGGTGGTCGTAGCAGGTCCGGCCGCGGGCCATCGCCGCTCCGGCGCTCGCCTCCCGCAGCGAGCGGGGCCGCGCGGGCGCCGGGGACCCGACCGGGCGGCCAGGTCCTCCACGAGGTGCGCGGTCCCGGCGTCGGCGAGCCGTACGTACCGGTGCCTGCCCTGCCGTTCCTCCGCGAGCAGCCCGCCCCCGACCAGCCTCCCGAGGTGCTCGCTCGCGGTGGACGGCGCCACCCCGGCGTGCCGGGCGAGCTCCCTGGCGGTCCAGGCCCGCCCGTCGAGCAGGGCGAGCAGGAACGCGGCACGGGTCTCGTCCGCGAAGAGCGCCGCGAGCGCGGCGAGGTCCTTGGCAGCCATGCCCCCAGGCTGCTGCACTCACCCTTCGGCGGCGGCCGAAGGGTCGTGTGGCCCCGGAACGTCGTGTGGACCCGGAGCGTCCCGTGGGCCCGAAGTGTCGCGGGACCCCGGAGCGTCCCGTGGTCCCGGAGCGTCCCCGGGCCCCGCCGTCCGGGACGCGTACTGCGCGGCGAGGCCGTCCAGGAGCGCCCGCAGGCCCGTCTCGAAGGCGCCCTCGTCGACCTGCCGGCGAGCGCTCCGCGAGCAGGTGGGCCTGGCCGAGGTGGGGGTACTCGGCGGGGTCGTACGCCGTCTCGTCGTCGACGAAGCCGCGGGCGAAGGAGCCGAGGGCGGAGCCGGTGATGAAGTACCGCATGAGGGCGCCGATGTACGTGGCCTGGGCCGGGGGCCAGCCCGCGCGGACCATCGCGCCGAAGACGGCGTCGGCGACCCGCAGGCCGGCCGGGCGGCGGCCGGGGCCCTGGGCGAGGACCGGGACGATGTGCGGGTGGTCGGCGAGGGCGGCGCGGTAGGAGACCGCCCAGTCGTGCAGCGCCGTCCGCCAGTCGCGGTGTCGTCCGCCGCGAACATCGACAGGTCGATCTTCGCGCTCACCGCGTCCGCGACGGCGTCGAGGATCTCGTCCTTGGTGCGGAAGTGGTTGTAGAGCGAGGGTCCGCTCACCCCGAGCTCGGCCGCGAGCCGGCGGGTGGAGAGCGCGGCGAGGCCCTCCGCGTCGACTAGCGCGCCCGCCGTCCCGACGATGCGGTCTCGGCTGAGCAGGGGCTTGCGCGGTCGGGCCATGGCGCACATAGTAGGCCTGCGCTTCGAAAACTAGCAGTGGTAATTAAAGTGACGGCCGACGGACGGGTGAGGTGGCACGGTGGATCTGGCGCTGAGCGAGGAGCAGGAGGCCGCACGGCGGCTCGCCGAGGACTTCGTCGCCCGGGAGGTGACCCCGCACGCCACCGCGTGGGACCGCGCGGAGGAGGTGGACCGGGGATCGTGAAGAAGCTCGGCGCCGTCGGCTTCCTCGGCCTCACGATCCCGGAGGAGTACGGCGGATCGGGCGGCGACCACCTCGCGTACTGCCTCGTGACCGAGGAGCTGGGCCGCGGCGACTCCTCCGTGCGCGGCATCGTCTCCGTCTCCCTCGGCCTGGTCGCCAAGACGATCGCCTCCTGGGGGACGAGGAGCAGAAGCGGGCGTGGCTGCCCCGGCTGGCCTCCGGCGAGGCGCTCGGCTGCTTCGGCCTCACCGAGCCGGGCACCGGCTCCGACGCCGGGAACCTGGCGACCCGGGCCGTCTGGGACGGCGACGACTACGTCGTCAACGGCAGCAAGATGTTCATCACCAACGGCACCTGGGCCGATGTCGTGCTGCTCTTCGCCCGCACGAACGACGCCCCCGGGCACAAGGGCGTCTCCGCCTTCCTCGTCCCCGCCGACGCCCCCGGCCTCACCCGCCGCCCCGTCCACGGCAAGCTCGGACTGCGCGGCCAGGCCACCGCCGAACTGGTCCTGGAGGACGTCCGCGTCCCGGCCTCCGCGATGCTCGGCCCCGAGGGCAGGGGCTTCGCCGTCGCCATGTCCGCCCTCGCCAAGGGCCGCATGTCGGTCGCCGCCGGCTGCGTCGGCATCGCCCGGGCCGCCCTCGACGCGGCCCTGCGGTACGCGGGGAGCGCGAGCAGTTCGGCAAGCCGATCGCCTCGTACCAACTGGTGCAGGAGCTGATCAGCGACATCTCCGTCGACGTGGAGGCCGCCCGGCTGCTCACCTGGCGGGTCGCCGACCTGATCGACCGCGGCCTGGACTTCGCCACCGCCGCCTCCCAGGCGAAGCTGTACGCCTCCGAGGCCGCCGTGCGGGCCGCCAACAACGCCCTCCAGGTCTTCGGCGGCTACGGCTACATCGACGAGTACCCGGTCGGCAAGCTGGTCCGCGACGCGCGCGTCATGACCCTGTACGAGGGCACCAGCCAGATCCAGAAGCTCGTCATCGGCCGGGCGCTGACGGGGGTCTCGGCCTTCTGAGTACGGGGCCGCCCGCCCTTGAGTACGCGGACGGATGGGGCGGGGCCACATCCGTCCGATGCTGTCCGGCATGAGCGACACACCGGTCAAGCAGCAGAACACCGCCGCCTACTACACACAGGCCGTCATCTCCTTCGGGATCGCGCTCACGGCCGTGGCCGTCGGCGTCTACCAGCTCGACGCCAGCGCCTGGGTGCGCGCCTTCCTCGCCGTCTCGGTCCTCTACCTCACGACCTCGGCCTTCACCCTGGCCAAGGTCGTCCGCGACCGCCAGGAGGCCGGCCAGATCGTCAGCCGGGTCGACCAGGCCCGCCTGGAGAAGTTCCTCGCCGAGCACGACCCCTTCCAGAAGCTCTGAGCCCGCGTCCGGCCCCGCCGGGCCCCGCCGACGGCTCTAAGCGCTTGCTCACCCTCGTTGATATGGTGTCCGTGCTGACGGGGACCGAAGAGGAGTGTGGGATGAGCGCGGCGGAGGAGACGCCCGGGGGCGAGGACGTGCCCTGGGGCGAGGTCACGCCCGAGGCGGCGCGGCGGCTGCTGGTGGCCGCCGTCGAGGCGTTCGCCGAGCGCGGCTACCACGCCACCACCACCCGGGACATCGCCGGCCGCGCCGGGATGAGCCCGGCCGCGCTCTACATCCACTACAAGACCAAGGAAGAGCTGCTCCACCGGATCAGCCGCATCGGTCACGACAAGGCCCTGGAGATCCTCCGGGCCGCCGCCGACGGCGGGGGCACGGCGGCCGAGCGCCTCGCCGACGCCGTCCGCTCCTTCGTCCGCTGGCACGCCGAGCGCCACACGACCGCCCGCGTCGTCCAGTACGAGCTCGACGCACTCGGCCCCGAGCACCGCGCCGAGATCGTGGAGCTGCGCCGCGAGTCCGACGCGGCCGTGCGCCGGATCGTCAACGAGGGCGTGGCGGCCGGGGAGTTCGACGTCCCCGACGTGGCCGGCACCACGGTCGCCGTGCTGTCCCTCTGCATCGACGTCTCGCGCTGGTTCACCACCCAGGGCCGCCGGACGCCCGACGAGGTCGGCGCGCTCTACGCCGACCTCGTCCTCAGGATGGTCGGCGCTCAGAAGTAGTAGCGGGAGACCGACTCGGCGACGCAGACCGGCTTCCCGGAGCCCTCGCGCTCCACGGTCACCGCCGCCGTCACCTGCACGCCGTCCGGGACCTCCTCGACCTTCGCCAGGACGGCCGTGGCGCGCAGCCGCGAGCCGACCGGCACGGGGCCGGGAAACGCACCTTCTCCGTGCCGTAGTTGATGCCCATCCGCACGCCCTCGACCGCCAGGACCTGCGGGACGAACACCGGCAGCAGCGACAGCGTCAGATAGCCGTGCGCGATGGTGGTGCCGAACGGTCCGGCGGCGGCGCGCTCCGGGTCGACGTGGATCCACTGGCGGTCGCCGGTGGCCTCCGCGAAGAGGTCGATCCGCTTCTGGTCGACCTCCAGCCAGTCGCTGTACCCGAGCTGCTCGCCGACTCCCGCGCGCAGCTCCTCGGCGGAGGTGAAGATCCTCGGCTCGGCCATGTCCCTGCTCCCTCTCGTCACGTTCCTCCGGGCGCCCCGCACGCTCCGGTCGCACTGTCCAAGCGCTTGCTCAGCTTGTGGTGCGGGCGGTCCGCTGTCAACGCCCGGCCGGGCGGCGGGCGGTTCCCGTAGGGTCGCGGAGTGCCGCAGATTCCAGAGAAGATCCACGAGCTCACCGTCGGCCAGCTCTCCGCCCGCAGCGGGGCCGCCGTCTCCGCCCTGCACTTCTACGAGGCCAAGGGGCTCATCAGGAGCCGCCGCACCGGCGGGAACCAGCGCCGCTACGGCCGCGACACCCTCCGCCGGGTCGCCTTCGTCCGCGCCGCGCAGCGGGTCGGGATCCCCTGGCCACCATCCGCGAGGCGCTCGCCCGGCTCCCCGAGGAGCGCACGCCCACCCACGAGGACTGGGCCCGCCTCTCGGCGGCCTGGCGCACCGAACTCGACGCGCGCATCCAGCAGCTCGGCCGCCTGCGCGACCACCTGACGGACTGCATCGGCTGCGGCTGCCTCTCCCTGGAGACCTGCGTCCTGTCCAACCCCGACGACGTCTTCGGCGAGCGGATGGCGGGCTCCCGCCTCTCCCGGTGCGCCGCCCGGCCCCGCGGGAGGACGAGCAGGCTTAGGGGTGTCCGGAGGATCAGGGCCGGGCAGGCCCTGGTCTCCCGGTCCGGAGACCGGGACGGGACCGGAACCCGCGCCCGTCGCGCCCGCGCGGAGCGCGTCAGGGGTTTCCGGCCCCGGCCTCGTCCCCGGCCCCGGCCTCGTCCCCGGCCTCGTCCCTGTCCCCGGCGTCCCGGAGGGTCACGCCGCCGACGCCAGCCGTCGGCCCCGGTCGGCCCGCGCCCGGGCCAGGGTGGTCGAGGTGAGCACCGCCCGGGGACGCCCACGCCGCAGTCGGCGCACACCGGGCCGTGCCACGGCTCGTACCGGTCGCCGGGCCCCGACCACTCGATCCTGGGCCCCGCGCACACCGGGCACGCCTCGCCCGGGCCGCGCTCCAGGGCCGTGATCAGCCGCCGCAGCACCTCCGGCAGCGGCTCCGACGGGTGCACCTCGGGATCGCCGCACCGGACCACGCCGTTGCCGCCCCAGACCCGCCGGTGCCAGTCGTCGAGCGCGCCGAGCCGGCGCAGCCCCTCGTGCTTCTCGCGCTGCCGCCGGGCGGCGAACTCCTCTTCGTACGCGAGCCACACGGCCCGCGCCTCCTCCAACTCGTCGAGCGCCGCCACGAGCCGCCCGGGGTCGAGCTCCCGGTCCTCGGTTCGAACCTGTGCCTCCGGCACAGGTGGTCCCAGGTCGCGCGGTGCCCGTAGGAGCGAACCGCTCCAGACACTTGCGCAGGGAGTACCTGCGCAGCGCCGTGTCGCACCTCGGATCGCGCACCTGTCTCGCGAGACTCCGGAAACCGGCCATCTCCCGCCACCTCCGTCGCTGGTCCTTCCGCGGTATCAGAGGGACGAACGGGAAGCCGTCCGTGTTCCATCGAAATGCCGATGGCAGCCATCAGTGGGGCGGGAGGGACCCGTGGGCGGGCGGAACCACCGCGTCTGGGGCGGCCGGGCCGGGCTCACCGGCCCGTCCCCGACGCCGACACCACCACCCGGGCCAGCTCCGGGCGGCAGAGGTCGCCGTGCGAGCGGACCACCTCCGCCGTGTCCACGTTCACGCACCCCGCCCCCGGCACCCCCGTGCGCAGGACCGCCGCCAGGCTCCGCGCCACCGTCCCCGGCACCGCCCGCACCCCGTCGTGCCCGATCGCCCCCAGCGCGGATCGTCCCCGTCGGCTGGGCCCGAGCCGTCCGCGGGCCGCGACGCCAGCGGGTACAGCACCCCGAGCGCCGTGTCGTGCCGCGAGTGACAGACCACCAGCGGCCCCCTGATCCGGTGCTGGAGGTCCCGCAGCGCCCCGGACCGCTCGGGCGCGTGCGGCAGGCGCGCCGCGAACGCGTAGTGCGAGAAGGCGCCCTGAAGGAGCGTCACGGAGGCGACCCGCCGGGCCCCGGCGGGCAGCTCCCGCAGCGCGTGCGCGACGAGCCGGGCGCCCGTGCCGTGCCCGACGAGGTGGATCCGGAGCCCGGGGCGGCGCGGGCGACCTCGCCGAGCAGCGGCCCGAGCCCGTACTCCCCGACGTGTCCGGCCCGCCGCCCGAGGACGTGGTACGCGGCCTGCCGCAGCGCCTCCCGGGCCCCGAGCCGACAGCGCTCCGGGCCCTCCGGGAGCTCCGGGCCCAGGGCGTCGGCGAACCGGCCGCACACCTCCACCGGGTCCGCCGCCAGGAACGCCGGCACCGGCTCCCCGGCGCCCGGCACGTCCGCCAACTCCCGCAGCAGCGCCCCGAACTCCGCGGACGCCGCCTCCTCCGCCGGTGCCGAGGCGAGGAGGTCGGTGAGCCGCTCCAGGACCGGCTCCTTCTCCGGGAGGACCGTCGCGAGGGCCCGGTAGTCGGGGCCCGGCTCGCCCGTGCACACCGCCGAGGGCCAGACCACCCCGCGTACCCGGCTCGGCCCCCGGGGCGAGCAGCCCGGGAAGGGGCGAAGAAGTCCGAGCAGAGCCGGGTCGCGCCGGACGGCGAACCGTTTCGCCCGTGCGCGAGGAGGAACAGGTCCGAGACCCCCTGCCGGGCCAGCGCGGCGAGCGCCGCCGCCTGCCCTGGGGGTCCGTCGCCGTCCTGGTCGAAGGTGATCTCCCGGTACGGCTCCACACTCATCCCGGCCACGGCACGACCGTCCCTCCGCTTCGAGGGGGCCGCGGCACCGAGTGCGCCCCGTGCGCGGGCGGCGGCTCCACGGCCAGCATGCCCGCGCACGGACCCTTCCAGACCCGCGACGGGGATCTGGCACGGGCCGGCGGGACGCCCCGGGGCGCGTCCCGCCCGTCCCCTTCTGAGGCTTCCCGCCCGCCCCCTCGGGGCACGGGGGCCGACTCCCTTTCCCGGCCGGCCCTCAGCGGTACAGCAGGTACTCCCTCCGTACCGCCCGGAAGGCCGCCAGGTCCTTCTGCCACGCCCCGACGACCTCGTCCGTGTCCGCGCCCGCGTCGATCAGGGTCCGCACCCGGGTCGAGCCGGTCAGCTTGTCGATCCAATCGTCCGGCCGCCAGGCGAAGCCGGACCACGAGCGGCGGGCGGTGACCAGGAGCCCGATCCCCGTCCGCACCGGGTCGAAGGCCTCCCGGTCGTGGACGTGCACCTGCACCCCGCCCACGGTCTTCCCCTGGAACTTGGAGAAGGTCGGCGCGAAGTACGCCTCGCGGAAGCGGACCCCGGGCAGGCCGAGCGCGTTCGCCGCCTCCGCCCACCGGCGGTCGATCCCCTCGGCGCCGAGGAGTTCGAAGGGGCGGGTGGTGCCCCGGCCCTCGGAGAGGTTCGTGCCCTCGAAGAGACAGGTGCCGGAGTAGACGAGCGCGGTCTCCGGCGTCGGCATGTTCGGGCTCGGCGGCACCCAGGGCAGCCCCGTGGAGTCGAAGAAGTCCGACCGCCGCCACCCCGACATCCGCACGGTCTCCAGGGCGACGGGCGCGGCCAGGAACTCGCCGTTGAAGAGCAGCGCCAGCTCGGCCACCGTCATGCCGTGCGCCTGCGCGATCGGCTCGCGCCCGACGAAGGTGGCGAACGCCCGGTCCAGGACGGGCCCGAGCGCCGCGCGCCCGGTCACCGGGTTCGGCCGGTCCAGGACCACGAACCGCTTCCCGGCGAGGGCGGCGGCCTCCATGCAGTCGTACAGCGTCCAGATGTAGGTGTAGAAGCGCGCGCCGGCGTCCTGGATGTCGAAGACGACCGTGTCCACCCCGGAGGCGGTGAAGACGTCCGCGAGCGGCCGCCCGCTCTTCAGGTACGTGTCGTAGACGGGCAGTCCGGTCGCCGGGTCGTCGTACCGGCCCTCCGAACCGCCCGCCTGGGCGGTGCCCCGGAAGCCGTGCTCGGGGCCGAAGACGGCGATCAGGTCCACCCGCTCGTCGGTGTGCATCACGTCCACGAGGTGGCGGGCGTCGGGGGTCACGCCGGTCGGGTTGGTGACGACGCCGACCCGCTGCCCGTCGAGCGGCGCGTACCCGTCCGCCGCGAGCCGCTCGAAACCGGTCCGCACCCGGCGCCGCCCGGCCTCCCGGCCCGAAGTCCCCGTCTCCCGGCCCGGTGTCCCGGCGGCGGCCGGCCGCGCGGTCGCCACCGCCGCCCCCAGGGCGCCTCCGGCGGCCAGCAGACCCCGTCGCGACAGACCCATGCGCGAACCTCTCGATCGCGGCCCCGGCCGGGGCGCATGACATGGGCACGCACGCTAGCGCTCCCGACCGCCCGGGGAACGAGGCGTGCGGAAGGCTCCTTCTTTCCGCCGACCCTTCCCTCCACCGACCCTTCCCTCTCCGCATACCGACCGGTTAGTCTGCCGAGGTCGTCGTCCCGGAGAGGCCGGAGAGGCCGGACGGGCCGAACGGGCCGAACGGGCCGGAGAAGCCGGAGAGTCGCGGAGAGGTGGGTCCAGACATGGGCGCGGACACGGACGCAAGCACCACGGACACGGGTACGGACGCCTCCGGGGCGCCGGAGTCGTCGTCACCGGCGCGGGCGGCGGCATCGGAGCCGCCCTCGCCCGCCGCTTCGCCGCCGAGGGCGCCCGCGTCGTCGTCAACGACCTGGACGCCGACCGCGCCGAGGCGGTCGCCGCCGGGATCGGCGCCGTCGCCGTCCCCGGCGACGCCTCCGCCGTCGTCGACGAGGCCCGCGAGGCCCTCGGCGGCACCGTCGACGTCTGGTGCGCCAACGCCGGCCTCTCCTCGCCCGGCGACGCCTTCGCCGACGAGGAGGTCTGGGCCGCCGCCTGGGACGTCAACGTCATGGCCCACGTCCGCGCGGCCCGCGCCCTCCTCCCGGAGTGGCTGGAGCGCGGCAGCGGCCGCTTCGTCTCCACCGTCTCCGCCGCCGGGCTCCTCACCATGATCGGCGCCGCGCCCTACAGCGTCTCCAAGCACGGCGCGTACGCCTTCGCCGAGTGGCTCTCCCTCACCTACCGGCACCGCGGCCTCTCCGTGCACGCCGTCTGCCCGCAGGGCGTCCGCACGGACATGCTCACCGCCGCCGGGAGCGCGGGCGAGCTGGTCCTCGCCCCCACCGCCATCGAACCCGAGGACGTCGCCGACGCCCTGATCGACGCCATCGGCGCCGACCGCTTCCTCGTCCTGCCCCACCCCGAGGTCGCCGGCTACTACCGCAACCGGGCCACCGACCCCGAGCGCTGGCTCGGCACCATGAACCACGTCCAGCGGACCTGGGAGACGGGCGCCGGTCGGCCGTAGTCCCCGGCGGATGGGAAGATCTCCTGGCGGGAACACGTTTCCCTGACCGAAAACGATCACTGAAGACGATCACCGAAGAAGCACGAAGGAAGGCGGCGGAGCATGGCCAGGACGACGGAGGGAACGGCGTCCCCGTCCCCCAGAGGCTCCTCGCCGCCGCCACCCGGCTCTTCGCGGAGCAGGGCTACGACCGCACCTCCGTCCAGGAGATCGTCGAGGCCGCCGGGGTCACCAAGGGTGCCCTCTACCACTACTTCGGCTCCAAGGAGGACCTCCTCCAGGAGGTCTACTCCCGGGTCCTGCGCCTCCAGCAGGAGCGGCTCGACGCCTTCGCCGACGCCGACGCGCCCGTGGAGGAGCGGCTGCGCGACGCCGCCGCCGACGTCGTCGTCACCACCATCGAGAACCTCGACGACGCCTCGATCTTCTTCCGCTCCATGCACCACCTGAGCCCGGAGAAGAACAAGCGGGTGCGGGCCGAGCGCCGCCGCTACCACGAGCGGTTCCGCGCCCTGATCGAGGAGGGCCAGAAGGCCGGGGTCTTCTCCTCCGCGACCCCCGCCGACCTGGTGGTCGACTACCACTTCGGCTCCGTGCACCACCTGTCCACCTGGTACCGCCCGGACGGCCCCTCAGCCCCGAGCAGGTCGCCGGCCACCTCGCCGACCTCCTGCTCCGGGCCCTGCGCCCTGACCGCACCCCTCCCCGGGGTGCGGCCCGCGGACGCTCTTACAGGTACTTCTTCAGCTCCCGGCGCGCCAGGGACCGCTGGTGCACCTCGTCCGGCCCGTCCGCCAGCTTCAGCGTCCGCGCCGCCGCCCACAGCTCGGCCAGCGGGAAGTCCTGCGACACCCGCCCGCGCCGTGCGCCTGCACGGCCTTGTCGATGATGTCGACCACCGCGCGCGGGGTCGCGATCTTGATGGCCTGGATCTCGGTGTGCGCGCCCCGGTTGCCGACGGTGTCCATGAGCCACGCCGTCTTGAGGACCAGCAGCCGCAACTGCTCGATGGTGACCCGGGCGTCCGCGATCCAGTTCTGCACGACGCCCTGCTGGGCGAGCGCCTTGCCGAAGGCGGTACGGGAGACCGCGCGCCGGCACATCAGCTCCACGGCCCGCTCCGCCATGCCGATCAGCCGCATGCAGTGGTGGATGCGGCCGGGGCCGAGCCGGGCCTGCGCGATGGCGAAGCCGCCGCCCTCCTCGCCGACGAGGTTCGCGGCCGGGACGCGGACGCCGTCGAAGAGCACCTCGGCGTGGCCGCCGTGGTAGTGGTCCTCGTACCCGTACACCTTCATCGCGCGCCGCACCTCGACGCCCGGTGTGTCGCGCGGCACCAGGATCATCGACTGCTGGCGGCGGAGGTCGGTGCCGTCGGGGTCGGTCTTGCCCATGACGATGAAGACCTTGCAGTCGGGGTTCATCGCCCCGGAGATGTACCACTTGCGCCCGTCGATCACGTACGCGTCGCCGTCCCGCCGGATCCGGGTCTCGATGTTGGTGGCGTCGGAGGAGGCCACCTCGGGCTCGGTCATCGCGAACGCCGAACGGATCTCGCCCGTCAGGAGCGGCTCCAGCCACTGCTTCTTCTGCGCCTCGTCGCCGAACTGGGCGAGCAGCTCCATGTTCCCGGTGTCCGGGGCGGCGCAGTTGAGGGCGGTCGGGGCCAGGTGCGGGCTGCGGCCGGTGATCTCGGCGAGCGGCGCGTACTGGAGGTTCGTCAGCCCCGCCCCGTACCCGGCATCGGGAAGGCCGTGCTGGTCCACGAAGAAGAGGTTCCACAGGCCCTGCCGCTTGGCCTCGGCCTTCAGCTCCTCGACCACCGCCGGGGTGTCCCACGGGGAGGCGAGCAGGGCGCGCTGCTCTCGGCGACGGCCTCGGCCGGGTACACGTGCTCGTCCATGAAGGCGAGCAGTCGCGCGCGGAGCTCCTCGGTGCGCGCGTCGTAGGCGAAGTCCATGGGGTTCAGCCCTCCTGAAGGGTGGTCAGGCCGTGTGCGATGAAGACGGGGACGAGTTCGCCGATGCGGTCGAAGCCGGCGCCGACCGTCCGGCCGAGGGTGTAGCGGTAGTGGATGCCCTCCAGGATCACGGCGAGCTTGAACCAGGCGAAGGCCGTGTACCAGGAGAGGGCGGAGGTGTCGCGGCCCGAGCGGGCCGCGTAGCGCTCGACCAGCTCGGCGGCGCTCGGGTGCCCGGGAGCCGTGGCGGTCGTGGAGATCGGGGAGTCCGGCAGGTCCAGCGGGGTGCTGTACATGACGAGGAGGCCGAGGTCGGTGAGCGGGTCGCCGAGGGTGGACATCTCCCAGTCCAGGACGGCCCGGATCCGGTCGTCGGGGCCGACGAGGACGTTGTCGAGCCGGTAGTCGCCGTGGACCACGGTCGGCGGGGAGAGGCGGGCAGCGCCCGGCCGAGGGCGGCGTGCAGCTCGTCGATCCCGGCCAGCTCCCGGCCGCGCGAGGCGTCGAGCTGCTTGCCCCAGCGCCGGAGCTGCCGGTCGAGGAAGCCGTCGGGGCGCCCGAAGTCGCCGAGCCCGACGGCGGCCGGGTCCACGGCGTGCAGGTCGACGAGGGTGTCGACCAGGCCGAGGACGGCGGCGCGGGTGCGCTCGGGGCCCAGCGGGGCGAGCTCGCGGGCCGAGCGGTACGGCGTCCCCTCGACGAACTCCATGACGTAGAAGGGCGCGCCGAGCACCGACTCGTCCTCGCAGAGCAGGACCGTCCCGGGGACGGGCACGTCCGTCGCGTGCAGGGCACTGATCACCCGGTGCTCGCGCCGCATGTCGTGGGCGGTGGCCAGGACGTGGCCGAGCGGGGGCCTGCGCACGACCCAGCGGCCCGCGTCGGTGCCGTCGGTCACCGCGTACGTCAGGTTCGACCGCCCGCCCTCGATCAGCCGGGCTTCGAGGGGCCGGCCACCAGACCGGGCCGCTCGCGGTCGAGGAAGCGGCGCAACCGCTCGGGGTCGAGGCCTGGCGGCGGGGCGGAACTCATCGGACGTACCTCCGGATCGGCTTCGGAATCGGCTTCGGATCGGCTTCGGACGGCATCGGCTGCGGTCGGCACTCATGATGACCGACCAGTCGGTATGTCGTCCAGAGGGGTGTCTGCCACACTCGGCCGGAAGGCCGGACGCGAAGGGTGGGTGCGTGTGCCGGAAGGCCGGACGCGAAGGGTGGGTGCGTGTGCCGGAAGGCCGGACGCGAAGGGCGTGTGCCGGGGACCAGCCTCGGCACACGCCCTTCACGCCCCGGAACCCCTCCGTACGGCTCAGGCGTGGCAGGCCACCGGCACCCCGCCGTTCATCGCCGCCATGTCGCCGAGCACCACCGCCAGGTCGAGCGGGTGTCCCTCCGGCAGTCCCTCCAGCTCCGCGTGGGCGCGGTGCAGGTTGGCCACCAGGCGCTCGCTCTCCCGCCACGCGGCGAACTCGCCGAGCTCCGCCCGCCGTGCCGTCTCCAGGGGCGCGTCCCCTCGCGTACCCCTCGGCGGCGAGGTCCCGCACCCACAGCAGGTACCGTTCCGTCGCGTCGTACGCGGAGGGGTCGGTCACCCGCCCGTGCCCCGGCACCACCGTCGGCGCGTCGAGCGCGCGCAGCAGGTCGAGCGCGCGCAGCGAACCGGCGAGCGACCCCATCGGCAGGAACGGCGTCCCGCCCTGGAAGACCAGGTCGCCCGTGAAGACCACCCCTGCTCCGGGAGGTGCACGATCGAGTCGCCCGTGGTGTGCGCGGTGCCCGGGTGGATCACCCGCACCTCGATCCCGGCGACGTGCACCGTCAGCCGGTCGGTGTACGTGACGGAGGGCGGGAGGATCTCGACCCGCCCGAAGTCGGTCTGCGGCCAGATCAGGTGAAGCTGGTGCCCGGCCGCGAGCTGCTCGGCCCGGCAGTTCTCGTGCCCCACGATCCGCGCCTCGGGGAGGAACACCCCGTTCCCGTAGGTGTGGTCCCCGTGGTGGTGGGTGGAGACGACGGTCCGGGGCAGCGGGAGCCCGGCGGCGAGGACCGCCTCCCGCAGCAGCAGGGCCCGCCGTTCGGTGGCGGCGGTGTCGACGAGCAGGGACTCGTCCGCGTCGCCGAGGAAGCCGGCGTTGTTCAGGCACCAGCCTCCGTCGGGCTGGACGAAGGCGTGGACGCGCGGAGCGAGGGTGACCACGTAGGGGTCGGTGGAAGACAAGGGATTCCCCGGGTGAGAGCCGGACCTGACAGGGGGAAGCGTGCCAGTCGGCTCCGGCCCGGGGAAGGAGGGTCGGGTCGTCCACCGGATCAGTGGTCGTCCCAGTGTCCGTCGTGCGCCGCGTGCCGGTGTCCGTCGTGCACGTAGTCGACGTGGTCGCCGTGCGTCACCGTCTGGTGGCCGCAGTCGGGCCCGTGCTCGTGCGCGTGCGCCTCGTGGGAGACGTGGCCGGCCGGCTCGCACTCGTCCCAGTGGCCCGCGTGCTCGCGGTGCAGGTGCCCGTCGTGCGCGTAGTCGACGTGGTCCCCGTGGTCCACCGCCCGGTGGCCGCAGTCCGGACCGTGGGCGTGGGCGTGCGTGGGGTGTTCGTGGTGGAGAACGGTCATCACATGGCCTCTGTGAGGGAGCGGCTGACCTTTCCAGGCTAGTCCGATGTGCCCGGCTCGTCCTGGTTCCGGAGGTGTGCCGCGCTCGTGTCCCGGTGCCTGGTCCGCGCCCCCGGGGCTCCCGCCGCGTCCGTACCCCCGTACCCCCGTGCCCTCGTGACGCGCCCCCGCCGGGCTCACCAGATCAGCGCCGCCCCGAAGAAGGCGAGACCGACGGTGCACGCGGCGGCGAGCAGCGCGCCCCGGTGGGTGAGCGGGCGTGGCCGGACCGCGTCCAGGGAACGGATCCGGCGGTGGGCCACCGCCAGGAACAGGACCCACGCGAGGGCGGAGAGGGCGAGCGCGGCCCGCCCCCGGGGCGTGGCGTCGTCCTGGACGGCCAGCTTCACGGCGAGCACCGCGACGACCGTGCAGGAGAGCGTGGTGCGCCGCCAGGCGAGCCGGGTCCGCTCCGGCTGGAGCCCGGGGTCCCGGGTCACCACCGCCCCGGTGTCGCCCGCCTCCGGGGGACCCGCCACTACCCGGCCCAGCCGAAGAGCACGACCACCACCATCGCGAGCGCCACCACGGCCACCGCGAGGCTGAGGACCGCCGGGAACCGGGACGCCGGAAGGTCCTCGCCGCGTCGCATCGCCCGCTCGCAGCGCACCCAGTGGTTCACCGCGCGCAGGGCGCACAGGACCCCGGCCGCGAGCAGCGCGAGCGCGAGTCCGACCCGCACCCCCACCGCAGGTCCGGCAGGAACTGGTCGACGGCGAAGCCGCCGCCGACCAGGGCGAGCGCGGTCCGGATCCAGGCGAGGAAGGTCCGTTCGTTGGCGAGGGAGAAGCGGTAGTCGGGGGTGTTCCCTCGTCCCGGATCCGCTGCGGCGCGAACCAGAGCCGCAGACTCTGCACGAAATCGCTCACGTGTGCACCTTAACGGCCTGATCATCGGACCGCCCGACGCGCCGGGGGCCCTCGACCGGGCCCGGCGGCGACGGGGTCCTCAGCCCCGCCCTTCCGCCGCGTGCGCCCGCAGCCGCTCGTACGCGGCGAGCCCGTCCGGCACCCACTCCCACGCGCCGAGCCGCGCGGCCAGCTCGTCCTCCGTCAGGAAGGCGTGCCAGGCGACCTCCTCGACCTGCGGGTCCACCGGCAGCTCGCAGCGGACCTCGTACACGGCCGACCACCACTTCCCGGCCACGCCCCCGGAGTCGTACAGGAAGCGCAGCACCGGCTCGGGGCGGGGAGTCCCCGCACCCCAGCTCCTCCTCGGCCTCGCGCAGCGCGGCCTCGTCGTAGGACTCGCCCGCGCCGACGACACCGCCGACGAACATGTCGTACATCGAGGGGAAGACCAGCTTCGTCGGCGTCCTGCGGTGGACGAAGACCCTGCCGTCGGCGTCCCGGACCCGGATGAAGACGCAGCGGTGGATCAGGCCCCGCGCGTACACCTCGCCGCGCGGGGCCCGCCCGATCACCCGGTCCTGCTCGTCGACGACGTCGAGAATCTCTTCGGCGGAACTCATGCCGCCATCCAAGCAAAGCCGTCCGGGCGAAGCAGTCCGAGCGAAGCAGTCCAAGCAAAACCGTCCGGGCGAAGCAGTCCGAGCAAAGCCGTCCGGGCGAAACCGCGCGGCCCGGCCTCACCGCCCCGTGACGTACGTGACCGTCGGACCGGCCGTCCAGCCGCCGTCCACCGCCAGCTCGGCGCCCGTCACGTACGAGGCGGCGTCCGAGAGCAGGAAGACGACCGCGCCCGCGATCTCGCCGGCCTCGCCGACCCGGCCCATCGGGGTGTTCGGGTACCTGCCCTCGCCGCGCTCGATGCCGACGGAGGCGGTCATCGGGGTGTACGTCATGCCCGGGTGGACGGAGTTGACGCGGATCCGCGCCGTGCCGAGCTCCACCGCGCCGATCTTCGTCAGACCGCGCACGCCCCACTTGGAGGCGCCGTAACCGGCCGTCAGCGCCAGGCCCATCAGGCCGGCGGCCGAGGAGACGTTGACGATCGAGCCGCCGCCCGCCTCCCGCATCGCGGGGACCACGGCCTTCATGCCGATGAAGACGCCGGTCAGGTTGATGTCGAGGACCTTGCGGAAGTGCTCGACGGACTCGGTCTCCAGGAGGGCGCCGGTGGATATGCCGGCGTTGTTCACCAGGCCGTGCAGCCCGCCGAACTCCGCCACCGCGTACGCGACGGCCGCCGCCCACTCCTCCTCGGAGGTCACGTCGTGGTGGAGGAACCGGGCCCGCTCGCCGAGCTCCCCGGCGGTCGCCCTCCCTCCTCGTCCAGGACGTCGGTGAGCACGACGTTCGCTCCGGCGGCCACGGCCTGCCGGGCGGCCTCGGCGCCCAGGCCCCGGGCGCCGCCGGTGACGAGGACGGTCCTGCCGGTGAGGTCGTTCATGAGGGGTCCTTCCGTTCGTCCGCCGGCTCCGGCCGGGGGCGCGCAGCAGGGCGGTGGTGGTCTCGGCGAGGTCCGCGAGGAAGAGCGCCTCGCCGGTGAGGGGTTCGGTGCCGTCCAGGTACTGCCGGGCCCGGTCCGCCAGGGCCGCGCCGACCACGGTCAGCGCCAGGTCGAGGCGTTCCAGGAGCAGTGGCTCGGGCAGCCCGGTGGCGGCGAGGCGGTCCGCGATCCGCTCGATCAGGCGCCAGTGGCCGGTGCCGGCGAGCGCGGGGTGGGCGTGCGGGCGCGGACCCCGCTCTCGTGGCTGAGCTGCGCGGAGATCCGCAGGCAACGCCGGCCCCGCTCGGTGCGCAGCTCACTGGCCTCGGCCGCGACCAGGGCCGCGACCAGCCCCTTCAGGTCCCCGTCCGCGCCCTCCAGGAGCGGCGCGAGGACTGCCTCCGTACGGGCCTGGTGCCCGGCCATCACGGCGTCGAGCAGCCCGGCGCGCGAGCCGAAGTGGTACTGCACGGCGGAGGGGTTCGCCTGTCCGGCACGGGCCACGACGTCCCGCAACTGCGCGCCGTGGACGCCCTGGGCGGCGAAGAGCTCCTCCGCCGCGCGGATCAGTTTCTCCCGGGTCTCGGGTCCCGATGTCCTGGCCATACGACCATGTTAATGCCGAGCATTAAAAGCGAGAAGGATCCTCCGGCGCGGCGAAAGGGCTCGAACGGTTGACTGGATACACCGGTGTATCCAAGATGCGGTCCATGTCCTACGACGCTGACGTGATCGTCATCGGGGCCGGCCTCGCCGGACTCGTCGCCACCGCCGAGCTGGTCGACGCCGGCCGCACCGTGATCCTCCTCGACCAGGAGCCCGAACAGTCTCTCGGCGGCCAGGCCCACTGGTCCTTCGGCGGCCTCTTCCTGGTCGACTCGCCCGAACAGCGCCGGATGCGCGTCAAGGACAGCCACGCCCTGGCCCTCCAGGACTGGTACGGCACCGCCGGCTTCGACCGCACCGAGGACCACTGGCCGAGGAAGTGGGCCGAGGCGTACGTCGACTTCGCGGCCGGCGAGAAGCGCGCCTGGCTCCACGCGCGCGGGGTGCGGTTCTTCCCCGTCGTCGGCTGGGCCGAGCGCGGCGGCTACGACGCCACCGGGCACGGCAACTCCGTCCCCCGCTTCCACATCACCTGGGGCACGGGCCCCGGCCTCGTCGCCCCCTTCGAGCGGAAGGTCCGCGAGGGCGTCGCCCGGGCCTCGTCCGGTTCCGCTTCCGCCACCGCGTCACCGGCCTCGGCCGCACCGCCGGAGCCGTCGACACCGTCACCGGCGAGGTCCTGGAACCCTCCGCCGTGCCGCGCGGCACCGCCAGTGGCCGCGAGGCCACCGGCTCCTTCGCACTGCGCGCCCAGGCCGTGATCGTCACCTCCGGCGGCATCGGCGGCAACCACGACCTCGTCCGCGCCCAGTGGCCCGCCCGCCTCGGCACCCCGCCCGCCAAGCTGCTCTCCGGCGTCCCCGCGCACGTCGACGGCCTCATGCTCGGCATCGCCGAGAAGGCCGGCGCCAGCCACATCAACCGCGACCGGATGTGGCACTACACCGAGGGCATCGAGAACTGGAACCCCTCTGGGCCCGCCACGGCATCCGCATCCTGCCCGGCCCGTCCTCGCTCTGGCTCGACGCCACCGGCAAGCGCCTGCCCGTGCCGCTCTTCCCCGGCTTCGACACCCTCGGCACCCTCGAACACATCGTGCGGACCGGGTACGACCACACCTGGTTCGTCCTCGACAAGAAGATCATCGGCAAGGAGTTCGCCCTCTCGGGCTCCGAGCAGAACCCCGACCTGACCGGCAAGTCGGTCCGCGGCGTCATCGGCCGCGCGCGGGCGGACGTCCCGGGGCCCGTCCAGGCCTTCATGGACAAGGGCGTGGACTTCGTCGTGGAGAAGGACCTCTCCGCCCTCGTCCGGGGCATGAACGCGCTCACCGACGAGCCGCTGATCGACGAGGCCGCCCTGCGCCGCGAGATCACCGCCCGCGACCGCGAGATCGCCAACCCCTTCACCAAGGACCTCCAGGTCACGGCGGTCCGGGGCGCCCGCGCGTACCTGGGCGACAAGCTCATCCGCACGGCGGCCCCGCACCGCATCCTGGACCCCGGCGCGGGCCCGCTGATCGCCGTCCGCCTCAACATCCTCACCCGCAAGTCCCTCGGCGGCCTGGAGACCGACCTCGACTCCCGCGTCCTGACGGAGGGCGGCGAGCCCCTGGAGGGCGTCTACGCGGCGGGCGAGGCGGCCGGCTTCGGCGGCGGAGGCGTCCACGGCTACCGCTCCCTCGAAGGCACCTTCCTCGGCGGCTGCGTCTTCTCGGGCCGCGCGGCGGGCGGGCGGCGGCGAGGGCGGTGGGCTGACGCGGGGTCCCGTGCCGGGGCAAGATGACGGCGTGACAAAACGCTTGGTTTTCACGGCAGTCGGAGCGGTCCTGGCCCTGGGTGGCCTGGCGACCTTCCTCGTCCTCCAGGGCCTCGACGCGGCGGACAAGTGGAGCAGCGTCCTGAGTCTGTTCTTCACGGCGGCGGGCTTCGTCCTGACCCTGGTGGGCCTCTTCGCGCGGGGCTCCCAGCAGTCGGCGGACCACGCGGTCACCGGCGGCTCCCTGCACCAGGTCAGGAACGTCACGGGCGACGTCGTCATCAGGGCCGTGGGCGGTACGGTCGCCCCGCCCACGGCCGCTCCTGCCGAGGGCCAGGGCGGCGGAACGCAATCGGCCCACGGGGCCCGTACGGCGGGGACCTGCACCAGATCGACGGGGTGGGCGGCTCGGTCCGCGTCGAGCCGCCGGCGGCGAACCCGTGAGGCGCTTCTTCAAGCGCCGCAAGGCGTCCCAGTCGGTGGCGGGGTGGCGACGGACGGCCCGATCACCCAGATCGACCGGGTCGGGGAAACGTCACCGTCGTCGTGGGGCAGCGGCAGGCCCCGCCCGCCCCGCCGGAGTTCGAGACGGCCCGCGAGAAGTACGCGGCCCGCGTCCGCCAGCGCTACGGCCGCCTGGACCTGGAGGTCCTCACCCCGCTCCGCGAACAGGACGAACACCCGGTCCTCCAGTTGCGGGACGTCTTCGTCCCCCAGTCCGTACGTGCCGACCCGCCGCCCGTGGAACTGCCGCAGGAACTCCTGCGCCGCCTCATGGACCCGGCCGAGGCGGAGCTCCACGACCTGCCGCCCGGCATCGACCGGGAGACGGTCGACCGCGTCCGCCGCGCGTACCAGGAGCGGCCGCCGCTGCCCGTACTCGACGTCCTGACCGCGCCCGAGCACGACCGCGTCGTCCTGCTCGGCCACCCGGGCTCGGGCAAGTCCACCCTGGCCCGCTACCTGACCCTCGTCCTCACGGCCCCCGAACCTCCCGCGGACCTCCATGCCCTGCGAGGCAGCCTTCCGCTGATCGTCGAACTCCGGGAGTACGCGCAGCCCGCCTGGCGCGAGCGGACCTTCGAGGACTTCCTGGCCCACCAGTACGCGACGGAGGACCTGGGTCTCCCGCCCGAGACGCTGACCGCGCTGCTGGCCGGGGAGGGCCCGTATACGGTCCTGATGGTCTTCGACGGTCTGGACGAACTCTTCGAGAAGGACGTCAGGGACGCGGTCGCCCGCCGCATCGCGGGCTTCGCCGCCCGCCACCGCCGGGCCCGGATCGTCGTCACCTCACGCGGCTACGGCTACCAGCGGGCCGTCCTGGACGGCGCCGGCTTCACCAACTTCATGCTCCAGGACCTGGACCGGGAGCAGATCGGCGCGTTCGCGGAGCAGTGGTTCTCGCTCGCGTGCCCCGGCGATCCGGCCCGGGCCCGGAAGCTGATCGAACGCGTCACGACGGCCGTGGACGCCTCCACCTCGGTCCGCGAACTCGCGGGCAACCCCTCATCCTCACGATCCTCGCCATCATCGGTCGCCGCCGCGAACTCCCGCGTGACCGGCGCACGGTGTACGAGCACGCCGTCGACGTCCTGGTGGAGCACTGGGACCCCAGCAAGTACCTCAAGGACCGCCAGGTCGAGGAGCACCTCCCGTACCTCGGCCCCGAGGACAAGCGCGAACTCCTGCGCCTCATCGCCCGCCAGATGCAGGAGGGCCACGGAGGCATCTCCGGCAACCACATCGCGGGCCCGGACCTCCTCAAGAGCTTCGAGGAGTACCTCAAGGACCGCTACGCCCTCGCACCGGACCGCGCGGCGACGGCGGCCCGCGTGATGCTGGACCAGTTCCGCCACCGCAACTTCATCCTCAGCCGCTACGGCGGCGAGGTCTACGGCTTCGTCCATCGCACGTTCCTGGAGTACCTGGCGGCGACGGACCTGGCCCACCGCTTCAACCAGGAACGCAGCCTCTCGGAGACGGACCTCCAGGACCTCTTCGCGGACAAGGTCCACGACCCGACGTGGCACGAGATCTTGCTGTTGCTGGTGGGGCTGCTGGACGAGCGGTTCGTGGCGGGGGTGATCGATCGGTTGTTGGGGCCGCGTGCGGTGGCGGCCCCTTTCGGGAGGGGAGACGACGCGCCCTTCGCCGAGGTGGCCTTCGTCGCTCGCTGCCTCGCGGAGGTCCGCCGCATCGGGGCACTGGCGCCGCAGAGCACGGCCATGGTGGAGCGGATCACCCGGCTGTTCGAATTTGCCTGGGCGTTGAGAAGGCGCTTCTTCTTCTCCTTTCCGCATGTGGAGAGTCTGGGGCCGGCCCTGATGGCACTGGGCGCGGACTGGGCGGGCCGGGACGACTACCTGCGGTGGTACGAGCGGTGGAGCCACCGGCAGCCCAGTGAGACAGAAATGTTGGCGGGTAATTCCCCGGACCGGTTCGTCCTGGAGATCTTCCTGTTCCTCCGAGGCGGAGGGGAGCCGCCCTGCTTCGAACTCCTCGCCGAAACGGCAAGGAACGGGGACAGCCCTCTGAAGAGGATCGCCGCGGCGGACCTGCTCCTGTACGAGGCAGACCACGGGCCGGCGGCACAGGAGTTGGTGGAGCACTGCGTACGGCACGACCCCGACCGCCGCGTACGCGTGTGGTTCCTGCGGTACCTGGTGTACGGAGACAAGACGGACTCCGATTGGGCGCTCGGCCTCGCCGTCGAACGGCTGGCCGACGAGGCCGAGAAGATGCGATGGCTGGCGCTCGACTATCTCCAGCGTCGCCAGGTCGTCACTCCCGGGGCCCGTGCCTTGCTCGACGGCCTCGTCCGCTCTCCCGGCTCACCCCTGCGCGGCCAGGCCATGCGCGTGCTCGCTCTGTACGCCGGCGACGGGACAGAGGCGATGGAGCTTCTGCGGGACGCGCTGGCGGACACCGACCCCGAGGTCCGCGCCGCGGCGCTGTCCGCCGTGGTGACGAGGACCGGCGACGAGCCCGCGGTCCGTGCTTTCGTTCAGGAGCGGATGAGGAACGACGAGAGCCCCAGGGTGGTGGCGGCTGCGATCGACGCGGTGGGGAGATCGGGTCCGACGACCCGGACACGCACACACGCCTGTGCCGGCTGTCCGGCCACGAGGACCCCGGCGTGCGCGAAGCCGCCCTCCGTTGCCTGGCCGAGACGGGCATCCAGGAGGAGGCCCTGGCAGAGCTGTTCCTCCACCGGCTGGCACACGACGAGTTTCCCCGGATCCGTATGAACGCACTGCGTCTCTTGGTGCGACACAGCGAGGACGCCGCGGCGGTCCTGGACTCCCTTCGCGACCGGGCACGGAACGACCCAAGCCCGACGGTTCAGAAGTGGGCTCTGACGCGGCTCGTAGACCTGGATCCCGAGGGCGCGTACGACCTGGTCGTCGACCATGCCCGTACGCCCCCGACAGGGGACTGCGGCAGTCGGCCTTCGCCCATCTGCTGATCGTGTACAGAGACGACCCCGAGGCGGTGTGCCTCGTCCGCGAGCTCGCGGTGCGCGATGAGCGGTCCGGCGTACGGAGCGCGGCCCTGCAGAGCCTCCTGGAACACCGCGACGACTCCGAGCTCGCGATCCTGGCCCGGGACCGCTTCGAACACGACCCCGATCCGGGGGTCCGGTACGCGGCCCTCCGCATCCTCGCCGATCTCCGGCGCGACGATCCCGGACTCGTCCCCGTCCTCCGGCGGGCGGCCGGAAGCGATCAGCAGACGATCCGCGACTTCGCCCGGCGTCTCCTCCCCGTCCTCCCCCTCAGGAGCCCTGAAGCACCTCCACCACCCGGAACCACTCCACGATCAGCATCGTGTCCCCGTCCACCACGAACTCCGGGTCCCCCAGCGCCTCCCGCATCTCCTCGCCGTGCCAGAAGTCCTCGTGGCCCGCGCGCCACTCCGCGACCGACTGGTGGCCCTCGCCCTCGGCGAGTGCGAGGCGGAGGTCCGCGTCGCGCAGGGGCAGGACCTGGACCTCCGTGATCTCCACGACCGCCACCTCGCGGCCGTCCGAGTCGACGACCGCCGAGCGTTCGCCGACCTCGGGCAGCTCCTCCTTCTCGGCCTCGTACTCCAGGAGGAGCCCCGTCGTGGCGGTCTTCTCGCCGGAGAGGACCGCCGCGACGAGCCGGTCCCGCAGGGGCCGGGGAAGGCGAGCAGGAAGGGCTTGAGCGCGTGAGGGCCGGTCATGGCCGACAGTCTGTCAGCCGTGACCGGCCCTCACCCTTCGTCTCCGGCGGCGCTACAGCACCAGCGACAGCAGCAGCACGAACACGATGCCCACGACCGAGATGATCGTCTCCATCACCGACCAGGTCTTGATCGTCTGGCCGACGTTCATGCCGAAGTACTCCTTCACCAGCCAGAACCCGGCGTCGTTGACGTGGCTGAAGAAGAGCGAACCGGCACCGATCGCGAGGACCAGCAGCGCCGTCTCGCCCGTCGACATGCCCTCCGCCAGCGGAGCCACGAGCCCCGCCGCCGAGATCGTCGCCACCGTCGCCGAGCCCGTCGCGAGCCGGATCGCGACCGCGATCAGCCAGGCGAGCAGCAGGGCCGGGATGGACCAGCTCTTGGAGAAGTCCAGGATCATCTGGCCGACGCCGATGTCGATCAGGGTCTGCTTGAAGCCGCCGCCCGCGCCGACGATCAGCAGGACGCCCGCGATCGGGGCGAGGGACTTCTCGACGGTCGAGGACAGCCGCTCCTTGGTGAAGCCGGCCGCCCGGCCCAGGGTGAAGAGCGCGACTATGACGGCGGCGAGCAGCGCGATCAGCGGCGAGCCGATGACGTCGGTGACCTTCTGGACACCGTTCTCGGGGTCGTCCACGACGATGTCGACGAGCGCCTTCACCAGCATCAGGACGACCGGGAGCAGCACGGTCGCGACGGTGACGCCGAAGCCGGGACGCTTCTCCAGGTCCTCGGAGGGGCGCGTCGCCCCGTCGAGAGAACTCAGCATGCTCTCGGGGGCCTTGATGTCCACCCAGCGGGCCGCGTACCGGGAGAAGACCGGACCGGCGATGATCACGGTCGGGATCGCGACGACGAGGCCGAGGGCGAGGGTGACGCCCAGGTTGGCGCCGACGGCGTCGATCGCGACGAGCGGGCCGGGGTGCGGCGGGATGAGCCCGTGCATCACGGAGAGGCCGGCGAGGGCCGGGATGCCGATCCGCATCAGGGAGTAGTTGCCGCGCTTGGCGACGAGCAGCACGACCGGGATCAGCAGCACGATGCCGACCTCGAAGAAGAGCGGCAGGCCGATCACGGAGGCGATGAGCACCATCGCCCAGGGCATGGCCCGGCCGCTCGCCTTCGCCAGGATCGTGTCGACGATCTGGTCGGCGCCGCCGGAGTCCGCGAGCAGCTTGCCGAGGATGGCGCCGAGGGCGATCAGGACGCCCACGCCGGCGACGGTGGCGCCGAGGCCGGTGGTGAAGGACTTGATGGTGTCCGCGAGCGGCGCGCCCGCGAACGCGCCGAGCGCCAGCGACCCGATGGTCAGCGCCAGGAACGCGTGCAGCTTGAACGTGGTGATGAGCAGGACGATGACGGCGATGCCGGCGAGCACGGCGATTCCGAGCTGGGCGTTGCCTGCCGAGGTGATCGGTTCGGCGGCGTCCGCTGCCAGGATCTCGACGCTGAGACTGGTCACGGTGGTGTCCTTCGTACGGGCAGGAGGAAGAGGGGCGGAGGGGGTCAGGCGGTCCGGCCGCGCAGGGCGGCGACGGCGCGGGCGGTGATCTCCTCGGGGGTGCCGGACACGTCGACGGCGACGCCGGCCTCGTCGTCCTGGAGCGGCTCCAGGGTGGCGAACTGGGAATCGAGCAGCGCCGTCGGCATGAAGTGCCCTTGCGCGCGGCCATCCGGCCCTCGATGAGCTCCCGGTCGCCGGTCAGATGCAGGAAGACGACGCCGGGCGCGGCGGCACGCAGCCGGTCCCGGTACGCCCGCTTCAGCGCGGAGCTGCTCACCACGCCGCCGAGCCCGGCCCGGCCGTGCGCCCACTCCCCGATGGCGTCGAGCCAGGGCCCCGGTCCTCGTCGTCCAGCGGGACGCCGACCGACATCTTGGCCACGTTCGCCGCCGGGTGGAAGTCGTCGCCCTCGGCGTAGGGGAGGCCGAGGGCCTCGGCGACCAGCGGACCGATGGTGGTCTTGCCGGTCCCCGAGACGCCCATCACGACGACGACGGGAGGGGCCTGGGAGTGCTGCTCATGGGGTGCCTCGCTGTCTTCTTCGACATCGATTCCGTTGTCCGTCGCGCTCATGAAACCCATGAGGTACGACGTATTCAAGAGACTGTGACATAAAAGTAGTACTTTTAATTCCGATCTTGCTCCGGGGCCGCTCCGGTCCCCGGCCCTGCCGCGCCCGCCCCCGTTCCCGCCGCGCCCGCCCCCGTTCCCGCCGTGCCCGCCGCGTCCGTCCCCGCTTCCGCCGCGTCCACCCCGCGTACCCGCATAGGCTGGCCCCATGACGACACAGGCCCAGGGGCTCCACTCCCACGTCCTGGCCACCCTGGGCCTCGCGATCACCGCGGGGAGTACCCGCCCGGCACCGTGCTGCGCACCGACGAGCTCGCCCGGCGCTTCGACGTCTCCCGGACCGTGGTCCGCGAGGTCGTCCGGGTCCTGGAGTCCATGTACTCGTCGAGTCCCGCCGCCGCGTCGGCGTGACCGTGCTCCCCGCGGCGAGCTGGAACGTGTACGACCCCCAGGTCATCCGCTGGCGCCTGGCCGGCGCCGACCGCCCCGCCAGCTCCGCTCGCTCACCGTGCTGCGCTCCGCCGTCGAGCCCGTCGCCGCCGGCCTGGCGGCCCTGAACGCCACCCCCGAGCAGTGCCGCGAGCTCACCGAGCAGGCCCTCGGCATGGTCGCCACCTCGCGCGGCCGGCGCCTGGAGGAGTACCTCGTCCACGACATCGCCTTCCACCGGGTCGTCCTCGACGCCTCCGGCAACGAGATGTTCGCCCGCCTCGGCGACGTCGTCGCGGAGGTCCTCACCGGCCGCACCCACCACCACGTGATGTTCGAGGACCCCGACCCGGCCGCCGTCACCCTCCATGTCCGGGTCGCCGAGGCCGTACGGGAGCGGGACGCGGCCCGCGCCGAGGAGCTGACCCGGCAGATCGCGGTCGGCGCCCTCCAGGAGCTGGACGTCCTCGCGCCGTGAGAACCGGACGCAAGCTCTGAACTAGCTCAAATATGGGCGTTCAGTGACATGCGCCACAGTCAGTTACCGCCCCGTGCCGTGAGGATGTGCGCTGGTCGTACCGGGGAGACCCCCACCAGGGACGACCGGGTACCGCACAGCCCCCTCACGAAGGCGAACAACTCCATGAGTGACCGCGTCACCGCGGCCGACCCGCTGTCCGCCGCACCGGCGGCGTCCGGCGGGCCCACGGCCGCCACCCCCACGTCGACGCCGGCGACGCCGGATACCGCAAGGACCTCAAGTCCCGGCACATCAACATGATCGCCATCGGCGGCGCCATCGGCACCGGGCTCTTCCTGGGCGCCGGCGGCCGCATGTCGCAGGCCGGGCCCTCCTCTTCATCGCCTACGCCGTCTGCGGCGTCTTCGCCTTCTTCGTGGTCCGGGCCCTCGGCGAGTTGGTGCTCTACCGCCCTCCTCCGGCGCCTTCGTCTCCTACGCGCGCGAGTTCATGGGCGAGAAGGGCGCCTACACGGCCGGCTGGCTCTACTTCCTCAACTGGTCGACCACCGCCGTCGCCGACATCACCGCGGCCGCCACCTACGCCCACTTCTGGTCGATGTTCAGCGACGTCCCGCAGTGGATCCTCGCCCTGATCGCCCTCGCGGTCGTCCTCGCCGCCAACCTCATCTCCGTGAAGTACTTCGGCGAGATGGAGTTCTGGTTCGCGATCGTCAAGGTCGCCGCCCTCGTCGCCTTCATGCTGGTCGGCATCTTCCTCGTCGTGACCTCCCACGAGGTCGGCGGCCACACCCCGGGCCTGGGCAACATCACCGACAACGGCGGCATCTTCCCCGAGGGCACGATGCCGATGCTGCTGCTCATTCAGGGCGTCGTCTTCGCCTACGCCTCCGTCGAGCTGTGCGGCGTCGCCGCCGGCGAGACCGAGAGCCCCGAGAAGATCATGCCGAAGGCGATCAACTCGATCATGTGGCGCGTGGGCCTCTTCTACGTCGGCTCCGTCGTCCTGCTCGCCCTCCTCCTGCCGTACACGGCCTACTCCGGCGACCAGAGCCCCTTCGTCACCGTCTTCGACAAGCTGGGCATCCCCGGCGCCGCCGGCGTGATGAATCTCGTCGTCCTCACCGCCGCCCTCTCCAGCCTCAACTCGGGCCTGTACTCCACCGGCCGCATCCTGCGCTCCATGTCGCTCGCCGGCTCCGCGCCCCGCTTCACCGGGGTCATGAACAAGGGCGGCGTCCCCTATGGCGGCATCCTGCTCACCGCCGGCTTCGGCGTCCTCGGCGTCGCCCTCAACTACGTCATGCCCGGCGAGGCCTTCGAGCTGGTCCTCAACTTCGCCTCGATCGGCATCATCGGCACCTGGGCCATGATCATGGTCTGCTCGCTGCTGTTCTGGCGCCGCGCGAAGGAGGGCCGGGTCGTCCGCCCCGGCTACAACCTGCCCTGGGCCCCGTACACCCAGATCGTCACCCTCGGCTTCCTCGCCTCCGTCCTCGTCCTCATGTGGATGGACGGCGGCGTCGGCCGCACCACCGTCGCCTGCCTGCCGCTCATCGCGGCCGCGCTCGTCGGCGGCTGGTTCCTGGTCCGCCGCCAGGTCCGCGCGACCGCCGCGGCCCCGCGCGACCGACGGATCCCCACGGACTGACGGATCCCCACGGACTGACGGATCCCCACGGACTGACGTACCGTCAAGGGACCCCGCGGGCACGGCCTGCGGGGGTCTCGCCTTTGTCAGGAGATAGTGGTACGCAGGAGCCTTACAAGATCCGTTCGCAGAGAAGGAAGTTCGCGATGCCGCAGCACGTCCAGGGGGTCATCGCCCCCGGCAGGAACGAACCGGTACGGGTCGAGACGATCGTGATCCCCGATCCCGGCCCCGGCGAGGCCGTCGTGAAGATCCAGGCGTGCGGCGTCTGCCACACCGACCTCCACTACAAGCAGGGCGGCATCAACGACGAGTTCCCCTTCCTCCTCGGCCACGAGGCCGCCGGAATCGTCGAGTCGGTCGGCGAGGGCGTCACCGACGTCGCCCCCGGCGACTTCGTGATCCTCAACTGGCGGGCCGTGTGCGGCACCTGTCGCGCCTGTCTGCGCGGCCGCCCCTGGTACTGCTTCGACACCCACAACGCGAAGCAGAGGATGACCCTGCTCGACGGCACCGAGCTCTCCCCGGCCCTCGGCATCGGCGCCTTCGCCGAGAAGACCCTCGTCGCCTCCGGCCAGTGCACCAAGGTCGACCCCGCCGTCGCCCCCGAGGTCGCGGGCCTCCTCGGCTGCGGCGTCATGGCCGGCATCGGCGCCGCGATCAACACCGGGAACGTCGGCCGCGGCGACACCGTCGCCGTCATCGGCTGCGGCGGCGTCGGCGACGCGGCGGTCGTCGGCTCCCGCCTCGCCGGAGCCGCGAAGATCATCGCCGTCGACATCGACGACCGGAAGCTGGAGACGGCGAAGGCGATGGGCGCCACCCACACCGTCAACTCCCGCTCCACCGACCCCGTCGAGGCGATCCGCGAACTCACCGGCGGCTTCGGCGCCGACGTCGTCATCGAGGCCGTCGGCCGCCCGGAGACGTACCGGCAGGCCTTCTACGCCCGCGACCTCGCCGGCACCGTCGTCCTCGTCGGCGTCCCCACCCCCGAGATGAAGCTCGAACTGCCCCTCCTCGACGTCTTCGGCCGCGGCGGATCGCTCAAGTCCTCCTGGTACGGCGACTGCCTGCCCTCCCGGGACTTCCCGATGCTCGTCGACCTGCACCAGCAGGGCCGCATCGACCTCGCCGCCTTCGTCACCGAGACCATCGGCCTCGGCGAGGTCGAGAAGGCCTTCGCCCGCATGCACGAGGGCGACGTCCTGCGCTCGGTGGTGGTGCTGTGATGACCGCCCGGATCGACCACCTCGTCACCTCCGGCACCTTCAGCCTCGACGGCGGCACCTGGGACGTCGACAACAACGTCTGGATCGTCGGCGACGACACCGAGGCGATCGTCATCGACGCCGCCCACGACGCCGGAGCCGTCCTCGCCGCGCTCGACGGACGCACCCTGCGCGCCATCGTCTGCACCCACGCCCACGACGACCACGTGAACGCGGCCCTGGCGCTCGCGGCCGCCACCGGCGCCCGCATCCTGCTCCACCCCGCCGACCTGCCGCTGTGGAAGCAGACCCACCCCGACCACAGCCCGGACGGCGACCTCGCCGACGGCCGGGTCCTCACCATCGCCGGCACCGACCTCACGGTCCTGCACACCCCGGGCCACGCCCCCGGGGCGGTCAGCCTGTACGCGCCGGAGCTCGGCACGGTCTTCACCGGCGACACCTCTTCCAGGGCGGCCCCGGCGCCACCGGCCGGTCCTTCTCGGACTTCCCCACGATCGTCGACTCGATCCGGGACAAGCTCTCACCCTGCCGCCGGAGACGGTGGTGCGCACCGGCCACGGCGACACCACCACCATCGGCGCCGAGGCCCCCACCTCCAGGAGTGGATCAGCCGGGGCCACTGAGCCGCAGCCGGCTCTCGAAACGCACCGCGCGGCCCGTGAACGGGTCGGTGAACTCCAGCGTCCGCGCCAGCAGCCCCAGCGGACGCCCGAAGTCCTCCGGCCCGTCCTCACGGACCACCGGGTAGACCGGATCGTTCAGGATCGGCAGCCCCAGGGCGTTCATGTGCACCCGTAGCTGGTGCGTCCGCCCGGTCACCGGCTCCAGGCGGTACCGGCCGAGCCCGCCCGCGTGCGCCACAAGCCCGATCCGGCTCTCGGCGTTCGGCTCGCCCGGCACCTCCCGGGCGGCCATCACCCCGCGCTCCTTCTCGATCCGGCTCCGCACCGTCACCGGCAGCTCCACCGCCGGGTCGTACGGCGCCACCGCCTCGTACTCCTTGCGCACGGCCCGGTCCCGAAACAGCGTCTGGTACGCCCCCGGTCCTCCTCCCGCACGACGAACAGCACGAGCCCCGCCGTCAGCCGGTCGAGCCGGTGCGCGGGCTGGAGGCGGGCAGCCCCAAGTCCCGCCGCAGCCGCGCCGTCGCGGTCTCCGTGACGTGCCGCCCCCGGGGCATCGTCGCCAGGAAGTGCGGCTTGTCGGCCACCACGATCCGCTCGTCCCGGTACACGACCCCGACCGCGAACGGCACCGGCGTCTCCGGCGGGAAGTCCCGGTGGAACCAGATCCACCGCCCCACGGCGTACGGCTCGTCCCCGCCGACCGGCCCGTCGGTCCCGACGAACCGCCCCTCCCGCAGCATCTCCTCGACCCGCCCGGCCCCGACGGCCGCCCCGTACCGCTCCACCAGGTGGTCCCGTACGGTCGCCCAGGCGCCGTCCGGGTCCTCCGGGAGCCGCACCCGCACGGGATCGATCCCGTCCCGCTGGGGCAGCGGCGAAGCGGGGCCTTGGTCCTGCGTCTCACCACTCCGCCTCGTGGCCGTCCGTACTCGTGCGCTCATGATGCGTGCGCTCATGATGCGTGCGCTCATGCGAAAGTCCCGGTCGAGAAGATCTCGACCGGGACTCCGTGTGGTGTCCGAGGGGGACTTGAACCCCCACGCCCGATAAAGGGCACTAGCACCTCAAGCTAGCGCGTCTGCCATTCCGCCACCCGGACAAGGTGTCTGTCTTCCTGGCCGCTGGGCCCTTCCGACGAGGAAAACCATAGCAAACATTCGAGGTGGTCGATCACCACCCCGGTGGGCCCCCGTCATGTGACGGCCGCGTGTCGGCGGGCCGCCGCCCTTGGGCGCCGAGGGGCCACGCGGGAGGATGGGGGCGACCACCAGCAATCACGTGGGGCACGTAGTGGGAGGAAGCAGAGTGAGCGAGTCGAACACGGCCGGGAGCGTCCGCGGCGAGGACGAGGTAGTCGACCTCTGTCGCGACCTCATCCGCATCGACACCAGCAACTACGGCGACCACTCGGGCCCGGGGAGCGGGCGGCGGCGGAGTACGTCGCCGAGAAGCTCGCCGAGGTCGGTCTGGACCCGCAGATCATCGAGTCGCACCGGGGCGGGCCTCCACCGTCGCCCGGATCGAGGGCGAGGACCCGTCGCGGCCCGCCCTGCTGATCCACGGCCACACCGACGTCGTCCCGGCCAACGCCGAGGACTGGACCCACCACCCCTTCTCCGGGGAGATCGCCGACGACTGCGTCTGGGCCGCGGCGCCGTCGACATGAAGGACATGGACGCGATGACCCTCGCGGTCGTGCGGGACCGGCTGCGCAGCGGCCGCAAGCCCCGCGCGACGTCGTCCTCGCCTTCCTCGCCGACGAGGAGGCCGGCGGCACCTACGGCGCCCGGTACCTGGTCGACAAGCACCGGGACCTCTTCGAGGGGGTCACCGAGGCCATCGGCGAGGTCGGCGGCTTCTCCTTCACCGTCAACGAGAACCTGCGGCTCTACCTGGTCGAGACGGCCCAGAAGGGCATGCACTGGATGCGGCTGACCGTCGAGGGCACCGCGGGCCACGGCTCGATGACCAACGACGACAACGCCATCACGGAGCTCTGCGAGGCCGTGGGCCGCCTCGGCCGCCACCAGTGGCCGGTGAGGGTCACCAAGACCGTCCGGTCCTTCCTGGACGAGCTCTCGGACGCCCTGGGCACCCCGCTCGACCCCGAGGACATGGACGCCACCCTCGCCAAGCTCGGCGGCATCGCCAAGATGATCGGCGCCACCCTGCGGAACTCGGCGGCCCCGACCATGCTCGGCGCCGGCTACAAGGTGAACGTGATCCCCGGCCAGGCCACGGCACACGTCGACGGCCGCTTCCTGCCCGGGTACGAGCAGGAGTTCCTGGCCGACCTCGACCGGATCCTCGGCCCCGCGTGAAGCGCGAGGACGTGCACGGCGACAAGGCCCTGGAGACCAGCTTCGACGGCTCCCTGGTGGACGCCATGCAGCTCGCCCTGCGCGCCGAGGACCCGATCGCCCGCGCCGTGCCGTACATGCTCTCCGGCGGCACCGACGCCAAGTCCTTCGACGACCTCGGCATCCGCTGCTTCGGCTTCGCCCCGCTCCGGTTGCCGCCGGAGCTGGACTTCGCCGGCATGTTCCACGGCGTGGACGAGCGGGTGCCGGTCGACGGCCTCAAGTTCGGCGCCCGCGTCCTGGACCGCTTCCTCGACGCCTGCTGAGCGGGGACGCCCGTGGAGCGGGTCCGCCGGGCGGATCCGCCCGGCGCCCGCCCCGGATTCGCCCGTGCGTTTGCGTGTGCCCGAAAAGAGTGAATGACCCCGGAGGCTCGTAGCCCCACCCCTCCCCCTCGTTACAGGTGTGCGGTCCGCGGCTGGGACCGCATTGCCAACTAGGAGGAATAATGATCAAGAAGGTCGTCGCTGCTGCGGCTGCCACCGGCGGTCTGGTTCTCGCGGGCGCCGGCATGGCGGTCGCCGACGCGGGTGCCCAGGGTGCGGCCATCGGTTCCCCCGGTGTCCTCTCGGGCAACGTCGTGCAGGTGCCGGTTCACGTTCCCGTGAACGTGTGCGGCAACACGGTCTCCGTGATCGGCCTGCTGAACCCCGCCTTCGGCAACGCCTGCGTCAACGACTGACGTCGTCCCTCGCCCCCTGAGGGTGTGAGCCGGTCCGGCCCCGGAGTGCGTGCCATGCACTCCGGGGCCGGTGGCTATTTCCGCCCCGGGCCCTCCGCCCGGTGGCACTCTTCGAAGCCGAGCAGGCAGGGAACAAGCTATGCGACAGGTCACACGCAAGGGCCTCATCACCGTTGCGGCCGCCGGCGGCGTCTTCGCCGCGATCGGCGGCGGCTATGCGCACGCCGACTCCGGTGCGAACGGTGCGGCCGTGAACTCCCCGGGCGTCGCGTCCGGGAACTCCGTCCAGGTCCCGGTGCACGTGCCGGTGAACGCCTGCGGGAACACCGTCAGCGCCGTCGGGCTGCTGAACCCGGCGATGGGCAACAAGTGCGCCAACGTCTCCGACTCGGGGAAGCCGGGCAAGCCCGGCGGCTCCTCCGCCGACGGCCACACGGGCGGCTCGCCCGGCGTGGGCTCCGGCAACAACGTCCAGGTGCCGGTCGACGTCCCGGTGAACGTGTGCGGCAACAGCGTCTCGGTCATCGGGCTCTCAACCCGGCCGCCGGCAACGACTGCGCCAACGAAGCCGAGCCCACGCGGCCGGGCAACCCCGAGACCCCCGGCAACCCGGGGAACCCCGGGAACCCGGGCACTCCCGAGACCCCCGGCACCCCGGGCACCCCCAGACCGACGACGGGTCGAACACTCCCGGCGCGCAGACCGTGACGCCGCCGCGGGCCGTCGAGGAGCTCGCCGAGACCGGCGCCGCGCCGCTCGGCGTGATCGTCCCCGCCGGAGCCGGACTGCTGCTCGCCGGTTCGCTGATCTACCGCCGGTCCCGCCGCGCCGCCTGAGACGGCCGCACGGCCCGGGCCGTGTGACGCGCACTACGCACGGGGCCCCGCACACCGCGGGGCCCCTTCTCGTGGTCCTTCCGACTACCAGGTCGCCCTGACCTGGCGGATGATCCGCCGCTTCAACCGCACTCTGCGGCTCCCGTCCCGGTGCAGGCTCAGACGGTCCAACTCCCAGTGTCCGTACTCGGCATGGTCGGTCAGCAGCCGCGTCGCCTCCTTGCGGGAGACACCGCGCGGCACGTACACGTCGACAAATTCGTATTCCGGCATCGCATCTATTGTGCGGGCACGGCCCCGGTACGGATAGCGTCTGTCCCATGTCTGATGCTGCGCAGCCCACCGCTGCCGAGGTACGTGCCGCCGCCGAGGCGGTCAAAGCCGCACTGGACCGTCACCTCGCGGCGGTCGAACGCCGCACGGGGACGACGACCCGGCCGTCTACGAGGCCTTCAACGCCCTGGCCTCGGCGGCCGAGACCTACGACGAACTCCTCTACGACCACTACGACGAGGTCACCCCTTCGAGATCCCCGGGGCGGACGGCTCCCTGCCGCCGTACACCGGACCCGACGAACCCCACGCCCTCAGCCTCCTGATCCGCCGCGACTACGCCGTGGCGGAGCCCCGGCGCCTGCTCGCCCAGGCCCGCCGCGTCGCCGAGACCGGCGACGAGGACGTCACCGGGGCGGCCGCCAAGGCCGGCGTCTCGCCCCTCGCCGCGCTCGGCGTGCTCTTCGGCGAGTACGAGCCGGACGAGATCGCCTCCCGGCACAAGGACTTCGGCCTGGAGGAGGGCGACTCCACGCTCTGGGTCGTCGCCGCCGACGAACTCCCGGAACCGGGGAGTGGCTCAACGCCCCTTCGACCACGCCGATCCCGAGCGGATCGTCTGCCGCTTCGACGTCAGCTCCGTCTTCGACGAGGAGGACGACGCCGACGTCGATGACGCCGACATCGCCGACGCCGACATCGACGACGGTGACGGCACCGGCGGCGGCACGGCCGGGAGGGCCCGCGCCTGACGCCAGGGCCGACGCGGAGACGCGGGAGGGCCGGGACACCGTACGAGGTGTCCCGGCCTCCGTCGTTCCCGCGCCGCCCTACTCCCCGGGAGCGGCGAGCAGCGCCTCCAGGAGGGCCGCAGCCGCGTCGTGCGCTCCGGGGCCACCCCTCCGCGACCGCCCGGGGCAGGGCCTGGTCCACGCCGTGCACGACCGACAGGTGGCGCTCCGCCCGGCCGAAGGCCGTGTACACCCACGCCCGGCTCAGGCCGCCCGCCGCGTCCCCGGGCAGCACCGCGACCACCGCAGGCCACCGCGTCCCGGCCGCCTGGTGCGCGGTGAGCGCCCAGCCGTGCCGCAGCGCCGACTCCACCCGCTCCTTCGGTACGAGGACCTCGTCGTCCCCGCACCGCAGCCGCAGGCCCTCGGCGTCGGCCGACAGGACCGTGCCGGTGACCGTCCGCCCCGGCACCGGCGCGTACGCCACCCGGTCGCCGGGGTCGTAGCCGCCGAACCGGCCGGGACCGGGGTTGAGCCGCTGCTTGAGGGCGGCGTTCAGCGCGCGCGTGCCGGCCGAGCCGCCGTGGCCGACCGTGACGACCTGGGTCCGCTCCGGCGGCACCCCGATCGCCCGGGGCACCGAGTCGGCCACCAGTTGGACGGTGCGATGCACGGCTCGCCCGCGTCCCGCACCGGGACGATCACGACCTCTTGCCGGGGCCTCGACCTGGTTCAGTTCGCCGACGCCGATGCCCGACACCAACTCGCCGAGCGGCCCCGGGTCGGGGACGCGCGAGGCGATCCGGGGCACACCCGGGCCGCGAGCGCGTCGGCGAAGACCCGGCCCGCGCCCGGCGCCCCGAGGACCTCCGGGTCGCCGCTCAGGACCAGGCGGCAGCCGTCCGGCAGCGACTCCACGAGCGTCGCGGCCGTCTCCACGTCCACCTGCGGCGCGTCGAGCACCACCAGCAGGTCCAGGACGAAGGCCCCGTCCTCGTCCCGGCCCGGCCCGGCCGTCCCGGACAGCAGGGCGGCGACCGTCACGGCCTCCGTCCCCGCGGCGCCGAGCGCCCGCCGCCCGCCGTCGGAGTGGACCGCTACCAGGGCGCGGAGGCCCCGCTCGCGCGCCTTCGCCGCGAGCGCCACCGGCTCGGCGCGGGCGGCCTCGCCGCCGGTGTGCAGGACGAGGCCGTGCGCACCGGCGGCGCGCTCCAGCTCGGAGCCCTCCCAGGCGTCGGCCGTCGCCGTCCTGACCAGACGGGCGAGGCCCTCCGCGAGGCTCTCCTCCGCGAGCGCGTAGCGGTCGAGGCCGAGCAGCGCGGGCGGCTCCTCGCCGCTCTCCCCGCTCCCGTCCGTGCCCTCGCCGGACTCCTCCGCCTGCTCCTCCGTCTCCTCCGGGGCCTCCCGCTCCTCCCTGGAAGAGGTGGACCGCCCCTCGGAGACCGCCGTGTCGACCGCCTCCCCGGGATCGGGCACGGAGTGCGCGGCGAGCCCGGCGCGCACGGTCCCGACCTCTGGCGGTGTGCCCCTGGAGCGCGGCCCGCTCCAGGAGCCACACGGTGAGGGCGACCGTCCGGCGCGGGTCGCCGGGGCCGCAGTCGGGCCCTAGCAGCGCCCGCGCGAAGCCGTCGGCCTGCTCCGGCCGCACCCCGCCACCGCGAGGAGCTGCCAGGGGTCGTCGAGCAGCACCCCGGCCGCGCCCTCGCCGAGCGCGGCGGCCGCCGGTCCGGCCAGCGCCTCGGGGCGCCGCCCCGGGCCAGGACCTCGCGGACGGCGGCCGCGGTGGCGGGTGCCGGGCGGTCGCCCGCTCCGGTGCGGGGGCCGGGGGCCGCCACCGGGGCGGGCTCGGGGACGGAGGGCCGGGGCGCCGGCTCGGCCGCCTCGTAGAAGGAGCTGCCCTTGGCCGCGCCGCCTCCACGGCCCGGACCGCCGCGAGGAGGTCCGCCGCGGTGCCGCTCAGCTTGGTGCCGGCCGCGACCGGCCGCCCTTCTCGGCCTTCCGCGCCTCGATCTTCGCCCGCAGCTCCCGCTGCGCGGCCAGCTCGGCCTGCGCCTCGCTCGGTCCGGGCGCGCCGGAGTCCCCGCCGTCGCCGGTTCCCCGGCCGGCTCCTCGGCGGACTCGGCCCGCTCCTCGGAGGCCCCTCCGGCCTCCTCGGCGGCGTCGGACCCCCTGCGGCATCGGTCCCTCCGACGCCGTCGGGTTCTCCGGCGGCCGCCCCGGCCCCCTCCCGTACGTCCTCGGCGGGCTCCACGTCCTCGGGTGCCTCGGGCGCGGTCTCCCCGGAAGGCTCGGTCACAAGGTGCTCCAGTCGTGATCCGGATAGCGGTGCACGGGCGCCGACACGTCGTTCAGCGCCCGGCAGATCTCGTCAGGAAGACTAAGGGTCTCCACCGACAACGCGGCCGTGAGCTGGCGCGTCGTGCGCGCGCCGACGATCGGGGCGGTCACCCCGGGCCGGTCGCGGACCCAGGCGAGAGCGCCATGGAGCGGGGTCGTCGCGAGGCCGTCGGCCGCCGTCGTCACCGCGTCCACGATCCGGCTCGCCGCGTCGTCCAGGTACGGCTCCACGAAGGGCGCCATCCTCTCCGAGGCGCCCTGCGAGTCCGCCGGCGTCCCGCTCCGGTACTTCCCGGTCAGGACGCCGCGCCCCAGCGGCGAGGAGGGCAGCAGGCCTATGCCGAGGTCCATGGCGGCCGGCAGCACCTCGCGCTCCACGCCCCGCTGGAGCAGCGAGTACTCCAGTTGCGCGCCCGCCAGCCGGGTCCGGTCCCCGCCGAGCTGCCAGGTGCCCGCCTTGGCGAGCTGCCAGCCGCAGAAGTTCGCCACGCCCGCGTACCGGGCCCGTCCGCTGCGCACGGCGATGTCGAGCGCCTGGAGGGACTCCTCCAGGGGCGTGTGCGGGTCGAAGGCGTGCAGTTGCCACAGGTCCACGTGGTCCGTGCCGAGCCGGGCGAGGGAGGCGTCGAGCGCGGCGAGCAGGTGTCCGCGCGAGCCGTCCGTGCGCCGGTCGGGGTCGGGGACGCTGCCCGCCTTGGTCGACAGGACGAGGTCCTGCCGGGGCACGAGGCGTTCCACGAGGCGCCCGAGCAGGTACTCCGCCTCGCCCCCGCCGTACACGTCGGCGGTGTCCACGAGCGTGCCGCCGGCGTCCCAGAACGCCTTCAGTTGCTCGGCGGCGTCGTGCTCGTCGGTGTCCCGGCCCCAGGTGAGGGTGCCGAGTCCGATGCGCGACACGCGCAGGCCCGTACGTCCGAGATGCCTCTGCTCCATGGGCGCGAGATTACTGGCCGGGGCACCACGCGGAGAGGGCCTGTGGACAACCACGTCCTGTCGGCGGCGCCGACCGCGCGCTAGAGTCCGGCCCACAGAGACGTTACCGATGGGTAAGGGGTGCGTGGAATGCGGCTCGGCATCAACCTCGGCTACTGGGGCGCCGGTATGGACGGCGACAACCTCGCCGTCGCGCAGGAGGCGGACCGCCTCGGCTACGACGTCTGCTGGGCCGCCGAGGCCTACGGCTCGGACGCGCCCACCGTCCTCGCCTGGGTCGCGGCGAAGACCGAGCGGATCGACGTCGGCTCCGCGATCATGCAGATCCCGGCCCGGCAGCCCGCCATGACGGCGATGACCGCCGCCACCCTCGACTCGCTCAGCGGCGGCCGCTTCCGCCTCGGCCTCGGCGTCTCCGGACCCCAGGTCTCCGAGGGCTGGTACGGCGTGAAGTTCGACAAGCCGCTCGCCCGGACCCGCGAGTACGTCGAGATCGTCCGCAGGGCCATGACCCGCGAGCGGCTCAGCTACGACGGCGAGCACTGGACCCTGCCGCTCCCGGACGGTCCCGGCAAGCCCCTCAAGCTCACCGTGCACCCGCAGCGCGAGCACATCCCGCTCTACATCGCCGCGATCGGCCCCAAGAACCTGGAGCAGACCGGCGAGATCGCCGACGGCGCCCTGCTGATCTTCCCCTCCGCCGACCACCTGGAGGACACGGCCCTGCGGCACATCCGCGCGGGCCGCGAGAAGGCCGGCCTGACCATGGACGGCTTCGACGTCTGTCCCACCGTGCCGCTCGCCCTCGGCGACGACGTCGACGCGCTCGCCGACGTGTTCCGGCCGTACACCGCCCTCTACGTCGGCGGCATGGGCAGCCGCAAGCAGAACTTCTACAACCAGCTCGCGCGGCGCATGGGGTACGAGAAGGAGGCCGCCGAGGTACAGGACAAGTACCTGGCCGGCGACAAGACGGGGCCGCGGCCGCCGTGCCGCACTCGCTGATCGACCGCACCACCCTGCTCGGATCCGTCGAGCGGATCGCCGACCGGATGGCGGCCTACGCCGCCGCCGGGGTCACCACCCTCACCGTCGCCCCGGCCGGCTTCACCCTCGACGAGCGGGTGGCGGCCCTGCGGGCGGGCGTCGAGGCGCTGGAGCGGGCCGGGCTGGCCTGACGGCGCCGACGGCTCCGTACGTGACGCGCCGACGGCCCTGCGCGTGACGCGCCGACGGCTCCGTACGCGTGTCCCGTACGGAGCCGTCGGAGAAGCCTGCGGCCGTGGTGGGGGCTCGGGGTCTTCCCCGCCACGGCCGTCACGCAGCACAACGGCTCCGGCGGGCCCCTGGTTACGCCCTCGGGGCTCACTCTTTCGGCCGAACCGTTCCCGCCCCCGTGTTGCCCGCCGTTCCGGACCGGACTTGACTCGTTCTTCCCGGACGCGGTGCTCCCCGGACGTACCGGAGTGCGAACGTCCGCACGGAGGTGGCGGCGATGCTCACGGCCAAGGGCCTGTTCCAGGAAATCATCGACGACGACGAGTCCTTCCGGCTCTTCTGTTCGATCGCGGCGAGCGGCGAGGCCCAGGGCGGCTGGGAGAACGCCCGGATCGCGGCCCTCGTCGCCCCCGGGATGCGCGACCTCGCGCCCAAGATCACCCGACACGGCGCCGACGAGGACAAGCACGGCCGGATCTTCAACGCGTTGATGAAGAAGCGCGGCCTCGAACCCGTCCCGGTGCCCCCGACACCGACTACACGATGCTGCTCGAACAGCGCGGCATCGGCCTCGCGCACGACAAGCTCCGCCGCGACGAGCCGCTGACCGAGCGGGACATCATCGTCTACCTCGCCCACAGCCGGGTCACCGAGCAGCGGGCGGCCGACCAGATGGACATGCTCGTCACGTACTTCGGGGACCACCCCGAACTGGGCAAGGCCATCCACATGATCGACAACGACGAGGCCAACCACCTCGCCTACTGTCACGAGGAACTGCTCCGGCTCGCCCGCCAGGGCCACGGCCGGCTGATCCAGCGGACCCTGCGCGAGTCCGCCCTGGTCGAGATCCAGGTCTACCGCGACGTCAGCCTCGCCGTGATGCGCCACATGGGCCGCATCCTGAAGTGGCCCGGGCCCAAGGCCCTCGCCCTCGCCGCCGGCATCCACGGCATGTACGCGTACGAGCGCGCCGCCGGGTGGCACAAGATGATCGACCTCAGGATGCCCGAACGGCGCGACGCCCTCGGCGGCCCGGCGACCCCCGCCCCCGCCTTCTGAGGCCCGCCGGGCGGGCCGGGCGCGGCGGGAGCGGTCCTACATCCAGCCGCGCCGCTTGAACATCCGGTACAGGACGACGACGATCCCCGTCATCACGACGATCACCGCCGGATAGCCCATCCCCCAGCGCAGCTCCGGCATGTGCTCGAAGTTCATGCCGTAGATCCCCGCGACCATGGTGGGGACCGCCGCCATGGCCGCCCACGCCGAGATCTTCCGCATGTCGTCGTTCTGCCGCACCCCCATCTGCGCCAGATGGGCCGAGAGCACGTCGGACAGGAGCCGGTCCAGGCCCTCCACCTGGTCGTTGGAGCGCAGCAGGTGGTCGTTGACGTCCCGGAAGAACGGCTGGGCGTGCTCCTCCACGAACGGCACCGAACCGGTCGTCAGACGGGCCATCGGACCGGCCAGCGGACCGCTGGCCCGCCGGAACTCCAGGACCTGCCGCTTCGCCGTGTAGATCCGCGCCGCCGTGTTGGAGGCCGCTTCCCGCTGGGCGCGAAGACGTCCGCCTCCAGCTCCTCCAGGTCCACCTGGAGCTCGCCCGCGACCTCCAGGTAGTGGTCCACGATCGCGTCGCTCACCGCGTACAGGACCGCCGTCGGACCGTGCTTCAGGACCTCCGGGTCGGCTCTCCAGGCGCCGGCGCACCTGCGCCAGCGGGGCCCCCTCGCCGTGCCGGACCGTGACCACGAACGAGTCGCCCACGAACACCATCAGCTCGCCCGAGGAGACCCGGTCGCTCTCCGGCTCGTACACGACCGGCTTGAGCACCACGAAGAGCGAGTCGTCGTATACCTCCAGCTTGGGCCGCTGGTGGGCCTTCAGGGCGTCCTCGACGGCCAGGGGTGCAGCGCGAACTCCGAGGCGACGTGGTCGAACTCCGCCTCGGTGGGTTCGTGCAGGCCCACCCACAGGAACGCGTCGCCCTTCGACCGCGCCTCCTCCAGGGCGTCCGAGAGGTCGGCGGGGCCGTCCGTACGGCGCCCGTCCCGGTAGATGGCAGAGTCCACGATCACGGGGCGCATTCTCCCCCGAACGGCTCCGCCATGCACGCGTACGCACCCCCGCGGATCCCGGACGCCGGCCACGCGCGCGTACGGAGGCCGGGGGACGGGCTCGGGCCGAGCCCGGCCCTCCTTCCCCACGCGTGCGCGTGCGGCGGCCGGGGAGACGGGCCCGCTCCGGGCACCGCCTAGGCTGGCCGCCATGGCCACGCTGATCCTCGTCCGGCACGGACGCTCCACCGCCAACACCTCCGGGGTCCTCGCCGGACGCACACCCGGGATCGCGCTCGACGAGCGCGGGCCGCGCAGGCCGCCGCGCTCCCCGGGCGCCTCGCGGACGTCCCGCTCGCCGCCGCCGTCTCCAGCCCCTCCAGCGCTGCCGGGAGACCCTGCGGCCCCTCCTCGACGCCCGCCCGGACCTCCCGTTCCACGTCGAGGAGCGGATCAACGAGTGCGACTACGGCGACTGGTCGGGCCGCAAGCTCGCCGAGCTCAACGACGAGCCCCTGATGGAGGTCGTCCAGGCGCACGCCTCCGCCGCCGCCTTCCCCGGCGGCGAGTCCATGCGCGCGATGCAGAACCGCGCCGTCGAGGCCGTACGGGACTGGAACGCGCGGATCGAGGCCGAGCACGGCGAGGACGCCTGCTACGTCATGTGCTCCCACGGCGACATCGTCAAATCGCTCGTGGCGGACGCCCTCGGCCTCCACCTCGACCTCTTCCAGCGCGTCCACGTCGACCCCTGCTCGGTCACCGTCATCCGCTACACGCGCCTGCGTCCCTTCCTCCTCCGGCTCGGCGACACGGGGACTTCGCCGGATTCGCCCCCGCGAGCGTCCCGGGGACGGCGGGGCGGCCGAGGTCGGTGGCGGTGCGGGCGCACCGTGATCCCTTCGCGCAGTAGGGTGGACGCGCCGTTGTAGTACGACCGTCGAGACGCAAGGGAGCCGGGAACGTGTCCCGTCAGGTGTTCCTCTACGACCCACCGGAGCGTTTCGTGGCCGGCACGGTCGGACTGCCTGGCCGCCGTACGTTCTTCCTCCAGGCGTCCGCCGGCGGCCGGGTCACCAGCGTCGCCCTGGAGAAGATGCAGGTCGCCGCCCTCGCCGAGCGCATCGACGAACTCCTGGACGAGGTCGTGCGGCGCACCGGCGGCAACGCGCCCGTGCCCGCCGTCGCCCCCGTCGAGATCGCGGACACCGCCCCCTCGACGCGCCCGTCGAGGAGGAGTTCCGGGTCGGCACCATGGCGCTCGCCTGGGACGGCGAGGAACAGCGCATGATCGTCGAGGCGCAGGCCCTCGTGGAGCTCGACGCGGACTCCGAGGAGGATCTCGCCGAGGCCGAGGAGCGGCTGCTCCAGGACGAGGAGAACGGCCCGCCGATGCTCCGGGTCCGCCTCACCGGCGCCCAGGCCCGGGCCTTCGCCAAGCGGGCCCTGGACGTCGTCAACGCCGGCCGCCCGCCGTGCCCGCTGTGCAGCCTGCCGCTCGACCCCGAGGGGCACGTCTGCCCCCGCCAGAACGGATACCGCCGCGGAGCATGAGCAGCCCCCAGACCCTGCCGGGCGCGGACCTGCTCGCCCGCGGTGAGCTGACCGTGCGCGGCCGGATCCGCGAGGCCTCCAACGCCGTCCTGTACTGCTCCGTCGCGTACGAGGGCCGGGAGGCGGCCTGTGTCTACAAGCCGGTCGCGGGGAGCGGCCCCTGTGGGACTTCCCCGACGGGAACCTCGCCCGGCGCGAGGTCGCCGCGTACGAGGTGTCCGAGGCCACCGGCTGGGGCCTGGTCCCGCCGACGGTGCTCCGCGACGGCCCGTACGGCGAGGGCATGGTCCAACTGTGGATCGAGGCCGACCCCGGGGCGCGGCTCCTGGCCCTCACCGAGGACGAGGAGCCGGGAGAGGGCTGGAAGGCCGTCGGGGAGGCCGAGGTCGGCGAGGGCCGCACCGCCCTCCTCGTCCACGCCGACACCCCCGGACTGCGGCGGCTCGCCGTCCTGGACGCCGTGATCAACAACGGCGACCGCAAGGGCGGCCACCTGCTGCCGGCCCCCGGCGGACACCTGTACGGCATCGACCACGGGGTCACCTTCCACGTCAAGGACAAACTGCGCACCCTGCTGTGGGGATGGGCGGGCGAGGAACTGCCCGCCGAGGCGGTCGAGGCCCTGGACCGCCTCGGCCCGGCCCTGGCGCCCGGAGCGCCGCTCTCCACCCGACTGGCCGAACTGCTCACCGGCGCCGAGGTGGCGGCGGTACGCGCCCGCGTGGCGGCCCTGCGGGCGGGCGGACGGCACCCGGAGCCCTCGGGGCAGTGGCCCGCCCTCCCCTGGCCGCCTGTCTGAGAACCGCCGTCCCGAGCTTCGTTCCGGGCCCCGTGCGGCCCACCTGCCCCAAGGGTTCGACCGAAAGGTTTCGGCCAAGCCGTGCCGGGTGGAGAGGCCCCTCCGGGGAGACGCACGCACGCATTCGTCCCGCAAGAACGCCTAATAGGTCAAGATCCCGGATCCGGTTCGTATCCGGAACACCTGTCCGGTTACGCTCGGGTCATGCATGCCTGGCCCGCTTCTGAGGTCCCCGCCCTTCCCGGCAAGGGCCGCGACCTCCGGATCCACGACACCGCGACCGGCGGACGAGTCACCCTCGTCCCCGGTCCCGTCGCCCGCATCTACGTCTGCGGCATCACCCCGTACGACGCGACCCACATGGGTCACGCGGCGACCTACAACGCGTTCGACCTCGTGCAGCGCGTGTGGCTCGACACCAAGCGGCAGGTTCACTACGTCCAGAACGTGACGGACGTGGACGACCCCTCCTGGAGCGCGCGATCCGCGACGGCGTGGACTGGTCGGCCTCGCCGAGCGCGAGACCGCCCTCTTCCGCGAGGACATGACCGCCCTGCGGATGCTGCCCCGCGGCACTACATCGGCGCGGTCGAGGCCATACCGGGCATCGTCCCGCTCGTCGAGCGCCTGCGGGACGCCGGCGCCGCCTACGAGCTCGACGGCGACGTCTACTTCTCCGTCGACGCCGACCCGCACTTCGGCGAGGTCTCGCACTACGACGCCGAGCTGATGCGCCACCTCTCCGCCGAGCGCGGCGGCGACCCCGAGCGCCCCGGCAAGAAGAACCCGCTCGACCCGATGCTCTGGATGGCCGCCCGCGAGGGCGAGCCGAGCTGGGACGGCGGCAGCCTCGGCGCGGGCCGCCCCGGCTGGCACATCGAGTGCGTCGCCATCGCCCTCGACCACCTCGGCATGGGCTTCGACGTGCAGGGCGGCGGCTCCGACCTGATCTTCCCGCACCACGAGATGGGCGCCTCGCACGCCCAAGCCCTCACCGGCGAGTTCCCGATGGCCAAGGCGTACGTCCACGCCGGCATGGTCGCCCTCGACGGCGAGAAGATGTCCAAGTCCAGGGGCAACCTGGTCTTCGTCTCGAAGCTGCGCCGCGACGGCGTCGACCCGGCCGCGATCCGGCTCGCGCTCCTCTCCCACCACTACCGCGCCGACTGGGAGTGGACCGACCGGATCCTCCAGGACGCCGTGGAGCGCCTCGGCCGCTGGCGCGCCGCGGTCTCCCGCCCCGACGGGCTGCCCGCCGACGCCCTCGTCGAGGAGATCCGCGAGGCCCTCGCCGACGACCTCGACGCACCGGCCGCGCTCGCCGCGGTCGACCGCTGGGCCGAGCGCCAGACGGCCGGGGCGGCACCGACGAATCCGCTCCCGGACTCGTCTCCCGCGCCGTCGACGCGCTCCTGGGCGTCGCCCTGTAGGGACGCCGCCGTACGACTCCTTTCCGGCCAACCGCCCTTGGACTTCCGTGCGAAGTCCGGGGGCGGTTCCGTTTTGCCCTGTCGCGATGCTCGATTCTGCGCTAAAGAGGCTCCATGCAATCATCAATGCGCATGAGAGCTACGGTCGCCGGTGCACTGCTCGGGCTGCTCGCCGCCTTCGCGGGCCCCGGTCCCACCGCCACGGCCGCCCCCACGGAGAAGACCGCCCCCACCGCCGCCCCCGCCGAGCAGGCCGACGGCCCCGACACCACCGTCGGCGACGTGACCGGGTTCGCCGCCGACGGGGCCGTCTACCGGCTGACCGCCGGTCAGGCCCGGGCCCGCGTCAGCTTCGTCACCGCCGACACCTTCCGCATCGAACTCGCCCCCGACGGCACGTTCACCGACCCCACCGGCACCGACATCACCCTGCCCCAGGGCCCGCCCCCGGCCACCCGCTGGCGCGACCGGGGCGACCGGTACGAACTGAGCAGCGACCGGGTCACCCTGCGCGCCTACAAGTCCCCGCTCCGCTTCGCCGCCGTACGCGCCGACGGCACCCCGCTCTGGTCCGAGACCCGCGGCCTCACCTGGAACCAGGACCGCACCGTCCAGACCCTCGCCCGCGGCGCCACGGAGCAGTTCTACGGCGCCGGCATGCAGAACGGCCGCGGCAACACCTCCCACCGCGACAAGACCGTGGAGGTGGGCGTCGACTACAACTGGAACGACGGCGGCCACCCCAACTCCGTCCCGTTCTACCTCTCCTCCACCGGCTACGGCGTCTACCGCAACACCTACGCCCCCAACACCTACGCCTTCACCGAGCCGGTCACCACGAGCGCGAAGGAACGGCGCTTCGACGCCTACTACTTCGCCGGCACCGGCCGCGACGCCGCCAAGGACGTCATCGGCCAGTACACCCGGCTCACCGGAAAACCGTTCCTGCCGCCCGTCTACGGCCTGGAGATCGGCGACGCCGACTGCTACCTGCACAACGCCAACCGCGGCGAGCGCCACACCCTCGACGCCCTGGAGGTCGCCGACGGCTACGTCGAGAACGACATGCCCAACGGCTGGATGCTCGTCAACGACGGCTACGGCTGCGGCTACGAGAACCTCGCGGAGACCGCCACCGGGCTCCAGCAGCGCGACATGCAGCTCGGCCTGTGGACCGAGGACGGCATCGACCGGCTCGGCGAGCAGGTCAGGGCCGGCCAGCGGGTCGCCAAGCTCGACGTCGCCTGGGTCGGCGAGGGCTACAAGTTCGCCCTCGACGGCTGCAAGGACGCCCACGCCGGCATCGAGGCCCACAGCGACGCCCGCGGCTTCACCTGGGCCCCCGAGAGCTGGGCCGGCGCCCAGCGCTGCGGCGTCCAGTGGTCCGGCGACCAGTCCGGCAGTTGGGAGTACATCCGCTGGCAGATCCCGACCTACGCGGGCGCGTCCATGTCCGGCCTCGCCTACACCACCGGCGACGTCGACGGCATCTTCGGCGGCAGCGCCAAGACGTACACCCGCGACCTCCAGTGGAAGACCTTCCTGCCCGTCACCATGACCATGGACGGCTGGGCCGCCAGCGACAAGCAGCCCTTCCGGTACGGCGAGCCCTACACCTCGATCAACCGCGCCTCCCTCAAGCTCCACGAGGCCCTGCTCCCGTACGTCTACAGCCACGCCCACCGGGCCACGAAGACCGGCGTCGGCCTCGCCCGGCCGCTCGCCCTGGAGTACCCGGACGACCCGAAGGCCGCCGGCGAGGCCGCGAAGTACGAGTTCCTCAGCGGCGAGGACTTCCTCGTCGCCCCCGTGTACCAGGACGCGCTGGAACGCGACGCTATCTATCTGCCGAAGGGCACCTGGATCGACTACTGGAGCGGACGCACCTACGAAGGCCCCGTCACGGTCGACGACTACAGCGCCCCGCTCGACACCCTGCCCTCTTCGTCTGGGCCGGGGCCACCGTCCCCCTGTGGCCCGGCGGCATCCGCTCGTACAAGGACCGCGCCCCCGGCGACCCGATCGCCTGGGACGTCTACCCCCAGGGCAGCTCCTCCTTCGAGCTGTACGAGGACGACGGCGTCACCCGCGAGCACCGCACCGGCCGGTACGCCACCCAGCTCGCCGAGGTCCGCGCCCCGGACTCCGGGCCCGGCGACGTCTCCGTGCGCATCGGCCCCAGCAGGGGCACGTACACCGGCAAGCCGGCCGCCCGGCCGTACGCCTTCACCGTCCACACCGGCGACGCGCCCGGCGCCGTCCGGCTCGACGGACGCGCGCTGCCCGCCTCGCCTCCCGCGCCGCCTTCGACGCCGCCGCGCAGGGCTGGTGGTACGACCGCGACGAGCGCGGGGAGTGGTCCGGGTCAAGACGACCGCCCGGCCCACCGACCGCGGCTTCGAGGTGCTCCTGAAGGACACCAGCGCGGTCGGCGGCGCCGTCCGCGGCGCCTCCGCCACCGTCGCCGCGCCCACCGGGCAGGAGCTCGGCGCCGGTGCGCCCGGCACCGTCGCCGTGGACGTCACCGCGGGCAGCAGGGACGCCACCGACGTACGGGTCTCCGTGGCCGTCCCGGACGGGTGGCGGGCCGCCCCGGCCGCCCCGATCGCCCGCGTCCCGGCCGGAACCACCCGCCGGGTCGAGGTCGCCGTCACCCCGGCGGCGGACGCGAAGCCCGGCGAGGCCACCCTCACGGCGACGGTCCGCCACCGCGCGGCCGGCACCGACCGCACCGCGCTCCAGCGGTTCGCGGCCGGCGTGATGCCCCCGCCGCCCGCCGGCGACGCCTGGGCGAGCGACCTGGTGCGGCTGCGCTCCGCCAACGGCTGGGGCCGCCCGAGCGCGACCGCTCCAACGGCGAGTCCGGCGCCGCCGACGGCCGGCCGCTGACCCTGGCCGGGAAGACCTACGAGAAGGGGATCGGCGCCCACGCCGACTCCGACGTCGAGGTCTACCTCGGCGGCCGCTGCACCGCCCTCACCGCCGACGTCGGCATCGACGACGAGATCGGCGGCTACGGCGAGGTGGCCTTCTCCGTCGAGGCGGACGGCAGGGTCCTGTGGACCTCGCCCCCGCTGACCGGCGCCTCCGCGACCCTGCCCGTGGCCGTCGACGTGACCGGGGCCCGGCACGTACGGCTGAGGATCACGGACACCAACGGGTCGAAGAGCGGCGACCACGGGGACTGGGCGGCGGCCCGGTTCACCTGCGCCTGACCCACGACGCGGGAGGGGCGCCCGTCCCCGGACGCCCCTCCCGCACCTCTTCTCTCCACCGCCGGCTACTTCCCGGGACCGCCCTCGGGGCCCTCGGGATCCTCACCGGTCGGGTTTCCGTCGGCGGGGTCCTCACCGGCGGGTGCTCCCCGGTCGGGCCCTCATCGGCGGCGCCCCCGGCGGAGTCTCCTCCGGAGCCTCCCCGGGAGTCTCCTCGGCGCCCGCCCCCGGGGCCGACTCCGACCCCTGGACCGACTCCGACCCCGGCACCGACTCCGGCCCCGGCTGTTCCGGCTTCGGCGGGCGGATGCGGCCGCTGCCGGGATCCAGCAGGAACGGGGAGTCCCCGCCCTCCGTCGCCACCCCGGGGCCGGGCCCCGCGCCGGCTCGCGCCGCCGCAGGTACCGCTCGAACTCACGGGCGATCGCCTCGCCGGACGCCTCCGGGAGCTCCGCGGTGTCCCGCGCCTCCTCCAGGGTCTGCACGTACTCGGCGACCTCGCTGTCCTCGGCGGCCAACTGGTCCACGCCGAGCTGCCAGGCCCGCGCGTCCTCGGGCAGCTCGCCCAGCGGGATGCGCAGCCCGATCAGGTCCTCCAGGCGGTTGAGCAGCGCCAGCGTCGCCTTCGGGTTCGGCGGCTGCGACACGTAGTGCGGCACCGCCGCCCACAGGCTCACCGCGGGCACGCCCGCGTGCGTGCACGCCTCCTGGAGGATGCCCACGATGCCCGTCGGGCCCTCGTACCGGGTCTCCTCCAGGTCCATCGTGCGCGCCAGGTCCGGATCGGAGGTCACCCCGCTGACCGGGACCGGCCGGGTGTGCGGGGTGTCGCCGAGCAGCGCGCCCAGGATCACCACCATCTCCACGCCCAGCTCGTGCGCGAAGCCGAGCAGCTCGTTGCAGAAGGAGCGCCAGCGCATCGAGGGTTCGATCCCGCGCACGAGCACCAGGTCGCGGGGCTTGTCGCCGCCCACCCGGACCACGGAGAGCCTGGTCGTCGGCCAGGTGATCTTCCGTACGCCGTTGTCCAGGAAGACCGTGGGCCGGTTCACCTGGAAGTCGTAGTAGTCCTCGGCGTCGAGCGCCGCGAAGACCTCGCCCTTCCACTCCCGGTCCAGATGGCCGACCGCGGTGGAGGCGGCGTCCCCGGCGTCGTTCCAGCCCTCGAACGCGGCCACCATGACCGGGTCGATCAGCTCGGGCACCCCTCGAGCTCGATCACCCAGCGCCTCCTTCTCGAAGTTCCTGTCGTACGGACCAACCTTACGGCTTTCCGGCGGTCCGTCCGCAGCCCCCGGACATCCCCGAAAACCCGTGCGGCCTTGATCGACTACCCAGGAACTCGCCCCCGCACACGACGGCGTCACTCCTCCCAGAGGGTGCTGGGCGCCTCCCTCCGGACCACCGGCGCGATCTCCTCGGCGAAGCGCTGGAGCGTCTCGGCCTGCTCGGCCGTCGACTGCCCGAAGGCGTCGACCGTGACGGACTGGAGGTCGTGTCCGTAGTGCTCGTGGTAGCCGAGGATCTTGTCGATGATCTGCTGCGGCGAGCCGATCAACTGGGGGCCGTCCGCGACGGCGTCCTCGATCGTGCGGAACGGTGTTGTAGCCGGCCTTCCCCTCCAGGTGCGGCCGGAAGCTCTGCCGGACCTTCGCCTCGTACAGGCCCTTGTAGCGGGCGACCGCCTGCTCGGGGGTGTCGGCGATGAGCAGGCTGCCGGAACCGGCCGCCACGCGCGCGTGGGCCGGGTCGTGCCCGTACTCCTCGAACTTCTCGCGGTAGTGGGCGATGAGCCGCGCGTACGCCTCGCGGGGCTGGATCGCGTTGGCGGTGAAGAGCGGGTCGCCGTGCTTCGCCGCGAGCTCGGGGAGTTGAGGCTGGTGGCCGAGCCGTGCCAGACCCGGGGCGGGCCGGCGTACGGGCGCGGCACCGTGGTCACGTTCTTCAGGGCGGGCCGGAACTCGCCCTCCCAGTCGACGCCCTCCTCCGTCCAGAGCCGGCGGAGCAGCTCGTACTTCTCCTTCTGGAGGTCCCACTGCCGCTCCTCGTCCAGGCCGAAGAGGTCGAAGTGGCCGGCCTCCGCGCCCTTGCCGACGACGAGTTCGATCCTGCCCCGGGAGAGCTGGTCGAGCGTGGCGTAGTCCTCGGCGACCCGGACCGGGTCGAGGATCGCGACCACGGTCACGCCGGTGAGGAGCCGGATCCGGGTGGTGCGGGCGGCGAGCGCGGCGAGCAGCACGGTCGGGGCCGAGGAGAGGAACGGGCCCGCGTGCCGCTCGCCGACCGCGTACGCGTCGAAGCCCAGGCGTTCGGCGGTCTCGCCGAGCGTGACGACCTGCTCCAACCGGTCCGCGGCGGACAGGAGTTCGCCGGTGAGCGGGTGCGGGGAGTGGTGGACGATCGTGAGCACTTGAAACTTCATGCTTCAACTCTGCGCGCGGAGTGTTGCGGGCGTGTGGACGGGGTGTGGCACGCCGGAGGGGCGGCCCTCGGAGAGGAACCGCCCCTGGAAGCGGGAGACCTGCCTCCGCGGCGGGTGCTTGCTTCCGCGGTGAACGACTCGCCCGCGCCGCGGACTACTTGCGGAGCATCTCCTCGACCCCGGCGCGGACCTCGTCCGTCGCCAGGCCGCGGATGGTCAGCGTCGTGCGGCGGCGCAGCACGTCGTCGGCCGTCTCGGCCCACTCGTGGTCGCGGGCGTAGGCGACCTGTGCCTAGATCTCCGGCGCGTCCGGGTGGACGCGCCGGGCCAGTTCGGGTTCTCGTTCGCCATGCGGGCGATCTCGAAGGCGAGCGAGCCGTAGTGCGTCGCCAGGTGCTTGGCGGTGTCGGCGGCCATGCGCGGGCCGGGCGCCGGGCCGTCGACGAGCAGCCGGTGGGCGACCGCGTTCGGGTTGGCTATGCCGGGCAGCGGCAGCCGCTTCGGCAGCGCGGACACCGGCTCGTAGTCCTCACCGAGGGGTGGCCGGGAAGCTGCTCCAGCTTCTTCATGACCGTGCGGCCGATGTGGCGGAAGGTCGTCCACTTGCCGCCGGCCACCGACAGCATCCCGCCGCGGCCCTCGGTCACGACCGTCTCGCGCTTGGCCTTGGAGGTGTCGCCGGGGCCGCCGGGGAGCACCCGCAGACCGGCGAAGGCGTACGTGATGAGGTCGCGCGACAACTGCTGGTCGCGGATGGAGAAGGCGGCCTCGTCCAGGATCTGGGCGGTGTCCTTCTCGGTGACCTCGACCTGGCCGGGGTCGCCCTCGTACTCCTCGTCGGTGGTGCCGAGCAGCAGCATGTCCTCCCAGGGGAGGGCGAAGGTGATGCGGTACTTGTCGATCGGGGTGGCGAGCGCGGCCTTCCACGGCGAGGTCCGCTTGAGGACCAGGTGCGCGCCCTTGGAGAGGCGGATGGAGGGGCCGCGTTCGGGTCCTCCATCTTCCGCAGGTGGTCGACCCACGGGCCGGTCGCGTTGAGGACCAGGCGGGCGTCCACGCCGAACTCGTCGCCGCTGGTGCGGTCCTTCAGCTCGGCGCCGGTGACCCGGCCGCGGGTGAAGCGCAGACCGGTGACCTCGGCGTGGTTGAGGACGGTGGCGCCGGCGTCGACCGCGGCGCGGACCGTCATCAGCGCCATCCGGGCGTCGTTCATCTGGTCGTCGCCGTAGACGGCCACGGCCTTCAGGTCCTCGGTCCGCAGCTCCGGCACGTCCTGCGCGGCCTTGGCGGGGAGAGCAGGTGGCCGACGCCGTCGCCGAACGCCGAGAGCGCGGAGTACGCGAAGACGCCGGCGCCCAGCTTGGCCGCGCCGTGCGGGCCGCCCTTGTAGACGGGCAGGTAGAAGGTGAGCGGGTTGGCGAGGTGCGGGGCCACCTGGCGGGAGACCGCGCGCCGTTCGAAGTGGTTCTCCGCCACCAGCTTCACCGCGCCGGTCTGCAGGTAGCGCAGGCCGCCGTGGAGCAGCTTCGAGGAGGCGGAGGAGGTGGCGCCGGCGAAGTCGCCGGCGTCCACCAGGGCCACCCGCAGACCCGACTGCGCGGCGTGCCAGGCGGTGGAGATGCCCAGGATGCCGCCGCCGATCACCAGGAGGTCGTACGTCGCCTTGGAGAGCCGTTCCCGGGTCTCGGCGCGGCTCGGCAGGGAACCGGCAGCCGGGCGCGTCCCCAGGGCGGGGACGCTCTGCAGGGTGGTCATGTCGCTTACTCCTCTTACTGCTCGCTCTTACTGCTCGTCGGATTCGTCTTCGAGCCAGCCCATGGAGCGCTCGACGGCCTTCAGCCAGCTCTTGTACTCGCGGTCGCGCTTGTCGGCGTCCATGCGGGGGTCCATTCGGCGGCACGGCGCCAGTTGGCGCGCAGCGCGTCGGTGTCGGGCCAGAAGCCGACGGCCAGGCCGGCGGCGTAGGCGGCGCCGAGGCAGGTGGTCTCGGCGACCATGGGGCGCACGACGGGCGCGTCCACGAAGTCCGAGAGGGTCTGCATCAGCAGGTTGTTGGAGGTCATGCCGCCGTCGACCTTGAGCGCGGTCAGCTCGACGCCGGAGTCCTTCGTCATGGCGTCGGCGATCTCGCGGGTCTGCCAGGCCGTGGCCTCCAGGACGGCGCGGGCGATGTGCGCCTTGGTGACGTACCGGGTGAGGCCGGCGATGACACCGCGCGCGTCGGAGCGCCAGTAGGGGGCGAACAGGCCGGAGAAGGCCGGGACGAAGTAGGCGCCGCCGTTGTCCTCGACCGAGGACGCGAGGGTCTCGATCTCGGCGGCGGACTTGATCAGGCCCATCTGGTCGCGCATCCACTGCACCAGGGAGCCGGTGACGGCGATCGAGCCCTCCAGGGCGTAGACCGGCTTCTCGTCGCCGATCCGGTAGCCGACCGTGGTCAGCAGGCCGCTGTAGGAGTTGATCACCTTGTCGCCGGTGTTCATCAGCATGAAGGTGCCGGTGCCGTACGTGGACTTGGCCTCGCCCTCGGCGAAACACGTCTGGCCGAACAGGGCGGCCTGCTGGTCGCCGAGCGCGGAGGCGACCGGGACGCCGTCGAGGACGCCGCCCTTGACCGTGCCGTACACCTCGGCGGAGGAGCGGATCTCCGGCAGCACGGCGGCCGGGACGCCCATGGAGTGCAGGATGCGCTCGTCCCACGCCATCTCGTGGAGGTTCATCAGCATGGTGCGCGAGGCGTTGGTGACGTCGGTGACGTGCACGCCGCCGTCGACGCCGCCGGTCAGGTTCCAGATGACCCAGGAGTCCATGGTGCCGAAGAGGATGTCGCCGCGCTCGGCGCGCTCGCGCAGGCCCTCGACGTTGTCGAGCAGCCAGCGGACCTTGGGGCCGGAGAAGTACGAGGCGAGGGGGAGGCCGGTCTCGCGGCGGAAGCGGTCCTGGCCGACGTTGCGGCCGAGCTCCTTGCAGAGGGTGTCGGTGCGGGTGTCCTGCCAGACGAGGGCGTTGTGGACGGGCTCGCCGGTGTTCTTGTCCCACAGCAGCGTGGTCTCGCGCTGGTTGGTGATGCCGATGGCCTTGACGTCGGCGGCGGTGATCTCCGCCTTCTCCAGGGCGCCGGCGACGACCTCCTGGACGTTGGTCCAGATCTCGGCGGCGTCGTGCTCCACCCAGCCCGGCTTCGGGAAGATCTGCTCGTGCTCCTTCTGGTCGACGGAGACGATCCGGCCGTCCTTGTCGAAGACGATGCAGCGGGAGGAGGTGGTGCCCTGGTCGATGGCGGCGATGAAGGGCCGGAGGTGTGGGCGTCGGTCACGGTGTGCTCCAAGGGAGGTCTGGAAGAAGGACGGCTCAGGCGAACGCGATGGTGTAGATGCCCGCGGCGAGGGCGCCGCCGATCAGCGGACCGGCGACCGGGATCCAGGCGTAGCCCCAGTCGGAGCCGCCCTTGTTCGGCAGCGGCAGCAGGGCGTGCACGATGCGCGGACCGAGGTCGCGGGCCGGGTTGATGGCGTAACCGGTCGGACCGCCGAGCGAGAGGCCGATGGAGACCACGACGAAGGCGGTGATCAGGGCGCCCAGGGTGCCGAGGCCCTTGCCGCTGTCGTTGAGGCCCTGGGTGAGCACGGCGAGCACGAGCACGACGGTGCCGATGATCTCGGTGGCCAGGTTCTGCCAGGTGTTGCGGATCTCGGGGCCCGTGGAGAAGATCCCGAGCACCGGGCTGGGGCCCTCGATCGGCTTCTCGCCGATGGTCTCCGGGTCCGTGAGGTGGGCCCGGAACTGGCCGTAGTAGGCCACCCAGACCAACGCCGCGCCGATCATCGCGCCGAGCATCTGGCCGGCGAAGTAGACGGGCACGTCGCCCCAGGCCCCGTCCTTGATCGCGATTCCGACCGTGACGGCGGGGTTCAGATGGGCGCCCGAGAGGGAAGCCGTCATGTAGACGGCCGTCATGACGGCGAAGCCCCACCCGAAGGTGATCGCGAGCCAGCCCGCGCCGCGGGCCTTGGAGCTCTTAGCGTGACGGCGGCGCACACGCCGCCGCCGAGCAGGATGAGTACGGCGGTACCGATGGTCTCGCCGAGGAAGATGTCGGAGCTGGACACCCGCGACTCCTTTGTCCTTCGTCCAGGGGAAGGCGAACCACGGGTCCCTCCGATGGTCCGCACCCTCGTGCTGAGGGCGTTGCCGGCCCTTGGCACTGCCACACTCTAGCGCTTATTGCCGGTAGGTGTTCGGCAATGCCGACCGATGAACGGAAGTTTTGCCCCGGGTTAACAGCGCGTCAAGGGTCTGGGAGTGAAAACCCGCCGATGACGGGATCGTTACCGGCGGGTCGGAAGGGGTGCGGGGGAGCCCGGGGAGGTCTCAGAAGCGGCCGGCCCCCAGGTCCCGGGGAGACCGCGCGGGCGCAGTCCCGCACCGCCGCCACCAGCTCCGGCCGCAGCTCGCCGTCCGGGCGGAGCCGCTCCACCGCGCCCGTCACCGCCACCGCGCCCACCGGCATCCGCCGCCGGTCGTGGATCGGCGCCGCCACCGACGCCACGCCCTCCCAGGTCTCCTCCACGTCCGCCGCCCAGCCCCGGGCGCGCACCGTGTCGAGCAGCGTCTCGAAGTCCCCGAGCGCCGTCGTCGTCCGGGGCGTGAACGCCTCCCGCTCGACCTCCAGGACCTCGCTGTGCGCCACCGGGTCGTACGCGGAGAGGACCTTGCCCAGGGCCGTGGAGTGCAGCGGCTGCATGGCCCCCACCTCCAGGACCTGACGGCTGTCGTCCGGCCGGAAGACGTGGTGCACGATCAGCACGCCCCGCTGGTGCAGCACCCCCAGGTGCACGCTCTCGCCGCTGGACCGGGCCAGGTCGTCCGTCCAGACGAGCGCCCGGGCCCGCAGCTCGTGCACGTCCAGGTAGCTGTTCCCGAGGCGCAGCAGCTCCGCGCCCAGTTGGTAGCGGCCCGAGGCCGCCTCCTGCTCCACGAAGCCCTCCGCCTGGAGGGTGCGCAGGATCCCGTGGGCCGTCCCCTTGGCGAGTCCGAGCGACGACGCGATGTCCGACAGGCCGAGCCGGCGCTCGCCGCCCGCGAGCAGTCGCAGCATGGCCGCCGCTCTTTCAAGCGACTGGATGTTCTTAGCCATCGCCCGGCCCCTATCCCTCTCACGCTGTTCGACAATGCTGAACACTATCGGTCGATGCCGACCTTGCGTCACATCCCACAGTGTCGGTCAAGGAGGGCAGGACCGGGAGTCCCCGGACACAGGATGCCGTCCGGCCCGTGGGACGCCGTGTCCGCCCCGGCCCGAGCATGGTTAGGTTGGCTCCGTGCACCCTCCACCGAGCGTGCAAAGCCGACAGCCGTCGCATCCCAGGGAGATCGCCCATGGCCTCGTTGCCGTCCCCTTCCGCCTCCGCCTCCGCTTCCGGAGGAAGCGCCCCGCCCCCGGTGACGCCCGGAGCCGCGCCGCCGCCCTCCGCGAGGCGCTCGCGACCCGCGTGGTGGTCGCCGACGGAGCCATGGGAACCATGCTCCAGGCCCAGGACCCCACCCTCGAGGACTTCCAGAACCTCGAAGGCTGCAACGAGATCCTCAACGTCACCCGGCCCGACATCGTCCGTTCGGTCCATCAGGAGTACTTCTCCGCCGGCGTCGACTGCGTCGAGACCAACACCTTCGGCGCCAACCACGCCGCCCTGGGCGAGTACGACATCCCCGAGCGCGTCCACGAGCTGTCCGAGGCGGGCGCCCGGATCGCCCGCGAGGTGGCCGACGAGTTCACCGCCTCCACCGGCCGCCAGCGCTGGGTCCTCGGCTCGATCGGCCCCGGCACCAAGCTGCCGACCCTGGGCCACGCCCCGTACACCCTCCTGCGCGACGCCTACCAGCGGAACGCCGAGGGCCTCTCGCCGGCGGCGCCGACGCGCTGCTCGTGGAGACCACCCAGGACCTCCTGCAGACCAAGGCCTCCGTGATCGGCGCCCGCCGCGCCCTGGACGCCCTGGGCGCCGACGTGCCCCTGATCGTCTCCGTCACCGTCGAGACGACCGGCACCATGCTCCTCGGTTCCGAGATCGGCGCCGCCCTGACGGCCCTGGAGCCGCTGGGCATCGACATGATCGGCCTGAACTGCGCCACCGGCCCGGCCGAGATGAGCGAGCACCTGCGCTACCTCGCCCGCCACTCCCGCATCCCGCTGTCCTGCATGCCGAACGCCGGCCTGCCGGTGCTGACCTCGGACGGCGCCCACTACCCGCTGTCGCCGGCCGAGCTGGCCGACGCGCAGGAGACCTTCGTCCGCGACTACGGCCTCTCCCTGATCGGCGGCTGCTGCGGTACGACTCCGGAGCACCTGCGCCAGGTCGTCGAGCGGGTCCGGGACCTGACTCCCACAGTCCGCGAGCCGCGCCCGGAGCCCGGCGCCGCCTCCCTCTACCAGACCGTGCCGTTCCGCCAGGACACCTCGTACATGGCGATCGGCGAGCGGACCAACGCCAACGGTTCGAAGAAGTTCCGCGAGGCCATGCTGGAGGCGCGCTGGGACGACTGCGTGGAGATGGCCCGCGACCAGATCCGCGAGGGCGCGCACATGCTCGACCTCTGCGTGGACTACGTCGGCCGCGACGGCGTGGCGGACATGGAGGAGCTGGCCGGGCGCTTCGCCACCGCCTCCACCCTCCCCATCGTCCTGGACTCCACCGAGGTCGAGGTCATCCGGGCCGGCCTGGAGAAGCTCGGCGGCCGTGCCGTCATCAACTCGGTCAACTACGAGGACGGCGACGGACCCGAGTCCCGCTTCGCCAAGGTCACCCGACTGGCCCAGGAGCACGGCGCCGCCCTGATCGCGCTGACCATCGACGAGGAGGGCCAGGCCCGCACGGTCGAGCACAAGGTCGCCATCGCCGAGCGCCTCATCGAGGACCTGACCGGCAACTGGGGCATCCAGGAGTCGGACATCCTCATCGACACCCTGACCTTCACCATCTGCACCGGTCAGGAGGAGTCCCGCAAGGACGGCATCGCCACCATCGAGGCGATCCGCGAGCTCAAGCGCCGCCACCCCGACGTGCAGACCACCCTGGGCCTGTCGAACATCTCCTTCGGCCTCAACCCGGCCGCCCGCATCCTGCTCAACTCCGTCTTCCTCGACGAGTGCGTCAAGGCGGGTCTGGACTCGGCGATCGTGCACGCCTCCAAGATCCTGCCCATCGCCCGCTTCGACGACGAGCAGGTCACCACCGCGCTCGACCTGATCTACGACCGGCGCGCGGAGGGGCTACCGACCCGCTGCAGAAGCTGATGGCCTCTTCGAGGGCGCCACCACCAAGTCCCTCAAGGCCGGCAAGGCCGAGGAGCTGGCCGCGCTGCCGCTGGAGGAGCGCCTGAAGCGGCGGATCATCGACGGCGAGAAGAACGGCCTGGAGGCCGACCTCGACGAGGCGCTGACCACCACCCCGGCCCTGGACATCGTCAACGACATCCTCCTGGACGGCATGAAGGTGGTCGGCGAGCTGTTCGGCTCCGGCCAGATGCAGTTGCCGTTCGTGCTCCAGTCCGCCGAGGTCATGAAGACCGCGGTGGCCCATCTGGAGCCGCACATGGAGAAGTCCGACGCGGAGGGCAAGGGCACCATCGTCCTGGCCACCGTCCGCGGCGACGTCCACGACATCGGCAAGAACCTCGTGGACATCATCCTGTCCAACAACGGCTACAACGTCGTCAACATCGGCATCAAGCAGCCCGTCTCGGCGATCCTGGAGGCCGCCGAGGAGCACAACGCCGACGTGATCGGCATGTCCGGCCTGCTGGTGAAGTCCACCGTGATCATGAAGGAGAACCTGGAGGAGCTCAACCAGCGCGAGCTGGCCGCCAGGTACCCCGTGATCCTGGGCGGCGCCGCCCTGACCCGCGCCTACGTCGAGCAGGACCTCCACGAGATCTACCAGGGCGAGGTCCGCTACGCCCGCGACGCCTTCGAGGGCCTGCGCCTGATGGACGCCCTCATCGCCGTCAAGCGCGGAGTCCCCGGGGCCGCGCTTCCCGAGCTCAAGCAGCGCCGGGTGCCCAAGCGGGACGCGGCCGCGCTCCGGGTCGAGGAGCCGGAGCCCGGCGGCCGCTCCGACGTCGCCGTCGACAACCCGGTGCCCACCCCGCCGTTCTGGGGCACCCGCGTCGTCAAGGGCATCCCGCTCAAGGACTACGCGTCCTGGCTCGACGAGGGCGCCTCTTCAAGGGCCAGTGGGCCTCAAGCAGAACCGGGCCGGCGACGGACCGGCGTACGAGGAACTGGTGGAGACCGAGGGCCGGCCCCGGCTGCGCGGCTGGCTGGAGCGCCTCCACACCGAGAACCTCCTCGAAGCGGCCGTCGTGCACGGCTACTTCCCCTGCGTCTCCAAGGGCGACGACCTGATCGTCCTGGACGAGGACGGCAACGAGCGGACCCGCTTCACCTTCCCGCGCCAGCGCCGGGGCCGCTGCCTCTGCCTCGCGGACTTCTTCCGCCCGGAGGAGTCCGGCGAGACCGACGTCGTCGGCCTCCAGGTCGTCACCGTCGGCTCGAAGATCGGCGAGGCCACGGCCAAGCTCTTCGAGTCCGACTCCTACCGCGACTACCTGGAGCTCCACGGCCTCTCCGTCCAGCTCGCCGAGGCCCTCGCCGAGTACTGGCACGCCCGCGTCCGCGCCGAGCTGGGCTTCGCGGGCGAGGACCCGGCCGACGTCGAGGACATGTTCGCGCTCAAGTACCGCGGCGCCCGCTTCTCCCTCGGCTACGGCGCCTGCCCCGACCTGGAGGACCGCGCGAAGATCGCGGACCTGCTGCGGCCGGAGCGGATCGGCGTGCACCTCTCGGAGGAGTTCCAGCTCCACCCCGAGCAGTCCACCGACGCCATCGTCATCCACCACCCGGAGGCGAAGTACTTCAACGCACGGTGACCGCGTGTTGACCGCGAGTCGATCGGCGGCGTGTTAAAGGGACGCGCTTCCGTCGACCGGGACGTACACTTGTCCGTCCAGCAGGCCGGTCCTCCTCCCGCACGGCGAGGAAGACCGGCCTTCTCGTCCCTTCATGGAGGTGTGCCGGATGACCAGTACGGTTCCCGCGTCCCTGTTCCGTACGAATGGCAGCTCCGCCCTCCAGGCGGTCTTCCTCGACATGGACGGGACCCTCGTCGACACGGAGGGCTTCTGGTGGGACGCGGAGGTCGAGGTCTTCGCCGACCTCGGGCACCGGCTCGACGAGGCCTGGCGGGACGTGGTGGTCGGCGGGCCGATGACCCGCAGCGCCGGCTACCTCATCGAGTCCACCGGCGCCGACATCACCCTCCCCGAGCTGACCGTCCTCCTCAACGAGAAGTTCGAGCAGCGCATCGCGCGGGGCGTCCCGCTCATGCCCGGCGCCGAGCGGCTCCTCTCCGAGCTGGCCCGGCACTCCATCCCCACCGCCCTGGTCTCCGCCTCGCACCGCCGGATCATCGACCGGGTCCTCGCCTCGCTCGGCCGCGACCGCTTCTCCCTCACCGTCGCCGGGGACGAGGTCGTACGGACCAAGCCGCACCCCGAGCCGTACCTGGCGGCCGCCGAGGGGTCGGGGCCGACCCCACGCTCTGCGCCGTCATCGAGGACACGGCGACCGGCGTCGCGGCGGCCGAGGCGGCCGGCTGCCGGGTCGTCGCCGTGCCCTCCGTCGCCCCGATCGCGCCCTCCCCGGGCCGGGTCGTCGTGCGCTCCCTCGAAGAGGTCGACGTGCCCTTTCTCCGTACATTGATCACGGGAATCTGAGCTTTCACTGAGCTTTCCCGCGGGAGAACGATCAGGCCATTTGCCGAAAGGCCTCCGCGTGACCTTGGTCACTCAGAGTGCCGGACGGCAGATGGCCTGTCTCCGTTCATCGCCCGGAATGCATCCTTTCGGCGTCCCCATGTGCCCCGATTCGCTCGCGCCCGTCCGCATCGTCCGACGCATGACTATCGAACCGCACGCATTCATGATCACTGTGCGATTACCCCGGCCCCGGCGGTGGTCCGGCAATAGGGCGCGGCCCACTAATCTTTCGCGAGTACTTCGCCGCATAACCGCGTGCACCGGCGCACACCCAAGTCGCCGTGAACACAGGACCGATCGCAACACCCGGCCCGATCGCTCCCGCCCCGACCGGGCGGCAGGCGGCGGAGTGTCACTGACCGCTGTAACCCAGTGCCGGATGAGGAGATCGTCCCCGATGAACCGCAAGACCCTGGTGCTCCCGGCCGTGGCCGGTCTGCTCGCTCCCCTGCTCGCTGCCTGCGGCGGCTCCGAGGGCGACCGGGCCATCGTGGTCGGCACCACGGACCAGTTCGTCGCGACCGAGGACGCCCCCGCCCCGCTCGACCCGGCCTACGCCTACGACACCGGCGCCTGGAACGTCCTGCGCCAGACCGTCCAGACCCTGCTGCACGTGCCCCGGGAGGGCGGCGAGCCCGTCCCCGAGGCGGCCGAGAGCTGCGGCTTCTCCGACAAGGCCAGCGAGAGCTACCGCTGCACGCTCCGCTCCGGCCTCACCTTCGCCGACGGCACCCCCATCACCGCCGAGGACGTCAAGTACTCCATCGAGCGCGTCCTGAAGATCAAGTCGGACAACGGAACGGCCGCCCTCCTCGCGAACATCGACACCGTCGAGGTCCAGGGCACCGACGGGATCGTCTTCCACCTCAAGACCCCCGACGCCACCTTCCCGTACAAGCTCTCCACCCCGGTGGCCGGCATCCTCAGCAAGGACAAGTACGCCGCCGGCGAGCTCCGCGACGGCTTCGACGTCGACGGATCGGGCCCGTACACCATGAAGGTCGAGCGCGACGGCGACAAGGTCGACCGCTTCGTCTTCACCAGGAACCCGAAGTACAAGGGCGACATCGCCCCGCGCAACGACAAGGTCGAGCTGCGCCCCTTCGCCGACTCCACCGCCATGGGCAAGGCCCTGGAGAGCGCCGACATCGACATGATGGCCCGCTCCCTGTCGCAGAAGCAGATCAAGGACCTCACCGAGAAGCCCAAGGACGGCATCCAGATGGTCGAGGTCCCCGGCCTGGAGATCCGCTACCTCGGCTTCAACACCAAGGCCCCTCCGTCGAGCAGAAGGCCGTGCGCCAGGCGATGGCCGCCGTCGTCGACCGGGGCGCCCTGGTCAACCTCGTCTACGGCCCCACCGCCCAGCCGCTCTACTCGCTGATCCCTCCAGCATCACCGGCCACGCCACCCCTTCTTCGACGCGTACGGCGAGCCCGATCCCGACCGGGCCGCCCGGATCCTGGAGAAGGCGGGCGTCAAGACCCCCGTCAAGGTGACCCTGAACTACACCACCGACCACTACGGCGCCGAGACCGCCCAGGAGTTCGCGGCGCTCGGCAAGCAGCTCACCGCCAGCGAGCTCTTCGACGTCACCGTCAAGGGCGCCGAGTGGTCCACCTTCCGCACCGCCCAGAAGCGCGGCGACTACGCCGTCTACGGTCTCGGCTGGTTCCCCGACTACCCGGACCCGGACAACTACATCGCGCCCTTCCTGGACAGCGACAACTTCCTCAACACGCCGTACGTGAACAAGGTCGTCCGCGACCAGCTCATCCCGCGCTCGCGCCGCCAGGCCGACCGGACCGCCGCGGCCCCCGTCTACGCGCAGATCCAGAAGATCGTCGCCGAGGACGTCCCCGTCCTGCCCCTGTGGCAGGGCAAGCAGTACGTTGCCGCCCGCAACGACCTCAACGGAGTCGAGTACGCGCTCAACACCTCCTCCGACCTGCTGCTCTGGGAACTGGGTCGCGGCACCGCCTGACCCTTCGTTGTCCCGGCGCGCCCGCGCGGCCGGTCTGGCAAGAGATCAAGAGGCACGACTGTGAAGGCACACAACAAGTGGTTGACGGCTCCGCTCGCCGCCGGCCTGTCCGCCGCCCTCCTCAGTGGCTGCGGCACCGAACAGGGCGGCGGCTCCGGCGGCTCCGGTGACGGCATACGCGTCGGCATGTCCGACGAGATCCTCGCCACCGACCCGGCGGCCGGCTACGACCCCGGCTCCTGGCTGCTGTTCAACAACGTCTTCCAGTCCCTCCTGGCCTTCCCCAAGGGCGGTCTCGAACCCGAGCCCGAGGCCGCCGACGAGTGCGCCTTCTCCGCCGGCAGCAAGGTCTACACCTGCACCCTGCGGGACGGCCTCACCTTCTCCAACGGCAACAAGCTCACCTCGGAGGACGTCAAGTTCTCCTTCGAGCGGGCTATCAAGATCGCCGACCCGAACGGTCCGGCGCCCCTGCTCGACACCATCGACACCATCGACACCCCCGACGAGAAGACCGTCGTCTTCCGCCCCAAGGTCCCCGACGCCACCTTCCCCAACAAGATCGCCTCCGGCGCCGGCTCCATCGTCGACCACCGGGACTACCCCGCCGACGCGCTGCGCACCGACGGAAGGCCACCGGCTCCGGCCCCTACAAGCTGGACTCCCTCAGCGAGACCGAGGCCACCTTCTCCGCCAACTCCTCCTACCACGGCACCGCCAAGCGCAAGAGCGACGCGGTCACCCTCAAGCTCTACCGGGGCGACCGCTCCGCCCTGGCCAAGGCCCTCGCCGACGACCAGATCGACGTGGCCTACCGAGGCCTCTCCGCCGGCGACATCGCCGCCCTCGAAACCTCCGACACCACCGACGACCGGGGCATCGAGGTCGTCCAGGGCAGCAGCGCCGAGGTCCAGCACCTCGTCTTCAACATGAAGGACCCGGTCGTCGGCAAGCTCGGCGTCCGGCAGGCCATCGCCCACCTCGTCGACCGCGAGGCCCTCGTCGAGGACGTCTACAAGTCGACGGCCACCCCGCTCTACTCGATCGTCCCGGCCGGCATCAACGGCCACAACACTGCTCTTCTACGACGCCTACGGCGCCCCCGACGCGGCCAAGGCGAAGAAGGCCCTGCGCGCGGCCGGCATCACCGGCAAGGTGAAGCTCACCCTCTGGTCCACCCCCAGCCGCTACGGCCCGGCCACCGACCAGGAGCTCAAGGCCATCGCCGGCCAGCTCAACGCCAGCGGCTCTTCGAGGCCGACGTCAAGTCCGTCGCCTTCGAGCAGTACGAGAAGGACATCGCGGCCGGCAAGTACGGCGTCTACGTCAAGGGCTGGGTCCCCGACTACCCCGACGCCGACAACTTCACCGCCCCCTTCTTCGGCAAGGGCAACGTCCTCGGCAACCACTACGAGAACGCCGAGATCACCGGCAGCCTCCTCCCGAAGACGGCCGCCACGGCCGACCGCGCCGGCACCGCCGACGAGTACGCGAAGGTCCAGGACGTCGTCGCCGAGGAACTGCCCCTGCTGCCGCTCTGGCAGGGCAAGCAGTACGCCGTCTCCCGCACGGGCGTCACCGGCCTCGAATGGACCCTCGACGCCTCGACCGTCTTCCGCTTCTGGGAGCTCCGCAAGAGCTGACGCGGGACCAGTCCCCATGACAGGGCCCGGCGCGGACGCGCCGGGCCCCTCTGTCGTCCTCCGTGCCGCTACTGGTTGCCGCCGGGCCGCACCAGACCGCTCTCGTACGCGTACACCGCCGCCTGCACCCGGTCCCGCAGCCGCAGCTTCGTCAGCACGTGGCCCACGTGCGTCTTCACCGTCGTCTCGCTGACGAACAGGTCCGCCGCGATCTCCGCGTTCGACAGGCCCCGGGCCACCAGCTTCAGCACCTCCACCTCACGGTCGGTCAGGGTGCCCAGCGTGTCCGGCACCTGCTCCTCGCCCGTCGGCAGGTGCGCCGAGTACTTGTCGAGCAGCCGGCGCGTGATCGACGGCGCCAGCATCGCCTCGCCCGCGGCCACCACCCGGATCGCCTGCACCAGCTCGTTCGCCGGGGCGTCCTTCAGGAGGAAGCCGCTCGCACCGGCCCGCAGCGCCTCCACCACGTACTCGTCCAGGTCGAAGGTGGTCAGGACCAGCACCTTCGCCGGACCGTCCCGGCCCGGACCGGTGATCTGCCGGGTCGCCTCCACCCCGTCCATCCGCGGCATCCGGATGTCCATGAGCACCACGTCCGGCTGGAGGGCGCGCACCTGCTCCTGCGCCTGGAGACCGTCCCCGGCCTCACCCACCACCGCGATGTCCTGCTCCGCCTCCAGAATCATCCGGAAGCCGGTGCGCAGCAGCGGCTGATCGTCGACCAGGAGGACGCGGATCGTCACGGGGCTCCTTCACGGGGCTGGACCCACGGGGCTCACGGTCCTGACCGGTCCCCGGGGTACGGGCGGGCCCCTACGGCGCGGGCGGGCCGGGTCCATTGTGCCCTGCCCGGATTCGCCCGACTCCGGCGGCCGCACCGGAACGATCTCCAGCGGATAGACCGGGGAGTCCCGCCGAACTCCGGACAGACCGCCTGGTGGTCGCACCAGCCGCACAGCTTCGTCGGCCGCGGCCGCCAGTCGCCCGTCTCCGTCGCCAGCCGGATCGCCTCCCACAGCGCGAGCAGCTTCCGCTCCACCCGCAGCAGGTCCGCCTCCACCGGGTCGTACGTCAGCACCTCCCCGCTGCCCAGGTACACGAGCTGGAGCCGCCTCGGGACCACGCCCTCAGCCGCCGCACCACGAGCGCGTAGAAGGTCATCTGGAACAGCGCGCCGTCCCGGTACTCCGGCCGCGGCGCCTTGCCCGTCTTGTAGTCGACGATCCGCACGTCGCCCGAGGGCGCCACGTCGATCCGGTCGATCACCCCGCGCAGCCGCAGCCCCGAATCCAGCTCCGTCTCCACGAACAGCTCGCGCTCGGCCGGCTCCAGGCGCGTCGGGTCCTCCAGCGTGAACCACCGCTCGACCAGCCGCTCCGCCTCGCCCAGCCAGCCCGCGAGCCGCTCCCCTTCCGGATCCTCCGCGAACAGCTCGCCCAGCTCCGGCTTCGACGCCAGGAGCCGCTCCCACTGCCCCGGCACCATCGCCTTCGCCCGCGGCGCCGTCCGCTCCGCCGCCGGATCGTCGAAGAGCCGCTCGAGCACGGCGTGCACCAGCGTCCCCGGGTCGCCGCCGGACTCGGCTTCTCCGGCAGCCGGTCGATCACCCGGAACCGGTACAGCAGCGGACACTGCATGAAATCGCTCGCCCGCGAGGGCGACAACGACATGGGCGGTCTCGGCTCCGCCGGCACCCGCTCGCTCGTACTCATGACCCCGACCCTACGACCCGCCACCGACAACCGGCCGCATACCATCGACCCGGGACCCCGTCGCACTGCATGATCGAACCGTGACGCACCGACGCGGGTCACACCGGCGCGACGAAAGGAACCCGTGAACCAGGACGAGCCCAAGCCGCAGCGGACCGAGGAGCCCGGCGGAGGCATCCTCATGGGCCGGCCCTTCGGCGTGCCCGTCTACGTCGCCCCTAGCTGGTTCCTGGTCGCCGCCCTGATCACCTGGGTCTTCGGCGACCAGATCGAACGCGTCCTGCCCGAGCTCGGCGCCGCCCGCTACCTCGTCTCCCTCTTCTTCGCGGTCGCCTTCTACGCCTCCGTGCTCGTCCACGAGCTGGCCCACACCATCGCCGCGCTCCGCTTCAAGCTGCCCGTGCGTCGCATCCAGCTCCAGTTCTTCGGCGGCGTCTCCGAGATCGAGAAGGAGAGCGAGACCCCGGCCGCGAGTTCGTCCTCGCCTTCGTCGGCCCCCTCCTCTCCCTCGTCCTCGCCGGCCTGTTCTACCTCTCCCTGTACGCCGTCGAGCCCGGCACCGTCCCCGGCGTCCTCCTCGCCGGCCTGATGATCTCCAACCTGATCGTCGCCGTCTTCAACCTGCTCCCCGGCTTCCCGCTCGACGGCGGCCGGATGCTCCGCGCCGTCGTCTGGAAGATCACCGGCAAGCCCATGAGCGGCACCGTCGCCGCCGCCTGGGTCGGCCGCGCGCTCGCCGTCCTCGTCCTCGTCGGCCTGCCCCTGCTGACCCGCACCGGCCTTTTCGGCAACTCCACCGAGGACATCAGCGGCTTCGACACCGTCACCGACGCCCTGCTCGCCGCGATCCTCGCCGCCATCATCTGGACCGGCGCCGGCAACAGCCTCCGCATGGCCCGGCTGCGCGAGCACCTGCCCGAGCTCCGGGCCCGCTCCCTCACCCGGCGCGCCATCCCCGTGGAGCCCGTCACCCCGCTCTCCGAGGCCCTCCGCCGCGCCAACGAGTCGGGCGCCCGCGCCCTCGTCGTCGTCGACGCCACCGGCGAGCCCACCGGCATCGTCCGCGAGGCCGCCATCGCCGCCGTGCCCCAGCACCGGCGCCCCTGGGTCGCCGTCAGCACCCTCTCCCAGGACCTTGCCGACGGCATGCGGGTCCCGGCCGAGCTCACCGGGCAGCCCCTCCTCGACCACCTCCGCGCCAGCCCGGCCACCGAGTACCTGGTCGTGGAGGAGACCGGCGAGATCTACGGCGTCCTCTCCACCGCGGACGTCGAACGGGCCTTCGTCAGGGCCATGGCACGACCGGGTTCCTGACCCCGGTACTCTGGTCACATGTCCGAACCGACCGGTGCCGCCCGCCGACGCGGGCCCTTCCGCTGTCGGGGACCAGGTTCAGTTGACCGACCCCAAGGGCCGTCACTACACGTTCACGCTCGAAGAGGGAAAGAACTTCCACACCCACAAGGGTTCTTTCCCGCACGACGAACTGATCGGTGCCCCCGAGGGCAGCGTTGTCCGCACCACCGGAAACGTCGCCTACCTCGCGCTGCGCCCCCTGCTCCCCGACTACGTCCTGTCCATGCCCCGCGGCGCCGCCGTGGTCTACCCCAAGGACGCGGGCAGATCCTGGCCTTCGCCGACATCTTCCCCGGCGCGCGCGTCGTGGAGGCCGGGGTAGGCTCGGGATCGCTGAGCAGCTTCCTCCTGCGCGCCATCGGAGACAGCGGCATGCTGCACTCCTACGAGCGCCGCGAGGACTTCGCCGAGATCGCGAAGGGCAACGTCGAGCGCTACTTCGGCGGCCCCCACCCCGCGTGGCAACTGACCGTCGGCGACCTCCAGGACAACCTCTCCGACACCGACGTCGACCGCGTCATCCTGGACATGCTGGCCCCTGGGAGTGCCTGGAGGCCGTCTCCAAGGCCCTCGTCCCCGGCGGCATCCTCTGCTGCTACGTGGCGACCACCACCCAGCTCGCCCGCACCGTGGAGTCCATCCGCGAGTTCGGCTGCTACGCCGAGCCGCAGCCCTGGGAGTCCATGATCCGCAACTGGCACGTGGAGGGCCTCGCCGTCCGCCCCGACCACCGCATGATCGGCCACACCGGCTTCCTCGTCACCGCCCGCCGCCTCGCGGACGGGGTCGAGCCCCGATGCGCCGCCGCCGCCCCGCCAAGGGCGCCTACGGCGAGGACTACGAGGGCCCCAACAAGGGCTGACGTCCCGACATCCGCGGCACGCCGCCGCCGAGTTCCCGCCCCGGGAGGAATCCTCGGCGGCGGCGTCCTCATGTTCGAGGCCTCCGGAAAGGGTTCGGGGCCGGGGCCCCGGGAACGGTCCGGGCCCCGGGAAGGATCCGAGGCCTCTGGGCAGGGCTGGCCCCGGCGCCGGTCCACGGGACCGGGAAAGCGGTGCGGCCCCGCCGGGAGACGGCCGTCCGCCGTTCACCCCACGTGTTCCGTCCCCTGTGACGTGTGGCACGATGCCGGAAACCCTCGCCGCACCACCCCACAGGAGACGTCTCGCGTGCAGCTTCCCGCCGCCCCGGACCTCACCGACCTCGCGCACACCCACGCCGGGCCGATGCACTGGCTGGCCACCGCCACCGCGACCGCCGCGGTCGTCGCCCTCGCGGGACTGTTCCAGCCCGGCCCCGCCGGGACCACCGCCACGGCGGCCCCCGTCCCGCGCCCGGCACCCGCTCCCGAGGCCGCGGCGGCCTCCTACCCCTGGAGTGCGCGGGAGGCCCCCACACGGTCGCCGAGCGGGCCTCCGGGGACCTCGACGGCGACGGGAGCCCCGAGACCGTTGCGGTCGTGCACTGCGAAGCCGGCTCCGGCACCCCGCCGAGCGGCGTCTACGTCCTCACCCGCGGCCGGGGACGGACGCACCCGCGCGCGTGGTGGCCACCCTCGTCGCGCCGGACCAGCACCGGAGCGTCACCGAGCTGGCCGTACGCGACGGGCGGTGCTCGCCACCCTGCTCGGCTACTCGTCCCTCGACGTGCCCCGCTGCTGCCCGGACGAGAAGGAGCAGGTGAGCTGGCGCTGGCGGAGCGGCGCCTTCGTCCGCGCCGGCCGGGACGAGGCGCGGAGCGCCTGACCCGTCACTCCGCGTCGGGGCCGTACACCTCGACCTTGTCCGCGACCCGGCGCACGTGGATGCAGTCGCCCGGGCACTCCTTCGCGGAGTCCACCACGTCCTGGAGCAGCGGGAGCGGCACCGGGGTGGTGGCGCCCGTGTCCTGGAGGAGCTCGTCGTCGGCGCTCTTCACATAAGCGAGCCCGTCGATGTCGAGCTCGAAGACCTCGGGAGCGTACTGCGCGCAGATCCCGTCCCCGGTGCACAGGTCCTGGTCGATCCAGACCTCCAGGGCCTCGTCGGCGCCCGTCGCCGGGGCCTCGTTCTGCACGGTCATATCTCCTGCCGTTTCTGCTTCGCGCGTTAAGTCGGGCCACCCTTGGCGGGTGTTGGCCAATGACGACGACGATACAACCGCCCGCTTTCAGACGGTGAAGGGTGGGTATTCCCCTGGCGAGAGGGGAAGCGCAAGGGTGAAGATCGGACACACCCCGGAGTCTTTTGATCTAGGGGTTTCAATCACCACCCACGCAGGTAGGGTCAGGAAGCGTCCAGCTCCCCTTGGAGGAGGTGAGGACCGTGGCAGCCCACGACGACGACATCAACCGCGGCATCCGGCCGGGGCGAGGGTCTGAAGACCCCGCCGGTCAGGTTGCCTATCTCGAGCAGGAAATCGCCGTCCTGCGCCGCAAGCTCGCCGACTCTCCGCGACACACGAGGATTCTCGAAGAGCGGATCGTCGAGCTGCAGACCAACCTGGCCGGCGTGTCCGCGCAGAACGAACGCCTGGCGAACACGCTCCGTGAGGCCCGCGACCAGATCGTGGCCCTCAAGGAGGAGGTCGACCGGCTCGCGCAGCCGCCGGCCGGCTTCGTGTCTTCCTGCAGGCCAACGAGGACGGCACGTGCGACATCTTCACGGGTGGTCGCAAGCTCCGGGTGAACGTCAGCCCGAGCATCGAGCTCGAAGAGCTCCGGCGCGGCCAGGAGGTCATGCTCAACGAAGCGCTCAACGTGGTCGAGGCCATGGAGTTCGAGCGCGCCGGCGACATCGTCACCCTCAAGGAGATCCTGGAGGACGGCGAGCGCGCCCTGGTGGTCGGGCACACGGACGAGGAGAGGGTGGTGAGGCTCGCCGAGCCCCTGCTGGACGTCACCATCCGCTCCGGCGACGCCCTGCTGCTCGACCCCCGGTCCGGCTACGTGTACGAGGTGGTCCCCAAGAGCGAGGTCGAAGAGCTCGTCCTCGAAGAGGTCCCGGACGTCGACTACGAGAAGATCGGCGGTCTGGGCAACCAGATCGAGCTGATCTGCGACGCGGTCGAGCTCCCGTACCTCTACCCGGACCTCTTCAAGGAGCACGAACTGCGGCCGCCGAAGGGCATCCTGCTCTACGGCCCGCCCGGCTGCGGCAAGACGTTGATCGCGAAGGCCGTGGCCAACTCCCTGGCCAAGAAGGTCGCCGAGGTGACCGGTCAGCCCGCGGGGAAGTCCTACTTCCTCAACATCAAGGGCCCCGAGCTCCTCAACAAGTACGTCGGCGAGACCGAGCGGCACATCCGCCTCGTCTTCCAGCGTGCGCGGGAGAAGGCGAGCGAGGGCACCCCGTCATCGTCTTCTTCGACGAGATGGAATCCTCTTCCGCACCCGCGGATCCGGTGTCAGCTCGGACGTGGAGAACACCATCGTCCCCCAGTTGCTCGCCGAGATCGACGGCGTGGAGGGCCTGGAGAACGTCATCGTCATCGGCGCCTCCAACCGCGAGGACATGATCGACCCCGCGATCCTGCGGCCCGGCCGGCTCGACGTCAAGATCAAGATCGAGCGTCCGGACGCGGAGGCGGCGAAGGACATCTTCGCGAAGTACCTCACGGGCAACCTGCCGCTGCACGAGGACGACGTCTCGGAGCACGCCGGCTCCAAGGCCGCCGCGGCCCACGGGATGATCCAGTCCGTCGTCGAGCAGATGTACGCGGAGTCCGAGGAGAACCGCTTCCTCGAAGTCACGTACGCCAACGGCGACAAGGAAGTCCTGTACTTCAAGGACTTCAACTCCGGCGCGATGATCCAGAACATCGTCGACCGGGCCAAGAAGATGGCCATCAAGGCCTTCCTCGACCACAACCAGAAGGGCATCCGGGTCTCCCACCTCCTCCAGGCGTGCGTGGACGAGTTCAAGGAGAACGAGGACCCGCCCAACACCACCAACCCCGACGACTGGGCCCGCATCTCCGGAAAGAAGGGCGAGCGGATCGTGTTCATCCGCACGCTCGTCACCGGAAAGCAGGGTGCGGACACCGGGCGCTCCATCGACACGGTGGCCAATACCGGCCAGTACCTGTAAACGCCCACCGGCTGCGGATGTCCGGAGACCGGGCATCCGCAGCCGACGCATTCCATCCAGCATTTCCCCGGCACCACGGGCTCAGGGAAATACCGCAAACGATCTCCCCACCAGCGCGGAGCCGCTCTAGGCTCTTCGGTACCGCCGAGTCGCGCACAGTGAGCGCCGCCGGGCAAGGAGGGCCGCATGACCGTACGGCGAGTAATGGGCATCGAGACGGAGTACGGGATCTCCGTCCCCGGACACCCGAACGCCAATGCCATGCTCACCTCGTCCCAGATCGTCAACGCCTACGCGGCGGCGATGCACCGGCGCGCCGCGCCCGCTGGGACTTCGAGGAGGAGAACCCGCTGCGGGACGCCCGCGGCTTCGACCTCGCCCGCGAGGTGGCCGACTCCAGCCAGCTCACCGACGAGGACATCGGCCTCGCCAACGTGATCCTCACCAACGGGGCCCGGCTCTACGTGGACCACGCCCACCCGGAGTACAGCTCCCCGAGGTCACCAACCCCGCGACGCCGTCCTCTGGGACAAGGCCGGTGAGCGGATCATGGCCGAGGCGGCCGAGCGCGCCGCCCAGCTTCCCGGGGCCCAGCCCATCCACCCGTACAAGAACAACACCGACAACAAGGGCGCGTCCTACGGCACGCACGAGAACTACCTGATGAAGCGGGAGACCCCTTCTCGGACATCGTGCGCCACCTGACCCCCTTCTTCGTCTCCCGCCAGGTGGTGACCGGCGCGGGCCGCGTCGGCATCGGCCAGGACGGGCGGGAGAACGGCTTCCAGATCAGCCAGCGCGCCGACTACTTCGAGGTCGAGGTGGGCCTGGAGACCACCCTCAAACGGCCCATCATCAACACCCGGGACGAGCCGCACGCCGACGCCGAGCGCTACCGCCGCCTGCACGTGATCATCGGCGACGCGAACCTCTCCGAGATCTCGACCTACCTCAAGCTGGGCACCACCGCGCTGGTCCTGTCGATGATCGAGGACGGCTTCATCACCGTCGACCTCGCCGTCGACCAGCCGAGTGCGCACCTCCACCAGGTCTCGCACGACCCCTCGCTCCAGTACCTGATCACGCTCCGCAGCGGCCGGACACTCACCGCCGTACAGCTCCAGATGGAGTACTTCGAGCTGGCCAGGAAGTACGTGGAGGAGCGGTACGGCGCGGACGCGGACGAGCAGACCAAGGACGTCCTGGTCCGGTGGGAGGACACCCTCAACCGGCTGGAGAACGATCCGATGAGCCTGGCCGGCGAGCTCGACTGGATCGCCAAGCGGGAGCTCATGGAGGGCTACCGGCGCCGCGACGGCCTGGACTGGGACGCCGCCCGGCTGCACCTGGTGGACCTCCAGTACGCGGACGTGCGCCCCGACAAGGGCCTCTACAACCGTCTGGCGGCCCGCGGGCGCATGAAGCGGCTCCTGGACGAGGCCGAGGTGCGGCGGGCCGAGACGACACCTCCCGAGGACACCCGGGCCTATTTCCGGGGCCGCTGTCTGGAGCAGTACGCGGACGACGTCGCCGCGGCCTCCTGGGACTCGGTGATCTTCGACCTGCCGGGCCGGGACTCGCTCCAGCGCGTCCCGACCCTGGAGGCCTCCGGGGCACCAAGGCACACGTGAAATCGCTCCTGGACCGCTGCCGCACGGCGGAGGAACTGGTGCGCGTGCTCTCGGGCAACTGAACCGGGAGCCCCGGACAAGCCTGAAACGCCCCGGCGCTGGGAATCATGGAACCAGTGCCCGGGCTTGTGGAAACCACGAGGCCGAAGACGGACCCTGCCTATAGGGTCTGATCTTGCAAGGACTCAACCGAGCGGGCCGATTCGAGCGGGGTGAGGGATATGGCGACCAAGGACACCGGCGGCGGACAGCAGAAGGCGACGCGCTCCACGGAGGAGGTCGAGGAGACCACCACGGAGGCGAGCTCCGACCTCCAGGAGCGCCAGGAGAAGCTGAGCGAGGACGTGGACTCCGTCCTGGACGAGATCGACGACGTCCTGGAGGAGAACGCCGAGGACTTCGTTCGATCGTTCGTGCAGAAGGGCGGCGAGTAGCCGCCTCGCGCACCTGTCGTCCTCCGTCCCCGGAGCCCCGGACGAAGCCGTGGGTCCGGGGACGGATGATAGCCGTGGCACGGGTAAGGTCCGTGCACAGCAAGCAAGATCGGCCCGCGCTCCGCACGGCGGGCCGACTCTCCCACCCGGAAGGAATCGCGTGGAAGCCAACCCTCGTAGCACCGGGCGTCTGCCGGCGGCCTTCCTGACGCCGGGCTCGTCCTCGTTCATGGACTTCCTGTCCGCGCACTCGCCGGATCTGCTCCCCGGCAACCGGAAGCTTCCGGAGGGCATCGTCGAGGCCCCCACGGCACGACCATCGTGGCCGCCACGTTCCCCGGCGGAGTCGTCTCGCCGGCGACCGCCGCGCCACCATGGGCAACATGATCGCGCAGCGGACATCGAGAAGGTGTTCCCGGCCGACGAGTACTCCGCGGTCGGCATCGCCGGCACCGCCGGCCTCGCGGTGGAGATGGTCAAGCTGTTCCAGTTGGAGCTGGAGCACTTCGAGAAGGTGGAGGGCGCGACGCTCTCCCTGGAGGGCAAGGCGAACCGCCTGTCCACCATGATCCGCGGCAACCTCGGCATGGCCATGCAGGGCCTCGCCGTCGTGCCGCTCTTCGCGGGCTGGGACGAGGGCAAGGAGAAGGGCCGGATCTTCTCCTACGACGTGACCGGCGGTCGCTCCGAGGAGCACGGCTTCGCCGCCACCGGCTCGGGTTCGATCTTCGCGCGCGGTTCGATGAAGAAGCTCTACCGCGACGACCTCACCGAGCAGCAGGCCACCACGCTGGTCGTGCAGGCGCTGTACGACGCGGCGGACGACGACTCCGCGACCGGCGGCCCGGACCTGGCCCGCCGGATCTTCCCGATCGTCACCGTCATCACCGAAGAGGGCTTCCGCAGGCTCACCGAGGCCGAGTCCTCCGAGCTGGCCCGGTCGGTCACCGAGCGACGGCTCGAGCAGCCCGACGGGCCGCGCGCCGCCCTGCTCTGACCACTCGTCGCTCCAGAAGCCCAGAAGAAAGGGACGGACCGCCGGTGTCCACTCCGTTCTACGTCTCACCCCAGCAGGCCATGGCCGACCGGGCCGAGTACGCCCGCAAGGGTATCGCCCGCGGCCGCAGCCTCGTCGTCCTCCAGTACACCGACGGCATCGTTCGTCGGTGAGAACCCGTCCCGGGCCCTCCACAAGTTCAGCGAGATCTACGACCGGATCGGCTTCGCGGCCGCCGGCAAGTACAACGAGTACGAGAACCTGCGCATCGGCGGCGTGCGCTACGCCGACCTGCGGGGCTACACCTACGACCGGGACGACGTCACCGCGCGCGGCCTGGCCAACGTCTACGCGCAGACGCTCGGCACCATCTTCTCCAGCGCGGGGAGAAGCCGTACGAGGTGGAGCTGGTCGTCGCCGAGGTCGGCACCGAGCCGGAGGGCGACCAGATCTACCGGCTGCCGCACGACGGCTCGATCGTCGACGAGCACGGCTCGGTCGCGGTCGGCGGCAACGCCGAGCAGATCAGCTCCTTCCTGGACCAGCGGCACCGGGACGGCATGTCCCTGGCCGAGGCCCTGAAGCTGGCCGTGCAAGCGCTCTCGCGGGACACCAACGGCAGCGAGCGGGACATCCCCGCCGAGCGCCTGGAGGTGGCGGTCCTGGACCGCACGCGCCCGCAGCAGCGCAAGTTCAAGCGGATCGTCGGCCGGCAGCTCTCCCGCCTCCTGGAGGCGGACAACGCGGCGGTGACGAAGACGGACGAGCCCTCCGACGAGGCTCCCGAGGAGTAGGCGGCACCGCCCGAGGGGCCCCGGCGCGCGAGCGGCCGGGGCCCTCGGCGCGTCTTCCTCCGGGGAGCCCGGAGGGCCTCAGGAGCCCGGGGCCGGCTCCCGAGGAGCCCCGGGGACCAGGGCGACGGGAAGGGTGTCAGGGCGGGGCGGTTCGCCCGCGAGGACGGCGAGGAGCGCCTCCATGCCCCGCCGGCCGAACTCCTCGGCGGGCAGCCGGACGGTGGTGAGCTCCGGCTCGACCACCGTGGCCAGGGCCATGTCGTCGAAGCCGGTGACCGACAGGTCCTCGGGGACGCGCAGACCGAGCCGGCGCGCGGCCTTGTAGACGCCGGCCGCGAGGATGTCGTCGTCGCAGACCACCGCGGTGGGCGGGGCCCCGGGGCGGCGAGGGCCCGGACCGCCGCCTCCCGCGCGTCCGCGACGTTCAGCGCCGACCGCACGGTGCGCACGTCCGTCCCGCGCAGCGCCCGGGCGAGCGCCTCGGCCCGGACGTCGAAGGTCCAGGACGGGCCGCGGACGCCAGGTGCAGGAAGCGGCGGTGGCCGAGGCCGAGCAGGTGCTCGGTCACCCGGCGCATGCCGTCCGCGACGTCGAGGTTCACATGGGCGGCGGCGCCGGTGCCGGCCGGGTCGCTGTCGAGCATGACGAGCGGGAGGTCGGTGCCCCGGAAGGCCTCCAGGGCGTCGGTCGCCATGGAGGAGGCGATCACGCCGTCGAGGGCGGCCTGCGCGGAGGCGGGGTCCCGGGCCGGTCCCACGCCGTCGGGGGAGGGTAGAGGACGACGCCGAAGCGTGCCGGGCCGCCGCCGCGGCGGCGCCCGTGTAGACGTGGGCGAAGAACTCGTTGGTGAGGGCCGGGACGACGAGCAGGGCCGTCCTGGTGCGGCCGAGCCGGAGGTTGCGGGCGGCCAGGTTGGGCCGGTAGCCGAGCTCCCGGGCGGCCTCCCGCACGGCGCCCGCGGTGCGCTCGGAGACCCGGCCGCGCCACTTGTCGCCGAGCACCAGGGAGACGGTGGCCTGCGAGACGCCCGCGACCCGGGCGACGTCCCGGCTGGTCGGGCGGGTGCCGCCGAGCGGCTCCGGGGTCTGCACACAAGCCTCCGCGTCGGACGGTCCCAGGGGCGCGGGGTGGACCCGCGCGCAGTCGACATGGTACGTATGACGCCGGACGTTATACGTAAAACCCCGGCGGGTCCGGGGCGAGGGGAGACCGACATGGCCACCGAGGCGCCGGCACGCGGGGGCTATCGCGACATACTCCGGGCGCCGCACGCGGCCCGGCTCCTCGCCGGAACCCTCGTGGGCGCCTGCCCAACGGCACCGGCCCCGTCGCCCTCACCCTCTTCGTCCGCGACCAGGGCGGCAGCTACACCCTCGCCGGCGGCCTCATCGCTGCCTACGGCGTCGCCACCGCCCTCGGCCAGCCCCTCCTCGGCCGGGCCGTCGACCTCAAGGGCCAGCCCCGGGTGCAACTGCCCGCCGCCGTCCTCTCCGCCCTCGGCATGGCCCTGCTCGCCCTCACCGGCATCGGACACCTCGGCCTCGCCTACGCGGCCGTCGTCCTCGCGGGCTCTTCACCCCGCCCCTGGAGGGCGGGCTGCGGGCCCTGTGGCCGAGCGTCCTCGGCCGCGAGGACCGGGTCCACCGCGCGTACGCCCTCGACGCGGTCGCCCAGGAGGTCATGTTCACCGTCGGGCCCCTGCTGCTCACCCTCCTGGTCTCCCTGTGGTCGCCCGCCGCCGCCCTCCTCGTCATCAACGCCCTGGGCGTCCTCGGGGCCCTCGCCGTCGTCCTCTCCGAGCCCTCCCGCGCCTGGCGCTCCGCGCCCCGCGAGGCCCACTGGCTGGGCGCCCTGCGCTCGCCCGGCCTCCTCGCCCTCCTCGGCTCCTTCTTCTTCATCGGCCTCGCCCTCGGCTCCATCACCGTCGCCGCCGTCGCCTACGCCGACGACCGCGGTGCCCCCGCCGTCTACGGCTGGCTGATGGCCGCCCTCGGCCTCGGCGCGCTCCTCGGCGGCGTCGCCTACGGCGCCCGGCAGTGGGCCGGGCGCCCGAGCGGCGCCTGCGCGTCCTCGTGCTGCTCCTCGCGGTCTGCTACCTGCCGCTGGTCCTCGTCCCGGGCCCCGTCGCCATGACGGGCCTCTCGGTCCTCTCGGGCGTCTTCCTGGCACCCGCCCTCGCCTGCGCCTTCCTCGTCGTCGACCGGCACGCGCCGCGCGGCACCGTCACCGAGGCCTTCTCCTGGCTGGTCACCACCTTCGGCGTCGGCTCGGCCCTCGGCTCCGCCGTCGCGGGACCCGCCGTCGAACTCGCCGGAACCGCGTCCGGCTTCGCGGTGGCCGGGGCGGGCGGCCTCGTCGCCTTCGCCGTCCTCCTCGCCACCACCCGCGTCCTGGACGCCCCGACGCCTTCCGCCGTCCCCGTCGCCGGGGCGCGACACGCCGCCGGCGCGGACGCTCCCGCCGCCGCGCACGGCGAAAAGAACGCGCCCTGATCGGAAAATGATCCGAACGTGAGCGTCCAACCCGGTTTCAGCACAGGCCCTCAGGCGTAATGTTCAGACATGGACCGCCGCATTTTCGGGCTGGAGAACGAGTACGGCGTCACGTGCACGTTCAGGGACAGCGCCGACTGTCTCCTGACGAAGTGGCGCGCTACCTCTTCCGCCGTGTCGTGTCATGGGGCCGCAGCAGCAATGTCTTCCTGCGGAACGGCGCCCGCCTGTACCTCGACGTGGGTTCGCATCCGGAATACGCCACACCGGAATGCGACGACGTGACCGAACTGGTCACCCACGACAAGGCCGGCGAGCGCATTCTCGAAGGCCTGCTCGTCGACGCCGAACGCCGCCTGCACGAGGAGGGAATCGCGGGCGACGTCTACCTCTTCAAGAACAACACCGACTCGGCCGGAAACTCCTACGGCTGCCACGAGAACTATCTCGTCGCCCGCCACGGCGAGTTCTCCCGGCTCGCGGACATCCTCATTCCCTTCCTCGTCACCCGGCAGCTCATCTGCGGTGCGGGGAAGGTCCTCCAGACCCCGCGCGGCGCGGTCTACTGCGTCTCCCAGCGTGCCGAGCACATCTGGGAGGGCGTCAGCTCCGCCACCACCCGCTCGCGTCCCATCATCAACACCCGGGACGAGCCGCACGCCGACGCCGAGCGCTACCGCAGGCTCCACGTCATCGTCGGCGACTCGAACATGTCCGAGACGACCATGCTGCTCAAGGTCGGCGCCACCGACCTCGTGCTCCGCATGATCGAGGCCGGCACCGTGATGCGCGACCTGACCCTGGAGAACCCCATCCGGGCGATCCGCGAGGTCAGCCACGACATCACCGGCCAGCGCAAGGTCCGGCTCGCCAGCGGCCGCGAGGCCTCCGCCCTGGAGGTCCAGCGCGAGTACTACGAGAAGGCCGTGGACTTCGTCGACCGCCGCGGCATCCGCAGCGGCACCGTCGCCCAGGTCCTGGAGCTCTGGGGCCGCACGCTCGACGCGATCGAGGCCGAGCGGCTCGACCGCATCGAGACCGAGATCGACTGGGTCATGAAGTACAAGCTCATCGAGCGGTACCGGGCCAAGCACAACATGACCATGTCGAACCCGAGGGTCGCGCAGATAGACCTCGCCTACCACGACATCCACGTCGCCGCGGGCTCTACTACCTGCTCCAGAAGAACGGGCAGGCGGCCCGGATCTGCAACGACCTGAAGATCTTCGAGGGCAAGTCCGTGCCCCCGCAGACCACTCCGGGCCCGCCTCCGCGGCGACTTCATCCGCCGCGCCCAGGAGCAGCGGCGGGACTTCACCGTCGACTGGGTCCACCTCAAGCTCAACGACCAGGCGCAGCGCACGGTGTTGTGCAAGGACCCGTTCCGCTCCGTCGACGACCGGGTGGAGAAGCTGATCGCCGGCATGTGACGGGGCCACCGCAAGGGTGAAAACACGGCACGCGAGGTCGGGTCCGGCGCACCGGGCCCGACCTCCCGTTCGAAGGCCGCGCCCCGTCGGGGCGCGGTTCCGGTTCCGTCCGTCGAGTACGGCGGAACCCCTGCGGGCAGGGGCCGCACCGTAGAGTGTGGACGTTCCCATGGCCCCGACTCCCAGTTGGACTGATGAACTACAACACGAAGCGACGTATCGCCGCGCTCTTTGCCGTGCCCGTCCTGCTGCTGACCGCCGCGTGCGGTTCGGACTCGGAGAAGGACGGCGCCTCGGACGGCACGGTGGCCGAGGTCAAGGGGAAGTTCGGCGCTCAGCCCGACGTCGTCGTCCCCAAGGACGCCAAGGCCGCCGACAAGACGGTGATCGAGACCGTGACGGAGGGCAGCGGGGCGACGGTCAAGAAGGGCGACTTCGTCAGGCTGGACTGGACGGTCGAGAAGTGGCAGGACGACAAGCCGCTGGGCGGCACGTGGGGCCAGCAGACGCCCGCCGCCAAGGGAGTGCACCCGCAGTCTGTCGAGCGGCTCGGCCAGCCGAGCCAGCAACTGCCGGAGAAGGTCCTAAACGCGGTGGAGGGCAAGAAGGCCGGCTCCCGCATCCTCGTCCAGGGCACGGCGGGCGAGCTGGTCGGTGAGAGCCTGAACCCGCAGTCGGGCCTGAAGGCCACCGACACCCTGGTCTGGGTCGTGGACGTGGCCGGAGCCGCCACGGTGGACTCCAAGGCCGAGGCCAAGGGCGCCCAGGCGGCGCCCGAGGCCGGCATGCCCGAGGTGAAGGCCCCTCGCAGGCCGCCGCGACGATCACGATCCCGAAGGGGCAGAAGGCCCCCACCGAGCTGGAAGCAGCAGGTGCTCATCAAGGGCACCGGGCCGAAGGTCGAGGCCGGACAGGGGCTCGTCGCCCAGTACACCGGTGTGAAGTGGGAGGACGGCAAGAAGTTCGACTCCTCCTGGGACCACGGGGCGCCACCGCCTTCCAGATCGGCACCGGATCGGTCATCCAGGGCTGGGACAAGGCCCTGGTCGGCAAGAACGTCGGTGACCGCGTGCTCCTGGTGATCCCCCGGCGCTGGGCTACGGGGCCAACCCGAGCAGCGAGCTGGCGAAGAACACGCTGGTCTTCTCCGTCGACATCCTGGGCGTCGCCTGACCGGCGGCCCGACCACCGGCCGGACCGTCGATCCGATCACCGATCCGATCACCGATCTGTGAGACTGTTCCGGATCGACGCACCACAAGAAGGAGCACACAGCAGTGAGCATCGAGAAGCCCGAGGTCGACTTCCCGGGCGGCGAGCCGCCGAAGGACCTGGAGATCAAGGACATCTGGGAGGGCGACGGCGAGGTCGCCGAGGCCGGCGACGCCGTGCAGGTCCACTACGTGGGCGTGGCCTTCTCCACCGGCGAGGAGTTCGACGCCTCCTGGAACCGCGGCACCCCGCTCGGTTTCCAGCTCGGCATCGGCCAGGTCATCGCCGGCTGGGACCAGGGCGTCCAGGGGATGAAGGTCGGCGGCCGCCGCCAGCTCGTCATCCCCGCGCACCTCGCCTACGGCGACCGCGGCGCCGGCAGCGCCATCGCCCCGGGCGAGTCGCTGATCTTCGTCTGCGACCTCGTGGCCGTCGGCAAGCGCTGACCCGGCCCCACGAGGCACCGAGGGCCCCCGCCGTCCACGGCGGGGCCCTCGGCTTTGGATCCCGGGACCCCGGGGCGGTACGGTCGGACGTCCGGGAAGTGGAACAGGCGGAAGAGGTGCGGGGCGTCGATGGCGATTGCCAAGTCCGAGCGGCTGATGAATCTCGCGCTGTGCCTGCTCGGGACGCGCCGCCCGCTCAGCAAGCGCGAACTGCGCGGCTCCATCGAGGCGTACCTCGAAGCGAGCGGCGAGGACGCCTTCAACCGCATGTTCGAGCGCGACAAGGACGACCTCCGCGAGCTCGGCCTCGTCATCGAGACCGTCGAGAACCTGGACGGCGAGACCGGCTACCTGGCCCGCCGCGACTCCAACCGGCTGCCGCCCATCACCCTCGACGCCGAGGAGGCTGCCGCGCTCGGCCTCGCGGCCAAGGTCTGGCAGCAGGCCCGCTCGCCGGGGCCGCCAGCGGCGCCTCCAGAAGCTCCGCGCCGCCGGCATGCCCGAGGCGGAGGACTCGTACGACGTCCAGCCCAGCGCCCTCGAACCGCGCATCCCGGTCCGCGAGGCCGCCTTCGAGCCCCTCATGCTGGCCTGCCGCGACCGGCGGCCCGTCGTCTTCGACTACCGCAAGGCCAACGCCGCCCGGCCCGGGACCCGCCACGTCGAGCCCTGGACCCTCGAGTGCTGGCGCGGCCACTGGTACCTCGCCGGCTGGGACCGCGACCGCGGCGCCGAGCGCGTCTTCCGCCTCTCCCGGATCACCGGCAAGGTCCGCTCCCGGGCCGGCGCCTTCACCGCGCCCGTGCCCGACGTCGTCACCGTCCGGGAGACCGTCGAGAGCTGGGCCGGCGAGACCGCCACCCGCTCCGCCCGGATCCGCCTCCGCGCCGGTGCCGGCTACCCGCTGCGGGCCCGCGCCCAGTCCGTGCGGGAGGGCGCCGACGGCTGGGACGAGCTGGAGATCCCGTACGGGCACGGCCTCGACGCCTGGCTCGTCGAGTTCGGCCCCGACGTCGTCGTACTGGAACCGGCCGACCTGCGGGCCGACGTGGTGGACCGGCTGCGCGCCGTGGCCAAGGGCTGAGGGGGAGACGGACGCATGGCTGCCAACGCGATCGACCAGACGAGGCGGATGCTCTCCTCGTCACCTACCTCCGCGAGCGCTCCCGGCGCCCACGTCGCCGACGTGGCGCGCGCCTTCGGCATCACCGAGGACGAGCTGATCTCCGACCTGGACGTGCTGCCCATGTGCGGCACCAGCTTCCGGGGCGGCGACCTCCTCGACATCGACACCGACGGCGACCGGATCTGGTGGCACAACCCCGACGACGTCGCCGCCCCGCTGCGGCTCGCCGCCGACGAGGCGACCGCCCTGCTCGTCGCCGCCCGCGCCGTCGCCACCCTGCCGGGGCTCCGCGAGGGCGACCGGGAGGCCCTGCTGCGCGCCACCGCCAAGCTGGAGGCCGCGGCCGGCGAGGCTGCCGGTGCCAGCGCCCGGCTCTCGGTGACCTTCGAGGCCGAGGGCGGGGTCTTCGCCGAGGTCGACCGGGCGATCTCCGAGCGCCGCCGCCTGTGGGTGCGCTACTACTCGCCCGCCCGCGACGAGCTCACCGAGCGCGAGGTCGACCCCATCCGGCTCTTCGCCGTCGGCCACACCTACATGGAGGCGTGGTGCCGCTCTCCGAGGCGCGCCGCACCTTCCGGCTCGACCGGGTCGCGGAGATCCGCCTCCTGGACGAGCCCGCCGCGCCGCCGGAGCTGGAGCTGCGGGACCTCTCCGAGAACCTGGTCCAGCCTTCCGCCGACGACCCCGAGGTCGTGGTCGAGGTCGGCCCCGGGGGCCGCTGGGTCGCCGAGTACTACCCGCACGACCGGGCCGACGAGCTGCCCGACGGCGGCCTGCGGATCACCCTGCGCACGCCGGACCCCGCCTCGCTGCGCCGGCTCGCGCTCCGCCTCGGCAGCGACGGGCGCATCGTCGCACCGGCCGAGCTCGCCGACAGCGCCAGGACGGCGGCGGCCGCCGCGCTCGCCGCGTACGAGAACGAGTGAGGCACGGCGGGGACGGTCCGGGACGGGCGACCCGGGGCGAGCGCGGTGAGCGGTCCGGAAAGAAAGAGATGAGGGAGATGTCCGTGATGCACGGTTTTGCGGCGACGGTGGCCCCGGTCCTCTTCAAGGCCGCCTGCCCCGACTGCCGTTCCCGCTTCGAACTCTCGGCCAACGCCCTGCGCCTCGCCATCGGAGCCAGCCGCCGGACCACCTTCTACTCCTTCACCTGCCCCGAGTGCGGAAGCTCCGTCCGCAAACCCGCCGGCGAGCGCATCGTCGAACTCTCACCGGCGGCGGCGTCCGGACCCTGCGCCTCCACACCACCGTCTGACCCGCCCACCGCCGCCCACCGTCTAGGCTCGCCCCATGTTCTGGCCCATGCTCGCCATCGCCCTCGGCTTCCTCGGCCTCGCCGTCCTCGGCGTCCTCGCCGTCAAGGTCTTCCTGGAGGTCCAGCGCCTCGGCCGTCAAGTGGCCCGCACCAGCGAACGGATCGCCCGGGCCGCCGAAGAGCTCGAAGGCGCCGCCGCCGACCTCGCCCGGACCGGCGAGACGCTCCGCTGAATCCGTGCCGTACGTTGCGGGAGGCGGCCCCGGCCGGGGCACGCGGGACGCAATCGGGAGTACGCACGGGCATTGCCCCCGTTTACTCCTGCGGGTTACGATCGCAGACAGCGCGGTGGCCGGACACCTGTCCGACCCGCCGGGCACGCACCCATGTCGCCTCGGTGAAGAAGGTAAACAGCTATGGGTAGGCTCGGCCCCACCGAGATCATCCTCATCCTCGTCGTCATCATCCTGCTGTTCGGCGCCAAGAAGCTCCCGGACATGGCCCGCTCGCTCGGCAAGTCGGCCCGCATCCTCAAGAGCGAGGCCAAGGCGATGAAGTCCGAGGACCAGCAGAGCGCGCCCGCCGACCCGCCGCACCCCGGAACCGCAACGCCGGACCAGTCCGTCCCGCGCACCATCCAGGCCGCTCCCGGCGACGTGACCAGCGCGCGTCCCGTGACCGAGCCCACGGACACCACCAAGCGCTGACCCGGTCCGCCGCGGCCGCCGCACCGGGCGGCGGCCTGCCGCACGAGATGAGGACGTGGGTTGCTCAAGTCTGCCCGCAAGCAGGAGAAGGATCCCGAGGGCCGGATGCCCCTCGTGGAGCACCTCCGCGAACTCCGCAACCGACTGGCGAAGGGCCTCCTCGCCGTCGCAGCGGTGACGATCGTCGCCCTCGTGTACAGCGAGGAGCTGATGCAGTTCCTGACGAAGTCGGTGCCCACCTGCGCGCCGAACGTCACCAGCAACGGCGGAAACTGCGCGATCGTCTCCTTCAACACGCTGATGGCCCCTTCAGCACGACGATCCAGCTCTCGCTGACGACGGGCCTCGTCGTCGCCAGCCCCGTCTGGCTCTACCAGCTCTGGGCCTTCGTCGCGCCCGGACTGCACAGGAACGAGAAGAAGTACACGTACGCCTTCGTCGGCGCGGCCGTGCCGCTCTTCGCCGCCGGCGCCTACCTCGCGTACCTCATCCTCCCCATCAGCGTGAAGGTCCTCATCAGCCTCACGCCCGAGGGCTCCGCGAACATCCTCTCGCTCGGTGACGTCCTCGACTTCACCCTGCGCATGGTGCTCGTCTTCGGCCTCGCCTTCGAGCTCCCGCTCGTCCTGGTGATGCTCAACCTCACCGGCGTCCTCTCCGGCCGCCGCATGGCCGGCTGGTGGCGCGGCGTGATCATGGGCGTCTTCGTCTTCGGCGCCGTCATCACCCCCACCACCGACCCCGTCGGCATGATCGCCCTCGCCGGACCCATCACCGTCCTGTACTTCGGGGCCGTCGGCTTCTCCCTCCTCAACGACCGGCGGCGCCGGCGCGGCAACCCCGACGCCGAGCTCGACGACGACGAGGCCTCCGCCCTCGACCTCACCCCCGAGCCGGTCGGCGCCGTCGAGGCTGTGAGCGCGCCCCGCGCCCTGCCCGAGCAGGCCACTGGGGAGCACGGCGGCGCACGGCGCCTCAACGGGTACGACGACATCACCTGATCTCGCGGCGCTCCCCCGGGCCGCGTCCGGGGGAGCGCTGCCGGGACCCCGTCCGGGGAGGCGCCGCCAGGACGGTCCGCTCCCGCCGGTCCACATCGCGCGATAAAGATCGCGTCACTGTCAGAGGTGGCGGGTAGTCTCGACAACAAGATGACAGAGGACCTGACACCAGCCGAGGCGTACGCGGCCGCCCTCGCCCGCAACGCCGAGCAGGCCACCGCGCTGGCCCCCTTCCGCGAGATGTACGACTTCGACCTGGACCCCTTCCAGATCGAGGCGTGCAAGGCCCTCGAAGCCGGCAAGGGTACTCGTCGCCGCGCCCACGGGCTCCGGCAAGACCATCGTCGGCGAGTTCGCCGTCCACCTGGCCCTCACCCAGGGCCGCAAGTGCTTCTACACGACCCCCATCAAGGCGCTGTCGAACCAGAAGTACGCCGACCTCGTCAAGCGGTACGGAGCCGACAAGGTCGGCCTGCTCACCGGGGACAACAGCGTCAACGGCGACGCGCCGATCGTCGTCATGACCACCGAAGTCCTCCGCAACATGCTGTACGCGGGCTCCCAGGCCCTCTCCGGCCTCGGGTACGTCGTCATGGACGAGGTGCACTACCTCTCGGACCGCTTCCGCGGCGCCGTCTGGGAGGAAGTGATCATCCACCTCCCCGAATCCGTCACCCTCGTCTCACTCTCCGCGACCGTCTCCAACGCCGAGGAGTTCGGCGACTGGCTCGACACCGTCCGCGGCGACACCGAGGTCATCGTCTCCGAGAGCCGCCCCGTGCCGCTCTGGCAGCACGTCCTCGCCGGACGCCGGATGTACGACCTCTTCGAAGAGGAGACCGACCACGGCGGCCGCGGCGCCTCCCGGCGCGAGGTCAACCCCGACCTCCTCCGCCTCGCCCGCACCGAGAACACGCGCACGTACAACCCGCGCGACCGGCGGCGCGGCAAGATGGTCCGCGAGGCCGACTGCGAGCGCGAGCGCCGCCAGCGCTCCCGCATCTGGACCCCCGGCCGGCCCGAGGTCATCGACCGCCTCGACGCCGAGGGGCTCCTGCCCGCCATCACCTTCATCTTCAGCCGCGCCGGCTGCGAGGCCGCCGTCCAGCAGTGCTCTACGCCGGGCTCCGCCTCAACGACGACGAGGCCCGGCAGCGGGTCCGCGAGATCGTCGAGGAGCGCACCGCCTCCATCCCCGGCGAGGACCTCCACGTCCTCGGCTACTACGAGTGGCTCGAAGCCCTGGAGCGGGGCATCGCCGCCCACCACGCGGGCATGCTCCCCACCTTCAAGGAGGTCGTCGAGGAGCTGTTCGTCCGCGGCCTCGTCAAGGCCGTCTTCGCCACCGAGACCCTCGCCCTCGGCATCAACATGCCCGCGCGGTCCGTCGTCCTCGAAAAGCTGGTCAAGTGGAACGGCGAGCAGCACGCCGACATCACCCCCGGCGAGTACACGCAGCTCACCGGCCGTGCCGGACGCCGTGGCATCGACGTCGAGGGACACGCCGTCGTCCTCTGGCAGCGCGGCCTCGACCCCGGCCACCTCGCCGGCCTCGCCGGCACGCGCACGTACCCGCTGCGCTCCAGCTTCAAGCCCTCGTACAACATGGCGGTCAACCTCGTCGACCAGTTCGGCCGGCACCGGTCCCGCGAACTCCTCGAAACCTCGTTCGCGCAGTTCCAGGCCGACCGCTCCGTCGTCGGGATCTCCCGCCAGGTCCAGAAGAACGAAGAGGGCCTGGAGGGCTACCGCGAGGGCATGACCTGCCACCTCGGGGACTTCGAGGAGTACGCGCTGCTCCGCCGCGACCTCAAGGACCGCGAGACGGAGCTGGCCAAGCAGGGCGCCGCCCAGCGCCGCGCCCAGGCGGCCGGCTCCTGGAGAAGCTGAAGCCCGGCGACGTCATCCACGTCCCCACCGGGAAGTTCGCCGGCCTCGCCCTGGTCCTCGACCCCGGCATCCCGGCGGGCCGCACCAACGGACACCGCGGCTTCGAGCACCACGACGGGCCCCGCCCGCTCGTCCTCACCGCCGAGCGGCAGGTCAAGAGGCTCGCCTCCATCGACTTCCCCGTCCCGGTCGAGGCGCTGGAGCGCATGAGGATCCCCAAGTCCTTCAACCCGCGCTCCCCACAGTCCCGCCGCGACCTCGCCTCCGCGCTGCGCAGCAAGGCCGGTCACATCAACCCCGAGCGGCATCGCAAGGACCGCTCCGCCGCCGCCGACGACCGCGAGATCGCCCGGCTGCGCGCCGCCCTCCGCGCCCACCCCTGCCACGGCTGCGACGAGCGCGAGGACCACGCCCGCTGGGCCGAGCGCTACCACCGCCTCCAGCGCGACACCCGGCAACTGGAACGGCGCATCGAGGGCCGCACCAACACCATCGCCCGCACCTTCGACCGGATCGTCGCGCTCCTCACCGAGCTCGACTACCTGCGCGGCGACGAGGTCACGGACAACGGCAAGCGGCTCGCCCGCCTCTACGGCGAACTCGACCTGCTGGCGAGCGAATGCCTCCGCGACCGGGTCTGGGAAGGCCTCACCCCGCCCGAACTCGCCGCCTGCGTCTCCGCGTTGGTGTACGAGTCCCGTCAGGCCGACGACGCCGTCGCGCCCAAGCTGCCCACCGGCAACGCCAAGGCGGCCCTCGGTGAGATGGTCCGGATCTGGGGACGCCTCGACGCCCTCGAAGAGGAGTTCAAGATCAACCAGGCGGAGGGTGGGCCAGCGCGAGCCCGACCTCGGGTTCGCCTGGGCGGCCTACCAGTGGGCCTCCGACAAGGGCCTCGACCAGGTGCTCCGTGAGGCCGAGATGCCCGCCGGAGACTTCGTCCGCTGGTGCAAGCAGGTGATCGACGTCCTCGGACAGATCGCCGCCGCCGCGCCCAGGGAGAACAGCACCGTCGCCAAGAACGCCCGCAAGGCCGTCGACTCGCTGCTGCGGGGCGTCGTCGCCTACAGCTCGGTGGGCTGACGTCCTTCACCCCTTCGGGGAGTTTCGGCCGGGTGCCCATGGCGATCACGCCATGGGCACCCGGTTGTCGTGTTCCCGACGCCGTTGTCCACAGGTCGTCGTCCACAGGGGTGGCGCGGAGCCCGGCCCTTCCGCTTGCATGGACTCACGTGCAGGGAAGGGCAGTTGGGAGGGAAACGGATGACCGCACATGCCGGTCCGGATGCCGGGGCGCGTGACGGAGAGCGGCCCACGGGGAAGCGGGAAGGAGGAGCGGGGGACGAGGAGGAGCGACGGGGGAGCCGGGGCATCGGTGCGGGGAGGAGACGCGGGGGAGCCGGGGGCGCTGGTGCGGGAGCCGGTGGTCTTCGCGGAAGGACGCGAGGCGTGCCCTCCTCGGCAACCTGCCCGCCTTCGGCAAGGACCCCTCGCCTTCTTCGAACAGCTCCGGGAGCGGGGGACTTCGTCCGCTGGCGCTTCGGCCGCAGCCGCGCCTCTTCATCGCCCACCCCGACGACATCGGCGAACTCCTCACCGAGATCGAGCGCACCTTCGACCAGCCCGACCTCGGCATCGCCTTCCGCACCCTCCTCGGCAACGGCGTCGTCGTCGCGAAGGGCGCCGACTGGCGGCGCAAGCGCTCCCTCGTCCAGCCCTCCGTCCGCCCCAAGCAGGTCCGCTCCTACGCGGCGACCATGGCCGAGTGCGCCGTCGACCTCGCCGACCGGTGGACCGACGGACAGCGGATCGACATCAAGAAGGAGATGGCCGCCCTCACCCAGCTCATCGCCGTCCGCACGATCTTCGGCGTCGACACGGCCGCCGACGCCGAGTCCATCGGCCGGGCGATGGACATCGCGCAGAAGGAGATCGGCGCCGAGTTCAGCGGCATCGGGGCCCTGCTGCCCGACTGGGTCCCCACTCCCGGACGCGCCCGCATCAAGCGCGCCACGGCCGTCATCGACGCCGAGGTCTCCCGGGTCGTCTCCCGCCACCGCGACGGCGACACCGAACGGCCCGACCTGCTCAGCCGGCTCCTCGCCGCCCGGGACGAGACCGGCGCCCGTCTCTCCGACCGGGAGATACGCGACGAGACCGTCACCCTCACATCGGGGGCCACGAGACCACCAGCTCCACCCTCGTCTGGGCCTGGCACCTGCTTTCCCGCAACCCCCGGGTCCGTGACGCCCTCACCGAGGAACTCGACCGGGTCCTCGCCGACCACGAACCGGGCCACGACGACTACGCCTCCCTCACCCACACCCAGGCCGTCGTGAAGGAGACCCTCCGGCTCTACCCCACCATCTGGCTCCTCACCGGCCTCGCGAAGGAGGGCGCCACCATCGGCGGCACCCCCGTCCCCGCCGGCACCCGCGTCTGGTCCAGCCAGTGGGCCACCCACCGCGACCCCCGCTGGTACGGCGACCCCGAGGCCTTCCGCCCCGAACGCTGGCTGACCGGGACTCCCGAGAACGGCGACGGCGGTGAACCGGACGAGGGAATACCCGAGTACGCCTGGTTCCCGTTCGGCGGCGGCCCTCGCGTGTGCCTCGGCACCCGCTTCGCCCTCGTCGAGGCGGTCCTCGTCCTCGCGGTGCTCGCCCGCCGCTTCCACCTGGACGTCACCGCCGACGGGATACGCCCGGTCCCCAGCCTCACCCTCCAGCCGGACCGCGACGTCCTGGCGACGGTCCGCGCCCGGGGTTGAGACCGGGGCCGGTCCGGGTCCCGGACCGGCCCGGCGTCCTCAGTCGGCCGTGGGCAGGGCCTCCGCCAGGTCCCGCAGGTCGTCGGCGTCCACGGCGTGGTCGATGTCCGTCATCCGGTCGGCCTAGGGAGAGGGGTGCGCAGGGAGAGGGTGGTGGCGGCCGCGCCGAGCAGCACGATCGCCCCCGCGCCGGCCAGGGTCGCGCCGTCCGGTGCCGACAGGGCCTGGCCCCGCAGGGCCTGCCAGGTCAGCAGGACGAAGACTGCCGCGTAGACCGCCGAGGCGGTGAGGGCGAGGCGCAGTCGGACCCGTTCGTCGGCGAGGCGGGCGAGGAGGGGAAACGGGGTGGCGGACGGAGCGGGCCGCGAGGGCGGCCAGGACGAGCAGGACCAGCGGGAGCAGTTGGAGCGCGTGCATGCCGAAGAAGTGCGCCACGCGCAGGTCGCCGCCGGTGGTGGCCCAGCCTGTCACCGGCATGGACGGGCCGCCGTCCGGGACGCCGACGCCGTGCGCGCCGACGATCGGCGAGTCGTCGGTCGCGAGCTGTTCCGGGGTCGGACGCACCATCAGGAAGCCGACGGCGGCGCTCGCCAGGGCGATCAGGGAGGAGAGGCGGACCGTCCAGGCCATGGCGCGGTCGAGGATCCGGGCGCGCAGCAGGAGCAGGGAGACGACCAGGGCGCCGAGCCACAGCACGACGACGGTGCCGCCCATGATCTGGAAGACGGTGTCGTCGAACGGGGTCGCCCGGTTGAAGTGGCTCTGGGTGCCCCGTACCACCTGGAGGGTGATGAGCGCCATCTCCACCGCGCTCGCGACGGCGATCACCGTCCCGGCCCACCAGCCGGCCCGGCGGCCCCGGGGGAGCAGCGAGAGCATCCAGGCGAGCGAGAGGGAGTAGGCGACGAACGAGACCGAGAACTTGAACGGTTTGGCCCAGATCGGCACGCCGACCAGGATCCGGTCGTCCACCGCCAGGCCGACGGCGGAGACGAGGGCGAGGGCGCCCATCGAGACGGCGAACCAGACCAGGGGCCGGTGCAGCCGGGGGCGCGGGCCGGGCGGGCTGAGTGGGCCGGGCGGGTCGAGCAGACCGGTCGAAGACATACGAATCCCCCGTGGGAAAGTATGGATAGCGGCACTCGCCGCTATCTGATAGCGCCACTATCTATGATGAGGGTGTCGGTCGGCAAGGCCGGAGAGGGTCCGGGAAAGGTGAACAGGTAGTGCGCATCGGAGAGTTGAGTCGCAGGGCCGGGGTGTCCGTGCCGACGATCAAGTTCTACGTACGGGAAGGACTGCTCCCGCCCGGAGAGCTGACGAGCCCGAACCAGGCCTCGTACGGAGAGACGCACGTGCGGCGGCTCCGCCTGATCCGGGCGCTCCTCGACGTGGGCGGCCTGTCGGTGGCGGGGATCCGCGACGTGATCGTGGCGATCGACGACCCAGACCGGCCGCTGCACACGGTGCTCGGCGAGGCGGCGGACCACGTGGTGCCGCGGTACGAACGCGGGGACGGGTCCGGGATCGCCGAGGCGAGGAAGACGGCCGCCGCGCTGATCGAGGCGCGCGGATGGCGCACGTACGAGGGGAGCCCCGCGGCGGAGGCCCTGGCGACGGCGATCGCCGCGCTCGAGGAGGTCGGCCACGGCCGGTTCGTCGAGGTCCTCGACGCGTACGCGGACGCGGCGGAGCGGGTGGCGCGGGTCGACCTGGAGTACGTGGCGCAGCGGGTGGCGCGGGAGGAGCTCGTGGAGAGCGTGGTCGTCGGCACGGTCATCGGCGACGCCGTCTTCGCTGCCCTGCGCCGGCTCGCCCACGTGGACGCGTCGGACCGGGTCTTCGGGGAGTGACGGGATGTCCTGAAGGACTGATGGACTGACGGGCCGGCGGGCTGGTGGTGTGTTCGGTCGGTGCCGGTCGGTGCCGGTCGGTGCCGGTCGAGCGGACGGGGTGGCCGGGGCGTTTCGCCCCGCCACCCCCGTCCGAGAGGTCGCTCAGCTCTCCTGTTCGCGTTCCACCTGGTCGTTCCACTCGCGCTTGATCGCGCGCCAGGCCTCGTCCGTCTTGCCCAGGCGCCAGTAGCCCGAGATCGACAGGCGCTCGCGCGGCACCTCCCGGTCCAGGCGCAGGTGGCGGCGGAGCTCCTTCACGAAGCCCGCCTCGCCGTGGACGAAGGCGTGGACGTCGCCCGCCGGGAAGTCCAGCGTCCGGACCGCCTCGACCAGCGCCTCGCCCACCGGCCGGCCGCCCCGGTGGAGCCACGTGACGTCGACGCCCGCCGCCGTCTCCGGCTTCTGCTCCTCCGACGCGTCCTCGATCTCCACGAAGGCGTGCGCCCGCGCCCCGGCGGGCAGTTGCTCCAGGGCCGCCGCGATCGCCGGAAGGGCGCTCTCGTCGCCCACGAGCAGGTGCCAGTCCGCCGTCTCGTCCGGCGCGTAGCCGCCGCCGGGGCCGAGGAAGCGCACGGTGTCGCCCACCTCGGCGCGCGCCGCCCACGGACCCGCGAGGCCCTCGTCGCCGTGGACCACGAAGTCGATGGTCAGCTCGCGCCGCTCCGGGTCCCAGGCCCGGACCGTGTAGGTCCGCGTCGTCGGCCACTGCTCCCGGGGAACTCCTCCCGGATCCGCTCCATGTCGAACGGCTCCGGTAGGTGACGCCCTCGGGGGCGAAGAGCAGCTTCACGTAATGGTCGGTGTACTCGCCGACGTCGAAGCCGTCGAGCCCCGGACCCCCGAGGACGAGCCGCACCATGTGCGGAGTGATCCGCTCCGTGTGCACCACGCGCGCTTCGGTGGCCTTCGGTGACCTGCGGGCCGGCTGCTCTGCCACGACGTGCTCCCCTGACTCTGCGTACTTAGGTATGCCTAAGCTAGCACCTCGCCGTGCGGACGGTCCGGTTCCGGCCCGGTCGGTTCAGCGCTCCAGGACCGGCAGCAGCCGTCCCACGGCCCCGGTGAGGCCCCAGCGCTTCACCAGCGCGTCCAGGGCCGCCGGATCGCGGGGCCCCGCGGGCAGGGCCGGGTCGAACTCCGGCAGCGGCACGTCGGTGGCGACCCGTACCACCGTCGGCGCCACGTCCAGGTACGCGGCCGCCTCCACGATCCCGCGCCGCTTGGCCGGAGTCAGCCTCGACGCCGGGTCCTCCGCCGCCGCCCGCACCCCCGCCAGGTCCCCGTACTCCGTGATCAGTTGCGCCGCCGTCTTCTCGCCGATGCCCTTCACGCCCGGCAGCCCGTCGCTGGCGTCGCCGCGCAGCGCCGCGAAGTCCGCGTACTGGTCGGCTGCACCCCGTACTTCGTACGGATCAGCTCGCCGTCCACCAGGTCGCAGTCGCCGACGCCCTTGCGCGGGTACAGCACCCGCACCCCCGGGCGTCGTCCACCAACTGGAACAGGTCCCGGTCGCCCGTGACGACGTCCACCGGCCCGGCGGCCCGCCCCGTCAGCGTCCCGATCACGTCGTCCGCCTCGTACCCCGCCGCCCCGATCCGTGCGATGCCGAGCGCCGCCAGGACCTCCTCGATCACCGGCACCTGCGGAGACAGGGTGTCCGGCACCTCCTCCTCGTCCGGGCCCGTCTCCGTCTCCACGGCCACCCGGTGCGCCTTGTACGACGGGATCAGGTCCACCCGCCACCGCGGCCGCCAGTCCTCGTCCCAGCAGGCCACCAGATCGTCCGGGCGGTGGTCCTGGACGAGCCGGCCGATGAAGTCGAGCAGCCCGCGCACGGCGTTCACCGGCGTGCCGTCGGGGCCCGGACGGAGTCCGGCACGCCGAAGTACGCGCGGAAGTAGAGGCTGGCGGTGTCGAGGAGCATCAAACGTCGCGTCACCCGGCCGATCCTATGGCGCGGCGCGGCGCACCGGGGAGCACCGGAAACGGGACTTCCGGACCGCCCCTCCGTGACCCCCGTCACCTTTGCGTTTGCGACCTTCGGCCCCGGGCATGCGCGGCCCCGGAGTGAACCCCGGTGCGGAATCCGACCCAAGGATCCCGTACGCGACGGGGCGCGGCCGATCCCGCGGGCTCCACGGTCCGGCCTCGCGGGGTGGCGGGCCGTTCTTCGTTCCTACCCGTGAGGTGTATGTGTCCAGGCTCCAGGCCGACCACCCGTACAAGGTGTTCGGCAGACGACCCGACGAAGCCGTCCGCAGGCTGGCGGACGGCGCCGATCGCGAGGAGCTGCGCGCCGAGGGGACGACAGCGGCCGTCGTGGACGCCGGCTTCGTCGTCGAGCCCGGCCAGATCTTCGTCGTGATGGGCCTGTCCGGCTCCGGGAAGTCCACGCTCCTGCGCATGCTCAACGGGCTGCTCGAACCCACCGCCGGCCGGGTCCTCTTCGACGGCGACGACCTCACCGCGCTCTCCCCCGGGACCTGCGCGCGGTCCGCTCCCGCCGGATCAGCATGGTCTTCCAGCACTTCGCGCTCTTCCCGCACCGGAACGTCCTGGAGAACGCCGCCTACGGCCTGAGGTCCAGGGCGTGCCCCGCGCCGAGCGCGAGACCCGCGCCGCCGAGGCCCTCGCCCTGTGCGGCCTCACCGGCTGGGAGAAGTCCTGGCCCGACGAGCTCTCCGGCGGCATGCAGCAGCGCGTCGGCCTGGCCCGGGCGCTCGCCACCGACGCCGACCTGCTCCTCATGGACGAGTCGTTCAGCGCGCTCGACCCGCTGATCCGCCGCGACATGCAGGACCAGCTCCTCGTCCTCCAGAAGCAGTTGAAGAAGACCATCGTCTTCATCACCCACGACCTCAACGAGGCCATGCGCCTCGGCGACCGGATCGCCGTCATGCGCGACGGCAGGATCGTCCAGCTCGGCACCGCCGAGGACATCCTCGTCCGTCCCGCCGACGACTACGTGGCCTCCTTCATCCAGGACGTCGACCGCTCCCGGGTGCTCACCGCCTCCGCCGTCATGACGGAGGGCGCCGCCGCGGCCGACTGCCCGGACGACTGCGCCTGCCGGTCCGTCGGGCCCGACACCCTCGTCGCGGACCTGTGCGCCGTCGCCGCCGGCGCCCCGCACCCTGTGGCTGTCGAGGACCCCGACGGCACCGTCCTCGGACCGTGTTCCCGGAGCGCCTCCTCGGCGTGATGGGCGGCCTCGGCACGCACGACGCCACTGTGGACGACGACACCACGAAGGGCGTCGAGAACAGGCGCGCGGCCACCAAGGGCCCCGGCGCGGAGAAGGCCGGCGCCCGGAACGCCGTCACGGAGGGCGGCGCCGCCGAGAACACTCCCGCGAAGGGCGCCGAGAACGTCCCCGCCAGGAACGGCCAGGAGGTGACCGCCGGTGCCTAGGCTGCCCCTCGGCCGGTGGGTCGACAGCTCCGTCGACTGGCTCCAGGCCCAGTTCTCCTGGCTCTTCGACGCCGTCACCACCGGCGTCACCGGCCTCTACGACGGCATCGACGCCGTCCTGTCCGCGCCCCAGCCCCTGCTGTTCGCCGGCATCCTCGCCGTCGTCGCCTGGTGGCTGCGCGGCTTCGCCGCCGGCCTCCTCGCCTTCGCGGGCTTCGCGCTCGTCGACTCCGTCCAACTGTGGGACGAGGCGATGGCGACGCTCTCCCTGGTCCTCGTCGCCACCCTGGTCACCCTGGTGATCGCCGTGCCGCTCGGCATCTGGGCGGCCCGCTCGAAGACCGTCAGCGCCGTCATGCGGCCGGTCCTCGACTTCATGCAGACCATGCCCGCCATGGTCTACCTGATCCCCGGCATCATCTTCTTCGGCGTCGGCGTGGTCCCCGGCATCATCGCCACCATCGTCTTCGCGCTGCCCCCGGGCGTCCGGATGACCGAGCTCGGCATCCGCCAGGTCGACGGCGAACTCGTCGAGGCCGCCGAGGCGTTCGGCACCACCCCGCGCAACACCCTGCTGCGCGTGCAGTTGCCGCTCGCCCTCCCCACGATCATGGCCGGCGTCAACCAGGTCATCATGCTGGGCCTGTCCATGGTCGTCATCGCCGGCATGGTCGGCGGCGGCGGACTCGGCGGCGCCGTCTACCGCGCCATCGGCAACGTCGACATCGGCCTGGGCTTCGAGGCCGGCGTCTCCATCGTCGTCCTCGCCATGTACCTCGACCGGATGACCGGCGCCCTCGGCCGCCAGGTCTCCCCGCTGGGCCGCCGCGCCGCCGCCAAGGCGCGCGCCGCGACCGCCAAGCGCCCCGGCGCCAAGCTGTGGGCCCACCGCCCGCAGCCCGTCACCGCCCTCGTCGGCGTCGTCGTCCTCGCCCTCGTGGCGGGCGGCACCGGCTTCCTCGGCACCGGCTCCGGCCCGGGGAACGCCGGCGGCAACGGCAAGAAGGTCAGCATCGGCTACATCCCCTGGGACGAGGGCATCGCCTCCACGTACCTGTGGAAGGAGCTCCTGGAGCGGCGCGGCTACGAGGTCGACACCAAGCAGTTGGAGGCCGGCGCGCTCTACACCGGCCTGGCCGGCGGACAGCTCGACTTCCAGACCGACTCCTGGCTCCCGGTCACCCACGCCCAGTACTGGGAGAAGTACAAGAACAAGCTGGAGGACCTCGGCTCCTGGTACGGCCCCACGTCCCTGGAGCTCTCCGTCCCCTCGTACGTGAAGGGCGTCGACTCCCTCGCCGACCTCAAGGGCAAGGCGGGGCAGTTCAAGGGCCGGATCGTCGGCATCGAGCCCAGCGCCGGAATGATGGGCATCCTCAAGGACAAGGTGCTTGAGGAGTACGGCCTGGAGGGCGAGTACAAGGTCGTCGACGGCTCCACGCCCGGCATGCTCGCCGAGCTGAAGCGCGCGTACGAGCGCAAGGAACCGGTCGTCGTCACCCTCTGGTCCCCGCACTGGGCCTACTCCGCCCACGACCTGAAGAAGCTGAAGGACCCCAAGGGGACCTGGGGCAAGGGCGACGGCGTCCACACCCTCGCCCGTAAGGGTTTCACCGAGGAGAACCCCGAGGTCAGCGCCTGGCTGAAGGACTTCGAGCTGACCGAGAAGCAGCTCACGGACCTCGAAGCCGTCATCCAGGAGACCGGCAAGGGCAAGGAGCAGCAGGCCGTCCGCACCTGGCTCGACCGCAACCCGGGCCTCGCGGAGAAGCTCACCCCGCAGTAGCCGCCCGACGGGACCGGAACGGTTCCCGTCCGAAAAGGGGTGGTCGCCGTACGTGTCCGGCGACCGCCCCTTTTCGGCACGACGCGAAACCCCGCCCCAAAGCTGCGTAAGGTTCAGGTAACCGACCGGTACGAGGATCGCGACGGACACGAGGCGAGAGGGAGGGAGCCGACATGGACGAGAAGGAGTCACCCCGTGTGGGCGCGGCCGTCAAGAGGCGCCGCAGAGCGCTCCAGCTCACCCTGGCCGTCGTCGCCTCCCGCAGCGGCCTCTCCGTGCCCTTCCTCAGCCAGGTCGAGAACGACCGGGCCCGCCCCAGCCGCCGCTCCTCGAACTCGTCGCCGGGGCCCTGGAGACCACGGCCGGCGAACTCCTCGCCGTCGCCGAGGCCTCCCGCACCGTCGACGTCGTCCGGTCCGGGGAGGACTCCCCGGCCTGCCCGAGGGCGTCCGGTCCCTCGTCCGGGGCCGGCACCAGTTGCACGCCCTGGAGTTCACCGGCGAGCAGGACGCGGGCCGCGAGTTCCAGCACCGCAACGACGAGCTGCTCTACGTGGCCGACGGCGCCGCCGAGGTCGAGGCCGAGGGCCGCGCCTACCGGCTCGACCGGGGCGACACCCTCTACCTCTCCGGCGGGTGCGCCACCGCTGGCGCGCCACCGAACCCGGCACCCGGCTCCTGGTCGTGGCCGTGGGGGAGCACGTGGAGGCGGAGGAGGAATGACGGGCCGGGGGATTCCGGGAGGACGGCCGCGAACGACCGAGGGATCCCGGAGGCACGGCGATGAGGGTCGTCTCGCTCGTGCCCTCCCTCACCGGAGGCCGTCGCCGTCACCCTGCCCGGCGCCCTCGTCGGCGCCACCGACTGGTGCGCGCACCCCGCCGGTCTCGACGTCGTCCGGATCGGCGGCACCAAGAACCCCGACGTCCCCGCGATCACCGCCCTGCGCCCCGACCTCGTCCTCGCCAACGAGGAGGAGAACCGCGCCCCGACCTCGACGCCCTGCGGGCCGCCGGACTCGACGTCCTCGTCACCGAGGTCCGCACCCTCGACCAGGGCCTGCGCGAACTGGAGCGGGTCCTCGCCGCCTGCGGCGCGCCCCGGCGGCCCCGCTGGCTGACGGAGGCCGAGGAGGCCTGGGCCGCGGTCGCGCCCCCGCGCCCGGAGGCGCCGCTCACCGCCGTCGTGCCGATCTGGCGCCGCCCCTGGATGGTCCTGGGCCGCGACACCTTCGCCGGCGACCTGCTCGCCCGCCTCGGGATCCGCAACGCGTACGCCGGCCACCCCGAGCGCTACCCCCGGCTCCCGCTCGACGAGCTCCGCGCCACCGCCCCCGACCTGGTGGTCCTGCCCGACGAGCCCTACCGCTTCACGCGCGACGACGGCCCCGAGGCCTTCCCCGGGACCGCCGCCGCCCTCGTCGACGGGCGGATGCTCACCTGGTACGGGCCGTCACTGGCCGAGGCTCCGGAGAGGCTCGCCCGGGCCCTGCGAGCAGCGCGCCGCTGACGAGCCCGCGCAGGGTGGGGAGACCGGCCACCAGCCAGGCCGCCACGAGGAACGCGTACAGCCCGACCGCCAGCCACCGGAAGGCGGCCAGACCGGTGTGCCCGGCCAGCCCCTCGGCGCCGGTCACGCACGTCCCGACCGGGAAGGTGAACGCCCAGAAGGTCATCGCGAAGCCCATGCCCCGGCGGCGCGCCCGCAGCACCATCGCCCCGGCGAGCGCCAGCCACAGCAGCGCGAAGCCCATGACGGGCACCCCGTAGAGGACGGCGAAGGCGGCGAAGCCGTGCGCGTACGGCTCGGGCAGCACGCCCGGGGCCGCGTCGGCGAACTTGTTCGCGGCGGTCGTCGACTGGCCGAGGGACCGAGGACCAGGAAGAGGGTGGGGTGAGCGCGAGCGGCGGCGGACCGCCGGTGACGAGCCGCCCGAAGACCAGGGGCAGCACGGCCAGGGTGGCGAGCAGGCTGAGGCCGAACAGCGCGTAACAGGCGATCAGGAGCGTCTGCCGGGCCTGCCCCGGGGGCAGGTGGGGACGAGCAGCGGGCCGAGGGCGGCGGAGACCATGGGGCGACCAGCGGCAGCAGCCACACCGGGGACGCGGTCTCGATCCGGTGGTGCACCACCATGAGGTACGGGACGGCCACGGCCGCCACCAGGCCGATCAGCGTGCCGGCGCCGAACAGGACGGCGTCGAGCGCGACGGCCGCCGGGAGCCCGGTCCAGTCCCGGCCCACGACCAGGGCCCCGCCGCCGACCGCGAGCAGCGCCATTGAGAGGCAGCCGTAGAACGGGGCCACGGCCGGGTCCAGGAGGTGGGCGCGGGCCTGGTCGCGGTGGTGGATCCAGTGCAGCGCGCGGGCCGGGAGCAGGACGAGCAGCATCGCGAGCGACAGGGCCCAGACCGCCGCGCAGGCGGTACGGAGGCCGGGGACGTGCACCGGGAGGGCGGCGCCCGCGGTGGCGACGATCGCCGTGCCCATCACGGAGGCGTACCAGTTCGGTCCGAGGTGACGGACGGAGCGGACCCGGAGGCCCGGCCCGGCGCCGGGGTGGTGGCGCGGGGAGGGGTGCGGGACGGGGAGGTGCGACGCTTGCCATGGCTCCACCGTCGTCCCGTTCCGGCACCCGGACCAGGGATCATGCGGCTATGACGTCATAAGCTGGGTTTATGAGCAGGGGAACGCGGGGCGGCGACGCCCACGAGGACGGGACGGGCGGGGACGGGGCACGGGGCGGTACGGCTCCGGGCGGCGCGGCTTCGGGCGGCGCGGCTTCGAATGGTGCGGCTTCGAACGGTGCCGTGTCCGGGGTGGGCCGGTGGTCGGAGGCGGTCCGGTGGCTGGAGACGGTCCGGTGGCCGGAGGCGGCCCCGCGGTCTCCGGAGCCCGTGGTGGTCGGGGCGCTTCCGGTGGGGCCGGAGCCCCCGCCCCCACCTCTCCCACCGCGTCCCCGACCTCGGCGCGCTCGAACTGCTCCTCGCCGTCGCCCGGCACGGCAGCCTCGGCGCCGCCGCCCGCGAGGTGGGGATCACCCAGCCCGCCGCGAGCAGCCGGATCCGCTCCATGGAACGGCAGTTGGGGTGGCCCTGGTCGACCGTTCGCCGCGCGGGTCCCGGCTCACCGACGCGGGCGCCCTCGTCACGGACTGGGCGCGGCGGATCGTGGAGGCGGCGGAGGCCTTCGACGCCGGGGCGCAGGCCCTGCGCGGCCGGCGCGACTCGCGGCTGCGGGTGGCCGCGTCCATGACGATCGCCGAGTACCTGCTGCCCGGTTGGCTGATCGCCCTGCGCGCCGAACGCCCCGACACCGCCGTGTCGCTCCAGGCCGGGAACTCGGCGGCCGTCGCGGAACGCCTCTTCGCGGGCGACGCGGACGTCGGCTTCGTGGAGGGCCTCGCCGTGCCGGACGGCCTCGACGGCGTGGTCGTCGCCCGCGACCGGCTCGCGGTCGTCGCCGCCCCTCGCACCCGTGGGCTCGCCGCCGCGCCCCGCTGGACCCGGCGGAGCTGGCCGCGACCCCGCTGGTGCTGCGGGAGCGCGGCTCGGGCACCCGGCAGGTCTCGACGCGGCGCTCGCCGCCCACGGGGCCTCGCGCGGCCGCTCCTCGAACTCGCCTCCACGACCGCGGTGAAGGCCGCCGCCGTCAGCGGGCGGGCCCGGCCGTCCTCAGCGAACTCGCGATCGCCGAGGAGCTGGCCTCCCGCCGCCTGGTCGCCGTCCCGGTCGAAGGGTGCTCTCCGCCGGGACCTGCGGGCCGTCTGGCCCGCCGGCCACCGCCCCACGGGCCCGGCCCGTGACCTGCTCTCCTGACCCGCGACCGGCCGTAGGCCCCTAGACGCTCGCCGCCCGGTGGGTGATCCGCCCGTCGAGGACCGTCAGCAGGACCGGCAGGTCCGGCAGGTCCGTGGCGGCCGTGGTCAGCGGGTCGCCGCCGAAGACGGCCAGGTCGGCGCGGTGGCCGAGGGCGATCCGACCCGCCTCGTGCTCCTCGCCCGCCGCGTACGCCGGAGCCGTCGTCAGGCCCCGCAGCGCCTCCAGCGGCGTCAGCGCCTGCTCGGGGCCGTGCGGCGCCTGCCCGAGGTCGCGGCTCGGGCGCCGGTGCCGGGCCCCGGCCATCACGCCGAGCGGCGGGAACGGCGCGATCGGCCAGTCCGAGCCGAGGACCACGGTCGCCCCGGAGTCCAGCAGGTCCCGGCAGCGCCACGCGCGCGAGGCGCGCTCTCGCCGAGCCGGCGCGACCAGTTGTCGGTGTGGTCGGCGCGGGTGAAGTCGCAGCAGTGGGTGGGCTGCATGGAGGCGAGGACGCCCAGCTCCGCGAAGCGGCGCAGGGTGTCGTCCGGGACGGTCTCGATGTGCTCGACCCGGTGCCGCACCCCTTCGCCGCCCGAGGCGCGCGCCTTCCCGACGGAGTCGAGGACGTGCCGGACGGCCGCGTCCCCGATGGCGTGCGTCGCGGTGGGCACGCCCGCCCGGTGCAGCTCGCCGACGATCCGGGTGTACGCCTCGGGGTCCGGCCAGAAGGCGTGCGTGGACTCGCCGTGGCAGTCGGGCCGCTCCAGCCACGCGGTGCCGTTGTCGATGGTCCCGTCCATGAAGAGCTTCACGCCGGCGACCCGCCACAGCGCCCCGCCGGTGCCCTGCCGCCCGATCAGCTCGCGCACGCCGTCGGCGTCGGTGCCGGGCTGGCACCAGGGCGCCACCCGCAGCCGCAGCGGCAGCTCACCGGCCGCGTCGAGCTCTCCGTACAGGGCGAGGCTGTCGCCGTTGGCGTCCATGGCGTGGCTGCCGGTCAGGCCCGCGGCGGCCATGGAGCGCAGCGCGGCCGCGAGCCGCTCCCGGCTCTCCTCGCGCGTCGGGCGCGGGGCGACCCGCTCGACCAGCTCGCAGGCGGCGTCCTCCTGGAGGAGGCCGGTGGGGCGCCCGTCGGCGTCGCAGACGACCTCGGCGGAGGCCTGGTCGAAGGTGCGGGGCCGTCGATCCCGGCGAGTTCGAGGGCCCGGCGGCTGGCGAGGGCCGAGTGGGCGTCGAAGAGCAGCAGGAAGGCGGGCACCCCGTCGAGGACGGAGTCGAAGGGGGCGGTGCCGACGGGGTGGCCGCCGAAGACGTTCGGGTCGAGGCCCCAGCCGAACAGCCACGCCCCGCGCTCCAGGGTCCGCACCTCGCGGGCGAGGGCCTCCCGGACGTCGTCGAGGTCGGCGCAGTACGACAGGTCGAGGCCGTGCGTCAGTTCGGCGCCGCTGACGGGTGCACGTGGCCGTCGACGAGCCCGGGGTGACGACGGCCCCCTGAGGTCGACGACGGTGGTGGCCGGCCCGGCGAGCGCGCGGATCTCGCGGTCGTCGCCCAGGGCCGCGATCCGGCCGTCCTCGGACACGGCGAGCGCGGTCTCCGGCAGGAACGCCTCGTACCGGGGTCGAGCAGACGGGCGGAGAGCAGGACGAGTCGGATGCGCACGGGTGGCTCCAGGGGTGCGGGACGGTTCTTCGGCGGTACGGGTGTGGGCGTACGGGTACGGGGACGGGCCGCGGGGAGGGCGGGGTGCGTACGGGGACGGGCCGCGGGGGAGGGCGGAGGTGCGTACGGGGCGGCCCCGCGGGGAAGGCCGGTGCGGATCAGCCTGTACGGACCGGGTCCGCCCGGCGGGCCGACGTGCCGTACGGCCGGCCGCTCAGTCCGGCCCGGTCGGCAGCGACGTCCCCGACAGCGTCCCGGCCGCCAGGCCGAGCACGCGTTCCGCCGTGGTGACGGCCATCCGGGTCACCGCCTCCGGCCGGTCGCTCCGGTCGGTGTTGGCGTGGGCGCCGAGGCCGTCGAGGACGACCAGGATCTGGATGGCCGCGGTGCGCGGGTCGTCCGTGCGGAACTCGCCCCGCTCGACGCCCTCGCGGATGAGCCCTTCGAGGCGGTCGTCGGAGGCGCGCTCCTGCTCGGCGACCCGGTCGCGCAGCACGGGCCGGTAGCGGCTGAGGTGCCGGGCGTTGATCCACAGGCGGCTGATGTCGTCGTACGCCTCCCCGGCCGAGAGGGCGAAGTAGCGCGCGAGGTACTGCGCGGGGTGCCGTGCGGCCGCTCGGCGGGCAGCAGGGAGTCGAGCTCGCCGGTGGAGGCCACGGCGAACGCCTCGGCCACCAGCTCCTCCGCCGAGGGGAAGTAGTGGCTGATCAGGCCCGGCCGCACGGCCAGCTCCTCGGCGATCCGCCGCAGGGTGACGCATTCCAGGCCCTCGGTCAGGGCGACCCGGGCCGCGGTCTCCACGATCTCCGCCCGCCGGGCCTCCGGAGTTTTCCGAACGCGCTTGCGCTCGACGCTTGACGACATACCGGGGATGCTATTGAGTGTGCGACCAATAAGCAACCAGGTGGGCACCACACGCTTCCGGAGGGCCGCATGGCTTCCACGATCCCCGACCAGAACCCGGCTCCCCGGGCCGCACAGGTCACCCCTCCGGCCGCCGACCGGCCCGGTCGCGTCGAGGCCCACGGCATCGACCACATCCCCGACGAGGAGCGCCACGGACACCCCCGCGAGCTCTTCTCCGTGTGGGCCGCGGCGAACGTCAACTACCTGAGCCTGGTCATCGGCGGCGCCCTCGTCCTCATGGGCCTGAGCCTCTGGCAGGCCCTCGGAGTGATCGTCGTGGGCAACCTCTTCTGGGTCCTCACCGGGCTGCTCGCCACCTCCGGCCCGGCTGCCGGCGCGCCCAGCGAGGTGATCACCCGGGCCGTCTACGGCGTCCGCGGCAACCGCGTGAACAACGCGATTGGCGGCTGGCTGGTCTCCGTCTGCTACTTCGCCCTCAACCTGGCCGCCGCGGCCACCGCCGCCTTCGCGCTCGTGGAGAAGGCCGGCGTCGCGGTCACCGTCCCCGTCGAAGTGGCCGTCGTCGTGGTGATCGCCGCCCTCACGCTGGTCATCAGCGTCTACGGGCACGGCCTGATCATCAAGCTGTACCTGCCGATCACGCTCGCCCTCGCCGCGGCCTTCGCCGTCGTCGCGTTCGCCGTCCTGCGCCACGCCGACTTCTCGTACGCCCCCGCCGCCCGCCTCTCCGGCGCCGAGCTGTGGTCGCTGCTCCTCGCGGGCACCACGATGATCGCCTCGGGCCCGCTCTCGTACACCACGAGCGCCGACTTCTCCCGCTACCTGCCCCGCACCGCCTCGAAGAAGGCGATCGTCGGCTGGACCGCCCTCGGCGCCTTCCTGCCCAGCGTCGTCGTCTGTGCGCTCGGTGCCCTCGCGGCCACCGCCGTCGACATGACCGACCCGCAGACCGCGCTCCAGGAGATCCTGCCCGGCTGGTTCGTGCCGGTCTTCCTGCTCGCCCTGGTCCTCGGCACCATCGCCATCAACGCCCTGACCGCCTACAGCGCCGGACTCGCGCTCCAGGCCGTCGGCCTGCGCGTCCGCCGCTCCGTCAGCGTCCTCTCGACGGCGCCGTGGCCGTCGCCCTCACCCTGTACGGCGTGCTCGTTCCCACTTCCTGGAGACCGTCAGCAACGCCCTCCAGGTGATCACGGTCCTGGTCGGCCCGCTCATGGCGGTGTACGCCACCGACGTCCTGCTGCGCCGCTGCCGCTACGACGGCGTCGCGCTCTCCGACGAGACCCCCGGCGGCCCCTTCTGGTACACCGCCGGGGTCAACCGGGCCGGGGCGCTCGCCCTCGTCGTCGGCGTCGCCGCCGCGTCCCTCTGCGTCGACACCCTCTACACCGGGCCCGTGGCCACCGCGCTCGGCGGCCTCGACCTCTCCCTGCCTGTCGGCATGGGCGTCTCCGCCGCCCTCTACGCCCTCCTGATGCGCGGCGACCGCACGGTGCTCGCCGCCCGCGCGGCCGTCTGATCAGGCACGTCCACGGGCCGCCGCTGCCGCTGCTGCCGCCGCTTCGACCAGTCCCCGCATCACCCGCGCGTCCTCGCCCATCTCCGGGTGCCACTGCACGCCGAGGGCCCAGGCCGGGGCGGCCGGTTCCACCGCCTCCACCGTGCCGTCCTCCGCGTGGGCCGAGGCCGCGAGCCCCGTGCCCAGCCGGTCCACGGCCTGGTGGTGGTAGGTCGGGACCTCGGCGGGCTCCGGGACCAGGGAGGCGTAGAGGGTGCCCGGCACCGGCTCGACCTTGTGCCGGCCGATCACCCCGACCGCCTCCGCGTGCCCGTCCAGGTGTTGCACCAGCGTGCCCCCGAGGGCCACGTTGAGCAGTTGCATCCCCCGGCAGATGCCCAGGAGCGGGGTGCCGGAGGCCAGGGCCGCCTCGATCAGGGCCAGCTCCCAGGCGTCCCGCTCCCTGGCCGGAGGGCCGGTACGGGGTCGGGCTCGGCCCCGTACCGTACGGGCTCCACGTCCGCCCCGCCCGCCACGACCAGGCCGTCGAGCCGGGCCACGACCGCCGCGGCGGCGGCCGGCCCGTCCGGCGGAGCATCACCGCGAGCCCCCGGCCTCCCGTACGAGCCGGGGGTACGCGGCGGGGAGCAGCGCGGCCTCCATGTCCCACACGCCCCAGCGGGCCCGGTTCAGATAGGTGGTCACGCCGATGAGCGGCTCGGACACGACAGTTCCTCCAAGGGGTCGGGACGACGTCAGCCGCGTTCGAGTTCGGCCTCGGCCGCGGCGAGCGCCGCGAACTCCTCCTCGGGCGCCTTCGCCACCAGGTGGTGCCGACTGTAGAACGCGAAGTAGGCGAGGGCGATCACGTACACCCCGAGCGCCATGAGCGCCGCCGTCCGGTCCACCAGGAAGGTCGCCACCAGGGCCGACAGGGCCAGGACGAAGGCCGTCGACGAGGTCGCGATCCCGCCGGGCGTGCGGTACGGCCGGTGCAGGTGCGGCTCGCGGCGGCGCAGCACGATGTGCGAGAGCGCCATCAGGGCGTACGAGATGGTGGCGCCGAAGACCGCGATGTTCAGCATCCGCGCCCCGTTCCCCGTCCCGGCCGCGAGCGCGAAGCCGATCGCGCCCGGGATGAGGAGCCCCAGGTAGGGCGACTTGCGGCGGCTGGTCAGGGAGAGGAAGCGGGCAGGTAGCCCGCCCGGGAGAGGGCGAACAACTGGCGCGAGCCGGCGTAGATGAGGGAGAAGAAGGAGGCGACCAGACCGGCCAGGCCCGCGTAGTTCACGAACCGGCTGAGCGCCGTCGGCTCCCCGTCGCCCTGGAGCGCCACGACCAGCGGGTTCCCCGCCTCCTGGACGGCCGCCGAGCCGCGCGCCCCGGTGGCGGCGAAGAAGGTCATGACGGCGAGCAGCACCAGGACGCCGAGCGAGATCGCCAGCGCCCTCGGCATCGACCGGACCGGGTCCTTCGCCTCCTCGGCGGCCAGCGGCACGCCCTCGACGCCCAGGAAGAACCACATGCCGAAGGGGAACGCGGCCCAGATCCCGAGCAGGCCGAACGGCAGCCAGGAGTTCGAGCCGAACGCCTCGCCGTCCACCGGGATGTCGTTCAGGCCGTCCACGTGGAAGTCGGTGAACGCGCCGAGCGCGAAGACGACCAGGGCCGCGACCGCGATCGCCGTCACGACCAGGCTGAACCGCAGGGCCTCGCCCACGCCCCACAGGTGGATCCCGATGAAGAGCGCGAAGCAGACCAGATAGACCGGCCAGCCGGACTCCAGGCCGAAGAGCCCCAGGGACTCGACGTAGTCGCCGATGAAGATCGAGATCGCGGCGGGGGCGAGGACGTACTCGATGAGGATCGCGGTGCCGGTGAGGAAGCCGCCCCAGGTGCCGAGCGCCCGGCGGGCGAAGCCGTAGCCGCCGCCCGCCGTGGGCAGGATGGCGGAGAGCTCGGCGAGCGCGAAGACCAGACAGGCGTACATCGCGCCCATCAGGACGGTGGCGACGGCGAGCCCGCCGAAGCCGCCCTTCGACAGGCCGATGTTCCAGCCGGAGAAGTCCCCGGAGACGACGTAGGCGACGCCGAGGCCGGTGAGCAGCAGCCAGCCGAGCGCTGCCGCGGCGCAGCGTGCGCCGCTCCAGGTAGTCGTCCTCCGGCGGGGCTCCGGACGTCTTCCCGTCCCCGGGTGTCTTCCCGGACGTGCTCCCGGTCGTGTCTTCGAGCGTCATGGCAGCGTCAGCTCCCCGCAACGGGCCCAATGGATTGAGGCCATACCTTTGCGCCGCCCCGGCGGGAACGCAACCCCGTGCGTTACTTTCGGGTTACGGGGCCCTTCGCGCGGCCCGGGCGCCGCTCACGTCAGGAAGCCCCGCAGCAGCGCCGCCGTGCCCGCGCAGTGCTCCCGCATCACCTCGCGCGCCGCGTCCGCGTCCCCGTCGAGGACCGCCTCCACGAGCGCGGTGTGCTGGTGCTGGGAGTGCTCCAGGTTCCGCACGAGCAGCGGGATGCAGTCGAGCAGGTCGTTCACCGTCGCCCGGACCGCCGCGTACTGCGCCGTCAGGGTCGGCGAGCCGGACAGCTCCGCGAGCGTGAGGTGGAGCAGGGTGTCCTGGCGCCGGTAGTCGCCGAGCGGGGCGTCGTGGGTCGCCGCGAGGGCGGACTGCAGCCGCCCGGCGCCCGGCGCGTCGAGGCCGTGGGCCGCGCACAGCCCGGCGGCCCCCACCTCCAGGACCTCCCGGAAGCGCAGGGTGTCCTCCATGTCGACCGAGGCGATCCGGCGGCGCAGCTCGTCCTCGTCGCCCGTCCGCACGCGGGGCAGCACGAACGTCCCGCCGTACCGGCCGCGCCGGCTCTCCACGAGCCCCTGCTCCTGGAGGACCTTGAGGACCTCGCGCAGGGTCACCCGGCTGATCCCCATCCGGTCGGCCAGCTCCCGCTCGGCGGGCAGCCGCTCCCCGTCCGGCACCAGGCCGAGCCGCACCACCTGGAGGATCTGCTCCAGGGCCTCCTCGAACCCGTTGCCCGCCCGCACCGGCCGCAGCACGGGCGTCAGCCGGTCCGCCGGTCCACTCGTACCGGCCACGTTCTCGTTTCCTTTCCGCCGGTACTTCCCAAGCAATGGTCTTCCGCAATACCTTATGGCTCCCGGCAGGCCGAAGGAGGAGCAATCCCGTGGCAGACCGCACACCCCCGCTCGACATCGAGAGGTTGCGCGCCCTCGTCGCGAGCGGCGAGATCGACACCGTAGTCCTCGCCTTCCCCGACATGCAGGGCAGGCTCCAGGCAAGAGGTTCGCCGCGCAGTTCTTCCTGGACGACGTCCTCGGCCACGGCACCGAGGGCTGCAACTACCTCCTGGCCGTCGACACCGAGATGAACACCGTCGACGGCTACGAGATGTCCTCCTGGGACCGCGGCTACGGCGACTTCGCCATGCACCCCGACCTCACCACCCTCCGCCGCGTCCCCTGGAACGAGGCCACCGCCATGGTGACGGCCGACCTCGCCTGGGGCGACGGCACCCCGTGGTCGCCGCGCCCCGCCAGATCCTCCGCCGCCAGCTCGAACGCCTCGCGGAGCACGGGCTCACCGCGCACGTCGGCACCGAGCTGGAGTTCATCGTCTTCAAGGACACCTACGAGCAGGCCTGGGACGCGAACTACCGCGGCCTCACCCCCGTCAACCAGTACAACGTCGACTACTCCGTCCTCGGCACCGGACGCGTCGAACCCTCCTGCGCCGCATCCGCAACGAGATGACCGCCGCCGGACTCACCGTCGAGTCCGCCAAGGGCGAGTGCAACCCCGGACAGCACGAGATCGCCTTCAAGTACGACGAGGCCCTCGTCACCTGCGACCGGCACGCCGTCTACAAGACCGGCGCCAAGGAGATCGCCGCCCAGGAGGGCTGCTCGCTCACCTTCATGGCGAAGTACAACGAGCGCGAGGGCAACTCCTGCCACATCCACCTCTCCCTCCAGGACGCCGAGGGCACGAACGTGATGGCCGGGGACGACGAGCACGGCATGTCCGCGACCATGCGGCACTTCCTCGCCGGACAGCTCGCCGCCCTCCGCGACTTCTCCCTCCTCTACGCCCCCAACGTCAACTCCTACAAGCGGTTCCAGCCCGGCTCCTTCGCCCCCACCGCCGTCGCCTGGGGCCACGACAACCGCACCTGCGCCCTCCGGGTCGTCGGCCACGGACGCTCCACCCGCTTCGAGAACCGCCTCCCCGGCGGCGACGTCAACCCCTACCTCGCCGTCGCCGGTCTGGTCGCCGCCGGACTCCACGGCATCGAGCAGCGCCTCGAACTGCCCGAACCCTGTACGGGCAACGCCTACGCCGCCGACTACGCCCACGTCCCCACCACCCTGCGCGAGGCCGCCGAACTCTGGGAGACCAGCGAGATCGCCAAGGCCGCCTTCGGCCCCGAGGTCGTCGCCCACTACCGCAACATGGCCCGCGTCGAACTCGACGCCTTCGACGCCGCGGTGACCGACTGGGAACTGCGCCGCTCCTTCGAACGCTTGTGAGGAAAGAGTTGCTCCAGGTACTGAACCCGGCGACCGAGGAACACGTCGCCGACGTCCCCGCGGCCACCCCCGCCGACGTCGACGCCGCCGTCGCCCGGGCTGCCGCTGCCCAGCGGGCTGGGCCGCCGCCGCGCCCGCCGACCGCGCCCGGCTCCTCCGCCGCTTCGCCGCAGTCGTCGACGAACACGTCGAGGAACTGGCCCGGTTGGAGGTCACCGAGGCCGGCCACACCCTCGGCAACGCCCGCTGGGAGGCCGGCAACGTCCGCGACCTGCTCGACTTCTCCGCTGGGGAGTGGAGCGCCTCAACGGGCGCCAGATCCCGGTGGCCGGCGGCCTCGACGTCACGATCCTCGAACCCCTCGGGGTCGTCGGCGTCATCGCCCCTGGAACTTCCCCATGCCGACCGCCGCCTGGGCCACCGCGCCCGCCCTCGCCGCCGGCAACGCCGTCGTCCTCAAGCCGGCCGAGACCACCCCGCTCACCGCGCTCCGCCTCGCCGAACTCGCCCTGGAGGCGGGCCTGCCCGAGGGCTCTTCCAGGTCCTCCCCGGCACCGGCCCGGTCGCCGGGAACGCCCTCGTCGAACACCCCGGCGTCGCCAAGATCGTCTTCACCGGCTCCACCCGGGTCGGCAAGTCCATCATGGCCAAGTGCGCCGACCGGGTGAAGCGGGTCACCCTCGAACTCGGCGGCAAGAGCCCCAACGTCGTCTTCGCCGACGCGGACCTCGAAGCCGCGGCCGCCGCCGCCCCCATGTCCTTCCTCGACAACAGCGGCCAGGACTGCTGCGCCCGCACCCGCATCCTCGTCCAGCGCGGCGCCCACGACCGCTTCCTGGAGCTGCTCGCCCCGCCATCGAGGAGATCGTCGTCGGCGACCCCTCCGACGAGCGCACCCAGATGGGCCCGCTCATCTCCCGCGCCCAGCTCGACCGCGTCCGCTCCTACGTCCCCGACACCCTCGAAGGGATCCGGGGCAAGGCGCCCGAGGGCCCCGGCTTCTGGTTCCCGCCGACCGTCCTCACCGGCCTGCCCGAGGACGCCCCCTGCGCCGTCGACGAGGTTCGGACCCGTCGCCGTCGTCCTCCCCTTCGAGGACGAGGCCGACGCGATCCGCCTCGCCAACGCCACCGAGTACGGCCTGTCCGGCTCCATCTGGACCCGGGACGTCGGCCGCGCCCTGCGCGTCTCCCGCGCCGTCCGCGCCGGCAACCTCTCCGTCAACTCCCACTCCAGCGTCCGCTACTGGACCCCGTTCGGCGGCTACCAGCAGTCCGGCCTCGGCCGCGAACTCGGCCCCGACGCCCTGACCGCCTTCACCGAAACCAAGAACGTCTTCATCAGCACGGAGGCCTGAACCGCATGACCACCGAAGAGAACATCTGCCGCCGTCTGGTCGGCCGCACCGCCGTCATCACCGGTGCCGGCAGCGGCATCGGCCTCGCCACCGCCCGCCGCCTCGCCTCCGAGGGCGCGAACGTCGTCTGCGGCGACATCGACGAGACCGCGGGCAAGGCCGCCGCCGAGGAGGTCGGCGGCACCTTCGTACGGGTCGACGTCACCGACCCCGAGCAGGTCGAGGCGCTGTTCAAGACCGCCTTCGACACCTACGGCTCCGTCGACGTCGTCTTCAACAACGCCGGCATCTCGCCCCCGACGACGACTCCATCCTGGAGACCGGCCTGGAGGCCTGGAAGCGCGTCCAGGACGTCAACCTCACCTCCGTCTACCTCTGCTGCAAGGCCGCCCTGCCCTACATGCGCCGCCAGGCCGGGGCTCCATCATCAACACGGCCTCCTTCGTCGCCCTCATGGGCGCCGCCACCAGCCAGATCTCCTACACCGCCTCCAAGGGCGGCGTGCTCGCCATGTCCCGCGAGCTGGGCGTCCAGTTCGCCCGCGAGGGCATCCGCGTCAACGCGCTGTGCCCGGGACCCGTCAACACCCCGCTCCTCCAGGAGCTGTTCGCCAAGGACCCCGAGCGGGCCGCCCGCCGCCTCGTCCACATCCCCGTCGGCCGCTTCGCCGAGGCCGACGAGATCGCCGCCGCCGTCGCCTTCCTCGCCAGCGACGACTCCTCCTTCGTCAACGCCACCGACTTCCTCGTGGACGGCGGCATCGCGGGCGCGTACGTGACGCCCTCTAGCAGCCACCTCTGACAGCCGGGCGTCGCAAGGCGCCCGGCTGTCCGCGTACCTCCCCGTCCGCGTACCTCCAGGAGCGTGCCCGTGAACCGCCGATCCCGCACGTCCGCCGCCGTCGCCGCGCTCGCCCTCGCCGCGACGACCCTCGTCTCGGCCGCCCCGGCACAGGCGAAGCACCGTCCGTGTCCCACCCTGAGCGTCTCCGCCGGCTGGTACGGCGACAACAAGGCCCGGCTCGACCGCCTGATCGCCGACCACTGCGCCGACGCGAGGACGAAGGGCCGGAAGCCCCTCGCCGTCTTCGACTGGGACAACACCGTCATCAAGAACGACGTCGGCGACGCCACCCTCTACTGGCTCCTGCGCAACGACCGCGTCCGCCCGCCCCGGAACGACGACTGGTCCACCACCAGCCGCCACCTCACCCCCGCCGCCGCGACCGCCCTCCGCGCGGCCTGCCCCACCGGCGTGCGCACCCTGCCCACCGCCACCGACGCCCGCTGCGCCGACGAGATCCGCTCCGTCTACTCCGACGGCGCCACCACCGGCGGAGCGGCCGCGTTCGCCGGCTTCGACCACCGCCGCACGGAACCTCAGTACGCCTGGCTGGCCCAGCTCCTGCGCGGCTGGACCGTCCGCGAGGTCGAGTCCTTCGCGGCCGCCGCCCGCGCCGAGAACCTCGCCGCCCCGCAGGGCGCCACCCAGCGGGTCGGCACCGCCCGGGTCACCGGCTGGATCCGTCCTTACGACCAGCAGCGCGACCTGATCGACACGCTCCGACGGGCCGGCTTCGACGTCTGGATCGTCTCCGCCTCGCCCGAGCCCGTCGTCGACGTCTGGGCCCGGGGCGTCGGCATCGACCCCTCGCACGCGATCGGCATCCGCAACACCACCGAACACGGCCGGCTCACCGCCCACTTCCAGGGCTGCGGCACCGTCCGGGACGGCGAGGACACGATGATCACCTACATCGACGGCAAGCGCTGCTGGATCAACCGGGAGATCCTCGGCGTCCGGGGCCCCGCCGCCGAACGCGTCCAGCCCGCCGCCCGACGCCAGGTCCTCGCCGCCGGGGACTCCGACACCGACGTCACCTTCCTGCGGGACGCCACCGGGCTCCGCCTGGTCCTCAACCGCAACAAGAACGAGCTGATGTGCCGGGCGTACGAGAACGGCGACGGGCGCTGGCTCGTGAACCCCATGTTCATCGAGCCGAAGGCCCGGAAGACCACCCCGTACCCCTGCGCCACCACCGGCCACACGGCGGGCGACGGCACGGCGGGGCCGGTCCGGCGGGCCGACGGCAGCGTGATCCCGGACCAGGAGGACACGGTGTACTAGCCGCTACAGGAACGTACGGCCCTCGCCCCGGTACGTCGGCACGGTCGCCGTGATCCGGTCGCCCTCGACCAGGTGCAGGCTCTCGAACCGCTCGCACAGCTCGCCGGCCTTCGCGTGCCGGAACCACACCTTGTCGCCGATCCGCAGGTCGTCGGCCGGCGAGCCGAGCAGCGGGGTCTGCACCTCGCCGGCCCCTCCCGCGGGTCGTACCGCAGCCCCTCCGGCAGGTACGGCACGGGCAGCCGGTCCGGGCCCGCCGCCCCGGAGGCCGGGTAGCCGCCGCCGAGCACGGTCACCACGCCCACGCCCGGCCGCCGGACCACGGGCTGCGCGAAGAGCGCGGCGGGCCGGCCGCTGAAGGACGTGTAGTCGTCGAAGAGGCGCGGCACGAAGAGGCCCGAACCGGCGGCGATCTCCGTCACCGCGTCCTCGGCGGCCGTGTGCTGCACGCTGCCGGTGCCGCCGCCGTTCACGAACTCCAGGTCCGGCGCCACCGCCCGCACGGCCCGCACCACGGCCGCCCGGCGCTCCGCCAGCTCCCCGCGGGCGGCGGACTGCATCAGCCGGACCGCCCGCGACCGCAGCGGCCGGCCCGCGACCGCGTCCCCGACCCCCGCGACGTGCCCCTCGTACGCCATGATCCCGACCAGCCGGAACCCCGGCCGCCGCCCCACCGAGCGGGCCAGCTCCGCCAGCTCGGCGGGCTCCCGCAGCGGGGAGCGGCGGGCGCCGATCCGGATCCGGCCGCCGAGCAGGCTGAGCGCCGTGTCCAGCTCCAGGCAGACCCGGACCTCTCCGTCCCGCCCGCGCGGGAGGCGTCGATCAGGTCGAGCTGCGCCACGTCGTCCACCATCACGGTCACGGCGGCGGCGAGCTTCGGGTCCCGCGCCAGCTCCCCGAACCCGGCGCGGTCCGCCGACGGGTAGGCGAGCAGGACGTCCTCGAATCCGGCCCGCGCCAGCCACAGCGACTCGTCGAGCGTGAACGACATGATCCCGGCGAAGCCCTCCCGGGCGAGCGCCCGCTCCAGGAGCGCCCGGCACCGCACGGACTTGCTCGCCACGCGCACGGGCTTGCCCCCGGCCCGGCGCACGAGGTCCGCCGCGTTGGCGTCGAAGGCTTCGAGGTCGACGATCGCCACGGGCGCGTCGAGGTGAGCGGTGGCCCGGTCGTAACGGGCCCGGTCGCCGGCACGGGGAGTCATGGCCCGAGCTTGCCAGACGGGTTTACGGGTGGGTAGCCCCTGAGTTCCCGTGCGGCGGGGAACAGCCCGTAGAGTGACGGGCATTGTCGACACGAGCGGGAGACGGGGATGACCAGCGAGCACCGCCCCACGTCCTCCCGCATCACGGAACTCCTCCTCCCGACGCCCCCTGCCACGGCAGGAACCCCCACCACCACCGCTCCGACGACACCCGAAACCCCCGGGCCCCCGCTCCCCCGGCCCGCCGGCCTCCGGAACCGCCACCGCCGGCCGCCCGCAGGAACCCAGGACCTCGCCTCCCACCGGCCCGCCGGCCTCCGGAACCACCACCGGTCGCCCCCGGCACCCGGCACCTCCGCCCCCGCCCGCCCGGTGACGGCCGGGACCTCCGTCCCCGCCCGTCCGGCGCCCGGCGCCGCCGACCTGCCCGCCGTCGAGACGACGGCCCGGCTCCGCGCGATCCGTCCCACGGACCCCACGCCACCGCCGGGCCCGGCGCGCCCGGCGCAGGGCCCGTCCGCCCCGGCGCACCCGTCATCCGCACCGCCGCAGGCGGCGCCGCCCCGGCCGTCGTCGCCGCCCGCCCCGTCCGGGCCGCTCGCCCCGCCGCCTCGGACGTCCGCGTTCCCCGCTCCGGCGCGCCCGGCGGCCGTACCGGCCCAGCCGTCGCCCGCCGCCCCGCGCCGCCGCGGGCGACACCGCCCTCGCCGGACCCGGTGCTTCCGGCGGCACCGCCGGTGGCCCGGCCCGCGGCCGCGCCCGCCGCCTTCGCACCGCCTTCACCGCCGTCGTACGGCCGCGTCCCCGGTCACCCCACGAGCCACGTCCTGCCGCCCGAGGCGCCCATCGAGACCACCACGCGGCTGCGGCCCGTCCGGGACCGGGGAGCGCCGGGCGGACGGCCGCGGTCGCCACCTGCGCCGTGCTCGGGCTCGGACTCATCGGCGGCGCCCTCGCCGGGTGTGGCTGGCGGCCTCCGAGTCCGGGAAGCGCGCCGAGCCCGCCGGGTACGCCGAGGCCCGGGAGCTCTGGCACAACGCCCCCGTCGACACCCTCTTCCCCCGCACCCTCGACGGCCCCCACGCCGGCCCCGGCGCGGCCGGACGCACCTGGACCCGGATCGTCGTCGCCCCGGACGCCCCTGCTCGTCCGCCGTCCTCGCCGAGCGCCTGCTCGCCACCGTCGAGCCGCTCGGCTGCGAGCGCGTCCTGCGCGCCACGTACACCGACGCCACCGCCAGCAGCGTGATCACCGTCGGCCTCGTCTTCACCCGCGCCGACGCCACCGCGCAGCGCGCCTCGGCCGGGGCCTCACCGCCCGCCTCGGCCAGGACGTCCCCCGGCCCTCCCCGGCCCCGCCACCGTCGCCGCCCGCTTCGGCGACCGGCAGCGCGCGAGCTGGTGGACCAGCGCCCCGCCGACCTCCCCGTCGTCGTCACTGCCGTCTCCGGCTTCGCCGACGGCCGGACCGTCGACGCCCCCAGCCCGCCGACCGGGCCACGGCCGAGGGCCGCACCGACGCCGTCGCCCAGTCCGGCCTCGGCCACGAGGCCAAGGGCATCACCGAACGCCTCGAACGCCTGCTGCGCACGACCGCCACCGCCGCGGCGAAGGAGGAGAACCGGTGACCCGACCCGTCCGCCGGTCCGTGCGCGGCGGCGCGGCCCTCCTGCTCGCCACCGCCTTCTCCGTCCTGCCCGCCACCACCGCGCCCGCGCACGCCGACACCATCCGGGCCCGGCAGTGGGGCCTCGAAGCCCTCCACACCGACGAGGCCTGGCGCACCACCAAGGGCGCGGGCGTCACCGTCGCCGTCCTCGACACCGGTGTCGACGCCGAGCACCCCGACCTCGAAGGCTCCGTCCTGCCCGGCCACGACCTCATCGGCTTCGGCGCCGGACGGGGCGACCGCGCCTGGGCCCGGCACGGCACCGCCATGGCCGGGATCATCGCCGGGCACGGCCACGGCCCCGACGGCGAGGACGGCGTCCTCGGCATCGCGCCCGAGGCCGAGATCCTGCCCGTACGGGTCATCCTGGAGTCCCGCGACAAGGCCCGCGACAAGGCGCGCAAGAGCCGCGGCACCGCCCTCGCCCAGGGGATCCGCTGGGCCGCCGACCACGGTGCCGACGTCATCAACCTCTCCCTCGGCGACGACTCCAAGTCCGCCCACCCCGACGCGGGCGAGGACGCGGCCGTCCAGTACGCCCTCGCCAAGGGGTCGCCGTCGTCGCCTCCGCCGGCAACGGCGGCGAGAAGGGCGACCACATCTCGTACCCCGCCGCCTACCCCGGCGTCATCGCCGTGACCGCCGTCGACCGCTACGGCACCCGCGCCTCCTTCTCCACCCGCCGCTGGTACGCCACGGTCAGCGCCCCCGGCGTCGACATCGTCATCGCCGACCCCGACCGCCGCTACTACGAGGGCTGGGGCACCAGCGCCGCCGCCGCGTTCGTCTCCGGGGCCGTCGCCCTCGTCCGGGCCGCCCACCCCGACCTCACCCCGGCCCAGCTCAAGACCCTCCTCATCGACACCGCGCGCAGCCGCCCCGAGGGCGGCCGCAGCGACGCCAAGGGGTACGGGACGGTCGACCCGGCCGCGGCCATCGAGGCGGGCGCCCGGCTGAAGGGCGGCGACCCGAAGGACACCGCCGCCGGCTACCGGGGGCGCTACTTCGGTCCCGGCCCCACCGCCCCCGCCGAGGAGCCCCGCTCCTTCGGCCTGCTCGCCCCGCTCCTCGGCGGCCTCGGCGCCCTGCTGCTCCTCACCGCCGTAGTGCTCCGGCGCGCCCACCGCTCCGGCCGGCACCCGGCGGACCGGGCGCACCGGCCCGGCGGCTAGGCTCGGGGCGTGGCGCTCAAGAACATCCCGGACCCCGGTTTCTCCGACGACGACGGCACCGCCGACCCGCGGCTCGCCGCGGCCCTCGCGGCCTGGGCGGAGGACAGAACCGCCCACGGCCCCGTCCTCGCGGCGCTGCGGGAGGCCCGGCTGCTCGTCCCCGTGGTCGCCGTCCTCGGCGAGGTCGAGACCGACGAGAACGGCCTGCGCCGCGAGAAGACCAGCGACATGGCCGTCCCCACCCTCACTGCCGGCGACCGGCGGGCCCTGCCCGCCTTCACCTCGACCGCCTCGCTCGCCCTCTGGGACCCGCAGGCCCGGCCCGTGGCCGTCCCGCTGCACCAGGCGCTCCAGGCCCTCGCGCACGAGAAGGCGGACACGCTCGTCCTCGACCTCGCGGGACCCGTGCCGTACCAGGTCACCGGTCCGGCCCTGCTCGCCCTCGCCGAGGGCCGCGCCGACGTCGACCCGCTCGCCGACCCCGCCGTACGGGAGGCGGTCCGGGCGGCCGTCGCCGCCGAGCCCGCCGTGCTCCGCGCCCACCTGGGCCCCGGCGCCGCCGACGGCACCCTCGCCCTGGTCCTCGCCGGGGACGCCTCCCCGGCGGAGACCGCCCAGCGCGTGGCGCGCGCCCTGGCCGCCGACGCGACACTGAGGGCCCGCCTGGTGCGGGGCCTCGACCTGGCACTCCTGCCGGCCTCGGCCACGCCTCCGGGCGAGCCCTTCTACGTACGGGACGTGTAGACGTACGGAACGCGCAGACGTACGAGTTCCTAGCCGTACACCGGCCCCGTGTACTTCTCGCCCGGCCCCTGGCCCGGCTCGTCCGGGATCAGGGACGCCTCGCGGAAGGCGAGCTGGAGGGACTTCAGGCCGTCCCGCAGGGGCGCGGCGTGGAAGGAGGAGACCTCCGTCGCGCCGGCGTCGAGGAGACCCGCGAGCGCGTGCACCAGCTTGCGGGCCTCGTCGAGGTCCTTGTGCTTGTCGCCCTCCTCGGTGAGCCCGAGCTTCACCGCGGCGGCGCTCATCAGGTTGACGGCGACGGTCACGATCACCTCGACCGCCGGAACCTCGGCGATGTCACGGGTCATGGCTTCGAAGTCGGGGGTGTCGGAGGAGTCGGGGACTCGTTCTGGGGCGTCTCGCTCATGCCCCACACGATATGCCGGTCCCCGGTTAGCGGAGACCGCCGGGTCCTGCTAACCTTGTGTAACGACCGGCTGGACACGTGTGTGCCCGGCCCACAAGTGGAGGCTCCGTACTCCCACCCGACCACCCTCACGGGCGGCGGGTCACCGGTCAGGTGGCGCCCATCGTTCCGTACGGACGATGGAGCCGCCCGATGTGCGCCCCGCGGTTGACCGCGGCGGTGTTCCGGTATTCCCCTGGAGCCCTGTGTCTGTGTCCCGTCCGGGGCATTTTTCATGTACCGGCTCGGTTGGTCTCATAAACAGACGTTGCGCGTCCGTCCGCCAGGCGGTCGCGTGGTGCTACCGAGGAGGATCCATCAGCGCCGAGCCCCGCATCAACGACAGGATTCGCGTTCCCGAGGTGCGACTTGTCGGACCCAGCGGCGAGCAGGTCGGGATTGTTCCGCTTGCCAAGGCCCTGGAGCTCGCACAGGAGTACGACCTCGACCTGGTCGAGGTGGCGGCGAACGCCCGTCCTCCCGTGTGCAAGCTCATGGACTACGGGAAGTTCAAGTACGAGTCGGCCATGAAGGCCCGTGAGGCGCGCAAGAACCAGGCGCACACGGTCATCAAGGAGATGAAGCTCCGGCCGAAGATCGACCCGCACGACTACGACACCAAGAAGGGTCACGTCGTCCGGTTCCTCAAGCAGGGCGACAAGGTCAAGATCACGATCATGTTCCGTGGTCGTGAGCAGTCCCGCCCCGAGCTCGGCTTCCGGCTGCTGCAGCGGCTGGCGTCGGACGTCGAGGAGCTTGGCTTCATCGAGTCCAACCCGAAGCAGGACGGCCGGAACATGATCATGGTTCTCGGCCCGCACAAGAAGAAGACCGAGGCCATGGCCGAGGCGCGTGAGGCCCAGGCCGCACGCAAGGCCGAGCGCCAGGGCGTCACCGCCGAGGAGACGTCCGAGGCCCCGGCACCCGAGGCCGAGGCCCCGGCCACCGAGGCTCCGGCCGAGACCCCCGAGGCGTGATCCGAGGGCTGCCACCAGGCAGCGGGCTCCGCCCGGACCCACCGAACGAAGAACTGACGCTCCCGGATGTCCGGTGCCCGCACCGGGGAGCGCCACTGACGAGGAGATACGGCGCGATGCCGAAGAACAAGACGCACTCCGGTGCCAAGAAGCGCTTCAAGGTCACCGGCTCCGGTAAGATCCTGCGCGAGCGCGCCGGCAAGCGCCACCTGCTCGAGCACAAGTCGTCCAGAGCTGACGCGTCGCCTCACCGGCAACGCGGAGATGGCCCCGGGCGACGCGGCCAAGATCAAGAAGATGCTGGGCATCTGATCTGATCACCCGCCCTCGGCGACGAGGGCCACCGGCCAGGTCCGGGACCCATTCGTTTTTCGGGTCGTGCGAGTCCAACCACGACCCCGCTACAAGGAGTCAACAAGTGGCACGCGTCAAGCGGGCAGTCAACGCCCACAAGAAGCGCCGGGCGATCCTCGAGCAGGCCTCCGGCTACCGCGGTCAGCGTTCGCGCCTGTACCGCAAGGCCAAGGAGCAGGTCACCCACTCGCTGGTCTACAACTACAACGACCGCAAGAAGCGCAAGGGCGACTTCCGTCAGTTGTGGATCCAGCGCATCAACGCCGCTGCCCGCCTGAACGGCATGACGTACAACCGCCTCATCCAGGGTCTGAAGGCCGCCAACATCGAGGTGGACCGCAAGATCCTCGCCGAGCTGGCCGTCAACGACGCCAACGCGTTCGCCGCCCTCGTCGAGGTCGCGCAGAAGGCCCTCCCGGCCGACGTCAACGCCCCGAAGGCCGCCGCCTGATCTTCCAGGCCGCAGTACCTCCGCCCGGACCCGCAGACGCTCACGCGCCTGCGGGTCCGGGTGCGTCGGCCCCTGAACCACCCGGCCCGCGCCGCACCCGCACCCCGTGCCGTACCGGAGCGCGACCGCACCCGGCTTCCGCAGCCCCCGGCCCCGAAGAGAGAACCGCCGCACGCCATGGTCACCCCCGAGCTGATCTCCCCGCGTTCCCCGCGCGTCGTCGCCGCCCGACGACTCGCCAAGCGCAACTTCCGGGGCAAGGACCGCCTCTTCATCGCCGAGGGCCCCCAGGCCGTCCGCGAGGCCGTCGAGCACCGGGGACCCGGCGGGGAGCCCACCCTCGTCGAGCTGTTCACCACCGTCGAGGCCGCCGAGCGCCACGCCGCCATCATCGAGGCGGCCCACGCCGCCGGGGCCCGCGTCCACCACGCCTCCGACGCCGTCCTCGCCGAGGTCTCCCAGACCGTCACCCCGCAGGGGCTCGTCGGCGTCTGCCGGTTCCTCGACTCGCCGTTCGAGGAGATCGTCGCGGCCCGCCCCAAGCTGGTCGCCGTCCTCGCCCACGTGCGCGACCCCGGGAACGCCGGCACCGTGCTGCGCTGCGCCGACGCGGCCGGCGCCGACGCCGTCGTCCTCACCGACGCCTCCGTCGACCTCTACAACCCCAAGTCCGTGCGCGCCTCGGTCGGTTCGCTCTTCCACCTGCCGGTGGCCGTGGGCGTCCCCGTCGAGCAGGCCGTCGCCGGGCTCAAGGCCGCGGGCGTACGGATCCTCGCCGCCGACGGGGCCGGTCGGGACGACCTCGACGACGAGCTGGACGCCGGCACCATGGGCGGGCCCACCGCCTGGATCTTCGGCAACGAGGCCTGGGGCTGCCCGAGGAGACCCGGGCCCTCGCCGACGCCGTCGTCCGCGTCCCGATCCACGGCAAGGCCGAGAGCCTCAACCTCGCCACCGCCGCCGCGGTCTGCCTGTACGCCTCCGCGCGCGCCCAGCGCCCCCGCGCCTCCGCCTGAGGCACCCCGGAAGGGACCATTCCGCCCCGCCCGCCCAGTAGAGTGACGCACTCGGGGCCCACTGCGCTACACGGAGGGGTGGGGACGGGGATGACGGTCGGCACGGACAGTCCCGCGGAGGCACGGAGCGACGGTCCGCACGCCCCGGAACGGGCCGAGCTCGCGGACGCCACGGCCCCCGGGGACGCCACGGCCCCCGCGGACTTCGCCGGGATCCGGCCCGACGACCTGCCCGACGGGCTCGTCGTCGCCGACGAGACCGGCCGCGTCGTCTGCTTCAACGCCGCCGCCGCCCGCATCACCGCCGTCCCCGCCGACCGGGCCCTCGGCCTCCCCTCGATCGTGCGCTGCCCCTGGAGGACCTCAAGGGCCGCCGCTGGTGGCCGCTGACCGACCCGTACGGCGGACTCGCCACCCGCAGCGGACAGCCCGAGCGCAACCTGCTCCTCCCCGGAGGGCGCGAGGTCCTCGTCTCCGCCCGCTACGTCCGCGAGCACCCCACCGGCCCCGTCCGCCGGGTCGTCGTCTCCCTGCGCGGCACCGAGGCGCGCCGCCGCACCGAGCGCAGCCACGCCGAGCTCATCGCCACCGTCGCCCACGAGCTCCGCTCCCCGCTCACCTCCGTCAAGGGCTTCACCGCCACCCTCCTCCACAAGTGGGAGCGGTTCACCGACGAGCAGAAGCGGCTGATGCTGGAGACCGTCGACGCCGACGCCGGCCGCATCAAGCGGCTCATCGCCGAACTCCTCGACATCTCCCGGATCGACTCCGGCCGCCTGGAGGTCCGCCGCCAGCCCGTCGACATCGCGGCGGCCGTCGGCCGGCACGTCCACGCCCACACCACCGGCGGCCAGTCCCCGGACCGCTTCTTCGTACGGATCAGGCCGCAGTTGCCCCCGCTCTGGGCCGACCCCGACAAGATCGACCAGATCCTCGGCAACCTCCTCGAAAACGCGGTGCGCCACGGCGAGGGAACCGTCACCATCGAGGTGGCACCCACCACGACGGGCGACGACGGAGAAGAGGGACGGAGGTCACCGTGAGCGACGAGGGCCCCGGCATCCCCGAGGAGTCCGTGAGCCGCGTCTTCACCCGCTTCTGGCGGGGCAGCAAGCGCGGCGGCACCGGTCTCGGCCTCTACATCGTCAAGGGCGTCGTCGAGGCCCACGGCGGGACCATCACCGTCGGACGGGGCCCCCGCGGCGGGGCCGAGTTCCGATTTATCCTGCCCGTCGGCACGCCGGCCCACCTCCTCTGACGTCCCGCTCCGCGAGACCGCGGACGACCAGGAGCCGCCCGGCCCGCCCACGGGCTCATGCGCGTCCCCCCACCCCGTTAGACTCGACCTTTGGCACGTTTGCGCCCTTGACGTCGAGCGGGGCCGCCCAGCCAAGCCAACGGAAGCACGGGAAGAGATGTCCGCACCCAATAAGTCGTACGACCCGGTTGAGGTCGAGGCACTGAAACCGGAAGAGATCGAGCGCATGCGGGACGAGGCGCTCGCCGCCTTGCCGCCGCGGGCGACCTCGACGCGCTCGCACACGCGAAGACCGCGCACACCGGTGGCACCTCGCCGCTGGCGCTCGCCAACCGGGAGATCGGCGCCCTGCCCCCGCAGGCCAAGGCCGCCGCCGGAAAGCTCGTGGGCCAGGCCCGCGGCGCCGTCTCCAAGGCGCTCGCCGCCCGCCAGAGCGAGCTGGAGGCCGAGCGCGACGCCCGCGTCCTCGTGGAGGAGGCCGTCGACGTCACCCTGCCGTACGACCGCGTCCCGGCCGGCGCCCGCCACCCGCTCACCACCCTCATGGAGCGCGTCTCCGACGTCTTCGTCTCCATGGGGTACGAGATCGCGGAGGGCCCCGAAGTCGAGGCGGAGTGGTTCAACTTCGACGCCCTCAACTTCGTCCCGGACCACCCGGCGCGCCAGATGCAGGACACCTTCTTCGTCGAGGAACGTCCGTCGAGGAACAGTCACCACGGGCGACGAGTCCGGTGTCGTGCTGCGCACCCACACCTCCCCGGTGCAGGCCCGCACGCTCATCGACCGGGAGCCCCCGGTCTACGTCGTGTGCCCCGGCCGCGTCTACCGCACCGACGAGCTCGACGCCACGCACACCCCGGTCTTCCACCAGATCGAGCTGCTCGCCGTCGACGAGGGCCTCACCATGGCCGACCTCAAGGGCACCCTCGACCACATGGTCCAGGCGCTCTTCGGCCCGGACATGAAGACCCGGCTGCGCCCGAACTTCTTCCCGTTCACCGAGCCGTCCGCCGAGATGGACATGCTCTGCTACGTCTGCCGCGGCGAGTCCGTCGGCAACCCGGACCGCCCCTGCCGCACCTGCGGCAGCGAGGGCTGGATCGAGCTCGGCGGCTGCGGCATGGTCAACCCGAAGGTGCTCGTCGCCTGCGGCGTGGACCCCGAGAAGTACAGCGGATTCGCCTTCGGGTTCGGCATCGAGCGGATGCTGATGTTCCGCCACAACGTCGAAGACATGCGAGACATGGTCGAGGGTGACGTCCGGTTCACCCGGCCGTTCGGGATGGAGATCTGATGCGGGTCCCGCTTTCTTGGCTGCGGGAGTACGTCGACCTGCCGGCGACGGAGACCGGCCGAGACGTCCAGGCCAAACTCGTTTCGGCAGGCCTGGAGGTCGAGACCGTCGAGCGGCTCGGCGCCGGCCTGTCCGGCCCGCTGGTGGTCGGCAGGGTCCTCACCATCGAGGAGCTGACGGAGTTCAAGAAGCCCATCCGCTTCTGCACCGTCGACGTCGGGCAGGCCAACGGCACCGGCGAGCCCCAGGAGATCATCTGCGGCGCCCGGAACTTCGCCGAGGGCGACAAGGTCGTCGTGGCCCTGCCCGGCGCCGTGCTCCCCGGTGACTTCCGGATCGCCGAGCGCAAGACGTACGGCCGCGTCTCCCGGGGCATGATCTGCTCCGGCGACGAGCTCGGCATGGGCGACGACGGGACGCACGGCATCATCGTGCTGCCGCCGGAGCACGAGGTCGGCACCGACGCCACGGTCCTCCTGGAGCTGTTCGACGAGGTCCTCGACATCGCCGTCACCCCGGACCGCGGCTACTGCCTCTCGATGCGCGGCGTCGCCCGCGAGACGGCCACCGCCTACGGCCTGCCGCTGCGCGACCCGGCGCTGCTCGACGTGCCCGCGCCGAACTCGTACGGCTACCCGGTCCAGATCACCGACCCGATCGGCTGCGACCGCTTCACCGCGCGCACCGTCGTCGGCCTGGCGCCCGAGGCCCGCTCCCCGATCTGGCTCCAGCGCCGCCTCCAGAAGGCCGGCATGCGCCCGATCTCGCTGGCCGTCGACGTCACCAACTACGTGATGCTGGAGCTCGGCCAGCCGCTCCACGCCTACGACCGCACCCGGCTCGACGGCCCCATCGGGTCCGCCGCGCCGAGGCCGGCGAGAAGATCACCACCCTCGACGGCACCGTGCGCGTCCTGGACGCCGCGGACCTGGTCATCACCGACAACCGCGGCCCGATCGGCATCGCGGGCGTCATGGGCGGCGCCCACACGGAGATCGCCGACCCGGCCACCGACCCGGAGACCGGCGTCGTCACCGGCACCTCCGAGGTCGTCGTCGAGGCCGCGCACTTCGACCCGATCTCGATCGCCCGCACGGCCCGCCGCCACAAGCTGGCCTCCGAGGCGTCCAAGCGCTTCGAGCGCGGCGTCGACCCGCAGGCCGCCGCCGCTGCCGCGCAGCGCACCGTCGACCTGCTCGTGCTGCTCGCGGGCGGCACGGCCGAGGCCGGCGTCACCGAGGTCGTGGCCCCGTCCGCGCCCCGGACGATCGTCGTCCCGGCGGACCACCCGGACAAGGTCGCGGGCGTCGCCTACGGCCGCGAGACCGTCGTCCGCCGCCTCCAGGAGGTCGGCTGCGACGTCTACGGCCAGGACGAGCTGATCGTCACGGTCCCCTCGTGGCGGCCCGACCTCAACGAGCCGAACGACCTCGCCGAAGAGGTCATCCGCCTGGAGGGCTACGAGAACCTGCCCTCCACGCTGCCCAGGCCCCCGGCCGGCCGCGGACTCACCGAGCGCCAGCGCGTCCACCGCCGCGTGGGCCGCGCCCTGGCCGGCGCCGGCTACGTCGAGGCGCTGAACTACCCGTTCCTCGGCGAGCAGGTCTTCGACCAGCTCGGCCTGGACGCGGACGACGCCTCCCGCCGGGTGGTGAAGCTGGTCAACCCGCTCTCCGACGAGGAGCCCGCGCTCCGTACGACGCTGCTCCCGGGCCTGCTCGGCGCGCTCCGTCGCAACGACAGCCGCGGCGGCCACGACCTGGCCCTCTTCGAGACCGGCCTGGTCTTCCGGGCCGGCGAGCGGCCGGGCGTCGCCGTCCGCCTCGGCGTCGACCGGCGTCCCACGGACGAGGAGATCGCCGAGGTCAACGCGGCCCTGCCCGCGCAGCCCCGGCACGCCGCCGTCGTCCTCGCCGGCGCGCGCGAGCAGGCCGGCTGGTGGGTAGGGGCCGCCCGTCCGACTGGGCGGACGCGGTCGAGGCCGCCCGCACGGTCGCCCGCGAGGCCGGCGCCGAACTGATCGTGCGCCAGGGCCAGTACGGCCCGTGGCACCCGGGCTGCTGCGCCGAGCTGCTCGTCGTCGTCGACGGCGAGGAGCGCACGGCGGGCCACGCGGGCGAGCTGCACCCGCGCGTGGTGAAGTCCTTCGGCCTGCCGGCCCGGACCAGCGCCATGGAGCTCGACCTCGACCTGGTCGAGGCGGCGTCCGAGGCCCCCTCAAGGCCCCCGGATCTCCTCCTTCCCGGTCGCCACCCAGGACGTCGCCCTGGTCGTCGCCGCCGGCGTCCCGGCCGCCGCGGTCGAGGCCGCCCTGCGCGAGGGCGCGGGTGAACTCCTGGAGTCCATCCGGCTGTTCGACGTCTACACCGGCGACCAGCTCGGCGAGGGCACCAAGTCCCTCGCCTACGCCCTGAAGTTCCGCGCCCCGGACCGCACCCTGACGGTCGACGAGGCCACGGCGGCCCGCGACGCGGCCGTCGCCCTGGCGTCCGAGCGCACCGGCGCCGTCCTGCGCGGCGCCTGACCTCGCGGCGGTGCCTAGGAGGGCCGCCCCGGAGATCTTCTCGGGGCGGCCCTCCGCCGTTTCGGGGCCCGCGACACGTACACCCTTACGGGAATGGCGCGTCCGTGCCGATGGCGCGCCCCTGGCGCGGGGCGGCGCGCCGAGGGTGCTCACTCCTTCGGGTGAGATCGTCGGAGGGCGTTCCGCGAGGGTGCGCGCGGTCGGGAGAATCGACGCGGCCGCAGGGGCGGACCTGTGTGCCGCGGTGCCTCCGGGTGCCGTCGGGGCTCGGGAAGGGCCGTGCATGATCCGTACGAGGTCGTTGTACTCCGATGGCTCCCGGCTCCGCCGGTCGGCCCTGTTCGCTCTTCCCGCCGCCTGGGGCGCGATGGCCGTGGCGTGGAGGTTCGCCTGCCCGCCCGCCAGGGAGCCGGGGCTGCCGATGCGGATCGCCGCCGGCGTCGTCTTCCTCTCCGTCGGCATCGGTCTCGTCCTCGGCGTCCGGCGCGGGCTCATACGCGAGCTGGCCCGGGCGCGGGCCGTCGCGGCCGCCACCCAGCAGGTGCTGCTGCGGCCGCCGCCGGGCCGTCTTGAAGGGCTGACCCTGGCCGCCGGGCAGCTCTCGGCCTCCCGGGCGCCTCCGTCGGCGGGGACCTGTACGAGGCGGTGGCCACCCCTACGGGGTGCGGATCGTCCTCGGGGACGTCCGGGGTCACGGGCTCGCCGCGCTCGGCGCCGTGGTCGCGGTGCTCGGCAGCTTCCGCGAGGCCGCCCACGACGAGCCCGAACTCGCGGGGTGCTGCGGCGGTTGGAACGCGCCCTGGAGCGGCACCTGCGGGAGCGGGCCCGGGACGAGCACCCGGCGCGGGCCGGGACGGACCCCGAACACCCGGCGGCGGAGGAGTTCGTGACGCTGCTGCTCCTGGAGATCGGGCCCGACGGACGGCTCGCCGTGTTCAACTGCGGCCACCCCGCCCCGTACCGTCTCGGCCGGAAGCCGGAGCGGCTCCCCGTGGGGACCCGCTGCCCCCGCTCGGCGTGCTGCCGCTGCCCGCCGGCCTCGCGCCGCACACGGCGGCCCGGCTGCTGCCCGGCGAGACCCTCGTCCTGCACACCGACGGCGCGGAGGAGGCCCGGGACCACCGGGGCCGGTTCTTCGCACTCGACGCCGCCCTGGCCGGGCCGCCTGGCGAGGCGCCCGCGGCCCTGGTCCGCCGGGTCCACGCGGAGCTGCTGCACCACACGGGCGGCCGGCCCGCCGACGACGTCGCGCTCCTCGTCGTGCGGAACGACCGCGCCAGGGTGCCGGCGCAGCCCGCCGAACCCGGGCTGCGCCGGCCCGGCCCGCCCCTCCTCCCACTGTTGAGCGGAGGGGACGGGCACCGGCGCTGCCCGCCCCGCCACGGAGTGTCGGGCAGATCAGCGGGCGGGCGACGCGGACCGGGCGGCCGCACTGTACGAGGGGGAGCCGGCGGCTCGGTCGTCGCCTTGCGGCGAGAAGCACAGTCAACCGGGGCCGGGCCGGGCGCGGCAGAGCGCGCGGACCGGAAGAACGGGTGCTCCGTTCACACCCCGTGCGAAACCCCGGTACGAAGCTCCGGTGCGGAACCCTCTGTACGAAACCCCGGTACGGAACCCCCGTGCGAAGCTCCGGTGCGCAACCCCACGGGAGGTCTCCGTGCCCTCCGCGCGTACACCTCGTGCACGCGATTCCCCTCGTACGGGCCACTCCCCGCCACTTCGCCCCGTACGAAATCGGCCACCGCTACGCTGAGTTCACCGAGCGACCGGAGCGGCCATGCAGCCCAACACCTTGCTCGACGCCCTGCTCGACGAAGCGGGCGTCTCGCACGCCGGCCTCGCCACCCGGGTGAACCGGGCCGGCCGGGCCAGGGACTCACCCTGCGTTACGAACACACCGCCGTGGCGCGCTGGTTGAAGGGCCAGCGGCCGCGCGGCCAGGTGCCGGACCTGATCTGCGAGGTGCTCGCCGCCCGACTGGACCGGCAGGTGACCCTGGACGACATCGGCCTCGGGGTCCCGGGCGGCCCGGTCCAGGCGCCCGGTTCGCCGCCCGCTCGGGGTCGTGGACCGGGCGGGCCGCTCTCCCCTCTGGCGGGCGGCCGACGAGACGAGCAGCAGCGGCCGTACGTCGTCTCCGCGCCGGCCCTGACCGGCACCCCCGCGGTGATCCCCGTGTGGGAGTGGGAGAACCCGCCGGAGGACGTGGACGTCTCCCGTACCGGCCGGACCGCCGTCTCGGCCGCCGACATCGCCGTCCTGGTCGCCGCCCGGTCCCACTACGAGCAGATGTACCGCAAGGCCGGGGCGTCGCGACCCGGGCCCGGATCGTCGGCTTCCTCACCGCCGAGACGGCGCCGCTGCTCCGGGGCACGTACGGCGACGCCCTCGGGCGGGAGCTGCACCGCGCCGCCGGCGGTCTGGTGGCGGTGGCCGGGATCTGCGCCTACGACACCGACGCGCACGGCCTGGCCCAGCGCTACTTCCACCAGGCGCTGCGGCTCGCGAAGGCCAGCGGGGACCGGGGGCTCGGCGCGTACGTGATCGCCCTCCTCGTCAACCAGTCGCTGTTCGCGGGGAGTACCGGCAGGCGGTGGCGTTCGCGGAGGCGGCGCTGCGGTCGGCGGGGCGGCGGATCACCCCGGCGCTCGCCGCCGACCTGACGGCGATGCAGGCGAAGGCGTACGCGCACCTGGGCGACGGGCGACCGCGCTCGCCTGCATCCGGCGGGCCGAGGAGGCGGCGGAGCGGATCAGTCCGGGGAGGAGCCGGCCGAGACGGGCTACGTGCAGCCGGGGCTCGTCAACGTGCAGATCGCGGAGGCCCTCCTCGGTCTGGGCGACCTTCCGGCGGCCCACGAGCACGCCGTGGCGGCGGTCGGGGCGCCCTCGCACGACCGGGGCGGGTGCACCGGCTCGCCATGCTGTGCCGGGTCCAGTTGCGGCAGGGGGAGGCCGACGGGGCGGCGCGCACGGCGGTGGAGATGACCGAGCGGGCGCGCGGGATGGAGTCGCGGAGGCTGCGGGACCGGCTGCGGAGGTGCGGGAGCACCTCCTCGCGAGCGACGCGGTGGACGCGCGGGAGGCGGCGGCCCTCATCGACGGGGCCCTGCGCGTTCCCCTCTGACCCCCCGACCCCTTGACTCCCTGATCCTCTGGTCTCCTGACCCCCTGGTCCCCCGACGCTTCTGGCCTGTTCCGGTCGTTTCCGGCCGTCTCTGTCCTTCTCCGCTCTCCCGCGATCCCCTTCGGTCTGAGAGTGCTGCGATATTGCCACCAAACAAGCTCCGATCAGTCGGAAGGTGGCAAGAACGTGCAGTGGACGAAGTTGAGCGAACGCTCTGTCTATGAGAACCGTTGGTTCCGAGTGAACCTCGCGGACGTCGAACTCCCGGACGGCCGCCACCTGGACCACTATCTGATCCGGCTCCGGCCGGTCGCCGTCGCGACCGCCGTCAACGAGGCCGACGAAGTCCTGATGCTCTGGCGCCACCGCTTCATCACCGACAGTTGGGGCTGGGAACTGGCCGCCGGCGTGGTCGAGGACGGCGAGGACGTCGAGTCCGCCGCCGCCCGCGAGATGGAGGAGGAGACCGGCTGGCGGCCGGGGCCGCTGCGCCACCTCCTCACCGTCGAGCCTCCAACGGCCTCACCGACGCCCGCCATCACCTCTACTGGGCGGAGCGGGCCACGTACACCGGACCGCCCGAGGACGCGTTCGAGTCCTCGCGGCGGGCCTGGGTCCCGCTGAAACAGGTCCCCGACATGATCGCCCGGGCGAGGTCCCGGCCGCGAACACGGCCGCCGGGCTGCTGATGCTCCACCACCTGCGCCTCGGCTGAGCTGGGAAGGCCGGACGGCCCGTACCTGTGCGGGAGTACGGGCCGTCCGGGTGGTGCGGAGAGTGGTCTGTGAAGGGGAAACCCCAGGAGCGGGGACCCCAGGAGCAGGGGCCCCGGGAGCAGGGGCCTCAGGAGTACGGGCCCCAGGAGCAGGGGCCTCAGGAGTACGGGTAGAAGCCCGAGCCCGTCTTCCGGCCGAGCCGGCCCGCGTCCACCATGCGCTGGAGCAGCGGGGAGCGGCGTACAGCGGCTCCTTGAACTCCGAGTACATCGAGTCGGCGATCGAGGCGATCGTGTCCAGGCCGATCAGGTCGGACAGCTTCAGCGGGCCCATCGGGTGGGCGCAGCCGAACTCCATGCCGTTGTCGATGTCTCGCGGCTCGCGATGCCCGACTCGAACATCCGGATCGCGGAGAGCAGGTACGGCACGAGCAGCGCGTTCACCACGAAGCCGGAGCGGTCCTGCGCGCGGATCGCGTGCTTGCCCAGCGCCTTCTCGGCGAAGGCCTGGGCCCGGCTGATCGTGCCCTCGGAGGTGGTGAGGGCCGGGATCAGCTCGACGAGCTTCTGCACCGGGGCCGGGTTGAAGAAGTGGATGCCGATGACCTGGTCGGGCGGGAGGTCGCCACGGCCAACTTCACCAGCGGGATCGAGGAGGTGTTCGAGGCCAGGATGGCGTCCGGACGGGTGATCACCTGGTCGAGGATCTGGAAGATCTCGGTCTTGACCTGCTCGTTCTCCACCACGGCCTCGATCACGAGGTCGCGGTCGGCGAACTCGCCCAGGTCGGTGGTGAAGCTGAGGCGCGCGAGGGTCGCGTCCCGCTCCTCCTCGCTGATCTTGCCGCGCTCGGCGGCCTTCGCCAGCGAGTTGTAGAGCCGGGTGCGACCGATCTCCAGCGCCTCGCCGGTGGTCTCGGCGACCCTCACATCGAGGCCGCTCCGGGCACACACCTCCGCGATGCCCGCGCCCATCTGGCCGCAGCCCACCACTCCGACGCGCTCAATGTCGGCCATGGAGTCCGTCACCTCGTGCCTTTCGCTCTTCTGCCGGCGGCGGGCCCGCGTGATTCCGGTGCGTCCGCCTCGATCCCCCGACGTTACCGCTCATTAACCGATGATCGATCGCCCGGGACGTGGGCATGCTCTCCCGGTGAGTGTGACGTATCCGACAGAGGAGGGGTACAAGTGCGGCTTATCGGGAGAAGAGGGTTCGTGGCCGGCACCACGGGAGCGGCGCTCGCCGTGACGGGAACGACAGGGACGGCGACGGCGGACGGGGCGGCTCGCGGGGTCGCGGAGGCGGGCGCGGCACCCGAGGTGAGGAGCCAGGCCCGGGGAGGCCGTACCGCCGCCGGGAGTTCCGCGGCATGTGGCTGGCGACGGTGAGCAACATCGACTGGCCCTCCGCGCCCGGCCTGACCGCGGACCGGCAGCGCGCCGAACTCCTCGTCCACCTCGACACGGCGGTCGAGCGGCGCCTCAACGCCGTGGTCCTCCAGGTCTGGCCGACCGCCGACGCCCTGTGGCCCTCGCCGTACGAGCCGTGGGCGGCGTGCCTCACCGGCACCCAGGGCCGCGACCCCGGCTGGGACCCGCTGGGCACGGCCGTCGCCGAGGCCCATGCGCGGGACCTCCAGTTGCACGCCTGGTTCAACCCGTACCGGGTGGCGAACCACACCGATCCGGCCCGGCTCGTCGCCTCCCACCCGGCGCGGCGGCACCCGGAGTGGGTGCTGCCCTACGGCGGGAAGCTGTACTACGACCCCGGCCTCCCCGAGGTCCGGCGCTTCGTCCAGGACGCCATGCTGGACGCGGTGCGCCGCTACGACGTCGACGCCGTGCACTGGGACGACTACTTCTATCCGTACCCGGTCGCCGGGCAGGACTTCGGCGACGACGGGACGTACGCGCGCCACGGCGGCGGCTTCCCCGACCGGGCGTCCTGGCGCCGGCACAACACCGATCTGCTGGTCTCCGAGATGTCCGCCCGGATCAAGGAGGCCAAGCCGGACGTGGCCTTCGGCGTGAGCCCCTTCGGGGTCTGGCGGAACGCCGCCACCGACCCGGAGGGTTCGGACACCGCCGCCGGCGTCCAGACGTACGACGACCTGTACGCCGACACCCGCAAGTGGGTGCGGGAGGGCTGGCTCGACCACATCGTGCCCCAGCTCTACTGGCACATCGGCCTGGCCGCCGCCGACTACGCCGAGCTGCTGCCCTGGTGGGACGAGACGGTACGGGGCACCGGCGTCGGCCTCTACGTCGGCGAGGCGCTCCACAAGGCGGGCGATCCCGCCCAGCCCGCCGCCTGGCAGGACCCCGCGGAGCTCTCGCGCCACCTGGACCTCGCCAAGGGGTACGCCGGGGTCGGCGGCCACTGCTTCTTCTCGGCGAAGGAGGTCGCGCGGGACCGGATCGGGGCGATGGCCAGGGTGGTGGCCGATCACTACCCGACCAGGGTCCGCCCGCCGGGGTGACGGCTCTTCAGCCGGTCCCCGCCTCCGGGCGGTGACGCACGACGGTGTCGGGGCCGGGCGACATCAGGGCCTCGTGTCCGTCGTCGAACTTCACGCGGTACGGGGAGTGCCGTCCTCCCCAGTACCTGAAGGACCTCGGCCGTACGGTCGTGGTGGCCGACGGTCCGTCCGTGCACCAGCAGTGTGTCGCCCACGCTCGCCTGCATCGGGGTGACCTCCTCGCGACCGGACGCGTGCCGGTTCTCGCTCCTCGGGGCCTCTGCTTGCCATTGTGACCCTTTTCGCCCGGTTCCGTCGCGCCGGACTCCCCGGGCTCCTTGGACTCCCCGGTCACCTCATTACCTCGCCACCCCGCCACCCCATCACCCCATCACCCCGTCATCCGGTCACGACTTCGACCGCTGGGTGACCGCGATGCAGACCAGGACCGCGACCGCCGCGACGGGGCGGTCGGCGACAGGTCCTCGCCGAGCAGGGAGACCGACCAGACGAGGGTGAGGAGCGGCTGGGCGAGCTGGAGCTGACTGGCCTTCGGGATGCCGATCGCCGCCATGCCCCGGTACCAGACGTACAGGCCGAAGAAGGTCGAACCGGCGGCGACCCACACCAGGCCGACGATCCCGTGGGCGTTCAGGTGGACCGGCTCCAGGGACAGGGCGACGGCCGAGGCCGCCAGCATCAGCGGCAGGCAGAACACCAGGGCCCAGCCGATCACCCGCCAGCCCGGCATCAGGGCGGCGAGCCGGCCGCCCTCGGTGTAGCCGGCCGCGCACACGAGCAGCGCCCCGAAGAGGTACAGGTCGCCGGTGGAGAGCGCCCCGCCGCTCTCCGCGAGCGTGAAGCCGAGCACCACCACGGCGCCGGAGACGGCCGCGATCCAGAAGGTGCGGGAGGGGCGCCGGCCCGTCCGCAGGGCGGCGAAGGTCGCCGTGGTGAGCGGTAGGAGGCCCACCACCACGGCGGCGTGGGAGGTGGTGGAGGTCTGCAAGGCCAGGCTGGTCAGGAGGGGGAAGCCGACGACGACCCCGCCGGCGACCACCGCGAGCCTCGCCCAGTGGCGCCGCTCCGGCAGCGGCACCCGGCCGGCGAGCAGGAAGGCGCCGGCGAGGAGGGCGGCGAGCGTGGACCGCACGGCCACGAGCGACCAGGGCCGAAGCTCTCCAGGCCCCAGACGGTCGACGGGAAGGTGAGCGAGAACGCGACGACGCCGAGCCCGGCGAGCAGGGTGCCCCGGGACCGGGGGTCGGACGCGGGGGTACGGGAGGGGTCGCGGGGCCCGGAGCGCCGGACGGCCCGGTGGCGGAGGAGGCGGCTCCGGGAGCCGAGGGCCCGGACGGCCCGGTGGTCCGGGAGGCACCTCCGCTCCCGGCGGCCGAAACGCCCGACGGCCCGGCCGTGCGGAGCTCCGGAGCGGTGACGCTATCGCGGTGGAGGCAGTAGCGCTATCGTGTGCTCTCATGCATGAGCGTAGCAGTGTCGCGGAATTGGTGAAATCCCTGAAGAGTGAGCTCGACCGCTACTCTCCGGGTGGAAAGCTGCCGTCGAGTCGCGCGCTCGTCGAGCGCTACCGCGTCTCCCCGGTCACCGTCACCCGCGCCCTCGCCCAGCTCGCCGCCGAAGGGCTCGTCGTCACCCGGCCGGGCGCCGGCGCCTTCCGCGCGGAACCCCGCACCCCGCCCCGGCCACCGGGGACACCTCCTGGCAGGAGGTCGCCCTCAGCGCCGACACCGCCACCGAGCTCGTGCCCTGGGCCGTCGACGCCTCCGGCGTCCTCGTCACCCTCTCCGCGCCCCCGCCCGGCGTGATCGAGTTCAACGGCGGCTACCTCCACCCCGCCCTCCAGCCCGAGCGGGCCCTCGCCGCCGCCCTCGCCCGGGCCGGCCGCCGCCCCGGCGCCTGGAGCAGGCCGCCCGTCGACGGCCTGCCCGAACTGCGCGAATGGTTCGCCCGCGAGATCGGCGGCAGCGTCACCGCCGCCGAGGTCCTCGTCACCGCCGGGGGCAGTCCGCGATCACCACCGCCCTGCGCGCCCTCGCCCCGCCCGGCACCCCCGTCCTCGTCGAGTCGCCCACCTACCCGGGCATGCTCGCCGTCGCCCGCGCCTCCGGACTCCGCCCGGTCCCCGTGCCCACCGACGCCGGGGAGTCCGCCCCGAGCTCCTCGAAGCCGCCTTCCGCGCCACCGGGGCCCGCGTCCTCGTCTGCCAGCCGCTCTTCCAGAACCCGACGGGCGCCGTCCTCGGACCGGAGCGGCGCCGGGAGGTCGTCCGGATCGCCCGCGCCGCCGGGGCCTTCGTCGTCGAGGACGACTTCGCCCGCCGCCTCGTCCACGAGGACGCCCCGCCGCTCCCCGAGCCCCTCGTCGCCGAGGACCCGGACGGCGTCGTCGTCCACGTCCGCTCCCTCACCAAACCCGCCTCGGCCAGCCTCCGCGTCGGCGCCCTCGCCGCCCGGGGACCCGTCCTGGAACGGCTGCGCGCCATCCAGGTCGTCGACAGCTTCTTCGTCCCCCGGCCCTCCAGGAGGCCGCGCTCGAACTCGCCGGCTCCCCGGCCTGGCCCCGGCACCTCCGCGCCGTCTCGCAGGAGCTCAGGGCCCGCCGGGACGCCATGGCCGGCGCCCTCGCCCACCACCTCCCCGAACTCGCCCTGCCCCACATCCCCTCCGGCGGCTACCACCTCTGGCCGCGCCTCCCCGACGCCCTGTCCGAGGCCTCCCTCCACGCCACCGCCCTGCGCACCGGGGTCGCCGTGGCCCCCGGCCGCCCCTACTTCTGCGCCGAACCGCCCGCCGGCCACATCCGGCTGAGTTTCGCGGGTGTCGCGGGCCCCGCGGAGATCGCGGAGGGGTGCGCCGCCTGCGGGCGGCGGTGGACGAGCTCACTGGCTGACCGCCCGGACCGGGCGGCGCGAGCGCTCCGCCCGGTTCCGGCCCCGCAAGACCTCCGGTCACATGCGCCCGACAAGCCCCGCGCCCCCGGAGGCCTCCGCCCGCCGCCGACCGCACCCTCCCGGAGGCCTCCGTCATGCACGGGGCGTACGAGATCTCGTCCGGCCCCGCCCGGACCGGCGCCGCCCGCGTCCACCACCGGACCTCCACCACCACACGCCGGGCCCACGCCCGACCTCGGGAGAAGCGGGACCGGGCCGTCGCGGGCCCGCCCGGCCCCGGCGCCCACCACCGCGCCACCGGCGGGGCGAACGCCTCCGCGCACGTCGTCACCGACTACGCCACCTCCGCCCGGCTCCGCGACGTCCACGTCCGACCGCCCGGCCCGGGGCGCCGGACCCGGCCCCGCGTCCGTCACCGCCGTCCGGGACCTCCCGGAGCCGTACGGGCCGAGCCGCGTCGTGCCCGCCACCGCCGACGCGCACGGCGTGGACGAGGAGGTGGGTTTCGCGCCACTGCGAAATCCGGACAAGTGGACGGCTCTCGGGCGGCGGCGGACCCGGCCCCTCCGTCCCTCGAAGCGAACCCTTGACCAGCGGCGCCACCGGCCTCACGATCGCGGCCATGGGTCTTCGGGTGACGTTCGTCACGGCGGCACGCAGCTCCTCCCTGCTCGCCGAACGCTTCGACGACGACCGGCCGATGGACGAGGCCGGCTGGTACGAGGTGCAGCAGGCCGCGCCCGCGCTCATCCCGCTCGGCGCGGCCGAACTGCGCTACTGCTCCCCGACCCCGCGCAGCCGCGCCACCGGCACCGCCCTCGGCTACGCGCCCCTCGTCCAGCCCGCCCTGCGCGACTGCGACATGGGCGCTGGCGCGGCCTGACCCTCGCCGAGGTCGCCGCCCTCGAACCGGCCGCCGTCGACGCCTGGCTCACCGACGCCCGCACCGCCCCGCACGGCGGCGAACCGCTCCTCGCCTTCATCACCCGGATAGGGAACTGGCTCGACACCCGGCCCGCCGAGGACTGCGACATCGTTGCCGTCGCCGAACCCTCCGTCGTACGGGCCGCCCTCGTGTACGCCCTGAAGGCGCCGCCCGCCACGTACTGGAACGTCGACGTCCGCCCCTCTCCACCGTCACCCTCGCCGGCCGCCCCGGCCTCTGGCACCTCCAGCTCGACGCGGCCCTGCGCTGACCGGTCCGCGCCGCCGGGACGGGAGCGGGGACGCACGGCGGCGGCGCAGGGCGTACGGCGGAGAAGGGCGTACGGCGGACAGGGCGGCCCGGCCCCGCGACCGGCTAGCCTGAACCCACGATGAACCGTTTGAGCACGTCATGGGGCGCCTTCACGCTGACCCGCCACCCCGAGGACCCGCGCGACCCGCTGCGCGCCTGGGACGCGTCCGACGAGTACCTCCTGGGGCACCTGGCCGACACCGGCACCGACCTCTCCGGCACCGTCGTCGTCCTCGGCGACCGCTGGGGAGCCCTCGTCACCGCGCTCCGGGCGGCGGGCCCCGGCGAACTGGTGCAGATCACCGACTCGTACCTCGGCGGGCGGGCGACCCGGACCAACCTCGCGCGCGCCGGCGCCGCCCCGGACGCCGTCCGGCTGCTCACCACCCAGGACCCGCCGCCCGAGCGGATCGACGTGCTCCTCGTCCGCGTCCCCAAGAGCCTCGCGCTCCTGGAGGACCAGCTCCACCGCCTCGCCCCCGCCGTCCACGAGGGCACCGTCGTCGTCGGCACCGGCATGGTCAAGGAGATCCACACCTCCACGCTGAAGCTCTTCGAGCGGATCCTCGGCCCCACCCGCACCTCCCTCGCGGTGAAGAAGGCCCGGCTGATCCACACCACCCCCGACCCCGCCGCCGCCCCGGGCCCGAACCCCTGGCCGTACCGCTACGACCTCCCCGGCGACACCCCCGCGCCCGGCCTCCCCGGGCGGACCGTCACCAACCACGCCGGCGTCTTCTGCGCCGACCGCCTCGACATCGGCACCCGCTTCCTCCTCGCGCACCTGCCCCGCGGCTCGGCCGGGCCCGCGTCGCGGACCTCGGCTGCGGCAACGGCGTGGTGGGCCTCGCGGTCGCCCTCGCCGAGCCCGGGGCGGAGCTGGTCCTCACCGACGAGTCGTACCAGGCCGTCGCCTCGGCCCGGGAGAACTTCCGCGCCCACGCGGGCGACGGGCGCCCGGCCGAGTTCCTCGTCGGCGACGGGCTCGCGGACCTGGCCCCCGGCTCGGTGGACCTGGTCCTCAACAACCCGCCGTTCCACAGCCACCAGGCCACCACCGACCGCACCGCCCGACGCATGTTCGCCGACGCCCGGCGCGCCCTGCGCCCCGGCGGCGAACTGTGGGTCGTCGGCAACCGGCACCTCGGCTACCACGTCACCCTCCGCCGGATCTTCGGCAACAGTGAACTGGTCGCGAGCGACCCGAAGTTCGTGGTCCTGCGCGCGGTCCGCCGCTAGGGGCGTCCGGCGGATCAGGGCCGGACACCCCTAGGGGGAGCCCGGCGGGCTTGACCCTGACCCGCGGGTCAGGGTCTACGGTCCCGCCGACCCGCCCGCCCTCCTCCCTGGAGCCCGCCATGGCCACCCACCGCGAGATCCGGCTGCGCACCCGCCCCGCGCACGGCCTCCCGACCCCCGAGCACCTCGAACTCGTCACGACCGCGCTCCCCGTCCCCGCCCCCGGCGAAGTCCTCGTCAGAAACCGCTGGTTCGCGGTCCAGGCCGCCCTGCGGACCCTCATCTCCGGCCGGATCGAGGGCGCGCCCCTGCCGTCCGTCGAGCCGGGCGACACGCTGTTCGGCGCGGCCGTCGGCGAGGTCGTGTCCGCCCCGCCCGGCGGCCCGCGCCCCGGGGAGCCGGTCTTCCACTGGCAGGGCTGGCGGGAGTACGCCGCCGTCCCCGTCTCCGCCTGCACGCCCCTCGGCGACGCGCTGCCCGACCCGGTCGCCCACCTCTCCCAGGGCAGGACCGCGTACGCGGCCCTCACCCGGGGCGCGGAGGTGCGCCCCGGCGACACGGTCCTCGTGACCGGCGGGGCGGGCGCGGTCGGCACGATGGCCGGGCAGATCGCCCGGCTCCTCGGCGCGGGCCGGGTCGTCGGCACCACCGGCTCGCCGGCCAAGGCCGAGCGGCTCGTCGCCGGACTCGGCTACGACGCGGCCGTCGTGCGGGACGCCGACGAGCCCCTCGCCGCCCAGCTCGCCGGGGCCGCGCCCGACGGCGTCGACGTGATCTTCGACAACGTCGGCGGCGAGCAGTTGCGCGCGGCCGTCGACGCGGCCCGCCCCGGGGCCCGCGCCGTCCTCGTCGGCGCCCTCCGGACAGCTCGACCCCGCCGGGACCGGCGCCACCGCGCGCGTGGAGCTCGATTCGTACGCGCTCGTCCTCAAGCGGATCGCGCTGCGCGGCTTCAGTCCGCTCGACCACCCGGAGGCGGACGCCGAGTGGCGGGAGCGCTTCGGAAGCTGGCTCCGCGCCGGTGAGATCACCTTCCCGCACGTCCGGGTGGCGGGCATGGAACGGGCCGCCGGGGCGTTGCACGAGGTGATGACGGGGCGGCACCTCGGCGCGGTCGTGGTCGAGTTGCCCTGACGGAGGTGGCCGTCCGGGGCCACGGCGGAGGGCGGACGGCATGCGGATCGGCGACGCGGCGGCAGCGGCGGGGACCACGCCCAGGGCCCTGCGCCTGTACGAGCAGCGGGGTCTCCTCCCGCCGCCCGTCCGCACCCCGTCCGGCCAGCGGGAGTACGGCCCGGACGACGTGGCACGCGTGCGCGTGGTGCGCGAACTCCTCGCCCTCGGCCTGACGATCGAGGACGTCCGCGCCTGCGTGGACCGCCTCCCCTCCTCGACGTGGACGCGATCCGCTCCCGGCGGATCCCGGAGGGCGTCTGCGTGCGGACCTCCACGGTCGTCGACCGGCGGATCGCGGCCCTCGACGAGGAGATCGCCCGGCTGACCCGGATGCGCGACGAACTGGTCTCCCGCGCGGCCGCGCCCGGGGCCGCCACCCGGAGGAACGGGCCGCCCCGCCCGGCAACTCCGGGACGCGAAAGGGCCGGCCCGGCACCGAGGGTGCCGAACCGGCCTTCCGTGGCTGACGGGACGCCCACCACACGTACCGTACGAACGAGCCGTACGTACAGGCCGCATGGACGAGCCGTCGCCCGGTGCCCGCCGTCAGTCCGTGCCGGACTCCATCGCGGCCCGGTCGAGCAGCTCGTCCTCGTCGGAGGACGCGCCGCGCGAGGCGATGGCCTCGGCCCCGCCCTCCGGCATGTTGCCGATCAGTCCGGTCGCGGCGGCCTGGGCGGCGCCGATGGCCGGGCCGGCGGTGCCGATCAGGCCGAGGCCCGCGTACTGCTCCAGCTTGGCGCGGGAGTCGGCGATGTCGAGGTTCCGCATGGTGAGCTGGCCGATCCGGTCCGACGGGCCGAAGGCCGAGTCCTCGGTGCGCTCCATGGACAGCTTGTCCGGGTGGTAGCTGAACGCCGGGCCCGTGGTGTCGAGGATCGAGTAGTCCTCGCCGCGCCGCAGCCGCAGGGTCACCTCGCCGGTGACGGCCGCGCCGACCCAGCGCTGGAGCGACTCCCGGACCATGAGGGCCTGCGGGTCCAGCCACCGGCCCTCGTACATGAGCCGGCCGAGGCGCCGGCCCTCGTTGTGGTACTGGGCGAGGGTGTCCTCGTTGTGGATCGCGTTGACCAGGCGCTCGTACGCGGCGTGCAGCAGGGCCATGCCGGGGCCTCGTAGATGCCCCGGCTCTTGGCCCTCGATGATCCGGTTCTCGATCTGGTCCGACATGCCCATGCCGTGGCGGCCGCCGATGGCGTTGGCCTCCATGACGAGGTCGACGGCGGAGGAGAACTCCTTGCCGTTGACGGTGACCGGGCGGCCCTGGTCGAAGCCGATCGTCACGTCCTCGGCGGCGATCTCGACCGACGGGTCCCAGAACCGGACGCCCATGATGGGCTCCACGGTCTCGACGCCCGTGTCCAGGTGCTCCAGGGTCTTGGCCTCGTGGGTGGCGCCCCAGATGTTGGCGTCGGTGGAGTACGCCTTCTCCGTGCTGTCCCGGTAGGGGAGGTCGTGGGCGAGGAGCCACTCCGACATCTCCTTGCGGCCGCCCAGCTCGGTCACGAAGTCGGTGTCCAGCCACGGCTTGTAGATCCGCAGGTGCGGGTTGGCGAGCAGACCGTAGCGGTAGAACCGCTCGATGTCGTTGCCCTTGAAGGTCGATCCGTCGCCCCAGATCTGGACGTCGTCCTCCAGCATCGCCCGGACCAGCAGGGTGCCGGTGACGGCGCGGCCCAGGGGCGTGGTGTTGAAGTAGGCGCGGCCGCCCGAGCGGATGTGGAACGCGCCGCAGGTGAGCGCGGCGAGGCCCTCTCGACCAGCGCCGCCCGGCAGTCGACCAGGCGCGCGATCTCGGCACCGTAGGTCTTCGCGCGGCCGGGCACCGAGGCGATGTCGGGCTCGTCGTACTGGCCGATGTCGGCGGTGTAGGTGCAGGGGACGGCGCCCTTGTCGCGCATCCATGCGACGGCGACGGAGGTGTCGAGGCCGCCGGAGAAGGCGATGCCGACGCTCGCCGGCGGGCAGGGAGGTGAGGACCTTGGACATAGGAAGAGTATGCATCATCTCGCATGGTCATGCAAAGGGGTTCGGGGAACCCCGGAAAACCAGTGAGGGGGGCGGGGTGTGGGGGTGGCCGCGCCGCCGGGCCAGGGAGGGTGTGCTCGCTCGCCCGCATCCGTGACGCGGCCGCCTCCGACGTAATGTGCGCGGTGAACCGGGGCGGGCGGCCGACGATCCGTTCCGGTACGAGACGGGGACGGCGGAACATGGACGACACGCGGCTCGTGGCGGCGGTCCGGCGGGGGACGCGGAAGCCGTGACCGCCTTGCTGGAGGCCGGGGCGGATCCGGACGCGGTCGCGGACGACGGCCTGCCGGTGCTCTGCCTGGCGGTCGCCGCCTACGACGCCGCCGTCGCGGAGGCGCTCGTCGAGGGCGGCGCCGATCCGGACCGGGAGCTGCCGGACGGAACGACCCCGCTGGTGCGGGCGGTCGGCGGCGGTTCTCCGGCGGTGGCGGGGGCCGTGCTGGGCCGGGAGCCCCGGCTGCGCCTCCCGGAGGCGGAGAGGGGCGGCTGCTCGCCCTGGCCCGGCACTGGTACGAGCGGGGCGCGGAGGGCGGGCTCCGCGACAGGACGGGGAGCTCGGCCCGCCCGCCGGGCGCGGGTGAAGGACGACGAGCACCACTCCGTGTCGGAGCTGACGCTCGGCGGCCTGACGGTCCGCGACGGGCACGGCGCGATCCTCACCGGACTGGAATGGGCCTTCCGCGTCCTGACGCCCGTGGACGAGCTGGTGACCAGGGCCGTGGCGCGGCGCGATCCCGAGCACGTCGACCGGTCCTCCGCCCTGTGGACCCTCGACAGGCGTCGCAGCAGGGAGACGTGGTCGGCCGTCACGGCACACCGCCACGGCCCGGATCCGGAGCGCCGGCTGTTCGTCCTCGACGTCCTCCGCCTCCACCTCCTCTTCACCTCGAACTGGCGGAACTCCTACGAGCGGGAGACGGCGGAGCTGCTCGTCGCCTGGGCGACCGGCGGCGAGGACGACTCCCGCGTCCTCGCCGAGGTGCTCCACGTCCTGAGCGAGGCGGAGCACCGGGACCTGGAGGCCGTGGGTTGCGGCACGCCGGTCACCCGGATCCGCGTGTCCGCGCCCGGGTCCCCGCCCTGCTGTTCGACGGGGAGGGCCCCGCCCCGGCGCGGCGACCCGCACCGCCCTGCTCGCGCTCGCCGGGGACGAGGACCACGAGGTGCGCGCCGGAGCCGTCCGGGCGGTGGTCGCGGCCCACGGCGCCGGCCCCGGCTTCACGGACGCCGTCGTCGCCCTGCTCCGGGACCCGGCCGCCGGTGCGGGCCCGCGCGGCGGAGGCCGTCGCGAACGGCGCGGACCGCACCGGGGCGATCACCGACGCCCTCGCGGCCCTGCTGGACGAGGACGACTTCGGAACGCGGCTCGACGCCGCCTACGGCCTCCTCCGGCGCGACGACCCGCGCACCGGGGAGGCGGTCCGGCGCCTGGGCCCGCTCTTCCGGCCCGGCTACGAGCACGACCACCGCCTCTCCGCGATCGCCCACTGGAACCGGGAGCGCGAGAACCGTTCCGCCGCCGAATGACGCCGGTGCTTTGAACGGGTCCGTACGAGGCGCGCGCGGCGACGGCTCCCGCGACTCGTTGCATAAAACTGCAAGCCTGCGTATAGTCATGCCATCCATGAGGAGGGTTTCGATGACGGTACGAGTAGCGGTGGCGGGTGCGAGCGGATACGCGGGCGGAGAGCTCCTGCGTCTGCTCCTGGCGCACCCCCACGTCGAGATCGGGGCCCTGACCGGCCACTCCAACGCCGGTCAGCGACTCGGGGCCCTCCAGCCCCACCTGCTCCCGCTCGCCGACCGCGTCCTCGTGCCCACCGCCGCCGAGGAGCTCGCCGGGCACGACGTCGTCTTCCTCGCGCTGCCGCACGGCCAGTCCGCCGCCGTCGCCGAGCAGCTCGGCCCGGACGTCCTCGTCGTCGACATGGGCGCCGACTTCCGCCTTGAGGACCCCGCCGACTGGGAGACGTACTACGGCTCCCCGCACGCCGGGACCTGGCCCTACGGCTCCCCGAACTGCCGGGCGCCCGCGCCGCGCTCGAAGGGTCCAAGCGCGTCGCGGTGCCCGGCTGCTACCCCACCGCCGTCTCGCTCGCGCTCTTCCCGGCGTACGCGGACGGCCTCGCCGAGCCCGAGGCCGTGATCGTCGCCGCCTCCGGGACCTCCGGCGCCGGCAAGGCGGCCAAGCCGCACCTGCTCGGCAGCGAGGTCATGGGCAGCATGTCCCCGTACGGCGTCGGCGGCGGCCACCGCCACACCCCCGAGATGATCCAGAACCTCAGCGGACCGGCGGGGAGCGGGTCACCGTCTCCTTCACCCCCACCCTGGCCCCGATGCCCCGCGGCATCCTCGCCACCTGCACGGCCGCCGCGAAGCCGGGCGTCACCGCCGAGGCCGTGCGCACCGCGTACGAGAAGGCCTTCGCGGACGAGCCGTTCGTCCACCTGCTCCCCGAGGGCAGTGGCCGGCGACCGCGTCCGTCTACGGCTCCAACGCCGTCCAGGTCCAGGTCGCGTACGACCCCGGCGCCCGCCGGATCATCGCGATCAGCGCCATCGACAACCTCACCAAGGGCACCGCCGGCGGCGCGGTGCAGAGCATGAACATCGCCCTCGGGCTCCCCGAGAGCACCGGACTTTCCACGATTGGAGTCGCTCCGTGAGCGACGCACGCGCAGCCACCGGTCTGCAGACGACGACGAAGCCCACACCCTTGTGCCGCGCGGGCGGAGATGGGGGCACCTCCCAGGCGTCAGCTCTGGGGGAGAACGGAGAAGAACAGTGAGCGTCACCGCAGCGAAGGGATTCACGGCGGCGGGCATCGCCGCCGGGATCAAGCAGAACGGCAACCCGGACCTGGCCCTCGTGGTCAACACCGGGCCCCGCCGCGCCGCCGCGGGAGTCTTCACCTCCAACCGCGTCAAGGCCGCCCCCGTCGTCTGGTCCCAGCAGGTCCTCGCCGACGGCGAGCTGACCGCCGTCGTCCTCAACTCCGGCGGCGCCAACGCCTGCACCGGCCCCCGGGGCTTCCAGGACACCCACGCCACCGCCGAGAAGGTCGCCGAGGTCCTCTCCGCGAAGGGCGAGGAGGTCGGCGCCGGCGAGGTCGCCGTCGCCTCCACCGGCCTCATCGGCGTCCTGCTCCCCATGGACAAGCTGCTCCCCGGCGTCGAGAAGGCCGCGGCCGAACTCTCCGAGCACGGCGGCGAGAAGGCCGCCATCGCCATCAAGACCACCGACACCGTCCACAAGACCGCCGTGGTCACCCGGGGCGACTGGACGGTCGGCGGCATGGCCAAGGGCGCCGGCATGCTCGCCCCCGGCCTCGCCACCATGCTCGTCGTCCTCACCACCGACGCCGACGTGGACGCCGAGGGCCTCGACGACGCCCTCCGGGGCGCCACCCGCGTCACCTTCGACCGGGTCGACTCCGACGGCTGCATGTCCACCAACGACACCGTCCTGCTCCTCGCCTCCGGCGCCTCCGGGGCCACCCCCGGCCAGGAGGAGTTCACCGGGGCCGTCCGGGCCGTCTGCGACGACCTCGCCCGCCAGCTCATCGGCGACGCCGAGGGCGCCAGCAAGGACATCCGCATCGAGGTGGTCAACGCCGCGACCGAGGACGACGCCGTCGAGGTGGGCCGCTCCATCGCCCGCAACAACCTCCTCAAGTGCGCCATCCACGGCGAGGACCCCAACTGGGGCCGCGTGCTCTCCGCCATCGGCACCACGTCGGCCGCCTTCGAGCCCGACGAACTCAACGTGGCCATCAACGGCGTCTGGGTCTGCAAGAACGGCTCCGTGGGCGAGGACCGCGACCTCGTCGACATGCGCTACCGGGAGGTCACCATCACCGCCGACCTCGCCGCCGGCTCCGAGTCCGCCGTCATCTGGGCCAACGACCTCACCGCGGACTACGTCCACGAGAACAGCGCGTACTCGTCGTGACCGGCGCCACGCGGAAGCACACCGCGCTCCCCAAGGCCCAGATCCTCATCGAGGCGCTGCCCTGGCTCACCCGGCACCACGGCAAGACCGTCGTGGTGAAGTTCGGCGGCAACGCCATGATCGACGAGGACCTCAAGGCCGCCTTCGCCCAGGACGTCGTCTTCCTGCGCCACGCGGGCCTGCGGCCGGTCGTGGTGCACGGCGGCGGCCCCCAGATCAACGCCGCCCTCGACCGGCACGGCCTGGTCAGCGAGTTCAAGGCCGGACTCCGGGTCACCACCCCCGAGGCGATGGACGTCGTACGGATGGTGCTCGCCGGACAGGTCCAGCGCGAGCTGGTCGGGCTGCTCAACCAGCACGGCCCGTTCGCCGTCGGCATGACCGGCGAGGACGCCCGCACGATCACCGCCACCCAGCACCGGCCGGTCATCGAGGGCGAGCAGGTCGACATCGGCCGGGTCGGCGAGATCACCGCCATCGAGACCGGCGCCATCGAAGCCCTCCTGGAGGACGGCCGGATCCCGGTCGTCTCCTCCATCGCACGCTCCCAGGACGACGGACATGTCTACAACGTCAATGCTGATACGGCGGCTGCGGCACTCGCTGCGGCGCTGGGTGCCGAGACCCTGATGGTCCTGACCGACGTCGAGGGCCTCTACGAGGACTGGCCGAACAGCGACGAGGTCATCAGCCGGCTCACCGCGAGCCAGTTGGAGAAGCTGCTGCCCGAGCTCTCCAGCGGCATGGTCCCCAAGATGGAGGGCTGCCTGCACGCCGTGCGGAACGGGGTCACCACGGCCCGCGTGATCGACGGCCGCGTGCCGCACGCGATCCTCCTGGAGATCTTCACCGACGAGGGCATCGGCACGATGGTCGTCCCGGACGACCGGAACGGACGGGAACACTGATGACGGGGAAGCGATGAGCGGCACCGGCAACACGGAGCTGACCCGGCGGTGGCAGGGCTCGCTCATGGACAACTACGGCACGCCCCGGCTGCCCCTCGTCCGCGGCGAGGGCGCCCGGGTCTGGGACGCCGACGGCAAGGAGTACCTGGACCTCGTCGGCGGCATCGCCGTCAACGCCCTCGGCCACGCCCACCTGGCGGTCGTCGAGGCCGTCACCCGGCAGATCGGCACCCTCGGCCACGTCTCCAACCTCTTCGTCGCCGAACCGCCCGTCGCCCTCGCCGAGCGGCTCCTCGGCCTCTTCGGCCGCCCCGGCAGGGTCTTCTTCTGCAACTCGGGAGCCGAGGCCGTCGAGGGCGCTTCAAGCTCGGCCGGCTCACCGGCCGCCCCCACATGGTCGCCACGCACGGCGGCTTCCACGGCCGGACCATGGGCTCCTCGCCCTCACCGGCCAGCCCGCCAAGCAGACCCCCTTCCTGCCGCTGCCCGGCGACGTCACCCACGTGCCGTACGGCGACGCCGAGGCGCTGCGGGCCGCGGTCACCGAGGACACCGCCCTGGTGATCATCGAGCCGATCCAGGGCGAGAACGGCGTCGTCGTCCCGCCCCCGGCTACCTGAAGGCGGCCCGGGAGATCACCCGCGCCACCGGCACCCTGCTCGTCCTCGACGAGGTCCAGACCGGCATCGGCCGCTGCGGCCACTGGTTCGCGGCCCAGGCGGAAGGCGTCGAGGCGGACGTCGTGACCCTCGCCAAGGGCCTCGGCGGCGGCCTCCCGATCGGCGCGACCGTCGCCTTCGGCCCGGCCGCCGACCTCTTCGGCCCCGGCCACCACGGCACCACCTTCGGCGGCAACCCGGTCGCCTGCGCCGCCGGACTCGCCGTCCTGGACACCCTCGCCGCCGACGCGGCCCTCGACCACGTGAAGGCGGTCGGGGAGCGGCTGCGGCAGGGAATCGAGGCCCTGGGCCATCCGCTGGTCTCCCACGTCCGTGGTGCGGGTCTCCTGCTGGGTATCGTGCTCACGGAGTCCCTCGCGCCCCAGGTGCAGCAGGCGGCTCAGGACGCCGGCCTCCTGGTGAACGCGCCCGCCCCCGATGTCGTACGGATCATGCCTTCGCTGCTCCTCACCGACGCCGAGGCGGACGCCTTCGTCCGGGCGCTGCCCGGGGTCCTCGACGTGGTGAACGGGCAAGGACGAAGCGGAGAATGAGACGACGATGACCGACGCGCAGGAGAACGAGCACGGAGGGCCGTCCGTTCCGCAGACCCGCACCGCACGCCACCGCAGGATCGTCGACATCCTCAACCGGCAACCGGTGCGCTCGCAGAGCCAGCTCGCCAAGCTCCTCGCGGACGACGGCCTGAGCGTCACGCAGGCGACGCTCTCCCGCGACCTCGACGAGCTGGGCGCGGTGAAGATCCGCAACACCGGCGGGGAGCTGATCTACGCGGTCCCCAGCGAGGGCGGCTTCCGCACCCCGCAGGCCCCGCTCGGCGAGTCCGCCAAGGAGGAGCGCATGCGGCGCCTCTCCGGCGAACTGCTGATCTCCGCCGAGGCCTCCGCGAACCTGGTGGTCCTGCGGACCCCGCCGGGCGCCGCCCAGTTCCTCGCGTCGGCCATCGACCAGGCCGAACTGCACGCCATCCTCGGCACGATCGCGGGTGACGACACCCTCCTGCTGATCAGCCGCGACCCGGTGGGCGGCCAGGCCCTGGCGGACCACCTCCTGAAGCTGGCCCAGAAGTGAGTCCGGGGGCTCAGTAGCGTGATCGCCGTCGGACCGCCCCGCGTTCCGACGGCGATGTGCGGCCGCCGGGCCGGATCGGCCCAGGCGAGGACCGCGCGCATGGCGTCCGCCGGCACGGAGACGCAGCCGGCCGTCGCCCCGCTCCCGTTCACGTGCAGGAAGATCCCGGCCCCGCGCCCGCGCACCGGACGCCGGTAGTTGAAGCCGATGACGAGGGCGTGCGCGTACTGCGTGCGGTACGAGGCGAGGTGCTCGGCCTCGTCGGCCCGGCAGTCGTCGGGCAGCCCCTCCACCCAGCGGTTGTACGCGCGGGAGTCGTTGTCCTGGCACCACCAGGAGTCCTCGGTGACCCGGGCGTACCGGTAGGCGGTCCCGGGCGGCGGGGGCTCGTTCCCGAAGGCGTACGGAAGCCGGTGGAGGCCGGTGGGGTGGTGTTCGTCCCCTGCCGCCGCTCCTTCCCCTCGACGAGGCCGCTGGCGCCGAACCGCGCGGGCGCGGACCCGGCCCGCACCCACCGCCCGCCCCGCCGGTCCCACCAGGTGAGCGTGCCCGTGGTGGCGCCGGTGTCGGCGGCCTCGGCGGTGATCAGTTGCGAGCCGCCCCCGGTGTCGGCCATCAGCGCGGGCAGCGGTGCGGAGGCGGAGGCGGGCGCCGGGGCGCGGCGGCGCCCAGGGAGAGCAGGGCGGCGCCGAGGACGAGGAGGGTGCGCATGGGCGCGAGGCTAGGCCCGCGGCCCGGACCCCGCCCGCCGGGGAACCCGTACGGTCTACCCGGCCGCGCCGGCGGGCATCGGCGGCAGCGGCAGCGGGAGCGCGGGCAGCCCGTCCAGGCTGTGCGCGAGGTGCTCCTTGCCCTCGCAGTACGCGTTGAACTCCTCGTCCGTCTTCCGGTTGAAGTACTCGGCGTGCAGGGTCCGTTCCTCCCGGTACTCCATCAGCGGGACGGCGAACCCGCAGGCGTCCCTGATCAGCCGCGCCCGCACCACGACGATCGCCCGGGCGCTGCCCTGGCCCTCCACGGCCTCGGCCGGGAACCGGGCGAACAACTCGCCCCAGCGGGGTCGTCCCGGAACACCGCCTCTCCGGTCCCGTGCACCCGCACCACCGTCGGCGGCCCCGTGAACGCGGTCCACATCAGGGTGATCCGCCCGTTGCCCGGCTCCCGCAGGTGCGCGATCGTCTCGGCGCCGCTGCCGCCGAAGTCCACGTAGGCGAGGGTCAGTTCGTCGAGCACCACGAGGGTGCCGCGCCGTCCCTTGGGGGAGAGGTTGACGTGCCCGTCACCGGTCAGGGGAGCGGTGGCGGTGAAGAACACCGGCTGCTCCTCGATGAAGGCGCGCAGCCGTCCGTCGATGCGTTCGTATGTCTTTCCCATGGCCCGCATTCTTCCCGGCCCGGTCACCCGGAGCGATCCTCTGGCAAGTCCCTTGCGAAAGAAGGCGCTTCTCCCCACCCCGGCGCGCCCGGTCCCGCACCACCGGGTCCGGGTCGCCGACGAGCACCCGGACGGCCTCCCGGAACGGCGCGCCCCCGGCCTCGGCGAGCAGCCGCAGCGCACCCCGCCGGACGTGCGGGGCGCCGCCGAACATCGGGTCCGGGGCGCGCCCGTCGCCCCGCATTGACAAACCATACGGAGGATCGCATAGTTATGCCATCGCCTTCTCCTGCCCCGTCGCGAGGTCCGGGGCCGGAAAGGCGGCGGTACCCCCACCCTCCCGAGGAGCAGAAGCTGTGAGCAGCAACAACGGTGACGTACGGCTCTGGGGCGGACGGTTCGCCGACGGTCCCGCCGAGGCCCTGGCGAAGCTGTCCGCGTCGGTCCACTTCGACTGGCGTCTCGCCCCGTACGACATCGCCGGATCCCGCGCCCACGCGCGCGTGCTGCACACGGCGGGCCTGCTCACCCAGGACGAGCTGACCCGCATGCTGGCCGGGCTCGACCGACTGGAGGCGGACGTCGCCGACGGCTCCTTCGTCGGCACGATCGCCGACGAGGACGTCCACACCGCCCTGGAGCGGGGCCTCCTGGAGCGCCTCGGCCCGGACCTCGGCGGCAAGCTGCGCGCCGGCCGGTCCCGGAACGACCAGGTCGCCACCCTCTTCCGGATGTACCTGCGCGACCACGCCCGGATCATCGGCGGTCTCCTCGCCGAGCTCCAGGACGCCCTCGTCGGCCTCGCCGAGGCGCACGCGGACGTCGCCATGCCCGGCCGCACCCACCTCCAGCACGCCCAGCCGGTGCTCTTCGCCCACCACGTCCTGGCCCACGTCCAGTCCTCTCCCGGGACGCCGAGCGGCTGCGGCAGTGGGACACCCGGACGGCGGTCTCCCCGTACGGCTCCGGCGCCCTCGCCGGCTCCTCCCTCGGCCTCGACCCGGAGGCGGTCGCGAAGGACCTCGGCTTCGAGAAGGGCAGCGCGGGCAACTCGATCGACGGCACGGCCTCCCGGGACTTCGCCGCCGAGTTCGCCTTCGTCACCGCGATGATCGGGGTGAACCTCTCCCGGATCGCGGAGGAGGTCATCATCTGGAACACGAAGGAGTTCTCCTTCGTGACCCTCCACGACGCCTTCTCCACCGGCTCGTCGATCATGCCGCAGAAGAAGAACCCCGACATCGCGGAGCTCGCCCGGGGCAAGTCCGGCCGCCTCATCGGCAACCTCACCGGCCTGATGGCCACCCTCAAGGCGCTCCCGCTCGCCTACAACCGGGACCTCCAGGAGGACAAGGAGCCGGTCTTCGACTCCTGCGACCAGCTCGAGGTCCTGCTGCCCGCCTTCACCGGCATGATGGCCACGCTCACCGTCCACCGGGAGCGCATGGAGGCCCTCGCCCCGGCCGGCTTCTCGCCGGCCACGGACATCGCGGAGTGGCTGGTCAAGCAGGGCGTGCCGTTCCGGGTGGCGCACGAGGTGGCCGGCGAGTGCGTGAAGGTCGCCGAGTCCGAGGGCAAGGAGCTGGACGAGCTGACGGACGAGCAGTTCGCCAAGATCTCCGAGCACCTCACCCCCGAGGTCCGCACGGTCCTCGATGTCCCCGGCGCCTCGCCTCCCGCGACGGCCGGGGCGGCACCGCCCCTCCGCCGTCGCCGTCCAGCTCGTCGAGGTCAAGGCGGATCTGGTGATCCAGCACGCCTGGGCCGCCGCCAAGCAGTAGGACGCCAGAGGACCACAGCGCCGCCGCCCACTCCGCGAGCGCGTCGAAGCCCGGCCGGATCGGCCCGATCCGCTCGTCGACGCGCAGGAGCGGGGCGGCGGCGCGGTGGTTCCGCTCCACGTACTCGCGGCCGTACAGCGTGACGCCGCCTGCGGCACCGCTGATGAGGCATCGCTTGATTGAATGAGACATCAATGTCTCATCCGGTGTACCCTTGTCTCATGCCAGTCGATCGCACCCAGGTGCTCCGCGCCGCCGCCGCCCTGCTCACCCGCAAGGCGACCGCCACCATGGACGAGGTCGCCCGCGCCGCCGGGATCGGCCGCGCCACGCTGCACCGGCAGTTCGCCGGGCGCGACGCCCTGGTGCGAGCCCTCGAAGAGCTCGGCCTCCAGGAGCTGGAGGCGGCCCTCGACGCGGCCGCGATCGACGAGGGACCCGAGGACGAGGCCGTACGCCGGCTCGTCTCCGCGGTCGAGCCCGTCGCCCCCTGCTCTCCTTCCTCGTCACCGAGAACCAGCTCTTCGAGGGCGACCAGCAGAACGAGGGCTGGGCGCGCATCGACGCCCGGATCTCCGCGCTCTTCCGGCGCGGACAGGAGCACGGCGTCTTCCGGATCGACCTGACCCCCGCCTGGCTCACCGAAGCCCTCTACGGGCTCATCGGCTCCGGCGCCTGGGCCGTGCAGGACGGCCGGGTCGCCCCCAAGGACTTCCAGTACATGATCGTCGAGCTGCTGCTCGGCGGAGCGCGCAGGAGCGTGGAGAAGTGACCACCCGTACCCTCAGGACCACGGCCCATACCGAGGGCGCGCACCGCTCCGGCCGGTGGCTCGCCCTCTCCGTCCTCGTCCTGGCCGTGCTGCTCGTGGCGGTCGACGCCACGGTGCTCGGCCTCGCCACCCCTTCCTCTCCGAGGACCTCGAACCCACCGGCACCCAGCTCCTCTGGATCGGCGACGTCTACTCCTTCGTCATCGCCGGACTCCTGGTCTCCATGGCAGTCTCGGCGACCGCATCGGCCGCAAGAAGCTGCTGCTGATCGGCGCCACCGCCTTCGGCGCCGTCTCCGTGCTCAACGCCTACGCGACCAGCCCCGAGACGATGATCGTCGCCCGCGCGCTGCTCGGCGTCGCCGGCGCGACCCTGATGCCGTCCACCCTGGCGCTCATCCGCAACCTCTTCCACGACCCGCGCGAGCGCAGCCTCGCCATCGGCATCTGGGGCGCCATGGCCTCGGCCGGCGCGGCCGTCGGACCGGTCGTCGGCGGCTTCCTCCTGGAGCACTTCTGGTGGGGCTCGGTTTTCCTCATCAACCTGCCCGTCATGGCCGTCCTCGTCCTTGTCGGCATCAAGCTGATCCCCGAGTCGAAGAACCCGGACCCGGGCCCCTGGGACCTGCCCAGCGTCGCGCTCTCCCTCGTCGGCATGATCGGCGTCGTCTACGCGATCAAGGAGCTGGCCTCGCACGGCCCCTCCCTCGACGCGGGCCTCGCCGCCCTCGCCGGCGCCGGCGCGCTCACCTGGTTCGTCCGCAGGCAGCTCACCCTGCCCGCGCCCCTCCTCGACATGCGCCTCTTCCGCCACCGCGGCTTCTCCGGCGCCGTCCTGGCGGACCTGCTGACCATCCTGGGCCTCTCCGGCCTGGTGTTCTTCCTGTCCCAGTTCTTCCAGTTGGTCCAGGGCCGCCAGCCCCTGGAGGCCGGGCTCGCCGAACTGCCCGCCGCGGTCGGCGCGGTCACCGCCGGTCTGGTCGCGGGCGTCGTGGCCCGCCGCTTCTCCGTACGGTCCGTGGTGGCCGGCGGCCTCGCGGCGGTCGGCCTCGCCCTCGCCGTCCTGACCGGCCTCGACCAGCACACCGGCTACCCGCTGCTCGGCTCCGCCCTGCTCGTCGTCGGCGTCGGCGCCGGCTTCTCCTTCACCGTCACCGCCGACGTGATCCTCTCCAGCGTCCCCAAGGAGCAGGCCGGTTCCGCGTCCGCCGTCTCCGAGACCGCGTACGAACTGGGCGCCGCGCTCGGCATCGCCGTCCTCGGCTCCATCGTGACCGGCGTCTACCGGGGCTTCCCCGTCCCGGCCGGCGTCCCTCGGACGTCGCGTCGGCCGCCCACGAGTCCCTCGGCGGCGCCGTCGAGGCCTCCGGCGCCCTCGCCCCGCAGACGGCGACGGCCCTCGTCTCGGCCGGCCAGGAGGCCTTCGTCGACGGCCTGCGGATCGCGGCCGGCGTCGGCGCGGCGGTCCTCCTCGCGACGGCGGTCGCGGCCTGGTTCCTGCTCAGGGCCAGAAGCTGGAGGACGGCGTCGAGCACTGAGACGCCGGCCCGCACATGAGGGTGCCCCGTACGGCATGACCCGTACGGGGGCACCCCTGTGCGCAAGGGACCTACGCGGCCTTCGCCTTGGTGGCGTACATGTCCACGTACTCCTGCCCGGAGAGCCGCATCACCTCGGCCATCACCGAGTCCGTCACCGCCCGCAGGACGTAGCGGTCGCGGTCCATCCCCTCATACCGCGAGAACTCCATCGCCTCGCCGAAGTGGACCGTCACCCGGCCCGGACGCGGGAAACCCGCCCCGCCCGGCTGGATCTTGTCGGTGCCGATCATCGCGAACGGCACCACCGGCGCGCCCGTCATCAGGGTCAGCCGCGCGATGCCCGTACGCCCCCGGTACAGCCGGCCGTCGGGGAGCGGGTGCCCTCCGGGTAGATCGAGAAGACCTTGCCCTCCTCCAGGATCCGGCGGCCCGTCATCAGCGCCGCCACACCGCCCCGGCCGCCGTCCCGGTCCACCGGGATCATGCCGACGCTGGTGAAGAACCAGGCCATCGCCCGGCCCTTGAGGCCCTTGCCCGTCACGTACTCGTCCTTGCCGATGAAGTAGACCGGACGGTCCAGGCAGATCGGCATGATCATCGAGTCGATGAAGGTCAGGTGGTTCCCCGCGAGGATCACGGGACCCGTCCCCGGGATGTTCTCGGCGCCCTCCACGCGGGGCGGAACATCAGGCGCATGGCCGGCCCGAGCACTGCCTTGATGATCGCGAGACGGGACAACGTTTCTCCGGTGGGAAGCGGGTCGGGCGAAGGCGGCCGCACCGACGGTGCACCCGGCGACGATACTCGCGGGTCACCACCGCGCGCACATCGGGTTCACCGAGTGGATACACAGTGTTGACACGTGTTTCCGCCATGTTCGGCGCAGGTCTGCCGCCCGTAGGGGCTCCGTGCCTAGCGTCGGGGGCACCGCCGACAGGTGCGGGACATCACACCCCGGTCCACTCAGGAGGATCCCTTATGACCCAGGGCGAACGCCGGACCCTGGCGCGGCGGACGGTTCTCGGCGCGGCGGGCGCCACCGTCCTCGGCGCCTCCACGGCCCTCACCGCCGGCACCGCGCAGGCCGCCGCCCCGGCATCGCAGGCCGCCGGGGCGAGCGGCGCGCACGGCCGGGGCCGCGGCTACCGCTCCCTCCCCGTCCCCACCGTCATCGGCCACCGCGGCGCGAGCGGCTACCGCCCCGAACACACCCTGGGCTCGTACCGGCTCGCGCTCGACCTGGGCGCCCACGTGATCGAGCAGGACCTCGTCCCCACCCGGGACGGCCACCTGGTCTGCCGCCACGAGAACGACATCACCGGCACCACCGACGTCGCCGACCACCCCGAGTTCGCCTCCCGGAAGACCACCAGGACCGTCGACGGCACCGCGCTCACCGGCTGGTTCACCGAGGACTTCACCCTCGCCGAGCTCAAGACCCTGCGGGCGAAGGAGCGCATCCCGGGCAACCGCCAGGAGAACACCCTCTACGACGGACGCTGGACGGTCCCCACCTTCGAGGAGGTGCTGCGCTGGGCCGACGAGGAGGGCCGCCGCCGGGGCCGCGAGGTCTGGCTGTACGTCGAGACCAAGCACCCCAGCTACTTCCGCTCCCTCGGCCTCGGCCTGGAGGAGCGGCTCGCCAGGCTGCTGCGCCGGTACGGACGCCACCGCGCGCACTCCCCGGTCATCCTCCAGTCCTTCGAACCGAGCAGCATCCAGCGCCTGGCGAAGCTGGTCGACGCCCCCGGCGTGGTCCTGCTCTCCGGCGCGGGCAGCCGCCCCTGGGACTTCACCGAGGCCGGGGACCCGCGCACGGTCGCGGACCTGATCACCCCCGAGGGCCTGCGGTGGATCTCCTCGTACGCGAAGGGCATCGGGCCCACGCTCGACCTGGTGATCCCCGGGACGCGGCCGGCCGGCTCGGCACCCCGACCACCCTGGTCCGCGACGCGCACGCGGCCGGGCTCGTCCTCCACCCGTACACGCACCGCAACGAGAACGCCTTCCTGCCCGCCGAGTTCCGCCGGGGCACCGACCCGAACGCCTACGGCGACTCCTTCGGGGCCCTGAGGAAGTACCTGGAGACGGGCATCGACGGCATCTTCTCCGACAACCCGGACACGGCCCTGCTCGCCGCCGCGGACTCACCGCCCGCCGCTGACGCGCCGCGGGCCCGGACCCCCGGGCCCGCACGACCCCTCCCGGGTGGTTTACGCCCCGTACCGCAACCACGGGCGCGTACCCCGGCATCGTGCGGGGCATGACCACCCCAGCCACCTCCGCACCCACCCCCGACACCCCCGCACCCACCTCCGACGCAGCCGACGCGTCGGCCGGTCTCCTCGCCGAGCTCGCCCCGCTCCTCGCCGCCGAGTCGGACGCCGAGGCGCCGGCCGCCGGCGTCGACCCTGGAGACCTGGAACAGGCCGTCTGGCTCCGCCTCCTGGAGCGCCTCCGGGAGACCGGCGCCCCCGAGCGGCCCGCCGAGTGGCTGCGCCGGGCCGTCCGGGCCGAGGCCCGCCGCGCCCGCAGGACCAGCGACCGGGAACGCCCCTACCGGGACGAACCCGCCCACGAGCCGGGCGGTGCCGAGCCCCACGGCTCCCCGGAGCACTCCCTGCTCGCTGCCGAGGGCCGCCGCGCCCTGCGCGCCGCCGTCACCCGCACCCCGGCCGCTGCCCCGGCGTCCTCACCGCGATGCTCGACCCGCAGGACCCCACCTACCGCGAAATCGCAGGAGAGTTGGGTATCTCACAGGGGAGTCTGGGGCCGACACGTTCCCGTTGCCTGGGATGCCTGCGCAGAATGCTGGCTGCAGAGGTTCCCGCCCCCGGCCGTCGGGGAAGGGTGTGTTGAACCGATGATCGACAGATGAGCGGGAGGCGTGCACACATGGGCCTGAGTGTGACCATCTCAGCGGCGGACGCGCGGGACGCGGAGCAGATCCTGAAGCTGCAGTACCTCTGCTACCAGAGCGAGGCGGAGCTCTACGGGGACTGGTCCATCGAACCGCTCACCCAGTCGCTCGACGCCCTGCGCGCCGAACTGGAGGAGGGCACGGGCTCGTGGCCCGTCTCGGCGACGAGGTCGTCGCCTCCGTGCGGGCCCGCGTCGACGAGGACGGCACCGTACGGATCGCCAAGCTCATCGTCCACCCGCGGATGCGGCGGCACGGCCTCGGCGGCCGGCTCCTGGACGCCATCGAGCGCCACTTCGCCACCGGGGCCCCACCCCTCCGCCAAGCGCTTCCGGCTCTTCACCGGCCACCGCAGCGAGGTCAACCTGCGCCTCTACCGCAGCAAGGGGTACGCGCAGGTCGCCACCCGGGAACTCGGCCCCGGCTCACCCTGGTGACTCCTGGAGAAGGCCGCCTAGGAACAACGCCCTAGACGACCCTGGACCGCCGCAGCCACCAGATCCCGGTCAGCGGCAGCAGCACCGGAATGAAGACGTAGCCGTAGCCGAAGTCCGACCAGACCGTCGCGTCCGGAAGGCGGACGGCTCGACCAGCGTCCAGGTCCCCACGACCAGCACGCCTGCGAGCTCGGCGGCGCAGCACACCAGCGCTGCCCTGCGGGCTCCTCTCCCCGCCCCGTACCAGCGTGTACGTGATGAAGACGTAGACGACGGCCGCCACCGCCGACAGGGGAGTACGCGAGCGGCGCCCGGTCGAACTCGGTGGCGATCTGGTAGATCGAGCGGGAGACCGCGCCGACCGACATCACGCCGTACAGCCAGACGAGCAGCATGCCCGGTCCCTTGACCAGGCGGGTCGTTCCCTCGGTCGCGGTCATGGTCAGCCCACCGTCCAGATGTCGTAGAGACGCACTTCGAGCACGGCCAGGACGACCGCGCCGGCCGCCACGGTCGCCGAGCCCCACCGGCTGCGCTCCGCGAGCGACATGAACCCGGCGATCGGCACCGCGCACAGCGCGCCGAGCAGATAGGCGACGAAGATCGTCGTCCCTCCTCGGCCTTCTCGCCCCGCACGAGCTGCACGATGCCGACGATCAACTGGACCAGGACCAGGAAGGTCACCACGGCCATGCCGATGAAGTGCCAGTCCTTGGTCGGCCGGTCGCGGAAGGCGGCGAAGCCGCACCAGGCGGCGAGGGCGAGCGCGGCCGCGGAGACCGCGACCGTCAGGGCGTCGAGCATGCGCCCGAGGGTATTACGGTCCGAATGACCCGATGCGCGCGGCCCTCCCCGTGACGCGCACGGCCCTCCCCGTCTCCTCCCGCCACCCTCCCCGTCTCCTCCCGCCGCCCTCCCTCCGTAGCCCCCGCCGCCCTCCGCGCCCGCGTGGCCTTGGCCACAGAACGACCCCCACCGGGCCCCCGCCCGCACCCGCCGATCACCCCGTCCCCGCAGGCCGCGCAAGGGAAGAGAAGCGGAAGGGAAGCCTCCAGGGCTGTCCGAATACCGTCTCAACGACGTCCGCTATTCGGACAGTCCCCTTCGTCCACGACCGTGCGTGCTTTACTTGCAGACATGACCACGACGAGCAGCCGCACCCTTGCGACCGAGGCGATCACGACGCCCGGTGCTCGTTGTATGTGTCGAATGTGCGCCATCTGAGGGCTCCCGCCGATTTTCGCGCCCCGAAGCGAGACCGACGGCCGCGCCGGACCCCCGCCCCACGGCGGCGGACCGTGCCCGCCCCGCGCACCTGCCGACGCCCGGCCACCCGCCGGACCGGTCCCGTGCGCCTGACTGTCCGATGACGAATGCCCCGTGCGTGACGGACCCCGCGTCGCGCACTCGACAGTGACGGAAACCCCTGTGATCACCACTTCGGGCCTGACCAAGGTCTACGAGTCGCGCGGCCGCCAGGTCACCGCTCTGGACGGCGTCGACCTCCACGTCCGCGAGGGCGAGGTGTTCGGCGTGATCGGCCAGAGCGGCGCCGGCAAGTCCTCCCTCATCCGCTGCGTCAACCTCCTGGAGCGCCCCACCTCCGGCACGGTGACCGTCGACGGCGTCGACCTCACCGCCCTCGCCGGGAAGGGCCGCCGCGCGGCAGGGACCTGCGCCGGGCGCGCAGCAGCATCGGCATGGTCTTCCAGCACTTCAACCTGCTGTCCTCCCGCACGGTCAAGGACAACGTCGAACTCCCCTGGAGATCCTCGGCATATCGGGGCCGAGCGCTCCCGCCGCGCCCTGGAACTCTCGACCTCGTCGGCCTCGCCGACAAGGCCAAGGCCTACCCCGCCCAGCTCTCCGGCGGCCAGAAGCAGCGCGTCGGCATCGCCCGCGCCCTCGCCGGCAAGCCCAAGGTCCTCTCTCCGACGAGGCCACCAGCGCCCTCGACCCGGAGACCACCCGCTCCATCCTCCAGCTCCTGCGCGACCTCAACCAGCAGCTCGGCCTCACCGTCCTGCTCATCACGCACGAGATGGACGTCGTCAAGACCGTCTGCGACTCCGCCGCCCTCATGCAGCACGGGCGCGTCGTCGAGTCCGGCACCGTCGGCGAACTGCTCGCCACCCCGGCTCCCAGTTGGCCGCCGAGCTCTTCCCGGTCAGCGGCGCCCCCACCGGCCCCGACCGCACGGTCGTCGACGTCACCTTCCACGGCGAGGCCGCGACCCGGCCGGTCATCTCCCAGCTCTCCCGCACGTACAACATCGACATCTCGATCCTCGGGGCGGCGATGGACACCGTCGGCGGCAAGCAGATCGGCCGGATGCGGATCGAACTGCCCGGGCGGTACGAGGAGAACGTCGTCCCGGTCGGCTTCTGCGGGAGCAGGGCCTCCAGGTCGAGGTCGTGGAAGAAGCCGGGACCACCGAAGAAACGACCGACCGGGAACCGGTGTCCGACGCGGCGACCGTGCTGGTGAAGGAAGGTGCCAAGTGACCTGGTCCGAGATGCAGCCCCTGCTGGAGCAGGGCACCGTCGACACCCTCTACATGGTCCTGTGGGCCACGTTCGTCACCGTCCTCGGCGGCCTGCCGCTCGGCATCCTCCTCGTCCTCACGGACAAGGGCGGACTGCTCCAGAACCGGCCGGTGAACAAGGTCGTCGGCGCGATCGTGAACGTGGGGCGCTCGCTCCCCTTCATCATCCTGCTGATCGCCCTGATCCCCTTCACCACCTTCGTCGTCGGCACCTTCATCGGCCCGACCGCGATGATCGTGCCGCTCGCCATCGGCGCCATCCCCTTCTTCGCGCGCCTCGTCGAGACCGCGATCCGCGAGGTCGACCACGGACTCGTCGAAGCCGTCCAGGCCATGGGCGGCGGCATCCCCACCATCGTCCGCAAGGTCCTGCTCCCGCAGGCCCTGCCCTCCCTGGTCTCGGGCGTCACCACCACCGTGATCGTGCTCATCGGCTACTCCGCGATGGCCGGCGCGGTCGGCGGCGAAGGCCTCGGCTCCAAGGCCGTCACCTACGGCTACCAGCGCTTCGACACCACCTTCATGCTCGTCACGGTGGTCGTCCTGGTCGTGATCGTAACCGTCGTCCAGCTCATCGGCGACGGAGTCGTCCGACTCTCGCCCGCCGGGGCCGCACGGCCTGAGGCCGTCCTGCCCCGCCCCCGACTTCGTCCTTCGAAGAACAGTCCGGACTTGTTGTCCAGACGCCTACCACTCCACCCGAAAGAGGCACTCTTCGTGCGCAAGAACATCAAGCTCACCGCCGGCGTCGCCGCCACCGCAGCCCTCGCCCTCGGCCTGAGCGCCTGCGGCACCTCCTCCGACCCGTCCTCCTCCAAGGACTCGGCCGGCGCCGCCGATAAGCCCTCGTCGTCGCCGCGTCCCCGACGCCGCACGCCGACATCCTCAACTACGTCAAGGACAACCTGGCCGAGAAGGCGGGCCTGAAGCTGGAGGTGAAGGAGTTCACGGACTACGTCCTGCCGAACACCGCCACCCAGTCCGGCCAGGTCGACGCCAACTTCTTCCAGCACAAGCCGTACCTCGACGACTTCAACCAGAAGAACAAGACCACCATCGTCCCCGTGGTCAACGTCCACCTGGAGCCGCTCGGCCTCTACTCCAAGAAGCTCAAGTCGCTGAAGGACGTCAAGCCCGGCCAGACCGTCGCCGTCCCCAACGACACCACCAACGGCGGCCGCGCGCTCCAGCTCCTCGCCGAGAACGGCCTGATCACCCTCAAGGACGGCGTCGGCACCAACGCCAAGCTCTCCGACATCACCGACAAGAAGGGCCTGGAGTTCAAGGAGCTGGAGGCCGCCACCGTGCCCCGCGCCCTGAACGACGTGGACGCCGCCGTCATCAACGGCAACTACGCCCTCGAGGCCAAGTTGGAGCCGGCGAAGGACGCCATCGCCCTGGAGAAGGCCGAGGGCAACCCGTACGCCAACTTCCTCGCCGTCAAGGAGGGCAACGAGAAGGACGCCCGCGTGCAGAAGCTCGCCGAGCTCCTCAACTCGCCCGAGGTGAAGAAGTTCATCGAGGACACCTACAAGGGCTCGGTCATCCCGGCCTTCGGCGCCCCCAAGGAGTAACCGCCGTCCGAGGGGCCGTCAGACCGGTTCCCCGTACGCTCCTTGAGCGGAAGGCCCCGCACCCCGTCCGGTGCGCGGGGCCTTCCGCCGTATCCGACCCGGCCATGCGCACCGGCGGTGGCATGCTGCATGCTGTGCGTTCACGGTCGATTCGGACGGTCCACGGCATGGAGCTGCGCATGACTACCACCTTCCGGACATCTCCATCAACACGGACCGGTTGGTGCTGCGCGCGCTCGAAGAGGCGGACGCCCCCGCGCTCGCCGAGATGATGAACGACGAACTCGTCGGCGCCTGGACCGCCGTGCCCCAGCCCTTCACCGAGGCCGCCGCCCACCGCTGGATCACCGAGTACGCGCCCGCCGAACGCGCCGCGGGCCGCGGACTCGACCTCGCCGTCACCGAGTTCTCACCCAGCGCCTCGTCGGCGTCGTCCAACTGGGCAACACGAACTGGCGCGTCCGCTCCACCGAACTCTCCTACATCGTCGCCCCTGGGCCCGCGGCGAGGGCTACGCCTCCGAAGCCGCCCTCGCCACCGCCCGGTGGCTCTTCAACGACCGGAAGTTCGAACGCCTGGAACTGCGCACCGCCGCTGACAACACCGCCTCCCAGCAGGTCGCCCAGAAGATCGGCTGCATCAGCGAGGGCGTCCTGCGCAACGCCTGCATAGCCCGCACCCGCACCGAGGACGGCGGCTGGACCGAGCTGCGCACCGACTTCATCCTCTGGGGCCTGCTCCCCGAGGACCTCGACGACGTCGCCGACCAGATGGCCGAAGCCGGATACTCCTCGTACACCGACTGGAACTGATTCCCCGGGGCCATCCCGGGGTACGCTCGGCACGCCCCCGACCCGCGACAACACCACAGGGAGACAGACGACGATGGCCGACCGCGTCACGGTGATCGGCTGGGACGGCTCGCCTTTCCCCGGCGGCCCGCTCCGCGCTCTCCGCCGCCACCCTGGTGGCCGGAGCCGCCCACCACCTGGCCCGGCCCGAGGTGCCCCCGCCGCCGAGCGCATCCGCCTCGGCAGCGTCGACCTCGCCGCCCGCCGCATCGCCGGCCACCGCGGCACCGCCGTCGTCCTCGCCGACGGCGACCCCGGCTTCTTCGGCGTCGTCCGCACCCTGCGCGCCCCCGAGCACGGCCTGGAGGTCGAGGTCGTCCCCGCCGTCTCCTCCGTCGCCGCCGCCTTCGCCCGGGCCGGCATGCCCTGGGAGGACGCCCGGACCGTCGTCGCCCACCAGCGCACCCTGCGCCGCGCCGTCAACGTCTGCCGCGCCCACCCCAAGGTCGCCGTCCTCACTCGCCGGGCGCCGGCCCCGCCGAGCTCGCCCTCCTCCTCGACGGGGTCCACCGCACCTTCGTCGTCTGCGAGCAGCTCGGCACCGACCGCGAACGGGTCTCCGTCCTCACCTCCGACAAGGCCGCCGACCACACCTGGAGCGACCCGAACGTCGTCCTCGTCATCGGCGGGGAGGCGGCACCCCGACCGCCCCTGGCTGGCGGGCCAGGACCCTCCGTCCGCCCCTTCCGCGGCTGGGGCCTCCCCACGGAGGAGTACGACTCCGAGGGCACGGCCCCGGAACCGATCAGGCCCGCCCGAAAGCGGGCGAGGACCCCGCCCTCCGCACCGCCCAACTCGCCCGTCTCGGGCCCCGCACCGGCGACCTCGTCTGGGACATCGGCTGCGCGGGCGGCGCCTTCTCCGTCGAGGCCGCCCGCTTCGGCGCCGCCGTCATCGCCGTCGACCTCGACCCGGCCGCCTGCGCCCGCACCGAGGCCGCCGCCCGCCGCCACGGCGTCACCCTCCAGACTGTGCAGGGCCGCGCCCCGCACGTCCTGGAGAGCCTCCCCGAGCCCGACGTCGTCCGGATCGCGACCGGCGGCGTCCAGGTCGTCACCGCCTGTGCCGACCGGCGCCCGGAGCGCATCGTCGCCCACGCCTCCACCCGCGACGAGGCCGAGGCCGTCGGGGCCGCCCTCACTGCCGCCGGCGGCTACGCCGTCGAGATCCTCCTCCTCCAGACCGTCGGACTCGACCCGGACACCTGGTCGGAACGCGATCGTTCGGCCGTCTTCCTGCTCTCCGGACGCAGGATCGAACGCTCCCCTGACCCGGCCGCCCCACCGGGCGAGGTAGGCTGGCCGATTGTTGTACCGCGTCCGGATGCTCGTCACTTCGTGTGCCGATGTCCTGAATGGGTGGCCCTTAGGAGCCGCCGCCGTGGTACGCGACCAGGGGGACCGCGCGACGTGGCGCAGTCCACAGCGCACCGTGGCGAATCTTCCTGCCACGGAGGCCGGGGGCCGGGACAATGTGCAGGTGTCCGCGTCCTTCGTGCCGCGCGGCGCGCACGCTCGTTCTTGTCGACGGGCGAAGGTCTGAAGGAGCACAAGCGATGGGCGAGGGGTACGCATGACGGACACCGGCCAGGTCCCGGGCGAGGGACTGCCGGAGAACGCAGGCATGGTCGAGCAGCCGGGCATCCCCGCACCGGGCGCGTACACCTTCCTGGACCCCTCCGGACAGACCGCCGAGGACGACGACCTCCTTCTGATGCCGGGTGCCCAGGGCGCCTGGAGCGAGCACCCGCCGGGCGTGGTGCCCGCGCCGCCGGTCGCCGTGCCGCCCCCGGCGCCGCTGGGCGACCCGCTGACCGACCCCTGCCGGACCCGCTCACGGACCCGCTCCCCGAGCCCGTCGCCCTCGGCGACGTCCTGACCGCCCCGCAGGACCGGACCCCGCCGCAGGGCGTCCCGCTCGACCCGTACACCGGCACCCCGGCGCACGGCGTCCCGGCGGGCACGCCCGCGCACGGTGTCCCCGTCGCCCCGCACGAGCCGGTCGTCACCGACCACGGCTACGAGCCCGGCATCCTCGACACCGGCGCGCACGGGATCACCGGCCACGAGTCGGGCTCCGTCGACCTCGGCGGCCTCCCCGTGCCCCCGCAGGCCGCGGCGCCGACCCCGCCGCCCGCCCGCCGCCCGCTGCACATGGGCCCGCCCGTGCCCGAGGGCACCGGGGAGTCGTGCGCTCGCTCGCCGACCGGGGCCCGGCCACCGCGCCCGCCCCGGCCCCGCAGCCCGCTCCGGAGCCCCTCGTGGCCACCGGCCCCGCCCCCGTGCCGGTCTGGACCCCGGGCCCGCCGAACACGGGCCCCGAGTACTTCGAGATCGCGCAGGAGCAGCAGCTCGCGCCCCAGGGCGCCGAGCCGTGGACTGCGCAGGAGCTGGTGGCGCGGCCGACCGCAGAAACGGTCGTCCCGCAGCCGGACCACTCCGGCCAGTTCGTCCAGGTCGAGGGCACCGTCCCGACGGCCCCGCACCTGGCCCCGACGCCGGCCGCCGAGCCGGAGCCGGCGCCCGAGGCCGCCCCGGAGATCTGGGAGGAGCCGACCGGGCCCGAGGCGGTCGTCGTGCCCACGCCGCGCGAGCCCGAGCAGGTGGCCCCGGAAGCGGTCGAGCCGGAGCCCGTGGTGGCCGCCGCTCCCGCACCGGAGGAGACCGAGCAGGGCCCGGAGGCCGTAGAGCCCGAGGCCCCGTCGGAGCAGGCGGCCCCGCCGAGCCGCTCACGGAGGCCGCCCCGAGCAGCCGCGGGAGCAGGAGACCCCCGAGGCGCCGGAGCCCGTCGCGACGGCGGAAACCGCCCCGACACCGGAACCGGTCCAGGCCGAGGAGCCGACCCCGGCCGAGCGGGCGACCCCGGCCCAGGAGCAGATCCCGGCCCAGGAACAGGCGCCCGCCCAGGAGCCCACCCTGCTCCGCAGCCGATCCCCGCCCCGGAACCGATTTCCGTCCCGGAGCCGGTCCCCGCCCCGGAGACCGTTTCCGTCCCGGAGCCGGCCCCTGCCCCTGAGGCCGTCCCCGTCCCGGAAGCGGCCCCCGTCCCGGAGGCCGTTCCTCCCGGAGCCGGTCCCCGTCCCTGAGGCCGCTCCCCTCCCGGAACCGGCCCCCACAGCGGAGCCCGCCCCGGAACCGGCGCCCGCCTCGGAACCGGCGCCCGCGCAGGAGCTCGCCCCGGAACCGGCCCCGGAGGAGGTCGCTCCTCCCGGAACCGGCCCCGGAAGCCGCCCCCGCTCCGGAGACCGTTCCCGCCCCGGCTCCCGGCTACGACGACGCCGAGCGCGAGGCCGTGCTCCGCGTGATGCGCGAGCGCCGCGACATCCGCAACGGCTTCCGCTCCGACCCGATCCCGCACGAGGTGCTGCTCCGCGTCCTGGAGGCCGCGCACACGGCCCCCAGCGTCGGCCACTCCCAGCCCTGGGACTTCGTCGTCATCCGCTCCGCCGAGACACGGCAGACGATGCACGAGTTGGCCCAGCGGCAGCGCGAGGCGTACGCCAAGTCGCTGCCGAAGGCACGGGCGAAGCAGTTCAAGGAACTGAAGATCGAGGCCATCCTCGACACCCCGGTCAACATCGTGGTGACCGCCGATCCCACCCGGGGGCGGCCACACGCTCGGCCGCTACACGCAGCCGCAGATGGCCCCGTACTCCTCCGCGCTCGCGGTCGAGAACCTCTGGCTCGCGGCCCGCGCCGAGGGCCTCGGCGTCGGCTGGGTCAGCTTCTTCGACGAGCGCGAGATGGTCCGCGCCCTCGGCCTTCCCGAGCACCTCGAAGTGGTCGCGTACCTCTGCGTGGGCTACGTGGACGAGTTCCCCGAGGAGCCCGAGCTGATGCAGGCGGGCTGGTCCAAGCGCCGCCCGCTGGCCTGGGTCGTCCACGAGGAGACGTACGGCCGCCGCGCCCTGCCCGGCGAGGAGCCGCACGACCTCCTCCAGGAGACCGTCGCGAACATCCGCCCGCTGGACGCCAAGGCGCTCGGCGAGGCCTGGGAGCGCCAGAAGCGCATGACCAAGCCGGCCGGCGCACTCGGCATGCTGGAGATCATCTCCGCCCAGCTCGCCGGCCTCTCCCGGATGTGCCCGCCGCCGATCCCGGAGCCCGCGGCCGTCGCGATCTTCGCGGGCGACCACGGCGTCCACGCCCAGGGCGTCACGCCGTGGCCGCAGGAGGTCACCGGCCAGATGGTGGCCAACTTCCTCGGCGGGGAGCGGTCTGCAACGCGTTCGCCCACCAGGTCGGCGCCGAGGTCTGCGTCGTCGACGTCGGCGTGGCCTCGGAGCTCCCGGCCACCCCGGGCCTCCTGCCCCGCAAGGTCCGCCCCGGCACCGCCGACTTCACCACGGGCTCCGCCATGACCCGCGAAGAGGTCCTGGCCGCGATCGAGGTGGGCATCGAGACGGCCCGCGACCTCGTGGCGGCCGGCAACAAGGCCCTGCTCACGGGTGAGATGGGCATCGCCAACACCACGGCGTCCGCCGCCCTGATCTCGGTCTTCACCGACGTGGACCCGGCCGAGGTCACGGGCCGGGGACCGGCATCAACGACGAGACCCACGCCCGCAAGGTGGACGTGGTCCGCCGCGCCCTCGCCCTGCACGCTCCGGACCCGGAGGACCCGATCGGCGCCCTCGCGGCGGTCGGCGGCCTGAGCACGCGGCCCTCGTGGGCCTGATCCTGGGCGCGGCCTCCCTGCGCACCCCGGTGATCCTGGACGGCGTCTCCACCGGAGCGGCGGCCCTGGTGGCCCGGGCGATCGCCCCGGAGTCCCTCGCGGCCTGCATCGCGGGCCACCGCAGCGCCGAGCCGGGCCACGTGGCGGCCCTGAACAAGCTGGGCCTGCGCCCCTTGGTCGACCTGGACCTCCGCCTCGGCGAGGGCACGGGTGCCCTGCTCGCCCTCCCGCTGGTGCAGAGCGCGGCCCGCGCGATGCACGAGGTGGCTACGTTCGACTCGGCGGGAGTCACCGAGAAGTAGCACCACGGCGCGGCCCCCACCCACTCACGGGAGTGGGGGCCGCGCAGAACAGGGTTCGGGACGTAAAGCGTGATTTGTGGCGCGACAAGGGGCCGAGGTCTCCAGAACGGCGGGCGCCGTAAATCATGCAGTCCCGAACCCTGTTCCGGAGCGGCCCCACGTCACGCCCCACGGCGGGGAGATCCGTCACAGGGTGACACGCCAGGGCCACCGATATCGTGGGACCCGAAGCCGGGACCCGAAACAGCGTCCCACCAGCCGCTCCACCGCCGCAGCGGCCGCACCTGCCACGCCCCGAGGAGCCGCTCACCCATGGCCGAGAACACCGAGAAGGCGATCCCCGACGCCCACCCCGCCTACCCGGTGGGCCTCCGCCTCGCCGGCCGCCGGGTGGTGGTCCTCGGCGGCGGCCAGGTCGCCCAGCGACGCCTCCCGGCCCTGATCGCCGCGGGCGCCGACGTCACCCTGGTCTCCCCTCCGCGACCCCGTCCGTGGACGTGATGGCGGAGACGGGCGAGATCACCTGGATCAAGCGCCGGTACGAGGACGGCGACCTCGCCGGCGCCTGGTACGTCCTGGTCGCCACCACCGACCCCGCCACGAACGAGGCCGCCTCCGCCGAGGCCGAGCGGAACCGGATCTGGTGCGTGCGCTCGGACGACGCCGAGGCGGCCACCGCCTGGACCCCGGCCACCGGCCGCGGCGACGGCGTCACCGTGGCGGTGCTCACCGGCCACGACCCGCGCCGCTCGGCCGCCGTGCGGGACGCGATCGTGGAGGGCCTGCGGGACGGCTCGATCGCGGCGCCCCAGCACCGCGCCCGCACCCCGTTCGTGGCCCTGGTCGGCGGCGGCCCCGGCGACCCGGACCTCATCACGGTGCGCGGCCGCCGCCTGCTCGCGGAGGCGGACGTGGTGATCGCGGACCGCCTCGGCCCCCGCGACCTCTTGGACGAGCTGCCCCCGCACGTCGAGGTGATCGACGCGGCGAAGATCCCGTACGGCCGGTTCATGGCCCAGGAGGCCATCAACAACGCGCTGATCGAGCACGCGAAGGCGGGCAGGTCGGTGGTCCGCCTGAAGGGCGGCGACCCGTTCGTCTTCGGCCGGGGCATGGAGGAGGCGCAGGCGCTCGCCGCCGAGGGCATCGCCTGCACGGTCGTCCCCGGCATCTCCAGCTCGATCTCGGTGCCCGGAGCGGCCGGCATCCCGGTCACGCACCGGGGGTGGCCCACGAGTTCACGGTGGTCAGCGGACACGTGGCCCCCGACGACCCGCGCTCCCTCGTCGACTGGGCCTCGCTCGCCAAGCTGACGGGCACCCTGGTGATCCTCATGGGCGTCGACAAGATCGGGAGGATCGCGGAGGCGCTCGTCGCCCACGGCAAGGCTCCCGGACACCCCCTGGCCCTGGTCCAGGAGGGCACCACGGCGGCCCAGCGCAGGGTGGACGCGACGCTCGCGACGGTCGCGGAGACGGTCAGGACGCAGGAGGTCCGCCCGCCGGCGGTGATCGTCATAGGCGACGTGGTGACGGAGGGTCCCCACAAGCCGACGGCATAAGAAGAACCACCACCCCACCCCCACCCCCACCCCCCACCCCACTCCGAACGAGGCAGCAGCACCCCGTGGCCGAACTGATCACGATCGACGCCCCCGACGACCCGCGCCTGCGCGACTACACCGGCCTGACCGACGTCGAGCTCCGCCGCAGACGGGAGCCGGCCGAGGGCCTGTTCATCGCGGAGGGCGAGAAGGTCATCCGCAGGGCGGGGCAGGCCGGGTACGCGATGCGGTCGATGCTGCTCTCGGCCAAGTGGGTCGACGCCATGCGGGACGTCATCGACGGGTCCGAGGCGCCGGTGTACGTGATCGACCCGGACCTGGCGGAGCGGGTCACGGGCTACCACGTGCACCGGGGAGCCCTCGCCTCCATGCAGCGCAAGGAGCTCCCGGAGGCGTCCGAGCTGCTGACCGGCGCCCGCCGCGTGGTGGTCATGGAGTCGGTCAACGACCACACCAACATCGGTGCGATCTTCCGCAGCGCCGCGGCCCTCGGCATGGACGCGGTCCTGCTCTCGCCGGACTGCGCGGACCCGCTCTACCGGCGCTCCGTGAAGGTGTCCATGGCGCGGTCTTCTCCGTCCCGTACGCCCGCCTGGAAGGCTGGCCGCGAGGCCTGGAGACGGTGAAGGAGGCGGGCTTCAAGCTGCTCGCGCTCACCCCGGCGGAGCGGGCGGTCTCCTCGACGAGGCCGCCCCGCACAGGCTGGACCGGGTGGCGCTGATGCTGGGGGCGGAGGGCGAGGGCCTGTCGCAGAAGAGCCCTGCGGGCCGCCGACGAGTGGGTCCGCATCCCGATGGCCCACGACGTGGACTCGCTCAACGTGGGAGCGGCGGCGGCCGTGGCGTTCTACGCGGTGGCGACGGGCCGCCCGGAGTCGTAGCGGGCCCGCTCGGCTCAGCCCTGGAGGGCCTGCGCGGCGGCGATGCCGAGGGCGACGATCAGGGTCACGACCACGAAGACGAAGAGCCGCTGCCGCAGCAGCCGGGGTTGGCGGGGCGGCGGCCGGCCGAGGTGGAGCGGACGCCGGGCCTGGTGCCGGGACGGGACTGCGGGGGCCGGGAGCCCCGGTCCGCGGCCCGGCGGCGGAGGACCGCGGGGAAGCCCCCGCCCCTGACCCCGCTCGGAACCGCGGTCGGAGCCACGCTCGGGACCCTGCTCGCCCGCCCGCTCGGGCCCACGCCCGCGCGTGTCCCGTTCGGTGTACTCGGTGTACCGCTCCGTCGGCCGGACGGTGCCGCGCTCCTCGGACCGCTCCCGCTGCACGGGCGGCCGGGAGACGGGCAGCCCCTGCGCCTCGCGCGCCGCGATCTCCTTGAGCCGCATCGACAACTGGAGGGTGCTGGGCCGGTCCTCGGGATCCTTCGCGAGACAGGCCCGGATCAGCGGCGCCAGCGCGTCGGGCACGCCGTGCAACTGCGGCTCCTCGTGCACGACCCGGTAGAGCATGACCTCGGAACTGCCGTGCCCGAAGGGGGAGTCGGCCATCGCCGCGTACGCCAGGGTGGCACCGAGCGAGAACACGTCGGTGGCGGGGGTGACGGCGGCGCCGCGCACCTGCTCGGGGGCGAGGAAGCCGGGCGAGCCGACGGCGGTCCCCACGTGCGTGAGGGTGCTGGCGCCGGTGGCCCAGGCGATGCCGAAGTCGATGATCCTGGGACCCTTGGGGAGAGCAGGATGTTGGACGGCTTGAGGTCCCGGTGCACGACGCCGGCCTCGTGGACGGCGACCAGGCCTCGAGAGCGCGGCCCCGATGGAGGCCACGTCGGCGGCGCGCAGCGGACCCTCCTCGGCGACCCGGTCGTGCAGGGAGGGCCGGGGACGTACTGGGTGGCGAACCAGGGGCGGTCGGCCTCCAGGTCGGCGGCGACGAGCCGGGCCGTGCAGCCGCCGCGGATCCGCCGGGCCGCCGACACCTCACGGGCGAACCGCGACCGGAACTCCTGGTCCTCGGCGAGGTCGGGCCGGATGACCTTCAGGGCCACCCGCTGGCCGCGCCGGTCGGACCCCAGGTACACGACGCCCATCCCGCCGGCCCCCAGCCTGCGGTGGAGCCGGAACGACCCGACGATCCGCGGATCCTCGCGTCGGAGCCGCATCATCGCCATGTCCGTCCCCTCGTCCGTTCGACGTGGCACAGCTTACGTAGTGCCGCCCGCACGTGCTCATAGGCCGCGCCCTCGCACCGGGATCGATTGTCAGTGCTGTGGAGGGCCCCCGGGTACCGCCGGCGCCCGGCGCCCACCAACCCCTTCCCCTCCGGCCCACTTGACGAGGCGTTCGGAACCGGGCCGCCCGCGCCCCGGAGGGAGGGAGGGCCCCGGCCCGGCCCGGGCCCCGGGCGCACCACCGACGATCAAGGAAGTGAGCGATGTCACGCCGTCCCCCCCGTCCTCCGTCCGTACACCTCCCTGACGCAACCCCTCGGGGATGTCCCGGGGTTGCGCGCCCCCGTCTCCACCCAGGGGAGTACGCCGTGCGGGCGGCCGTCATCCTCCGGGAGGCCCGCAAATCGGTACGCGGGCATGACGCCCCGGCGCTGCCCGCTTCCTAAGGTTGTTGTCACGCGGTGGGTGCGGCACTCGTCCCCCGAGGTCACGCACCTGCCGCGCCACACGACGGGAGAGGAACCATGGCCTACACGGCACCGCGGACGAGCAGCCGGCCTTCGGGTCGCCGTCACCCCCTGGTGGCCACCGCCATGGTTCTTCCTCTCGCGGCCCTGCTCGTGGTCGTCTTCGGCGGCTGGGAAGCGGTGGTCACACAGGCGTCGTCCGTGGGCGTGATGCTGGGGCGCTGAGCGGCGCCCCGGACCCGGGAGAGCGGCCCGGGTCGGGACATCCGGCCATCAGCCCCGTGGGGACGGGGGTGCGACGGACGGCAGCGTGGGGCCGGTCGGCCGGGGAGCCGACCGGCCCTCGCGCGTTCCCGGCACCCTTCGCTGCCCCTCCGCCTCCCGCGCCCTTCGTGCCGTCCCAGCGCGCCCTTGCGGCGTTCCCGGCGCCCCCGCACCGTTCCCGGCCCGCCCCCACCCCGTACGCTCCCCGCGTGACCCCCACCCGTCCCACGCCCGTCCCGGGCGCCCCGCTCGACCGTCTCGCGGCCCTGGCCCGTGCCGCCGCCCATCCGACCGGCGGCGCCCCTGCGGCTGCGCGGAGGAGGGGCTCGTCGGGGTGCTCGCGGACCGGGAGGACGGGACCGTCGTACGCCACGGGGCGCTCGTCGTGAAGGCGCACGCCCCCGACACCGACCCCGAGGCGCACCGCGCGCGGCTCGCGCTGGCGGCCCGCCCGGACGTCGCCGGAGTCCTCCTGTCACCCCTCCCGCTGCCGCCGGCGGCTCCGGAGGAGCTCGGCGGACGACCGGTCAGCGCCTGGCCGTACGGAGCGCCCGTCGACCTGGGGACCCCGACGCCGCTCCGTGGGAGGAGGCGGCGCGGCTCTCGCCCTGCTCCACCGCACCCCGCTCCCGCCCGGGGCCGCGGACGGCCTTCCGGCGATGCGGGCCCCGCTCAAGGCGGCCCTCGCCGTGGACCGGATGCGCCGGGCCGCGCCGGACCACCCGGCCGCGGCCACCGTCCTCGCCGCCCGGCGGACGGTCCCCGAAGCCCCCGCGCACGCCCCCGGCTGCTCTGTCACGGCGACTTCCACCTGGGGCAACTCGTCCGGCCCGCCCCGGCCCCGTCCGCCCCTGCGGCCTGGCGGCTCATCGACGTCGACGACCTCGGCACGGGGACCCGGCCTGGGACCTGGCCCGTCCGGCCGCCTGGTTCGCCGCCGGCATCCTGCCCCCGGAGATCTGGTCCCGCTTCCTCGGCGCGTACCGGGAGGCGGGCGGCCCGGCCGTGGGCGCCGACCCCTGGGCCGAACTGGACGTGCCGGCCCGTGCCCTGACGGTGCAGACCGCCGCCCTGGCCGTCGCGAAGTCCACGGCCGAGGACCGGCCGCTGGACGAGGTCGAAGAGGTGATGATCGACACCTGCGCCCGCATCGCCGGACACCGAACCGGGTAGGCGCTTCCGGCGTCCACATAAGGTGAGGCCATCATTCGAACGGCAATGTCAGGGAGTTGAGCCGAGCATGCAGTGTCCCAAGTGTCATGCGGCCATGCACACGTACAACCGCAACGGCGTCCAGATCGAGCAGTGCAGCGGCTGCCGGGGCATATTCCTGGACTACGGCGAGCTGGAGGCCCTGACCCGCCTGGAGTCCCAGTGGGTCCAGCAGGCCCCGCCCGCGCCGCCCGCCCCCAGGGCTACCCGGCGCAGCACGCTCCCGCCGCGCCCGCCTGGGGCGCCCCGCACCACGGCGGTCACCACGGCGGCGGCCACTACGCCAGCGCGGCTTCGGACGGATGCTCTTCTCCTCCTGAGGCACCGGGACGAGAAGCCCCGGCCGCGAGGTGCGGCCGGGGGCTCTTGGTGTGGTGCGCGATACTGGGATTGAACCAGTGACCTCTTCCGTGTCAGGGAAGCGCTCTCCCGCTGAGCTAATCGCGCGGGGTGGTGCACAACCTACCCGAAGGCGGGCCGTACTGCGTGCGCGATACTGGGATTGAACCAGTGACCTCTTCCGTGTCAGGGAAGCGCTCTCCCGCTGAGCTAATCGCGCGGGGGATCCGGAGATCCGGGACCCGAAGGTCCAGTGGACGATACTGGGATTGAACCAGTGACCTCTTCCGTGTCAGGGAAGCGCTCTCCCGCTGAGCTAATCGTCCTTGGAGGTGGAGACGGGATTTGAACCCGTGTAGACGGCTTTGCAGGCCGTTGCCTCGCCTCTCGGCCACTCCACCAGGAGTGAATACGGGGGTTCGGGAAGATCCCCCACATCGAGCGGACGACGAGATTCGAACTCGCGACCCTCACCTTGGCAAGGTGATGCTCTACCAACTGAGCCACGTCCGCTTGTCGTTTCCGTTCCGCTTGCGCGTCCCGGCGACGTGTTGAACTCTAGCGGATTCCCGGGCCAGCACAAAACGCGTTTCCGCAGCGTGCTGACCTGCGGGCCGACCGGGCCGCCGCCGGCCACCCCCGGCGGGACCACCGGCGGGACCCCCGGAGGGTTCGCACGGCGTTCACTCGCCGTGTTCCCCGGGTCGCGCGCAGCCCCCGGCGCACACGGCCCGGTGTCCCCGTCCCGCCCGACCTAGACTCGACGCGTGTACGACCTCGCTCCCCTGGCCCGTTTCGGCGGCCTCGTCGCCACCGACCTCCGGGACGTCACCCACGACCCCGAGGCCCTGGACTCCACCGGCTTCTGGGCCGTCTGCGCGGACTTCGAGGGGCGCCTGACCTGCGCCCGCTTCGGGGACGTGCGGCCGGACCCGGTGCCCCCGCCCGTGCCGGGCGCCTGGCGCGGTCCCGCCGCCGACTCCTGGACGTCCTCCCTCGACCGCGCCGCGTACACCGCGGGCGTACGGCGCGTGCGGGAGCACATCGCGCGCGGCGAGGTCTACCAGGCGAACCTCTGCCGGTGCTGACCGCGCCGCTGCCGGACCCGGCCGCCGCCGACGTGGACGCGCTCACCGCGCTGCTCGCCCGGGGCAACCCCGCCCCGTACGCCGGAACGATCCGCCTGCCCGCCCACGGCGTGGAGATCGCCACCGCGTCCCCCGAGCTCTACCTGCGCAGGGAGGGGCCCTGGTCTCCTCGGGACCCATCAAGGGCACCGGCCGCACCGCCGCCGACCTCCTCCCCAAGGACCACGCGGAGAACGTGATGATCGTCGACCTGGTCCGCAACGACCTGGGACGCGTCAGCGAGACCGGCTCCGTCACCGTCCCCGCCCTCTGCGCGGTCGAGGAGCACCCCGGCCTGGTCCACCTCGTCTCCACCGTCGCCGGAGTGCTGCGTGAGGGCGCCGGCTGGCCCGGGCTGCTCGCCGCCACCTTCCCGCCCGGCTCGGTCACGGGCGCCCCCAAGTCCAGCGCGCTGCGGATCATCGAGGCCCTGGAGACCGCGCCCCGCGGCCCCTACTGCGGGGGCGTCGGCTGGGTCGACGCGGACGCGGGCACCGGCGAGCTCGCCGTCGGCATACGCACCTTCTGGATCGACCGCCCCGAGGGCGTGCTGCGCTTCGGCACCGGCGCCGGGATCACCTGGGGCTCCGACCCGGAGCGCGAGTGGGAGGAGACCGAGCTGAAGGCGTCCCGGCTGGTCGCGATAGCGTCGGGCGTCCACGAACCAGGCGCCCCCGAGGCGACCGGAAAGGCCATTTCCCGATGAAACTCTGGGTCAACGGCGGGCTGCACGACGCGGAGACCGCCCGGGTCTCCGTGCTGGACCACGGACTGACCGTCGGCGACGGCATCTTCGAGACGGTCAAGGCGGAGCGCGGCGAGACGTTCGCCCTCACCCTCCATCTGGAGCGCCTCACCCGCTCGGCCCGGGGACTCGGCCTGCCCGACCCGGACCTCGACGAGGTCCGCCGCGCCTGCGCCGCCGTCCTGGAGGCCAACCCGATGGAGCTCGGCCGGCTCCGCATCACGTACACCGGCGGTCTCTCCCCGCTCGGTTCGGAGCGCGGCGACGCCGGGACTAGCCTCGTCGTCGCCCTCGGCGAGACGGGCCGCCGCCCCGACTCCACCGCCGTGATCACCGTGCCCTGGACCCGCAACGAGCGCGGCGCCCTGACCGGGCTCAAGACCACCTCGTACGCCGAGAACGTCGTCGCCCTCGCCAGGGCGCGCGAGGAGGGGGCCTCCGAGGCGCTCTTCGCCAACACGGTGGGGCAGCTCTGCGAGGGCACCGGCTCCAACGTCTTCGTCGTGGTCGACGGCCGGATCCTCACCCCGCCCGTCTCCTCCGGCTGCCTCGCGGGCATCACCCGCGCCCTCGCCGTGCGGTGGACCGGCGCGGAGGAGACCGACCTGCCGCTCGACGTCCTGGAGAGCGCCGACGAGGTCTTCCTGACCTCGACCCTCCGCGACGTGCAGGCCGTGCACCGGGTCGACGGGCGCGAACTGGCCCCCGCGCCCGGCCCGGTCACCGCCAAGGCCATGCGGGCCTTCGACGAGCACGCGGCCCGCGACCGCGACCCGCGCCTCGGGTAACGGCCGCCGGACCGCCGCAAAACCCGATGACGGACGGCCCCGGGGTGGGTAGAACACCTCTGATGACCACCACCCTGCGGCCGGCCGAGCCGCTTCAGCAGTCGCCCGACGGCGGCCGTTCCCGCACCTACGACGTGTGTGTGAACAGCCGCCGCGTCGGCTCCGTCCACCTCGCCACCGACCCGCCTTCGGCGCGGCCTCGGGAGTGATCCAGGACCTCCGGATCGACGGGCCGGACCGGGGAGGGCCGGGGCACGGTCGCCGCGCTCGCCTCCGAGGAGGTGCTGCGGAGCTGGGGCTGCGTCCAGGTGCGGGTGTCCGTGCCCGCCGACGCCGCGCCCGCGCTGCGCATGGTCCGCTCGCTCGGCTACGTCGAGCGCAGCCGGAACATGATCAGGAGCTGCCCGACGTCCCTCCCGGCCCGCCGGAGGGCGTCGGGTTCCGGCCGATGACCGGCGCCGAGTACGAGGAGTGGGCGGTGCGGACCAGGGAGTCCTTCGCGCGGGACTGGACCGAGCGGGGCGTCCCCGAGGACCAGGCGCGCGCGAAGGCCGAGAACAGCCACCGCACCCTGCTGCCCGAGGGCCGTGCCACCCCGGCGCCGCGTTCCACGTGCTGGTCCGCGACGGACGGCCCGCCGGCGTCCTGTGGACCGGCCGGGTCGAGCTCGAACCGGGGCGGTGGGCCGCCTACGTGTACGACATCGAGGTGGACGGGGAGCAGCGCGGGCACGGCTACGGGCGGGCGCTCATGCTGCTCGCCGAACGGGTCGCGCGGGAGGCCGGGGAGACCCTGCTCGGACTGCACGTCTTCGCGGACAACACCCCGGCGGTCCGGCTCTACGAGTCGCTCGGCTACCGCACGACCCACGTCAACGGCGCCAAGCCGCTGCTGTAGGACCGTCGTCCGGCCGGGCGGGTCAGCCCGCGAGGAGGCGGTCGGCGATCGCCTCGATCCGCTCCCGCAGGCCCTCCTGGCTCTGGCCGCCGTCCAGGCGCTCGCCGCCGATGACGTAGGTCGGCGTGCCGGTGACCTTGATCGCCTTGCCCTCGGCCTCGTCCGCGTCGACGGTCAGCAGGTGCCGGCCGTCGATCAGGGCGGTGTCGAACTCCTCGGCGTCCAGGCCCAGTTCGGCCGCCAGCTCCAGGAGGACCGGCTCGCCCCGCTCGCCGAGCTCGGCGGTCCTGGCGAGCAGCGCCTCCGCGTACGGCCGGCCCTTACCCTGCTCGGCCGCCTCCTCGGCGGCCTGGGCGGCGGCGTACGCGTGCTTGTGCTTCGCCAGCGGGAAGTGGCGGAGCTGCACGTCGAGCCGGTCGCCGTACTTCTCGCGGAGCGCGCGGACGTCGTCGAGGGCCCGGAAGCAGTCGGGGCACTGGAGGTCGAACCAGGCCTCCAGGACGACGGGGAGACGGGGGCGGTGGTGGAGTCACTCATGTCAGCAGTCTCCCTCACCGGAGCCGGGGGTCCGCCGGACCCGGGGCCTCACCGGGGCCGGGGAGTGGATCCCCGCCGGGACGACCCGGAGATCTCCTGAGACCGGCCCGGGGCATGGCCCGGCCGGAGGCGCGGGTGCAGGATGGAAGGGTCGCATCACCCGGGGACCTGGAGGACCGCATGCTCGCCGAGACCATCTGTTCCGCGGTGTCCGCGGCGGGCCTGGGCATCGCCGCGATCGCGGCGTACCGGAAGCGCTTCCTGTCCGCCGCCCGGATCGCCGCCTACGCCCTGGTGCCCCTCGGCCTGGTGATGACGGGGCCGTCGCCTGGCTGGCGGACACGGCGTTCAGCCCGGTGGCCTGGGCCGGCTTCGGCGTGCTCGGTCTCGCCTGGGTGCTCTTCCTGTCCACCCGGGCCGTCGAGCGGCGCCGGGCGGGCCGCGGGCGGCCCGCCGTCGAGGAGACCGCCCCGAGAGCCGCGGCCCTGGCGCCCCGGCGCCTCGGCGTGCCGTGACGGGGAAGAAGCCGAGGGCCGCCGAGCCCGCGGGCGACGACTTCAGCGACATCGAGGCGATTCTGAAGAAGCACGGAATCTGACCGCTTCTGGCGATTCCGCCGACCGTCCCGGTTCGGTGATCCACGGAAAGGGGTGAACCACCCGGTCAGAAGGCGTTTTCCGTGATGCCGGGCGCATCGCGTGCGCGATCATCCCCCCGAGATGCTGGATACCTCGCGGGACCCCGCCCCCGCCCCCGACGACGCTCCCGCCCACACCCCCGGCGACATCCCCGACGAAGAACGGCGCGGCTGTCTGTACGCGCTCTCCCAGCCGCCGCTGATGATCTTCCTCGGCGTCATCGGCTGTCTGCTGCTCCTGGCCGCCGTGCACGACCTCTTCATGCTGTGACGCCCCGGACCGGGGTCGTCAGCCCGCCGCCTCCTTGCGGCGCGCCCGGTACGCGGCCACGTGCAGCCGGTTGCCGCAGGTCCGGCTGTCGCAGTAGCGGCGCGAGCGGTTGCGGGAGAGGTCGACGAAGGCCCGGCCGCAGTCCGGTGCCTCGCAGCGCCGCAGCCGCTCCTGCTCGCCCGCCACGACGATGAACGCCAGGGCCATGCCGCAGTCGGCCGCGAGGTGGTCCGCCACCGAGGCGCCCGGCGCGAAGTAGTGCACGTGCCAGTCGTAGCCGTCGTGGTCGGTGAGCTGCGGGGTGGTGCCCGCGCCGGCCACGAGCTGGTTGATCAGGGGGCCGCGATCCGGGCCTCGGGCGCGGAGAAGACCGCCGCGAACTTCTCGCGCACCTCGCGCACGGCCCGCAGGTCGGCGGCGTCGAGGACGCCCACGTCGCTGATCTTGTGCGCGCGCACGAAGACGTGGAGGCCCTGGAGGTCGGCGAGCGCGTCGGGGCGGTCGCCCTGGGCCGCGGTGTTCATCAGATCGACGACGGTGTCGAGGGCGATCCGGGTGTCGTGAGGGATCAGCACGATTCGCTCCCTGGCCGGCCGCGGGCGGGCGCCCGCGGAATGGCGCTGACTTTAGCGCGCCCCGGGCATGGCACCGGCGCCCACCACCGCGCCGGCTGCGCGGTGGTGGGCGCCGGATGACGTGCGTGTGTGGCTGCCCGCGCGGCGCCGTCTCCCCGAGTCGGACGGCGCCGTGCGGCTCTCGGCCTGGCTCAGCTCTCGGCCAGGATGTGGGAGAGCTCCGTATCGAGGTCGAAGTGCCGGTGCTCGGTGCCCGGTGGCACGGCGGCGTCGGTCCGCTTCAGGAACGACTCCAGGGCCCTCGCCGGGGCCTCGAGCAGGGCCTCTCCCTCGGGAGAGCTCAACGCGATGCAGACGACTCCCTGACCGTGGCTGCGGGACGGCCAGACGCGGACGTCGCCCGTGCCGGTGGGCCGGTGCAGCCCCTCGGCGAGAAGGTCGCGGGCGAAGACCCACTCGACCGTCTCTTCGGCTCCGGTGTGGAAGGTGGCGTGCACGGCATACGGATCGGCCGTGTCATACCGCAGGCCCGCGGGTACAGGCAGTGAGGACTCGCTCGACACAACGAGGCGCAGGTGCAGCTCGCAGCTGACCGTGGTGTTCATAAGCGCCAGGGCCTTTCGCTCAGTGTGCGCTCGGGGATTCGCACGTCGGCGAATCGACATGCCACCTACGGTGCCGTTGTAAACCCCTCTGTCGGTTTTGTGGTCGTTCAGGTCCCTCGTACGGACCCGTGTAACTTTGGGTAATACGGCCGTTCCGGTGGCGGCCCGTCGTCCGGTAGGTTGGGATCATGCATGCGGAGAGTGACGAGCGCACCGGGGAGTCCGCGGTTGGCCAGGACGCCGAACTGGGATCCCGCGCGCCGGAGTTCATCAAGTCCCGCCGGACCCTGCACCTGAGCTGGCAGGTCGGCGTCTTCGTCGTGGGACTCGCCGTGGTCGGCGCCGGCGTGGTCATGCTGCCGCTCCCCGGGCCCGGCTGGCTGGTCATCTTCGCCGGCATGGCGATCTGGGCGACCGAGTTCGTCTGGGCCCAGCTCGTGCTCCGCTGGACCAAGCGCAAGGTCACCGAGGCCGCCCAGCGCGCCCTCGACCCCAAGGTCCGCCGCCGGAACATCATCCTCACCAGCGTCGGCCTGGTGATCATCGCGGCCCTGCTCGGCGTCTACCTCTGGAAGTTCGGACTCGTCATGCCGTGGAAGATCGACGAGTGACCTCCGCGTGGTGCGGAAGCCCCGCTGACATGGGGTAATGTGTGCGGTGCACCGGGCGATTAGCTCAGTGGGAGAGCACTTCGTTCACACCGAAGGGGTCACTGGTTCGAACCCAGTATCGCCCACCACCCGGACCGAGGGTCCGGAGACGACACCGTCTCCGGGCCCTCGGCGTTCCCCGCCCCTGGACGGCCTCACCGCATCCGCGCCAGTCGCTCCCGCAGCCTCCGGGCGTCCCGCCGCCGCTGCTCGTACGTGGCGCCCGCCGCGAGCAGCAGCAGCCCGGCGAGGGCCGGCGGCAGCCAGCGCGGCAGCGCGCCCACCACCTGCACCACGTACGGCGCCAGTTCGTGCAGCCCGTCCAGGGCGAGCACCGTGCCGCCGAGCAGCAGCAGGGCCTGGAGCCGGAACCGCGCCCCGAGCAGCGTCACCACGAGGGCCGCCACCCCCAGGACCAGCGGCCGCACCCACTCCGGGTCCGTCCAGGCCGCACCCAGGCTCGGCAGCAGCGTCACCGCGAGACCGGGGCCGTACGCCGTCCAGGACGAGGCCTCCGGGTCCCGGCGCCGCCGCAGGAACCCGACGACGAGCGCCGGGACCGTCACCGGCAGCGCGTACGCCTCCGGAGTCGTCACGCCCCACGCCCCGAGCCGCACCCAGGCGGCGAGGAGGAATAGCACCGCCGCCGCCCAGGAGGCGAACGGGCGCCGCTCCGGCCGGAGCGCCGTCGCCGCCGCGATCACCCCGCCGAGCGCCAGGGCGAGCGCGAGGAACGCGGGCCGCGAACCGGCGAGCCCGAGGGCGCAGAGCCCCACGGCCGCGCCGGTGACCTCGACCGGCAGCGCCACCGGACGCGCCGTGGCGCCGACGACCGCCGTCGCCGCCGGGACGAGCAGCAGGGCGAGCGCCGTCCAGTGCGCCTCCAGACCGGCCGCCGCCGCTCCCGCGAGCACGAGGCCGGTCGCCGCGAGCACCGCCCCGCAGGCCGACACCGTCCGCCGGGCGCCCGCGCCGAGGACCGCGACGCCCGCGAAGAGCCCGAGGACCGTCCCGAGCGCGGCGAACGTGGCCCCCGCACGTCCAGGGCGAGGGCGACCGCGCCCACGGCGGACAGCAGCCCACCGGCGTACGCGACCCACCCGAGCACGCCCCCGGGCTCCGCCACGGGAACCCGCGGCCGGGCCGACGGGGCAGTCCAGCCGGACCGGGGCGCACCGAAACCGGCCGGCGGGACCCGCGGCGGGGCCGAGGGCGGGGCGGGACGGAACCGGAGGCCGACTGCCCCGCCGGGGCGGTGGCCGACGACGCGGTACGGCCGGGAGCCGAAGGTGCGGCGGGACCGGTGGCCGGGTCGGTGGTCGTCTTCCTGTCCTGTGCGGCTCCCGCGGCGGTCTGCGGAGCCGTCGCCGGGGCCGGCTCGGCGGTGGCCCCGGTCGTCCCCGGGCGGGGCAGGCCGCGGGTCCACGGACCCGGGCGGACGGCGGTCCACAGGGCCGCCGCCGCCGTGAGGAGCTGGAGGGCGAGCGTCGTCGCGTACGGCAGGTGCAGGGAGACCGGCAGGGCCGTGAGGAACGCCCACACCAGGACCAGGGACCCGCAGCGGGCCCACAGCCGGGGACCGGGGCGAGCGCGGCGGCGGCCGCCGCGAGGACCAGGAGGGCCGTCGCGGGATACGCGGCCAGGACGGGCCCGGCGTGCTCGCCCGACCAGACCTCCGTCGTCCGCGTCAGCGGACCCAGCGCGCCCGCCACGACCGGCGGCAGCGCCCACACGAGACCCAGCGCCGCCACCGACGCCCCCGCGCCCGCGAGACCCGCCCGGATCCCGCGCGGCAGCCGGGCGCCCGCGCCCACCCGCCACACCGACACCAGGAGCAGCCCGCACAGCACGTACCCCGGAACCGTCCAGTCGACCGGAAGCGCCGACCGCAGCGGGCCGCCGACGGCCGCCACCACCGCCAGACCCGCGACCGCCGAGACGGCCACCGTCCACGCGGACGCCCGCCACGCCGCGTACAGGCACACCGCCGCACCCGCCAGGAGCAGCGCCGCACCGCTCCACGGCGAGGAGAGGGAGAGCCGGACGCCCGTCAGAGCGCCCAGCCGCCCAGGGCCACCGCGCCGACGCCCGCCGTGATCCGCACCGGCAGCGGACGCGCCCACAGAACCGCCGCGCCGTCCGCCGCGGCCGTGACGAGCGCCGCCCACGCGAAGACCGTCGGCCCGCCCCCGGCCGCGAGCACGCCCAGCGGCAGCGGCGACTGCGCCGCGACCACGGCCGCCGGCAGCGGGACGCGCAGCCGCGGCAGCGCCGAGCCGTACGCCGCCCACGCCCCCGCCAGGACCGCCGAGGCCGCCGCCGCGTACCCCAGGCCGTCCGTGTCCGACAGCGCCACCCGGTGCAGCGCGTACGCGTCGAGCACCGTCAGGACGAGCCCCAGGACCGCCACCGACTCGGCCGTCGACACGAGGCCCCTGCGCAGCAGGGCCACCGGCGCCGCGAGCGCCGCGCCGGTCACCGCGCACAGCACCGCCGCACGCCCGCCGATCCCCATCGAGCCCCAGCTCACCAGGGTGAACGCGACGGCCGCGATCGTCAGGAGCGTGCCGCCGAGCGTGAGGAGCACGTTCTGCGCGCTCCGCGGCGTCGAGTCCGTCGCCGGCACTCCCGGCCGCGGTGGCGGCGTCGCCGCCCGGGCCGGCCGGTACAGGACCTGGACCAGCCAGGCCCGCCGCTCCAGCAGGTGGGTCCGGTGCGCTTCGAGTCGGGCCAGCTCGCGGTCGACGAGCACCAGTTCGTCCGCGGGCGGCAGGGAGTTGTCCATATGCGGAGTGTCGTCCCGGCCCCGGCCGCCGGGAATGGGCGCCCGTACTCAGATTCCCGCCTGAGTACACCCACACTGGGGCCATGGACTGGTACCGGTACCGCTTCCGCTGCGTCTGGCGGCTCGCCGCCCCGCCCGACCGCGTCTACGCCGTCCTCGAACGGGCCGAGGACTACCCCCGCTGGTGGCCCCAGGTCCGCGAGGTCGTCCCCCACGACGAGACCTCCGGCACCGCCCGCTTCCGCTCCCTCCTCCCGTACGACCTCGTCGTCACCGTCCGCGCCCTGCGCCGCGACCCCGCGGCCCGGGTCCTGGAGGTCGGCCTCGGCGGGGACCTGGAGGGCCGGGCCCGCTGGACCCTCGCCCCGGAGGGGACCGGCACCCGCGTCCTGTACGAGCAGGAGGTCGAGGTCCGCGCCCGGCTCCTGAGGGTCCTCGCCGTCCCCGGCAGACCCGTCTTCCGCGCCAACCACGCCCTGATGATGCGGGGCGGACGGCGGGGCTCGCCGCCCACCCGCGACCGGTTTGAAGGAAGGGCGGAAAGGCCTGTATGGTTCAACCCGTTCCCGGGCGATTAGCTCAGCGGGAGAGCACTTCGTTCACACCGAAGGGGTCACTGGTTCGATCCCAGTATCGCCCACCGAGAGGCCGGTCCGTCAAAAGACGGACCGGCCTCTGTCATGGTGCGCACGGCCCGCGGGTCACGCCGCCGTGCGCAGCTCCGGGCGCAGCGGCCACGACGGGTCCACCGTCTCCGGCGTCCCCTGCCGCGCGAACCACGCCTGGAGCCCCCGCGCCTGGGCCGCGTGCCACACCGCCTGGAGCGTGTGCAGCTCCGCCGGCGTCAGCCGTTCGAGCCGGGACGAGAACCGCCGCGCCACCGCCCGTACGACGTCCATCGCCGCCGTCGCGTCCGCCGCCGCGTCGTGCGCCCCCGTCAGCTCCACCTCGTAGTGGGCGCACAGGTCCGTCAGCGTCCTGCGCCCCTTGCGGTAGCGGTCCAGGTGCTTGTCCAGGACCCGCGGGTCGAGCACGCACAGGGGCGCGCCCGCCAGGTAGTCGCCCAGCGTCGAGGCCCGGTGCCGCCGCAGCTCCCGGTCCAGGAGCGTCAGGTCGAACGGCGCGTTCATCACCACCAGCGGGCGCCCCGCCGCCGTCTGCTCCGACAGCGCCCGCGCCACCTCCTCCATCACCGGGGACGGCCACCGGCCGTTCCGCTGGAGGTGATCGTCCGTCAGGCCATGCACGGCGGTGGCCTCCGCGGGCACCGGTATGCCCGGGTTCACCAGCCAGCGCGTCACCCGCGGACGCGCCCCGGCCGTGTCCTGCACGACCAGGGCGGCCGAGACGATCCGGTCGCCCTCGACGTCGATTCCGGTCGTCTCCGTGTCGAAAGCCGCCAGGGGCCCTTCGTACCAGTGCATCGTCATCCCCGAACTCCCTGCACACGTGCGGCAGATGGCCAACCCCTGCCCCGAAACGGTGATACCCGGACTGTTTGCGCCGTACGCGGACCGGTCACAACAGAAGGGACGGGGAAGGAAGAAGACATGGCGCTCGCCCAGCCCGAGTCGGGAGGGCTGCCGCCCCAGCGGACAGCACCGACGCGCGGCTCACTCGCCACCACCGCCTGCATGGAGACCCTCCAGGTGGGATACCTGCACGCCGTCGCGGCCGCGGCGGGCTGCTCGCTGTCCCAGCCCTTTCCGGACAACGGCATCGACTGGCACGTGAGCCACAGCGCTCCCGGCCACACCGTCGACGACGAAGTGACCATCAAGGTGCAGCTCAAGTGCACCTACCAGATACCGCCCCACCCGCAGGGGGAGCGCGTTCTCCTTCACCCTGGACAACGACCACCTGGTGAAGCTCGCCCGGACCCCCGTGTCCGTGCACAAGATCCTCGTCGTGATGCTCGTCCCGAGGTCGCGCGACGACTGGCTGAGGGCGGATCACGACCGGCTCGACCTGCGGCACTGCTGCTACTGGACCAACCTGGCCGGACACCCGGTCACGGGACGGCGCCGGACCACCGTGCGCATCCCGACGACACGGATCTTCGACGACCGGGCGCTCTGCGAGATCATGACCCGGGTCGGGGTGGGAGGGAGACCTTGATGCACCGACCGATCGACGACCCCGGATTCGAGGGAGAGGGGACGGTGCCGGGTACGGCCCCGTCCCCCGCCCTACCGGCCCCACCCGGCCCCCGGCGACCCCTCGGGACCCCGGGGCGACGCTTCCGGGCCCCGAGGCGATGTCTCCGAGCTCCGGGGTGATGCCCCCGGGCCCCGGGGCGACGTCTCCGGGCCCCGGGATGATGCCCCCGGGCCCGGGAACGGTGCTCCCGGGTCCTGGAGCGGCGCCCCCGCGCCCCGGTCCGGGATCCCCGGTCCGCCCGCCGGGCCCTGGGCCGGTGCCCACGACGCGCCCGACCCCGGCCGCGTCGACCCCCGGGTCCTCGGCGCCCTGCTCGCCCGCCACGGCTGGCGGCGGCGCGGCGGGGCGGCGGGCCGCTACAGCCGCTGGACCCCGCCCGGCACCGGCACCGGCACGAGCCTCCTCGTCCCCGAGAGCCGCGCCTTCCCGGACTGCGAGGACCTGCTCGGCGAGGCCCTCGCCGCCCTCGCCCACAGCGCCACGCCCTCCGCCCACGAGGTCCTCACCGGCCTCGCCGTGCCCAGCGACGAGATCCGCTGGTGGCGCGACGTGCCCCCGGCCCCGCCGGCACCGTCCCCTGGACCGTGCGGGAACAGCTCGGATCGGCCGCCCGCCAGCTCCTCCTCGCCGGGGCGCTCGCCGTGCGCGGCCGGGCCGGCTACTACGGCGCCCGGCACCGGCGCCCCGCCCAGGCCTCCCTGGAGAGCGTCCTCGTCGGCGCGTCCCCGACGGGCGCGGCCTCACCGCCTTCCTGCCCGCCGACCCGGGCCGCCCGATCGCCGTCCGGCTCTACCACGCCCTCCACGCGGCCCGCGAGGCCGTCGACTACCGGCGGGCCACCGGCGGCACTGAGGCCTTCGACGCCGCCGTCGAGGCGGGCGTCAGCCGCGAGCTCACCGAGGCCCTCGTCGCCCTCGTCCGGGGCACCGAGGGCGCCCGCGTCGCCCTGAGTGGGCTCCGGCCGCCGGACCGCCCGAGGGGTGCGCCGCCCGGCCCGAACCGGTCGAGTTCTCGCCCGGCGACCTGCCCGCCCTGCGCGAGGCGAGCGCCCGCTACCGGACCGGCGAGCCGTCCGTACCGGTCCGCCTCACCGGCGCCGTCGTCCGCATGCGCCGCTCCGGGCCCCGGGGCGCGGGCACCGTCCGGCTCCGCGTCCTCGGCGGGGCCGAGGTCCCGCACGTCCGCGTCACCCTCGACGAGGAGGCGTACCGCACCGCCGGCCACGCCCATCTCGTCGGACTGCCGATCCGGGTCTCCGGCCGGCTGGAGAGCCGGGGCGGCTTCCGGCGCCTCACCGACGCCTCCGAGGTCGTCCCCGTCCAGGTCGACGAGGCGGAGCGGGACCGCCTGATGAAGGCGCTCCACGAGAACCTCGACGTCTTCGAGGAGGCCTGCGGGCCGGAGGACTGAGGCCGGTCCGGGCCCGGACCGGGCCCGAAACGCCGAGGACGGGCGTCCGGCGGAGCCCGTAAGATCGACGGTGCGCGGCACCTCGTCTCTGTCGCGCACCGTTGGCGCCGGCACCTCGTGTCTGCCGGTGCCCCAATGTATGGAGCACCAGTGTCTGATGTCCGTGTGACCGTCCAGTCCGCCTCGGAAGCAGAGGAGAGGGCGGTGAGCGCGGGCACCACCGCCGGCGCCCTGTTCGCCGACGACCGTACGATCGTCGCCGCCCGCGTCGGCGGTGAGCTCAAGGACCTGTCGTACGAGCTCGCCGACGGCGACGTCGTCGAGGGCGTCGAGATCTCCTCCCCGGACGGTCTCGACATCCTGCGCCACTCGACCGCCCACGTCATGGCCCAGGCCGTGCAGGAGCTCTTCCCCGAGGCCAAGCTGGGCATCGGCCCGCCGGTCCGGGACGGCTTCTACTACGACTTCGACGTCGACCGGCCCTTCACTCCCGAGGACCTCAAGGTCATCGAGAAGAAGATGCAGGAGATCCAGAAGCGCGGGCAGCGCTTCGCCCGCCGCGTGGTGACCGACGAGGCCGCCCGCGAGGAGCTCGCCGACGAGCCGTACAAGCTGGAGCTCATCGGCATCAAGGGCTCCGCGGCTGTGGAGGACGGCGCCGACGGCGCGAACGTCGAGGTGGGCGGCGGCGAGCTGACCATCTACGACAACCTCGACGCCAAGACCGGCGAGCTGTGCTGGAAGGACCTCTGCCGCGGTCCCCACCTGCCGACCACCCGGAACATCCCGGCGTTCAAGCTGATGCGGAACGCCTCGGCGTACTGGCGGGGCAGCGAGAAGAACAAGCAGCTCCAGCGCATCTACGGGACCGCCTGGCCGTCGAAGGACGAGCTGAAGGCCCACCTCGACTTCCTCGCCGAGGCCGAGAAGCGCGACCACCGCAAGCTGGGCAACGAGCTCGACCTCTTCTCCGTCCCGGACGAGATCGGCTCCGGCCTCGCGGTCTTCCACCCCAAGGGCGGCATCATCCGCCGGGTCATGGAGGACTACTCGCGCAAGCGGCACGAGGAGGAGGGCTACGAGTTCGTCTACTCGCCGCACGCCACCAAGGGCAAGCTGTTCGAGAAGTCCGGCCACCTGGACTGGTACGCCGAGGGCATGTACCCCCATGCAGCTCGACGAGGGCGTGGACTACTACCTCAAGCCCATGAACTGCCCGATGCACAACCTGATCTTCGACGCGCGCGGCCGCTCCTACCGCGAACTGCCGCTGCGCCTGTTCGAGTTCGGCACGGTGTACCGGTACGAGAAGTCCGGCGTCGTCCACGGTCTGACCCGGGCCCGCGGCTTCACCCAGGACGACGCGCACATCTACTGCACCCGCGAGCAGATGGCGGACGAGCTGGACCGGACCCTCACCTTCGTCCTGAACCTGCTCCGCGACTACGGTCTGACCGACTTCTACCTGGAGCTGTCCACCAAGGACCCGGAGAAGTTCGTCGGCTCGGACGAGGCGTGGGAGGAGGCCACCGCGGTCCTCCAGCAGGTCGCCGAGAAGCAGGGCCTCCCGCTGACCCCCGACCCGGGCGGCGCCGCGTTCTACGGCCCGAAGATCTCGGTGCAGGCGCGGGACGCCATCGGCCGCACCTGGCAGATGTCGACCGTCCAGCTCGACTTCAACCTGCCGGAGCGCTTCGACCTGGAGTACACCGCGCCGGACGGCACCAAGCAGCGCCCGGTCATGATCCACCGCGCGCTGTTCGGCTCGATCGAGCGCTTCTTCGCGGTGCTCCTGGAGCACTACGCGGGCGCGATGCCGCCGTGGCTCGCGCCCGTGCAGGCGGCCGGCATCCCGATCGGCGACGCGCACGTCGAGTACCTCCAGGACTTCGCGGCCGAGGCGAAGAAGCTGGGGCTGCGGGTCGACGTGGACGCGTCCTCGGACCGGATGCAGAAGAAGATCAGGACCTGGCAGAAGCAGAAGGTTCCGTTCATGATCATCGTCGGTGACGACGACATGGCGGCCGGCACCGTCTCCTTCCGCTACCGCGACGGCTCGCAGGAGAACGGCATCCCGCGCGACGCGGCGCTGGCGAAGCTCGTCGACGTGGTGGAGAGCCGCGTCCAGGTGTGACGCGGTCCCCGCGTGAGCGGGTCAGGCCCCGGGGAATCCCCCGGGGCCTCTTCTCGTCCTCCCTCGCGAACGCCTGGATCAGCCACGACGAGAACGAGCCCGTCACGGCCCCGAGCAGCGCCAGGCCGCAGGCCATCAGGCCCACCGCCGTCACCCGGCCCATCGGGGTCACCGGCGACACGTCCCCGTACCCCACCGTCGCCAGGGTCGCGCAGGTCCACCACACCGCGTCGCCGAAGGTGCGGATCGTCGCGCCGGGAGCGTCCACCTCGTGGTGGTAGACCGTGAGCGCGCCCGCGAAGCCGAGCAGGGCCACGTTCATCCCGGCGTAGAGCATCACGCGGCCGTGCAGGCTGAGCCGCGGCTCGCCCCGGCGGCGCTGCTGGACCCGGCCGTACGCGCTCACCATCCGCACCGGCCGCAGCAGGGGCAGCAGCAGGACCACCGTGTCGAGGACGTGGGTGCGCAGGAAGCGGAGCGGGGCGAGGCCGCTGAGCCGGAGCCGTACCGCGTAGTCCACGGCGAAGACGGCCCAGCAGGCGAGGGTCACGGAGAGGCAGAGGTCGAGCCAGTCCTGGGGGAGTCGGTGGCGGGCGAGGATCCGGACCGCGTACGAGGCGAGGAAGGCGCCGGAGGCCACCGCGAGCGGGACCTCCATGCGGCGGTCCCAGTGCTCCTGCCGGGACGGTGTCGGTGGCCTGTCGCTCATCGCACCAGCATGGACGGCGGACGGATCCCTCGCCCCGGCGACACGTTCCGAACGGACGACGCAATATGCTGCACGACATGACGACTGAGCCGGAGCAGCAGATCGGAGTGGGGACGCAGGACGCGTTCCAGCGCCTGTGGACGCCTCACCGGATGGCGTACATCCAGGGCGAGAACAAGCCGACCGGGCCGGGTGCCGAGGACGGCTGTCCGTTCTGCTCGATCCCGTCGAAGTCGGACGAGGACGGCCTGGTGATCGCGCGCGGCGAGAGCGTGTACGCGGTCCTCAACCTGTACCCGTACAACGGCGGTCACCTCATGGTCGTCCCCTACCGGCACGTCGCCGACTACACGGACCTGGACGCGGCGGAGACGGCGGAGCTGGGCGACTTCACGAAGCGGGCGATGGTGGCGCTGCGGGCGGCCTCCGGCGCGCACGGCTTCAACATCGGCATGAACCAGGGCGCGGTGGCGGGCGCCGGCATCGCCGCGCACCTGCACCAGCACGTGGTGCCGCGCTGGGGCGGGGACACCAACTTCATGCCGGTCGTCGGGCACACGAAGGTGCTGCCGCAGTTGCTCGCGGACACCCGCGGGATGCTGGCCGACGCCTGGCCGGCCGGGGTCTGATCCGTACGCGCGAGGACCCGGCCCCGTACGGAATCGGGGCCGGGTCCTCGCGTGCGTACGGCCGGTCAGGCGTCGTAGACGTCGGCCTTCCGGGGGCTCGCCTCCTGGACGCCGCCGCTGAGGACGAGCGAGCGGTTGGTGAAGCGCTCGGTGTCGACGTTGTGCTCGTCGAGGACCTTGATGGTGGCGTTGTGGACCGCGCGCAGCACCGGGGTCGCCATGCGGATGGCGTCGTCGGCCATGAAGCGGTTCTTCCAGAGCGGCCCGGCCCAGACGTGCCGCAGGCCGAAGGGCTCCGGCAGGACGAGCTTGCCGCCGAGGAACTCCAGGACCGGCGGGAACCAGGTGAGCGGGGCGCGGACGGCCATCCGGACGATGTCGTGGGTCTCGGTCAGCCGCAGTTTGATCTCGCGGGTCTCCCAGAAGCGGACGGACTTGGAGACCACCTTCGTCTTCGCCGCGGGCTTGCCGCTGAAGAGGCCGTGGACGGGGCCGAGGGCGTGGCCGGTGACCTCGACGCGGAGCGTGTGGTGGAGCGAGGTCACGGTGACCATCATGGTGAGGACCAGGTTTCCGTCCCACAGGGTGAACTGCACGCCCAGGTAGTGGCGGTTGCCCGCGCCGAACTGCTGCTCGTTGCAGATGCGCTGTATCTCGTGGGGCTTCACCTGGTAGTGGACGATGGTGTCGCCCTCGGGGCGGGTGACGGAGTCGGCGCCCTCGCCCACCGGGACGACGATCCAGTGCTTCACCGTCGGCTTGGGGAAGCCGCTCTTGAGCGAGCCGCGCTCCAGGAGGGTGAGCTGCTCGTGGATCTTGCGGACGACGTCCCAGGTGCGGAAGTCGTGGATCTCCTTGCCGGGTTGGGGGACGAGCTCCTCGGCGAGCGTCCAACTGCCCCAGCGGGTGCCCAGGCCGAGTATGCCCTTGGGGCCGGCGTAGAACACGACGTTCGACTGCTGCTCGGCGGAGAGCTTCTCCAGGTTCTGGCGGAGCTCCTCGGCGGCCTTCTCGCCGGGGTCGCGGGGGCCGCCTCGGGGATCTTGGCACCGATCCCGCCGCCGCCGAGCAGGGCGCTCCAGCGCTCGCGCAGCTCGACGGCGGTCCGCTCGCAGACGCGGCGGGCGAGGAACCAGCCGACGACCGGGGCCACCAGCATGAGGCGCAGATAGGTCGGCAGGACTCCGGCGAAGGGCAGCTTGAACATCACGAGCAGGGCGAGGAACCCGGCGGCGGCGAGCACGGCGTTGCCGAGGAGGCCGGTGCTCCTGTTCGAGGAGCCGGTGGTGAACCGGCGGAGCTGGATGACGGCGAGCCAGAGCAGCAGGCCGGGCAGGAAGAGGACCGCGCAGACGAGGGTGATCAGGGTCAGCTTCACGTCCCGCTGCTTGCGGATGCGGTTGGCGGCGAGGCAGTGCACCACGACCGGCTGGGGCTCCACGCCGAAGGACTGGATGAGCGTGCCGCGGGCCCCGCCGAGCATCCGCGTCTGGACGGCGTGGGAGAAGGCCTCGCCGAGGTCGGGGTGGAAGAGCCTGTGCCATCGCCCCTGGGTGACCTTCGTCTTGTACAGCTCGTTGTCGGCTTCCGTGATCTTGTCGACCGGGTCGTCGCGGTACGCGGCGGAGGCGAGGGCGTGGGTCGCCGCCGTCTGTCCGTCCGAGCCCTGGAGGGGACCTGCGCCCCGAGACCGAAACCGTCCATCGCCACTGCCGCCCCCATCGCGCCGAGTCCCTGTGCGGGCTGTTTCCCAACTGCGGTGCCCCGCACACCTTCTGAGCTGGGCACCCCAGCGTAACCGGGTACCGCCCGACGCGTCACCGGAGTGCGGAGGACGGCCGAATGCCGCCCGCCCCGCGGCCGCGGAACGGGCGGCTCCGGCCGTCGGGGCGCCAACTAGGAGCTGCTTCCGGCCCGTTGCCGGAGCTTCTCCGCCAGGTGGGGCGGCATCGGCTCGTGCCGGGCGTACGTGCGGTCGAACCGTCCGGTGCCGTGCGACACGGACCGCAGGTCGACCGCGTACCGCACGATCTCGGTCTCCGGGACCTCGGCCCGCACGAGGGTCCGCCCCGGGCCCGCCCGGTCGGTGCCGACGACGCGGCCGCGCCGCCCGGACAGGTCGCTCATGACCGGGCCGACGTACTCGTCGGGGACGAGGACCCCGATCTCGTCCACCGGTTCCAGGAGGTGGACGGGGACGTCGGCGGCCGCCTCGCGCAGCGCGAGGGCGCCGGCCGTCTGGAAGGCGGCGTCGGAGGAGTCGACGGAGTGGGCCTTGCCGTCGCGCAGGGTGACCCGGACGTCGACGAGCGGATGGCCGGTGGCGATCCCGCGCGCGGCCTGGGCCCGTACGCCCTTCTCGACGGAGGCGACGAAGGGGCGCGGGACCGCGCCGCCGACCACCTTGTCGACGAACTCGACGCCGCTGCCCGGCGGCAGCGGCTCCACGTCGATCTCGCAGATGGCGTACTGGCCGTGGCCGCCGGACTGCTTGACGTGCCGGCCCCGGCCCGAGGAGGCGCCGCCGAAGGTCTCGCGCAGCGCCACCTCGTACGGCACGGCGTCGACCCGCACGCCGTGGCGCTCGCGGAGGCGTTCCAGGGCGACGTCCTGGTGGGCCTCGCCCAGGCACCACAGGACCATCTGCCGGGTGTCCGGGTTCTGTTCGAGCCGCAGGGCCGGGTCCTCGGCGACCAGCCGGGCGAGGCCCTGGGAAAGCCGGTCCTCGTCGGCCTTGCCGTGGGCCCGGACGGCGAGCGGCAGCAGCGGCTCCGGCAGGGTCCACGGTTCCATCAGGAGCGGGTCGTCCTTGGCGGAGACGGTGTCGCCGGTCTCCGCGTGCCCGAGGCGGGCGACGCAGGCGAGGTCCCCGGCGACGCAGTGCGCCACGGGGCGCTGCTGCTTGCCGAAGGGGGAGGTGAGCCCGCCGATCCGGTCGTCGGCCTCGTGCGGGTCCCGCTCGTGGGGATCCCGCGCGTCGGGGTCCGCGCCCGGTTCCGTCCCGTGCGCGTCCGTGAGGCCGTGGCCGCAGACGTGGACGGTCTCGTCGGGGCGCAGGGTGCCGGAGAAGACCCGGACCAGGGAGATCCGGCCCACGTAGGGGTCGGCGGCGGTCTTGACGACCTCGGCGACCAGGGGCCCTTCGGGGTCGCAGACGACCGGGGGCCGGGGCCGGCCGTCGGGGGTGGTGACGGCGCGCGGCCCGTGCTCCAGGGGGAGGGAAGCCGCGGGTGATCAGCTCCAGGAGTTCGACGGTGCCGAGGCTCTGGTGCCGCCCTCGGCGGCGGGGGCGGCCGCGAGGACCGGATGGAAGGCGCCCCGGGCGACGGCCTTCTCCAGGTCGTCGACGAGGGTCTCCGGGGCGATCGGCTCGCCGCCGAGGTAGCGCTCCATGAGGGTCTCGTCCTCGCTCTCGGCGATGATCCCCTCGATGAGCCGGGCGCGGGCCTCCGCGATCAGGTCCCGCCGGCCCTCGTCGGGCGGTTCCTCCCGCCGCGCCCCCGTGGAGTAGTCGAGGATCCGTTCCGTGAGCAGGCCGACCAGGCCGGTCGCGGGCGCGTGCCCGTCGGCGCCCTCGGGGCCGTGCACGGGCAGGTAGAGGGGAGCACGGCGTCCGGGTCGTCGCGGCCGAAGAGCCCGGCGCAGACCTCGGTCAGCTCCGTGAAGCCGGTGCGGGCGGTGTCGAGGTGGGTGACGACGACGGCGCGGGGCATGCCGACGGCGGCGCACTCCTCCCAGATCGCGCGCGTGGAGGCGGCGACGGCGTCGGCCTCCTGGGCGGCCGAGACGACGAAGAGGGCCGCGTCCGCCGCGCGCAGACCGGCCTCAGCTCCCCGACGAAGTCGGCGTACCCGGGGGTGTCGATCAGATTGACCTTGTACCCGTCCCAGCCGACCGGGACGAGCGAGAGCTGGACGGAGCGGTGACGGCGCTGCTCGATCTCGTCGTGGTCCGAGACCGTGCCGCCGTCCTCGACGCGTCCGGCCCGGTTGAGCGCGCCCGCGGTCTGCGCGAGGGCCTCGACGAGCGTCGTCTTGCCCGATCCGCTGTGGCCGACCAGCACCACGTTCCGTATGTCCGAGGGCCGGTCGGCCGTCGGAGCCCTGCCGGCGGCCCCGGCGGGTGTCTTCGCCCTGTCACCCATGACGTGTTCCTCCCGACTGCTCGCACGGTGCGGCGGGACGCGGGCGCGGGGAGCGGCGTGTCGCGGTGGTGCGGCTTCGCGGTGCCCGCGGTGCCTTGCGGTGGTCCTTCGAGCTTGGCACCGACACCGGGGCGCGGCCATCCGTGCGGGGCGCGGCGCCCGTCCGGTACGCGGAGTCCGCCGGGCCCCGGGGCCCGGCTGGCCGTGGTCCGCCGGACGGCCCCCGGGGACGCCGACGCGGCGGGCGGGTACCCGCCGGTAGCCGGGCGCGCGCGTGGCTACGATGGGCGGGCCGGTGGTCGTAGGGGCCGCGCGGCCCACCGAACCTCGGGAAGGCCATGCTGAACAAGTACGCGCGTGCCTTTTTCACGCGTGTCCTCACACCGTTCGCCGCGTTTCTGCTCCGCAGGGGCGTCAGCCCCGACGCGGTCACGCTCATCGGCACGGCGGGGGTGATGGCCGGTGCGCTGGTCTTCTTCCCCGCGGCGAGTTCTTCTGGGGCACGATCGTCATCACCCTGTTCGTCTTCTCCGACCTCGTCGACGGCAACATGGCCCGGCAGGCGGGGTCTCCAGCCGCTGGGGCGCCTTCCTCGACTCGACGCTCGACCGGGTCGCGGACGGCGCGATCTTCGGCGGCTTCGCGCTCTGGTACGCGGGCAAGGGCGACGACAACGTGATGTGCGCCGTGTCGATCTTCTGCCTGGCGAGCGGTCAGGTCGTCTCGTACACCAAGGCCCGCGGCGAGTCGATCGGCCTGCCGGTCGCCGTCAACGGCCTGGTCGAGCGCGCCGAACGCCTCGTCATCTCGCTCGTGGCCGCCGGACTCGCCGGGCTGCACGCCTTCGGCGTCCCCGGCGTCCAGGTGCTGCTGCCGATCGCGCTGTGGATCGTGGCCGCCGGCAGTGCGGTCACCCTGGGGCAGCGGGTGGTCACCGTACGGCGGGAGTCGGCCGAGGCGGACGCCGCCGCGGCCGGGGAGCGGGGCGGCGTCGTGAGCGACCTCAAGGACCGGCTCGCCGACGGCCTGTACGGGCTGGGCTGGGCGACCGTGAAGAAGCTGCCCGAGCCGGTGGCCGCGGGCCTCGGCCGGCGGATCGCCGATCTGGCGTGGAAGCGGCGCGGCGCGAGCGTCCTGCGCCTGGAGTCCAACCTCGCGCGCGTGGTGCCGGACGCCACGCCCGAGCGGCTCGCCCAACTGTCGAAGGCCGGCATGCGCTCGTACATGCGGTACTGGATGGAGTCCTTCCGGCTGCCGACCTGGAGCAAGGAGCGAGTCGAGCGCGGGATAGACATCAAGGACATCCACTATCTGAAGGAGGGCCTCGCCTCCGGGCGCGGGGTCGTCCTGGCCCTGCCGCACCTGGCCAACTGGGACCTCGCGGGCGTGTGGGTGACCCGCTCGCTCGGCGTGCCGTTCACCACGGTCGCCGAGCGGCTCAAGCCGGAGTCGCTGTACGACCGGTTCGTCGCCTACCGCGAGTCCCTGGGAATGGAGGTCGTGCCGCACACCGGCGGCTCCGCCTTCGGCAGGCTGGCGCGGCGGCTGCGGTCCGGCGGCCTGGTCTGCCTGGTCGCGGACCGGGACCTGTCGGCCTCCGGCACCGAGGTCACGTTCTTCGGGGACACCGCGCGGATGCCGGCGGGCCCGGCGATACTCGCCCAGCAGACGGGCGCCCTGCTGCTGCCGGTGACGCTCTGGTACGACGACACGCCGGTCATGAAGGGCCGGGTCCACCCGCCGGTGGAGGTGCCCGGGGCGGGGACGCGGGCGGAGAAGGCGGCCGTCATGACCCAGGCCCTCGCCGACGCCTTCGCCGAGGGCATCGCGGACCACCCGGAGGACTGGCACATGCTGCAACGGCTGTGGCTCGCGGACCTGGAGGACCGGGGTCCCGGCGAGCGGGGCGCGGAGGGCAGGTCGCGGACGAGCGGGGCGCGGAGGGCAGGCCCCGGCGCGCGGGCCCCGGAGCGGAGAGGGCGGGGCGGCGTGAGGATCGGGATCGTCTGCCCGTACTCCTGGGACGTGCCGGGCGGCGTCCAGTTCCACATCCGCGACCTCGCCGAGCACCTCATCCGGCTCGGCCACGAGGTCTCCGTCCTGGCCCCGGCCGACGACGAGACCCCGCTGCCGCCGTACGTGGTCTCGGCCGGTCGGGCCGTCCCCGTGCCGTACAACGGCTCGGTGGCCCGGCTCAACTTCGGCTTCCTGTCGGCCGCGCGGGTGCGCCGCTGGCTGCACGACAACGCCTTCGACGTCGTCCACATCCACGAGCCGACCTCGCCGTCGCTCGGGCTGCTCACCTGCTGGGCGGCGCAGGGGCCGATCGTGGCCACCTTCCACACCTCGAACCCGCGCTCGCGGGCGATGATCGCCGCGTACCCGATCCTCCAGCCCGCCCTGGAGAAGATCAGCGCGCGGATCGCCGTGAGCGAGTACGCGCGGCGCACGCTCGTCGAGCACCTCGGCGGCGACGCCGTCGTCATCCCCAACGGCGTCGACGTGGACTTCTTCGCCCGCGCCGAGCCGAAGAAGGAGTGGCAGGGCGAGACTCTCGGCTTCATCGGCCGGATCGACGAGCCCCGCAAGGGCCTGCCCGTCCTCATGAAGGCCCTGCCCCGCATCCTCACCGAGCGGCCCGGGGCGCGGCTCCTGGTCGCCGGGCGCGGCGACGAGGAGGAGGCGGTCGCCTCGCTGCCGGCCGGGATGCGCTCCCGGGTGGAGTTCCTCGGCATGGTCAGCGACGAGGACAAGGCGCGGTGCTGCGCAGCGTCGATGTGTACGTGGCGCCCAACACCGGCGGCGAGAGCTTCGGCATCATCCTCGTCGAGGCGATGTCGGCCGGCGCGCCGGTGCTCGCCGCCGACCTGGACGCCTTCGCGCAGGTCCTCGACCAGGGCGGCGCGGGCGAACTCTTCGCCAACGAGGACGCCGACGCCCTCGCGGACGCGGCGATCCGCCTCCTGGGCGACGAGGAGCGCCGCGAGGAGCTGAGCGCCCGGGGCTCGGCCCACGTCCGCCGCTTCGACTGGTCCACCGTCGGCGCGGACGTCCTCGCCGTCTACGAGACCGTCACGGACGGCGCGGCGGCCGTGGACACGGACGAGAGGGCGGGCGGCCTGCGGGCCCGGCTGGGACTGTAGGGGTCGGCTCCCGCGCGTGGGGCCCGGCTCCCGCGCCGCACACGCGCGTGGGGCCCGGCTCCCGCGCCGCCACACGCGCGTGGGGCCCGGCTCCCGCGCCGCCACACGCGCGTGGGGAGCCGTGCCCGGCCGTGCGGCGCTCCACCCGGGCGGGTTTTCGCGCCACGCGCGCGTGCGGGCCGCCTCCACGCCCGTGAGGCGGGGCCCGGGGCCGTGGGGAGAGGCCGGGGCAGCGGGAGCGGAGCCGTACGCCCCGGCTGAATCCCCCGCCCGCCGGGACCGGGGCGCACCCTGGGGCGATGACCCCGATCACCGTGCACCGGCTCGACCTCGGGCACTTCACCCGCCCCGCCGAGGAGTGGGCGGGCCCCACGCGCGTGGAGCCCGTCTTCGGCTACCTCGTGCGGCACGCGCGCGGGGCGCTCCTCCTCGACACCGGCATGGGCACCGGCTCGCCCGAGACCGACGCCCACTACCGGCCGGTCCGCAGACCGCTCACCGTCGGCCCCGCCGACGTGGACGCCGTCGTCAACTGCCACCTGCACTTCGACCACATCGGCGGCAACCAGCGCTTCCCCGGCACCCCCGTCCTCGTCCAGCGCGCCGAACTCGCCCTCGCCCGGGCCGGCGGGCACACCATCGACTCGCTCCTGCCCGGCGTCCGCTACGAGGAACTGGACGGCGAACACGAGGTCGCGCCCGGCGTCCTCGTTGTGCCCACGCCCGGCCACACCGAGGGGCACCAGTCGCTGTTCCTCGACCACGGCGACCGCGTGACCGTCCTCGCGGGCCAGGCGTACGACTTCGCGGCGGAGTTCGGGACCCCGTACCGCCCCTGGCTCGACCGGCTCGCCGAACTGGCCGCCGGCCGCCCGGCCCGTGTCCTGTTCGCCCACGACCACGCCGTTCGGGAAGGCGTGCTGCCACCGCCCCGGTAGCCTGTGCGCCCGTGACCGAAACCCTGATCTGGACCGTCGTCGCGCTGATCGTCATCGGCGTCTACCTGAGCTGGACCGCCGGGCGGCTCGACCGGCTGCACTCGCGCATCGACGCCGCCCGCGCGGCCCTGGACGCGCAGTTGCTGCGCCGGGCCTCGGTCACCCAGGAGCTGGCCACCTCCGGGGTCCTCGACCCGGCCGCCTCGATCGTCCTGTACGAGGCCGCGCACGCCGCCCGGCAGGCCGAGGAGGACCAGCGGGAGGTCGCCGAGAGCGAGCTCAGCCAGGCGCTGCGGGCCGTCTTCGGCGAGCCCGAGCAGATGGAGCTCGTACGGGAGGCCCCCGGCGGCGAGGAGGCCGCGGGGAGCTCGCGCAGGCCGTGCGCCGGGTGCCGATGGCCCGCCGCTTCCACAACGACGCCGTACGGGCCGCCCGCGCCCTGCGCCGCCACCGCACGGTCCGCTGGCTCCGGCTCGCGGGCCACGCCCCTTCCCACTGGCCTTCGAAATGGACGACGAGCCGCCGGTGGCCCTTGCCGATCGTCCGGCTTGATCCTTTCGACCTGCGAAAACGAGCCACCGGGTCCACATTGGCCCTTGCCGTGGCCCGCGGGTGGACTGTTTCCTCTTCTCTGTCGTCAACCCCCGTTGTCACCAGTGAGGTATCCGTGTCCACCACGCCTTCCACCCCCTCCTCGTCCCCGAGACCGGCACCGCGCGCGTGAAGCGCGGCATGGCCGAGCAGCTCAAGGGCGGCGTGATCATGGACGTGGTCAACGCCGAGCAGGCGAAGATCGCCGAGGACGCCGGCGCCGTGGCCGTCATGGCCCTGGAGCGGGTCCCCGCGGACATCCGCAAGGACGGCGGCGTGGCCCGCATGTCCGACCCGAACATGATCGAGGAGATCATCGGCGCGGTCTCCATCCCGGTGATGGCCAAGTCCCGCATCGGCCACTTCGTCGAGGCCCAGGTCCTCCAGTCCCTCGGCGTCGACTACATCGACGAGTCCGAGGTCCTCACCCCGGCCGACGAGGTCAACCACTCCGACAAGTGGGCCTTCACCACCCCCTTCGTCTGTGGCGCCACCAACCTGGGCGAGGCCCTGCGCCGCATCGCCGAGGGCGCGGCCATGATCCGCTCCAAGGGCGAGGCCGGCACCGGCAACGTCGTCGAGGCCGTCCGCCACCTGCGCCAGATCAAGAACGAGATCGCCAGGCTGCGCGGCTTCGACAACAACGAGCTGTTCGCCGCCGCCAAGGACCTGCGCGCCCCGTACGAGCTCGTCAAGGAGGTCGCCGAGCTCGGCAAGCTGCCGGTCGTCCTCTTCTCCGCCGGTGGCGTCGCCACCCCGCCGACGCCGCGCTCATGCGTCAGCTCGGCGCGGAGGGCGTCTTCGTCGGCTCCGGCATCTTCAAGTCGGGCGACCCGGCCAAGCGCGCCGCCGCCATCGTGAAGGCCACCACCTTCTACGACGACCCGAAGGTCATCGCGGACGCCTCCCGCAACCTGGGCGAGGCCATGGTCGGCATCAACTGCGACACTCTCCCCGAGGCCGAGCGCTACGCCAACCGGGGCTGGTAAGCACCGATGAGCAGCACTCCCGTGATAGGTGTCCTGGCCCTCCAGGGCGACGTACGGGAGCACCTGATCGCCCTGGCCGCGGCGGACGCCGTGGCCAGGCCGGTGAGGCGCCCCGAGGAGCTCGCCGAGGTCGACGGCCTGGTCATTCCCGGTGGTGAGTCCACCACCATCTCCAAGCTGGCCGCGCTCTTCGGCCTCATGGAGCCGCTGCGCGAGCGCATCGCCGCCGGCCTCCCGGTCTACGGCACCTGCGCCGGCCTGATCATGCTCGCCGACAAGATCCTCGACCCGCGCTCGGGCCAGGAGACCTTCGGCGGCATCGACATGATCGTCCGCCGCAACGCCTTCGGCCGGCAGAACGAGTCCTTCGAGGCCGGCGTCACCGTCGCGGGCATCGAGGACGGCCCCGTCGAGGGCGTCTTCATCCGGGCCCCTGGGTGGAGTCGGTCGGCGCGGACGTCGAGGTCCTCGCCGAGCACGGGGGCACGTCGTCGCCGTACGGCAGGGCCGGGCGCTCGCGACCTCGTTCCACCCCGAACTCACCGGCGACCACCGCCTCCACGCCCTGTTCGTCGACATGGTGCGCGCGGCGGGCTGATCCGATCCCGGTAGGATCTCTGGGGTTCGTTCAGAAAAGGGTTACGCGAAGGAGACAGGCAGATGTCCGGCCACTCTAAATGGGCTACGACGAAGCACAAGAAGGCCGTGATCGACGCCAAGCGCGGCAAGCTCTTCGCGAAGCTGATCAAGAACATCGAGGTCGCGGCCCGCACGGGCGGCGCCGACCCCGAGGGCAACCCGACCCTCACGACGCCATCCAGAAGGCGAAGAAGAGCTCGGTCCCCAACAAGAACATCGACTCCGCGGTCAAGCGCGGCGGCGGTCTCGAGGCCGGCGGCGTCGACTACGCCACGATCATGTACGAGGGCTACGGCCCGAACGGCGTCGCGGTGCTCATCGAGTGCCTCACCGACAACCGCAACCGCGCCGCCTCCGACGTGCGCGTGGCCATGACCCGCAACGGCGGCTCCATGGCCGACCCGGGCTCCGTCTCGTACCTGTTCAACCGCAAGGGCGTCGTCGTGCTCCCCAAGGGCGAGCTGACCGAGGACGACGTCCTGGACGCGGTCCTCGACGCGGGCGCCGAAGAGGTCAACGACCTCGGCGAGTCCTTCGAGGTCATCAGCGAGGCCACCGACCTGGTCGCGGTCCGCACCGCGCTCCAGGAGGCCGGCATCGACTACGACTCCGCCGACTCCAGCTTCGTCCCGACCATGCAGGTCGAGCTGGACGAGGAGGGCGCGCGCAAGATGTTCAAGCTGATCGACGCGCTGGAGGACAGCGACGACGTGCAGAACGTCTTCGCCAACTTCGACGTCAGCGACGAGGTCATGGCGAAGGTCGACGCCTGACACCTGCTTTCCGCAGCGGGCCGACGGGGACACGCTCCCGTCGGCCCGCTGCGTTGTCGGTGCCAGCCGATAGCCTGCTCAAACAGGAGATCGAAGAGAGGGGCGACGTGCGCGTACTCGGAGTGGACCCCGGGCTCACCCGGTGCGGCGTCGGCGTCGTCGAGGGCGTCGCCGGGCGCCCCTGACCATGCTCGGCGTCGGCGTGGTGCGGACGCCCGCGGACGCCGACATCGGCATGCGCCTGGTCGGCATCGAGCGGGGCATAGAGGAGTGGATCGACCGCTTCTCGCCCGAACTCGTCGCCGTGGAGCGGGTGTTCAGCCAGCACAACGTACGGACGGTGATGGGCACCGCCCAGGCCAGCGCCGTCGCCATGCTCTGCGCCTCCCGCCGCGGCATCCCGGTCGCCCTGCACACCCCCAGCGAGGTCAAGGCCGCCGTCACCGGCAGCGGCCGCGCCGACAAGGCCCAGGTCGGGACCATGGTGACCCGGCTGCTCCGGCTCGCCGAACCGCCCAAACCGGCCGACGCCGCCGACGCCCTCGCCCTCGCCATCTGCCACATCTGGCGGGCCCCGCCCAGAACCGCCTCCAGCAGGCCGTCGCCGCCCAGAACCGCCTCCAGGAAGCGGCCGCCCGGCACGCGTCCGCAGTGAAAGGCCGAACCCGATGATCGCCTTCGTCAGCGGCCAGGTCGCCGCCCTCGCCCCCACCACGGCCGTCGTCCAGGTCGGCGGCGTGGGCATGGCCCTCCAGTGCACCCCGGCGACCATCGCCGGACTGCGGATCGGCGAGGAGGCCCGGCTCGCCACCTCCCTCGTCGTCCGCGAGGACTCCTCACCCTGTACGGCTTCGCCGACGACGACGAGCGGCAGGTCTTCGAGCTCCTCCAGACCGCCAGCGGCGTCGGCCCCCGCCTCGCCCAGGCCATGCTCGGCGTCCACAGCCCCGACGCCCTGCGCCTCGCCGTCTCCACCGGGGACGAGAAGGCCCTCACGGCCGTCCCCGGCATCGGGAAGAAGGGCGCGCAGAAGCTCCTCCTCGAACTGAAGGACAAGCTCGGCACCCCCTCGGCAGCAGCGGCCTCGTCGGCGCCCAGCGCGTCGCCTCCGGCCCCGCCCCGTGGACCGAGCAGCTCGCCGCCGCCCTCATCGGCCTCGGCTACGCGAGCCGCGAGGCCGAGGAGGCCGTCGACGCCGTCGCCCCGCAGGCCGAGGCCGCCCTCGCCGAGACCGGCACCGCCCCCGTACCGCAGTTGCTCCGGGCCGCCCTGCAGACCCTCAACCGCGCCCGCTGACCACCCCGCCCCGCCCGGCCGGGCCGTACGAACGAGAAGGCATCCACCGTGAACTGGGACGACGACACCACCGCCGAGGCACCCGACGCCGAGGCGCGCATCGTCGACGCCGCCGCCGAGGGCGACGACCAGGCCGTCGAGGCGGCCCTGCGCCCCAAGGACCTCAGCGAGTTCGTCGGCCAGGAGAAGGTCCGCCAGCAGCTCGACCTGGTCCTCAAGGCCGCCCGGCAGCGCGGCGCCACCGCCGACCACGTCCTGCTCTCCGGCGCTCCCGGCCTCGGCAAGACCACCCTCTCGATGATCATCGCGGCCGAGATGAACGCCCCGATCCGCATCACCTCCGGCCCCGCCATCCAGCACGCCGGCGACCTCGCCGCGATCCTCTCCTCCCTCCAGGAGGGCGAGATCCTCTTCCTCGACGAGATCCACCGGATGTCCCGGCCCGCCGAGGAGATGCTCTACATGGCGATGGAGGACTTCCGCGTCGACGTCATCGTCGGCAAGGGCCCCGGCGCCACCGCCATCCCGCTGGAACTGCCGCCCTTCACCCTCGTCGGCGCCACCACCCGGGCCGGGCTCCTGCCGCCCCGCTGCGCGACCGCTTCGGCTTCACGGCCCACATGGAGTTCTACGACCCGTCCGAGCTCCAGCGCGTCATCCACCGCTCCGCCGGACTCCTCGACGTCGAGATCGACCCGGCCGGCGCCGCGGAGATCGCCGGACGCTCCCGCGGCACCCCCGCATCGCCAACCGCCTGCTGCGCCGGGTCCGCGACTACGCCCAGGTCAAGGCGGACGGAGTGATCACCCGGGAGGTCTCCGAGGCCGCCCTCAGCGTGTACGAGGTCGACGGCCGCGGCCTCGACCGGCTCGACCGCGCCGTCCTGGAGGCCCTCCTCAAGCTCTTCGGCGGCGGACCGGTCGGCCTGTCCACCCTCGCGGTCGCGGTCGGGGAGGAGCGCGAGACCGTCGAGGAGGTCGCCGAACCCTTCCTCGTGCGCGAGGGCCTGCTGGCCCGCACGCCCCGTGGTCGCGTCGCCACTCCCGCCGCCTGGGCCCACCTCGGTCTGGTTCCGCCGCAGGCAGCGGGCCCGGGCGGCGCGGGAAGCGGCACGGGAACGGGACAACAGGGGCTCTTCGGGGCGTGACGGTGCGGACACTCGCCCGGACCGGAACCGGGGTGCGATGCTGGACGTTGTTCCAGCGATGCGGACTCGCCTAGACTCCGCCGATGCCGCCCTTTCCGGTCGGCGCGCCCACCCCGAAGATCAGGCCGCGGGTTCTCCGCGACCGTGCGAAGGAAACCCGTCCCGTGAGCATCGTGACCCTCCTCCCCTTCATCGTCCTCATCGGGGCCATGTTCCTGATGACCCGCTCTGCCAAGAAGAAGCAGCAGCAGGCGGCGCAGATGCGCGACGAGATGCAGCCCGGCACCGGCGTACGCACGATCGGGGGATGTACGCCACCGTCAAGGAGATCTCCGACGAGACCGTTCTCCTCGAGGTCGCCCCGGGCGTGCACGCCGTCTACGCCAAGAACGCGATCGGCGCGGTCCTCCAGGACTCCGAGTACAACCGGATCGTCCACGGCGACGACGACAGCGACGAGGCCTCGGACTCGGAGGCCGTCGTCCCGGACGACGCCTCCTCGCTGACCGGCGCCACCGACGTCACGGCCGAGGACGCGCCCAAGGCCGACCTGACGAAGAGCCGGACGCGGCCGAGGCCGCGACCGAGGGGGAGAAGGACGGCAAGACCGACGGCGAGACCGACGCGAAGTAATCGCGACCGGGGACCGCGCACGCCCACCGGCGTGCGCGCCCCCGAACGGTTCCACGTCTGCGGGGATGGTCCCCACACATACTTCGTGGCCGTCGCGCACACGTCGCGCGGCGGTTGGACAGGGAGATACGACAGGTGGCAGCACCGAAGAAGGGCCGAAGGCCGGCGGGGGACAGAGCCGGCCGGGCCGCGCCCTGGCACTCATCCTGATCGCCATGGTCGCGCTCACCGGCGGCATGTTCTGGTCGGGGCACACCACCCCGCGCCTCGGCATCGACCTCGCCGGCGGCACGTCGATCACGCTCAAGGCCAAGGCCGACCCCGGCCAGGAGTCGGCGGTCAACGAGACCAACATGAACACGGCGGTCGGCATCATCGAGCGCCGCGTCAACGGTCTGGGTGTCTCCGAGGCCGAGGTCCAGACGCAGGGCCGCGAGAACATCATCGTCAACATCCCTCGCGGGACGAACGAGAAGCAGGCCCGGGAGCAGGTCGGCACCACGGCCCAGCTCTACTTCCGGCCCGTCTCGCCGTCGCGGCCGCCGCGCCGGAGCCGGCGCCGACGGCCACCGGTTCGCCCTCGGCCTCGCCGAAGCCGTCCGCCTCCGCCTCCGTCCCGACCGCGGGCGAGAAGTCGGCCACCCCGACGGCCACCGCCTCCACCCAGGGCCGCGCGCTCACCGAGGCCCTCAAGGCCCCGAGCCCGACGCCCACCGGCAGCGCCTCGCCCTCGTCCTCCGCGACGCCGAAGGCCACCGGCACCCCGCAGGCGACCCCCACGCCCGACCCCGCCACCGCGGCGCTCGAGCAGAAGTTCACCGCCCTGAACTGCCTCGACCCCAAGCAGCGCACCGCCGCCGGCCAGGGCGTCAAGCCGTCCGAGCCCACCGTGGCCTGCGGCAAGAACGCGATCGACCAGTGGGAGAAGTACCTCCTCGGTCCGGCCGAGGTCGACGGCAAGGACGTCGACGACGCCAAGGCCGCGCTCGACCAGCAGACCGGCCAGTGGATCGTGGACATGGAGTTCACGAGCGCCGGCTCGAAGAAGTTCCAGTCGATCACCAGCAAGCTCTCGCAGCAGACCGAGCCGCAGAACCAGTTCGCCATCGTCCTGGACGGCGAGGTCGTCTCCGCGCCCCGCGTCCAGACCACGCTGAGCGCCAGCGCCCAGATCTCCGGCAGCTTCAACCAGCAGTCCGCCCAGGACCTCGGCAACATCCTGTCCTACGGCGCCCTGCCGCTCTCCTTCCAGACCCAGAGCGTCGACACCGTCACCGCCGCGCTCGGCGGCGACCAGTTGGAGGCCGGTCTGATCGCCGGCGCCATCGGCCTCGCCCTCGTGATCATCTACCTGGTCGCCTACTACCGAGGCCTGTCGCTGATCGCCATCCTCAGCCTCGGTGTCTCCGCGCTCCTCACCTACGTGATCATGGCCCTGCTCGGCCCGGCCATCGGCTTCGCGCTGAACCTGCCGGCCGTCTGCGGCGCCATCGTCGCCATCGGCATCACCGCGGACTCGTTCATCGTCTACTTCGAGCGCATCCGCGACGAGCTCCGCGAGGGCCGCACGCTCCGCCCGGCCGTCGAGCGCGCCTGGCCGCGCGCCCGCCGCACCATCCTGGTCTCCGACTTCGTGTCGTTCCTGGCCGCGGCCGTGCTCTTCATCGTCACCGTCGGCAAGGTCCAGGGCTTCGCGTTCACGCTCGGCCTGACCACCCTGCTCGACATCGTCGTGGTGTTCTCTTCACCAAGCCGGTCATGACGCTGCTCGCGCGGACCACGTTCTTCGGCAACGGCCACCCGTGGTCCGGCCTGGACCCGAAGCGCCTCGGCGCCAAGCCGCCGCTGCGCCGCACCCGCCGCACCACCGCCCCCGCCGGCCCTGTCGACCCGAAGGAGGCGTGAGATGTCGAAGCTCGGAGATCTCGGCGCCCGACTCCACCGCGGTGAGGTCGGCTACGACTTCATCGGCAACCGCAAGATCTGGTACGGCCTGTCCGTCCTGATCACCATCACCGCCATCGTCGCCCTGGCCGTCCGCGGCCTCAACATGGGCATCGAGTTCCAGGGCGGCGCCGTCTTCACCACCCCGAAGTCGGACGTCTCCGTCAGCCAGGCCCAGGAGTACGCGGAGGAGGCCTCCGGCCACGACGCGATCGTCCAGCAGCTCGGCAACGGCTCGCTGCGCATCCAGGTCGGCGGCCTCGACACCGCGCAGTCCGACCAGGTCCGCGCGGAGCTCGCCAAGGACCTGAACGTCGCCGAGGACAAGATCGCGGCCGAGCTGGTCGGCCCCAGTTGGGGCGAGCAGATCGCCAACAAGGCCTGGACCGGCCTCGGGGTCTTCATGATCCTCGTGGTGATCTACCTGGCCATCGCCTTCGAGTGGAGAATGGCGGTCGCGGCGCTCATCGCCCTCATCCACGACCTCACCATCACCGTGGGCATCTACTCCCTGGTCGGCTTCGAGGTCACCGTCGGCACGGTCATCGGCCTCCTGACGATCCTCGGCTACTCGCTGTACGACACGGTGGTCGTCTTCGACTCGCTCAAGGAGCAGACGAAGGACATCACGAAGCAGACCCGCTTCACCTACAGCGAGATGGCCAACCGCTCGATCAACGGCACCCTGGTCCGTTCGATCAACACCACCGTCGTGGCGCTCCTCCCGGTCGCCGGCCTGCTCTTCATCGGCGGCGGCGTCCTCGGCGCCGGCATGCTCAACGACATCTCGCTGTCGCTGTTCGTCGGCCTCGCGGCCGGTGCGTACTCGTCGATCTTCATCGCCACCCCGCTCGTCGCCGACCTCAAGGAGCGCGAGCCGTCGATCAAGGCCCTCAGGAAGCGCATCCTGGCCAAGCGCGCCAACGCCGCGGCCAAGGGCGAGTCCCCGGACGGACCGGACGCGTTCGACGGCGGCGCCGAGGCCGCCGTCGTCGGCCCGCGGGCCGGACGCCGGGCCGCGCCCAGGAGCACCGAGGATGACCACCGGGGCCCGGGACGTCACCGACCTCCTGCTCAGCCGCATCCGCGACGTGCCGGACTACCCGAAGCCGGGCGTGCTGTTCAAGGACATCACGCCGCTGCTCGCGGACCCGGAGGCGTTCGGGGCCCTCACCGACACCCTCGCCGGGCTGTGCTCGCGCACGGCGCGACGAAGGTCGTCGGCCTGGAGGCCCGCGGCTTCATCCTGGCCGCCCCGGTGGCCGTCCGCGCGGGCCTGGGCTTCATCCCGGTCCGCAAGGCCGGCAAGCTCCCCGGGGCCACGCTCCGCCAGGCGTACGAGCTGGAGTACGGCACCGCCGAGATCGAGGTCCACGCCGAGGACCTGGCGGCGGGCGACCGCGTCATGGTCATCGACGACGTCCTCGCCACCGGCGGCACCGCCGAGGCCTCCATCGAACTCGTCCGCCGCGCGGGCGCCGAGGTCGCGGGCGTCGCCGTCCTCATGGAACTGGCCTTCCTACCGGGCCGCGCCCGCCTGGAACCGGCCCTGAAGGGCGCTCCGCTCACGGCGCTGATTCAAGTCTGATCACCTCCTGACCGATGTCACCTGTGGACATGCGGCGACGGGCGTCCGGGACTTCCCGTGGCGCCCGTCGCCGCGTCCGGGACCACGTCGCCGTACAGGAGGAACTCCATGCCGCTCTCCCGCAAGCCGGTCGCCGGGGCCATGTGCCTGCTCGCGTTCGCGTTGACTCCGCTCGTCGCCGCTCCCGCCACCGCGACCCTGCCGTCCGCGGCCGGCAGGGCGGCCGCCGTCTGTGAGGGCTGGAAGAACGCGGGCAGCGCGCCCTGAAGTGGAGCAGGGTCAGCGACGGCTGCGGCCACTTCGGGGCGAACGGCATGAAGATGTCCTACGCATGGAAGGTCTACAGGGGCGGCAGCATCTGCGTGCGGGCCAAGGGCTTCGACGCCCGCCGCAAGGAGTTCTGGTCGGCCCCCTCTGTGCCAAGAACGGCAAGATCCAGGTCGCCTGGGGCAACGTCGCGGCGAGCAAGGAGATCCTGGTCAAGGGCGGGCCGTCGCTCCTCCGCTGGAACTGATCACCCCTGCTCCGACTCGTAGGGGGCGCTCCGGGAATCCCCGGAGCGCCCCCGTCGTTTTCCGGAGTGTCCCAGTCCGGTCGTTCGGGGCGAGGAGCGTCCGTGGCCGGATCCGTTCACTCCCCGGGCGCGTGAGCAGTGCGGGTCCGGGATCGATACCATGGCCGTTCCGGGCCTGACCGGGGACCCGGAACCTTCCCCGGAGTCCGTCCGGGGGGACCCCCAGAGGAGCGCTCTTGCCAGACGAGGCCCAGCCACTCTCCGCCGCGCAGCCCGACCCGAAGGCCGAGAAGGCCGCGCCGGGGACCGGCACGCCCCAGAACGAGTCCGCGGAGACCGCGCCCGCCGCACCGGCCCCGGCGCCCGCCCCCGCCTCGTCCGCACGCCCCGCACCGGCCGCGCCCGCCCGCTCGGGCGGCTCGTCCAACCGCGTCCGCGCCCGCCTCGCCCGCCTCGGCGTGCAGCGCTCCTCCCCGTACAACCCGGTCCTCGAACCGCTGCTGCGGATCGTCCGATCCAACGACCCCAAGATCGAAACGGCCACTTTGCGCCAGATCGAGCGGGCCTACCAGGTCGCCGAGCGCTGGCACCGCGGCCAGAAGCGCAAGAGCGGCGACCCGTACATCACCCACCCGCTCGCCGTCACCACCATCCTCGCCGAGCTCGGCATGGACCCGGCGACCCTGATGGCCGGGCTCCTGCACGACACCGTCGAGGACACCGAGTACGGCCTCGACACCCTGCGCCGGGACTTCGGCGACCAGGTCGCGCTCCTCGTCGACGGCGTCACCAAGCTCGACAAGGTCAAGTTCGGCGAGGCCGCCCAGGCCGAGACCGTCCGCAAGATGGTCGTCGCCATGGCCAAGGACCCGCGCGTCCTGGTCATCAAGCTCGCCGACCGCCTGCACAACATGCGCACCATGCGCTACCTGAAGCGGGAGAAGCAGGAGAAGAAGGCCCGCGAGACCCTGGAGATCTACGCCCCGCTGGCCCACCGGCTGGGCATGAACACCATCAAGTGGGAGCTGGAGGACCTCGCCTTCGCGATCCTCTACCCCAAGATGTACGACGAGATCGTCCGGCTCGTCGCCGAACGCGCCCCCAAGCGGGACGAGTACCTGGCCGTCGTCACCGACGAGGTCCAGGCCGACCTGCGCGCCGCCCGCATCAAGGCCACCGTCACCGGCCGCCCCAAGCACTACTACAGCGTCTACCAGAAGATGATCGTCCGCGGCCGTGACTTCGCGGAGATCTACGACCTGGTCGGCATCCGCGTCCTCGTGGACACCGTCCGCGACTGCTACGCGGCCCTCGGCACCGTCCACGCGCGATGGAACCCGGTCCCCGGCCGGTTCAAGGACTACATCGCGATGCCGAAGTTCAACATGTACCAGTCGCTGCACACGACGGTCATCGGACCCAACGGCAAGCCCGTCGAGCTCCAGATCCGCACCTTCGACATGCACCGGCGCGCCGAGTACGGCATCGCCGCGCACTGGAAGTACAAGCAGGAGGCCGTCGCCGGCGCCTCCAAGGTGCGCACCGACGTGCCGAAGAAGACCGGCAAGGACGACCACCTCAACGACATGGCGTGGCTGCGCCAGCTCCTCGACTGGCAGAAGGAGACCGAGGACCCCGGCGAGTTCCTGGAGTCCCTGCGCTTCGACCTCTCCCGCAACGAGGTCTTCGTCTTCACGCCCAAGGGCGACGTCATCGCCCTGCCCGCCGGCGCCACCCCCGTCGACTTCTCCTACGCGGTCCACACCGAGGTCGGCCACCGCACGATAGGGGCCCGGGTCAACGGGCGGCTCGTCCCGCTCGAATCGACCCTCGACAACGGCGACCTGGTCGAGGTCTTCACCTCCAAGGCCGCCGGCGCCGGCCCTCCCGCGACTGGCTCGGCTTCGTCAAGTCCCCGCGCGCCCGCAACAAGATCCGCGCCTGGTTCTCCAAGGAGCGCCGGGACGAGGCCATCGAGCAGGGCAAGGACGCCATCGCGCGGGCCATGCGCAAGCAGAACCTGCCGATCCAGCGGATCCTCACCGGCGACTCCCTCGTCACCCTCGCCCACGAGATGCGCTACAGCGACATCTCCTCGCTGTACGCGGCGATCGGCGAGGGCCACGTCACCGCCCAGTCCATCGTGCAGAAGCTGGTCCAGGCGCTCGGCGGCGAGGAGGCCGCCACCGACGACATCGACGAGTCCGCGCCGCCGACCCGCGGCCGCTCCAAGCGGCGCTCCAACGCCGACCCCGGCGTCGTCGTCAAGGGCGTCGAGGACGTCTGGGTGAAGCTGGCCCGCTGCTGCACCCCCGTCCCCGGCGACCCGATCATCGGCTTCGTCACCCGGGGCAGCGGGGTGTCGGTCCACCGCAGCGACTGCGTCAACGTGGAGTCGCTGTCCCGGGAGCCGGAGCGGATCCTGGAGGTCGAGTGGGCCCCGACCCAGTCCTCGGTCTTCCTCGTCGCCATCCAGGTCGAGGCCCTGGACCGCTCCCGGCTCCTCTCCGACGTCACCCGGGTCCTCTCGGACCAGCACGTCAACATCCTGTCGGCGGCCGTCCAGACCTCCCGCGACCGGGTGGCCACCTCCCGCTTCACCTTCGAGATGGGCGACCCGAAGCACCTGGGCCACGTCCTGAAGGCCGTGCGGGCGTGGAGGGCGTCTACGACGTGTACCGCGTGACCTCGGCCCGCCGGCCGTAACGACCGGCCGTAACGACCGGCCGCAACGAGGGCGTACGAGAAGGGCGGCCCCGGTACCTGCGTACCGGGGCCGCCCTTCTCGTGTCCGTACGACGGGATCAGCCGCCGAACTCCTCCAGGCCCTTCAGGGCCTGGTCGAGTAGGGCCTGGCGGCCCTCCAGCTCGCGCGAGAGCTTGTCGGCCTTGGCGTCGTTGCCGGCGGCGCGGGCCGCGTCGATCTGCTTGCGCAGCTTCTCGACCGCGTCCTGGAGCTGGCCGGTCAGACCCGCGGCACGCGCGCGCGCCTCCGGGTTCGTCCGGCGCCACTCGGCCTCCTCGGCCTCCTGGATCGCCCGCTCCACCGCGTGCATCCGGCCCTCGACCTTGGGACGGGCGTCCCGCGGGACGTGGCCGACGGCCTCCCAGCGCTCGTTGAGGGAGCGGAAGGCCGCGCGGGCCGCCTTCAGGTCCGACACCGGGACGAGCTTCTCGGCCTCGGCCGCCAGCTCCTCCTTCAGCTTGAGGTTCTCGCCCTGCTCCGCGTCCCGCTCGGCGAAGACCTCGCCGCGCGCCGCGAAGAAGACGTCCTGGGCGCCGCGGAAGCGGTTCCACAGGTCGTCCTCGTGCTCGCGCTGGGCGCGGCCGGCCGCCTTCCAGTCCGCCATCAGCTCGCGGTAGCGGCCGCCGTGGCCCCCAGTCGGTGGAGTTCGAAAGGGACTCCGCCTCCGCGACCAGGCGCTCCTTCACCTTGCGGGCGTCTCGCGCTGCGCGTCCAGGGACGCGAAGTGGGCCTTGCGGCGCTTGGAGAACGCCGAGCGGGCGTGCGAGAAGCGGTGCCACAGCTCGTCGTCGGACTTGCGGTCGAGCCGGGGCAGGCCCTTCCAGGTGTCCACGAGCGCCCGCAGCCGCTCGCCCGCCGAACGCCACTGCTCGCTCTGGGCCAGCTCCTCGGCCTCCGTGACGAGCTTTCTCCTTGGCGGCGCGCGCCTCGTCGGCCTGCTTCGCCTTCTGGGCCCGGCGCTCTCGCGGCGCGATTCCACCGTCTCGACGAGCTTGTCCAGCCGGGCGGAGAGCGCGGCCAGGTCGCCGACGACGTGGTGCTCGTCGACCTGGTGCCGGATGTGCTCGATCGCCGCGGTGGCGTCCTTCGCCGAGAGGTCGGTGGTCCTCACCCGCTTCTCGAGGAGGCCGATCTCGACCACCAGGCCCTCGTACTTGCGCTCGAAGTAGGCCAGGGCCTCCTCCGGGGTGCCGGCCTGCCACGATCCGACGACCTGCTCACCCTCGGCCGTCCGCACGTACACGGTGCCCGTCTCGTCGACGCGGCCCCACGGGTCGCTGCTCACAGCGCCTCTCACCATGATGCCGTCGCGGGGTCGTACCCCCGGGCATCGTCCACAGTTTCGGCGGGCCTCGCCCGCCTTCCGCAGCGCGGCCGACGGCCCACGCTGCACACCGCCAATCTAGGCGAACGGCGGCCCGGCTGTCCGCACTCAGCGCGACCGAGATTCGACGGCCGGCCCGCCGGTGCGGACGCGTGGGCTCACTTCTTCGTGACGGCGGCCTTCTCGATGGTCACGGCCTTCTTCGGGGCGCCGTCCGTGGCACCGCCCGCGACACCGGCCGCGCCGACCTCCTGGACCGTCTTGAGGCCGGCCGCGTCGATCTTCCCGAAGGGGTGTAGGCCGGCGGCAGCTTGGTGTCCTTGTAGACGAGGAAGAACTGCGAACCGCCGGTGTTCGGCTGCGAGGTGTTCGCCATGGCCACGGTGCCGGCCGGGAAGGTCACCGTGCCGTCCGCGCCCGCCTTGCCGAGGGCGCCCAGGTTCTCGTCCGGGATGGTGTAGCCGGGGCCGCCCGAGCCGGTGCCCTGGGGGTCGCCGCACTGGAGCACGAAGATGCCCTGCGTGGTGAGCCGGTGGCACTTCGTCCCGTCGAAGTACTTCTTGTCCGCGAGGTGCTTGAAGGAGTTCACCGTGTGCGGGTCTTCGCCGCGTCCATGGTGATCGTGATGTCGCCCAGGTTCGTCTCGAGCGCCATCGCGTACGTGGCCTTCCGGTCCACGGTGAGATTCGGCTCCGGGTTCTCGGACTCCTTCTCGGAGGGCGAGGGAGTCGGGTGGTGGGCGCGTCGCCCGCCGCGCTGTCCGAGCCCTTCTTCGAACCGTCCGACAGTGCCACCGAGGCGTACACGGCGCCGCCCGAGGCCAGCACCACCGCCAGGACGGACGCGACGACGGTGTTGCGCCGCCTGTCCTTGCGGCGCTTCTCCTCCCGCCGCTGCTGCTGCCGCACGTACTTCTCCCTGGCAAGCTGCCGCCGCCGCTGATCGCTGCTGACCACCGGTCCGCTCCTTGTCGCTCGTCTGTTCCCGTCCTGGCCGGATGTGCCCGTACCGTATACGGGTTGGCTGTGGAACCGGCACCGCCGGTAGGCTCTGATCTGCTGAATCCCGTCATTCCCGTGATTTCCGCGCCCCGAGCCGGACGACATCCAAGGACGAACGTGCTGATTGCCGGCTTTCCGCCGGGGCCTGGGGGACCAACTGCTACCTGGTCGCCCCCGCCGCGGGCGAGGAGTGCGTGATCATCGACCCCGGCCACCAGGCCGCGCAGGGTGTCGAGGAGACGTTGAGGAAGCACCGTCTCAAGCCCGTCGCCGTCGTCCTCACCCACGGACACATCGACCACGTCGCCTCCGTCGTCCCGGTGTGCGGCGCCCACGACGTCCCCGCGTGGATCCACCCGTCCGACCGCTACATGATGAGCGACCCGGAGAAGGCCCTCGGCCGCTCCATCGGGATGCCCCTCATGGGCGAGCTGACCGTGGGAGAACCCGACGACGTGCGCGAGCTCGCCGACGGCTCCGCGCTGCGGCTCGCCGGTCTGGAGTTCTCCGTCGCCCACGCGCCCGGCCATACCAAGGGGTCGGTGACCTTCCGGATGCCCGAGACCACGGAGGTCCCCTCCGTGTTCTTCTCCGGGGATCTGCTGTTCGCCGGCTCCATCGGACGCACCGACCTCCCCGGCGGTGACATGGACGAGATGCTCGGATCGCTGGCCCGCGTGTGCCTGCCCTCGACAACTCGACCGTGGTGCTGTCGGGGCACGGTCCCCAGACGACCATCGGCCAGGAGCGCGCCACCAACCCCTACCTCAGGCAGGTGGCCTCCGGCCTCGGGAGCCCCGACGCTCCCCGACGAGGAATGTGACGACTCACGTGAGCACCTTCAAGGCCCCCAAGGGCACGTACGACCTCATCCCGCCGGTCTCGGCGACCTACCTCGCGGTCCGCGAGGCCATCGCGGCCCCCTGCGCCGCTCCGGCTACGGCTACGTCGAGACCCCCGGCTTCGAGGACGTGAACCTCTTCGCCCGCGGCGTCGGCGAGTCCACCGACATCGTGACCAAGGAGATGTACGCCTTCGAGACCAAGGGCGGCGACCGGCTCGCCCTGCGTCCCGAGGGCACCGCCTCCGTGCTCCGCGCCGCCCTGGAGGCCAACCTCCACAAGCAGGGCAACCTGCCGGTCAAGCTCTGGTACTCCGGCTCGTACTACCGCTACGAGCGCCCGCAGAAGGGCCGCTACCGCCACTTCTCGCAGGTCGGCGCCGAGGCGATCGGCGCCGAGGACCCGGCGCTCGACGCCGAGCTGATCATCCTGGCCGACGAGGCCTACCGCTCCCTCGGCCTGCGGAACTTCCGCATCCTGCTGAACTCGCTCGGCGACAAGGAGTGCCGCCCCGTCTACCGGGAGGCCCTCCAGGACTTCCTGCGCGGGCTCGACCTCGACGAGGACACCCTGCGCCGCGCCGAGATCAATCCCGCTGCGCGTCCTCGACGACAAGCGCGAGGCCGTGCAGAAGCAGCTCGTCGGCGCCCCGCTCCTGCGCGACTACCTGTGCGACGCGTGCAAGGCGTACCACGAGGAGGTGCGCGCCCTGATCACCGCGGCGGGCGTGGTCTTCGAGGACGACCCCAAGCTGGTGCGCGGCCTGGACTACTACACCCGCACCACCTTCGAGTTCGTCCACGACGGCCTCGGCTCGCAGTCGGCGGTCGGCGGCGGCGGCCGCTACGACGGCCTCTCCGAGATGATCGGCGGCCCCGCGCTGCCGTCCGTCGGCTGGGCGCTCGGCGTGGACCGCACGGTCCTCGCCCTGGAGGCCGAGGGCGTCGCGCTCGACCTGCCCTCCGCCACCAGCGTCTTCGCCGTCGCCCTCGGCGAGGAGGCCCGCCGGATCCTCTTCGGCAAGGTCACCGAGCTGCGCAGGGCCGGGATCGCCGCGGACTTCTCCTTCGGCGGCAAGGGCCTCAAGGGCTCCATGAAGGACGCCAACCGCTCGGGCGCCCGCCTCGCCGTCGTCGCCGGCGAGCGCGACTCGCCGAGGGCGTCGTCCAGCTCAAGGACATGGAGACCGGCGAGCAGCGGGCGGTCGCCCTGGACGGCCTCCTGGACGCGGTACGGGCCGAGCTGGCCTGACGCCCGGTCGTACGCACGGAAGACGGGCCCGGTTCGCGCGAGCGGCCGGGCCCTCCTTATCTCCGGCGAACGGTGGGCACGGGCCTCCGTACGGCAGAATGTCCGTGACCGGCAGCCCGCGAGCGATGGATCGGAAACATGACGAAAGCAGCGGTGGACGACCCGGCACCCGGCACGATCGGAGCGAGCCGCGCCTTCTCCTGGCTCCTGGTGATCACCGGCGCGGCCGGACTGCTCGCCGCCTGGGTCATCACGATCGACAAGTTCAAGCTCCTGGAGGACCCCGGCTTCACCCCCGGGTGCAGCCTCAACCCGGTCGTCTCCTGCGGCAACATCATGAAGAGCGAGCAGGCCTCGGTCTTCGGCTTCCCCAACCCGATGATCGGCCTCGTCGCGTACGGCATGGTGATCGCGATCGGCGTCGGGCTGCTCGCCGGCGCCCGCTACCGCCGCTGGTACTGGCTCGGCCTCAACGCCGGCACCCTCTTCGGCGTCGGCTTCTGCGCCTGGCTCACCTACCAGTCGCTGTACGAGATCAACGCGCTCTGCCTGTGGTGCTGCCTGGCCTGGGTCGGGACCATCGTCATGTTCTGGTACGTGACCTCGCACAACGTGCGCCACGGCGTGCTCCCCGCCCCCGCGTGGCTGAGGACCTTCTTCGGCGAGTTCACCTGGGTCCTGCCCGCCCTGCACATCGGGATCATCGGCATGCTGATCCTGACCCGCTGGTGGGACTTCTGGACGAGCTGACCCGGCGGCGCCGGACGGGTCGGCCCCGGCCGGCGTTGTCGGCGGCGTGACCTAGGCTTCATGAACGTGGAGCCCGACCTCTTTACCGCAGCCGCCGAAGACCGCCAGGAGAAGGACCCGTCCAGCAGCCCGCTGGCCGTCCGGATGCGCCCCCGCACCCTCGACGAGGTGGTGGGGCAGCAGCACCTGCTCAAGCCCGGGTCGCCGCTGCGCCGGCTCGTGGGGACGGCGACGGCGGCCCCGCCGGCGCCTCCTCCGTGATCCTCTGGGGCCCGCCGGGCATCGGGAAGACCACCCTGGCGTACGTCGTCTCGAAGGCCACGAACAAGCGGTTCGTGGAGCTGTCCGCGATCACCGCGGGCGTCAAGGAGGTCCGGGCCGTCATCGACGGGGCCCGGCGCGCGGTCGGCGGCTACGGCAAGGAGACCGTCCTCTTCCTCGACGAGATCCACCGCTTCTCCAAGGCCCAGCAGGACTCCCTCCTGCCGGCCGTCGAGAACCGCTGGGTGACGCTGATCGCCGCCACCACCGAGAACCCGTACTTCTCGGTGATCTCCCCGCTCCTCTCCCGCTCGCTGCTCCTCACCCTGGAGCCGCTGACCGACGAGGACCTCAAGGGCCTGCTCGCCCGGGCGCTCACGGACGAGCGGGGCTCGGCGGGCCGTGACCCTGCCGGAGGACGCCGAGGCCCACCTCCTGAGGGTCGCGGGCGGCGACGCCCGCCGCGCCCTGACCGCCCTGGAGGCCGCCGCCGGCGCGGCGATCGCCAAGGGGAGGCGGAGATCACCCTCCAGACGGTCGAGGAGACCGTCGACCGGGCCGCCGTGAAGTACGACCGGGACGGCGACCAGCACTACGACGTGGCCAGTGCCCTCATCAAGTCGATCCGCGGCTCGGACGTGGACGCGGCCCTGCACTACCTGGCGCGGATGATCGAGGCGGGGAGGACCCGCGCTTCATCGCGCGGCGCCTGATGATCTCCGCGAGCGAGGACATCGGCCTCGCCGACCCGAACGCCCTGCCGATCGCCGTGGCCGCCGCCCAGGCCGTCGCCATGATCGGCTTCCCCGAGGCGGCGCTGACCCTGAGCCACGCCACCATCGCCCTCGCCCTGGCCCCGAAGTCGAACGCGGCGACGACCGCGATCGGCGCCGCCCTCGCGGACGTGCGGGGCGGCCTCGCGGGCCCGGTCCCGGCGCACCTGCGCGACGGGCACTACAAGGGCGCGGCCAAGCTCGGCCACGCGCAGGGCTACGTCTACCCGCACGACGTGCCGGGCGGCATCGCGGCCCAGCAGTACGCCCCGGACACGATCCACGGCCGCCGGTACTACGAGCCCACCCGCCACGGCGGGGAGGCGAGGTACGCGGACGTGGTCGAGTGGGCGCGGGGGCGCCTGAAGGGCGACGAGCGGCAGTAGGCGCGCTCAGGCGCGGGCGGCCTCGAAGAGGCGGTGCATCTCGCGGCGCAGCTCCGAGACCTCCCGCACCGGCTCGGGGAAGTCGAAGCGGGCGTCGAAGCAGTCCCCGGGGCCCGCGCTGAAGCGGACCCGCAGGCCGAAGCGGTCGAGGGCGAGCGGGGCCACGTCCCGGGTGGGGACGAGGGCGGCCGAGCGCTCGCCGAGGAGCGAGGCCAGCTCCCGCAGCCGGTCGCCGTGGGCCGCCGCCAGGTGCTGGAGCAGCTCCGTCTCGTGGGCGTGCAGCGGATCGGGCGCGGCGGCGGCGAACTCCTCCGCGTCGATCCCCGCGGTGCCCCACAGGTCGTCCACGCGCGCCTCCCCGACCTCCAGGCGCAGCATCATGAGGCCCTTCTCGGCGACGCCGGGCAGGCAGGTGAGCCAGCCGGAGACCCAGGCGCGGCCCCGGATGCGGTGGGGACGGAGACGGGGCCACGTCCGTGAGCTCCAGGACGACCGGCAGCTCGTCGTCCTGGGCGTGCGTGGCGGCCCGTACGGGCGGGGCGTCGGCGGCGTAGAGCAGGAAGATCTCACCGTCGGGCCCCACGGCCCGCGCCTCGGGCGCGAGCTGCTCGGGCCGGTGCCCCTCGGCCCCCGGAATCAGCAGGACGCCGGAGCATGTACTCTGTACGAGAGTTCGTGTGCGCTCGGCTGCTGACGGCATCCGCGCGATTTCAAGTCCGCTGGGACGCGGCTGACCATGAGCTGATCGGACCTCCGTCGTATCGATGCCATCCAGGGCTTCATCCATGGATTGGGCATCGTTCTTTGTGTTGCCGTCCGTGATGCGTGTGGTGTTCCCCGGGTGAGACATGCGATCTCCTTGAGTAAGGTGAGCCTAACCTAACCTACAACGGAGGTCTGGAGAACGTGCCTAACCAGTCGCGTCCCAAGGTCAAGAAGTCCCGTGCGCTCGGTATCGCGCTGACGCCGAAGGCCGTCAAGTACTTCGAGGCCCGCCCGTACCCGCCGGGCGAGCACGGCCGTGGTCGCAAGCAGAACTCGGACTACAAGGTCCGTCTGCTCGAGAAGCAGCGTCTGCGCGCGCAGTACGACATCAGCGAGCGCCAGATGGCCCGCGCCTACGACCGCGCCAAGAAGGCCGAGGGCAAGACGGGCGAGGCGCTGGTCGTCGAGCTCGAGCGTCGCCTCGACGCCCTGGTCCTGCGTTCGGGCATCGCCCGCACCATCTACCAGGCCCGCCAGATGGTCGTCCACGGCCACATCCAGGTCAACGGCCAGAAGGTCGACAAGCCGTCCTTCCGCGTCCGTCCGGACGACGTCGTCATGGTCCGCGAGCGCAGCCGCACCAAGCCGCTGTTCGAGGTCGCCCGTGAGGGTGGCTTCGCCGCCGACGGCGAGACCCCCGCTACCTCCAGGTCAACCTGAAGGCGCTGGCGTTCCGCCTCGACCGCGACCCGAACCGCAAGGAGATCCCGGTCATCTGCGACGAGCAGCTCGTCGTCGAGTACTACGCCCGCTGACGCAGGCGCGGTACCGCCCACGCGGTGTTCAGCCCGCCGCTTCCCCGCCCTTTCCGGTGGGGGAGCCGGCGGGCTTCCGCGTTCCCGGGACCTCCGCCGACCGGTCCGTACGGAACGGGCGCGGCGCCGCGGGACCGCCCGCGGCCGGATCCCGGCGCCCGGCGAGCGCACGCTCCACCACCGCGTCCGGCGAGAGCCCCCGGCCCTCCCGGAACGCCTCCTCGTAAGCCCGCGCGCCCAGCGCCTCGCGCGCCCGCCCCTCGCACAGCTCCCTCGGGCCGCCGAACGACTCCGAGCCGAAGAGCCGGACGCCCACCGTGTCCCACATCGGCACCGCCGCCCCTGGAGCACCGCCGCCTCCACCGGATCCCCCTCGCTCGCCGTCACGAGCGCGAGCAACTCGACCGCCAGGACCAGCCCCACCAGGTCGTGGAAGGAGTGGTTGATCGAGACGCACGAGGTCAGCAGCTCCCGCGCCTCCCCGTACGCGTCCCGGGTCCACGCCGCGTACGCCAGGACGTAGAGCGCGTACGCCCGCGTCCACAGCTCCCCGCGCTCCTCGCAGACCTCCCGGACCTCCCGGCAGAGGGCGGCCGCCCCTCCAGATCGCCCCGGAAGGCCCGCGCCATCGCCACCTCGACCCGGCCCATCAGCACGTTGCTGTTCAGCTCGCCCAGCTCCCGGTAGGAGTCGAGCGCCCGCCCGATCAGCTCCTCCGCCCGCGCCGTGTCGTCCGTGAGCAGCGCCAGACAGCCCATCCGGTGCGTCGCGTACGCCTCCGCCAGCGCGTTCCCCGAGGACCTGGCCCGCTCCCCGCACTCGTGGAGCGCCGCCACCGCCGCCGTGCCGTCCCCCTGGAGGACCGCCACGTACCCGAGCACCCACAGCGCCTTCAACCGCGCCTCCTGGTGCCCGGATTCGAGCGCGAGCGCCCGGTCCAGCCAGTACCGGCCCTCCGAGAGGCGCCCGCAGCCCGCCCAGGCGAACCAGAGCGTGCCCGCCAGGTGCTGGGCGAGGTGCGCGTCCTCCGGCAGCTCCAGGCACAGCTCCAGGGCGGCCCGCAGATTGGGCAGCGCCCCGTCCGTGCGCGCCGCCACCTCCGCCTGGCGCGGGCTGAACCACTCCAGCTCGCACCAGGTGGCCAGGCCCATGTACCAGTCGCGGTGCCGGCGCCGCATCCGCTCCGTGTCGCCGAGCGCCGCCAGCCACTCCGCCCCGTACGCGGCGACCGTGCCCAGCATCCGGTAGGCGGGGCCCGCCGGCGTGTCCTCCCGCGAGACGAGCGACTGCGCGAGCAGTCCGCCCAGCAGGTCCAGGATCCGCTCCGGCGGCAGCTCGCGGCCCCCGCACACGTACTCCACCGCCTCCAGGTCGAAGGGCCCGGCGAACACCGAGAGCCGCGCCCAAAGGAGCCGCTCCCTCGGCGTGCACAGCTCGTGGCTCCAGCCGATCGCCGTCCGCAGCGCCCGGTGGCGGGGAGCGCCCGCGCTCGCCGTCCGCGAGCAGCCGGAAGCGGTCGTCGAGCCGGTGCAGCATCTGCTCGGGGAGAGCAGGGCAGCCGCCCGGCGGCCAGTTCGAGGGCGAGCGGAATCCCGTCGAGCCGCCGGCACAACTCCCGTACGGCTTCGGTCGCTTCGGTCGCTTCGGTCGCTTCGGTCGCTTCGGTCGCTTCGGTCGCTTCGCTCGCCGAGGGCGCTGCGGGCGCTGCGGGCGCTTCAGGGACCGCGAGTGCCTCGGAGACCGCAGGCGCTCCGGGGGTCGCGGGTGCTCCGGGGATCGCTGGTGCTTCGGGAAGCGCGGGGCCGAAGCCCGTGACCGCGCCCGCGCCGCCCGCGTACCTCGGCGCGCCCCCGGGAGCGCCGCGCCCGCCTCCGCCGCCCGTTCCGCGAGGAGCGCCACCGCGTCCTCTCGCCCATCGGCGCCAGCGGGAACACCGTCTCGCCCGCCACCCGCAGGGCCTGCGCCCGGCCGCGAGGACGGTGAGCCCGGGCGCGTGCGCGAGCAGCTCCCGCACCAGCGGGGCACAGCTCTCCACCAGGTGCTCGAAGCCGTCGAGCACCAGCAGGGACGTGCGCTCCGCGAGGTGCTCCACCAGGGCTCGCGCGGCGGCCTCGGCGTGTGGTCCGTGAGGCCGAGCGCCTCGGCCAGGGCGTGCGCCACCAGGTCCGGATCGCGCAGCGGCGCCAGATCGGCCAGCCGCACCCCGTCGCCGTAGCGTTTCTGCGCCCCCGCGGCCGTCCGCAGCGCGAGCCGCGTCTTGCCGACCCCGCCCACACCCACGACCGTGACCAGGCGGGACGTCCCGAGGAGCGCCGCCAGTGCGGCCTGCTCGGCGGCCCGTCCGACGAACCGGTTCAGCTCCGCCGGGAGATTGCTCCGTCGCATGGGACACGGAGCGTACTCACCCGCGCGCACCCCGTACAACCGGATCCCGTGACGGCGCTTCGCGCACGGTAATGCGGTACGGCGCGACGGCCCGGGCGCGATAGGGTCGGGGACGACTTTCACAAGGCCCAACGACAGCAGAGAGCGGTGCAGCGTGACCGGTGGAGAGGTTGCCGGGATCCTGGTGGCCGTCTTCTGGGCGATCCTCGTCTCCTTCCTCGCCGTGGCGCTGGCGAGACTGGCGCAGACGCTCAGGGCGACCACCAAGCTCGTGGCGGACGTGACGGAGCAGGCCGTTCCCCTGCTCGCCGAGGCCTCCGCGACCGTGCGCTCGGCGCAGACCCAGCTCGACCGGGTCGACGCCATCGCCTCGGACGTCCAGGAGGTCACCTCCAACGCCTCCGCGCTCTCCACCACCGTCGCCTCCACCTTCGGCGGCCCGCTCGTCAAGGTGGCTGCCTTCGGCTACGGCGTGCGCCGGGCGCTCGGCCGGAGCCGGGACGGGAGGGCGCCGCGCCTCCGGGCGCCGCACTGTGATCGTCGGCCGTACCGTGCCGTCCGCGCGACGGCGGAAGCAGAAGGGCTGAGCCGCGATGTTCCGCCGCACGTTCTAGTTCACGGCCGGCGCAGCCGCCGGCGTGTGGGCCACCAGCAAGGTCAACCGGAAGCTGAAGCAGTTGACCCCGAGAGCCTCGCGGCCCAGGCCGCGAACAAGGCCGTCGAAGCCGGCCACCGGCTCAAGGACTTCGCCCTCGACGTGAGGGCGGGCATGGTCCAGCGGGAGGCCGAACTGGGGAGGCGCTCGGACTCGACGCCCCCGCCGACCCGGCCGCCGCACAGGGCCGGGAGCTTCCGGAACCCCGCCGCAGGACCGAGCTCGGTCCCGCCACACCTTCCCACGTCACCCCGCCTACGCGTTCGTACAACCGGAATGAGGACCACTGATGGAGTCGGCTGAAATCCGCCGCCGCTGGCTGAGCTTCTTCGAGGAGCGCGGGCACACCGTCGTCCCTTCGGCGTCGCTCATCGCGGACGACCCGACTCTGCTCCTCGTCCCCGCCGGCATGGTGCCCTTCAAGCCCTACTTCCTGGGCGAGGTCAAGCCGCCCTTCTCGCGCGCCTCCAGCGTGCAGAAGTGCGTGCGCACCCCGACATCGAAGAGGTCGGCAAGACCACCCGCCACGGCACGTTCTTCCAGATGTGCGGCAACTTCTCCTTCGGCGACTACTTCAAGGAAGGCGCCATCAAGCTCGCCTGGGAGCTGCTGACCACCCCGGTGGAGCACGGCGGCTACGGGCTGGAGCCGGAGAAGCTCTGGATCACCGTCTACCAGGAGGACGACGAGGCCGAGCAGATCTGGCGCGACGTCGTCGAGCGTCCCCGCCGAGCGCATCCAGCGCCTCGGCAAGAAGGACAACTACTGGTCCATGGGCGTTCCCGGCCCCTGCGGCCCCTGCTCCGAGATCAACTACGACCGCGGCCCCGAGTTCGGCGCCGAGGGCGGCCCGGCCGTCAACGACGAGCGGTACGTGGAGATCTGGAACCTGGTCTTCATGCAGTACGAGCGCGGGGAGGGCTCCGGCAAGGAGGACTTCCCGATCCTCGGCGAGCTGCCGTCGAAGAACATCGACACGGGCCTCGGCCTGGAGCGCCTGGCGATGATCCTCCAGGGCGTCCAGAACATGTACGAGACGGACACCCTCAAGGTCGTCATCGACAAGGCCACCGAGCTGACCGGCGTCCGGTACGGCAGCAGCCACGAGAGCGACGTCTCGCTCCGCGTGGTCGCCGACCACATGCGCACCTCCGTCATGCTCATCGGCGACGGCGTCACCCCCGGCAACGAGGGCCGCGGCTACGTGCTGCGCCGCATCATGCGCCGCGCCGTCCGCAACATGCGCCTGCTCGGCGCCACCGGTCCGGTCGTCCAGGACCTCGTCGACACCGTGATCGACACGATGGGCGAGCAGTACCCCGAGCTGGTCACCGACCGCAAGCGCATCGAGACCGTCGCCCTCGCCGAAGAGGCCGCCTTCCTGAAGGCCCTCAAGGGCGGCACCAACATCCTCGACACCGCCGTCACCGAGACCAAGGCCTCCGGCGGCACGGTCCTCTCCGGCGACAAGGCGTTCCTGCTCCACGACACCTGGGGCTTCCCGATCGACCTCACCCTGGAGATGGCCGCCGAGCAGGGCCTCTCCGTGGACGAGAACGGCTTCCGCCGCCTGATGAAGGAGCAGCGGGACCGGGCCAAGGCCGACGCCAAGGCCAAGAAGACCGGCCACGCCGACATGACCGCGTACCGGGAGATCGCCGACACCAGCGGCGCCACCCGGTTCACCGGGTACACCAACACCGAGGGCGAGACCACGGTCGTCGGCCTCCTCGTCAACGGCGTCCCCTCGCCGGCCGCCACCGAGGGCGACGAGGTCGAGGTCGTCCTCGACCGCACCCCGTTCTACGCCGAGGGCGGCGGCCAGATCGCCGACCAGGGCCGCATCAAGCTGCACAGCGGCGCCGTCATCGACATCCGCGACGTGCAGCAGCCGGTCCCCGGCGTCTCGGTGCACAAGGGCTCCGTCCAGGTCGGCGAGGTGACCGTGGGCGCCACCGCCTACGCCGCCATCGACGTGCGCCGCCGCCGGGCCATCGCCCGCGCCCACTCGGCCACCCACCTCACCCACCAGGCCCTGCGCGACGCCCTCGGCCCCACGGCCGCCCAGGCCGGTTCCGAGAACCAGCCCGGCCGTTTCGCTTCGACTTCGGCTCGCCGAACGCCGTCCCCGGCGCCGTCCTCACCGACGTCGAGCAGAAGATCAACGAGGTCCTCTCGCGCGAGCTGGAGGTCCACGCCGAGGTCATGCCGATCGACGAGGCCAAGCGCCAGGGCGCCATCGCCGAGTTCGGCGAGAAGTACGGCGAGCAGGTCCGCGTCGTCACCATCGGCGACTTCTCCAAGGAGCTGTGCGGCGGCACCCACGTCCACAACACCGCCCAGCTCGGCCTGGTGAAGCTGCTCGGCGAGTCCTCCATCGGCTCCGGCGTGCGCCGCATCGAGGCCCTCGTCGGCGTCGACGCGTACAACTTCCTCGCCAAGGAGCACGGTCGTCGCCCAGCTCCAGGAGCTGGTCAAGGGCCGCCCGGAGGAGCTGCCGGAGAAGATCTCCGCCATGCTCGGCAAGTTGAAGGACGCCGAGAAGGAGATCGAGAAGTTCCGCGCGGAGAAGGTCCTCCAGGCCGCCGCCGGCCTCGTCGACTCCGCCCGCGACGTCCGCGGCGTCGCCCTGGTCACCGGCCAGGTACCGGACGGCACCACCGCCGACGACCTGCGCAGGCTGGTCCTCGACGTGCGCGGCCGGATCTCCGGTGGCCGCCCGGCCGTCGTCGCCCTGTTCACCACGGTCAACGGCAAGCCGCTGACGGTCACCGCCACCAACGAGGCCGCCCGCGAGCGCGGCCTCAAGGCCGGCGAGCTGGTCCGCACGGCCGCCAAGACCCTCGGCGGCGGTGGCGGCGGCAAGCCGGACGTCGCCCAGGGCGGCGGCCAGAACCCGGAGGCCGTCGGCGAGGCCATCGCCGCCGTCGAGCGCCTCGTGGTGGAGACGGCGTGACGATGCGCCGCGGCCGCCGCATCGCGGTGGACGTCGGGGACGCCCGGATCGGGGTCGCCTCGTGCGACCCCGACGGGGTCCTCGCCACACCGGTGGAGACCGTGCCGGGACGCGACGTCCCGGCCGCCCACCGGCGCCTCCGCCGGATCGTCGAGGAGTACGAGCCGATCGAGGTCGTCGTGGGCCTGCCCCGCTCGCTCAGCGGGCGGGAGGGCCCGGCCGCGACCAAGGTCCGCGCCTTCGCCCGGGAGATGGCCAAGGGCATCGCCCCCGTGCCGGTCCGGCTGGTCGACGAGCGGATGACGACGGTCACCGCCACCCAGGGCCTGCGGGCCTCCGGGGTGAAGTCGAAGAAGGGTCGGTCGGTCATCGACCAGGCCGCCGCCGTGATCATCCTTCAGAACGCCCTTGAGTCCGAACGGGTATCGGGTAATCCTCCCGGTGAGGGCGTCGAAGTGGTCATCTGATCGCGATACGGTAACGTTCCGCGCGATGCGGCGGTGTTCGAACAGCCGCCGCACTACGTAGAGGCGGATCGTCCGGAAGCCTCGCGGCTGTTTGGGGATCGATGACTGAGTATGGCCGGGGCCCGGGCTCCGAACCGTGGCACCCCGAGGACCCGCTCTACGGGGACCAGGGGTGGGAGGGCCGCCAGCAGTATTCGCATCCGCAGCAGGCGAGCCAGTACGAGCAGGGCGGCCACCAGGCCCCGTACGGGCAGGGCGGCCAGGGATACGGGGCGACCCGTACCAGCAGCACCCGCCGCAGGCCTACGCCGATCCGCAGTACCAGCAGCACTACCAGCAGCAGCAGCCGTACGACCAGCACCAGCAGTACCGGCAGCAGTACGGGACGGAGCAGCAGGGCGGTTACGACACGCCCGGGCACCTCGGACAGCAGTACGACGGGAGCTGGGAGTCCGGCCAGGCGGCGATGGCGTACGGCACGCCCCCGGCCGACCCGTACGGCGGCCAGAACCCGGACCTGTACGGCACGCCCGAGGCCTACCCGCCGCCCCGGCCCCCGGCCACCGGCAGGACCCGCCGGAGCCGGTGACCGACTGGGCGCCGGAGGAAGAGCCGCGCCGGGAGCCCGAGCCCGGTCCGGAACCGGAGGAGGAGAACCACCCCTTCTTCACCGGCGGGGACGACCGCGGCGCCGGGCGCGGCCGAAGAGACGGCCGTGACGACGGCCGTGACGACGACTATGACAACGAGTACGACGAGGAGCCGGCGCGCGGCCGGGGCTCCCGCGGCGACGACCGCGACCGCCGCGGCAAGGACAAGAAGCGCAAGGGCAAGAACGGCGTGGCCTGCCTGGTCGTCGCCGTCGTCCTGATCGGCGGCGTCGGCGGCGTCGGCTACTTCGGCTACCAGTTCTGGCAGGGCCGCTTCGCCGAGGTGCCGGACTACGCGGGAAGCGGCAGCGGCGAGGTCCAGGTCGAGATCCCGAAGGGGTCGTACGGCTCCGACATCGGCAACATCCTGAAGAAGGCCGGCGTCGTCAAGAGCGTCGACGCCTTCACCTCGGCGCAGCTCAAGAACCCCAAGGGCAATTCGATCCAGGCCGGCGTCTACACGCTGAAGAAGGAGATGTCGGCGGAGAGCGCCGTCACCCTGATGCTCGACCCGGCGAGCCAGGCCAACCTCGTCATCCCCGAGGGCAAGCGGAACGTCTGGGTGTACGAGACGCTCGACCAGCGCCTGGACCTCAAGCCCGGCACCACCAAGGAGGTCGCGCTCGCGAAGGCGGACTCCTGGGCCTGCCCGACTGGGCCAAGCAGCACCCCGACATCAAGGACCCGCTGGAAGGATTCCTCTTCCCGGCGAGCTATCCGGTCGCGAAGGGCAGCAAGCCCGAGGACGCCCTGCGCAAGATGGTGGCCCGCGCGAACCAGGAGTACGGGAAGCTGGGCCTGGACGGGAAGGCCAGGGCGGTCGGCCTGAAGGGCCCTGGGAACTGCTGACGGTGGCGAGCCTCGTGCAGGTCGAGGGCAAGTACAAGCACGACTTCGACAAGGTCGCGCGCGTGGTCTACAACCGGCTCAAGCCCGGCAACATGGAGACCGTGGGCCGCCTGGAGTTCGACTCGACGGTGAACTACCTCAAGGGACAGAGCACCCTCGACGTCGGCACGGTCGAGGACATGCGCAAGATCGACGACCCGTACAACACGTACAAGGTGACCGGACTCGTCCCCGGGCCCATCAGCAACCCCGGCATGGAGGCGCTCCAGTCCGCGATCAGCCCCGCGGCCGGCCCGTGGTACTACTTCGTCTCGATCAACGAGGACAAGACCGTCTTCTCCGTGACGAACGAGGAGCACAACCGGAACGTCGCGGAGTACGAGAAGCAGCGGAAGCAGGGACAGTGAGCAAGCAGCCGCGCGGCGGTCCTGGATCGCCCATCGCCCACTCCCTCTCCCCGGTCCTGCACCGCGCCGCGTACGCCGAACTCGGCCTCCACGACTGGTCGTACGAGCGCTTCGAGGTCGACGAGGCGGCCCTTCCGGGGTTCGTGGGCGAGCTGGACGGCAGTTGGGCCGGGCTCGCTGACCATGCCGCTCAAGCGGGCGATCATCCCGCTGCTCGACGAGGTCGGCGACACGGCCGCGTCCGTGGAGGCCGTCAACACCGTCGTCCTCCGCGAGGACGGGCGGCGGGTCGGCGACAACACCGACGTCCTCGGCATGATCGCCGCCCTGCGCGAGCGGGGCGTCGAGAAGGTGGAGGCCGCCGCCGTCCTCGGTGCCGGCGCCACTGCCTCTCCGCCCTCGCCGCCCTCGCCCGCATCTGCGCCGGTCCCGTCACCGCGTACGTACGGAGCGAGGCGCGAGCCGAGGAGATGCGCGGCTGGGGCGAGCGGCTCGGCGTGGACGTGCGCACCGCCGACTGGGAGCGCGCGGCGGAGGCCTTCGAGACCCCGCTGGTGATCGCGACCACCCCCGCCGGCACGACGAACGCGCTGGCCACCGCCGTCCCGGACGCCGTCGGCACCCTCTTCGACGTCCTCTACGACCCCTGGCCGACCCCGCTGGCCGCCGCCTGGTCCGACCGCGGCGGCAAGGTCGTCGGCGGCCTCGACCTCCTCGTCCACCAGGCCGTCCTCCAGGTCGAGCTGATGACGGGCCGCACGCCCGCCCCGCTCGCGGCCATGAGGGCGGCGGGGAGCGGGCGCTGGCCGCCCGGTAGGCTCTGTCGGCGCCGGGGACCGACCGGCGCCGAAGGGGGACACGGGGGACATGAACGGGGACACGCTGCTGGCGTCCAAGTGGGACGCGGCCTTCGACCTGGCACGCTTTCTGTACGTGGGGTTCTTCAGCGCCCTGCCCGCGTGGGCGCGGTACACCGTCCTCGGGCTCGGCGGCTCGGCGATCGTGTACGGCTTCCTCTCCTGGCTGCGGAACCGGTCCGCCGGTCCGGAGAGTGAGGAAACCGTCCCGGAGTCTGAGACTCCCGTCCGATAGCTGGACGGGGGTCCGAGAGGGCGCTCCGGACGTGGGGAGGATCGGGGTGGCGGGCCAGGGCCGCGCACCCGGGCGCGCCGTCGCAGTGCCAGGCGCGAGCATGAGGAGCATCGTTGAGCAGGTTGCGTTGGCTGACGGCCGGCGAATCCCACGGACCCGCGCTGGTCGCGACCCTTGAGGGTCTGCCCGCCGGTGTCCCGGTCACCACGGAGCTGGTGGCGGACCACCTGCGCGGCGGCGCCTCGGCTACGGACGCGGCGCCCGCATGAAGTTCGAGCAGGACGAGATCACCTTCCTCGGCGGCGTCCGGCACGGACTCTCCCTCGGCTCCCCGATCGCCGTCATGGTCGGCAACACCGAGTGGCCCAAGTGGGAGAAGGTCATGTCGGCCGACCCGGTCGACCCCTCGGAGCTCAAGGAGACGGGCCGCAACGCGCCCCTGACCCGGCCCCGCCCCGGCCACGCCGACCTCGCCGGCATGCAGAAGTACGGCTTCGACGAGGCCCGGCCGATCCTGGAGCGCGCCAGCGCCCGCGAGACTGCCGCCCGCGTCGCCCTCGGCGCCGTCGCCCGCTCCTTCCTCAAGGAGGCCGCCGGCATCGAGATCGTCTCCCACGTGGTCGAACTCGCCGCCGCCAAGGCCCCGTACGGCGTCCACTCCGACCCCCGCCGACGTCGAGAAGCTCGACGCCGACCCGGTCTGCTGCCTCGACGCCGACGCGTCGAAGGCGATGGTCGCCGAGATCGACCAGGCCCACAAGGACGGCGACACCCTCGGCGGCGTCGTCGAGGTCCTCGCCTACGGCGTGCCCGTCGGCCTCGGCTCGCACGTCCACTGGGACCGGCGCCTCGACGCCCGGCTCGCCGCCGCCCTCATGGGCATCCAGGCCATCAAGGGCGTCGAGGTCGGCGACGGCTTCGAGCTCGCCCGCGTGCCCGGCTCCCAGGCCCACGACGAGATCGTCAGGACCGACGAGGGCATCAGGCGCTCCTCCGGCCGCTCCGGCGGCACCGAGGGCGGCCTCACCACCGGCGAGCTGCTGCGCGTCCGCGCCGCGATGAAGCCGATCGCGACCGTCCCGCGCGCCCTCGCCACCGTCGACGTCGCCACCGGCGAGGTGGCCGCCGCCCACCACCAGCGCTCCGACGTCTGCGCCGTCCCCGCCGCCGGCATCGTCGCCGAGGCCATGGTCGCGCTCGTCCTCGCGGACGCCGTCCTGGAGAAGTTCGGCGGCGACAGCGTCCCCGAGACCCGGCGCAACGTGCGCTCGTACCTCGACAACCTGCACATCCGGTGACCGCCGGACCCTGGTCGTCCTCGTCGGACCGATGGGCTCCGGCAAGTCCACGGTGGGCGCGCTCCTGGCCGAATGCCTCGGCGCGCCCTACCGGGACACCGACGCCGACATCGTCGCCGCCGAGGGACGCGAGATCTCCGACATCTTCGTCGAGGACGGCGAGGAGCACTTCCGCGCCCTGGAGCGGGCCGCCGTCGCCCGGGCCGTCGCCGAGCACGAGGGCGTCTCGCCCTCGGCGGCGGCGCGGTCCTGGACGCCGGCACCCGCGAACTGCTCGCCGGGCTGCCCGTCGCGTACCTCTCCATGGACGTCGAGGAGGCGGTCCGCCGCGTCGGCCTCAACACCGCGCGGCCGCTGCTCGCCGTCAACCCGCGCCGCCAGTGGCGCGAGCTGATGGAGGCGCGCCGCCACCTCTACACCGAAGTCGCCCGGGCCGTCGTCGCCACCGACGACCGCACCCCCGAAGAGGTCGCGGACGCGGTCCTCTCGGCACTGGAAATCGAGAAGGACGCATGACGACGGACCAGGACGTGACCCGCATCCACGTGGCCGGCAGCGCGGGCACGGATCCGTACGAGGTGCTCGTCGGCCGGCAGCTCCTCGGCGAGCTCCCCGCCCTGATCGGCGACCGGGCCAAGCGGGTCGCCGTGATCCACCCCGAGGCGCTCGCCGACACCGGCGAGGCGCTGCGCGCCGACCTCGCGGACCAGGGCTACGAGGCGGTCGCCATCCAGGTGCCGAACGCCGAGGAGGCCAAGACCGCCGAGGTCGCCGCCTACTGCTGGAAGGCCCTGGGCCAGACCGGCTTCACCCGCACCGACGTCGTCGTCGGCGTCGGCGGCGGCGCCACCACCGACCTGGCCGGCTTCGTCGCCGCGACCTGGCTGCGGGGCGTGCGCTGGATCGCCGTGCCGACCACCGTCCTCGCGATGGTCGACGCGGCCGTCGGCGGCAAGACGGGCATCAACACCGCCGAGGGCAAGAACCTCGTCGGCGCCTTCCACCCGCCCGCCGGGGTCCTCTGCGACCTCGCGGCCCTCGACTCGCTCCCGGTCCACGACTACGTCAGCGGCCTCGCGGAGATCATCAAGGCCGGCTTCATCGTCGACCCGGTGATCCTCGACCTCATCGAGGAGGACCCGCAGGCCGCCCGCACCCCGGCCGGACCGCACACCGCCGAGCTGCTCGTCCGCTCGATCAGGGTCAAGGCCGAGGTCGTCTCCGGCGACCTCAAGGAGTCCGGCCGCCGCGAGATCCTCAACTACGGCCACACCCTGGCCCACGCCATCGAGAAGAACGAGCGCTACAAGTGGCGCCACGGCGCCGCCGTCTCCGTCGGCATGGTCTTCGCCGCCGAGCTCGGCCGCCTCGCCGGGCGCCTCGACGACGCCACCGCCGACCGGCACCGCGCGATCCTGGAGTCCGTCGGCCTGCCGCTCAGCTACCGCGGCGACCAGTGGCCCAAGCTCCTGGAGACCATGAAGGTCGACAAGAAGTCCCGCGGCGACCTGCTGCGGTTCATCGTGCTCGACGGGCTCGCCAAGCCCACCGTCCTGGAGGGCCCCGACCCGGCCGTCCTGATCGCGGCGTACGGCGAGGTGTCGGCGTGAGCGGGCCGCGTCCGGTACTGGTGCTCAACGGCCCCAACCTGGGCCGCCTCGGCTCCCGCGAGCCCGACATCTACGGCGCCACCTCCTACAAGGGGCTCGTCGAGTCCTGCCGCGCCCTCGGCGCGGAGCTCGGCTTCGACGTCGAGGTACGGGAGACCAACGACGAGGGCGAGATGATCCGCTGGCTCCACGAGGCGGCCGACGGCTCGGTCCCGGTGGTCATCAACCCCGGGGCGTTCACGCACTACTCGTACGGGATGAGGGACGCCGCCGCCCAGCGGACGGCGCCGCTCGTCGAGGTGCACATCTCGAACCCGTACGCCCGCGAGGAGTTCCGGCACACCTCGGTGATCGCGGCCGTGGCCACCGGGACGGTCGCCGGGTTCGGCATCGGCTCCTACCGGCTGGCGCTGCGGGCGCTCGCCGAGGAACTGTCCGACTGACGGGGCACCGGGAAGGGCCCCGGCCGTTCCCCCTGTGGGGGCCGGGGCGGTAACGTTCCGCCGTCCGGGTACACGACCGGTCCCGGACGACAACAGGCGTACGAGACGGAGTGGCACCGGATGCAGCACGCAGTGGGGGTCCGCTGCCACCGCACGAGCGGCCGGGCGGGACGCCCGGCCCCGTTCCCGGGCGGGAGACGGCGGCCGGCCGGCCGGACCGGGGACACCTCCTACCCGGCACCGGGGGCGGGGCCGGGTACCGGCTCCCGCCCCGGCGTCCATCCGGCCGTCCCGCACGGGACGGCCGCGCCCCGGCACCCGGGCCCGCCGCCCCCGCAGGCCCCGTCGTCTTCCACGGGGCAGGGGAGCACAGGGATGGGGCGCGGGCGCCCCGGCGGCATACCCGGCCACCAGGGCTCGGGGCACGCCGCCCCGGCGCCCCGGCCGCCCGCCGTCCCCCAGCCCCTCGCGGCCCCCCAGTACCCCGTCGCCCCGCCGCCCCACCGCGCCGAGCCCACCGGGCACGTCCCGCTGCCGCCCGTGGGCGCGCCCCTCGCGCCGCCCGTGGAGCACGGGGCCGGGACCGGCGGCGCGACCCTGGCCGTGCTGCTCATCGGCCCCGCCGGGGCCGGCAAGACGACCGTCGCCCGGCACTGGGCGCAGCGCCGCCGCGTGCCCACCGCGCACATCAGCCTCGACGACGTCCGCGAATGGTCTGCTCCGGCTTCGCCGACCCGCAGTCCGGATGGAACGAGCACTCCGAGGCGCAGTACCGGCTCGCCTGCCGCACCTGCGGCTTCGCCGCGCGCAACTTCCTCGCCAACGGCATCTCCTGCATCGTCGACGACGCCGTCTTCCCCGACCGGCCCGTCGTCGGCCTCGGCGGCTGGAAGCGCCACGTCGGCCCCGGCCTGCTGCCCGTCGTCCTCCTGCCCGGCCTGGAGGTCGTCCTGGAGCGCAACGCCCAGCGCAGCGGCAACCGGCGCCTCTCGGACGAGGAGGTCGCCGCCATCCACGGCCGGATGGCCGGCTGGTACGGCTCGGGCCTGCCGATCATCGACAACTCCACGTACGACGTCGAGACCACCGCCCGCGTCCTGGACGACGTCCTCGCCCGCGCGATCGCGAGCCCGCCCAGTTGGTGAGCCCGCGCCCGTCGCGGGCTCCGGGGCGCCCGGTCGGCCGTTCCGAACAGGCCGTCGCGGCCCGCTCCTCGTAGGCTCGGAGCATGTCAGAGGTGTATGCGGACCGCCGTGTACGGCTGCGCGACCGGTGCGCGGCCGCGGGCAGCCCGGCGGCCCTGGTCTCCCGCCCCGCCAACGTCCGCTATCTCGCGGGCGGCTCCCCGCCGGGCGCCGTCCTGCTCGTCGGCCCCGAACCGGAGGCGGACGTCCTGCTCCGCCCCGTCGCGCCCGGGGACGAACCGGCCGACGGGCGGCTCGACGAACTGCTCCGGCAGCAGGTCCTGCCCACCGGGGGAGGGGATCCGGCCGTCGCCGCCGTCGACCTCGCCCGCCGCACGGGCGCCGACGCGCTCGCCGTCGAGGAGCACCACCTGACGGTGGCCCGGCACCGGGCCATGGGCGCCGTCGCCTCCGGACCCCGCCTCACCGACCTCGACTGCGCCGTGGAGCAGCTCAGGATCGTCAAGGACGAGGACGAGATCGCCTGCCTCCGGATCGCCGCCGAGATCGCCGACCAGGCCCTCGGCGAGCTCCTCGAATCCATCCTGGTGGGCGGACCGAACGCCACCTCGCCCTGGAGCTGGAACGCCGGCTCGTCGACCACGGCGCCGACGGGGCGGCCTTCCCCACCTCGGTGGCGACCGGACTGCACTCCGGCCGCCGGGGCCACCGGCCCACCGACCGCCGGGTCGAGGAGGGCGATTTCCTCTCCGTCTGCCTCGGCGCCGACTACCGCGGCTACCGCTGCGAGATCGGCCGCACATTTGTCATCGGCACCACCCCGCCGCGTGGCAGATCGAGCTGTACGAGCTCGTCTTCGCCGCTCAGCGGGCCGGACGGGAGTCCTCGTGCCCGGCGCCGAGTACCGGGACGTGGACCGGGCGGCCCGCCGGATCCTGAAGGCGGCGGGGCACGCGGAGGCCGCCGTCCCCCTCACCGGGCACGGTGGGGCTCGAAATCGACGAGGACCCGCAGTTGTCACCCTCGGCCATGGGTAAACTGGACGCTTGTGTGCCGGTCACCGTCGAACCGGGGGTCCACCTCCCGGGCCGGGGCGGGGTCCGGATCGATGACACGCTCGTCGTGCGCCAGGAGGCGGACGGCGGACCCGAGCTACTCACCATCACGACCAAGGAGCTGCTCGCGCTGTAGGGCGCGCACGCCTCCCCGGTCCCACGTCAGTCCAGAGTCCAGGAGATTCCGCAACCGTGGCTTCCACGAACGACCTCAAGAACGGCATGGTGCTCAAGCTCGAAGGCGGCCAGCTCTGGTCCGTCGTCGAGTTCCAGCACGTCAAGCCCGGCAAGGGCCCGGCCTTCGTGCGCACCAAGCTCAAGAACGTGCTGTCCGGCAAGGTCGTCGACAAGACCTTCAACGCGGGCGTCAAGGTCGAGACGGCCACCATCGACCGTCGTGACATGCAGTTCTCCTACATGGACGGCGACTACTTCGTCTTCATGGACATGGAGACGTACGACCAGTTGATGGTCGAGCGCAAGGCCGTCGGCGACGCCGCGAACTTCCTGGTCGAGGGCTTCACCGCCTCCGTCGCCCAGCACGAGGGCTCGGTGCTCTACGTCGAGCTCCCCGCCGCCGTCGTCCTGTCGATCCAGCACACCGACCCGGGCGTCCAGGGCGACCGCTCCACCGGCGGCACCAAGCCCGCCACGCTGGAGACCGGCCACGAGATCCAGGTCCCGCTCTTCGTCACCACCGGTGAGAAGGTCAAGGTCGACACGCGCACCAGCGACTACCTCGGCCGGGTGAACGACTAACCGTGGCCGCTCGGAGCAAGGCCCGCAAGCGCGCCTTCCAGATCCTCTTCGAGGCCGACCAGCGCGGCGCCTCCGTGCAGGAGGTCCTCGCGGACCAGGTCCGGTACGCGCGCTCGGACGACCGGCAGCCGCCGGTCAACGAGTTCACCATGCAACTGGTGGAGGGTACGCGTCCCACGTGGCGCGGATCGACGAGCTCATCGCGACCTACGCGGTGGACTGGGACCTCGACCGGATGCCCGTCGCCGACCGGAACATCGTGCGCCTCGGCGCGTACGAGCTGATCTGGGAGGACGGCACGCCGGACGCGGTCGTCATCGACGAGGCGGTGCAGCTCGCCAAGGAGTTCTCCACCGACGAGTCGCCGGCCTTCGTCAACGGCCTCCTGGCGCGCTTCAAGGACCTGAAGCCGCGTCTGCGCCGGGACGTGGACGCCTGAGTCCCGCCCGTACCCGGTAGTCGAAGGGGCCCGCAGCGCCGAGCGTGCTGCGGGCCCCTTCGGTCTGTTCCGGGGCCCTCCGGCGCCCTTTCGGGGTCCGGGGAGCCCCTGCGGGCCCCGGGAGCGTCCCGTACGGGCCCGGGAAAGCACGAGATCCGTGGACGTCGTCGACGTCCACGGATCCGGCGGTACGTTTCTGCTCAACCCTCCGAAGGGGTCAGCCCTCCTCGTGGGCGACCGCGCGGCGCGCGTCCGCGTCCAGCACGCCCCAACTGATGAGCTGCTCGGTGAGGACCGAGGGGACTGGTCGTAGATGACGGCGAGGGTGCGCAGGTCGTCCTGGCGGATCGACAGCACCTTGCCGTTGTAGTCGCCGCGCTGCGACTGGATCGTCGCGGCGTAGCGCTGGAGCGGGCCGGCCTTCTCCTGCGGGACGTGGGCCAGGCGCTCCAGGTCCAGGACCAGCTTCGGCGGCGGCTCGGCGGCCCCGCCCGGCGTCGTGCCCGGCAGGAGCTCCTGCACCGGCACCCCGTAGAAGTCCGCCAGCTCGGCAAGCCGCTGCACGGTCACGGCGCGGTCGCCCCGCTCGTACGAGCCGACCACCACGGCCTTCCAGCGGCCCTGGGACTTCTCCTCCACCCCGTGGAGCGAGAGACCCTGCTGGGTGCGGATGGCGCGGAGTTTGGCCCCGAGCTGCTTTGCGTATTCGCTGGACATAACGCTCCCGGACGCTGTGACGACATGCGGCTGCGCCGCGCGGCTGGTAACTCACTGTGAGGTTACGCAGCGTTACACCTACCCGTCAAGCCGAAAGGTCCGTACCGCCCCCTCCGGGGACGGCGCCCGGAGGGGCGCCGGGGTGTGCGGAGGGCGCCGCGCCACCCCTGGTAGGGTGGGGGCGCAAGTACGACGTCCTTTAAGAGCCGTCCCGTGAGGCGGAGAAGGAGGTCCGTTTTCCATGGACACCCGGCTGGACACCCAGCAGCAGTACGGCGACGACGCGCGGCCCGTTCTCGAAGGCTCCCGACATCGCGCGGGTCCTCACCCGCATCGCCCACGAGATCGTCGAGCGCGCCAAGGGCGCGGACGACGTGGTCCTCCTCGGCATTCCCACCCGCGGCGTCTTCTCGCCCGCCGGCTCGCCGAGAAGCTCGCCTCCATCACCGGCACCAAGGTCCCGGTCGGTTCCCTCGACATCACCATGTACCGGGACGACCTGCGGATGAAGCCGGCCCGCGCCATCGGCCGCACCGAGATCCCCGCCGACGGCATCGACGGGCGCCTCGTCGTCCTCGTCGACGACGTCCTCTTCTCCGGCCGCACCATCCGCGCCGCCCTCGACGCCCTCGGCGACATCGGCCGCCCCCGCGCCGTCCAGCTCGCCGTCCTCGTCGACCGCGGCCACCGCGAGCTGCCCATCCGCGCCGACTACGTCGGCAAGAACCTCCCACGTCGCTGCGGGAGACGGTCAAGGTCCTGCTCGCCGAGGAAGACGGTCGCGACACCGTCCTGCTCGGCTCCAAGCCCGCCTCCTAGCCGGACTGGCTTCCCGCCGGGGCCGGGGCACCCCTGCCCCCGCACGCCCGCACGCCTCCCCACCACGGAGAGAAACCCCGATGATGCGTCACCTCATCTCGGCCGCCGACCTCACCCGCGACGACGCCGTACTGATCCTCGACACCGCCGAGGAGATGGCCCGGGTGGCCGACCGCCCCATCAAGAAGCTGCCGACCCTGCGCGGCCGCACCATCTGCAACCTCTTCTTCGAGGACTCCACCCGCACCCGGATCTCCTTCGAGGCCGCCGAGAAGCGCCTCTCCGCCGACGTCATCAACTTCGCGGCCAAGGGCTCCAGCGTCTCCAAGGGCGAGTCCTCAAGGACACCGCCCAGACCCTGGAGGCCATGGGCGTCGACGCGGTCGTCATCCGGCACGGCGCCTCCGGCGCCCCGTACCGCCTCGCCACCTCCGGCTGGATCGACGCCCCCGTCGTCAACGCCGGCGACGGCACCCACCAGCACCCCACCCAGGCCCTCCTGGACGCTTCACCATGCGCCGCCGCCTCGTCGGCCGCGACACCGGACTCGGCCAGGACCTCGCCGGCAAGCGGATCACCCTCGTCGGCGACGTCCTGCACAGCCGGGTCGCCCGCTCCAACGTCGACCTGCTGCACACCCTCGGCGCCGAGGTCACCCTGGTGGCCCCGCCCACCCTGGTCCCCGTCGGCGTCGAGACCTGGCCCTGCGAGGTCTCCTACGACCTCGACGCCGTGCTGCCGAAGTCCGACGCGGTGATGATGCTGCGCGTGCAGCGCGAGCGGATGAACGCCGCCTTCTTCCCCACCGAGCGCGAGTACTCGCGCCGCTACGGCCTCGACGGCGAGCGGATGGCGAAGATGCCCGAGCACGCCATCGTGATGCACCCCGGCCCCATGGTCCGCGGCATGGAGATCACCGCCGAGGTCGCCGACTCCGACCGCTGCACGGTCGTCGAGCAGGTCGCCAACGGCGTCTCCGTCCGCATGGCCGTGCTCTACCTGCTCCTGGGCGGCTCCGAGCCCGCCGTCACCACCACCCCGCCGCGCGCACCGAGGAGACCAAGTGACCATGAGCAAGATCCTGATCCGCGGGGCGAAGGTACTGGGCGGCGAGCCGCAGGACGTCCTGATCGACGGCGAGACCGTCGCGGAGGTCGGCACCGGCCTCTCCGCCGAGGGCGCGACCGTGATCGAGGCCGACGGGCAGGTCCTCCTGCCGGGTCTGGTCGACCTCCACACCCACCTGCGCGAGCCCGGCCGCGAGGACTCCGAGACCGTCCTCACCGGCACCCGCGCCGCCGCCGTCGGCGGCTACACCTCCGTCTTCGCCATGGCCAACACCACCCGGTCGCCGACACCGCCGGCGTCGTCGAGCAGATCTACCGGCTCGGCCAGGAGCACGGCTACTGCGACGTGCAGCCCATCGGCGCCGTCACCGTCGGCCTGGAGGGCAAGAAGCTCGCCGAGCTCGGCGCCATGCACGACTCCGCCGCCGGCGTCACCGTCTTCTCCGACGACGGCAAGTGCGTCGACGACGCCGTGATCATGCGCCGCGCCCTGGAGTACGTGAAGGCCTTCGGCGGCGTCGTCGCCCAGCACGCCCAGGAGCCCCGCCTCACCGAGGGCGCCCAGATGAACGAGGGCGTCGTCTCCGCCGAACTCGGCCTCGGCGGCTGGCCCGCCGTCGCCGAGGAGTCGATCATCGCCCGCGACGTCCTCCTCGCCGAGCACGTCGGCTCCCGCGTCCACATCTGCCACTCTCTCCACCGCCGGCTCCGTCGAGATCGTCCGCTGGGCCAAGTCCCGCGGCATCGACGTCACCGCCGAGGTCACCCCGCACCACCTCCTCCTCACGGACGAGCTGGTCCGCTCGTACAACCCGGTCTACAAGGTCAACCCGCCGCTGCGCACCGAGAAGGACGTCTCGCGCTCCGCGAGGCGCTGGCCGACGGCACGATCGACATCGTCGCCACCGACCACGCCCCGCACCCGCACGAGGACAAGGACTGCGAGTGGGCCGCGGCCGCCATGGGCATGGTCGGCCTGGAGACCGCCCTCCGTCGTCCAGCAGACGATGGTCGAGACCGGACTCTCGACTGGGCCGGCGTCGCCGACCGCATGTCCTTCGCCCCCGCCCGCATCGGCCGGGCCAAGGGCCACGGACGCCCCGTCTCGGCTGGTGAGCCCGCGAACCTGACCCTGGTCGATCCGGCTTACCGTGGAGTCGTGGACCCCGCGGACTTCGCCTCCCGCAGCCGCAACACCCCTACGAGGGCCGCGAGCTGCCGGGACGCGTCACCCACACCTTCTGCGGGGCCGGGCAACGGTCGTGGACGGGAAGCTGGCGTGACACCACTCATCGCAATCGCCGCAGAGGCAGCCGAACAGAAGTCGGCGGAGGTGACCGACTGGGCCGGAAGGATCGGCTGGGTCGCCGGACTGCTGCTCTTCGTCGCCTTCGTGTACTGGCTCATGCGCCAGGGATGGAAGTGGCGCGGCAGCCTCCAGTCCGACCTCCCCGCACTGCCCACCGCGCCGGAGACGGCCGGTGCGGCGAAACTGACCCTCAGCGGGCGCTACCACGGGTCCACGACCGCCGGGCAGTGGCTCGACCGGATCGTCGCCCACGGCCTCGGCACCCGCAGCCGCGTCGAGCTCACGCTCACCGACGCCGGATCGCGGTCGTCCGCCCCGGGGCGAACGACTTCTTCGTCCCGGCCGACGCCCTGCGCGAGGCGCGCCTCGACAAGGGCATCGCCGGCAAGGTCCTCGCCGAGGGCGGGCTCCTGATCGTCACCTGGGAGCACGGCGGCACCCTCCTCGACTCCGGCTTCAGGTCCGACCGGGCGGCGGAACACACCGCCTGGGTCGAGACCGTCAACTCCATGATCAGCGCAACGGAAGGCATCGCACGATGACGACCTCCACCCAGGGAGGCGCCTCGCAGAGGCAGAAGGCGGCCCCGCCGTACTCGTCCTGGAGGACGGCCGCATCTTCCGCGGCCGCGCCTACGGGGCCGTGGGGAGACCTTCGGCGAGGCCGTGTTCTCCACCGGCATGACCGGCTACCAGGAGACCCTCACCGACCCGTCCTACCACCGCCAGGTCGTGGTCATGACGGCCCCGCACGTCGGGAACACCGGCGTCAACGACGAGGACCCCGAGTCCGGTCGCATCTGGGTCTCCGGCTACGTCGTCCGCGACCCCGCCCGCGTCTCCTCCAACTGGCGCGCGCGCCGCTCGCTCGACGAGGAGCTGGCGCGCCAGGGCGTCGTCGGGATCTCCGGCGTCGACACCCGCGCCCTCACCCGTCACCTGCGCGAGCGCGGCGCCATGCGCGTCGGCATCTTCTCCGGCGACGCCTGGACGGGCGTCCGCGACGAGGCCCTGCTCGCCAAGGTCAAGGCGCAGCCCGAGATGAAGGGCACGAACCTCTCCGCCGAGGTCGCCACCAAGGAGACGTACGTCGTCCCCGCGGTCGGCGAGAAGAAGTTCACGGTCGCGGCGATCGACCTCGGCATCAAGGGCATGACCCCGCACCGGATGGCCGAGCGCGGCATCGAGGTCCACGTCCTGCCCGCCACCGCCACCGCCGAGGACGTCTACGCCGTCCGGCCCGACGGGGTGTTCTTCTCCAACGGCCCCGGCGACCCGGCCACCGCCGACGGTCCCGTCGCCCTCATGCGGTCCGTCCTGGAGCGCAAGACGCCGCTCTTCGGCATCTGCTTCGGCAACCAGATCCTGGGCCGGGCGCTCGGCTTCGGCACGTACAAGCTGAAGTACGGCCACCGGGGCATCAACCAGCCGGTCCAGGACCGCACCACCGGCAAGGTCGAGGTCACTGCGCACAACCACGGCTTCGCCGTGGACGCGCCCTCGACAAGGTCTCCGACACCCCTTCGGGCGCGCCGAGGTCTCCCACGTCTGTCTCAACGACAACGTCGTGGAGGGCCTCCAGTTGCTCGACCGGCCGGCCTTCTCGGTGCAGTACCACCCCGAGGCGGCGGCGGGCCCGCACGACGCCGCGTACCTCTTCGACCGCTTCACGTCTTTGATGGAAACCGCCCTGATGGAGGCCGAGCGTGCCTAAGCGCACCGATATCCAGTCCGTCCTGGTCATCGGCTCCGGCCCGATCGTGATCGGGCAGGCCGCGGAGTTCGACTACTCCGGCACCCAGGCGTGCCGCATCCTCAAGGCCGAGGGCCTGCGGGTGATCCTGGTCAACTCCAACCCGGCCACGATCATGACCGACCCGGAGATCGCCGACGCCACGTACGTCGAGCCGATCACCCCGGAGTTCGTCGAGAAGATCATCGCCAAGGAGCGGCCCGACGCCCTCCTGCCCACCCTCGGCGGCCAGACCGCGCTGAACACCGCGATCTCCATGCACGAGCAGGGTGTGCTGGAGAAGTACGGGGTGGAGCTGATCGGTGCGAACGTGGAGGCGATCCACAAGGGTGAGGACCGTGACCTGTTCAAGGGCGTGGTGGAGGCCGTCAAGGCGAAGATCGGGCACGGCGAGTCCGCCCGTTCGGTGATCTGCCACTCCATGGACGACGTGATCAGGGGCGTCGACACCCTCGGCGGCTACCCGGTCGTCGTCCGCCCCTCCTTCACCATGGGCGGCGCCGGTTCGGGTTTCGCGCACGACGAGGAGGAGCTGCGCCGCATCGCCGGGCAGGGCCTGGCCCTCTCGCCGACCACCGAGGTGCTCCTGGAGGAGTCGATCCTGGGGTGGAAGGAGTACGAGCTGGAGCTGATGCGCGACAAGAACGACAACGTCGTGGTGGTCTGCTCCATCGAGAACTTCGACCCGATGGGCGTGCACACCGGCGACTCGATCACGGTGGCGCCGTCGATGACGCTGACCGACCGCGAGTACCAGCGGCTGCGGGACATCGGCATCGCGATCATCCGTGAGGTCGGGGTGGACACCGGTGGCTGCAACATCCAGTTCGCGGTCAACCCGGACGACGGCCGGATCATCGTGATCGAGATGAACCCGCGTGTCTCCCGGTCGAGTGCGCTGGCGTCGAAGGCGACGGGTTTCCCGATCGCCAAGATCGCGGCGCGTCTGGCGGTGGGCTACACGCTGGATGAGATTCCGAACGACATCACGGAGAAGACTCCGGCGTCCTTCGAGCCCACCCTCGACTATGTGGTGGTCAAGGCTCCGCGGTTCGCGTTCGAGAAGTTCCCGGCCGCCGACTCCACGCTGACCACGACGATGAAGTCGGTGGGTGAGGCGATGGCGATCGGCCGCAACTTCACCGAGGCGCTCCAGAAGGCGCTGCGGTCTTTGGAGAAGAAGGGTTCGCAGTTCACCTTCACCGGCGAGCCGGGTGACAAGGACGAGCTGCTGCGCGAGTCGGTGCGTCCGACCGACGGCCGGATCAACACGGTCATGCAGTCGATCCGGGCCGGTGCCACGCCGCAGGAGGTCTTCGACGCCACGAAGATCGACCCGTGGTTCGTCGACCAGCTCTTCCTGATCAAGGAGATCGCCGACGAGCTGGCCGCCGCCGACAAGCTCGACCCGCAGATCCTGGCCGAGGCCAAGCGCCACGGCTTCTCCGACGCCCAGATCGCCGAGATCCGGGGTCTGCGCGAGGACGTGGTGCGTGAGGTCCGCCACGCCCTCGGGGTCCGTCCGGTCTACAAGACGGTGGACACCTGTGCGGCGGAGTTCGCGGCGAAGACGCCGTACTTCTACTCCTCCTACGACGAGGAGTCGGAGGTCGCGCCGCGCGAGAAGCCGGCCGTGATCATCCTCGGCTCCGGTCCGAACCGGATCGGGCAGGGCATCGAGTTCGACTACTCCTGTGTCCACGCCTCTTTCGCGCTGAGCGAGGCGGGTTACGAGACGGTGATGGTCAACTGCAATCCCGAGACCGTCTCCACCGACTACGACACCTCCGACCGCCTGTACTTCGAGCCGCTCACGCTCGAAGACGTGCTGGAGATCGTCCACGCCGAGACCCTCGCCGGCCCCGTCGCGGGCGTGGTGGTCCAGCTCGGCGGCCAGACCCCCTCGGCCTGTCCCAGGCGCTCAAGGACAACGGCGTGCCGGTCGTCGGCACCTCCCCGGAGGCCATCCACGCCGCCGAGGACCGCGGCGCCTTCGGCCGGGTCCTGGCCGAGGCCGGGCTCCCGGCGCCCAAGCACGGCACCGCGACCACCTTCGCCGGTGCCAAGGCCATCGCCGACGAGATCGGCTACCCCGTCCTGGTCCGCCCGTCGTACGTGCTGGGCGGGCGCGGCATGGAGATCGTGTACGACGAGGCCCGCCTGGAGTCGTACATCGCCGAGTCCACCGAGATCAGCCCCACCCGGCCGGTGCTGGTCGACCGGTTCCTCGATGACGCGATCGAGATCGATGTGGACGCGCTCTACGACGGTGAGGAGCTCTACCTCGGTGGTGTGATGGAGCACATCGAGGAGGCCGGTATCCACTCCGGCGACTCGGCCTGCGCGCTGCCGCCGATCACGCTGGGCGGGCACGACATCAAGCGGCTGCGGACCTCCACCGAGGCCATCGCCAAGGGCGTCGGGGTCCGGGGTTTGATCAACATTCAGTTCGCGATGGCCGGGGACATCCTCTACGTCCTGGAGGCCAACCCGCGCGCCTCGCGGACGGTGCCCTTCACCTCCAAGGCCACCGCGGTGCCGCTGGCGAAGGCCGCGGCCCGGATCTCGCTGGGCGCCACCATCGCCGAGCTGCGCGCGGAGGGCCTGCTGCCGAGGAACGGTGACGGCGGGACGCTGCCGTTCGACGCGCCGATCTCCGTCAAGGAGGCCGTCATGCCCTGGTCGCGCTTCCGTGACATCCACGGCCGCGGCGTCGACACCGTGCTGGGGCCGGAGATGCGGTCCACGGGTGAGGTGATGGGCATCGACTCGGTCTTCGGCACCGCCTACGCCAAGTCCCAGGCCGGCGCCTACGGGCCGCTGCCGACCAAGGGCCGGGCGTTCATCTCGGTGGCCAACCGCGACAAACGCTCGATGATCTTCCCGGCGCGTGAGCTGGTCGCCCACGGCTTCGAGCTCCTGGCCACCTCGGGCACCGCCGAGGTCCTCAAGCGCAACGGCATCAACGCCACCGTGGTGCGCAAGCTCAGCGAGGGCGAGGGCGCGCACGGGGAGAAGACGATCGTGCAGCTCATCCACGACGGGGAGGTCGACCTCATCGTCAACACCCCCTACGGCACCGGCGGCCGGCTCGACGGCTACGAGATCCGCACCGCCGCCGTCTCCCGCGGCGTCCCGTGCCTGACCACCGTCCAGGCCCTCGCCGCGGCCGTCCAGGGCATCGACGCGCTCAACCACGGCGGCGTCGGCGTCCGCTCCTCCAGGAGCACGCCGAGCACCTCGTCGCGGCCCGCGACTAGCAGCCCGTACGGAGAAGGGGGACACCGGCCACAGCGCGGTGTCCCCTCTTCATGACCGAACAAGGGATATTTCGGACGATGTACAAGCTGTTCTTCCACCTGGTCTTCAAGCGGATGGACCCCGAGCGGGCCCACTACCTGGCCTTCCGCTGGATCCGCCTGGCCGCTCGCGTCCCGGTGCTCCGCACCTTCGTCGCCGCCGCCCTCGCCCCCGGTACGAGGAGCTGCGCACCGAGGCCCTCGGCCTGCGCATGCACGGCCCTTCGGCCCTCGCCGCCGGCTTCGACAAGAACGCCGTCGCCATCGACGGCATGGCGATGCTCGGCTTCGACCACGTCGAGATCGGCACCGTCACCGGCGAGGCCCAGCCGGGCAACCCCAAGAAGCGCCTCTTCCGGCTCGTCCCGGACCGCGCCCTGATCAACCGCATGGGCTTCAACAACGAGGGCTCCGCCGCCGTCGCCGCCCGCCTCCACGCGCGCGTACCGGTCTTCAGGACGGTCGTGGGCGTCAACATCGGCAAGACCAAGGTCGTCCCCGAGGCCGAGGCGGCCGCCGACTACGTGAAGTCCACCGAGCGCCTCGCCGCGCACGCCGACTACCTCGTCGTCAACGTCTCCTCCCCGAACACCCCCGGCCTGCGCAACCTCCAGGCCACCGAGTCCCTGCGCCCCCTCCTGACGGCCGTGCGCGAGGCGGCCGACCGCACGGTCACCGACCGCCGGGTCCCGCTCCTGGTCAAGATCGCCCCCGACCTGGCCGACGAGGACGTGGACGCGGTCGCCGACCTCGCCCTGGAGCTGGGCCTCGACGGCATCATCGCCACCAACACCACCATCGCCCGCGAGGGCCTCGGCCTGAAGTCCGCGCCCGAGCTGATCGAGGAGACCGGCGGGCTGTCCGGCCGCCCGGTCAAGCGGCGCTCCCTGGAGGTCCTGCGCCGCCTCCACGCGCGCGTGGGCGACCGCCTGGTCCTCGTCGGCGTCGGCGGCATCGAGGACGCCGAGGACGCCTGGCAGCGCATCCTCGCCGGCGCCACCCTCGTCCAGGGCTACAGCGCCTTCGTCTACGAGGGCCCGTTCTACGCCCGCGCGATCCACAAGGGCCTCGCCGCGCGCCTCGCGGCCTCCCCGTACGCCACCCTCGCCGAGGCCGTCGGCGCCGACAACCGAAAGGCCGCCCAGTGACGCCCTCCTTCGGATCCCGCCTGCGCTCCGCCATGGACGAGCGCGGCCCGCTCTGCGTCGGCATCGACCCGCACGCCGCCCTGCTCGACTCCTGGGGCCTCACCGATGACATCGCCGGTCTGGAGCGCTTCACCTTCACCGTCGTCGAGGCCCTCGCCGGAACCGTGGCCGTCTTCAAGCCCCAGGCGGCCTTCTTCGAGCGCTTCGGCTCGCGCGGCGTCGCCGTCCTGGAGCGCGCCGTCTCCGACCTGCGCGCGGCGGGCGGCCTGGTCGTCATGGACGCCAAGCGCGGGGACATCGGCTCCACCATGGCCGCCTACGCCGAGGCCTTCCTGCGCAAGGAGTCCCCGCTCTTCTCCGACGCGCTCACGGTCTCCCCGTACCTCGGCTACGGCTCCTCCAGCCGGCCGTCGACCTGGCCCGCGCGTCCGGCGCCGGCCTCTTCGTCCTCGCGCTGACCTCCAATCCGGAGGGGAGCGAGGTCCAGCGGGCCGTCCGCGAGGACGGGCGGACGATCGGCGCGACGATGCTCGCCCACCTGGCCGAGGAGAACGCGGGGAGACCCCCATGGGCTCCTTCGGCGCGGTCGTCGGCGCCACCCTCGGCGACCTGTCCTCCTTCGACCTGGACATCAACGGCCCCTCCTGGCCCCCGGCATCGGCGCCCAGGGCGCGACCCCGCCGACCTCCCCGCCGTCTTCGGCGCGGCGGTCCGCAACGTCGTCCCGAACGTCAGCCGCGGGGTCCTGCGGCACGGTCCGGACGCCACTGCCCTGCGGGACTCGGCGCTCCGGTACGCGGACGAGATCCGCGCGGCCGTCGGCGCCTGATCCCCGGCGGGACCAATCCGCAGGTCGGAGCGGATCGGGCCGGTTCCCGGGCCCGCTCCGGCCGGTCCTCCCGCCACTTGACGAAATCTTGGCCCAAAACCCGGTCGTTATGCCGGGAAAGTCCTGGTCGGTCGATGCTGACCAGGACTTTTCCGCTGTTCTCGTTGACTGGAGCGGCCTCGGCCGCTAGTCTCCGGGGCAGAGCAGGCGTTCAGCGGCCACTGCGCTGACCGTTGCTCCACTGGTGCGGGGCGATTAGGTTCCTCACCGGTCCGTATCCGACAGATCGACATCCGAGGTGACGTAGGCGTGGCTCTTCCGCCCCTTACCCTGAACAGCGCGCAGCCGCGCTCGAGAAGGCCGCCGCGGCTCGCCGGGAGCGGGCCGAGGTCAAGAATCGACTCAAGCACTCCGGCGCATCCCTCCACGACGTCATCAAGACGGGCCAGGAGAACGACGTCATCGGCAAGATGAAGGTCTCCGCGCTCCTGGAGTCCCTGCCGGGCGTGGGCAAGGTCCGCGCCAAGCAGATCATGGAGCGGCTCGGCATCTCCGAGAGCCGCCGGGTGCGCGGTCTCGGCTCCAACCAGATCGCCTCCCTGGAGCGGGAGTTCGGCTCCACCGGCGCCTGACCTTTCGGGACATTCCCGGCATGAGGCGTCCTCCCTGCGCAAGCAGGGGTGAACCACTGGAATAATCGCTGCATGGCAGCAGAGGTACGTCTGCGGCTGACTGTGCTCTCCGGCTCCTCCGGGGTCGGCAAGAGCACGGTCGTCGCGCATATGCGCAAGGTCCACCCCGAGGTCTGGCTCTCGGTGTCGGCGACGACGCGGAAGCCCCGCCCCGGCGAGAAGCACGGCGTCCACTACTTCTTCGTGACGGACGACGAGTTCGACAAGCTGATCGCCAACGGTGAGCTCCTCGAATGGGCCGAGTTCGCGGGCAACCGCTACGGCACCCCGCGCGGCGCGGTCCTCGACCGCCTCGACTCCGGCGAGCCCGTCCTCCTGGAGATCGACCTCCAGGGCGCCCGCCAGGTGAAGGACTCCATGCCGGAGTCCCAGCTCGTCTTCCTGGCCCCGCCGAGCTGGGACGAGCTGGTCCGCCGCCTCACCGGCCGCGGCACCGAGTCCCCGAGGTCATCGAGCGCCGCCTGGACGCCGCGAAGGTCGAGCTGGCTGCCGAGGCCGAGTTCGACACCACCCTCGTCAACACCTCCGTCGAGGACGTGGCGCGCGAGCTGCTAACGTTGATGCTGCTGTCTTCTGGGAATGATCCCCAGGCCCCTGCAGTGTGTCTGATCTTTTCCATCTTCGGAAGGTAGAGCGTGTCCTCTTCCATCACCGCGCCCGAGGGCATCATCAACCCGCCGATCGACGAGCTGCTCGAGGCCACCGACTCGAAGTACAGCCTCGTGATCTACGCGGCCAAGCGCGCGCGTCAGATCAACGCGTACTACTCCCAGCTCGGCGAGGGCCTGCTGGAGTACGTGGGTCCGCTCGTCGACACCCACGTCCACGAGAAGCCGCTCTCGATCGCCCTGCGCGAGATCAACGCGGGTCTGCTGACGTCCGAGGCCATCGAGGGCCCGGCGCAGTAAGCGCGCAGCGCTTGTAACGCTTGTCACCACAGGCCCGGCGGACCATCCGCCGGGCCTGTGGTGTCTCATGGAGTCGTACGCATCCGAGTGCGCGTCCGAGTGCGGGGAGTCGTGGAAGTCGTGGCAAAGCCGAAGGTCGTTCTGGGCGTCACCGGCGGCATCGCCGCCTACAAGGCGTGCGAGCTGCTCCGCCGGCTCACCGAGTCGGGCCACGACGTCCGGGTCGTGCCCACCGACTCCGCGTTGCACTTCGTCGGCGCGGCCACCTGGTCCGCGCTCTCCGGAAACCCCGTCTCGACCGAGGTCTGGGAGTCCGTCCACGAGGTGCCGCACGTGCGGATCGGCCAGGGCGCCGACCTCGTCGTGGTCGCCCCCGCCACCGCCGACATGCTCGCCAAGGCCGCCCACGGCCTCGCCGACGACCTCTCACCAACACGCTGCTCACCGCGCGCTGTCCCGTCGTCTTCGCCCCCGCCATGCACACCGAGATGTGGGAGCACCCGGCGACCCAGGAGAACGTGGCGACCCTGCGCCGCCGCGGCGCCGTCGTCGTCGAGCCCGCCGTCGGCCGCCTCACCGGCGCCGACACCGGCAAGGGGCGGCTGCCCGACCCCGGCGAGATCTTCGAGGTCTGCCGCCGCGTCTCGCCCGGGGCGCCACCGCCCCGACCTCGCCGGCCGCCACGTCGTCGTCAGCGCGGGCGGCACCCGCGAGCCCCTCGACCCCGTCCGCTACCTGGGCAACCGCTCCTCCGGCAAGCAGGGCTACGCCCTCGCCCGGGCCGCCGCCGCCCGGGGGCCCGGGTCACCCTCGTCGAGGCCAACACCGGCCTGCCCGACCCGGCCGGCGTCGACGTCGTCCGCGTCGGCACCGCCGTCCAGCTCCGCGAGGCCGTCCTCAAGGCCGCCGCCGACGCCGACGCCGTGGTCATGGCGGCCGCCGTCGCCGACTTCCGCCCCGCCGTCTACGCCCCGGGCAAGATCAAGAAGAAGGGCGACGACGGCGCCCCCGTCGTCGAACTCGTCCGCAACCCCGACGTCCTCGCCGAACTTCTCCGCCGACCGGGCCCTGCCCGGCTAGGTGGTCGTCGGCTTCGCCGCCGAGACCGACAATGTCCTCGCCAACGGACGCGAGAAGCTCGCCCGCAAGGGCTGCGACCTCCTCGTCGTCAACGAGGTGGGGAGCGCAAGACCTTCGGCTCCGAGGAGAACGAGGCCGTGGTGCTCGCCGCGGACGGCACCGAGACCCCGTGCCGTACGGACCGAAGGAAGCGCTCGCCGAGACGGTCTGGGACCTGGTCCTGCCCCGGTTGCGTCCCACCGGCTGAGACGGCCGGGATGTCCGGGTCTGGTCAGCCCCGGTGCGCCGCCCTCCGGGCACCGTCACCCGGGCGGAGGAGCGAAACACCCGCCCCGCGAGTGATTCGCGTCCCACCGGAGCGGCCGTCCTGCCCTTGTGCGCGGCCGGTTCCGGCCGCCGCGGGCATTCGCCAGGCGAGACACCTGGTCCATTGTCCGACCACGACCGATAGACTGTTCGTGGAACGTCGCGGGCGCAGCCCCCGCCGGTCCGCGCCACGAGTAGCCAGCAGCCGCTGCAACCCCAGGGAGCGTTGTGTCCCGTCGTCTGTTCACCTCGGAGTCCGTCACCGAGGGGCACCCCGACAAGATCGCTGACCAGATCAGCGACACCATCCTCGACGCACTGCTGCGCGAGGACCCCACCTCGCGCGTCGCCGTCGAGACGCTGATCACCACCGGCCTGGTGCACGTCGCCGGTGAGGTGACCACCAAGGCGTGGGCGGACATCCCCACCCTCGTCCGGAGCAAGATCCTGGAGATCGGTTACGACTCCTCGAAGAAGGGCTTCGACGGCGCCTCCTGCGGCGTGTCGGTGTCCATCGGATCGCAGTCCCCGGACATCGCCCAGGGTGTCGACACCGCCTACGAGAAGCGCGTCGAGGGCGACGAGGACGAGCTGGACAAGCAGGGCGCCGGCGACCAGGGCCTGATGTTCGGCTACGCGTCGGACGAGACCCCCGAGCTGATGCCGCTGCCGATCCACCTGGCGCACCGGCTCTCGCGCCGTCTGACCGAGGTCCGCAAGAACGGCACCATCCCGTACCTGCGTCCCGACGGCAAGACCCAGGTCACCATCGAGTACGACGGCGACAAGGCCGTCCGTCTCGACACCGTCGTCGTCTCCTCGCAGCACGCGAGCGACATCGACCTGAGTCGCTGCTCGCGCCCGACATCCGCGAGTTCGTCGTCGAGCACGTGCTGGGGCAGCTCGTCGAGGACGGCATCAAGCTCGACACCGACGGCTACCGCCTCCTGGTGAACCCGACCGGCCGCTTCGAGATCGGCGGCCCGATGGCGACGCCGGCCTGACCGGCCGCAAGATCATCATCGACACGTACGGCGGCATGGCCCGCCACGGCGGCGGCGCCTTCTCCGGCAAGGACCCGTCGAAGGTCGACCGCTCGGCCGCCTACGCCATGCGCTGGGTCGCCAAGAACGTCGTGGCCGCCGGCCTGGCCGCGCGCTGCGAGGTCCAGGTCGCCTACGCGATCGGCAAGGCCGAGCCGGTGGGTCTGTTCGTGGAGACCTTCGGGACCAACACGGTGGAGACCGAGAAGATCGAGAACGCCATCGCGGAGGTCTTCGACCTGCGCCCGGCCGCGATCATCCGCGACCTCGACCTGCTGCGCCCGATCTACTCCCAGACCGCCGCCTACGGCCACTTCGGCCGCGAGCTGCCCGACTTCACCTGGGAGCGCACCGACCGCGTCGACGCCCTCAAGAAGGCCGCCGGGCTGTAGGCCCCGCAGACGACGAGGCCCGGCACCCCATGGGGCGCCGGGCCTCGGTCCGTCCGGGCTGTCGGTGGCGTCTGGTAGGTATGGGGCCGTGAGCAGCGAGAACGAGAAGCCCTCCGAGGAACCCGAGCAGCTCGCGCTCATTCGGGAGACCGTGCGGAAGGCGAAGGTGCCGAAGGCCAAGCCGCGGACCTGGCGGGGGCCGCCCTCGCCAAGGAGCTGCCCGTGGCCCGGGTCGTGGTGAACAAGGGGTGCTCCACCTCGACCAGTTCTTCGACTACGCGGTCCCCGAGGAGCTGGACGAGGCCGCCCGGCCCGGAGTGCGCGTCCGCGTGCGGTTCGGGGCCGGGGCGCACCAGGTCAAGAACGGGCGCCGGGAGGGCGGCCGGCTCATCGACGGCTTCCTCGTCGAGCGCCGGGCCGAGTCCGACTACTCCGGGCCGCTGGCCGCCCTCGCCGACGTCGTCTCCCCGGAACCGGTCCTCGGGCCCGAGCTGCTCGGCCTCGCCCGCGCCGTCGCCGACCGGTACGCCGGCAGCCTCGCCGACGTCCTCCAGCTCGCCGTGCCGCCGCGCAGCGCCGCCGCCGAGCGCCGCCCCTCCCCGGAACCGCTGCCGCCGCCGAGCGCCCCGGAGCCGGGAAGCTGGACGCGGTACGAGCAGGGGCCCGCGTTCCTGGACTCCCTCGCGCACGGCGGGGCGCCCCGCGCCGTGTGGAACGCGCTGCCGGGCCCGTACTGGGCCGAGGAGATCGCCCGGGCCGTCGCCGCGACCCTCGCCTCCGGGCGCGGCGCCCTCGTCGTCGTCCCCGACGGTCGGGCCGCCGACCGGGTCGACGCGGCCCTGACCGGCGTCCTGGGGAGGGGCGGCACGCGCTGCTCACCGCCGAGGCGGGCCCCGAGAAGCGGTACGCGCGCTGGCTCGCCGTGCGGCGCGGGGCCGTGCGGGCCGTCGTCGGCACCCGGGCCGCGATGTTCGCCCCCGTACGGGACCTCGGGCTCGTCGTCGTCTGGGACGACGGCGACGGCAGCCACAGCGAGCCGCACGCCCCGCAGCCCCACGCGCGCGAGGTGCTCCTGCTGCGCGCCGCCCACGACCGGTGCGCTTCCTCCTGGGCAGCACGAGCTGCACCGTCGAGGCCGCCCAGCTCGTCGAGACCGGCTGGGCCCGGGCGCTGACCGCCGGACGCGAGCGGGTCCGCGCCGCCGCCCCCTGATCCGTACCGTCGGCGACGGCGAACTCGCCCGGGACGAGGCCGCGCGCGCCGCCCGGCTCCCCTCGCTCGCCTGGCAGACCGTGCGGGAGGGCCTCAAGACCGGCCCGGTGCTCGTGCAGGTGCCCCGCCGGGGTACGTGCCGAGGCTGGCCTGCGAGCGCTGCCGGACGCCCGCCCGCTGCCGGCACTGCGCCGGGCCCCTGGAGGCCCCCGGGCAGCGGGAGCTGTGCTGCGGCTGGTGCGGGCGCGGCGCCCCGACTGGCACTGCGGTGGAGTGCGGCTCGACCCGACTGCGCGCCCAGGTGGTCGGCGCGCGGCGGACTGCCGAGGAACTCGGCCGGCCTTCCCGGCCGTGCCGGTCCGCACCTCGGGCCGTGACCACGTCCTGGACAGCGTGCCCGGGCGCCCGGCGCTCGTCGTCTCCACCCCCGGCGCCGAGCCCGTCGCCGAGGGCGGCTACGCGGCCGCCCTGCTCCTCGACGGCTGGGCCATGCTCGGCCGGCCCGACCTGCGCGCGGGCGAGGAGGCGCTGCGCCGCTGGATCGACGCGGCCTCCCTCGTGCGGGGGCAGGCCGAGGGCGGCACGGTCGTCGTGGTGGCCGAGCCGACGCTGCGGCCGGTGCAGGCGCTCGTCCGCTGGGACCCGGTCGGGCACGCCCGGCGCGAGCTGGCCGAGCGCGCCGAGCTGGCTTCCCGCCGGTCTCCCGGATGGCCGCGGTGACCGGTCCGCCGGAGGCCGTCGAGGGCTTCCTGGCGGCGGCCGCGCTGCCCCCGACGCCGAGGTCCTCGGCCCCGTGCCGCTGCCCGTGGTGCGCCCCCGGCGGCGCCCGCAGGCCCGGCGACCCGCCGCCGGGCGAGCAGTGGGAGCGGGCCCTGGTCCGGGTCCCGCCGGGCAGTGGCGCGACCCTGGCGGCGGCCCTCAAGCAGGCCCGGGCGTCCCGCCTCGCCCGCGGCGGCGGGGACCCGGTGCGGGTCCGCGTCGACCCGCCGGACATCGGCTGACACCGGGGACGCTCCCGTACGGGCGGAGGGGCGGCCGACGGTACGAGACGGCCGCCCGGGCTCTCCGCGCGGACGCGAGACGGCCGCCCGTCCCACGAGGGGCGGGCGGCCGTGGCGTCTCGTGCGTCAGACGTTGCGGGGTGCGGGAAGGCCGGCGGGCGGGAGTCCTCGCGGAGGGCGGAGCCGCCCGCCGAGGGCTGCGGCGGCATCGAGCGGGCGGCGGGGACCGACGGGACGGGCGGATCCCGCCCGGCTCCACCCTGTGCTCCTGCTCCGCGGCGGCGCTCTGCTGGGACGCTCGGCGGGCGCCGTAGCGGCGGTGGACGGCCTGCTTGGTGACCCCGAGCGCGGAACCCACCGCGTCCCACGAGAAACCGAGCGAGCGGTCGAAGTCGACCGCCGCGGTCACCAGGGTCTCGACGCTGTCCCGCAACTCCTGGGCCAGCCGTACGGTCGGGCGGGCGCGCGCCCGTACACGACGAAGCCCGTCGACGGGCCGGAGCGGCGAGGGCGGTAGACGTTGCCCAGTTGGGCCGTGAGCGTGCGCAGTGCGTCCACCTGCCGCCGGACCCGCTCGATGTCCCGCACGAGCAGGTGCAGACTCGCCCGGGCTTGGGCGTCGTGGGTTGCGTGGTCGGCCATGTGAAAGCCTCTCGAACCGGCGTGTAAGGGGCGGGTCGCGAGGGAGCGGCGCGACCCGGTTGGGTCAATCTCTTGACCAACGCGCCACCGGGAGTTGGGTCACGCTGCGGGGCGTACACGCATATGCGCGGAGCGCCCGTCCTCGCGTACGCCCCTTCCGCCCCGGGCGCCGCGCGCCGGGCGGGAGCCGCCGGGCACCGCCTAGACTGGTGCGCTGCCCCAACGCCCCCGGAGAGACAGGCAGCCGCCACCCATGAAGCTCGTCTTCGCAGGCACCCCCGAGGTCGCCGTTCCCGCCCTGGACGCCCTGATCGCCTCCGGGCGGCACGAGGTGGCTGCCGTGGTCACCCGGCCCGACGCCCCGGCGGGACGCGGCCGGCGGCTCGTCGCGAGCCCGGTGGCCCAGCGGGCGGAGGAGGCGGGGTCGAGGTCCTCAAGCCGGCCAGGCCCCGGGACGAGGACTTCCTCGCCCGGCTGCGGGAGATCGCGCCGGACTGCTGCCCGGTCGTCGCGTACGGCGCCCTGCTGCCCAAGGCCGCCCTCGACGTCCCGGCCCGCGGCTGGGTCAACCTGCACTTCTCGCTGCTGCCCGCGTGGCGCGGCGCGGCGCCCGTGCAGCACGCGCTGATGGCGGGCGACCAGGTGACCGGCGCCTCCACCTTCCCTGATCGAGGAGGGCCTCGACTCGGGCCGGTCTACGGCGTCGTCACCGAGGACGTCCGCCCGACCGACACCAGCGGCGACCTGCTGACCCGGCTCGCCTTCGCCGGTGCCGGGCTGCTCGCCGCGACCATGGACGGCATCGAGGACGGCACGCTCCAGGCCGTCCCGCAGCCCGTCGAGGGCGTCACCCTCGCCCCGAAGATCCGGGTCGAGGACGCCCACGTCGACTTCGCGGCCCCCGCGCTCCGGGTGGACCGGGTGGTGCGCGGCTGCACCCCGGCCCCCGGCGCCTGGACCGTCTTCCGCGGCGAGCGCCTCAAGCTGATCCAGGTCACGCCCCTCCCGGACCGCACCGACCTGGCCCCCGGCGAGCTCGTGGTCGGCAAGAACAACGTGTACGCGGGCACCGGCTCGTACGCCGTCGAACTCCTCTGGGTCCAGCCCCAGGGCAAGAAGCCGATGAAGGCCGCCGACTGGGCCCGCGGGGTCCGGATCGCCCCGGGGAGCGACTGGGCGCGTGAGCCCGGCCGGGGCCCGGGAGGCGGCTCCCCGCCGGTCGTCGGCGCCGGGGCCGGGGCGGGTCACCGGCGGCACCGGGCCCGGGCCGGTCCCGGTCGGGCGCGGCGGCGACCGGGCGGCGCCGCAGCCGTCGTCCGGACCGGGCGGGCCGCCGGGCCCGCCCCGCGGAGGGACTACGCTGGAGGGTTCGACCTCGTCATTTCGTCACGCGGAGCACCTTTGAGCGAGCAGGCACGTCGCCGTCCCCCAAGCCCTACCGGAAGCCCAGGAAGGACCCCGTCCGGATGCTCGCCTTCGAGGCGCTGCGGGCGGTCGACGAGCGGGACGCCTACGCGAACCTGGTGCTGCCCCCGCTGCTGAAGAAGGCCCGCGAGGGCGGGGACTTCGACGGGCGGGACGCGGCCCTCGCGACCGAGCTGGTGTACGGGACGCTGCGCCGCCAGGGCACGTACGACGCGATCATCGCCGCCTGCGTCGACCGCCCGCTGCGCGAGGTCGACCCGCCCGTGCTCGACGTGCTCGCGCTCGGCGCGCACCAACTGCTCGGGACCCGGATCCCCAGCCACGCCGCCGTCTCCGCCAGCGTCGAGCTGGCGCGGGTGGTGCTCGGCGACGGGCGGGCCAAGTTCGTGAACGCCGTGCTGCGGAAGATCGCGCGGCAGGACCTGGACGCCTGGGTGGCGCAGGTCGCCCCGCCGTACGACGAGGACCCCGAGGACCACCTCGCCGTCGTCCACTCCCACCCCCGCTGGGTCGTCTCGGCCCTCTGGGACTCGCTCGGCGGCGGCCGCGCCGGGATCGAGGACCTCCTGGAGGCGGACAACGAGCGCCCCGAGGTCACCTCGTCGCCCGCCCCGGCCGCTCCACCACCGAGGAGCTCGCCGCGGCCACCGAGACCCTGCCGGGACGCTGGTCGCCGTACGCCGTGCGGATGGCGGAGGGCGGCGAGCCCGGCGCCATCGAGGCGGTGAAGGAGGGCCGGGCCGGCGTCCAGGACGAGGGCAGCCAGCTCGTCGCCCTCGCCCTCGCGAACGCCCCCTCGAAGGTCCCGACGCCCGCTGGCTCGACGGCTGCGCGGGCCCCGGCGGCAAGGCTGCGCTCCTCGCCGCCCTCGCCTCCGGACGGGGCGCCGCGCTCCTCGCCTCCGAGAAGCAGCCGCACCGCGCCCGCCTGGTCGAGCGCGCCCTCGCCGGCAACCCCGGCCCGTACCAGGTGATCGCCGCCGACGGCACCCGCCCGCCGTGGGCCCCCGGCTCCTTCGACCGGGTCCTGATGGACGTGCCCTGCTCGGGCCTCGGCGCCCTGCGCCGCCGTCCCGAGGCTCGCTGGCGCCGCCGCCCCGACGACCTGGACGGCTTCGCCCCGCTCCAGCGCGCGCTGCTCACCGAGGCGCTGCGCGCGGTCCGCGTCGGCGGCGTCGTCGGGTACGCGACCTGCTCGCCGCACCTGGCCGAGACCCGGGTCGTCGTCGACGACGTCCTCAAGAAGACCGGCGGCGCCGAGCTGATCGACGCCCGTCCGCTGCTGCCCGGCGTCCCCGCGCTCGGCGACGGCCCCGACGTCCAGCTCTGGCCGCATCTGCACGGTACGGACGCCATGTACCTGGCGCTGCTGCGCCGGACCGCCTGACCACCGGGCCGCCCTACCCTTCGATCACCTGACCGCAATATCCCGGTCCGTCCTGGTCCCGGGCTCGTCGTTTCGTACCGAACCTGGTCCGGACCTGAATCGAAACCGCCCAGCGGCAAAGAAGTGCCCAAGAACGTGGAGGCTTGGCGCATGGCGCAGATCAACCCCAGCATCCTGTCCGCGGACTTCGCCCGGCTCGCCGAGGAGGCGAAGGCGGTCGAGGGAGCCGACTGGCTGCACGTCGACGTGATGGACAACCACTTCGTCCCCAATCTGACGCTGGGCGTGCCGATCGTGGAGTCCCTCGCACGGGCGACGGACACCCCGCTCGACTGCCACCTGATGATCGAGGACCCGGACCGCTGGGCCCCGCAGTACGTGGAGGCCGGCGCCGGTTCGGTGACCTTCCACGTCGAGGCGGCCGCCGCCCCCGTGCGGCTCGCGCGGGAGATCCGGGCCAAGGGCGCCCGCGCCTCGATGGCGCTCAAGCCGGCCACGCCCATCGAGCCCTACGAGGACCTGCTCCCCGAGCTCGACATGCTGCTGATCATGACCGTCGAGCCCGGCTTCGGCGGCCAGGCCTTCCTCGACATCATGCTGCCCAAGATCCGCCGCACCCGTGAGCTGATCTCCAAGCACGGCCTCGAACTGTGGCTCCAGGTCGACGGCGGGGTCGCGGAGTCCACGATCGAGCGGTGCGCCGAGGCCGGCGCCGACGTCTTCGTCGCGGGCTCGGCGGTGTACGGGCGGCCGACCCGGCCGCCGCCGTCGCCTCGCTGCGGGCCCGCGCCGAGACCGCGACGGCCTCCGCCGCGTGGGCGTGTGGCCACTGAGCCTCCGGCGGATGAACGCGGTCCGTCGGGCCGCCGACAGGACTGATCAAGGCCCGTCGTTTCTGACAGGATGAACGACGAGCAGGAGTGTGAACGACCTCGGCACGTGAACGGCGTGACGTGAGCAAGCGGTACGTGAACGGCAGTGAGGAGAGCGCGGTGGCGGGTATGTCGGCGGGACGCTCAGCCCTGCGGATGGGCCCCGCGGAGTTGGTGCAGGCGGCGGCCATGGCCCGCCGCTTCTACCTGGAGGGCAAGTCCAAGATCCAGATCGCCGAGGAGTTCGGCGTGAGCCGCTTCAAGGTGGCCCGGGTCCTGGAGACCGCCCTGGAGCGCGACCTCGTACGGATCGAGATCCGCGTACCGGCCGAGCTGGACGCCGAGCGCTCCGACGCGCTCCGCGCCCGCTACGGCCTCCGCCACGCCGTCGTCGTCGAGTCCCCGGCGGAGGGCGAGGACGAGTCGCCCGACCCGGAGAACCTCGGCGAGGTCGCCGCCGACCTGCTCGGCGAGCTGGTCACCGAGGGCGACGTCCTCGGCCTGGCCTGGGGCCGCTCCACCATCCACATGGCGGCCGCGCTCGACCGGCTGCCGCCCTGCACGGTCGTCCAGCTCACCGGCGTGTACGACGCCGGGACTGCCGAGCGCGGCTCCGTCGAGGCCGTGCGCCGGGCCGCCCAGGTCTCCGGCGGCGAGGCCCACCCGATCTACGCCCCCATGCTGCTGCCCGACCCGGCGACGGCCGCCGCGCTGCGCAGCCAGACCGGCATCGCGCGGGCCTTCGAGTACTTCGACAAGGTGACCGTCGCCTGCGTGTCCATCGGCTCCTGGGAGCCGGGCATCTCCACCGTCCACGACATGCTCTCCGACGAGGAGCGCGCCCACTACGCCTCCCTCGGCGTCGCCGCCGAGATGTCCGCGCACCTCTTCGACGCCGAGGGGCGCCGGGTCGGCCGCGACCTGGGCGAGCGCTGCATCACCGTCGAGGCCGACTGGCTGCGCCGGATCCCCGAGGTCGTGGCCATCGCCGGCGGCCAGCGCAAGGCGGCGGCGATCGGCGCGGTGCTCCGCTCCGGGCTCGTCACCAGCCTGGTGACCGACCGCGCCGCGGCGGACTACCTGCTCACCGAGTCGAGGCCGGGCACCCACCCGGCGCTCGACCGCACGGACCCCGACAGCGGCTGAACCACGCGCGCCCCCGGGGCCGGAGCCGTCCCGCACCGGTATGTTCGGGACATGCTGCTCCGGCCCCCGCGCGTGCTCCTCGCGCTCGTCCTCGCCGTCCTCCTGGGCGGCTTCCTGGCCGGGTGCTCCCCGGGCGGCGGAGGCACGGGAACCGCCGCCCCGACCCGTACGACCGCGGCCGTCGCGCCCACCGGCACCTCGGGACTGCCCACCGTGCGGGCCGCCGACCTGCCGCCCGAGGCGCGCCGGACGCTCGACCTCGTCGCGCGCGGCGGACCCTACCCGTACGCCAAGGACGGCACCGTCTTCTCCAACTTCGAGAAGGTCCTGCCCCGCCGGGAGCGCGGCTACTACCACGAGTACACCGTGAGGACCCCCGGCGAACGCGACTGGGGGCGCGCCGCCTCGTCACCGGCCGCGGCGGCGAGACGTACTACACCGACGACCACTACGAGACCTTCCGGGAGGTGGTCACGGATGGGCCTTGACGACCCCGTCGTCCTCGACCTGACCGGCGTCGCGGACAAGGCCGCCCTCATGGACCGGTGCGCCGACGCGCTCGCGCTGCCCGACTGGTTCGGCCGCAACTGGGACGCCCTCGCCGACTGCCTCACCGACCTGCCCCGGCCGGTCGTCCTCGTCGTCACCCACTGGCGGGGGTACGCCGAGGCCCGGCCGCGCGAGTGGCGGACCGCCCAGGAGGTCTTCGCCACGGCGGCCGACGAGAGCCCCGCCCGCCTCTCCGTCCTCCTCTCCCTGGGCGGCGCCTTCGGAGGATCCTCCTAACCTCCCGCCGCAAGCCTCGGAGGATCGGCCCGGGACTGGTATGCGTACACCCGTGGGACAATGAACTACGTGCTTTTTCCCCTGGCTGAAATGCCTAGGGCCGATCCGAACGACTGGGATGTCAGCACGTGCGTTTCCTCAATGACGTCAAGCCGCCCTACGACCTGACGTACGACGATGTGTTCATGGTGCCGAGCCGCTCGGCCGTCGGCTCCCGCCAGGCCGTGGACCTCTCCTCGCCCGACGGCACCGGGACGACGATCCCGCTCGTCGTGGCCAACATGACCGCCATCGCCGGCCGCCGGATGGCCGAGACCGTCGCTCGCCGCGGCGGCCTGGTCGTCATCCCGCAGGACATCCCGATCGAGGTCGTCACCGACGTGATCTCGTGGGTGAAGAGCCGTCACCACGTCCTCGACACCCCGATCGTCCTGGAGCCGCACCAGACCGTCGCCGACGCCCTCGCGCTGCTGCCCAAGCGCGCCCACGACGCCGGCGTCGTCGTCGACGAGGACCGGCGCCCGGTGGGCGTCGTCACCGACGCCGACCTCTCCGGCGTGGACCGCTTCACCCAGCTCTCCGAGGTCATGTCCAAGGACCTGCTCCTCCTGGATGCGGACATCGACCCGCGCGAGGCCTTCCACACCCTCGACGCCGCCAACCGCCGCTACGCCCCCGCCGTCGACGCGGAGGGCAGGCTGGCCGGCATCCTGACCCGCAAGGGCGCCCTGCGCGCGACCTCTACAGCCCGGCCGTCGACGCGAACGGCCGGTTGCGCATCGCCGCCGCCGTCGGCATCAACGGCGACGTGGCGGGCAAGGCCAAGCTGCTCCTCGACGCGGGCGTCGACACGCTCGTCATCGACACGCGCACGGCCACCAGGAGTCGATGATCTCCGCCATCCGGACCGTCCGGGCGCTCGACCCGCAGGTCCCGATCGTCGCGGGCAACATCGTGGCCGCCGAGGGCGTCAAGGACCTCATCGAGGCGGGCGCGGACATCATCAAGGTCGGCGTCGGCCCCGGCGCCATGTGCACCACCCGCATGATGACCGGCGTCGGCCGCCCGCAGTTCTCGGCCGTCCTGGAGTGCGCCGCCGAGGCGAAGAAGTACGGCAAGCACGTCTGGGCCGACGGTGGCGTCCGGCACCCGCGCGACGTCGCCATGGCGCTGCCGCCGGCGCCTCCAACGTGATGATCGGCTCCTGGTTCGCCGGCACGTACGAGTCGCCGGGCGACCTCCACCAGGACGCCAAGGGCGCTTCTACAAGGAGTCCTTCGGCATGGCCTCGGCCCGCGCCGTCAAGAACCGGACCTCCGACGAGTCTCCTACGACCGCGCCCGCAAGGCGCTGTTCGAGGAGGGCATCTCCACCTCCCGCATGTTCCTCGACCCGCAGCGTCCGGGCGTCGAGGACCTGATCGACTCGATCATCGCGGGCGTCCGCTCCTCCCGCACCTACGCCGGTGCCGGCTCGCTCGCCGAGTTCGAGGAGAAGGCCGTGGTCGGCATCCAGTCCGCCGCCGGCTACGCCGAGGGCAAGCCGCTGCACGCCAGTTGGAGCTAGCCCTCCGCACGCACGACGGCCGTGGGCCCTCGGGAAGACCGCTCCCGGGGCCCACGGCTGTCCCGTACGGTCACGGCACACGGCATGGAGCGTACGGAGATCAGGTCCTGCCGCGCCGAGGAGCTGGTCCGCGCCCGTGGGGGCACCGTCCTGGGCCTCGGAGTCGTCCGTGACAACCCGCGCGCGGCGGCCCTCTACGCGCGGGCTCGGCTACGCGCCCGTCACCGCGTACACCGACCGCTGGAGCCGGACGGACCGGGACGGACGCGTCCACCAGGAGGCGGCCCCGCACCTTCCTGGTCAGGGAGCTGTCAGCGGGCTGACGCCGGGGAGACGCGACCGGGACGCCCGGGAGCCCGCTCAGGGCCTCCGCCACCGCCGCCGCGATCCGGGCGTGCCCCGGTCGTTCGGGTGCAGTCCGTCCGCCAGGTGCTCCGGACCGAGCAGTGGGCCGCCGGACAGGACGGACAGGTGCCCGTCGCCCTCGGCCGCCAGGTCCCGGCCCGCCCGTTCCATGGCCCGGCGCAGCTCCGTGAGGGTCGCGCCGAGGGCGTTGCGGGTGTGCTCGGCCTCCGGGCGCAGGACGGGCGAGACGATCAGCAGCGGGGTCTCGGGTGGCCGGTGCGGACGAGCCCGACGAAGGCCCGCACGGTCTCGTACAGCCAATCGGCCGTCGCGGGCGCCCTGGACCAGCAGTTGGTGCCGAAGGCCAGGGTGATCAGCTCGCCCGGGAGCCGCGCCAGGTGCTCGGCGAGGGCAGCTCGCCGCGCGCCGCGCCCGCGTACCCCAGGTTGACCGGGTCGAGGCCTAGGAGGCGGCCCGCCGTGGCGGGCCAGGAGCGGGCCGGACGGGTCGACCACCAGCCCTCGGTGATGGAGTCGCCGTGGACGAGCCACCGGGGCCGGGCCGGGGCGGGGAGAGGGCGCTGCCGACGGCCCGCAGGGCGAGCGGCACGGGCGCCTGGCCCTCCGGCAGGTACACGTTGAAGACGCCGCCGCCCGGGGGCAGCGGGAGCTTCACGACGGCCTCGGCGGCCGGGGCGACGCAGGTCTCCCCGACGAACCGCGCCCCGCTCCAGAGGGCGAAGCAGTGGCGCAGGTCCCGCAGCGGGTCGTCCGCGTCCGGCACGGCCGCCCGGTAGCGCAGCTCCACCGCGCGCGTGCCGGGCGCGGCCGTGAACTCGATCCGCACCCCGATGGCAGTTCGGCCCGCGCCGCCACGTCCCACGGCAGCCGCGCCAGATCGTCCGGATCGGCCCGCACGGGCCGCTTCCCGTCCAGCCAGGCCGTACCGCGCAGGAACGGTTCCGGGTCGAGCCAGTCCACCGGGTCTCCGATCGTCGGGCCGCAGGGCCTCGCGGAGCGGGTCGTCCGGCACGTAGAGCCCTTGCGTGCGTGGATCGCTGCATGCCCCCGATGTACTGATTCATGCGGGGAGCGCAATGTTTCCCCGTCCGTGCCGTAAGTGCGCAATGATCATCCGGCATTGCGCAACAACCCTGCATTACGAGTGCGAACCCCTGGCCTTAGGCTCGTGCCTCGTACCAGGAGTGGCGGCGACCGCCTGCTCGGCGGTTCCGTCCCCGTGGGTCTGCTCCGGCATGCCCGCACACCGCCGCGGTCCCCGCTCCGCCCCCACAGGCAGCGATAAGGAGCCTCCGCAGTGCTGGACCACGGCGCAGCCCCACCGGTCGACGACACGACTGCCCCCAAGCCCTCCGCTCTTCGTGCCCTCGGCCGTCGCAAGCCGGTGGAAACCCTGGTCGCGGAGGGTGGGCAGGGTGAGGGAGGCACTCTCCGCCGCTCGCTCTCGATGTGGCAGCTCACCATGATCAGCATCGGCGCCACGCTGGGCACGGGCATCTTCGTCGTCCTGGGCGACGCCGTCCCGAAGGCCGGTCCCGCGGTGACCGTCGCCTTCGTCATCGCCGGCCTCACGGCGCTCTTCTCGGCCCTCTCGTACGCCGAACTGGCCGGCTCCATACCGGTGGCCGGTTCCTCGTACTCGTACGCGTACGCAACGATGGGCGAACTCGTCGCCTGGGTCTGCGGCTGGTGCCTGGTCCTGGAGTACGGCGTCTCGGTCGCGGCCGTGGCCGTCGGCTGGGGCGAGTACCTCAACGAGCTGCTCGACGGGACCATCGGGGTCACCCTCCCCGCCGCGGTCTCCTCCGCGCCCGGCGAGGGCGGCTTCATCAACCTGCCCGGTCTGATCGTCGTGCTGCTCGCGATGGTCTTCCTGCTCGGCGGCGCCCGCGAGTCCGCCGTCGTCAACACGATCATGGTGTTCGTGAAGATCGCCGCGCTGGTGCTCTTCTGCGCCATCGGCTTCATGGGCTTCAAATCCGGCAACTACGCCGACTTCATGCCCTCGGCATGGCCGGGGTCAGCGCCGCCGGAGCCAGCCTCTTCTTCTCGTACATCGGCTTCGACGCCGCCTCCACCGCCGGTGAGGAGGCGAAGGACCCTAAGCGGGACCTGCCGCGCGCGATCATGCTGTCGCTGCTCATCGTCACCGTGCTCTACGTCCTGGTCGCCGCCGTCGCCGTCGGCGCGTGGAACTGGAAGGACTTCGACGGCTCCGAGGCCACGCTCGCCGCGATCATGAACGACGTCAGCGGTCAGAAGTTCTGGGCACCCTGCTCGCCGCCGGCGCCGTCATCTCGATCGCCAGCGTCGTCCTCACCGTCCTCTACGGCCAGACCCGGGTGCTCTTCGCGATGTCCCGCGACGGCCTCGTGCCCAAGGTCTTCGGCAAGGTCAGCGGCAAGACCGGCACCCCGCGCGTGAACACCGTGATCGTGTCGCTGTTCTGCGGGGCCCTCGCCTCCGTCATCCCGCTCGGCAAGCTCGTCGACGCCACCAGCATCGGCACCCTCTTCGCCTTCGCCCTGGTCAACATCGCCGTGATCGTGCTGCGCCGCACCCGCCCGACCATGGACCGCACCTTCCGCGTCCCGCTCGGCTGGACCTTCCCGATCCTCGGCTTCCTGTTCTGCGTCTACAACATGTTCAGCCTCGACGCGATCACCTGGGTCGTCTTCGGTTGCTGGATGGCCGCCGGGCTCGTGTTCTACTTCCTGTACGGCATGCGCCGCTCCCGCCTGGCCACCGCAGCGCCCTCAGCAGAGAAGTGATCCACCCGTAGTGCGACTCAACGACCTCGACGAACGCATCGTCCACGCCTCGCGGAGGACGCCCGCCGCTCGTACGCCGACATCGGCTCGCTCGTGGGTTTTCCGCGCCCGCCGTGAAGCGGCGCGTGGACCGGCTCCGGACCGAGGGCGCCATCACCGGCTTCACCGTACGGGTGGACCCGGCGGCGCTCGGCTGGGAGACCGAGGGGTTCGTCGAGATCTACTGTCGCCACAACACCTCGCCGGACGACATCCGGCGGGGTCTGAGCGGTACCCCGAGGTGGTGTCCGCGTCGACCGTCACCGGCGACGCGGACGCCGTCGTCCAGGTCTTCGCCTCGGACATGCGCCACTTCGAGCGCGTCCTGGAGCGGATCGCGGGCGAGCCCTTCGTGGAGCGCACCAAGTCCGTCCTGGTGCTCTCGCTGCTGCTGCGGCGCTTCTCCTCCGGCTCGCCCGCGTAGGACCCGCCCGCGCAGGACCCGCCCGCCCCGGCGGCGCGGCCGCACGGTCCGGCGGGAGCCGTACGCAACGAATCGCCGCCGGGTACGAGGATCGCGCACGGTTCGACGGTCGGTCCGCAACGCTCCCGCCTTGTCGCGGTCGAGTCCGGAACCGTACCGTTTTTGACGTCTTCCCCTGTACTCCGGACCCCGAGGATCGCCATGCCCGCGCTGCGCACCGCCCTGCTCCAGAGCTCCGGCGAGCTCGGTGACGTGGCCGCCAACCTCAAGATCCTCGACGAGGCCGCCGCCCGCGCCGCCGCCGCCGGAGCGGGCCTGCTGCTCGCCCCCGAGCTGTTCTCACCGGCTACGCCATCGGCGCCGACATGGCCCGCCTGGCCGAGCCGGCCGACGGTCCCTCCGCCCGCGCCGTCGCGGCCGTCGCCGTGCGCCACGGCCTGGCCGTCGGCTACGGCTACCCGGAGCGCAACACCGAGGAGCACGGCGTCCTCCACAACTCCCTGCTGCTCGTCGGCGCCGACGGCGTCCCGCTCGCGAACTACCGCAAGACCCACCTCTACGGCGCCTTCGAGAACCAGTGGTTCACGCCCGGCGACGACGGCGTCGTCCAGGCCGAGGTCGGCGGCCTCACCGTCGGCCTGATGATCTGCTACGACGTCGAGTTCCCCGAGAACGTACGGGCGCAGGCCCTGGCCGGCACGGACCTCCTCCTCGTGCCGACCGCGCTCATGCACCCCGCCGAGGTCGTCGCCGAGTCCGTCGTCCCCGTGCGCGCCTTCGAGAACCAGCTCTACATCGCGTACGCCAACCGGACCGGGCCCGAGGGCGACTTCGAGTTCGTCGGCCTCTCCGTGCTCGCCGCCCCCGACGGCACCGCCCGGGCCCGCGCCGGACACGGCGAGGACCTCGTCGTCGGCGACGTCGACCCCGCCTTCCTGGCGGCCTCCCGCGAGCTGAACCCCTACCTCCGCGACCGGCGCCCGGACCTCTACGGCCCCTGGTCTGAGCCCCCTCGTCCTCCCGCCCCACCCTTCTTTCCGTGCAAGGAGTCCGTACCCCATGACGTCCACGGTGCCCAACGCCGTCCAGCACACCGACGCGCAGCCGCCGATCACCATGTTCGGTCCGGACTTCCCGTACGCCTACGACGACTTCCTGGCCCACCCGGCCGGGCTCGGCCAGATACCGGCGACCGAGCACGGCACCGAGGTCGCGGTCATCGGCGGCGGCCTGTCCGGGATCATCGCCGCGTACGAGCTGATGAAGATGGGCCTCAAGCCCGTCGTCTACGAGGCCGACAAGATCGGCGGCCGGCTGCGGACCGTCGGCTTCGAGGGCTGCGACGACTCGCTGACTGCCGAGATGGGCGCCATGCGCTTCCCGCCCTCGTCGACCGCGCTCCAGCACTACATCGACCTGGTCGGCCTGGAGACCACGCCCTTCCCGAACCCGTTTCCCCGGCCACCCCGTCGACCGTGGTGGACCTCAAGGGCGAGTCGCACTACGCCGAGACCATCGACGACCTGCCGCAGGTCTACCGCGACGTCGCCGCCGCCTGGGGCAAGTGCCTCGAAGAGGGCGCCGACTTCTCCGACATGAACACCGCGATGCGCGAGCGGGACGTCCCGCGCATCCGCGAGATCTGGGCGCAGCTCGTCGAGAAGCTCGACAACCAGACCTTCTACGGCTTCCTCTGCGAGTCCGAGGCCTTCAAGTCCTTCCGGCACCGCGAGATCTTCGGCCAGGTCGGCTTCGGCACCGGCGGCTGGGACACCGACTTCCCCAACTCCATCCTGGAGATCCTCCGCGTCGTCTACACCGAGGCCGACGACCACCACCGCGGCATCGTCGGCGGCTCGCAGCAGCTCCCGCTGCGCCTGTGGGAGCGCGAGCCGAGAAGATCGTCCACTGGGCGCAGGGCACCTCCCTCGCCTCCCTGCACGGCGGCGACCCGAAGCCGGCCGTGACCCGGCTGAACCGGACCGCGGGCAACCGGATCACGGTCACCGACGCCTCCGGCGACATCCGCACCTACCGGGCGGCGGTCTTCACCGCCCAGTCCTGGATGCTGCTCTCCAAGATCGCCTGCGACGACTCGCTCTTCCCGATCGACCACTGGACGGCGATCGAGCGCACCCACTACATGGAGAGCTCGAAGCTGTTCGTGCCGGTGGACAGGCCGTTCTGGCTGGACAAGGACGAGGACACCGGCCGTGACGTCATGTCGATGACGCTGACCGACCGGATGACCCGCGGCACCTACCTCTGGACGACGGCCCGGACAGGCCGGCCACGATCTGCCTCTCGTACACCTGGTGCGACGACAGCCTGAAGTGGCTGCCGCTGTCCGCGAACGAGCGGATGGAGGTCATGCTGAAGTCGCTCGGCGAGATCTACCCGAAGGTCGACATCCGGAAGCACATCATCGGCAACCCGGTGACGGTCTCCTGGGAGAACGAGCCCTACTTCATGGGCGCCTTCAAGGCGAACCTGCCGGGCCACTACCGCTACCAGCGGCGCCTGTTCACGCACTTCATGCAGGACCGGCTGCCCGAGGACAAGCGCGGCATCTTCCTCGCCGGCGACGACATCTCCTGGACGGCCGGCTGGGCCGAGGGCGCGGTGCAGACGGCGCTCAACGCGGTCTGGGGCGTGATGCACCACCTCGGCGGCTCCACCGACGCCACCAACCCGGGCCCGGGCGACGTCTACGAGGAGATCGCCCCGGTCGAGCTGCCGGAGGACTGAGCCGTACGGTTCGGGGGCCGGCCGGGGAGGTTCAGGGCCCGGCCAGGGGCGTGAGCAGCATCCGTCCCACCAGGCCCACCGACCGGTCGAGGCGCTCCGTGAACTCCCCGGCCAGCTCGGGGAGGCCGCGCAGTTGCCAGAGCGAGCGCGCCGCCAGCCAGGCCCCGTCCCTGGCCCGGTCCAGGCTCCAGCAGCCGAGCAGATGGGTGAGCGGGTCCGCGAGCTCCAGGAGGTCCGGGCCCGGCATCAGCTCCTCCCGGATGCGCTCCTCCAGGAGGACTAGGACGTCCCCGACCCGGTCGAACTCGTCCTCCAGGTCGACGGGGGCGCACTCCAGGTCTCGGCAGGCGTCCACGACGGCGAGCGCCAGGTCGTGGCCGATGTGGGCGTTGATCCCGGCGAGCGCGAACTGCAGCGGGCGCACGCCGGGGTGGCGCCGGTAGTGGAAGAGGGCCGCCAGCAGGCGGGCGCCGGGCCGCCGGTGGCGAGGGCGTCGACCGCCGCGAGGTACCGCTCGGCGAACCGCACGTCGAGCGTGGCGGCGGCCCGCCGGTCCTCGAAGGCACCCGCTGCGAGGGCGTGGCCGATCTCCTCGGTGACGGTCAGGTAGACCCGGTTGAAGACGGCGACCCCGTCGGCCGGATGCCAGGCCGAGCGGAGCGCCCGCATCCGGTCCACCACGGGGTCGACCGCCAGGAAGGGTCCGAGTTGCTGCCCGAGCTGCTGGGTCTGCGCCATGGGGCAGGCTCCCAGCCGCCGGGCCCGCGGGGAGCCTTCCGGGCCCGGCTTCCCAGAACGGGCGAATCCCTCAGCTCTTCGCCCCGTCGTCCGTGCCGCTCTCGTACGAGCTGGTGCCGGAGTCCAGGAGCGGTTCCTGCTCCTTGAGGTGGGCCGGGGCGAAGGCCCGCAGCACGTGGTAGCCGGTGATGACGACGATCGTGCCGAGCGCGATGCCGCCCAGCTCGAAGGTGTCGGTGAAGGTCAGCTTCACGCCGCCGACGCCGATGATGATGCCGGCGGCGGCCGGGACCAGGTTCAGCGGGTTGCGCAGGTCGACCCCGGCGTTGATCCAGATCTGGGCGCCGAGCAGGCCGATCATGCCGTACAGGATGACGGTGATGCCGCCGAGGACGCCGCCGGGGACGGCGGCGACGACCGCGCCGAACTTCGGGCAGAGGCCGAAGAGCAGCGCGAAGCCGGCCGCCGCCCAGTAGGCGGCGGTCGAGTAGACGCGGGTGGCGGCCATGACGCCGATGTTCTCGGAGTACGTGGTGTTCGGCGGGCCGCCCACGGCGGTCGACAGCATCGAGGCGGCGCCGTCGGCGGCGATGGCGGTGCCGAGCTTGTCGTCCAGGTTGTCCCCGGTCATCTCGCCGACGGCCTTGACGTGTCCGGCGTTCTCGGCGATCAGGGCGATGACCACGGGCAGCGCGACCAGGATCGCGGACCACTCGAAGGCGGGGCCGTGGAAGGAGGGCAGGCCGATCCAGTCGGCCTTCGAGACGCCGGAGAGGTCGAGCCGCCAGTGGTCGGTGACCTGCCCGGACGGGGACATCGAGTGGATCTTGCCGAAGGTCAGGTCGAGCACCCAGGACAGGGCGTAGCCGAAGACCAGGCCGAGGAAGATCGCGATCCGGGACCAGAAGCCGCGCAGGCAGACCACGGCCAGCCCCGTGAACAGCATCACCAGGAGCGCCGTCCACTGGTCCTGCGGCCAGTACGTGGCCGCGGTGACCGGGGCCAGGTTGAAGCCGATCAGCATGACGACGGCGCCGGTCACGATCGGGGGCATCGCCGCGTGGATGATCCGCGCGCCGAACCTCCGCACCGCGAGGCCCGCGAGGAAGAGCACGGCGCCGACGACGAGGACCGCGCCGGTCACGGTGGCGCTGGTGCCGCCGGAGGCCTGGATGGCGGCGGCGACGCCGACGAAGGAGAGCGAGCAGCCCAGGTAGGACGGGACCGTGCCCCGGGTCGCCAGGAGGAAGATCGCGGTCGCGACGCCGGACATCATGATCGCGAGGTTCGGGTCCAGGCCCATGAGGACCGGGGCCACGAAGGACGCGCCGAACATCGCGACCACGTGCTGGGCGCCGAGTCCGACGGTCCGGGGCCAGGAGAGCCGCTCGTCCGGGCGGACGACGGCCCCCGGAGCGGGTGTTCTCCCGTCCCCGTGCAGGGTCCAGCGCACGCCGAGGTTCATGAGGTCGCTCCCGTTCTCCGGTTCCGGCGGTCGCGTCGGGACCGCAAAAGATCAGCCACATGGTATGCGCGGTCACCGGCCGGGGACGCCCGGGAGGACGGCGCCCCGGCGGGTGACCGCCGTTACGCGGCCGGGCCCCCGCTCCCGGCGGGGACGCCGTCGGCCGGGGCGCCGCCGGGACCTTCGTGTCGGCGCTCCGGAGCACGCCCGCGCCCACCACCAGACCGAACGCGAGCAGCGTGACCAGGCCGAAGGAGAAGACGAGCGAGGTCGCGTCGGCGATGCCGCCGATCGCGGAGGGGCGATCAGACCCGAGGTGTACGTGATGGTGGCGACGCCCGCGATGGCCTGGCTGGGGTTCGGGCCGCTGCGTCCGGCCGCCGCGAAGGCCAGCGGGACGACGACCGCGACCCCGAGCCCGATGAGACCGAATCCGGCCAGGGCGACGGCCGCGTGCGGGGCGAGGACGACCAGGAGGCCGCCGAGGGTGGCGACGGCGCCTCCGACCCGTACCGTACGGACCGCGCCGAAGCGGTCCACCACCCGGTCGCCGACCAGCCGGGCCACGGCCATCGTCAGGGCGAAGGCGGTCGTCGAGGCGGCCGCGAGCCCGGCCGAGGTGCCCAGCTCGTCGCGGAGGTAGACGGCCGACCAGTCGAGGCTGGCGCCCTCCGCGAACACCCCGCAGAAGCCGATGGCGCCGATGACGAGCGCGGACTTCGGCGGCAGCGAAGCGCGGCGGCGCCTCCTCCTCCGGGTGCTGCGCACGTCCAGGACGCCCTGGCAGAAGACCAGGCCGAGGACGGTGAGGACGAGGGCCGCGACCAGGTGGTGCAGCCGGGCGTCGCCGCCGAGGTGGGCGGCGACCGTGCCGGCGGCGGAGCCGATCAGGGCGCCCACGCTCCACATGCCGTGCAGGCTCGACATGATGGAGCGGCCGAGCCGGTTCTCGGTCTCGACGCCCAGCGCGTTCATCGCCACGTCGGACATGCCGGCGGTCGCGCCGTACACGAAGAGCGCGCCGCACAGCCCCCAGACGTTCGGGGCGAGCGAGGGCAGGATCAGGGACAGGGTCCACAGGGCGAGCAGGCCGCGCAGCGCGGTGCGGGCGCCGAAGCGGTGGGAGACCGACCCGGCGAGCGGCATCGCGAGCGAGGCGCCGAGCGCGGGAAGGCGAGCGCGAGCCCGAGCTGTCCGGCGCTGACGCCCGCGTGCTCCTGGATCCAGGGGATGCGGGTGGCGAAGCTGCCGGTCACCGCGCCGTGGACGCAGAAGACGGCGGCGACGGCGAAGCGCGCCCGCCGCAGGCGTTCGGTGGTGGTGACGGTCTCCGCCGCCATGGGCCCTCCCGGGGTCGTGGTCCGCCGCCGTCGCGGCGCGTCGCTGTCGTGGTGTCTCGTCGTCGTGGTGGTCCACCACCGTCGTGGCGTGCCGCGTAAACTATCAGGAACCCTGCCTGATAAATAGTCCGCGAGGCGGAGTCCCGCCCCGGGAACGTCTGAGAGGATCGCCGCATGGCCGCATCCCCGAGCACCGCACGGGCCATCAACGACCGGCTCGCCCTGCGACTGCTCCAGGACGAGGGCCCGTTGACGGCCGCTCAGCTCAAGACGCTCACCGGACTCTCCCGCCCGACCGTCGCCGACCTCGTCGAGCGGCTCCGGGGCTCCGGGCTCGTCCACGTAGTCGGCGAGGCCGGGGCCGAGCGCCGGGGTCCCAACGCCAAGCTGTACGGGATCGTCGCGGGCCGCGCCCACCTCGCCGCCCTCGACGTGCGCACCCGCTCGGTCTCCGTCACCGTCGCCGACCTGCTCGGCACCACGCTCGCCGAGGCCTCCGCGCCCGTCGGCGACGACGGCGGCACGGGACCCGCGGTGGAGAAGGCCGTCGCCCTCCTGGAGCGGACCGTGAAGGAGGCCGGCGTCGACGCGCCGCACAGCGTCGCGGTCGGCGCCCCGGGCTCATCGAACCGGTCACCGGCGAACTCCGGGACTCCACCGGGCTGCCCGCCTGGCACCGGCGGCTCGTCGCCGTCCTCCAGGAACGGCTCCCGCGCGCGTGCTCGTGGAGAACGAGACCAACCTCGCCGCCCTCGCGGAGCTGCGGGAGGGCGCGGCCCGCGACCGCGAGGACTTCGTCCTGCTCTGGCTCGGCCAGGGGTGGGCGCCGCCGTGGTCCTCGACGGACGACTGCGCCGGGGGCCTCGGGCGGCGCGGGCGAGATCGGCTTCCTGCCGGTGCCCGGCGCCACCGGCCTCCCTCGGCCACCGGTTGCGACGGCGGCTTCCACGAACTGGCCTGCACCGCCGCCGTCGAGGCGCTCGCCCGGGAGCACGGCCTGGCCCCGGGGCGCGCTCGCCTCCGGCCACGAACCCTTCCTGGACGCCTCGCCCGCCGCCTCGCCGTCGGCGCGGCGGCCGTGGCCTCGGTCCTCGACCCCGGCTGCGTGGTCCTGGGCGGCGAGACCGGCCACAGCGGCGGCGCGGACCTGGCGGCCCGGGTGGAGGCGGAGCTCGCCGCCCTCTCGCCGCTGCGCACCGAGGTCAGGGCCACCGCCCTCGGCGACGCGGCCGTCCTGCGCGGCGCCCTCCTCACGGCCCGGGACGCGGCCCAGGAGGACCTGTTCCCGTAAGGCTTCCCGTGCCCTCCGGGAAACGCCACCGCGCCGCGCCCCGGACAGGGAAGCGCGGCGCGGCGGGTGCCCGGCGACGGCAAGGGCCGTGAGTCTCCGCCGCCGGGGGTCCTTCGGGGCGGGGATCAGCAGGGACCGAGGTCCTGCCAGACGCCCCACTCGCCGGTCGTGCCCGGGGCCTCGTTCTGCGTCCACCACTTGGCCTTGTACTTGCGGCCGTTGTGGGAGACCTCGTTGCCCGCGTTGTAGATCTGGCCGGCCACGTACGCCGGGCGGCGCAGCCCGTGGGAGGCGTCGTCGGCGGGGTCGTCGGAGGCGTGGTCGGGGGCGTCGTCGGCGGGGTGGTGGGCGGCGTGGTCGGGGAGTGGTCGGCGGGGTGGTGGTGCCCGGCTCCACGACCGTCGTGCCGCGCGCCAGGTCACCGGCGAGGGCGTACGTCGTGCCGTTGATGTTCACCGTCCAGTTGGAGGGGTGGACACCGGCAGGTAGTAGTTGAACGACAGGTCGACCGTCGCGCCCGGGGCCAGCGACTGCCAGGCCGGGAGCTTCAGCGAGACGCGGTGGAAGTCGCCCTTCAGACCGCCCACGTTCGAGCCCGTGTGGTCGCTGCTGACGACCTTCGTGCCGAAGCCGGACTGGTCGGAGGCGTTGCTCGGCGCCGAGGTGCCGTAGTCGAACTGGAACTCGGTGCCGCCCGGCAGGGTGGTGTTGGTCCGGTTGGTGATCTTGACCTTGGGCGTGATCGGGTAGTTGGAGTCGCCGAGCTTGAACTCGGTGAACGCCGTCTCGATGTTCACGGCCTGGGTCGGCAGCGCCTTGTTGGACTTCTTCGCGCCGTACGGGGTGGCCGACTTGAACTTGTCGTACATCAGCGAGGTGAGCGTGGAGCCCATCTCGTACTGGCCCTTGGCGGCGTTCCAGGCGTAGTCGCCGGCCATCTCCCAGACCATGGTGCCGCCGATGCCGCGGTTCACCACGTAGTCCGCCTTCGCGGCCACCGACTGCTCGTCCTCGGTGGAGAGGAAGACCTTCTTCTGCGCGTTCCACAGCCACGGAGCGACCAGGGTCGCGTCGTACTTGCGGACGTAGGTGCCGGTGAGCCGGGTGTTCGCGGGGAAGCCGTACTTCGTGACGTAGTCGCCGACGATCCCCTTCTCCAGGTTCTTGGCGTGCCACATCGGGTTGGAGCCGGCGGGCGACTCCTTGCCCGCGGTGTCCTTGTCGTGCCAGAGGTTGTCGATGCCCTCGGCGCCGTCGCCGCACTTGGTCAGGCCCGCGCCGGCCGGGCAGGTGGCCGCGGTGGCCTTGCCCCAGAGGCCGTCGGTGCCGCCCTGCACGTTCTTGTGGCCGCGGGTGTAGTAGGGCAGGCCGATGTTGATGCGGCCGGCCGGCATCGAGCCGCGGAAGTAGTGGTACGCCCAGTCGGTGTTGAGGTAGCCGATGTTGCCGTACTGCTGGCTGCCGTAGACGTTGGCGGCGGCGAGCTCGCCGTCCTTGCCGTCGTCGAAGAGGGAGGCGTTCGGACCGACGTACTCGTTCCAGGCGCCGTGCAGGTCGTACGACATGATGTTGACGTAGTCCAGGTACTTCTGGACCTGGAAGGTCTCCATGCCGCGCAGCAGGTAGCCGGAGGAGGGGCGGCGACGGTCAGCAGGTAGTGCTTGCCGTCGGTGGCGCCGGCCCGGTCCAGCTTCTCGCGCAGGGACTTCATGAGGGCCGCGTAGCCCTGCACGAGACCGGCGCGGCGCGCGTTGGCGAGCTGCCAGTCGAGCGGGTTGCCCGCGTCCTTCATCGTGGTCGGGTACTCGTAGTCGATGTCGACGCCGTTGAAACCGTACTTGCGGATGAAGTCGACGGCCGAGGTCGCGAAGGTGTCGATCCCGGCCTGGTTGACCGAACCGTCGGCGTTGGTGGCCATCGAGTAGAAGCCGCCGGAGTTCACCCGGTCGCCGTTGTCCGCGAAGTAGCCGCCGGTCTCCGCCCAGCCGCCGACCGAGATCAGCGTCTTGACGTTCGGGTGCTGCTTCTTGAACTTGTTGAGCAGGTTGAAGTGGCCCTTGTAGGCGAAGCCGGGGTCCATCTCGGCGCCGGCGACACCGGGCCAGGTCATCCCGGTGGCCGCGTTGTCCGGACCGTCCGTGCCCACGGAGAGCTTGTTGGCCCCGTCGACGTGCCCGAAGGCGTAGTTGATGTGGGTGACCTTCTCCCACGGGATGTCCTTGGCGAGGTACGAGGGCTCGCCGTTCTTGCCGGTGCGCCAGCCCGTGAAGTAGCCGATGACCCGGCGCTGGTGGTCCGCGCCCATCTTCTCGCGGCCCTCGGCGTCGTAGACCGAGCAGTACGGGACGTCGACGCCGGGCGTCTTGTAGAGGCCGTCGGGGCGACAGGACTCGTTGTCGGCCGCGTACGAGACGCCGCCGGAGAGCGAGCTGAGCAGGAGCCCGGCGACGGCCGCGCCGGACGCGAGCAGCGAGGCTCTCTTCGTCGTGGGGACAACACGATCGGTTCCTCCTGGGGAGGTGATGGAACACAACGAACAAGGGGTGGGTCGTGTTGGGCCCGTGGAGGCGCACCCCGGCGGACCGTTACCTCGGAGGTGACACGGAGATTAAGAGGACTAGACCAGTGCGTCAATAGGTCTGGACCAAAGAAGGGCGATGTGGGATCCTGTGAGCCAGCCCACAGGTCCTCGGCCGCACCGCCGTTCGCGGTCGTGGCACACTGGCCCTGTATCAGCAGCAGCGCACTCCGGGGTCGGTGTAATTCCGAACCGGCGGTATAGTCCGCGACCCGTCCGCAGCCAGCGGCCGGTTGACCAGGTGAGATTCCTGGACCGACGGTGAAAGTCCGGATGGGAGGCAGTGCGCGGCGGGTGACCCTCTTCCGGAGGTGTGCCGGCCGTACGTCCGCTGTCCGCCGTTTCCGTCGGCGGGCCGGGACCTTCGGCCTCGGCGTACCCCGTGCGAGGCGTCCTTCCCGCTCCCTGTCGTTCCGACAGGCCCCGGAGTCCGTGCCCGAAGAGGCAGGAGGACCCGGTGGACCGGCAGGCCGACACCACCGCCATGCGACGCGCCGTCGAGCTCGCCGCCCGCGCGCTCGGCGCCACCAGCCCCAACCCCGTCGTCGGCTGCGTCATCACCGACGCCTCCGGACACCGGGTCGGAGAGGGCCACCACCGGCGCGCCGGCGGCCCGCACGCCGAGGTCCACGCCCTGCGCGAGGCCGGCGTCCTCGCCCGCGGCGGCACCGCCTACGTCACCCTCGAACCCTGCGACCACACCGGCCGCACCGGACCCTGCTCCCAGGCCCTGATCGAGGCCGGGATCAGCCGCGTCGTCTACGCGGTCGGCGACCCGAACCCGCAGGCCACCGGCGGCGCCGACACCCTGCGCGCGGCCGGCGTCGAGGTCGAACGGGGCTCCTGGAGGACGAGGCCGAGGCCGTCAACATCGCCTGGCTCACCTCCGTGCGCAACGGCCGCCCCTTCGTCCGCTGGAAGTACGCCGCCACCCTCGACGGCCGGACCGCCGCCGCCGACGGCACCTCCCGCTGGATCACCTCCCCGAGGCCCGCGCCGACGTCCACCGACTGCGCGCCGAGGCCGACGCGGTCCTGGCGGGCGGCGGCACCCTGCGGGCCGACGACCCGCACCTCGCCGTCCGGGGGATCGAGGGCGCGGTCCAGCCCCTGCGGGTCGTCCTCGACACCCACGCCACGATCCTGCCGACCGCCCGCGTCCTCGACGGCGCCGCGCCCACCCTGGTCGTCGTCGGCGAGGACGCCGACACCCGGCACCTGCCCGACGCCGAACTGCTCCGGCTGCCCCCGCGCGACGGACGGATCGGCGTCCACGACCTGCTCGCCGCGCTCCACGCCCGGGGCGTGCGCTCGGTCCTCCTCGAAGGCGGCCCCACCCTCGCGGGCTCCTTCGTCGCCGCGGGCGCCGTCGACCAGGTCGTCGGCTACCTCGCCCTCGTCCTCCTCGGCGACGGCCCGCAGGTCCTCGCCGGGGCGGGAATCGGCACCATCGCCGAAGCGTTGCGGCTCGACATCACCGAGACCGTCCGCATCGGACCCGACCTCCGCATCACCGCCACCCTCAAGGGAGCCTGACCGTGTTCACCGGAATCGTCGAAGAGCTGGGCGAGGTCGTCGCCGTCGAGAAGCTGGAGGACGCCTCCCGCTTCCGACTGCGCGGCCCCTGGTCACGGAAGGCGCCCAGCACGGCGACTCCATCGCCGTCAACGGTGTCTGTCTCACGGTCGTCGAGCACGGCGACGGCGAGTTCACCGCCGACGTCATGGCCGAGACCCTCAAGCGGTCCGGCCTCGGCGCCCTCGGCGTCGGCTCCCGCGTCAACCTGGAACGGCCCATGGCCGTCGGCGGCCGCCTCGGCGGCCACATCGTCCAGGGCCACGTCGACGGCACCGGCACCGTCCTCGACCGCACCCCGTCCGAGCACTGGGAGCTGGTCAGGGTCGGCCTCCCCGCCCACCTCGCCCGCTACGTCGTCGAGAAGGGCTCGATCACGGTCGACGGCGTCAGCCTCACCGTCGTCGAGGTCGGCGACGACTGGTTCACCGTCAGCCTCATCCCCACGACCCTCGACCTGACCACGCTCGGCATCAAGAAGAGCGGCGACCCGGTCAACCTGGAAGTGGACGTCATCGCCAAGTACGTCGAGCGGCTGCTCGGCCCGAACGCCGGGGAGAACGTCAAGTGAACTGGCTCAACTCCGAGGCGTTCACGGTCCTCGGCCAGCGCATCATCTGGTCCGACATGATCGGCAACGTCTTCGGGCTCGCCGCCCTCGCGCTCGGCTGGCGCCGCTCCGTCTGGACCTGGCCCGTGCAGTTCCTCGCCGGCCTCGTCCTCTTCACCGCCTTCTACGGCCACCTCGCCGGCAGCGCGGGCAAGCAGGTCGTCGTCGTGCTCGTGGCGCTCTACGGCTGGTGGCAGTGGCAGCGCGGGAAGGACCAGGAGCGGACGGCCACATCACCGTGCGCTTCGCCACCTGGCGCGAGCGCGGCGCCATGGTCGCCGCGGCCGCCGCCGGCACCGTCGCGGTCGCCCTCCTCTTCAAGGCCTTCCCGACCCTGTCCTGGGACCCCTGGCCCGACGCCTACATCTTCGTCGGCACCGTCGTCGCCATGTACGCCCAGGCCCGGGGCATGGTCGAGTTCTGGTTCGCCTGGCTCCTCGTCGACCTGGTCGGCGTCCCGCTGAACTTCGCCAACGGCTACGCCTTCTCCGGCTTCGTCTACGTCGTCTACGGCGCGCTCGTCCTGTGGGGCATGCGCGACTGGTGGCTCCGCTCCCGCACCGCCCCCGCTCTGGAAGGAGCCCACGCATGAGCACCCTCCCGATCTGGGACGCCGAGGACCTCGCCCTCGACCCCGTCGAGCAGGCGATCCGGGACATCGCCGCCGGCCGCCCCGTCGTCGTCGTCGACGACGAGGACCGCGAGAACGAGGGCGACCTCGTCATCGCCGCCGAGAAGGCCACCCCGAGATCGTCGCCTTCATGATGAGCGAGTGCCGCGGCCTGATCTGCGCCCCCATGGAGGACGAGGAGCTGGAGCGCCTCGAACTCCCGCAGATGGTCGCGCACAACACCGAGTCGATGCGCACGGCCTTCACCGTCTCCGTCGACGCGTCCCCGCCCACGGCGTCACCACCGGCATCTCCGCCGCCGACCGCGCCACCACCCTGCGGATGCTGGCGAGCGGACGCCACGAGCCCGCCGACTTCGTCCGCCCCGGCCACGTCTTCCCGCTGCGCGCCAAGCCCGGCGGCGTCCTCGTCCGCAACGGGCACACCGAGGCCGCCGTCGACCTCGCCCGCCTCGCGGGCCTGCGCCCGGCCGGCGCCATCGTCGAGATCGCGGGCGAGGACGGCGTCATGCTGCGCCTGCCCGAGCTCGTCCCCTTCGCCCGCAAGCACGGCCTCACGATCATCTCCATCGAGGACCTGATCGCCTACCGCCGCTCCGCCGAGCCCACCGTCCGCCGCGAGGCCGAGGTCAGCCTGCCCACCGCGCACGGCGACTTCACCGCGTACGGCTACCGCTCCACCGTCGACGGCGTCGAGCACGTCGCCCCGTCCACGTCCACGGGTCGGTCGGCGACGGCGAGGACGTCCTCGTCCGGGTCCACTCCGAGTGCCTGACCGGCGACGTCTTCCACTCGCTGCGCTGCGACTGCGGCCCCCAGCTCCAGGCCTCCATGGACCGGATCACCGAGGCCGGCCGGGGCGTCGTCGTCTACCTGCGCGGTCACGAGGGCCGCGGCATCGGCCTGCTGTCCAAGCTGCGCGCGTACGAGCTCCAGGAGCGCGGCCGCGACACCCTCGACGCCAACCTGGAGCTCGGGCTGCCCGCCGACGCCCGCGACTACGCGGCCGGCGCGCAGATCCTCGTCGACCTCGGCGTCCGCAGCCTGCGCCTGATGACCAACAACCCCGACAAGATCGACGCCCTCACCCGGTACGGCCTCGTCGTCGAGGGCCGCGAGCCCATGCCGGTCCAGGCGGGCGAGCACAACCTCCGCTACCTGCGCACCAAGCGGGACCGGATGGGCCACGACCTGCCCTGGCTGGACGGCTCCCCGGCCCCCACCTGCGGCAACCAGTAACCCCGTACGCATCCACCGGCACCACCAGTACCAGCGGCACCACCGTCACCACCGGCAAGGAGAAACATGAGCGGCAAGGGCGCACCCGTCCTCAGCGTGAAGAACTGCGGCGACCTCCGGGTCGCGGTCATCGCTGCCCAGTGGCACGAGAAGATCATGGACGGCCTCGTCGACGGCGCCCTGCGCGCCCTGAGCGAACTCGGCATCGACGAGCCGACCCTGCTGCGCGTCCCCGGCAGCTTCGAGCTCCCGGTCGTGGCGAAGGTCCTCGCCGGGCGCGGCTACGATGCCATCGTGGCGCTCGGCGTCGTCATCCGCGGCGGAACGCCGCACTTCGAGTACGTGTGCCAGGGCGTCACCCACGGCCTCACCCAGGTCTCGATCGACACCGGCGTACCCGTCGGATTCGGCGTCCTCACCGTCGACACCGAGGAGCAGGCGCTCGACCGGGCCGGCCTCGAGGGCTCCTCCGAGGACAAGGGCCACGAGGCCGTCACCGCCGCCGTCGCCACCGCCACCACGCTGCGCACGGTCAGCGAACCCTGGCGCTGAGTGGCGCATTCGTACCCCGTACTCTTAGGACCATCATGGCGAACGGAACCCGTAAAGCTTCGAAGAGCTCTTCGCCGAGCTCAAGCTCAAGGCCGAGACCGGCGACCCGGCCACCTCCCGCACCGCGGAACTGGTGGACAAGGGCGTCCATGCCATCGGCAAGAAGGTCGTCGAGGAGGCCGCCGAGGTCTGGATGGCCGCCGAGTACGAGGGCAAGGAAGCCGCCGCCGAGGAGATCTCGCAGCTCCTGTACCACGTCCAGGTGATGATGGTCGCCCGCGGGATCTCGCTCGACGACGTCTACGCCCACCTCTGAGCCGCACCCGCCCCCGCACCACAACTCCCCAGGCAAAGGAAGCCGTCCCATGCTGCGCATCGCCGTCCCCAACAAGGGTTCCTCTCCGGACCTGCGTCGGCCATGCTCCATGAGGCCGGCTACCGCCAGCGCAAGGAGTCCAAGGAACTGGTGGTCATCGACCCCGACAACGAGGTCGAGTTCTTCTACCTGCGCCCGAAGGACATCGCGATCTACGTCGCCTCCGGGAAGCTGGACATCGGCATCACCGGCCGCGACCTGCTCCTGGACTCCGGCGCCAGCGCCGAGGAGATCCTCGCGCTGAACTTCGGCCGCTCCACCTTCCGGTACGCCACCCGGCCGGGCACCGCGAAGGGCCCCGAGGACTTCGGCGGCATGACGATCGCCACCTCCTACGAGGGCATCGTCGCCAAGCACCTCGCCGATCAGGGCATCGACGCCTCCGTCGTGCACCTGGACGGCGCGGTCGAGACCGCGATCCAGCTCGGCGTCGCCCAGGTCATCGCGGACGTCGTGGAGACCGGCACCAGCCTGCGCAACGCCGGCCTGGAGGTCATCGGCGAGCCGATCCTCACCTCCGAGGCCGTCGTCGTCCGCCGCCAGGGCGCCACGGACGACCACCCGCAGGTCCAGCAGTTCCTGCGCCGCCTCCAGGGCGTCCTCGTCGCCCGCTCGTACGTGATGATGGACTACGACTGCCGCGCCGAGCACCTGGAGCAGGCCGTCGCCCTCACCCCCGGCCTGGAGTCGCCGACCGTCTCCCCGCTGCACAACGAGGGCTGGGTCGCCGTCCGCGCGATGGTCCCCGCCAAGGACGCGCAGCGGATCATGGACGACCTGTACGAGCTGGGCGCCCGCGCCATCCTCACCACCGCGATCCACGCCTGCCGCCTCTGACGGCCGGGCCCCGCGTCCCACCAGGCACCACCCGGGTGTCACCAGGCACCACCAGGCACCGAGGAACCCGCATGTCCGAGCCCACGACGCCCGCCCTCCCGGTCACCTTCCGCCCCGGCCGCACCCGGGCCGTCCTGCTGACCGTGGGGATCGCGATGTTCGCCACCGTCACCCTGGTGGCGATGATGCTGGAGAAGCTGGGACCGGGGAGCGCGCCAGCTTCGTCCTCACGGCCGCGCTCTTCCTCGGGGTCCTCGTCCTGCTGAGCCGCCCCAAGGTCGTCGCCGACGACGAGGGCGTCACGGTCGTCAACATCACCCGGACCCGCCGGCTCGCCTGGGCGGAGATCCTCCGCGTCAACCTCCGCTCCGGCGACCCGTGGGTCTTCCTGGACCTGAGCGACGGCACCAGCCTGCCCGCGCTCGGCATCCAGCCCGGCATCGCCAGGGAGGCCGCCGTCCGGGACGCCCGCGCCCTGCGGGCCCTGGCCGAGAGCCGGGGAACGGGCACGGAGGGCCCCTGACCCCCAGGGGCCGCATCGGGTGAAGTGCCCGGGAGAACCCCGGTCCGTCCCCCATCCGGAGCCGACCCCCTGCCCCTCGGGGGCATCGGCGTGACTACTCTGGAGGCGGTGGTGCCCGGCGCACCACCGCCTCGCCTGTGCAGGGCCGCCACAGCGGCCCGCGAGGCCACCCCTTCGACCCGAGGAGTGACTCCCTCCAGCAATGGACGGATCGTCCGGTAGTACCCGCGCCGCCCCCTCCCAGGAGGCGGCGGCATGATCATCTCCCTTCTGCTGCTCGCCGCGGCCTTCCTCCCGATCCTCGCCAACGGCTTCTTCGTGGCCGCCGAGTTCGGCCTCGTGACCGTCGAGCGGGCCGAGGCCGAGCGGGCCGCGGCCACCGGCGACCGGCGCGCCCGCGCCGTCGTCACCACGCTGCGCGAGCTGTCCTTCCAGCTCTCCGGCACCCAGCTCGGCATCACCCTCACCTCGCTCGTCGTCGGCATGCTCGCCGAGCCCGCGCTCGCCGGGCTGTTGCACGGGCCGCTCACCGCGACCGGACTGCCCGAAGGGGCCGTCTCCGGGGTGTCGGTGGTGATCGGGATGCTGCTCGCCTCCGCCGTCCAGATGGTGGTCGGCGAGCTGGTGCCCAAGAACTGGGCGGTCTCCCGGCCGCTCCAGGTGGCCCGTTTCGTCGCCACCCCGCAGCGCCGCTTCTCCGCCCTCTTCCGGCCGGTGATCGCCCTGCTCAACCGGGTCGCCAACCGGCTCGTCCGGCTCCTGGGCGTCGAGCCCACCGAGGAGCTGGACTCGGTCCGCACCCCCGGCGAGCTGGTCTCCCTGGCCCGCCACTCGGCCCTGGCCGGCGCCCTCGAACAGGACACCGCCGACCTCTTCGTACGGACTCCTGTCCCTCGGCGGCCTCACCGCCGAGCGGGTCATGACCCCGCGCGTGAAGGTCAGCGCCTCCAGTGGGACGCCACCGCGGCCGACGTCCTCAACCTCACCCGGGCCACCGGCCTCTCGCGCTTCCCGGTCTACCGCGACCGGATCGACGAGGTCGTCGGCATGGTCCACCTCAAGGACGCGCTCGCCGTCGCCCCGCACGCCCGGCTGCGCACCCCCGTCGGCCGGATCGCGGTCCCGCCGCTCCTCGTCCCCGAGTCGCTGCCCGCCCAGGCCCTCCTGGAGCGGCTGCGCCGGGAGCAGCCGATCGCGGTGGTCGTCGACGAGTACGGCGGCACCGCCGGCGTCGTCACCCTGGAGGACATCGTCGAGGAGCTCGTCGGCGAGGTCCGCGACGAGCACGACACGGCGGCCGACGGACGGCCCGAGCTGGTCGCCGCCCCCGCCGAGGACGGCCGCCCCGCCTGGGACGCCGACGGCTCCTGCCGGGTCCACACCCTGCGCCGGATGGGCCTCGACGTGCCCGACGGACCGTACGAGACCGTCGCCGGGCTCGTCGCCGACCTCCTCGGACGCATCCCCACCGCCGGGGACCGGGTCGAACTGCCCGGCTGGCACCTCTCGGTCCGTTGGTCGACCGCTACCGCGCCGAGCACGTCCGGATCGTCCGGACGGATGCGGATGCGGAAGCGGGTGCGGACGCGGTTCTGGCTCCGGTTCCGGACGCGGCTTCGGGTTCCGCTTCGCACCACGCTCCGGACCGGGCCCCGGCTCCGGGCTCGGGTTCCGGTGCGGACCCGGCTCCGGTCCCGGCGGCCTCCTCCGCCGGGCCGCTGGTCGCGGAGGGTGCCCGATGAGCACGCTCCAACTCCTCTTCGCCCTCCTCCTGGTCCTCGCCAACGGCTTCTTCGTCGGGGCCGAGTTCGCGCTCGTCTCCGTCCGGCGCAGCCAGATCGAGCTGCTCGGCGGCGCCCGGGCCAAGCAGGTCCTGTACGGCCTGGAGAACCTGCCGCGGATGATGGCGGCCGCGCAGTTCGGCATCACGATCTGCTCGCTGACGCTCGGCGCCGTCGCCGAGCCGACCGTGGCCCACCTCCTCGAACCCGTCTTCCACGCGGTCGGGGTCCCCGAGGGCCTGATCCATCCGCTCGGCTACGTCATCGCCCTGGCCGCCGTCGTCTTCCTCCACCTCGTCATCGGCGAGATGGTGCCGAAGAACCTGGCGATGGCCGCGCCCGAACGGACCGCGCTGTGGCTGGCCCCGGCCCTCGTCGGCTTCGCCCGGCTCTGCCGTCCCGTGACGACCGCCCTGGGCGCCTGCGCCCGGCTGGTCCTGCGGGCGTTCGGGGTCGAGCCGAAGGACGAGGTGGAGGCCGTCTTCACCAGCGCCCAACTGGGCCGTCTCGTCGAGGACGCCGGACAGGCCGGCCTGCTCGACCCGGCCGAGCAGGAGCGCCTGGAGGACGCGCTCGAACTGGGCTCCCGCCCGGTGACGGACGTCCTCATCCCCTCCGCCACCCTGGTCACGGTCCCGCCGTCCGCCACCCCGCGCGAGATCGAGGAGCTGACCGTGCGGACTGGGTACTCCCGCTTCCCGGTCCGCGCCGAGATGGGCGCCGCCTTCACGGGCTTCGTGCACGTGAAGGACGTCCTGGACCTGGACGAGCGGGAGCGGGCGGTGCCGCAGCGGCTGTGGCGGCCGATGGCGACGCTCCGGGCGGAACTGCCGCTCGACGACGCCCTCACCGTCATGCGCCGCGCCGCGACCCATCTGGCCCAGGTCGCGGACGGCTCGGGACGGGTGCTCGGGCTCGTCGCCCTGGAGGACGTCCTGGAGACGCTGGTGGGCGAGGTCCGTGACCCCGCCCACCGGTGCGCCCCCGGACCGCCACGGTCACGATCCCGGTCACGGCACCGGGCGCGGCCCCGGCTCCGGCACCGGACGCGGATCCGGCCCCGGTGCCGGGCGCGTCCTCGTCCCCGGCTCCCGCGCGGAGCTAGTACGGCCGGCTAGTACGAGGGCGGTTCTGCTGCGGGCCGCGGTCGACCGGACCGCGGCCCGACAGGACCTCCCCGTACGCCTGCATGAGGTCCGCGAGCCGGAGGATCGCGAGGTCCTCCCGGGTCGGGCTGCCCGGGTAGCCGGAGAGCCGCAGGTCCCGGTAGGCGCAGGACTTCTCGTACAGGGTGCGCAGGAAGCGCCCGTTGCCCAGCTCGTCGATCCAGCTCCTGCTCGACGACGTGCCCGCTGATCGAGCGCAGCTCGTCGCGGGCCTCGTCGTCCCAGTCGTCCCCGTTGGCCGCCGCGAGGACCTCGCCGATGGCGGTGAGTTCGAGCGGCCGGTACGACGGGAAGTCCACCCGGGTGGTGAACCGGGAGGACAGGCCGGGGTTGGTGGAGAGCAGCCGGTCCATCCCCTCGGGGTAGCCGGCCAGGATGACCACCAGGTGGTCGCGGTTGTCCTCGGCCCGTTTCAGGAGCACCTGGAGCGCCTCGTCGCCGTACGCGTCGCCCTTGCTGTAGCCGGTGTTCGAGAGCGCGTAGGCCTCGTCCACGAAGAGCACCCCGCCGACCGCCGAGTCGATCAGCTCGTTGGCCTTGACCGCCGTCTGGCCCAGGAACTCGCCGACCAGATCGGCCCGCTGGGCCTCCACGAGGTGGTCGCCGCCGAGCAGCCCGAGGGCGTAGAAGACCCGGCCCAGGATCCGGGCGACCGTGGTCTTCCCGGTGCCGGAGGGCCGGAGAAGACGAAGTGCCGCTTCGGCGGCTGGACCGGCAGCCCCGGTCGGCCCGGAGCCGCGCCATCTCCAGTTGCGCCGAGAGCGCCTTGACCTGGCGCTTCACCGGTTCGAGCCCGACCATGCCCTCCAGCTCGGCGAGCGCCTCCGCGAGCAGGGCCGGATCGGTGGGCCCGGCCGGGAAGCGCGGCGGCTCCGGCTGCCGGGGACCCGGGCCTTGTGCCGTACGGCCTCCGGCGGCGCGGCCGGCGGCACCGGATCGGGCGCGAGCAGCAGCCCGTCGCCGAGCCCGCCGGCGTCGGGCTCGGCGCCCGGCACGGTGTCCGCCGCGTCCTGGCCGAGACCGCCGCCGACTGTGCCCAGGGCGACCGTCGCGAGCCCGGCCGGGTCCTCCAGGCCGTCGTACCCCTCGAAGCCGTCGTACGCGGTGATCGCCGCGAGCCGCGCCGCCGTGTCCATGAACGCCGGGTCGATCCGGTGCACGGCCCGGTAGAGCGGCAGGGCGGCGGCGCTGCGGCCGGTGCCTCGTGGGCGCGGGCCAGCCAGTACCGCAGCTCCTTGCGCTGCGGCTGCTCGCTGCGGCACCGCATTAGGGAGGCCGAGAGCAGCGGCTCGGCCTGGCCGTACATCTCCAGGCGCACCCGGGCCATGCCGCCGAAGAGCCCGGCCTCGATGCCGAGCAGCGGGTCGTCGACCAGGGGCTCGGTGAGCCGGACGAGCTGGTCCCAGTCCTTGACGAGATAGGCCCGGCAGGCGTGCAGGAAGCGCACCTGGGGGTCGGTGTCGACCGGGGGAGCCCCGCGAGGGCCCGGTCCAGCTCGGGCACGTGGCGCCCGTCGAGCCAGTGGGAGGCGTGCGCGAGCAGCAGGTCGCGCGGGCTCTCCAGGACCGGCTGCACCCACCAGCCGAGCCAGTACCAGGAGTTCAGGGTGCGCCGGTAGCGGGTCCGCTGCTCGCCGAAGCGCTCGCGGTGGCGGTACATGCGCAGCAGCGCGGTCGTGGTGTCGACCCGGAGCGCGTGCAGCCCGAGCCAGGCGTCCGCCATCCCGGGATCGGTCCGCACCGCCGCCCGGAACTCGTCCTCCGCCTGCGGATAGGCGCCCATCGTGTAGGCGTCGACTCCGCGCAGCCAGGCGAGCTCGGCCGGGGCTGCGAGCCCTGTGTGCCGATGTCCATCGGGTCCCCCACAACCGTCATCGCATGGACGGGATTTGACCGCACCTGCGGGCATCGTACCTGCGCAGGGGTGGCCGCTTAAGGAGAAGGACATGATCCGGAAGCGGTGACCCTGGGTGAGCGTCAGGGGACGCAGAGGGCTCCGGAGAGGGTCCGAAGAGGGTCCGAAAAGGGACTCCGGGGCAGAACGAAGCCCCCGATCACGGGGAACAACCGGGGCTTCGCGTCCGCGGCGGCTCCGAAAAGCCGCACATTCAGAACGTAAGACCTGTACGCCCGCTGGGTCAAGCGGAGTTGGGGCACTTGCGCAAGCGGAGCCGGAGCCCCTCAGTTCACGGACAGAAAGCCGTCACGATGAGTGATTATCTGGTCCGCGCCCGCTGTCACACGGGGCCCGGGAAGCCACTGTACCCCTCCTGGCACTCCCGTACCAGGGTGTCGGCGAAGGGCCGGGAGGGGTCCTCGGAGAAATGGCGAGTCTCCGCCACGGTCCAGCCGTCCCAGAACGCGGCCTGCTCCGCGCCGTCCCGCCGCCTGCCCCGTTCCCAGGACTCCCGCGCGCCGCGCTCCATCCACAGCAGGCGCGCCAGGAAGGGCCGCACCGCCCGCCGGCCCGCGCCGACGCCCTCGACGAGGACCACCGGCGCCGGGGGCAGCGCGCGGCTCCCCGAAGCGCCGCAGTCGCCAGTCGTACGGACGGTACGACGCGGACGCGCCCCGCGCGAGGGGCTCCAGGACCTGCTCCCGCAGCCGGCCGGTCCACGCGAAGAGCTCCTCGTGGGTGGCGAGGTCGTCGAGGTGGAGGACGGGGCGTCGCCCAGGGCGGCGGAGAGGCGGGCCGCGAGGGTCGACTTGCCGGAGCCCGCGTGGCCGTCGACCGCGACTAGCCGGACCGGCCCGCAGGAGGGCGGGAGCCGGAGCAGCGCGCGGGCGGCGCGGTCGAGGTCGTCCATGGGCCCCAGAGTAGGGGAGCGGGGACCGCCGCAGGTCAGGGAGGTACCGCCGTCAGTGGACGAGACCAATATTGGTACGGCGACGCGGGGCGAAGTGCTGGCGGAGGCCCGCCGGGAGCCGGGATAGTGGGCCCGCGCGACCCGTCCGCACGCCCGTGGTTCCGGGGCGGGCGCGGACGAGGTCCGGAGTTCCGTACGCCCGCACGTCCACACCTCCGCACGTCCGTACGCCCGCACGTCCCACCTCCGCACGCCCGTACGCCCACACCTCCACACCTCCGCACGTCGACCTCTCCGCACGCCCGCACCTCGACCTCTCCGCACGCCCACCGTTCTCGACTGGGGGTCACCGCCCATGACCAGCTCCACCCCGCGCAGAACCGTCCTCGCCGCGGCGCTCGCGGCCGCCGCCGGGACGGCCGCCTCCGCCGTCCCCGCCGTCCCCGCCGTCGCCGCCCCCACCGGCCGGACTCCCGCGCCCGTTCTCGTCGACAACCGCTTCTGGTCCTCGTACGCGGACTGGCGGAGCGGCACCGGCGCCGGTACGAAGGCGGTCCCGGGCCACCGTCCGGGCCTGGTCCTCGCCCGGCCCGAGGGCCGCACCGACCACACCGACCCGCACACCGGACGGACCTCCTCCTGGGAGTACGCGAGCTGGACCTCGCCCGTCCACACCTCCACCGTGCCCGCCACCGAGGTCATCGCCTCCTGGAACGCCCGCACGCCCCCGGGCACGTGGATCCAGGTCGAACTCTCCGGCACGTACTCCGACTCCACCGCGACTCCCTGGTACGTCCTGGGCCGCTGGACCTCCGGCGACGGCGAGGAGGACATCCGGCGCACCTCGGTCGACGACCAGACCGACGGCCGGAGCAGCGTCTGGACCGACACCTTCGCGATCGACGACCCGGCGGGCGGGCTGCGGCTGCGCGCGTACCAGTTGCGCCTGACCCTGTACCGGGCGCCGGGCAGCGGCCTCACCCCGACGGTGTGGCGGATCGGCGCCATGGCCTCGGACGTCCCGGACCGCTTCACCGTCCCGGCCTCCGCGCCCGGCCCCGCCCGCGAGCTGGCCGTGCCCCGCTACTCGCAGAACACCCACGTCGGGCAGTACCCCGAGTACGACAACGGCGGCGAGGCCTGGTGCAGCCCGACCTCCTCCCAGATGGTCGTCGAGTACTGGGGACGCCGGCCCTCGGCGGAGGACCTGGCCTGGGTGGACCCGGCCTTCGCCGACCCCCAGGTCTGCCACGCGGCCCGCTTCACCTACGACAACCAGTACGAGGGCTGCGGCAACTGGCCCTTCAACGCCGCCTACGCCGCGACCTACCCCGACATGAACGCCGTGGTCACCCGACTGCGCTCGCTCACCGAACTGGAGGGCCTGGTCCGGGCCGGGATCCCGGTCATCACGTCCCAGTCCTTCCTCGAGGAGGAACTGACCGGCGCCGGGTACGGCACAGCGGGCCACCTGATGACCGTCGTCGGCTTCACCCCGGACGGCGACGTCGTCGCCAACGACCCGGCCTCACCGGACAACGAGGCCGTCCGCCGGGTCTACCGGCGCCGCGAGTGGGAGAACATCTGGCTCCGGACGAAGAGGTACGACGCGAACGGCAGGGTCAGGAGCGGTACGGGCGGCGTCTGCTACGTCTACTGGCCGACCGATCCGACACCGGCCCGGCGCCGCGCGCTGCGGTCGCTCGGCCTGCTGTGAGCGGACACGGCCCTGCGGGCAGGGGGGCGGTGAGGGCAAAGTACCTACGGGCAAAGGGAGTCGCGGGAGCGCTGCGCTACGTCGAAGGCGTGACCGGCGTCGCATCGCGCATCGACGGCCTGGAGCTGCCGGAGCCCGGCGTGGTGTCCTGCTCCGCGTGGCGATCGGAGGCGCCCGCCCGGACGTCGCGATGTACGCGGGCGTCGGACGCGAGCGAGGCGAGTAGGGCGGGGGCCGGAACCGCGCGCTCCGTACGGGCGGTGTCCCGAGAGGGCCGGCGCCGGGGCGGTCCGACGCGGGCGGCGACGTGGCGTCCGGCACAGCGGGGCCCGCCGCCCCGCCTCCCCGACCGCCTCCCGGCCGCCCGCCGCAAGGGTCCCGGGGACCTCGGCCCTCTCCCGCGCGGCGGCGCGGCCCCGGGGACGTGACGGACATCTCTACCCCCGGGCCGCCCCCGTGGCGCATGGTGGTCGCCATGACCTCCACCACCCACGGCCTCGCCTCTTCCGCGCCCGCACGGGCGGTCCCCGGGACGACGACGGCCCCAAGCTCCTGGAACACGTCCTCGGCTGGACCCTGGTCGTGCTGCTCGCCGTGCTCGTCACCCGGGCGGGCCTCATGTGACGGCGTCGGTGTGATCCCCCGGCGACCGTGTGAACCGGGGCCGCCGGACGGGCATACTCCCCGCGACCCCGGCATCCCGCGTGCGATCCGCCCGCGCCCGGCAGGGAGGAGCGCGGCCGTGCCCGACACCCCCGCGGACGGCGTGGAGCGCCGGCTGCCCACCGACGAGGCCCGCGAGCTGCTCGCCCTGGTGTGCGACATCGCCCGGCGGGAGATCGCCCCGTCCGCCGCGGCCGAGGAGGCCGCCGGACGCTTCCCCGCGAACTGTTCGCGCTGCTCTCCCGCCCGGGCTCCTCGGGCTGCCGTACGACCCCGCGTACGGCGGGGAGGCCAGCCGTACGAGGTGTACCTCCAGGTCCTGGAGGAGCTCGCCGCGGCCCGGCTCACCGTCGGCCTCGGCGTCAGCGTCCACACCCTCTCCTGCCACGCGCTCGCCGGCTTCGGCACCGGGGAGCAGCGGACCGCGCACCTGCCCGCGATGCTGGGCGGCGGCCTCCTCGGCGCGTACTGCCTCTCCGAACCCTCCGCCGGGTCGGACGCGGCGGCCCTGCGGACCCGGGCCGTCCGCGACGGCGACGCGTGGACGATCGACGGCACCAAGGCGTGGATCACGCACGGCGGGATCGCCGACTTCTACACGGTCATGGCCCGCACCGGCGGCCCGGGCGCGCGCGGCATCACGGCCTTCCTGGTCCCGGGGACGCGCCGGGCCTGAGCGCGGACCCGCCCGAGCGGAAGATGGGGACGAGCGGCTCGCCCACCGCGCAACTGCGCTTCGACGGCGTACGGGTCCCGGCGCGCGGCGGCTCGGCGGGGAGGGGCAGGGCTTCGCGATCGCGCTCGACGCCCTGGACTCGGGGCGCCTCGGCATCGCCGCCTGCGCCGTGGGACTGGCCCGGGCGGCTCTGGACGCAGCCGTCGGGCACGCCCGGGAGCGCCGCCAGTTCGGCCGGCCGATCGCCGACTTCCAGGGCCTCCGCTTCCTCCTCGCCGACATGGCGACCCAGGTCGAGGCGGGCCGGGCGCTGTACCTGGAGGCGGCGCGGCTGCGGGACGAGGGGCGGCCCTTCGGCCGGTGCGCGGCGATGGCCAAGCTCTTCTGCACGGACGCCGCCATGCGCGTCACGACGGACGCGGTGCAGGTGCTCGGCGGATACGGCTACACGGCCGACTTCCCGGTGGAGCGCTTCCTGCGCGAGGCCAAGATGCTCCAGATCGTCGAGGGACCAATCAGATCCAGCGGGTGGTCATCGCCCGTCACCTGGTCGGACCAGAGTCCCGCTGACCCGGACGGTCCGGTCCACCCAGACGGGTCCCGCGGCGAGCCGGGTCCACTCCTGGTCGCGGTGGCCGGCAGGGCGCGGCCCTGACTCGCCCAGAGGGAGAGCACGTCCTGGTAGATGGGCGGGTGCGACGGTACGGGAGCGGGGGCGGGCAGGCCGGCGGAGACCGGGACCGGGGCCTGGGCGGAGAGCGGGACCGGGGCGGCGACCGGGACGGGGTGGTGATCGTGACCGGCGGGCCGACCGGGAGGGAGGGCCGACCGGGGCGGGGGCCGGGCTCGGAGCCAAAGCCGGGGCGGGAGCCGGGCGTGCGGCCGGAGCCCGGGACTGCTCCGGGGCCGCACCCGGGCCTGCGGCCGGGCTTCCGCTCCCGTCTCCGCCTTGCTACCCCTGCCCTGCGCCGGGACGGGCAGGGGCAGGGGCGCGGACACGGCTGCGGGTACGGGCGTGGAGACGGGCGCCGACGACGGCGTCGCAGTGGGTTGAGGAACCGATTCTTCAATGCGCGGCTCGGCCTGCCGGTGCCGACCGTAACCGCTGGGAGTCGTGTGCAGCGTGGTCATGCCCGGACCAACGCGCTCCCGTGGCCAAGGGTCACCGCCGGGCGGATTCGAGCGGCAGTTCGCCCGGTACCCGGGCGGCTGCGGCACACCGCCGGACCGTCGGGTTCTTCCGTACCGCACCACGGGCGCGGCACGGGGAAACGGCCGGCGGCGTGCGGTCTCAGGCCGCGCGGCGCATCTGCGGCACCCGGATCGGGCGCGAGCCCGGGCCGCCGACGTGCGAGAAGGGCTGCGTGCGCCAGTCGAGTCCCTGGGGAGCGTCAGGAGCAGCGCGGTGTCCTGCTCCAGGACCTCCAGGGAGTCGTCGGCCGGACGCGCCGCGGCGGCCGCGAGGCCCGTGCCCGGGCACACCGTGAGGACGAAGGGGTTCCACGGCGTGGGGCAGAGCGCGTGCTCCGGCAGCACGTCTCGTCCGCGAGCAGCGCGATGGGCTGCACGCACTCCGGGCAGACCACCCGGAACATCTCAAAGGTGTCGTACGCGTCGAGCTCGTCGGACGTGTCGACCGAATCAACAGGCTCCTGCATGGAGAATCTCCCCTCGGGTGGGTCGGCCGGATCTGTGCGGCCTTCGACCACAGCAACCACTTCCCATGCGGAACTCCGCATAACCGTGAGGCGGTGTCCCGAGCCCGGCGCAAACCTGTGGCGTTCGTCACATGCCCGTCGCAGGTGCCTCGTGACGGCGCATAGCACCCCATAGGGTCGCCCCGGGCTGTCGCCCGGCCTCCCCGGAGCACTAGGGTCACCGCATGGAGGAGCTGGATCGTCAGATCGTGGAGTTGCTCGTCAAGGACGGGCGCATGAGCTACACCGACCTGGCAAGGCCACCGGCCTGTCCACGTCGGCCGTGCATCAGCGCGTCCGCCGCCTGGAGCAGCGCGGTGTCATCCGCGGCTACGCCGCCGTCGTCGACCCGGAGGCCGTGGGCCTGCCGCTGACCGCCTTCATCTCGGTCAAACCCTTCGACCCCAGCGCCCCCGACGACACCCCCGACCGGCTCGCCGACATCCCCGAGATCGAGGCCTGCCACAGCGTCGCGGGCGACGAGAACTACATCCTCAAGGTCCGGGTCGCCACCCCGCTGGAGCTGGAGCACCTGCTCAGCCGCATCCGCTCCCAGGCCGGTGTGTCCAGCCGTACGACGGTCGTCCTGTCCACCCCGTACGAGGCCAGGCCGCCGCGCATCTGACCCGTCGACACCCGTCCGAAGGGCCCGCCGGCATCCGCCCGGCGGGCCCTTCGCCGTCCGTCGGGGACCTGCCGGACAAACCGGGTCCCCCAGGTCCTAGCCTGGGGCATGAGTGAGTCCACGCCTGCCGCGTCTCCCGGCGAACACCGCACCGTGCTGCTGCGCGGCGGAGAAGTCCACAGCCCCGCCGACCCCTTCGCCACCGCCATGGTGGTGGAGCGCGGGCACGTCGCCTGGGTGGGGTCGGAGGGCGCGGCCGACGCCTTCGCGTCCGGCGTGGACGAGGTCGTCGACCTGGAGGGCGCGCTCGTCACCCCGGCGTTCGTCGACGCGCACGTGCACACCACCGCCACCGGCTTCGCCCTCACCGGGCTCGACCTCTCCTCCGCCGCCTCGCTCGCCGAGGCGGCGGAGCGGATCCGGCCCACGCCGCCGCCCGCCCCGAGGACGGCGTGCTCGTCGGCCACGGCTGGGACGCCTCCCGCTGGCCCGAGCGCCGCCCGCTCACCCGCGAGGAGCTCGACGGGCTCACCGGCGGCCGCCCGCTCTACCTGACGCGGATCGACGTCCACTCGGCCGTCGTCACCACCGCCATGCTCGACCTCGTGCCCGGCGTCCGGGACCTGGACGGCTTCACGACGGCCTGCGGCCGCTCACCGGCGACGCCCACCACGCCGTGCGCGCTGCCGCCTTCGGCGCCGTGTCGGCGCGCCAGCGCACCGAGGCCCAGCGCGCCGCCCGCGCCCGGGCCGCCTCCCTCGGCATCGGCACCCTGCACGAGTGCGGGGGCCCGCGGATCTCCTCCGAGGAGGACTTCACCGGACTGCTCGACCTCGCGCGCGAGGAGGCCGGGCCCCGGGTCGTCGGCTACTGGGCCGACCTCGACGTGGAGCGGGCGCGGGACCTCGGCGCGCTCGGCGCCGCCGGCGACCTGTTCGCCGACGGTTCCTCGGCTCCCACACGGCCTGCCTCCACGAGCCGTACGCCGACCACGCCGACACCGGCCACACCGGCGCCGCCCACCTGGACGCGGCCACCGTCGCCCTCCACGTCGTCGCCTGCACCGAGGCGGGGCTCCAGGCCGGTTTCCACGCCATCGGGGACGCCGCCGTCACCGCGGTCGTGGAGGGCTTCAGGGCCGCCGCCGAGAAGCTCGGCCTCGCCCGGATCCGGGCCGCCCGGCACCGCGTCGAGCACGTCGAGATGCTCACCCCCGAGACCGTCGCCGCCTTCGCCGAACTGGGCCTGACTGCCTCCGTCCAGCCCGCCTTCGACGCGCTCTGGGGCGGCGAGGAGGGCATGTACGCCGACCGGCTCGGCGCCGAACGGGCCCGCACCCTCAACCCGTACGCGGCGCTGCTGCGCGCCGGAGTGCCGCTGGCCTTCGGCTCCGACAGCCCCGTCACCCCGCTCGACCCCTGGGGCACCGTCCGGGCCGCCGCCTTCCACCGCACCCCCGGGCACCGGATCTCCGCCCGCGCCGCCTTCACCGCCCACACCCGGGCGGCTGGCGGCCGTCGGCCGCGACGACGCCGGACGCTGGTCCCCGGCGCCCCCGCCGACTACGCGGTCTGGCGCACCGAGGAACTCGTCGTCCAGGCGCCCGACGACCGGGTCGCCCGCTGGTCCACCGACCCGCGCTCCGGCACGCCCGGCCTGCCCGACCTGACACCCGGCGCCGACCTCCCCGTCTGCCTGCGCACGGTGGTGCACGGACGGACCGTGTTCGTGCGGCCGGACGTGTGACGCGGAGGCGTCCGCCCCTCCGGCCGCCGGCCCGCACCGCCGTCCCCGACCTGCGGATCCTCCCCGGGACCGGCCCCGGGGAACGGTCCCGGGCCGGGCGGGTATTGACAGTCAGCCCGCCGGGGCGGGTAGGTTCTCCGCGTCCACCACAGGACGTCCGACCGGATCGCGCCCCGCGCGTCAGCCGAACGCCGCCCGCGCCTCGGCCGCGGGGAAGGCCGCCGGCGGAAGGTGCGACCCGGGTGGGGCCCGGACGTTCAGTAGACAACGGCTCCGATCGACCCGCAGCCGGCGGATCCCGGGCCGGACCGAAGGACGACGGGCCCCGCACCGCACGTCACCCGTCCCACCCGACCCGCCGCGCCGGAGCACCGCGGAGACCTCGCTATGGTGGGGCCTGTGTATGCATCCGAAGGGGCAGTAGTGAACGACGGTGGCCAGAGGCGTTACGGCCCGCTCGGCAAGGCCTTGGTGATCATTCCGACCTACAACGAGGCGGAGAACATCAAGCCGATCGTCGCGCGGGTGCGGGAAGCCGTACCCGACGCGCACGTGCTCGTCGCCGACGACAACAGCCCCGACGGCACGGGCAAGCTCGCGGACGAGCTCGCCTCCGACGACGACCACGTGCACGTCCTGCACCGCAAGGGCAAGGAGGGGCTCGGCGCCGCCTACCTCGCCGGCTTCCGGTGGGGCATCGAGCACGGCTACGGCGTCCTCGTCGAGATGGACGCCGACGGCTCCCACCAGCCCGAGGAGCTGCCGCGGCTGCTCACCGCCCTCAAGGGCGCGGACCTGGTGCTCGGCTCCCGCTGGGTGCCGGGCGGCCGGATCGTGAACTGGCCGAAGTCCCGCGAGTTCATCTCCCGGGGCGGCAGCCTCTACTCGCGCGTGATGCTCGACGTGCCGATCCGCGACGTCACCGGCGGCTACCGGGCCTTCCGCAAGGAGACCCTGGAGGGCCTGGGCCTGGAGGACGTGGCCTCGGCCGGGTACTGCTTCCAGGTCGACCTGGCCCGCCGCGCGGTCGCCGCGGGCTACCACGTCGTCGAGGTCCCGATCACCTTCGTGGAGCGGGAGGTCGGCGACTCGAAGATGAGCCGCGACATCCTCGTCGAGGCGCTGTGGCGGGTCACCGGCTGGGGCCTGACGGCGCGCGCGGAGAAGGTCGGCAAGCGGCTCGGCCGCAAGCCCTCCTGAATCCGGCACCCTCCGTACCGGTCCCTCCGTACCAGTCCCTCCGTACTGATCCTTCCTTTACGCCGTTCCGGCGGGGCGCCGGGCACACTGGGGACCATGACGACCGGCGCATCGCCCTCCCTCGCCCCCAAGAAGCGCTCCCGCGCGCGTACGTTCCTCCCGCTCGGCCTCGTCGCCTGGCTGGTCCTGGAGATCTGGCTGCTCACGGTGGTGGCGGACGCGGCGGGCGGGCTCACCGTCCTCGCCCTGCTCGTCGGCGGTGCCCTGCTCGGCACCGTCGTCGTCAAGCGGGCCGGCCGGCGTGCCTTCCGGAACCTCACCTCGACCTTCCAGCAGGCCCAGGAGGCCGCGCGGGCCGGCGGGGTCCCTCCGCGCCTGAGCGGACCGGCGCGGAGGACCGCAACGGCTTCCTGATGCTCGGCGGCCTGCTCCTGATGATCCCCGGCCTGATCTCCGACGCGGCCGGTCTGCTCCTGCTGATCCCCCGGTCCGCTCCTTCCTCGGCCGGTCCGCGGAGAAGGCGGTCGAGCGCCGGATGCGCGCCGCGTCCCCCGGCAGCCTCCAGGACGCCTTCCAGCAGGCCCGCGTCCGCCGCCCGGACGGGAAGGTGGTCCAGGGCGAGGTCGTCCGCGAGGACGCCCTCGGAGCCCGTACCGGGCCGACGACTCCCGCCCGCCCCTGACGCCCTGACTCCGGCGCTCTCGAAGGAGCGCGTCCTCGAAGGAGCGCGCCTCTCGAAGGAGCGCGTCCTCGGGGAGCGCGTACGACAGCCGCGGGGCCCGGTACACGTCTTCGTGTACCGGGCCCCGCGGCGTTGATCGTCCGGCGGTCCGCTAGGCGGACTTGCGGCTGTCGCGCGGATGCACGGCGATGTTCATGGCGCCGGAGCGCAGGACGGCCAGCCTCTCGGCGAGGACCTCCTCCAGCTCCTCGCGGGTGCGCCGCTCCATGAGCATGTCCCAGTGCGTACGCGCAGGCTTGCCCTTCTTCTCCTCGGGACCGTCCCCGTCCACCAGGAGTGCCTGGCTTCCGCAGACCTTGCACTCCCACTCCGGCGGAATCTCCGCCTCTACCGAGAAGGGCATCTCAAAGCGATGTCCCTTCTCGCATGCGTACTCCACCGCCTGGCGCGGGGCCAGATCGATGCCGCGGTCGGTCTCGTAGCTCGTCACCACGAGGCGCGTGCCGCGAAGAGCTCGCTCACTCATGAATCGTGCCTCCCGGGCTTGTCGCCCACAGGACAGATGTCGCTGTCGTCGTTATCCGGTCAACGTCCGGTCGGCGGTAAAGATTCCCGTGCCGGGTCATGCGTCGCCCGTCGTGCCGCCCCTTGTTGTACCCACCAGTGCCCGTTTTGTCACATCTGACGGCAGGTGTGACGTGGTGTCTTCACCAAAGCAGCACGCAGTAACGGTCCGCCTGGCAGGCCAAACGCGTACACTACCGCCCTTTCACCGCCACGTCTAAATACGCTCCGGCACCGCGTTTCCCGCGGCCTCGGCCGCGCGTCGCACCGGCACCCTGGCGAGCAGGACGAAGCCTACGCCGAAGAAGATCAACAGGGAGATGATGGCATCCCGGTAGCTTCCGGTGAGCTGATACGCGAGACCGAACACGAGCGGACCCAGCCAACTGAGCCCCCGGTCGCTCATCTCGTACGCCGAGAAGTACTCCGCCTCCTTGCCGCGCGGCACCAGGTGCGAGAACAGCGAGCGCGACAGGGCCTGGCTGCCGCCCAGGACCAGGCCGATCGCGGCCGCCAGGGAGTAGAAGAAGACGGGCGCGTCGGCCGGCAGGACGTAGGCCGCCGCCAGGATCAGGGCCCAGACCGCGAGCGAGGCCAGGATCGTCCGCTTGGCGCCGTACGACCGGGCGAGCCGCCCCATGCCGAGGGCGCCGGCCACCGCGAGCACCTGCACGAGCAGGACCGCCGTGATGAGCGTCGTCTGGTCCAGGCCCAGCTCCTCCGAGCCGTACAGGGAGGCCTGTGAGATCACCGTCTGCACGCCGTCGTTGTAGATCAGGTAGGCGAGGAGGAAGGAGAGCGTCAGCGGGTGCCGGCGCATGTCCTTCAGGGTCGCCCGCAACTGGCGCCAGCCGCTGCCGACCGAGCCTTGCCCGCCCGCTCCCGCGTCCCCGGGGGATCCGCCGGTCGCGCAGCCGCCGCAGCGGCACGAGGGTGAACGCGCCCCACCACACGCCGGCCGAGGCCAGGCAGATCCGGACCGCCTCCCCTCGGTGAGCCCGAAGGAGTCGTGGCCCGAGTAGAGGACCAGGTTCAGGACGAGGACCAGCGCGCCGGACGTGTAGCCGAAGGCCCAGCCGCGCGAGGAGACCGCGTCCCGCTCCTCCGGCTCCGAGATCTGCGGCAGATAGGCGTTGTAGAGCGCCATCGAGACCGAGAGCGAGGCGTTCGCCACGATCAGCAGGAAGGCGCCCAGGAGGTAGCGGTCGCCGTCCAGGAAGAACATCCCGGCCGTGGCCGCCGCCCCCAGGTACGCGGACGCCGCGAGCAGCGGCTTCTTCCGGCCCGTACGGTCGGCCGCCGCGCCCACCAGCGGCATCGCGACCACCGCGACCACGATCGAGGCGGACACGGCGTACGCGAAGAGCGAGCCCGCGCGCACGGGTATGCCCAGCGGGTGGACGAACCCCTCGGGTCGGCCGCCGCCCGCGCCACCGAGGTCAGGTACGGGCCGAGGAAGACGGTGAGCACGCTCGTCGAGTACACCGAGCACGCGAAGTCGTAGAAGTACCAGCCCCGCTGCTCGCGCCGCCGCTCGGCGGGCCGGTGGCGTACTCCTCCGGCTCGGTGGTCTCAGCGGTCACGGCCGCCCCTCGTTCGTCCCCGTGGGCCCGTGCCCCTGCGGTCGGTCCCCGGGCCGCCCGGGCGCGCTCAGGTCCACGCGCCCCGCTCGGTCAGGACCGAGCGCAGCGTCTCCAGGTGATCGGTCATGATGCCATCCACCCCCAGGTCGAGGAGAGAGTGCATGCGGGCCGGATCGTTCACGGTCCATACGTGGACCTGGATCCCGCGCGCGTGCGCCGCGCGGACGAACCGCCGGTCGACCACCGGGACCCCGCCCTGGCGCTCCGGCACCTGCGCCGCCACCGCGCCGGCCCGCAGCGCCGCCGGGACGCCGAGGGAGCGCAGCCGCAGCCCGAGCACCCCGCTCACCCCGTACGAGGTGGCGAGGCGCGGACCGGCCAGGCGCTGCGCCCGGGCCACCCGGGCCTCGGTGAAGGAGCCCACGCAGACCCGGTCCCAGGCGCCGGTCCTGCGGATCAGGTCGACCAGCGGGCCCAGGGCCGACTCCGTCTTCAGGTCCACGTTCCAGCGGGCCTCCGGGAACTCCTCCAGGAGGTCGGCGAAGAGCGGCAGCGGCTCCCGGCCCGCCACCCTGGCCTCGCGCACCGCCTCCCACGGCAGGTCGCGGATCCGCCCCGAGGCGTCCGTCACCCGGTCCAGGGTCGCGTCGTGGAAGGCCACGAGCACCCCGTCGGACGTCGTGTGGACGTCGGTCTCGAAGTAGCGGTAGCCCGCCGCGGCGGCCCGGCGGAAGGCGGCCGCGGTGTTCTCCAGGCCGTTCGCCGTGCCGCCGCGGTGGGCGAACGGGAGGGGGAGGGGTGGTCGAGGTAGGGGTGGCGTACGCGAGTCACCGCCGCAGTATGGCCTGTTCCGGTGTCCCGGGGCGACCGCCGGGGACGGGGGCCGTCGCGGGGCCGGCGTCCTGCGCCGGGGCGGGGTCCCCGGCCGGCCGGGACCCTCCGCCGGGGCGGGGTCCCGAGGAGGCCACCGTGATGCCGCCCTCCCGCTCCGGGACCGCGAACCGGCGCAGGAAGAACTGGGCCAGCGGGCCGATCGAGAGCGCGTAGAGGACCGTGCCGATCCCCACCGAGCCGCCGAGCAGGAAGCCGGTCGCCACCACGGCCACTTCGAGGAGCGTCCGCACCAGGCGGATGGAGCGGCCGGTGAGCCGGTGCAGACCGGTCATCAGGCCGTCGCGCGGGCCGGGACCGAACCGGGCCGCGATGTACAGACCGGTCGCGAGCCCGTTGAGGACGATCCCGAGCGCCATCAGCGGCACCCGCACGGCCAGGGCGCCGGACTCCGGGACCAGGGCCAGGGTGCCGTCCATCGCCAGGCCGATCACGAAGACGTTGGAGACCGTGCCGAGGCCGGGCCGCTGCCGGATCGGGATCCACAGCAGCAGCACCACCGCCCCCACCACGATCGACACCACGCCGATCGTCAGCCCGGTCCTCTCGGCGAGCCCCTGGTGGAGGACGCCCCAGGGCTCCAGACCGAGCGCGCCGCGCACCAGGAGCGCCGAGCTGACGCCGTACAGCGTCAGTCCCGCGTAGAGCTGGACGAGCCGATGGTGAGGTGCCGGCCGCGGAGGCCGGAGGCGATGGACAAGGTGCTGCCCCCAGGGTGGTGGTAGTGGACTGACTCGTGCCACTCTGTGGCAGGGGATCGAAGGCCAACCATGGCCAATTCGAGGAAGGTGGACTGATTTCCATGGCTCAGTGGACCTCGGCGGTGGGACCGGCGCAGCTCGCCCGGCAGCTCCAGGCGCAGCAGGCCCGGCCCGCCGGGCCCGGTGCCCGCAAGCCGCCCGCCTACCGCGCCCTCGCCGACGGCATCCGGCTCCTCGTCCTGGAGGGCCGCGTCCCGGTCGCCGCCCGCCTGCCCGCCGAGCGGGAGCTCGCCCTCGCGCTCGCCGTCAGCCGCACGACGGTGGCCGCGGCCTACGAGGCGCTGCGCACCGAGGGCTTCCTGAGTCGCGGCGCGGCGCCGGCAGTTGGACCGCCGTCCCCGCCGGGAACCCGCTGCCCGCGCGCGGCCTCGAACCGCTGCCGCCCGAGTCCCTCGGCTCGATGATCGACCCGGCTGCGCCGCCCTCCCCGCCCCCGAACCCTGGCTCTCCCGGGGCTTCCAGGGTGCCCTGGAGGAGCTGCCGCCCTACGCCCACACGCACGGGGACTACCCGGCGGGCCTCCCGCGCTGCGGCAGATGCTCGCCGACCGGTACACCGCCCGCGGCATCCCCACCATGCCCGAGCAGATCATGGTCACGACCGGTGCCATGGGCGCCATGGACGCGATCTGCCACCTCTTCGCCGGGCGCGGCGAGCGCATCGCCGTCGAGTCCCCCTCGTACGCCAACATCCTCCAGCTCATGCGCGAGGCCGGGGCCCGGCTCGTGCCCGTCGCCATGTCCGAGGGCCTCGGCAGTTGGGACCTGGCCGCTGGCGCCAGGTGCTGCGGGACGCGGCGCCCCGCCTCGCGTACGTCGTCGCCGACTTCCACAACCCGACCGGCGCGCTCGCGGACGAGGGCCAGCGGCGGCAGTTGGTGGAGGCGGCCCGCTCGGCCGGCACGGTGCTCGTCGTCGACGAGACCATGAGCGAGCTGCACCTCGACGACGACCTGGAGATGCCCCGGCCGGTCTGCGCTTCGACCCGGCCGGCTCCACCGTCCTGACCGTCGGCTCGGCCAGCAAGGCCTTCTGGGCGGGCATGCGCATCGGCTGGGTCCGGGCCGCGCCCGACGTCATCCGCTCCCTGGTGGCCGCCCGCGCGTACGCGGACCTCGGCACCCCGTCCTGGAGCAGCTCGGCGTGAACTGGCTGATGCGGACCGGCGGCTGGGAGGAGGCCGTGGCCTCCGGCGCGACCAGGCCAGGGAGAACCGGGACGCGCTGGTGGCCGCGGTCCGCAGGGAGCTCCCGGACTGGGAGTTCGTCGTCCGCGCGGCGGCCTGACCCTCTGGGTGCGCACCGGCGGTCTCTCCGGCTCCCGGCTCGCCGAGGTGGGCGAGCGGGTCGGCGTCCGGGTGCCGTCCGGCCCGCGCTTCGGCGTCGACGGCGCCTTCGAGGGCTTCGTCCGGCTGCCCTTCACGGTCGGCGGCCCGGTCGCGGACGAGGCGGCCGTGCGGCTGGCCGCCGCGGCCCGCCTGGTCGAGTCCGGGCGGGCGGCGGCGGGGCGGAGCCGCCGCGCTCGTTCGTGGCGTAGTCCCGCCGGGGCGGGTGCCTTCCGAACGTACGGAGGGGCGGGTGCGGACCGTGGTGTCCGTACCCGCCCCTCCGCGTGGTTCCCGGTGCTCAGCCCTCCGCCGGGACCGGGGCGTGGAGCGGGGCCGGACCGGGCGCCGGAGCCGGCTCGGGCGCGGTGACGGGGATCTTCTCGATCACCACGGTCGGCGCGGGAGCCGTCGTGGGCGCGGCCGGGGTCCGCTCCGGCAGGAGGTCCAGGACCGCCCGGCGGTGGGCGTCGCTCGTCGCGTCGTCGTACGGGTCGGGCGTCGCCGGCACCTGGAGCCGCAGGACCGGGCCGGTGCCCAGGCGCGCGTAGCCGCGGCCCGCGGGGACGTCGGGCGTCGGCGTGGTGTGCGGCCGGGCGCCGAGGACGGCCTCGACCTGACCGGGCGAGGCCGGGCCCAGGACGATCCGGGCCCTGGTGTGGCTCCGTACCGCCTCGCTCAGCATGTCCATGTTGTCGGACTGCTCGGCCACCACCACCGTGACCTGCGCCGCCCGCCCGTGCCGCAGCGGCACCTGGAGCAGCTCCTGCGGGTCGGGGCGGCCGTCGGCGGCGGCCAGGTGGCCGAGGACGCTCGGCCGGTCGAGCAGGATCCACAGCGGCCGCCGGGTGTCCTCCGGGACGGGCAGGCCGGCCTGCCGGGCCCGGTTCGCGGCGATCAGGCGCCGCTCGGTCTCGTGCGACGCCCACTCCAGGCTCGCCAGGGCGCCGGAGAGCCCGCACTCGACGGAGAGGACCCCGGCGCGGCCGGCCAGGCACGCGTACTCGCCGGTGCCGCCGCCCTCGACGATCAGGACGTCGCCGTGGGGAGCGCCTGGAGCGCGATCGAGCGCAGCAGGGAGGTGGTGCCGCTGCCCGGCCGGCCCACGGCCAGCAGGTGCGGCTCGGTGGAGCGGGGACCGGTGCGCCAGACCACGGCAGGGGCGTCCTCCGTGCCGTCCGCCGCGACGACCGGCACGGTCCGCTGCACGGCGTCGGCGTCGGTGAAGCCGAGGACGGTCTCGCCCGGCACGGTGACGAAGCGCTGGGCGGCGACGGTGGTGGGCAGGGCGGGCAGCACGCTCAGGACGAGCCGGTTGCCCTCCTCGTCCCAGTCGAAGCGGTACTCGCGGCCGCGCCCCGACTTGGCGTGCAGCAACTGCTCGATCCGGGCGCGCGCGGCCGGATCGCCGTCGGTGAAGTACGGGGGTACGCGATCCTCAGCCGGGTGAGACGCCCGTCCTCGTCGAAGGCGTACTCCCGAAGGCCCCGCTCCAGTCGCCCCCGTGGGAGAAGAGCGGGAGGGGTCCTCGGGAACGGAGAAGTACGGTACGAGCGCCTCGTACAGGCCCTTGAGGCGGGCGGTCTCCGCCTCGTCGGGGCCGGTCTTGACGACCCGACGCTCGCGCCCCTTCCACGCGGCGGCGCCCATGACCGTGACGAGCGCGAGGAGCGGCCCGTACGGCAGGAGGGCGACGACCAGGACGCAGGCCGCGACCAGGAACAGCGTGGGACCACGCCGTTCCTTGGGGGTCGCGGCCCACCTGGCGCGCGCGGACGCGGCCAGCTTCCGCAGACCCCGGGAGACCGTGATCAGCGGATGGAGCACGTCGGTGGCGCTGTCGGCGGCCGTGCGCGCGATCTCTCGACTGCGGGCGATCTGCGCGCTGCCGCTGCTCAGAATGCGGGGAGTGGTCGCCGGGCCACGTCGTACTCCTGAAGTGGTGGAAGGGGCTGAGGGGCGTCAGAACTTGATCCCGCCCAGGAGGCCGGCGAGGCTCTGGCCGCCCGCCGTGATGCTCGGGGCGATGGCGGTGCCCGCGAGGTAGAAGCCGAACAGCGAGCTGACGATGGCGTGGGAGGGCTTCAGGCCGTCCTTCTTGAAGAACAGGAAGCAGATGATGCCGAGCAGGACCACGCCTGAGATGGACAGGATCATTGGTTGTTCTCCTGGTTGAGGGACAGTCACCACGAGTTCTTCCAGGTTCACGGCAGGTATCTATGTGACCGAAGGTTCATTGGAGTGAAAAACGGACGATTTCACTTGACCGGCGGACGGCGGACGCACGGCCGGGTGGCGAAACCCCGGGGTGCGCTATAGGCGGATCGGGAGGGACGGAACGCCGTGATCTTTGCCTCGGTCGCGCACGGTCATGTCCCCGGACGGGCAGTACCCTGTCGATTCACCCGTACGGCCGCGCTCGCCGTGCACGGCCCGACATCGCAGGAGAGAGGCGGTCCCACCCGATGAGCGAGACTCCGGACCCCGAGGTCATCGAGCTGGCGTCCAAGGTCTTCGACCTCGCGCGCACGGGGACGCCGAAGCCCTCGCCGCCTACGTCGACGCGGGCGTCCCCGCGAACCTCACCAACGACCGGGGCGACACCCTCGTCATGCTCGCCGCCTACCACGGCCACGCCGCCGCGGTCTCCGCCCTCCTGGAGCGGGGCGCCGACGCCGACCGTGCCAACGACCGCGGCCAGACCCCGCTCGCCGGCGCCGTCTTCAAGGGCGAGGGCGACGTGATCCGCGCCCTCCTGCCGGCGGCGCGCATCCGGAGGCGGGGACTCCGTCCGCCGTCGACACCGCCCGGATGTTCGGCAAGGCCGAACTCCTGGAACTCTTCGGAACCCGGTGAACGGGCGCTGAACCCCAGGTGAGGCGGCGTCGTAAATGGTCGCGGTGGCGAAATGGGTGGGTTATCATGACGTCGGACCCGGCGAAACGGGCCACCGACGAGAGGCAGAGGAAGATGATCACTGGCAAGCGCAGGACGACGAGCGGCCCGACATGTCGCCGCACGGCCTAGGCGTACACCGATGTACCGCCTGACCCGGTTCATCCCGGTCATCCCGGCATCCCCCGGTCGTGTCGACAGCTTGATGTGAGGCGTCTCCCCATGTTCGATCCAGTCATAGCGCCGAGCGGCACCCTGCTCGGCCTGCTGCAGCGGGGCCGCGGCGACGGCACCCTGCACGCGCTCGCCGCGCCACGTGCCGAGGCCCTCGCGGCCCTGAACCACTGCGTTCTCGACGACCCCCGCCACGACTGGCAGGTCGAGAACCGCTCCCTCTACTACGCCCGTCTCTACCTGGACCTCCACGGAGGCCTCGACGAGATCGAGGCGCACCTCTTCGGTGCCGAGGACCACCTCGACACCGAGGAGTCCCGCACCGGGCTCGCGCTCGCCGTCCTCGGCCACCTCGCCTCCTACGGGCGCCAGGACGCCCTGCTGCTGCTCCGGCGCTACGCCGCGGCCGGCAGCAACTGGGCCTGGGCCCTGGACGAGCTGGCCCTCCGCGACGACGACGCCGGACTCCGCGCGCTCGCCCCGTCCGTACTGGCCCGCTTCGCGGCCGGTGCGGAGGGCGACGCCGAGCTGGCCCGCACCGTGCGCGACGCCTTCGAGCCCCGGCCCTGGCGGCTGTGGGCCGAGGACCGGCGCGACACCGTGGGCCCCCGCGTCCGGGCCGCCATGGAGCAGGGCTCCTTCGACCGCTGGCAGCGCCAGATGCGTCCCACCGGGCCCCGCCCCGGCTGGAGCGTGCGCGCCGTCCTCGACTGGGCGCAGGAGGGTACGAGCGCGGCGCCGCCCTCCACGGCCCCGCCGCCCGCTGCCTGGCCGCCGTCGCCGGACCCGAGGACCGGCCCGAGCTCCTCGCCGCCGCCCGCGACGGCGCGGAAGGGGCCCGGGGCGCCGCCCTCCACCACCTCGCCGCGTCACGGGACCCCGCCGTCCTCGACCTCGTCGAGCACGCCGCCGACAGCGGCTCCCGCGAGATCGCCGAGGCCGCCGTCGCCGCCTACCGGCGCATGTGCGGCGAGGACGCGGTCGCCCGCGCCCGCGCGTGGATCCGGCGGACCGACGCGCTCGGGGCCGCCGCCGCCGAAGTACTGGCCTGCCGCGGCGCGGCCGAGGACTCCCCTCAGTCCTCGGCGCGCTGCGCGAGACCGTACGCTCGCAGGGCCCCGACGCCCCCGCGCTCCCCTTCCTCGTCGACGGCGCCGGACGCCTCGGCATCGCCTGCGCGGCCCCGTGCTGCGGCACGTCTACCGGGAGACGGCCTCTCACAGTTGCGCGGCCGCACGGCCCGCGCCCTCGCCGCCACCGACCCCACCTTCGCGACCGGCTTCGCCGTCGAGTGCCTCTGGGACTGCGAGGAGACCACCCGCGAGGTCGCGGCCCAGCACGCCGAGACCGGTGACATCCGCGTCGCCGAGCGCCTGCGCCGCCTCGCCGCCGACCCGGCCGAGGAGGTCGAGGTCCAACTGGCGGTGCGCAACCGGATAGGGCCGGACCTCCAGGTCTGAGGCCCGAGCGCCCTGTGGGCGGGCCGCGCCGGACGGCGCGGCCCGCCCCCACAGGTTTTCTTGAGGGCCTCGCGGGTTCCTGAAGAGGGTCACGGGTTTCTGAAGGGGCTCGCGGGTCCCTGAGGGGCTGGCGGGTTCCTGAGGGGGCTGACGGGTCCCTGAGGGGGCTGGCGGGTTCCTGAGGAGGCTCGCGGTTTCCTGAGGGGGCTCGCGGTTTCCCGAGGGGGCTCGCAGGTTCCTGAGGGCCCCCACGGGTTCCTGAGAGGGCTCGCGGGCATTCCCAGAGGGGCGTACAGACGTTCCCGAAGGCGCCCGCGCGGGGAAACGCTCATGGGACGTTCCCTCCCCGTCCAGATCGACTTTGGCGGGGACACGCCGGGCGCGACGACAACACCCGTATGCGTGTCGTCATCGTCACCGAATCCTTCCCTCCCGACGTCAACGGTGTGGCGCACTGCGCCCTGCAGACCGCGCGCCACTCGTCCGGCGGGGCCACGCCCCGCTCGTCATCGCCCCCGCCGTCGCCGACCCGGCCGCGGACGCCGAGGCCCCCTGCCCCGTCGTCCGGGTGCCGTCCCTGCCCCTGCCCGGCTATCCGCAGGTCCGGGTCGCCCTGCCCAGCCGCCGGGTCGCCGCGGCCCTCGCGGCGCACCGCGCCGACCTCGTCCACCTCGCCGGACCGTTCGTCCTCGGCGTGCGCGGGATGACGGCCGCCGCCCGGCTCGGCATCCCCGCCGTCGCCGTCTACCAGACCGACCTCGCCGGCTACGCGCGCACGTACGTGGGGACCGGTGAGGGGACCGCCTGGCGCCGCCTCCGCGCCGTGCACGGCGCCGCCGACCGCACCCTCGCCCCGTCCTCCGCCGCCCTGCGCGCCCTGGAGGCCCACGGCATCGGCCGCGTCCGGCTCTGGGGCCGCGGGGTCGACACCGCCCGCTTCCGCCCCGGACTGCGCGACCCCGCCCTGCGCCGCGAACTCGCCCCGGACGGCGAACTCCTCGTCGGCTACGTGGGCCGCCTCGCCCCCGAGAAGCGCGTGGACCTGCTCGCCGGGTGTGCGGGCTCCCCGGCGTACGGGTCGTGGTCGTCGGGGACGGCCCGAGCGGGCCTGCTCCTGCGCGCTGCCCTGCCGGGCGCCCGGTTCCTGGGCCGCCGCACCGGCGCCGACCTTGCCCGGATCTTCGCCTCGCTCGACGTCTTCGCCCACACCGGCCCGTACGAGACCTTCTGCCAGACCGTCCAGGAGGCCATGGCGAGCGGGGTGCCGGTGATCGCCCCGGCCGCCGGCGGGCCCCTGGACCTGGTCGACCACGGCCGCACCGGGCTCCTCGTGCCCCCGGGCGACCCGGACGCGCCGCGCGACGCCGTCGCCGCGCTCGCCGCCGCGCCGCACCTGCGCGCCGCCTACGGCCGGGCCGGACGCGCCTCCGTCGAGGGCCGCACCTGGGAGGCCCTCGGCGACGAACTGATCGGCCACTACCGGGAGGTCCTGCACGAGCGGACGGCGGTGGCGGCGTGAACGGCGTCGGTACGACGACGGGGACGGGGACGGGGATGCATACGGCCGCAGGCGTGGACGCGAGTACGGGCACGGGCACGGGCGCGCGTACGGGCGGAGCCGCCGGTCGCGGCGGGCTCCGGATCGTGCGGCTCGCCAACTTCGTGACCCCCACCTCGGGCGGCCTGCGCACCGCCCTCGACCGGCTCGGCCGCGGCTACCTGGCGGCCGGGCACGAGCCGGTCCTCGTCGTCCCCGGCGCCACCGCGAGCGACCTCCGCACCGAGCAGGGCCGGGTCGTCACCTCCCCGGCCCCGTGCTGCCCGGCACCGGCGGCTACCGGGTCCTCGCCGACCGGCGCCGGGTCGCCCGGCTCCTCGACGAGCTGGCCCCGACCGGATCGAGGTCTCGGACCGCACGACCCTGCGGTGGACGGGCGAGTGGGCGCGACGCGCCCGCGTGCCGTCGGTCATGGTCTCCCACGAGACCGCGGACGGGGTCCTGCGCACCTGGGGCGTGCCGCCCGGCCTCGCGGCCCGCGCGGCGGACCGGCTCAACCGCCGCACCGCCTGGGCGTTCGCCCGGGTCGTCTGCACGACGGAGTGGGCGGAGCGCGAGTTCGTACGGATCGGGGCCCGCAACGTCGTACGGGCCCCGCTCGGCGTGGACCTGGACCACTGCCGGCCCGGCCGCCGCGACGCCGCGACGCGGGCCCGGTACGCGGGCGGGGAGCGGGTGCTGCTCCTGCTGTGCTCGCGGCTCTCCGTCGAGAAGCGGCCCGGCACGGCCCTGGACGCCCTGGAGGAGCTGCGCGCCGCGGGGGTCGCGGCGGCGCTCGTGGTCGCGGGCGACGGCCGCTGCGGGCCGCCCTGGAGCGGCGGGCGCGCGAGCGGCGCCTCCCGGTGCGGTTCGTCGGGCACCTCGCCGACCGGGAGGCCCTGGCGGACCTCCAGGCGGCGGCCGACGTCTGCCTGGCGCCGGGGCCCGCCGAGACGTTCGGGCTCTCCGCCCTCGAAGCCCTCGCCTGCGGGACCCCGGTCGTCGTCAGCGCCTCCTCGGCCCTCCCGGAGGTCGTCGGCACGGCCGGGGTCGCGGCCGCCGACACCCCGGCGGCCTTCGCCTCCGGAGTCCAGAGCCTCCTCGCCGTCCCGGAGGAGGTCCGTTGCCCGGCCGCACGCGCGCGTGCGGAGGGTTTCGCCTGGGACCGCTCCGTCGCCGCCTTCCTCCGCGCCCACGAGGCGCTTCCCGCCCACGAGGCATTTCCCGTCCACAAAGCCTTTCCCGTCCACGAGGAGTTCTCCGCCCCGGAGGAGCTTCCGGCTCCGGAGCCGCTGGCTTCGGCTTCGGAGGAGGCCCGCCGATGACGGGGGACACCACGTGCGCGGGGGCGGGGACGAGACCACGCGCGCGGGGATGCTCCTGCCCGGGGTGCCGACGCCCCGATCCCCGGAACCCCGCCCCGGAACCCAGGTCCCCGAAGCCCCAATCCCCGAAGCCCCGATCCCCTGAGTCCAGGTCCCTGGAGCCCCCGTCTCCGAAGCTTCGGCCCCGGAGGGCGCTCTCCGCCCCGCCGGCCCCTCCGTTTCGCCGTGCTCGGGGACTCGCTCAGCGAGGGCGTCGGGGACCGGGCGGACGGGGCCTGGCGGGGTGGGCGGCGCTGCTCGCCGACGGGCTCGTGGCCGAGGGGAGGAGACGGCGTTCCTGAACCTGGCCGTCAGCGGCGCCCTCAGCGGGGACGTCGCCGGAGAACAGGCCCGCCGCGCCCTCGCCTTCCGGCCCCACCTCGCCTCCGTCGTCGTCGGGGTCAACGACACCCTGCGCCGCACCTTCGACATCGGGCTCCTGGCCCGCCGCCTCGACCGGGTCTGCGCCGACCTGGACGCCCTCGGGGCCGTGCTCCTCACCGCCTGTCTGCCCGACCCGGGCCGGATGCTCGGCCTGCCCCCGCCCCTGGCGCGCCCGCTCGCCCGCCGCCAGCGGTCCGTCAACACGGTCGTGCACGCGCTCTCCGCCCGGTACGGGGCCGTCCACCTGCACCTGGACGACCGGGCCTGGACCGACGACCGCGCCCTGTGGAGCGCCGACCGGCTCCACCCCGGGGAGCGCGGCCACCGCGCCGTCGCGGCGGGCTTCCACCGGCTCCTCGCCGGCCGGGGGCTCGCCCACGGCGCGCCGCCCGCGCCGGAGCCCGACCGGCCGCCGCCGACCCGCGCCGAGTCGCTGCGGTGGCTCGCCACCGCCGGTACCGGCTGGGTCCTCCGCCGCGGCCACGACCTGCTTCCGCAGCTCCTCCTGCTCGCCGCCGCCGAACTGCGCCACCGGACCGACGACGGCACCGGCACCGGGCCCCCGACGCGCGTGCGGACGCCGCCCTCGCCGCCGCGCTCGCGGCCGTGACGAGGACCGGGCCTCCGCTCACCGCACCGGCACGAACCGCACCGTCGTCCCCGGCACGGCCTGGGCCGCCGCGCCCAGGTCGGCCTCCCGGACGACCCCGACCACCGGATAGCCCCCGGTCGTCGGATGGTCCGCGAGGAAGACCACCGGGCGCCCGTCCGGCGGCACCTGGACCGCGCCGAGCACCATGCCCTCGCTCGCCAGCTCCCCGGGCACGGCCCGCTCCAGGGCCGGTCCTTCGAGCCGCAGCCCGATCCGGTTGCTCGCCGGGGACACCCGGTACGCGCGCGTGGCGAGGGTACGGAGGGCACCGGGCGTGAACCGGTCGTCGCGGGGCCCGAGCCGGACCCGCAGGACGAGCGCGTCCGGCGGTCCGGGCCAGGGAGGGGCGTCGACCGGCACGCGTACCGCCGTGTCCGTGCCCAGCGGCAGGACCGTCCCCGGGCCAGGGGCGCCGGGCCGAGGCCGGACAGCAGGTCGGTGGAGCGGCTGCCGAGCACCGGCTCGACCTCGATCCCGCCGCCGAACGCCACGTACGCCCGCAGCCCCCGCGCCGCCGTCCCGACCTCGACCACCGCTCCGGCCGCCACCCGGACCGCCGTGCCCCAGGCGGCCGGGCGCCCGTCCACCCGGACCGGGCAGGGCGCGCCGCCCACCGCCACGGTCACCGCGCACCGGGCCCGCACCGCGCACCCGTCGACGGTGGTCTCCAGGACCGCCGCCCCTCCGCGTTGCCCACGAGCCGGTTGGCGAGCCGTACGACCGCCGGGTCGAGCGCGCCCGAGCGGACCACGCCCAGGTGCGCGTATCCCGGGCGCCCCAGGTCCTGCACGGTGGTCAGGGCCCCGGCCGGACCACGTCGACCGCCCTGCCCGTCATCGCCCGCCCCCGTGCCGGGACGTTCCTCCGTGAACCGGACCCGGGTGCCGGGGAGAGGAGCGCCGCCGGGTCCCGCCCGGTGTCCCAGAGGACCGCGTCCGTGGTGCCGATCAACTGCCAGCCGCCGGGGAGGAGCGCGGGTACACGCCCGTGTACGGCCCGGCCAGGGCGACCGAGCCGGCCGGGACGGCGGTGCGCGGAGTGGCCCGCCGGGGACCTCGTACCGCTCGCCGAGCCCCGTCAGGTAGCCGAAGCCCGGCGCGAACCCGCAGAAGGCGACCCGGAATTCGGCCGCCGTGTGGATCCGCACTGCCTCCCCGGCGGACACGCCCCAGTGCGCGGCGACCTCCGCCAGGTCGGGCCCGTCGTAGCGGACCGGCACCTCCACGACCCGCTCCACGCGCGCGGAGAGCGGTCCCACCTCCCAGCCCGGCAGCTCGGCCGCGAGCCGGTCCGGGTCCGCCACCCCGTCGAGCAGCACGGTCCGCGCCGCCGGCACGACCTCCCGCACGGCGGGCAGGACGCCGGCGGCCCGCCGCCGCAGCACCTCGGCGTGGAACGCCTCCGTCTCGGCGCCGCCCTCCAGCTCCACGAGCAGCGCCCGCTCGCCCACGCGCAGCACGCGCACGCGTACGTCCCTGGAAGGGGCTCCGGAAAGGTCCCCGCTCATACGAAGGCCTCCACCCGCACCCCGGAGGCTTCGAGGCCTCCCGGACCCGCCGGGCCAGTTCCACCGCGCCCGGGGTGTCCCCGTGCAGGCAGAGCGAGCGGGCCCGGACGGCCACGGGGGCCCCGTCGTGCGCGGTGACCGTCCCGAGCCGGGCCAGGGCCACCGACCGCTCCACGACCTCGCCGGGATCGGTGACGACCGCCCCTCCCGCCCGCGCGGCAGCAGGGAGCCGTCCGCCCGGTAGGCCCGGTCGCCGAAGGCCTCGGCGACGACTGGGAGCCCGGCCGCCGCGGCGGCCTCGTGCAGCCGGGACCCGGGCAGCCCCAGGACCGGCAGCGTCCGGTCCGCGAGCAGCACGCCCTCGACGACCGCCGCCGCCTGCTCGCCGTCCCGGACCACCCGGTTGTAGAGGGCGCCGTGCGGCTTCACGTACGCGACCCGGGAGCCCGCCGCCCGGGCGAAGACCTCCAGGGCGCCGATCTGGTACGCCACCTCGGCGGCCAGCTCCGCCGCCGGGACGTCCATCGACCGCCGCCCGAAGCCGGCCAGGTCGCGGTAGGAGACCTGGGCCCCGATCCGCACCCCGCGCGCGGCCGCGAGCCCGCACACGCGCCGCATGGTGGCCGCGTCCCCGGCGTGGAAGCCGCAGGCCACGTTGGCGCTGGTGACCACGGACAGGAGTTCCTCGTCGTCGGTCAGGGTCCAGCGGCCGAAGCCCTCGCCGAGATCGGCGTTGAGGTCGATCGACACCCGGTTCGTGCTCATCTGCGCCTCGCGGTGGGGGCGTGCCCGCGCGGGCACGGCGGGACCGTAGGGTGCTCTCAACGTAGAGGATCGTTGAACGATCCGACAAGAACGCACAGGGAAGCCACCGGGAAGCCGCCGGGAAGCGTGTTGTCCCGTCCACCACCGTGCGGTTGACTTCCGTGCGGCCGGACTGGCGGCGGACGCCGCGGGAGCGCCGGCGACGGAGAGGGAGGAAGCGCCGTGGCGGGACGGGCGGGCGACGGAGCCGGGGACCTGGCGGACGACCGCGCGCTGCTCGGGCGCACGAGCACGGCGGAGCGGGTCGCGGACGTCCTGCGCACCCGCATCGCCGAGGGCCGCTTCGCGCCCGGCGTCCGGCTCTCCGAGGACGGGATCGGCGGCGCCCTCGGCGTGTCCCGCAACACCCTGCGGGAGGCCTTCCGCCTCCTCACCCACGAGCGCCTCCTGGTCCACGAACTGAACCGGGGCGTCTTCGTCCGCGTCCTCACCGCCGACGACGTGGCCGACATCCACCGCGTCCGCAGGCTCGTCGAGTGCGCCGTCGTCCGGGGCCTGGGGCGCGGGCCGTTCGCCCTCGACGGACTCGCCGCCGCCGTCGCGGAGGGCGAGGCGCCGCAGGCGCCGACGACTGGGACGGCGTCTCCACGGCCAACATCCACTTCCACCGCGCACTCGTCGCCCTCGCGGGCAGCGCCCGTACCGACGAACTGATGCGCGGCGTCCTCGCCGAACTCCGCCTCGCCTTCCACCTCGTCGGCGACCCGCGCGCCTCCACGAGCCGTTCCTCGCGCGGAACCGGGAGATCCTGGACGCCCTGCGCGCCGGCGAACGCGGCACGGCGGAACGCCTCCTCGCCCGCTACCTCGACGACTCCCTCGCCCGGGTCGCGGACGCCTGCGCCCGGGCCGCCGGCACCCCGCCGGACGCCCGCCGCTGAACCCCGGGGCCCGGGCGCATCCGCACGGTTTCGACCGTTGTCAGGGTGAGGACCTAATCTGTGCACCGTGACTTCGCCTGCCTCGACGGACCTCGCTCCGCCCCAGCTCAGCGTGGGGCCGCGGCCCGCGCAGGGCCCGGCCGCCGACGAAGGGCTCGCGCGGCGGCTCCGCGCTCGCGTGCACCGCCCCGCTGCACGACCTGGACGCCCGCAAGGCGAACCTGGCCGGCGAGTACACGGTCTACGCGATGGCCGAGGTGGCCCTCGCCGCGATCGACCTGATCACCCTGAACATGGACTTCGACACCGGCGCCGACCACGAGCAGATGGTCGCCCGCCTGCTGCCCCGCGTCGCCGCCCAGGCCCCCGAGCGCCCCGCCGCCGAGCACGAGCGCGTGGCCCGCTGGGTCCTGGAGAACCTGATCAACGTCGGCAGCGTCGACCGCGGCTTCCGCGCCGTCTACGGCACCTTCGGCACCGACGGCGTCTACGTCCGCAGGGACTACGACTTCAAACTCGTCGAGGAGGTCCCGGGATACGGGGCGGGGTCTACCTCCGCACCACCGACGAAGCGGTCAACGTCCTCGTCGGCGCCCTCGACACGGACGTCACCAGCGCCCAGATCGCCGCCGAGGTGAAGCTGGAGGTCCTCATCAACCGGGGCCGCCTCGCCGACGCCCAACTCGCCGCCGAGCAGGCCCGCTACCGGACCGTGCAGTACGCCGAGACCCTCCGCAGGACCCTGGAGGCCACCCGGCGCAACGTCCGCGCCGTCGACTGGCTCCGGACGGTCCCCGACATGATCGCCGAGGCGCTCGACCACGTGGCCGACCGCTACCGCCACGAGAACGCGATCCTCACCAACATCCGCAAGGCGCGCGACGAGGCCGAGGCCGCCACCGACGCGAAGACGGCGGAGCACAAGCGGCGCGCCGCCGAACTCGTCGACATCGTCAAGGACTGCATCCGGCGCCACACCCAGCTCCAGTCCCGCCTCCTGGAGGCCGGGCCGCTCTTCCGCGCCGAGCAGGACCGCCAGGCCTTCGCCGTCCCCACCGCGTACACCGGACTCGACCTGTACGGGCAGTTGGTCGCCCCGCTGCTCACGCTCCCCGTCGAGCAGGCCACCCGCGCCACCGACGCCTTCTTCGCCCACGGCACCGGCCTGCGCACCCCCGCCTCCGTCCGCCTCGGCGACCTCGTCGACCTGCTGCTCACCCCGCCCGTCGAGCGCGAGCACCTCGGCGCGGAGATGCCCGAGCCGGACCTGATCGCCACCCCCGACGACTCCCGCTTCAGCGAGGAGCAGCTCGGGCACGCCATGCGCCTGCTCGACCTGGAGCACGACGCCCCGCGCCGCCTCTCCGGCCTGCTCGCCGAGGCCCGCGCGATCGACCCCGACCTGCCGTACCTCGTCGCCCTCCTCGCCGTCCACGCGGCGAGCCCCCGGTCGGCACCGCCTACCGCCAGGGCGAGGAGCGGCTGCTCTTCGCCGTCGACGACGGCACCCCGCTCGACGACCCCGAGTTCGGCGGCGCCGACCTCGTCGTCGGTACGGCACTCCTCGACGCGGCGGGCATGGCCGCCGACCGCACGGAGGCGACGTGACCCTCGTAACCCCGCAACCACGGCACCGGAGCCGGTACAGGAACCCGTACAGGAGCTGGAACCCGTGGAGCCGGAACCCGTACGGGAACCGGCATCCGAAACCGGGCCGGCACCCGAGGCGGGTGCCGAGCCGGACGCCGGAACCGCCCCGGCCCCCGCACCCGCCCCCGCCTCGGCACCGTCCCCTGCCCGGGTCCTCCCGCTCCGGGGCCGCGCGGCGGGCGACCTCCCTCCGTACGGGCCGTGCGGCTCACGGACGAGCCGCCCGCCCCCGCCGAGAGGGCCGCCGCCCCGGCCGCCGTCACCCCCGTCCCGCTGCCCGTACCCCGGCCCGCCGACCGCGCCGTACCGACCGAGAACCGTCCCGAGGAGCCCCAGCCGTGAGCGAGACCCACGCCGAGCACGCCGACGCGTGGAGCGAGTAGGAGCCCCGCACGCCGACGCGTGGAACAGGCAGGAGCCCCCGCAGACCCCGGCCGCCCCGCCGCGTCCGGCGGCCCCGCGGTCACCCCCGCCGACGCCGCCGACGCGGCCCGGCTCGTCTCCTTCGGACTCCAGCCCAAGCTGCTCCCGGCCCGCGACGCCGAGTACGCCGACCTCCTGCGCCGCTACCGCGAGGACCCCGCCTTCGCGCGCCTCGCCGACGCCGTCGCCACCGGCCTCGGCCTCGTCGTCCTGGAGGTCTCCCCGCGCGCGGGGATGGCCGTCACCGCCGGCGAGGACTCCGTCTTCGCCGTCCGCATGGGCGACTACGCCCGCCGCGCCTCCACGGACTCCGCCGACCGGTTCCTGCACGGCCTGGCCCACCTCGCCGTCGCCGCCATGGCCTTCCCCCGCCCCGAGGACCTCGCCGACGACGCGTACATCGGCCGGTTCACCGTCAACGGCGTCGACGCCTTCGTGCGCCAGGCCTGCCTGCGCCTCGAACAGCGCGCCGAGGAGGAGGGCGAGAACACCGACCCGGCCTCCGGCGCCCCCGGCCTGGAGGCCGCCTGGCGGACCTACGCCCGCCGCAGCGCCACCGGCGCCACCAAGGACGCCCGCAGACTCGCCGGATCCACCACCGGCATCGTCGGCAAGGCCGCCGCGTTCCTCACCGACTCCGGCTTCCTCCAGCGCACCGGCGACGAGGGCGGCGGCTCCTACCGCACCACCGCCCGCTACCAGCTCCAGGTCCGCGACATGGCCGGCTCCGCCGCCATGGCCGAACTCCTCGACCTCGGCGTCGTCCCCGTCAGCGACGGCTCCGCGACCCTCCTGCCGCCGCCCGAGGGCGACGACCTGGAGCTCGCGGCCGACGCGGGCCTCCCGTTCCACTCGTAGCCCCGCCCACGTCCCGCGCGGTCCCGCCGCCCCACCGACCTTCCCAGCACGAGAGTCCCCGCCATGTACGAGCTGTCCCGGGTCCGCCTCTACTCCATCGGCCCCGCCGGCGCGCGCTACGCCGACACGGTCCTGGACCTGCGCGGAGTCGGCGCCCCGGTGCCCCACCCCGCCCCCACCCAGGCGGAGTTCTTCGAGGACGAGCCGGTCGGCCCGCCGCGCCGCCCGGCCCCCGCGGGCGTGCTCTTCCTGGAGAACGGCGGCGGCAAGTCCGTCCTCCTCAAGCTGATCTTCTCGGTCATGCTCCCCGGCCACCGCAACACCCTCGGCGGCGCCAGCTCCGGCGTGCTGCGCAAGTTCCTCCTCGCCGACGACTGCGGCCACGTCGCCCTGGAGTGGCAGCACACCCTCACCGGCGAACTCGTCGTCGTCGGCAAGGCCAGCGAGTGGCGCGGCCGCCAGGTCTCCAACGACCCGCGGAAGTTCGCCGAGGCCTGGTACTCCTTCCGGCCGGGGCCCGGCCTCAGCCTGGACAACCTCCCCGTCGCCGAGGCCACTTCGGTCCGCCCGCCCGTCGAGGGCGCCTCCGGCGCGCGCGGCCGCCGCCGCACCATGAAGGGCTTCCGCGACGCGCTCACCGAGGCCGGCAAGGCCTACCCGCACCTGGAGGTCGTCTGGGAGGAGATCCACGACCGCTGAACGAGCACCTGGGCGAGCTCGGCCTCGACCCCGAACTCTTCCGCTACCAGCGCGAGATGAACGCCGACGAGGGCGAGGCCGCCGGCCTCTTCGCGGTCAAGAAGGACTCCGACTTCACCGACCTGCTGCTGCGCGCCGTCACCGACACCCGGGACACCGACGGCCTCGCCGACCTCGTCGGCGGCTTCGGCAACAAGCTCGGCCGCCGCGCCGAACTGACCGCCGAGCGCGACTTCACGGCCGGTTCCGTCGACCTCCTGAACCGGATCGTCGAGGCCGCCGGAGCCCGGACCCACGCGCGCGAGGTCCACACCGCCGCCGAGCGCCGCACCCGCACCCTCGCCCGCCGGCTCTCCGCCCGCGCCGCCGAGGAGCGCGGCCGGGGCGCCGAGCTCGCCCAGCAGGTCACCTCCGCCGCCCACGCCGTCGCCGAGGCCGAGGACGCCCGCGGCCGCAGCGCCCTCGTCGCCGCCGAACTCGCCTACCGGCACGCCTCCCTGGCCCTGGCCGCCGCCGAGAAGGGCGCGGCCTCCCAGCGCCGCGAACTCACCGACGCCCGCACCCTGCACTCCGCCTGGCAGGCCGCCGAGGCCGTGCTCCGCCACCGCGCCGCCGGCGACCGCTCCGCGCGCGTGGCCGCCGCCATCCGCGAGGCCGAGCGGGACGCCGCTCCCCGCCCTCGCGGCCCGCGCCACGGCCGCCGCCGACCTCGTACGGCCCTCGCCGCCGCCGCCGAGGAGGGCGAGCGGCACGCGGCCGAGGAGGAGGAACGCTCCACCGCCCTCCAGGAGGCGGGCGAGACCGCCCACCGCGACGCCACCGCCGCCGCGACCGAGGCCCAGCGCGCCCGCAGCGAGGCTGGCCACCTGCGCCAGCGGCTCACCGAGGTCGAGCAGGAGACCGCCGAGGCCGTACGGGCCGGCTGGCTCGACGACACCGCGCCCGACGCCGACCCGGCCCGCGCCGCGCTCGCCGCCAGCGACGCCGAGAAGACCGCGGTCGCCGCCTGGGACACGGCCCGCGAGACCGCCGCCGCCGCCATCGAGCGCGCGCGGGGGCCGCCGCCGCCGAGACCCGCGCCGAACTCGCCGCCGCCCGCGCCGCCGACGCGGCCGCTGCCGCCGGAACGCCCACGACGCGGAGCGCCGCGCCGCCGAGGCCCTCGCCGCCGAGGAGCGCCTCGCCGAACTCCTGGGCCTGCCCTCGGGCGGGCACCCCGCCGGGGACGACGGCACGGCCCACGGCGGCCCGCTCACCGCCACCGACCTCGACCGGTCCGCCGACGAGCTGCGCTCCCTGCTCGACGGGGCCGTCGCCTCCGCCGAGCGGCAGCTCTTCGAACTGCGCACCGCCGCTGCCGACGACTCCCGCATCCTCGGCGCCTCGGCGACGGCGGCCTGCTGCCGCCGGGACCCGACGTCCTCGCCACCGTCGAGCACCTCGGCGAGCACGGCATCCCCGCGCTCCCGGCTGGCGCTACCTCGCCCAGGCCGTGGACCCCGCCGACCACGCGCGCGTGCTCGCCGCCCGCCCCGAACTCGTCGACGGCGTCGTGATCACCGACCCCGTCTCGTATGGACGCGCCCGCGAGGTCCCTCGCCGCCGCCGCCCTGCTGCCCCGCTCCGCCGTCGCCGTCGGCACCACCGCCGCCCTGCTCGCTCCCGTACCGGCGCGCGCGGACGGCGAGGACGCCGGCGTCTTCCTCGTACCGCCGAACCCGGCCATGCACGACGAGCACGCGGCCGACGAGGAGCGGCACGCCCTGCGCGCGCGTGCCGCCGCCCGCGACGAGGAGATCCGCGCCCTCGCCGCCCGCCTCGCCGGCGACCGCTCCCTCGCCGCCCGGATCGGCGCCTGGCGCGCCGACTGCCCGCCCGGCATGCTCACCGAGCTCGCCGCCGCCGCCGAGGCCGCCCGCGAGGGCGCCGAAGTGGCCGCCGCGGCCCTCGAAGAGGCCCGTACCGCCCGCGCGGAGGCCGACGAGACCGCCGCCGAGGCGACCCGCGTCCGCGACGAGCGCCAGGAGGCCGCCCAGCGCGCCCGCCGGTCGCCGACGCCCTCGCGGGCCTGGCGTTCCGGCTGCGCGAGCGGTCCGCCTGGCAGGCCAGGCTCCGCGAACTCGCCGACGACGCCGCCGAGTCCGAGGCCCGCGCCCAGACCTGTCTGGAGCGCGCCCGCGCCGCCGACGAGGACCGCCGCGCCGCCCAGCGCGCCGCCGACGACGCCCACCGCACCGCCCGCGCCCTGCGCGCCGAGCGCGCCGAGATCGCGGGCGCCCCCGACCCCTCCCCGAGGCGGACGCGGCCGCGCCCCGCACCGCCCTGCCCACCCTCCGCGAGGCCTACCGGGCCGCCTCCCAGTTGTACGAGAAGGTCGGCGTCGGCGCCGACCTGCGCGCCGAGCAGGCCCGCGCCGAGAGCGACGAGTCCGCCGCCCTCGCCGAGCTGAACCGTCTCACCAACAAGGTCCGCACCCGCGCCGAACAGCTCCTGGAGTCCACCGACGGCGCCGACGGCCCGTCCCGGCAGGCCGCCGCCGCCCGCGCCGAGTCCCTGGTCCAGATGCTGGAGACCCGCGCGTCGGAGGCGAGCGAGAAGCTCGGCCGGCTCCGCGGCGAGGCCGAGCGCCTCGCCCCCGAGGACGGCGGGGCGCACACCGAGCTGCCCGAGGAGCTCGTCCCCGCCGACGCCGAGCGCGCCCAGGCCCTCCTGCGCACCGCCACCGCCGAACTCGCCGCCCGCAGCGCCGCCCTGGAGTCGGCCCGCGCCGCCCACGCCGGACTGCTCCGGGACCACCGGGCCGCCGAGGACGCGGTCGGCGGCTTCGACGAGACGGCAGCCCTGCTCCGGGACCAGCTCCGCGACCACGCGGACGAGGAGCAGGAGGAGACCGGGCCGTACCCCGGCACCCTGGAGGAGGCCCGTACGGCGGCGGCCGAGGCGCGCCGGGCCCTGCGCGGCCGGACCGGCGAGCTGTCCGCCGCCGACGCCGCCGTGCGCGAGGCGAGCGACGTCCTCGTCCGGCACGCCAACTCCACCCGTTACGAGCAGGTCCGCACCCCGGCCCGCCAGCAGATCCGCGAACTCCCGGCGTCCGCGCTCCCCGAGCACGCCGCCAAGTGGGCCGAGGCCTTCGCGCCCCGGCTGCGGGTCCTCACCGACGAACTGGAGCAGTTGGAGCGCAACCGGGACTCGATCGTGGACCGCCTCCGCGGTCTCGTCGAGTCCTCCCTGGCGACCCTCCGCTCGGCCCAGCGGCTCTCCCGGCTCCCCGAGGGCCTGGGCGAGTGGTCCGGCCAGGAGTTCCTGCGGATCCGCTTCGAGGAGCCCGACCAGGCCACCTCGCGGAGCGGCTCGGCGAGGTCGTCGACGAGGCCACCCGCGCCGCCGTGAAGAAGAACTCCGACCTGCGCCGCGACGGCATGTCCCTGCTGCTCCGGGGCGTGCAGGCGGCCCTCGAACCCAAGGGCGTCTCCGTCGAGATCCTCAAGCCGGACGCGGTGCTGCGCGCCGAGCGGGTCCCCGTCGGGCAGATGGGCGACGTCTTCTCCGGCGGCCAGCTCTCACCGCCGCCATCGCCCTGTACTGCACGATGGCGGCGCTCCGCTCAACGACCGCGGCCGCGACAAGCACCGGCACGCGGGCACGCTGTTCCTGGACAACCCGATCGGCCGCGCCAACGCCACGTACCTCCTGGAGCTCCAGCGGGCCGTGTCGGACGCGCTGGGCGTCCAGCTCCTGTACACGACCGGTCTGTTCGACACGACCGCGCTCGCCGAGTTCCCGCTGGTGATCCGGCTCCGCAACGACGCCGACCTGCGGGCGGGGCTGAAGTACATCAGCGTGGAGGAGCACCTGCGCCCGGGGCTTCCGCGGACCGAACCGGAGGGGAGGCGATCCACGGCGAGATCACGGCGACGCGGATGTTCCGCCGCCACCCGTCCGACGACCCGGCCCCGACGGACGCCGCGTAACCGGACGCGGCGTAACCGGTCGTCCGCGTAATCGGGCGTCCGCGTAACCGGGCGCCCGCGGAATCAGACGTTCGCGTAACCGGTCGTCCGCGCAACCGGGCGCCCGCGCAACGGAGAACGGCCCGGCCCCCTCGATCGGGGGCCGGGCCGTTCTCCGTGTCACTCGTTGCTCAGGCCGCCTCGGACAGCGGCGCCGCCTCGGACAGCGGCGCCGCCTCGGACAGCGGTGCCGCCTCCATCCGGCTCCTCGTCGCGCCGCGCCCGCAGCGGCGGACGCGCCGTGCTGCTCGGCTCCGACACCACTCCGTTGCGCTGGCGCCACACCTGGCGGGTGACCCAGACGTCGAGGACGCTCCAAGTGGCCACGACCGTCGAGACCACCGCGGTGATCGTGATCGGAAAGGCCAGCCACGAACCCGCCAGGCTGCAGAAGAACGCCACCACCGCCTGGATGAGGGTCACCGACGTGAGCAGCACGGCACGCACCGCGGCGTCGCGCACCGGATCGGGCATCCGTCGTCGGCCCCGCTCGTCCTCCACCCACAACTGCCCCGCCGACCGCGCCTCGTGTTCCATTGTCCTGTCACTCCCCACCGCTGAACGACTTCGGGGAACGGCTGCCCGTTGTGCGCGCCTTTACGCGGACAGAACACTCCCCATGCCTCATGACGCACGACAGAGGGAAAGGTTTCGCCCCTCGGGGTGAACGCGAGACCCCGTCCGCGCGGAACGCACAGTTCCAGCCATCTCCGCAGGCCGGCGGAGTCGCACGTCATCAGGTGTCCTGCGCCACAGTGACCGATCCCAACTCCCTGAATAACAGGACATCTGATGATCAACGCTCACTCGACAGGCTGAAAATAGCCCGGACATGCCTTCGGGATGGCCGCGATGCAGTAGTAGGCTCGCGCCGCCGTTTGTTGAAACTCAAGGTTGACGCCGTGTTGACGCCCGACGTCACGAAGTGAAGGACCCTCGCGACGAACGGGGCCGAGCTGGGGAGGCCATGCGCTTTCGCGGGAAGTCCATCCGCAGGAAGATCGTGGCGTTGCTGCTCGTACCGCTCGTCTCCCTCACCGGCCTGTGGGGCTTCGCCACGGTCCTCACCGGCCGCGAGGCCGACCAGCTCCTCGACGTCGGCTACATCGTCGACAAGGTCGGCTACCCCTGGAGGACACCGCCCGGGTCATCCAGCTCGAACGCCGCCAGTCGCTCATCTACCTCGCCGACCCCCGCGGTTCCGGGGCCCTCGGCTCGCTCCAGGAGACCCGCAGGGCCACCGACCGGCAGATCGCCCGCATCCGCGCCAACGCCGCCGAACCCGGCGTCCGCGAGGAGATGCGGCCCGTCACCGCCCAGCGGATCGACAGCCTCCTCGAAGCGCTCGACGGCCTCGAATCCCTCCGCCGCTCCGTGGAGAACCGCAGCATCGGCCGCATGCAGGCCCTCGACTTCTACAACCGGCTCGTCGACCCCTGCTACAGCTTCTCATCACCCTCCACGCCCTGGAGAACGTGGAGATGGACAAGCAGGGCCGCGCCCTCGTCGGCATCACCCGCGCCCGCGAACTGCTCTCCCGCGAGGACGCCCTCGTGCTCTCCGCACTCATCGCGGACCGCGTCACCGCCCAGGAGATCCGCGCGATATCCGACCTGATCGCCAACCGGAAGCAGTTCTACGAGGTCAACCTCGAACTCCTGCCGGCCGCCGAACGCGACCGCTTCGAGAAGTTCTGGCGCGGCCCCGAGACCCTGGCGCTGCGCACCGCCGAGAACGCCGTCGTCGAACAGGGCCCCACCGACAGCCCGCGCGCCGTCACCGCCGCCCACTGGCAGGACCAGACCGGCCCCGTCCTCGACGTCCTCGCCCGCGAGAACACCGCCGCGGGCGACCGCTACCAGGAGCGCGTCCAGCCCGCCGCGTACAGCGTCCTCTCAAGGTCGGCGTCGCCGGCGTCCTCGGCTTCCTCGCCCTGCTCGCCTCGATCGTCATCTCCGTCCGCATCGGCCGCGACCTCGTCCGCGACCTGCGCCGCCTCCAGAAGGAGGCGCAGGAGGTCTCCGGGGTCCGCCTGCCCAGCGTCATGCGCAGGCTCGCCGCAGGCGAACAGGTCGACGTCACCACCGAAGTGCCCCACCTGCGCTACGGGGAGGACGAGGTCGGCCAGGTCGGCCAGGCCCTCAACACCCTCCAGCGCGCCGCCGTCGAGGCCGCCGTCAAGCAGGCGGAGCTGCGCCGCGGAGTCTCCGAGGTCTTCGTCAACCTCGCCCGCCGCAACCAGGTCCTGCTCCACCGCCAGCTCACCCTCCTCGACACCATGGAGCGGCGCACCGAGGACACCGACGAACTGGCCGACCTCTTCCGGCTCGACCACCTCACCACCCGCATGCGCCGGCACGCCGAGGGCCTCGTCATCCTGTCCGGCGCCGCCCCTCCCGCCAGTGGCGCAAGCCCGTCCAGCTCATGGACGTCGTCCGCGCCGCCGTCGCCGAGGTCGAGGACTACGAGCGGATCGAGGTGCGCCGCCTGCCCCGCCTCGGCGTGGGCGGCCCCGCCGTCGCCGACCTCACCCACCTCATCGCCGAACTCCTCGAGAACGCCACCGTGTTCTCGCCCCCGCACACCGCCGTCCAGGTGCTCGGCGAGCGGGTCGCCAACGGCTTCACCCTGGAGATCCACGACCGCGGCCTCGGCATGAACCCCGACGCGCTGCTCGACGCCAACCTCCGGCTCGCCGAGACCCCCGAGTTCGAGCTCGGACACCGACCGCCTCGGCCTCTTCGTGGTCAGCCGGCTCGCCCAGCGCCAGAACGTCCGCGTCTCGCTCCAGACCTCCCCGTACGGGGGACCACCGCGGTCGTCTTCATCCCGGCCGCGCTGCTCACCGACGCGCCCGAGACGGAGGGCGCCGGCTTCCGCCTGGACCGCAAGGCGTCCGACCGCGCCGACGGCGACTCCGCCGCGCTGCCCGTCCGCCGTCCGGCGCTCGCCCGGGTCCCCGACGTCACCGCCGCGCCCCTCGACGGCCCCGTCGAGCTGGAGGCCCCGCTCGACGACGACTTCGACGTGCTCCTCGACCGGTCCGCGGACCTCCTCGACACCGAGAGCGAGCGCGGCGGCCTCTTCAAGCCCCGGGACCGGCGCTGCACCGGCCTCGCCCCCGCGGGCGAGCAGCACGAACAGGCCCCGGACCCGACCACCGCCGGCCGCGAGGAAGGGACGGACCCGCCGACGGGGCCGCCCGCCGCCCCGTGCCGCTGCCGCGCCGCCGCACCCCGACGCTCGTCGTGGACCACGGCCGGCGCCTCGACGGCCCCGACCGCTCCCACCCGCTCCCCGGCCGCGCCCACCCCGTCCCGGGCCGCCCGGGCAACGGCCCCGGCCACGACGACCGCCAGGGCCCCACCCTCGTCCCGGTCCGCCCGGAGAGCCCCGCGCGCCAGGGGAACCCCGTACGCCCGGAAGGCCCGCGCGCCCGGAGGGACCCACGAGGCCCGAGGGCCCCGCCCGCCCGGGGAGGTCCCGCGCGTCCGGACGCCCCCGCACGCCCGGACAGCCCCGTACGCCAGGGAAGCTCCGTACCGCCGCCGGAAGGCCCCGCGCGCCCCGTACCGCCCGCGACCGACCCGGCCCCGCCGGAGGCCCCGGCCCCGGCCCCCGCGCTCTTCGACGGTCTGCCCCGCCGCGTCCGTCAGGCCAGCCTCGCGCCCCAGTTGCGCGAGGCCGACCGCAAGGCCGGCACCGACAAGCGGACCGCCGCGCCCGCCGGGCCGGACTCCTTCGAGCGCGACGCCGAGGAGGTGCGCGCCCGCATGGCCGCCATGCAGCGCGGTTGGCAGCGCGGCCGGCGGCACACCACCGGCCCTGACGACCCGACAGCACCAGGAACGACACCCGAGGGGGACGGTCGATGACCGCACCGAACGCCGCAGCACCCAGCACGACCTCCGGAAACGGCGAACTGAACTGGCTCCTCGACGAACTCGTCCAGCGCGTCGGCTCCATCCGGAAGGCCCTGGTGCTCTCCGGCGACGGACTTGCCACCGGTGCCTCCCAGGACCTGACCCGGGAGGACGGCGAGCACCTGGCCGCCGTCGCCTCCGGCTTCCACAGCCTCGCCAGGGCGTCGGCCGCCACTTCGAGGCCGGCAAGGTGCGCCAGACGGTCGTCGAGCTGGAGGACGCCTTCCTCTTCGTCACGGCCGCCGGTGACGGAAGCTGCCTGGCGGTGCTCGCGGACGCCGATTCCGACGTCGGCCAGGTCGCCTACGAGATGACGCTGATGGTGAAGCGGGTCGGGGCCCACTCGCGACGGCCCCCGGACCGGACTGCCCTCGGGAGGGTGAGTGGGACGGCATGAGTGACGCAGCCGAGCGGAACCGGACGGCGGAGGAGCGGACCCCGCGCCCCCACCACTGGTTCGACGACGAGGCCGGACCGGTGGTCCGCCCGTACGCGATGACCCGTGGCCGGACGAGCGCCGCCACCCGCCACCGGCTCGACCTGATCGCCTTGGTCGTCCCCGAACCCGCCGCCGAAGACCCCGGCCGGGACCAGACGCTCTCCCCGGAACACGTGGAGATCGTCGAACGCTGCTCCGAGCAGCCCCAGTCGATCGCCGAGCTCGCCGCCGGACTCGACCTCCCCGTCGGGGTGGTCCGGGTCCTCGTCGGCGACCTCGTCGAGGACGAACTCGTCCACGTGACCCGCCCCGTTCCGCCGGCCGAACTGCCGGACGTGAACATCCTCCGCGAGGTGATCAATGGCCTTCGGGCGCTCTAGCCGCACCAAGCCCTTCGTCGAACCGGTGACCCTGAAGATCCTCGTCGCCGGCGGGTTCGGGGTCGGCAAGACGACCCTGGTGGGCGCGGTCAGCGAGATCAGGCCCCTGCGGACCGAGGAGATGCTCAGCGAGGCGGGGCGGCCCGTCGACGACCTGCACGGCGTCGAGTCCAAGACGACCACCACGGTCGCCATGGACTTCGGCCGGATCACGCTGCGCGAGGACCTCGTCCTGTACCTGTTCGGCACGCCCGGCCAGGACCGCTTCTGGTTCCTCTGGGACGAGCTGGCCCAGGGGCCCTGGGCGCGATCGTCCTCGCGGACACCCGCCGCCTGGAGGACAGCTTCGCGGCCATCGACTACTTCGAGCGGCGCGGCATCCCGTTCACGGTGGCCGTCAACTGCTTCGAGGGCGCCCAGCGGTTCCCTGCCGAGAGCGTGCGCGGGGCCTCGACCTCGACCCCGAGGTCGAACTGGTCATGTGCGACGCCCGCGACCGCGAGTCGGTGAAGAACGTCCTGGTGGCGGTCGTCGAGCACGCCCTCATCCTCGCCGACCGCACCCACGCGGCCGTCCCTCCTGATCGATCCCCTGGTGGAGGGCCCCGGCAGGAGGCCCTCCACGGGGAGACTCAGTGCCCCGCCACCGACCTGCGCGCCACCGGGAAGTCGAAGAAGGTGTCCGGGAACGGCTCCGGCCCGAACGTGAAGTGCCACCACTCCTCCGGCAGGTTCACGAATCCCTGCTCGGCGAGCACCCCCTTGAGCAGGTGCCGGTTGGCCCGCCGCACACCCGTGATCCGCGGGTCGTCCGTGTGCGAGCGCGTGTCGAAGCAGTCGTAACCCGTCCCCATGTCCACGGAGTTGTCGGGGAACCGTTCCTCCTTCGGCGCGTAGCACTCCACCAGCCGCTCGCCCGGCCGGTACGCGCGCGTGGGCGGTGCCGGCAGCCGCACGATCGTCAGGTCCACCGTCGAACCCCGGCTGTGCCCGGACTTCTCCGCGATGTAACCGTCCTCGAACAGCCTCGACTTGTCGACGAGCGGATAGAACTCCTTCTTCATCCGCTCGTCCTCCAGGTCCTCCGCCCACCGCACGAAGTGGTCGACGGCCCGCTGCGGCCGGTAGCAGTCGTACACCTTCAGCGTGTGGCCCCGGGCGAGAGCCGCACCTGCGCCCGGTGCAGCGCCTCCGCCGCCGGGCGGGTCAGGACGCACAGCGGCTGCCGGTAGCCGTCCACCGGCACGCCCGTGAAGTTGTGCGCCGTCGTGTAGCGCATCTCCTGGAGGATCGTCCGGTCCACGGAGTCGAGGGCCACGAACTCCGCGGCACCCCGGGCTCCGGCGCGGCCGGGGCCGGGGAGCGGCGACGAGGGCGACCAGCCCGGCGACCGCGACGGAGAGGGTACGGAGAAGAGGGGCGAGACCTGTCATGGGCCCCGTCTACCAGTTCCGGCAGCGCCGGAAAGGGCGATCGCATACGGTCGGGCCGTGAAGCACCCGACCGCGCAGCACCCGACCGCGCAGCACCCGACCGTGAGGGACCCGGCCGTGACCGACTCGACCGCGCAGCACTCCCACTGCTCCTCCTGCGGCGCGGCTCACCCGCCGGCGCGGGCTGGCCCCGCACCTGTCCGGGCTGCGGCCGCACCGCCTACCGCAACCCGCTGCCCGTCGCCGTCGCCCTCCTGCCCGTCACGGACGCCGACGGCACGGGCCTCGTCGTCATCACCCGCACCATCGAGCCCCGGCGGGCGGAATCGCCCTCCCCGGCGGCTTCATCGACCACGGCGAGGACTGGCGGGCCGCCGTCGCCCGCGAACTGCGCGAGGAGACCGGCATCGAGGCCGCCGCGGAGGAGGTCCGCCTCGCCGACGCGATGAGCTCCCCGGCCGGCCACCTCCTCCTCTTCGGCCTCCTCCCGGCGCGCCCGGCCTCCGCCCTGCCCGCCTCGGCCCCGACGGACGAGACCAGCGGCCACCACCTCCTCCGGGCCCCCGGGGAACTGGCCTTCCCGCTCCACACGGAGGCGGTACGGAAGTGGTTCGCGGGGAGTACGGCTGAGAGGGGAGTCCGGCCTGGAGGGGCGGCTTGGAGGGGTGGAGGAGGGGTGGCCCGGAGGGGGTCGGCCGGAGGAGAAGGAGGCTCCGGCGGGCGCCTCAGACCCCCGCACCCGCACCGGCAGCCCCGGCTCCGCCACCCCGTCGTCCGTCACCCGCTCCACCACCACCCGCCCGTCCACGAGGCGCGACTGGTACCGCTCGATCTCGGCCGGCTCCCAGCCGTCCCCCGTGTCCCGTACGACGAGCCCCCGCCCGTCTGCCCGGCGGCGGGCGCCCACACCTCCAGGACCGGGTCGCCCCCTCGCCCCGCACCGGGAGCACCGCGCCCGCCCGGGCCAGGACCGGCACCCGCGACAGCGGCGCGTCGAGCAGCACCTGCCCGGGGCCCTCGTACGCCCGGCCCGTCGCCGTGTCGTACCAGCGTCCGCGCGGCAGCCGCACTGCCTGCCGGCCGGCGCCGTGCGCCAGGACCGGCGCCACGAGCAGCGAGTCGCCGAGCAGGAACGCGTCCTCGCAGTCCCGCAGCGCCCGGTCCTCCGGCGTCCCCCACCACACCGGACGGACGTACGGCGCGCCCGTCATCCGGGCGAGCCGCGCCAGGGTCGTGAAGTACGGCCGCAGCCGCTCCCGTTCGGCCACCGCCACGCGCGCGTGCTCCAGGATTTCGGGCCCGTACTCCCACGGTTCGTGCGGCCCGGGACCGGTCCCGCGCGCGTGCGGAACAGCGGGAGCCACGCCGCCAGTTGGTACCGGCGCAGGAACAGCTCGGGCGACGGACCGCCGTCGGTCCCGGAGCCGTCCACGTCCGGCCCCGCGTACGGCACCCCGCACAGGCCGAGCCCCAGGACCAGCGAGAGCGAGGCCCGCAGCCCCGGCCACCCCGCCGCCGCCCCGCCCGCCCAGGTGCCCCCGTACCGCTGCGTCCCCGCCCAGCCGGAGCGCGAGAGAAGGAAGGGCCGCTCGTCGGGACGCAGCCGGCGCAGCCCTCGTACCCGGCCCGGGCCGCCGCCAGGCCGCACACGCCGCTCCTCCCGGCGGTCGCCGCCGTGCACCTGGTCCCCGGGCTCCGCCCGCACCGCCGGGTCCACGGCGGCCACCAGCCGCACGTCCTCCTCCCGCAGCTCCTCCGCGAGTCCGGACAGACCGTCCGGGTGCCCGGCACCCGGGTGCCCGGCGTCCAGGTGTACGGCGGACAGCGGAAGCCCGTGCTTCCGGTACGCGTCCACCGCCCCCGCACCTCCGCCGCGCCCCCGGAACCCCCGTGCGCGTGCTGCGGGCCCAGCGCCCAGGACGGCGGGAGCGCGGGCGCGCCCGTGAGCGCCGCCCAGCCGTGCAGCACGCGCGCGGGGGTTCCGACCACCACCCAGCAGCGCAGCGGACCGCCCTCCATCCGGACCTCGCAGGTCCCGGGCCGGTCGTGCCCGGACCCGGCCCCTCCTCGCCCTCGGAGAGGACGACCCGGCCGTTCCGGGAGTTGTCGTGGAACACCAGGTGCGTACCGGCGTCCGAGACGATGAACTGCACGGGCATGGCGAGGTGCGACGGAACGTCCCCCGGCCGGAACGCCCCCGGGGCGCCGTGCTCCGCAGCCCGTACGAGCCGTCCCGCAGCCGCGGTCCCCCGACCGCCCGCCGAGCCCGAAGAACCGCGCGTCGGCCGGCACCTCGCTCCGCTGCATCCAGCGCGCGGCCCCGGAGGCGTCTGCGGACCCGGAGGGAGCCGCGCCTCCGGCAGGACCCGTGCCCCCGGACGTCTCCACCGGCTCCCACCAGCGCGGCGGCAGGTCCCGCCGGAGCAGCAGCCCGCCCGGCGTCCGGATCTCCACCGCCCCGCGCCGGGAGACCGCCACCGTCACCCGCTCCGAAACGATTCGCCACCCGCCGTCCGTGTCCGGCTCCAAGGCCGCCCGGGGATCCGGCTCGGGCGCCCCGTCGGCCAGCGCGTACGAGGGCAGCGGACCGGCCCCGTCCCACCCCCAGAACACCGTGCCGCCCGCCGACACGCACAACCGCAGCGAGGACCGCGCGAACCGGATCGTCCCCCGCCCGGCGCCGGCTCCGCCGCCTCCGCGAGCCCCGGCACCCGGGCCCGCTCCGCCCCCTCGGGGCGCCCCCACGCGCCCGTACGGCGCCGCCGCCACGCCGACCGCACCGCCCGCAGGCCCTCCACGGCACCGAGCACCTTCATCGAACGCAGCAGTTCACGACCGTCCATGCGGCTCACCCTGCCACCCGGAAAAGGCGGAACGAGCCGCGTTCAACTGCCGTTCACCCGTGGTGGGAGCACATATTCAACTACCGGACCATGGGCGGGCAGCCCTGGTGCGAAAGACGATCACATGGCATCGTCCTGTCAGCCGCGTCGCGCGCACACCCCAGCACGTGCGCGGGACACACGCAGACCCCGCGTACAGCCAGGGAGCCGCCCCATGACATCAGCGCAGACCGAGCCGCTCTGGCAGCCGGACGAGGAGCGCATCGCCACGGCCGCCGTCACCCGTTTCCAGTCCTGGGCGGCCGAGCACCACGGCGCCCCGGCCGAGGGCGGGTACCCGGCGCTCCACCGCTGGTCGGTCGAGGAGCTCGAAGCGTTCTGGCGGGCGGTCGTCGAGTGGTTCGACATCCGCTTCTCCACCCCGTACGAGCGCGTCCTCGGCGACCGCTCGATGCCCGGCGCCGACTGGTTCCCCGGGGCCACCTCAACTACGCCGAGCACGCCCTGCGCGCCGCCGACGAGCGCCCCCACGACACGGCCCTGCTCCATGTGGACGAGACACATGAGCCCACCCCGGTGACCTGGGCGGAGCTCCGCCGCCAGGTCGGCTCCCTCGCCGCCGAGCTGCGCGCCCTCGGCGTACGCCCCGGCGACCGCGTCAGCGGCTACCCGCCCAACGTCCCGCAGTCCGTCGTGGCTCCTCTCGCCACCGCCGCCGTCGGCGGCGTGTGGACCTCCTGCGCCCCCGACTTCGGCGCCCGCAGCGTCCTCGACCGCTTCCAGCAGGTCGAACCGGTCGTCCTCTTCACCGTCGACGGCTACCGCTACGGCGGCAAGGAGCACGACCGCCGCGACACCGTGGCCGAGCTGCGCGCCGAGCTCCCGACCCTCCGCGCCGTCGTCCACATCCCGCTCCTCGGCACCCCGGCCCCGGAGGGGACCTCGCCTGGGACGACCTGGTCGCCGCCGACACCGAGCCGGTCTACGAGCAGGTCCCCTTCGCCCATCCGCTGTGGGTCCTGTACTCCTCCGGCACCACCGGCCTGCCGAAGGCGATCGTCCAGTCCCAGGGCGGCATCCTCGTCGAGCACGTCAAGCAGTTGGGCCTCCACTGCGACCTCGGCCCCGAGGACGTGTTCTTCTGGTACACCTCCACCGGCTGGATGATGTGGAACTTCCTCGTCTCCGGCCTGCTCACCGGCACGACGATCGTCCTGTACGACGGAAGCCCGGGCTATCCCGACACTGCCGCCCAGTGGCGCGTCGCCGAACGCACCGGCGCCACCCTGTACGGCACCTCCGCCGCGTACGTGATGGCCTGCGCCAAGGCGGACGTGCACCCCGGCCGCGACTTCGACCTCTCGGCCGTCCGGTGCGTCGCCACCACCGGTTCCCCGCTGCCCCCGACGGCTTCCGCTGGCTCCACGACGAGGTCCGCGAGAACCTCTGGATCGCCTCCGTCAGCGGCGGCACGGACGTCTGCTCCTGCTTCGCGGGCGCCGTCCCCACCCTCCCCGTCCACATCGGCGAGCTCCAGGCCGCCGGCCTCGGCACCGACCTCCAGGCCTGGGACCCTCCGGCAAGCCCGTCGTCGGCGAGGTCGGCGAACTCGTCGTCACCAACCCCATGCCGTCCATGCCGATCCACTTCTGGAACGACCCCGACGGCAGCGCTACCGCGACAGCTACTTCGAGATGTTCCCGGGCGCGTGGCGTCACGGCGACTGGATCACGATCACCGACCACGGCTCGGTCGTCATCCACGGACGCTCCGACTCCACCCTCAACCGGCAGGGCGTCCGCATGGGGAGCGCCGATATCTACGAGGCCGTCGAACGCCTCCCGGAGATCCGCGAATCCCTCGTCATCGGCCTGGAGGAGCCGGACGGCGGCTACTGGATGCCGCTCTTCGTCCACCTCGTGGAGGGTGCCGTCTCGACGAGGAGCTGATCGCCCGCATCAAGCGGACCATCCGCTCCGAACTCTCCCCGCGCCACGTCCCCGACGAGATCATCGAGGTCCCGGGCGTCCCGCACACCCTCACCGGCAAGCGCATCGAGGTCCCGGTCAAGCGTCTCCTCCAGGGCACTCCGCTGGCCAAGGCCGTCAATGCCGGCTCGGTCGACGACCTCGGCCTCCTCCACTTCTACGAGACCCTGGCCGCCAACCGCCGCGCCTAGACGCACGAACGCCCGGGGCCCCGATCCACCGTGATCGGGGCCCCGGGCGTCTCCTCTACGCCTCCGGCACCTCACCCGGCGCGGCGGCGGCCCCTTCACGAGCACCGCCGACACCCCGAGGACGGTGCCCGCCCGTCCGGCCGACGTGCTTCCGGCGAGGACGGTGCGCTCCCCGAGGAACGCCGACGTCGTACGGTCGAAGATCCACTGCGTCTGCTCCCCGCGGGCGGTACGGGCCACGGCGACGCCCTCGCGCCCGGCCGCGTCGGTCGCGGACGACAGCACGGTCACGCCGGGGATCAGGGCCGCGGCCCGGTACAGCGCGGCGGTGACCTCCGGGGGCCCAGGTCTCGGCCAGCAGGGTCCCGATCGCGTCGAAGGCCCGCTGGTCGGCGTCGCCCCCGGAGCCGCCGGAGCCCCGGGTCTGCTCGCGGACCAGCCGCAGCAGCACCCCCGGATCCGTGGGGAGCGCCGCCACGTACGCGTGCGTCGGGCGGGTGACGGACGGCGGCTCCGCCCCGAGCGTGCTCTTCCGGGGCTCGGCCCCGGGGCGGTCCAGTTCGTACACGGGCCCCGGGGAGCCGAGCGGGGTGTCGGCGGCCCCCGCCTCGCGCAGCAGACCGGGGCGGCCGCCGTCGGCGGAGAGCCACACCTCGCGCGCGTGTGCGGGCGGCAGCACGGCGGGGCCCCGGCCGCGTCGCGCCCCGCGTGGGCGACGAGGCTCTTCACGTAGACGTACTCCCCGGGCCGCACCTTCGGCGCGGGCGGCGGCCGCGGCGAGCGCCGCGTGGGACAGCAGCCGTACGGCCTCGGACGGGGCCGTACGCCCGGCCTCGACCCGGCCCGGCGACCCGGTCGGCGCCTCCCCGGGGGCGAGCACGACGAGACCGGCGACGACCGCGCAGGCCGCCACCGGCACGGCGAGCAGCCGGAGCGGGACCTTCCCGAGCGGGGCCTTCCGGCGCGGGCGGACGGCCGGACCGCCGTCCCCGGCGGCGAGGGCGGACCGCAGGACGGCGTGCCGCAGGACGAGGTTCCGCTCCGGCGTCAGCTCGGGCACCGGCGGCGGGGCAGCAGTTCGGCGAGCTCGGCCCGCAGGAGCGCGTCCGCGTCCGTGTCGAGCGCCGCGCGGCGGTCGGGGGTGAAGGCGTTCATGCCTGCTTCTCCGGATTCGATCGGGACGGAGGGACCTGCCGCAGGTACGGACGGGGTGCGGACCGACGCTCGGGTACGGGCCGGCTTTCACGTACGGGGACGGGACCGCGCCCGCCGGCCGCGGGGACGGGACCGCCCGCCCGGACGGCGACGGCGGCGGACCGCTCCCGCCGCCGCGCCGCCCGCAGCTCGGCCTCCGCGAGCTTCCGCAGCCGTTCGCGGGCCCGGGACAGCCGGGAGCGGACGGTCCCGACCGGGATGCCGAGCGCCTCACCGGCCGCCGCGTAGTCCAGACCGGCCCACACCACGAGCGTGAAGACCTCGCGCTCGCGCCGCCGGAGCCCGTCGAGCGCGACGCGGGCGGCCCGTACCTGCTCCCCGTCCGTCATCCGGGCGAGGACGTCGTCGGCGAAGTCCGGCAGGACGCCGCGCTCGGGGAGCCGGGCGAGGGCCGCGTCCCGCCGCCGGCCTCGCGGGCGGCGCCGCGCATGATGTTGGTCGCGATGCCGAGCAGCCACGGACGCAGGCTCCCGCCGTCGGCGTGCACCTTTCCGCGACAGCGCCAGGCCTCCAGGAAGGCGGCGGAGACGACGTCCTCCGCCGCCGCCCGGTCCCCGCACACCCGGAACGCGTAGTGGTACAGCACGCGTGCGTGCTCGTCGTACGCCTCGCCGAGCGCCGAGGGTCCCCGGCACGGAAACGATCTCTCATAGGTGATTCCACAACTGGCACTGGGCGGCGGTTCGTCCGGGTTCCCGTGACCCGGACCACACGCCTTCCGGGACTGTGGCCCAGGTCACGGGAACGCCCCCGCCGCCACGAGCAGTGCTGGACATGAACGACGCAACGACCTCCGGCCGCACGACGACCCCCGACCGCACCACCCCGGGCACGCCCCGCCCCGCCCCCACCTCACACCCCGCCCCGCGACCCGCCGCACGGCCCTCCGCACCCTCGCCCTCGCCGGGGTCCTCTCCGGCATGACGCTCTCCGCCCTGCCCCCGGCCGCCGTGGCGGCGGCCCGCGCCCCCGAGACGTACACCCTCACGATCCGCCACCTCGACCGCCAGGGGACCGCCACCGACGCGTACCTCACCCACGTCACCGGCGTCTCGGGCCCCGGCGCGTCCGAGGAGGTCTCGCCCCACGACGCCTCCGGCACGGTCACCGTCCGCCTCCCCAAGGGCCGTTACCTGCTCGACTCCACCCTGTCCGGACCCGAGGAGGGCTCCGGGACCGACTGGATCGTCCAGCCCCGCCTGGACCTGGACCGCGACACCACGGTCACCGTCGACGCCCGCACGACTGCCCCGGTGGACGTCCGCCCGCAGGACCCGGACGCCCGCTTCCTCAGCCGCCTCGGAGTCGTCGAGGTCACCCACGACGGCACGACCCGCTCCGCGAACGTCATGGCCGGCCCCGACCTGCGCGTCGCCCACCTCGGCCCCGACGCCGAACCGGACTCGGTGAAGGAGTGGTTCGACACGTACTGGGAGGGCGGGACCAATGACTACGCCCTCGGCTACTCCTTCACCTCCGCGCGCGCCCTGACCGGCCTCGTCCGCCACCCGTCCGCGGCCTCCCTCGCCACCGTCGAGATCCGCCGCGCGGCCCCGGAGGGCGGGACCGGGAACGCGTTCGTCTCCGTCCAGCCCAGCGCCGGCCCCACCGTCGGCCTCGTCCAGCCGCTCCGGCCGCTCGGCACCGCGACCGTGCTCGTCACCCCGAGCGGGGCCGGTGGAACGTCGAGTACGAGGGCCCTGCCGCGTCCGGGGCGACGCCCAACCGGTACGCCGAGAACGGGTTCGCGGTGCGCGCGGGCGCCACCACCACCCACACCTTCGACAACGCGGTCTTCGGCCCCGCCCTCGCCACCGCGCCCGGCTCCCGTCCGGCGGGCGTCCGTGACGGCGCCGGCCTCTCCCTCGACGTCCCGCTGCTCGCCGACGGCGAGGGCCACGCGCCGAGCGCACCGCGCTTCCGCTCCGCCACCACCACGCTCCACCGCGACGGGGTCCTCGTCGGCACTCCGCCGGGGCGCGCCCGGCCGGGCCGCGTTCACCACCACCCCGGGGGCGGCCTCGTACCGGCTGACCGCCACCGCGACCCGCGGCGACGGCACGGCCCCGGGCGGGCGCGTCACCGCCGCCTGGACCTTCACCTCGGCCGCGACCACCCGCCCGACCGCGCTTCCCCTCAGCACCGTCCGCTTCGCCCCGGCCCTCGGCCTCGACGGCACCGCCCCGGCGGGCGACCGGGTCCACGTGCCGGTGACCGTCCAGGGCGCGGCGGCCGGGTCCGGCGTCCGCTCCCTGACGGTGTCGGTGTCGACCGACGGCGGCGCCACCTGGACCCGCGTCCCCGTCGCCGACGGCCGGGCCGCCTTCCGCAACCCCGCCGCCGGACGATCCGTCTCGCTCCGCGCCGAACTCACCGACACGAAGGGCAACACGCTCACCCAGACCCTGACGGACGCCTACCGCACCCGCTGACGACCGATCACACGATCCGGAACGCTCCGGGGAGGCCCGCCTTCCCGGAGCGTCTCCCCATGACCCCTCGCACGCCGTCAACCCCCGTACGTGGCCTGTCCGTCGTCCAGCACCTCCCCGAACCATCACTGTCAGTGGCGAAGGTTACGGTGAGTGAGCACTGATCGGACCGTCACCAGGGGAGACATGACACGGACCGGAACCACCCCGACGAACCTCCGCCGCGCCCTGCGCCGCGAGGTCCCCAGCACCGTCGGACTCCTCGCCGACGAACAGGACTTCGCGGCCATGCGCCGCTACCGCACGTTCCTCTTCGACGACCACACCGCCTACCTGCACCAGATCGAGGCCCTCCTCAAGACCCTCGCCCGCCAGGGCACCCACACCACCGTCGCCCTCTTCGACCCCGAGGAGTACGCGGCCTGGTGCGCCGAGACCGCCACCGACCCCGACCGGCCCGCGAGCCGCAGCCGCTTCACCGCCCACCTCGCCGCCACCGGAGCCCGCGTCACCTACACCGGGCAGCCCCTCGCCGCCCTCCTCCCCGAACTCGTCGACACCGCCGTCCGCCAGGCCACCTGGGAGTACGCCACCACCGTCCTCGCCACCGCCGGCGACTGCGCGAGCTGCGGCAAGGACATCGGCAAAGCCGCCTACGAGCGGGCCGTCCGCCTGCTCGTCCGCCTCCTCGAAGCCGCCGGACCGGGCACCCACCACCTCGTCTGCAGCGTCCCCGCCGCCGACGACCAACTCCTCGCCGTCCTCCACACCGACGGCACCCCACCGCCCGAGGACACCACCGGCACCGGATTCGCCACCGAGTTCACCGCCGTCCTCGCCGCCGGCATCGCCCTCGCCGCCCCCGGCGGCCTCGTCCCGCGCACCACCGCCCCCGACACCCCCGACCGCCTCCACGGCTGGCGCCTCACCGACGGCACCCTGACCCCGCTCACCGAGGCCGAGGTCTTCTCCGCCTACTGCACCGACGCCCGCACGGGAGAACCCTCTCCCCGGAACCCGGCGTCGAGTACCGCGCCGGCTTCCCCTCGCCCCCGGCCCCGACGACGACTGGACCACCCACCACTGACCCCGCGCACGACGAAGGGGCTCCCCGCCACCTCGTGACGGAAAGCCCCCTCGTCGTCGCTCACCTCAGGGATCACTCCCCGGACAGCACCGCCTGCGCGGCCAGCCGCGCCTCGTGCGCGGTGTCCGCGGCCCGCGCCGCGGCCGCGGCACGCTCGCACTGCGCCAGCGTGTACTTGGCCAGCGTCGCCCGCACGTACGGAATCGACGCCGCACCCATGGAGAGGGAGGTGACGCCCAGACCCGTCAGCACACACGCGAGCAGCGGATCCGAAGCGGCCTCGCCACAGACACCACAGCTCTTGCCCTCGGCCTTGGCCGCCTCGGCGGACAGCGCCACCAGATCGAGCAGCGCCGGCTGCCACGGGTCCTGGAGCCGGGAGACCGCACCGACCTGACGATCGGCCGCGAAGGTGTACTGCGCCAGGTCGTTGGTGCCCAGCGAGAGGAACTCGACCTCCTGCAGGATCGAGCGCGCCCGCAGCGCGGCCGAGGGGATCTCGACCATCGCACCGAACTTCGCCCGCAGCCCCGCCTCACGGCAGGCGTCGGCGAACGCCTTCGCGTCCGTACGGTCGGCCACCATCGGCGCCATGACCTCGAGGTACACCGGCAGCCCCTCGGCCGCCTTCGCGAGGGCGGAGAGCTGCGTCCGCAGCACCTCCGGGTGGTCGAGCAGCGACCGCAGACCCCGCACGCCGAGCGCCGGGTTCGGCTCGTCGGCCGGAGTCAGGAAGTCCAGCGGCTTGTCGGCGCCCGCGTCCAGGACGCGCACGACCACACGCCCCTCGGGGAACGCCTCCAGGACCTGACGGTAGGCCTCGACCTGCTTCTCCTCGGACGGCGCCTTCTTGCTGTCGTCCAGGAAGAGGAACTCCGTACGGAACAGACCGACGCCCTCCGCACCGGCTCTCCACCGCCGCCGGCACGTCCGCCGGACCGCCGACGTTGACCAGCAGCGGCACCTTGTGCCCGTCCGAGGTCGCGCCCGGACCGGTGGAGGTCGCCAGCGCGGCCCTGCGCTCCGCGGCGGCCTTCGTCAGCGCCGCCTTCTTCTCCTCGCTCGGCTCCACGAAGAGCTCACCGGTGGAACCGTCGACCGCGATGAGCGTGCCTCGGCCAGCTCACCCGCGCCCGGCAGCGCCACGATGGCCGGCACGCCCAGCGCCCGCGCGAGGATCGCGCTGTGGCTGGTCGGCCCGCCCTCCTCGGTCACGAACCCGAGCACGAGCGCCGGGTCGAGCAGCGCCGTGTCGGCCGGCGCCAAGTCCCGCGCGATCAGCACGTACGGCTCGTCGCTGTCCGGCACGCCCGGCATCGGCACGCCGAGCAGCCGCGCGACGATCCGGTTCCGCACGTCGTCCAGGTCGGCGACCCGGCCCGCCATGTACTCGCCGGCCCCGGCCAGCAGCTCGCGGTAGTGCGAGAAGGCGTCGTAGATGCCGCGCTCGGCCGTGCTGCCGACCGCGATCCGGCGGTCCACGTCGGCGATGAGCTCCGGGTCCTGGGCGATCATCGCCTGGGCCTCGAGCACCGCCTGGGCCTCGCCACCGGCCAGATTGCCCCGGGCGATCAGATCCGCGGCCACGGCCTCCACGGCCTGGCGGGCACGCCCCTGTTCGCGCTCCGCCTCCTCGGCCGGAATCGACTTGGCCGGCGGCTCCAGAACCGCGGTGCCCATGTGCCGGACTCGCCGATCGCCACTCCGTGGCTGACGCCGACGCCTCGCAGCGTTGTCTCCATCTCACCCGTCTCGATTGAGCGGCGGTCCCTGCCGCCGCGTTGAATGTCGAACTCGCGGTCGTCACAGCGGACGAACCGGCTCAGTTCCAGCCGAAGAGGCTGTCGCCGGTGGCCACCTCGCCGGTCTCGGCGACGTCGGAGAGCGAGTCCGCGGTGGCCTCCAGGGCCACGACGGGACAGATCGGGGACTTGCCGGCGGCCTCGACCGCGGCCGGGTCCCAGCGCACGACGGCCTGTCCGCGCGTCACGGTGTCGCCCTTGCTGACGAGCAGCTCGAAGCCCTCGCCGTTGAGCTGGACCGTGTCGATGCCGAGGTGCGTCAGCACACCGTGGCCCTCGGCGTCGACGACGACGAAGGCGTGCGGGTGCATGGAGACGATGACCCCGTCGACGGGGGAGACGGCCTCGGAGGGCTCACGTACGGGATCGATGGCGGTACCGGGACCGACCATCGCACCGGAGAAGACCGGATCGGGAACTGCAGCGAGACCGATGGCACGGCCGGCGAGCGGCGAGGTCACGACTGTCATGGGAAGCCTCCCAGGGGCGGAGATTGTGTGGCGCCGTCACTACCTGTCCTGGACGGCGAACTGTTCCGAAGCGTATGTCATAGGAAGTCCCGGTTCCGCACGAGACGTACCAGTTGGGCGGAGCTAGGGACTACCGGCGACGGTTTGCCTCTACTGACGGTGGGATGTACTGTCGTACTCCTGCCTGACCCCAACGCGGCCTTGAGTCGCGGGTCGGCAGCACCTATCAAGCCAGATCCTAACCCCAGTGGTCTACACCTCTGCGTGCTCGCAGCGGGACGTGGTCAGGGGGCCGAGAAAGCCTGGTAATGTTTGACCCCGCCGGGAACGGAAAACGCGAAAGCGAATTCCAGCCCCAGCAGCCCGCTCCAGCGGGTGGCAGAAACGGAAAACGGATCTGCTAAGCTGGAAACACGAAAGATCGAAGGGAAAAGCCCGGAGGAAAGCCCGACAGGGTGAGTACAAAGGAAGCGTCCGTTCCTTGAGAACTCAACAGCGTGCCAAAAATCAACGCCAGATTAGTTGATACCCCGTCCGGCCGGATCTCCGGTTGGTCGAGGTTCCTTTGAAGAAAAACACAGCGAGGACGCTGTGGACGGTCGGCCACATTCCGGCATGACTGTCCCGCTCAACGCGAGTGTCTCACCGGATAACCGGTACACATTCACGGAGAGTTTGATCCTGGCTCAGGACGAACGCTGGCGGCGTGCTTAACACATGCAAGTCGAACGATGAAGCCCTTCGGGGTGGATTAGTGGCGAACGGGTGAGTAACACGTGGGCAATCTGCCCTTCACTCGGGACAAGCCCTGGAAACGGGGTCTAATACCGGATACGACCTGCCGAGGCATCTTGGCGGGTGGAAAGCTCCGGCGGTGAAGGATGAGCCCGCGGCCTATCAGCTTGTTGGTGGGGTAATGGCCTACCAAGGCGACGACGGGTAGCCGGCCTGAGAGGGCGACCGGCCACACTGGGACTGAGACACGGCCCAGACTCCTACGGGAGGCAGCAGTGGGGAATATTGCACAATGGGCGAAAGCCTGATGCAGCGACGCCGCGTGAGGGATGACGGCCTTCGGGTTGTAAACCTCTTTCAGCAGGGAAGAAGCGCAAGTGACGGTACCTGCAGAAGAAGCGCCGGCTAACTACGTGCCAGCAGCCGCGGTAATACGTAGGGCGCAAGCGTTGTCCGGAATTATTGGGCGTAAAGAGCTCGTAGGCGGCTTGTCACGTCGGTGTGAAAGCCCGGGGCTTAACCCCGGGTCTGCATCCGATACGGGCAGGCTAGAGTGTGGTAGGGGAGATCGGAATTCCTGGTGTAGCGGTGAAATGCGCAGATATCAGGAGGAACACCGGTGGCGAAGGCGGATCTCTGGGCCATTACTGACGCTGAGGAGCGAAAGCGTGGGGAGCGAACAGGATTAGATACCCTGGTAGTCCACGCCGTAAACGTTGGGAACTAGGTGTTGGCGACATTCCACGTCGTCGGTGCCGCAGCTAACGCATTAAGTTCCCCGCCTGGGGAGTACGGCCGCAAGGCTAAAACTCAAAGGAATTGACGGGGCCCGCACAAGCAGCGGAGCATGTGGCTTAATTCGACGCAACGCGAAGAACCTTACCAAGGCTTGACATATACCGGAAAGCATCAGAGATGGTGCCCCCTTGTGGTCGGTATACAGGTGGTGCATGGCTGTCGTCAGCTCGTGTCGTGAGATGTTGGGTTAAGTCCCGCAACGAGCGCAACCCTTGTCCTGTGTTGCCAGCATGCCCTTCGGGGTGATGGGGACTCACAGGAGACCGCCGGGGTCAACTCGGAGGAAGGTGGGGACGACGTCAAGTCATCATGCCCCTTATGTCTTGGGCTGCACACGTGCTACAATGGCCGGTACAAAGAGCTGCGATGCCGCGAGGCGGAGCGAATCTCAAAAGCCGGTCTCAGTTCGGATTGGGGTCTGCAACTCGACCCCATGAAGTCGGAGTTGCTAGTAATCGCAGATCAGCATTGCTGCGGTGAATACGTTCCCGGGCCTTGTACACACCGCCCGTCACGTCACGAAAGTCGGTAACACCCGAAGCCGGTGGCCCAACCCCTTGTGGGAGGGAGCTGTCGAAGGTGGGACTGGCGATTGGGACGAAGTCGTAACAAGGTAGCCGTACCGGAAGGTGCGGCTGGATCACCTCCTTTCTAAGGAGCACAGCACCGGATGCAGACGAACGTTCTGCACGGTCAGCTCATGGGTGGAACGTTGATTAGTTGGCACGCTCGGTTGTTCTCCTTCACCAGTACTGCTTCGGCGTGGACCGTGACGAGAGCGCAAACGAGTGTGCCTGGCACGTTGTTGGGTGTCTGAGGGTACGGCCGTGAGGTCGTCCTTCAAGGATGCCGGCCCCAGTGCACCTGGTCTGTTTGGATCAGGGTGATGGGTGGCTGGTCGTTGTTTGAGAACTACACAGTGGACGCGAGCATCTGTGGCCAAGTTTTTAAGGGCGCACGGTGGATGCCTTGGCACCAGGAACCGATGAAGGACGTGGGAGGCCACGATAGTCCCCGGGGAGCCGTCAACCAGGCTTTGATCCGGGGTTTCCGAATGGGGAAACCCGGCAGTCGTCATGGGCTGTCACCCATGCCTGAACACATAGGGCATGTGGAGGAACGAGGGAAGTGAAACATCTCAGTACCCTCAGGAAGAGAAAACAACCGTGATTCCGGGAGTAGTGGCGAGCGAAACCGGATGAGGCCAAACCGTATGCGTGTGAGACCCGGCAGGGGTTGCGCATGCGGGGTTGTGGGATCTCTTTTCACAGTCTGCCGGCTGTGAGGCGAGTCAGAAACCGTATGGATAGGCGAAGGACATGCGAAAGGTCCGGCGTAGAGGGTAAGACCCCGTAGCTGAAATTCATGCGGCTCGTTGGAGAGACACCCAAGTAGCACGGGGCCCGAGAAATCCCGTGTGAATCTGGCGGGACCACCCGCTAAGCCTAAATATTCCCTGGTGACCGATAGCGGATAGTACCGTGAGGGAATGGTGAAAAGTACCGCGGGAGCGGAGTGAAATAGTACCTGAAACCGTGTGCCTACAAGCCGTGGGGAGCGTCGGATGCAAGTTTGCTTGCATCTCGTGACTGCGTGCCTTTTGAAGAATGAGCCTGCGAGTTTGCGGTGTGTTGCGAGGTTAACCCGTGTGGGGAAGCCGTAGCGAAAGCGAGTCCGAACAGGGCGATCCAGTAGCACGCTCAAGACCCGAAGCGGAGTGATCTAGCCATGGGCAGGTTGAAGCGGAGGTAAGACTTCGTGGAGGACCGAACCCACCAGGGTTGAAAACCTGGGGATGACCTGTGGTTAGGGGTGAAAGGCCAATCAAACTCCGTGATAGCTGGTTCTCCCCGAAATGCATTTAGGTGCAGCGTCGTGTGTTTCTTGCCGGAGGTAGAGCACTGGATAGGCGATGGGCCCTACCGGGTTACTGACCTTAGCCAAACTCCGAATGCCGGTAAGTGAGAGCACGGCAGTGAGACTGTGGGGATAAGCTCCATGGTCGAGAGGAAACAGCCCAGAGCATCGACTAAGGCCCCTAAGCGTACGCTAAGTGGGAAAGGATGTGGAGTCGCAGAGACAACCAGGAGGTTGGCTTAGAAGCAGCCACCCTTGAAAGAGTGCGTAATAGCTCACTGGTCAAGTGATTCCGCGCCGACAATGTAGCGGGGCTCAAGCGTACCGCCGAAGTCGTGTCATTGCAGCACATACTCCCAACGGAGGCTGTGATGGGTAGGGGAGCGTCGTGTGCCGGGTGAAGCAGCCGCGGAAGCGAGTTGTGGACGGTTCACGAGTGAGAATGCAGGCATGAGTAGCGATACACACGTGAGAAACGTGTGCGCCGATTGACTAAGGGTTCCTGGGTCAAGCTGATCTGCCCAGGGTAAGTCGGGACCTAAGGCGAGGCCGACAGGCGTAGTCGATGGACAACCGGTTGATATTCCGGTACCCGCTTTGAAACGCCCAATATCGAATCAGGCGATGCTAAGTCCGTGAAGCCGCCCCGGAGCCTTCGGGCAAAGGGGAGTGGTGGAGCCGACGAACCAGACTTGTAGTAGGTAAGCGATGGGGTGACGCAGGAAGGTAGTCCAGCCCGGGCGGTGGTTGTCCCGGGGTAAGGGTGTAGGCCGTGTGATAGGCAAATCCGTCACACACTGAGGCTGAGACCTGATGCCGAGCCGATTGTGGTGAAGTGGATGATCCTATGCTGTCGAGAAAAGCCTCTAGCGAGTTTCATGGCGGCCCGTACCCTAAACCGACTCAGGTGGTCAGGTAGAGAATACCGAGGCGTTCGGGTGAACTATGGTTAAGGAACTCGGCAAAATGCCCCGTAACTTCGGGAGAAGGGGCCACGCCTGGTGATCGGACTTGCTCCGTGAGCTGGGGGTGGCCGCAGAGACCAGCGAGAAGCGACTGTTTACTAAAAACACAGGTCCGTGCGAAGCCGTAAGGCGATGTATACGGACTGACGCCTGCCCGGTGCTGGAACGTTAAGGGGACCGGTTAGCTCTGTTTCGACAGGGCGAAGCTGAGAACTTAAGCGCCAGTAAACGGCGGTGGTAACTATAACCATCCTAAGGTAGCGAAATTCCTTGTCGGGTAAGTTCCGACCTGCACGAATGGCGTAACGACTTCTCGACTGTCTCAACCATAGGCCCGGTGAAATTGCACTACGAGTAAAGATGCTCGTTTCGCGCAGCAGGACGGAAAGACCCCGGGACCTTTACTACAGTTTGATATTGGTGTTCGGTTCGGCTTGTGTAGGATAGGTGGGAGACTGTGAAGCCGTGACGCCAGTCATGGTGGAGTCGCCGTTGAAATACCACTCTGGTCGTGCTGGATGTCTAACCTCGGTCCGTGATCCGGATCAGGGACAGTGTCTGATGGGTAGTTTAACTGGGGCGGTTGCCTCCCAAAGGGTAACGGAGGCGCCCAAAGGTTCCCTCAGCCTGGTTGGCAATCAGGTGTTGAGTGTAAGTGCACAAGGGAGCTTGACTGTGAGACCGACGGGTCGAGCAGGGACGAAAGTCGGGACTAGTGATCCGGCGGTGGCTTGTGGAAGCGCCGTCGCTCAACGGATAAAAGGTACCCCGGGGATAACAGGCTGATCTTCCCAAGAGTCCATATCGACGGGATGGTTTGGCACCTCGATGTCGGCTCGTCGCATCCTGGGGCTGGAGTCGGTCCCAAGGGTTGGGCTGTTCGCCCATTAAAGCGGTACGCGAGCTGGGTTTAGAACGTCGTGAGACAGTTCGGTCCCTATCCGCTGTGCGCGTAGGAATATTGAGAAGGGCTGTCCCTAGTACGAGAGGACCGGGACGGACGAACCTCTGGTGTGCCAGTTGTCCTGCCAAGGGCATGGCTGGTTGGCTACGTTCGGGAGGGATAACCGCTGAAAGCATCTAAGCGGGAAGCCTGCTTCGAGATGAGTATTCCCACCTCCCTGGAGAGGGTAAGGCTCCCAGTAGACGACTGGGTTGATAGGCCGGATGTGGAAGCCCCGTAAGGGGTGGAGCTGACCGGTACTAATAGGCCGAGGGCTTGTCCTCAGTTGCTCGCGTCCACTGTGTTAGTTCTGAAGCAACGAACTCCCGTGTCGGTTGAGTTCGTGAACTTCATAGAGTTTCGGTGGTCATAGCGTTAGGGAAACGCCCGGTTACATTCCGAACCCGGAAGCTAAGCCTTTCAGCGCCGATGGTACTGCAGGGGGACCCTGTGGGAGAGTAGGACACCGCCGAACAATCATTGTGGAAAGCCCCGCACCCTTATGGTGCGGGGCTTTTCTGCGTTCACGGGCGCCGGCGAGACCCCTGTGCGCGGTGGTTCGGTGGCTGAAGGTAGGGTCAGGGGCAACGTCGGCATCATCCTCAGCAGGAGGCCCCCGGGTGGAGGTCCAGGAGACTCGCGTTCAGACCGACCGGGTCCTCACCATCCCCAACATTCTCAGCATGGCGCGCCTCGTCGGCGTACCGCTGTTTCTGTGGCTGATTCTCCGCCCCGAGTTCGGTGGCCCCAAGAGTGACGGCTGGGCACTCCTCGTCCTGGCGCTCAGTGGCGTCAGCGACTACCTCGACGGGAAACTCGCCCGACGCTGGAACCAGATCAGCAGCCTCGGCCGGCTGCTCGATCCCGCCGCCGACCGCCTGTACATCCTGTCCACCCTCGTCGGCCTCACCTGGCGGGAAATCCTTCCGCTGTGGCTGACCGCCGCCCTTCTGGCGCGCGAGGCCATGCTCCTGGTCATGGTGGGAATCCTGCGGAGGCACGGCTACCCGCCGCCGCAGGTCAACTTCCTCGGCAAAGCTGCGACTTTCAACCTCATGTACGCCTTCCCGTTGCTGCTTCTCAGTGACGGAACGGGCTGGCTTTCGTCACTCGCTGAAGTTTTCGGGTGGGCCTTCGCCGGATGGGGTACAACTCTGTATTGGTGGGCAGGGATCCTCTACGTGGTCCAGGTCCGTCGACTCGTGAAGACGGATACCGAGGCCGACTGAGCCCGTTCCTTCTGTGTCGAGCAGCGTCGCCGGCAACAACGAGGACGTCCGCGGGTTACTGAGCGGACAGGCGAAGTCGGCAGGACCGTCATCTCTTGAAGGAGGACGCTTCCGACATGAAGGCCGTCGTGATGGCCGGTGGCGAGGGAACCCGTCTTCGCCCCATGACCTCGAGCATGCCCAAGCCTCTTCTGCCGGTGGTGAACCGGCCGATCATGGAGCACGTCCTACGACTGCTCAAGAGGCACGGTCTCAATGAGACCGTCGTCACCGTGCAGTTTCTCGCCTCTCTCGTCCGAAATTACTTCGGCGACGGCGAAGAGCTCGGGATGGAGCTCACCTACGCCAATGAGGAGAAACCGCTCGGTACAGCGGGAAGCGTGAAGAACGCCGAGGAAGCGCTGAAGGACGACGCCTTCCTCGTCATCTCGGGGACGCGCTCACCGATTTCGATCTCACCGATCTCATCGCCTTCCACAAGGAGAAGGGCGCACTCGTCACGGTCTGCCTCACCCGGGTGCCGAACCCCTGGAGTTCGGCATCACGATCGTCGACGAGGAGGGCAAGGTCGAACGCTTCCTGGAGAAGCCGACCTGGGGCCAGGTCTTCTCGGACACCGTCAACACGGGCATCTACGTGATGGAGCCCGAGGTGTTCGACTACGTCGAGGCCGACACGTCGGTCGACTGGTCGGGGACGTCTTCCCGCAGCTCATGAAGGAGGGCAAGCCGATCTACGGCTATGTCGCCGAGGGCTACTGGGAGGACGTCGGTACGCACGAGAGCTACGTGAAGGCCCAGGCGGACGTCCTGGAGGGCAAGGTCCAGGTCGACATCGACGGCTTCGAGATCTCGCCCGGCGTGTGGGTCTCGGAGGGTGCCGAGGTGCACCCCGACGCCGTGCTGCGCGGACCGCTCTACATCGGTGACTACGCCAAGGTCGAGGCCGGTGCCGAGATCCGCGAGCACACCGTCGTCGGTTCGAACGTGGTCGTCAAGAGCGGCGCCTTCCTGCACAAGGCCGTCGTCCACGACAACGTCTACATCGGCCAGCAGAGCAATCTGCGCGGCTGCGTCATCGGCAAGAACACCGACGTCATGCGGGCCGCCCGGATCGAGGACGGAGCCGTCATCGGGGACGAGTGCCTGGTCGGTGAGGAATCGATCGTGCAGGGCAACGTCCGGGTCTATCCGTTCAAGACGATCGAGGCCGGCGCGTTCGTCAACACCTCGGTCATCTGGGAGTCCCGGGGACAGGCCCACCTCTTCGGAGCGCGCGGGGTCTCCGGCATCCTCAACGTGGAGATCACGCCCGAGCTGGCGGTCCGCCTCGCGGGCGCGTACGCCACGACCCTGAAGAAGGGCTCGACCGTCACCACGGCCCGTGACCACTCCCGAGGCGCCCGCGCGCTGAAACGGGCGGTGATCTCGGCACTGCAGGCCAGTGCCATCGACGTGCGGGACCTGGAGAACGTGCCGCTGCCGGTGGCACGGCAGCAGACCGCGCGCGGAAGCGCCGGCGGCATCATGATCCGGACCTCGCCCGGCGTGCCCGACTCCGTCGACATCATGTTCTTCGACGAGCGCGGCGCCGACCTCTCGCAGGGCGGGCAGCGCAAGCTCGACCGGGTGTTCGCGCGCCAGGAGTACCGCAGAGCCTTCCCCGGCGAGATCGGCGACCTCTCCTTCCCGGCGAGCGTCTTCGACTCGTACACCGGGTCACTGCTGCGGAACGTCGACACCTCCGGGATCGCGGAGGCCGGGCTGAAGGTCGTGGTGGACGCCTCCAACGGCAGCGCCGGGCTCGTCCTGCCCAGCCTGCTCGGACGGCTCGGGGTCGACTCGCTGACGATCAACCCCGGTCTCGACGAGTCCAGGCCCACGGAGTCGGTCGAGAGCCGGCGGGCCGGGCTCGTACGGCTCGGGGAGATCGTGGCCTCGGCGCGGGCCGCGTTCGGCGTGCGGTTCGACCCCGTCGGCGAGCGGCTGTCCCTCGTGGACGAGCGGGGCCGGATCATCGAGGACGACCGTGCGCTCCTGGTCATGCTGGACCTGGTGGCGGCCGAGCGGCGCTCCGGACGGGTCGCGCTGCCGGTGACCACCACGCGGATCGCCGAGCAGGTCGCCGCGTACCACGGCACCCAGGTCGAGTGGACGACCACCTCGCCCGACGACCTCACCCGGGTCGGCCGGGAGGAGTCGACGATCTTCGGCGGTGACGGGCGCGGCGGGTTCATCGTGCCCGAGTTCAGCAGCGTCTTCGACGGGACCGCCGCCTTCGTGCGGCTGATCGGTCTCGTGGCGCGGACGCAGCTCACGCTGAGCCAGATCGACGCCCGGATCCCGCGGGCCCACGTCCTCAAGCGGGACATCGCGACCCCGTGGGCCGTGAAGGGCCTCGTGATGCGCAAGGTGGTCGAGGCGGCGGGCAACCGCTCCGTCGACACCACCGACGGCGTCCGGGTGGTGGAGGCCGACGGGCGCTGGGTGATGGTGCTGCCCGACCCCGCCGAGGCCGTCACCCACCTGTGGGCCGAGGGTCCCGACGACACCTCCGCGCAGGCCCTGCTCGACGAGTGGGCCGCGGTGGTCGACAGCGCAGGTCGCTGACGCGGTCGCCCGTCCGGTGGGGAGGTGCCCGAGAGGCGCCTCCCCACCGGACGGAGGGGCCATTCGGCGGTATGCCGTGCGACGTGCGACGATGTGCGGCATGTCGCAGCAGCCCCCGTTCGGAGCACCGGATCACCGCCGCCGCGGCCCGACGCGTCCATGTCGCTGCTGAACAACGTGATCGACCACGCCCTCGACGACGGATACGCCGAGGCGACCGCCCGGCGTGCCGCCGAGGGCGGCGGGCTGCCCCGCAGTCTGCGGGCGAAGCTCGGCGTCGCCGCCGGCCTCCTGCTCGCGGCCGCCGTGGTGACCGTCGGCGCGGCCGAGGCGCGGGTCTCCGCGCCGGTCGTCGCCAAGGAACGGCAGGAACTGATCGACCGGATCGAGGCGGAGTCTCGGAGGCCGACGACCTGGAACAGGACGTCGAGCGGATCCGCACCGAGGTCGGGGAGCGGCAGAGGCAGGCGCTCCAGGAGTACGGCGGCGACCAGGCCGAGCTGGTGGCGCTGCTCTCGGGCGCGACGCCGGTGCACGGCCCCGGGGTGCGGCTGGTCGTCGACGACGCCAAGGACACCGACGCCGGTGGCGGCGGCCCCGCGAGAGCAGCGGTTTCTCCGACACCGGCCGGGTCCGCGACCGGGACATGCAGCGCGTGGTCAACGGGCTGTGGGAGTCGGGTGCCGAGGCGGTCGCGATCAACGGGCAGCGGCTGACGTCGTTGTCCGCGATCCGGGCCGCGGGCGACGCCGTACTGGTCGACAACAAGCCGCTGGTGCCGCCGTACACCGTCCTCGCGATCGGGAACGGGCAGAAGCTGAGCACCGCGTTCCAGGACAGCGCCGACGGGCAGTACCTGCACGCGCTGGTGGAGAACTTCGGGATCAGGAGCAGCATCTCCGCCGAGGGCGACGTGCGCCTTCGGCCGCGCCGAGCCTGACCGTACGTACCGCAGAGCCGAGGGGGCCGGGGCGACGCCCTCCGGTCGGGCCACGGCCGACACAGGGAAGGGCACATCGTGATCGCCGTACTGGGCCTGATCGTCGGAGTGGTGGTCGACTGTTGGTCCGCCCCGAGGTTCCGGCGGTGGTCGAGCCCTATCTTCCGATCGCCGTGGTCGCCGCCCTCGACGCGGTCTTCGGCGGGCTGCGGGCCATGCTCGACGGGATCTTCGTCGACAAGGTCTTCGTGGTCTCCTTCCTGTCCAACGTGGTCGTGGCCGCGCTGATCGTCTTCCTCGGCGACAAGCTGGGCGTGGGCGCGCAACTGTCGACCGGCGTGGTCGTCGTGCTCGGCATCCGGATCTTCTCCAACGCGGCCGCCATCCGGCGCCACGTCTTCCGGGCGTGAGGCCGATGAGCGAGAACCCCCAGAACCCCCAGAATCCTCAGAACCCGCAGGACCCCCGGGGTCCGCGGGGCCCCCAAGTCCCGCAGCGTCCCCAGGACCCCCGGAGCCCCCGGGTTCCGGAGGAGCAGCGGCGTCCCGGGAGCCCCGAAGTCCCCGAGGGGCCGGAGCCCCGGAAGGGCCCGCGGCGCCCAGGAGTCCCGAAGTGCCCGAGGACGTGGACACCCGGGTCTTCCGGAAGGTGGAGGCGCAGCCGCCCTCCGCCCCTCACCACCAGCACCGGAAGCCCTCGGGCGAGGGTGCGCTGGGGCGGTGCCCGCTCGCCCGCGGCGCCGGGGAGCACGGACCGGGGCGCCCGGGAGCCCGTGGCACCTCCTCCCGCCGCCGAGGCGCCCCCGCGGCCGAGCCGCCGGGCGCAGGCGGGCGGGACGAGCGGGCGGCCGGAGCAGGCTGATCTCCGCGCTGTGGCCGCCGAGGGTGACCAGGGCCCAACTCGTCGTCGCCCTGCTGCTGTTCGGCCTCGGGCTCGGCCTGGCCATCCAGGTCTCCTCGACCAGCGACAACAGCGCCCTGCGGGCGCCCGCCAGAGGACCTGGTGCGGATCCTCGACGAGCTCGACGACCGCACGCAGCGCCTGGAGGACGAGAAGACCCGTCTGGAGAAGCAGCGTTCCGAGCTGGAGTCCAGCTCGGACCAGGCCGAGGAGGCGCGCAAGCAGACCCAGGAGAAGGAGCGGCAGCTCGGCATCCTGGCCGGCACGGTCGCCGCCGAGGGCCCCGGCATCACCCTGTCCGTCGGCGACCCCACCGGGGCCGTCGAGTCGGACATGCTGCTCGACGCCATCCAGGAGCTGCGCGCGGCGGGCGCCGAGGCGATCCAGGTCAACGGTGTCCGGGTGGTGGCGGACAGTTACTTCACCGGCAGCGGTGATGACATGCGGATCGATGGAACGCAGGTGGCCGCTCCGTACGTCTTCAAGGTCATCGGCAAGCCGGAGGATCTCGAGCCCGCGCTCAACATCCCCGGCGGTGTCGTGCAGACCCTCGAGAAGGAGCAGGCCACGGCCACGGTGGAGCGGTCGGCGAAGATCGTCGTCGACGCCTTGCGACCGGCGAAGCGGCCTGACTACGCTCAGTCGTCCTCGCAGTGAGGAGGCGTACGAGGGGGTCCCGCGACAAGGGCAGGGCCTTGCAGGGGTCGGCGCACCACAACGGTGGTGCGTGGTGAAACTGTCCGGAGGATACGGACGTTGTGAAGGTGTCCGGGTCGGCAGGTGTGATGGATCTCGGTTCGTCCTGCCCCACGGGCGGGTCTGTTTCGGTCAAGGGAATCGCCCGTGAAGTTGTTTGCGAAGTTGTTCGGCAAGAGCGCACGCGAGGACGGCGGCAACGCCCGGCACCGCGCGCCGCGCCACGCCCAGAGCGAGGAGCAGGGCGGCGAGCGCCCGCTCTTCCGTGACGAGGTCGGAGGTCGGGGTGGTGACATTCCGGGCGCACCGGGCGCGTCTTCTGTTGACCCGCCGGGGCCGCCCGCATAGGTTTCGGTGAACCATCGACCTCGGGTACGGGGAGGGTTCTCCTCCGACCCGTACGCGACACAGACCTCGGCGGGGCAGCCGCGGCAGGAGGATGCGTCCATGCCGGTGTGTACGAGGTGCGGTCACCGCAACGCGGCCGACAGCCGCTTCTGCTCCCACTGCGGCACGCGCTGCGCGGCGGGATCGCCCCGGAGCGCGCGTCGGAGACGACGTCGACGATCTCCATCTCGGGCCTGGAGGCCTACGACGCGGAGGTCACCGGCCAGACCGCGCTGCCGTCGCTCTCCCCGGAGGCGCTGGCGGCCGTGGAGGCGCTGCCGCTGGGATCCGCGCTCCTCGTGGCGCGCCGGGGCCGAACTCCGGCAGCCGGTTCCTCCTCGACGGGGAGCTGACGACGGCCGGCCGTCACCCGCAGAGCGACATCTTCCTGGACGACGTCACGGTCTCCCGGCGGCACGTCGAGTTCCGGCGGGCGCAGGACGGCAGTTTCACCGTCTCCGACGTCGGCAGCCTCAACGGCACGTACGTCAACCGCGAGCCGATCGACTCGGTCGTTCTGTCCAACGGTGACGAGGTGCAGATCGGCAAGTACCGGCTGGTCTTCTATTCGAGCCAGCGGGGCGTGTGACGCCTCGGGAATCCCCTTCAGGGAAGGTCCATGCTGCGAACACCGACGGGCGGTGCCGGATCCGGCACCGCCACCGCGGGCGACAGGCTGGTCAGCATCGGCACGGTGCTGAACCAACTGCGCGACGAGTTTCCCGAAGTGACCATCTCCAAGATCCGGTTCCTGGAGGCCGAGGGGCTCGTCGAGCCCCGGCGGACGGCCTCCGGCTACCGGAAGTTCAGCCCGCAGGACGTGGAGCGGCTCGCCCGCATCCTGCGGATGCAGCGGGACCACTACCTTCCGCTGAAGGTCATCCGCGAGCACCTCGACGCCCTCGCCCGGGGGGAGCGGGTCGAACTCCCGGCCCCCGGGCGCCGGCGGGACCTCCTGGAGGGGCCCTGGGAGCAGGACCCGGAGCCGCCGGCTGCCGCGCGGCTCGGACGGGCCGAGCTGCTCGCCGCCGCCGAGGTCACCGAGGCCGAGCTCGCCGAGTGGGAGTCGTACGGTCTGATCGCCGAGACGGAGGGCGGGGCTACGACCCGAGGCCGCCACCGTCGCCCGGCTCGTGGCGGATCTGGGGAGATTCGGTCTGGAGCCCCGTCACCTGCGGTCCGTGAAGGCGGCCGCCGACCGGGAGGCCGGGCTGATCGAACAGGTGGTCGCGCCGCTGCGCCGGCACCGCAATCCGCAGACCAGGGCCCACGCGGAGGCCACCGCCCAGGAGCTGGCCGCGCAGTCGGTGCGGCTGCACGCGGCCCTGATGCAGATCGCCCTGGGCACCCGCTCGCAGTGACCGGGGAGGGGCCCGACTATCCAAACCGGTCGGGCACGTCCTAGGGTTGCTGTGTGAACGAGCTCGACGTTGTGGGTGTCCGAGTGGAAATGCCTCCAATCAGCCGATCGTGCTCCTACGTGAAGTGGGAGGCGATCGTTACCTCCCCATCTGGATCGGACCGGGGAGGCGACCGCGATCGCCTTCGCGCAGCAGGGAATGGCCCTCCGCGGCCGCTGACGCACGACCTGTTCAAGGACGTGCTGGAGGCCGTGGGCAGGAGCTCACCGAAGTCCGCATCACGGATCTGCGTGACGGGGTCTTCTACGCCGAGCTGGTCTTCGCCAGCGGCGTCGAGGTGAGCGCCCGGCCGTCCGACGCGATAGCGCTGGCCCTCCGGACCGGGACGCCGATCTTCGGCAGTGACGGCGTCCTGGACGACGCCGGCATCGCGATCCCGGACGAGCAGGAGGACGAGGTGGAGAAGTTCCGCGAATTCCTCGACCAGATCTCACCGGAGGATTTCGGGACCAACAGTCAGTGAGACCGGGCGGTACGGCCGTGGGCCGTTCGCGGGGTGCTGTCAGAGCATTCGAGTAGCCTTTCCCCGGAGAGAGACACGGGAAACCACTCTCAGGGTGATTATCACTCGGCGTGCCGAGTGTGGCGATCGTTGACGCACCCCGAGTGACTGCCTACCTTCGTGTGGGCAGGTCAAGGACGGAGGGTCGGCGTGATGAGCAGCGCGGACGGTACGGCGGGCAGCTCCCTCGGACGCGTGTCCGGGGAGAACGGTCCGTATCCGCTTCACGGCAGTGTGGGCGACTTCGGTACGGGCGCCGGTACGGGCGCGGCGGACGAGGTGATCGGTTACCGCGGCCCCACGGCGTGCGCGGCCGCCGGCATCACCTATCGCCAACTGGACTACTGGGCGCGCACCGGTCTCGTGGAGCCGAGCGTGCGGCCCGCGTACGGGTCGGGCACGCAGCGGCTCTACAGCTTCCGGGACGTCGTCGTCCTGAAGATCGTCAAGCGCTTCCTCGACACCGGGGTGGCCCTGCAGAACATCCGGGCCGCGGTGCAGCACCTGAGGCCCGGGGCTTCAGCGACCTGGAGCGGATGACGCTCATGAGCGACGGGGCCACGGTCTACGAGTGCTCCTCGCCCGACGAGGTCGTCGACCTGCTCCAGGGCGGGCAGGGCGTCTTCGGCATCGCCGTCGGCGTGGTCTGGCGGGACGTGGAGGCGGCGCTCTCGCAACTGCACGGGGAGCGGGTGGACACCGGCGAGACGCTTGTGGGCACAACCCCGGCGACGAGCTGGCCCGCAGGCGGCGGGACCGGGCGGTCTGAGCCGGGTCCGCGGACGGCTTTCGGGGCGGCCCCGTCGCGGGCGCGTCCCGGGGCGTCCGGCCGTTGTCAGTGGCGTGGGGAGCATCGGAGGCGTGAGAGCCGCGCCGACGATCCTGCATCTCGACATGGACGCCTTCTTCGCCGCCGCCGAGCAGGCGTCGAAGCCCAGCCTGCGCGGAAAGCCCGTGGTCGTGGGCGGGCTCGGACCGCGGGGCGTGGTCGCCACCGCCTCGTACGAAGCGCGCCGGTTCGGGGTCCACTCGGCGATGCCGATGGGCCAGGCGCGCAGGCTCGCGCCGAACGCGGCCTATCTCGTGCCGCGCTTCGCCTTCTACCGGTCGATCAGCGAGCAGGTCATGCGACTGCTCGGGAGCCTGTCCCCGCTCGTGGAGCCCCTCAGCCTCGACGAGGCCTTCGTGGACCTGGAGGCGGGGGCGTCGCCGACGACACGGCGAGCGCGCGGGCCGCGGGGAGCGGCTGCGGGCCGACATCCTCGCCACGACGGGGCTCACCGGGTCGGTGGGGCTCGCGGGCTCCAAGATGCTCGCGAAGATCGCCTCCGAGCAGGCGAAGCCGGACGGACTCGCCCTCATACCGCCGGGCACCGAGCGGGAGCTCCTCGGACCGAAGTCCGTGCGGATCCTGCCCGGGGTCGGGCCGGCGACCGGGGAGCACCTGCGGCGGGCCGGGATGACGACCGTGTCCGACCTCGCGGAAGCGGGCGAGGACGAGCTCGTACGGCTCCTGGGGCGGGCGCACGGGACCTCGCTGTACCGGATGGCCCTGGGACACGACGACCGGCCCGTGGTGGCCGAGCGGGACGCCAAGTCGGTCTCCGTCGAGGACACCTTCGCGGTGGACCTGCACGACCGGGTGCGGATCCGGGGCGAGGTCGAGCGGCTCGCGGAGCGGTGCGTGGAGCGGCTGCGGGCGTCGGGGCACTCGGGGCGGACGATCGTCCTGAAGGTGCGGAGGTTCGACTTCTCGACGCTCACCCGGTCCGAGACGCTGCGGGGCCGACGGACGCGCTGGGAGTCGTACGGGAGGCCGCGGGGCGGCTGCTCGAGTCGGTGGACACCACGGGGGCGTGCGGTTGCTCGGAGTGGGGGTGAGCGGGCTCGCGGACTACACGCAGGAGGACCTGTTCGCCCAGGCGGAGCTCACGGGCGAGCGGGGCGGGGAGAGGCCGGTGCCGCTGCGGTGGCGCCCGAGGCCGTGGTGGCCGAGCCGGCCGGACCCGGGCCCGTCGCGCCCGTCGAGCGGTACTGGGCGCCCGGGCACGACGTGCGGCACGCGGTGCACGGGGCCGGGTGGGTGCAGGGAGCGGGCTCGGACGGGTCACGGTGCGGTTCGAGGAACCGGGGTCGGCGCCGGGACGGGTGCGGACGTTCGCCGTGGACGATCCGGAGCTGGAGGCGGGGAGGCGTTGCCGCTGGTGCGGGGTTCCGGGGCGGGGGCGGTGCCTCTGCCTGTGCCGTCTGCGGCCGCGGGGCGCGGAGGTGTGCCGGCCTGGCGGCCGGGCTGGGTTCCCACCCGCACCACCCGTGACGGTGGGTGGGCAGGGGTGCGGGTCTTCCCGTGGGACGTGCCGCGTCGTCGGCGGCTGCGGGGTGTGGGGGTGCGGTGCGCCCGGCCGGGCGGCCGGGCCGGTGGGTGGGCGAGGGCGCGGGTTCTCCCGTGGGGTGTGCCGCGTCGTCTGCGCCTGCGGGCGTGGGGTGTTCTCGGGCGGCCCCGGTCAGGCGCCCTCCTGGCCCGCCAGGCGGCCGAAGTCCTTGTCCGGGGTGTCCGCGGGGCCGGGGGAGGGCGAGGCTGTAGTGGCGGTAGAGCTGGAGTTCCTGCTCCGGGGAGAGGTGGCGGCCCACGCCGAAGTCCGGGGCGTCCTTGATGAGGGCGCGTTCGAACGGGACGTGGAGGCCGTCGTCGAGCAGGTCGCTCGGCTCCAGGGGGACGAACGCGTCCCTGCTGAACAGGCCCGTGCGGACCGCGGCCCACTCCGGGACGCCGGTCGCGTCGTCGAGGTACACCTCGTCGACGGTTCCGATCTTGTGTCCGCTCCGGTCGTACGCCTTGCGGCCGATCAGGCTGCGCGGATCGATGTCGGTCTGCACGGTCCCTCCAACTGGTCGCAACTCCTCTACCCCCTACCAAAGGGCACATCCGGGATGTCGGCCACTTGAGCGAAGGGAGTCTCAACCGCGCTGGTAGGCTGGGTGTGGCTGTCGACCCCGTGCGGGAGAGTCCCCGGAGAAACCTTCCGGTGGGCGCCGAAGGAGCAAATCCTCCCCGGAATCTCTCAGGCCCCCGTACCGCACGGACGAGGTCACTCTGGAAAGCAGAGCGGATGTCCGACGGCATGCGCTCTCACCGACGGTGAAAGCCGGCGTGCCGCGAGGCGTGCCGGTGAAGCTCTCAGGTTGAGATGACAGAGGGGGAGGCCGTCCGGGCACCCGCGCCGTGGTGCCCCTCGCAGGTCGTGACGACCAGGAGGCCTCCGTACATGACCGCCAACCGCATTCCGCTCTCCGAGCTCGAGCAGGGCATCCCGTTCGAGCAGCGGCACATCGGGCCCGACACCGAGGCCCGGGCCAAGATGCTCGCCCAGGTCGGTTACGGCTCGCTCGACGAGCTCACGGCCGCCGCGGTGCCGGACGTGATCAAGAACGCCGAGGCGCTGGGCCTGCCGGCCGCGCGCACCGAGGCCGAGGTGCTCGCCGAGCTGCGCGAGCTCGCCGACCGCAACCAGGTCCTCGCCCCGATGATCGGCCTCGGCTACTACGGCACCTTCACCCCGCCGGTGATCCTCCGGAACGTGATGGAGAACCCCGCCTGGTACACGGCCTACACGCCGTACCAGCCGGAGATCTCCCAGGGCCGCCTGGAGGCCCTGCTGAACTTCCAGACGATGGTCGCCGACCTGACCGGACTGCCCACCTCCGGCGCCTCCCTGCTCGACGAGGGCACCGCCGCCGCCGAGGCCATGGCGCTGTCCCGCCGCGTCGGCAAGGTCAAGAAGGGCGTCTTCCTCATCGACGCCGACGCCCTGCCGCAGACGATCGCCGTCATCGAGACCCGCGCCGAGCCGACCGGCGTCGAGGTCGTCGTCGCCGACCTGTCCGAGGGCATCCCGGCCGAGGTCGCCGAGCGCGGCGTCTTCGGCGTGCTGATCCAGTACCCCGGCGCCTCCGGTGCCGTCCGCGACATCAAGCCGCTGATCGACGCGGCCCACGAGCTCGGCGCGATCGTCACCGTCGCCGCCGACCTGCTCGCCCTCACCCTGCTCACCTCGCCCGGCGAGCTGGGCGCCGACATCGCCGTCGGCACCACGCAGCGCTTCGGCGTCCCCATGGGCTTCGGCGGCCCCCACGCCGGCTACATGGCCGTCCAGGACAAGCACGCCCGCTCCCTGCCCGGCCGGCTCGTGGGCGTGTCCGTCGACGCCGACGGCAACCGCGCGTACCGCCTGGCCCTCCAGACCCGCGAGCAGCACATCCGCCGCGAGAAGGCCACCAGCAACATCTGTACCGCCCAGGTGCTGCTCGCCGTCATGGCCGGCATGTACGCCGTCTACCACGGCCCCGACGGCCTCAGGGAATCGCGCTGCGCACCCACCGGTACGCCGCGATCCTGGCCGCCGGTCTGCGCGCCGGAGGCGTCGAGCTGACCGGGGACGTCTTCGACACCCTCACCGCCCGCGTGCCCGGCAAGGCCGACGCGGTCGCCGCCGCCGCCCGCGATGCCGGTGTGAACCTGTACCGCGCCGACGCCGACCACGTGTCGGTCTCCTGCGACGAGACCACCACGCGCGAGCAGCTCGCCGCCGTCTGGGACGCCTTCGGCGTCACCGCCGACGTCGAGGCCCTGGACGCCGCCACCGAGGACGCGCTGCCCGCCGGTCTGCTGCGCTCCGACGCGTACCTGACCCACCCGGTCTTCCACGCGCACCGCTCCGAGACCTCGATGCTGCGCTACCTGCGCCGCCTCGCGGACCGCGACTACGCGCTCGACCGCGGCATGATCCCGCTCGGCTCCTGCACGATGAAGCTGAACGCGACCACCGAGATGGAGCCGGTGACCTGGCCCGAGTTCGGCCAGATGCACCCCTTCGCCCCGGTCGGGCAGGCCGAGGGCTACCTCACGCTCATCACCGAGCTGGAGGAGCGCCTCGCCGAGGTCACCGGCTACGACAAGGTGTCGATCCAGCCCAACGCCGGTTCGCAGGGCGAGCTGGCCGGTCTCCTCGCCGTCCGCGCGTACCACCGGGCCAACGGCGACGAGCAGCGCACGGTCTGCCTCATCCCGTCCTCCGCCCACGGCACCAACGCCGCCTCCGCGGTGATGGCCGGCATGAAGGTCGTCGTGGTCAAGACCGCCGACGACGGCGAGGTCGACGTCGAGGACCTGCGGGCCAAGATCGCCCAGTACCGCGACGAGCTGTCCGTCCTGATGATCACCTACCCGTCCACGCACGGCGTGTTCGAGGAGCACGTCGCGGACATCTGCGCCGAGGTCCACGAGGCCGGCGGCCAGGTGTACGTCGACGGCGCCAACCTCAACGCCCTGGTCGGCCTGGCCAAGCCGGGTCACTTCGGCGGCGACGTCTCGCACCTGAACCTGCACAAGACCTTCTGCATCCCGCACGGCGGCGGCGGCCCCGGCGTCGGCCCGGTCGGCGTCCGCGCCCACCTCGCCCCGTACCTGCCGAACCACCCGCTCCAGCCCACCGCGGGCCCGGAGACCGGCGTCGGTCCGATCTCGGCCGCCCCGTGGGCTCCGCCGGCATCCTGCCGATCTCCTGGTCGTACGTGCGCCTGATGGGCGGCGAGGGCCTCAAGCGCGCCACCCAGGTCGCGGTGCTCGCGGCGAACTACATCGCCAAGCGCCTGGAGCCCCACTTCCCGGTGCTCTACACCGGTCCGGCCGGTCTGGTCGCCCACGAGTGCATCGTGGACCTGCGTCCGCTGTCCAAGGAGACCGGCGTCACCGTCGACGACATCGCCAAGCGCCTGATCGACTACGGCTTCCACGCGCCGACGATGTCCTTCCCGGTGGCCGGCACGCTGATGATCGAGCCGACCGAGTCCGAGGACCTGGCCGAGCTCGACCGCTTCTGCGACACGATGATCGCGATCCGGGCCGAGATCGAGAAGGTCGCCGCGGGCGAGTGGCCGGCGGAGGACAACCCGCTGCGCAACGCCCCGCACACCGCGGCCGCGCTCGGCGGCGCGTGGGACCACCCGTACACGCGGGACGAGGCGGTCTTCCCGGCCGGCGTCTCGGCCGCCGACAAGTACTGGCCGCCGGTGCGCCGCATCGACGGCGCCTTCGGCGACCGGAACCTGGTCTGCTCCTGCCCGCCGCTGGACGAGTACGACAACTGAGACCGGCGGGCCTTCACGGCCGGGTTTCATGACCGAGGGCCGGTCCGGAGAGTTCTTCTCCGGGCCGGCCCTCGGCTTCGTGCCGCCCCGTCAGGCGGCGGTCGTCACCGGCCCGCCGCGAGCGGCCGGTGCGGGGCGATGATCTGCCCGTCCGGCAGGAGCTCACCGGTGTCCTCGAAGAGCAGGACGCCGTTGCACAGCAGGCTCCAGCCCTGCTCCGGGTGGTGTGCCGTTAGTCGGGCCGCCTCGCGGTCGGCGGAGTCGGCGGTGGGACAGGCGGGCTGGTGCTGGCACATGGGTGGATTCTTTCGCTGCGTCGTGGTGGATGTCCTGCGGCTCTGCGCGCTCATGGCCGCCCCCGTCGGTCGGTTCGGTTCCGGTCCAAGTCTTGCCCCCGGGACGGACTTCCGCAGGGATTTCGCGGCAGCTCGTCCTCTCCTGGAAGGACGCGTCACCCGCAGGGGCGGTTGGCCCGACCACCCCGTCCCTTCGGATGGTTCGGGGTGGTCCGAGCGGGCTAGTCCGTAAGGGCGGGGCGTTCGGACGGCGCGTTCGGGCGGGCTTTTCGGACAATAGTGCGCCCCGTGGCCCGGTCGGGTCACGGGGCGCGGGTGCGCGTGGGGTGGATCAGGCGGGCGCCGCCGAGCCCAGGAGGGGCGGCGGCGCGAGGCGCGTGCTGAGGACGGGCAGCAGGTCGGCGACCGGGTACGGCCGGTGGGGCGCGATTCCCGGGGGCGCGGGGGCCAGGGGCACCAGCAGGTCGGCGGTGCCCGGGGTGACGGTGGTGCCGTCCGTCTCCGGATCGGCGTGCAGCCAGAGGGTCAGCATGTAGAGCTCCGGCACGGAGAGCAGCCGGGGCTGGTACGCGTCCGGCAGGCCCTCGGCCTGGTGCAGGGCCCGCTCCGTGGCGGAGACGTAGGGGCCCTCGAAGAAGTGCGAGAAGGACCAGCCGTCCGGGGTGAGCATGCTGTCCGCGGCGGCGATCGTCCGGTCCCCGTTCCGGATGAGGAAGCGCCATCCGGCGAGCCGGATGCGGGAGGGTGCCCCGGGGCTCCGGTGACGCCCAACACGTGGACGGGAAGGGGAGTTCGGGACTCAGTGGTCCCTGCGCGGCCCGCAGGGCGGGGGTGCGCGCCTCACGGACGGCGGTCGGTGAGCCGAGCGCCGCGAGGACGCTGCGGAGGGCCGGCGCAGGGGCCGGAGAGGGTCGGAGCATGGTGGGTCGCCTCTCGCTCAGGAGACACGGTGACGCGTGGGCAGGTACGACGGCGCTGTCGGCGGCGGGGCCAGAGAGGGGCCATGGGGCCATGGCCGGGCGCCAACACTCTGCCTCGTCCGCGGAGTTTATACGACATGTGTTCACACAGTGTTTCCGCTAGACGTCGCCGATATTCCTGACAAGGCATCATCAGGTCGTCTTCGAGAGGCGTTGAAGCGGAATCAGGAGGACGATACCGCCCTCACCTGCGCACACCGCGAGAAGCCGGTCGGCTGAATTCCGATCCCGAATCCCGGGACAATATGACATTGGTATATGTCGCCTGTTCCGTGCCCGTGGAATGTGCCGTTGAGTGCTGCATCCAGCCTATCCTCCGACAGGCCCGTCCCGCAGGCGTTGTGGATCAAAGAGGTGGGCATCATGGTCCGTGACGCGCGGCCGCCCTGACGGCCGCCCACCCGGGGAAGGACGCTTCGATGGGCGAGAAGGTCGTGGCCGACGGGTTCGGCCCGTCCGACCGGCAGCAGTACCGGAGGAAACTCCAGCAATGTCTGGCGGGGCTCGCGAGGCTCCTGGCGGAGAAGAGGTTCGACCGGCCGCGCAATCTCATGGGCGTGGAGATCGAACTCAATCTCGCCGGTCCCGACGGCCTGCCCCGCATGCTGAACGGGCCGGTTCTCGAAAAGATCGCGAGCCCCGATTTCCAGACGGAACTCGGAATGTTCAACCTCGAAGTGAACATCGCCCCCACCAGCTCGAGGGGCGCGTATTCGACCGGCTCGCGGAGGAGATCGGAGCCGGAATCGGCTACGCCGACCGCAAGGCCGCGGAGCTGGACGCGGGCGTCGTCATGATCGGCGTGCTGCCCACCCTCGAACAGCACGACCTGGTCCCCGAGAACCTGTCGGACAACGACCGCTACGCCCTCCTCAACGACCAGATACTGGCCGCGCGGGGCGAGGACTTCATCCTCGACATCCACGGCGTCGAACGGCTCCAGTGCACCTCGGAGTCGATCGTCCCCGAGGCCGCCTGCACCTCGGTCCAGCTCCACCTCCAGGTGACCCCGGCCCGGTTCGCCGCCGTGTGGAACGCGGCGCAGGCCGTCTCCGGAGTGCAGATCGCGCTCGGCGCCAACGCCCCCTTCGTCTTCGGCCGGGAGCTGTGGCGGGAGTCCCGCCCGCCACTCTTCCAGCAGGCCACCGACACCCGGCCGCCCGAGCTGCAGTCCCAGGGTGCGGCCGCGCACCTGGTTCGGGGAGCGCTGGATCGACTCGGCGTACGACCTCTTCGAGGAGAACCTCCGCTACTTCCCCGCCCTCCTCCCCTCCAGGACGAGGAGGACCCGCTGCTCGTCCTGGACCGGGGCGGGGTGCCGCGCCTCCAGGAGCTCGTCCTGCACAACGGCACGGTCTACCGCTGGAACCGGCCGGTGTACGGCCTGGTCGACGGCGTCCCGCACCTGCGCGTCGAGAACCGGGTCCTGCCGGCGGGACCGACCGTGACGGACGTGATCGCGAACGCCGCCTTCTACTACGGCCTGGTGCGCGCGCTCGCCGACGAGACCCGGCCGGTGTGGAAGCGGATGTCCTTCGAGGACGCCGAGGCCAACTTCGACACGGCCTGCCGCCACGGCATCGAGGCGGAGCTGCGCTGGCCCCGGCCGGGACGCGCGGGCGGCGTCGCCACCCTGCCGGCCGTACGGCTCGTCCTCGACGAACTGCTGCCGCTCGCCGCGGCCGGGCTCGACGCCTGGCACGTCGAACCCGCCGACCGGGACTTCTACCTCGGGGTGATCGAGCAGCGCTGCCGGCGGCGGGTGAACGGCGCCTCCTGGCAGGTCGAGACCTTCCACCGGGCCCTGGAGGCGGGCCTCGACCGGAAGACGGCGCTCGCGGCGACGACGCGCCGCTACCGGACGCTCATGAGGGAGGGGAGCCGGTCCACACCTGGCCGGTGGGGATCCACTGACGGCTCCGCCCCGCCCCCGTCCCCTTCCCGGGCGGCTCATGGGCGATCATGTCCGGACGGTTCGGGTCGTCCGGGACGTGTCGTCCGGGGAGTGGAGTCAGGTGTGGTGTCGGAGCAACGAGTGAGAGACGCTTCCCCGTCCCCGGGGACTGCCGCGCACGGTGCTGCGCCCGAGACGCTCATCGTGCTCGCCCTCTCGCTCGGGGCGAGCGGGGTGTCGGCCCTCATCAGCTTCATCGGCTCGCTGACCAGGCCCGGGGCGCTGAAGGAGCAGGCGGCGACGCTCAACGGCTCGTACGCCCCCGGGCGGCCCTGGCTCGACCTGTCCTGGCAGCTCTTCGGCATCGCCACGGCGCTCGTGCCGGTCGTCCTCGTCGCCCACCTGCTGCTGCGCGAGGGCTCCGGGCTGCGGGCCATCGGCTTCGACCGCACCCGCCCGTGGCCCGACCTCGGGCGCGGGGCGCTGGTCGCGGCGGGGATCGGGAGCGCCGGGCTCGCCTTCTACCTGGCGGCGCGGGCGTCCGGGTTCAACCTGACGGTGGTGCCCGAGTCGCTGCCGGACGTGTGGTGGAAGTACCCGGTCCTCATCCTGTCGGCGATCCAGAACTCCGTCCTGGAGGAGGTCGTTGTCGTCGGCTATCTGCTGCGCAGGCTGGGGCAGTTGGGGTGGTCGCCGACGGCCGCGCTGGTGGCCAGCTCGGTGCTGCGCGGCTCGTACCACCTCTACCAGGGCATCGGCGGCTTCCTCGGCAACGTGGTCATGGGCGTGGTCTTCGTCCTGCTGTACCGCCGCTGGGGCCGGGTCGGGCCGCTGGTCGTGGCGCACGCGCTGCTCGACATCGTGGCCTTCGTCGGGTACGGGCTGCTCGCGGGGAAGGTGGGGTGGCTGCCGACCGTGTGACGAGCGGTCGCGACGACGGGCGAGGGGCGTAGGCGGGCGAGGGCGTAGGGGACGAGGGGCGTACGGAATCCTCCGTACGCCCCTCGCCCGTGGTGCTTCGGCCGGTGGCCGGTGAGCGGTCAGGCGTGCAGGTCGCCCTCGATGACCGTGACGGCACGGCCGCCGAGGAGGGTGCGGTCGCCGCGCAGCCGGGTGCGGACGAGGCCGGTGCGGGCGCCGCCCTGGAGGCCGGTCAGCTCGTCGCGGCCGAACCGGGCCGACCAGTAGGGGCGAGCGCGGTGTGGGCGCTGCCGGTCACCGGGTCCTCGTCGATGCCGACGGCCGGGAAGAAGCCGCGCGAGACGAAGTCGTAGCCGCTGTCCGGGCGTTCGGCGGCGGCGGTCACGATGGTCCCGCGCGAGGACATGGTCTTCAGGGCGGCGAGGTCGGGGCGAGGGAGCGGACGGCGGCCTCGTCGCGCAGCTCGACGACGAGGTCCCCGATGTGGACCCCGGTGTCGTGGACGGCGACGACCTCGGCGCCGAGCGCCTTCTCCAGGCCGTCCGGGCCGGGGACGGGAATGAGGGGCGAGGTCGGAAGTCCATGGTGAGGGTGCCGTCGGCCTCGGCGGTGGCGCCGAGGACTCCGCAGCGGGCCGCGAAGCGGACGGTGCCGGTCGCGGCGCCGGTGGTATGCAGGACGTGGGCGGTGGCCAGGGTGGCGTGACCGCACATGTCGACCTCGGTGGTCGGCGTGAACCAGCGCAGGGCCCAGTCCGCCTCGCCGCCGGCGGGCAGCGGGTGGGCGAAGGCCGTCTCGAGAGGTTGACCTCCGCGGCGACCTTCTGGAGCCAGGCGTCCTCCGGGAAGGAGTCGAGGAGGAGGACCCCGCGGGGTTGCCGGAGAAGGGCCGGTCGGTGAAGGCGTCGACGATTCGGATGCGCATGGCGCCGACGGTACCGGGGCGGATTTCCGGCGGCCAAGGCCAATCGCGGAGAACTGGACCGGTCGCTCCGCGCGTCGTCGGAGACGGGCACGGCCACGGCTGTGGCCACGGGCACGGGCACGGCTACGGTCACGGCTGCGGAAGGCGTCGCCGTGCGCGGACGTGGGGCCTCCGCGACCGTGATGGTCCTGCCCCTGGACCAGGAGAAGCGCACCGAGGACCTCCTCGGCTACGCCGCCGTGTACGCCGGCGGCGTCACGGTGCTGCCCTGGCTCCTCGGGTACGGAGTCACCCGCCTGGTCCGGGCCGTGCGGGCGCGCCGGGGCGGGGGCGCTTCGTGGGGTGAGCCCGGAACGGTCCTCCGGGCTCAGCGGCAGAGCTTCGTGATGACGTCGTCGAAGTCGGGGAACTCCCGGGCGGCCTGCTCGATCACGGTGGTCGCCGGGGCCCGGAGTCCGGGTGCGTACGCTGAGCGACGGCGGTCAGTTCGGGGTGGGGGTGCGGGGACGGGACGGGGCCGTAGGGGTTGGTTGCCTCCCAAGGGCCGACGCCGTCGGCCAGGAGCCACAGGAAGGAGCCCAGGTCGCGGGCGACGACGCCGGTCTCGCCCTCGGAACCGAGGAAGACGACGGGCTGGTTCTCCGGTGCCGGGTCCGGGCGGACCAGCCAGAACGCGGCGTATCCGCCGGTGCCGTCCTGTCCGAACACGCGGAAGTCCTCACCGGTGAGCTGCTCGTTGCCGGTCCAGGACCGGAGCCACTCGGTCGTCTCGCCGGGGAGAGGAAGGCCGGAAGGGCTCGAAGTCGACGCCGTCACCGCCGCCGGTCGAACCGGACCGCCAGCGCGGGAGGGAAGCGGAGGTCTTCGGCGGGCGACACGCCAGGTTAGCGAGGGAGGGCGAGGCGCCGCGGTCGTCTTCGCCGGGGAGGAAGGCCGGGAAGGGCGGTCGACGCCGTCACCGCCGACGTGGTCGAACCGGACCGCCAGGGCGGCGGCGAGCGCGGGAGGGAAGCGGAGGTCTTCGGCGGGCGTCACACGAACAGGTTAGCGAGGGGAGGGCGAGGCGCCGCGGGCTCGTTCAGGGAGGGAGAACGGGAGGTCTTCCAGTGAGCCGGTGCCGGGACCGGCACCGGGGCGCGTCAGCGGCCGTCGCGCAGTCCGAGGACGTACGTCGCGGTGAGGGCGACGGCGCGGTCCTCGTCGTGGGAGAGGCCCGCGAGCGCGCGTGAGGCCGTGGGGCCCGGGATGTCCGCGAGGGCCTGGGTCAGCCGGCGGCGTGCGGACGGTTCGGTGGTGGCGCGGGCGAGGCGGTCGACGAGGCCGGTGGCGATCCGGTCCGCCAGGGCGGGGTCGTTCGCCAGGGCGCTCAGCGCGTCGGCCGCTTCCACGTCGTTCGTCCCCTGTGTTGTTCCTGTTCCCCCGTCTCCCCGGCGACCAGGTCGACGAGGGTCGGGATCGCTCGGCCGTGCCCCGCGCCCGAGCGCCACGGCCGCGTGTCCCCGGACCGTGGTGTCGGAGTGCGCGAGGGCGTCCCGCAGGAGGGCGGTCGCCTCCTCGCCCGGCAGCTCGGCGAGGGACCGGACCGCGCGTTCCCGTACCTCGGGGCCGGGGAGCCGAGGCCCTCCGCCAGGAGCGCCGGACCGTCCTCGCCCGCCCGGGCCAGGGCCCAGCGCAGGGCCCCGGCGACGTTCGGGTCCGACTCGTTCAGTACGGCCTCGACCAGCGCCTCCACCGGCAGGGGAGCCTCCTCGGACGCGGACAGGGCCGCGCGCTGGCGCGTGTCCGCGCTCGCCGACCCCAGCGCCTGGAGGAGCGCGACGGTCCGGAGGACGTCCTCCCAGTCGCCGGGTTCCGCGGCGCCGATCCGGCGGAGCCGTGTGAGCAGCTCCGTCTCCGCCGCGATGCGTTCCCGCGTCCGGCGTACGAGGTCGTCGACGAGCTCCGCGGGCGCGAAGCCGGGATCGCCGAGGGCGCGCCCGACCTCGCGCAGCGAGAGTCCCAGCGACCGCAGGCTCTCGACGTGGAAGATCCGCCGGATGTCCTCGTCGGAGTACTCCCGGTAGCCGGAGCCGGTGCGGCCCGTCGGGCGCACCAGGCCGAGCGTCTCGTAGTGCCGGAGCATGCGGGCACTGACCCCGGACCGCCGGGCCACGTCACCGATCAACACGCCTGTCACCCCTCCCGGCCGGCCCCGCCGAGGGCCACGACGCGCTTCGCCTCCTCGACCGCGGACTCGAACCCGGCCTCCGGGTCGCGCCACAGGTGTTCCGTGGCGACCGCGTGCGCGCGCACGTCGGGGTCGGGATCCGTCGCCGCGGCGGCGAGGACCGGCGGCGCCGCCTCCCCGAGCGCGATCAGTGCCCGACTGAGGCTCAGCCGCGTCTCGCGTCCGCCGCGTCCGAGCTGTGTCGCCAACCCTACGGCCAGCCCGTGCTCCTCCCCCTCGGGCACGAGGACGACCGCCGCCCGCCAGGCGCTCCGGGCCACCTCGTCGTCGGGGTCGGCCAGCAGCGCCGAGGTGATCACCTGCCACGCCCGCCGGTCCCCGATCTTGGACAGGGTGTGCAGGGCCTGGCTCCGGGCCTGCGCGCACCCCGAGCGGACCTCGTGCAGGAGCTTAGGGACCGTCGTCGGGGCGGGTGGCGGGTGAGCGCCCAGGTCAGCATCTCCCGTACGGAGAAGTCGGGCTCGACCGCGCACCGTTCGACGAGTCCGCCCACGGTCCCCGGGTCCTCGCCCGGGGCCGTGCCGATCGCCAGTGCCGCCCGCAGCCGGACCGACGGGTCGTCGCTCCCCAGTGCCCGGAGCGCGCGTACCGTCCCGCCCTCTTCTTCCTTCGACATGGTCATCGGGACCACCTCCTCGGCGTCAGTGAAGGCCTTGACACCGTGACAAGGTCAAATACCGGGTTCCTCGTCGGCGGCGCACGCCCCTAAGGTGTGCCGATGTCAAAGATCAGGAAACTCCAGTTCACCTTCGACTGCGCCGACCCCGAGCGCCTCGCCCGGTTCTGGTGCGAGGTGCTGGGCTACGTCGTGCCGCCGGTGCCCGAGGGGTTCGACACCTGGGACGACTACCACCGCCCGCTGCCGCCCGGGCACGAGGTGAAGTGGTTCGCCTGCGTCGATCCCTCGGGCGAGGGCCCGCGGCTGTTCTTCCAGCGCGTTCCGGAGGGCAAGGTCGCCAAGAACAGGGTGCACCTCGACGTACGGGCCGGGACCGGGCTCGTGGGCGAGGAGCGCCTCGCCACGCTCCAGGCGGAGTGCGCCCGGCTGGTCGAGCTCGGCGGAGTGCACCTGTACACGCTGTTCGCCGACGAGGAGAACGAGTCCTGCGTCGTGATGCAGGACATCGAGGGCAACGAGTTCTGTCTGGACTGAGGTCCGCGAGGGTGCCCCGGCCGGGGCACCCTTTGTTTCCTTCGTAATCGAACTGGCGTTCCCCTTGCACGTATCCCTCTCGGTCCCCTTGCTCGCCGAACAGTTCCGATATATCGTTGAGGCATCGCGATGGTTCGTAGAAGAAATCCCGATGGAAGGAGCGTTGCGATGCGTTCACATGGACACGAGTACGGAAACGGACACGGAGCCGGTCGTGGAGGCCGTGGCCCCGGAGGCCGGGGAGACTTCGAGGGCGGCGTGCCGCCTTCGGTCCCTTCGGACCCGGGTTCGGCGGCGGACCGTTCGGCGGAGGTCCCTTCGGGGACGGGGTCGCGGTGGCGGCCGGGGACGGGCGCGGCGCGGTGACGTGCGGGCCTCGATCCTGGCGCTCCTGAAGGACCGCCCGATGCACGGCTACGAGATGATCCGCGAGATCGGCGAGCGCAGCGACGGGGCCTGGAAGCCCAGTCCCGGCTCCGTCTACCCCACCCTCCAGCTCCTGGAGGACGAGGGGCTGATCACCAGCGCGAGCGAGGGCGGCAAGAAGCTGTTCACGCTCACCGACTCCGGGCGCGCCGAGGCCGAGAACGGTCCCGAGGCTCCCTGGGAGGAGGCCGGGCGCGGGGTCGACTGGGAGGCCGTGAACGAGATCCGGCAGGCCGGCTTCGGTCTGATGGAGGCGTTCGGGCAGGTCTGGAAGACCGGCAGCCCCGAGCAGCGGGAGAAGGCGGTCGCCGTGATCAACGAGGCGCGCAAGAAGCTGTACCTGATCCTCGCCGACGAGGACTGAGACGAGAGGAAGGGGCCTGTGGCGATCGCCGCAGGCCCCTTCCTCCGGTTCTCCTGCCTTCAGGACCGGTGGACCGTCAGCTCCGCCGCGGTCGGGCCCGCCCCGTCGCCGACCCACCGGATCTCCGCCGCGTCGAAGCTGTCGGAGGCGCGCGGCGCCCCGCCCTCCTCGTGGCAGTGGAACGCGGCCCAGAACAGATCGGCCGGCAGCGCCTCCCGGGGCGCGTACACCCGGTACACGTACTGCCGCCCGTCGAGCGCGGGCAGACCCACCGTCCAGAACACGTTCGGAAAGACGAGCGGAGAGGGGCCGTGGTTGCAGAAGGGCCGCGGGGCAGGCGGCGCGCGCCCCTCCGGGCGTGTCGGGGGCGATCTCCTTCGCAAGGAGGAGGAACCGCGCACCCGTGCCTACCTCCGGTGGGATGCGGACATGCTTCTCCCCGGTGATGTTCCGGCCGCTCCGGCCTGATGAGGTGGGAGCGTGCACAGTCCCGTCCCGCGCCCCCGTCGCTCCGGCAGCCCGCCGCCCTGCGCGCGGAGCTCCTCCCCTTCCTGACGCCGTCGCTCGCGGCGGCCGTCTCGGGCGCGCGCCGCAGGGTTCTGCGGGACGGGGACCGCCAGATCGACACCGCGCACCTGCTGCACTCCCTCGTCGAGTCCGACCCCGAGGCCGCCGGCGCCTTCGAGGGCCGCGAGCAGCTCGCCCGCGTCCTCGGCTACCTCGTCCAGCGGTCCATCGGCTACGGCCTGCGCTGGCAGCGCTCCGTCGAGGACTCGGCAGCCCGGCGCCTGCTGCCCGCGACGCGCGGGACCGAGCACCGGGAGGTCCGGGCCCCGGTTGGTCGCCGGCCGCGGCCGCCGCCCTGGAGGGCGCCCTCCGGCGGGCCGCCGAGCGCGGCGAGCCGCAGGCCCGGGGCGTCGACCTGCTCGCCGTCGTCGCCGCCGACCCCGAGAGCCGGGCCGTCGAGGTGCTGCGCCGCGCCGGAATCGACCCGGCCGCCCTGGTCGCCCGCGCCGACCGCCTCGGCACCCCGTGCGAAGCCCTCGACCGCGCCGGCGAACCCGTCCGCGGCGGCACCTGCGACGGAGCCCGCCACGAGGGGCCGTCTCAACAGGTGTAACGGGGTTACACCCCTGACGGCGCCCTGTCATGATGACCCCATGCACGCGTCTCAGGGGAGAAGCGCCGGCCTGGGACTCGCCCTGGCCTCGGCCTTCGCATTCGGTGGTTCGGGAGTGGCGGCCAAGCCGCTCATCGAGGCGGGACTCGACCCGCTCCACGTCGTCTGGCTCCGGGTCGCCGGCGCCGCGCTCGTCATGCTGCCGGTGGCCTGGCGCCACCGGGACCTCCTGCGCCGCAAACCCGCCCTCCTCCTGGGCTTCGGACTGCTCGCCGTCGCCGGCGTCCAGGCCTTCTACTTCGCCTCGATCTCCCGCATCCCCGTCGGCGTCGCCCTCCTCGTCGAGTACCTCGCCCCGGCCCTCGTCCTCGGCTGGGTCCGCTTCGTCCAGCGGCGGCCCGTCACCCGCGCCGCCGCCTTCGGCGTCGTCCTCGCCGTCGGCGGCCTCGCGTGCGTCGTCCAGATCTGGTCCGGACTGAGCTTCGACCTCCTCGGCCTCCTCCTCGCGCTCGCCGCCGCCTGCTGCCAGGTCGGCTACTTCGTCCTCTCCGACCAGGGCGCCGACGAGGCCGAACCGGCGGACCCGGTCGGCGTCATCGCGTACGGCCTGATCGTCGGCGCGCTCGTCCTCACCGTCGTGGCCCGGCCCTGGGGCATGGACTGGGCGGTCTCGGCGGCCGCGCCGCCATGGACGACGCCAGTGTGCCCGCCTGGCTGCTGCTCGGCTGGATCGTGCTGATCGCCACCGTCTTCGCCTACACCACCGGCGTCGTCTCGGTGCGCCGGCTCTCCCCGCAGGTGGCGGGCGTCGTGGCCTGCCTGGAGGCCGTCATCGCGACCGTCCTGGCCTGGGTCCTGCTCGGCGAGCACCTGGGCGCGCCGCAGATCGCCGGCGGCGCGGTGGTCCTCGTCGGCGCCTTCATCGCCCAGTCCTCGACGCCGAAGGCGCCGCCGTCCGGGCCCGTGGCCGGCGGGGCGGGCGACGCGAACGGGGCCGGGGCGGGGAGCGGTGCCGCGACGGAGACGGCCGGCTGGGACGCCGGGTCGTCCGCCGGACGGACCGCCCCGTAGGGTGCCGATCATGCATGCGACCGTGCTTCCGCCTCCCGCCGCCTAGCGCGCGCGGAGACCTTCCCCGACGAAGACCGGGCCCGAGCGGCGATCCCTCGCCGCCGGGTGGTCCGTCGCCGCCCGCGCGCGGAGCCGAGCGACCACCTTTCCCTCCCGTCCTCCACGGAGAAGTCACGTGTCGAACTCCTCGGGATCCGCCCTGTCCGTCGGGCGGAGCCTCTGCTACCTGATCGTCGCCGGAATCGCCTGGGGCACGGCCGGTGCCGCCGCCTCGCTGATCTTCCGCGTCAGCGACATGGGCCCCCTCGCCCTCTCCTTCTGGCGCTGCGCCGGCGGCCTGGTCCTGCTGCTCGGCGCCCTCGCCCTGCGGCTCCCGCCGCGCGGCCGTCCCCGCCGTGGAGGAACCGCGCCGCCGGAGGGCGGTCCGCATCCTCGGCACGGGCGTCGGCCTCACGGTCTTCCAGAGCGCGTACTTCGCCGCCGTCGAGGCCACCGGCCTGGCCGTCGGCACCGTCGTCACCCTGGGTGCCGGCCCCGTCCTCATCGCGCTCGGCGCCCGCCTCACCCTGGGGGAGCGGCTGGGCCGCGGCGGGACCGCCGCCGTGGCCGGGGCGCTCGCCGGGCTCGTCGTCCTCGTCCTGGGCGGCGGCGACGCCGAGGTGCGCCCGGCGGGCGTCGTCCTCGCGGTCGTCTCGGCCGCCGGATACGCGGCGATCACCCTGCTCACCCGCCGGCTCGGCCGCGCCGGCGGAGGCGCGGACGCCCTGACCACGACCACCTGGGCCTTCGCGATCGGAGCGGCCGGGCTGCTGCCCGCGGCGCTCGCGGAGGGACTCGTCCCGCACACCGGCGAGCCGGTGGGCGTACTGCTCCTGCTCGGGTACGTGGCGGCGGTGCCGACCGCGCTCGCGTACGCCCTGTACTTCGCCGGAGCGGCGGTCGTCCGGGCCGCCACCGTCTCCGTGATCATGCTCCTGGAGCCGGTGAGCGCCGCCCTGATCGCGGTCTCGCTCCTCGGCGAGCGGCTCACCGCCGCGATCGTGCTCGGCACGCTGCTGCTCCTCGCCGCCGTCACGGGCCTCGCCTTCGCGGAGACGCGGACGGCGGTGGAACGCAGGCGCGGGGCTGCGGTGGCTTAGGGCTGGGCCTTCTTCCGGGCGGGCGTCGGCCGGGCGGGCGTCGGCCGGTCGTCCGGCATGGTCCGCGCGTTCCTTCGTCCGCCGTCAGAGCGCGGCGAGGTAGCCGGGCAGGGCGACGGACGGGTCGAGGTCGTCCGCCGGGACCGGGGCGCCGTAGCCGCCGCGCACGGGGACCACGCCGGACCAGTGGGGAGGGCCAGGTCCTCGGGGTCGTCGTTGGGGCCGCCGGTGCGGACCTTCGCGGAGACCTCGTCGAGGTCGAGGCGGATCACGGCGGTGGCGGCGAGCTCCTTGGCGTTCGCGGGGCGCGAGTCGGCGGAGCGGCCCGGGACGACGTGGTCCACCAGGGCGTCGAGGGCGATCCGCAGCTCCTCGGGGTCGGTGACCCGGTGGGCGGTGCCGTGGACGACGACCGAGCGGTAGTTGAGCGAGTGGTGGAAGGCGGAGCGGGCCAGCACGAGGCCGTCGACGTGGGTCACGGTCAGACAGACCGGGAGGCCGGGGGCCTTCGTGCCGTCGCCGGTCGCGCGCAGCGGCCGCGAGCCGGTGGAGCCGTGGACGTAGAGGCGCTCGCCGACCCGGCCGAAGAGGGTGGGGAGCACGACGGGCACGCCGTCGCGGACGAAGCCGAGGTGACAGACGTAGGCCTCGTCGAGGATCGAGTGGACCAGTTCCCTGTCGTACGAGGCGCGTTCCCGCGACCGGGTGGGCACGGTCCGGGCGGTCGGCGTGTAGGCGGCGGGCGGCGTTGCTTCCGGGGCCGGGGCCGGGGCGGGGGCGTCGGTCGGCGTCGGCGTCGGTTCCGGGGCGGTGGGCGGGAGGCCTTCGGCGGTGGCGCTCATTGCGTACTCCATTGCACTAGTGCATAATCGTGTTTGTGCTAGGAGAGTATCGGATCGAAGGCCGTCGCGCATCGGACATCGCCGCCAGCGTCGAGCGGGGGTCGGCGCCGGCGCGCTGGCGCCCGGCCAACTCCTCCCGCCCATGCGGGAACTGGCGGCCGCCCTGGGCGTGAACCCCAACACCGTCGCCGCCGCCTACCGCACCCTGCGCGAGCGCGGGGTCATCGAGACCGACGGGCGGCGCGGCAGCCGGTGCGGCCCCGCCCCGCCACGACCGCGCGCGGCTCGATCCGGATCGAGGCGCCCGCCGGGGTGCGGGACGTGAGCAACGGCAGCCCCGACCGCGCCCTCCTCCCGTCCTCGACACCGCCCTCGCGGAGGTCGCGCGCCGGTACGCCGAGCGGCCCGGCATGTACGGGGAGGCCCCGGTCGACGAGGAGTTCGGGCGGCTCGCCCGCGCCGCCTTCGACGCGGACGGCGTGCCGGACGGGCCCGTCGGCGTGGCCTCGGGCTCCCTCGACGCCATCGAACGGGTCCTCGCGGTCCACCTCAGGCCGGGCGACGCCGTCGCCGTCGAGGACCCGGGCTGGGGCAGCCTCCTCGACCTGGTGCCCGCGCTCGGACTGCGGCCGGTGCCGGTCGCCGTCGACGACGGGGGCCGCTCCCGGAGGAGGTCGAGCGCGCGATCCTGCGGGACGGGGCGCGGGCGGTGATCGTCACCGACCGGGCGCAGAACCCGACCGGCGCCTGCGTCACCGGCGACCGGGCCCGGGAGCTGCGGCGGGTCCTCGCCGCGCACCCCGGCGTCCTGCTCGTCGAGGACGACCACGGGCACGGCATCGTCGCGCAGCCGCTCCACCCCTGGCCGGGACCACCGACCGCTGGGTCTTCGTCCGCTCGGTCGCCAAGGCGTACGGCCCCGACCTGCGGATCGCCGCCTTCACCGGGGACGCCGAGACCGTCGACCGGGTCCTCGGACGGCAGCGGCTCGGCCCCGGCTGGGTCGGCAAGCTGCTCCAGTGGACCGTTGCGCACCTCTGGGCCTCGGAGGCGGTGGACCCGGCCGTCGTCGCGCGCTCGTACGGCGAGCGGCGCGACGGGCTCGTCCGCGCCCTCGCCCGGCGCGGCGTCGAGGCGTACGGCCGCTCCGGCATGAACGTGGGTGCCGGTCGCCGACGAGACGGGCGCGGTCGCGCGGCTCCTGGCGGCGGGCTGGGCGGTGGCCCCGGGCGCGCGGTTCCGGATGGACACCGGTCCGGCCGTCCGGCTCACGGTCTCCGGCCTGGCCGTCGCGGACGTCGAGCCCCTGGCCGACGCCGTCGCGGGGCGGCGGGGCCCGCGCCGGCGCGGAGTTACGGGTAGGGCTCCTTCGGGAGGGTCGTCACCCGCGGCACGTGGCGTTCCAGTGACGTTTCTGCGGTGAATGCGCTACGCCTGAGGGTGAGTCGCCCCTGCGGGGCGCAAGTCCCGCTCCCGGTCGGTGAATCATCGGGTTCCGGCGCGGGCCCACCGCTCCCCGGTGGTGCGCGCCCCTTCGCGTTCCCCGTGTTTTCCCAGACCCCAGGAGTCGGACGATGAGCCACGGCAGCAGGTTGCGCGACCGGATCGCGGAACCGGGGACGACCCCGCTGATCGGCGTGTACGACATGTACTCGGCCTCCCTGTCGGCCGTGCACTACGACGGGATGTTCGTCTCCGGGTTCGGCTTCGCCGCCTCGTACTACGGGCTTCCGGACATCGGCTTCATCGCCTGGCCCGACATGGTCGCCTTCGTGCAGCGGCTGCGCGGCGCGTTCCCCGGCACCACCTCCTCGTGGACATCGACGACGGCTACGTCGATCCCGAGGTGGCCTGCCACGTGGTGGAGGCCCTGGAGCGGACCGGCGCCTCGGGCGTGATCCTGGAGGACCAGAAGCGCCCGCGCCGCTGCGGCCACGCGGACGGCAAGCAGGTCCTGCCGCTCGACGAGTACCTCGCCAAACTGGAGATGGTCCTCGCGACCCGCCGGGACATGGTCGTGGTGGCCCGCACGGACGCCACCGAGGAGGAGGACATCCTCCACCGGGCCAAGTGCCTGGCCGCCACCGACGCCGACGTGGTCCTCGTGGACGGCGTGCGCAGCGTGGAGTGGATCCACCGGATCCGCGAGGTGGTGGACGGCAAGCCGCTGCTCTTCAACCAGATCGGGGCGGCAAGTCCCCGCGCCTCTCGCTCGCCGAACTCACCGGACTCGGCGTGGACGTGGCGATCTACAGCACCCCTGCCTCTTCGCCGCCCACGAGGCGATCGACTCGGCGCTCGCCGAGCTGAAGCGCGCCGACGGCAGGCTGCCGGCCCCGCCCCGGACGGCGGCGTCGGGGTCGCCGCCTCGACGCGGCTCCTGAACGGAACGTCGCCCGCCGGCGTACGCCGGTCTGAGCGGGGGACTGCGCCTCCGGACGACCCGTACCCCGGGTCGTCACCCCGGGGGTACGGAGACTCAGGCGCGGGCGGCGGGCTTCGGGAGGGCGGGGCCGGCTCCGGCGCTTCCAGGGCCGCCGCCCGGGCCGGGGAGTCGTACGGCGGCGGGAGGCGCGGGTCTGGTGAGGGCCGCGCCCGCCAGGACCACGACGGCGCCGACCGGGGTGTTCCAGCCGAGCCGCTCGCCCAGGAGCGTGACGCCCGCCGTCGCGGCGATGACCGGGATGAAGTACGTGACCATGGAGGCCGTCGTCGGACCGACCTCCGCGACGATGCCGTACTGGAGCAGCATCGCGTACCCCGTGCCGAGCGCGCCGAGCGCGATCACGGCGAGCAGCGGCAGGAGCTCCACCGACTCCGGGGCCGAGGTGAAAAACGGCGTGACCAAGGCCAGTTGGAGCGTCGCCAGGCCCACCTGGGAACCGGCGAGCGAGAGGTTCGAGGCGCCGGTGCCGGCCAGCGTCCGGCGGACGTGGATCCAGCCGACCGCGTAGCTGAAGGAGGCGAGGAGGGCGAGCGCGGTGCCGGTCGCGTCGAGGCCGGAGAAGCCCTGCCAGGCGCCGAGCACGGTCAGCACGCCGACGAAGCCGATGCCCAGGCCGGCCGCGCGGACCCGGGTCGGGCGGTCCTCGGAGAGCGCGACGAGGGAGAGCAGCATGCCCCACAGCGGGGTCGTCGCGTTGCAGATGCCCGCCAGGGTCGACGGGATCGTCAGCTCCGCGTAGGCGAAGAGGGAGAACGGCAGCGCGTTGAGGAGGAAGGCCGCGACCGCCAGGTGGCCCCAGACGCGGGCGCCGCGCGGCAGCCGGTCGCGCTTCACGACCAGGGCGACGGCGAGCACCGCCGTACCGAACAGGAGCCGTCCGAAGGCGACCTGGAGGGGAGCGAAGCCTCCGTGCCGACCTTGATGAAGAGGAAGCTGAAGCCCCAGACGAGGGCCAGCGCACCGAACCGGACGCGCCAGTCGAGCAGGCGGGAGGCGGGCCGGGACGGCCCGGCGGAAGAGGCGGAGGGAGGGGCGGCGGGAACGGAGGGCGGGGCTGCGGGGCTCATGGCACTCAGGGTGGAGGCGGACGACCCCTTAGGACAAGTGAGACTTCCTCGACCCCTTCCCTTAGGATCGCTTACATGTTGAACCTGGAGCGCCTCCGCACCCTCGACGCCGTCGCCCGGCACGGCTCCGTCAGCGGCGCGGCCGACGGGCTGCACGTCACGACCTCCGCCGTCTCCCAGCAACTGTCCAAGCTGGAGCGCGAGGTCGGGCAGCGGCTGCTCGCGAAGAACGGGCGGGGCGTGCGCCTCACCGACGCCGGGATGCTGCTCGCCGAGCACGCCGCCCGGATCCTCTCCCAGGTCCAGATGGCCCAGGCCGACATCGAGGCCCAGCGGGGCCGGGTCGTGGGCGAGGTGCGGCTCGCCGGCTTCCCCACGGCGGCCCGGGGCCTCTTCCCGGGCGCGCTCGCCGCCCTGCGCGCCGGCCATCCCGAACTCCGGGTCCGCACGACGGAGCTGGAGCCGGAGCCGGGGTGCGCGCGGTGCTGCGCGGCGACGCCGACCTCGCGATCGTCCTGGACTGGAGCAACAAGCGGGCACCCGTGCCCGGCGGCCTGGAGCGCGCCCACCTCTTCGACGACACCGCCGACGTGGCGCTGCCGCCGGGCATCCGCTGGCCGGATGCGAGGAGGTGGACCTGGTCGACTTCGCCGACGAGGAGTGGGTGTCCTGGCCGGAGGGCGAGTTCTGCCACGACTGGCTGATGTTCACCCTGCGCTCACAGGGCATCGAGCCGCGCATCGGCCACTTCGCGGGCGAGCACCACACCAGCTCGCGCTGGTCGCGGCCGGGCTCGGCGTCTGCGTGACCCCCGCCTCGGCCGCCCGGTGCCGGAGGGCGTCGCCTTCGTGCCCGTACGCCAGAAGATGCGACGCCACATCTACGCCACCTGGCGCGCCGACGCGGGCCGCCGCCCTCCGTGCGGGCGGTCGTCGGGGCGCTGCGGGAGGTGGCCGAGCCGCTGGGGTGCTGAGGGGCGGCTGCGGGGCTTCGCCTCCGGTGCCGGTTCGGCCGTCGGTGTCGTCGGCAGCCGGACGGGCGGCGGTCGCGGCGGGTGGAGACCGGTCCCGGCGGTGGTGCGGTCAGGACGGGCGTCGAGGACCGGCCGTTCGACGGCTGATCATTCGGGCGCCTCGGCCCCGGGCGAAGGCCGGCGTCCGCGGCGCAGCGACCGTTCGGCGGTGGCCAGTGTCACCTCGGTCTCGTCGCTCCACGAGCAGACCTCCAGCCACGAGAGGTAGCCGCCCTGCGCGAAGACCAGGACCTCGCCGGGACACTCGCCGTCTTCCGCGAGGACGAGGACCTTGGCCGCCACCACGGTGCCCGGGCCGGACGGCGCCGGCTCCACCGCGTGCGTGTCGAGAGCGAAGTGCGCCGTGCCGCAGCCGCACGTGCAGCGGCCCTGCACGCGGAGGTGCGGCACCTGCCGGCGGAGCGCGAGGTGGACCGGATCGTCCTCCCCGAGAACCGCCTCCAGCACGAGGGCCACGTCGGCGGGCAGCGTCTCCGTCATCTCGTCACCGTATCCCGTGGCCGCGGTGTCTCCGTTCCTCCCGTCCGGGAGGGGAACGAAGGGCCTTACAGTTCTCAGTAGAATGTCCGAACCTGGACACCCTTCCAGGAAAGTGTCCAGCTTCGGGGGTCCGGAGCGCGACGCGGCCGGAACGGAGGCGACGCACGTGTCGACACGGTCGGTCAGCTCCCACCACCGTGCGGGCCGCGCTGCTCGGCGCCGAGCGGCACGGGATGGCCGCCGGGCCGCTCTCGCCCGGGCCGGGCTGCCCCGGCGGTCCTGGAGGAGCCCCAGGTCCGGGTCCCCGCCGAGCAGTTCGGCCGGCTCGTCAGGACGCTGTGGAACACCCTGGACGACGAGCTGATCGGCTTCGGCGGCGCGCCCAGCAAGGTCGGCACCTTCGCGATGATGGCCCACGTCGTGGTCCACGGCAGCCGGGACCTGGGCGAGGCCCTCCGGCGCGCCCAGACCTTCTACTCCCTCTTCCCGGCCGGACCGCGCTTCCGCCTCGTGGAGCCCGGACCGGCCCGAGGCCCCGGCGGTGAGGAGGCCGACGAGGCCCGACTGGAGTTCGACGTCTCCGGGTACGACGACCCCTCCACTTCGGCGCCGAGTCCACCGTCCTCGTCGCCCACCGCTTCGCAAGCTGGCTGATCCGCCGCAGGATCGGCCTGCGCCGGGTCGAGTTCGTCCACCCCGAGCCCCGGCACGCCCGGGAGTACGACCTCCTGTTCGGCGCGCCCTGCGTCTTCGGCGCGGAGCGGACGGCCGCCGTCTTCGACCGGGCGGACCTCCGCGAGCCCGTCCTCCGCGATGCCGCCGCGCTCAAGGTCTTCCTGCGCCGCGCCCCCGTCGACGTGCTCGTCTCCGCCGACTACGGCAGTACGGTCACCGGCCGGGTGCGGCACCTGATCGGGCGCGCCCTGCCCGCCGGGCCGGTGCCGACGCCCGAGGAGCTCGCCGTGCGCCTCTCCGTCAGCCCGCAGACCCTGCGCCGCCGGCTGGCCGCCGAGGGGACGACGTACCAGCGCCTCCGCGACCAGGTGCGGCGCGACCACGCCCTCGCCGAACTGGCCGGCGGCCGCGTCTCCATCGAGCGGCTCTCCCGGCAGCTCGGGTTCTCCGAACCCAGCGCGTTCCACCGGGCCTTCCGGCGCTGGACGGGCGAGACGCCCCGGGCGTACCAGGGGAGGGGGGGGTACTGCACCGCTCTCAGGGGGTGTCTCGCCGATCACGCCGGGCTCGCGGTGTCCGGCCTGATCGACAAGACACCCCCTGGGGCCCGCGCGGTCAACAACCCTGAGCGGTACGGTCACAGCCGTCGTCCGCCGTCCGGCCTACCGTCCCGCCATGACCGAAATCGACCGGTCCGGTGGCGTGCGGCCCCGGACCCCACCCGGCGCCGGTGAACGCGCGCCGGGCGGCCGGCGCCGTCCTCGGGACCGGAGTCCTGCTCTGCCTCCTCGCCTGGGTGGCCGTCACCGCCCTCGGCATCCGGGTCGACGGCACCAGCATGGCCCCCACCCTCCACCAGGGCGACCGCGTCTCGCCGCCCCGGGCTCCGCCGGGGAGGCGCGCCGGTTCGACGTGGTGCTGCTGCGGGCGACCCACAAGGACACCCTCCTGGTCAAGCGGGTGATCGGACTCCCCGGCGACCGGGTCGCGATCGTCTCCACGCCGGACGAACCCTTCCAGGTCCTCCTCCAGGAGGGCGGCAAGGGCCCCTGTACCGGGTGGCGGCGCCCCAGTGGGCCGCGCAGGCCCACCGCACGGGCGCCTGCTGCACCCCGGAGGGCAGCCGCTCGGCGCGGGCGGCGCTGCGGACCGTGCCCGAGGGCGCGTTCTTCTACCTGGGCGACAACCCCGACCTGTCGGACGACTCGCGGGCGTACGGCTGGGGCGAGATCGACCGGATCGAGGGGAGGGTCGGTGTGCGCGCCTTCCCCGTCTCCGCGTCCCCGGACCTCGGCAACCGGCCGGTCCTGGAGGAGTACCGGGGGCGAGCCCCTGAGGCGGCTACGTCACCGGGCCCGACGGGAGCTTCTCGCGGCCCGTGCTCAGGGCGACCCTGACCACCGTGTCCGCGATGCGCCGTGCCGACTCCTCGGGGAGGCGGTGGCCTGCACGATGTGACTCGCCGTCAGCCGCACCGCCGCGTCCACGGCCAGCTCGCGCGCCACCGGGTCGACGGTGGGCCAGGCCTCCGTGACGTACGCGTCGGCCATCGCCGTGGCCGTGGCGAACGCCGCCGCGGACCGGGTCGTCAGGTAGGGGAGCAGTCCGTCCTCGCCCGTGCTCGTCAGCATGGCCCTGATCAGCGGGTTCCGGCCGGCCAGCGTGAGCGTGAAGCCGACGGCGGCCTCCACGGCCGCGCGCAGGTCGTCCCGGTGCGCGTCCAGGCCCGCCTGGATGCCGACGAGGCAGCGCTCCAGCTCGCGCTGGAAGAGGGCCTCGCCGACCGCCTCCTTGGAGGGGAACTCCGAGTACAGCGTCTGCCGGCTGACGCCGACCGCGCCGGCCAGGTGCGCCATGCGCAGCTTGTCGAAGCCGCGGTCCGCGACCGCCTCGTACGCCGCGTCGAGCAGGCGCTCGCGCAGCAGTGTCCGGACCGTCTCCTGAACCGTGGCATCGGCCAAGCCTAGTCCAGAGGAATTCTCCCCAGGATGGTCCGAAGTGTTGACACTCCATAAGAGAGTGTCCAATTCTCGAACATGCAGCCGCAAAGTGTCATCCGTCTCCGACCATCCGGCCGAGGACGGACGGCTGTGTTCGCACCCCACCCGCGCGGCACGTGCGGGACGACGGTTGGAGAGCACATGCAGGAAGAGACCAGAGGGGTCACCGCTGGCGCAGATCGGTGTTCCTGGCCCTGCCGGCCACCGTGGCGATCGGCGCCATGGCCACGGCGATGGTGCAGGGCGCCCTCGCCGCGAACCTCTCGCTGACGAGCGTCCCCTTCACCCTCAGCTCCAAGACGGTGGCCGCGCCGCAGGGCATCGGCGCGGTCATGCACACCGTCGACGCGGGCGGGCCGAAGGGCTCCGCCGAGGTCGGCCTCGCCAAGGCGGGCCTCGACGGCATCTGCGTCCACGCCGTCCAGTCGGTCGACCTCCCGGTGATCGGCAGCCTCGGCACCTGGTCGCTCAACATCTCTCGCCGGCCGCCGCGACCCCGCTCACCAGCGAGCAGCTCGTGGCCGGCGGCGGGCTCCAGGCGAACAAGCTGGTCCTCGACGCCCAGGCGCTCAAGGCGTCGACGGCCACCCTGCACGCCGCCGACGGCAGCCCGAACGTCATCGGCGCGGCCGCCGACAGCGCGGGGATCAAGAGCACCGGCATCAACGACGGCACCGCCGGCCAGTTCGGTCTGGACGCCACCGGCGGCCGGACGGACATCAAGAACCTCAACGCCGACGCCAACGCCGCCACGATCTCCGGCGCGATCACCCTGCCCGACCTGGCGATCGGCATCGCCCACGGCGACAAGGGCTGCTGAGCCGCACGGCCCCGGCACCCCGCCGCCCCACCGGCGGGGCCCGCGCCCTCCGGAACCCTCCCGGTCCTCCGGATCCCTTCGGGACCCAGGACCCCTTCGGGGCTCCCGGAGGCGCGGGTCCCCGCCCCGGACCCCGCCCCCGCTCCGTACCTCCCCGACCCACCGCTGCGAGGCCTCCATGAGCACCGATCCGCCGACCGACCCGCCCGAGCCGACCCGGCCGACCGGAGGGCCCGCGTCCACCGAGGAGCCCGCCCCGGCCGGGCGCCCCGCGGTGCCCGCGCGGCCTTCCGCCGCTGGCGCCGCACCCGGCCCTTCTGGGCCGCCGTCTGGACCGGGCTCGGCGGCTTCGTCATCTTCTTCCTGCCGATGGCCCCCTCGGCAAGATCCTCCAGGTCGGCATCGGCGGGATCGCGGGCATGGCGGGCGGAGTCGTCCTCATGGCGATGGCCCTGCTCATCCTGCTGCTGCCGAGCCAGCGCCACACCGCCGGCGTCCTCGCGGTGATCGCGGGCGTCGCCTCCTTCCCGCTGTCGAACCTCGGCGGCCTCTTCGTCGGCATGGTCCTCGCGGTCCTCGGCGGCTCCATGGCCTTCGCCTGGCTCCCCGAGAAGCCCGCCGGGCGGACCCGCGGCCTCCTCCACCGCGACCGGACGGCCGCCGAAACCCCCGTACCCCCGTGTCCATTGGGAGCGGATCCGCATGAACCACCTCTTCTCCGGCGCCCGCGAGCTGGGCAAGTCCTTCGCCCGGATGCGCACGGCCGGCGCCCGCGCCGCCTCCGACTGGAACACCCGGATGCTGGCCGAGGCCGCCGACGACACCCGCCGCGGCACCCGCTGGGGACGCGGCGCGCTCGCCTTCGTCCCTCGGCCCTGGCCATCGGCGCCCTCGGCACGGCGCTGGCCCAGGGGCGCTGGCCGCCAACTTCAGCGTCACCGGGGAGCCCTTCACCCTGACCTCCAACGGCGTCCAGGGCAGCGGCTTCGGCGCCATCGTCAACACCCCGCCGTCGGGCGCCCGGACGGCACCACGACCACCAACACCGCCATGGCGCGCGTCGGTTTCGCCAGCGCCGGGCTCGCCGGGCTGTGCGGGATCGTCCACCAGAAGATCGCCGGCGTCCCGTACTCGCTGCTCCTGACCGGCGGTCAGAAGGTGACGGCCACCCCGCCCGGGACCTTCACCACCGACATCGACGCCTCGAACCTCTACATCCAGGCCACCGAACTCCAGGCGTACGGGCCCACCACCCTCCAGAACGCGGTGCTCGGCCAGTCCGCCGACCAGGTCACCGTCGCCGGCAAGCCCCTCACGGGCGCGGTGCCCGGCGGGTTCGGGCTCGGCTCGGCGGGCGGCGAGGGCGGCAGCTCCATCAAGCTGCACGGCTCAACGCCACCGCGTACGACGCGGAGATGGCGGGCGCCCTCGTCCTGCCCGACCTGAAGATCAAGGTCGTTCCCGGATCGGCCACGACGTGCTGAGCCGGGTGCGGGCCGCGTGGGCGTGGTTCGGGGCCTTCCGCCGCACCCGGCCCTTCTGGGGCGGGGTGTGGCTGGTCGCCGGGGTGGACCGTCCTCAAGTTCTCCCTCAGCTCGCTCCAGTTGATCGTGAGCACGGGCTTCGGGGGATCGCCGGCTACCTCGTCGGCGGCGGGATGATCCTGTGCGGCCTCATCCCGATGGCGCTGCCCGCCCAGCGGTACACCTTCGGGCTCATCGGCGCGATCCTCGCCGTCGTCTCGCTCGTCGTCTCCAACCTGGGCGGCTTCCTGCTCGGCATGGCGCTCGGCGTCCTCGGCGGCTCCATGATGGTCGGCTGGGGAGCCAAGCGCCCGCGCCGCAGGGCGGTGGAGGGTGAGGACCCGGCCGGGTGGGACCCGGCAGCGGGCCCTCGCCGTGAGCACCGCCCTGGCGCTCGCCGTCGCCACCGCCGTCTGGTCGGGGCAGCCGGGCAGCGCCGCGGGGCGCCCGCCGCGGTCCAGCCGCTCGGCGTCCCCTTCCTGCCCTCCCCGGACCCGCTGCGCGTCACCATCGACAGCATGGTCGCCGTCTCGCTGAGCGTCGACAAGGACGTCACGATCCGGCTCTCGGACGGCACGACCCGGACCACCAACAAGTACACCTTCACCAAGCTCAAGATCCGCTCGCACATGAAGGTGGTCCAGAAGGCGAACGGCCACACCGTCACCATCGACGTCCCGGACGAGGGCTCGCTCGGCGGCTACGACAGCGCGGGCAAGCCCGAGACGACGACGATGTGGGGAACATCGGCAACGTCTGCCTCCGCGTCCTCGTCAAGATCTGCGGGGTGCAGGGCCTCCTCGACTTCTTCGGCTCCCTCATCCCGCTGACCGCCGGGGCCGAGGACTTCACCGGGGACATCTACGCGATCCGGACCGTCGACGACCACGCGGCCCTGAACTCCACCGACAACCCCGTCCACCTCCCCGGAACCATTACGGTGACCTCCCCATGAGCCCCGAAAGCCGCAGCGCCCCCGAGGAGGGACGCACCCACTGGCGCCGGTCCTCGCCGTCGCCGTGCCCGCGCTGCTCGCCGCCGGCGGCCTCGGGACCGCCATGGCGACCGGCGCCCTCGCCGTCGGCCTCCGGATCCAGGACCGGCCCGTCGACTTCACCACCAGCAGCCTGTACGGGACGCAGTACGGCGCCGCCGTCGTCGACCAGGCCGTCGTGCGGCCCGACGGCTCGGCCGGGACCGTGCGGGTGCTCCGCATGGGCTTCGCGGACGGCATGATCAACGGCCTGTGCCTGAGCCAGAAGCAGCAGATCGGCGGAGCCACGTACACCCTGATGCTGACCCTCGGCGACGACGACCCCGGCTCCTGGGAGATCAGGACCAAGAACACCGTCCTGGACCTGAGGAGCGCCACCGGCGTCCTCGACATGGACGGCGTCGTCGACCTCAACACCAACGGCGCCGACGTGAAGACCGTCAAGGACTCCTCCGGGGCCTACGTCGACAACCCGCTGAACAGCCCGCAGCACCGCTTCGGCATCCAGGCGCGCTACGCCAAGTTCGACCGGATCACCGGCACTGCCCAGGACTTCCAGCTCCCCGGCCTCCTCACCACCCCGAAGCTGAAGCTGTCCGTGAAGCCGGGCTCGGTGGCCTGCCCGCCCCGCCGGCGCCCACCGGGACGCCGGGAACGCCGTGAGGGCCGTGAGCGGGACGGGGCGGCCGCCCCGGCCGTGGCCGCCCCGCCCCGCCGCCTCAGGCCGCCGGCATCGCCATCGTCGCCACCGGGTCCGAGGTCGGACGGGGCGAACCGCCCGCCGGCTCCACGGTGATGCCGATCCCGGCCGAGCGGTTCGCCGGCCCTCCAGGAGGACTGCCGAGGTCGCCGCGCCCGGCGTCATCAGACCGGCGGGCCGCATCGTCCCCGAGTCGTCGTACCAGAGCTGGTAGACCTTCCCGGGCGGCGGCGCCGGCATCCCCGCCGCGGCGAACACCGCCCGGTCCTGGGACGGGGAGTGGACGAGGGTGCCCACCGCGCCGTCCGCGAGCCGGGCCGTGGAGACCCGGGCGTCGGGCGCGGCGAGGACGGCCGCGACCGCCTCCGCCCGCTCCTCCGCGACGGCCGCGCGCCGGTCGGCGTCCTCGGCGCGCTCGTACTGCCACCCCGCGACCCCGCCGAGTGCCACCAGACCGGCGACCGAGGCGGCGAGCGCCCAGCGGGGCAGCCGCCGCAGCCCCCGAGACCGCCCGGCGACCGGCCGACGGGCCGGGTGGGGGCGGGAACTGGCGGACGTCCACGATCCGGCGCAGCACCTCGGCGCGCAGGGCCGGGTCGATCGGCGCGGCGACGGCCAGGCCGAGGCGCGCGGTCGTCTCGGACAGCTCGCGCACCTCGTGCGCGCACGGGGCGCACTGGGCCAGGTGCCGTTCGAACGCCTCCCGCTCCTCGTCCGTCTCCAGGGCGTCGAGGACGTAGGCGCCGGTCAGCGTGTGCAGTTCGTCGGTGGTCGTCACGCCGTCACCCCCAGGCAGTCGCGGAGCCGGATGAGCCCGTCGCGCATCCGGGTCTTCACGGTCCCCAGGGGCAGCGAGAGCAGTTCCGCGACCTCACGGTAGGTCAGACCGCGGTAGTAGGCCAGGGTCACGGACTGGCGCTGGCGCTCGGTGAGGCCCCGCAGACAGCGCCGTACCCGCTCGCGGTCGAGGCGGCTCTCCACCTCCTCGGTCACCTCGTCGTACGCGGGACTGTGGTCGAGCAGCGCGACCCGCCGGGCGCGGTCCGAGGCGGCCTGCTCGGAGCGCACCCGGTCCACGGCCCGGCGATGGGCGAGGGTCAGCGCCCAGTTCAGGACGGAGCCCTTGTCCGGCCGGTGGCGGGCGGCGGAGCGCCAGAGGTCGACCATCACCTCCTGCGCCACCTCCTCGGACTGCGCGGGATCGCGCAGCACCGAGCGGACCACGCCCAGGACGGGGCCGGAGACCCGGTCGAAGACGCCGGCGAAGGCGTCCTGGTCCCCGCGGGCCACCCGGACCATCAGCTCGGGCAGCTCTCGCTCCGGTCCGGCACCGGACCGCCTCCGACGCGTGCGTGCTCTCTCATCCGCCTGTGCCCTCCTGCGTGGCTCGGGTGCCCCGCTCCTGCGGGGTCTTCGGAGCGGTGGCCCCGGGGATTGGTCCGGTCTACGACCGGTCCGGCGCGGTCCCTCCCCCTCGGGCAGGCGGCTCAGCGCGCCCGGCCACCACGCCCTCGGGCCGAGGTCGCGGACCAGGGCCGGGACGAGGAGCGAGCGGACGACCAGGGTGTCGAGCAGGACGCCGAAGGCCACGATGAACGCGATCTGCGCCAGGAACGCCAGCGGGATCACGCCGAGCGCGGCGAAGGTCGCCGCGAGCACCACGCCCGCCGAGGTGATCACGCCGCCGGTCGCGGTCAGGCCGATGCGGACGCCCTCGCGGACCCCGTGGCGCAGCGACTCCTCGCGGACCCGGGACATCAGGAAGATGTTGTAGTCGACGCCGAGCGCCACCAGGAAGACGAAGCGTACAGCGGCACGGAGGAGTCCGTGCCGGTGAAGCCGAGGACGTGCTCGAAGACGAGCGCCGAGACGCCCAGGGTGGCGGCGAAGTTGAGCGCCACCGTGGCGACGAGCAGCAGCGGCAGCACGAGGGAGCGCAGCAGCGCCACCAGGATCACCAGGATGATCGCCAGGACCACCGGCACGATGAGCGCGCGGTCCCGGGCGGCGGTGCGCTGGGTGTCGTACTGCTGCGCCGTCGAGCCGCCCACCAGGGCGTCCGAGCCGGGGACCGCGTGCACGGCGGTACGGAGCCGGGCGAGCGTCTCGCGCGCCGCGTCGCTGTCGGCGGCGTCGGCGAGGGTGGCGTCGATCCGGACCCGGCCGTCGACCACGAGCGGCTTCCCGGGGGCCGGGCGGCCCGTCGCGTCCACCGGGAACGCCGAGTCGACGCCCTCGACGTCCCGCGCGGCGGCGGTCACGCGGGTCGCGGCCCCGGCGTCGGCGACGATCACGGCGGGTTGCCCGCGCCGCCGGGGAAGTGGCGGCCGAGGGTCTCCTGCGCGGCGACGGACGGCGCGTCGTTCACGAAGATCTCGTCGAAGGGGACGCCCCGGGAGTTCAGCGCGGGCGCGAAGGCGGCGCAGGCCAGGAGGCCGGCGAGGGTGATGGCCCAGACCTTGCGGGGCGCGCGGTCGACCACGGCGGCGACCCGCTGCCAGAGGGCCTGCCGCCCCGGGCGGCTCGGGGTCCGCCTCCGGGAGCGTCTTCGGGCGGGCCGGCCAGTAGGCGGCGCGGCCCGTGAGGACCAGGGCCGCCGGGAGGAAGGTGAGCGCGCTGAGCACCGCGCAGACGATGCCGATGGCGCCGACCGGACCGAGCGCCCGGTTGTTGGACAGGTCGCTCGCGAGCAGGGCGATCAGCGCGAGCGCGACGGTGGCGGCGCTGGCGACGATCGGCTCGACGGAGCGGCGCAGGGCCTTGCGCATGGCGGCGAACCGGTCGGCGCCGGGGCGGTGAGCTCCTCCCGGTAGCGGGCGGCGAGGAGCAGCGCGTAGTCGGTCGCGGCGCCGATCACCAGGATGGACAGGATGCCCTGCACCTGGCCGTCCACCCTGACCAGGTCGGCGTCGGCGAGCACGTACACGATCGCGCAGGCCAGGCCGAGGGCGAACACCGCGCCCAGGATGATCATCAGGGGCAGCAGGACGCTGCGGTAGACGAGGAGCAGGATCAGCAGCACCGCGACCAGGGCGACGGCGAGGAGCAGTCCGTCGATGCCGGAGAAGGCGTCGGAGAGGTCGGCCTGGGTGGCGGCGGGGCCCGCGAGCCACACGGTCGTCCCGGGCACCGGGGCCGCCGCCTTCCGCACCGCGTCGAGCGTGTCCGGCAGGGCGTCGCCGAGGTCGGCCGGAGCGGGACGACGGCCCGCAGCGCCTTCCCGTCCTCGGAGGCCAGGGCGGGGAGGGCGGCCCGGCGGTCCCCGGACGGCCGGAGAGCGCGGCGAGGGACCGGGTGGCGGCGTCGGCCGAGCCGGGCTCCAGGGTGCCGCCGTCCTTCGCCGTCCACACCACGATCGCGGGCACCGACTCCGAGGTGCGGAAGGCCTTCTGCGCCTCGATGGCCTTGGTGGACTCGGCGCTGCGGGGCAGGAAGGCCGCCTGGTCGTTGGTGGAGACCTCGCCGAGCCGGCCGGCGAAGGGCCGAGCCCGCGCCGACGGCGAGCCAGACGAGGAGGAGGACCAGGGGACGAGGAAGCGGGTCCGGCGGGAGGCGCGGGGCATCGGTTCTCCGAACTATGACTTGACCATCAACAATCTCAATGATTGAGAGAAGTGTGTACCACTCCGGGGAGGGCCGGACGCCCGGGTACCCGGAACGGGCGATCGGATGCCACGGAACACCGCGTACGCGTGCTCTCGTGGGACCTTCGGCGGTGACGGGCCGTGCGGATGCACCCGTTCGGCGCAGCGTCCGCGTTCCGCGGGGCGTCCGTCTCAGCGGCGCGGTACGCGCAGGGCGCCCAGTTCGTCGTTCAGGACGTTCAGGAAGCGCAGGGCCACCGCGAGTTCGTCGTCGTCGAACCGGTCCCGCGCCCGGGCCGTCGCCTCCGCGAGCGGCAGGAAGTACCGGCGGGCCGCCGCCCTCGCCCCGTCCTCGTAGTGCACGTGCACCACGCGGCGGTCGGCGCTCTCCCGGGACCTGCGGATGTGCCCGGCCCGCTCCAGCCGGTCCAGACAGGCCGTCACCGCGCCGGAGGTGAGCCCGAGGTGCTCCCGGAGCCGCCCCGGCGTCAGCGGCTCGGGGCTGTCCAGGACGACGGCGAGCGCCTGCACGTCCGTGGGGTGCAGCCCCTGGGCCTGGGCGAAGCCGTGCACGAGGCGGTTGATCTCGCCCTGCGTCCGCCGCAGCGCGACGGCGAAACTGTGCAGGTCACCGGCGCCGCCCGACGGGGCGGCGGGAACGTCTCGGTCTTCTTCGCGGGCCACGCGTTCAGCCTATAGACATCGCCCTCCCGCATCCGTCCGGGCCATGGTGGGAGAAGAAGCGGCGTGGGACCCGCCCCGCACGGGTCCCGGCGAGCCGCCCCCGGGACGGAACGGAGCACTCCCTGCCATGGCGACACACCCCAGGGCCACGCCCGGCCCGACGCCGGACGGTCCGAGGCCGTCCGATCCGACACCGGGCGGCCCGACGCCGTCCGGCCCGACGCCGTCCGACCCGACGCCGTCCGACCCGAGGCCGCCCGATCCGACGCTGGATGGTCCGAGGCCGGAAGACCCGACGCCGTCCGATTCGGCGCCGTCCGATTCGGCGCCGTCCGACCCGAGGCCGGAAGGCCTGGCGCCGGGCGATCCGTCCGGTGCCGGGTCCGGCCTCTGCCTCGTGACCGGCGCCGGCGGCTACATCGGCGGCCGGCTCGTCCCCGAGCTGCTCGACGCCGGCCGCCGCGTGCGCTGCCTGGCCCGCACCCCCGCCAACCTCCGCGACTACCCCTGGGCCGACCGGGTCGAGATCGTCAAGGGAGACGTCACCGACGCGGCGACCCTGAAGCCCGCGTTCGAGGGCGTGGAGGTGGCCTACTACCTCGTGCACTCCCTCGGCTCCGGGCACGACTTCGAGGAGACGGACCGGCGCGCGGCCCGGACCTTCGCCGAGGAGGCCCGCGCCGCCGGCGTCCGCCGCATCGTCTACCTGGGCGGCCTCACACCACAGGGCGTGCCCGAGGAGGAACTCTCCCCGCACCTGCGCTCCCGCGCCGAGGTCGGCCGCATCCTGCTCGACTCCGGCGTCCCCACGACCGTGCTGCGGGCCGCCGTCGTCATCGGCTCCGGCTCCGCCTCCTTCGAGATGCTCCGCTACCTCACCGAGCGGCTCCCCGTGATGCTGACGCCGAGCTGGGTCAGGACCCACGTCCAGCCCATCGCCGTGCGCGACGTGCTGCGCTACCTCGTCGGCAGCGCGGACATGCCCCCGGACGTCAACCGGGCCTTCGACGTCGGCGGCCCGGACGTCCTCACCTACCGCGACATGATGATCGAGTACGCGGTCGTCGCCGGCCTGCCCAAGCGCCTCATCGTGTCCGTGCCGATGCTTACCCCGGGCCTGTCCAGCCACTGGATCGGCCTGGTCACGCCCGTCCCGGCCGGCCTGGCCCGGCCGCTCGCGGAGTCGCTGCGGTACGAAGTGGTCTGCGCCGAGCACGACATCGCGGAGTACGTCCCCGACCCGCCCGGCACCCCGATCCCCTTCGGCCGCGCCTCACCCTCGCCCTCCGGCGCATCCAGGAGGCCAAGGTCACCACCCGGTGGTCCTCCGCCTCGCTGCCCGGCGCGCCCAGCGACCCGCTGCCCACCGACCCCGACTGGGCCGGCGGCAGCCTCTACACCGACGAACGCGAACGGACCGTCGACGCCCCGCCGGAGACCCTCTGGAAGGTCGTCGAGGGGATCGGCGGCGAGAACGGCTGGTACTCCTTCCCGCTGGCCTGGGCCGTACGCGGCTGGCTCGACCGGCTCGTCGGCGGCGTGGGCCTGCGCCGGGGCCGCCGGGACGCCCAGCGGCTCCGGGTCGGCGACGCGCTCGACTTCTGGCGGGTCGAGGAGATCGAGCGGGCAGCCTGCTCCGGCTGCGCGCGGAGATGCGGCTCCCCGGGCTCGCCTGGCTGGAGATGCGCTCCGAACGCGACGAGCAGGGGCGGACCCGCTACCGCCAGCGCGCCCTGTTCCATCCGCGCGGACTCGCCGGGCAGGTGTACTGGTGGAGCGTGGCGCCGTTCCACGCGGTCGTCTTCGGCGGCATGGCGCGCAACATCGCCCGCACGGCGGAACGGGCGGCGGCCGACGGGCCCGTGTCGCCGCAGGGCGCGGACGGGCCGGCCGCCCGCGCCGGCGACGTACCGGCCCACGCGGGGAGGCACCGCCCCGCGCGTGAGGTCCGTGCGCGGGGGCCTGCCGGAGCGGGACGGGCCCTCCGGGGCACGCCGGTCCGCGCGGAGCGCCCCCGCATCCGTATGCCTGCCGCGGGCGGAAAAGGGACGGCACGGCCGCCACGCGGCCACAGGGCCGCACCACAGTCGCAGTCCACCGGGCGTCCTGCCCCGCGGGCGCCGTCCGGTGGCCGAACCCCAGAACCAGGCGCCATGACCGTCTCCGTCGTCCTCTTCACCTCCGACCTCCGGGTGCACGACCACCCGCCCCTGCGCGCCGCCGTGGACGCGGCGGACGAGGTCGTCCCGCTGTTCGTCCGGGACCCCGCCGTCGACCGGGCCGGCTTCGCCGCCCCCAACCGGCTCGCCTTCCTCGCCGACTGCCTGACTGACCTCGACGCCGGACTGCGCCGGCGCGGCGGGCGGCTCGTCGTGCGCGAGGGCGACGCCGTGGCCGAAGTCTGCGGCGCGGTGCGGCAGTCCGACGCCGACGAGGTCCACATGGCCGCCGACCACTCCGCCTTCGCGCACGCCCGCGAGGCGCGGCTGCGGGACGCCCTGGAGTCCGACGGGCGCCGCTCTACGTGCACGACGCCGTGACCACCGTCGTGCCGCCCGGCGACGTCACCCCGCAGGGCTCCGACCACTTCGCGGTCTTCACCCCGTACTTCCGCCGCTGGTCCGGCGAACAGCTCCGCGCGCCCCTGGCGGCCCCCGGGCGGTAAGGGTGCCGAGCGGTCTGCGCTCCGACGGGCCGCCGTCGCGCGCCTCCGTGGCGGACGTGTCCGAGGGCCTCGCGAAGGGCGGCGAGACCACGGCCCGGCGCAGGCTCGGCGCCTGGCTGTCCCGGCACGCCGACGCCTACGAGACCGGCCACGACGACCTCGCCGGGGACACGACCTCGCGGCTCTCCCCGTACCTCCACTTCGGCGCGCTCTCGGCCACCGAGGCCGTCCACCGGGCCCGCGCCCGGGGCGGTCCGGGCGCCGAGGCCTTCGTACGGCAGCTCTGCTGGCGGGACTTCCACCGCCAGATGCTCTCCGCGCGCCCCGCGATCGCCGCCGACGACTACCGGCCCCGGCACGACCGCTGGCGGCGGGGCGCGCGGGCCGAGGCGGACCTGCGGGCCTGGCGGGAGGGCCGCACCGGCTACCCCGTGGTGGACGCGGCCCTGCGCCAACTCGCCCACGAGGGCTGGATGCACAACAGGGGCCGGCTGCTCACCGCCTCCTTCCTCACCAAGACGCTCTACCTCGACTGGCGTGAGGGCGCCCGGCACTTCCTCCGCCTCCTCGTGGACGGCGACCTCGCCAACAACCAGCTCAACTGGCAGTGGGTGGCCGGGACCGGGGCCGACAGCCGGCCGAACCGGGTCCTCAACCCCGTGACGCAGGGGAAGCGTTACGACCCCGACGGCGCCTACGTCCGCCGCTGGTCCCCGAACTCGCCGCCCTGCCCGGCGCCTCGGTCCACGAGCCCTGGAAGCGGAAGGACCGGGAGGGGCGGCGCGCGCCTATCCCGAGCCGCTGATCGCCCTCGCCGACGGCACCGCCCGCTTCGGCACGGCCGGGGCCTGGAGTAGGGGTGGGCGCGTCCGAGCGGGCGGCGATGCGTCGAAAAGCGGAAGACGACGCACAAACGATGCGAGTTGAGCCACCCCTTCCCCGGACGGAGGCTGAGGGAGCCGGGGCACGGAGCCCCAGCGAGGAGGAGCTTCGCCATGAACGCAGCCCGTACGGCCGTCCGCGGCCCCGCCCCCGCGTACGACCCGGCCGCCCCGGCGACCCGTGCGGCGGACCTCCCCCGGACGCCGGAGCGACCTTTCCCGCCCTCTCCGACGCGGAGGTCGGCCGGGGCTCGTCCGGGGCGACGAGCACTGCCTCGCCCTCGCCCACCACCGCTGGGCGCGCCTCGTGCACACCCTGGCCTCCCGCGCCCTGGGCGACCCGCGCGAGGCCGAGGACGTCACCCAGCAGGTCTTCCTCGCCGCCTGGCGCGGCCGCGCCGGATACCGCCCCGAGCGCGGCTCCGTACCCGCCTGGCTCGTCGGCATCACCCGGCGGAAGATCGCCGACGCGCTCGGCGCCCGCACCCGCAGGCTCGACCTCGTCGCCGCCGCCGGAGCGGCCCTGCCCCCGTCCGACGGCACCGGGGAGGGGCCCGACCACGTCCTCGACCGGATCGTGGTCACCCGCGAACTCGCCCGCCTGCCGCGCGTCCAGCGCGACGTCCTGGCCCTCGCGTTCTTCGGGGACCTGACGCAGACGCAGATCGCCCACCGCACGGGCCTGCCCCTGGGCACCGTCAAGAGCCACGCGCGCCGGGGCCTCCAGCGGATGCGCCGCAGCCTCGCCGTCGCCGAAGCGGCCACCGGCGGGCCGTCACGGCCTGAACGGCCCCCGGGACGACCTGACGTTCTATGCCCCGCCCGACGCCCGCCTCCCACGGAGATCGCGAGTCCAACCCGTCCTTCCGGTGGGGCCCGTACCTGACGCCGCGTGGGACCTGGCAGACTGCGGGCCTCACGGTCGTCTCCCCCTCGTCACGAGCGGACCGCTCGTCCTGGGAAGCGGCAAGCGACTTCTGGAGGCCCATATGGCGCAGCGGCCCGGACACGCGGCCCACAAGGCCCGCGCGAGCGGGTTCTCCCCCGGCCTGCGCACCGGCGCGCGGACGGGACGGCCGGCCGGTGAACGTCTGCCGCACCCGGCGCGCCGAGACCGGCGCCCTCCTCGTCCGCAGCGCCCCCGAGGCGCCCACCGCGGCCGTCCTGCTGCTCCACGGCGGCCGCGCCGACGGGCCCGAGCCGCCGCCCGCCCTCAATCTCCCGGCGCTGCGCATGCGCCCTTCGCCGCCGCCGTCACCCGCGCCGTCCGGGGCCGGAGCGTCCTCGTCGCCGAGGTCCGCTACCGCCACCGCGGCTGGAACGGGGCGCGCGCCGACGCCGCCCGGGACGCCGAGACCGCCCTGAACGACCTCCGCGAGCGGATCGGGCCCGTGCCCGTCGTGCTCCTCGGCCACTCCATGGGCGGCCGTGCTGCGCTCCGCGCCGCGGGCGACCCCGCCGTGCGCGGGTCGTCGCCCTCGCGCCCTGGTGCCCGTCCGGCGAGCCCGTCGAGCACCTCGGCGGCCGGCGGCTCTACCTGCTCCACGACGAGACCGACCGCGTCACCTCCGCCCGCGAGTCCTGGGACTTCGTCCGCAGGGCCAGGGCGGCGGGAGCCGACGCGGTGGGCATCCCGATGCGGATCGGCGGCCACGCCATGCTCCGGGGCGCGGACGTCTGGCACCGCAGGGCGGCCGAACTCACGGCGGCGCTGCTCTCACACGGATAGAAGCCCGGGGCCCGCACCGCACCCGGGCCCCCTCACACCCGGGCCCCTCACACCCGGGCCCCCTCACACCCGGGCCCCTCACACCCGGGCCCCACCTCACACCCGGGGCCCCTCACACCCGGTTCCGCCTCACACCGGGGCGCGGCGACCCGCGTCCCCGCGTGGTGGGAGAGCGCGTCGAGCGCCTCCCGCAGGCCGCCCGGACGCAGCATCCCCGGCCCCGGGCCCCGGCCCGCCCAGCCGGGGCCGGCCAGAGCATCAGCGGACGCGTCCGCGCCCCCTTCACACCGAACGAGCTCCCGGCGACGTGCCGGGCGAGGGCGTGGTTCGCGGTGGAGCGCGCCTGCGACCAGAGCACGACCGCGGCCGGACCCATGCGCCGCACGGCGGCGTCGAGCGCCTCGGCGGGGACGGCCGCGCCGAACATCCGGGTCGGCAGACCGCGCTCGGAGAGCCCCGCCGCCAGCGCCTCCAGGGCAGGGTGTGCTGCTCGCCGGGCACACAGGCCAGGAGCACCGGCGGTACGGGGCCAGGGAGCCGTGTCCGGCGGGGAGACCTGCCGGAGCGCGGTCGACACGTGCCAGGACAGCAGGTGCTCCACCTCGACGTAGCGGTCCCCGGACGACTCCCACTTGCGGCCCACCGCGTGCAGGGTCGGGGCCATCACCTCCTCCCAGGCGGTGACGAGCCCGTGGTCCGCGACGGCGTCCCGGAGCAGGGCGTCCAGGGCGGGGCCGTCGAGCCGCACGGCGGCCCGCGCGAGGCCCCGGCACTCCCGCCGCACGTCACCGAGCGGAAGCCCGTTGCCGGACCCGGGCTGCCGGGCCGGCCCCGGCTCCTCGGGACGGTCCCGGAGCGACCCCGCGGGGCGGTCGGGGTACGGCTCCGGCTCCGTGGACCGGGCCCGCGTCCCCGGGGCTGTACCGGGGACCGCTCCGAGAACCGCGCCGGGGTCCTCCGCCCCGGTCCTGGCCGCCCGCGCGATCCGCGCCGCCTCGGCCGGAGGGGCGCCCGAGGCCGTCAGCCGGCACATCGCCTCCAGCATCGCGACGTCCTCCGGGGCCCAGCGCCGGTGCCGTCCGCCCTCGCGGGCGGCGGGCCCCATCCCGTACCGCCGGTCCCACGAGCGCAGGGTGGTCGGGGACACCCCGAGGCGCCGCGCCACCGCTCCGGTGGTGAGTCCGTACGTCGCCGGTTCGGTCATACGGCCAGGTTACGACGCACAACCGATGCGAGTACGCGTCAGGCGGCGGGACCGGTGCGTTCGGCGGCCAGGAGTCCCGCGCAGGCCTCCCGGGTCGCCCGGTGCACGGCGCGGGCGAGCCGCGCGCCCCAGAGGGAGCGCGGCCCGGCGAACGGTTCGGCGAACGCCCCGCCCCCGCGTCCCCCGCGGCCCCCACGGGCCAGGGCGCGGCCACGCAGACGGCGTCCGTCGGAGTGCCGGAGGCGTCGGCGCCCAGCTCGACCAGGGCCTGCGTCTTCGCCTCGGTGGCGGTGGCCACGGCGTTCACGAGGGCCGCGTCCGTCAGGGGCACCGGCAGCGACACGACGATGTTGATCGTCCCGGGGCGCGGGACCGCGACCCCGCCGGCGCCCGGAGCGGCGGCCCAGCCCCGTACCCCGATCCCGGCCGTGACCACGGCGTGCGCGCCGCCGTCCACCGCGTGGCGCCGGTCCGCGACCGAGGCCGCCGTCATGAGGCCCACGCCCGGGCCGGAGAGCCCGGCGCCCGAGGCGAGTTCGCGGAGGTGGGCGACGGGGTCGAGCCGGTCGTAACCGGGCGGCACCTGGGCGTTGACCACCCACTCCCGCGCGCCGATGCCCCCGCCGAGCACCGCGCTCGACACCATCCGCACGCCCGGTCCCGGAGCCCAGACGAGGAGCGGCCACTCCCGCCCCCGTTCCGTGTGGGAGAGGAGGACGGCGTCGGCGAGGGACGGCGGGCGGGAGGGTCCGGGAAGCACCCCACACCCTAACGCGCGGCCTTTTTCTCACTCGAACGGGTGAAAGCCTTTTGGGACCCATCCGATCGGCGGCCGGCGCCGAATGACCCGTGACAGCAGGGCCGGAAGCGAACGATTCGCCGCGGACGGCCCGGACGCGCCACCGTCCTCCCCACCGGGAGGCGGGGCCGTCTCCCCTTTACGTGCGCAGTTCCCTACGCATCCGGACCAAAGAGGTTTCCTCCCATGACCACTTCCCGCATCCGTCGCACCGCCGTCGCCGTGGCCGCCGCGGCCGTCCTGCCCTTCTCCCTGGCGGCCTGCTCGGACTCCGGCAAGGACGAGGCGTCCGGGGCCGGGGCCCCGGCCTCCAGCTCCGCCGCCGCGGAGAACTCCTCGGCGCCCGCCGACTCGGACATGACCCCCGACGGTCCGTTCGGTCCGGCCTGTGCCGGTGTGCCCAAGGAGGGCGCCGGTTCGTTCGACGGCATGGCGAAGGACCCCGTCGCCACGGCCGCCTCCAACAACCCGGCCCTGTCCACCCTGGTGACCGCCGTCAAGAAGGCCGGTCTGGTCGACACCCTCAACAACGCCCAGAACATCACCGTGTTCGCGCCCACCAACGACGCCTTCGCGAAGATCCCGAAGGCCGACCTCGACAAGGTCCTGGCCGACAAGGACATGCTCACGAAGGTCCTCACGTACCACGTGGTGGGGCAGAAGCTGACCCCGAAGCAGTTGGAGAACGGCTCCTTCGAGACCCTCCAGAAGGGCATGCTGACCACGAAGGGCTCGGGCGAGGAGTACACGGTCAACGACACCTCGAAGATCGTCTGCGGCAACGTCCCCACGGCCAACGCGACCGTCTACATCGTCGACACCGTCCTCATGCCCAAGTAGGCGCCGGGCGCGCGGAACCCGCGGCGGGAGCGGTCGCGGGGCAGACCTGACGGGAATCGGGTCCCACGCGCGCGAAGCACGCCCGAAGGGTATCCCCGCGCGGGGCCACCGGACCAAGGGGGTCGGTGGTCCCGCGCCTTTTCCGTTTCCGGGACCGGCGAGTGCCGGAGGCGTGGACCCGCCACGCGAGCGGAGTGACGCGGGACCCGTCGGACTCGTTTGCCGGGCATGCCGTCCCGTCACGCCGCCCCCGGCACCTCGATATCCGCCTCCCCTCCGCGTCCGTGTCCGCGCCCGCCTCCGCCGGTCGCCCCGCTCGCGAGGCCGCCGAGGCCGCGCTCGTCGAGCACTACCCCGCGCTCGTACGGCTCGCCTACCTCGTCCTGCCGCCCTCGCTCGGACGCCACCGCCGCGTCCTCACCGCCCACGCCCTCGTCCAGAACTCCCTGGCGGAGGCGACCGGCGGCCGGGGATCCGGGAGGCTGCGGTCCGGGAGGCTCCGAAGCGAGGGGCGCTCGGCCCGGGAGCCCTCGGCCGAGGAGCCCTTGCCCCGGGCGGCCGGAAGCGAGACACCTTCGGCCGGGACGCCCGGAACCGAGGAGTCTCCGAACCGGACGCTCCGAATCGAGGCGTCCGGAAGCCAGACACCTTCGGCCGAGGCGTCCCGAAGCGAGGCAGCCCGCACCGAGACGTCTCCGACCGAGACGTCTCCGACCGAGGCGTCCCGCACCGAGGCGTCCCGCACCGAGGCGTTCCGAAGCGGGGCGTCCCGAAGCGAGGTGCCCACAAGCGAAGCACCCCGCACCGAGACGTCCCCGTCCGAGGCGCCCTCGTCCGGCCCACCGCCCGCCGGAATCTCCCTGCCCGGCCAGCGCGCCGGCGAGCGCCCCGCGCACGCGTGGCTGCGGGCGGCCGTCGTCCGTGCCGCGCTCCGCCCGCCGCGCCGCCTCGCGGCCCCGCTCCGGCTGCCCCTCGTGCTCGGCCTGCGGCTCTTCCCCCGGGCCGGGGGACCGACGAACTCGCCCTCGACCGGGCCCTGGCCGAAGCCGCCCCCGAGACGCGCGCCGCGCTCGCCCTGCGGATCCTCGAAGGCCTTCCCGCCGACGCGACCGCCCGGCTCTCGCCTCGGCGGGCGTCGCGGACCCCGCGGCCGCCCTCCGCGCCGCCGAACGGATCGGTGCGGCGTCCGGCACCGACGTCGGGACGCTCCTCCGCAGCGCCGAGTTCGACCCGTGCACCGTCCACACCCGCCCCACCGACCTCCTGCGCCGCCGCCGGCACACCCGGCTCGCCGCCCTCGCCGGCGCGGTGCTGCTCGTCACGGCGGGCGTCGCCGTCACCGCCGGGGTCCGGGCCGGTACGGAGCCGGAACCGGTCGCCTCCCCGCCCGCCCCCGCCCCGGCGTTCGACCCCGCCGCGCTCCCGCGCACGCCCCCCGACCGCTGGGCCGACACCGCGCGCGTCGACCTCACCGCCTGGCCCGCGCGCGGCGCCGGGACCGGGGACACGGCCCTGCTCCGGCGGGCCCTGGACACCTGGACCCGGGGCGCCGCGGACGGCGTCCGGCCGGCCGTCACCCCGGGCACGTCCGCCGCACCGCCCGCCGAACCGCCCCGGCTCCTCTACGCCGGCACGGTCGACGGCACGGCCGTGGTGCTCCTGCACGACGGGCGCAGGATCGCCCGGTACGCCGAACCCCGCGACGGACGCGGGCCCGTGGCCCTCGACCTCGCGCGGGTCGACGACGCCGACGTCACCACCGGCGCCGCCGTGGTCCTCACCCGTACCGCCGGACGGGCGCGTTACCTCCTGGCGCCCTGGATCGCCGAGGCGGCGGTACGGGACCTCGGCGCGTCCGGCACCCTCGCCCGCCCCCTGGACGTCGCCCCGGACGGCGTGACCGGCCCCGTCCCGTACGGCATCGCGGACGACCCGGGGCGTGCGCCCGGCGCGTGCGCGGGCGTGACCGCGCTCCAGCTCCGCTCCTCGGCCCGGATCGTCGAGGACCACGCCTTCCTCCTCGCGGACCTCGGGGAACCGACCCCGCGCACCTCACGTGGACGCCGCCGCCGGGCGCGGACGTCCCGGCCCGCGCGCCGCGCGAGGCGACCGGCGCGCGCGGGCTCGCGGCCTGGGCGCGTTCGGCCTGTTCCTGGCGACGCTGCGCGGCACCGGGGTCCGGTCGGTCAACCGCTGGGAGTACGCCGAACAGCCCCTGCCCGAGCGGGCGGGCCGGGCCCGGTGGGTCTGCTCCCGCGCGGACACCTGGGAGGGGAGCGGCCGGGTGACCGTCTCCTTCGAGGCGCCTGGCGGCTCCGCGCCCCGGACCGTGGCGGGGCTCCGGGACACGGCGGCGTGCAGCCGCTTCGGCCAGGACGTCCTCGCGGGCACGTACTGGACGGCCCGGTCGGGCACGCGGTACCTGCTCGCGGCGGGCAGCTGCCGGCTGACCGGCGTCAGCGCCGGGGAGCCGTGACCGCTACTGCGCGCGGCCCGTTCCTGACGGCCCGGACCACGGGGAGGGGCCGGTACGGCTCACGGGCCGGCTCCCCGACGGCTCGGCGCTCCCGGGGTTCACCGGCTCCCCAGGGGCCACTGGCTCTCCAGGGCCCACGGGCTCCCCGGGGTTCACCGGCTCCCCGTGAGCCCCCGGTCGCCGGCCGCGTCAGGGTTCCAGGACCTCCACGTGGTCGGCGACCGCCACCACCAGGACGCGCGCGCCGGTCCCGACGGTCCGCCAGCGGTGGCGCACCCCGCCGGACATCAGCAGGGTGTCCCCGCGTCCGAGCCGGTGGACCCGGCCCTCCGCCTCGACCTCCACCGCGCCGTCCGCGACGTACAGCAACTCGTCGTTGCGGTGCAGGAACTCGCGGTCCGCGTCGTGCTCGCCGGTGAACTCCAGGGCGTGCACCTGGTGGCGGCCCCGGACCACCGGCCGCACCCGCGCGCCGTCCCGCAGACCGCTGTCGTCGCCGGCGCGGACGACGTCCACCGTGCGGGTCTCGTCCGACGCGGCGAGCAGTCGGACGGCGGTCGTGTCGAGCGCGTCGGCGATCCGCTGGAGCGACCGCATGCTGGGGCGGGCCCGGTCGTTCTCGATCTGGCTGAGGAAGGGCGAGGAGAGCCCGCTGCGCTCCGCCACCTCGGCCAGGGTGAGGTCGAGCGACCGCCGCCGACGGCGCACGGCGGCTCCCCACCCGGGGCGCGCGCCCCTCGTCACCGTCCTGCTTCCCCCCGTCGCCGCGCGGCGCCCTCGCCTCCATCGTCGTCCCCGTCCCTCTCCGCCCGCCCGGCCGTGCCTGCCGCGATCTTCGCCGCTCCCGGCACCCTACGCGGCCGCCGTGACGGGATCCGGACACGGTTTCGCACTCCCGACACACGCCCGTCACATGACGCCTCTAGTTTCAAAGTCAGTTGCTCCAGTCAAAGAAAGTTTGACGAAGGAGCCCCGCAACCGACCCGGAACGCAGGAGCGCCGCCATGCCCGTGATCGACCAGAACTCCCGCCGCCGACGACCGACCGGCCTCCTCGCCCTGGACGAGACCGCCGCCTACGACGGCCACACCCTCTACGCCCCGCTCACCGGCATTGGCGAGGTGTACCTCGTCGACCTGCGCGGCGAGACCGTCCACCGGTGGGACCTGCCGTACCGCCCCGGCCGCCACGCCCGCCTCCTCACCGACGGCACCCTCGCCTACAACGGCGTCCTGCCCGGCGAGGACGCCCTGTTCCCGATGTGGCACAAGTACCGGGGTGGCGTCATGCTCCACGCCGCCCCCGACGGCACGGTGCTGCGCGAGCACCGTGATCCCCTCCAGCACCACGACGCCCACCACCTCGACGACGGCCGGATCCTCTACACCGCCCTCGAACCCCTCCGGGGCGCCGACGCCGAGGCCGTACGCGGCGGAGTGCCCGGCTCCGAGGCCGACGGCGGCACCGTCTGGGCCGACACCATCCGCGAGATCGGACCCGACGGCGAACTCCTCTGGTCCTGGCGCGCCTCCGAACACCTCGACCGCGACGCGTACCCGCTGCACGAGGCGTACGCCCGCGAGCACTGGCCCCTGATCAACAGCGTCACCCGCTCCGCGACGGCAACGTCCTGGCCAGCCTGCGCAGCGTCTCCGCCGTCGTCGTCATCAGCCGCGAGACCGGCGAGATCCTGTGGCGCAGCGCCCCCGGCACCACCAGCCAGCAGCACGCCCCGACCGAGCTCGACGACGGCCGGTTCCTCGTCTTCGACAACGGCGTCTTCCGGCCGCACCACGACGTCCCGTACTCCCGCGTCGTCGAGATCGACCGGGGAGCGGCGCGATCGCGTGGGAGTACCACGACCCGGCCCGCGAGTTCTTCTTCGCCCCGTTCATGGGCTCGCGCAGCGGCTCCCCAACGGCAACACCCTCGTCACCGACTCCCCGTCCGGCCGGCTCTTCGAGGTGACGAAGGACGGCTACCTGTGCTGGGAGTACGTCGTCCCGCACTTCGCCGGATACCGGGAGGACGAGGTCCGCGGCCTCTTCCCGTCCGAGCCCAACGCCGTCTTCCGCGCCTACGCTACGCGGCCGCCGACATCCCGTGGCTGGGGGCGGGCTCGTGACCCCGACCACCGCTCCCGCGCGGCCCGACGCGTCCGGCACCGCCCCGGTCGACGCCCGCGTCCCGGCGCGCCGGCTCCTGCCGCTCGCCGCGCAGCACGTCCTGGCGATGATCGCCGCGCCCGTCTCCACCGTCTTCCTCACCGCCGGCACCCTGCGCCTCGCGCCCGGCACGACGGCCTCGCTGCTCAGCGCCGTCCTGGTCCTGTGCGGCGCGGGCGCCCTGCTCCAGTCCCTCGGCGTGTGGCGGATCGGCGCCAGGCTGCCGTTCGTCATGCTGCCCGGCGGCGCCGCCACCGCCCTCTTCCTCCAGATCGCGCAGGACCACGGCACGCCCACCGCCGCCGGCTCCGTCCTCTCGCGGCGGCGCTGCTCATCGCCGTCCTCCCGCTCTACGCGCGCGTGGTCCGGCTCTTCCCGCCGCTCGTCATGGGCGTCACCGTCCTGCTCATCGGCATCGCCATGATCCGGGTCGCCGCCCGGCTCGTCACCGGACCCGACGGCACGGGCGAACCCCGCGCCGTCCTCCTCGCGGGCTCTCACCGTCGCCGCCACCGTCGGCGCGTACGTCCTGCTGCGCGGGGTCTGGCGGCAGACCGCGATCCTCACCGGCATGGCGGCCGGCGTCCTGCTCGCCGTCGTCACCGGCCTCGGCGCCTTCGCGCCGGCGCCCGGCAGCGGCTTCTCGCTGCCCGCCCTCCTGCCGTACGGCACACCGCGGTTCGACGTCCTCGCCGCCCTCCCGCTGCTCGTCTTCAGCTCACCACCCTGGCCGAGATCACCGGCCAGACTGTGCTGAACAGCGAGACCGCCGGCCGCGTCCCCGACCCCGGCAAGGACGTCCCCGCGTCGCCCGCGCCGACGCCCTCGTCTCCCTCGTGGGCGGCCTCTTCGGCACGTCCCTGATGGTGACCAGCGCCGAGAACATCGGCATCGGCCGGCTCACCGGGGTCCGCAGCCGCTTCGTCACCGCCGCGGCCGGGGCGCTCCTGATCGGCATCGGCCTGGCGACCCCCGTCTCCCGCGCCCTCGCCGGGATCCCGGAGGCGGTCGTGGGCGGCTCCTCGCTCGTCGTCTACGCGGTGATCGCCGTGATGGGCGTCGAGATGCTCCGCCGCGCCGACCTCTCCGGCGCCGGTACGAGCTCCATGGCCGCCGCCCTGGCCCTCGCGGCCGGTCTGCTGCCGCTCCTGACCCCGGGCCTGTACGACGGCTTCGGCTGGGCCCGTACGATCCTGGGCAGCGGCGTCGTCGCCGGCACCCTGACCGCCGTCCTCCTGACCGCCCTCCTCGGCCGGTTCGAAGGCCGGTTCGAGGACCGGTTCGAGCGGCGGGCGGGCCGTCGGAACCGGTTCACGGCAAGACGGGGACCCGGAACCCCGTGCCCCCGAATGACGGAACCCGTCTCGGACGTGTGCGTGTCGTGCTGCAATCATGGCAAGAAGTATGTAACTTCCTGACTCTCTTTGCGCTAGAGTTGCGTTCGTGACGCGACGACTTGCTCTGGTGGCGAAAAAGGTGGGAGTCAGCGAGGCCACGGTCAGCCGAGTTCTCAACGGCAAGCCGGGGGTCTCGGAGGCCACCCGCCAGTCCGTGCTCAGCGCGCTGGACGTCCTCGGCTACGAGCGCCCCACGCAGCTCCGCGGCGAGCGGCCCGGCTGGTGGGTCTGGTCCTGCCGGAGCTGCAGAACCCCATCTTCCCGGCCTTCGCCGAGGTCATCGGTGGTTCCCTCGCACAGCAGGGCCTCACGCCGGTGCTCTGCACGCAGACCAAGGGCGGCGTCTCGGAGGCCGACTACGTCGACCTCCTCCTCCAGCAGCAGGTCTCCGGAGTGATCTTCGCCGGAGGACTCTTCGCGCAGGCCGACGCGCCGCACGAGCACTACCGGCAGTTGGCGGAGCGCAACATCCCCGTCGTCCTCGTCAACGCCCCCATCGAGGAACTCGACTTCCCGTGCGTCTCCTGCGACGACATCGCGGCGGTGGAGCAGGCGTGGCGTCACCTCTCCTCGCTGGGGCACGAGCGCATCGGTCTGGTCCTCGGCCCCGAGGACCACATCCCCTCGCGCCGGAAGCTGACCGCGGCGCGGCGGCCGCGGCGGCGTCGGGAACGGAGCTGGCCGAGGAGTTCGTGGAGCGCTCGATGTTCTCGCTCGAAGGGGGACAGGCGGCGGCGAGCCGGCTGTGGGACCGGGGGTGACCGGGGTCATCTGCGCGAGCGACCCGCTGGCCCTGGGCGCCATCAGGGCCGCCCGCAGGCGCGGACTCACCGTCCCCACCGACGTGTCGGTGCTCGGATTCGACGACTCCGCCTTCATGAACTGCACCGAGCCGCCGCTGTCGACGGTGCGGCAGCCGATCGAGGCGATGGGGCGGGCGGCCGTCGACCTCCTGTGCGCCCAGATCCAGGGGACGCAGGCGCACCCCGGTGAGCTGCTCTTCGAGCCGGAGCTCGTGGTGCGGGGCTCGACCGCCCCGCCTTCCGGCACCTGATCCGACCTCGTTCGAGGGCCAGACCTGACGGTCTGGCCCTTTTCGTGCGCCCGGACAGGGGAGGCCCCGCCACCCCTGTCCGTTCCCGCCGTCGCCGCGTCCTCTCACGAGACAGTTGTGTCGGCGCCGTTGACAAAGTGGTGACCTGACGGAAACCTGTCACCCGGTCATCGCAAAGATTGACTGAGCAGCTCAAAAGCCTTGCCCACACTCGAATGTTCCTCTTCGGGCATGAAAGGTGCTGTGCGAGGTCCCTGTCGACGTTCGCCCGGTGTATACGCCCCCGGCCCGTCGTCCCTCCCCGGTGCTGTTCGGGCCGTCGTCGGGACGCGTCGCTGCCGGTCGTCCGGGTGAGGAATCAAGAGGACTCCATGCGACTGAGAAACCACGGGCGGCGAGTGATCGTCGGCTCGGTGATGGCGGGCTGATAGGCGTGGGGACGCTCCCCACCCCCGCCCACGCCGCCGAGGGCCCCAACCTCGCCCTGGGCAGGCCCGCGACCGCGGGCGGCACGAACGAAAGCTACGTCGCCGGCAACGTGACCGACGGAAGCCAGGCCTCCTACTGGAGGGCCCCAACGGGTCGTTCCCGCAGTGGGTGCAGGTCGACCTGGGGGCCAGTACCGAGGTCGACCGGGTCGCGCTGAAGCTGCCCGCCCCCTGGGGCTCCCGCGTCCAGACCCTGAGCGTGCTCGGCAGCACGAACGGCACCTCCTTCACCGCGCTCTCCGGATCGGGGCGCGCACCTTCGACCCGGCCGCCGCCAACACGGTCAGCATCCCCGTCACCGCGACCACGGCCCGCTACGTCCGCGTCCAGGTGGCCGCCAACACCGGCTGGAACGCGGCCCAGTTGTCCGAGCTGGAGGTCTTCGGCCAGGACGGCGGCGGCCCGGTCGACCCGCCGCCGACCGGCACCAACCTGGCCCGCAACAAGCCGATCGAGGCCTCGTCGGTCACCCAGTCGTACGTGGCCGCCCACGCCAACGACGGGAACACCGGCACCTACTGGGAGTCGGCCGGCTTCCCCGCGACCCTGACCGCCAGGCTCGGCGCCAACGCCGACCTCGAAGCCGTCCGGATCAAGCTCAACCCCGACCAGGCGTGGGGCCCGCGCACCCAGGCCGTCGAGGTGCTCGGACGCGAGCAGTCCGCGTCCGGCTTCACGACCCTCAAGGCCCGCGCCGACTACCAGTTCAATCCGTCCTCGGGCGCCAACACGATCACCGTCCCGGTGACCGGCCGCTACGCCGACGTGCAGCTCAGGTTCTTCGCCAACAGCGGCGCCCCCGGCGCCCAGGTCGCCGAGTTCGAGGTGGTGGGCGCCGCCGCCCCGAACCCGGACCTCACCGTCACCGACCTCACGTGGTCCCCTCCTCCCCTCGGAGACGGACCCCGTCGAGATCGCCGCGACCGTCCGCAACGCCGGGACTGCCGCCTCGCCGGCCACCTCCGTCGACGTGAGCCTCGAAGGCGCCGTGGCGGGCAGCGCGCAGGTCGGCGCGCTCGCGGCGGGCGCCTCCACGACCGTCCGGATCCCCGTCGGCAGGAAGGCGATGGGCAGCTACACCGTGTCCGCGGTCGTCGACCCGGCCAACGCCGTCGTGGAGCAGGACGACACCAACAACAGCCGGACCGGCTCCTCCAAGCTGGTCGTCGGCCAAGCGCCCGGCCCCGACCTCACGGTCACCGCGATCACCCCGAACCCGTCCTCCCCGGCGGTCGGCGCGCAGGTCTCCTTCACGGCCACGGTCCAGAACCGGGGCACCACCGGTGTCGCCGCCGGCACCGTCACCCGCCCTCGCCGCCGGAACCACCACCCTGAACGGGACCACCCCGGCGGTCGCCGCCGGACAGTCGGTCACCGTGCCGCTCTCCGGCACCTGGACCGCCACGAGCGGCGGGGTCACCTCACCGCGACGGCCGACGCCACCGCGACCGTGGCCGAGACCAACGAGAACAACAACGTCTTCAGCCGTTCCCTGGTCGTCGGCCGCGGCGCCGCCGTGCCCTACACGGAGTACGAGGCGGAGGACGCCCGCTACCAGGGCACCCTGCTCACCGCCGACGCCAAGCGGACCTTCGGCCACACCAACTTCGCCACCGAGTCCTCCGGCCGCAAGTCGGTCCGGCTCAACTCCACCGGTGAGTACGTGGAGTTCACCTCCGCCAACGCGGCCAACTCCCTCGTCGTGCGCAACTCGATCCCGGACGCTGCCGCCGGCGGCGGACGGGAGGCCACGCTGAGCCTGTACGCCGACGGGCAGTTCGTGCGGAAGCTGACGCTCTCCTCCAAGCACAGTTGGCTCTACGGCACCACCGACGACCCGGAGGGGCTCAGCAACACCCCGGGGACCGACGCCCGCCGCCTGTTCGACGAGTCCAACGCCCTGCTGTCCCAGTCCTACCCGGCCGGCACCAAGTTCCGGCTCCAGCGGGACGCGGGCGACACCGCCTCCTTCTACGTCATCGACCTGATCGACCTGGAGCAGGTCGCGCCCCCGGCGGCCCAGCCGGCCGGCTGCGTCTCGATCACGAACTACGGCGCGGTGCCCAACGACGGCCTCGACGACACCGACGCGATCCAGCGGGCGGTGACCGCCGACCAGAACGGCGAGATCTCCTGCGTGTGGATCCCGGCGGGCCAGTGGCGCCAGGAGCAGAAGATCCTGACCGACGACCCGCTGAACCGCGGGATCTACAACACCGTCGGCATCCGCGACGTGACCATCCGCGGCGCCGGCATGTGGCACTCGCAGCTCTACACCCTCACCCCGCTGCACCAGGCGGGCGGCATCAACCACCCGCACGAGGGCAACTTCGGCTTCGACATCGACCACAACACGCAGATCTCCGACATCGCGATCTTCGGCTCCGGCACCATCCGCGGCAACAACGCCAACGAGGAGGGCGGCGTCGGCCTCAACGGCCGCTTCGGCAAGAACACGAAGATCACCAACGTCTGGATCGAGCACGCCAACGTCGGCGTCTGGGCCGGCCGCGACTACACCAACATCCCCGAACTGTGGGGGCCGGGCGACGGCGTCGAGTTCTCGGGCATGCGGATCCGCAACACCTACGCCGACGGCATCAACTTCGCCAACGGCACCCGCAACTCCACCGTCTTCAACTCGTCCTTCCGCAACAACGGCGACGACGCGCTGGCCGTCTGGGCCAGCAAGTACGTCAAGGACACCTCGGTGGACATCGGCTCCAACAACCACTTCCGCAACAACACGATCCAGTTGCTCTGGCGGGCCAACGGCATCGCGGTCTACGGCGGGTTCGGCAACACCATCGAGAACAACATCGTCGCCGACACCATGAACTACCCCGGCATCATGCTGGCGACCGACCACGACCCGCTGCCCTTCTCCGGGCAGACCCTCATCTCCAACAACGCCCTGTACCGCACGGGCGGCGCGTTCTGGAACGAGGACCAGGAGTTCGGCGCCATCACCCTGTTCGCGCAGGGCCAGCCCATCCCGGGCGTCACCATCAAGGACACGGACATCGTCGACTCCACGTACGACGGCATCCAGTTCAAGACCGGCGGCGGCGAGATGCCGAACGTGAAGATCACCAACGTCCGCATCGACAAGTCGAACAACGGCTCCGGCATCCTCGCGATGAGCGGCGCCTGCGGCAGCGCCGCCCTGTCGAACGTGACGATCACCAACTCGGCCGAGGGCGACATCCTGGTCGAGCCCGGCTCGCAGTTCGTCATCACCACCCCGTAACACCGCCACCGGCGCCCGAGGCGCCGCGACGCGGGGTCCGGCCACGGCGGTGGCCGGACCCCACCGGCCTCCGCCGATCCCCACCGGACCTTCACCGGTCTGGCGACCCCGTCACCTCCGGTGAGCGGGGTCTTCGGCGTGCCCGCGACCGGCCCGACCGGCTTTCTGCAATCGGTTCGCTTCACGGCGTAGACGAGGTGTCGATTCTCTGCAACTCTTCCACCGCTCGCAGCAAATAGACGACAGATGCGAGCCGTACGGGATTCCGACGAGCCGCGCCGCGCAGCCCACGGGCACGGGGCCGAGATCGAGGACACATGAGATTGCAGAACCGGCGGACACGGGGCATGAGCGCCGTGATCGCGACGAGCTTCCTTGCACTGGGCGGTCCCCTCGTGACCGCCCAGGCCGCCGGAGGACCCAACATCGCGCTGGGCGATCCCGCGGCGGCCGGCAGCGCGCTGCCGGAGTACGGCGCCGCGAACGTCACCGACGGCAACCAGGGCACGTACTGGCAGAGCTCCGGATCGAGCCTGCCGCAGTGGGTGCAGACCGACCTCGGCACGAGCACCCGCGTCGACGAGGTCGTCCTGAAGCTCCCGGCGGGCTGGGAGAGCCGCAACCAGACGCTGTCCGTCCAGGGCAGCGCCGACGGCACCAGCTTCTCCACCCTGAAGGGCTCGGCCACCTACACCTTCAGCCCGGGCGCCGGGAACACCGTCACGGTGGCCTTCCCGGCCGCCCAGACCCGCTTCGTACGCGTCGACATCACCGCCAACACCGGCTGGTCGGCCGCCCAGTTGTCCGAGCTGGAGGTGCACGCCGCCGACGGCACCTCCGCCAACCTCGCCGCGGGCAGGACCCTGACCGCGAGCAGCCACACCGAGGTGTACGCGGCGGGCAACGCCAACGACGGCAACAAGGCCACCTACTGGGAGAGCCGCAACAACGAGCTGCCCCAGTGGCTCCGGGCCGACCTCGGGTCCTCCGTCCGCGTCGACCGCGTCGTGCTGCGCCTGCCCGACAACTGGGGTGCGCGCAGCCAGACCCTGAAGGTCCAGGGCAGCGCGAACGGCACGGACTTCACCGACCTCACGGCGTCGAAGGCGTACGAGTTCGCCCCTCCGGCCAGAACTCCGTGACGATCCCGTTCGGCGAGACGACGGCGCGATACGTCCGGATCCTGGTCACGGCGAACACCGTGCAGCCGGCCGCGCAGATAGCGGAGCTGGAGGTCTACGGCCCGAGCACCGGCGACACCCAGGCGCCGACGGCCCCGGCGAACCTGGCGTTCACCGAGCCCGCGTCCGGCCAGGTGAGGTTGACCTGGGGCGCCTCGACCGACAACACCGGGGTGACCGGCTACGACGTCTACGCCAACGGCACCCTGCTCAGCAGCGTCGCCGGGAACGTCACCACGTACACCGACAACCGCCCGGCCAACCAGACCGTGACGTACCACGTCCGGCCAAGGACGCGGCCGGCAACCAGTCCGCGAACAGCAACACCGTCACCCGGCAGGGCGACACCGGCGACACCCAGGCGCCGACGGCCCCGGCGAACCTGGCGTTCACGGAGGCGACCGCCGGCCAGGTGAGGCTGACCTGGGGCGCCTCGACCGACAACACCGGGGTGACCGGCTACGACGTCTACGCCAACAACGCGCTCCTGACGAGCGTGGCGGGCGACGTCACCACGTACACCGACAGCCGTCCGGCCAACCAGACCGTGACGTACCACGTCCGGGCCAAGGACGCGGCCGGCAACCAGTCCGCGAGCAGCAACGCCGTCACCCGCAACGGCACCGGCCCCACGGGCTCCAACCTGGCCGTCGGCAAGCCGATCAGCGCCTCCTCCACGGTCCACGGCTTCGTCGCGGCGAACGCCAACGACAACAACACGAGCACCTACTGGGAGGGCGCGGGCGGCAGCTACCCGAACACCCTCACCGTCAAGCTCGGCTCCAACGCCGACCTCGACCGGCTGGTCCTGAAGCTCGACCCGGCCACCGCCTGGGCCACCCGCAACCAGACCGTCGAGGTCCTCGGACGCGAGCAGAGCGCCTCGGGCTTCACGACCCTGGTCGCCGCGAAGAGCTACACCTTCGACCCGGCCGGCGGGAACACCGTGACCGTCCCGGTCACCGCCCGCGTCGCCGACGTGCAGCTCAAGTTCACCGCCAACACCGGTTCCTCGGCGGGTCAGCTCGCCGAGTTCCAGGTGATCGGCGTCCCGGCGCCCAACCCCGACCTGGAGGTGACCGGCCTGACCACGACACCGGCCGCACCCGTCGAGTCGGACCAGATCACGGTCGCCGCCACCGTCCGCAACAGCGGCCCGGCCGCCGCCCCGGCCAGCACCGTCGCGTTGCGCCTCGGCGGCACCAAGGTCGCCACCGCCCAGGTCGGCGCCCTCGCGGCCGGAGCGCAGACCACCGTCAGCGCCTCCATCGGAGCGCGGGAGGCCGGTACGTACGAGCTGAGCGCGGTCGCCGACGAGCCGAACGCGGTCATCGAGCAGAACGAGTCCAACAACACCCACACCAGCCCCGCCCCGCTCGTGGTCAAGCCGGTCACCAGCCCCGACGTGGTCACCGCCTCGGTGACGACCACCCCGTCCAGCCCGTCCGCCGGTGACGCCGTCTCCTTCCGGGCGACGGTGCGCAACCAGGGCAACCAGGCCACCTCGGCGGGCAGCCACGGCGTCACCCTGAACCTGCTCGACCAGCAGGGCGCCACGATCAAGACCCTCACCGGTTCCTACAGCGGCAGCCTCGCCGCCGGGGCCTCGGCCGTGGTGACCCTCGGCCCGTGGACCGCCGCCAACGGCTCGTACACCGTGCGGACCGTCCTCGCCGACGACGCCGGCGAGCTGCCGGTCAAGCGCGCCAACAACACCGCCTCCCAGCCGCTCTTCGTCGGGCGCGGCGCCAACATGCCGTACACCACGTACGAGGCGGAGGACGGCACCGCGGGCGGCGGCGCCACCGTCGTCGGGCCCAACCGCACCGTCGGCGACATCGCGGGCGAGGCCTCCGGCCGCAAGGCGGTCGACCTGGACGCGACGGGGAGTACGTCGAGTTCACCACCCGCGCCGCCACCAACACCCTGGTCACCCGCTTCTCCATCCCGGACGCCCCGGGCGGCGGCGGCATCGACTCCACGATCAACGTCTACGTCGACGGCGTCTTCAAGAAGGCCCTCCCGCTGACCTCGAAGTACGCCTGGCTGTACGGCTCCGAGACCGCGCCCGGCAACTCCCCGGGCTCCGGGGGGCCGCGGCACATCTACGACGAGGCGCACCTGCTCCTCGGCGAGACGGTCCCGGCGGGCAGCAGGATCCGGCTCCAGAAGGACGCGGCCAACACCGCCGCCCACTACGCGATCGACTTCGTCGACCTGGAGCAGGTCGCCCCGGTCGCGAACCCGGACCCGGCCGCGTACACCGTCCCGGCCGGATTCACCCACCAGGACGTCCAGAACGCCCTCGACAAGGTCCGCATGGACACCAGCGGCACCCTCGTCGGCGTCTACCTGCCGCCGGGCGACTACCAGACGTCCAGCAAGTTCCAGGTGTACGGCAAGGCCGTCAAGGTGGTCGGCGCCGGGCCCTGGTACACGAAGTTCCACGCGCCCTCGACCCAGGACAACACCGACGTCGGCTTCCGCGCGAGGCGGCGGCCAAGGGCTCGCTGTTCAAGGGCTTCGCCTACTTCGGCAACTACACCTCGCGGATCGACGGGCCCGGCAAGGTCTTCGACTTCGCGAACGTCACCGACATCGTGATCGACGACATCTGGAACGAGCACATGGTGTGCCTCTACTGGGGCGCCAACGCGGACCGGATCACGATCAGGAACTCCCGGATCCGCAACCTGTTCGCCGACGGCATCAACATGACCAACGGCTCCACGGACAACCACGTCGTCAACAACGACGCCCGGGCCACCGGTGACGACAGCTTCGCGCTGTTCTCCGCGATCGACGCCGGCGGCGCCGACATGAAGAACAACGTCTACGAGAACCTCACCAGCACGCTCACCTGGCGCGCCGCGGGCCTCGCCGTCTACGGCGGCTACGCCAACACCTTCCGCAACATCCACATCGCCGACACCCTGGTCTACTCCGGCGTGACCATCTCCTCGCTGGACTTCGGCTACCCGATGAACGGGTTCGGGACCGAGCCGACGACCTTCGAGAACATCTCGATCGTCCGGGCGGGCGGCCACTTCTGGGGCAACCAGACCTTCCCCGGCATGTGGCTCTTCTCCGCCTCCAAGGTCTTCCAGGGCATCCGCGTCAACCACGTCGACATCGTCGATCCCACCTACAGCGGGATCATGTTCCAGACGAACTACGTGGGCGGACAGCCGCAGTTCCCGATCAAGGACACCGTCCTCACGGACGTCTCGGTCACCGGGGCCCGCAAGAGCGGCGACGCCTGGGACGCCAAGTCCGGCTTCGGCGTCTGGGCCAACGAGATGCCGGAGTCGGGCAGGGCCCCGCCGTCGGCGAGGTGACCTTCAACGGCCTGCGGACGAGCGGCAACGCCGTCGACATCCGCAACACCACCTCCACCTTCAAGATCAACCTCAACCCGTGATCCCCCGCCTCCCGCCGCCTCCCGGAGGTGACGGAGGCCGGCCCGGGCCCCGAACGGGGCCCGGGCCGGCTGCGGTGCCCCGGGACGCCTCGGCGCGCCCTCGTCCGCCCGCGTCTCCTGTCGCCCAGGTACGTGTCGGTCACGTTTCGATTACGCCCCACTGTCGCGCAATTGCGAAATCAGCGCGAGATATTGCGTTCACTTGTTGGTGGTGGTTGAGTGTGCCGCACCCCGCCAAGCCGTCGGCGGCGGGGTGACCTCCACATCCACGCACCGCTCCTCCTCGTCATGCCCGAAGGGGTCCACCCATGAGAAGTGCCCGGTTCCGCCGCAGCCGTCGTGCCGTCGCGATCACCCTCGTCTCCGCCCTGTCGCTGACTGCGCTCGCCGCCTGCGGCACGAGCAGCAGCGGTGACGACAACGGCGGGTCCCAGCAGAACGGCTCGTCCGACCCGACGACGCCGCTGGACCCGAAGACCAAGGTGACGCTCACGATCGACTGCATGCCGCCCACGGCGAAGGCGGCCGAGCTGAAGGAGTGGAAGGAGGACGTCGCCGCCTTCAACAAGACGTACCCGAACGTCACCATCGAGGGCCGCTCCACCCCGGCCAGTGCCTGGAGCCCCCGCGCTTCACCGCGATGCTCAAGGCCAAGTCGCAGCCGGACGTGTTCTACACGTACTTCACCGACCTGCCGCAGGTCCTCGACAACGACGGCGCCGCCGACATCACCGCGTACGTCAACGACAAGACCGTCCCGGCCCTGAAGGACATCGACCCGAACGTCCTCGGCTCGCTCAAGCAGGACGGCAAGCTCTACGGCCTGCCCACCAGCAACTACACCATGGGCCTGCTGATCAACCGCAAGCTCTTCAAGGACGCCGGCCTGAACCCCGACGCCCCGCCGCGCACCTGGGACGAGGTCCGCGCCGCCGCCAAGAAGATCGCCGCCCTCGGCAACGGCGTCGCCGGCTTCGGCGAGTACAGCGCGGGCAACACCGGCGGCTGGCACTTCACCGCCCAGATGTACAGCCTCGGCGGCGACGTCGTCGACGCGAGCGGCAAGAAGGCCGCCTTCAACACCGACCTCGGCAAGCAGGTCGCGAAGAACCTCCACGCCATGCGCTGGGAGGACGACTCCATGGGCAAGACCCAACTGCTCGGGCGGGGCGACCTCCAGAAGCAGATCGCCACCGACAAGCTCGGCATGTTCCTCGCCGCGCCCGACGACATCGCCTACATGGTCCAGCAACTCGGCGCCAAGTACGAGAACTTCGGCATGGGCCCGATCCCCGGCGGCAAGAACACGCTCGCCGGCGGCAACAACTACATGATCAAGAAGGGCATATCCGGCGACAAGATCAAGGCCGCGATCGCCTGGCTCACCTTCAAGAACCTCACCGTCGGCAAGGGCCAGTTCGACTGGGCCCGCACCAAGGCCGACGGCCTCCCGGTCGGCATCCCGCAGCCCAACTTCTGGCTGAACGGCTCCAAGACCGAGGACGACGCCGCCCGCGTGCAGCACGCCACCATGCCGGTCGAGAACTTCAAGACCTTCATGGACAACCCGGTCGCGGGCAAGAACGAGCCGCCGAAGGCCCAGGAGGTCTACAAGGTCCTCGACAACGTCATGTCCGGCATCCTCACCAACAAGGACGCCGACGTCGACAAGCTCCTCTCCACCGCCGAGGCGCAGGTCAACCAGGTCCTCGCCCACCAGTGAGCGGGTCCGGCGGGCGGGCGGGCGCCCGCCCGCCCACGGGCCGGCTCCCCGCCGGCCGGCCCGCCCGCACGCCCGACGCCACCGGGCCCCGAAACCGGCAGACAGCACCGAGGAGAGACGATGTCGGCCCCCAGCCTGACCCCGAGCAAGGCGGGCACCTCCCGCCCCTCCCCGCCACGAGAGGCGGCCCCGCACCGGCCGGCGCCCGGTTCACCCGAGGCCTCCGGCGCAACCTGACCGCCCACGGCTTCCTCATCGGCGCGGTGCTGTGCTTCGGCGTCTTCTCCTGGTACCCGATGGTCCGGGAGTTCTTCCTCGCCTTCCAGAAGACCGAGGACGGCCGCACGACCTGGGTCGGTCTCGACAACCTGGCCACGGTCGTCAACGACCCGGCCTTCTGGCAGGCGTGGGGCAACACCGCCCTCTTCACCGTCCTCGCCCTCGTCCTCGGCTTCGCCGTGCCCTTCCTCGTCGCGGTGGTCATCAACGAGCTCCAGCACGGCCGGGGCTACCTCCGGCTCCTCGTCTACCTGCCCGTCATGCTGCCGCCGGTCGCCTCGGTCCTCCTCTTCAAGTACCTCTACGACCCCGGCTACGGGCTCCTCAACGAACTGTTCACCTCGGTCGGACTGCCCGAGCAGCAGTGGCTCCAGGACCCGGACATCTCGATGCTCGCCGTCGTCATCGCCTCCACCTGGATGAACATGGGCGGCGCGACCCTGATCTACCTCGCCTCGCTCCAGTCCATCCCCGGCGAGCTGTACGAGGCCGCCGAACTCGACGGCGCCGGACTGCTGCGCAAGATCTGGCACGTCACCATCCCGCAGACCCGCCTCATCCTGTCGCTGATGGCCCTCATGCAGGTCATCGCCACGATGCAGGTCTTCGTGGAGCCCTTCCTGCTCACCGGCGGCGCGGGCCCCGAGGGCTCGACCACCACGGTCGTCTACCTCATCTACCAGTACGCCTTCAACTTCAACGACTACGGTGCCGCGGCGGCGCTCGGCCTGCTCCTGCTCGTCCTGCTCGCCGGCTTCTCGGCGGTGTACGTCAGGCTCAGCCGCGCCGAGGACGAATAGGACCGGAGACCCGCCATGTCCACACGCACGCTCATCTCGCCCGCCGTCCTCGCCAGGCCCCGCGGCAAGGCCCTCCACCGGATCGTCCTCGTCGCCGTCCTCCTCCTGTTCACCCTGGTCTTCCTCGGCCCCTCTACTGGCTCGTGTCCAGCGGCTTCAAGGACGCCCAGGAGGTCATCCAGACCCCGCCCACCCTGGTCCCGGGCACCTTCGAACCCGGGAACTACACACGGGCCTGGGAGGTCATGGACCTCGCCACCCTCCTCCTCAACACCTCTACTACGCCTTCGGCGCCCTCGCCTTCCAACTCGTCCTGGACGTCGCCGCCGCCTACTCGCTCTCCAAGCTGCGGCCCCTGTTCGGCAAGGCGATCCTCGGCATGATGCTCGCCACGCTGATGATCCCGGCGACCGTCCTCGTCGTCCCGCAGTACCTGACCGTGCTCGACGTGCCGGTCGTCGAGCGCAACCTGCTGAACACGCCGTGGGCGATCTGGCTGCCGGCCGTCACCAACGCCTTCAACATCTTCCTGCTGAAGCGGTTCTTCGACTCCATCCCGAAGGAACTGCTCGACGCCGCCTCCATGGACGGGGCCTCGCCCCTGCGGATCCTGTGGTCGATCGTGCTGCCGATCTCCCGCCCCATCCTCGGCGTCGTGTCGATCTTCGCGGTCGTGGGGTGTGGAAGGACTTCCTCTGGCCCATGCTCACCCTGCCCGACCCGTCCAAGCAGACCCTCAACGTCGGCATCTACTCGCTCTCCAACGGCGTCCCGGTGAACGTGCTGATCGCCGCGCTCACCATCGCCTCCCTTCCCACGCTGCTGATCTTCCTGGTCTTCCAGCGGAACATCATGAGCGGCCTCACCGCCGGCGGCCTCAAGGGCTGAACAGGCCCGAGCCCCGCCCCGTCACGAGCCCGCACCCCATAAGCCTTCGCCGCCGGCCCCCTTGCCGCCCCGCTGTCAGGGCCGGCGGCGAAGAACCGCCCTGCCCGAAAGGACCGCCCCGTGGCAGCCCCTCATCCGCCCCGCACCGACGACTGGTGGCGCGACGCCGTCATCTACCAGGTCTACCCGCGCAGCTTCGCCGACGGCGACGGCGACGGCACCGGAGACCTCGCGGGCGTCCGGGCGAGACTGCCCCACCTCGCCGAACTCGGCGTCGACGCCCTCTGGTTCACCCCCTGGTACGCCTCCCCGATGGTGGACGGCGGCTACGACGTCGCCGACTACCGGGCCATCGACCCGGCCTTCGGCACCCTCGACGAAGCCGAGAAGCTCATCGCCGAAGCGGCCGAACTGGGCCTGCGCGTCATCGTCGACATCGTCCCCAACCACGTCTCCGACCAGCACGTCTGGTTCCGGCAGGCCCTCGCCGCCGGCCCCGGCAGCCCCGAACGGGAACGCTTCCACTTCCGCCCCGGCCGCGGCGAGCACGGCGAACTCCCGCCCAACGACTGGCCCTCGCAGTTCTCCGGGAACACCTGGACCCGGGTCCCCGACGGCGAGTGGTACCTCCACCTCTTCACCCCGGAACAGCCCGACCTCAACTGGGCCCACCCCGACGTCCGCCGCGAGCACGAGGACATCCTGCGCTTCTGGTTCGCGCGCGGCGTCGCCGGCGTCCGCATCGACTCCGCCGCCCTCCTCACCAAGGACCCCGACCTCCGCGACTTCACCGAGGGCGTCGACCCGCACCCGTACATCGACCTCGACGAGATCCACGACGTCTACCGCTCCTGGCGCGCCGTCGCCGACGAGTACGGCGGCGTCTTCGTCGGCGAGGTCTGGCTGCCCGACGCCGAGCGCTTCGCCCGCTACCTGCGCCCCGACGAACTGCACACCGCCTTCAACTTCAACTTCCTCGCCTGCCCCTGGGACCCGGACTGGCTGCGCCGCACCATCGACGACACCCTCGCCGAGCACGCCCCCGTCAACGCCCCCGCCACCTGGGTGCTCTGCAACCACGACGTGACGCGCACCGCGACCCGCTACGGCCGCGAGGACACCGGCTTCGACTTCGCCAAGAAGCGCTTCGGCATCCCCACCGACCTGGAGCTCGGCACCCGCCGGGCCCGCGCCGCCGCCCTGCTCACCCTCGCCCTGCCCGGCTCCGTCTACCTCTACCAGGGCGAGGAACTCGGCCTGCCCGAGGCCGACGTCCCGCTCGACCGCGTCCAGGACCCCATGCACTTCCGCTCCGGCGGCACCGACCCCGGCCGCGACGGCTGCCGCGTCCCCTCCCGTGGGAGGCCGAGGCCCCTCGTACGGATTCGGCACGCACGCCGGTACGGAACCGTGGCTGCCGCAGCCGGCCGACTGGGGCCGCCACGCCGTCGACCGGCAGACCGCCGACCCGGGCTCGATGCTCGCCCTCTACCGCACGGCACTGGGAGTGCGCAGGGCCGAGGCCGCGCTCGGGGACGGCCCCATGCGCTGGCTGCCGTCGCCCGAGGGGGTCCTGGCCTTCGCCCGCGCGGAGGACCTCCAGTGCGTGGTGAACCTCTCCGGCGCCCCCGTGGACCTCCCGCCGCACACCGAGGTCCTGCTGTCCAGCGAGCCGCTGCCGGCGGACGGCTCCTCCCCACGGACACCGCCGTCTGGCTGCGCACCTGACCGCACCGCCCACGGCGGACGCCCGGTGCGCGCCCCCGGCCACGGGGCCGCGCACCGGGCCCGCCGCTCCCACGGCCCGGGCCCCGTGTCCGGGCGACGCCCGCACCACCTCCGACGGAAGTGAGCCCGACATGAGTCCGAGCCGATCCGGACGCGGCGCACGAGGCGGCCGGAGAGCCGCCCTGGTGACCGCCGCCCTCGCCCTGGGCGCGAGCCTGCTCCTCGACGGCGTGGCCGCGGCGGGAACCGGGGCCGGGCCCCGGCCGCCCGGGGCCCCGTGGTCACCCGGGCCGCCCTCGCCCCCGAGCTCGTCGCCGGCCGCGGCGCCACCGTGGCCTTCGACGAGCAGGAGGCGGAGAACGCGGCCACCGACGGCACGGTCATCGGGCCGGACCGCACCCCGTACACGCTCCCCTCCGAGGCGTCGGGACGCTCCGCCGTGCGGCTGACCGCCGGGCAGCACGTCGAGTTCGTCCTGCCGCGGAACGCCAACGCCCTCACCGTCCGCTACAGCATCCCCGACGCACCCGGGGGCGGCGGCATCACCGCCCCGCTCGACGTCACCGTCGACGGGCGCCACCGCACGACGATGACGCTGACCTCGCAGTACTCCTGGCTCTACAACCAGTACCCCTTCAGCAACGACCCGCGCGCCGACCTCCTCCACCCCGACTGGTGGATCACCGAGTGCGCCTGCGTCCCGGCCGCCACCACACCGGCCCCGGAGATCACCAAGCCCTTCCGGCCCACCCACTTCTACGACGAGCAGCGCCTCCTCCTCGGCCGTACGTACCGGGCCGGCGACCGGGTCCGTCTCACCGTCCCGGCCGGCAGCCCCGCCGCCTGGACCGTGATCGACCTCCTCGACACCGAACTGGTCGCCCCGCCCCACGTGGAGCGCGGCGGCGTGAACGTCCTGGCCTTCGGCGCCGACCCCACCGGCCGCCGGGACGCGGCCCCGCCGTCGAGCGCGCCATCGCCTTCGCCCGGCGCGTCGACCGGCCCGTGTACCTGCCGCCGGGCACCTTCCGGATCGACCGGCACGTCGTCGTCGACGACGTCACGATCGTCGGCGCCGGCAACTGGCACACGATCCTCAAGGGCCGCCAGGTCACCCTCGCCGAGCCCGCGCCCGACGGCTCCCGCCACACCGGCGTCGGCCTCTACGGCAGGAGCGCCGCCGAGGGCGGCAGCCGTCACGTGCACCTGCGCGGCTTCGCGATCGAGGGAGACGTGCGCGAGCGGATCGACACCGACCAGGTCAACGCCATCGGCGGAGCCATGAGCGACTCCACGATCGACGGCCTCCACCTCCACCGCACCAAGGTCGGCCTCTGGTTCGACGGCCCGATGGCGAACGTGAAGGTCACGAACAACGTGATCACCGACCAGATCGCCGACGCCCTCAACCTCCACACCGGCGTCACCGACTCGCTCGTCCACGACAACTTCGTCCGCAACACCGGCGACGACGGCCTGGCCATGTGGTCGGACACGACCGCCGACGCCCGCAACACCTTCTCCCGCAACACCGTCCAGTCCCCGACCCTCGCCAACGGCATCGCGATCTACGGCGGCGAGGACAACACCGTCAGCGGCAACCTCGTGGCCGACCCCGTACGGGAGGGCAGCGGCCTGCACGCCGGTTCCCGCTTCGGCGCCGAACCCTTCACCGGCACCCTCCGCTTCACCGGCAACACCACGGTCCGCGCCGGCACCCTCGACCTCAACTGGAAGATCGGCCTCGGCGCCATCTGGTTCTACGCCCTGGACCGGAGCATCGACGCCGACGTCCGCGTCACCGGCGACCACTACCTCGACTCCACCCACAACGCGATCATGCTGGTCAGCGAGTACGGGGTGAAGGACCGGGTCGCCGTCCCGGCCGTCCACTTCAAGGATGTCCGCGTCGACGGCACCGGCAACTCCGTCCTCAGCGCCCGGGTGAAGGGCTCGGCCACTTTCGAGAACGTCGACGCCCGCAACGTCGGGGCCGTCGGCGTCAACAACTGTGGCTCCTTCGATTTCCCCGCCACGGGATCGGAGTTCGCCCTGACCGACCTCGGCGGCAACGACGGCGGCTGGCTCGCCCCGTGGATGCTGCCGAACACCCTCACCTGCGACGACCGCCCTCCGGTCGTCGCGCCCCCGGCGCCGTCCCGCTGGTGACGTGACCGCGGAGGGGCTCGTCCCGGCGACCCCCTCAGGCCTCGCGGTCCGCGGCCAGCGCGGCCGCGAGGCCCGGGATGCCGAGCGCCTTCTCCTGCGCGGGCGTGGCCTGGTGGAGGCTGTTGCTCAACTGGTAGGGGTCCGCGTCCAGGTCGTAGTACTCGCGGAACGTGACCCGGCCCGTCCCGCCGACGTTGCCCGAGGCGTCCGTGTGGAGCTCGTAGTACTCCGTGTACTGGCGGTCCTTGGCGACGTACGAGGACCAGGTGTTCTGCCCTCCGTGCCCGTGCCCTGCCTCCACCACTCGATCAGCAGGTGGTCGCGGGAGTGGCCGCCGAGCAGCGAGCGCCCGTCGTGCGGCGTGTCCGGCGTGATTCCGGCCGCGTCGAGCACGGTCGGCGCGATGTCGATGTTCGCCACGATCCGGTTGTCGGTCGTACCGCCGCCGAGACCGCCGCCGGGCCAGGAGAGGTAGAACGGCACCTCAGGGCGGGCCGGTAGGGCACGCCCTTGCCCCCGAGCCCGTGGTCGGCCCAGTTGAAGCCGTTGTCACCGATGTAGATCACCAGCGTGTTGTCCAACTGCCCCAGCGCCGCCAGCTTGTCGCGGAACGCCCCCACCGCGTCGTCCACCGAACGCAGCGTGCGCAGTTGCTTCGCCCGCGTCAGCCGGCCGTCCGCGAGCGTCTGCGTCGCGTCGCGGACGTACGCGGGCTTGTCGCCGCGGTCCGCCTCGGGCACGGACGGGCGCCTGTCCCAGGCCGGCACGTCGGTGCCGGCGTACTTGGGCTCGGGGGTGTTGGGCCCGTGCGAGGCGTACGGGGTGACGTACGCGAACCAGGGCCGTGTGTCCGTGCGGGACTTGTCGATGAACGCCAGCGCGCGGTTCTTCACCACGGTCGTCGTGTAGCCGGGCACGGTCCGCACGGTCCCGTCCACGTTGAACGTCCCGTCCACGTACGACGGCCTGAGCAGTGCGAACTCCTCGAAGTGCGGCGGGGCGTCGGTCAGGTCCCAGGAGTTGAGGTACTTCCCGAACAGCCCCGTCCGGTATCCCGCCTGCTTCAGGTACCGCTGCAGCGTGGTGTGCTGGTCCAGCGAACGCGACGCCCCGTTGTTCCGTACTCCGTGGTTGTGCGCGTACCGCCCGGAGAACACCGACGAGCGCGACGGCGCGCACAGCGGCGTGGTGGCGTGCCCGTTCGTGAACCGCACGCCCTGCCCCGCCAGCCAGGCGACGGTCTTCGGTGTCGCCCACTCGGTCTGCTTGGGCTGGTCGTCGGTGACGATCAGCAGCACGTTGGGTGCGCGGCGGCCCGGGCGGGCGCGGCGAACGCGGGAACGGTGGCACCGGCGGCGACGGCCGCGGCGCCGGCCAGCACCCCCGGCGGCTGGGACCGGACGCTTTAGACGTGTCCATGACAGTAACCCTCTCGGCTGTGTGCGGAGCGACGAAGGCGGCGGACCCGACGCTACGACCGCACCCGCCCGCGATCCATGCACGCGAAACCAAGAGTTCGTTGCCGCACTGTTGCCGCGGTGCTTCGCCTCCTCCCCGCACCCACCGGAAGCCGGGGATTCCGTCGTGGTCCCGGTCCGGCGTCCGGACGCCCTTCGCCGGCGATCACCCCGGGTCACTATCCTCGTTTCGTGCCGGAATCCGGTGGTGAGGGGCGCGGCGCCGACCGGCGCTCCCGCCCCCGCGCCCCGGAGAATGCGTCCATGGACTGTAGGGCTGAAGAGATGGGTGGCCTGGGAAAGTGTTGCAGAGGTCGTAGCGACCCGCTATGTCACGCCCCTGCGTGAAGGCGGCTCGCTCCCCGGGATCGTCGAGGCCGACGACCTCGGCACGTACGTCATGAAGTTCACCGGCGCGGGACAGGGGCGCAAGACCCTGGTCGCCGAGGTGATCTGCGGGCAGCTCGCCCGTCGGCTCGGGCTGCGGGTGCCCGAGCTGGTCACCTCCAGCTCGACTCCCGTCATCGGGCTCTCCGAACCCGACCAGGAGGTGCAGGAGCTGCTCAAGGCGAGCGGCGGGCTCAACCTGGGCATGGACTTCCTGCCGGGGTCGCTGGGCTTCGACCCGCTGGCGTACGAGGTGGACCCGGCCGAGGCGGGAAGGGTCGTCTGGTTCGACGCCGTCGTCAACAACGTCGACCGGTCCTGGCGCAACCCGAACATGCTCGTCTGGCACGGCGACCTGTGGCTCATCGACCACGGCGCCACCATGATCTGGCACCACAACTGGCCGGGGCCGCCGCCTCCGCCGCCAAGCCGTACGACGCCTCCGACCACGCGCTCGCCCCCTTCGCGCCCGACGTCGCCGCCGCGGCCGCCGAGCTCGCGCCGCTCGTCACCCGCGAGCTCCTCGACGAGGTCGCCGCCGACGTGCCCGACGAGTGGCTCCTCGACGAGCCCGGCTTCACGGGCGCGGACGAGGTGCGCGCCGCCTACGTCGAGGCGCTGCTGCCCCGCGCCGCCACCATCCACGAGCGCATCACGCTCGGACCGCGCACCGAGGGCCGGCCCCAGCAGCCGCCCGGCTGGCTCGCCGACCGCCTCGCGCCCCGGCCGCACCCCACCCAGAAGGCCACCGAGAAGGCCACCGAGAAGGACGGCACCACGTGAACGACCGTGACGTCTTCGAGTACGCGCTGCTGCGCGTGGTGCCGCGCGTCGAGCGCGGCGAGTGCTTCAACGCGGGCGTGGTCGTCTACTGCCGTGCCCGCTCCTTCGTGGCCGCCCGCACGCACCTCGACGAGGCCAAGCTGGCGGTGCTCGACCCGGCGGCCGACGTGACTGGTGCGCGCGGCCCTCCAGGCCGTCGAGGGGTCTGTCTCGGCGGGGACGCGGCCGGCAGGCCGCCCGCGACGACGCGGGGCGCCGCTTCCGCTGGCTGATCGCGCCGCGCTCCACGGTCGTGCAGCCGGGGCCCGTGCACACGGGCCTCACCGCCGACCCCGAGGCCGAGGTGGAACGCCTGCTCGATCTCCTCGTGCGCTGAGGGTCCGTCCCCGGACGGAGGGTGACCAGGTGCACCCGGTGGGCCGTTGACACCGGGTGCCAGGGCTTCTAGCGTCTCGTCTGCGGACGATACTAAGCGGTCGCTCATGTGCGGGACGCAGGAGCGGACGACGGTCCGGCCGCCACCAGGGACGATCCAAGGGCGAGGAGAACCAAGCATGTCCACCACCGAGCAGCGCGTAGCCGTCGTCACGGGTGCCGCACGGGGCATCGGCGCGGCCACCGCGATCCGCCTCGCGGCCGAGGGCCGCGCCGTCGCCGTACTCGACCTCGACGAGGCGGCCTGCAAGGACACCGTCGAGAAGATCACCGCCGCGGGCGGCACCGCCCTCGCGGTCGGCTGCGACGTCTCCGACGGCGCCCGGGTGGAGGCCGCCGTGGCGCGCGTCGCCGCCGAGCTCGGAGCGCCGACGATCCTCGTCAACAACGCGGGCGTGCTCCGCGACAACCTGCTCTTCAAGATGTCCGAGTCGGACTGGGACCTCGTCATGAACGTGCACCTCAAGGGTGCCTTCCTGATGGCGAAGGCCTGTCAGAAGCACATGGTGGACGCGGGCTTCGGCCGGATCGTCTCCCTCTCCTCCTCCTCGGCGCTCGGCAACCGCGGCCAGGCCAACTACTCGGCCGTCAAGGCCGGTCTCCAGGGCTTCACCAAGACCCTCGCCAAGGAGCTGGGCAAGTTCGGCGTCACCGCCAACGCCGTCGCCCCGGGCTTCATCGTCACCGAGATGACCGCGCAGACCGCCGAGCGCGTCGGCATGGGCTTCGAGGAGTTCCAGGCCGCCGCCGCCTCCATGATCCCGGTGCAGCGGGTCGGCCGCCCCGAGGACGTCGCGAACGCGATCGCGTTCTTCACGGGCGACGACGCCGGCTTCGTCTCCGGCCAGGTCATGTACGTGGCCGGCGGCCCCCAACTGACGACCGGCAGCGACACGAGCAGGAGGAGACGGACATGAGCACGCAGGAACCGCCGGAGCCGTCCGGCAAGGTCGCCCTGGTCACCGGGGCGAGCCGCGGCATCGGCTACGGCATCGCCGAGGCGCTGGTCGCCCGCGGCGACCGGGTCGTCATCACCGGGCGCGGCGAGGAGGCCCTCAAGGAGGCCGTGGAGCGCCTCGGCGCGGACCGGGCGATCGGCGTCCCCGGCAAGGCCCACGACGAGGCCCACCAGGCCGCCGCCGTCGAGGCGGCGATGGACGGCTTCGGCCGGGTGGACTTCCTGATCAACAACGCCGGTACGAATCCGGTCTTCGGCCCCATCGCGGACCTGGACCTCAATGTGGCCCGCAAGGTCTTCGAGACGAATGTGATCTCCGCGCTCGGCTTCGCCCAGCGGACCTGGCACGCCTGGCAGAAGCACAACGGCGGCGCGATCGTGAACATCGCCTCGATCGCCGGCGTATCCGCCTCGCCCTTCATCGGGGCGTACGGAATGAGCAAGGCCGCGATGGTCAATCTGACCCTTCAGCTCGCGCACGAATTCGCGCCGGTCGTACGGGTCAACGCAATCGCCCCGGCCGTTGTCAAGACGAAATTCGCGCAGGCGCTCTACGAGGGCCGCGAGGCGGAGGCCGCCGCCTCCTATCCGCTCGGCCGACTCGGCGAGCCGGCCGACATCGGCGGCGCGGCGGCCTTCCTCACCTCCTCCCAGTCGGAGTGGATCACCGGCCAGACGCTCGTCGTCGACGGCGGGATTTTCCTGAACGCCGGAGTCGGGTGACCGATAACCGGACACTTTCCGGAATTCGTGTCCGGATTGACCCCGGTTCTGCCTCGAATGACTCAAGTGCCCCGTCGGGCTCGAACATTGACCTGACGGGGTGCTGCGGTATCGTCGGCCGACCCATGGCTGAACGAGGAGCGTGCACGTGTTCAACCGGACCAGTCTGCAGGCGGCTGCAGCCCTTGTGTCCATATCCCTGGTGACCGGATGCGGTGTCTTTTCGGACAGCGAATCCGCCGGGGATCAGAGGCTCGTGGTCGGCACGACGAGTTCTCCCTCCACGCTTGATCCGGCCGCGTCCTGGGACAATGCCTGGGAGCTCTTCCGGAACGTCTTCCAGACTCTGGTGAGTTTCCCGACGGGCAGCACGACGCCGCAGTCGGACGCCGCCGACTGCAAGTTCACGGACACCGCCAGCCGGGTCTTCGAGTGCAAGCTCATCGACGGCCTCACGTTCTCCAACGGGCACAAGCTGGACGCCAAGGCCGTGCAGTACTCGATCGAGCGCATCCGCACGATCGACCACAAGGGCGGCCCCAACGGCATGCTGGGCTCCCTCGACAAGATCGAGACCGTCGGCGACCGCACGGTCGTCTTCCGCCTCAACAAGCCGGACGCCACCTTCCCGTTCGTCCTCGCCACCCCCGCCATGTCCATCGTGGACCCGGCCGACTACCCGGCCGACCGGCTCCGCTCGAAGGACGGCAAGGTCAGCGGCTCGGGCCCGTACGTCCTCGACGCCTACACCGAGGGCGAGTCGGCGGAGCTGACGAAGAACCCCACGTACAAGGGGTTCGCGCACCTCAAGAACGGGGGTGACCATCAAGTACTTCAAGGAGTCCGAGGCGATGGTCGCGGCGCTCAGGAAGAAGGAGATCGACGCCACCTACCGCGGCCTGACCGCCGAGGAGGTCGTCTCCTCCAGGACGACAAGCCCGAGAACCAGGGCCTCCAGCTCGTCGAGTCGACCGGCACCGACATCCGCTACCTCGTCTTCAACGCCCAGGACCCCTCGGTCGCCAAGCTCCCCGTCCGCAAGGCCATCGCCCAGCTCGTCGACCGCGACGAACTGGTCAACCGGGTCTACCAGGGCACCGCCGAGCCCCTGTACTCCATGGTGCCCAAGGGCATCGCGGCCCACGGCACCCAGTTCTTCGACCGCTTCGGCACGCCGAGCGTCGAGAAGGCCGAGAAGATCCTCCGCGAGGCCGGCATCGACGAGCCCGTCAAGCTGACCTTCTGGTACACCACGGACTGCTACGGCTCCTCGACGGCCGCCGAGTTCAAGGAGCTCAAGCGGCAGCTCGAGGAGTCCGGGCTCTTCCAGGTCACCCTCCAGGGCAAGCCCTGGACGGAGTACCAGGCGGCCTACCAGAAGGGCGAGTACCCGGTCTTCGGCCGCGGCTGGTTCCCCGACTTCCCGGACCCGGACAACTTCGTCGCGCCCTTCGTCGGCAAGGAGAACGTCCTCGGCACGCCCTACCTGAGCCCCCGGATCACCGACCAGATTCTCCCGAAGTCCCGCCGCCAGAGCGACCGGGGAACCGTCACGGACGAGTTCGTGGAGGCCCAGGAGATCATGGTCAAGGACGTCCGGCTGCTGCCCCTGTGGCAGGGCAAGCTCTACATCGCCGCCCGCGAGGACATCGGCGGCGGCGAGCGCGCCCTCGACCCGCAGACGGTCATGCAGATGTGGGAGCTGCACCGCCGGGCGAGCTGGTAGCCGGTACCGGAAGGCCTGCGGGGCCGCTGTCAGTGGCCCCCGGTAGGTTCTGGGACGTAGACAGGAACGTCCACCGGAGGTTGTTGACCGTGACCGACACCAGCATGCTGCCCGAGTCCTGGCGGGGTGTTCTCGGCGAGGAGCTGCAGAAGCCGTACTTCGAGCAGCTCACCGAGTTCGTCGAGGAGGAGCGCGCCAAGGGACCGGTCTTCCCCCGAAGGACGAGGTGTTCGCCGCCCTCGACGCCACCCCGTACGACAAGGTGAAGGTCCTGATCCTCGGTCAGGACCCCTACCACGGCGAGGGTCAGGGCCACGGCCTCTGCTTCTCGGTCCGCCCCGGCGTGAAGACCCCGCCCTCCCTGCGGAACATCTACAAGGAGATGAACGCCGAGCTCGGCCTCCCGATCCCGGACAACGGCTATCTGATGCCGTGGGCCGAGCAGGGCGTCCTCCTGCTCAACGCCGTGCTGACCGTCCGCGCCGGCGAGGCGAACTCGCACAAGGGCAAGGGCTGGGAGAAGTTCACGGACGCGGTCATCACGGCGGTCGCCTCGCGCCCCGACCCGGCCGTCTTCGTCCTGTGGGGCAACTACGCGCAGAAGAAGCTGCCGCTCATCGACGAGGAGCGGCACGTGGTGGTGAAGGGCGCCCACCCCTCGCCCCTGTCGGCGAAGAAGTTCTTCGGATCGCACCCCTTCACACAGATCGACGAGGCCGTGGCGGCCCAGGGCCACGAGCCGATCGACTGGCGCATCCCCGACCTCGGCTGAGCCTCGGCCCGATCCGGGCCGGGGACGGCTAGCGTCGGCCCTCCCAGTGGTGATCTTGTGGAGGTCGCGGTGACCGAGCAGCAGCAGGTGTCGGACGACGGGGTCATGACCAGGATCGGGCAGGCCCTGATGCTGCTCCACGGCGGCGACCGCGAGGAGGCCCGCAACCGCTTCGGGCTGCTCTGGCAGCAGATCGGCCCGGACGGGGACCCCTGCACCGCTGCACCCTCGCGCACTACATGGCGGACACCCAGGACGACCCCGAGACCGAGCTGGCCTGGGACCTGCGGGCGCTGAGCGCGGCCGGGGACCTCACGGACGAGCGGCTCGCCGCGCACGACGCGTCGGCCGCGGTCCGGGCGCTGTACCCCTCGCTCCACCTCAACCTGGCCGCCGACTACGTCAAGCTCCACCGGCCCGACGCCGCGCGCGCCCATCTGGACCTGGCCCGCGCGGCAACGGCCCACCTCGACGACGACGGCTACGGGAACGGGGTACGGGCCGCGATCGAGCGCCTGGAGCTGCGACTGCGGGGAGTGAGGACCGCCGACCGCTCAGGGAGGGCGCCCCCGGGGGCGTAGCGCCGGCTCACCGTCCGTACGGGGCGGCCGGCGCGGCCGTTCCGTGCGGGTCCGGTCGGGCCGACGCGCGCGGGTGTTCCCGTTGTCGCGGTACGAGGCCGGGCGGGGTTCCCGCGGAAGTGGTAGGGCCGCCGCGGACGGCGGGGAGCGGGGAGCGCCGCTTCGAGGGCCTCGCGGGCCGGGCCGTCGACGATCTGCGGCGCGACGCCCTTCCCGGGCCGTACGGGCTCCGCCGCCGGGGCGGGCGCGGGCGCCACCGGCGGCGCGTCGACCGAGACGCAGCCGGTCAGGGCGGCCATCGCCGCCCCTAACAGGATCTTCGCTGTGGTTCGGGTTCCATGCACCCGCGCCACTCTGCTGCTCCGGCGGCGATCTTCGCGCCCCTACCGGCGGGGAATGCCCCGCACGGGTGAGCCGGCGCGCGTCCGCCCTTGACCCGCCCGGCGGCCCGGCGGCCCGGTCGCCTCAGTCGCCGGTCGCGCCGTCGATCCGCTCCCGGATCAGGTCCGCGTGGCCGTTGTGGCGGGCGTACTCCTCGATCATGTGGAGGTAGATCCAGCGGAGGTTGTACTTCTCCCCGTTCTGGCGCTTGCCGACGCCCAGGTCGTCGAGGCCGCGGGTCGCGGCCAGGGCGCGGGCGTGGGCGATCTCGGCCTGCCAGGTGGCGTGGGCCTCCTCGTAGGTGTCCTCCTCCCCGGTGTGGATGTCCCGGTCGAGGTCCTCCTCCGTCGAGTAGATCCAGGGGCGTCCTCGCCGGCCAGGGTGTGGCGGAACCAGCCGCGCTCGACCTCGGCCATGTGCCGGACGAGGCCGAGCAGGTTGAGGTCCGAGGGCGGGACGGAGGGGTGCGCAGTCGGGCGTCGTCCAGCCCCTCGCACTTCCTCGCGAGGGTCGCGCGGTGGAAGTCGAGCCACTGCTCCAGCGCTTCGCGCTCGCCCGAGGTGGTGGACGGGGAGACGCGCGGGGCGGTGTCGCTCTGTTCGGTGTTCATGCCCGGCATCGTCCCCCATGATCGGCAGACGGCGCCAGGGGATTCACGCCGGTGCGGGCGGGCCCCGAGCATGCCGCGCAGCAACTCGTCGATTCCGGTGCGCAGTTCCGCGAGGCCCGGCACGGACGCGTGGAAGGAGCCCGCCGCGCAGGAGAACATCAGCCCCTCGGACCAGGCGATCAGGGACAGGGCGTGCCGTTCGGGGACGCCGAGCCGGCCGCCGCCATCATCGCGGTCAGCGGGTCGTGGAACACCGCGCCCGCCCGGTCGAAGAAGCTCCGCAGCTCGGGGCGGCGGGTGGCCTCCAGGGCCAGCTCGTAGCGGGAGACGAGCAGCGGGCGGTGGTCGGTGAGGTAGCGGTGCAGGGCGAGGGCCAGCGCGTCCGCGAGCGCGTCCCCGCCGCTGTCAGGCCCCGGCATCTCGTGCGGGGTGAGGACCCGGGACTCCAGCTCGACCTGGCGCCGCACGGCCGTCTCCAGGAGGGCCTGGCGGGTGCGGGCGTGGTTGGACGTCGACCCTGCGGTAGCCCGGCCCGCTCGTCCACGGCCCGGTGGGTGAGGCCCCGCATCCCTCGTTCGACGAGCAGGTCGAGGGCGGCGTCGCCGATCCGGTCGGCACGCGAGGCGGGGAGTCCGGAACCGCGGTCATGGAGGACAACCTACTACCGGCCCCTCCCCGCGGCACTACACCTGTAGTACGGTCGTGGTGCCGGGATCACTACACCTGTAGTTTCCGGTGCGACGGTCGCCCGCCCCGAGGGAGCAGCCATGGAACAGCACCGCACCGACACGAGCCGCCCCGACACGGACGGCTCCGGCACGAACGGTCCCGACGCGCGCCGCGCCCTCGTCGTCGGAGCCGGCATCGGAGGGCTCACCGCCGCCGTCGCCCTGCACCGGCGGGGCTGGCGGGTCACCGTCCTGGAACGGGCCGCCGACCTCACCCCCGTCGGCGCCGGCATCGGCCTCGCGCCCAACGCCCAGCGGGCCCTGGACGTCGTCGGCCTCGGCGACCGGGTCCGCGCCCTCTCCGCCTGGCAGGGGGACGGCGGCATGCGGACCCCCGGCGGCCGCTGGCTCGTCCGTACCGACGCGGCGGCCGCCGCCGCGCGCTTCGGCGGCCCCTCGTCCTCCTCCACCGCGCCACCCTCGTGGAGATCCTCACCTCCGCCCTCCCGGACGGGACCGTCCGGACCGGCACGACCGCCACGGTGACGGACCCGGGGACGACCGGCGCCCGGCCCGCGTCACGGCCGTGACCGGGGAGCGGAGACGGAAGGGGAGGCCGAGCTCGTCCTCGCCGCCGACGGCATCCACTCCGCGACCCGGCGGGCGCTCTTCCCCGGCCACCCCGGCCCCCGCTACTCCGGCCGCACCAGTTGGCGCATGGTCGTGCCCGCCCCCGCACGTCCCTTCGCGCCGCACGAGACCTGGGGCGCCGGACGGTTGTGGGGCACCCAGCCGCTCAAGGACGGCCGGGTCTACGCGTACGCCATGGCCAATGCCCCCGAGGGCGCCCGCGCGCCCGACGACGAGAGGGCCGAACTCCTGCGCCTCTTCGGGGCTGGCACCACCCGGTGCCCGAGCTCCTCGCCGCCGTCGCACCCGGCCGGGTCCTGCGGCACGACGTGCACCACCTGATCACCCCGCTCCCCGCGTACCACCGGGGCAGGGTGGCCCTCCTCGGGGACGCCGCGCACGCGATGATGCCGTCCCTCGGCCAGGGCGGGAACCAGGCCGTCGAGGACGCCGTCGTCCTCGCCCACCACGCGTGCGCCGACGCCGCGTTCACGCCGAGCCGTGCGCTCGCCGCCTACACCGCGGACCGGCTGCCGCGCACCACCGCCGTCGTCCGCAAGGCCGCCCGCACCGGAGCGCTCACGATGCTCTCCGCCCGCCCGGCCGTCGCCCTGCGCTCCGCCCTCGTCGTCGCCGCCTCCCGCCTCGGACCCGGCTTCCTCCTGCGGGGCTTCGACGGCATCGCCGACTGGCGACCGCCCGGCGGCCCGGCCCGCTCCGGTCCGGCCCGCGTAAGCTGACCGGCGCGAACGGCCCGTACGAGCGGGGCCGGCGAACGACGACAAGGGAGACACCCGTGAAGGTTGGCTGCATCGGACTCGGCGACATCGCGCAGAAGGCCTACCTCCCGGTCCTCGCCACCTCCCCGGGGTCGAACTGCACCTCCAGACCCGCACCCCCACCACCCTGGAGCGGGTCGCCGACACCCTGCACCTGCCCGCCGGCCGGCGCCACACCACCCTCGACGGGCTGCTCTCCGCCGGACTCGACGCGGCCTTCGTGCACGCCTCGACCGCCGCACACGCCGAGATCGCCGAGCGGCTCGTCGAGGCCGGCGTCCCCACGTACGTCGACAAGCCCCTCGCCTACGAGTACGCCGACTCCGAGCGGATCGTGGAGCTCGCGGAGAAGCGCGCGGTCTCCCTCGCCGTCGGCTTCAACCGGCGCTTCGCCCCGGGCTACGCCCAGTGCCTCGACCACCCGCGCGACCTGATCCTGCTCCAGAAGAACCGGATCGGCCTGCCCGAGGACCCCCGCACGCTGGTCCTCGACGACTTCATCCACGTCGTCGACACCCTGCGCTTCCTGCTGCCCGGCGAGGTCGAGCACGTCGACGTGCGGGCCCGGGTCCGCGACGGGCTCATGCACCACGTGGTGCTCCAGCTCTCCGGCGACGGGTTCACCGCCCTCGGCATGATGAACCGGATGAACGGCTCCACCGAGGAGGTCCTGGAGGTCTCGGGCCGGGACACCAAGCGCCAGGTCCTCAACCTCTCCGACGTCGTCGACCACAAGGGCCAGCCGACCGTCCGCCGGCGCGGCGACTGGGTGCCCGTGGCCCGCCAGCGCGGCATCGAGCAGGCGGTGCTCGCCTTCCTCGACGCGGTGCGCGAGGGCCGGTGCTCGACGCCCGCGACGCCCTGCTGACCCACGAACTGTGCGAGCGGGTCGTACGGGAGTCGCTGGCCCAGGCGTCCTGACGCGCGGGGCCACCGGAGCCGCACGGGCGCCGGGCCGGGGAGCCTAAGCGGCGAGCTCCTGCTCGGCGCGCACCGCGGCCTCCCACTCGAGGAGCAGCCGGGCGTACTCCTCGCGGTCCGCCCCGGTGAGCTCGCCGCGGCCCAGCAGAGCACGGATCCGGCAGTTGATGACGGCGGGATCGGCGGTCTGGGCGGCGGGCTCGGGAGTCTTGGACATGGGGACAAGCCTACGGGTCGGGACTGACAGAACCGGCCCCCGGACGACGTGACTCGTGTCTCCGAGGGGAGAGGAGCGGGAGACGATCAGCCTGCCGACTCGCCCGCGTGCGGGCTCAGGACGTCCGTGCCGACCAGGATGAAGAGCAGGATGCCCAGCAGGATCCGGTAGATCACGAACGGCATGAAGCTCTTGGTGGTGATGAACTTCATGAACCACGCGATGACGGCGTAGCCGACGGCGAAGGCGATGATCGTCGCGAAGATCGTCGGGCCCCAGGAGACGTGCCCTCGCCCGCGTCCTTCAGTTCGTACGCGCCCGAGGCGAGGACCGCCGGGATCGCGAGGAGGAAGGAGTAGCGGGCCGCCGCCTCGCGGGTGTAGCCCATGAGCAGGCCGCCGGAGATCGTCGCGCCCGAGCGGGAGACGCCGGGGATCAGGGCCATCGCCTGGCAGACGCCGTAGATCAGGCCGTCGCGCACGCCGAGGTCCTTGAGCGTCTTGCGCTCGCGGATCGCCCGGTGGCGGCCGCCGATCTCGTCCCGGGCGGCCAGCCGGTCCGCGACGCCGAGGACGACGCCCATGACGATCAGGGTGGTGGCGATGAGCCGCAGGTCACGGAAGGGGCCCTCGATCTGGTCCTTGAGCGTGACGCCGAGGACGCCGATCGGGATCGAGCCGACGATCACCAGCCAGCCCATCTGGGCGTCGTGGTCGGACCGCATCGACTTGTCGGTGAGGGAACGGAACCAGGCCGAGACGATCCGGACGATGTCCTCGCGGAAGTAGATCAGGACCGCCGTCTCCGTGCCGATCTGGGTGATCGCGGTGAACGCCGCCCCGGATCGTGCCAGCCGGCGAACGCCGCCGTGAGGCGCAGGTGCGCGCTGGAGGAGATGGGGAGGAACTCCGTCAGCCCCTGGACGAGTCCCAGGATGAACGATTCGAACCAACTCATGGGGCCAGGGCCGTCCCGTTATGTACGTGTGTGGTCAGAAGGTCGTGCGCAGCGTACCGCCCAGAGGTGAAGAATCCCCCGACAGAGCATGTACACGAGGTAGCGCCCGCCGTATCTCCCGGAACGCCGTCGGCAAACCTCAGCGGGCTCCGGCCACCAGCTCCGGTTCCGGCGCGTCGTCCCGCGCGGGAGCCGCTGCCGCCCGCAGGCCGTGGCGCTTGCGCCAGGCCACCACCGCGGCGCCGAGCCCCGACAGGACGATGAAGCCCGCGGAGAAGAGGAAGGCCGGCGAACCCGGCGAACCGGCCTGGGCGCCCGCCACCACGTACGCCGCCGTGTTCGGGACCGAACCGATCCCCGTCGCCAGGAGGAACGGCACGTACTTCATCCGGGAGACCGCCGCGCAGTAGTTGGCCGCGGCGAACGGCACCCCGGGGAACAGTCGGATCGCCAGCATCGAGCGGAACCCGTGCCGGCTCAACTGCCCGTCCGCCGCCGTCAGCCAGCGGCCCCGCACCAGCGGCCGCAGCGCGTCCTGCCCCAGGTACCGGCCGAGGGTGAACGAGATCCCGGCGCCGAGCACCGTCCCCGCGACCGCCCCCGTCAGACCGGCGGCCGAGCCGAAGAGCGCGCCCGCCGCCAGGTTCAGGACGGGGCGCGGCACGAAGGCCGCCGTGCACACCCCGTACGCCAGGGCGAAGAGCAGCACCGCGTCCGCGCCGCTCGTCCGTGGCGGCCAGCCCGAGGCCAGCAGCCGCTGCGGCTCGTAGAGCACCACGAGGACGGCCGCCGTGAGCAGCAGCAGCGCGAGCAGCGAGAGGCGCGAGCGGGGGCGAGGAGGCCCGGGAGCAGCGGGTGGCGAGGGAGCCCGGCGGCCGGGGCACGGGAGCGAGCATTCGGGGAGAGTAACGGACGGGTGCGTAGGAGCGCCGTAATGTGCGTCATGTCCGTCCGGACCGGATTCCGGAACGCGCCGCGACCGAAGGGCCCCTCATGACGACCGATCCCGCGCCCGGGGAGCCCCGACCGAGAGGTCTCCGGCGACCGGGTCCGCGTCCGGGGAAGCCCCGGCCCGGAGGGCCCCGGTGGTCGGCCCCGCGGTCACGGGCGCCCCGGCCGAGACGCCTCTCATGGAGGTCGGTTCCGTCCCCGCCAGTGCCCTCGCCGACACCGTCCTCGAGCGGCTCACCGCCGTCTATCCTGCCGCCGGGAACCCCTTCCGCGCGCAGGAGATGGTCGCGTACATGAAGGGCGTCGCGCCCTTCCTCGGGGTGCGGACGCCCGAGCGCCGGGCCCTGTCCCGGACCGTCCTCGACGGCACCCCCGTCCCGACGAGGACGACTGCGCCGCGATCGCCCTGCGCTGCTTCGCGCTGCCCGAGCGCGAGTACCACTACTTCGCCGTCGACTACCTCCGCCGCCACGTGCGGCGCTGCTCCTCCGGCTTCCTGCCCGTCGCCCGCCGCCTCGTCACCACCGTCTCCTGGTGGGACACGGTCGACCACCTCGCGGCCCACGTCGTCGGCGGCCTGGTCGCGGCCGACCCCGCCCTCGCCGCCGAGATGGACGCGTGGATCGACGACGAGGACCTGTGGGTCGCGCGCACCGCCCTCCTCCACCAGCTCCGCTTCAAGGGGGCCACCGACGCGGACCGCCTCTTCGACCACTGCCTGCGCCGCGCCGGCCACCCCGACTTCTTCGTCCGCAAGGCGATCGGCTGGAGCCTGCGCGAGTACGCCAAGACGGCCCCCGCCGAGGTCCGCGCCTTCGTCGCCGCCTACGGATCCCGGCTCTCCCCCTCTCCGTCCGCGAGGCCCTCAAGAACCTCACCCCGCCCGCCGATCTCCCCAACCGCCGGACCAGAATGGGGACATGACACAGAAGACGGAGCAGCGGACGGCACTGGTACTGGGCGCGGGCGGCATGGTCGGGGCCGCCTGGGAGACCGGCGTGCTGCGGGGACTCCTCGACGCCGGCACCGACCTGACGGGGCGGACCTCGTCGTCGGCAGCTCCGCCGGCGCGGTCGTCGGGGCGCGGCTCGGCGCGATCGGCCTCCCCGAGCTGTACGAGCGGGAGCTCGGCGACGAGGACGTGGAACCCGCCGCGCGCCTCGGAGTCCCCACGCTCCTCCGGTACGCCGTCGCCGTCCTGCGGTCCCGCACCCCGGAGGAGTACGGACGCAGGATCGGCCGGCTCGCCCTCGGGGCCCGCACCGTCGACGGGGCGACCCGCCGGGAGACCGTGGTCCGGCGGCTCGGACCGGCCACGGAGTGGCCCGGCCGGCCGCTGCTCGTGACCGCCGTCGACGCCGTCACCGGCGAGCTCGTCGCGTACGGCGCGACCGACGGCGTCCCCCGGCCGACGCCGTCACCGCGAGCTGCGCCGTCCCCGGCCTCTGGCCCCCGGCCACCGTCGGCGGGCGCCGTCTGATCGACGGCGGCATCCACTCCACGGCCAACGCCCACCTCGCCGCCGGATACGAGGGGTCGTCGTCCTCGCCCCCGACGGACGCGGCAGCAAGGTGATCCCCTCGCCGGAGCGGCAGGGCGCCGACCTCGCCGCCGCGGGGGCCCGCGTCGAGGTGATCACCCCGACGCCGCCTCCCGCGCGGCCTTCGGACGCGACGCGCTCGACCCCGCCCACCGGGCTGCCGCGGCCCGCGCCGGACGCGCCCAGGCCGCCCGCCACGCGGAGGCCGTCGCCGCCGTCCGAACGGCTGACCCCGCGACCGGCGGGTGCCCGGCCCCGTCCCGCACCGGCCCGTCCCGCCCCGTCACAATGGAGGCGTGAACGAGCACATCCCCGTCGTCCGCGAGGTCGACCAGGGCACCGCGCGCCTGATGCCCGACGTGGACCGGGAGCGGGCCTGGCTCCTGACCGTCGACGGCGCGCCCCAGTCGTACGTCGACCTCGACGACCCGGCACACCTGGAGTTCGAGTACGCGCGCCGGCTCGCCCACGTCGTCGACGGCGCGGCCGGCGAGGGCGAACCGCTGGACGTCCTGCACCTGGGCGGCGGGGCGCTCTCCTGCCCCGGTACGTCGCCGCCACCCGGCCCGGCTCGCGCCAGGACGTGGTCGAGGCGGACCGCGGTCTGCTCGCCCTGGTCGCGGAGCACCTGCCGCTCCCCGCGGACTCCGGGATCGCCGTGCACGGCGCGGACGCCCGGCGCTGGCTGGAGGCGGCGCCCGCCGTCTCGGCCGACCTGATCGTCGGCGACGTCTTCGGCGGCTCGCGCGTGCCCGCCCACCTCACCTCCGTCGAGTACGCGCGCGAGGTCGGCGCGTCCTGCGGCCCGGTGGCGTCTACGCCGCCAACCTGGCCGACGGCGCCCCCTTCGCCTTCCTCCGCTCCCAGCTCGCCACCTTCGCCGCCGTCCTCCCCGAACTCGCGCTGGTCGCCGAACTGGGGTCCTGCGCGGCCGCCGCTTCGGCAACGCCGTCCTGGTCGCCTCCACGCGCCCGCTCGACACCGCCCGCCTCGCGCGCCGGGCTGCGGCGGACGCGTTCCCCGCGCGCGTGGAGCACGGGGACGCGCTCGCCCGGTTCATCGGGGGCGCGGAACCGGTCGGGGACGCGGGGCCGTGCCGTCACCCGTTCCCCGGACGGCGCCTTCGGCATCGGCTGAGCGCACCTGCGGCGGCACGGCTCCCGGCTCCTTCCCCACGGGCACGTGCGGACGCCGGGTCAGGTTCCGCACGTCCGGCACCAGCAGGACGAGGGCGGTGACGAGCACCATCAGCGCCGCCGCGCCCCACAGCGCCCCGCTCCGGCCGAACGCGCCTCCGCCGGGCCCGCGAGCGCCGTCGTCAGCGGCAGCAGGGCCGTCGAACCGAACCAGTCGTAGGCGGAGACCCGGGACAGCTTCTCCTCGGGGATCTCCTGGTGCATCGTCGTCATCCACGAGACGCCGAAGACCTCGATCGCCACGCCGCTCACGAACATCGCGGCCGTCAGTCCGATCGCGGGCAGCGGCACCGCGAGCGCCGCCGAGGGCAGCGCGATCGGGAAGACGCCCAGCGTCCCGACGAACAGCATCCGGCGCGGCTTCCACCGGGTCATCAGGACCGCGCCGGCGACCGTCCCCACTCCGTACGCGGCGAGCGCGAAGCCCCAGGGGCGCGCGCCGCCCAGCTCCTCCCGGGCGACCAGCGGCCCGTACACCGCCTCGACCGCCCCGATCAGTCCCACCACCACGGAGAACTGGGCGACGATCGACCACAGCCAGGGGCGGCCGACGAACTCCTGCCAGCCCTCCCGCAGGTCGGCGAGGAGACCGCCGCCGGGGCACGCTCGGGGACGCCCTTCACGTCGAGGAAGGCGCGCAGCCCGCCCGCGACGGCGAAGGCGACGGCGTCGACCACGAGGACCCAGCCGGGCCCGACGAAGGCGACGAGCGCGCTGCCGAGCGCGGCGCCGCCGATGGAGGCGCCGTGCATCGCCATCCGGAAGACGGCGAACGCCCGGCTCGCCTGCTCCCCGCTGACGGTGGCCAGGAGCATGCCCTCGGCCGCCGGGTTGAAGAAGGCCTGGCCGGTGCCGCAGAGCGCGGTGAGCACCATCATCTGCCAGACGCGGGCCCCGCCGGAGAGGACGAGGGCGGCGAAGACGGCCTGCGACACGCAGTTGAGGGCGTTGGCGGCGACCATCACCCGGTGCCGGGGCAGCCGGTCGGCGACGGCGCCGCCGACGAGCAGGAAGAGGACGAGCGGCAGGAAGCGCGCCATCGCCACGAGGCCGACGTCGCCCGCGTCGCCGCCGGAGTCGAAGACCGCCCAGGTGGTGGCGATCAGGGCGCCGTGCGTGCCGAGGTTGGTCACGACCGTGGCGGCGGTCAGCAGGAGGTAGTTGCGTCCGGCCCACTCGGGCCGGCGGGAGCGGGCCGGGGCGGGGAGCCGGAAGGAGGGGAGGGAGCGGGGAGCCGGCGGGTGAGGTCACCCCGGGACTATCCCCGCCACCTGCCCGAACCGCCAAACCGGTATGCGGACGGCCGTGGCTCCCCGGGCGGCGGGCCGCCCCGGGAACCCCTCCTGGTCTCCGGCCGTCACGAGTCCTCGGCGAGCCGGACCGTGGAGAGGATCTGCCGGATGGTGGCGTCCGGCAGTTCGCCGGAGACGCCGTCGGCCGCGTTGAGGACCCAGGTCGAGAAGTCGTTCTTCGCGTTCTTGAAGGTGAAGGCGATCGCCTTGCCGTCCGACTCGCACTTGTTGCGCTTCTTGACGCCCGGCGCCGTGGCCGTCGACAGGCTGCCGGCCAGGCCCGACTTCGTCGTGTACGGCACGGCCTTGGTGATCTTGATCGTGTTGCGCGGCATGTGCTGCGCGTAGCCGCCCCACACCCACGTGCCGGCCTCGTTGTACGCGGCCTCCGCGGTGCTCTTGGCGCCCTGGCCGCCCTTGGTGCCGGCCGACGCCAGGCTCCAGGACTCCTCGCTGCCGTTCTTGTCGGTGTCGTAGGTGCACCACTTGCTCTTGAGGTGCGTGGGTCCGGACATCGTGACGAGCGGGGTGCCGTCGCCCTTCTTCTCGTCCTCCAGGAAGCTGATCGTCCCGGGCTTCGCCACGTCCCACTCCGGCGGCACGTCGAAGAGGGTGCCGTACTTCGGGTTGTAGACGACCTTCCAGCCGGGGATCGTCGGCTGCCGCGCGGCGTCGTCGCGCGGGTTGTCGAGGTCGGACGACGGGCTGGGCTCGGGGACCGTCGACGGGTCCACGGAGGCGGTGGCCGTCGCGGACGGCTTCGGGTCGGCGACGGCCGGCTTCTCGTCGTCCTCGCCGAGCACCAGGAAGGCGGTGACGCCGGCCGCGACGACCACGGCGGTCGCGGCGACGATCGCCACGACGGTCGTCCTCTTCTTCCCGCCGGGACCGCCGGGACCGCCCGGACCGCCGGGCTGCCCCGGACCCGGGACCGCGTACTGCTGCGGCACGGTCGGCTGCTGGTACGGGTTCACCTGTCCCGGCTGCGGGCCGTACCCCTGCTGCGGGTACCCCGGCGGGACCGGCGGCTGCTGGCCGTACCCCGGCTGCTGCTGCGGATGGCCCGGCTGCGCCGGCGGCTGCTGCGGGTATCCGGGCTGGGCCGGCGGCTGCTGGTACGGGTTCGGCTGCTGGTACCCCGGCTGCTGGTAGGGGTTCTGACTCTGGTCCTGCGGGTTCTGCTCGCCCCCGGGCGGCTGCTGTCCTGGCCACATGGCCAGTAACCATAGAGGTGCGGGGTCGCCCGACCACGCCCGCCCCCGGTCCCGGGAGTCCGCGAAGGGCCCGAGGGGATGGCCAAGAGTTCTACCCGCGAGTAACATCACGCTCCATGAGCGCAGACCAGATGACCGTCGGCGAGATGCTCGCCGCGACGGTTCCCATGGCCGGGACCCTGAACCTGGAGTTCCTGGAGACCACCGCCGAGCGCGCCGTCGTGCGCCTGCCGGACCAGCCCGCCTACCACAACCACGTCGGCGGCCCGCACGCCGGAGCGATGTTCACCCTGGCCGAGTCCGCCAGCGGCGCTATCGTGCTCGCTGCCTTCGGCGACCAGTTGAGCCGCGCGGTCCCGCTCGCCGTCAGGGCCGAGATCGGCTACAAGAAGCTGGCCATGGGCGTCGTCACCGCCACCGCCACCCTGGGCCGCCCCGCCGCCGAGGTCGTCGCCGAGCTCGACGCCGGACAACGCCCGGAGTTCCCGGTGCGGATCGACATCACCCGCGAGGACGGCGCCGTGACCGGCGAGATGACCGTCGTGTGGACCCTGCGCCCCAACGCCTGATCCGGCCGGACCGCAGCTCCTCCGCCCCCGCGCCCCTCCGGTGCGGGGGCGGACGCGTTCCTCGGGGCCCGCCCGCCCCGGCGCTCGGCGTCGAGGCCCGGCCGCCCCGACCGGGTAGGCTTCCCGGCGTGCCCGCCGCGGTGCACGCCGGCGCCACGTCCCCCGACCACGGACGGGGCGCGCACAGGGAGTCCACACGGGAGGAAGCCGCGTTGCACGTCCAGGAGTGGCTGGAGACCATCCCCCGATCGCCGTCTACGTCCTCGTGGGAGTGGTGATCGGGCTGGAGAGCCTGGGCATCCCGCTGCCCGGCGAGATCGTCTCGTCAGCTCGGCGCTGCTCGCCTCGCAGCACGGCGACATCAATCCGTACGTGCTCGGCGCCTGCGCCACCGCCGGTGCGATCGTCGGGGACTCGATCGGCTACGCCATCGGCCGCAAGGGCGGCAGACCCCTGCTCGCCTGGCTGGGGAGGAAGTTCCCAAGCACTTCAGCGAGGCCAACATCGGACTCGCGGAGCTCCTTCCAGAAGTGGGGCATGTGGGCGGTCTTCGGCCGCTTCGTCGCCCTCCTGCGCATCTTCGCCGGACCGCTCGCGGGCGTGCTGCACATGCCGTACTGGAAGTTCCTCGTCGCCAACGTCTTCGGCGGCATCCTGTGGGCCGGCGGCACCACGGCCGTCATCTACTCGGTCGGCGTCGTCGCCGAGGCGTGGCTGAAGCGCTTCTCCTGGCTCGGCCTCGTCCTGGCCGTCCTGATCGGCCTCACCTCGATGCTGGTCATCAAGAACCGCGCCAAGAAGGCGGCCGCCGAGCGGGCCGCCGCGTCCGCCGCCGAGCCGGAGCCGGTCCCGGTCGCGGACTGAGCACCTCCCGTACGGAACGGAGGGCGGCACCCCGGCCGGGGTGCCGCCCTCCGCGTGCCCGCCGTCCGGGCGCGCTCAGTCCTCGAAGGCCTCCGCGTGACCCTTGGCGAGGTGCAGGTACATCTCGGCGTTGAGCCGGATGCCCGCCTGCTCCTCCTCGGTCAGCGGGCGGCGCACCTTCGCCGGGACCCCGCGACCAGCGAGCCCGGCGGGACCTCCATGCCCTGCGGGACGAGCGCCTGGGCGGCGACGAGCGACCCGGCGCCGATCCGGGCCCCGTTGAGGACCGTGGCGCCCATGCCGACGAGCACGTCGTCCTCGATGACGCAGCCGTGCACGGTCGCGTTGTGCCCGACGGTCACCCGGGCGCCGATCGAGACGGGGAAGCCGGGGTCGACGTGGACCGTGCAGTTGTCCTGGACGTTGGAGTCCTCGCCGATCTCGATCGGGCCGCAGTCCGCCCGCAGCACCGTGTGGTACCAGATGTTCGCGCGGGCGCCGAGGGTGACCTCGCCGAGGACCACCGAGGTGGGGCGGTGAAGGCCGTCGGGTCGATCCGCGGCTCCTTGCCGCCCACGCCCTTGATCAACGCCTCTGTCATGGTTCTTCGCTCCTGGTCGTCAGCGGTCGTGTCGCGCCCGGGGATGCCCCCGCGCCGCAGCCTATGCCGTGCTCATGACGGAGCTCATGACGGACATCACAGCGCACGGCGGTCATCGGGCGCGGCGCCGCCGACTACCGTGTCCGGGTGCCCAGGAACAGAAACACGTTCTCATCCCTCGCTGCCTGGCGGCGCCGGGTCGTCGCGCACGCCCTCCAGGGCGGCTGGCGCTGGGCGCAGCAGGCCGGCGCCGTCACCGCCGAGCACCAGGGGAGGCTGCGCTTCCGCCGGCTCGGCGAGGGCACCCGGCTCGCCTTCCCGCAGGGCACGGTCTTCGGCGAGCGGTGGATCGAGATCGGCGCGTGCTGCATCATCGCCGAGCAGGTCACGCTGACCGCCGGGATGCTGCCGGACCTCGACCTCGGCACCGAGACGGTCCTGACCCTCGGCGACGGGGTCGTCCTCGGCCGGGGCAGCCACGTCATCGCCGACGCGAAGGTGACGATCGGCTCGGACACGTACTGCGGCCCGTACGTCTACATCACCTCGACGAACCACAGCTACGACGACCCGGACGAGCCGGTCGGCCGCCAGTGGCCCCGCTCGGCACCGGTCTCCATAGGCCCCGGCTGCTGGCTCGGCACGGGCGCGGTGGTCTCCCCGGCGCGCGCCTCGGCCGGAACGTGGTCGTCGCGGCGGGCGCGGTCGTGCGCGGCGAGGTCCCCGACCACGCGGTCGTGGCCGGCGCCCCGGCGAAGGTGGTCCGGAGCTGGGACCCGGAGAACGGCTGGCAGCCCCCGCTCCGCACCCCCGCACCGGCCCCGATCCCGCGGGACGTCACCCCGAGCAGCTCGCGGCGCTCGCGGCGTGGGAGGTCGAACAGGCGGGCACGGCCGCGTCCTGACGGACGGACTCCGCACACGTACGCGCCCCCGCCCGTACTCCGAGACGGCGCCCCGCCCACCCCGCGCCGGTTGTTAGCGTGGCGGGCATGCGCGCACCCCTCGGAGACTTCGCCGACGCCCGGACCGCCCCGGACAGCCTCGACCTCCTGACCGGACCGGTCGCCGCCGCCGTACGGGCCTGGACCGGTCCCGTCCCGGCCGACCAGGTGCTGTACGTCGACACCGACCCGGCCATCGCGGACACCGCCGTCTTCGTCGAGCACCACGGCGCCGACCTCCTCGACGCCTCCGCGAACTGCGTGGTCGTGGCGGCCAGGCGGGGCGGCGACACGACCCTCGCCGCCTGCGTCGTCGGCTCCGCCACCCGCGTCGACGTCAACGGAGTGGTGCGCCGTCACCTCGGCGCCCGCAAGGCCTCGTTCGCCCCGATGGACACGGCCACCGGCGAGACCGGCATGGAGTACGGCGGGATCACCCCGTCGGTCTCCCCGCCGACTGGCCGCTCCTCGTGGACGCCGCCGTGGTCGACATGCCCTGGGTCCTCGTCGGCAGCGGCCGCCGCCGGGGCAAGCTCATCCTTCCCGGCAAGGCCCTCGGCCAACTCCCCGGCGCGGTCGTCCTGGAGGGCCTCGGCGTTCCCGTGGCCTGATCCTTCCGATCAGCCCAGACGCGGGATCTCGATCGCCGGGCAGCGGTCCATCACCATGTCCAGGCCCGCCTCGCGCGTACGGGCGAAGGCGGCCTCGTCGATCACGTCGAGCTGGAACCAGACCGCCTTGGCGCCGATCGCCACGGCCTCGTCGGCGACCCCGCCCGCCAGGTCGCCGTTGACGAAGACGTCGACGACGTCGACCGGGAACGGGACGTCGGCGAGGGAGGCGTAGCCCCGCTCGCCGTGGACCGTCTCCGCCTTCGGGTGGACCGGGACGATCCGCTTCCCGAAGCGCTGGAGGACGGCCGCGACTCCGTAGGCCGCCCGCGCCCGGTTGTTCGAGAGGCCCACCACCGCCCAGGTGTCGCCCGTGGACGTCAGGATCCGCCGTACCGCCTCCGACGCGGAGTACTCGGCGGGACCGGTGGTCGTGCTGTCGGCGCTCATCGTCTCTGCTGCCTCTCCTCGGCGCGGTCCGTCTCCTGGGGAACGAGCCGCGCCGGTCCTTGATTCCCGCGGCCCCCACCGGCCGCCGGGGAGCGCCGGCCCGGCGGAACGTAGGCTGGCCGGATGCAGGAGCAGTACCGCACCCTGGCCCGCGAGGGCGTGCACGAGACCGAGATCAACCGTTCGCGCTTCCTCTGCGCGCTCGCGCCCGTCGCCGACGAGCGGGAGGCCCAGGAGTTCGTCGCGCGTCCGCGCGGAGCACCCGACGGCCACCCACAACTGCTTCGCCTACGTCCTCGGCGCCGACGCCTCCGTACAGCGGGCCGGCGACGACGGCGAACCGGGCGGCACGGCCGGCGTCCCCATGCTCCAGATGCTGCTGCGCCGCGAGGTGCGGTACGTCGCCGCCGTCGTCACCCGCTACTACGGCGGCGTGAAGCTCGGCGCGGGCGGTCTGATCCGCGCGTACGGGGAGCGGTCGGCGAGGCCCTCGACGCGCTCGGCACCGTGACCCGGCAGCGCTTCCGGCTCGCCACCGTCACCGTCGACCACCAGCGGGCGGGCAAGCTGGAGAACGACCTGCGGGCGACGGGCCGCGCCGTCCGGGACGTGCGGTACGCCGACGCCGTCACGATCGGGATCGGCCTCCCCGACGCCGACGTCGAGGCCTTCCGCGCCTGGCTCGCCGACGCCACGGCGGGCACGGCCGCCCTCGAACTCGGCGGCGAGGCGTACGGCGACGTGTGACGCACGACCCCGGTGCCCCGTCACCGGGACGGCTGCCCCACGCCCCCGCTCGGGATAGCGTGGTGGGCGCACACGAACGGCGACCGGTGCGGGACCGGTGGGGAGGGACGGCACACATGCGGGGCGGGACGGAGACGTGAGGCTTCTGCACACCTCGGACTGGCACCTCGGCCGGTCCTTCCACCGCGTCGGACTCCTCGGCGCCCAGGCCGCCTTCCTCGACCACCTCGTGGCCACCGTCCGCGAGCACCGGGTCGACGCCGTCCTCGTCGCCGGCGACGTCTACGACCGGGCCGTGCCCCCGCTGCCCGCCGTCGAGCTCTTCGACACCGCCCTGCACCGGCTCGCCGAGGCCGGGGTCCCCACCCTCATGATCTCCGGCAACCACGACTCGGCCCGCCGCCTCGGCGTCGGTGCCGGACTCATCGAACGGGCCGGCATCCACCTCCGCACGGACCCCGACGGCATCGGCACCCCCGTCGTCCTCGCCGACGCCCACGGCGACGTCGCCCTCACGGCCTGCCCTACCTCGAACCCGTGCTCGTCCGCGAGCGGCTCGGCGCCGGAAGGCCGGCCACGAGGCCGTGCTCACCGCCGCCATGGACCGGGTCCGCGCCGACCTCGCGACCCGGCCCGCCGCCACCCGCTCCGTCGTCGTCGCCCACGCCTTCGTCGCCGGCGGCGCGCCCAGCGACAGCGAGCGGGACATCACCGTCGGCGGCGTCGCCGCCGTCCCCGCCGGGATCTTCGACGGCGTCGACTACGTCGCCCTCGGCCACCTCCACGGCAGCCAGACCCTCACCCCCGCGTCCGCTACTCCGGCTCCCCTCGCGTACTCCTTCTCCGAGGCCGACCACCGCAAGACCATGTGGCTCGTCGACCTCGGCCCGGCGGGCCCCGACGGCGCGGAACTCGACGCCGAACGCCTCGACTGCCCCGTCCCGCGCCCCTCGCCCGGCTCCGGGGCCGGCTCGACGACCTCCTCGCCGACCCCGCGCACGCCCGCCACGAAGGCTCCTGGGTCGAGGCCACCCTCACCGACCCCGTACGGCCCGCCGACCCCATGAACCGGCTCGCCGAACGCTTCCCGCACACCCTCAACCTGGTCTTCGACCCCGAGCGGACCGGCGACGGCACCGGCGCCTCCTACGCCCGGCGGCTCCGGGACCGCAGCGACCGGCAGATCGCGGAGGACTTCGTGTCCCACGTGCGCGGCGGCGCGGCGCTCGACGGACCCGAACGGGCCGTCCTGTACGGCGCCTTCGACGACGTACGGGTCGACACGGCCGAGCGAGAGGTGGACCGGTGAGGCTGCACCGCCTGGAGATCACCGCGTTCGGCCCCTTCGGCGCCACCCAGACCGTCGACTTCGACGCCCTGTCCTCCGCCGGCCTCTTCCTGCTCCACGGACCGACCGGCGCGGGCAAGACCTCCGTCCTCGACGCCGTCTGCTTCGCCCTGTACGGAAGCGTGCCCGGCGTCCGCCAGACCCCCGGCGCCTCCCTGCGCAGCGACCACGCCCCCGCCGGCACGTACACCGAGGTCCTCCTCGAACTGACCGTGGGCGACCGGCGGTTGGAGATCACCCGCCGCCCGGCCCAGCAGCGGCCCAAGCGGCGCGGCACCGGCTTCACCACCGAGAAGGCGCAGACCTGGCTGCGCGAGTACGACCCGGCCACCGGCGTCTGGAACGGCCTCAGCCGCTCCCACCAGGAGACCGGCGAGGAGATCACCCAGCTCCTCGGCATGAGCCGCGAGCAGTTCTGCCAGGTCGTCCTCCTGCCGCAGGGCGACTTCGCCCGCTTCCTGCGCGCCGACGCCGAGGCCCGGGGCAGGCTCCTCGGCCGCCTCTTCGACACCCGCCGCTTCGCCGCCGTCGAGGAACGCCTGGCCGACCTGCGGCGCGTGGCCGAACAGCGGGTGCGGGAGGGGACGAGCGGCTGCTCGCCCTCGCCCACCGGATGGCCCAGGCCGCCGGCGGACTCGACACGGCCCGCACCCCGGTCGACGGCCGGCCCGGCGAACCCGGACTCGCCGCCTCCGTCCTCACCTGGGCCGCCGTCGCCCGCACCGAGGCGCACGAGACCCTGGACGTCGCGGACGCGCGGCTCGCCGCCGCCGAGCTCCGGCGGACTGGGGCGCGCGCCGCCCTCGACGCCGAGCGCGACCTCGCCGCCCGCCAGGAGCGCCACGCCGACGCGCTGCGGCGCCGCGAGCGGATCGCCGAGCGGGCCCCCGAGCGCGACCGCCTCCGGGCCGCCCTGGACCGGAGCCTCCGGGCCGACCGGGTCGCCCCCGCCCTGGCCCTGCGCCGGGACGCCGAGCGCGAGCACGCCACCGCCCTGTCCGCCCTCGCCCGCTCCCGCGACCGGCTGCCGTTCGACCTCGCCGACGCCGGGACCGAGCAGCTCTCCGCCCTGGAGAACCGGCTGCGCGGGGAGCTCGGCGGCCTCGAAGCGGCCCGCCGCGCCGAGCACCGCGCCGCCGCCGTCGCCGAGGAACGGACCGTACTGGCACGGGAGGCGCGCGCCGACGAGGACGTCCTGCGCGACGCGGCCGACTGGCTCGCCGGTGGGAGCCGCGCCGCGCCCGGCTCGCCGGGCGCGTCGAGGCCGCCCGGGACGCCGCCGCCCGCGCCGAACACCTCGCGGGCCGCCTGGAGCCCGCCCGCCGCAGGCTCGCCGCGGCCCGCCGCCGCGACGCCCTCGCCCGGGGCGCCGAGGCGGCCGAGCACCGCCTCGCGGAGGCCCGCGAGCGGCGCAACGACGCCCACGAGACCTGGCTCGACGTCAAGTCCCGCCGCCTGGAGGGCATCGCCGCCGAACTCGCGGCCGGCCTCGCCCCCGGCGACCCTTGCCAGGTCTGCGGCTCCACCGCCCACCCGGCCCCCGCCCGCACCACCGCCGGCCACGTCGACCGCGCTGCCGAGGACGCCGCCTACGCGGCCTACGGCGACGCGGAGGAGACCCGTACGGCCGTCGAGCGCGAGCTGGCCGTCACCCGCGAGTCCTGGACAGCGGCCCGCGCGGAGGCCCGGACCGGACCGGACGGCGAAGCGGCCGCCACTGACCCCACTGCCGAGGAACTCGCCTCGGAGGTGCAGGAGTTGGCCGGACTCCACGCCGAGGCCCACGCGCTCGCCGGACAGGCGCACGCCGCGCGCGAGGCGCTCGCGCGGGCCGAGCGGGAGCACGAGGAGCGGGTGGCGGCGCAGCGGGAGGCCGAGCGGCGGGTCGCCGCCCGGACCTCGCGGCGCGAGACGCTGGACCGGCGACTGGCCGAACTCGACGAGGAGATCGCCCGGGGACGCGGCGCGTTCGCCACCGTGGCCGAACACGCCGCCCGACTGGAGCGGCGCGTCGAGCTCCTCGTCGACGCCTCCGGCACCGTGAGCGCCGCCGAACTCGCCGCCCGGCGCCTCAAGGAGGCCGACGACCGGCTCGCCGATGCCGCCTACCAGGAGGGCTTCGCCACCCCGACGAGGCCGCCGCCGCGCTCCTGGTTGTGCGGGAGCGCCGCGGGCTCCAGCAGCGCCTCGACGCCTGGCAGGCCGAGGAGGCCGTCGTCGCGGACCGGCTTGCCGAGCCCGGCACCGCGGCCGCCGCCGCGCTCCCGCCCGCCGACCCGGCCGCCGCCGAGGCCGCCCACGCGGCGGCCGAACGCGCCCTGCGCGAGGCCGACTCGCCCTCGCCGCCGCCCGCGAACGGGTCGCCGGCCTCGTCGGACTTCTCCCGGCAGGCCGCCGCCGAGGTCCGCCGCCTGGGACGGCTCCGCGAGGAGTACGAACGGGTGGCCCGCCTCGCCGCGCTCACCGCCGGCACCTCCGCCGAGAACGAGCGCCGGATGCGCCTGGAGTCGTACGTCCTGGCGGCCCGGCTCGAACAGGTCGCCGCCGCCGCGACCGCCCGTCTCCTGCGCATGTCCTCGGGCCGCTACACGCTCGTCCACTCCGACGCCCGCTCCGGCTCCAAGCGGGCCGGCCTCGGGCTGCACGTCGTCGACGCCTGGACCGGCAACGAGCGCGACACGGCCACGCTCTCCGGCGGCGAGACCTTCTTCGCCTCCCTCGCCTCGCCCTCGGCCTCGCCGACGTGGTCACGGACGAGGCGGGCGGCGTCCGGCTCGACACCCTCTTCATCGACGAGGGCTTCGGCAGCCTCGACGAGCAGACCCTCGACGAGGTCCTCGACGTCCTCGACTCGCTGCGCGAACGGGACCGCAGCGTCGGCATCGTCAGCCACGTCGGGGACCTGCGCCGCCGGATCCCGGCCCAACTGGAGGTCGTCAAGGCGCGGCACGGCTCGGCGGTGCGGCTGCGCACCGGCGGGGACGCGCTCAGCGGCTGAGGGGCGCCGGGGCAGCGGCGAGGAGTAGACGACGCTGGTCGTCACCGCGCCGAGCCCGGAGATCTTCCCGGTGATCGTCTCCAGGTCGCGCATGGAGCGCGCCGCGACCTTCAGGACGAAGCAGTCGTCACCGGTGACGTGGTGCGCCTCCAGGACCTCCGGCGTGGTGTCGAGCAGGTCGTGGAACGGCTTGTAGTTGCCGTGCGGATAGCGCAGCCGCACGAAGGCGAGGACGGTGAGCCCGAGCCGTTCCTGGTCGACGAGGGCGGTGTACCCGGTGATCACCCCTGCCTCCTCCAGGCGCCGCACCCGGTCGGTCACCGCGGACGGCGACATCGACACGGCGCGCGCGAGCTCGGCGAAGCTGGCGCGGCCCTCGGACTGGAGGGCCTCGAGGATGCGCCAGTCGGTGGCGTCCGGCGTGTAGGCGGTGGTCATGGGGAGGAATAGCAGGAGGATCCCGCACCGATCAAACGGGATCCCTTTGAACGAGATGCCCTTGAACGGGACCCCTTGAACCGGACCCCTTGAACGAGACCCCTTGAACGAGATCCCCTTGAAGGAGATCCCCGGCCGATCGCGCGGACGGCCGGGGAACCGCCGCCCCGCCCCCGCTCAGAGCCGCGAGATCTCGTCCACCAGGTCGTCCAGGCCGAGGGCCCCTGCGAGAGGGCCGCCATGTGCCAGGCCTTCGCGTCGAACGCCTCGCCGTGCGCCGCCCGGGCGTTGGTGCGGCCGAGCAGCCAGGCGCGCTCGCCCAGCTTGTAGCCGATCGCCTGGCCCGGCACCGAGAGGTAGCGGGTCATCTCGCTCTCCACGAAGGCCGGCGGGCGGCTGCTGTGCCGCTGGAAGAACTCCTGGGCCAGTCGCGGGGTCCACCGCTCACCCGGACGGAAGGGGAGTCGGCCGGGATCTCCAGGCCCAGGTGCATGCCGATGTCCACGACGACCCGACAGGCGCGCATCATCTGGGCGTCGAGGTAGCCCAGGCGCCGCTCGGCGTCGGGCAGGAAGCCGAGCTCGTCCATCAGGCGCTCCGCGTACAGCGCCCAGCCCTCCATGTTGGCGCTGACCTTGCCGATGGTCGCCTGGTAGCGGGAGAGCCGGTCGGCGACGTGCGTCCACTGCGCGCTCTGGAGGTGGTGGCCCGGCACGCCCTCGTGGTACCAGGTCGACACCAGGTCGTACACCGGGAAGCGGGTCGCGCCGTCCACGGGCAGCCAGGTGCGGCCGGGGCGCGAGAAGTCCTCGGACGGGCCGGTGTAGTACGGCGCGGCGGCGCCGCCCGGCGGAGCGATGCGGGACTCCACCCGCCGCACCCGCTCGGCGAGTTCGAAGTGGTGCCGTCGAGCGCCTCGATGGCCTCGTCCATGAGCCGCTGGAGCCAGGCGCGCACCTCGTCGACGCCCTCGATGTGGGCGCCGTGCTCGTCCAGGTGGGCGAGCGCCTCCCAGGGTCCGCGCCGGGCAGGATCCGCTCGGCCTCGGTCCGCATCTCGCCGAGGAGCCGGTGGTACTCGGACCAGCCGTACGCGTAGGCCTGGTCGAGGTCCAGGTCCGTGCCGTTGAAGAAGCGGGACCAACGCCGGTAGCGCTCGCGGCCCACCGTGTCCGGGGCGCCCGCGACGGCCGGGGCGTACACGTCCCGCATCCAGTCCCGCAGCGCCCCGACGGCCGCGGTGGCCTCCTTCCCCGCCGTCGCGAGTTCGGCGCGGAGCCCCGCGGGGAGCGCGTCGGGCCCGGTGGCGGCGAACTCCTCGAACCAGCCCGGCCGTCCGTCCGCCCCGTCCGCCCACTCGGTGAGCTGTCCGACGAAGGTGGCGGTGGCGCGGGGCCGCCGAACAGCCCGCGCTCCAGGCCGAGGGCGAGCGAGGAGCGGTAGCCCTCCAGGGCGGCCGGGACCGCGCGCAGCCGGGACGCCACCGCCGTCCAGTCCTCCTCGGTCTCCGTCGGCATCACGGTGAAGGAGATGCGGACGCTGTGCGCGGGCGAGCGCATGTTGCTGACGGCGCGCAGGCCCTCCTCGGCCTCGTGCACGGCCAGTTCGGCCGTCAGCCGCTCCCGCAGCAGCCGGGCGCACCGCCGCTCGGCGTCGCCGTCCGCGCCCGGCGCCCGCTCGGCCCCGTCGAGCCGGGCGAGCGTGCGGCGGGCGAGATCGGCCACGGCCCGCTGGCCGGCGGGCGAGAAGTCGGGCAGCAGTCCGGCGCTCTCCCTGACGCCCAAGTACGTGCCGACGATGGGGTCGAGGGCGATGAGTGCGTCGACGTGGTCGTCGGCGACCTGGCGGGGCAGCGGGCTGCTGGAGATCTCTGGCATGGGGGCCATCCTGGCCTCTCCGGCGGGCCGCCGTCACCCTCGTGGGGCCTCAGACGGCTGACAAGGAGGGGCCCGCGGAAGGCGGCAGGAGCGGCCCGCACTCCCACTGCTGGAAGATCAGCCGGGTCTCGACCCGGGCCACCTCGCGGCGGGAGGTGAACTCGTCCAGGACGAGTCGTTGCAGGTCGGTGGGGTCCGCCACCGCCACGTGCACCAGGTAGTCGTCGGGCCCGGTGAGGTGGAACAGCGCCCGGGACTCCGGCAGGGCCCGGATCCGTTCGACGAACGGACCGATCAGTTCCCTTCGGTGCGGGCGGACCTGGACGAGGAGGAGCGCTTCGAGGCCACGGCCGAGTTTGGCCGGATCCAGACGTAGTTGGTGACCGAGGATCACACCCGTGCGCCGCAGCCGGGCGACCCGGTCCAGGCAGGTGGAGGGAGCGACGCCGACTTCGGCGGCGAGCTCGCGGTAGGTGGTCCGGGCGTCGTTCTGCAGGAGGCGAAGAATGTGCAGATCGACCGGGTCCAGTACGACGGAATCGGCCATCGCCCGAACGTAGCACGGAGCTTTCCTGCTACTTGCCGGTATCCGTTCACAGTGCCGCCATGGACGCCATGGATCTCGGCCCTCGGTCACCCCGAGGGCCCTTGCCACCGAAGCCGTGCACGCGGGCCGCGAGGATCTCGCCGACCTCGGACTGCACGCCCCGCCGATCGACCTGTCCACCACCTACCCCTCGTACGACGCCCGGGCCGAGGCCGCCCGGATCGACGAGTTCGCCACCACCGGCGCCCGGCTCGACGGCCCGCCCGTCTACGCCCGGCTCGACAACCCGACCGTCGCCCGCTTCGAGGAGGCCCTCGCCCGCCTGGAGGGCACCGACGCGGCCGTCGCCTTCGCCAGCGGCATGGCGGCCCTGACCGCCGTCCTGCTCGCCCGGGCGAGCCAGGGCCTGCGCCACGTCGTCGCGGTCCGCCCGCTGTACGGCTGCAGCGACCACCTCCTGGACGCCGGTCTGCTCGGCACCGAGGTCACCTGGACCGACCCGGCCGGCATCGCGGAGGCGATCCGGCCCGACACCGGCCTGGTCATGGTCGAGTCGCCCGCCAACCCCACCCTCGCCGAGGCCGACATCCGGGCCCTCGCCCACTCCTGCGGCTCCGTGCCGCTCCTGGTCGACAACACCTTCGCCACCCCCGTCCTCCAGCGGCCGGTCGAGCAGGGCGCCCGGATCGTGCTGCACAGCGCCACCAAGTACCTGGGCGGCCACGGCGACGTCATGGGCGGGGTCGTCGCCTGCGACGAGGAGTTCGCGCGGACCCTCCGGCAGGTCCGCTTCGCCACCGGCGGGGTGCTCCACCCGCTCGCCGGCTACCTGCTGCTCCGCGGCCTCTCCACCCTGCCGGTGCGGGTGCGGGCGGCGTCCACGACGGCCGCCGAACTCGTCCGGCGGCTCGCCACCGACCCCGGATCGCCCGCGTCCACTACCCGCGGATCGGCGGCGCGATGATCGCCTTCGAGGTGTACGGGGAGCCGCACGACGTGATCGCCGGGGTGCGGCTGATCACCCCGGCGGTCAGCCTCGGCAGCGTCGACACCCTCATCCAGCACCCGGCCTCCATCAGCCACCGGATCGTGGCCGAGGGCGACCGGCGCTCGGCGGGCGTCAGCGACCGCCTGCTGCGGATGTCGGTCGGCCTGGAGGACGTCGAGGACCTCTGGCGGGACCTGACGCGGGCGCTCAGCGCTCCGCCGGCCGGGACCCTCCGTGCTGCTGCGTCCGGGCGCCCGGCCGCGGTGCCGGGGCCAGCCGGGCGGTGATCACCAGGGTGCCCTCCTCGATCTGGTAGTCGAGGGCAGGTTGAGCGCGCGCATCGCGGCCACCATCCCCGTGTTGGACGACTGGGTCACGGCGTACACGCTGTCGCAGCCGGCCTCCTCGGCCATCGCCACGAGCCGGCCGAGGAGCTCGGAGCCGATGCCGCGCCGCTGCCAGTCGTCCTCGACCATCAGCGCGACCTCCGTCTCGTCCCCGTCCCACAGCAGGTGGCCCAGGGCGACGAGGCGGCCGGACGCGGTCTGCACGGCGAGGGTGCGCCCGAAGCGGGGGCTGAGCAGGTGGTCGAGGTAGCGGTCGGCGTCGCCGACCGGACCGTGGTAGCGCAGGCCCAGGGTGCGGGCCGAGCAGCGGTCGTGCATGGCCCGCGCGGCGGCCAGGTCCCGCTGGTCGGCGCGGCGGACGGTGATCTCGTTGCCCTCGGGCAGGGTCAGCACGTCCCGGCCGCGCGGGAGGCGCGGGCCCAGGCGGGCGTCGAGCTCGACCAGGGCGCGCGCCCGGGCGAACTCGGTCGGGGTGAAGGGGAGGTAGGGGCGCTCGACGACGAGCGTGCCGCCGTGCGGGTCGCGCAGCCGCATCACGGTCTCCTCCAGGACCCCTTCGACCGGGGCCTGTTCGCCGGTGGGACGCCCGGTGAGGGAGACGGCCGGCACGGAGTGGAGGGTGCAGCGGCCGAGGAGCTGGCGCAGCGCGAGCGGCAGTTCGGCCGCGTCGAGCGCCGTACGGGTGGCGAGCCCGAGGACCCGGGTGGGCGTGTCCACCAGGTCGTGGGCGTCGGCCCGCTCGGTCCAGGTGTCCCGGCCGCCGGCCGCCGCGGTCTCCCGGACCAGGGCCTGGGCGGAGAGGTCGGCGGGGGCGCGCAGCAGGAACTCGTCGACCGTGCCGTCCGCCAGCGGATGGGTCTGGAGGGTGAGGATGTCCACGTCCAGGCGGGCGAGGACCGTGCAGAGGGCGGCGAGGCTGCCCGGGGTGTCCGCGACGGTGGTGCGCATCCGCCACAGCGAGGTCCCGGCCGCCCGGCCGGACCCGCCGTCCGCACCGGGCCCCTCCGCCGCCGCGGGCTCCGGCCGCGCGGCGGGGACGACGGCCGGACGCCCGCCGGGATCACCGGCGGGCGGGGCATGGTTGGCATGGCTGCGCCTCCGCGCCCACCAGGTGTGGAAGGCGGCGGTGGCGACCAGCGCGACCGCCGAGAACACCAGCAGGTAGGCCCTCCGGGCCCTTGGCGATGGTCTTGGCGATCGTGTCGGCCACCACCACGGCGGTGAACAGCGCGGCCAGTTCGATCAGGTCGTGCCGCCAGTGGTGCGGATGGCGGGCGCTCTTCGAGGACGTCACATCGGTCATGACCTCACTGTGACCCAGTGGTGTTGCGTGATCACGAACGCTTTGTGACTGACGGGTTAAGCGCCCCTCTGGCGGCTTAACGACCGATTCAGGCCGTTTCTGTCGGAGGCTGATCGGCCTCCTGACGGAGTGCGTTCAGCAGCCGCCTGGCCTGGACGACGAGCTGCGAGGAACCCCGCGCCGAGGCCACCACGTCGAGTCCGGCGACCTCCCCCGGGCCCCGCACCGCTCCGCGCAGTCGGCCGCGACCGCGAGCAGTTCGCCCAGCCCCCGCACCGGCTTCGCCGCGCCGACCAGCTCCGGAAGCATCGCCTCCAGGACCGCCCAGACCGTCCCGTACGCCCCCGTGACGGCCGCCGTACGAGCCGCGTCCGCCACCCGGTTCGGCTTGAGCGAGCCCTCCGCCACCAGCCACGCCAGCTCCGCCCCGAGCGCCCGGGCGTTCAGCTCGCCCCGCGACGCCAGGACGAGCAGCGCGTCCACCGCCCGCAGCCGGTCGTCGGAGTCGACGCAGCCGAGGCCGAACGCCAGGGCCAGGTGCACCGCGCGGCCCACCGGCCCCCGGCCTCGGCCAGCGCGGTCAGCGGCTCGGTCGTCTCGCGCTGGTCCTCGTCGACGGAGTGCGCCATGGCCGGAAGCAGACAGGCCGCCAGGACCTCGCGGTCGGCCGGGAGCACCGACGCCCACTGCGCCCGGTCCCCGGTCCAGTGGTAGCAGCGGTGGGGAACCACCGGCACGGCGCCGCCCAGCCAGTGGAAGGCGGGCGGGAACTCCTCCCGCACCACGGCGCGCTCGCCGAACCCGACCGCGATCCGGTCGATCAGCCACCACTTCCCCGAGGATCCCCGATCGCCCCGGGGAACAGCCGCACGGTCGCCCCCAGCGCGTCCTCGTCCCGCAGCCAGGCGGCGAGCCGCAGACCGGCCGGAGTGCCGAGCGCCGCCGCCTCCCCGGCCGCCCGGCCCGCCGACGGGTCGGCCCGCAGGACCCGGACCAGGGCCTGGGCGAGATCCACCGGGGCGGGCTCCGCGCCCGCGTCCCGGTAGGCCCGCAGCCGCTCCACGAGGACCAGCGGATCGATCCCGCCGGTGTGCAGGGTCGGCGTGGCGAGCAGGAACGGCAGCCCGTCCGTGCCCACCAGGGCGGCGGCCTCCCACAGCCGCGCCTGGAGGACGCCCGACAGGCCCTCGTGGGAACAGGACTTCCGCTCGGGCGCCTCCGCCCGGTGGCCGTCGATCACCGACCGCTCCACGAGGCCGAGCAGCGACGCGAGCACCACGTGGACGCCGTGGGTGAAGTGCGTGAAGTGGTGGGGCGTCTCCCAGACACCCGTCGGGAACGCCTCCCGCACCGCCTCCACCACGGCCGCCCGGTCCCGGTGCGCGTGCCGCACCAGACCGTCGAGCGCCCGCTCGAACGCCACGGAGTCCTCCATGAGGCCCTTCGCCACCAGCTCCTCCACCAGCGCCCCGACCGTGGCCGCCGCGGGCGCCACCGGCTCCGGCCCCGGCACCGGCGGCAGGATCTCCTCGTACGGCCCGGCGTCGGCCGTCCCCAGGGCATCCCCGAACAGCTCCACGGCCGCCCGCCGGTGCGCCGGGCCGAGCAGCCCGGCCGCCTCGGCCAGCTCCGCCCGCACCTCCGCGTCCACGGCGGACAGATACCTGCCCACCAGCTTGAGCGCCCGCTCCTGGACGCCGGTGTCCTCGTGCCCGAAGGCCTCCGCGACGGCGGGCAGCAGCTCGCCGGCCGCGCCCCGCTCCCGCGCGAGCACCTTGCCGACCAGGGTGAGCTGGGCCCGCACCAGCTTCTTCTCGGTGCGGAAAAGCACCGCGCCCGTCATCTCGGCCAGCGCCCCGGCCGGCAGCGCCCCTCCACGGCGAGTCCCGCCAGGACCTCCTGCGCGTACCCGGCGACCGGCGACGGGGCGTCGGCCGCCATCCCGATCCAGTCCGGGACCCGTTCCCGCAGCTCCTCCCGGGTCGGCGCGAGGAGCCGCAGCACCTCCAGCGGGAACTTCAGGTCCTCGCCCGCCCGCCGCGCAGCAGCCGGGACGCGCACAGGTCCACCACCCCGGCCCGGTCGAGCACCCCTCCGCGACGAGCGTCGTGATCGCCGTGGGCCAGTGCGTGGGCGCCTCCGGACCGACCGACCAGGTCATCCGGTCGGGGGTCTCGCCCATCGACAGCGCGTGCGCCACCAGGACCGGGGTCTGGGGGTCCGCGCGCAGCCGCTCCGGGAGCCGCTTGTCGGTCACCTTCCGCGTCCAGCCCAGGACGTAGCCGTCGGTCGCCGGGACCGGACAGCCGGAGCGCACCACGAGCCCGTGGATCAGTTCGTAGACGGTCTCCGCGACGTTCCGCCGCTTGGCGAGCCGCCCCGCCACGTCCGCCAGCCAGGCCGGGTCCCGGTCGGCGAGCACCGCCAGGACCGGGGTCGCGTCCTTGAGCTGCCAGCCCAGCATGTCGCTGCCGGCGAGCCAGGTCGCGGTCGCCGCCGCGCCCGTGTGGCACCCGGCCCCGCCACGTACAGACCGCGCCGGATCAGGGCCGCCTCCTGCCCCCGCTTCCAGTCCCAGGCGCGGACCTCGGCGCGCAGCGCCTTCAGCCTCCCGAGGGCTTCCTTGCGCGCGGCGGCGTCCAGCGGCTCCAGGAGCTTCGGCACGTGGCGGGTCCGCCCGGCGCGCACCGCGTCGAGCAGCCGCTCGACCGCCGCGCCGTCTCCGGTCGCACCCCGCGCACCGTCCTCCACCGACACCGCCGCACCGCTCTCCGTGCCGTTCTCCGCACCGATTCCCATGCCTGTCCCCATTGTCTTCCGTCCCGCCCCTTCGATCCGTTCCCCGATGCCGGCCACCGCTCCGGCCGCCCACTCCCTGATGCCGGCCACCGCCCCGGCCGCCCGCTTCCCGATGCCGGCCACCGCTCCGGCCGCCCGTTCCCCGATGTCCGCCGCCGGGCCTGTCACGGCGCGGCCCCGGCCGCGACCACCGCGCCCCGCCGGGCCATCCGCACCGCGAGCGCGTGCTTGCACGGCCCCCGGCGCCCCCGGTGGTCCGCCCACCACTGGCAGGTGCAGCTCAGGACCCCGTCCGACTCCCGCACCCGGTAGCGCCGGTCGCCCGAGGCCACCGCCGCCGACTCGCCGTCGAGCTCCACGGCCCCTCCGCGACCAGCCGGCGCGCGCTCACCAGACGCGGGTTGTGGCGCTCGGCGCGGTCCGCGTCGTAGGGCAGCTCCCGGTGGAAGTAGGCCGCGTCCGCCACGTCGTACCCCACCCGCCCGGCCGTGCCGAGCCGGGTCAGCGCCGCCCGCACCCGGTCGGCCGTCAGGCCCGCCTGCGCCGCGAGATCGGCCGGGTCGATGCGCGGCTCCCAGGCGAGCAGCACCGCGACCAGCTCGGCGTCCTGCTCCGCCTCCTCCGTCGCGAGCGCCTCCAGGACACCGCCCTCGCCGGAGAAGCCCCGCGCCGGGTCGGGCGACAGCGTGAGCGTCAGCCGCATGCCCGGCAGGGTCACCTCCCAGGCGCTCGCCGCGGCCGTGCCGTCCGGCACCGGCCCGTACACCCGCAGCCCCGTCGCGTACCGCAGCACCCGCTCCAGGGCGGCCAGCCGGTCCGGCCCCGGCAGGCAGACCGCGCCCGCCCCCGGCCGGGTCGTCGGCCGCAGGGTCCGGCCCGACTGCGTGATCCACAGCGGACCGCGCCCCGGGACCGCGCACGCGGCAGGGACCGGAGGAACCGCACGGCCTCCGCCCCCGTCAGCTCCGCCCGCAGGTCGAACCGCGCCGAGGCGACCTGGGCCTCGGCGAACCCCCGCAGCCAGCGGTCCGGCAGCGGCACCTTCTTCTCCACGACCGCGCCCGCGAGGGTGCTCACCGCCATCTCGTCGGGGCCGACCCGCAGGTGCAGCGGATCGTCCCCGCCATCCGCGACAGCGCCTCGCGCAGCGGATCGTTGACGTCGACGTTGGTGGTGCCGTGCCCCGTCTCCGTGCCGCCCAGGGCCTCGTCGAGCACGTCCAGGCGCGCGTACACCCCGCCGCAGCCGGAGAAGGACTCGAACCGCAGCCGGTCCCCGTTCCCCGTCACCACCGGATCCAGCGAACCCGGCCGTATCCGCTGGTGGTAGCGGGCCGCGGCGACGTCGGCGACCGCGAGCAGACCGCGGGCGGCGACCTGCGGCGAGGCCAGGAAGCCGGAGAAGAAGCGGGGACGGGCCTCGGCCCCGCGGGGCGTGAGGCCCCCGCCGTCTCCAGACCGAGCAGCCGGCCGGAGCCCGTGGACTCCAGCGCGGACGGGCGTGCGTAGGCGAGCGCCTGTACGGATCGCGTCATGGAAAACCGTAGGACCCACCACTGACAACGCCCTCCGGAAGCCCTTCGGGACGGAGCTCCGTCAGGCCGGAGCTCTCTCGGGCCGGAGCTCCTCAGGCCGGAACCCCTTCAGGGGGAGCCCCTTCGGGCCGGAACCCCTCAGGGGCCCGCCCGGGATCACTGCCCGACGCGCCCCGGCCGCAGCACCTTGCTGAACAGCACCTTCCCGCCCTCCGCCCGCAGGCGCACGGTCAGGTCCCCGCTGTGGCCGTCGATGTCGACCTCGCCGAAGTACGACGGGCTCTCCATCGGCGACAGGTTCCCCGCTCCGGAGCCCGCACGAACACCCGGTCGGGCCCGAAGGTCCCGTCCAGCGCGCTCGCCGGGAACGCGCCCGCCGCCAGCGGCCCCGTCACGAACTCCCAGAAGGGGCGAAGTCCTCGAAGGCCGCCCGCTCCGGCGCGTAGTGCTGCGCCGAGGTGTGGTGCACGTCCGCCGTCAGCCACAGCGTGCCGGTGATCCGCCGGTGCTTGACGAACCGCAGCAGCTCCGCGACCTGGAGCTCCCGGCCCAGCGGCGCGCCCGGGTCGCCCTGCGCGATCGCCTCGAAGTTCGCGGCCCCGTCCGGCACCACCAGGCCGATCGGCATGTCGGCCGCGAGCACCTTCCACACGGCCGTGGACGCGGCCAGCTCCCGCTTCAGCCAGGCCAGTTGCTCCGCGCCCAGGATGCCGGTGGTGTCGTCGGCCTGCCGGTTGGGCGAGTTGGGGTTCCGGTACGAGCGCATGTCGAGCACGAACACGTCGAGCAGCGGCCCGTACCGCACCACCCGGTGCACCCGCCGCCCGTGCCCGCCCTGTCCGCCCTGTCCGCCCGGCACGTGGAGGGTGGAGACCGGCGTGTACTCGCCGAAGGCGCGCGCCGCCCGGGCGGCGAGGACGTCCACGTCCTTCTCCGCGTACCGGGGGTCGTCCAGGATCTGCCCCGGGTACCAGTTGTTCCGCACCTCGTGGTCGTCCCACTGCACGATCGACGGCACCTGCGCGTTGAACGCCCGGACGTTGTGGTCGAGGAGGTTGTACCGGAAGTTGCCACGGTACTCGGCGAGGGTCTCGGCGACCTTCGCCTTCTCCGGCGTCGTGACGTTCCGCCAGACCCGCCCGTCCGGCAGGGTCACGCTCGGCTCGATCACCCCGTCCGCGTAGATCGCGTCCCCGCTGCACAGGAAGAAGTCCGGGTCGAGCCGGCGCATCTCGTCGTACGCGCGGAAGCCGCCGATGTCCGGGTTGATGCCCCAGCCCTGCCCCGCGACGTCCCCGGACCACAGGAAGCGGACGCCGTCGCGGCGCCGGTCCGGGGCCGTGCGGAACGTGCCGGTGACCGGCTCGCCCGTACGGCGCGGGTCGTCCGGGTCCGCCAGGGTGACCCGGTAGTGGACCTGCTCGCCCGCCGGGAGGCCGCGCAGGGCCGTGGTGCCGGTGAAGTCCGTGCCGGCCCCGAGCAGCGGCCCGCGGTGGCGGCGCGCCCGCCGGAAGGACTCGGTCGCGGAGGTCTCGACGATCATGCGCGCCGGACGGTCGGAGCGCACCCACACCAGACCGGAGGAGGCCGTGACGTCGCCCGCCTGCACGCCCCACGCGGCCCGGGGCCGGCCGGAGAGCGCGAACGCGGGGCCGCGAGGCCGGCGCCGCCGAGGGCGAGCGCGGCCGACGCGGCCAGCGAGCCGCGCAGGAGGCCGCGCCGCGCGGGCGAGGGCGCGGATGCGGGGGCGGGCACGGGGAGGAGCCGGGCACGGGTGGGACATGGAAGGGCCTCCGGGAGGTGGTCGATTCCGGTCGTGGTCGCTACGCCGCCCCATGCCTAACGGCCGGGAACGGCGCCCGCGCGAACCCCGCGTGAACAGATCGTCCCGCCGGTCCCGACCCGTCCGGGTCCCGGGTGCGAACAGCTCACCCCGCCGGTCCCGCCCCGTCCGGGTCCCGTATGTGAACAGCTCACCCCCAGCTCACCCCGCCGGCCCCGACCCGTCCGGGTCCCGTGTGCGAACAGCTCACCCCACCGGCCCCGTTCGGGCCCCACGTGAGCGGATCACCCCGCCCCGCCCCCCACCGCCCCCGCCACCAGCCCGATCCTCCGTGATCGCCGACGGCGCCAGGTGCGCGTAGCCGATGACGAGCCGTACGTCCCCGTCCGCCGGGCGGGCCGTGCCGTACTCCTCCAGGGACCGCAGCGCCACCCCCGCCCCCGCCGCCCGCTCCAGGAACCGTTCCGGCGGCCCGAAGCGTGCCGGTATGCGCGCGATGACGTGCAGTCCGGCCGCGATGCCGCTCACCCCGGTGCCGGGGAGGTGCTCGGCGAGGGCGGCGAGCAGCGCGTCCCGCCGCTCCCGGTAGGCGCGCTGGCAGCGGCGCAGTTGCCGGTCGTACCCGCCCCGCGTCACGAACTCCGCGAGGACGGCCTGGTCGAGCACCGGATTGCCGAGGTCCATCGTCCGCTTCCGCTCCACGACCTCCCCGAGCAGCTCCTCGGGGACGAGCGTCCAGCCGAGCCGCAGCCCGGGCGCCAGCGACTTGCTGACCGACCCCGCGTAGACGACCCGCTCCGGATCGAGGCCCTGGAGCGCGCCGACCGGCGCCCGGTCGTACCGGAAGTCCCCGTCGTAGTCGTCCTCCAGGACGTAGCCGTCGACCGCCCGCGCCCAGTCGAGGAGCGCGGCGCGCCGCCCGGCCGACCAGCCGATCCCGGACGGGAACTGGTGCGAGGGCGTCACGACCACGGCCCGCACCCCCGAGGCGGCGAGCGGTTCCGGACGCAGGCCCTCCCCGTCCAGCGGCAGCCACACCGTCTCCATTCCGGTGGAGGCGAAGAGGCGTCCGTGCTCGGGGCTGCCGGGATCCTCGACGCCGACCGTGCGCAGTCCCCGCGCCCGCAGCACGAACCCCAGGAGCGTCGACGCCTGCGCCACGCCCGAACAGACCACGAGCCGCTCCGGATCGGCCACTGCCCCGCCGTCGCGCCAGCATCCCGGCCAGCGCCTCGCGCAGTTCGGGAAGCCCGCGCGGGTCCGGATAGCCGAGCGCCCGGTGGGGCAGCCGCGCCAGGACGGACCGCTGCGCCGCCGCCCACGCGCTCCTCGGGAACAGCGACAGGTCCGGGGTCCCCGGCCGGAAGTCCACCCGGACACCCGGCCCCGGCACCCCGCGGCCCGGACCGCCCACCCCGCCGCCCGGACCGCGTACCCCGCGCCCGTCCGCCCCGTCCGTACCGGCACCGCCCCCGCCCCCGCCGGGCACCCGCACCGCGCCGCCCACCCAGGTCCCCGCGCCCCGCGCGCCGCGCAGGTACCCCTCGGCGGTGAGCTGCTCGTACGCCTCGGTGACGAGGCCCCGCGAGACGCCGAGGTCGGCCGCGAGCTCACGGGTGGACGGCAGCCGCGTCCCGGCCGCGAGCCGCCCCGAGCGGACCGCCTCGCGCAGCGCCTCCTGGAGCGCCCGGCCCCGCCGCCGCGCCGGCGCCCCGGCAGCCGGGAGCAGCAGCTCCCACGCGGGCTGTCCGGCGGGATCCGTCGCCCCGCCCGAAGTGGTCCCCGATGGCGTCATGGAAGTGGACCTTAACCGGGGCCGCGCGGATTCCTAGCGTCGGGACCATGAACGCGAACTCCTTGCGCGGGGTCCTGCTCGTGACCCTCGCCTACGCCCTCGTCGGTGCCTCCTTCACCGCGAACAGCCTGCTCGGCGCCTATCCGTACGCGGGCGGACAGGCGCTCCGCTACGGGGCCGCCTGCCTGCTCCTGCTCCCGCTGCTCGGCCGCGGCGGGCTCGCCCCGCTCCGGCTCCTGACCCCCGTCACCGGTTGCGGCTCGCCGCCCTCGCGGCCGTCGGCATGGTCGGCTTCAACCTCGCGGTGCTGGCCGCCGAGCGGACCGCCGAACCGGCCGTCCCCGGCGTCCTGGTGGGCTGCGCGCCGGTCGTCGTCGCCGTCCTCGTCCCGCTGGCCGAGGGCCGCAGGCCGGCCCGCGCCGTGCTGTACGGGGCGCTGCTCGTCACCGCCGGCGCGTTCACCGTGCAGGGCTGGGGGCGTACGGACGCGGCCGGGATCGGCTGGTCGCTGGCGGCGCTCGCGGGCGAGGTGGGGTTCACGGTCCTGGCCGTCCCGGTGCTGCGGATCCTCGGCCCGAAGCTGCTCACCGCCGCCGTCTGCGGGTCGGCGCGGCCGAGGCGGCGCTCCTCGGCCTGCTCGTGGACGGCACCGGCTTCGTCCGGACGCCGACGGGCGTCGAGGCGGGGCGCTCGCGTGGCAGGCGGTCCTGGCCACGGTCGTCGGCTTCGTCCTCTTCTACACGGGCGTCCAGCGGATCGGTGTGGAACGGGCCACCCTCTTCACCGGGGCGATCCCGGTCGCCGCCGCCCTGAGCGCCGCCCTGGTCGCGGGCGCCGCCTTCGGCCTCCCGCAGGCGGTCGGCAGCCTGCTCGTGGGGGCCGGCGCCGCCCTCGGCACCGGCCTGTTCACCCGTACGAAGACGGCCTCAGCGGCTGCCGTCCAGGATCACGCGCGCGACGAGGGCCGGATCGTCGTTCATGGGCACGTGGCCGCAGCCGGGCAGCCGGACAAGGCGCGCGGCGGGCAGGGCCCGCTTGGCGCGGACGCCCTGGCGGCGAAGGAGCAGCCGGTCGCGGGTGCCCCAGGCGACGGTGACGGGGACCGCGGGGACGTCGTCGCGGAAGAGCACGGTCCGGCCCGCCGCCAGGGTCTGGTGGAAGCCGGTCGCGCCGCGCAGCGCGAGCGTCTCGGCGACGACCGCCTCGGGTGAACGCCGCGCGGGCCGGGCGTAGATGGTGCTGGTGAGGGCGGTGCGTCCGGCGGGCGTGCGGGAGAGCCGCTCGATCACCGGCACGGGCAGCGACAGGGCCGCGCCGCGCATGGCCCGCAGCGTCCCGAAGGCGTACCGCCGCTCGGCCTCCGTCCAGAAGCCGGCGGGGAGAGGGCGGTGACCGAACGCACCAGCTTCTCCCGGCCGAGCTCCAGCGCGAGCAGCCCGCCGAGCGAGTTCCCGGCCACGTGCGGACGCTCCACGCCGAGGGCCCCGCAGAAGGCGCCGAGGACGGGGACGACGCCGGACAGGTCGTACGGGGAGCCGTCCGGCAGTGCGTCGGAGGCGCCGAAGCCGGGCAGGTCGACGGCGATCACGTCCCGCTCGGCGGCCAGGACGTCGAGGACGGGCTCCCAGGCCTGCCAGTGGTGCCCGATGCCGTGGAGGAGCAGCAGCGGCTCGCCCGTGCCCCTCCTCTCGTACGTCAGGGACGTCGTCCGGGGACCCGTGGGGGTCTCGATCGTGAGCGTGATCCGTGCGGACATGAGGACTCCCTGTCGTGACACCTCTTAGACGACCCGTCAGTAAGGATTACCGGTCGGTAGCCGGGAGTTCAAGAGCCCGCCCCGAACTGGACAGGCCCCGGGAGGTGGGATGGGATGGACACGTGCCCACCGACATCCCCACCGACGCCCCGCCCGGCACCACCGGCCCCGCTTCCGGTAGTGCCAGCGGTGGCACCACCGATCCCGGCTCCGGTGGCACCACAGGTCCGCCTCCGGCGGCGTTCCGACCGAGACCCTGACCGCCCTCTTCGAGGAGCACCGCCCGATGCTCCTCGGCGTCGCCTACCGGATGCTCGGGCGCGCCGCCGACGCCGAGGACGTCGTCCAGGAGGCCTGGCTGCGCTGGACCGCCGAGGACCGGGCCGCCGTCCGCGAACCGCGCGCCTTCCTCGTGCGGATCACCACCCGGCTCGCCATCGACCGGCTCCGGCTCGCCCACACGCGCCGCGAGACCTACGTCGGCCCCTGGCTGCCCGAGCCCGTCGTCACCGACTTCGGCCCGGCCGCCCCCGACACCGCCGAGCGCGCCCTGCTCGCCGACTCCGTCTCGCTCGCCGTCCTCGTCGTCCTCGAATCCCTCTCGCCCCTGGAGCGGGCCGTCTTCGTGCTGCGCGAGGCCTTCGGCTTCCCGTACGGGGAGATCGCCACCGCCCTGGACCGCTCCGAGGCGGCCGTGCGCCAGCTCGCCGGCCGCGCCCGGCGCCACGTCGACGAGGGCAGGCCGCGCTACGACGTCGACCCGACCGAGCGCCGCGACCTCACCGAGCGCTTCCTCGCGGCGGCCTCCGGCGGCGACCTCGGCGAACTCCTCGCCCTGCTCGCGCCGGACGTGCGCCTCGTCGGCGACAGCGGCGGCAAGTCCAAGGCGCCGCTGCGGGTCATCGACACCGCGGCCAAGGTCGGCCGCTTCCTCAACGCCGTGGCCCGGGAGGCGGACTTCCTGTACGAGCACCGCCTCGTCGAGGTCAACGGCGCCCCGGCCCTGGTCTCGTTCATCGACGGACACGTCGACACGGTGCTCCAGATCGAGGTCAGGGACGGACGCGTCCAGACCGTCCACATCATCCGGAACCCCGACAAGTTCCAGGGCTTGAAGGACATCTGACGCCAAGACGGCGAAGAAGGCGAGGGGCTCCTACCGCGCGCGGCGGGAGCCCCTCGCCCGTCAGGGACGGAAGCGCGTCACACGCCCGCGATCGACTTGATCCAGGAGCGGTACGCCGTCACGTTGGTGTACGCCGTGGTGGTCTGGCGGTCGCTGGTGGAGGCGACGCCGACCTGGGCCCCGGCGGCCATCATGGGGCCGCCGGAGTCGCCGCCGGCGGTGATGCCGTCGCCCCGGCGGGCGCAGATCGCCGAGCCGCCGTAGGCGTCGGTGCAGCCGCTGGTGACGGTGACGTTGGCGACCTTCAGGTAGCGGGACTGGCAGGTGGCCTCCGAACCGCACTGGGACGTGGCGCCCCAGCCGTACACCTGGACGTTCTGGCCGACGCGCACGGTGCCCGGCTGGCCGAGCGTCGCGTAGGTCGCCGAGACGGAGCGGTCGAGGCGGACGAGGGCCAGGTCCGCGCTGTGCGTGTACGTCTGGACGCCGTTGGCCACGGTGCCGCCGCTGTACTGGTCGAGGCTGCCGATGCGGAACGAGAGCCCGCCGCCGGTGACGCAGTGCTTGGCGGTGAGGATCCAGGTCGGGGCGATGATCGTGGCCGAACAGGTCTCCCGGCCGTTCGAGAGCAACCGGGCCGCCCACGGGGCGTTCGAGGCGTAGCCGCCGCCGATGATCGGCTGCACGGCCTGGACTGCCGGGGCAGCGGGCGCCGGCGCCGCCGAGGCGCTGGGGAGAGGAGGGCGAGGACGGAGACCGCCGCGGCCGCGAGGGCGGGCACGAGCCGTGAGATGCGCAAGGTTCCTCGATTCGGTGGGCGCGCCCGCTGGACGCGCGTGTAGGGGCGGGCGGCCCGGGGGCCGCGCGCATGCCGGAGCCCCGCCGGCGGGGCGGTGGTTCGGCATGGACATGACCCATGATTCCGAAGGGGAGGGTGCGCGGGGTAATAACACTTGGCCATAACACGGCGCTCTCTCCCGCCGGAGCGCGCTTCTCGGCCGTCCGGCGCCGCCCGCGCCGCACGAACCCCCGCCTCCGCCGTCCCGGAGCGGGGGTTTTCCGCTACCGGAGCCTCACAGGGGTGCGAACGTCCTGTGAACGATCTAGGTCAGAGAGCCACATTCCGGGGTTTTCGGCGGAGGATTGGTCTTGACCAAGGGGTGGCTCGCCTTATGGTCGCAGAGTTAGTGCAGGAACCTTTAATAAACAAGGGCGCGGAAAACGCCGCGGGACACGGCGAATTGCGGAGGATCAGGGTGGGGACCACGCGGCTGGCATCGGTGCCGGAACCGAAATACCAGCACCTCAAGACGGTGATCGGCGAAGCGCTCGACTCGGACTTCGCCGTCGGGGAGATCCTTCCCAACGAGCGCGAGCTCGCCGCGCGCTTCGGCGTCGCCCGGGCCACGCTCCGGCAGGCTTTGGAGCAGTTGGAGCTGGAGGGGCGCCTCCAGCGGCGCCGCGGCGTCGGCACCACGGTCGCCCCGCCGCGCGTCGGCGTGGACGTCTCCACCACCCAGCACGCCTGGCCGGGCGTCGGCGACGAGGCCTGGCAGGCCCTGGACTCCGCCTCCGACGTCCCCCGGCCGCCGTCGCGCGCGTCCTGGAGACCGGCGCCGAGGACCGGGTGCACGTCGTCCGCCGCCTCCGCATCAGCCAGGGCCAGCCGGTCGCCGCCGAACTGCTCTACGTGCCGGCCGACTCCGTCCCCGGCCTCAGCGGCATCGACGCCCCCGCGGGCACCGCCCGCGCCCGCGCCGTGCTCCGCGAGCTCCAGCACCTCGCCCTGGACGGCCAGGACCGCTCCGTCGAGCTCGGCTCCGCCCGCGCCGACGACGCCAAGGAGCTCGACCGGCTGCCGGGCGCGCCCGTCCTCGTCGTGACGACCCGCTACCTCTCCGGGGGCCGGACCGCCGCCGTCTCCGTCGCCACCTACCGCGCCGACACCTGCCGCCTCACCTTCGGCGACTCGGGCGACCTGGTCATGGCCTCGTAGCCGTACTCCGTACGCCCCCACAGGCACCGGCCCGCCCCGGGACCGCCCCTCCGGCGGTTCAGCGGCGGGCCGTCACCGTTCCGTCGACCGCGAAGAGCTGCTCCTCGACGTGGTCGAGGGCCAGGCGCAGCGCCCCCGTGCCCACCGCGGCCTCGCCCAGCAGGGACAGCACCACCCGGGGCGGCCGCAGGCAGAACCGTGCCAGCTCTCGCGGAGCGGCTGGAGCACCCCGTCGAGACCGGCCGCCCAGCCGCCCACCACGACCAGCTCGGGGTCGATCGCCAGGACGAGGGCCGCCACGTCGTGCACGAGCCGCTGGATGAACCGCTCCACCGCCGCCTCCGCCCGCGCGTCGCCCTTCCTGGCCAGCGCGAAGACCTCCGCGACCGCCTGCTCGTCCAGCGGGTGCAGCGGCTCGTCCGTCGTCGAGAGCAGGTGCTCCGGGGTGACGCCCCGGCCGAGCAGGTGCAGGGCGCCGATCTCCCCGGCCGCCCCGCCGAAACCGCGGTGCAGCCGGCCGCCGATCAGCGAACCGGCCCCGGGCTCAGCCCGGCCAGGACGAACACGATGTCGTCGGAGTCGGTCGCGGCACCCTTCCAGTGCTCGGCGACGGCCGCCGCGTTGGCGTCGTTCTCCACGATCACCGGGCAGCGGAAGGAGCGCCGCAGCCGCTCGCCGAGCGCCAGGCCCGTCCAGCCGGGCAGCGCCGTGCCCAGCCGCACGGTCCCGTCGGCCTCCACGATGCCGGGCGTGCCCACGCCCACGGCCCGCAGGTTGGACCGGGCGACCCCGGCCCTGCGCAGCACGTCCGCGACGACCGTGCGCACCCGGTCGAGCCGCTCGTCCTCGGGCGCCGTCTCCGACACCTCGCGGGACCCCGCGCCGATGATCCGTCCGTCGAGGCCGGAGAGCAGGGCGGCCACCCGGTGCGGGCCGATCTCGATGCCGAGCAGGTGGCCGGCCTCCGCGCGGAAGCGGAACCTCCGCGCCGGCCGCCCCTGCCGCCGGGCCTCGCCCTCCTCGGGCGCCGACTCGACGACGAGCCCGCCCTCCATGAGACCTTCGACGACGCCCTCGACCGTGGGCCGCGACAGACCGGTGATCCGGGTCAGATCGGTGAGCGTGGGCGCGTCGGCGCCCCGCAGCGCATGGAGTACCACCGCGGAGTTGATCCGCCGCAGCAGAGACGGATCCCCGCCGGTCAGCCGCCCCACCGTGTGTCCTCCCAGCTCGTGGCCCTTCAGCCGGATGGTACTCAATGGGTCCCGACGCGGCGAGTGCCGCCCCGTCACGCTTGGGTGACGGTCCGTGCGCGCGGTGCCGACGGCGGCCCAGGCCTCCGGCCGGCGGCACGGGGCACGGGCGGGCGCGTCCGGGAGGAAGCGGGAGGGGGTACGAAGCGGAACGGGACGTGCCGGACGCCCCGTTCACCGCCCGTGGGCCCGCGCGAGAGCCGTACGGGGCCCCGGTCGCCGTACGGCCCCGGCCCGGTCCGCGCGGCGGGACCGGAACCGCCCTACGCTCCCGCCTCCGGGAGCCCCGCCGCCTCGCGGAGCCGGGCGAACTCCTCGGCCATCGCCGCCGTCGACCAGTGGGCGTTGAGGCCGCTCGGGCTGGGCAGGGCCCAGATCCGGGTGGTGCCGATCGTCCGCTCCTGCGGCCCGATCACCGCCTTCGGCTCGTCGAAGGCCGCGCGGTACGCCGTGACGCCGGCGATCGCGAGCCAGCGCGGGGCCAGTCGCTCCACCCGCTCGGAGAGCAGCCGCCCGCCCTCCAGGTACTCCTCGCGGGTCAGCTCGTCGGCCCGCGCGGACGGTCGCGCCACCACGTTGGTGATCCCGAGGCCGTACGCCAGGAGCTCCTCCTGCTCGTCCGGCCGGAGCTGTCGCGGCGTGAACCCCGACAGGTGCAGCACCGGCCAGAACCGGTTGCCCGGCCGGGCGAAGTGGTGGCCGGACGCCGCCGTCATCAGACCCGGGTTGATCCCGCAGAAGAGCACCGAGAGGCCGCCCGCGACCACGTCCGGAACGACGCGGTCGCGAGCGGCCTCCAGCTCCCGCCGGGTGAACCGGGGGAGGGGGTCAGAGGATCGCCCCGGGGGTGTAGGCGGCGGCCTCCGGGTGCTGCTTCACGATCTCGTCGACGCGCGCGACCACGGCGGCGACCTGGTCGGCGGCGGCGCCCGTGAAGGACAGCTTGTCCGCCATCAGCTCGTCGAGCTGCGCCCGGTCCAGCGGGATGCGCTCGTCGGCGGCCAGCTTGTCGAGGAGCTCGTTGCGCTCGGCGCCCTGCTCGCGCATGGCGAGCGCGGAGGCCACGGCGTTCTCCTTGATGGCCTCGTGGGCGACCTCGCGGCCGACCCCGGCGCGCACCGCGCCCATGAGGACCTTGGTGGTCGCCAGGAAGGGCAGGTAGCGGTCGAGCTCGCGGGCCACGACGGCCGGGAAGGCGCCGAACTCGTCGAGCACGGTGAGGAAGGTCTCCAGGAGGCCGTCCAGGGCGAAGAAGGCGTCCGGCAGCGCGACCCGGCGGACCACGGAGCAGGACACGTCGCCCTCGTTCCACTGGTCGCCGGCCAGCTCGCCGGTCATCGAGGCGTAGCCGCGCAGGATGACCATGAGGCCGTTGACGCGCTCGCAGGAGCGGGTGTTCATCTTGTGCGGCATCGCCGAGGAACCGACCTGGCCGGGCTTGAAGCCCTCGGTGACCAGCTCGTGGCCCGCCATCAGCCGGATCGTCTTGGCGGTCGAGGACGGGGCGGCGGCGAGCTGGACGAGGGCGGTGACCACGTCGTAGTCGAGCGAGCGCGGGTAGACCTGGCCGACCGAGGTGAAGGCGTGCGCGAAGCCGAGGTGACCGGCGATCCGCTGTTCGAGCTCGGCCAGCTTGCCGGCGTCGCCGCCGAGCAGGTCCAGCATGTCCTGCGCGGTGCCGACCGGGCCCTTGATGCCGCGCAGCGGGTAGCGGCCGAGCAGCTCCTCCAGGCGCGCGTACGCCACGAGCAGCTCGTCCGTCGCCGTCGCGAACCGCTTGCCGAGGGTGGTGGCCTGCGCGGCGACGTTGTGCGAGCGGCCGGCCACGACCAGCTCGGCGTACTCGGCGGAGAGCCGGCCCAGGCGGGCGAGGACGGCGACCGTGCGGTCCCGCATCAGCTCCAGGGAGAGCCGGATCTGGAGCTGCTCGACGTTCTCGGTGAGGTCGCGCGAGGTCATGCCCTTGTGGACGTGCTCGTGGCCGGCGAGGGCGTTGAACTCCTCGATGCGGGCCTTCACGTCGTGCCGGGTGACCTTCTCGCGCTCGGCGATGGAGCCGAGGTCGACCTGGTCGAGGACGCGCTCGTAGTCGGCGAGGGCCTCTCCGGAACCTCGATCCCGAGGTCCTTCTGCGCGCGCAGCACGGCGAGCCACAGCCGCCGCTCCAGCTTCACCTTCTGCTCGGGGGACCAGAGGACGGCGAGCTCCGCGGAGGCGTAGCGGCCGGCCAGAACGTTGGGGATGCGGGGCTTCGCAGTCACAGCAGTCACGTGGGCAGAGTTTACCTGGCGGTTTCTGCAGGTCGGCGCCGCCGCCCGATCTGGAGCTTGCTACGAGACGCGGGTCACGGGCGCTCCGACCGGACGCTCACCGAGGGCGCGTACGGAAGGAGCTCCGGGCGCTTGGGCGCGCGGCCGTCGCCGGAGGAGCGGCCGGTCAGGCGCCGCCCGATCCAGGGGCCCAGGTGCTCCCTGGCGAAGCGGGCGTCCGCGAGCCGCCGGCTCGCCCAGCGGGGGCGCGCGGTCGGCGGCATCGGGGTGCGCCAGTCCTCCTCGGGCTCCAGGCCGAGGGTCTGCCACACGGCCTCGGCGACCCGCCGGTGCCCCTCGGCCGTCAGGTGGAGCCGGTCCACGTCCCACAGGCGGGGTCGCCGAGCGACGGCGCCCCGTACAGGTCGACGACCAGGGCGCCGTGCCGGGCGGCGAGCGCGTCGATGTGGGCGAAGAGCTCCTCCATCCGGGGCCGGAAGCGCTCCATGACGGGGCCGTTCCGGCCGGGGCTGCGCATCAGGACGAGCTGTCCGCAGGCGGGTGTGAGGCGTTCCACTGCCTCGGTGAGGAGGTCCCTCACCCGGACCATGTCGACCTTGGGGCGGAGGGTGTCGTTGAGGCCGCCGACGAGGGTGACCACATCGGCCTCCATCGTTGCGGCCGGGCCGACTTGCTCCTCGACGATCTGTCCGATGAGCTTCCCGCGCACGGCGAGGTTCGCGTAGCGGAAGCCGGGGAGCGGGCGGCGAGACGGCCCGCGAGGACGTCGGCCCAGCCTCCGTAGGAGCCGTCGGGCCTCAGGTCCGACATACCCTCGGTGAAGCTGTCGCCGAGGGCGACGAGACTGTTGTACGTGGCATTGATCTCCATGGCGGAGCGATCATACCGTGCGGTATGCGAAGCGTGCCGTGGAGAACCCGGGAGGGGAAATCCGATGAGCGAAGCGCTCCTGAGCGCCCTGGCCGAGGCACTGGCCGGACTGGTGACGGCGGTCGAGACGTCCGACGAGGACGTCCTGGACCCCGACACGGCGGTGACGTGGCTGGAGTCCACCGGACACACCCTCGCCGGGCTCACGGCGACCGACCGGCGGACCCTCGACGGGCTGTTCCGCGCGGCCGCCCTGCGTGAGCCCGAGGGCCCCCGGCGGGACGAGCTGCTCAAGGTCTCCGAGGGCTTCGGCCTCACCGGGGACCCCCACGCCGCCGCCTGCGACGCCGTCCTGGACCACGCCCGCCGCCTCGCCGCCGTCGTCCGCGACGCCGACCCCGCCACTCCCGTCCCCGGCTGCCCCGACTGGACCCTCGCGGACCTCGCCCGGCACGTCGGCACCGTTCACCGCTGGGCCGAGCACCTCGTACGGACCCGCTCCGCCACCCGCGTCCTCGCGGAGGACGTCCCGCTCGACCCGCCGGCCGGCCCCGCCGCGTACGCCGACTGGCTCGTCACCGGCGCCGAGCGCTTCGCCGCCGCCGCCCGCGACGCCGACCCGGACGCCCCCGTCTGGTCCCCGGGCGCCGACCCGCACGTCCGCCACTACCCCCGCCACGTGCTCTTCGAGACCCTGGTCCACCTCGCCGACGCCGAACTGGCCGTCGACGGGAAGACCGGCCCCTCGACCCCGCCACGGCCGCGGACGCCGTCGACCACTTCCTGACCGACGCCCCGTACATCGCCCGGATCGCGGAGCCGCTCTCCCGGCTCGGCCGGGACGGGACGGTCCTGCGCCTCACCGCCCGCGACACCGGTGCCGTCTGGACCCTCACCCTCGGCGGGGGCGGCTTCACCTGGACCCGGGGGAGCGGCGGCGCGGAGCCGACCGCCGCCGTCGAGGCGGACGCCGGAGAGCTGCTCCTCCTCCTGCACCGCCGGTACGGCGCCGACGACCCGTGCTTCGCCCACACCGGCGACCGGGGCCCCTGGACGACTGGCTGGCCGCCACCGCGCTCTGAACGGAGCCCGAAGGGCCCCGGGACGGATCCCGGGGCCCTTCGTCCTCCCTGCGCGGCCGCTACGGCGCCGCGGGGCGCCCCACCAGCTCGCGCAGCACGTCCTCCATCGCCACGAGCCCGGCCTGCCGGTCGTTCTCGTCGAGGACCGCCGCCAGGTGCGTCCGGCTGCGGCGCATCGCGGTCAGGACGTCGTCCAGCGGCGTCTCCGCCCGCACCCGGGCGATCGGCCGCAGCGACGACACCGGGAACGGCAGGTCGCGCGGGACGATGTCCAGGGCGTCCTTGACGTGCAGATAGCCCAGGATGCGGCGCTCCGCGTCGACCACGGGGAAGCGGGAGAACCCGGTCCGCGCCGACAGCGCCTCCAGCTCCTCGGGGGTGGTGCCGACCGGGGTGGACACCACCTTGTCCGCCGGCATCACCACGTCCCGCACGGGACGGCGGCCCAGCTCCAGGGCGTCGTGCAGCCGCTCGGCGGCCCGGTTGTCCAGGAGTCCGGCGTCACCGGCGTCGGTGACCATACGGGCCAGCTCGTCGTCCGAGAAGGTCGCGGACACCTCGTCCTTGACCTCCACCCGCAACAGCTTGAGCAGGGCGTTCGCGAAGGCGTTGATCGCGAAGATCACTGGCCGCAGCGCCCGGGCGAGCGTCACCAGGGGCGGCCCGAGCAGCAGCGCGGGAGCGCGTCGGCTCGGCGAGCGCGATGTTCTTCGGCACCATCTCGCCGAGCAGCATGTGCAGGTACGTCGCGAGCGACAGGGCGATCACGAACGAGATCGGGTGCACCAGGCCGTGCGGGACGCCGACCGCGTCGAAGACCGGTTCGAGCAGGTGCGCGATGGCCGGCTCGGCGACGATGCCCAGGACCAGGGTGCAGAGCGTGATGCCGAGCTGGGCCGCCGCGAGCATCGCGGAGACGTGCTCCAGGCCCCAGACCACACTGCGCGCCCGCTTGTCCCCGGCCTCGGCCAGGGGCTCGATCTGACTGCGGCGGACCGAGATCAGGGCGAACTCGGCGCCGACGAAGAAGGCGTTGACGACCAGGGTGAGCAGGCCGATCAGCAACTGGATCGCGATCATCGGCCGGCCTCCCCGGTCTCGTCCCCGGTGTCGTGCGCGGGCGCGTGCAGCAGCACGCGGGCCGCGCGCCGGCCCGAGGCGTCCACGACGTCGAGCCGCCAGCCGGCGGCCTCCACGCCGTCGCCGACGGCCGGGATGCGTCCCAGCTCGTGGGCGACGAAGCCCGCGAGCGTCTCGTACGGGCCGTCCGGCACCCGCAGGCCGATCGTGCCGACCTGGTCGGTGCGGGCCGCGCCGTCGGCGGACCACAGCGCGCGCCCGTCCGCGTCCTCGCCGGCCCGTGCCAGGTCCGGCGTCTCGTGCGGGTCGTGCTCGTCGCGGACCTCGCCGACGACCTCCTCGACGATGTCCTCCAGGGTGACGACCCCGGCCGTACCGCCGTACTCGTCGATGACGACCGCCATCGTCTGCTTCCCGGACAGCCGGTCCAGCAGCCTGTCCACGGTCAGCGTCTCCGGGACGAGCAGCGGCTCGCGCAGCATCTCCCCGATCGGGCGGCGGTACCGCTCGGCGGCCGGTATGGCGAGGACGTCCTTGATGTGGGCGATGCCGACGACCGCGTCGAGGCTGTCCCGGTAGACCGGGAAGCGGGACAGGCCGGTCGCGCGGGTCGCGTTCGCCACGTCCTCCGCGGTGGCCTGCACGTCCAGGGCGGTGACCTGCACGCGGGGCGTCATCACGTTCTCGGCGGTCAGCTCCGCCAGGTTCAGGGTGCGGACGAACAGCTCGGCCGTGTCCGCCTCCAGGGCCCCTCCTTCGCGGAGTGCCGGGCGAGGGCCACCAGCTCCTGCGGGGAGCGCGCGGAGGCCAGCTCCTCGGTCGGCTCCATGCCGAGCCGGCGCAGGATCCGGTTCGCGGTGTTGTTGAGGTGGCTGATCAGCGGCTTGAAGGCGGCCGTGAACACGCGCTGCGGCGTGGCCACCACCTTCGCCACGGCGAGCGGCGAGGAGATGGCCCAGTTCTTGGGGACCAGCTCGCCGACCACCATCAGGACCACGGTCGACAGGGCGGTGCCCAGGACCAGGGCCACCGAGGAGGCGACCGAGGCGGAGAGGCCGAGGGCCTCGACCGGGCCCTTGATCAGGGCGGCGATCGACGGTTCGGACAGCATGCCGACCACCAGGTTGGTGACGGTGATGCCGAGCTGGGCGCCGGAGAGCTGGAATGTCAGCGACCTGACGGCCTTGAGCGCGCCCGCCGCGCTGCGCTCGCTGCGCTTCGCGGCGGCTTCGAGTTCGCCGCGCTCGACCGTGGTCAGCGAGAACTCGGCCGCGACGAAGGCGCCGCACGCGAGGGAGAGCAGGAGCGCGACGAGGAGCAGGAGCACTTCGGTCATCGGTTCACCTCCGTCCCATGATCACGCGGCGGGAGGAGGATCGCTCGGCGTCGACGGCCGGAGCCGCGGCTTTCGAGTCTTTCGGAACCAGTGCTACTGGGAGGCTCGCCCATGGGCGGACGCTCACACCTTTCGATCGTCGGGATGGGAGACCATGGTAAAGGACGGGCAAAGTGAGCATGTCGATCGCCCCTGTGGTCCTTATCGCGCGAGCGGCTTCACCCAGCGGCGCCAGTGGTCCTCGCGCTGATACCCGGCGGCGGCCCAGAGCATCCGCCCCGTCTCGTTCGCCTCCAGGACCATGGCGTCCACACGCCGCCCGCCGAGCGCGGCGAACCGCTCCTCGGCCGCCCGCAGGAGCGCGGTGGAGATCCCCCGGCGCCGGTACGGGGCAGGACGGCGAGCCGGTAGAGCGAGGCGCGCCAGCCGTCCCAGCCGGCGATCACGGACCCCACGATCCGCCCGTCGGCCACCGCGAGGAGCAGGGCCTCCGGTCGCGCTCGACGAGCCGGGTGACCCCGGCACGTCGTCCGAGACGGACGTCCCTCGGCGGACTCCCGCCAGAAGGCCAGGACGGCCTCGGCCTCGTCGACGGTGGCGGCACGTATCTGCAGATCGATCACGGCCGGATCCCATCACGGGGCCACCGGCCGTGCCAGGGGTTCCGAAGAGCGGGACGGCGGCGCCTCACCGCCTCGCCGTGCCCAGGACGCAGGGGGAGGACGGCAGCCTCGGCCCGCCCTCCGGGACGTCGAAGGAGCGGTACGGACCGAGGACGAAACCGGCCTCCTCGATCTCCGCCGGCGGGACGCGGGAGGTGTGGCAGCCGCCGAAGAGCAGCGGCCACACCGTGCGGTCGAGACCCCGCTGCACCCGCGCGAGCCCGGGCGTGTCCGCCGCCCCGTGCTCGAAGAAGCGCAGCTCGCCGCCGGGACGCAGGACGCGGCGCAGCTCCGCGAGGGCCGCCGGCACGTCCCGTACCGTGCACAGGACCAGGGAGACCACCGCCGCGTCGAAGGCGCCGTCCGGCGCGGGCAGCGCCTCGGCCGTCCCCGGCACCACGGTCACCGGAACGGCGGCCCGCCGCGCGGCCTTCCCGGCCAGTTCGCGCAGCCGGTCCTCCGGCTCGACGGCCAGGACCTCCGTGACCCCGACCGGATAGTGCGGGAAGTTCAGCCCGTTCCCGGCCCCGACCTCCACGACCCGGCCGGTGAGCCCGGCGAGCAGCTCGGCCCGGAGCGCCCGATCCCGCCCCGCGTCTCGGCGGAGACGCTGAACCGGGCGTAGAAGCGGGCGAAGAGGGTGGCGCACCCGGGCGGGCCCCGGGCGCCGGCCGTGAAGACGTCATCGGAGACTCCCTGCGCAGAGGCACGTACCTCCAGCCTACGGAGCCGCTCCGTCCGCGGCGCGGCGCGACGGCCGGGCCCCGGCCGCACGGGAGCCGGGCCCCGGACGGCCGGACCGGCGGTCAGCCCCCGTACGGCTCCGCGTGGTCTTCGTGAACGCGTCCGCGTCCCACGTTCCGCCCAGGGCCGGGGCCAGCCAGTTCCCCGCCGCCGCCCGGAAGTCCGCCGGGGCAGGGAGCCCGAGCCCTCCGGCACGGCTCCGAGCAGGGTGCGCCCGCTGCCTCCGGCAGGTCGGCCAGGTTGCAGCGGGCCGCCAGGTCCGGCGCGGCCGGCCAACTGCCGACCACCACGCCCAGGTGACCGATCCCGCGCGCCCGCAGCGCCTCGCCGGTCAGGGTCGCCGAGTTGAGCGTCCCCAGTCCGGCCGGGGCCACCACCAGGACCGGCGCGCCGAGCAGCGCCGCCGCGTCCGCGAGCGTGCCGCCCTCCTCGTCGAAGCGGACGAGCAGCCCGCCCGCCCCCTCCACGAGGACCAGGTCGTGCTCGGCGGCCAGCTTCCGGGCGGCCTCGGCGACCTCCCGGGGCCCGACTGGCGCGAGCCCGGCCCGCCGGGCGGCCGTACCGGGGCCAGCGGCTCCGGGAAGCGGCCCAGTTCGGCCGAGACGGCGGCGCCCGAGAGCCGTACGACCTCGTCCGCGTCCCCCGCTCGTCCGGCCCGACGCCCGTCTGCGCCGGCTTCAGGACGGCGACCGACCGCCCGGCGGCGGTCGCGACGGCGGCGACGGCCGCGGTCACCACCGTCTTGCCGATCTCGGTCCCGGTGCCGCTGACGACGACGATTCCCACAGTCCGCTCCATCCTTCGTTCAGCCTGCCGCCGCGGCGGCCCGTACCGCCGCGCAGATCCGGGCCACGTCCTCGTCGCCGGTCACGTACGGCGGCATCGTGTAGACCAGGTCCCGGAACGGGCGCAGCCACACGCCCTCCCGGACTGCCGCGCGCGTCGCCGCCGCCATGTCGACCCCGTGGTCGAGCTGGACGACCCCGATCGCGCCGAGCACCCGCACGTCCCGCACGCCCGGCAGGGCGGCCGCCGGGGCGAGCCCCTCGCGCAGCCCGGCCTCGATCCGCTTGACCTCGACCTGCCAGTCCTGCGAGAGCAGCAGGTCGATCGAGGCCAGGGCCACCGCCGAGGCCAGCGGGTTCCCCATGAACGTCGGTCCGTGCGCCAGGACCGGCACCTCGCCCCGCGAGATCCCGTCGGCCACCCGGCCCGTGCAGAGCGTCGCGGCCATCGACAGGTAACCGCCCGTCAGCGCCTTGCCCACGCACATCACGTCGGGGAGACCCCGGCCGCGTCGGCCGCGAACAGCGTGCCCGTGCGCCCGAACCCGGTCGCGATCTCGTCGAACACCAGCAGCACGCCGTGCTCGTCGCAGGCCTCCCGCAGCACCCGCAGATAGCCCGGGTCGTGGAAGCGCATCCCGCCCGCGCCCTGCACCACCGGCTCCACGACCACCGCGGCCAGCTCTGTGCGCGTGCCGCCCGATTGCGGTCCGCAGCAGCTCCGCGTACGACTCTCGTACGCGGCCGGCGGGCGTCCGTGAAGACCTGCGGCTGGAGGACCCCGGCCCACAGCTCGTGCATCCCGCCCTCGGGGTCGCACACCGACATCGGCTGCCAGGTGTCCCCGTGGTACCCGCCGCGCCAGGTGAGGAGCCGCCGCTTCTCGGGGCGGCCGAGCGAACGCCAGTACTGCAGGCACATCTTGACCGCCACCTCGACGGAGACCGAGCCCGAGTCGCTGAGGAAGACGTGCCGCAGCGGCTCGGGGTGATCTCCACGAGCCGGCTCGCGAGGCGGACGGCCGGCTCGTGGGTGAGCCCGCCGAACATGACGTGGCTCATCCGGTCGAGCTGGCCGCGCACCGCCTCGTTGAGGACGGGGTGGTTGTAGCCGTGGACCGCCGACCACCACGAGGACATGCCGTCGATCAACTCGGCCTGCCCTTCGGCGGGTTCGGCGAGCCGGAGGCGCACCCCGGACGCGGACGCGACGACCAGCGGCTCCGCGCGGCCCGGCATGGGGCCGTACGGGTGCCAGACGTGCGCCCGGTCCAGGGCGAGAGCTCGTCGTTACGCATTCGGGGCGAGGTCCGTCCCGGCTCCCCTGCGGCGCACCGCCACCAGATCGGTCCGGGCGCCGCCCGGCGCGGCCTCGGGTGCCGGCTCCCAGGAGGGCTCTGGGGCCGCGGCGTGACCGCCGCAGGGACCGCAGCCGCCACCGGAGTGCGAGCCGCAGCCCGCACCGGCCCCGGACGACGCGTGCGAGCCGCAGCCCGCACCGCCCCCGGCCGCGCTGCTCTCCGCCGGGGCGTGCGAGCCGCAACCGCCCCCGGCCTCCGCGCCCGAACCGCAGCCGCCGGCGGCCGCCGCGAGCGCGTCCGCGCGGTGCGCGGGCAGCGTGGGCGTGCCCGTGCCCTCCACCTCGAAGCCCGCGTCCGCGATCATGTCCAGGTCGGCCTGGCCGGCCTGGCCCTCACTGGTGAGGTAGTCGCCCAGGAAGATCGAGTTCGCGATGTGCAGCGCGAGCGGCTGCATCGAGCGCAGGTGCACCTCGCGGCCGCCGGCGATCCGCACCTCGACGTCGGGGCAGACGAAGCGGACCATCGCCAGGATCCGCAGACAGCGCTGCGGGGTCAGGTTCCACTCCTTGGCGAGCGGGGTGCCCTCGAACGGGATGAGGAAGTTGACCGGCACCGAGTCCGAGCCCAGCTCCCGCAGCGCGTACACGACGTCGACCAGGTCCCCGTCGGCCTCGCCCATGCCCGCGATCAGGCCCGAACAGGCCGACAGGCCCGCCGCGTGCGCCTTCTGCACGGTGTTCACCCGGTCGGCGTACGTGTGGGTCTTGGTGATCCCCCGTACGTCGCCCTCGGAGGTGTTCAGGTTGTGGTTGTACGCGTCGGCGCCGGCCTCCCGCAGCCGCTCCGCCTGGCCGTCCGAGAGCAGGCCGAGGCAGGCGCACACCTCGACGCCCTCGTTCTGCTCCTTGATGGCCTCGATGGTCCTGCCGACCCGCTCCACGTCCCGGTCCGTCGGACCGCGCCCGCTCGCCACCAGGCACACCCGCTTGGCGCCGCCCGCGACGCCCGCCGCGGCGGCCTGGGACGCCTCGTCCGGCTTCAGCCAGGTGTACTTGAGGATCTCCGCCTTGGAGCCGAGCCGCTGCGAGCAGTACGAGCAGTCCTCGGGGCACAGGCCGGACTTGAGGTTGACCAGGTAGTTGAGCTTCACCCGCCGCCCGAACCACTGACGGCGCACCTTGCCGGCAGCGGCCACCACATCGAGCAGTTCGTCGTCGGAGGTCGCCAGGACGGCGAGCGCTTCTTCACGGGTCGGCGGCTCGCGCCGCAGCCCCTTCTCCACCAGCGTGTTCAGCAGGTCCATAACCGCTGATCCTCGCCTACCGCCCGCCTCCGGGCCAAGGAGGATCCGAACAAACGGCGCCGTTCGGGGTGTGTGGATGACCACACCACGATCCCGTTCTCCTGCGGTTAGGGTCTGTGCGCTGCCTACAAAAGCCGCCGACGGCCGACCGGCCGGCGAGGGCGCCGACGGAGGATCCCGCATGCCACAGGCCGACGACGCACAGGCCGCCGACGGACGGGCGGACGACGCACGGGCCGACGACGCACGGGCCGACAACGCGGGCGGCCGCGCCTCCGCGCCGCACCGCCTTCGACTGGACCGACGCCGAGGCGCGCCGCCGGGCCGACGCCGGTCTCGTCCGCACGCTGCGGCCCCGGGCGGCCGAGTCGGACCTCCTCGACCTGGCGGGCAACGACTACCTGGGCCTCACCCGCAGGCCCGAGGTCACCGGCGCGGCGGCCGGGCGGCCCGGCGCTGGGGCGCCGGCGCCACCGGCTCCCGGCTCGTCACCGGCACCACCCTGCTCCACACCGACCTGGAGCGCGAACTCGCCGCCTTCTGCGGCTTCGAGGCGGCCCTCGTCTTCTCCTCCGGCTACGCCGCCAACCTCGCCGTGCTCACCGCGCTCGGCGGCCGGGACTCCCTGATCGTCTCGGACGCCGCCAACCACGCCTCCCTGGTGGACGGCTGCCGCCTGGCGCGCGCCGAGACTGCCGTCGTCCCGCACGCCGACCCCGACGCCGTACGCAAGACGCTGGAGGCGCACCCCGGGCGCCGGGCCCTCGTCGTCAGCGACTCGGTCTTCTCCGTCGACGGCGACCGGGCCCCGCTCGCGGAACTCGCCGCCGTCTGCCGCGCGCACGGCGCCGGGCTCGTCGTGGACGACGCCCACGGCTTCGGCGTCCTCGGCGACGGCGGCCGGGGCGCGTTGCACGGCGCCGGGCTCGCGGGCGACGAGGACGTGGTCGCCACCCTGACCCTCTCCAAGTCCCTGGGCAGCCAGGGCGGCGCGGTCCTCGGCCCGGCCCGCGTGATCGAGCACCTGGTGAACGCCGCCCGCACCTTCATCTTCGACACCGGCTCGCCCCGGCCGCCGTCGGCGGCGCCCTCGCGAGCCTGCGCCTGATCGCGGCCGAACCGGGGCTCGCCGGGCGGGTCCGCACCGTCGCCACCGGCCTGTACGAGCGGCTGACCGCGGCCGGTCTGACGGCGGCCCGGCCCGACGCGGCCGTGGTTCGGTCCGCGCCCCTCCCCGGAGGCGGCGCTGCGCTGGGCGGCGGACTGCCGGGAACAGGGCCTGGCGGTCGGCTGCTTCCGGCCCCCGTCCGTCCCCGACGGCGTCTCGCGCCTGCGCCTCACGGCACGCGCCGACCTGACGGACGCGCAGATCGACCGAGTGGTGGAGACGGTCCTGCGGACCGCGCCCGCCGTCTGACGTACGGGCCGGGGGCGTTCACACGTCGTACGGTTCACCGCTTCGGGCGACAGACGGGCCCTTTCCCGGTGGAACCCGGTACGGCGCGGCAGCATCGGTGGGACTCTGACGCGCAGTGCGAGATCCGGGGCAGCGGCCCCGGCGGAAAGGGACAGAGTTCGCCATGGCAGACCATCAGGAAGCATCCGTCACCCTGCCGAGCGAGCCCGCCTCGGTCCCCACCGCCCGGCGGTACGTCGCGGAGGTCCTCACCGACTGGGGTCTCGCCGAGTTCTCCGACCAGGCGGACGCGGTCCGTCTGATCGTCTCGGAACTGGCCACCAACGCCGTCCTGCACACCTTCGGCCAGTCGCCCACCTTCACGGTGGACGTCCGCCTGGAGCGCGGCGAGCAGCTCCACGTCGGCGTCACGGACAGCCATCCGCGCTGCCCGCCGCCTTCCGGCGGCGGTCCAGCAGGACAACGGGCGCGGCATGGTGATCATCCGCTCCCTGGCGGCGGAGTCCGGCGGCCGCCTCTCGGTGACCCCGACCGCGGACGGCGGCAAGACGGTCGGCATCGTCCTGCCGTGGAAGGCGGCCGCACCGGTGGGCTGTTAGGGCCCGTCCGGCCGGGTTGCCGGGGCCCGTCCGGCGACCGGGGCTCTCGGACGGCGGTGCGGGTGCGGCGGCGCCACCGCACCCCCGGGTCTCCACGGCGCCCGGTCAGCGCCCGGGCGGGGTCACCGGACGCGTCCGTAGTAGACCTTCGAGGACCAGATCTTGTCGAGCTTCACCCAGGAGCCGGTCTTGGGCGAGTGCCAGATCTTGCCGCTCCCGGCGTAGATGCCCACGTGGTAGACCTTCCCGCCGGAGTGGAAGAAGACCAGGTCCCCTTCTGCCTGCTGCCGGCCGTGATGTGCCGGGTCTTGTTGTACTGCTGCTGCGCGGTGCGAGGCAGCGACTTGCCCGCCTTCTTGTACGCGTAGAGCGTCAGGCCCGAGCAGTCGAACCGGAGGGCCCCGCGGCCCCGTAGCGGTACGGCGCCCCCTTCTTGGAGGCGGCGATGCTCAGCGCCTTGTTCGCGTGTGCGGTCACCGCCTGGGCTCTCCGGTGCCGCGCCCGGCGCGAGCAGCGTGCCGCCGACGGCGGCGAGGGTGAGAGCCGAGACGGCTCCGGCCCGGGACAGCAGGGACGGGACGTGCATCTGCGCAGTCATGCGCAACCCTTCGTCAGCCGCCTGTGAAGGATGACCTGTCGGGTTCGGGCAGGCGAAGATGCCCGGCCGCGGCTGCGGCTTCACCCCAAGGGCCGACCCCGCTGCGGAAACAGCGCGTACGGCCCGTACTGCTCGGGTCCTCCACTCCTGCCGATCCAATCCTGTCGACCAGACGTCCGGGACGGCGGCAGGACTCGGCGTCCGCTCGGACCGCCCCGCCTCGGATGGCGGGGGCTTGTCGTCGGCAGGGATCTTGCCCCACAGCTTGGTCGAAATCCGAGTGGAAACAGCGATATGTGAGAGTCCTCACGACTGATCCATTCGGGTGGACAGGATGCTTTCGTGATCGTCGGAGGTTTGGCGCACGGGCCCCGCACCAGCCAAGGAGCGCCCGATTCGGCCGGATGTGTACCCCCGGTGCGCAACTCGCCAGAGCCATATGTCGACTCGTCGACTCCACCGAACGGACGAGTGCTTCCGGCGCGGCTGTCGGCCGTCCGGCCCTCGACACGACATGCCGGAATGTCAACTCCGTCAGGCCCGGGGAGCGTGACCCGGCCGGCCCGCCGCTCCCCGTCCAACACCCGCAGGGCGCGCCCCAGGGTGTCCGCGTGGACCTCGCTCTCGCCCCGCGCGTGCATGAGCGCCAGGGCCTCGCGCAGCTCCTCCGCGCGCCCCACCAGGGCCTGAGCCGCCCTCAGGGCCCCATAGGTGTGCGTACTTCTGGAGGGGTTGATCCTCCCCAGGAGGTCGACGACCGCGAGGTACGCGTCGACCAGCTCGCCCTCGGCCCGCGTCAGGGCCGGCAGCGGCGGCAGCTCGGGAACCACGGCCCGCTCACCGCGCCGCGCCGCCGGCTGCGGCGCGCCGGCTCGTGATCACGTGGTCCACGAGCCCGTACTCGACGGCGGCCGGGGCGTCCAGGACCGTGAGGCGGTCGAGGTCGGCGTCGACCCGCTCGCTGCTCCGTCCGGTGTGCTCGGCGAGCAGTCCGGCCATCAGGGCGCGCCGGCGGAGCAGTTCGCGGGCCTGGACGTCCAGGTCGTCCGGGCGGCCCCGCGAGGGCTCCTCCACGGCGGGCTGCCGGAGCGTGACCCGGGCGCCGGGGAGCGTCGTGCGCTTGCCCGGTGCGCCGGCGGCGAGCAGGACGGCGGCGGTGGAGGCGGCCTGGCCCAGGCAGGTGGTGGCCACGTCGCAGGCGAGCGTCCGGATCGTGTCGTGGATCGCGGTCGTGGAGGTGACGGAGCCGCCGGGGAGCTGATGTAGAGCGCGACGTCCCGGTCGGGCGCCGCGTACTCCAGGTACAGGAGCTGGCTGATCACGTCGTTGGACGAGGTCTCGTCGATCCGGGTGCCGAGGAAGACGATCCGGGACTCCATCAGCTTCGCGTACGGATCGAGGGTCCGGGCCCCGAAGGCGGTTCGCTCGGTCTCCGGCTTCCACTCCGTCGACTCCGCTCCCGGCGAACAGGGGCGCTTCGGCCTCGCCGCCCGCCACCGCGAGCCCGGCGCGCCCTGAGGGCCCATACGGGCGCCATCAGTCGGATGATCATGGGAACGCAAAGCCGGAGTTAACGAGCCGGAAAACTTCCGCCCTAACGTGCAATGTCTCTCCGCGGGCCGCATCCAGGCAGTTCAACAGAGTGTTGACGGTCGGTAGGGTCCGCGCTGTCCGGGTGCCGTCCCGGTCGACGACTGTGAGGTGGAAGAGTGCAACTGAGCCCGCACGAGCAGGAGCGCCTGCTCATCCATGTGGCGGCGGACGTGGCCGAGAAGCGCCGGGCCCGGGGCGTACGGCTCAACCACCCCGAGGCCGTCGCCCTCCTGACCTCCCACATCCTGGAGGGCGCCCGCGACGGCCGGACCGTCGCCGAGCTGATGGCCTCCGGTCGCAAGGTGCTCACCCGCGCCGACGTCATGGAGGGCATCCCCGAGATGATCCACGACGTCCAGGTCGAGGCCACCTTCCCGGACGGCACCAAGCTCGTCACCGTCCACGACCCCATCGTCTGAGCGGGCGCCGCCGAATGATCCCCGGAGAGATCCTGCACGCGGACGGCCCCGTCGTCCTCAACGAGGGGCGCCCCGTCACCCGCCCTCACCGTGCTCAACGCCGCCGACCGGCCCGTCCAGGTCGGCTCCCACTACCACTTCGCCGAGGTCAACCCCGGCCTGAGTTCGACCGCGCCGCCGCGCACGGGCGACGGCTGCACATCGCCGCCGGGACCGCCGTCCGCTTCGAGCCCGGCATCCCGGTCGAGGTCGAACTCGTCCCGATCGCCGGCCGTCGCGTCGTGCCCGGACTGCGCGGCGAGACCGCCGGTCCGCTCGACGCCGCGACCCTCCCGAGCACCGAAGCGACCCCCGCCGGGGCGAACGGAGGCCCCCGTGCCTGAGCTGCACCGCGCCGTATACACCGACCTGTTCGGCCCCACCACCGGCGACCGGATCCGCCTCGCCGACACCGATCTGCTCGTGGAGATCGAGGAGGACCGCTCCGGCGGCCCCGGCCGCGCGGGCGAGGAGGCCGTCTTCGGCGGTGGCAAGGTCATCCGCGAGTCCATGGGGCAGGCCCGCACCACCCGCGCCGAGGGCGCCCCCGACACCGTGATCACCGGCGCCGTGGTCATCGACCACTGGGGGTCGTCAAGGCCGACATCGGCATCCGGGACGGACGGATCACCGCCCTCGGCAAGGCCGGCAACCCCGACACCATGGACGGCGTCCACCCCGACCTCGTGATCGGCCCCGAGACCGAGGTCGTCGTCGGCAACGGGCGGATCGTCACCGCCGGAGCCGTCGACGCCCACGTCCACTTCATCTCGCCGACCGTCGTCGAACAGGCCCTCGCCACCGGCGTCACCACCCTCGTCGGCGGCGGCACCGGACCGGCCGAGGGCACCAAGGCGACCACGATCACCCCCGGCCCCTGGCACCTGGCCCGGATGTTCGAGGCGCTCGACACCTTCCCCGTCAACATCGGCCTCCTCGGCAAGGGCAACACCATGTCCCGCGAGGCCATGCACTCCCAACTGCGCGGCGGAGCCCTCGGATTCAAGATCCACGAGGACTGGGGCGCCACCCCGGCCGTCATCGACGCCTGCCTGACCGTGTGCGAGGAGACGGGCGCCCAGCTCGCCATTCACACCGACACCCTGAACGAGGCCGGTTTCGTCGGCGACACCCTCGCCGCCATCGCCGGCCGCACCGTCCACGCGTACCACACCGAGGGCGCGGGCGGCGGGCACGCCCCGACATCATCACGGTCGTCTCCGAGCCGTACGTCCTGCCCAGCTCCACCAACCCGACCCGGCCGCACACCGTCAACACCATCGAGGAACACCTCGACATGCTGATGGTCTGCCACCACCTCAACCCGGCCGTCCCCGAGGACTCGCCTTCGCGGAGTCCCGCATCCGGCCCTCCACCATCGCCGCCGAGGACGTCCTGCACGACCTCGGCGCCATCTCGATCATCTCCTCCGACTCCCAGGCCATGGGCCGGATCGGTGAGGTCGTCATGCGGACCTGGCAGACCGCCCACGTCATGAAGAAGCGGCGCGGCGCCCTGCCCGGCGACGGCCGCGCCGACAACCACCGGGCGCGCCGCTACGTCGCCAAGTACACGATCAACCCGGCCGCCGCCCAGGCATGGACCACCTCATCGGCTCCGTCGAGCCCGGGAAGCTCGCCGACCTGGTGCTCTGGGAGCCCGCCTTCGGCGTGAAGCCGCTCGTCGTCATGAAGGGCGGCCAGATCGCCTACGCGCAGATGGGCGACGCCAACGCCTCCATCCCCACGCCCCAGCCGATCCTGCCCCGGCCGATGTTCGGCGCGCTCGGCAAGGCCGCCGCGGCCGGCTCCTTCAACTTCGTCGCGGAGGCGGCGATCGAGGACGACCTGCCGCGACGCCTGGGCGTGCACAAGGAGTTCACCGCCATCGGGAACACCCGGCGGGTCACCAAGGCCGACATGCGCGAGAACGACGCGCTGCCCCGGGTCGAGGTCGACGCGGACACCTTCACGGTGACCATCGACGGCGAGGCGGTCGAACCCGCCCCCGCCGCCGAACTGCCCATGGCCCAGCGCTACTTCCTCTTCTGATGGGGACGCGAACGGAGATGCGGACGACGACGCGCTCGGCCCTGCTCGTGCTCGCCGACGGGCGGTTCCCCGCCGGTGGGCACGCCCACTCCGGAGGCGCCGAGGCCGCGGTCAAGGCCGGCCGGATCAAGGACGCCGACGACCTGGAGGCCTTCTGCCGGGGGCGCCTGCACACCACGGGCCTCACCTCCGCCGGACTCGCCGCCGGAGCCGCGCACGGGCTCGACCCGCACGCGCTCGACGCGGCGGCCGACGCCCGCACCCCTCGCCCGCCCTGCGCGCCGCCGCCCGCAGGCTCGGCCGCCAGATGATGCGGGCCGCCCGCGCCGCCTGGCCCGACCCCGGGCTCGACGCGCTCGCGGCCGCCTTCCCGCGCGGCGCCCACCAGCCCGTCGTCCTCGGCGCCGCCGCCCGGGCCGCCGGACTCGGCCCCGAGGACGCGGCGCACTGCGTCGCGTACGAGACGGTCGGCGGTCCCGCGACCGCGGTGGTGCGCCTCCTCGGCCTCGACCCCTACCGGGCCACCGCCGTCCTCGCCCGCCTCGCCCCCGACATGGACCGGGTCGCCGAGCGGGCGGCGGCCGCCGCCCGGGACGGGGTGGACGCCCTGCCGGCCGCCTCCGCGCCCCTGCTCGACCTCACCGCCGAACAGCACGCGTCCTGGCCGGTCCGCCTCTTCGCGTCCTGACGCCCCGGCACCCCGTCCTCCTTCCCTGACACACGACCACCCCGGAGCCGCCCCATGCACCTCGACCACGCCCACAGCCACCACGGCGCCGTCTCCGCCGACGCCCACCGCCCCGACGGCACCCGCCGCGCCCTGCGCGTCGGACTCGGCGGACCGGTCGGCTCCGGCAAGACCGCCACCGTCGCCGCCTCTGCCGCGCCCTGCGCGACACCCTCTCCCTCGCCGTCGTCACCAACGACATCTACACCCGCGAGGACGCCGAGTTCCTGCTCCGCGAGGCCGTCCTGCCGCCCGAGCGCATCCGCGCCGTGGAGACCGGCGCCTGCCCGCACACCGCCATCCGCGACGACATCTCCGCCAACCTCGAAGCCGTCGAGGAGCTGGAGGACGCCGTCGGGCCGCTCGACCTGATCCTCGTCGAGTCCGGCGGCGACAACCTCACCGCCACCTTCTCCAAGGGGCTCGTCGACGCCCAGATCTTCGTCATCGACGTCGCCGGCGGCGACGACATCCCCGCAAGGGCGGCCCCGGCGTCACCACCGCCGACCTCCTCGTCGTCAACAAGACCGACCTCGCCCCGTACGTCGGCTCCGACCTGGAGCGGATGGCCCGCGACGCCAAGGAGCAGCGCGGCGACCTGCCCGTCCTCTTCACCTCCCTGCGCTCGGCGGAGGGCGTCGGGCCCGTCGCCGACTGGGTCGGGCGCGGCTCGCGGCGTGGACCGCGTGAGCCTGCGCGCCACCGCCCGGATCGCCGCCGACGCCGACGGAGGACTGCCGCTCCTGGTGAGCGACGGTCCGCTCGCCCTGCGCCGCACCCGGGCGGCGGAGCCGTACACCCGGGTCACCGTCGTCGGGGCGATGAGCGCCCCGCTCGGCGGCGACCGGCTCGCGATCGAGACGGGGGTACGGGCCGGGGCCCGGCTCCTGGTCGACTCGGCCGCCGCCACCCTCGCCCTGCCGGGCCGGAGCGCCGGGCCCGCCGCGTACGACGTCCGGATCGAGGTCGAGGACGACGCCGTGCTCCGCTGGCTGCCCGAGCAGGTCGTCTCCGTCGAGGGCTCGCACCTGCGGATGCGGACCACCGTCGAACTCGCCCCCACCGCCCGGCTCGTGCTGCGCGAGGAGCAGGTCCTCGGGCGGCACGGCGAACCGCCCGGCACCCTCGCCACCCGCCTCACCGTCCGCCGCGCCGGGCACCCCTGCTCGACCAGGAGCTGTCCTTCGGCCCCGGCGCCCCCGGCGGCTGGGACGGCGGCGCGGTCCTCGGCGGCCACCGCGCCACCGGACAACTCCTCGTCGTCGACCCGGCGTTCGAAGAGAAGCCGGTGGAGACCCGGCTGCTCGGGGAGCACGCGGTGATCGCCCCGCTCGCCGGCCCCGCCGCCCTCGTCACCGCCGTGGCCCCGGACGCCCTGGCCCTGCGCCGCCTCCTCGACACCGCCCTGGACGCGCTCGCCCCGTTCTGACCCGTCCCCGGCGGCCGGACCCGCGGTCACCGCTCAGCGGTACACCGCTCTCCGGTTATTGGTTCGGCAAAGAAACACCTGTTCTCCCTTTCCTCCCGGGTCCCCTGGCGAAAGGATCCCCTGGACCACCAACACCCGGCGCCACCACGGGAAACGGCGCCCTCACCGGGGAGGACACATGAGACGCACCACAGTGCTCGGCTCGGCCGGCACGCTGATAGCGGGCACGCTCGTCGCGGGCGCGCTCGCGGCTCCGGCGGCGAACGCCGAGAGCAACCGGCACCACAAGGACGCCGAGTCGATCGGCGTCGCCGTGGCCGCGGCCAGGGCCGCGGCCACGGGCATCGACTGGCAGGACTGTCCGGCCGACTGGGGCCTGGAGAAGCCGATCCAGTGCGGCTGGGTCACCGTCCCCGTCGACTACGCCAAGCCCAACGGCAAGAAGATCAAGATCGCCGTGGACCGGATCGACTCCACCGGCACCCCCGCCGAGCGCCAGGGCGCCCTGCTCTACAACCCCGGCGGCCCCGGCGCCTCCGGCCTGCGCTTCCCGCGCCGCGTCACCACCAAGAACGCCGTCTGGGCGGGCGCCGCCAAGGCCTACGACTTCGTCGGCTTCGACCCGCGCGGCGTCGGTCACTCGGCCCCCATCTCCTGCGTCGACCCGACCGAGTTCGTCAAGGGCCCCAAGGCCGACCCGGTCCCCGACAGCGAGGCCGACAAGCGCGCCCAGCGCAAGCTCGCCGCCGAGTACGCCGACGGCTGCGCCGAGAAGAGCGGCGCCATGCTGCCCTTCATGACCACGCCCAACAGCGCCCGCGACCTCGACGTCATCCGCGCCGCCCTCGGCGAGAAGAAGCTCAACTTCGTCGGCGTCTCCTACGGCACCTACCTCGGCGCGGTCTACGGGACCCTCTTCCCGGCCCACGTCCGCCGCATGGTCCTCGACAGCGTCGTCAACCCCTCCCGGGACAAGATCTGGTACGAGGCCAACCTCGACCAGGACATCGCCTTCGAGGGCCGCCTCAAGGACTGGATGACCTGGGTCGCCCGCAACGACGCCGCGTACCACCTCGGCGACAGCTACGCCAAGGTCCGCAAGCAGTGGGACGTCCTGCGCGCCGCCGCCAAGAAGAACCCCTCGGCGGCAAGGTCGGACCGGCCGAGCTCATCGGCTTCTTCCAGAACGCGCCCTACTACGACTCCATGTGGGCCCCGGTCGCGGAGGCCTGGAGCGCCTACGCCGCCGGTGACCCGCAGCCGCTGATCGACTCGGCCGCCGCCGACCCCGCCGACACGGCCGGCAACATCTCCTCGGAGAACGGCAACGCCGTCTACACCGCCGTCGAGTGCGCCGACGCCCCTGGCCGACCAGTTGGAAGAAGTGGGACCGGGACAACACCCGCCTCCACCAGAAGTACCCGTTCATGACCTGGGCCAACGCCTGGATGAACCTGCCCTGCGCCACCTGGGCGGCCCGCGCCAGCGGCCCGTCGAGGTGAAGACCCACCAGGGCCTGCCGCCGGTGCTCATCGCCCAGTCCGAGCGCGACGCCGCCACCCCGTACGACGGCGCCGTCGAGCTGCACAAGCGGTTCAAGGGCTCGCGCCTGATCACGGAGCGGGACGCCGGCTCGCACGGCATCACCGGCCTGGTCAACCCGTGCCTCAACACCAAGGTCGAGGCCTACCTGCTGACCGGGAAGCTGGACGCCAGGGACCAGACCTGCGCCCCGCACGCCACCCCGCAGCCGTAACGGCACCGGCGCGGGGGTGGAGGAGCGCCCTCCCTCCACCCCCGCGTCACCCGCGCGCCGCGAGCCAGGCGTCCTCCGCCGCGTAGTCGAACCAGTCCACCCCGTACTTCGCGAGGTTCGGGAACGCCTCCCGCCACTCCCGCCCCCGCACCCGTCCGGCCAGCCACTCCACCGTCTCCGGCAGCGAGTCGGCGTACGACACCACCGGCCGGTACCCCAGCTCCCGCTCCGCCGCCGCCAGGTCGTAGACGACCGGGTGCTCCGAGGTCCACGGCGTGAGCCCCACCAGGCCCCCGGGCCCTCCGGCGCCCCTCGATCAGGACCCGCTCGCTCTCCACCCCCAGGACCGCGTCGATCGCGGCCCCGATCTCCGCCACCGTCGGCGCCTGCGGATCGGCGCCGTTGAGCACCCGGCTCCCCGGCCTCGCCGCCGCGAGCCGGACCAGCTCCGCGAGGTTGTCCACGTGCGCCGGGTGGAACCGCGCCCTCCCGCCGTACGCGAGGATCCGCACCGGCCGCCCGTCGAGCGCCCGCTTCACGAACCACAGCTCGCGCGGCCCCGGGCAGTGCGGCCCGTGGATCGCGCCCGCCCGCAGCAGCGTCGTCGGCAGCGAGTCGCCCGCCGCGAGCAACTCCCGCTCCAGGGCGACCTTCCGCGTCCCGTACGTGGCGTCGCCCGGCGCGACCGTCGGCCACTCCTCGGGGATCGGCACCGGGTAGGCGGGGAAGCCGCCCGGCTCGTCCTGGGTGTCGAAGCCGCGCCCCGGTCGTCCTCGTAGACCGCGCCGCTCGACACCACCACCGCCGAACCGATCCGGTCGGCCAGCCCCGTCAACTGCCGGGCGTGGCCCCGGTCGTACGCGACGATGTCCACGAGCACGTCGCAGCCGTCGCCGATCCCCGCCGCGAGCGCCCCTCCTCGTTCCGGTCGAGCCGCACCGACCGGACCTCCGCCGGCCACCTCCCGTCCCCGCCACTGCCCCGCGAGGCGGCCGTCACCTCCCAGCCGTCCGTGGCGAGGGCCCGTACGACCGCCCGCCCCACCTGTCCCGACGCCCCCAGCACGAACGCGTGTCCCTTGGTCATGCACCGGACGCTACGGCCGCCCGGTGCGCGGGCCCAGGGATTGCGCCGTGCGCGGATCCGCCCTCAGCGTTCCCCGCCGGGGAACTTCCGCGGCTCCCCGTCCGGCGCCCCGCCGGGCTTCCCGGCCCCGGCCTCCGCGGCCTTCACCACCGCCGCGTACTCGTCCACGTACTCCTGTCCCGACAGGCGCAGGATCTCGTACATGATCTCGTCCGTGACCGCGCGGACCACCGCCTTCCGGTCCTCCTGCCCGGCGAACCGGGAGAAGTCCATCGGCTCCCCGAACCGGATGGTGACCCGGCGGATCCGCGGCACGACCCGCCCCGGCGGCTGGATCTCGAAGGTCCCCACCATCGCGCAGGGCACCACCGGCACCCCGGCCCGCAGCGCCATCACCGCCACGCCCACCTTGCCCTTGTAGAGCCGCCCGTCGTGCGAACGGGTCCCCTCGGGATAGATGCCGAGCAACTCGCCCCGGTCGAGCACGCACAGGCCCTCGCGGATCGCGGCCTGCCCGGCCTCCTTGCCCGAGCGGTCCACCGGGATCTGCCCGGCGGCCCGGAAGAAGGCGGCCGTGAGCCGGCCCTTGAGGCCCGGCCCCGTGAAGTACTCCTGCTTCGCCAGGAAGGTGATCCGCCGGTCCAGGACGGCCGGCATCAGGAAGTGGTCGGAGAAGGAGAGGTGGTTGCCCGCCACGATCGCGGCCCCTCCGCCGGGACGTGTCCGAGGCCCTCGATCCGCGGCCGGAACAGCAGCTTGAGCAGCGGCCCGAGGAGCACGTACTTCATCAACTGGTAGAACACCCGAGACCCCGTTCGCCCGTGCGACAGTCCCTCTGTCATCCGTTCGTCTTCCCGCCACGCCCGTTGTATCCGCACGCGGGCCCGTGGTCCACTGGTGGGGAGCGTCACCATGACGAACGGACACGCGACGAACGGAACGAGACGCCCCGGCCGGATCCTCACCGCGCTCCTCTGCGCGCTGACGGCGGCCGGGCTGTACGGCTGCTCCGGCACGGCCGCCCCGGACCCGCCCCCGGCACCACGGCGCCCGCCGGCCGCTCGCCCTTCACGGGCCTCCCCGCCGAACCCGCCCCCGTCCTCGCCGTCAAGATCGACAACGTGGCGGCGGCCCGCCCCCACACCGGGCTCGGCGCGGCCGACCTCGTCTACGTCGAACAGGTCGAGGGCGGCGCCACCCGGCTCCTGGCCGTCTACTCCTCCCGCCTCCCCGAGCGCGTCGGACCCGTCCGCAGCGCCCGCGAGTCCGACATCGCCCTGCTCGCCGCCTTCGGCCGGCTCGCCCTCGCCTACTCCGGGGCGCAGTCCGCCCTGAACCCGCTGCTCCGGGCCGCGCCGCTGTACCCCGTCACCGAGAGCACCGCGCCCGCCGCCTTCCTGCGCTCCCCGGACCGGGCCGCCCCGCACAACCTCTACCTGCGCCCCGCCCGCGCCCTCGCCGCCGCCCCGGACGCCGGGGACGCCCGCGACATCGGCCTCCGCTTCGGGCCGCCCCGCCGGGCGGCACCCCGACCACCACCTCGACCGTCCGCTACCCGGCGGCCCGCTACGCCTTCACCTGGTCCGCCGCCGACCGCGCCTGGCGGGTCGCCATGGACGGCCGTGAGGCCCGCGCCACCGACACCGGGCCGCTCACCCCGGAGACGGTCGTCGTCCAGCGCGTCACCGTCCGCCCCTCCGACTTCCGCGACGTGACCGGCGCGGTCTCCCCGTACACCGAGACCGTCGGTGAGGGCACCGCGCTCGTCCTGCGCGACGGACGCGCCCACGAGGCCCGCTGGTCCCGGCCCTCCACCGCGTCCGGCACGTCCTTCACCACCCCGGACGGCGCGCCCCTGACCTTCGCCCCGGGGCAGGTCTGGATCGTCCTCGCGCCGCGCTGAGGGGGCGTACGAAAGGGGTCAGAGGCCCGTGGGACCCGCCGGGCCCATGGGGCCGGGGCGCTCCGGCGGGCGCCGGCGCGGACCGGCGGCGGCCGTCCCGCTCTCCGAGGCGGCGACCCCGATCGTCACCACGATCAGCACCATCAGACCGAACCAGAGCCAGCCGCTGCTGCCGAGCGCCACCGTGTACGCCGTCGTGAGCACCAGCGCGGCGCAGGTGAGCACCGTCATCGTCTTCGTGGGACCGGACATGGGTCCGTCCTCCTCCCGACCAGGGAACCGAGGCCGCGGAAGCCGTCCCGACCATGGTGACCCGCCGGAGGGGCGCGCGCTACTCCCCGGACGCTCGGCGTGCGCCGGAAACCGCCTCGGGTCAGTTCTGCCGCGCCCGGAGCGAGGCCAGGTAGGCGTTGTACGCCTCCAGCTCCTTGTCCCCGTCCCGGTCGGCGGCCCGGTCCTTGCGGACCGCATGCCGCTGCTCGGAGTGGTACCACTGGTAGACGAGCGCGATGAGGACCAGCACGGACGGGATCTCGCTGAACGCCCAGGCGATGCCGCCCGCCGCGTTCTGGTCGGTGAGCGCGTCGATCCCCAGCGAGGCCGGCGGGCTCGCGTACGTCCCGACCATCGGCTCCGAGGCCATCATCAGCGCGATGCCGAAGAAGGCGTGGAACGGCATGCCCGCGAACAGCTCCAGCATCCGCATCACGTACCCCGGCCGGTGCGGGCCCGGGTCCACGCCCATGATCGGCCAGAAGAACACCACGCCGACCATCAGGAAGTGGACCATCATCCCGATGTGTCCGGGCTTCGACCCCATCAGGAAGTCGAAGAGCGGTGTGAAGTACAGCGCGTAGAGGCTCGCGATGAACATCGGGATCGTGAAGCCGGGGTGCGTGATCACCTTCATGTACCGGCTGTGCAGCAGCTTCAGGAGCAGCTCGCGCGGCCCGGTCGAGCCCCGGCCCGCCACCGGCAGCGCCCGCAGCGCGAGCGTCATCGGCGCGCCGAGCAGCAGCAGGATCGGCGACAGCATGGAGACCACCATGTGCTGCACCATGTGCACGCTGAACATGACCATGCCGTAGTCGTTCAGCCTGGTGCACATCACGAGCGCGACCGTGAGGACGCCGACCGCGAAGAACGCCGTCCGGCTCACCGGCCACGCGTCCCCGCGCCGCCGCAGCCGCGCCACGCCCCACCCGTACAGGCCGAGCGCCGCGAGGCAGCCGATCAGGAAGAAGAGGTCGGAGAGAACTCCAGGCCCCGCCCCAGCGTGAACGGCGGCAGATCCGTGGTCATGCCGTGCCCGCTGTGATCCATCCGTACACTCCTGGAGCCCGATTCGCGCTTGTTGTCCGCACCAGACTAGAACCGCCCCGGCCGCGGCGGCGACCGGGGGCGGGTGTCACGTACGAAAGGGCGTACGGTCACGCACGGGAGCCGTCAGAGCACGCACTCCGCCTCGGCGTAGCGGTCGGCCGGGACCGTCTTGAGGGTTCTCCACGGCCCGCGCCAGCGGGACCATCGTGATGTCCGTGCCGCGCAGCGCGGTCAGCATGCCGAACTCGCCGCGGTGCGCCGCCTCCACCGCGTGCCAGCCGAAGCGGGTCGCGAGGACGCGGTCGTACGCGGTCGGGGTGCCGCCGCGCTGGACGTGGCCGAGGATGACCGGGCGGGCCTCCTTGCCGAGCCGCCGCTCCAGCTCCACGGAGAGCTGGTTGGCGACGCCGGTGAAGCGCTCGTGGCCGTAGATGTCGGTGCCGGCGGTCTTGAACTCCATCGAGCCCTCGCGCGGCTTCGCGCCCTCCGCGACCACCACGATCGCGAAGCGCTTGCCGTCCTCGAAGCGGGCGCCGACCCGGGCGGTCAGCTCGTCCATGTCGAAGGGGCGCTCCGGGACGACGACGGCGTGCGCGCCGGCCGCCATGCCGGAGTGCAGCGCTATCCAGCCGGTGTGGCGGCCCATGACCTCGACGACCAGGACCCGCTGGTGGGACTCGGCGGTGGTCTTGAGCCGGTCGAGGGCCTCGGTCGCCACGGTGACGGCCGTGTCGAAGCCGAAGGTGACGTCGGTGGAGGCGATGTCGTTGTCGATGGTCTTCGGGACGCCGACGATCGGGAGGCCCGCCTCGGAGAGGAGGTTCGCCGCCTTCAGGGTGCCCTCGCCGCCGATCGGGATGATGGCGTCCAGGCCGAGGTCCGCGACGTGGCCCCGGGCGCGCTCGACGCCGTCGACCAGATGGGCGGGCTGGACCCGGGAGGAGCCGAGGATGGTGCCGCCGCGGGCGAGGATGCCGCCCACCGCGTCGAGGTCCAGCTTGCGGTAGTCGCACTCCAGGAGGCCCTTCCACCCGTCGTGGAAGCCGATGACCTCGTCGCCGTGGTCCACCACGGCGCGGTGCACGACGGACCGGATGACAGCGTTCAGACCGGGGCAGTCTCCGCCGGAGGTGAGCACGCCAATGCGCATAGCCCGAAAACCTTTGCAACGTGGGCCGACTCCCGGACCACGTCGTCTGAGCGGATCCCCGCCACCCTATCGCCGCGGGGTGGCGGGGCTGAACCGGATGTCCGCACTGTGGACAGCGCACGTGCGTGCGAGAGGTGCGGACGGACCGTGCGGGACGGTCAGGCGGGCTGCGTGGCCGCCGCGATGCGCTCGGCGCGCAGCGCCTCGTACCAGCGGTCGTCCGTCGGCGGCAGCGCGTTCACGTCGAGGGCCAGCTTCAGGAGCAGGTCCGCGATCTGCGGGTTGCGGGCCATGACGGGGCCGTGCATGTACGTGCCGAAGACGGTGTCGTTGTACGCGCCCTCGGTGCCGTCGCCGGTGCCGTTGCCCTTGCCGAGGACGGTCCGGGCGAACGGCCGGGCCGTCGGGCCGAGGTGGGTGATGCCCTGGTGGTTCTCGAACCCGGTGAGCTGGGGCAGGCCCAGGCGCGGGTCGATGTCCGCGAGGACGTCGCCGACGCACCGCTCGCCCTCGCCGCGGGTCGAGATCACGTCGATGAGCCCGAGGCCGGCCTCGCGCTCGCCGAGGTCGTTGATGAACTCGTGGCCCAGGATCTGGTAGCCGGCGCAGACCGAGAAGATGATCGCGCCGTTGGAGGCGGCCCGGCTCAGGCCGCCGTCCCGCCGCAGCCGCTCGGCCGCGAGCCGCTGCGGGCGGTCCTCGCCGCCGCCGATCAGGTAGATGTCGCCCGAGGTCGGCACCGGTTGGTCGCTGCGGACGTCGACGCGCTCGACGCTGAGGCCGCGCTGGAGGGCGCGGCGCTCGACGACGAGGGCGTTGCCCTGGTCGCCGTAGGTGCTGAGCAGGTCCGGGTAGACCCAGACCAGGCGCAGGCTGCTGTCACTCATGCTGCATGTCCTCTACGGGTCAGTTGCCGACGCGGCGGCGGACGTCCTGGAAGGCGGTGTAGTTGGCGATCAGCTCGATCTGCCCGGGCGGGGCCATCGCGACGGCCTCGTCGAGGGTGTCGCAGACGCGGAAGTCCACGCCCGCGACCTCCAGGCGGACCGCCAGGTCGAGCCGGCGGTCGCCGATCACCATGATCGGGTGGCCGGCGAGCCGGCCGTAGTCGACGTCCCACAGCCAGGAGGTGTCCGTGCCGTCGGCGCCGCGCGCGTTGACGGAGAGGATCACCGGGGCCGGCGGGCCGTCGATGAGCGAGAACGTCTCCAGCCAGCCGGCCGGGTTCTTCGCGAGGAGCAGCCGCAGGTCGCGGTTCTGGAAGGAGACCACGTCGTAGCGGCCGGCGACGGCCTGCACCTGGTACATGCGCTCCAGGGCCACCTGCGGCGGCACCCCGAAGACGGCGGCGACGGCGGCCGAGGTGGTGGCGTTCGCCTTGTTGGCGCGGCCGGGGAGCTGGAGGCGGATCGGCCAGGCCGAGCCGTGCGGGTCGAGCACGTGGTCGCCGCTGAGCGCCCAGCTCGGCGCGGGGCGCCGGAAGCCGCACTCGCCGCAGAACCAGTCGTCGCCGGGGCGTTGCATGACGCCGCCGCAGGCGGGCAGGACCAGGCGTCGTCCTTCCACTCCTGGCCCGCGGCGACCCACACCACGTTGGGGGAGGAGGAGGCGGCCCACACGATCAGCGGGTCGTCGGCGTTGGCGATGACCACGGCCTTGGTGCCGTTGAGGCCCTCGCGCCACTTCTCGGCGAGCATCCGGGTCTCGGCGGCGCGGTCGAGCTGGTCGCGGGAGAGGTTGAGCAGCGCGATCGCCTTGGGCGTGGTGTCCCGGGCGACGCCCGCGAGGTACTTCTCGTCGACCTCGATCACGCCGTACCGGGAGTCCGAGCCGCCGGCGAGCGCCGAGGTGATGCCCGCGGGCATGTTCGCGCCCAGGGCGTTCGAGACGACGGGGCCCGCGGCGCGCAGCGCCTCCGCGATCAGCCGGGTCGTGGTCGTCTTGCCGTTGGTCGCCGACACCAGGACGACGTCCAGGTGCTGGGCGAGGCGCCCGAGGAGGTCGGGGTCGAGCTTCAGCGCCACCCGGCCGCCGATCACCGATCCGCTGCCGCGTCCCGCCGCCCGCGACACCGCGGCCGCGGCCCTGCCCGCCGTCACGGCCAGCTTGGCGCGCGGCGACAGCGGCTCTGGATTACCGGGGTGTCCTGACATCGTTCTTGTTCCTCCTCGCGTCGGTCCGGGCTCAGCCTATCGAGATCCGGCCAGGAGCCCGAACAGCGGCACCGCCGAGCGACCGTACGAAACAGGCAGGTCACGGCGGACCGTACCCTTACCGGCATGCGAAACCGCCCCATCCCCGGCAGTTCCGGCCTGGTCCGAGCGATGACCCTGCTCGGCGACCCCGTGCTGCACGCGCCCTGCGCGCCCGTCACCGACTTCGGACCCCAACTGGCCCGGCTCGTCGAGGACATGTTCGCCACGATGTACGCGGCGAACGGGGTGGGCCTGGCGGCGAACCAGGTGGGCGTGGGCCTGCGGGTCTTCGTGTACGACTGCCCCGACGACGAGGAGGTCCGCCACCTGGGGCACGTGGTGAACCCGCGCCTGGTGGAGGCGGACGGAGACGTGGTCAGGGGCCGGAAGGGTGTCTCTCCCTGCCGGGCCTGGAGGCCCCGACGCCCCGGTTCGACCGCGCGGTGGTGGAGGGCGTGGACCTGGACGGGGCGCCGGTGCGGGTCGAGGGCACGGGGTTCTTCGCCCGCTGCCTCCAGCACGAGGCCGACCACCTGGAGGGCGGGGTCTACGCGGACCACGTCACGGGTGGCGCAGATCACGTCTGCTGCGGGCGGTCCGCAAGCAGCCGTGGGGCGGCGGAGTCTCGGTCCTGGAGGGCTGAGGGTTCCCCCGCGTGAGGGAGACCCTCTCCGGAAGCGCGCGGGGATCCTCGCTAGAAGCCCGGTCCGTCGGCGCGGTCGTCGGCCTCGGCCAGGCGGCCCCAGAGGAGGTCCGCCAGGCTGCGGACGAGCTCGGCGCGGGAGCAGGGGCGTTCGCCGAGCCACCAGTCGCCGGCCGCGTGCATCATGCCGACGATGCCGTGGCCCCAGATCCGGGCCTGGGCCTCGGCGGCGGGGCCCAGGTCGACGCGTTCGGCGATGACCTGGCCGAGCTCCTCGCCCATGCGGCGAAGGAGCGGGGCCGAGTGGCGGCCGACGTCGAAGCCCTGCTCGGTCTGGTGGGACTCCTCGGCGGGGTGCATGAGGAAGCGGTAGACCTGCGGCATCGCCTCGATCGAGGCGAGGTAGGTGTCGAGGGTGGACTCGACCCGGCGGCGCCGGTCGGCGGGGCGTCGAGCGCGGCCCGCAGCGCGTCGAGGAGCGCGTCGGTGTGCCGGGTGGCGAGGGCGCGGTAGAGGCCGCCCTTGTCGCCGAAGTGGCGGTAGAGGATCGGCTTGGTGATGCCGGCCTCGGCCGCGATCGCGTTCATGGACGCCTTGGGCCGTCCCGGAGCACCACCCGGTCCGCCGCCTCCAGTAGTTCGCGCCGCCGCTGCTCGGCGGGCGTCTGCCGGTCGGTGGTCCGGTGCGCGATGTCCATGTGCCTGTCTCCCCGGCCGTACGGTCTCGGTCCCGCCGTTCCGCGCCCGACGGTCCGGCGGTGCTGTGTGCTGTGTGTGTCGGGCCGTCGCAACGTAACACCCGGTCCGGCCCCGGTGCCGGTCGGGCCGGGCCGCCTCCGCGCAGGTTGACAGCCCCTACCCGGCGGTAACAGACTGCTGTTACCGCAAGTAACATACTGCTGGGAGGGAAAATGGGCGAGTTCACGTTCGAACTCAACGAGGACCAGAAGCAGGTGCGCGACTGGCTCCACGGCTTCGCGGCCGACGTCATGCGTCCCGCGGCCGCCGAGTGGGACGAGCGTGAGGAGACCCCTGGCCGATCATCCAGGAGGCGGCCAAGCTCGGAATCTACTCCCTCGACTTCTACGCCCAGCAGTTCTTCGACCCGACCGGCCTCGGCATCCCCATGACGATGGAGGAGCTCTTCTGGGGCGACGCGGGCATCGCCCTCTCCATCGTCGGCACCGGCCTCGCCGCCGTCGGCGTCCTCGCCAACGGCACCGAGGAGCAGATCGGCACCTGGGTCCCGCAGATGTACGGCGACGCCGACGACGTCAAGGTCGCCGCCTTCTGCTCCTCCGAGCCCGACGCCGGCTCGGACGTCGCCTCCATGCGCACCCGGGCCGTCTACGACGAGGCGAAGGACGAGTGGGTCCTCAACGGCACCAAGACCTGGGCGACCAACGGCGGCATCGCCAACGTCCACGTCGTCGTCGCCGTCGTCGACCCGGAGCTCGGCTCCAAGGGCCACGCCTCCTTCATCGTGCCGCCGAACACCCCCGGCCTCCCAGGGCCAGAAGTTCCAGAAGCACGGCATCCGCGCCTCCCACACCGCCGAGGTCGTCCTGGAGGACGTCCGGATCCCCGGCCACTGCCTCCTGGGCGGCAAGGACAAGCTCGACGAGCGCCTCGCCCGCGCCCGGGAGAAGGCCAAGGCGGGCGGCGAGCGCGTGAAGAACGCCGCGATGGCCACCTTCGAGGCCTCCCGCCCCGCCGTCGGCGCCATGGCCGTTGGCACCGCCCGCGCTGCGTACGAGGTGGCCTCGACTATGCGAAGACCCGCGTCCAGTTCGGCCGCCCGATCATCGAGAACCAGGGCGTCGCCTTCCAGCTCGCCGACATGGCCACCCGGATCGACGCGGCCCGCCTCCTGGTCTGGCGCGCCTCCTGGATGGCGACCGCCGGCAAGCCCTTCACCTCGGCCGAGGGCTCCATGTCCAAGCTGTACGCCAGCGAGGTCGCCAAGGAGGTCACCGCCCAGGCCATCCAGATCCTCGGCGGCAACGGCTACACCCGCGAGTACCCGGTGGAGCGCATGCACAGGGACGCCGCCATCTACACCATCTTCGAGGGCACCAGCGAGATCCAGCGCCTGGTCATCAGCCGGACGATCGCCAAGTAAGTCAGGTCGCCGCGGCCTGTGTTCGCCCCGCACCTCCCGGGGCGCGGGGCGGACGCGTCAGAACGGCCGGAGCGCGTCCCCGACCGCGTCCAGGGCGGTCCGCCACGGGTAGGCCGCCGGATCCCCTGGCCCGGCTCGTGCGGCACGAACCCTCCCTCGCCGTACAGGACCCGCACCCCGGCGCCGCGCAGGATGTCCAGGACAGGTCGAACCGGGGGTGCGCGGCGTACGCGGAGTTCACGCACGGCATCACCGCCACGGGGATCCGCTTCCCCATGCCCTCGGTCGCCACCGCGACGAGCCACGTGTCCGTGAGCCCGAGCGCCCACCGGTTGACCGTGTTGAAGGTGGCCGGCGCCACCACGATCGCGTCCGGCTCCGGCCACACGGCCGGCTCGCCGGGCAGCCGGTGGTCCCAGCGCACGGGGTGCCCGGTGAGGGCGGCGAGGCCGTCGAGGGAGCCGGCGAGCCAGCGGGCGGCCGTCGGCGTGAGGCCGAGGCACACGTCCCAGTTGTCGGCCTGCGCCTCCTCGACGACCCGTGCGACGTCGAAGACGGGGAGGCGGCACTGCTGAACAGGTACAGGGTCCGATCGTTCATGACCGCCATCCGATCACATGGTGGTCGTACGAAGGCGATCCCGCCCGGACTCAGTCCTTCCGCTTCCCCTCGCGGAGGTGCAGCGAGCGCAGCACCGCTTCGAGGGCGAAGCGGTGGTCGGGGTCGAGGAGCCGGTCGCCGAAGTGGTTGTCCAGGTTCCGCAGGCGGTAGCGGACCGTCTGGGCGTGCACGCCCAGCATCTCGCCGACCTGCTCGGCCGGGGCCCGGGTGGAGACGTGGACGCGCAGGGTCTCGATCAGCCGGTCGCGCCGGCTGCCGGACAGCCCGTCGAGCGGGGCCAGTTCGCGCGCGGCGAGGTGGTGGACGAGCGCCGGGTCGGAGAGCAGCCACAACGTTGTCAGGTGCTCCTCGCAGCGCACCAGGGGCGCGTCCGGCACGACGCCGTCGTCGATGAGCTGGAGGACGCGCCGCGCCCAGCGGATGGAGTGGGCGGCCTGCGGCGGCGGCACGGTCAGACCGACGACGGCGGGGGTGCCGGCCAGGGCGGCTTCGAGCATCGCGAGGCGCTCGGCGGTGAGCGGACCGGGGATGAGCAGGTGCGGCTGGGGAAGGCTGAGGTCGGCGAGGACGTCCCGGTCGAGACCGGCCTGGACGAGTTCGGCGACCGGGGCCCGTAACGCGACCATGGTGCACTCGGAGGGCAGTTCCCAGGAGGACTCCCGGCACAGCTCGGCGATGGTCGTCCGGGGCAGCGGCGGACCGGCGAGGACGAGGTGGAGGAGCTGTCTGCGCAGCGCCGCCGTGTCCGACATCGCGCGCCCCTGGACCATGACGTACCCCTCGCGGGAGAGCGCCTCCAGCCCTCGACGTAGGCGAAGAGGGCGTCCGCGAAGGCCAGGATGAGGGTGGGGAGAGGTTGTACGTGCGCCCGATGCTCTTGGCCCGGCGCAGCGCGATGCGGGCGCCGAGCCGGTAGGCACCCTGCAGGGTGTCCAGGTCGCGGCCCTCGTAGGCTCTCCACCCGGCCGAACTTGCGCAGCAGTTCGTCGCGGAGGGCCGAGTTCGTCCCGGGGTCGGCGACCCGGTCCACGAAGGCCGCCAGGGCCTGCTCCACGCCCTGGCGGATCGCGTCCGAGTGGGGCCCGTTGAAGAGGTGGGCGTACACGGGGTAGGTCCGCTGGACCTCCACCCCGATCTCCTTGATGAGCCCGGGGATCTCCGGCCTCATCAGATCGGCGAACTCCCGGGGAGCGGGTCGAGGGGCTCACCGACGCTCGGCGGCTGTGCGATAGCGGGCATGGACCGATCCCTTTGCTCTTCTGCGCGACCGGTGGGGAACGGCGGTGCGGCGCCCCGCCCGGAGTACGGGGCGCCGCCACGGCCGTCAGGTGCGTACCTGCGGGGACTGCTGAAGCTAGGACACCTGCTCGTCGCTGCACACAACTTGCGCAGGAGTTGGCGTCCCCGGAGGGCGTGCACCGCCGACTAGGCCGGTAATCGCCCCTGGGTGGCCGTTACTTGACCGCGGAGTGCCAGCTCTGGGAGAAGACCTTCCCGGCGTCGGGGCGACGACGCCCGGCGCGTACAGGCCGGTCAGATAGGTCTGGGTGTTGTTGAGGACGAGGCTGTTCTTCCCGGCGGGGAGGGCAGGCCCGTCTTGAGGTTGACCGCGCCGTCGATCAGACCGAGCAGCCCGAGGCCGCAGCCGCTGGCGCCGGGGACGGCGAAGGTGTTGTCGCCCTGGGTGGAGCCGAGGAGGTTGATGCGGCTGATGTCGCCCTCCTCGTTCGGGGTGCCGTCGGCGCTGAAGCGGTCGAGGCCGAACTCGGGCGCGGTGAAGTTGCGCGGGCGCAGGAGGATCGGCTTCTCCTTGGTCCCGATGTAGCAGTTGCTGCCGAGGAACGGGTTCTGCAGGTGGATCCGGACCGGAGGGTGACGATCGGCTGGTCGGTGAGGACGCCCGCGATCTGGTCGAAGTCCGAGGGGTGCCGACCGACTCCAGGGTGGCGGTGATCTTGTTGAGCTTCCCGTCGGACAACTGCTTGCAGATGTTGCTGATGAACGGGATGTCGCTCGGACACATCAGGCCGAGCAGGCCGCCGGGGACGGTGGCGGAGTCGGCGATGATCGCGCCGGAGGGCGGGGCGACGACCGTGCTGGTGCCGTCGGCGTTCTGGATGGTGCCGATCTGGAGGTTGGTCTTCCCGGTGTTCACCGTCGTCTTGCCCAGCTTGATGGAGCCGCTGAGCGAGAAGGAGGCGACGCACTGCGGCGCCCTGTCGAGGCCGTCGGTGGCGAGCATCGCCGGGGCGTCGACGGGGCACCGGTGGACGGGGCCCAGCCGCCGTTCAGTTCGGGGACGGCGGCGGTCGCCGTGCCCATGGAGGCGAAGGCCCCGAGGGCGGTGAGGGCGGAGACGGTGGCCAGTTTCGTACGGGCGGGGACGAGGGGCATGGCGGAAGCCTTCCGGTGAAGGGGGCGGGGACGGGGAGCGGCGGGGCGGGCGTGCCGGTTCAGCGCTCGGGCTTGGGGATCACGGCGGGCTGGCGGTCCTCGGTGCACTGGTCCGCGGGCGGGTCCTCCAGGCCGGCGGAGCAGGTCTGGCCCTGGATCTGCTTGATGTAGTTGCCGGGACCGGAGATGGAGGCGGTGAAGAGCCGGTCGAGGTTCTCGCCCCCGGCGCCGCAGCCCTTGAAGGCCGGAATGGTCACCTCACCGGTGAGCGCGCCGCCACTGGTGAGCTGGTAGCCGGTGGCGGGGTCGGGGATGACCTGCCGTCCCGTGCCGTGCAGCACCAGGTGGTCTCCGGGGTACTTGACGGGGTCGGGTTCGAGGGAGGTGAGCGGCTTCTCCGTACGGCAGGAGGGGCCGACGTCCAGTCGGGTGCCGTTGACCCGGGCGTCGAGCACGCGCAGGACGAGGGGCGCGCGGACGTAGGCGTCCGAGGTGTAGACGGGATAGTTGGCGAGCATGTCCGACTCGACGCTCATGGGCCCCACCTGTTCCAGGACCAGGGTCGCCGTGGTCGGGGCGAAGCCGAACGTCAGGAAGGTGGCCTGGAAGGGCGGGGTCTGCTTGCGTCCCTCGTGGAAGAGACTGGCGTCCGACGTCTGGACCACGTGCATCCCGTCCGGCCGGAACTCGATCCCGGGCTCTCCCTGCTCGATGAAGACGCAGGACACCGGGATGGCGTTGGCGCCGTTCAGCTTCCGCACGTTGGAGTAGCCGGTGATGTAGGCGGTCAGGGTGGTGGGGGTCGCCTGCTCGTTGCGGCAGGTGGGCGCGGAGCCCCGGCCGGCCGGCGTCCCGGACGGTGTGTCCGCCGCCTCGGGGGCCCCGGCCGACTTCCCTCCGGCGGGCTTCTCCGCTCCGGCGGGCTTCTCCGCTCCGGCGCCGGTCTCCTCGTTCCGCGGAAGCCCGTGCGTCGGGGCTGCGCCGTCCTGGCTCTCCGAGGGTCCGGCCCGGACGCCGGAGGGGAGGAGGGCGGGACGGAGTCCGACGGCGAGGGGGATCCGCCCGGTTCCCCGGTGGAGGGCCGGGGGCGATCGGGACGGTCGCGAGCTGCCTGTCCTCCTCCGCGTCCTCGTCCGGCGCGCAGGCGACGGAGAGGGACGCGGGTCGGCGGGCGTGCCGTCGGCCGTGCCCAGGGCGAGGCCGACGTCGAGGTTCCCCGCGGTGAAGGAGAGGTCCCCGGCGGCGCTCGCCGTCACGACCGGGACGTCGCCGGTCGTGGTGAGCGTCAACGGCCCGTCGGCCGGTACGCCGGTCGGCTGCGCGGTGCCGCGCCAGACGGCCTGCGTCTCCTGGCCGTTCTGCCCCGCGGCGACGCCGAGTGCCGTCTCCGCCCGGACTTCGGCGGCCTTGAGGGCCGTGAGGTCGGCGACGGCCGCCGCGGGGAGCTCCACGGTGGTGGTGACGTCGGTGGGCCGTATCTCCTCTCCCACCGCGGCCCGGTCCGGGAAGGCCGCCCTGATCCGCACCGTCGCGGGCTGCGGCCCCGAGGGCAGGGCGCAGACGTAGGGCAGCGCGGTGTCGACCTTCAGGGTCTCCACGGCGACGGCCGCGGCGGGAAGGAGGGAGCGAGCGCCACGAACGCGGCGATCGTCGCACTGCGCGCCCGGACACGGGAGGTTCGGGTGGTGGGCCGTGGGCCTCTCATCTGTTGCTCCGCTCGGATCGTTCGTGCGCCGGTGGACGAGGAGGCCGGCGAGGGACGCGGACAGCCCGCGAAGGCGGGGACGGGCCTCTACGGGGCGGACCCGACGATCGTCGGGACGGTGGTGGTGCCCGTCTTCTTGAGCAGGTAGTCGGCCTTGAGGAGCAGGCCGGCGCCGACCGGCATGGCCACGCCGCAGTTGGTGGACGCGACGACGGGCAGCTCTCCGGGGACGCCGGCGACGGACAGCCTGCCCGTCGCGTTGGTGTACGTGCTGGAGGACGTGCCCCGTGCGCGGAAGACGCAGGCGCCCCAGGTGAGTTCGAGGTCGATGCCGCCCACGTGGCCCTTGGTGACGCCGGTCGCGGCGGTGTGGTCCCGCGCCACGATCGTCCAGGGGTGGTCGGGACCATGGTGTTGCCCAGGACGCTGGTGCAGGGCGCGCCGGTCTCGCCGAAGGCGATGGAGTCGATGGTGCCGACGGTCGCCGGATTGCCGGCGGCGCTCCGGAGCGTGCCCGAGGCGGAGGACTTGGTGCACGTGATGGCGATGCCGTTGATGGAGTTCGCGAGGTTCGCGCCGTTCTTCGCGGAGAAGGCGACCGGCGACGGGGTGACGGTCCAGACCGCCGAGGGCACGGCCGGGGCCGGGGCCGCCGTGAGGACGAGCGCGGCCGCGGCCGCTCCGGCGGTGACGGCGGGCTTTCCGATCGGCTTCTTCATGGCGTGCGGGGTCTCCTCGGGACGTGACCGGTGACCGGGGTGCGGACAGCCCGCGCCCGCCCGGCCGGGGTCGCCGGCCGGACGGACGCGGGTTCCTGCGCCTTACGGGTTGGAGCCGACGATCTTCGGGATGACGGAGCCCGCCTTGAAGAGGTACGTGCCCTTGAAGGTGGGCTTGGCGCCGACCGGCACGGCGCTGCCGCAGTTGGTCGCCGAGACGACGGTCAGCTCGCCGGCGAGGCTGTTCACCGCGAGCGCGCCCGTCGAGTTGGTGTACGTCCCGGAGGCCTTGCCCGTCACGCGGAAGACGCAGGCGCCGACGGTCACCTTGGCGTCGACGTTGCCGATGTAGCCCTTGGTGACGCCGGTCGCGGCGGTGTAGTCCTGCGCCACGATCGTCCAGGGGTGGTCGCCACGGTGGTGACGTTGCCCAGGAGGCTGGTGCAGGGCGCGCCGGTGGCACCGAAGGCGATGGAGTTGATGGTGCCGACGGTCGCCGGGTTGCCGGTGGTGCTCTGACCCGTGCCCGCGCCGTTCGACTTCGTACACGTCATGGCGATGCCGTTGACGCTGAGGACGATGTTCCCGCTGTTGACGGCGGTGATGCTGGCCGGCGACGGGGTGACGGTCCAGACGGTCGACGGCACGGCCGACGCCGGGGACACCGCGAGGGCGAACGCGGCGGAGGCGCCACCGGCGACGACGGCGAGCTTTCTGATGGGCTTCTTCATGGCTCTGGGACTCTCCTTGGGGATTGACCGGCAGAGGTGGCCGCGGTGGAGGGGGACGGGCGGCCGGCGGCACGGGATTGCCCGGCTGCGAAACCTGACGTTACTTGCGGAAACTTAGCTGAACAATGGCGAAGTCCATGATTCTTTGAACTCGTTCCATTGCCTGTCAAGTGGGTGAGCGGTAACGGGAATCGCCTTGGTTCCGGGGTGCGCAATGTCGACAATTATGATCGATCGTCCGAGGGTTCGGAACCAGCCGCACCGCGACCGTCCGGACGGCCCCCGAGAGGCTTGTATTCGCTCTTCCCGATGACAAGTCGGACGGCGGACCTGTTTCCCCGATGACAAATATCCGGCTGTTCTTCCCCGTCTTCCGAAAACTCGGAACCCGGTATTGCCCCGGGAGGTTACTCGGCCGTAACGTTCCCCGGGCGACGCTCAGTCGCAGGTCGGCGCGTACTCATGGGCCGGACCGAGCACCGCACCGGGACGCGGCTCCGCCGACGGAGACCCGCCCGCCGGGCCCTGAGGAGAAGCGATGCCCGCTGTATCTCGGCGGAGACAAGAACCGGTGCGGACTTTGTCTCCCCGGTGACAAGAACGGCAATGGATCAAGGATCGCGACGACGCGCCTATTGTCCCGGTGATCCGCACCGACTTAACGTGCGCCCGCGGTGCACACCCGACTCGCGCCTGCTGGAGGTGGTATGGGAATCGAAGTAGTCGTTGAGGGTCTGACCATGTCCTTCGGCAAGCAGAACATCTGGCAGGACGTGACGCTGACATTGCCGGCCGGAGAGGTGAGCGTGATGCTCGGCCCTTCCGGAACCGGCAAGACGGTCTTCCTGAAATCGCTCATCGGACTGCTGAAACCCCAGCGGGGCCGTGTCCTCATCAACGGGGTCGACATGGTCAGCAGCCCCGAACGCGACATCTACGAGACCCGCAAGCTCTTCGGCCTCATGTTCCAGGACGGGGCCCTCTTCGGCTCCATGACCCTCTTCGACAACATCGCCTTCCGCTGCGCGAGCACACCCGCAAGCGGGAGTCGGAGATCCGGCGCATCGTCATGGAGCGCATCGAACTCGTCGGCCTCCTCGGCGCCGAGGGAAAGCTGCCGGGCGAGATCAGCGGCGGCATGCGCAAGCGCGCCGGCCTCGCCCGCGCCCTCGTCCTCGACCCGCAGATCGTCCTGTGCGACGAACCGGACTCCGGGCTCGACCCCGTCCGCACCGCCTACCTGTCCCAGTTGCTCATCGACCTCAACGCGCGGATCGACGCGACGATGCTCATCGTCACCCACAACCTGGACATCGCCGCCACCGTCCCCGACAACATGGGGATGTTCTTCCGGCGCAACCTGGTCACCTTCGGCCCCCGCGAAGTCCTCTCACCAGCGACGAACCGGTCGTCACCCAGTTCCTCGCCGGCCGTCGCGAAGGGCCCATCGGCATGTCCGAGGAGAAGGACGCCGCCACCCTCGCCGCCGAGGCCGACAGCGCCGGGGCGCACGCGCCCTCGCGCCCCGCGTCATCGTCCCGCAGTTGGAGCCCTCGCCCGGCCTGCCGCCCCGCGCCGCGTCGCACGGCGCAGGAACGGGTCCTCGGCATGCTCGACTGGCTGCCGCCCGCCGCCCGCGCCGCCATCCAGGACACCTACGCGCGGACCGCCGGGGCGCCCACCCTGCGCATGCCGGCCGCCGGGAGCGGCGCGTGATCACCGGCGCGCTGCGGCAGACCGGCCGCCTCTTCGCCCTCGCCGCCGAGGGTGAGCAGGGCCGTCTTCCGACGCCCCTTCCAGTTCCGGGAGTTCATCGAGCAGTTCTGGTTCGTCGCGAGCGTCACCATCCTGCCGGCCGCGCTCGTCTCGATCCCGTTCGGCGCCGTGATCGCGCTCCAGGTCGGCTCGCTCACCCAGCAGCTCGGCGCCCAGTCCTTCACCGGCGGCGCCAGCGTCCTCGCCGTCATCCAGCAGGCCAGCCCCTCATCGTCGCTCCTCCTGATCGCCGGCGCCGGCGGCTCCGCCATCTGCGCCGACCTCGGCTCCCGCACGATCCGCGAGGAGCTCGACGCCATGGAGGTCATGGGCGTCTCGCCCGTCCAGCGCCTGGTCGTCCCGCGCGTCCTCGCCACCATGGCGGTCGCCGTCCTCCTCAACGGCATGGTCTCCGTCGTCGGCACCCTGGGCGGCTACTTCTTCAACATCGTCCTCCAGGACGGCACCCCGGCGCCTACCTCGCCAGCTTCTCCGCCCTCGCCCAACTGCCCGACCTCTACATCAGCGAACTCAAGGCCCTGATCTTCGGGTTCATCGCGGGCATCGTCGCCGCCTACCGGGGGCTCAACCCCGCGGCGGCCCCAAGGGCGTCGGCGACGCCGTCAACCAGTCCGTCGTCATCACCTTCCTGCTGCTGTTCTTCGTGAACATGGTGCTGACGGGCATCTACCTGCAGATCGTCCCGCCGAAGGGAGGCTGAGGCCGATGGCCTCCCCGTTCGTCTGGCTCGACCGCTCCGGCGACCAGCTCCTGTTCTACGTCCGGGCCCTGCTCTGGATCCCGCGAACCCTGCGCCGCTACCTCAAGGAGGTGCAGCGGCTGCTCGCCGAGGTCGCCTTCGGCTCCGGCGGCCTCGGCGTCATCGGCGGCACCATCGGCGTGATGGTCGCGATGACCCTCTTCACCGGCACCGTCGTCGGCCTCCAGGGCCACGCGGCCCTCGAACAGATCGGCACCGCCGCCTTCACCGGCTTCGTCTCCGCCTACTTCAACACCCGGGAGATCGCCCCGCTCGTCGCCGGACTCGCCCTCTCCGCCACCGTCGGCGCCGGCTTCACCGCCCAGCTCGGCGCCATGCGCATCAACGAGGAGGTCGACGCCCTCGAAGGCATGGGCATCCGCTCCATGCCGTACCTGGTCACCACCCGCATCATCGCCGGCGTCGTCGCCATCGTCCCGCTCTACGCGATCGGCCTGCTCTCCTCCTACCTGGCCTCCCGTTACATCACGGTCCTCTTCAACGGACAGTCGGCGGGGACCTACGACCACTACTTCAACCTCTTCCTGTCACCGACGGACGTCCTCCTGTCGGTGCTCAAGGTGCTGGTCTTCAGCGTGATGGTGATCATCGCCCACTGCTACTACGGCTTCCGCGCCTCCGGCGGCCCCGCCGGCGTCGGCATCGCCGTCGGCCGCTCCGTGCGCAACGCCATCGTGCTGATCAGCGTCACCGACTTCTTCCTGTCGCTGGCCCTCTGGGGCGCGACCACGACCGTGAAGGTGGCGGGGTGAGATGAGCGATCCACGCGGCCAGACCCTGCGCCGCCGGTCCGCCGGCGTCGTCTTCCTCCTGGTGCCCGCCCTGCTCGCCTGGCTGGCGGTCGCCGTCTACGAGAAGCGCTTCACCGACTCCGACCCGGTCGTCGTCGAGACCGGCAGCGTCGGCAACGAGATGCACCTCGGCGCCGAGGTGAAGCTGCGCGGCGTCGTCGTCGGCGAGGTCCGTGCCATCGACTCCACCGGCACCGGGGCCCGGCTCACCCTCGCCATGCGGCCCGGCACCCTGGACCACGTCCCTCCGACGTACGCGCCCAGATGCTGCCCACCACGCTCTTCGGCGAACGGTTCGTGGCCCTCGTGCCGCCCGGCAACCCCTCGGCGAAGCCGCTGGGCCCCGGGTCCGTCATCCCCGAGGACCGCTCCGAGAACGCCGTCGAACTCCAGCAGGTCCTCGACAACGTCCTGCCCCTGCTGACCGCCGTCCAGCCGCAGAAGCTCTCGGCGACCCTCTCCGCCGTCTCCAGGGCGCTGGAGGGGCGCGGCGACCAGCTCGGCGACACCCTCACGCGACTCGACGCCCACCTGCGCGAGTTCAACCCCCACCTGCCCGCCCTCAACCGCGACCTGAAAGAACTCGTGAAGGTCAGCCACCTCTACGCGGACGCCGCCCCGGACATCCTCACCGCGCTCACCGACTTCACCACCACCAGCGGCACCCTCGCCGAGAAGGAGGCCGAACTGTCCGGCACCCTCGGCGCCACCACCCGCACGGCCCAGGACCTGACCGCCTTCCTGCGCCAGAACAAGGACAACATCATCCGGCTCGGCGCCACGAGCAGGCCCACCCTGGAACTGCTCGCCGAGTACTCCCCGTCCTTCCCCTGCACCCTGCGCACCCTCGCCCAGTTCGTGCCCGCCATGGACAAGGCGCTCGGCAAGGGCACGAACCGGCCCGGACTCCACGTGAACGTCACCACCGTGCCCGCGCGCGGCGCCTACGTCCCCGGCCGCGACGCCCCTCCTACGGCTCCGGCGGCGGCCCGCGCTGCCACCCCGTGCCCTACCTCGGCGCCTCCGCCGCACCCGCCGCCCGGGCCTCCGCCGCCGCCGACCAGGACCTCGGGCCCGCCAACTCCCCGCAGGAGAACGACCTCGTCAACGAACTCCTCGCCCCCGCCGCGAAGAAACGGCCCGGCGACCTGCCGGACTGGAGCAGCCTCCTGGCCGGACCCGCCTTCCGCGGAGCGGAGGTGACCCTCCGATGACGACGCCACCCGCCCACACGCGACGGCGCGGCCTGACCGGGACGGTCCTGAAGTCCCTCGTGTTCGTCCTGGTCACGGCGCTCGCCACCACCGTCCTCGGCTTCAGCATCGCCGACACCGGGGTCGGCTCCGCCACCCGCTCGTACAAGGCGCTCTTCACCGACGTCACCGGACTCGTGGAAGGCGACTCCGTCCGCATCGCCGGGGTCGAGGTCGGCGAGGTGACCGACGTGCGCGTCGTCGAACGGCGCACCGCCCAGGTGACCTTCACCGTCCGCGAGGACCGCACCCTGCCCCGCTCCGCGACCGCCGCCGTCAAGTACCTCGACATGGTCGGCCAGCGGTACGTCTCCCTCGACCGGGGCAGCGGCGCCCTGTCCGGCGACCTCCAGTCCGGGGAGACCATCCCGCTGGAGCGCACCACGCCCGCACTCGACCTCACCCTGCTGTTCAACGGCTTCAAACCGCTCTTCGAGGGCCTCTCGCCCGCCGACGTCAACGACCTCGCCGGCTCCCTCGTCCAGGTCCTCCAGGGCGAGAGCGGCACCGTCGACAGCCTCCTGCGGCACATCGGCTCGCTCACGAAGACCGTCGCCGCCAAGGACGAGGTCGTCGGCCAGGTCATCACCCACCTCAACACCGTCCTGACCACCCTCAACCACCGCGAGGCCGGTTTCGAGGACCTCGTCGTCACCCTCCAGAAGCTCGTCACCGGCTTCAACGCCGACCGCGAACCCTCGGCCAGGCCGTCCGGGCCATCGGCGACCTCACCACCACGACCGCCGGACTGTTCCAGGAAGCACGCGCCCCCTCAAGCAGGACATCCGCGAACTGGGCCGGCTCTCCGGGAACCTCGCCGACCAGACCCCCGCATCGAGTCCTTCCTCGCCCACACCCCCGCCAAGATGACCGCCCTGGCCCGCCTCTCCTCGTACGGCTCCTGGTTCAACCTCTACTCTGCGAGGCGCGCGTGAGCGGCGTGGGCACCTCCGACGGCTCCGAGCCGCCGACCGGCGTCACCGTGACCGAACCGAGGTGCCGCGGATGAGCCCCCGCCCCTGCTCAAGCCGGTCAAGGAGCGCAGCCCCGTCGCCGTCGCCGTCGTCGGACTCCTCCTCCTCGCCCTCCTCGCCGCCCTCGCCTACAACGTGGAACGCCTCCCCTCGTCGGCGGCGACACCGCCTACAGCGCCGACTTCACCGAGGCCGCCGGACTCGACGGGGCGACGAGGTGCGCATCGCCGGCGTCAAGGTCGGCCGGGTCACCGGCGTCGCCCTCGACGGACCCAAGGTCAAGGTGACGTTCGAGGTCGGCGACGCCTGGTCGGCGACCGGTCGACCGCCGCCATCGCCATCAAGACCCTCCTGGGCGAGAAGTACCTGGCGCTCGACCCCTGGGCTCCGCCCCGCAGGACCCCGGGACCCGCATCCCGCAGTCCCGCACCACCTCCCCGTACGACGTGACGCAGGCCTTCCAGGACCTCAGCGGCACCGTCGACGCCCTCGACACGAAGAAGCTCGCGGACAGCTTCGCGACGATCTCCGACACCTTCAAGAACTCCCCGCCGCACGTCCGCAACGCCGCCACCGGCCTCTCCGAACTGTCGAGGACCGTCTCCAAGCGCGACGCCGAACTCGCCCGGCTCCTGGAGAACAGCAAGAAGTTCACCAAGACCCTGGAGGACAGGAAGTCCAGCTTCGAGACGCTCATCGAGGACGGCGGCTCGCTGCTCGGAGAGCTCAGGAAGCGCCGCGACGCCATCCGCGCCCTCCTCAAGGGCAGCAGGGAGCTGGGCACCCAGCTCGGCGGCCTCGTCGGCGACAACGACCGGCAGCTCGGCCCGACCCTCAAGTCCCTCGGCCGCGTCACCGAGGTCCTGGAGAAGAACAGCGGCAAGCTCGACCGGACCCTCGCGCTCGTCGGCCCGTACTACCGGCTCGTCGGCAACACCCTCGGCAACGGCCGCTGGTTCGACAGCTACCTGTGCGGCGTGGTGCCCCGGACCTACCTGCCCGAAGCCTCGCAGCCCACGACCGGATGCCTGCCGCCGAAACAGCCGGCGACGGGCAAGGGAGCGGTGAACGATGACCAAGCCCAGAACGCCTCGCCGCCGGACTCGCCCTCGTGGTGCTCGCCGCCTGCGGATTCGCCGCCGTACGCGTCCTCGAACCCGACGGCACCCGCGTCACCGCCTACTTCGACCGGACGGTCGGCGTCTACGCCGGCTCCGACCTGCGCGTCCTCGGCGTCCGGGTCGGAGAGGTCGAGTCCGTCGAACCGCAGGGCACCCGCGTCCGCGTCCGGCTCCACCTCGACGAGGGCGTCCGCGTCCCCGCCGACGCCCGGGCCGTCGTCGTCGCCCCCAGCATCGTCGCCGACCGCTACGTCCAGCTCACCCCCGCCTACGGCACCGGCCCCGCCCTCGCCGACGGCGCCGAACTGCCCGCCTCGCGCAACCGCGTCCCCGTCGAGATCGACCAGCTCTACGCATCGATCACCGACCTGAGCGAGGCCCTCGGCCCGGACGGCGCCAACTCCGCCGGAGCCCTGTCCGCCCTCCCTGGACACCGGCGCGAAGAACCTCAAGGGCAACGGCGCCTCCATCGGCACCTCCATCGAGGAGTTCGGCAAGGCCGCCAAGACCCTCGACGGCAGCAGCGAGCAGCTCTTCACCAGCCTCGGACAGCTCCAGACCTTCACCACCATGCTCAAGAAGAAGGACGGCGACGTCCGCACCGCGCAGGAACGCCTGGACGAGGTCGTCGGCTACTTCGCCGAGAACAAGGACGACCTCACCGGCGCCCTGGAAGAACTCGGCAAGGCCCTCGCCCGGGTCAAGACCTTCATCAAGGACAACCGCGGCGAACTGAAGAAGAACGTCGACCGGCTCGTGCCCTCACCCGGACCCTCGTCGACCAGCGGGCCTCCCTCGCCGAGGCCCTCGACGTCGCTCCGCTCGCCGCCGGCAACCTCGTCAACGCGTACAACCCGAAGACCCGCACCCTCGACGGCCGCGCCAACCTCAACGAGATCAGCATGGGCGGACCGCTGCTCCCGCTGCCGGTGGCCGGCGGCTCCGCGGCGGGCACCGGGAAGGGGAGCGATGAGCCGCCCCACCTCGTCCGCCGGGAAGCTCCTCGGCGCCGGAGCCGTCGGCACCGTCGCCCTCGGTCTGGGCATCGCCGTCGTCCTCGGCCTGGTCCCCGCCCCTCCGCTCCGGTTCGACGGCATCGAGGACCTGCTGCTGCTCGGCGGCGCCGACCTCGGCCCCCACCCCTACACGGTCACCGCCGAACTCGACGACGTCCTGAGCCTCGTGCCCCAGTCCGCGGTCAAGGTCAACGACGTCGCCGTCGGACGCGTCACCGCCATCGATCTGGTGCCCGGGAGCTGGACCGCCCGCGTCACCCTGAGGATCAACGGCGACGTCCGGCTGCCCGCCGACGCCGGCGCCCGCCTGGAGCAGTCCAGCCTCCTGGGCGAGAAGTACGTCCAGCTCGTCGCCCCGGCCTCCGGCGGCACCGGACGGAGCGGCGTCCGGCAGACGGCCGCAGGGCAGGGCGACGGCGGACGGCTCGCCGACGGCAGCGTCATCCCGCTGGCCCGCACCAGCCGGAACACGGAGGTCGAGGAGGTCTTCGGCGCCCTGTCCCTGCTGCTCAACGGCGGCGGCGTCAACCAGCTCAAGACCATCACCCGGGAGCTCAACGCGGCGCTCGGCGGACGCGAGCCCGAGGTCCGCTCGATGCTGAACCGGGTGAACACCCTGGTCGGCAACCTGGACGCGCACCGCGGCGACATCACCCGCGCCCTCGACGGGGTCAACCGGCTCTCCGCCACCCTCGCCGGCCGCAAGAAGGACGTCGACACGGTCCTCACCGGCCTCTCGCCCGGCCTGAAGACGCTGGAGAACCAGCGGGGCTCCCTGCTGACCATGCTGCGCGCCCTGGACACCCTGTCCGGCGTCGCCGTGACCACCGTCAACGCGAGCAAGAAGGACATGGTGGCCGATCTGAAGGCCCTCGCGCCGACCCTGAGGGCGCTCGCGGACGCCGGCGCCGACCTGCCCGCGTCGCTCCAGGTCCTGCTGACGTACCCTTCACCGACGAGGTGATGCGGGGCGTCAAGGGCGACTACCTCAACACCTATCTGCACCTCGCCGCCGTCCCCGGCACCGAGGTGATCCCGCCCCTGGTCCCCAAGGCCGAGCCCACCCCGACCCCACCCCGTCGGCCCCGGAGACGACGGACCCGGAGCCCGAACCGGAACCGGAACCCGAGCCCGAGCCGGAACCCGAACCGGGCGCCCGGCAGGCCGGGGACAGAGCACCGGACCGGCCCTGCCGCTGCCCCCGGTCCGCACCGGCGGCACCCCGACGGACGGAGGCGAGAACCGGTGATCACCCGCACCGTACGGCTGAAGAACCTGGCGTTCCTCGTCATCGCCGTCCTCGTCCTCGGCTTCGTCGGCATCCGCTACGCCGACCTCGGCCGCCACGTCGGCATCGCCGACCACTACACCGTCAAGGTCCACCTCGCCCGTACGGGAGGCCTGTTCACCCACTCCGACGTCACCTACCGGGGCGTCTCGGTCGGACGCGTCGGCGACATCGACCTCACCGCCGACGGGGTCGTCGCCGAGCTGCGCATCAAGAAGTCCGCCCCCGGATCCCCGCCGACGCGAAGGCCGTGGTCGCCGGGCTCTCCGCCGTCGGCGAGCAGTACATCGACCTGCGCCCCGAGAGCGACGGCGGCCCCTACCTCGCCGACGGCGCCCGCATCGAGCAGACCGACACCCAGGTGCCGGCCCCGGTCACCGACGTGCTCGCGAGCATGAACGACCTCACCACCTCCGTACCGCTCGACTCCCTGCGCACGGTCGTCGACGAGTTCGGCAAGGCCTTCGAGGGGCACGGCGACGACCTCCAGGCCCTCCTCGACAACGGCAGCGCTTCGTCCGGGCCGCCGACCGGGCCCTGCCGTCCACCACCCGGCTCATCGACGACGGCGAGGTCGTCCTGCGCACCCAGGCCGACGAGAGCCGCGCCATCCGGGGCTTCGCCACCGGAGCGCGCGACCTCGCCGCCGCCCTCAAGGGCTCCGACGCCGACCTGCGGCGCGTCCTGACCGTCACCCCCGACGCGGCCGGCCAGGTCAGCGGCCTCCTGCGCGACCTCGACCCCAGCCTGGGCGTCGTCCTCGCCAACCTCCTGACCACCTCGGAGGTCGCCGTCACCCGGCAGCGCGGCATCGAGGAACTCCTCGTGACGTACCCGGCGGCCGTCTCGGCCGGAGCCACCGCCGTCGACGGCGGAAAGGTGAACTTCGGCATGGCGGTCACCTTCTTCAAACCCCTGCCCTGCACCTCCGGATACGGCGGTACGCGCTACCGCAACGGCCTCGACCTGGGCACCGCGCCCGCCCTCAACACCGGTGCGGCCTGTACGGGCTCCGTGGCGGCCGGGATCAACGTCCGCGGCTCGGCGCACGCCCCGAAGGGCGGCCCCGTGCCCGCCCCGGCCACACCCGGCTCCCTGCCCTCGGGCAGCACGGGCGGTACGGGCGGTACGGCGGGCTCCCCGCGCCCGTCCCTGCCCGGCGCGCTCGCGCTGCCCGGCCAGGGCGGCGGCCCGGCGGACATGGCCGGGCTCTCGGCCTGGGCACCGGAGGCGCGCGATGAGGCGGGCGGGGATCCTCGGCGCCGGCGCCTCGTCGTCGCCCTCGGCTTCTGCGGCACCGGCGCGTGGACCTACGCGCAGGCCCGCTCCGACGAGGGCTCTCTCCTTCGGCCGCGCACGGGACACCGCGCTCGCCGAGGGGCGACGGCACCTCACCGTCCTGAACACGCTCGACGCCTCGACCCGCGAGCGCGCCGCGGCGGGCGTACGGGCCTGGCGCGACGCCTCCACCGGCCCGCTCCGCACCGAACTGGGCCGCACCGAGCCCGCGGTGGGCGCCTCGGCGCGCGCCACGGTCACCGAGGCCGCCCTCACCGCGCTCGACACCCGCGCCGGTACGGCGAAGCTCATCGCGACCGTACGCGTCGACGTCACCCCGCGCGGGGGCGCTACCGCGACCGGCGACCGCAAGCGCCTGGAGGCCGTCCTGACGCGCACCGGCGAGGACACGTGGAAGGTCGCGGCCCTGAGCGCGGTCCCCGTCGCGGGCGCGGAGGGAAGCGAGAAGGAGGAGGGCGGGGACGAGTGACGCGACTGCTGCGCGGAACGGCGGAGGAGACGGACGGAAAGGCTCCGGACCCCGGGGCGGCCCCGCCGGGGCGGGCCCGGCGCGGACGCCCCGGACGCCCCCGAGACCCCGGACGCTCACGAGGCTCCGGACGACGGCGACAACGACGGGGACCACGACGGCGACCACGACGGCGACGGCGGCAGCGACCACGACGGCGGCAGCGACCACGACGACGACGGCGGCAGCGATCGGTTCACCCGCCGATGGCGCACGGCCGTCCTCGTCGCGGCCGTCGCCGCCCTCCTCCTCGGCGGGAGCGGCTTCTTCTACGGCGCCCACCAGCTCCGGTCCACCCCGTCCGCCCGCAACCACGCGCTCACCGACACCGCCGCCACCACCCGCGTCGGCGGCGACGTCGGCGAGGGCCTCGCCCGGGTCTTCTCGTACGCGCCCGGCCAGGCGGACGCCGCCGAACGCTCCGCCGCGACCGTCCTCTCCGGACGCGCCGCCCGCCAGTACACCGATCTGTTCGCCCAGGTCCGCGCGAGCCTGGTCGAGCAGCGCCTCACCCTCACCACCCAGGCCGTCCGCACCGGGGTGATCGACCTCCACGGGAACACCGCGCGCCTGCTCGTGTTCCTCGACCAGACCTCGCGGCGCGACACGGCACCTGCCACGTCCGCCGCCGCCCAGCTCACCGTCACCGCGGAGTTCCGGGACGACCGGTGGCTGATCGTCGACATCAAGGCCCGCTGACCATGGCACGAACGTGCGCATGCGCACGAGCGGGAGACGGGAGCACTCCATGACACGCGCGGTCCGCACCCCGGCGGGCATCCGGCCGGCCCTGACGGTGGCCCTCGTGCTCACCCTCGTCGCGGGCGCCTTCGCGGCCTGGGCGGGCCGGGACTGGTACGCCGCGGCCCACGACGACTCCGCCGCGTACGCCGTGCAGCGCGACCGCGCGCTGGCGGCGGGGGAGCAGGCCGTGCAGAACCTCAACACGCTCGACCACCGGCGCGTGGACCAGGGCCTGGACCTCTGGGAGTCCTCCACGACCGGCGAACTGCACGAGCAACTCGTCGACGGCCGGACGGAGTTCGCCGGTCAGGTGAAGGCCGCGAAGACGGTGACCACGGCCCGGGTGCTCTCCGGCGCCGTCACCGAGCTCGACGACCGCGCGGGGCGGGCCCGGCTGCTCGTCGCCCTGCGCGTCACCGTCACGACGCCCGACAGCAAGAGCACGGACAAGGACAGCCGCATGCTGGGCGAACTCACCCGGACCGACGGGCAGTGGAAGCTCAGTGCCCTGGGCAGGCCCCCGTGGGCGGCACGGCGGCCGGCTGACCGGCCCGCCCCCGAGAGCCGCCCGCACCCGAAAGGACGACGCACGATGCCCACGCCCCGCCACCACCTCAACCGCCAGCGCCGCCGCCAGGCCCTCGCCACCGCCGCGCCCGAGGACACGGCCCCCGCCCCCGCGCGTCCGTGGGCTCTGACCGGGCCGTCCCCCGGACCGGACGGCCGACGACGGCGAAGCCCGTACGGGAGAAGGCCGGAGAGACGGCCGGAGAGACGGCCGGGGAGCCGGAGCGGGAGGTCGCCGCCGGCAGGAGGACCCGGTCACGCGGGCCCGTCCCCTCGTGGTCCTCTGCGTCCTCACCCTCCTCCTCGGCGGCTTCGCCGGCTGGGCGCACAGCAGGGCGGCCGGGCTCCGCGACGAGCCCGCCCGCGGCAACACGGCCTCACCGACCTCGCCCGTACCAGCGAGATCAAGGGCAGACCGCCGCGGCCGTCGCCGCGCTCTTCTCCTACGACCACGCCGACCCGGCCGCCTTCGAGAAGGCCGGGAAGACCCTGCTCACCGGGAAGGCCGTCGCACAGCACCGGACGCTGTTCGGCGGGGTGCTCGCCCGGGCGGCCGAGGAGAAGACGGTGATCACCACGGCGGTCACCGACAGCGCGGTCGAGCGGATCGACGGCGACCGCGCCCGGGTCCTGGTCTACGCCGACCAGAGCAGCGTGAGCACGGCCGGAACCACCAAGGGCGGCAAGCAGCAGAAGGCGCAGGACCAGGGGTCTACGCGGGCGCCATGTTCGCCGTGGACGTCGTCCACCGGGACGGCCGCTGGCTCGTCGAGAACATCGACACCTTCGGCCGCTGAGCCGCCGAGCCGCTGAGCCGCCGAGCCGCTGAGTCACCGAACTGCCGAACTGCCGAGCCGCCGAACTGCCGAGCCGCCGAGTCACCGGACCGCCGAATCACCGGACTGCCGAGCCGCCCGGCCGCCACGGGCCTTCCGGGAAAGCCCGGTCACCCCGCCCGCGTGGCGACGAGCACCGTCGCGTACAGCTCCTCGCACGTGACGATCCGCGCCGCCAGGCCGTGCGCGGAGACCGCCTCCACCGCCCGGTCCGCCTGCCGCTCGCTCGTCTCCACCAGCAGGTGCCCGCCCGGCGCCAGCCACTCCGGCGCCCCGGCGGCGACCCGCCGCAGCACGTCGAGGCCGTCCGGGCCGCCGTCGAGCGTGACGAGCGGCTCGTGGTCGCGGGCCTCGGGCGGCAGCAGGCCGATGTCCCCGGTGGGCACGTACGGCACGTTGGCGACCAGGACGTCGACCCGGCCCCGCAGCTCCGGCGGCAGCGGCGCGAACAGGTCCCCTCGTACACCCGGCCGCCCCGCGGCTCGACGTTCCGCCGGGCGCACTCCACCGCCGCCGGCTCGACGTCCGAGGCGTGCACCTCCGCGCCCTCGACCCGGTCGAGCAGCACCGCGGCCGCCGCTCCCGACCCGCAGCACAGGTCGACGCAGAGCGCGCCGGGCGCGGCCAGCTCCACCGCCCGCCCGACCAGGAACCCGGTCCGCCGCCGGGGCACGAACACCCCGGGCCGACGGCGATCCGCAGCCCGGCGAACTCCGCCCACCCCACGACGTGCTCCAGGGGCAGGCCGGCGGCCCGCCGCTCGACCATCAGGTCCAGCTCGGCGGGCCCGGTGGCCGCCGCGAGCAGCATCGCGGCCTCCTCCTCGGCGAAGACGCACCCGGCGGCCCGCAGCCGCTCGGCCACCCCCGCGCCGTACGCCACGTCAGGCAAGCCGCGCCTCGATGGCCGCCACGACCTCGGGGCGTCCGGCTCGGTGCGCGGACGGAAGCGGGTGACCTCCCCGTCCGGACCGATCAGGAACTTCTCGAAGTTCCACTGCACGTCACCGGCCTCGCCTCGGCGTCCGCGACCTTCACCAGCTCCGCGTAGAGCGGGTGGCGGTCCGCGCCGTTGACGTCCGTCTTCTCCAGGAGCGGGAAGGACACGCCGTACGTCGTCGAGCAGAACGTCCGGATCTCCTCCGCGCTGCCCGGCTCCTGGCCCGCGAACTGGTTGCAGGGCACGCCGAGCACGGTGAGGCCGCGCTCCCCGTACTCCTTCTGCAGCCGCTCCAGACCCGCGTACTGCGGGGTCAGACCGCACTTGGAGGCGACGTTCACCACCAGGACGGCGCGGTCGCGGTAGTCGGCCAGGGTGACCGGCTCGCCGGTCAGGGTCTTCAGCGGGATGTCGTACAGGCTCATGGCCGCTCCTCGTGCGCACGGGGGATGGGGTTCGATCTGCCCCATGGGGTTTGATCTGACCATGGGCGACGAACCACTGGCAATCCCGATCGACTCCACCGCACGACCGGCGCCGCGCCGGGTCCTCTGCCGGCTCTGCGGCCGCCCTCTGACGGGCGCGGACTCGCGCCGCACCGGCCTCGGCCCGACCTGCGACGCCAAGCTCCACCCGCCGGGCCCGGAGATCCGCACCCGCCGCCACGAGGTGGAGCAGGACGCGCTGCCGGGCCTGGACCGGCCGGGGCGTGAGCCGCGCGACGCTACCAGCCGCGAAAACCGGTGGGCTAGCGGTTTCCCGGCCCGGCAGGCTGGCCGCGATGAGAACGCCACCCGAGCCACCGGAACCGGAGTCCTGAACCGTGTCGACCCTGCGCGTCACCGCCGAAGTCCTGACCGTCCACCCCCACCCCGACGCCGACGCCCTGGAACTGGCCCAGGTCGGCTCTACCGGGCCGTCGTCGCCAAGGGCGCCTACGAGACCGGCGACGCCGCCGTCTACATCCCCGAGCAGGCGGTGCTGCCCGCCGCGCTCATCGAGGAGCTGGGACTGACCGGGCGCCTCGCCGGAGGGAACGCGGACCGGGTCAAGGCGGTGCGGCTGCGCGGAGAGCTGTCCCAGGGCCTCGTCTGCCGGCCCGCCGCCCTCGCGGACACCGACCTCGTACGGGCCGCGGCCGAGGGCACCGACTTCGCGGAGCGGCTCGGCATCGTCAAGTGGGCACCGCCGATACCGACGCACATGAGCGGGGACGTGGAGGCCGCGCCCGACCTGCTGCCCTGGGTCGACGTCGAGAACCTCCAGCGCTACCCGGACGTCTTCGAGCCCGGTGAGCCCGTCGTCCTGACGGAGAAGCTCCACGGCACGGCCTGCCTGCTGACGTACGGGGCCGGGGACGGGCGCGTCCAGGTCTCCTCCAAGGGCTTCGGGGCCAAGGGCCTCGCCCTCAAGGAGGACCCGCGCAACCTGTACTGGCGCGCCGTCCACGGCCACGGCCTGGCCGCCGTCGCCGAGCGCCTGGCGAAGCGCCTCGGCGCCCGCCGCGTCGGCCTCTTCGGCGAGGTGTACGGCTCCGGGGTCCAGGACCTGGTGTACGGCGCCGACGCCCGGAGCGGGACCGTCGGGTACGCGCTGTTCGACGTGTCCGCCGAGATCGACGGACAGGTCCGCTGGCTGGACCCGGCCGAGGTCCTGGAGCCCGGCGAGGTCCCGCTCGTCCCGCGCCTGTACTCCGGCCCGTACGACCTGGACACCGTCCTCGCCCACGCGAGCGGCCGGGAGACGGTCTCCGGCCGGGAGGCGCACCTGCGGGAGGGCGTCGTCGTCCGGCCCGCGACCGAGCGGTACAGCCCGGTCCTGGGCGGTCGGGCCATCGCCAAGGCGGTCAGCCCGGCCTACCTCACCCGCAAGGGCGGCACCGAGTTCGAGTGAGCGGCGCCGAAGGGCCTCACAGCTTCCGGAACAGGCCCTCCTGGACCACCGACACCAGGAGCCTGCCCTCGCGGTCGTAGATCCGGCCCCGCGCGAGTCCCCGGCCGCCCGTGGCGATCGGGGACTCCTGGTCGTACAGGAACCACTCGTCCGCCCGGAACGGCCGGTGGAACCACATCGCGTGGTCCAGCGACGCCATGTCGAAGCCGCGCGGCCCCCAGAGGGGCTCGACCGGGATCCGGACCGCGTCGAGCAGGGTCATGTCCGAGGCGTACGTCAGGGCGCAGGTGTGGACCAGCGGGTCGTCGCCCAGCGGCCCCACGGCCCGCATCCACACCGCGCTGCGCGGGTCCGCGCCCTCGACCTCCTCCTTCGTCCAGCGCAGCCGGTCCACGTACCGGATGTCGAAGGGCTGCCGGCGGGCCATCCGCTCCAGGGTCTCCGGCAGCGCCCCGAGGTGGTCGCGGATCTCGTCCACCAGCATCGGCAGGCCCTCCGGGTCCGTCAGGTGCCGGGGCGGGAGCTGGTGCTCGAAGCCCGCCTCCTCCGGCCGGTGGAAGGAGGCCGTCAGATTGAAGACCGTCCGCCCCTCCTGCACCGCCGTGACCCGGCGGGTCGTGAACGAGCGCCCGTCGCGCACCCGCTCCACCTGGTACACGATCGGCACTCCCGGGGCGGCCCGGCCGCAGGAAGTAGGCGTGCAGCGAGTGCACCGGCCGGTCCTCCTCCACGGTCCGCCCGGCCGCCACCAGGGCCTGTCCGGCGACCTGTCCGCCGAAGACCCGCTGGAGCGACTCCTGCGGGCTGCGGCCCCGGAAGATGTCGACCTCGATCCGCTCCAGGTCGAGCAGGTCGACCAGTCTCTCGGCGGGGTTGGTCACCACGGAACTCCTCCTACAACTGTCCGACGGACGTCACGCGGACGACCGCGCGGCCCTCCTCGTCGGAGGCCGCGAGATCCACCTCCGCGCTGATGCCCCAGTCATGGTCGCCGTTGGGGTCGGCGAAGGTCTGCCGGACGCGCCACAGGCCGTGCGCCGCGTCCTCCTCGATGGACAGCAGCTTCGGGCCGCGCGCGTCCGGGCCCGTACCGAGGTCGTCGTACTCGTCCCAGTACGCGTCCATCGCCCCGCCCCACGCGTCCGCGTCCCAGCCGGACTCGGCGTCCAGCTCGCCGAGCGCGGCCACGTTGTCCAGGGCGGCCAGCTCCACCCGGCGGAACAGGGCGTTGCGCACCAGGACCCGGAAGGCGCGGGCGTTGGCCGTGACCGGCTTGACCTGGTCGGCCTTCTCCTGGGCCTCCTCGGCCGTCTGGACCTCCGGGTTCGCCAACTGCTCCCACTCGTCGAGCAGCGAGGAGTCCACCTGGCGCACCATCTCGCCCAGCCAGGCGATCAGGTCCTCCAGGTCCTCGGTCTTCAGGTCGTCCGGGATGGTGTGGTCCAGCGCCTTGTACGCGCTCGCGAGGTAGCGCAGGACGATGCCCTCGGTCCGTGCCAGCTCGTACCAGGAGGTGAACTCGGTGAAGGAAAGCGCCCGTTCGTACATGTCGCGGATGACCGACTTCGGCGACACCGGGTGGTCGCCCACCCACGGGTGCGACGTCCGGTAGACGCCGTACGCGTGCCAGAGCAGCTCCTCCAGCGGCTTCGGGTACGAGATCTCCTGGAGCCGCTCCATCCGCTCCTCGTACTCGACGCCGTCCGCCTTCATCCTCCCCACGGCCTCGCCGCGCGCCTTGTTCTGCATGGCGGCGAGGATCTGGCGCGGGTCGTCGAGCGTCGACTCCACCACGGACACCATGTCCAGGGCGTACGAGGGGATTCGGGGTCGAGGAGGTCGAACGCGGCGAGCGCGAACGTCGACAGCGGCTGGTTGAGCGCGAAGTCCTGCTGGAGGTCGACCGTCAGCCGGATCGTGCGCCCCTCGGCGTCCGGCTCGTCGAGCTGCTCCACCACGCCGCCGTCGAGCAGCGAGCGGTAGATCGCGATGGCCCGGCGGATGTGCCGCAACTGCGCCTTGCGCGGCTCGTGGTTGTCCTCCAGGAGCCCCCGCATGGCCTCGAAGGCGTTGCCCGGCCGGGCGATCACCGAGAGCAGCATGATGTTGGTGACCTTGAAGCGGGAGGTCAGCGGCTCCGGTTCGGCCGCGATCAGCTTCTCGAAGGTCGTGTCGCTCCAGGCGACGAAGCCCTCCGGGCCTTCTTGCGGACCACCTTGCGGCGCTTCTTCGGGTCGTCGCCGGCCTTCGCGAGCGCCTTCTCGTTCTCGATGACGTGCTCGGGGCCTGCGCGACGACCAGACCGGCCGTGTCGAAGCCGGCCCGGCCCGCCCGGCCCGCGATCTGGTGGAACTCGCGGCGCGCAGCGTGCGCACCCGGTTGCCGTCGTACTTGGTGAGGGCGGTGAAGAGCACGGTGCGGATCGGCACGTTCACGCCCACGCCGAGCGTGTCCGTCCCGCAGATCACCTTCAGCAGACCGGCCTGCGCCAGCTTCTCCACCAGGCGCCGGTACTTGGCAGCATGCCGGCGTGGTGCACGCCGATGCCGTGGCGCACGAACCGGGAGAGGTTCTGGCCGAACTTGGTGGTGAAGCGGAAGTTGCCGATCAGCTCCGCGATCCTGTCCTTCTCCTCGCGCGTGCACATGTTGATGCTCATCAGCGACTGCGCGCGCTCGACGGCCTGCGCCTGCGTGAAGTGCACGATGTAGACGGGCGCCTGCCTGGTCTCCAGGAGTTCCGTCAGGGTGTCCGTGATGGGGTGAGCCGGTACTCGTACGAGAGGGGCACCGGCCGGGTCGCCGAGCGGACCACCGAGGTCGGCCGGCCCGTGCGCCGGGTCAGGTCCTTCTCGAACATCGACACGTCGCCGAGCGTCGCCGACATCAGCACGAACTGCGCCTGGGGGAGTTCGAGCAGCGGGATCTGCCAGGCCCAGCCGCGGTCCTGCTCGGCGTAGAAGTGGAACTCGTCCATGACGACCTGGCCGATGTCGGCGTACCTGCCGTCCCGCAGCGCGATCGAGGCGAGGACCTCCGCCGTGCAGCAGATCACCGGCGCGTCCGCGTTCACGGAGGCGTCGCCGGTCAGCATGCCGACGTTCTCGGTGCCGAAGAGCTTGCACAGGTCGAAGAACTTCTCCGACACCAGCGCCTTGATCGGCGCGGTGTAGAAGGTCACCTGGTCGTTCGCGAGCGCGGTGAAGTGCGCGCCCGCCGCCACCAGCGACTTTCCCGACCCGGTGGGGTGGACAGGATGACGTTCGCCCCGGAGACGACCTCGATCAGCGCCTCTTCCTGGGCCGGGTAGAGCGTGATGCCCCGCTCCTCGGCCCAGGAGGAGAAGGCCTCGAAGAGGGCGTCGGGGTCGGCGGTCGGCGGAAGCTGGTCGATAAGGGTCACGCCCCCATCTTGCCTGGATTCCGTCCGGAGGAGGGAACCGGCCGGCGACGGTGTTGATCACGAGCGGTAGGCTCGTCCGTCGACCGGGCGTCAACCGAGCGGCCGGCAGGGGAGAAACGGGGCGGGCCAACCATGATGGGACCGGCGCACTCGCTGTCCGGAGCGGCGGCCTGGCTGGGGGTCGGAGCCCTCGCGGCGGCCTACGACCGCCCGATGCCCTGGCCGGTGCTCGTCGTCGGCGCGCTCATCTGCGCGGGCGCCGCCCTCGCCCCCGACCTCGACCACAAGTCCGCGACCATCTCGCGCTCCTTCGGACCCTCTCCAAGATCCTCTGCGGGATCATCGACAAGCTGTCGTACGCCGTCTACAAGGCCACCCGCTCCAAGGCCGACCCCGGCGGACCGGAGGGCACCGGACCCTCACCCACACCTGGCTCTGGGCGGCCCTGATGGGCGTCGGGGCCTCCGCGGCGGCGGTCGGCGGCGGCCGGTGGGCGGTCCTCGCCCTCCTCTTCGTCCACCTCGTCCTGGCCGTGGAGGGCCTCCTGTGGAAGGCCGCCCGCGCCTCCAGCGACGTCCTGGTCTGGTTGCTCGGCGCGGCCGGCGCCTGGATCATGGCGGACATCCTGGAGGACCCCGGCAACGGCGCGAACTGGTTCTTCACCGGCCCCGGCCAGGAGTACCTGTGGCTCGGCCTGCCGATCGTCCTCGGCGCCCTCGTCCACGACATCGGCGACGCCCTGACGGTCTCGGGCTGCCCGGTCCTCTGGCCCATACCCGTCGGCCGCAAGTTCTGGTACCCGGTCGGCCCGCCCAAGTTCATGCGGTTCCGGGCCGGGAGCTGGGTCGAGCTGAAGGTCCTCACCCCCGCCTTCATGCTCCTGGGCGGGCTCGGCGGAGCCTTCGCGCTCGGCTACGTGTAGCTCCACCCGCACAGGTGGCTCCACCCGCGCACGTAGAGGCCCGCACCGGACATCCGGTGCGGGCCCTCTCCCGCGTGCGGCCCGGTCACCCGTGCCAGGACCGCCACAGCGCCGCGTACGCCCCGTCCGCCGCGACCAGCTCGTCGTGGCTGCCCAGCTCGCTGATCCGGCCGGACTCGACGACCGCGATCAGGTCGGCGTCGTGCGCGGTGTGCAGCCGGTGCGCGATCGCCACCACCGTGCGCCCGTCGAGGACCCGGCCCAGGACCGCTCCAGGTGGCGGGCCGCCCGGGGGTCGAGCAGGGAGGTCGCCTCGTCCAGGACCAGGGTGTGCGGGTCCGCCAGGACGAGCCGGGCCAGGGCGATCTGCTGGGCCTGCGCCGGGGTCAGGGCCCGGCCGCCCGAGCCGACCTCGGTGTCCAGGCCCCCGTCGAGGCCCCGGGCCCAGCCCTCCGCGTCCACGGCCGCGAGCGCCGCCCACAGCTCGGTGTCGTCGGCCCCGGCCCTGGCGAGGAGCAGGTTGTCCCGGAGGGAGCCCACGAAGACGTGGTGCTCCTGGTTGACCAGGGCCACGTGCTCGCGGACCCGCTCGGCGGGCATCCGCGCCAGCTCGGCCGCGCCGAGGGTGACCGACCCGGCCCGGGGCGCGTACACCCCGGCGAGCAGCCGCCCGAGGGTGGACTTGCCCGCGCCGGACGGACCGACCAGGGCGAGCCGGGTGCCCGGCGCCACCGTCAGGGACACCTCGTGCAGCACGTCGGCGCCCTCCCGGTAGCCGAACCGGACCCCGTCCGCCCGCACCGTCCGGCCCTCGGGCCGCACTGTTCCGTCGCCCGCCTCCGGCTCGACGTCCCGGACGCCGACGAGCCGGGCGAGCGACACCTGCGCGACCTGGAGCTCGTCGTACCAGCGCAGCACGATCCCGATCGGCTCCACCAGCATCTGCGCGAGCAGCGCGCCCGTGGTGAGCTGCCCCACGTCCATCCAGCCCCGTAGGACGAACGTCCCGCCGAGCAGCAGCACGACGCACAGCACCACCACGTGCGTGAGGTCGACGACGGGAAGAGGACCGAGCGCAGGAAGAGCGTGTACCTCTCCCATCCGACCCACTGCGCGACCCGCCGGTCCGACAGGGCGACGCGGCGCGCACCGAGGCGGTGCGCCTCGACCGTGCGGCCCGCGTCGACGGTCTCCGCCAGTGCGGCGGCCACTGCCGCGTACCCCGCGGCCTCCGAGCGGTACGCCGAGGGCGCCCGCCGGAAGTACCACCGGCAGCCCACGACGAGCAGCGGCGCCGCGAGGAGCGGGGCGAGCAGGAGCGGCGGGGCGGTCATCACGAGGCTGCCGAGCAGCAGCCCCGCCCACACGACGCCGACGGCGAGCTGGGGCACGGCCTCGCGCATGGCGTTGGCGAGCCGGTCGACGTCCGTGGTGATCCGGGAGAGCAGGTCGCCGGTCCCGGCCTGTTCGAGCACGCCCGGCGGCAGGCCCACCGCGCGCACCAGGAAGTCCTCGCGCAGGTCCGCGAGCATCTCCTCGCCGAGCACCGCCCCGCGCAGCCGCACCAGCCGCACGAAGACGGCCTGGACGAGCAGCGCGACCGCGAACAGCGCGACCGTCCGCTCCAGGTGCAGGTCCCGGGCCCCGGCCGCCAGGTCGTCCACCACCGAGCCGAGCAGGTAGGGGCGACCATCGAGGCGATCACGGCGGCCGCGTTCACCCCCACGAGCAGGGCGAAGGCCTTGCGGTGGCGGCGGAGCAGGTCGCGGACGTAGGCGCGGACGGTCGCGGTCGCGGCGACCGGCAGCGTCGTCGCCGTCGTCGGGGCCCCCGGGTCGTACTTTCCGGCGGAGCCAGGCCGATCATGCCGATTCCCCTTCCCGTGCTTCGAGTGCGACCGCTCCCGGTCCGCGCACGGCGTCCACCGCGAGCTCCTCGTCCGTCTCGCGGGTGACGACCGCGCGGTAGCGCGGTTCCCGGGCCAGCAGTTCGCGGTGGGTGCCGACGGCGACCGCCTCGCCGCCGTCGACCAGGACCACCCGGTCGGCGCGGTCCAGGAGCAGCGGCGAGGAGGCCAGGACGACGGTGGTCGCGCCCGCGCGCAGCCCGGCGATCCCGGCGGCCACCCGGGCCTCGGTGTGCGCGTCGACCGCCGAGGTCGGCTCGTCCAGGACGAGCACCTCCGGGTCGGCCACCAGGGACCGGGCGAGCGCGAGGCGCTGGCGCTGCCCGCCGGAGAGCGACCGGCCCCGCTCGGTGATCCGGGTCCGCATCGGGTCGCCGCCGGTGTCCACGGAGGCCTGGGCCAGCGCGTCGAGGACGTCCTCGCAGCGGGCGGCGGCCAGTGCGTCCTCGGCGCGCACCGCGCCCGGGGCGGGAACGTCGAGCAGGTCGCGCAGGGTGCCGGAGAGCAGCACCGGGTCCTTGTCCTGGACGAGGACGGCGGTACGGGCGGTCTCCAGGGCAGTTCGTCGAGCGGGATCCCGCCCAGGAGCACCGAGGTGTGGTCCGCCTCCGGTTCGGCCGGGTGGCCGCCGAGCCGGTCCGCGAGCCGTCCGGCCGCGTCCGGGTCGCCGCAGACGACGGCGGTGAACAGACCGGCCGGGGCGCGCAGCCCGGTCAGCGGGTCGTACAGGTCGCCGCCCGCCTTCGGCTCCCCGTCCCCGGCGGCCGTGGTCGCGGTCGTCGTGGTGCGGGTCAGCGCGAGGACCCGCGCGGCGCGCTTCGCGGACGGCCGGGAGAAGGAGAAGGCCATCGCGATCTCCTCGAAGGTGCGCAGCGGATGGTGGGCGAGGGCCACGGCGCCGTAGACGGTGACCAGTTCGCCGACCTCGATCCGCCCGTCGAGCGCGAGCCGGACGCCGTGCACCACGACCGCGATGAGCAGCAGGCCGGGCAGCACGACCTGGACTGCGGCGATCAGCGCCCACATGCGGGCGTTGCGCACGGCCGCCCCGCGCACCTCCTGGGAGGCGGCGCGGTAGCGGCTCAGAACAGCTCCTCACCGCCGATGCCGCGCAGCACGCGCAGCCCGGCGACGGTGTCGGAGGCCAGCTCCGTGGCCCGGCCCGCCTTCTCGCGCTGTTCGTCCGCCCGGCGGGTCGCGCGGGGAGCAGCGGCAGCACGGCGAGGGCGAGGACGGGCACGCCCACAGCCACCACCGCCCCCAGGGCGGGCTGGTAGAGGAGGAGGCCCGCGCAGACGGCCACCAGGACGACGGCGCTCGCCGCGAACCGCGACAGGGCCTCGACGAACCAGCCGATCTTCTCGACGTCCCCGGTGGAGACGGCGACGACCTCGCCGGCCGCGACCCGCCGGGTCAGCACGGAGCCCAGCTCGGCGGTCTTGCGGGAGAGCAGTTGCTGCACCCGGGCGGCGGCGGTGATCCAGTTGGTGACGGCGGTGCGGTGCAGCATCACGTCGCCCACCGCGATCGCGGCCCCGAAGGCGAGGAGCAGCGCCCCGGCGAGCCCGAGCCGCCCGCCGTCGCGGTCCACGACCGCCTGGACGGCGAGTCCGATGGCGAACGGCAGGCCTGCGATGCCCAGGTAGTGCAGCAGCCCCCAGAGCAGGGACTTCACCTGCCCGCCGAGTTGTCGGCGACCGAGCCAGACGAGGAACCGCGTGCCCGAACGCACATCGGGGACCCCTGGGTCGGCGTGGGAAGATCTCGAATCTGCATGGCGTCCCAGGGTCTCCGGGTCTGGCGGGGAGACGCGCGCCGGGGATATGCGGCGGCGTCGGAAACCGTGCAAGGTTCGCGTTTCCTCGGGGGCCGGGCAATCGATTTTCCCCAGGAGGAACAGATCGCGCCACATCCGATTACCGTCCTCTGGACCGGCCGGGGCCACCGCGCTTCACTTCCGCCCCATGAGATCCCCCAGGACCACGAGGGCGATCGGCGCGCTGCTCCTGACCGCCGCCGCGCTGCTCACCCCCAGTCGGCTGCCGCCACGGGCCCGAGCGGCCCCACGCCCCCGGCCGAGTTCACCACCGACTGGCACGACCCGGTCACCGCCGCCCCGCCCGTCGACACCCCCGGAACCCCGAGCTGCGAAGTCGTCCTCGCGGCCGCGCAGTTCCGCGACTTCACCCCGTACCAGGGGAGTTACACCCCGCCGGAGGAGTGCGGCACCCGCTGGAACAAGGTCGTCCTCCGCCTGGAGGGCAGGGTGAAGGGCCGCCAGTACGACCGGCTCGGACACGTCGCCGTCGGCGGCGTCGAGATCCTCCGCACCTCCACGCCCCAGCCCTCGCCCGACGGCATCACCTGGTCCGTCGAGAAGGACGTCACCCGCTACCGCGACGTCCTCGCCCGGCCGCAGCCCGTCGAGATGCTCATCGGCAATGTCGTGAACGAGACGTACACCGGCGTCCTCGACGTCCGCGTCACCCTCACCTTCCACACCGCCCGGGGCCGCGTGAAGCCCGCCGCCGGCACCCCCGACCGGGTCCTCCCGCTCACCGGCGCCACCCTCACCACCCCGCGCAACACCGAACGCCTCCTCGCCGAGGTGTACGCCACCGGCTCGGGCGGCGGCTGCGAGGAGTACTGGTACCTCTCCGTCCCCGACGCCGCCCCTCCTCCTGCCGGGCGTCCGGCGGACCGCACCGCGAGGTCCGCGTCTCCGTCGACGGACGCCTCGCCGGCATCGCCGCCCCTTCCCCACGGTCTGGACCGGCGGCTGGTCCAACCCCTTCCTCTGGTACGTCACCCCGGCCCCCGCGCCTTCGACGTGCGGCCGGTCGTCTACGACCTGACCCCCTTCGCCGGGATCCTCAACGACGGGCGCCCCCACCGCGTGGAGGTCACCGTCGCCGGCGTCCCGGCCGGCCAGGCGGGCTGGTCCGTGCCCACCAACATCCTCCTCTGGCAGGACGAGGGCAGCCGGGTCGTCACCGGGGCCTCGACCGGCACGAGGAGACCGCGCCCCGCAACTCCTCGGTGTACACGCCCGGTTCGGCGGACGCCCTCCACCGGCTCGACACCGACGCCGGCCACCGGCTCACCGTCGCCGGCCACCTGAACACCTCGCACGGCCGGGTCGCCACCACCGTCACCCGGACCGTCGGCCACACCTCCGTCCACCGCTGGGGCGAGGGGGAGAACCCGGACGCGCTCACCGCCCGCTGGACCGACCGCGAGACCGTGACCAGCGGCCGCACCACCACCCGCGCCGACCGTACGTACACCATGGACGGCGAGACCACGATCGGCGCGGGCGACCGGCTGCGGACCGTCCTCGCGCTCGGGGACCGCGCCGACACCACCGTCCTGCGCGACGGACGGCGCCCGTCCCGGACGCACCTCGACGACACGTACACCGGCGACGCCACGTACACCACCGGCGTGCCGCGCGAGGAGCGGCACGCCGTCGGCACCACGACCGAGCGCTACCGCCTGTACGGCTCCGGGGCTGCCACGACCGGACCCTGACGGCCGTCCAGGGCACCGTGACCCGGGACCTGCGCCGCTGCTGAGAAAGCCGTGCCCGGCGCCCCGCGCGTGCGGGGGCCGGGCACGGTCCTTCCTCGGGCCCCGGGCCTCAGGCCGGTTTCACCGAGTCCACGCCCGGGCGGGCCCGCTGCCACTCCCCGCGCGTGAAGTCCGGATCTCCTGCGGCGCCCCGCCCGCCCTGATCGAGGCGTGGCTCAGCGGCACCGGAGCCGTCCAGACGGCGGCGTCGTACACGTCGAAGTCCGGCACGAGACCCTTCTGCAGGCACTGCACCAGGCGGTAGACCATGAGGTAGTCCATGCCGCCGTGCGCCCGGCGGGTTGGCGTGCTCCTTCCACAGCCAGTGGTCGAACGCGGCGGCGTAGGCCGAGAAGTCGCCCCACTCGTCGTCCTTGTGGTCCGGCTCCAGGTAGATCCGGGGCGGATAGTCCTCGAAGACGCCCCGGGTGCCGCCCAGGCTGTTGACCCTGCTGTACGGGTGCGGGGTGGAGACGTCGTGTTCGAGCCGGATCACCCGCCCCTTCGCCGTCCGGACGAGGCTGACCGTCCGGTCGCTCCCGACGTACGTCTCCTTCCAGCTCGGGTCGCCGGACGGCACGTGCTCCTTCCGGTACTCGGCGAGTCCGAGCGCCGGGGTGCCGAGGCTGCTGATGCTCACCGCCCGGTCGCCCCGGTTGAGGTCCATGTAGTTCGCGACCGGGCCGAAGCCGTGGTTGGGGTAGAGGTCGCCGCGCAGCCGGGTGTGCCACAGCCGGCGCCAGGGCCCCTCGTAGTACGTCGGCGAGAACAGCAGGGCGCGCAGGTCGTGGTTGTACGCCCCGCGCCGTGCAGGAGTTCGCCGAACTTCCCCGCGTGCGCCATCCGCAGGACCCGCATCTCGTTCCGCCCGTAGCAGCAGTTCTCCAACTGCATGCAGTGCCGGCGGGTCCGCTCCGAGAGGTCGACCAGCTCCCACAGCTCGTCGATCGTCATGGCGACCGGGCACTCCACGCCGACGTGCTTGCCGTTCAGCATCGCGGCCCGGGCGACGGCGAAGTGGGTGTCCCAGGGGTGGCCACGTAGACGAGGTCGAGGTCGGTGCGGGCGCAGAGGTTCGCGTAGTCCTCCTCGCCGTTGGCGTACAGGGCGGGGCCGGCTGTCCCGCGGCGACGACCCGTGCGGCGGCCCGCTCGGCCTTCTCCCGCACCGGGTCGCAGACGGCGACCACCCGCACCCAGGAGTGGGCGAGGAAGTGGCCGATCACGGAGCCGCCCCGGTTGCCGAAGCCGACGATGCCCACCCGGACCGTGGAGCGGGCCTCGAAGGGGACCCCGGCCATGGTGGCGCCCCGGGCGCCGGCACGGCTGCGGGGCCGCTCCGGGAACCGCGTGGGCGGTCCCGGCCCCGGCGCCGGCGGCGGTGAGACCGAGCCTGCCTCGGCCGCCCCCGCGCCGGTCCTGAGGACCTCGCGGCGGCTCGGGGCGTGCGGCGTCTGCTCGTCCAAGGGACCTCCCGGGGCTGTGGGCACGGCTGCTCGATGCGTCCCGCACGGGCCCCGGCTCCGGTGACCGACGGTGCGCGAGGGCGCCGACAGGCCCCGTGCCGGACAGTCGGACCCTACTGTTCCGGATCCCGCCCGGGGCCGCACCGGACGCCGACTGTCACCCGAACGTACGAAGGCGCCGCCGCGCGGAGGGAGGTCAGGGGCGCGTGGCGCGCTCCAGGGCGATCAGCGCCGACCGGTAGGTCCGGCCCGTCGCCCGGTCCATCCCGATCTCGCACGTCCGGTTGGCCGAGAGGTGCGCGTCGAACGGCCGGGCCGTGACCTCGGCCGCCTCCCGGGCCGTCGCCGACGCCGTCAGCTCCGGGTGCAGCATGCCCCGGTCGCCCGCGAAGGCGCAGCAGCCCGCGTCGGCGGGGACGACGACCTCCTCCGCGCAGGCCCCGGCCAGCCCGGTCAGCCGGTCCTCGACGCCCAGGTGCCGCATCGAACACGTCGGGTGGACCACGGCGGAGCCGACCCGGCGGCGCACGTCGAGCCGGGGAGCAGCTCGTCCGCCGCCCACACCAGCGAGTCCACCACCGTGAGCCCGGCGTGCAGCTCCCGGTTCTCCTCCGTCAGGTACGGCACCACCTCGCGCGCGATGCCGAGCGTGCACGAGGAGGCGTCCACCACGAGCGGCAGCGTCCCGCCCGCCGTCCACCCCCAGGCCGCCTCGACGATCCGGTTGGCCATCACCTCGTTGCCCCGCTCGTACCCCCTTGGAGTGCCAGATCGTCGCGCAGCAGGTGCCGGCCACGTCGTCCGGGATCCACACCGGTCGCCCGGCCCGCGCCGACACCGCGACGACGGCCTCGGGGAGCGAGGGCCCGGCCTCGCCGTCCGGTTCGCCGAAGATCCGGTTCACACAGGCCGGGTAGTAGACGGCGGACGCCGCCGGGCGGTGGGTGCGGGCAGCCGCCGCCGCGCCGCGCCGGGGATCTCCGGCAGCCACTCCGGTACGAGGTCGGGCGGACCGCCCTGCGGGCGAGGGCGGTCACCGACTCCGCGGCCCGGTCGCCGAGCCGGTCGGCGGCGGCGACCGCGAGCCGCGCGGAGGCCTCCACGGCCCGGAAGTTCTTCGCGGTCAGGGCGGCGATCCGCTCCTCGCGCGGCGAGTGCCGCTCGTGCCGGAACTCCTTCATCAGGGCGCCCGTGTCGATGCCGACCGGGCAGGCGAGCGCGCACGTGGAGTCGCCGGCGCAGGTGTCGACGGCGTCGTAGCCGTACTCCTCCAGGAGGCGGGTCTCGACCGGCGAGCCGTCGTTCTGCCGGAGCATCTCCCGGCGCAGCACGATCCGCTGGCGCGGCGTGGTCGTCAGGTCGTGGCTGGGGCAGGTCGGTTCGCAGAAGCCGCACTCGATGCAGGGGTCGGCGATCCGCTCCACGGCCGGGATCGTCTTCAGGCCGCGCAGATGGGCCTGCGGGTCGCGGTCCAGGATGACCCGCGGGGCCAGCACACCGGCCGGGTCGAAGGCCTCCTTGATCCGCCACATCAGCTCGGTCGCCCGCGTCCCCCACTCCAGCTCCAGGAAGGGCGCGATGTTGCGGCCGGTGGCGTGCTCGGCCTTCAGGGAGCCGTCGAAGCGCTCCACGGTCAGCTTGCAGAACTCGTCCATGAAGGCCGCGTACCGCTCGACGTCCGAGGGGTCGGCCGCGTCGAAGGCGAGCAGGAAGTGCAGGTTGCCGTGGGCCGCGTGGCCGGCCACGGCCGCGTCGAAGCCGTGCTGCTCCTGGAGGTCGAGCAGCGCGGCGCAGGCCTCCGCGAGCCGGGCCGGCGGCACCGCGAAGTCCTCGGTGATCAGGGTCGTGCCGGAGGGGCGCGAGCCGCCGACCGCCGTCACGAACGCCTTGCGGGCCCTCCAGTAGCCGCCGATCCGCTTCGGGTCGCGGGTGAACGCGTTCTCCACGGACGCCACCGGGGCGACGAGGCCGAGCCCGGCGAGGACCCCGTCCGCCGCCCGCTCGTACGCCTCCAGGGCGGCCGGGTCCGGGGCCCGGAACTCGACCAGGAGCGCCGTGGTGTCCTTGGGCAGCTCGGCCCAGTCGGCGGGCACGCCCGCCACGCTGACCGAGGCCCGCAGCGTGTTGCCGTCCATCAGCTCGACGGCGATCGCCCCGGCGTCGTTGAACAGCGGCACGGCGCGGCGGCGGCCGGCAGCGAGGGAAGAAGAGCAGCGCCGTGGAGACCTCGCGGTCCAGCGGCAGGGTGTCGAAGACGACCTCGGAGAGGAAGCCGAGGGTGCCTTCGGAGCCCACCATGAGGCCCTGTAGGATCTCGACGGGCGTGTCCCCGTCGAGGAAGGCGTCGAGCCGGTAGCCGTTGGTGTTCTTGAGGGTGTACTTGGCGCGGATGCGGGCGGTCAGCTCGGCGTCGGCCTCGATCTCGGCCTTCAGCGCGAGCAGCTCCGCGCAGAGCGCCGGTTCGGCGCGCGCCAGCTCCTGGTCGGCGGCCGGGTCGGCGGTGTCGACCACGGTGCCGCTCGGCAGGACGGCGGTGAGCGAGGCGACCGTCCGGTAGGAGTTGCGGGTCGTGCCGGCCGTCATGCCCGAGGCGTTGTTGGCGACGACCCCGCCGATCGTGCAGGCGATCGCGCTGGCGGGGTCGGGGCCGAGGATCCGCCCGTGGGGGCGAGCGCCGCGTTGGCCCGCACGACGGTGGTGCCGGGGCGGATCCGGGCGCGGGCGCCGCCGTCCAGGACCTCGACGCCGGCCCAGTGGCGGCGCACGTCCACGAGGACGTCCTCGCCCTGCGCCTGCCCGTTGAGACTGGTCCCGGCGGCCCGGAAGACGACCTCGCGGCCCTTGCCGTGGGCGTAGGACAGGACGGCGGAGACGTCGTCGATGTCCTCGGCGACCACGACGACCTGCGGGACGAAGCGGTAGGGGCTCGCGTCCGAGGCGTAGCGGACGAGGTCGGAGATCCTCCCGAGCACCTTTCCGGGGCCGAGGATCCCGGTCAGCTCCTCGCGCAGCCGGCGCGAGGTCCCCTTGGCGTGCAGATCCGGGACCCGGTCCGGGGCCGGGGTCCGCTCCCGGCCGGGACGGAGGGCCTGCGGGTCCGGTTCCAGCAGCGGCATGTCACGGCTCCCCTTCGGCGCGATCCCGTCCCCGAGGGGTCAGCAGCCGCCCTCCGGGCCGGGGTCGACCAGGGCGGTCAGCAGGCCTCCGAGCACCTCGCGCTGTTCGGCGGTCAATGGGGCAAGGATGTCCTCTGCGGCCGCCCGGCGCGCGCTGCGCAGCTCCCGCAGTGGCGCGGCCCGCGTCGGTGAGCTCGATCCGGATCACGCGGCGGTTGTCCGGATCGGGCGCCCTGCGCACCCGGCCGGCCGCCTCCAGGCCGTCGACGAGGCTGGTCACCGCCCTGGGGACGACCTCCAGGCGGGCCGCGAGGTCGGCCATCCGGGGCGGCTCCCCGAAGGCCGCGACCGTGCGCAGGAGCCGGGACTGCGCGGGGTGATGCCGACCGGCTCCAGGTGGCGCTTCTGGATGCGGTGCAGCCGGCGGGTGAGCCGGAGCAACTGCTCGGCGAGGAGTCCGTCGGCGTCGGATGCGCCCGGCCCGCCCACACGGCCTGGGGCGCCCTCCCCGCCCGTGCGGCCGAGGGCGTCCGGATCGCTCGTGCGGTCGGTAGTGCTCATGACGGGAACAATATCAGGACCCCGTTCATTGTGAGTATAGGTAACAGTGACCTATGCTCTGATCGACACCGAGACCTCCGAAGGAGCCCATGCGCCCCCGAGAACAGTCCGAATGGACGCCCCGCCCCGTGACCCCGGAGAACCGAAGGAGCCCGCCCAGGTGCGGCGCATCCTGCGGCTCTTCCGCCCCTACCGCGCGCGCCTGGCGCTCGTCGGCCTCCTGGTCGGCGCCGCCTCGCTCGTCTCGGTCGCCTCGCCGTTCCTGCTCAGGGAGATCCTGGACGTCGCGATCCCCGGGGCCGCACCGGGCTGCTCAGCCTGCTCGCCCTCGGCATGATCGTCACCGCCGTCCTGACCAGCGTCTTCGGCGTGCTCCAGACCCTGATCTCGACCACCGTCGGCCAGCGCGTCATGCACGACCTGCGCACCGCGGTCTACGAGCAGCTCCAGCGGATGCCGCTCGCCTTCTTCACGCGCACGCGCACCGGCGAGGTCCAGTCCCGCATCGCCAACGACATCGGCGGCATGCAGGCGACCGTCACCTCCACGGCCACCTCCCTCGTCTCCAACCTCACCGCCGTCGTCGCGACCGTCGTCGCCATGCTCGCCCTCGACTGGCGCCTCACCCTCGTCTCGCTGCTCCTGCTGCCGGTCTTCGTCTGGATCAGCCGCCGCGTCGGCCGCGAGCGCAAGCGGATCACCACCCAGCGCCAGAAGCAGATGGCCGCCATGGCCGCGACCGTCACCGAGTCCCTCTCGGTCAGCGGCATCCTGCTCGGCCGCACCATGGGCCGCGCCGACTCGCTGACCCGGTCCTTCGCCGAGGAGTCCGAGCGCCTGGTCGACCTGGAGGTGCGCTCTCCATGGCCGGACGGTGGCGGATGTCCACCATCGGCATCGTCATGGCCGCCATGCCCGCCCTGATCTACTGGGCCGCCGGCCTGGCGACCGGATCGGCCGGCACCGCCATCTCCCTCGGCACCCTCGTCGCCTTCGTCTCGCTCCAGCAGGGCCTCTTCCGGCCCGCCGTCAGCCTGCTCTCCACCGGCGTGCAGATGCAGACCTCCCTCGCGCTCTTCCAGCGCATCTTCGAGTACCTCGACCTGCCCGTCGACATCACCGAGCCCGCCGAGCCGGTCCGGCTGCCGGCGGTCCGCGGCGAGGTCGCCTTCGAGAAGGTCGGGTTCCGGTACGACCCCGGGGCCCCCGGCCGCCCGACCCTGGACGCCGTCGACCTGACCGTCCCCGCCGGCGGCAGCCTGGCCGTCGTCGGCCCGACCGGCTCCGGCAAGTCCACCCTCAGCTACCTGGTGCCCCGGCTGTACGACGTCACCGAAGGGCGCGTCACCCTCGACGGGGTCGACGTGCGCGACCTGGACTTCGACACCCTCGCCCGCGCGGTCGGCGTCGTCTCGCAGGAGACGTACCTCTTCCACGCCTCCGTCGCCGACAACCTCCGCTTCGCCAAGCCGGACGCCACCGACGAGGAGATCGAGGCCGCCGCCCGCGCCGCCCAGATCCACGACCACATCGCCTCGCTCCCCGACGGCTACGACACCCTGGTCGGCGAGCGCGGCTACCGCTTCTCGGGCGGCGAGAAGCAGCGCCTCGCCATCGCGCGCACCATCCTGCGCGACCCGCCCGTGCTGATCCTCGACGAGGCGACCAGCGCCCTGGACACCCGCACCGAGCACGCCGTGCAGCGGGCCATCGACGCCCTGTCGGCCGGCCGCACCACGATCACCATCGCCCACCGGCTCTCCACCGTCCGCGACGCCGACCAGATCGTCGTCCTGGAGGAGGGGCGGATAGCCGAGCGCGGGACGCACGAGGAACTGCTCGCCCGGGACGGGCGGTACGCCGCCCTGGTCCGCCGGGACGGCGCCACGCCCCCGGAGGACGAATCGGTGGGGCGGCCGTCTCCGGGACCGCGTGAGCGTTCCGGAAGACGGCGCCCGGCCGCCGTACGGGGGCCGTCGCGTGCGGGGTTCCCCGGATTCCCGCACGGGCCGGGTTAGCGTGCGCCCATGACGTACCGGCCGACACCGTACGCACCCCCGCACCCTTCCCGCCCTCCCCGGCCGCCCCGCCGCCCCCGCCTCACCCGGCGCGGGTGGCTGGTGCTCCTCCTCGGGGCGTCCTCGCCGCGGCCGCCGCGGTCACCGTCGCCCTGCTGCTCGCCCACGACGAGCGGCCGGCCGCCGAGCGGCCCCGTCCCCTGCTCGTCCCGGAGGGCTGGCGCTCGGCCCAGGTCTACACGGCCGTCGACCGGGCGCTCGGACTCCCCGCGGGAGCCGCCCGGAAGGCCGCGACCGCCCCCGCCGCCCTCCCGCTGCCCGCCGAGGCCCGCGGCAACCCCGAGGGCTACCTCTTCCCCGCCACCTATCCGGTCCTCTCCACCACCGCCCCGGAGGGCCTGCTGCGCTTCATGGTGGACACGGCCGGAAAGCGGTTCGGCACCCCGGAGATCGCCGAGGGCGCCCGGTCCCACGGAATGAGCGTGTACGAGACGGTGATCGCCGCCAGCATCGTCCAGGCCGAGGCCGACAACCCGGACGACATGGCCAAGGTCGCCCGGGTCGTCCACAACCGGCTCGCCCGGGGCATGGCCCTCCAGATGGACTCGACCCTCAACTACGCCCTGGGCCGCAGCACCGTGGACACCACCCACGAGGACACCCGCTCCACCAGCCCGTACAACACCTACGCGCGCAAGGGCCTGCCGCCGACCCCCATCGGCAACCCGGGGACCAGGCCCTGGAGGCGGTGGTCCGCCCGGCGGACGGGGACTGGCTCTACTTCGTCACGGTGGCCCCGGGCGACACCCGCTTCACCGCCGACTACGCCTCCCACCGGGCGAACGTGGCCGAGTTCAACGCCAACAGGAGGGCGGGGAAGTCCTGAGGCGGCGGGAACGGGGCGGTCCGCCGGGGCGGGTCGCCCCGTGGGGGCGGGTCAGCCCGCGGGAACGGCGGCCCGGTCCTGCTCCCGGTCCTGCTCCCGGCCCTCCTCGCGTTCCTTCTCGCGGCGCAGGAGCCGGCGGACGTCGGAGACCGCCGCGCGTCCGGCCCGGTTGGCGCCGATCGTCGAGGCCGAGGGCCGTAGCCCACGAGGTGGACGCGCTCGTCCCGCACCGCGCGCGTGCCTCCACCCGGATGCCGCCGCCCGGCTCCCGCAGCCGCAGCGGGGTCAGGTGGTCGATCGCCGCCCGGAAGCCGGTCGCCCACAGGATCACGTCCACGTCGACGTTCCGGCCGTCGTTCCAGGCCACCCCGGTCGGGGTGATCCGGTCGAACATCGGGAGCCGGTCCAGGACCCCGCGCGCGTGCCGCCCGGATCGCGTCGTTGAGAGGGAGGCCGGTGACCGAGACGACGCTCTGCGGCGGCAGCCCGCGCCGCACCCGCTCCTCGACGAGCGCGACGGCCGCGCGGCCCTCCGCCTCGCCGAACGGGCCCTCCCGGAAGACGGGCTCGCGCCGGGTCACCCAGAAGGTGTCGGCGGCGACCTCGGCGATCTCCATCAGGTGCTGGGTGCCGGAGGCCCCGCCGCCCACCACGAGCACCCGCCGCCCGGCGAACTCCTCCGGACCCGGGTATCCGGCCGTGTGCAGTTGGCGGCCCCGGAAGGTCTCCTGGCCCGGGTAGCGCGGCCAGAAGGGGCGGTCCCAGGTGCCGGTGGCGTTGATCAGGGCCCGGGTCGCGTAAGAGCCCTCCGAGGTCTCGACCCAGAGCCGGCCGCCCTCGCCCTCCCGGACGGCGGTCACGTCCACGGGCCGGTGGACCCGCAGGCCGAAGGTCCGCTCGTAGGCGTCGAAGTAGCCGCCGATCACCTCGGAGGAGGGACGCGCGGGGTCCGCGCCGGTCAGCTCCATCCCGGGCAGCGCGTGCATGCCGTGGACCTTGCCGTACGTGAGGGAGGGCCACCGGAACTGCCAGGCGCCGCCCGGGCGCGGGGCGTGGTCGAGGACGACGAAGTCCCGGTCCGGCTCCAGGCCGGTGCGCCGCAGGTGGAAGGCGGCGGACAGGCCCGCCTGCCCGGCGCCGGTCACGACGACGTCCACCGCGCGCGCTTCCCCGGCCGCCTCTTCCCTCACGAAATCGTTCACGCTTCTACCAACCGGGGCGGGGTGCGGATCTTCCCGCACCCCGCCCCGCCGGCGGCTCCTACCGGCCGCCCGGCACCAGCAGCGGGCGCCGCCCGGGGCCGAGGCCGGGCGCCCGTTCGCCGCCGGGACGCCGAGGAGCGGGGAGGGCGGGGAGCGGGCAGCAGCCCGCGCGCCGCCAGCTCCGGCGTCACGCCCTCGCCGAACCAGTACGCCTCCTCCAGGTGCGGGTAGCCCGACAGCACGAAGTGCTCCACCCCGAGGTCGTGGTACTCCTCGATCCGGTCCGCGACGTCGGCGTGGCTGCCGACGAGCGCGGTCCCGGCCCCGCCGCGCACCAGCCCCACGCCCGCCCACAGGTTCGGCGAGATCTCCAGGCGCTCGCGGTCCAGCGAACCGCCCCGGTGCAGCGCCAGCATCCGCTGCTGGCCGACCGACTCGCTGCGGCCGAGGAGCTCCTGCGCGGCGGCGACCGTCTCGTCGTCCAGGTCGGAGAGCAGTCGGTCGGCGGTCGCCCACGCCTCGCGGGCCGAGTCCCGGGAGATGGTGTGCAGCCGGATGCCGAACCGGACCGTCCGGCCGCGCTCCTCCGCGAGCCGCCGGATCCAGTCGATCTTCTCCTTCACCTGCCACGGCGGCTCGCCCCACGTCAGGTACACGTCGGCGTGCTCCGCCGCCACCGGCCCGGCCGCCTCGGACGAGCCGCCGAAGAAGATCTCGGGCAGCGGGTCCGGCGGAAGGGCCGTGAGCCCGCCCTCGACGTGGAAGTGCTCGCCCTCGAAGTCGTACGGCCGTCCGCTCCACACGCCCCGCACCACCGAGAGGAACTCGGCCGTGCGCGCGTACCGCCGGTCGTGGTCCAGGTGGTCGCCGAAGCGGCGCTGCTCGGCCGAGTCGCCGCCGGTCACCACGTTGAGGAGGAGCCGGCCCCGGGTGATCCGCTGGTACGTGGACGCCATCTGGGCCGCGAGCACCGGCGAGATCACCCCCGGCCGGAACGCCACCAGGAACTTCAGGCGCTCGGTGTGCTGGGCGAGGGCGACCGTGGTCAGCCAGGCGTCCTCGCACCACGTGCCGGTCGGGGTCAGCACCGCCTCGAAGCCCAACTGCTCGGCCGCCTTGGCGATCTGGACCAGATAGTCGATGTCGGGCGCGCGCACCCCGGACACGGTCCGGTTCCGGGTGATCCCGCCGTCCGTGTAGGCGTGCCGGTCGACGAGGGTCCGGCCGTCGCCGCCGGTCGGCAGGAACCAGTGCAGATGGACGCTCATCAGGAGGCCTTTCCGCAGCTGCGCGCCGCGGTGGTCGACGGCGGCAGGTCCTTGTTGAAACGGGTGTCCACGTAGTCCGCGAAGCGGAACTTCCGCGGGATCAGCTTGAGTTCGGCGAAGGTGTCGGCGATCTTCTGCTCGGAGGCGATGGCCGCCTCGTCGAGGGCGACGGGGACGCGAGTGCCGTTGCTGCGCTTCACGGAGGCCAGGGCCACCTCGTACGGCAGGCCGGTCTCTTCGCCCACGCCTTCGCCCAGACCTCCGGGTGCTCGTACACCCAGTCCTGGGCGCGGCGCAGCCGCTCGACGAAGTCCCCGATGGCCTTCGCCTTCTCCTCGTCGGCGAGCGCCGAGGGGAGGCGACCTGGAAGTTGAGGCCGTTGACGGACCCGCGCCCGTCGGTGAGGACCCGGCCCTTCCCGCTGAGCAGGACCTGCGAGGTGTACGGGTCCCAGACGGCCCAGGCGTCCACCTTGCCGGTGGTGAACGCGGCCAGCGCGTCGGCGGGCTGGAGCAGGGTGACCCGGACGTCGGACGGCTTCAGACCGGCCTTCGCGAGCGCGGCGACGAGCTGGAAGTGGGCGGAGCTGCCCTGGGCGACGGCGACCTTCCTGCCCTTCAGGTCGCGCGCGGTGCGCAGCGGCGAGTCCTCGGGCACGAGGATCGCCTCGCCTGCCGGGTCACCGTGGCTCGCGGCGACCACGGTGATCTTCGAGCCGGCGCCGGCGGCGAAGACGGGCGGGGTGTTGCCGACGGAACCGATGTCGACGGCCTTCGCGTTCACCGCCTCCAGGAGGGGCGGGCCGGAGGTGAACGTCGACCAGGTGACGCGGTACGGCAGGTCGTCGAGTTCGCCGGCGGCGCGCAGCAGGGCCTCGGCACCGCCCTTCTGGTCACCGACGTTCAGGACGAGGGAGCCCTTGCCGTCGGAGTTCGAGGACTCGCCGGCCGCGGAGGCGCCGGAGCAGGCGGAGGCGAGGAGCGCCAGCGGCAGGAGCAGGGCGGCGAGGGACGGACGGAAGGACTTCACGGAACTCTCTTCTCGGAAGGGCGTACGGGGATCGGGGCGAGGGCGAGGGCGAGGGTGTGTGCGGGTACGGGGGCGCGCGCGGAGACGGGGCGTATACGGGGGCGGGGCGTGCGCGGAGAAGGGGCATGTACGGGAGCGGGGCTCAGGCCGCCTTCCCGGCGGCCTCCCCTCCTCGACGCCGAGTTCGGCGAGCAGGCGGGTGCGGAGCGCGGCGAGCGCGGGGTCGCCGGGGAGCGGGGCCGGTCGAGGTCGACGGCGGTGTCGTACGCGATGACCCCGTCCCGCATCACCAGGGCGCGGTCCGCGAGCAGCAGCGCCTCGTCCACGTCGTGGGTGACGAGCAGGACCGTGCAGCCGCGCCGCTGCCACAGCTCGGCCACCAGGCGCTGCGCCTTGATCCGGGTGAGCGCGTCGAGCGCGCCGAACGGCTCGTCGAGCAGCAGCAGGTCCGGGTCCCGTACCAACGCCCTGGCGAGGGAGGCGCGTTGGGCCTCGCCGCCGGAGAGGGTCTTCGGCCAGGCGCCCGAGCGCTCGCCGAGGCCCACCTCGGCCAGGGCCTTCTCCGCGACCGCCCGGTCCGGCTTGCCCGGCAGGCCGAGCAGCACGTTGCGCCAGACCCTCTTCCAGGGCATGAGGCGCGGCGCCTGGAAGGCGACGGCGCGGCGGCGCGGGACCAGGACGGTGCCGGACACCTCCCGGTCGAGTCCGGCCAGGACGCGCAGCAGCGTGGACTTGCCGCAGCCGCTGTGCCCGAGCAACGCGGTGAACTGCCCGGCGTGCAGGGTCAGGTCGAGCCCGTCGACCACGGGGCGCCCGTCGAAGGAGCGGGTGAGGTCCCGGACGGTCACTGCCCGGTGAAGGTCGGTCGCCATTGCAGCAGCAGCCTTTCGAGAGTGCGGACGAGGGCGTCGGCGAGCAGGCCGAGGAAGGCGTAGACGACCAGGCAGACGACGATCACGTCCGTGCGGAAGAACTCCCGGGCCTGGTTCATGAGGAAGCCGATCCCGGCGTCGGCGTTGATCGACTCGCCGAAGACGAGCGCCAGCCAGGCCGTGGCGAGGGAGTACCGCAGACCGGTCATGGCGCCGGGCAGCGCGCCCGGCAGGACGACGTGCCGGACTAGGCCCCACCGGCCGAGCCCCAGGGACTCGCCCGCCTCGACGAGTGGGGCGTCGACGCCCCGGATCCCGGCGTACACGTTCAGATAGAGGTGGAAGGCGACGCCCAGGGCGATGAGGGCCACCTTCGGGGCCTCCCCGATCCCCAGCCAGATGATGAACAGCGGGATGAGGCCGACCCAGGGACCGTCCGCAGCATCTGCACGGGGGCGTCGACGAGGTCCTCCCCGAGCCGCGAGAGCCCGGACACCAGGGCGAGGGCGATCCCCACCGCCCCGCCGAGCAGCAGCCCCACGGCGACGCGCCGCAGCGAGACCCCCATGGCGTGCGGCAGCGTGCCGCCGTCCCCGATCAGCTCGCCGCCCGCCCGGGCGATGGTCCCCGGCGACGCCAGCACGTCCGCCGGCAGCATCCCCGCCGAGCTCGACAGTTGCCAGAGGAGGAGCAGCAGCACCGGTCCGACGGCCCGGCGCAGCCAGCGGGGGACGGAGAAGCCGCGTCCGGGTCCCCGTGCGGGGTGAGGGACTCGACGCCCGAACCGGGCAGAACCGATATGTCGGGCGCGGAAGGGCCGAGGGGTGGGGCATGGTCGACCGTCATGACGGGCTCCGGGAGGGAGGGGGCGGCGAGGGTGCGCGTCAGCGTCCGTGGGCGCGGAACGGGCGCGCGCACGGCGATCAGGGCGTCAGGGGAGGAGCGGAGAGCGGTGAAAGGGCGTCAGCGGCCGCGGCGACACGCGGCGGAGGCCACCCGCAGCAGGTCGATGTGACCGCGCGTGGTGAGCAGGGCTGTACGCAACATGGCGCGAACGTAGCGGCCGTCACGGGACGGGTCAACGGTGTCTCGGAACGTGGACGCGCCGTCCCGGGGTCCGAAACGAGGCGGACCCGTGGCCCGCGCGTGATCCCCGCCCCTAGTCTCCCTGGGGCCGACGGCCGTACGGAGCACCGGCGGTCGCGCGGAGCACCGGCAGTCGCGCGGAGCGCCAGCGGCTCCACGAGACGCACCACCGACGGGGACCACACGTGACGTACCGGCGCGCGGCGATACCGGCGCTGATCGGCGGGCTGATCCTCGCCGCGCTCCTCTGGTGGGCGGGCGCGAGCACCCAGGCGCTGCACCTGCCCGGCACCGGAGGCACGCTCGGCGACGGGACGGCCGCCGAACTCGAACGCCGGCTGTCCGGGGTCCGCCCCGGCGCGGAGACGTCCGGCGGCACCGGGGACACCGCCACGAGCGACAGCGGCCGCTACCGCGCGCTGTACGAGACCGGGCTCCGGATCCGCTTCGGCGCCCTCTTCGTCCTCTTCGCGCTCGGTGCGCTCCTCCTCGTCCGCGGGCTGCCGCCGGTCCGGGGCCGCACGACGGCCGCGTTCCTCGCGGTGTGGGCCTGGGGCGCGGTGGCCGGGGCCCTGGCGGTCACCGTGTCGACGCCGTGGCCGATCGCCGCGGCGGGGCACGGCGGTCACCGCTTCCTGCCCCAGGTGGCGGGCGCGGCCTCCTCGCCGAACCGGGCGACCTCCTGCGCCAGTGGCTGCTGCTCGGCGGTTGGACCGGCCCGGCGGGCACGCCGGTCGGGGAGTGGCTCCTGTACCGCGCGCGACGCCCTGGTGCTCGTCGTGGTCCGGTGCGCCCTGCGGTGGCTGCCCGGCCTGCTCACCCGGGCCACCGTCCCCGCGACGGCGGCGGTCACGGTCCGCGCGACCGTCCCCGGCCTGCTGCTCTCCCAGGCGGTACGGATCGCGCTGAGCCCGGAGAGCCCGTACGGGGCTTCGTCCACCGGGTCGCCGGGCTCGGCCACGGCATCCCGGCCGCCCTCACCCGGGGCCTCCTCGCGGGCACGACCGCCGCCGTCGTCCTGCGGGTGACGGCACGGGGCGGGGAGCGGACCTCCGCCCGACGACGGCGCGCCGGGGCCGCCACATGATCACGGAAGGTGATCACCACTGATCACACCCCGTCCGCGAACTCGTCTAACGTGTCTCCGCACGCTTCACGGACCGAAAACGGAGGGACAGGGCCTTGCCGTCGTCGTCGCCCCCCCGGCGCCGACGACGGCAGAACTAGGAGCCCGCGGCCGCCCCTCGAACGGCCGCCGGCTCCCGGCGTACACAGCTCCTCACGCGGTGAGCTGTGGAGGATCCCCCGTCCACCCCGCGCAAGGACAGGCATGACGCTAGACCGACTCCCCCACCCGCCCAAGGGCCCCACGCGCCACGGACAGGGCCTGACGTGCCACGACGGCCCGGTGCGCGCCCGTGAGCCGGTGGAGCCGGCCCCGCGGAGGCCCCGCGGCTCCCCGGCACGACTCCGGCGGCCTTCACCCGCCTGAACGCGGTGGCCGCCACGCGCATCGGAGTCGACCCGGCCGCGTACGCCCACCTGCTCGGCATGGCCCCCGAACACCTGCGGGAGGACCGCTACCGGCCGCCGGCGTCCACCAACATCCGCATCTGGGAGCTCATGACCCTGCAAGCCCCGTGGCACGAGGTCTCCCTGAACATGTCCCGCGCGAGCACCCTGGGAACCCTCGGCCTCTGGGACTACCTCTCACCCAGGCGGCGACGCCGCTCGAAAGCCTCCGCGACGCCGCCGGCTTCATCGCCACGGTGGCGGACGCGGGCACCGAGGCCCTGCGGATCGACGTGGACGACCGGCACGTCACCATCAGCCACGTCAACGCGGCCGACCTCACCGACGAGGTCGCCTCCGCGATACGGGCCTACTCCCTCGCCCTGTTCCGGCAGAGGTTCAGCGAGAGCACCCGCCGCGACATCACCCCCGTCAAGGTCTCTCGCGGCGCGCGCCCCCGGACGCACCGCAGCCTCGCGGAGATGTACGGCACCCGGGCCGTCGAGTTCGCCAGTCCCGTCAACTCCATCACCTTCGAGACCGCCGACCTCACGGCGCCCCAGCCCCACGCCCCCGGTCTCTCCGCCCACCTGCGCAGACACGCCCGGCAGTCGCTGGACGAGGCCGTTCCCCTGCGGGACTGGCTCGACGTCTTCCGCGCCACGCTCCGGACCGCCCTGGACGAGGAGACCCCCACCCTGCGGGACGCGGCCCGGCGCATGGCGCTCAGCACCCGCACGCTCCAGCGCCGCCTCGACGACCACCGGACCAGTTGGACGGAAGAGCTCCAGACCGTACGGCGCGAACACGCCTCCACCTGCTCGCGACCACCGGCATGACCCTCGACGCCATCGCCCGGCGCACCGGCTACGCCGACCCCGCGGCCTGCGCCGTGCCGTCCACCGCTGGACCGGACAACCCGTCGCCGCCCTCCGCGCCCACGACGAGGACGGACACGCCGCGGAACCACCGGCCGCGGCGCCCCGCCCCGACCGGGGAGAATCCTGAGTCCCCGCACGACCCCGCCGAAGAGAACGACGTCCGGACTGCGCACCGCGCGGCCCACGCCCCAGGAGCACGCCCCATGAGCGACCGCAACCGGCAGTACCCCTACCCCGACGCCCTCCGCCCGGACGCGGAGCCCGCGCCCCACGCCCTGCTCGCGCCGGTCCTCGGACTCCTGGGGACCTGGACCGGCCGGGGCGCGGCGGATACCCGTCGCTCGACGAGGACTTCGCGTACGAGCAGGAGGTCACGTTCAGCCACGACGGGCGGCCCTTCCTCCACTACGAGGCGCGCGCCTGGCTGATCGACGCGGACGGCACCCCGCTGCGGCCCTCGGCGCGGGAGAGCGGCTGGTGGCGGCTCCAGCCGGAGGGGCGCGTCGAGGCGCTGATCACCCAGCCCACCGGCATCGCGGAGCTCTCCGTCGGCCGCGCGGACGGCACCGCGGTCGACCTCGCCACCCACGAGGTCGCCTCGCCCCCACCGCCAAGCGGGTCGACGCCACCCGCCGCCGCTACACCCTCGCCGCCGCGGACACCCTCGACGTCGTCCACGACCTCGCGGCCGTCGGCCGGCCGCTCCAGCACCACTCTGGGCGTACGGCTCCGCCGGACCGCCTGACGCCGGAGGTCCCCTTCGCCCGCGCGCGCCGGTCCCGCACAATACGGGGGTGAGCGATGACGACCCGTACCTGTGGCTGGAAGAAGTCTCGGCGACGCCGCCCTCGCGTGGGTGGCTGAGCGGAACGCCGAGACGGCGGAGGCCCTGGCCGCCGACCCCGGCTTCGGCCCGCTGAAGGAGCGGCTGCGGGAGGTGCTCGACGCCTCGGACCGCATCCCGTACACCACCCGGCGCGGCGCGCACCTCTACAACTTCTGGCAGGACGCCGAGCACGTGCGCGGGCTGCGGCGGCGCACGCCCCTGGAGCAGTACCGCAAGGACGAGCCCGAGTGGGAGGTCCTCCTCGACGTCGACGCGCTCGCCGCCGGGGAGGACGAGAAGTGGGTGTGGGACGGGGCGACCGTGCGCCGGCCCGACCACGACCGGGCCCTGGTGCGCCTGTCGCGGGACGGCGCCGACGCCGCCGTGGTCCGCGAGTTCGACCTGGAGGCGAAGGAGTTCGTCGCGGACGGCTTCCGGGTGCCGGAGGCGAAGACGCAGATCGGCTGGATCGACGCCGACACCGTCTTCGTCGGCACCGACACCGGACCGGGCTCCCTCACCGAATCCGGCTACCCCCGCACGGTCCGCAGGTGGCGGCGCGGCACCCCGCTGGAGACGGCCGCGACGGTCTTCGAGGCCGAGGCCGCGGACGTGTCCGCCTGGGGGTACCACGACGACACCCCCGGCTTCGAGCGGGACTTCGTCGGCCGCTCGCTGGACTTCTTCCGCGGCGAGACGTACCTCCTGGAGCCCGACGGGACGCCCGTGCGGATCGACGTACCCGACGACGCCTCCGCCTACGCGCACCGCCGGCACCTGATCGTCACCCCGAGGTCCGCGTGGCTGGGGCAACCGAGCGGCTCGCTCCTCGCGTTCGACTTCGACGCCTTCCTCGCGGGCGACCGCACCTTCGAGGTCCTGTTCACCCCCGACGAGCGGACCGCCCTCGCCGGACACACCTGGACCCGCCACCACCTGATCCTCCAGACGATGCGCGACGTCAGCACCCGCATCGAGGTCCTCACCCCCACCGGCGCGGGCCCCTGGGAGCGCGCGCCCTCGTCGGGGTCCCGCCCTCTCCGAGGTCGGCGTCACCGACACGGACCCGGACCGCTCCGACGAGTACTTCCTCGACGTGTCCGGGTTCCTCCAGCCCTCCACCCTCCACCGGGGCGAGATCGGCGGCGACACCGAGGTCCTCAAGCAGGCCCCGGCCCGCTTCGACGCGACCGGCCTGACCGTCGCCCAGCACTTCGCGACCTCCCGGGACGGCACGCGCGTGCCGTACTTCGTCATCGGCCCCGACCACGCCGCCACCGGCCCCGGCCCCACCCTGCTCTACGGCTACGGCGGCTTCGAGGTCTCCCTCACCCCTCCTACGGCGCCGTACGGGGCCGGGCCTGGCTGGAGCGCGGCGGCACCCACGTCGTCGCCAACATCCGGGGCGGCGGCGAGTACGGCCCCGACTGGCACCAGGCCGCGCTCGGCGCCGCACGGCCGCGCGCCTTCGAGGACTTCGCGGCCGTCGCCGAGGACCTCGTCGCCCGGGGCGTCACCACCCCGGACCGGCTCGGCGCGGTGGGCGGCAGCAACGGCGGCCTGCTCATGGGCGCGATGCTCACCCGGTACCCCGAGCTGTTCGGCGCGATCGTCGCGCAGGTGCCGCTCCTCGACATGACCCGCTTCCACCGGCTCTCGCGGGCGCGTCCTGGATCGCCGAGTACGGCGACCCGGACGACGAGGCCGACCTGCCGCACCTGCGGGACCTCTCCCCGTACCACCGCCTGGAGGCGGACTGGCCCTACCCGCCCGTCCTCCTGACGACCTCGACCCGCGACGACCGCGTCCACCCCGGCCACGCCCGCAAGACGGCGGCGCGGCTCCGAGCTCGGCCACCGCGTCCTGTTCCACGAGAACACCGGCGGCGGCCACGCGGGCGCGGGGACAACGAACAGGCCGCCCACAACAGCGCCCTCCCGCACACCTTCCCGTGGCAGAACCTCACGAAGACGGAAGACTGGGGACGGCCGGCGTCACAGCCACCCCGAGCGCTGCGCCTGGAGCGCCATCTGGAACCGGCTCGTAGCACCGAGCCGGGCCATCAGGACCTGGATCCGGCGGAAGAGCGTGCGGCGGCTGACCCCGAGCTCCCGGGCGACGACGTCGTCGCCCGCCCCGGCCGCGAGCAGCCGGAGCAGCCGGCGGTCGGCGGGCAGCCCCGCCGGCCGCACCGAACGGCCGTGTAGGGCAGGGCGCCGCGCCAGGTCTGCTCGAAGAGCGCCACGAGCGCCGAGAGCAGACCGCACGGCTGCACCACGAGCATGCTGTTGTGGACGTCGGCCTCCCTGATGGAGAGCGAGACCAGCGCGTACGCCTCGTCGATGATCAGCAGCTTCACCGGCACCGACGGCAGCACCCGCGCCTGCTCGCCCGCCTCCACGCACGGCTCGATCGACTCCTCCAACTGCCCCGGGTGCTCCAGGGACGCCTGCGAGTAGACGACCCGCTGCGTGATTCCGCGCGCCAGGGTCGCGAGCGCGTCGTCGGTGGCGCCCGGCAGCGGGAAGTACGGCGGCGAGTCGAGCTGCCGGATCTGCTCCCGCGCGCTGGCCCACGCCTGCCGCATCCGGGGCCCGACCGCCTCCCCGGTCACCACCTCGACCAGATCGTCGTGGTAGGCCGCGAGCCGCTGCCGCCGGAACGCCTCGAACGCCCCGCCGACCGCGATCCGGGACTCGTCCAGCTCGGCCGCCCGGTGCCGGCCGAGGATCTCCAGACCCGCCGCCGGAGGCACGGGCGCCACCGGGTCCCCGCCGTCCGCGACGGCGCTCGCCAGCCCCGCGTCGACCAGCTCGCCGTACGCCGCCGCGAGCCCGTCGCCCGCCAGACCGGCTGCCGCGCCGACCGCGTCCAGCGGCGCGGGCCCGAGGTCCAGGAGGTGCGGGTAGAGCCGCCGGGCCCCTCCCCGATCCCCAGGAGCCGGAGCGCCTCACCGAGCTTCACGTTCGCCATGGCCGCATTATCGGGGCCGCCACGGCCCGCCGCGTCCGATCCGTGCCACTGGCCGATCCCGGCCACCACCGGGCGCCGGGCGCAGTACCGTCCGGAGGCCGCCGACGCCCGGCGGCCGCGGGCACCCGACCGGAAGAAGGAGCAGGACATGGCGAAGGGTCGCAAGAACGGTCTCTACGAAGGCGTCTCCGAGGAACTCTCCGCCCTCATGAGGACGGGGTGGGCGGACACCGAACGGCACGGGCTCGCACCCGACGAGCAGGCCCCGTACGCGGCCCGCCGCCGCGCCGCGCTCTCCGCGCTCTTCCCCGGCGAGCGCCTGGTCGTCCCCTCGGGCAACCTCAAGCAGCGCTCCAACGACGACACCTACCCGTTCCGTCCGTACTCGGGCTACGTGCACCTGACCGGCGACCGGGCCCGCGACGGCGCCCTCGTCCTCGAACCCCGCGACGGCGGCGGCCACGACGCGTACTGCTACCAACTGCCCCGCGACGGCCGGGAGGACGACGAGTTCTGGATCGGCTACACGGCCGAGCTGTGGACCGGGCGCCGCCGCTCCCTCGCCGAGTCCGGGGCCGTCCTCGGACTGCCCTGCCGCGACGTCCGCACCGCCGCCGAGGACCTGGCCGCCGGCTCCGGCGTCCCGACCCGGATCGTCCGGGGCGTCGACCCGGCCCTCGAAGCGGCCGTCACCACCGACGAGGAGCGCGACGAGGAGCTGGAGGAGGCGCTGAGCGGCCTCCGGCTCGTCAAGGACGCCTGGGAGATCGGCGAGCTGCGCCAGGCGGTCGACTCGACCGTGCGCGGCTTCACCGACTGCGTCGCGGAACTCTCCCGCGCGGTCGCCTCCTCCGAGCGCTGGATCGAGGGCACCTTCTTCCGCCGGGCCCGCCTGGAGGGCAACTCCGTCGGCTACGGCTCGATCTGCGCCGCCGGCGAGCACGCCACGATCATGCACTGGACGGACAACGACGGGCCGGTGCGCCCCGGCGACCTGCTCCTCCTCGACGCCGGCGTGGAGACCCGCACTCTACACCGCCGACGTCACCCGCACCCTTCCGATCAGCGGCACCTTCACCCCCGTCCAGCGCCGGGTGTACGACGCCGTGCACGAGGCGCAGGAGGCCGGGATGGCGGCGGTGCGGCCGGGCGCCCCTACCGCGCCTTCCACGAGGCGGCGCAGCGCAGCCTGACGGCCCGGCTCGTCGAGTGGGGTTCGTCGAGGGCCCGGTGGACCGCGCGTACGCCCTCGGCCTCCAGCGCCGCTTCACCATGGCGGGCACCGGCCACATGCTGGGCCTGGACGTCCACGACTGCGCGCGGGCGCGCACTGAGGAGTACGTCGACGGCGTCCTCGCGCCGGGCATGGTCCTGACCGTCGAGCCGGGCCTGTACTTCCAGCCCGACGACCTGACGGTGCCCGAGGAGTGGCGCGGCATCGGCGTCCGCATCGAGGACGACCTGCTCGTCACCGACGACGGCCACGAGAACCTGTCGGCGGGCCTGCCGCGCTCGGCGGACGAGGTCGAGGCGTGGATGGCGAGGGTGGCGGGCTGACGGGGCGGCGGTCCGACCGAGCGACGGGCTGACGGGAGCTACGGACCGACCGGAGCGACGGGCTGACGGAGGCTGCGGGCCGGCGGCACGGCGCGCCGTTCCGCCCGGCGGGGCTCCCCGCCCGGAGACTGTCCGGGCAGACCGCCGGGCGGCGGTCCGGGGGCGGCACGACGGCAGGGAGAGTCCGCATGACGGTCGTCCGGACCTGGGGAGCGCTCCTGCTGACCGTGGCGGGGGCGACCCCGGCCCTGGTCCCGGCACCGGCCCCGACCCCGACTCCGGCCCCGCCCCCGACGCCGTGCGTGGCGTCCGTCCCGTACACCGCCGGGACCGGCGGCTACGCGAGCTACCGCATCCCGGCCGCCGTGCGGACCCGTGGGCGCCGTCCTCGCCTTCGCCGAGGGGCGGGTCACCGGCGGCGGGGACAGCGGGCACATCGACGTCGTGGTGCGGCGCTCGGAGGACGGCGGGTGCACCTGGGGACCGCTCCGGGTCGTCGCCGACGGGGACGGCGACACGCGCGGCAACCCCGCGCCGGTCGTCGACCCGGGCTCCGGCGACGTGGTCCTGCTCAGCTCGTACAACGGCGGGGAGGCGACGGAGGAGCTGATCCTGCGCGGTGAGGTGCCGGCCGACCGGGGGCGCCGGGTCTTCGTCCAGCGCAGCGCCGACGACGGAAGGACCTTCTCCGCGCCGCGCGAGATCACCGCGCGCGTGAAGCTCCCCGGATGGCGCTGGTACGCCACCGGGCCGGGCCACGCCCTCGCCCTGACCCGGGGACCGCACGCGGGACGGCTCGTCGTCCCCGCCGACCACTCGGCGGCGCCGCCCGCCGGGTCCTCCGACACCGGACGGGAGCCCCGGTACTACGGGGCGCACGCGCTCCTCAGCGACGACGGCGGGCGCTCCTGGCGCCTCGGGTTCGTGGACGCCTCCCACGACGGCCACGTCAACGCCAACGAGACGACCGCCGCCGAACTCCCGGACGGCAGGATCTACCTCAACACCCGTGACCAGCTCGGTACGGCTCCGGGGAACCGCGCGGACGCCGTCTCGGGCGACGGCGGCGCCACCCTCGCACGGCCCTTCGCGCCCCAGCCCGCCCTGGACCGCGTCCCCGTCGTGCAGGGCAGCCTCCTGCACGCGGGCGGGGCCCTGCTGTTCTCGGCCCCTCGGTGCCGGACGCCCGCGCCGAACCCGCCGTCTGGCGCCTCGCGGACGACGGTGGGACCGCCGTGCGGGCGCTGGCCGTCTCCCGGAGGAAGACCGGCTACTCGGACCTGGTGCCCCTGGACGCCGGGACGGTCGGCCTGCTCCACGAGACCGGGACCGCGAGCCCGTACGAGACCCTGGAATTCCGCCGCCTCCCCTGGCGGAGCTGACGGCTGACCCGGACCGCCTCCGGCGGCGACCCCTGGACGGAACGCGGACCATACGGTTAGCTGCTTACGCACCTACTCAACTAGTTGCCTATGGAGTCGCGCCGTGCACCCGTTCCGTACCGCCGTGGAGAACCGCGACCTCGACGCCGTCGAGGCCCTGCTCGCCGAGGACGTCGTCTTCACCAGCCCCGTCGCCTTCCGCCCGTACCCCGGCAAGGCCCTCACCGCCGCGATCCTGCGCGGGGTCCTGCGCGTCTTCTCCGACTTCCGGTACGTCCGCGAGATCGAGGGCGCGGACGGGCGCGACCACGCGCTCGTCTTCACCGCGAAGGTCGGGGACAAGGAGATCAACGGCTGCGACTTCCTCCACTTCGACGAGGAAGGGAGGATCGACGAGTTCACCGTCATGGTCCGCCCCTCTCCGCCGCCCAGGCGCTCGCCGCCGCCATGGGCGCCCAGTTCGACCGCGTCAGGAGGAGGCCGCAGGCCTCCGACCTGCGGAATAGAGCCGACATTCGCCGATTCGGGTGACAGTGGGAAGGTTCAACATCATCTCCGGGTAGGCGGAGGTCACGCTCGACGTGACACGCGGAGCCACCCCCTGGAGAGGTCGATGTACCTGATTCCCCGTCAAGGCCGCCACCTGGAAGCGAGTTCGTCCGGCGGTCGCACCGTCGTCGCCCTTCGGGGCGAGCTCGACCTCGTCCTGGTACGGCGCCTGCGACCCGGACTCGACGCCCTGGTCCGGGAGGCCGACGTCCTGACCCTCGACATCCGGGGACTCACCTTCTGCGACGCCAGCGGACTCGGCCTCTCGTCCGCTGCGCTCAGCGCACGCGCGCACGGGGCGCGCGCTGGCGGCTCCTCTGCGACCAGCCGAGGATCCTCCGGCTCATCCGCCTGACCGCCCTCTGGGACGTCCTGCGCCCGGAGCCCGCACCGCCCGGCGGGCCCGGCTCCCCGGGCCGTTCGCCCTCCGGCCGTTCCCCTTCGGGACGCGCCGTGCCGTAGCGCCGGCCGGCGTGCGCTCCGCGCGGCCCGGGCGGAAGGGGTCGGGGTACGGCCGCCGCATGTCCGAAATCCGGTTGACCACGCCCTCGCACCTCGTGCTCGGCATCATCGACAAGCTGGGCGAGGCCGGCCCGTACGACGTGAAGGTCGAGGCGGCGCGGACCGTGGCGCCGTTCTGGTCCGTGCCGCACGCCCAGGTCTACGCCCAGTGCGACCGGCTCCTGGAGGCGGGACTCCTCTCGGAGGTGCGGCAGCCCGGAGGCCGGAACCGGCGGCTGATGAGCCTCACCGGGGCGGGCGTCTCCGGCCGGTGGCTCCTGAACAGGGCCGTCCCGCGCTCCGAGGGCCGAAATCCCGTAGCGGCGGGGGCGGGCGGGCGACAGGATGCCGAAATGACCGACAGCACACAGCCCACGGACGCCCCGACCCCGAACGCTCCCGCCGCGGACACCCCGGTCGCGGCCCTCCCGCCCGTCGACGCCCTGATCGTCGTGGACGTGCAGAAGGCGTTCGTCACCGGTGACGGGCCGTGCCCGGGGCGGAACGGCTCGTCGACCGCACGACGGACCTGATCGCCCGGGCCCGGCGGGCGGGGCGCTCGTCGTCCACCTCCAGAACGACGGCCCGCCCGGGTCCGAGGACGAACCCCACACCCCCGGCTGGGAGTTGCACCACCGCGTGGAACCGGGCCCCCGGGAGCTGGTGATCCGCAAGCCCGAGGACGACGGCTTCCGGCGGACTGCCCTGGGCGGCGTCCTCACCGGCGCGGGGTGCGGGCGGTCGCCGTCTGCGGGGTGATGTCGGAGATGTGCGTGCAGGCGACGGCCCGTACGGCCCTGGCCCGCGGCTACCGGGTCGTCGTGCCCCACGACGCGCACGCCACCCAGGACGTCCCGGCGGTCCCGGGGATCGCCGAGGCGGTCCCGGCCGCGACGGCCTCACGGGTGGCGGCGTACGCCCTCGGAAGCGACGCGGAGGTCACTGTCCCGGCCGCCGCCGTCACGTTCACGGCCCCCGGGAGGGCCTGACCGCCGGCCCCGAACGAGCGGAACGCGCCACGAACCCGTCCCGGAACGACGGCGAGCGGGCTGTTCAAAGGCTCGTCGATCTCTCTACGGTGGAGCCGGAGCGCCTCGTCGGCGCTCCGTGCGACACGATGGGGGAGCGGTGGAAGAGCTGACGGTGCTCGCCATGTCGGGAGCGACGACCGTGCTCGGTCTCGTCGTCTCGGACCTCTGGGAGCAGGCGAAGGAGCGGAACTGGCGCCTGTTCCGCCGGCGGGGCTCCGACGTGCCGGCCGACGGGGAGACTGGGGACGACACCGGCCGGGACACCGGCCAGGACGCGGAACGGGTCGTCGCGGAAGTGGAGGCGGCCGGACGCGAGGTCGCGACCGCGCGGGCCGCCGGCGACGAGACGACCGCCGCCGCGATCGAGGAGCGCTGGCGGGAGCGGCTCTCCGGGCGCTCCTGGACGACCCGGCCGCCGTGACCGAACTGCAGGAGATCGTCACCGCCTTCGGGGCGCCGGGCACGACCACGTACGTCAACGGCGGGACGCACCACGGCCCGGTCTTCCAGGATCGCGGATCCAGGGCGATATCAACGTCTACGTGCCGCAACCTCCCGCTCCCCGGCCGCGCCCCGACCAGGTGCCCGCGCTCACCGCCGCCTTCGTCAATCGCACCGCCGACCTCTCCGAGCTCGACCGCTGGTTCGGCCCGCCGGCGCCGACCGCCCCGGGGACCCCGCCCCGGCCGCGGCGCCCCCGGTCGGCATCGGCGTCTCCACGGCCTGCCCGGCGTCGGCAAGACCGCGACCGCCTGGCACTGGGCCGCCGGCGCCCGGGAGCGCTATCCCGACGGCCAGTTGTACGTGGACTTCGCCGCCCTGCGCGGACGGTCCGGCGGCGACGTCTCCGAGGCCGTGGCCATGTGCCTGCGCGGACTCGGCGTCGTCGACGCCTACCTGCCCGACTCGCTCCAGGAGCGGGCCGCGCTCTTCCGCACCCGCACCGCCGACTGGCGCCTGCTCGTCGTCCTGGACGACGTGGGCGACCCGGCCCAGGTCCGGCCCCTCGTGCCCAAGGGCCCCGGCAGCGCCGTCCTCGTCACCAGCACGTCGGGACTCGGTGAGCTGGCCCTGGACGGGGCGAGGATCCTCGCGCTCAAGCCGCTCGACCCGGACGGCGCCCTGCGGCTGCTCGCCGAACACGGCGGGGAGCGGATCGCCGCCGACCGGGACGCCGCCGAGCGCCTCGTCGACCTGTGCGGCGGCCTGCCCGTCGCCCTGCGGATCGTGGCGGGCCGCCTCGCCACCGACCCCACGCTCACGGCGGCGGCCCTGGCCGCGGAACTCGCCGACGAGAACAGCCGACTCGACGCCCTGTCCCTGGAGGGGAGCACTCGATGTCCGCCGTGCTGAACCCGACGTACCGCCTGCTTCCGCCCGGCGCCGCCCGCCTCTACCGCCACCTCGGTTGGTACCCGTGCGCCACCCACGACGTCGAAGCGGCCGCCGCCGCCCTCGACGCCACGCCCGCCGAGACCGCCCCGCTCCTGCGCCGGCTCGCCGACGACGGCCTGATCGAACGGACCGCGGACGGCCGCTTCCGCATGCACGACCTCGTCCGACTGCACGCCCGCGAGCGCGCACGGGCGGAGGAGCCGCCCGGCGCGGAGGCCGCGCTCGTCGCCCGGGTCCTCACCCACCACCTCGTCCTCACCGCACTCGCCGACCGGGCGATCCGGGAGGACCGGCTGCGCGTCGCCGACCTCGGAGAGCTCCTGGACGGGGCCCGTGACCCTTCGCCGCGCCCGCCGGATCCGCCTCCGCCGCCGACCCGCTCGCCTGGCTGGAGAGCAGGAGCGCCGACGTCCTCGCCGTCCTGCGCGCCGGCGCCGCCCGGGGCGGCCTCGACACCCCCGTGTGGCAGTTGGCGGAGGCGTACAGCGTGCTCTTCCTCCACCGGCGGGCCCTGGGCCCGTGGCGGGAGTCCTCGAACTGGGCGCTGCCGCCGCGGCGGCCGCCGTCGCCCCCGCGGCCGAGGCCCGCCTGCGGAGCCTGCTCTCCCGGCCCCTGCTCGACCTGGCCGAGGACGAGCGGGCCCGGACCGAGCTCGACACGGCCCTCGCCTGCGCGGAGGTCGCCGGGGACACCGTCGTCAGCGCCTCCGTGCGCGAGTTCGACGGACGGTACTGGGACCGGCACGACCCCGTCCGCGCCGTCGCCTCCTACCGGGCCTCCCTGGAGCTCAACGTCCGGGCGGGCGAGGCGCGGCGCGGCCATCGCGACGTACTTCCTCGGCTGCGCCCAGGACGCCGCCGGTGAGCACACCACCGCCCTGGCCACCCTGAACGACGCCCACCGGATGCTGACGGAGTGCCGGGACCCGCGCATGGCGGCCCGCGCCACGGCTGCCCTGGGCGTCGCGCACGACCACCTCGGCGACCCCGAGGAGGCGATGCGCGCCCTGGAGGACGCCGCCGCCACCCTCCGGGCGGAACGGGCCACGCACTACGAGGCCCAGGCCCTCGTCGCCCTCGCGGACATCGCCGAACGCACCGGCCTGCGCCGCGCCGACGCACCCGCCTGGCTGGACCGCGCCGCCGGCATCCACGAGGAGGGCGGCAGCCCCTCGCCCCGGCTCCTGCGGGCGCGCCTGCGCGCGTGGGGGACGAATAGACGAACAGGGGACCGGAGAAGGAGGGGGCCTCCCGCTCAGCCGCGCCCCGTCGTCCCTCCGCGGCGCGGACGCGCAGGACGAGGTCCTCACCGGGCCGGGCGTCGACGCGCAGGGACGCCGTTCCCGCCAGGGGGAGACCGGCGCGCAGGTACGCGTACACGACCGCCGCCGCGTGCTCGGGCCCGTGCGTGTCGTGCGTGCCGTGCGGGGCGTCGGGCGCGGTCGCCTCGACGACCCGGCCGTCCCGCAGGCCCACCAGATGACCGCCCGTACTGAGCGAGACCGCGGCCGCGAGGCAGCCGGGCCGGGCGGCCAGCGTCCCGTCGATCCAGCACAGCGCGGCTGCCCCGGAGGCCGCGGGCCCGGCGCGCAGGACGACCGACGCGCTCTCGGCGGTCCGCAGGTCGCGCTCCCCGTCCGTGCAGGCGAGGTGGTCGAACAGACCGGAGGCCTCCGGCTCCGGCCGGGGCCGGACGCCACCGCCGCCGGGATCCGCTCCACCTCGACGAGCGCGCCGGACCCGTCGTCCCGGGCCGCCACGCGCGTGCGCACCCGCCACGACGTGACCGGCTCGGCCGGGACCTCCACCGGGGCGAGGGCGCGGACCGGCGGCGGCCCCGACGACGGCTCGGGCAACCGGAGGAGCTCGTACAGGACCGCGCGCAGCCGTACGAGGGCCCGGCCCGGTTCGCTGAACGCCCGCTCCGCCACCCCCGCGTACCCGGCGCGCGCGGCGGGCTCGAACGCGGCCTCCACCTGGCGGCGCGCGTCCCGCTCCGGGTCGAGGCGCGGCGCGTGCCGGCCGAGGACCTCGGCCGCCGTCCCCGGCACCGAGTCGCTCCCGAAGGCCCCGAGCAGCACGGGCCGGCCGAGCGCCGCGCCGTACAGGGTCACCGACCCGTGGTCCCCGACGACCAGGTCCGAGGCGAGCAGCACCGAGCGCCACGCGTGCGCCGGCGGAACGAGCAGCAGGCCCGCGTCGAGCGCGGCGGCGAGGTTCCGCCGGAGCTGCCAGGAGCCGTGCGCCGCCCAGACGTTGGGGTGCACGATCGCCGCCACGCGGTACGTGTCGTACGGCAGCGCGGCAAGGAGTCGCGCCGGAGGTCCGGCCGCTCGCCGAGCAGCGAGGTCGGCCCCCAGGTCGAGCTGACCACGACGAGCCGCCGGTCGTCCCCGACGCCGAGCGCCGCGCGGTGGGCGGGGCGCAGCGCGGCGCTCGCCGCGAGCTCGTCGAAGCACGGGTCGCCCACGAGCAGCGTCCGGCCGGCGGCCTTGGGGTGCGCGGCGAGCAGTTGCTCGTCCTGGTCCGGGTGGGAGGTGGCCAGCCAGGCCCGGCCCGCCTCCAGGAGCGCGTCGGGCACCAGGCCCGAGAGCCGCACGCGGTCGGCGCGCGAGTCCGGCACGTACTTCTGGAAGCCGATCCCGTGCGGGAGCACGAGGACGGGGCACGTGCCCTCGGGGACGTCGACGTTCTCGCTCGCCGTGAGGACGAGGTCGGGGAGACGTCGCCGAGCTGCGACCAGGGCATCACGCGGCAGCCGGAGTCGTGCAGCAGGTCCAGGACGCCGTCGTTGAAGGCGGAGGTGGGGTCGTACGCGAAGACGACGCTCACCCGGCTGTCGTCGCGCAGGACGGCGGGCAGGCACTCCAGGACCCGGGTGGTGGACACGACGGTCCGCGCGGCGACGACGAGCGTCCGCTCCCCGGAAAGGTCCGCCACCGCCCGGCGTCCTGCCCGACGGGAACGCGGAGGGCCGTTCAGTGTGCATGGCCACCTCGCCAACGTACGTCCGACTCACCCGTTACGCGGCTCGCGGCTCGCGGCTCGCGGCTCGCGGCTCGCGGCTCGCGGCTCGCGGCTCGCGGCTCGCGGCTCGCGGCTCGCGGCTCGCGGCTCGCGGCTCGCGGCTCGCGGCTCGCGGCTCGCGGCTCGCGGCTCGCGGCTCGCGGCTCGCGGCTCGCGGCTCGCGGCTCGCGGCTCGCGGCTCGCGGCCATGGTCCGTCTACCTCAATTCCTCGCAGAAGACAACGGTTACGGTCCCGGATCCGGGACCGACCGTCACCCTATCCGCATCCCCGGCGGTCCGGTCGGCCCCGCCCGTCAGTCCTCGAGGGGATAGGTGGCGGTCACCCGGCCCTTCGCGTCGGCCGCCAGATAGGCGGATCCGTACGCGCCGGACAGGTAGACGCTCATCCCGGCGTCGCTGTTCGTCAGCGTCGAGGCCGGGCTGACGACCAGATAGCGGCTGGTCGGATCCTTCACCCCCAGCTCCTTCTCGGCACGCTTCAGGAGCGCCGGCAGGGCGTCCCACGCGAAGGAGTCCAGGTCCACCGGGACCGAGCCGGGGAAGACGGTGCCGCCGGGCCCTGCCGGACGGCCACGTCCCCGCCCCGGTACATGTACTGGTCGTACCGCTTCGTGCTGCCCTTGACCATCGCCTCGGCGATCGCGTACTCCGGGTACACGACGAACCTGTTGACCTTGGCGCCGCCCGAGGCCTCCTCGACGGCGGCGACGGCGGCCCGGACCCCGGCGGGCGTCAGCAGGTCCGGCTTGCCGGCCGGCTCCTCCGCCGTGGGCTCCTCCGCGGGGCCGTCGTGGGCGCCGTCGACCCCACGGGCCGCTGGGCGCCCGGGCCCTGCTGCGAGGGGGCGGCGACGGTCGGCCGGTCGTCCGGCTCGTGCGCTCCCCGGTCCCAGTTCACGACGGCGACGGGTATCCCCACCGCCAGGACCGCCACCACGGCGGCCGCCACGACGAGGCGCCGTCCGCGCCGCTGCCCGGGAGCGCCCGCCGCCACCGGGGCGGTCGCGGGGACGCGCCGGCAAAGCCCGCCGGGGCGCCCGCCCCGGAACCCCCGTCGGGCCCGCGGCCGGCGGCGCGAGGTGGAACGAGGTCGCCCCTCGGGACCGGCTCCGGGACCTCCGTGGCCTCCGTACCCGGACGTCCCGGAGCCCGGCGCCCCGAAACCGGGCGTCCCCGACCCCGGCGCCCCGAAGCCCGGCACCCGGTCCCGTACCGCCCCGCCGTCCCCCGCCGTCCCCGCCGCGACGGCCGCCAGCGCCCGGTCCAGCTCCTCCGCGCCCGGGCGCGCCGCCGGGTCCCGTACGAGGAGCCGGGACAGTACGCCGGTCAGCGCGCCGGCCCGGACCGGGGAGGCACGTCGTCGGAGATGACCGCCGCCAGGGTCGCCAGGGTGTTCTCCCTGCGCAGCGGATGGCGGCCCTCCACCGCCACGTACAGCAGCATGGCCAGCGACCACAGGTCGGCCGCCGGCCGCTCGTGCCGCCCCGGATCCGCTCGGGCGCCATGTAGTCCGGCGAGCCGATGATCGAACCGGAGGCGGTCAGGGAGGTGGACTCCTGGATCGCCGCGATGCCGAAGTCGGTGAGGACCGGCCGCCCGTCGGGCCGCAGCAGGACGTTGGCGGGCTTCACGTCGCGGTGCTCGATGCCCAGGGCGTGGGCGGCGCGCAGCGCCGAGAGCAGCTCGCGGCCGAGCGCGGCGGCCTCGGCGGGGCCATCGTGCCCCGGTCGAGCCGGTCCTGGAGCGAGCCCCGGTGACCAGCTCCATCACGAGCCACGGATAGGTGCCTCGCCCGCGTCCACGATGTGGTGGATCGTCACCACGCCGGGGTGGTCGATCCGGGCCAGGGCGCGGGCCTCCCGCAGCACCCGCTCCCGCAGGGTCCGCGCGCCCTCGGTGTCGTACTCGGCCAGCGCGGGGTCCGGCGGACGCACCTCCTTGAGCGCCACGTCCCGGTGGAGGGCCAGGTCGCGGGCGCGCCACACCGTCCCCATGCCGCCCCCGCCCAGCCGCTCCACCAGCTCGAAACGGCCGTCGATCACTCTGCTCACGCGCGCACCCCTGTACTCGGGTCGTTCTCTGGTCCTCGGAGCGGTACTGGCCCCCGGCCGGCCCGCCGCCCCTTCGCCGTACACGTTCACGTCCGCCCGCCCGCGTCCCGTACAGCTCCACGTCCCGTACGGGTCCACCCGGAGCGTCCGTCCAGATCTTCGCCGTTACCGGCCCGTACTGTCACCTTCCGCCCCCGAGCGCCCGGGAACACCGAACGGCCGCACGCGCAGCGCCCGCCGACGACGTCTCGGATAGGGTGATTCGGTAGGAATCGCGCCCCCTGGGGCCGGCCGAGGCGTGGGGCGATGCGTTGGAGACTCACCAGTCGTCGAGCAGGGTTCCGCAGCGCCCCGGGCGGCCGTGGGGACGCCGGCGTGCTCCGCGAGCTGCTGCCGATCGCCCTCTGGCGGGAGGACGCCGACGGCCGCATCGTCGAGTGGTCCCTCGCCGCCCAGGACCTCCTCGGCCACCGCCCCGAGCACGTGCTCGGCCGGCTCGCCACCCCGCTCCTCGTCCCCGACGCCAACCGGGAGCTCGCCGACCGGCTCACCGTCCGCGTCCAGGCGGGCGAGACCATCATGGGCACGCTGCCCGTCCGCCACCGCGACGGCCACACGGTCGCCATGGAGATGTGGATCGTGCCGGCCGCCGACCCCGAGGGGCGGACGGGGCGATGCTCATCGCCGTGGAGACCTCCGAGGTCCTGCGGATGCGCGAGAACCTGGCGGCGATGGAGAGCCTCTTCACCCAGTCGCCCATCGGCCTGGCCCTCCTCGGCCCCGACCTGCGTTTCCTGCGCGTCAACGACGCCCTGGCCCGGATGAACGGCGTCCCGGCCGCCGAGCACGTCGGCCGCCACCTCGCCGAGGTCGTGCCGGGCGTCAACGCCGACTCGCTCGAAGCCCTCATGCGCCAGGTCCTCCGCAGCGGCACTGCCGTCGTCGACGCCCGCCGGGTCGGCCGCACCCCCGCCGACCCCGGCCGCGACCGCGTCTGGTCCTGCTCCTACGCCCCGCTCCTCGACCGCGGCGACCGCCGGCCGCTCGGGCTCATCGCCTCCCTCGTCGACATCACCGAGAGCCAGGAGGCGCACGGCGAGGTCGAGCGGGCTCGGCACCGCTTCGCCCTGCTCGCGGAGGCCGGCACCAGGATCGGCACCAGCCTGGACCTCGTGCGGACGGCCGAGGAGGCCGTCCGCTTCCTCGTCCCCCAGCTCGCCGACTCCGCCGACGTGCAGATGCTGGAGTCGGTCCTCGCGCCGGACGAGTCGGCCGCCTCCACCCGGGGCGTCCTGCGGCGGCTCGCCGCCCGCTTCCCCGAACCGACCGCCCCCACGGCCCAGCTCGTACCGGGACAGACCTTCCAGATCCCGCTCGACTCCGCGTACGAGCGTGCCGTCGCCCAGGGGCGGCCCACCGACCTCTACACGTCCGACCTCCCGGCCCTCTTCGGCGGCCCGCGCGCCGAACCGCTGCGCACCTACTTCGCCGCCCGCATCGGCTCGGCGCGGCTCGTCCCCCTGGTGGCCCGGGGCAAGGTCCTCGGCACGATCACGGTGACCCGGCTGCGCGACCGCGAGCCCTTCGACGCCCAGGACCGGATCCTCGTCGACGAGGTCGTGGCCCGCGCCGCCCTCAACATCGACAACGCCCGGCTCTACACCACCCAGCGGGAGGCCGCCCTCACCCTCCAGCGCTCCCTCATCAACCACGCGCTCCCCGCCGTCGACGGTCTCGAACTCACCGGCCGCTACCTGCCCGCGAGCGCCCACGACGTCGGCGGCGACTGGTACGACGCCATCGCCCTGCCGGGCGGCAGGACCGGGCTCGTCATCGGCGACGTCATGGGTCACGGCATCCACGCGGCGGCCGTCATGGGCCAGTTGCGCACCGCCGTGCGGACCCTGGCCCGCCACGACATCCCGCCGGCCCGGATGCTCAGCTCCCTCGACGCGGTCGTGGCCGACCTGGGCGAGGACGAGATGGCGACCTGCGTGTACGCGGTCCACGACCCGGCCGCCGGCCGCTGGACGATCGCCCGCGCGGGCATCCGCCGCCGGCCGTCGCCACCCCGGACGGGGCCGTCGGCTTCCTCGAAGGGCCGCCGGGCACCCCGCTGGGCACGGGCGCCCACGACTTCGGCACGGAGGAGGTCGTCCTGCCCCGGGCGGGCTCCTCGTCCTCTACACGGACGGTCTCGTCGAGGCCCGCGACCGGGACCTCGACCAGGGCATGGGGCAGCTCGCCCGGGCGCTCCGGCCCCTCGACCGGCCCCTGGACGCGCTGTGCGACGAGGTCCTCGTACGGCTCCTCGGGGATCGGCCCAGGACGACGTGGCGGTCCTGGTCGCCCGGAGCCTCCGCTGAGCCCACTGCCGCCGGCGCGTACGCGGTCGGGTCGCGCCCGTCAGGTCACGTCGATGTGCACGCTGGTCGACTTCACGCGGGCGGTGGCCTGCATGCCGACCTCCAGGCCCAGTTCCTCCACGGCCTCCCGGGTGAGCAGCGAGACGAGCCGGTGCGGACCGGCCTGGATCTCGACCTGGGCCGCGACGTCCCCGAGCTTGACGGCGGTCACGATCCCGGGGAACGCGTTGCGCGCCGAGGTGTACGACTCCTCGCCCTCCCCGGCGGCCCCCGCCCGACCTCGACGGAGAAGGCGGCGAGGTCGCGGCCGTCGATGAGCCGCCGGCCGTTCTCGTCGCGGTGGGTGGTGACCCGGCCCGCGTCGGCCCAGCGGCGTGCGGTGTCGGGGCTGACGCCCAGCAGGCGGGCCGCCTGCCCGATGGTGTAAGACTGCATGAGTACAAGATTAGGCGGGTTTTCGCCGCATATGCAATGTGTATGGAGGTAACTCAGCCGCATATGCGACCCTGAGGGAGCCTCAGGAGACCCCCGGCCCCCGCCCGATCGCCTCGACCAGCGGCAGCAGCCGGTGGGGCACCCGTTCGCGCAGTGCGATCTCGGTCCGGGTGCGGACCACTCCGGGCAGTCGGATGAGGCGCTGGATGACGTCCTCCAGGTGCCCGGCGTCGCGCGCCACCACCCGGGTCAGCAGGTCCCCGCCCCCGGTGATGGAGAAGGCCTCCACGATCTCCGGCACGGACGCGAGGGCGTCCCCGACCTCGTCCAGGTGCCCCTGGGTCACCTCGACGTGCACGAAGGCGAGGACCGGGTGGCCGAGGGCGGCGGGGAGAGGACGGGGCCGGTCGCGGTGATCACCCCGTCCCGTTCGAGCCGGTCGATCCGGGCCTGTACGGTGCCCCGCGCCACGCCCAGGATCCGCGCGTACTCGCGCACGCTCGTCCTCGGCTGCTCGATCAGCAGCCGCAGGATCCGGGTGTCGAGCTCGTCCACCGCCATGCCCCGCCGGCCTCCTTCGGTCCCGTCCGCCCGGGGCGACTCTACGCTTCCCGGGCCTCCGCGCCGCTCAGTCCTCCGCGCGGGCCGCGTGCCTGGCCCAGAGGACCAGGGGGACCTGGAGGGGGAGGCGGCCGTAGGCGACGGCCCTGGCCGCCGCCGGGCGGTGACGCCAGTCGTACGCCATCTTCACGTTGGCCGGGAAGACGGCCGCGAAGAAGAGGGCGCTCGCGCGGGCGCTCGCCCGGCGCGTCCTCGGCGCCGCGAGACCGGCGGCGAGCGCCAGCTCGGCGACCCCGCTGACCCGCGTCCAGGTCCTCGGGCTGCCCGGCAGGGTGCGCGGCACGATCGAGTCGAACGGCCTCGGGGCGAGGAGTGGGTGGCGCCCGCGGCGGCCAGCAGGCCGGCGAGAGCGAGGGCGGAATGTGCGGGCCGGGGCATGGCGATCCTCCGAGGCGACGTACAGATCTGTTACTGACGAGTAAGTAAGAAGCGAGGATAGGCGGGAGCGGGGCGAACCGTCGAGGCCTGGAGCGCCCCCTTCCGCGATCCGGACCGCCGTCCCCGCCCGTCGCGACGGCGCCGATCCGGCGGAGATGGTCCGTTGGCCCACCAGTGGAGCATCGAGCGTTCCTTCCACTGGGCCGATGGTCCAGCCTATCGGCGATGAGTTGAGCCAATGGGGCCCTCGATGTTTTCCTGTGTCGTATCCACGTACTTTCGGCGCCGCGCAGCGCCGGGGCGGCGACGAGGCCGGTCCGGACCGCGGCGCTTCGTCGTGTCCGCGCGACCCCACCACCCCGGGAGCGCCGCGCGGCCGGCGGAAGGCAAGACAAGGGGCGGCCCTAGCCGTGAAGAAGATGTTCGTGGCCCCGGATCCGGGCCTCGTCCGACTGCGCGTCTCCCTGCGGGCGGTCCTCGGCATCGGCCTCGCGGTCGCGCTCGCCGAGCTCGCGGGGTTCTCCCTCACCGCTTCCATCACGGCCGGCCTCGCCGCGCTGCTCGCCCTCTTCACCGTGGGCGACCCGACCGTGCGCCGCCAGGCCGTCACCACCGCCCTGCTGCCCGCCGCCGGCTTCCCCGTCCTCGCCCTGGCGACCCTCCTCCACGACCTCCCCTCCTGCGCGACGCCGCCTGGCTCCTCGTCGTCTTCGCCGGGGTCTACGCCCGCCGCTGGGGACCGCGCGGACACGCCCTCGGCATCTTCGCCTTCATGCAGTTCTTCGTGACGCAGTTCCTGCACGCGCTCCCCGCGCAGTTGCCGGAGCTGTACGCGGCCGTGGCCCTCGCCCTGCTCGCCTCCGGTGCCGTCCGCTTCGGCGCCTGGTGCGTCGAGCGGCGCGTCCCGCCGCCCGCCGCGCCCGTCCCGCTGCCGGGCGCCCGCCTCGCCCGCCCCACCACCCGCCAGGCCTTCCAGGCCACCGCCGCCTGCGCCGTCGCCCTCGCCGCCGGCCAGTCGATCTCCCACGAGCGCTGGTACTGGGCCGTCGGCACCGCCTGGTGGATCTTCGTCAACACCGCCTCGCGCGGCGAGACCCTCGTCCGGGGCTTCCGCCGGGTCCTCGGCACCGTCACCGGCATCGCCGCCGGGCTCCTGATCGCCGTCCCCTGGGCGGCGCGCCCGCCCCGACGGCCCTCCTGGTCGCCGTGTGCGTCTTCGGGATCTTCTACACCGCCCCGCTCTCCCATAGCTGGATGATGTTCTTCGTGACCGTCATGGCCGGTCTGCTCTACGGGCTGCTCGGCGTCCTGCACCCCGGGCTGCTGCTCCTGCGCTTCCAGGAGACCGCCGTCGGCGCGATCGGCGCCGCGATCGGCGTGGCCCTGCTGCCCGTGACCACGCACGCCGCCACCAACGCCTGGATCGAGCGGGCCGTGACCTGCGTCCACACCTGCACCACGGCCGCCGCCCGCCGACTCGCCGGCGACCCGGCTGCCGACCCGGCGCCGCACGCCGCCGAGCTGGAACTCCTGCTCGGCCGGGTCCGGCTCTCCCTCGCCCCGCTCGTGCACCCGCTGAGCTCGCTGCGCGCCCGCAAGGCCCGCGCCCGCCGGGTGCTCGCCCTCCTGGACGACTGCGCCCGCGAGATCAGGGCCTCGCCGCCGTCGCCGCCGACCCGGACGCCTCGCACGACGCCCGGCTCGCGGCCGCCGCCTGGCGCGTCGAGGCCGCCGTCCACGCCCTCGTGCCCCCGGCGAAGCCCGCACGGTCCGCGGTCGCCGAGGCGGCCGGGGTGCCGCACCACCACCCCGGCGCCGAGGCCGCCCTCGGCCACCTGCACGGCCTGGAGCAGGCCCTCGTCGACCTCGCGGCGCCCCTGCGCACCTCCCCGCGCGCGCCCCTGGTCCCGGCCGCCTGAACCGACCGCCCGCACAAGGGGCCGGAATCGATGCCCCGGTTCCGGCCCCTTGGTCTAGACCCCTGCTACCGTCGGCCGCGGAACGGCCGGCCGGACGAGGCCGGCGCCGGGACAGGGGAGACGCCGTGGGCGACGCAGGAACGGTCCGGAACGGGGAACACGAAGGCGCGGTACGGGCCTGGATCGGCTCCTTCACCTCGGCGGGCGGACCCGGGGTCCTCGTCGCCGACGTGGACCCCGGGACGGGCGCCCTGACCGTCACCGGCGCGAGCGACGCCGTCGCCGACCCGTCCTTCCTCGCCCTCGCCGGGCCCCTGCTCTACGCCGTGTCCGAGACCGACGCGGGCGCCGTGGCCGCCTTCGACGTCACCGGGCCCGCACCCCGGCTGCTCGGCGCGCCCGTCCCCGTCGACGGCTCCGGACCCACCCACCTCTCCTTGGCCGGAGGGCACGTTCTGACCGCCAACTACACCTCCGGCAGCGTCACCGTCCTGCCCCTGGCCGTCGACGGCACCGTCCGTCCCGCCACGGCGGTCCTGCGCCACGAGGGGAGTGGCCCGTCGCGGACCGCCAGAGCGGCCCGCACGCCCACCAGGTGCTCCCCGACCCCAGCGGCCGCTGGGTCCTGAGCGTGGACCTCGGCACCGACTCCGTGTGGATCCACGCCCTCGACCCCGCGACCGAGGAGCCCTCCTTCCATGCCGAGACCGCGCTGCGCCCCGGCACGGGCCCGCGCCACCTCGCCTTCCACCCGTCCGGCACGCACGCGTACGTCCTGCACGAGCTGGAGCCCGTCCTCACCGTCTGCCGCTGGGACGCGGAGACCGGCACCCTCGAACCGCTCGGCGAGACCCGCGTCGTCCCCGAGGACGCCCCCGGCCCCAGCTTCCCTCCGAGGTGGTCGTCGCCCCCGACGGGCGCTTCCTCTGGCCGCCGTCCGCGGCGACGACACCCTCGCCGTCCTCGCCCTCGACCCGGACGGATCGAAGGCCGAGCTGACCGCCACCGTGCCCTGCGGCGGCACCTGGCCCCGGGACCTGACCCTCGCCCCTCGGGACGGCACCTGTACGCGGCGAACGAGCGCTCCGGCGACGTCACCTGGTTCTCCCTCGACCCCGGCACCGGCGTCCCGTCCCGCGCGGGCGCGATCGAGGCCCCGGCGGCCTCCTGCGTCGTCCTGGGCTGACTCCCGAGCCCTCCTTGCCCCGGGCGCACGCCGAAGGGCCCGCACCGACCGGTGCGGGCCCTTCCGTGGAGCGGCGAACGGCGTCGCGACCCTCAGAGCGCGGGCGCGCCCTGCGGCTGCTGCGGCGGGATGCCGAGCGCGGCCGAGTACTGCGAGAGGACCAGCTTGCCGATCGCCGGGTAGGCGCCCAGCGGCTCGGCGGCGGCGCACCCGGCCTCCTTCGAGGCCTCGTCGAGGAGCCCTCGGCCAGCTCGGGACCGATGAGGTACGGCGCGAGGGCGAGCTGCTCCGAGCCCGCGGCGCGGAGCTGCTCGGCGACGGAGGCGATCGAGCCCTCCTGGTCGAGCGCGGCGGCGATCACCGGCACGGCGAGGCGCGCGGCGAGCAGCATGCCGGTGATCCTGGCGGCCTGCACGGCCTCCTCGCCGCCGACCGTGGCCAGGATGATGCCGTCGGCGGCCGTCGTGACCGTGAACAGGCGGGCGCGGTCGGCGCGGGCCAGGCCCGCCTCCGACAGGCGCACGTGCAGCGCCTCGGCGAGCAGCGGGTGCGGACCGAGGACGTCGGTCAGCTCGGCGGTGTTGCCGCCGTCCATCACGGCCTGGCGGACCCGGCGCGTCTGGGCGCTGTCCGGACCGGCGAGCAGCGGGACGACGACCGCGGCCGGGCCCGTCGGGCGGTGACCTCGCGGCCGGCGGCCACGGCCAGCTCGTACCGCTGGGTGCGCAGCGCCTCGACGGCCGTCAGCACGTTCGCCAGGGACGGGAACTCGACGTCGTCGCCCTCCAGGAAGCCGATCACGGCCTCCAGGCCGGGCAGCTCGGAACGGGCGATGCTCACGACCTCTTCGGCCAGCGAGCGTATGGCGGCGGACGGCACGCCGGGCACGGCGAGAACCAGCGCGGGAGCGCCTCGGGCGCCGCCGCGGGTTCGGGCGACGGTGCCGCCCGGACTGGCGGGGTCGAGGCATTCGTACAGGCAGGCCGGAAGCAGGCCCAGTGGGGAGCTCATGGCGCCGCATGCTACTGGTTTCGACCCCGCCGCCGTTCGCTGAGGTGCGGTCACGCGCCTTCTGTCCCCCATGTCCAGTCCCCTGTGTCCCTTCCGTTCCGCTTCCGCTTCCCTCCGGTCCCGCCTCCGCCCGCGCCCGGCCGTCCCCGGCCCGCCGCACCGGCTCCCCACCTGGGCGGACGCCCCGTTACGAGATCTCCGCGCCGAACAGCCGGAGCAGCGACGGGTCCTCCGGCAGCCGGAGCGTCCCGGTGGCGAGCGCCGAGGCGAGGGAGACCGCCCCGGCCAGCGGGTCCCCGCGGCCTCCACCGTCCGGGCGTGCGGGAGCAGCTCCCCGAGCGCGGCCCGCAGGGGTACGAGCAGGGGTCGCCCATCCTGAACAGGCCCCCGGTCAGGGCCACCACGGCCCCGGTCCCGGCCGGGCACGCGGCTCCGGCCGCCTCCGCGATGTGCGTACCGGCCCGCGCGAGGATGTCCGCCGCCACCGGGTCCTCCGGGGCGCAGCGCCCCACCTCGGGCGCGAAGGAGGCGAGCACCGCGGGCCGGTCCGTCCGCGGATAGAGCGCGCCCGGAAGGCCCGCCATCGGCCCGAACAGCTTCTCGGCCCGGTCCAGGAGCGCCGCCGAACCGCCGCGCCGCCCGTCGTACGCGCGCATGGCCGCCTCCAGGCCCGCCCGGCCGATCCAGGCGCCGCTGCCGCAGTCGCCCAGGAGGTGCTCCCCAGCCGTCGGCCCGCCGCCAGGCCGCCAGGTCCGTGCCGAGCGCGATCATCCCCGTGCCGCCCGCGACGACCGCGCCCGGCCGCTGTCCGAGCGCCCCCGCGTACGCGGTGACCGCGTCGGCCGCGAGCGCGAGCCGCCGCACCCCCACGCCGCCGCCAGCGCGCCCGGCAGCTCGGCCCGCAGCTCGTCCCCGAGGGTCGCCATGCCGGCGGCGCCCACGGCCGCGGCGAGCACCGGGCGCCCGCCGAAGGGCTCCGTCAGGGCGCGGACGGCCGGCAGGACCTGCTCCAGGAAGTGGGCGGCGGAGATCCCGCCCGGCCCGGTCCGCACCGGCTCGCGCGAGGCGCGGTCGCCGAGGACCGTGCCGGTCGCGGCGTCGGCCAGGGCGATCCGCAGCCCCGAACCGCCGGAGTCGACACCGACGACCAGACCGCCGGAACCGTTGGAGGGGCGTTCGCGGAAACCAAGGTGCACCGTCCTCGTACGGGGAGGGAGGGGACCCGGTGGACGTCCGGGCCCGTTGTCACTGTAGGCCGGTAGAGTGACGGACCGTGACAGCGCGACCTTTGAGTGAACTGGTGGAGCCCGGCTGGGCGGAGGCCCTGAGCCCCGTCGCGGACCGCGTGGCGGCCATGGGCGACTTCCTGCGGGCGGAGATCGCCGCGGGCCGGACCTATCTGCCCTCCGGGCCGAACGTCCTGCGGGCCTTCCAGCAGCCCTTCGACGACGTGCGGGTCCTGATCGTGGGTCAGGACCCCTACCCCACGCCGGGGATGGCGATCGGGTTGAGCTTCGCGGTCGCGCCCGAGGTCCGCTCCCTGCCCGGCAGCCTGGAGAACATCTTCCGGGAGCTGCACACCGACCTGGGCCTGCCCCGGCCGTCCAACGGCGACCTGACCCCTGGACCCGCCAGGGCGTCCTGCTCCTCAACAGGGCGCTGACCACCGCCCCGCGCAAGCCGGGCGCCCACCGGGACAAGGGCTGGGAGGAGGTCACCGAGCAGGCGATCCGCGCCTCGCGGCCCGGGGCAAGCCCCTGGTGTCGATCCTGTGGGGCCGCGACGCCCGCAACACCCGCCCGTTCCTGAACGGCCTCCCGGCGGTCGAGTCCGCGCACCCCTCCCCGATGTCGGCGGACCGGGGCTTCTTCGGCTCCCGGCCCTTCAGCCGCGCCAACGAACTCCTGCTCGGCCTGGGCGCGCAGCCCGTGGACTGGCGCCTGCCCTGACCCGGGCGCGGGCGGCGCCCTCAGACCACCGCCGCCCGCACGCACAGCACGTCCGGCAGGTGCTCGGCGAGGAGCTGCCAGGTGTCCCCGTCGTCGGCGCTCGCGTACACCTCGCCGTTCCGGTTGCCGAAGTAGACGCCCGCCGGGTCCGCGTCGTCCGTGCACAGCGCGTCCCGCAGCACCGTGCCGTAGTGGTCGCCCCCGGGCAGCCCGGCCGTCAGCGGCTCCCACGTGTCCCCGGCGTCGGTCGTGCGGTAGACCCGGCACCGGCGGCCCGCGGGCACCCGGTCGGAGTCCGCCGTGATGGGGAAGAGGTAGGCGGTGCCGGGCGGTGGGGGTGCGCGGCGACCGCGAACCCGAAGTCGGAGGGGAGCCCCGCGCCGATGTCGGACCAGAGGGCGCCCGCGTCGTCGCTGCGGAAGACGCCCCAGTGGTTCTGGAGGTAGAGCCGGTCCGGGTCGCCCGCGTCCTGGGCGATCTTGTGGACGCACTGCCCGAACTCGGGGTGCGGGTCCGGCAGGAAGACCGCGGACACCCCCTCGTTGGAGGGCTCCCAGGCCGCCCCGCCGTCTCTCGACCGGAAGACCCCGGCGGTCGACACCGCGACCGTGAGCGCGTCGGGGTCGCGGGGGTCGGTGACCACGGTGTGCACGGCCTCGCCACCCCCGCCGGGCTCCCACCGCGACCGGGTCGGGTGCTCCCACAGCGGGCGGACCAGCTCGAAGGACTCGCCGCCGTCCGCCGACCGGAAGAGCGCGGCCGGCTCCGTCCCCGCGTACACCACGCCGGGGAGTGCGCCGGCGCCGGGTGCAGTTGCCAGACGCGCTCCAGGGAGGCCCCGGTGTCCTCGGGGAACCGCACGGCCGGCCGGGCCGGCTCCGTCCAGCTCCGGCCGAGGTCGTCGGAGTGGAAGACGGACGGCCCCCAGTGGGCGCTGTCCCCGCCGACGAGCAGGCGCGGGGTCGGCCCCCGGGTGTCGACGGCGACCGAGTACACCGCCTGCGCGGGGAACGCCGGTTCCCCGAACTCCCATCGTCCGTCGTGCCTTCGGCCGATGAAGAGGCCCTTGCGGGTTCCCACGGTGAGGAGTACGTCGGGCATGGCTGCCACCTCCAGGACGCCTTTGTCACGGATACGGCCAGTCTGCACCCGCCCACTGACAACGCCTCCCGGACGCGCCTCGGGGCCTCCGGGAGGCGCCTCCGGACGCGCCCCGAGCCCCCGGGACGCGCCTTCCGGACGCGCCTCCGGATTCCCGGGGACCCCGTCAGATCGCCCAGGCGTACTGCGACGGCGCGTGCGTCTCCGCGCCCAGCTCGCGGGCGGCGCGGCGGGGCCAGGAGGCGTCGCGCAGCAGCTCGCGGCCCAGGAGGACTGCGTCGGCCTCGCCGTTGGCGACGATCTTCTCGGCCTGTGCGCTTTCGGTGATGAGGCCGACGGCGGCCACGGGCAGCCCGGTCTCCGCCTTGACGCGGGCGGCGAAGGGCACCTGGTAGCCGGGGCCGACCGGGATCCGGGCCGGTCCGCCGTTGCCGCCGCTGGAGACGTCGAGGAGGTCCACGCCGTGCTCGCGCAGCAGCGCGGCGAACCGCACGGTCTCGTCGGCCGTCCAGCCCCCCTCCTCCAGCCAGTCGGTGGCCGAGACGCGGAAGAAGACGGGCAGGTCCTCGGGCCACACGGCCCGCACCGCGTCGACGACCTCCAGGGCGAAGCGGGTCCGGTTCTCGAAGGAGCCGCCGTACGCGTCCGTGCGGCGGTTGCTGTGCGGGGAGAGGAACTCGCCGATGAGGTAGCCGTGGGCGCCGTGCACCTCGACGACCTCGAACCCGGCCGCCAGGGCGCGGCGGGCCGCGTCCGCGAACTGCCCGGTGATCTCCCGGATCCGCTCCTCGGTCAGCTCGGTCGGCACCGGGTGGTCCTCGGCGAACGGGACCGGGCTGGGGCCGACCGGCTGCCAGCCGTCGCCGCCGGGCGCGACGGGCCCGCGGCCTCCCAGGGGCGGTTGGTGGAGGCCTTGCGCCCGGCATGTCCGATTTGGATACCGGGCACGGTGCCGTGCTCCTTGAGGAAGCCGGCGATCCGCCGCAGTCCCTCGGTCTGGGCGTCGTTCCAGAGGCCGAGGTCCGCCGGGCTGATGCGGCCCTCGGGGCCACCGCGGTCGCCTCGACCAGGATCAGTCCGGCGCCGCCGGTGGCGCGGGCGGCGTAGTGGGCGAAGTGCCAGTCACGGGCGACCCCCGCCTCCGGTCCGGTCGTCTCCGCCGAGTACTGGCACATGGGCGCCATCCAGACCCGGTTGGGGAAGGTCAGGGACCGCAGGGTGAAGGGTTCGAACAGGGCGACGCTCATGACGGACTCCGTTTCGGGGTGCCTCGGTTCCGGGATGCCGTGAGGATGTTCGTACGATACTCACCGTACTACGGCGCCTGTCAAACTACGAGGTTCCTCGTACAATGGCTCCTTCCCGGAGAAGTGGAGCCGCCGCCATGACGACCACCACCAGCTCGCGCGTCCTCGAACACCCCGCACGCGACCAGATCCGCCTCGAAGACGTGCTGCACGCGCTCGCGGACGCCGTGCGCCTGCGGATCGTGCGGGACATGGCGCGCGAGGACACCGAACTGAGTTGCTCGTACTTCGACCTGCCGGTGACCAAGTCCACGACGACGCACCACTTCCGGGTGCTGCGCGAGAGCGGGGTCGTCCGGCAGGTGTACCGGGGACGGCGAAGCTCAACGTCCTGCGCAGGGAGGACCTCGACGCCCTCTTCCCCGGCCTCCTCGACACCGTCCTCGCGGCGGCGGAGGCCCAGGCCGGCCGCGACGGGAACGGAAGCGGGAGCGGGAACGGCGATGGTGGCGCGACGGCCTGACGGCTGCCGCCGGGAGGCGCCCGTCCCTACAGCGAGCGCATCCGGTTGATCTCCGACGTCTGCTGGGCGATCACGTCGTTCGCCATCTCCTCCACGAGGCCGTTGTTGCCCGCACCCAGCAGCTCCGCCGCCATCGTCACGGCCCCTGGTGGTGCGTGATCATGAGCTTCAGGAAGAGCTCGTCGAAGGCCTTCCCCGGGCCTTCCGCAACGCGGCCAACTGGGCGTCCGTGGCCATGCCCGGCATCGCGTGGTGGTCGTGCGCCCGCTCGCGCGGCCCGCCGTTGTTCTCCAGCCACCCCTCCATCGCGCCGATCTCCGGCTTCTGCGCGGCCGAGATGCGTTCGGCGACCTTCCTGACCCCGTCGGACTCCGCCCGCCCCGGCGCCAGTTCCGTCATCGTCAGGGCCTGGCGGTGGTGCGCGATCATCATCTGGACGTACCGGAAGTCCGCGCCGTTCGGGCTCTCGTCGGGCAGCAGCCGGGCGGCCTCCTCGGGGACACCCGCCGGGCCGGTTCGCCCGGCTTCCCCGGCGCGATCACCGTCCCCCGGTCGACGCGCGCCCGCGGCGCGCCTCTTCCGGCGCCGAGTCGCAGGCGCCCAGGGCGAGTACGGCGACGGCGGACAGGGCCGCGACGGCGACGGCACGCTGACGGCGGATCAACAACGCGACCTCCAGGTGTTCTTGCGGGACCGGGTCCGTTCCTAGCACCTTTCTCCGGGGACCGATCGGAATCCTTCATTACGTCTGTGTTGCCATCTGTTGAGATGTGCACGGCAAGGAAGATACTGCCGGGGTCCCACACCCGTTCAGGACCGAACGGACACCAGGGAGGACGGAGTGACTTCGTTGCGTACCCCGCGTACCACGACCGCTGCGCGCGACCCGCGCGGACGGATCAGACGCCTGGGCGTGGCATCCGCCGCGGCCGGACTGCTGGCCACACTGCTCGCCGCCGGGCCCGTGGCCGCCACCCCCGACCCGGGAGACGCCCCCGCGCGGACCGCGGTCTCCTCGGAACAGGCCGCCGACGCGCGCTCCGCGATCCGGAGCGGCGAGATACCCGGTGTGGACGAGATCGTCCACACCCGGAACATCGAGCACCTCGCGAACATCCCCAAGGACGCCCTGCCGGGCCTCAACACGGACCTCGCCTTCCAGGGCAAGTACGCCTTCGCCGGCAACTACGACGGCTTCCGCATCTTCGACATCAGCAGGCCCGAGTCCCCGAAGACCGTCGCCCAGGTCCTCTGCCCCGGCTCCCAGAACGACATCTCGGTCTCCGGCGACCTGCTCTTCCTCTCCACCGACTCCTCCCGGAGTGACGACTCCTGCGCGAGCACCACGCAGCCCGCCACGGTCAAGGAGTCCTGGGAGGGCATGAAGATCTTCGACATCAGCGACATCAGGAACCCGAAGTACGTCGCCTCCGTCGAGACCGCCTGCGGCTCCCACACCCACACGATCGTGCCGCAGCGCAAGGACGTGTACATCTACGTCTCGTCGTACGGCCCCGGCGCCGCGTTCCCGGACTGCCAGCCCCCGCACGACGGCATCTCGGTCATCAAGGTGCCCCGCAAGGCGCCCCAGAAGGCGAAGCTCGTCGGCTTCCCCGTCCTCTTCCCGGGCGAGGGCCCGGACGGCGGCGGCAACCCCGGCGCCCCCACCAACCCGGGCGTCTCCAAGACCACCGGCTGCCACGACATCACCGTGCTGCCCGAGGAGGACCTCGCGGCCGGCGCCTGCATGGGCGACGGCATCCTCTTCGACATCTCGGACCCCGAGCACCCGCGGGTGATCGACCGCGTCCAGGACAACGTCAACTTCGCGTTCTGGCACTCCGCGACCTTCAACCAGGACGCCGACAAGGTCGTCTTCACCGACGAGCTCGGCGGCGGCGGCGCGGCCACCTGCAACGCCGAGGTCGGCCCGAACCGGGGCGCCGACGGCATCTACGACATCGTCGGCAAGGGCAAGAAGCGCAAGCTCGTCTTCCGCGGCTACTTCAAGATCCCGCGCCACCAGGCCGCCACCGAGAACTGCGTCGCCCACAACGGCTCCCTGATCCCGGTCGAGGGCAAGGACCTCATGGTCCAGGCCTGGTACCAGGGCGGCGTCTCCGTCTGGGACTTCACCGACTCGGCCAAGCCGAAGGAGATCGCCTACTTCGAGCGCGGCCCGCTCTCCGACACCACCCTGTCGGTCGGCGGCTCGTGGTCCGCGTACTACTACAACGGCCACATCTACTCGAACGACATCGCCAAGGGCTTCGACGTCCTGAAGATCTCCGACCGCCGCACCGACCCCGCGAAGCGGGTCCGCCTGGACGAGCTCAACGTCCAGACGCAGCCGTACTACTTCGACTGATCCGGCCCGCCGCGCACCTCGCGGCCCGTCGGTGACCTGAACGACGGCGCGCCGTCGGGCGGACCCCGTCCGGCGGCGCGCCCCGCTCCCAGTCGAGGCCGTACCGCGCGAACAGCTCCGACCGCAGCCGCGTCCACGGCATCGGGGCCCCCGGCAGCAGCACCGCCACCACCGCGCCCATCAGCAGGGCCCGCAGCAGCGGATAGTCCGTGTCCACGTCCTCGGAGCCGTACCGCTCGACCGTGTCGCGCAGCAGGAAGGCGAGGCGCTGCTGCTCCTCGCACCGCACGAAGCCCTCGGCCTGCAGGATGCCCGCCATGTGGGTCCGCATCAGGGTCGGGCGCTCCACCGCGAGCCCCAGGATCGCGTCGATCGCGCGGGCCAGTCGCTCCCGGCCGTCCTCCGTGCGCGGCTCGCGTTCGAGCGCCGCCTCCAGCGTGAGGTGCATCAGCCGGTGCACCGCCGACTGGAGCAGTTGCCGCTTGCCCGGGAAGTAGTACGAGATCAGCCCCGCGCCGTGCCCGCCCGCTCCGCGATGTCGCCGAGCGTGGTCGCCTCGTAGCCCTTGGTGTCGACGAGCTCCACGGTGGCCTGCAGAATGCGCTCCCGCGACCGGCGCCGAAGCTCTTCATTGACCGATGGGCTACGCGGGGACATGCTGGACTCCTGCGTTGACTGGCTGCCGGCCAATATACTCGGCGCATCCCGTCGGCCTGCCCCCGTGGCGGACCGCCGGGGAGGCCGTCTGTTCTGGGCGACACGGGGATCGTCCAGAACAGGCGGCTTCACCGTTCCCCGCCCTTCCGCTCCCGCCGTCCGCGCCACCGGTCCCGGGCGCGGCCGGTGTCCCGCGCCGCTCGCTCCGGCGGTACGCGAGGATCGCCACGGCCACGCAGAACCAGCCGAGGAGCCAGCCCCGACGACGTCCGAGGCCAGTGGACGCCCAGGTAGGCCCGGGTCCACCCCACCCCGAGCACCGACACGGCCGCGGCGCCCGCCAGCGCGCCCCAGCCGCGCCACTCGTTCCGCCAGTGCAGCGCGAGGACCCAGAGCAGCAGCCCGCAGGTGACCGTCGCCGTCATCGCGTGCCCGGACGGGAAGGCCGCGTAGCGCGCCCAGTCCACCGGATCGGGCCACTGGGGCCGCTCCCGCCCGACCAGCGCCTTCAGGCCCTGCTGGAGCAGCACGGCGAGGACGCTCGTCCCGACCACCCACAGGGCGAGCCGCCGCTCCCTCCGCCACCACAGCAGCACTGCCGTGCCGGCGGCCAGGGCGCGCATCGTCAACGGGTCCCAGACCCAGTCGCTCAGGACGCGGTTCACGCGGGTGAGGCCGGTGGGCGACGGCGCCGCGGTGCAGCTCCTCGGCGACCGACCGGTCGAAGGAGAGCAGCGGCGGCCAGTTGGCGGCGACGAGCGCGAGCAGCAGGACGGACAGGACTCCGGAGACCACGGCGGAGGAGCGCATGCGCCGATCCTGCCCCAGGATCGCCGCCGCACGACTCCTCACACGCCCCGGACGCCGTGCCGCGCGTCCCGCGCGCCTCCCGGCACACCACGGGCCGGCTCCTAACCCAGCGCGCGCAGGGCCGGGACGAAGGCCACGAGCACCGGGACCACGGGCACCAGGGCCGCGGCCGCCGTCAGGCGCAGCCGGCGTCCTGCGGTGAGCCGGGGCGCCGCGGTCAGGAGGCGGTTCACCCGCTGGGGCAGACCCGCGCCCGGGGCCGGGCCGGGCCCGAACACCCCCGGTCCTCGTTCAGTTCGACCAGTGCGAGCGCGATCGTCAGACGGCCGAACCGGCGCGAGGCCACGTCGTCGGCGGCCAGCTCCACCAGGCGGTGCATCTCCTCGCGGAAGGCCGTGAAGACGGGGATCCCCGGGAAACCGGCGGCCAGCGCCGCCGAGCAGTGCAGCAGCCAGTCGTGCCGGGCGCGGGCGTGGCCCTGCTCGTGCGCCAGGACCGCGTCCAGTTGACGCCCCTTCAGCCGGCGCAGCGCCGCCGTGGTGATGACGAGCTGGGGCGTGGGCCCCGCCAGCCACCAGGCGTCCGCCCGCTCGCCCTCCAGGACCACCAGGCGCTCGCCGCCCGGCTCCTCCCCGGGCATCAGGGGCGCGCGGACGAGCAGGTCGCAGCGGCGTTGCCGGCGCCGGGCGCGGGCCCGGCCGATCTCCCGGCCCAGCATCGCCCCGGACCACACCCCGCCGGCCGCGAGGGCCACCGCGAGCACGGCGGACCAGGGGCCGCTCGTGCCGAGCTCGTACGCCTCGACCACGGCGCTCGGCGCGGGCGCGAAGACCTGCCCCCGCACGGCCTGCCAGGCGGCGGACGCGCTGAACGTCATGGAGAGCGCGAAGCTCAGCAGCACGGCGGCCACCACGCACTGCCACACCCACAGGGCCACCACGGGTTCTCGCTCGACCCAGTCCGCCCGGGACAGCAGCCGGGGGCCGCGAGGGCGGTCAGGAGGCCGAGCAGGAACAGCGCGAGGGAGACCCACATGGCGCCAGCCTATGAGCGCGGTACCGGCCGGGGGTACGGGCGCGGAGAGCAAGTGACGTACGCCACGGTTTCGTTGCCCGCCGGCCGGTCGGCCGGACGCGTGTCCCTCCGGCCGGTGAGCGACTCGCCTCCCCCGGGAGCGTTCAGAGCGTCACGAGCATCGCCACCATGCCCAGCGCCATCGACAGGCGGCACGCCAGCGTCATCTCCGGCCCGCCCGCCCGGTCCGCCTGGCGGCCCGCCCCGCCCGTCGGCGCGGGGCCGTCCGCCGGACCGCCTGCGGGCGCCGCCACCGGGACGAGCCGCGTCCCCGCGCGCAGCACGTACGCCGCGTAATAGAGGAGGAGCCCGCCCGTGAGCACGGGTATGCCCCCGCGCCCGTCGCCGTGTGCCCCGCGTGCGCCCCCGGCGCCCCCGGGGTCGCCATCGCCACCGCCATGTAGACCATGGCGAGCGAGCCCACCAGGTGGTGTAGGTGGTGGCCGCCGTGCCGGACGGCGAGCAGGCCGTGCAGCGCCGCCGCGCCGAACACCGCCGCGTACACCGCCCAGCTCCACCCCGGCGGCGTCAGGACCGCCGCGGGCAGCGCCATGAACGCCATCCCGAACCCCATCACCGCCTCGCCGCCCGCGGCCCGCCGCTCCTCCCCGGCGCACGCGCGCATCCGCAGCAGGCAGTACCCGCCCGTCACCGCGCACAGGGCGACCAGCAGCCACCCGGACAGAGCCGGTCCGTGCACGGCACACCTCCCCTCGACACCGTCCCTCCGGAGAAAATGCCCGCCTCCGGGAGGGGTACGCGGGCGCACGGTTGCGCACAGGCGTACGAGGGGGAGCGAAAGGTGCGCGCGTTAGGCTCGGGACGATCGCGCACGCCGATCGTCGACGCCCGAGGGGAGCCCCGTACATGGAGACCGCCACGTCCCAGGAGACCGGCCGGATCAGCTATCGCGAAGCGGTCCTGGAGGACGTCCCCGTCCTCGTCCCGCTCGTGGAGTCGGCCTACCGGGCGACGCCAGCCGGGCCGGCTGGACCACGGAGGCGGACATCCTCCAGGGCAGCGCACCGACCCCGAGGGCGTGGCCGCCGTCATCACCGCCCCCGGCAGCCGCCTCCTGCTCGTCGAGCGGGACGGCGAGGCCGTCGCCTGCCGCCAGTTGGAGCACCGCGGCGAGGCCGCCTACTTCGGGATGTTCGCCGTCCGCCCCGAGCTCCAGGGCGCGGGCCTCGGCAAGCGGATCATCGCGGAGGCCGAGCGCCGGGTGCGCGAGCTGTGGGACGTGCGCGAGATGCACATGACGGTGATCTCCGTGCGCGAGGAGCTGATCGCCTGGTACGAGCGGCGCGGCTACCGGCGGACGGGCCGGACGACGCCGTTCCCCTACGGCGACGAGCGCTTCGGCGTGCCCCAGCGCGACGACCTGGAGTTCGAGCTGCTGGTCAAGCCGCTGGTGTGAGCCGGGGCCCGGCGGGCGTTCGGGCACCGAAACGTCCCGAAGGGCGGAAGCGTGGCCTCACCCCCGGCGACAGGAAAACTTCTGTCGACAGGGGGTCGCACAGGATAATTTCTCTTGCTCCTCTTGTGGGGGAGAAGCGTCGATGTATACGGTGTCTTGACGCGAGGTTCTCCTGTGGAGGAAGAGGCATGACGGAAATTCTTGTGCAGGACGTGACCGGTGAGGGGATATCCACCGACGCCCGGGTGATCGACCACCCGGCCTGGCCCGAGCTCAAGAACGCCGTGGAGGAGATCCGCGCCTGGCAGCAGGCGGACGGCTCCGTCGACTTCGAGGCCGAGGACGCCCCCGCCCGCTCCCTCGTCGAGCTGACCCTCGACCGGGTCGTCGCCGCGGTCGAGCGGCTCGCCCCCTCCTCCCGCACGACGCCGCCTACCACCGCGCCCTCGTCTCCGACCTGCGCAAGTGGGCCGCGAGCGGCTTCGCGGTGCCGGACTTCCTGGACGCGCTGCTCGCCTTCCAGCCGGCCGCCGACCGCGCCGACGGGCTCCAGCACCTCGTGCTCTTCCCGATGTACACGCAGAACGGCAACCCGGACCGCAACCTCGAGGCCGTCGTGCTCCGCATGGTCTGGCCCGAGTGGCTCGCCGACCTCGAGCGCACCCGCTACGACAACCCGCTCTTCTGCGGCATCACCTTCGAGGACTTCACCGCCGGGTACGACACCAATTCGGCCGTCCTCTTCCCGGAGACCATCGCCGTCCGCGAGGCCCCCGAGCGCTTCACCTGGGGCGGCATCTTCTGCGACCGCGAGGCCGCCCGCTTCCGCAAGGTCACCGAGGCCGCCGTCGACACCCTGGGCATCGAGCTGCCCGCCGACATCGCCGCCATGATCGACGACCAGGAGCGCTGCGAGAAGGCCTTCGTCCTCTGGGACATGGTCCACGACCGCACCCACAGCCACGGCGACCTGCCCTTCGACCCCTTCATGATCAAGCAGCGCCAGCCCTTCTGGATGTACGGCCTGGAGGAGCTCCGCTGCGACCTCACCGCCTTCAAGGAGGCCGTGAAGCTGGAGGCCGAGGGCAACACGCACGGCCGTGACGTCCAGTACGCCGTCCTCTTCGACCGCATGTTCCGCTTCCCGCTCTCCGGCGACCGGAACCGCAACTACGACGGCCTCGGCGGCCAGCTCCTCTTCGCGTACCTCCACCGGCACGACGTGGTGCGCTGGACGGACAACACGCTCAAGATCGACTGGCAGCGGGCCCCCGAGGTCACCAACCAGCTCTGCGCCGAGATCGAGAAGCTCTACCGCGACGGCATCGACCGCCCCAAGCTCGTCCACTGGTTCAAGGCGTACGAGCTGGTCTCCACCTACCTCGCCCCGCACCCGGGCTCCAAGTGGGCCAAGGGCCCCGACGCCCTCGACCTCTCCCTGCCCCCGCGCAAGCTCGTCGACGACGTGCTTCCGGACGAGTTTCCGCTCAGCATGTTCTTCGAGGCCCTCGCCAAGAAGCTGAAGGGCGTGATCGCCGACACCAAGGGGATCACCGCCGCCGACGTCCCGCGCACCGAGCGGGCTGCCGCGTGAGCGCTCCTGCCGAGCACCCGGGGAAGACGGAGGAGACGGTGTCCATGAACGCCGACGGAAACGGCGCGCCGCTCGACGGCGCCGTCATCGCGGTCGCCGGTGCTGCCGGTCCCGCCGGCCGCGCCACGCTGCTGCGGCTCGCCGAGGCGGGCGCGACCGTGATCGCGTCCGACGCCGACCCGGCCTGCCTCGCGGAGGCCGTCGACGCGGCCCGCTACGCCCACGGCGGCGCCACGGTCGTCGGCGACACCGTCGACCTGCTCGACCTCGCCGCCACCCGCGACTGGGCCGCCAAGACCGAGAAGGAGTTCGGCCGGATCGACGGCCTGGTCCACCTCGTCGGCGGCTGGCGCGGCAGCGCCTCCTTCACGGAGACCGAGCTCAAGGACTGGGACTTCCTGGAGAAGCTCCTGATCCGCACGGTCCAGCACACCTCGCTCGCCTTCCACGACCCGCTGCTCCGCGCGGCGGCCGCGGCCGCTACGCCCTGATCAGCCAGGCCGGCGCCCACAAGCCGGTCGCCGGGAACGCCGCGTACAACGCGGGCAAGGCGGCGGCCGAGGCCTGGACCCTGGCCATGGCGGACTCCTTCCGCAAGCTGGGGGCGACGACGGTCCGCAGGCGGCGGCTGCGATCCTGGTGATCAAGGCGTTGGTGCACGAGGCGATGCGCGCCGAGCGACCCAACGCGAAGTTCGCGGGCTTCACCGACGTCGACGACCTGGCCGCAGAGATCGCCGGCCTGTGGGACAAGTCCGCCCAGGAAGCGAATGGACAGCGTCTGTGGCTGACCCCCAAGCCGTGACCGCGGCCTCGGCCCCAGGACCGACGCGCGTCGTCACCACGACCCGTCGGTCCGGGGCTTCGCCAGCGACAACTACGCCGGTGCCCACCCCGAGGTCCTCGCGGCCCTCGCCCTCGCCAACGAAGGCCACTAGGTCGCCTACGGCGAGGACCAGTACACCGACCACCTCCAGCGGATCGTGCACAGCCACTTCGGTCCGGGCGCCGAGGCCTTCCCGGTCTTCAACGGCACCGGGGCCAACGTGACCGCCCTCCAGGCGCTCACCGACCGCTGGGGCGCCGTCATCTGCGCCGAGTCCGCCCACATCAACGTGGACGAGGGCGGCGCGCCGGAGCGGATGGGCGGCCTCAAGCTGCTCACCGTGCCGACCCCGGACGGCAAGCTCACCCCGAGCTGATCGACCGGCAGGCCTGGGGCTGGGAGGACGAGCACCGGGCCATGCCCCAGGTCGTCTCGATCACCCAGAACACCGAGCTGGGCACCGTCTACACGGTGGACGAGATCCGCGCGATCGTGGAGCACGCCCACTCCAAGGGCATGAAGGTGCACCTCGACGGAGCCCGGATAGCCAACGCCGCCGCCTCGCTCGACGTGCCCATGCGCGCCTTCACCAACGCGGTGGGCGTGGACGTGCTCTCGTACGGCGGCACCAAGAACGGCATGATCTTCGGCGAGGCCGTGATCGTGCTGAACCCGGACGCGGTCAGCCACATGAAGCACCTGCGCAAGCTGTCCATGCAGCTCGCGTCGAAGATGCGCTTCGTGTCGGTGCAGTTGGAGGCGCTCCTCGCGAAGGACCTCTGGCTGCGCAACGCCCGCCACGCCAACGCGATGGCCCAGCGCCTCGCGGCCGGGGTGCGCGCCCTCGACGGGGTGGAGATCCTCTATCCGGTCCAGGCCAACGCGGTCTTCGCCCGCCTCCCGCACGAGGTGAGCCGCCGGCTCCAGGAGCGCTTCCGCTTCTACTTCTGGGACGAGGCCGCCGGCGACGTGCGCTGGATGTGCGCCTTCGACACCACGGAGGACGACGTGGACGCCTTCCTCCAGGCACTGAAGGAAGAGCTGGCCCGCTAGCCCGCACTGCGTGAGTACGCGGCCGGACGGACATCGATCGATTCCGCCCGGCCGTCTTCATGGGGTCGGCCCGTAGGGAACCCGTCCAGCGGGACCCCGACATCAGCGCCTGTACGCGGCGCTCCCGCGGGCCCGGGGCGTCCCGGCGGAGCTCGGGCCGGTCAGGCCTCCTTGACCTGGGCCGGCGTCGGAGCCGTACCCCGAGGTGCGCGGGCACCCACCAGGTGTCGCCCGCGTCCTTGGGGCGGACCGGGTAGGCGCTGCGCGGCCTCCAGGAGCTCCTGGACGCGCTCGCGCAGCCGCCGGGTGATGGCGCCCGCGTACTGGTCGGCGGGGCCTCCACGGCCTCGCCGACGCGGATCGTCACCGGGATGTGGTTCCGCTTGAAGTTCCGCGGCCGGCCCTTCGTCCAGATCCGCTGGGTGCCCCACAGCGCCATCGGGATCAGCGGGACGCCCGCCTCCTGCGCGAGGCGCGCCGCGCCCGTCTTGAAGCCCTTGAGCGTGAAGGACGGGGAGATGGTCGCCTCGGGAAGACGCCGATGATCTCGCCGGCCCGCAGCGACTCCAGGGCGTGCTTGTAGGCGTGCTCGCCCTGGGCGCGGTCCACCGGGATGTGCTTCATGCCGCGCATGAGCGGGCCCGAGACCTTGTGCCGGAAGACCGAGTCCTTCGCCATGAAGCGCACCAGGCGCTTCTGGGGCAGTGCGGCGAGACCGGTGAAGATGAAGTCCAGGTAGCTGATGTGATTGCTGACCAGGACGGCTCCGCCGGTGCGCGGGATGTGCTCCGAACCCTGCGTGTCGATCTTCAGGTCCAGCGCCTTGAACATGGTCAGGGCGGCGCCGATGACCGGCCGATAGACGAGTTCTGCCATCGGAGAGAACCCTTCTTCCTGCTTGTCCGGGGAGGGTTCTCCCGGCGAAGTTACGCGGCCGTAGGTTTTCGGCTTCGGGCAGATCGTGCCCCATGTGGGACGTCGTGACCAGCCTGAGCGGCCTCGGGCGGGGAGATTCTCGTCACTCGCGGTGGCGGGAACGGGAATCGAACGTCACCCCTGGAACGCTGTACCCCGTGACGCGCGGAACAGACGTGCGCGCACCGAGACGGAGGAGGGGAGGGATGAGCGAGGTCCTGGGACCGGAGGTGCTCGGCGCCGAACTGGGGGAGCGGGCCACCCTGGTCCAGTTCTCGACCGCCTTCTGCCAGCCCTGCCGGGCGACCCGCCGCACCCTCGCCGAGGTCGCCGCGATGGTGCCCGGCGTGGGGCACGTCGAGATCGACGCCGAGGAGCGGCTCGACCTCGTGCGCGCGCTCGGCGTCGCGCGCACCCCCACCGTGCTCGTCCTCGACCGGACCGGCCGCGTCGTCCGCCGGGCCGCCGGGCAGCCCCGCAGGGCGGACGTCATCGCCGCCCTGGGCCGGGCGGTCTGACGCGGTGACACCCCTTTCCCCGACGCGCGCGGCGACGCCCCTTCCCCGTACGCGCGCGGTGACGCCCCTCCCGGCGCGCGCGGTGACGCTCCTCCCACATCGCGGTACGCACTTGACTGCAACCGCCACCGATCGTCACCCTGACGGAGTGACTCTGGAACTCCTTCTCTACGGGCGGGCCCACGTGGACCTGGCCCGCAACGCGAGCGCGCGCTGTCCGGGCGTCTGACCCACCCCAGGACTCCTCTCATGCCGCCCTCGCAGAAGGACAATTCCATGACGGTTTCGCCCGAGCTCCGCACCGTTCCCACGATCGGCGCGCCCCGGCAGGCCTCTCCCGATCTGCTCCGCTCCGTCTTCCGCCGGCACGCGGCCGGCGTCGCGGTCGTCACCGCGCACGGCGAGCGCCCCGTGGGGTTCACCGCGACCTCGCTCAACTCCGTCGCCGCCGAACCGCCCCTGATCTCCTTCGGCGTGGGCACCACGTCCTCCTCCTGGCCGGTGGTCTCCGAGGCCGGGTTCATCGGCGTGCACATACTCGGCGAGCACCAGCAGGAGCTGGCCGCCACCTTCGCGCGCAGCGGCGCCGACCGCTTCGGCGAGGGGACCCGCTGGAGCGTCGGCCCCGAGGGCGTGCCCGTGCTCGACGACGTCCTCGCCTGGCTGGTGTGCCGCGTCGTGGCCCGGGTGCCCGCCGGGGACCACCGGATCGTCATCGCGCAGGCGGTCGCGGGCGACCCGGACGGGGCGGGCCGGCCGCTCCTCTACCACCACGGACGCTTCAACGCTGCGCGACTGAGAGTTCCCGTACGCGCCGCTCTCCGCGCGTTGGAAGGTCACACGGCTGAGCGCTTGCTCAGTGGTAACGAACTGGGTGTACTGGCGAGTAATATTTTGGTCGGGGCGTCCGGCGCCCCGACCGGAAACTCGCTCCCTTCAGGCGCCTATGCTGCGAGCAACAAGGCAGCCCAGTTATGACGATGCAGTAGGAGAGCCGGCGTGAGCTTGAGGATCGTTGTCTGTGTGAAGTACGTGCCCGACGCCACCGGCGACCGGCACTTCGCCGATGACCTGACGGTGGACCGCGACGACGTCGACGGCCTGCTGTCGGAGCTCGACGAGTACGCGGTCGAGCAGGCCCTGCAGATCGCGGAAGAGGCGGACGACGCCGAGGTCACCGTGCTCACGGTCGGCCCCGAGGACGCCAAGGACGCGCTGCGCAAGGCGCTGTCCATGGGCGCCGACAAGGCCGTCCACGTCGAGGACGACGACCTGCACGGCTCCGACGTCATGGGCACCTCGCTGGTGCTCGCCAAGGCCGTCGAGAAGACCGGCTACGACGTGGTCATCGCCGGCATGGCCTCCACCGACGGCGTCATGGGCGTCCTGCCCGCGATCCTGGCCGAGCGCCTGGGGGTCCCGCAGGTCACCCTGCTCTCCGAGGTGAAGATCGAGGGCGGCCCCAACGGCAAGGTGACCGGCCGCCGCGACGGCGACGCCGCCTCCGAGCAGCTCGAGGCCTCCCTCCCGGCCGTCGTCTCCGTGACGGACCAGTCGGGCGAGGCGCGCTACCCGTCCTTCAAGGGCATCATGGCCGCCAAGAAGAAGCCGGTGGAGTCCCTGGACCTCTCCGACCTCGACCTGGAGGCCGAGGAAGTGGGTCTGGAGGGCGCGTGGACCGCGGTCGACTCCGCCACCGAGCGTCCGGCCCGCACGGCCGGCACGATCGTCAAGGACGAGGGCGAGGGCGGCAAGCAGCTCGCCGAGTTCCTCGCGGGCCAGAAGTTCATCTAAGACTTCAGCCGCGCGAGCCGGACGTGCGTCCGGGACTCGCGCGAGCCGCCTCAGACCTCCCCCTCACCTTCGCAGGAGATTGAATCCCCATGGCTGAGATCCTCGTCTACGTCGACCACGTCGACGGAGCCGTCCGCAAGCCCACCCTGGAGCTGCTGACGCTCGCCCGCCGCCTCGGCGACCCGGTCGCCGTCGCCCTCGGCAACGGCGCCGCCGACACCGCCCCGGCCCTCGCCGAGCACGGTGCCGTCAAGGTCCTGACCGCCGACGCGCCCGAGTTCGCCGACTACCTCGTCGTCCCCAAGGTCGACGCCCTCCAGGCCGCCTACGACGCCGTGTCCCCGGCCGCCGTCCTCGTGCCGTCCTCGGCCGAGGCCAAGGAGATCGCGGCCCGCCTCGCGGTCCGCATCGGCTCCGGCGTCATCACCGACGCCGTGGACCTGGAGGCCGGTGACGAGGGCCCGGTGGCGACGCAGGCCGTGTTCGCCGCCTCCTTCACCACCAAGTCCCGCGTCTCCAAGGGCACCCCGGTCATCACGGTCAAGCCGAACTCGGCCCCCGTCGAGGCCGCCCCGGCCGCCGGCGCCGTCGAGGCCCTGTCGGTCTCCTTCGGCCCGCTGGCCACCGGCACCAAGGTCACCTCGCGCACCCCGCGCGAGTCGACCGGCCGCCCGGAGCTGACCGAGGCCGCGATCGTGGTCTCCGGCGGCCGCGGCGTCAACGGCGCCGAGAACTTCGCGATCATCGAGGCCCTCGCCGACTCGCTCGGCGCGGCCGTCGGCGCCTCGCGCGCCGCGGTGGACGCCGGCTGGTACCCGCACGCCAACCAGGTCGGCCAGACCGGCAAGTCGGTCTCGCCGCAGCTCTACATCGCGTCCGGCATCTCCGGCGCGATCCAGCACCGCGCGGGCATGCAGACCTCGAAGACGATCGTCGCGATCAACAAGGACGCCGAGGCGCCGATCTTCGAGCTCGTCGACTACGGCGTGGTGGGCGACCTCTTCGAGGTCGTCCCGCAGCTCACCGAAGAGGTCAAGACCCGCAAGGGCTGACCTGCGGTTCTGTCGGACCGGGGCCGCACGGCGAACTGTCGCCGTGCGGCCCCCGGCCGTTTCGGACACCCATTGACTCAGCTCCGGCCGCCGGTTAACTTCGCCATACGGATTGTTGATTCCGTGCAGCGGAAAACAGGAGGGTAGTGGGATGGGTCAGCAGGAGAAGGTGTCGACGAGCCTCGCGGGCGCGGTCAGCGAGGGCATCAGCGCCTCCCTCGCCGCGGTGGACGCCGAGCTGGACCGCCGCTACCCGGGAGACCCCGGCACCCGCCAGCCCGTCCACACCGTCTACGTCCCCGGCAACGTCTTCGACGCCGGCACCGTCCGCTCCTGGGGCGACCAGGCCCTCGCCGCCCTCGACGAACACGCCCCCGACGCCGCCTCCTTCGCCGCCGTCCTCGGCCTCTCCGACGACCTCGCCGAGGACGTGTACGGCCGCGTGCGGGCCAAGCTGGAGCGCGAGCCGATCGAGGACCTCCGGGTCGACTTCGAGGACGGCTATGGAGGCGACGACGAGGACCGGGACGCGGCCCGCGCCGCCCGGCTGGTCTCCGAGGCGTACGCGAACGGCACCGCCGCCCCGTACACGGGCATCCGGATGAAGTGCATGGAGGCCGCCGTACGCGACCGGGGCATCCGCACCACCGACGTCTTCCTCACCGGCCTCCTGGAGCACGGCGGCCTCCCCGAGGGCCTCGTCCTCACCCTCCCCAAGGTCACCTACCCCGAACAGGTCACCGCCTTCGTGCGCCTCCTGGAGGCCTTCGAGAAGGCCCACGGCCTCGACGCCGGCCGCCTCGGCTTCGAGATCCAGATCGAGACCAGCCAGGCTATCCTCGCCGCCGACGGCACCGCCGCCGTCGCCCGCATGATCGGCGCCGCCGAGGGCCGCGCCACCGGGCTGCACTACGGCACCTTCGACTACAGCGCCTGCCTCGGCGTCTCCGCCGCCTACCAGGCCAGCGACCACCCGGCCGCCGACCACGCCAAGGCGATCATGCAGGTCGCCGCCGCCGGCACCGGCGTCCGCGTCTCCGACGGCTCCACCAACGTCCTGCCGGTCGGCTCCACCGCGCACGTCCACGAGGCCTGGCGCCTGCACTACGGCCTCACCCGGCGCGCCCTCGCCCGCGCCTACTACCAGGGCTGGGACATGCACCCCGGCCACATCCCCACCCGCTACGCCGCCGTCTTCGCCTTCTACCGCGAGGGCTTCGAGGCCGCCGCCAAGCGCCTCTCCGCCTACGCCAACCACGCGGGCGGCGACGTCATGGACGAGCCCGCCACCGCCAAGGCGCTCAGCTCCTACCTGCTGCGCGGCATCGACTGCGGCGCCCTCGACACCGCCGAGGTCGACGCCCTCACCGGCATGACCCGCGCCGCCCTCGACCGCTTCGCGGCCCGCGCCGCGGCGACCTCACCGCCTCGGCCGAGTAGCCGCCTGGGAAGGACCGCCGCCCGGGGAGGCCGTCCGCCGGCGTCAGACCGCCGGCGGCGCGACCTCGCCCGAGCCGCGGGCGAGGAGCGTCGTGCCGAGCACCACCCGCTCCGGCGCCCCTCGGCCCCGTCCAGGCGCCGGAACAAGCGCTCCGCCGCCGTCCGGCCGAGCGCGGCGGCGTCCTGGGCGACGACCGTGATGCCGAGCAGGTCGGCCAGTTCGATGTCGTCGAAACCGACCAGGGCGACCGGCCGGGCGTGCGCGGCGAGGATCCGGACGGCCGTGACGGTGACCCGGTTGTTCCCCGCGAAGAGCGCCGTCACCGGCTCCGGCGCGGCCAGCATCCCCCGTACCGCCGCGCCCACCCGCTCCGGGTCGGTCGGTCCCGGCGAGACCCACTCCTCCCGGACCGGCAGACCCGCGTCCTCCATCGCCGCGCGGTAGCCGCGCAGCCGCTCGGCCGCCGTGTGGATCCGCGGCCGGTCGCCGACGAAGCCGATCCGGCGGTGGCCGTGCGCGATCAGGTGGGCCGTGCCGTCGCGCGCCCCGCCGAAGCTGTCGGAGAGGACCGCGTCGGCGTCGATCCGCCCGGCGGGACGGTCGACGAAGACCGTGGCGACGCCCGCCCTGATCTCGGGCTCCAGGTACCGGTGGTCGTCACCGGCCGGGATGACGATGAGGCCGTCGACCCGGCGCGCGCACAGCGCCAGCGCCAGCTCCTGCTCCCGGTCGGGGTCCTCGGCGCTCGACCCGTTGATGAGGAGGGCCCCGTGCGCCCGCGCGACCTCCTCGACCGCCCGGCTCAGCGGACCGTAGAAGGGGTCGGCGAGGTCCTCCAGGACCAGGCCGACGGTCGCGGTCCTGCCCTTGCGCAGGACCCGCGCGCTGTCGTTGCGCCGGAAGCCGAGGACCTCGATGGCCTCCTGCACCCGCCGCTCGGTGTCGGGGGTGACGCCCGGCTCGCCGTTCACCACCCGGGACACCGTCTTCAGGCCCACGCCCGCCTTGGCGGCGACGTCCTTCATCGTGGGCCGGTTGCCGTAACGGCGCTCGGAGCGGTGGGCGGTGTCGGCCACGGTCTGCGGTTCCTCCGTCGTGTCGGGGCCCCGCCGTGGCCGGGCCGTCTTTCGGACTCCGGACGAGCATAGGACCTGGACAACGTTGTCAGGCCGCGTGAGACCATACGGACGCCCGACCGTTCCCGGCCGTCCCCGGAGGTTCCCGCCCATGCACACCGACCTCGTCACGGGCCTCGTCGTCGCCCTCGACATCGGGGGCACCAAGATCGCCGGCGCCCTGGTCGACGGCGAGGGCGCGTCCGCGCCCGGTCCCGGCGGCCCACGCCCGCGCGTGAGGACGGCGAGACGGTGATGGCGGCGGTCGAGGACGTCCTCGGCGAACTCACCGCCTCTCCGCTGTTGGAGGCCGCCGACGCCGTCGGCATCGGCAGCGCGGGCCCGGTCGACGCGGCCCGGGGACCGTGAGCCCCGTCAACGTCCCCGGTTGGCGCGACTACCCGCTCGTCGAACGGGTCCACCGGGCCGCCGGCGGACGCCCCGTCACCCTCGTCGGCGACGGCGTCGCCATGACGGCGGCCGAGCACTGGCTCGGAGCCGCCCGGGGCCACGACAACGCCCTCTGCCTCGTGGTCTCCACGGGCGTCGGCGGCGGCCTCGTCCTCGGCGGGCGCCTCCACCCCGGCCCCACCGGCAACGCCGGTCACATCGGTCACATCGTGGTCGAGCTCGACGGCGAGCCCTGCGCCTGCGGCGGGCGCGGCTGCGTCGAACGCGTCGCCAGCGGTTCCCACCTGGCGCGGCGCGCCCTGGAGAACGGCTGGCGGCCGGGGCCCGACGGCGACGTCTCCGCCGCCGCGGTGGCTGCCGCCGCGCGCGCCGGGGACCCGGTGGCCACCGCCGCGTTCGAGCGCGCGGCCCGGGCGCTCGCGGCGGGCATCGCCGCCACGGCGGCCCTCGTCGAGATCGACATCGCGGTCGTCGGCGGCGGGGTGGCGGGCGCGGGGAGGTCCTCTTCGCCCCGCTCCGGCGCGGCCTGCGTGACTACGCCACGCTCTCCTTCGTGCGGGACCTGACGGTCGTCCCCGCCCTCACGGGCACGGACGCGGGCCTCCTCGGCGCGGCGGCGGCCGCCACGCGCGCGGGAGCTGGGGCGCGCACCGGCGCGAACGCGGGTGCCGGCACCGGCCCTTGAGGACGCGGGAACGGGTGGAGGTGGGGAGCCGCGCGGCTCCCCACCTCCCGCACCCCGTTCACTCCCGTACCCGCTCGATCCTCCTCTGGCCGACCAGCCTGCCTCGGCCGCCCTCCGCTCCGGCGGTCTCTGTTCGACGACCACCAGGAACGCGTCGGACTCCAGGTCCATCACGACCCGGGCGGGCACTCCCTCGTCCCGGCGCGCGCCGGCGAACTCCTCGGCGGGCCAACTGCCCCGCGGGCCGCCGGCGGGAAAACGTTCGAGAACCGTACGACTCATCTCCACACCCCTCGTGCTTGCCGTTCCCAACGACGGTTTCCCCGAAGCGTCACGCGCATGCCGATCGCTCCGCCGATCCATACGTTCGTGGTTTCCGTGGCAGGGTGTTGCGGGCAAGCCACAGGGGCTACCGAAGAGGGGAAACGTGATCGTCTGGATCAACGGGGCGTTCGGCGCGGGAAAGTCCGGCACCGCGCGCGAACTGGTCGATCTGATCCCGCACAGCACCCTGTACGACCCCGAGACCACCGGCGACGCGGTGCGCCGGCTCCTTCCGGCCAAGCGGCTCGCCGAGGTCGAGGACTACCAGGACCTGCCGATCTGGCGGCGCCTCGTCGTCGACACGGCTGCCGCCCTGCTCGCCGAGGTCGGCGGCGTCCTGATCGTCCCCATGACCCTGCTCCGACAGGAGTACCGGGACGAGATCTTCGGCGGGCTCGCCGCCCGCCGCATCGAGGTGCGCCACATCCTGCTCGCACCTGAGGAAACGATCCTGCGCCAGCGGATCGACACCCGGAGGAGTACGGCGACCCCGAGGTCGACGCCCGCGTACGGGAGTGGAGCCACGGGCACGTGGACCCGTACCGTGCCGCCCTCGACTGGCTCGCCGCCGACGCGTACACCGTCGACAACTCCGTGCTCACCGTGGCGGAGACCGCCCGGACCGTCGCCGACGCGGTCCGGGACGGGCGCGCGGCCCCCTGCGGGATCGTCCAGACGCCCGAGCCGACCGGCGAGACCGTCGCCGCCGGCGTGCTGCTCTTCGACGAGCAGGACCGCTTCCTGCTCGTCGACCCCACCTACAAGCCCGGCTGGGAGTTCCCCGGCGGCGTCGTCGAGCCTGGCGAGCCCCCGGCACGGGCCGGGATGCGGGAGGTGGCCGAGGAGGTCGGCCTCGCGCTCGACGCCGTGCCCCGGCTGCTGCTCGTCGACTGGGAACGCCCCGAGCCCCCAAGTACGGAGGGCTGCGCCTCTCTTCGACGGCGGCACCCTCCGGCCCGCCGACGCCGAGCGGCTGCGCCTTCCCGGGGCCGAACTGCGCGACTGGCGCTTCGTCACCGAGGAGGAGGCCGCCGACCTGCTGCCGCCCGTCCGCTACCAGCGCCTCCGCTGGGCCCTGCGCGCGCGGGAACGGGGCACGGTCCTCAACCTGGAGGCCGGGGCGCCGGTGGGGTGAACCCCGCCGGAGCCGCTCAGACCGGGACCTCCCCGGCCGTCGCCGCCGCCCTCAGCAGGGCCGCCGTGTCCGTGACCACCGGCGCGCCGTGCCCGCAGCACAGCACCGACGGGTCGAGCTCCGCCAGCCTCCGCATCGACTCCAGGGCGAGGGCGCGGTCGACGTGGAACACGCCGAAGGTGACGCCCCGGACCGAGGCCACCGTGTCCCCGGCGAACAGCACGCCGTGGCGGGGAGGTGCACGGCCATCGAGCCCGGGGTGTGGCCGGGGTGTGGACCGCCACGGCCCCGTCGCCGAAGCCGAGCTCCTCGCCGTCCTCGACCTCGCGGTCCACCCGGGTCGGCGGCGCCTCCGGCACGGTCAGACCGTGCTCGTACAGCGGGAGTTCCCAGTCCAGGAGGTCGGGCTCGGGGACCGGGGCCTCGCCCCGGACCACCGGCGCGTCCAGACGGTGCGCCACGATCTCGGCCCCGTGGCGGTCCGCGAGCTCCTGGGCGGCGCCCACGTGGTCCCGGTGGCAGTGGGTCAGCACGATGCGGCGCAGCCGGTCCGGGTCCAGACCGGCCGCCCGTACGGCCGCGGCCGTCGCGTCCGCCGTCCCCGCCCAGCCCGCGTCGATCAGGGTCAGCTCCTCCTCGTCCCGCCAGAGGTAGGCCTGGCCGATGGAGTGGTCAAGCAGGTGCAGCCGCGGAGTCACTATGAGGGTGTCCATGCGGCGAACCTACGCGTCCGCGCAGGTCCGCCGCCCGGTTCTACGCTCTCGGCGAGCTTCGCCGAACGCTGAACCCGATCGGGAACCGGATCAGGAACCCGATCGGTGACCGACGTGCCGTCAGACCTGCTTCGAGCGCGCGTAGTTGACGAGGAAGTGCGCCTCGGCCACCGACAGGCGCTCCAGCTCCTCCGGGGACACGGACTCGTTGGGCGCGTGGATCTGCGCCTCCGGCTCGCTCAGGCCGATCAGCAGGATCTCCGCCTCCGGGTACAGCGAGGCCAGCGTGTTGCAGAGCGGGATCGAGCCGCCCAGACCGGCCGTCTGCATCTCCTGACCGGGGTACGCGACCTCCATCGCCTCGGCCATCGAGGCGTACGCCGGGCTCGACGTGTCCGCCTGGAACGCCTGGCCCTGACCGACCTGCTCCAGGGTCACCCGGGCGTTCCACGGGGTGTGGTTCTCGATGTGGGCGAAGAGCAGCTTCGTCGCCTCGGCCGCGTCCTGGCCCGGCGGCACCCGCAGGCTGACCTGCGCGCGGGCCGTCTTCGGGATGGACGGTGGCGCCGGCCACCGGGTGGCAGTCGATGCCGACGACGGTGACGGCGGGACGCGCCCAGATGCGGTCCGCGACCGTGCCGCCGCCCGGCAGGTCCACGCCCGGCAGCACCTTGGCGTCCTGGCGGAAGTTCTCCTCCGGGTACTGGAGGCCCTCCCACACCCGGTCGCCCGGCAGGCCGTCGATGACGGTCGAACCGTCCGGGCCGCGCAGCGAGTCGAGCACGCGGATCAGCGCGGCGAGCGCGTCCGGGGCGGCGCCGCCGAACTGGCCGGAGTGCAGGTTGCCCTCCAGGGTGTCGATCCGCACCCGGATCATCGTCATGCCGCGCAGGGTCGCGGTCACCGTCGGCAGGCCCACCCGGAAGTTGCCCGCGTCGCCGATCACGATCGCGTCGGCGGTCAGCAGCTCGGGGTGCTCCTCCGCGTACCGCTCCAGACCGCCGGTGCCCTGCTCCTCCGAGCCCTCGACGATCACCTTCACCGTCACCGGGACGCCGCCGTTCGCCTTCAGGGCGCGCAGCGCGAGCAGGTGCAGGATCACCCCGCCCTTGCAGTCGGCCGTGCCGCGCCTGTACCAGCGGCCGTCGCGCTCGGTCAGCTCGAACGGCGGGGAGAGCCACGCGGCCTCGTCCAGCTTCGGCTGCACGTCGTAGTGCGCGTAGAGGAGGACGGTCGGGGCGCCGGCCGGGCCGGGCAGTATGCCGTACACGGCCTGCGAGCCGTCCGGGGTGTCGAGCAGGGCCACGTCCTGGAAGTCCTCGGCGCGCAGCGTCCGCGACCCAGTTCGCCGCCGCCTCGCACTCGCTGCGCGGGGCCACGTTCTCGTCCGCCACCGACTCGAAGGCCACCAGCTCCGTGAGCTCCGCCCTGGCGCGGGGCATCAGGGACCGTACGGTCTCGGCGATCGGATTCGAGGTCATGGGCACGCTCCTGATGGGTGCGACGTTACGACGGGAGGAGGCGTCCGTCGCGTGTCGTGGCGCGGCGAACGCACCGTCGATCCTACGGCCGGGGCCCCGGCTACCGCGCCGTAGGATGCGTCAGGAGCAGACCCCCGGTCGGATCAGGAGCAGAAGCACATCGTGAGCAGCGAGCACGCAGGAACGCCGGTCCGGAGAACACCGAGCCCGAGGGCGCGGCTCCTGAGGCAGCGGTGCGGAGGCGGCGAGGGACGGCGTCGGGGACGGCGTCACGGGCGAGGGGCGGGTGACGTGGCGGACGACGTGACGGAAGGCGCGGTGGGTGACGTGACGGACCGCGCCGGGGAGGGCGCTTCCGCCGCGGACGACGGGACGGCGGACCCGGACGGCGCGGCGGACGTCTGGGACGTCGTGGTCGTCGGCGCCGGACCGGCCGGCGCGTCCGCGGCCTACGCGGCGGCGGTGGCCGGGCGCCGGGTGCTCCTCCTGGAGAAGTCCGAGCTGCCCCGGTACAAGACCTGCGGCGGCGGCATCATCGGCCCCTCCCGCGACTCGCTCCCGCCGGGCTTCGAACTGCCCCTCCAGGACCGGGTGCACGCCGTCACCTTCTCCCTCGAAGGGCGCTTCGCCCGCACCCGCCGCTCGCGCCGGATGCTCTTCGGGCTCATCAACCGCCCCGAGTTCGACGCGCGGCTCGTCGAGCACGCGCAGAAGGCCGGTGCCGAGCTGCGGACCGGCGCCACGGTGACCCGGGTGGAGCAGCACGGGCCGTCGGTGCCGGACCGGCGGACCGCCGCCGTCGTCCTGGCCGACGGCGAGACGATCCTGGCGCGCGCGGTCGTCGGGGCCGACGGCAGTGCCAGCCGCATAGGCGCTCACGTCGGGGTGAAGATGGGCCAGGTCGACCTGGGCCTGGAGGCGGAGATCCCCGTGCCGCCGTCCGTCGCCGAGGACTGGAAGGGCCGCGTCCTCATCGACTGGGGCCCGATGCCCGGCAGTTACGGATGGGTCTTCCCCAAGGGCGACACGCTGACCGTCGGCGTGATCTCGGCGCGCGGCGAGGGGCCGCCACCAAGCGGTACCTGGAGGACTTCGTCGCCCGGCTCGGCCTGGCCGGCTTCGAGCCCTCGATCTCCTCCGGCCACCTGACCCGCTGCCGCACCGACGACTCGCCGCTCTCCCGCGGCCGGGTCCTGGTCTGCGGCGACGCGGCCGGTCTCCTGGAGCCGTGGACGCGCGAGGGCATCTCGTACGCGCTCCGCTCGGGCCGCCTCGCGGGCGAGTGGGCGGTCCGGGTCGCCGAGGCGAACGACGCGGTCGACGCGCGCCGCCAGGCCCTGAACTACGCCTTCGCCATCAAGGCGGGCCTCGGCGTGGAGATGGCGGTCGGGCGGCGGATGCTCGCCGTCTTCGAGCGGCGCCCGGGACTGCTGCACGCCACCCTCACGGGGCTGCGGCCGGCCTGGAACGCCTTCGCCGACATCACCCGGGGCTCCGCCACCCTCGGCGGCATGGTCCGCTCGAACGGTCTGGCCCGGCGGGCCCTGGAGCTCCTGGACAAGCGGTTGGACACCTCGTCCGGCGTCGGCCCGGCGGGCCGGGGCGTCACGGCGAAGGAGCGGGGCGCGCCGGAGCCGGAGGACACGGACGAGGCGGGGCCGTGCGGGACACGGCGGAGGGCGCGGAGGAGACGAAGGGCACGGGGACAGGCGTCTGACCCTCCGCGCGCGGCGGTTCGGTACGGCCGCCGGGAAGCGCGATCGACTCGTACGGGCTCCGTCGGCCCGGTCCGCTCACGCGGCCGGGGCGGCGGGGCCCGTCGTCGTGATGCGGAAGACGGGGTGCTTCGGCGCGGCGGCGCGCAGCTCGGCGTCGGAGGGGTCCGGGCCGACCCCGTCGAAGAAGATGCCGACCTCGGCCTTCCAGCGCTTGAGGTAGGCGCGGAGCAGCGGGGCTTGGCGTCGTCGGCGACCTCGACGGCGGTGAACTCCTGCACGTGCTTGCCGAGGTGCAGCTCTCCGCCTCCGGCCGCCCGCATGTTGTGGGTCCACTGGACGTGGCCGCGGGGAGCCACGAGGTACTGGGCGCCGTCCACCGTCAGGAGGTTGACGGGGTGCGGCGCCATTCGCCGCTCTTGCGCCCCCGGACGGCGAGGACGCGGGAGCCCCAGACGCTGATGCCGCGGCGGGTCGCCCAGGCGACCAGGCGGTTGAGGACGTTCACGGTGAACCAGCCGGGCTTCATCACGTGGGCGGCGGGGAGGAGCTGTTGAGGTCGGCGGGCTGGGCGGGCCGGGCGGACATGGCTGCCTCCTGGGGGCTTCGGGGAGGGGCGGGTACGGGGCTTCTGGCGGCGAGGAATCGTGAGCAGTGCTCTCGCTTGAGATCAGTGTGCACGGTTCAGTGCTCGCAATCAAGAGCAGTGCTCTCGTTTCGTCGTGATGCTCTCGTTTCGTTGTGCCGCTCTCGTTTCGTTGCGGTGATCTGAAAGTGGCACACTGCTCTCTATGACGACAGTCCAAGGAGCCCGCGCCCGCGCCCGCATCGAGATCACCGCCGCCATCAAGGACGAGGCCCGCACCCAGCTCGCGGCGGAAGGCGCCGCCAAGCTGTCCCTGCGGGCCGTCGCCCGCGAGCTGGGCATGGTGTCCTCCGCGCTCTACCGCTACTTCCCGAGCCGCGACGACCTCCTCACCGCCCTGATCGTCGACGCCTACGACGCCGTCGGCGCCGCCGCCGAGCGGGCCGCCGCCGACTCGGCCGGGCAGCGACCGCTGGACCGCTGGACCGCCGTCTGCCGGGCGGTCCGCGCCTGGGCGGTCGCCCACCCCCACGAGTACGCCCTGATCTACGGCTCCCCGGTCCCCGGCTACAGCGCCCCCAGGACACGGTCGGCCCCGCCGCCCGCGTCGGTCTCGCCCTGATCGGGATCGTCCGCCTGGCCCACACCGGCGAGGGCGTCGCCCTCCCTCCGCTCCCGGACGCCCTGCGTCCGGAGGCCGAGCGGATCGCCGCCGACATCGCCCCGGACCTCCCCCGGCCCTCGCCGTCGCGCTCGTCGCCGCCTGGTCGCAGCTCTTCGGCCTGGTCTCCTTCGAGGTCTTCGGCCAGTTCCACCGCGTCGTCGAGGACCGCGACGCCTTCTTCGCCGCGGCCGCCCGCCGCCTGGGCCAGGACGTGGGCCTGCTTCCGCGCGGCTGAACCCGCCCGGGCCCGCCGCCCCGTCCCCGTACCGCCGTCCCCACTCCCGTACCGCCCCGCCCCTCCCTCCGTACTTCCGGGGAGTAGGCCCGGCCACCCCTCGGGGTGACGTCGGTGCGGGGCGGGCGCGGCTAGCGTGGCCGGTATGGACGAGGAGAGGGCGGACCGGCTCCCCGGTGGTCGCCGGAGCCGGTGGGAGCGGGGCGACGACCGGTTGCCCTGGCGGTCGACGCTGCTGATCGCCCTGCTCGTGGTGGCGGGGAGCGGGTTCGCCGGACGTGACCAGACCGGCCGGGAGGCGCTCGACGCGGCCGGCCGGATCCTGCTGCTGCTCGGGGCGGTCCCGCTGCTGCTCCGTCACCGCAGGCCCGTGCCGGTGGTGTTCGCCGTCGCGGTCGTCACCCTCGGCTACCTGGCGGCCGGTTACCCGTACGGCCCGGTCTTCGCCCTGGTCGCCGTCGCCTGCTTCGCGGCCGTCGTACGCGGTCACCGCGCCGCCGCCGCAGGGGCCCTCGGCCTGCTCTGGACGGGCCACCTGCTGTTCGCGCACTGGCTCCACCACCGGCTGCCCCCGCCCGGCGACGGGCCCGCGCCCTGGGGTCAGGAGATCACCGCGGCCGCCTTCGCCGTTGCCGTCCTCGCCGCCTCCGAGGCGATCCGGGAGAAGCGCGAGCAGCGGGCCCGGCGGCGGGCTGACCGGGCCGCCGCCGAACGGCGCCGCGCCGACGCGGAACGGCTCCGCATCGCCCGCGAACTCCACGACGTGCTCGCCCACTCGATCTCCGTGATCAACGTGCAGGCGGGCGTCGGCCTCGCCCTCCTGGACTCCGACCCCGAGCAGGCCCGCACCGCCCTGACCACCATCAAGGCGGCCAGCAAGGAGGCGCTCGGCGAGGTCCGCCAGGTCCTCGACACCCTCCGTACTCCCGGCGACGCCCCCGCGCCCCGGCCCCGGCCTCGACCGGCTGGCCGAGCTCGTCGAACAGGCCGGGGCCGCGGGCCTCGCCGTCACCGTCACGACGGACGGCCGGGCCGCCGCCCTGCCGCCCGGCGCCGACCTCGCCGCCTTCCGGATCGTGCAGGAGGCGCTCACCAACGTGGTGCGCCACTCCGGTTCCCGTACCGCCCGGGTGCGGGTCGCGTACGGCTCCGGGCGCCTGGAGCTGACGGTCGACGACGACGGCCCCGCCACCGGCACCGAGGCCGGCGGCACCGGCAACGGCCTCGCCGGCATGCGGGAGCGGGCCGCCGCCCTCGGTGGCACCATCGAGGCGGGCACCCGCCCGGACGGCGGCTTCCGCGTCCACGCCGTCCTCCCGCTCGGGCCCGAGGAGACCCCGTGACCGAAGGAGGCCCGGTGATCCGAAGCGGCCCGGCGGCCGAAGGAGACCCCGTGACCGAAGGCAGGCTCCGCCGCGATCCGGGTCCTGCTCGCCGACGACCAGTCGCTGGTACGGGCGGGGTTCCGCGCCTTGCTCGGCGCCCAGCCGGACATCGAGGTCGCGGGGAGGCCGCCGACGGCGAGGAGGCCGTGGAACGGGTGCGCGCCCTGCGCCCCGACGTCGTCCTCATGGACATCCGGATGCCCCGGCTCGACGGCCTGGAGGCGACGCGGCGGATCACGGACGCCCCGGAGCTTGCCGGGGTGCGGGTCGTCATGCTGACCACCTTCGAGCTCGACGAGTACGTCTTCGAGGCGATCCGCGCCGGTGCCTCCGGGTTCCTCGTCAAGGACACCGAGCCGGACGGACTGCTGCGGGCCGTGCGCGCCGTCGTCCACGGGGACGCGCTGCTCTCCCCGGGCGTCACCCGCCGTCTGATCGAGGAGTTCGCGGCCCGCTCCAGGACCCCGGCGGCCACGGCCGCGCTCGACGCGCTGACCGAGCGGGAGCGGGAGGTGATGGCCCTCGTGGGCATCGGCCTGTCGAACGCGGAGATCGCCCGCCGGCTGGTCGTCAGCCCGCTCACCGCCAAGACCCACGTGAGCCGTGCCATGGTGAAGCTCGGCGCCCGCGACCGCGCCCAACTCGTCGTGCTCGCCTACGAGTCGGGGCTCGTGCGGCCGGGCTGGCTGGGCTGATCCGCCCGGCCGCACGCGTCCCCGCCCCCGTACCCCCGACGGTCAGTCGCGGAGGGCGACCTTCGCCGGGGCGGCCTCGGTCACCGGGTCGGCGTCCGAGGAGCGGGCGACCACGACCGACCCGGTCGCCGTGCCCCGCGGCCTCCGCAGCCCCGGCAGGGTGATGAGCAGTCCGGCGAGGGCGATGACCGCGACCACGGCCAGGCCCGGGCGGAAGCCGTCCAGGACCGCCTGCGGGGAGGCGTTCCCGCCGTGTCCGCCGCCCGCGGTGATGACGGCGGTGGTCACGGCGAGGAAGAACGCGCCGCCGACCTGGATCGAGGTGTTGAGCAGGCCCGAGACCATGCCCTGCTCGCGGTCGTCCACGCCGTTGGTGGCCTGGATGTTGAGCGAGGGGAAGACCAGGGCGCAGGCCGCGCCGATGAGCAGCATCGACGGCAGGATCACGGCCGCGTACTGCGGGACGAGCGAGATCCGCAGGAAGAGCGCGTACCCGACAACGAGGAGGGCGAAGCCGGTGGCGATCACCCGGGGCGTGCCGAACCGGTCCACGATGCCGCCGATCTTCGTGGACGAGAGGGCCACGAGCACGCCGGCGGGTAGGAAGGCGAGCGCCGTCTGGAGCGCGGACCAGCCGAGCAGCGACTGCATGTACTGGGTCACGATGAACTGGAAGGCGACGTACGAGCCGAAGAACGCCGCCGCGCCGAGCTGGGCCCGGACCTGCGAGCCGGAGCGCAGCACCCCGAGCCGCACCAGGGGCTCGCGCTGCGCCGTTCGATCAGGACGAAGGCGACGAGCAGGGCGGCGGCCGCCAGGAAGGACAGCAGGGTGCGGGCGGAGGCCCAGCCCGCCTCGGGGGCCTCGACGACGGTGAAGACGAGCAGCAGCATCGCGGACGTGCCGGTGACGGCGCCCGGCAGGTCGTAGCCGCCGGAGGAGTCGTCGCGGGAGCTGTGCGGGATGAGGCGCAGCGCGAAGGCGAGGGCGATCAGGGCGACGGGGGCGGGGAGCAGCATGGTCCACCGCCAGCTCAGCTCCGTGAGCAGCCCGGAGAGGACGAGGCCCATGGAGAAGCCGGTGGCGGCGCAGGTGGTGTAGATGGACAGGGCCCGGTTGCGCTGCGGGCCCTCCTTGAAGGTGGTCGTGATGATCGACAGGCCGGCGGGCGCGGTGAAGGCGGCGCTGAGCCCCTTGACGAACCGGCTGGCGATGAGGAGGGGACCGGAGTCGACGAGTCCGCCGAGCAGGGAGGCGAGCGCGAAGACGGCGAGCGCGATCAGGAAGACCCGGCGCCGGCCGAGCAGGTCGGCGGCGCGGCCGCCGAGGAGCAGCAGCCCTCCGTAGCCGAGGATGTAGCCGCTCACGATCCACTGGAGGGTGGCGGTGGACAGGTCGAGGTCGGCGGCGATCGAGGGCAGGGCGACGCCGACCATGGAGACGTCGAGGGCGTCGAGGAACATCGCGGCGCAGAGCACGAGCAGGGTGCCCCAGAGGCGCGGGCTCCAGCGCCCGGAGTCCGTCGTGGGCGCTTCGGTGAGCGGAGAGGTCATGGGCAGAGACAGTACATGCACATGCATTGAATGCGAGCGCATTTAATTCCCGTGCAACAAAAGGGGTGGTTTCTGCTACCGTGCGGTCATGGCAGCGAACAAGTCCGAACGCGCGCTCGTGGACGAGTGGCGTGACGTCCTCGCCGTGCACGCCCGGACGACCTGTGAGCTCGACCGGGCCCTCCATCCGCACGGACTCGGTGCCAGCGACTTCGAGGTCCTCGACGTGCTCGCCGAGGGCGCGTCCGAGGACGGTCCGGCGGCCTGGCGCGTCCAGGAGCTGGCCGACCGCGTCCACCTCAGCCAGAGCGCGCTGTCCCGGCTCGTCGCCCGCCTGGAGAAGGACGGCCTGGTCACCCGGGGATGTGCCCCGAGGACCGGCGCGGCGTCCAGGTGAGGCTCACCGAGAAGGGCCTCGACCGCCACACCGAGGTGAAGCCCCTCCAGCGCGAGGTCCTGACCCGGATGCTGGACCGGTCTTCCTGAGCCGTCCGGCCCTCCCGGGGCGTCCATCCGGTCCGACGGGTGGGGTGCGTTCTCGGCGGTCGGCTAGTTGGCGAAGCCGCCCTTCGGTTCGATGATCTCCAGGTTGGTGCCGTCGGGGTCGTTGAAGTAGGCGACCTTCGTACCGAGGGCCGCGTCCGGGGTGACCTCGCCCGCGCGGAAGGTGTAGGGGTCGCCCAGGAAGTCGTACCCGGCCTCCTCCATCCGCCGGTGGACCGCGTCGAGGTCGTCGACCCTGAAGCACAGGTGCATGGAGCCGGGGCGGTCCGCCCGGCCGTTCGTGCGGTCGCCCGCCGGCTCCCGGAACTCGATGAGATCGATGCCGAGGCCGTCGATGTCGATCGTCGCGTACCGCAGTCTCGCGACCGGGAGGCCCTGCGACCGGCCGAAGGGCACGCTGTCCATCGTTCCTTCCGCGGCGGGCTTCCGGCCGGTCAGGGCCGTGTAGAACGCGATCGACGCGTCCAGGTCCGAGACCGAGATCCCGACGTGGGCGGCCCGGGTGAGGTTCATCGGGGTGTCGGCGACAGGCATGGGAGGCTCCTCTTTCCGGCCCGTGGAGGGCCATCCGGGCCCCATTCTTCCGACGGCCGCGCGGCGCGCATCTTGTCGCGGCGATCCGGGGCCCGGGCCTAGCCAATCGCCGACCTCTCCCGCCACAGGCGGACGAGCGAGGCGTCTCCCGTGACGGTGACCGCGTCCTCGGGCGGGCGGTTCCACAGCGTCAGGTACAGCGACCCGGCCGGTCCGCTCAGTTCCGCGTCCGCGGGGCGGCCGGTGAGCCGGTCGTGCGTTCCGTGCGCGGGGCGTCCGCCGAGAGCCGTACGGTCCAGACGTCGCCGGTGTCCGTCGCCCGCACCCGCAGGGTCCGGGGCTCGGGCGTGCGCACCCGGCTGCGGCTCCGGGCGTGGAAGGCGCCCAGCAGTTCGTCGATCCCGTCGGCGCCGACCGCCGGGGCCACCGGCCCGGGACCCGCCGGGAGCGCCGACTCCGCGTCCGCGCGGTGGACGGTCGTCTCGTGCGCCTGCCGCCGGGCCCAGAAGGCGAGGGGCGACGGCGCCGGGAGGAAGGTCCAGCACTCCAGCTCCTCCGGCGCGGCGCGCAGGGCGGAGACCAGGGCCGCGTGCCCCTCGCGGTAGTGGGCGAGCAGCGCGTCGCCGTCGAGCGCCGGTTCGCCGCCTTCCGGGCGGTGCGCGGTGTGTCCTCGGTCACGAAGGCCGTGGCCCAGCGGTGCACCGTCGTCACGTGCCGGAGGAGGTCGCGGATCCGCCACCCCGGACAGGCCGGCACCTCCGCGTCCGGCCCGGCCGCGGCCGCCGCCTCCGCCAGGTCCAGGCCCGCGCCGTCCAGCGCCTCGATGTGCTCCGCGATCTTCATCGTCCCGCCGGTGATCATGTCCATGGAGCGGATTCTGGCAGGTGTGGGGCCCGGGGCGCGGTCCCGGGCGGGAGCGTCAGGCCGTCCGGACGGCCCTGGCGTCCCGGGCCCGGTAGCCCATCACCGCGGCGCCGGCGGCGAGCACCGCGACCGTGGTGAGCGCGGCCGGCAGGGAGAACCAGTCGGCGAGGAACCCGATCGAGGGCGGGCCGAGCAGCATCCCGCCGTACCCGAGGGTGGACGCGGTCGCCACCCCGCCGGGACCGGCGAGCGCGCCGGCGCGGGCCACGGCGACGGGGAAGATGTTGGCGAGGCCGAGACCGGTCACGGCGAAGCCGAGGAGCGCGGCCCAGACGGTCGGCGCGAGCGCGCCGAGCAGCATCCCCGCGGCGGCGGTCGCGCCGCCCGCGACCAGGGTGCGGGTCTGCCCGAGGCGTTCGAGCAGCGCGGTGCCGGAGAGCCGTCCCGCCGTCATGGTCAGCGCGAACACGGAGTACCCGGCGGCGGCCACCCCGGGATGGGCGTGCAGGTCCTGGGTGAGGTGCAGGGCTCCCCAGTCGGCGAGCGCGCCCTCGCCGTACGCCGTGCAGAGCGCGATCAACCCGAAGGCGAGGACCGTACGGCGCGGGGCCGGAGCGCCCGGCCGCGTACCGGAGGCGGTGGACGGGGCGGGAGGGCCTCGGGCGGGGCGGGGAGGGGTGGCGCAGGAGTACGGGCCCGGCGGCGGCCGTCAGGGCCAGGCCGACGACCGTGAGGCCGAGGAGGTGGACGGTGGGGAGAGGCTTCCGGCGAGCAGCCCGCCGAGCCCCGCGCCCAGCATGCCGCCGAGGCTGAACGCGGCGTGGAAGCTCGGCATCACGGGGCGCCGCAGCGCGGTCACGACGTCCACGGCGGCGCTGTTCATGGCCACGTTGATGCCGCCGTACGCGGCGCCGAAGACCAGCAGGACGAGGCCGAGGGCGAGCGGGGAGCGGGTGAGCGGGGGCAGGGCGACGGAGAGCGAGAGGAGCACGGCGGTGGCGACGGTGACGGCGTGGGAGCCGTACCGGCGGCAGAGCCGCCCGGTCAGCGTCATGGTCACCACGGCGCCCGCCGACACCCCGAGGAGCGCGAGGCCGAGGTCCCCGGCGGAGGCGCCGGTCTGCTCCTTGACGGCGGGGATCCGGACCACCCAGCCGGCGAACAGGAAGCCGTCGAGGGCGAAGAAGAGGGTCAGGGCGGAGCGGAGGCGGGACAGGGAGCGGGTGGCGGTGTCTCCGCCGGAGCGCCCCGAGGCGGCCGTCCGCACTTTGTTCAGTAGCGGCACAAACTCAGGATAGGGGCGGGCGATGGACGAATCAACCGGGGCGGGGCGGTTCCTGGGGCGTACCGGGCGGGTTTTGTCTGCTGTGGGGGCGAGGCCTGGACTTGGGGGCGGGCCCGGCCACGGGGCGGGCCCCGACCGTAGTGCCGAGCCCCGGCCACGGGAGCGGGCCCTGGCGGCAGGGGTGAGCGCCAGATCGCGGGAGGCCTCTGGCCCCGGAGTCCGGCCCTCTGGCCCCGGAGTCCGGCCCTCTGGCCCCGGAGTCCGGCCCTCCGGCCCCGGAGTCCGGCCCTCCGGCCCCGGAGTCCGGCCCTCCGGTCCCGGAGTCCGGCCCTCCGGCCGCGAGGTCGGGATTCCGGTCGTGGAGGGCGGGCCCTCGCCCCCGTGAGGTCGGGGCGCCGTCCGATCATGGGAGACTCGCCCCCATGAACGGCAAGGCGACGACGACCCGGACACGGCTGGACAGGGGGCGCAACGCGCTCGGCCCCGCGCTTGAGCTGGTGCACACCGGCAGGGCGCCGACCCGGGCCGTCCTCACCGCCGAGCTCGGCGTCACCCGCGCCACCGCCGGGGCCGTCGCCGCCGAGCTGGAGGCCCTCGGCCTCATCCGGGTCGACTCCAACCCCGGCGCCGCCGCGGGTTCCCAGGGCCGCCCTCGCACCGGCTCGCCGTCGACGAGAAGGGCCCCGTCGCCCTCGCCGCGCAGGTCCACCCGGACGGCTTCCGGGCCGCGCTCGTCGGCCTCGGCGGCACGATCGTCGCCACGGCCCCCGGCAGCGTCGTCGTCTCCGCCGACCCCGCCCAGGTCCTCGGGGCCGTGGTCGACGCCGGAGCGGCCCTCCTGGCGGAGAGCGGCCGCCGCTGCGTCGGAGCCGGCCTCGCCGTGCCCTCCGCCGTCGCCGAGCCCGAGGGCACCGCCCTCAACCCGCTCCACCTGGCCTGGCCCGCCGGGGCCCCGGTCCGGCAGATCTTCGCCGAGCGGGTGCGGGAGGCCGGCATCGAGGGCCCCGCCTTCACCGGCAACGACGTGAACCTCGCCGCCCTCGCCGAACACCGCCACGGCGCCGGGCGCGGCGCCCGCGACCTGCTCTGCGTGGCCACCGGCCACCGGGGCGTCGGCGGCGCGCTCGTCCTCGACGGACGCCTGCACACCGGCAGCTCGGGCCTCGCCCTGGAGGTCGGCCACCTGACGGTGAACCCGGAGGGCCGCCCGTGCCACTGCGGCGGCCGCGGCTGCCTCGACGTCGAGACCGACCCGCTCGCCTTCCTCACGGCCGCCGGCCGCGTCCCCGGCCCCGAGGTCTCGCTGCTCCAGCAGTCCCGCGACCTGCTGCGCACCAGCTCGGACGACCCCGGCGTCCGGGTCGCCGTGGGGAGCTGATCGACCGTCTCGGACTCGGCCTCGCCGGCCTGGTGAACATCCTCAACCCGGACCGGATCGTCCTCGGCGGCCTCCACCGCGAGCTCCTCGACGCCGATCCCGAGCGCCTCCGCGCGGTCGTCGCCGACCGCAGCCTCTGGGGCCGCAGCGGCGGCGTGCCGATCCTCCCCGCACCCTGGACCACAACAGCCTCGTGGGCGCCGCCGAACTCGCCTGGCAGCCGGTCCTGGACGACCCCTGGCGGCCCTCTCCCGCGAACCGGTCTGAGGAAGCCGCCCGACTACTCCGGGCGTCCTTCGAGCAGTGCCGCCAACCGGTCCAGGGCCATGCGGGTGCCGGTCTCGTTGTCGGCGGCGGGGATCGCGTCCGGGACGCCCTCGTGGACGACCAGGACCTCGGTGCCGCCGCCGTCCGGGACCAGGGTCGTCGTCAGGGTCATGGCCCCGTGCAGCAGCGGGTCCGCCGTCTCGAACTCGACGACCTCGACGACCCGTTCGTCCGGCACCAGCTCCACGAAGCGGCCGTGGTACGTGTCCGTGCGCGGCCCCGACTTCCCGGCGCCGTCCTCCCCCTCGTACCGCAGCGAGACCCGGAAGGCGCCCCCTCGCGGGCGTCGAACCCGTGCACCCGGCAGCTCATGCCGTACGGCGCCCGCCAGCGCGCGACGGCCTCCGGGTCGAGGAGCGTCCGGTAGACGGCCAGGGGCGGGGCGTCGACGTGGCGGGACACGCGCGTGGTGTACACCCTCCCCAGGCTAGGACCCGTGAGGCGTCTCCGCCCGCCACCGGGGCGAAAACCGGTGGGGCGGAGCGGCCGTACGACGTACCGTTCCGCCCCATGACCTCCTCCGGCTCCGCACTTCCCCCGCGCCTCGGCGGCCTCACCTTCCACGGGCCGCTCTCCGAGGCCCGCGCCGCCCGCGTCCTGGGGCGGCTCGCCGCCTCCGGCCCCGCCGACGTGCTCGACATCGGCTGCGGCTGGGGCGAGTCGCTCCTGCGCCTCCTCGACGCCGTTCCCGGAGCCGAGGGGGTCGGGATCGACATCAACGGCGAGGACCTGGCCCGCGGCCGGGCCCTCGCCGAGGAGCGCGGGCTCGCCGGCCGCGTGACCTTCGTCGAGGAGTCGGCGCTCGGCACCGACCGGGGCCCCGTCGACGCGGTCCTCTGCCTCGGGGCCGGCCAGGCGCTCTGCGACCCCGACCTGCCGTACGACCCCGCCGCCGTCCTGCGCGAACTCCGCCGGCTCGTCCGGCCCGGCGGCCGCGTCGTCCTGGGGAGGGCTTCTGGGAGCGCGTCCCCACCGGGGCCGAACTGGCCGGGATGTGGCCCGGCGCCCGCGCCGACGACCACCCCTCCCTCGGCGCCCTCGTCGACCTCGCGATCGGGGCCGGGTTCCGGCCCGCCTGGATCGAGACGGCGAGCGCCGAGGAGTGGGAGGAGTTCGAGTCCGGCTACCGGTACGACACGGAGGTCTGGCTCGCGGCCCACCCCGGCCACCCGCTCGCCGCCGAGACGCGCGAGCGCGTCGACCGGCAGCGTTCCAGTTGGCTGAACGGCTACCGGGGCGTCCTCGGCATCGCCTATCTGACGCTGGTCGCCACGGCCTGAGCCCCCGTCCCGGCCCGCCCCGGCCCGACGCGCCCCAGCTCCGTCCGCCCCGGCTCCGACAGGTGGAGCACCCGGAAGCGCTCGCCCTCGCCGGACGGCGCCTCAGGCCCGCCCACAGGGTGAAGGAGAGCAGCTCCCAGTGGCGCGGGTCCACCGCGAGGGCCGAGGCCACCACCCCGTCCCGGCGGGCCTCCCGCGCGTGCCGGGCCACCGCCTCCGCCACCGCCTCGCCCGGCGGGACCGCCTCCCCGAGCGGGGTCCCGCGCCGGGTCGCGGCGCGCGGCGCCGACGCGGACGCCGGCCCTCCGCGTACGCCACGCCCGTCCAGTGCTGCACCACCGGCCGGCCGAAGTCGTTCACGACGCCCTGGAAGCCCGCTCCCCAGAGGAAGGAGTTCATGCCCTCGGGCGTGACCCACAGGTAGAACGGCGCGTACTGGTTCACGGGCGAGTCCGCCCCGCGCTCCCGGACCAGGTACGCCTTCAGGCCGAGGCCCGGGAAGGCGTCGAGCAGATGGCCCCGGGTCGCCACCCGCTCGTGGATGACGCCCATGTCGTAGTCGGCGGGAAGCGTGATCTCGTACTGCATCGCGTGCACGGAACGGGCTCCGGTTCCTCTTCGGCGAGTCGGATTCGGTGGGGCGGATTCGGTGGGGGGATTCGGTTGGCCGGTTTCGGCGCGTCGGTCTCGGCGGGCCGGTTTCAGCGGGCCGGGCGCGGGGCGAGGAGCGCGAGCAGACCGCGTACGGCGCTGTCGAAGGACGCCGGCGACCCCGTCGCGCGGGCCAGCACGTACCCGCCCTGCACCGTCGCCACGACCGTCGCGGCGGTCTCCTCCGGGTCCAGGGAGCCGTCCAGCTCGCCGCTGTCCCGCCCCTCCCGCACGATCGCGGCGAGGCGGGCGCGCAGTCGGCCGATCACCTCCTCGACGGGGGCGCGCAGCTCCGGGTCCGCGATCACCTCGGGGTCCATGGTGAGCCGCCCCACCGGGCAGCCGCGCAGGACGTCGCGCTCGCGCAGCACGTACGCCTCGATCCGGGCGTACGCCGACCCCCGCCCTCCAGGACCGCCCCGGCCGCCGCGTCCATCTCCCCGGCCGTCCGCCGGATCGCCGCCAGGGCGAGGTCCCGCTTGCCCGCGAAGTGGTGGTACATGCTGCCCTGGCCCGCGCCCGCCGCCTGCTGGACGGCCTTGGGGCTGGTGCCCACGTAGCCGCGCTCCCACAGGAGTTCGCGGGTCGCCTCGACCAGCCGGTCGGAGGTCTCGTTCGTCCCCATGGCCGTACTGTACATACCAGTAGGTACAGAAGGAAGGAGTATGGGAGGGTGGAGGTGGGGAGCGGGCGTACTCCCCGTGTCGTACGCGGGAAGCCGCTGCCCGTACGACGCGCGGGACCCCTCCCGGAGCGACTCTCGGACCAGGGACGTTTCCCCACACGCACCGAGGAGCTGGATCGCCATGAACACACTCGCCCATGCGGGTCCCGGCCCGTGGGCCCTCTTCTTCCCTCTCGTCTGGGCCGTCGCCGTCGTCGGGGTCGTCACCCTCGCCCGCCGCGCCGGGTGGCGCCGGGGCCGGGACCTCCGCGCCGGCGGGCCGGACGAGCACTCGCCGATCGCCCTGCTCGGCCACCGGTTCGCCGCCGGTGAGATCGACGAGGACGAGTACTGGCGGCGCCTCACCGTCCTGGAGGAGCAGTTCGGCCGCGCAGCGGGCCCCAAGGGGCGCGGGGCCTGAGGAGTACGGGGACGGTGACCCGCCCCCGCCCGCCCGGGTCCTTCAGGCCCGCCTGGCCCGCCAGGACCGGGCGGGCGGCGGCCACCGCGGGGCGGGGCTCAGGACCGGTTCGGCCGGGATGCCCAGGGGCACGGCGGGGACCCGCTCGTACCCGGTGAAGGGGCCTTCGGTCGCGGCGCCGTACACGACTTCCTCGCGCGTCTCGACGGGACCGCCCGCGGGCGGCGCCGCGAGGGTGAACCACACGACCTTCCCGTCGTCCTCGCAGGGGCGGACGCCCCAGCTCTCGCTGACCGCGCCGACGAGGGCGAGGCCCCGGCCGGAGGTGGCGAGGCCGTCGGCCGGCGCGTCGGCCGGATCGCCGAACGGGCTCCTCGGTCCGCGGCAGGCGCGGGTCGTGGTCCCTGACGGAGACCGTGAGCCGGTCGAGCAGCAGCTCGATCTCCACGGTGCACCGCTTGTCCGGCCGGGCGTGCCGGTGGACATTGGTCAGGAGCTCGGTGACTCCCAGCAGGGCATGGTCGACCAGGGCGTCGAGATGCCAGTGGCGCAGATGCGCCGAGACAATCCTGCGGACCTGTCCGATCCGCTGCGGCAGGGCGTGGAGCTCCACCGCGTAGTACCTGCTCGGTTCGCTGATCACGGCTGCGACTCCCCGAAGTAGTCCGGAAGAAGACGAAGGTTCGGATCTCTCGTGCGGTCCAATGGGGTGGCGACTGCAACGCACTGTCACCACCTGTCAACCCTCGGTGAGGTGATTCCAGCGTGGGCCAGGGGTGACCGTCCCGCAACTCACGGCGAACCGTGCCAGGTCGGAGGGGCGCGGTGCGCCCCGGCGTCAGCGTCGTCCCGCCGCCCGCTTGAGCGCGGCGAGGAAGCGGCCCGACTCCTCCGACTTCTCCGGGTCCCTCGGCTCCCCGGGGTCCGCCGTCCCGCCGTCGCGGCCGTTCTTGTGCAGCGTCAGCCGGTACCGGGTGCCGTTCACGGTCGCCACCGCCTCGTCCGGCCCCGCGAACCACGGACGCCCCGCCCGCACCGCCGTCACCGGCGCGCTGTCGATCTCGCTGCCGTAACTGGTGAGCAGGGCGAGCCGCCCGTCCTCGATCCGCACCTCGCCCGCGCGCGTCAGCGAGCGCAGCCAGCGGTTGATCTCCACGCCCCTGGCGCTGAACTCCGGTTCCTGCATGCCGATCCGCCCCTTCCCACCCGTTTTCCCGGGTTGCCGCTCTCAGTGTGCCGGGCCGTCCGCGACCGCACCAGTGGCCCTCTCGCACACCCTTCCGCAAGTCTTCCCTATGGAAGGTCAAAGGAACGTTTGCCCAGGTGAGAGCGGTATTGTCGGTGGGAGCACCCGGGGAGCACCCCGGGGAAGCGATCGAGGAGAAGCGCGGATGAGCACCACCGAGCACAGTGCGCAGAACGGTTCACCGGCCACCCGCGGAGGCACCGCCACCTCCGGAGGCACCGCCACCCCCGGGGCCACCGTCACCTCCGGAGGCACCGCCACCGCCACGGCGACCGTCGACGTCGACCGCAGCGACCCCGCCTACCGGGCCTGGCTGAAGGAGGCCGTCCGCAAGGTCCAGGCGGACGCCAACCGTTCGGCCGACACCCATCTGCTGCGCTTCCCGCTCCCCGAGCACTGGGGCATCGACCTCACCTCAAGGACGAGTCCACCCACCCCACCGGCAGCCTCAAGCACCGGCTCGCCCGCTCCCTCTTCCTCTACGGCCTGTGCAACGGCTGGATCCGGCCGGACAAGCCCGTCATCGAGGCCTCCAGCGGTTCGACCGCCGTCTCCGAGGCGTACTTCGCCAAGCTCATCGGCGTCCCCTTCATCGCCGTCATGCCCCGCACGACCAGCCCCGAGAAGTGCCGGCTCATCGAGTTCCACGGCGGGCGCTGCCACTTCGTCGACGACTCGCGCACCCTGTACGAGGAGTCCGCCGCCCTCGCCGAGCGCACCGGCGGCCACTACATGGACCAGTTCACCTACGCGGAACGGGCCACCGACTGGCGGGCAACAACAACATCGCCGAGTCGATGTACCAGCAGCTCAGGCTGGAGCGGTACCCGGAGCCGACCTGGATCGTGGCCACCGCGGGCACCGGCGGCACCTCGGCGACCATCGCCCGCTACGTGCACTACATGCAGCACGACACCCGCATCTGCGTCGCCGACCCCGAGAACTCCTGCTTCTTCGACGGCTGGACCCGGCACGACCCGCACGCCACCGCCGACTGCGGCTCCCGCATCGAGGGCATCGGCCGCCCCCGCATGGAACCGAGCTTCGTGCCCGGGGCCGTCGACCGCATGATGAAGGTGCCCGACGCGGCGAGCGTCGCCGCCGTCCGCGCCCTGGAGACGGCCATCGGCCGCAAGGCGGGCGGTTCCACCGGCACCGGCCTGTGGAGCGCCTTCAAGATCGTGGCCGAGATGGTCGCGCACGGGCACACCGGCAGCGTCGTCACCCTGATCTGCGACCCCGGCGACCGCTACCTCGACAAGTACTACTCCGACGACTGGCTGGCCGCCCAGGGCCTGGACATCGCCCCGTACGCCGCCGCTATCGAGAGCTTCCTGGCGACGGGGTCCTGGCCGGAGTGAGCCGCCGGTCGAGCCGGCGCGCCGCGCCCCGGAACGACCGCCCCAGGCCCGGCCGCGCGCACCGCAGCGCGAGCCGGAACGGGGCCGGGCCGTCGGCGGCCATCGTCCACCGCAGCGTCGTGCCCGCCCGGCGGGGGAGAGGGCCCATTCCTCCGCCATGGCGGTCGGCCCGGGGCGTTCGTCGTGTCCACCCGGTAGGCGTAGCGGACCCGGGGTTCGGCGGCCAGGATCGTCTCCTCCAGGGCGATCCCGCCCCGCAGCCGGACGCTGCGGCCCGTCCCGTCGCCCGTCGGGACGGCGGAGGCGAGGGCGGTGAACCAGGAGGGCGTGCTCCCCACCTCCACGGCCAGGGAGCGGTAGACGGCCGCGGGCGGGGCGGCCAGCGTCGCCGTGAACACCAGGCGGACGGGCGCGGACGCGGTGAAGTCGAGCTCCACCGGCCTCAGTCGGCGTGCCATGGACCGGACCTCCCGGGGCGTGAGCGGAAGGAGCACCTTAACTGACGTGGCGTCAACAGCACAGGAGACGGGCGGGGTTGACGCCACTTCCACGTTCGCGGCCACGCCCACGCCCACGGACTCGGCCCCGGTCACGCCCACGGACTCGGCCCCGGTCACGCCCATGGACCCGGCCCCGGTCACGGCTTCGCCCACGGACACGACCGCGGCGAGGCCCGCCCTCACCCCTCCCGCAGCAGCCCGTCCACCGCCCGCCCGAACACCACCCGTCCCGCCCGCGCGAGCACCGGATCCAGGGCCCGCGGCACGCCCCGTACCGCCAGCTCCTCCGTCCACACCACCCGGCAGCGCCGCCCGGCGCCTCCACCACCTCGATCAGCGCCCAGCCCCGCACGACACGGCCGTGCTTCTCCAGACGGCAGGCGCCGGGACGGCCCGCCGACGGGGCTCCCAGCGCACGACCTCCATCGGGTCGTCGAAGGACAGCCGGCCGATCCCGGTCCGGGCGGTGAACCGGGTCCCCACGCCGTTCGGCCCCGGCGTCAGCACCCTCGTCCGGGTCAGCGGCACCCGCCGCCCGTGCGCCGGCCAGTCCGTGAGCCGCCGCCACACCTCCTCCGGCGCCGCCGGCACGGTCCGCTCGACCCGGAAGGGGCTCACGCCCGCTCCTCGCCCGCCACCACGAGCCCCGGCACGTGCTCCGACACCTCGGCCCGCACTCCCGCGGACAGGCCCCCGTCCGTCACCCAGGTGTCCACCTCGTCCAGGGCGGCGAACGAACTCAGTCCCAGCGTGCCCCACTTGGTGTGGTCGGCGACCACCACCACCCGGCGCGCCGAACGCATCAGGCAGGTGTTCGTCTCGGCCTCCGCCAGGTTCGGCGTCGACAGACCGGCCTCCACCGAGACGCCGTGCACCCCGAGGAAGAGCAGGTCGAAGTGGAGCGAGCGGATCGCCCGGTCCGCCACCGGCCCCACCAGGGCGTCGGACGGCGTGCGCACCCCGCCCGTCAGGACGACCGTCGCCGCCCGCGCCGCGGCTCGCCCGCGCCGCCCGTCCGCCCCGCCTCGTGGAACACGTCCGCGACCCGCACCGAGTTGGTCACCACCGTCAGGTCCGGCACGTCCAGCAGGTGCCGGGCCAGCGCGTAGGTCGTCGTCCCGCCGGACAGGGCGATCGCCGTGCCCGGCGTCACCAGGGCCGCCGCCGCCCGCGCGATCTCGTCCTTGGCGCTCGGTTCGAGGACCGACTTGGCCTCGAAGCCCGGCTCGTGGGTGCTCGCCTCGATCACCGGGACGGCCCCGCCGTGCACCTTGGCCAGCACGCCCTGCCGGGCCAGCGCGTCCAGGTCGCGGCGGATCGTCATGTCCGAGACGCTCAGACGGCGGGTCAGTTCGTTGACCCGTACACCGCCGCGCCGCCGGACCTCGTCGAGGATCAGGGCGCGCCGTGCTCCGCGAGGAGGTTCTGGTTGTCAGTCACCGCCGGGGCCGGTCCTTCCGCAGGGGACGGGGGATATGGGGATGAGGGTGAAATTCGGTGAGGGACCGTGCGCGGCCGCACGGCCGTCCGCGATCCTGTCTCCGACGTCGCATCTTCCCACCTCATGAGGGAGCCGCCCCAGTGTCCCCTGCCACACCCCTCCCGGAGAGCGGGGACGCGGCGCTCGAACTCCTCGTCCACGGAGTCGGCGGAGCCACCCCCAGGACATGCTCGACGACCCCAGGACCGTGCGGATCACCGGAGACCGGACCGCCGCCGTGTACCGGCGCATCGAGGACGCCGACGCCGAGGAGCACCCCGGGCGGTACGCCGGACGCCCGGTCCCGGAGGCGTACTGCTGGTCCAACCTCACCTCCGGCGACGGCACCCGCGCGTTATGGCTGCTGCTCCTGCCCTTCATGGTCGCCAACCTCGCGCACTGGATGCGCCCGCCCGCCCCGGGCGGACACCGGCTCGTCCGGCTCTACGGGGTCCTCGTCCGGCTCGTCGCCCTCGCCCTCACCGTCCTGCTCACCGCCGCCGCCTGCGAGGTCGCGCTCGACCTGACGGCCTGGCAGTGCGCCGCCGCCCCCGCCTGCGTCGACTCCGCCTCCTGGCTGGGCTTCCTCTCCGTCGAGCGCGGCGGCTGGTGGTCCGTGCCCGGCCGCCGCCTCGCCGTCGCCGCCCTCGTCCCGGCCGTCCTCGTCGGCCTGCTCTGGTACCTGTCCAACCGGACCTGGACCGCGTACGAGGCCCAGCGCCCGCCCACCGGCTACGACACGCCGGCGGCGCGGCGGGACACCGCCACCGTCGACCTGGGCTCCCGCGCCGCCCTCGGACGCCCCGGATTCTGGTACGGCCGCCGGCTCGTCGCCCGGCTCAGGGCCGCCCACACCGCCGCAGGCTTCTCACCGTCGCCGCCGCCCTCGTCACGGCCGCCGCTCGCCACGACACCGCCGCCCCCGGGGCCGGAGCCGTCCTCGGCCGCATCCTCCAGGCCGCCGTCGCCGCCTTCGCCGTCGTCGTCCTCTGGGTCGTCTGCCGGCGCGGCCGCAGCGAGAACCGCCTCGACCTGCGGCTCGAACGCGCCCTGGTCTCCTGGCTGCCCGGCGCCTCCCTCGCCCTGCTCCTCGTCACCGTCCTGTACGCGGGCTGGTCCCGGCCCGGCTGGGTCTCGTCCGGAACCCTCCCCGGCGACGCCGTCTTCAGCGCCCTCACCGTCGCCCAGGGCGCCCTCGTCGTCGCCCTCGGCGCGGTCGCCCTCCTCCTCCGGCGCCCCTGCCGGGACCCCCGCACCGCCCTGTACGGGCTCGGCGGACCCGCCGTCGCCATGCTCGCCTGCGCCCTCGGCGGGATCATGTCCGGCGGCGTCGCCCAGCGCGTCGCCGACTGGCTCGACGGACCGGCCACCCCCGGCATGGGCGACCCGGGACCCCGGATAAGCCCGCCCGTCCTGCTCAGTTGGCAGGCGTCCGTCATCCCCGTCCTGCTGCTCCTCCTCGCCGTGCCCGCCGCCCTCCTCGCCGCGCGGACCCTGCTCGCCGCCCGGCGCCTGCGCTCCGAGGTCGAGGCCGACTACGCCACCGGCGACGAGCGCGACCCGGTCCGTACGGGACGGATCGCGACCGTCCGGGCCCGGGCGGCGCTCACCGACTCCGCACCCGTCCTCGTCGGCGTCGTCTCCGGCGCCACCCTGTTCTCGGGGCCGCCTCCGTCGTCGGCGCCTGGGCCAGCGGGAACGTGCCGGGCCGGGCCTTCGACGGCGCCCACCCCGCGATCGCCGCCCTGGCCTCCGCCACCCAGGCCCTCGGCTCCTGGATGATCGGCTTCGGCTTCCTGCTCTTCGTCACCTGGGGCCGCCGCGCCTACCGGGACCCCTCCGCCCGCCGCACCATCGGCATCCTCTGGGACGTCGGCACCTTCTGGCCCCGCGCCGCCCACCCCTTCGCCCCGCCCTGCTACGCCGAGCGCGCGGTCCCCGACCTCACCTGGCGGATGAGCTCCTGGACCCGGCGCACCGGCGGCCGGCTCGTCATCTCCGGGCACTCCCAGGGCAGCGTCCTCGCCGCGGCCGCCGTCTGGCAGCTCAAGCCGGCCACCCGCCGCCGGGTCGCCCTGCTCACCTACGGCTCACCTCTGGAGCGGCTCTACGGACGCTGGTTCCCGGCCTACTTCGGCCCCGAGGCCCTGGGGTCCCTGAACCGCACGGTGCACTGCTGGAGCAACCTCTACCGCGCCACCGACCCGATCGGCGGGCCCGTCCGGGTCGTCGCCGAGGACGGGCGGCCCGCCGTCGACGAGCCGGTCCTGCTCGACCCGGTCGCCTATGGACGCACCCGCGACCACCCGCTGCCCGAACCGATCCTGGGCCACTCCGACTACCAGGCCGACCCGGGCTTCATCCACTGCCGCACCGGCCTCCTCGACTGCCTCCCGCCCGCCGTCCCCCGGCAGCGCGGGGCCGGGGAGCCGCCGGAGCCCTGCGGAAGGGGTCTTCCGGACCGGAGCCCTGCGGGAAGGGCGCCTCCGAAGCCGAGGTCTCCGGCAGGGACGAGAGGGATCAGGGCAGCTCGGGCAAGTCGTCCGGGTAGAGCAGGGTCAGGTCGTCCGTGCTCGGCTCGTCGAGCGCGGCGACCCGCCCCGCGTGCCGCTCCACCATCGACTCGAAGGTCTGCCGCGCCGTGCGCCCGTTGCCGAAGGCCGGACCCTTGGGCAGTTTCGCGAAGTAGGCGAGCAGCGCCCCGTCCGTGCCCGGGGCGAGCCGGTACTCGTGCTCGTCCGCCTGCTGCCCCACGATCCGCAGCAGCTCCTCCGGCTCGTAGTCGCCGAAGGTGATGGTCCGCGAGAAGCGCGAGGCCACCCCCGGGTTCACGGTGAGGAAGCGCTCCATCTCCGCCGTGTACCCGGCGACGATGACCACCACCGCGTCCCGGTGGTCCTCCATCAGCTTCACCAGGGTGTCGATCGCCTCGCGCCCGAAGTCACGCCCCGAGTCCTCCGGCGACAGCGCGTACGCCTCGTCGACGAACAGCACCCCGCCGCGCCCGGTCGAACGCCTCCTGGGTGCGGATCGCCGTCGAACCGATGTGCTCGCCGACCAGGTCCACCCGGGACACCTCCACCAGGTGCCCGCGCTCCAGGACCCCGAGCGAGGCGAGGATCTCGCCGTACAGCCGGGCCACGGTCGTCTTGCCCGTGCCCGGGTTGCCCGTGAAGACCAGGTGGCGGCGGACCGAGGCCGCCTTGAACCCGGCCTCCTGGCGCCTGCGTCCCACCTCGATCATGTTGGTGAGGGTCCGCACCTCGTGCTTGACGCTCTCCAGGCCCACCAGGGCGTCCAGTTCGCCGAGCACGTCCTGCGAGGAGCGCTCCGGGACGGGATCCGGAGCCGGGACCGAAGCAGGAGCCGGAGTCGCGGGCCGGGAGGCCGGTACGGTGCCGAGCAGCCCGGCCGTCCGCGTCTCCGTCAGGACCGTGCCGCCGCCGGCCGGGGAGGAGCCGGAGCCGGAGGAGTCGGGCACGGAGGAGCGGACCGCGCTCTCGTCGCTGGTGCACTCCTCCGCGACCGCGCCCTCCTCCGGGAACTCGTAACCGCCGCGCGCGCACCGCTCCGTACGGCACTTGCGCAGGGTCGTCCGGCAGCCGTCCGTGACGTGGAAGCTGTACCCGCCGCTGCCCGTCACCCGGCAGCCGTGGAAGGAGCCGCGCCCCTCCGCCGACACGTAGAAGCCGGCCTCGGCGGGCGAGGTGACCGTGCACCGCTCGATCGTGGGGTCGGCGCCCTTGGTGACGATGACCCCGGTCTGCACGGAGTCGATCGTGCAGCCGGACAGGGTGCCGCCGCTGCCGTGGTCGCGGAACCAGGCGCCCGTGGACGCCTCCCGGATCCGGCAGTCGTCGAGCTGGGCCGTCGCCCCGTCGCTCACCGACACCGCCGTGTTCCGCACCTGCGACAGGTCGCTGTCGACCACGTCCACGCGCGAGCCCCGGTCGAGGACGAACAGCGCGTCCGGCACGTCGTGCACCCGGCAGGCGTCGAGGACGGCGGTCGCCCCGTCGCTCACCCACACCGCCGGGTAGTCGCCCGTGCTGTCGTGGATCTCGCACTGAGTTGGCGTCCACCCGGGTCCCCGGGTCCCACACCGACAGGCCGTTGCGGCCGAAGCGGCGGACGGTCGACCGGGTGAGCGTCAGGACCGAGCGCGAGCGCAGGTCGACCGCGTTCTCCGGGACGTCGTGGATGTCGCAGTCGGAGAGGGTGAGGACGGCGTCGGTGTCGAGGGTGATGCCGTCCGCCGACGTGCGGTGCACCGAGGAGTCGGTGAGGTGGGCGGTGGCGCGGGACGCGATCTGGAGCCCGGCGCCCTTGATCTCGTACACCTCGCAGCCCACGCCCTCCAGGGCGCTGCCCTCGCCGGTGACGGCGATCCCGGCGCCGGAGGCGTGGTGCACCCGGCAGCGCTCCAGGCGCGGGTGCGCGCCGCCCCGCACCGAGACGCCCGCCTGTCCGGCGGACACCACCTCGCACTCCTCGAACACCCCGCCCGCGCCGTCGAGCACGGCGATGCCGATCCCCGCCGCGTTGTCGACCGTGCAGCGGCGGACCGTGGTCGGGCGGCGCCCCGCACCTCGATCCCGGCGGCCGAGCGGGTCATGATCCGCAGGTCGAGCAGCTCGGGCGTGCCGTCCTCGACGAGCAGCGCGGGCGCCGCCACGTCCTGGCCCTCGACGTGCAGGTCCTGGAGGACGACGGAGGCGCGCAGGGTCAGCGGGACCCCGTCCGGGGCGCGATCCGGACCGAGCCGACCCCGCCCTCGGGGCCGCGCAGGGTGACGGCCCGCCGCACCACCAGGTTCTCCCGGTAGGTCCCCGGGGCGACGGTGAGCACGTCCCCGTCGCCCGCGGCCTCCAGGGCGGCGGCGAGGGAGGGTACTCACCCGTGCGGCGCCGCCACCGCGATGTGCCGGTGTGCGTCACCTGGACCGTGCCCTGTGCCATGGGTGTGTCCTGCCCCGCCTCATGCCTCGTCGCTGATCCGATGCCCCACCGTAGCGCGCGGCGGCGTGGGGATGACGGGTCGCGTACCCCCGTCCGCACCGGGAACGCACCGGGTGCCCGGGGTGCGTCACCGCCGGTCCGGAGCGGTCGGGACCGGTCGGACCCGATCAGCTTCCGGTGCCGGTGCGGCCCCAGTCGGGGCCGGTCGCGGCCCACGCGCGGTCGAGGCGCGCGTACCGCAGCAGGACGAGCCGGCGGACCGCGAGCCGGCGGACGGTCTCGACCAGGAGGCCGGTGAGGAGCGCGGCCGTGAGCCCCGCGGTGATCGCGTGCGCGCGGGCGGCGTCCGGGCGCAGCGGCGGCGCCACCGGGCGCCCGGTCCGGTCCGTCCACAGGGCGAAGGTGTCGCCGGGGGCCGAGTGCCGCCGGGCTGTCGTCACCGTCCCCGTACGGGACGAGCCGTCCGGGGCCGTCCAGCGGGCCACCACGGAGCGGCGCAACCGCTCCTCCCCGCCGGTCTCGGCGGTCCGGGACCCGCTCGCGGGCGCGTCGGCGGCCCGCACCACCCGGGCCGTCGTCGGCGTCCGCTGCTCCTGCTGCGCGCGGACCGCCCGCCGGAGCGACTCGTCCGCGGACGTGCCGGTGCGCAGGCCGACCAGGGGAGCCGCGACGCAGAGCAGGACGACGGCGACGAGGGCGATCCACGCCTCGACGAGGTCCGTGGTCCGGCGTAGGGGTTGCGCCGCCAGCGCCGGAGTCCCAGGGCTGCGCGCACGTCCGGCCCCCCTCGTTGTTCGCGGCTTCTCCAACGAGTGTGCCCTGGGGCTGCGTTCCCCGCCCGTCGGGGCGGCGAAGTGTGACGCGCGCCCCGTCCGCGGGGGTGGGGTCAGTCCAGGATCTTGACGGCGTCGCCGACCCGGACCGTGCCGGTGTGCTCGGGGACGAGGTTCTGGCCGAAGAGGACCCGGCCGTCGCTCTGCGGTGCCGGGCGAGGGTCCGCAGCGGCTCCTTGCCGCGCGCGGCGGTGAACTGGTCGGTCGTGGTGACGACACAGCGTCCGCAGGGCCGGGCGACCCGGAAGGTGACCTCCCCGACGGCGATCCGGGTCCAGTCGTCCTCCGCCCAGGGACCGGTCCCCCGACGACCAGGTTCGGCCGGAACCGGTTCATCGGCAGGGGGCCTCTCGGCCCGGTCGCCCCGGGCGATCAGGGAGTTGAGGGCGTCGAGCGAGGCGGTGGTGGTGACGAGCAGCGGATAGCCGTCCGCGAAGCTCACGGTCTCGCCGGGCAGCGCGTACGCGGGGTCCACCGGGCGCCGGTGCTCCGGCGCGTCCATGTGGACGAGCCGGAAGTCGCCCTCCAGGAACGCCGAGAGCCACGCGGCCGCGCCGGGGCCGGCCGGGACGGCTTCCACCGGCTTGTCGAACACGTCCGCCGTGATCGTGGCCGAGGGGTGCGGCACCCCGACCGACAGAGGCGGGTGTCCGGGCGCGGACAGGACGACCCCGCCGCCGGGCAGCGGTTCGGCCGCGGCCAGCGCCATCCGGGGGCGACGGCGTTGGGTCACGACCTTGCCCGCCGCGTCGACGACGGCCCAGCGACGGTCCCCGGCCAGTCCCCAGGGCTGTACTTCGGCCTCCGCGTACGTCAGCGCGCGCATGGCCTTCACCGGGTGGACGTGGACGGAGCGGAGCACGGGAGAGGACATGGAGTCATCCTGCCAGCCGCCCCGGCCCGGGGACCCGTCGATTTACCGGGGTCAGTAACTCCCACCCTGGTAGGGACGGTTGTACGGGTCCGCGTAGGGGCCGGGGCCGGTACCGGGGCGGGCCGGGGCGCCGCCGGACGCATCGCCTCGTAGCCGGCGGCGGCCGGGCGGGGCTGCTGCTGCGGGTACGGGCCGCCCGGGTAGCCGCGCGGGGCGGACGGCTGCTGCGGGATGTACGGGGCCGGAGCCTGCTGCAGGGGTACGGGGCCATCTGCGGCGCGGGCTGCGGGTAGCCGTAACCGCCGTTGTAGGCGGGGGCGGGCTGCGGGGTGGGCGCCGCCGGGAGGGCGGGCAGCGCCGAGGAGAGCGCCGGTAGGTAGGAGCCGCTTCCACCGGTGGGGAAGCTGCTGCCGGTGTCGTAGGCGGCGGGCACTCGGATCGGGGCGATCTGAGGCGTGCCCGCTCCGCGACCAGGGAGTCGTAGATCGGGGTGTCCGGGAAGGACGGCGCGGTGTGGTAACCGCCTCCATAGGTGGAGCGGGGGAGGTCATGGCCATAAGTTAAGCCCACGATGTGCCGCTTGGGGAGACCGATTAGAGGGTTGTTTGACGGGCTTCGTGAAGCAGTGGATCCCCAATCCGATCGAACGTGACAAAACGGGACGGCGTTCTGTCTCAAGATCACGTAAAAGCCGAGTTCGGAGGGGTTACCGGCCGGTCGGTGGCGTCGTGGCGCCGCCCGGTGCCCCCGGCATGAAGAACGCATAAAGAAAAGGTGCCGAGAGGGAGCGGCAGAAGTGATCATGGGCATGATTGCCCGCTCTTCTTTGCCGCCCTTGATTGACCGTCAAGTCGGCGTCTGGGGTGGCGCGTACGCGCCGAATTGACGGCGCTACTCCCCGTCATTGAAAACGCTCCTACCCGTATCGAAAATGGCTTTTCCGTGAAGACGCCGGGCCGGGCGTCGGACGGAGGCGCCGGATGGAGGCACCGGACGGGGGTGTCGGGCAGGCGCTTTGTGACAAGGCGCCCGGCGCGGGCGCGCGTTCACCGCTCCGGCGCCGCCTCCGGGCGCGCGTACGTCCGCCCTTCCACGCCGCGCCCCGGCCCCGGTGGTGCCGCACCGCCGAGTCCACCGTCATCAGCAGGTAGAGGGACGCGGTGAACGGCAGCAGCGGGGCGAGCCACAGCGGCTGTCGGTAGTAACGGAGCATCGGCACGTACGACCCCGCCATCACCGCCCAGGCCGCACCCCCGCCCAGGCCGCCGGCGCGTCCCCGCCCGCCGCGCCCGCCACCAGGGCCACCGGCGGCACCAGATAGACGACCACGAGCCCCGCGACCGTCCCCGCGAGCAGCGGCGGGCTGTGCCGGAGCTGGGCGTACGCGCTCCGCGCGACCATCCGCCACAGCTCGCCGAGCCCCGGGTACGGCCGGACGCTGTCGACCGCTCCGCGAGGCCCAGCCAGATCCGCCCGCCGGCCCGCCGCACCGCCCGCGCCAGCGACACGTCGTCGATCACCGCCTGCCGGATCGCCTCCGGCACCCCCGCCGCCACCGCCGTCTCCGTCCGCAGCAGCACGCAGCTGCCCGCGGCCGCCGTCGCCCAGGGCCGTGCCCGGTTGATCCAGCGGAAGGGGTAGAGCTGCGCGAAGAAGTAGACGAACGCCGGCACGACCAGGCGCTCCCAGGCGCTCTCGGCCCGCAGCCGGGCCATCTGCGACACCAGGTCCAGATCGTTCCCCACCGCCGCCGACACCAGGAGGCGCAGACTGTCCGGCCCGTGGGCGATGTCCGCGTCCGTCAGGAGCAGGAACTCCGGTCCACGCGCGCGTGCCAGCGCCGTGCCGTGCCGCAGCGCCCACAGCTTCCCCGTCCACCCCGGCTCCGGTTCGCCCGGCGACGCCACGGTCAGCGGCAGTCCGCCGCACCGGCCGGCCAGCTCGACGGCGAGGTCCCCGTGCCGTCCGTGCTCCCGTCGTCGACGAGGATCACCTCCGCGACCCCCGGATAGTCCTGCGCGAGCAGCGACGGCAGGCTCAGCGGCAGCACCCCGGCCTCGTCCCGCGCGGGCACGACCACCACCACGCGCGGCCACGTCCCCGGCTCCTCGCGCGCGTGCCTGTCGTCGCGCAGGGGCGGAAGCCGCTGGTCCGTGCGCCAGAAGAAGCCCTGGCCGAGCAGCAGCCAGACCCAGACGGGCCAGCGAGGCGAACGCGAACCAGGCAAGGGTGCTCATTCGCGGCAGTCTGCCCCAGAACGACGGGGATGCGGGGCTCATCGGCTAGGGTGACCGGGTGAAGATCGCGCTCATGGACTCCGGAATCGGCCTCCTCCCGGCGGCGGCCGCGGTGCGCCGGCTCCGGCCGGACGCGGACATCCTCCTCTCCAACGACCCCGACGGCATGCCGTGGGGCCCGCGCACCCCGAGGACCTCACCGGACGCGCCTCGACGTCGCGCTCGCCGCCGCCGGGCACCGCCCGCGGGCGCTGATCGTGGCCTGCAACACCGCCACCGTGCACGCCCTGCCCGCCCTGCGCGCCGCCCTCGAACCGGACGTCCCCGTCATCGGCACCGTGCCCGCGATCAAGCCCGCCGCCGCGGGGGCGGCAAGATCGCCATCTGGGCGACCCCGGCCACCACCGGCAGCGCCTACCAGCGCGGACTCATCCGCGACTTCGCCGGGGAGCCGAGGTGACCGAGGTGCCCTGCCCGGGCCTCGCGGACGCCGTGGAGCACGCGGACCAGGAGGCCGTGGACCGGGCCGTCGCCGCCGCGGCCGCGCTCACCCCGACCGACGTCCGCGCCGTCGTCCTCGGCTGCACCCACTACGAGCTGGTCGAGGAGCGCATCCTCGCCGCCCTGGAGGCGCACCGCCGGGAGGGCCTCCCGCCGCTCGTCTTCCACGGCTCCGCCGACGCCGTCGCCGCCCAGGCGCTGCGCCGGATCGGCGCCGAACCCGCCCCCGCCGCCGACCCCACCGGCACCCTCTCCGTCCTCCTCAGCGGACGCCCCGGACGGCTCCCCGCGGCCGCTCTCGCCTATGCCGAGGGGCGCGGCCTCGCGGAGACCGCCCCGCTCACTGAGCGTCACCGAGAGGCTCCTTTCCGGCACGCCGCTCCGGAGGGAATGGGTATTCTTTCCGTTATGAGGGAATATTCCCGGGACCCCCGCGCCGACGAGCGGACGACCGCCGTCTGGACCGGCCGCGCCACCAACCGCTTCCAGTGGGTGGCCGCCACGGCCGGCGCCGCCTGCGTGGCCCTGGGCGTCGCCCTCGCCGTCCGACTGCAGTGGACCTCGGGCATCGCGGCCCTCCTCATGGCGGTGATCGGCTGCGTCACGGTCGGGCTGCTCGTCCTCTTCGGCACCCTCGCCTTCGTCCACGTGGCCGTGAAGGTCGACGACCGGGCCATGGAGGTCCGCTGCGGCCACATCGGCCTGCCGCGCCGCCGGATCCCGCTCTCCCACATCGTCGGCGCCGACTTCGCCCCGAGCGTCACCCCGCGCCACTGGGGCGGCTGGGGGTACCGCTGGCGCCCCGAGAAGGGCACGGCCGTGATCGTCCGGCGGGGCGAGGGCCTGGTCCTGCTCCTGGACGACGGGCACACCTTCACGGTCACCGTCGACGGCGCCGAGTCCGCCGTCCGCGTCATCCGCGCCCGCCTGCGCCGCCTGGCCCCGCCGGGCCCGCCCGCGGCGACGGGGCGTGACGGCCCGGACCCGGAGACCTCCGCCCCGCACTCGACCTGTTTCCGGGCCGGTCAGAGGGCTTCCCGCCGGGTCGCACCGGACGCCCGGCGGACAGGGGCGACCCGTAGACTCCGCAAGGTGAGCGCCACCATCACCCCCGTCGACGCGTCCGAAACCGACACCGCACCCGCGCCGGTCCACCGGCTGCGACGGTTCGCGCGGCCCGCCGCGGCCCTGCTGTCCGGGTTCGTGCTCTACCTGAGCTTCCCGCCGCGTCCCCTGTGGTGGCTTCGCGCCGCCCGCCTTCGCCCTGCTCGGCTGGGCTCCTGCGGGCCGCCGGCTCCGCGCCGGCTTCGGCCTCGGGTACCTGGCCGGCCTCGGCTTCCTGCTCCCGCTCCTCGTGTGGACCGGCGAGGAGGTCGGCCCCGGCCCGTGGCTCGCGCTCGCCGCCGTCGAGGCGCTCTTCGTGGCCGCCGCGGGCCTCGGCGTCGCGGCCGTCTCCCGGCTCCCGGGATGGCCCTTCTTCGCCGCCGGGGTGTGGATCCTCGCGGAAGGGGCACGCGCGCGTGCCCTTCGGCGGCTTCCCCTGGGGCAAGGTCGCCTTCGGACAGGCCGACGGCGTCTTCCTGCCGCTCGCCGCCGTCGGCGGCACCCCGCTGCTCGGCTTCGCCGTCGCCCTCTGCGGCTTCGGCCTGTACGAGGCGGCCCGGCTGATCCGCGCGCGCCGCGCCCGGCGCGGCCTCCCCGCCGCCGGCACCGCTGCGGACATCGGTACTGCTCCGGGCACTGTCACCGCTCCGGACATCGGTACTGCTCCGGGCACTGTCACCGCTCCGGACATCGGTACTGCTCCGGACACCGGCACCGCTGCGGACCTCCGTACTGCTCCGGACACCGACGGAGCCACCTCGCCCGCCGTCGAGGCCGCTTCGAGCCCCGCCGGCGCCCCCCGGCCGACCCCCGCGCCTCCGGGGCTCTCCGCCCCCGCCGTACCGGCTCCGTCCCGAGCGGTCCGCTCGTCGCCGCCGCGCTCGCCGTGCTCCTCCCGGTCACCGGCGCGCTCGCCGCGCTGCCGCTCGTCGACGACTCCGCCGAGGACGGCACGGCCACCGTCGCCGCGGTCCAGGGCAACGTCCCCCGCCTCGGCCTCGACTTCAACGCCCAGCGCCGGGCCGTCCTCGACAACCACGCCGCCCGCACCCGCGAGCTCGCCGAGGCGGTGAAGGAGAAGCGCGAGCCGCAGCCCGACTTCGTGCTGTGGCCCGAGAACTCCTCGGACATCGACCCGTACGCGAACGCCGACGCCGCCGACGTCATCGACGAGGCCGTCCGCGCGATCGGCGCGCCCACCGTGATCGGCGCGGTCGTCGCACCCGAGACCGGCAAGCTCCGCAACACCCTCATCCAGTGGGAGCCCGGGCTCGGCCCGGTCGCCACGTACGACAAGCGGCACGTCCAGCCCTTCGGCGAGTACATCCCGATGCGGTCCCTCGTCCGGATCTTCAACAGCAACGTGGACCGGGTGCGCCGCGACTTCGGCGCCGGCACGAAGATCGGCGTCTTCGACCTCGCGGGGACGAAGGTCGGCCTCGCCACCTGCTACGAGGCGGCCTTCGACTGGGCCGTGCGCGACACCGTCACCCACGGCGCGCAGCTCATCACCGTCCCCAGCAACAACGCCACCTTCGGCCGCAGCGAGATGACCTACCAGCAGCTCGCGATGTCCCGGGTGCGCGCCGTCGAGCACAGCCGGGCGGTGGTCGTGCCCGTCACCAGCGGGGTGAGCGCGGTCATCCGCCCCGACGGCGAGGTCGTCGCGCAGACGAGGATGTTCACCCCGGACGTCCTGGTCGAGAAGGTGCCGCTGCGCTCCTCGCAGACCCCCGCGACCCGCATGGGCACCCTCCCCGAGTTCCTCCTCATGGCGCTCGCGGCCGCCGGTCTCGGCTGGTCGGCGCTCCGCTCCGTACGGGCCCGCCGCACGCGCGCGGAGTGAGCCGGGGCGACCGGGGCAGGGCGGCGGAGGCCGGGGCGACGGGGCGAGCCGGGGGCGCCCGGGGGGCGCCTGGGGGCGGCCGGGGGCGGCCGTACATGATCTAGGGTCGGTCCATGGCTACCCCTGACTTCATCCGGGCCCTGCGCGAGACGGCCGGTCATCAGCTCCTCTTCCTGCCCGGTGTGAGCGCCGTCGTGTTCGACGACCGGGGCCGGGTGCTGCTCGGACGGCGCTCCGACAACGGGCGCTGGTCGATCGTCGGCGGCATCGTCGAGCCGGGCGAGCAGCCCGCCGACTGCGCGGCGCGAGGTGTACGAGGAGACCGCCGTGCGCTGCGAGGTCGAGCGGATCGTGCTCGTCGAGACCCTCCGCAAGCCCGTCGTCTACCCCAACGGCGACCAGTGCCAGTTCATGGACGTGACCTTCCGCTGTCGCGCGGTCGGCGGGGAGGCACGGGTCAACGACGACGAGTCGACCGAGGTCGGCTGGTTCGAGGTCGACGACCTGCCGGAGATGAAGCGTTTCTCCCTTCTGCGGATCGAGAAGGCGCTCGCCGACGAACCCACATGGTTCCGCACCACAGCATCCGACTGAACTATGGGCCCGAAGCACATCGGTGGGGAGGGGGCCCTTCATAGGGTGCGGAGCATGAGCGCTCCCGTCACCGCCCCCGGTACCGACCTCGCCGCACCCCTGCCCCGCGCGGCCGGACTCGCCCTCGACCTCACCGGCCGCACCGCGCTCGTCACCGGCGCGGCCGGCGGCATCGGCCGCGCCTGCGCGCTGCGGCTCGCCGCCGCCGGAGCCAGGGTCAGAGCCGTCGACCGGGCCGCCGAGGGCCTGGAGGCCCTGGCCGGAGAGGCCTCCGCGCTCCCCGGGGAACTCGAACCGCGGCTGCTCGACCTGACCGACCTGGACGCCGCGGAGACGGCGCCGCCGGCGCCGACATCCTCGTCAACAACGCCGGGCTCCAGCTCGTGCGCCCCATCGAGGAGTTCCCGCCGGACGTCTTCCACACCGTCCTCACCGTGATGCTGGAGGCGCCGTTCCGGCTCATCCGGGGCGCCCTCCCGCACATGTACGGGCAGGGCTGGGGGCGGATCGTGAACATCTCCTCCGTCCACGGGCTGCGCGCCTCCGCCTTCAAGTCCGCCTATGTGGCCGCCAAACACGGCCTGGAGGGCCTCTCCAAGACCGCCGCCCTCGAAGGCGCCCCGCACGGGGTCACCTCCAACTGCGTCAACCCCGGCTACGTCCGCACCCCGCTCGTCGAACGCCAGATCGCCGACCAGGCCGCCGCCCACGGCATCCCGCCGGAGCGGGTCCTCGCGGAGGTCCTGCTCAAGAACGCGGCGCTCAAGCGGCTCATCGAACCGGAGGAGGTCGCCGAGGCCGTCCTCTACCTCTGTGCCCCCAGGCCTCGTTCATCACCGGCACCTCCCTCACCCTCGACGGCGGCTGGACCGCCCACTGAAGGTGCCCCCGTGAAGGTCGTCCACAGGGGTGGTGCGACCACACGTACGGCAGGTATCCCTGTGTCCATGTCCCACGAACACGTCTCCTACCTGGAACTCCTCGCACGGGGAGCCGCGACGGAGGCCTACGACCGGCCTGTGCTGCTCGCCCGCGCGAGCGGCGCGGGCCCCGAGGCGCTGGCCGGCCTCGAAGAGGCCAAGCAGCTCGCCCTGCGGGTCCGGGCCGAGCTGGAGGGACGGCGGCGGCGCGAGGCGGAGCTGTCCGCGCTCTTCGCCACCGCCCACGACCTCGCGGGACTCCGCGACCTCGACGCGGTCCTGCGCGCCATCGTCCAGCGCGCCCGCTCGCTCCTCGGCACCGAGGTCGCCTACCTCAGCCTCAACGACCCGGCCGCCGGCGACACCTACATGCGGGTCACTGAGGGCTCCGTCTCCGCCCGCTTCCAGCAGCTCCGACTGGGCATGGGCGAGGGGCTCGGCGGCCTCGTCGCCCAGACCGCCCGCCCCTACGTCACCGACGACTACTTCGACGACGCGCGCTTCCAGCACACCCGGACGATCGACACGGCCGTACGGGACGAGGGCCTCGTCGCCATCCTCGGCGTGCCGCTCAGCCTCGGCAGCCAGGTCATCGGAGTGCTGTTCGCGGCCGACCGCAGGGCCAGGGTCTTCGAACGCGAACAGGTCGCGCTGCTCGGCTCCTTCGCCGCGCACGCCGCCGTCGCCATCGACACGGCCAACCTCCTCGCCGAGACCCGCTCGGCCCTCGCGGAGCTGGAACGGGCCAACGACATCATCCGCGAGCACAGCGGCGTCATCGAGCGGGCCTCCGAGGTCCACGACCGCCTCTCCGAACTTGTCCTGCACGGCGGCGGCGTCCACGACGTGGCCCGTGCCGTCTCCGAAGTCCTGGGCGGGACCGTCGAGTTCACCGAGGCCGGGGCGGGCTCCGCGCGCCGTGCCGGGGCCACGCCGTCCGCGAGGGCGACGACTGGTTCGCCGCGGTCTCCGCGGGCGGCGAGACCCTGGGCACCCTCGTCCTGCACGGCCGGCCCGACCTCGACCCGGTCGACCAGCGCACCCTGGAGCGCGCCGCCCTGGTCACCTCCCTGTTGCTGCTCGCCCGCCGCTCGGCGGGCGAGGCCGAACAGCGGGTACGGGGCGAACTCCTCGACGACCTGCTCGACGCCCCCGACCGGGACCGCCGCCTGCTGCGCGAGCGCGCCGCCCGGCTCCGCACCGACAGCGAGGCCCCGCACGTCGTCCTCGCCGCCCGCATCGACCGGCCCGCCGGCGGCGCCGCCGACACCGACGCGGGCCGCCGCGAGAGCGCCGACCGGCAGCGCCTGTGGTCGGCCGCCTCCCACCTGGCCGCCACCCGCCACGGACTGGCCTCCGCGCGCGACGGCGGTACGGTCCTGCTGCTGCCGCTCGGCCCCGGCGAGACCGCCGCCGAACTCGCCCGGCAGACCGCGAGGAACCTCGGCGGCACCCTGCGCGAGCAGGTCACGGTCGGCGCCTCCGCCCCCGTACGGGCGCCCTGGACCACCCGGACCGGGTGGCCGTCGCGTACGAGGAGGCCCGCCGCTGCCTCGACGCGCTGGGGCTCCTGCACCGCTCGGGCCAGGGCGCCGCCGCCGAGGACCTCGGCTTCCTCGGCCTGCTGCTCGCGGACGGCCGGGACATCGGCGGCTTCGTCGACCGCACCGTCGGCCAGGTCGTCGCCTACGACCGGCGGCGCGGCACGGAACTGGTCCGCACCCTGGACGCGTACTTCGCGAGCGGCATGAGTCCCGCCCGTACCAAGGACGAACTCCACGTCCACGTCAACACGGTGGCCCAGCGCCTGGAACGGATCGGCCGGCTCCTCGGCCCCGACTGGCAGTCCCCGTCGCGGGCCCTGGAGATCCAGCTCGCGCTGCGGCTGCACGCGCTCTCGGACGCGGTCGAAGTGACGCACGGAAGGCCCCGGGCCCGCTCGCCGTGAGCGGGGCCCGGGGCCCTTCCGTACGTCCCGGGGGTCAGACGTCGGCGCGGACGCGGGAGTCTCGGGGTCCGCTCGACGACCTCGCCGAGGTCGCTGTCGCGGGTCTCGCGGGCGCAGACGATCGCGACGACGGTCAGCAGCGCGGCGGCGATCACGTACAGGGAGATCGGGGTCGAGCTGTCGTGGTCGGCGAGCAGCGCGGTCGCGATGAGCGGGGCGGGTGCGCCGGCGGCGACGGAGGAGAACTGGGCGCCGATGGAGGCGCCGGAGTAGCGCATCCGGGTCGCGAACATCTCGGAGAAGAAGGCTGCCTGCGGCGCGTACATCGCCCCGTGCAGGACCAGGCCCACGGTGACGGCGAGCAGCAGGCTGCCGAAGGTGCTCCGGTCGATGAGCGCGAAGAAGGGGAACATCCAGGCCCCGACGCCGATCGCGCCGATCAGGTACACCGGCCGGCGCCCGATCCGGTCGGACAGCGCGCCCCAGAGCGGGATCACGGCGAAGTGGACGGCGGACCCGATGAGGACGGCGTTCAGGGCGGTCTGCTTGGAGAGGCCGACCTGGGTGGTCGCGTACACCAGGATGAACGCGGTGATCACGTAGTACGAGATGTTCTCCGCCATGCGGGCGCCCATCGCGATGAGCACGTCCCGCCAGTGGTGGCGCAGCACCGCCACGAGCGGCATCTTCTCGACCTGCCCGGCGACCGCCTTGCGCTCCTCGGCGGCGGCGAGCGCGGCCTTGAAGACGGGCGACTCGTCGACCGAGAGCCGGATCCACAGGCCGACGACCACGAGGACGCCGGAGAGCAGGAACGGGACGCGCCAGCCCCAGGAGGCGAAGGCGGCGTCCGAGAGCAGCGCGGTCAGCGCGGACAGCACACCGGTGGCCAGCAACTGCCCGGCCGGGGCGCCGGTCTGCGGCCACGAGGCCCAGAAGCCGCGCCGCTTGGCGTCCCCGTGCTCGGACACGAGCAGGACGGCCCCGCCCCACTCCCCGCCGAGCGCGAAGCCCTGCACGAGCCGCAGCACGGTCAGCAGCACGGGGGCCGCGGACCCGACGGTGGCGTGCGTCGGCAGCAGCCCGATGGCGAACGTCGCCCCGCCCATGAGCAGCAGGCTGAGCACCAGCAGCTTCTTCCGCCCGAGCCGGTCGCCGTAGTGCCCGAACACCAGCGCCCCGAGCGGCCGCGCGGCGAACCCGACCGCGTACGTCAGGAAGGACAGCAGGGTCCCCACCAGCGGATCGGACTCGGGGAAGAACAGCTTGTTGAACACGAGCGCCGCGGCGGACCCGTACAGGAAGAAGTCGTACCACTCGATGGTGGTGCCGATGAGGCTGGCGGCGACGATCCGCTTGAGGGATCCGGGTGGGGTCGGGGAGGGCGTTGCGGCGGCCATGTGCACCACTTCCAGGCAGGGGCGGGGACGTTTCGGTGTCGCCACACCGTAGGAAGCGGCAGGTCAGGGGCGTATGTGGTGGGACACCACAGTTCAGGCCGGACGAGTGCGCTCAGCCGCCATGGCAGCCCCTCGCGGCCTTCCGTGCTCTCCGCACACGCGGAGGTGGGTCGGACACGTCACCGACGTGCCAGGACTCACCCGCGTGCTCTCCGCGCAGGTGGAGGCGGGTCGGCAGTGGACTGTGTCCGAGGGCGGTGAATCGTCTCGTGGACTTCGGTGGAGGTGCGCAGGGCAAGGCCGGGCTTATTCAGATAGGTGCCAGTTACCGATGGCAGCCCTCCTGGACATCGAGGAGCGGACCACTCCGCTGATCCGAGGTTCGTTCCGTGGCGGGAGGTCGCGTCATGTGTACCACCCGATGCGGGTTCCGGTACGGCGGTGTCCAGGACGTGGGCGGCTTCGAGTGCCGCGAGGACGTCCAGGAGGCTGGCGGGCGTCCTCCTCCGATTCGGCCGATCCTCCTCGGCGTCTTGGTGCCCGACATCCCTGTCAGTGCAGGGGAGAAGGCTCTTGACCTGCAAAGAGCGGGCAGGGAGCCGTCTTTGAGGGCTGCGACTGCGACTGCGCCGAGTTCATCCTTGGTCCCCGTCCGTACTCGATCCGTCTCCGGGGCCCGCTGGGTAAGCAGCGCGAGGAGAGGAGCACGCGGGGCGATGCGATCGAGCTCCTCGACTTCTCGGGGGCGCTGCCGCGAACCCCGCTCCCGGCGAGCCACCGGGAAAGCCGACGGTGCCGGTGACGAGCGCGTCCGTACGGGTCGCCGCTCCGGAGAGGACCGCGGGCACATGGTCCTCAAAGGTACGGACCGCAACATCACGAGCGGATCTCGCCTTTTCGCGTGTGCTTGACGGTCTGTTCAGGTAGGGATTCGATGTGCCAACACATGCGAACGCCTTCGCTTCTGAGCGTTTGTGGTTCATTGTGTGCGGTCGGCCTTCAAGGCTGCCGTACTCCTTCCCTCTCGGCCGCGGTCTCCACGCCGCGGTCCACCGCCTCGTTCGGCTTCACCTAGGACGGTTCATGCTCCAGCGCCACAATCACATGCGTCGGATCGGCACGGCATTGGCTGCCGTGCTGGTGGTGGGAGTGGGGCGGCCGAGGCCCATGCCGACCGGAGGCTCACCCCTCCCCTTCAAAGACGGCTTCGAGTCCGGCGTGACCACCGCTTTCGCCCGCAAGGGCATTGACGGCACGGGAACCGTGAGCGTCACGACGGCACTGGTGGCCGGGGCGGCAAGGCCGTCCGGCTCGCCATGCCCGACGACGGCAAGTCCTACCGCACCGAGATAGCCACGGATCGACTGCCCTACGGAAGTTACCGGTACGACTTCGCCAACTACCTTCCCGAGGGGTGGATTCGCTACGACGCCATGACCATCGTCTCCCAGTGGCACGGTGGGACGGGCACCTTCCCGCGGTCGTCCTCGGCGTCAGGGGCGACCGCTGGATGATGGTCGTTCACTGGAAGACGAGTTCTGGACGGGCGGACAAGGACGGGCAGTCGGTGCACGAGGTCAAGTACGACCTGGGGCCGGTGCGTCTCGGGCGCTGGAACCAGTGGTCCTTCGACATCACCTGGTCCACCGCCCGTACCCCGGGCTCCATCGTGGTGCGCCTCGACGGGGCCGAGGTGGGATCGCACCGCGGCCCCAACAGCTACCACCAGGACACCGCCCCTATCACAAGATCGGTCTCTACCGCCCCAACTGGCAGGCCAAGAAGGGGCACAGGGCGGGGAACGGCAGACGTGGTGAACTACTACGACGACGTCACCATTACTCCCATCTCTCCGGGAACCCCAGTGCCACCGGGCAGCACCACGCCCGCACCGAACGTCACGACGACGTCCCCGCCCGACCTGCCCGACACCTCGGCATCCCCTTCGGGGCAGGTGGCGGGACCGGCCCCGGTGACGGTAAGCACCACGACGGCGCCCGCCACGCCGGGTCCGGTGTCCGAAACCTCCGACGAGATTCCGGTCGACACGGACACGGACACGGGCACGGGCAACACTGCCGCGCCCCTGCACGCTACCGGTGTCTCCGACCGAACCCCGCTCCTCCTCGCCTTCGGCGGCACCCTGCTCTCCGTCGGCCTCCTCTTCGTCTTCCGTGCCCGCGCCAGGACGGCAAGGCGCCGAGCGGGCGGCCGCAGGGGACAGCGGCGAGCGGGCGCGGCGCCGACACCCCCGCCACGCCGGCTCCTCTTCGACGAGGCCCGCGTCGAACCCCGTCTTCCCGTGCGGGTGCGCACGAAGAACCTCGCCCGTCTCCGTGAGGATCGTCTGGTGGAAGGGCCGTCGGCGTCGCCCCGGCGAAGGACGCTGACGGATGCCGACGCGCGGTTCTCTCCCCCGATCCGCACAAGCCGCCAGGCCCCGCACGAAGAGGGCTTCGGGAGAATTCGGACGCGGGCTCCCGCGTCTTGTGGTCCCCACAAGCGCGACGGGTGTCTTGAGATGTGCCTTGGAACATTCGACAGGAACTCAGTGAGCACCCTTCCCTGCCCCCGCTGCGACGGCCGGCCTCGATGCCTCTGTGCCGGCACGCGCGAAGTGACCTCGACACAACAACCCTATGGAACCAATGAGTTCGGCCAGGAATGGGTTCGGTCGTACCTCAGTCTCCATGAAACCGTGACGGACGACGGAGTGACCGCGACGACCGTCGCCTGGGTGGTGCCGGAGCGTACCCGAGGGAACGGCCGCCGGTCGTCCGACTACGAGAATCCGGTTCCACCGGTGATGCTCACGCGGACGTCGCACCGAAGAACGAGCAGGGTTCCGAGACGACGACCGTTCCTGCCGCTTGCCACCGCCTTGTCCGCTCTCGCCGGAACGGCCACGATCGCGGGGCCTACGCTTTCCTCCACGAGCCTGACCCCGTCAGGACGATGGAGCAGGCCCCCGCGAGCCGCCTCGAAATGTTCGACGGCGAGCCGGGCCGGACCGGATCTCCGTCGTCGAGCCGGACACGCCAGGCTCCACCGGACGGCCCCGAGCGGACCGCAACGGCATCCGGGCACGGCACGGTGCGCACGTCGCCACCAGCCTCGTCTCCCCGCACCTCCCCGGACGCGAAAGCCGTGCCGCTCCCCACGGCCGGCCAGAGTGATCAGAGCGGCCGGGACGTCACGGCACCTCCCGTACCGAGTCGGAGCATTCCGGGCGCCACGACGGCCGCACCCACGCCGACGACTTCCGAGCAGGGCCCGACACTGCGCCGCCACGACCGGGGACCCGAGGTCTTCGAACTGCAGCGACGATTCGCGTGGATCGGCCTGTGGCCCCATCCCCAACGGGATCGCTTCGACCGGCATCTCTACGACGCGGTGCTCATGTCCCAGGCGGATCACGGGATCTACGACGACCCGCCCGGAGTCTACGGGCCGTCCACTCGACGGCAACTGGAATCCATGACCGATCGAGTGCTCCCCCCGCCGTGCCTGGACGTTCTGGAACCCGGTCGCGATCCCGCCCGCACCACGGTGGCGTGTCGAACCGACGCTTCCACGACGACCTGTCACTTCCGGGAGAATCGGCGATTCCCCATCGACCCGAAGCGTGTCGATCTCGGCCACCACACAGGCGAGGCCCGCCCCTTTCGAGGGGCGGGCCTCGCCTGTGCGGTGGCCGGAGGGGTTCCCCGGAAGGACCGAGAGCGCCGCCGTGATCAGCATCCGTGCGCGCTCGGTGCCGGGGACGTACGCGTCACCATTCGGCCTGTGAGCCGTCGTCGCGCCGCCACACGGGATTGCGCCAGCGGTGACCGGTCTCCGCGGCGCGTTCCACCGCCTTCTCGTCGATCTCGATGCCCAGGCCCGGGGCGGTGAGGAGTCCGACGTGACCGTCGTCGTAGTGGAAGACCGACGGGTCCACGAGGTAGTCGAGCAGGTCGGATCCCTCGTTGTAGTGGATGCCCAGGCTCTGCTCCTGGATCAGCAGGTTGGGGTGGCGAACCCCACCTGGAGGCAGGCCGCGAGCGCGATGGGTCCGAGCGGGCAGTGCGGGGCCAGCGAGACGTCGTACGCCTCCGCCATGGCCGCGATCCGCCGTACCTCCGAGATGCCCCCGCGTGGGAGAGGTCGGCTGGGCGACGGCCACCCCCGACTCCAGGACCTTCTTGAAGTCCCAGCGGGAGTAGAGGCGTTCACCGGTCGCTACCGGAATGCTCGTCGACCGGACGACGTCGCCGATGCGGTCGCTCAGCTCGGGCACCACCGGCTCCTCGACGAAGAACGGCAGGTACTCCTCCAGGAGCGGCACGACCCGCCGGGCCATCGGGAGCGTGAGCCGGCCGTGGAAGTCCACGGCGATGTCGAAGTCGTCCCCACCCGCTCGCGGACGCTCGCCACCCGCGCGACGATGTCGTGCACGGCGTTCGGCGTGTCGATGAGCCGCAGTTGTGCCGAGGCGTTCATCTTGATCGCGGTGAAGCCCTCGGCGCGGCGCGCGGCCGCCGCCTCGGCGACGTCGGTCGGACGGTCGCCGCCGATCCAGCTATACACCCGTATCCGGTCGCGGACGTTGCCGCCGAGCAGTTGCCACACCGGGACGCCCAGGGCCTTGCCGGCGATGTCCCACAGGGCCTGGTCGATGCCGGCCACCGCGCTGGAGAGCACCGGGCCGCCCCGGTAGAAGCCGCCCTTGGTGAGGACCTGCCAGTGGTCCTCGATCCGCAGCGGATCCTGTCCGACGAGGTAGTCGGAAGCTCGTCGACGGCCGCGGCGACCGTGTGCGCGCGGCCCTCGACGACCGGCTCGCCCCAGCCGGTGATCCCCTCGTCCGTGTCGACGCGCAGGAAGCACCAGCGGGGGCCACCAGATAGGTGCGCAGGGAGGTGATCTTCACTTGGACTCCTTCTTCACGGTCCAGCCGCCGTCCACGGTCAGGCTCGTTCCGGTGACGTACGAGGCCTCCTCGGAGGCCAGGAAGGCGACGGCGGCGGCCACTTCCTCGGGGCGGCCGAGCCGGGTGAGGGCGGTGGCGCGGGCGGACAGTTCGAGGTCGTCCTCCGGCACGCCGTCCCAGGTCTCGGTGAGGATGGGGCCCGGGAGCACCGAGTTGAAGCGCACCTCGGGCCCGTACTCGACGGCGAGCTGGCGGACGAGCGCGCACATGCCGCCCTTGGCCGCCGCGTACGCCGGGTAGCCGGGCAGGCCGAACAGCGCGTGCACGCTGGACGTGGCGACGAACGAGCCGCGCACGGCGCGCAGGTCCTCGACGAAGGCGCGGACCGCGAAGTAGACCGCGGTGAGGTTGACGGACAACTCGCGGTTCCAGTCCGCGGCGGTCAGTTCGTGCGCGGCCGCGTCCCGGTGCGTGAACGCGTTGCTGTGGACGACGTCGACGGGACCGAACAGCGCGTGCGTACGGTCGCGCAGCGCGTCCCAGTCCTTCTCCTCGGAGACGTCGCAGCGTACGAACGCGGCGTGCCTGCCGTCGACGCGGATCCTCTCCGCGAGATCCGTGCCGGCCTCCTCGGCGATGTCGGCGAGGACGACGGAGGCCCCTTCGGAGGCCAGGCGGACGGCGACGGCCGCGCCGATGCCGGAGGACGCGCCGGTGACGACGGCCGTCCTTCCGTGAAACGGTTCATGACGGTGCTCCTGTGCGTGCTTCTCGGGGGAGAGGGGAGGCCCGGTCAGCGGGTGACGTCCTCGCCCCGGAGGAGGTCGAGTTCGGCGCGGCGGGCAGGTTCTCCCAGTCGCCGCGCACGGCGACGGCGAACGCCCCGCACACGGCGCCGGTCCGCAGCCGCTTGCGCGGCGGCGCGCCGTCGAGGAGGGACGCGAGGTATCCGGCGACGAAGGAGTCACCGGCCCCGATGGGGTCGACGGGGGTGATGGGGACGGCGTCCTGGCGGACGGTCCCGTCGGCGGTGGCGGCGAGGGCGCCGCGCGACCCGAGCTTGAGCACGGCCTCCCGGGGCCGAGGCGCAGCAGCGCTTCGGCCATGGCGGCCGGTTCCGCCCCGGGAACGACGAGCGAGGCCTCCTCCGGACCGGCGAAGACGACGTCGGACCGGGCGACGAGATGCGCGAGTTCGGCGGCGGCCTCTGGCGGGACCACAGCAGGGAGCGGTGGTTGAGGTCCAGGGAGACCGTGACGCCGGCCGCCCGGGCGGTCTCGACGGCATGGCGCACCGCCGCCCGGGGGCGTCCCCGAGCGCGGGCGTGATGCCCGTGACGTGCAGGACCCGCGCCCCGGCGACGAGTCGCCCGTCGACGTCCTCCGGCGCGAGGCGGGAGCCGGCCATTCCCCGGCGGTAGTACACGACACGGGTGTGGTCGCCGGTACGGCGTTCCCGCAGCATCAGTCCGGTCGGGGCGTCGGCGTCCTCGACGACGCGGGTCACGTCGACGTCCGCGGCCCGCAGCCCGTCGAGGATCATCGCGCCCCCGGCGTCGGCGCCCACCCGGCCGGTCCAGGAGGCGGTGTGGCCCAGGCGGCGCACGCCGATCGCGACGGTGGCCTCCGCGCCGGCGAAGGTCAGGCGCAGCGGCGCCCCGTGGGCGAGGGGGCCGGGGTCGGTCGCGGCGGCCACGACCATCGCCTCGCCGAGGGTGACCAGGGACGCGGTGCCCGGAGCGGCGGACGGCCGGTGCGCGCCGTCACGAGCCGGTTCCGTGCAGGAGGGCGTCGGCCCGCTCGCGCAGGGCGTTCAGGCTGCCGCCTTCGCAGGCGTCGCCCACCAGGGCCGCCCATGCCGAGCGCGGTGGCGCCGGCGGCGAGGTAGGCGGGTGCCTGGTCCAGGGAGATGCCGCCGGTCGGCACGAGGGGATCGATCCGAGGGGCGCGCGCACGGCCCGTACGTACTCCGGTCCTCCGACCGAGGCGGGGAACAGCTTCACCATGGTGGCGCCGGCCTGCCACACGGAGAGGATCTCGCTCGTCGTGAACGCGCCGGGAAGCACGGGAACGCCGAGCCGCCGCCCCTCGGCGACGACGTCGAGACAGGTCGCGGGAGTGATCAGATAGGTGGCGCCCGCCTCGACGGCCCGTCGCGCGTCGGCCGGGGTGATGACCGTGCCGGCGCCCAGCGCCAGGCCGTCGGGCTTGAAGCCGGCGTACTCGCGCAGTGCGTCCAGGGCGCCGGGGTGGAGAGGGTGAACTCCACCGCCCGTATGCCGGAGGCGTGGAGGACGTCGGCGACGTCCGGGAAGCGCCGGGACGACCCGGAGCGGAGGATGGCGATCACCGGCGTCGCGGTGAGGGCTTCGATCAGGTCGGTCATGACAGGGGTCCCTGCTGGTCGTGGGCGGTGGTGTCGGAAGGGGGAGTGATCGCGGGCCGTCCGCGAACGGGGGTACGGGCAGCCCCGTGACGCCCGGGCGGCAGACGAAGAGCCGGCCGGCGTCCGGCTCGTCGCGCAGTTGCTCGGGGGTGCGGCCCTCGGAGGCGGTGGTGATCACCAGGACGTCGAGGTCAGGTCCCGCGAAGGCGCAACTGGAGACGTGGGCGGCCGGGACCTCCACGACGGCGTACGGCTCGCCCTCCGGGGTGAACGCGCGCACTTCGCCCGCGCCCCAGACCGCGACCCAGACCCGGCCCTCGGTGTCCACGGCGAGGCCGTCCGGCTCTCGCCCTCGCCGAACCCGGCGAAGGGACGGCGCCCGGAGAGCGTGCCGGCGGCGATGTCGTAGTCGAAGACGTCGACGCGGCGGGTCGGGCTGTCGGCGAAGTAGAGCAGGCGCCCGTCCGGGCTCCAACCCAGGCCGTTGGAGATGGTCACCGAGTCGAGCAGGGTGACGACCGTGCCGTCCGGGTCCAGGCGGTAGAGCGAGCCGGCGCCCTCGGTGAGGTCGTAGGCCATGGTCCCGGCCAGGAGGCGGCCCCGGGGGTCGCACTTGGCGTCGTTCATCCGCCGGCGCACTCCGTCGTCGGCGGTCACCGGTGTGGCGATCAGCGAGCGTCCACCCGTCTCGGTGAGGTTCAGGAAGTCCGTGCCGGCCGCCGCCACCAGCCCTCCGGAGGCGCGGGGCGCCACGGCTCCCACGGGCCGGTCGAGGCCGAAGGCGGTCAGGGGGCCACGTCCGGCAGTCCGCTCCCGTCCTCCCGCTCCACGAGGCCGCCGCGGTGGACGAGGCCCGCCGTGATGTCCACCCAGAGGAGTTCTCCCCGGTTCCGGTCCCACACCGGCCCTTCGGACAGGAGGCCCGGCCCGGGAGTGCAGGGGACTGCGTTCCATCGCATGTCGTTGCTCCTTCTCAGATCCCGCGCCGCAACTCTAGGAGTTCGTCTAACCCATGTAAATACTCTTCCTCCAATGAATGGAATAGGTCGGGTGAGCATGCCGGGCATGCTCACGCACCTGATCAGGAGGACGAGACCGATGGTCAAGCGGACCGCCCAGGACATCCGCCGCGGCAACCGGTTCGACGCCCTGCGCCGCGTGTACGCGGCGCCCGGGGCGGTGAGCCGGCAGGACATCGCCGCCGCCACGGGCCTGTCCTTCGCCACCGTGGCCAACCTCGTCGCCGAACTCATCGAGGCCGACGTGCTCGTCGAGGCCGGACACGAGGATTCCGGCGGCGGGCGTCCCCGTGCCCGGCTCGCGGTCAACGCCGGACGCGGCGTCCTGCTCGGCGTCGACGTCGCCGAAACGTCCGTCCAGGCCCAGGTGTTCGACCTGGAGCTGAGGGTCAAGCACGGCGTCGAGCTCCCCCTGCCCCGGGGAGGTTCGGCCCGCCGACGTCGTGGACGCGATCGCGACCGCCGTCGAGGACCTGCTGACGGCCTCGGACACCCCGCCGTCCCGGGTGCTCGGAGCGGGCGTCAGCGTGCCCGGTCCGGTCGAACGGGAGGGCGGGGTCTCCGTCTTCTCGCCGTACTGGTCCTGGCGGGAGGTCCGCTGCGCGCCCTCCTCGCCGAACGGCTGGCCATGCCCTCTACCTGGACAACCCGCTGAAGGCCGCCACGGTCGCCGAGATGTGGTTCGGCGCGGGCCGGGACGTCGACGACCTGGTGGTGGTGACCCTGCGCGGCGGCGTGGGCGCGGGCGTCGCGGTCGGCGGGACGCTGTACCGGGGCGCCACCAACAGCGCGGGGGAGTGGGGCACACCTGCCTCGTCCTCGACGGGCGGGACTGCCGCTGCGGGAAGCGGGGCTGCGTCGAGGCGTACGTCAGCACGGCCGGCGTCGCCCGAACGGTCCGTGAACTGCGTCCGGAGAGCGCCCTGTCGCGCATCGGCGACGAGACGGCGACGGTCGACGCCCTGGCCGCGCGCCGCGGCCGAGGGGGATCCGGCGGCCGTCGAGGCGGTCGAAAGGACCGCCCGCTACCTGGGCGTGGCGGTGGCCAACCTGCTCAACCTCCTCAACCCCCAGGCCCTGGTGATCGGCGGGCCGACGGCGGAGCGGCTGGGTGAGCGGCTCCTGTCGCGGACCCGCCGGGTCGCGGCGGACCACGCCCTTCCCCAGTCCCTGCGCGCGGCCGAACCGCGCCTGAGCGCCGTCCCGGACAATCCCGTGACACTGGGCGCCGCGACGTTCGCCCTGGAGGGGTTCCTCGACGACCGGGAGACCTTCGGACCGGTCAAGGCCGGACGCCGCGCCGCCCGGAGCCGGGCGGCGTCCTGAAGGGCCGGAAGGCCGGCCCTCCGGTGCGGCCCCGGCCCCGGGAACACCCCGCGCCTACTCCTCGGTGGGGCCGAGGTCGGGCGTGCCGAGGAAGTCGACGGTACGGGCCCGGTGGCCGGCGTGGAGTTCCAGGACGACGACCTCGTTCACACCGGGGCGCAGGACGGGGGCGGGGACGTACAGTGACCGCTGCGGGCCGCGGGACCAGTAGCGGCCGAGCGCGAAGCCGTTGACCCAGGCGTTGCCCTTGGTCCAGCCGTCGAGGTGCAGGAAGGTGTCGGCCGGTTCGGCGACCTCGAAGGCGCCCCGGTGGAAGGCCGGGCCGACGGGCGTCGTCGTGCCGGCCGCGAAGGGACGTCTTCCAGCGTGGTGAGCGGGAGCGGGCGGCTGGTCCAGCCCGCGAGCTCGGCGCCGTCGAGGAGGACCGCGCCGAGCAGTCCCTTGCGGTCGTGGATGCCCTGCCCGTAGTTCACCCGGCCCTGGTTCTCCACCAGGACCGAGAGCGTGCCGCCGGCCCGGGGAACGGTGAAGGCGAGGGCGTGTTCGTGGTTCTCGCGCTCCAGGACGCCCACCGGCTGCCCGTCCACGAAGACCTGGGCGCGGTCGCGGACCTGCTCGACCTCCAGGAGGGCGGGGCCCGACCGGGGCAGGACGGTCTCGTAGAGGACGAATCCGAAGTCCTGTTCCAGTTCCTCCATGGTCAGCGGCCGGCGGGAGCCGACACCCCGCGTCAGCGCGGCCGCGTTCGGCAGCAGCGCGGCGCTCTCCGTCAACACGACTCCGGAAACGGCCAGTTTGGCGCCCGGCGCGGGGACGGGGCCGCTCGGTACGGGGGCGTACTTGGCGATGACGTCGCGGAAGGCGGTGTACTTCTCCGTCGGGTCGCCGGCCTCGTCGAGCGGGGCGTCGTAGTCGTAGGAGGTGACGGTGGGCCGGTAGGTGTGCTTGTCGTTGGCGCCGTTGGTGAAGCCGAAGTTGGTGCCGCCGTGGAACATGTAGAAGTTGACCGAGGCGCCGGTGGCGAGGAGTTCGTCGAGTTCGCGGGCGGCCGTGTCGGGGTCGCGGACCACGTGGTGGGCGCCCCAGCGGTCGAACCAGCCGATCCAGAACTCGGTGGTCATCAGCGGCCCTTCGGGGCGCCGCGCGCAGGGCGGCCAGGTGGTGGGCCGAGCGGCTGCCGAAGTTGGCGGTGGCGAGGACGCCGGGCAGGGAGCCGCGCTCCAGGTCGACCGGCTGGTCGCAGGTGAAGAGGGGACGTCGACCCCGTGGGCGCGCAGTGAGCCGGCGACGTGCTCCAGGTAGGCGGTGTCGTCGCCGTGGGCGCCGTACTCGTTCTCCACCTGTACGGCGAGGACGGGGCCGCCCCGCGGGGCGAGGTGCGGCCGGAGCGGGGGAGCAGACGGCCGAAGAAGTCGTCCACCGCCGCCAGGAAGCGGGGGTCGCGGGAGCGCAGCCGCATGTCCGGCTCGGCGAGCAGCCACGAGGGCAGACCGCCCCCCCACCCGCGCAGATGTACGGGCCGGGGCGCAGGAGCACGTGCAGCCCCTCGGCGGCGGCGAGTTCGAGGAAGCGGGGCAGGTCGAGGCCGCCGTCGAGCACGAAGCGATCGGGGCGCGGCTGGTGGAGGTTCCAGGGACGTAGGTCTCGACGGTGTTGAGCCCCATGAGCCGGCCTTGCGGAGCCGGTCCCGCCACTGCTCGGGGTGGACCCGGAAGTAGTGCAGCCCGCCGGACAGGAAGCGGAAGGGGCGGCCGTCGAGCAGGAATCCGGCCTTGTCTGTCTGGAGAACGGGCATGGGCTGCTTGCTCCTGTACGTGAAGGGTGGTGCGGGCCGGGACGCCGCTACGATACGTTTGCGCAAACATCGGGGGTGTGGCAAGCCCTGTCCGCATGCGTGCGGGGCGGAGGCGCGGCGCGGCTCCGCCCCGCGGCCGCCGGACTACTTGTTGACGCTGAAGCCCTGGTCGTTGCCGTACTTGACGGAGGCTTCCTGCCAGGCCTTCAGGCCCTCGGAGAGCTTCGTCGGGGAGACGTACGCCTTGCCCACCGTGTCGTTGAAGATCGAGTTCGCGTACACCTGGAAGGGCAGGTAGGACCAGTCCTCGCCGACGTTGCGGGCGGACTCGGCGAAGATCCGGTTGGCCTGCTGGCCGCCGAAGTAAGGGAACTTCGTGTCGAGGAAGGCCTTCGACTCCAGATCGGCGCGGGTCGCGGGAAGGCACCGGCCGCGACGCGGCTGCTCGCACCGGCGCCTGTGGTGGCGAACTCGGTGAAGGCGTAGGCGAGTTCCTTGTTCTTGGCGGCCTTCGGCACGGCGAGCGAGCTGCCGCCGTTCTCGGCGCTCGCCTTGTCGCCCTTCGTCCACTGCGGCAGCGGGGCGACCCGCCAGTCGCCGGAGGCGGAGGCGACTCCGGAGGTGAGGTTGGCCGGCATCCAGGCCCCGATGGAGAGGGTGGCGAGGGAGCCGTCGGCCAGCTCCTTGTACCAGGCGTCGCTCCAGGAGCTGATCGGCGCGACCAGCTTCTCGTCGAGGAGCTTCTGCCAGGTGGCGGTGTACTTCCGGGTGCCCTCGTCGTCGAAGTTCACGGTGACGTCGGTGCCCTCGGTCCGGTACGGGCGGCCGCCGGCCTGCCAGACGAGGCTGGTCGTGGCGCCGGCGTCGCCGGTGTCGTTGGTGATGAAGGCCTTCGGGTCGGCCTTGTGGAGGGCGCGGGCCGCCTCCACGTACTCGTCCCAGGTGGTCGGCACCTCGATGCCGTGCTTGTCGAAGACCTTCTTGTTGTAGAAGAACGCCATGGGGCCGGAGTCCATGGGCAGGGCGTAGATCGCCTTGTCCTCGGTGACCGCGTTCCAGGGCCGGAGGTGAAGCTCGCGGAGTGCTTGACGGCCCCGTAGGGGAGAGTTCCTCGACGGACTTGCCGATGGTGAACTGGCCGAGGGCGTAGTACTCGATCTGTGCCACGTCGGGGGCGCTGGAGCCGGCCGCCAGCACGTTCTGCAGGGCGGTGTACTGCTTGTCGCCGGTGCCCGCGTTGACCAGCTCGACGTCGACCTTGGGGTACTTCTTCTCGAAGTCCTCCGCCACCTTCTTGAGCGTGGGCTCCCAGGCCCACACCGTCAGCTTCCCGCCCTTCTGGAGCGCGGCGTCGACGTCCTTCGGGGCGCCGCCGGAGCCGGTGTCCGGGTCGTCGGAGCCGCAGGCCGTGGCGGTCAGCGTGAGCGTGGCGAGTGCGGCGAGCGCGCCGAGCAGTCTGCGGGTGGTGTGGGTGCGCATGGGAGGTGCTCCTGGTCGGTGGTGCGGGCGGGGAGGGACTTCCGGGAGGTGAGGGATCGAGGGAGGGCGAGGAGGGGAAGGCGGTCATTCCTTGACGCTTCCGGCGGCCAGGCCGGACTGCCAGTACCGCTGGAGCAGTAGGAAGACGGCCACGATCGGGACGATCGTCAGCAGGGAGCCGGTGACGATCAGCTCGAAGACGGCCTCGCCGCCGGCCGTCTGGGCCTGGGCGTTCCAGGCGTTGAGGCCGAGGGTCAGGGGTACCAGTCGGGGTCCTTGATCATGATCAGCGGCAGGAAGTAGTTGTTCCAGGTCGCGACCATGGAGAACAGCAGCACGGTGACGGTGCCCGGCACGAGCAGCGGCAGCGCTACGCGGAAGAAGGTGCGCAGCTCGCCGGAGCCGTCGATGCGCGCGGCCTCAAGGAGTTCGGTGGGGACGGCCTCGGCGGCGAAGACCCACATCAGGTAGAGGCCGAAGGGGAGATGAGGGAGGGGACGATGACGGCCCAGGGCGTGTTCGTCAGGCCCATATTGCTGAACATCAGAAGGTGGGCACCGCCAGGGCGGTGCCGGGGACGGCCACGGCTCCGATGACGACCGCGAAGACCGCCTTGCGGCCGGGGAAGTCGTACTTCGCGAGGGCGTAGCCGCCGAGGACGGCGAGGACCGTGGCGCCGCCCGCGCCGGCGACGACGTACAGCAGGGTGTTGAGCAGCCAGCGGACGAAGACGCCGTCGTCGTAGGTGAGCGTGCGGGTGATGTTGTCCCACAGGTCGAAGTCCTCGGCGAACCACAGCCCGAAGGAGTCGAGCAGTCCCCGTCGGCTCTTGGTGGCGTTGATGACCAGCCAGGCGAGCGGGAGCAGGGTGTAGAGGAGGACCAGGCCGGTGACCAGGGTCAGCGGGAGGCTGGGGCGCGGGTCGAGCGGGTGTGCGGGCGCCGCGTGCGACGCCCGGCCGCGGAGGAGCGGGTGCGGTGCGAGGCTGCGGGGCGTCGCCGGCCCGCGGCTTCGCGGGGGTCGGGGCGGGCTCGGCGGCCGCGGTGGTCGTGGAGGTGGTCATGGCTCAGCCCTTCCGCATGCCGCGCAACTGGACCGCGTAGGCGATGATCGCGGTGATCACGCCCATCACGATCGCCACGGTCGCCGCGTAGTTGTGCTGCCGGCCCGAGAAGGACAGCGAGTACGTGTAGAGGTTGGGGGTGAAGTCGCTGGTGATGGCGTTGGGGGCGAGCTTCTGCAGGATGCTCGGCTCGTTGAAGAGCTGGAAGCTGCCGATGATCGAGAAGATCGTCGCGATGACCAGGGCGCCGCGGATGGCCGGCAGCTTCACCGAGGTCACGATCCGCCACTCCCCGGCGCCGTCGATCGCCGCCGCCTCGTAGAGCGAGCGGGGACGACCTTGAGGGCCGAGTAGAAGATCAGCATGTTGTAGCCGACGAACTCCCAGGTGACGATGTTGCCGATCGAGGCGAGGACCAGGGAGGGGAGAGCGGGTCGGGAAGGGTGATGCCGAGTGCGTCGTTGATGTTGCCGACCAGGCCGAACCGGTTGCCGTACATGAAGCCCCAGATGAGGCTGGCGACGACGGCGGGCACGGCGTACGGGAGGAAGATCGAGACGCGGAAGAAGGTCTTGCCGTAGAGCCTGCCGCTGTCGATCGCGAGGGCGGCGAGGAGCGCGATGCCCAGCATGACCGGCACCTGGACCAGCAGGAAGAGGCCGACCCGCGTCAGGCCGTCCCAGAAGCGGGGTCCGTGAGGGCCTCGCCGTAGTTGTCGAGGCCGACGAAGGAGGTGCCGCCGATGAGCCGGTCCCGGAACAGGCTCAGGTATCCGGCGTACCCGATCGGCGCGAGGAAGACGAGGCCGAAGACCGCGACGAACGGGCTGGCGAAGCCCCAGCCCACGAGGGCCTCCCTGCGGAGACGGAAGCGGGCTCGTGGGCGGGACGGTGGCGCTGCCGCAGCACGCGTCGACAGGAGCGTCATGGCTTGGGTCCTAGCGTCGGTGACCGAGCGGTCCGGAGACGGGGAGCGAGGTGGTTCGGGGCGGCATGTGGCCGAGAAGCGGCCCTGGGAAAGGCCGGCCGACGAGAAATGTTTACGTAATCATCGGTAGCGTGATGGTGACACTCCCACTGGGGGGCGTCAAGCACGAAGTAACGGCGAAGGAGAGGGAATCGGGTGACCGGGCAGAACACGACCGACCCGTCGGCGGCGGCCGCGGACGGCGGCCGGCGGGGGCGCGGGGCAGGCCGCGCCGTGTCTCCATGGCGGACGTCGCCCTGCGGGCGGGGGTCTCCTCGCAGACGGTGTCCCGTGTCTCCAATGGTGACGCGGCCGTCGTCGAGACCACCCGGCAGAAGGTCCTCGACGCGATGAGGGAGCTGGGCTACCGCCCCAACAGCGCGGCTCGTGCCCTCAAGCGCGGTGACTTTCGGGCCATCGGCGTCATCACCATGGGACTCACCAGCACGGGCAACGTCCGGACCCTGGACGCCATCGCCGGCTCGGCGGCCCGCGCCGGCTACGCGGTCACCCTCATCCCGCTGGACGCGCCCACGCAGGACAACGTCAAGGGGCGTTCACCCGCCTCGACGAGCTGGCGGTCGACGCCGTCGTGCTGATCATGGAGGTGCACCTGCTCGACGCCGCCGCCCTGACCCTGCCGCCGCACGTCAAGGTGGTCGTGGTGGACTCCGACGCCACGGGCCGCTTCCCGGTGGTGGACACGGACCAGCGGCAGGGCGCCCGCGCTGCCGTGCGGCACCTGCTCGACCTCGGCCACGGCACGGTGTGGCACGTCGCGGGCCGGAGGAGTCCTTCGCCGCGGGCCGCCGCGCCGAGGCGTGGGAGGCGGCGCTGCGCGAGGAGGGGCGTGCGGTGCCTCCCGTGCTGCGCGGGGACTGGACCCCCGAGTCGGGTTACGAGGCCGGGCTGAGGCTCGCCGACGAGGCCGACCGCACGGCGGTGTTCGTGGCCAACGACCAGATGGCCCTCGGCCTGCTGCGGGCCTTCCACGACCGAGGCGTGCGCGTTCCCGAGGACGTCAGTGTCGTCGGCTTCGACGACATCCCCGAGGCGGCTTCCTTCATCCCGCCCCTGACGACCGTCCGTCAGGACTTCGCCCGGGTCGGAGCGTGGTGCGTCGACGCCGTCCTGCGGGAGCTGGCGGGCGAGACGGTGACGGGGACGCGGCTCGTGCCGACCACCCTGGTGGAGCGGAGCAGTACGGCGGTCCCCGGCGCGCGCGGACGGGAACGCTGAGGCCGGCCCGCCCGGAAGGGAGGATCGGCGCCGGGAGGATCTGCCGACCGGGCGCGACGGGGAAGGGCCGGGGCGTCTCAGGCCGTGGCGCCCGGCCGCGGCGGAGCCGTGCTCGAACGCACCACGAGGACGGGCTCGACCTCCCTGCGCCGCGGTCCGTCCGTCCGGCCCTCGATCCGGTCGAGCAGCAGCGCCACGCAGTGCTTGCCGACCACCTCGAAGTCCTGGTGCACGGTCGTCAGGGGCGGCTGGAAGTACGCGGCCTCGGCGATGTCGTCGAAGCCGGCCACGCTGACGTCCCCGGGCACGCTCCTGCCCGACTCGTGCAGGGCGCGCATCAGGCCCAGCGCCATCTGGTCGTTCGCCGCGAAGACGGCCGTGACCTCCGGCCGCCGGGCGAGGTCGAGGCCGGCCCGGTAGCCGGATCTCGCCGACCAGTCCCCGTATACCACCGGCGGCACCGCCCTGCCCGCTTCCGTCAGGGTTCGCCGCCAGGCCTCGGCGCGCGGCGCGCGGCGAACGAGTCGGGCGGGCCCGCGAGGTGCCAGACCGTGCGGTGGCCGAGGCCGAGCAGGTGGGAGACCACGCCGCGGGAACCGTGGGCCTGGTCGAAGTCGACATGGGGGTACTCGTGACCGGTGTCGCCGTCGGCGACGACCACCGGCATGGACGGCGGCAGGCGCAGCGACGGGGTGTCGAGCATCTGCGACTCGACCAGCACGATGCCGTCGACGGACTGCAGCATCAGGTGCTGGAACGCGTGGCGCACGGCGGCCTCGGTCTGGGCCCGCACGCCCATGAAGTTCACGGAGAAGTCGGCCTCGCGGGCGGCGTCGGCGATCGCGCCGAGCGTACGGGCGTTGCCGTGCGCGCTCACGTCGAAGCTGACCACGCCCAGCGCCCCGAAACGGCCGGTGACCAGCGCGCGGGCCGCCGTGTTGGGGCGGTAGCCGAGCGCCTGCATGGCGGAGAGCACCTTCTCGCGGGTGGCGGAGTCGACGTTCTCCCGGTTGTTCGCCACCCGGGAGACCGTCTGCGAGGAGACGCCCGCCATCGTGGCGACGTCCGCCATGGACGGCCACTGACGGGCGGGCCGTGAGCGGGGCGACCGCGTTCTGTTGTCCGTCGCCATGCGCGCGACCTTCCGTCGGAGGACTTCGAGACCCGCCCGCGCGGAGGGCCCTCCGTATGTTGGCGTAAACATACCGCCCGGTCAATCTTCGGCGGATCTTGTCCGAAACCTTGACAGTCCCTTCGCGCCTTTCCAAACTCTCGTCCCGAACGGGGGCGTTAACGCAAACACCAGAAGGCGAAACCTCTTCGTCATGCGGCGGAAACGTTCCGTCGACGCCCCCGGATCCCGTTCGGCGACCGCTCGCCGTTCGACACGCGCCTCCGTCAAGGCCCTTCGCACCCACGGACGTCTCCGTACCCGAGGTGCGTCCACGCCCGCCCCGTCCGTCCCACCGGACGCTTCATCCCCTCAGATCACGAGGTACGCGACCATGCGACGCACACCCTCGGGAACGGCCACCGTGCTCACCGCGCTCTGTGCCGTTCTCCTGTCCCTCCTCGGCGCCATGGGCACCGCCCACGCGGCGCCCGTGACCGTCACCAACGCCACGCAGTTCACCGATCCGGCCGGCAATCCCGTCCACGCCCACGGCGGCGGGGTCGTCAAGGTCGGGGAGTACTACTACTGGTTCGGCGAGGACCGCAACGCCGACAACAGCTTCCGGTACGTATCGGCCTACCGCTCGACGGACCTGAGGACGTGGGAGTTCCGCAACCACGTCCTCACCGAGGAGACCGACCCCGAGCTCCGGGGCGCCAACATCGAGCGGCCCAAGGTCGTCTACAACGCCTCGACCGGCCGGTTCGTGATGTGGATGCACAAGGAGGGCAGTGCCACCGACTACAGCGAGGCCCGCGCCGCCGTGGCCGTGTCGGACACCGTCGACGGCGACTACAGATGGCGGGGCAGCTTCCGTCCACTCGGTCACATGTCCCGGGACATCACCACGTTCGTCGACACCGACGGCACCGGCTACATGATCTCGGCGGCCAACGAGAACGCCGACCTGCACGTCTACCGCCTGACGTCGGACTACACCGGCATCGCCGCGCAGGTGCAGAAGCTGTGGGCCGGGCAGTGGCGGGAGGCCCCGCGATGTTCAAACGCAACGGCGTCTACTTCCTGCTGACCTCCGGTGCCACCGGGTGGGCCCCGAACCAGCAGAAGTACGCCACCGCCACCAGCGTCACCGGCACCTGGAGCGACCTCAAGGACATCGGCGACCGGAACGCCTACGGCTCCCAGACCGCCTACGTCCTGCCCGTGCAGGGCACCTCCCGCACCTCGTACCTCTACATGGGCGACCGCTGGGGCAACTCCATGGGCGGCACGGTCCATGACTCCCGGTACGTCTGGCTCCCGCTGAAGTTCCCCACCAAGACCACCATGACCATGGACTACCACCCGCAGATCACCATCGACACGGCCACCGGCACGGTGCGGGGCCTCGGCACCTGGGAGACGCTGACCGCCTCGCACAGCGGCAAGTGCGCCGACGTGGCCGACCGTTCGACCGCCGACGGCGCCGCCCTCGTCCAGTGGGGCTGTGCCAACGCCGTCAACCAGCAGTTCTGGCTCAAGGCCGCCGGCAACGGCCGGGTGCAGATCGTGGCCCGGTACAGCGGCAAGTGCCTCGCCGTACGGGACGGCTCGACCGCCGACGGCGCCGCGATCGTCCAGTACGCCTGCGACGGCACGGCCGCCCAGCAGTGGAGGGTGACCGGCTCGGGCAACACCGTGCAGCTCGCCGCCGTGCGGAGCGGCAAGTGCCTTGACGTCACCAACACGTCGACGAGCGACGGCACGCCGCTGATCCAGTGGAGCTGCAACGGCGGCGCCAACCAGAACTGGCTCCGCACGGCCGCCTGACCGCCGTCCGGACCTCACCGGGCGGGCCCCGCGCCTCCATGCCGGGGTCCGCCCCCACGACGGCCCATCCCGCACCACACGGCCGCGACCGGCCCCGTCGCGCGCGGCCCCACCGTCGATCGACCCAAGGAGACCGACCATGCGCCCCACCCGTGAACGACCCCCGGCCCGTACACGAAGAAGGGGCGGGCTCCTGGGCGCCACTGCCGCCGCGGCCGCGCTCCTCGCGACCGGCCTCGCCCCCGTGACCTCCGCGGCGGCCGAGGACACCGAACAGGCGGTGACCGTCCGTCCCGATCCCGGTTATCAGCAGCGTCCGTTCGAGGGGTGGGGTACGGCGTTGGCCTGGTTCGCCACGGTGACCGGTGGCTGGCCGGATGCCAAGCGCGGTGAGCTGGCCGACGCGCTGTACGGCCGGAGGGGCTGGGGCTCACCATCGCCCGGTACAACATCGGCGGGGGCGACAGTCCCGAGACCACCCCTACATGCGGGCCGGCGGCGCCGTTCCCGGCTGGTGGAAGCGGCCCGGGCCGGAGTCCCCCGACTGGTGGAACCCCGACGACCCCGCCCACTGGAACCCGGACGCCGACGCCGGCCAGCGCTGGTGGCTCACCGCCGCCAAAGCACGGGGCGCCGACACCTTCGAGGCCTTCTCCAACTCCGCGCCGTACTTCATGACGCACAGCGGCCTCGTCTCCGGAGCGCGGGACCCGCACCACGACAACCTCCGCCCCGACCAGTACGAACGGTTCGCCGCGTACCTCTCCGGCGCCCTGCGACGCGTCCAGGACTCCACCGGCGTCACCTTCGACTCCCTGTCCCCCTCAACGAACCGAACACCGACTACTGGCACGCCGGCGGACGCCAGGAAGGCTCCCACTGGAACCCCGCCTCCCAGGCACGCATGATCACCACCCTGCGCGCCAGGCTGGATGCCGACGGCTCACCACCCGCGTCGCCGCCATGGACGAGACCGCCCCCGACGTCTTCCGCGCGAACTGGGACACCTACGACCCGGTGGCCAGGTCGGCGATCGGCAGGCTCAACACCCACACGTACGGCACCAGTGGACGCACCGGCGTCCGGGACATCGCCAAGGGGCCGGCATCCCGCTGTGGATGTCCGAGGTGGACCTCGGCGGCAGCGTCGGGCAGAGCTTCACCGACATGAGCCCCGCCCTCGACCTCACCCGGCGCGTCAACGAGGACTTCCGCGAGCTGGAGCCCCGGGCCTGGGTCCTGTGGCAGGCCGTCGAGGACTACGAGAACATGACGCCGGACCGCGAGAACTCCAACTGGGGCCTCATTCAAACCGACTTCACGCCGACCGACGCGGCCACCGAACCCCTCCGCAAGAACAAGAAGTACTGGGCGATGGCGAACTACACCCGGTTCGTCCGCCCGGGCGCCCGCGTCATCAACACCGACAACGCCGACACCTTCGCCGCCCTGCGACCGGCCGGCCGGGGCACGGTCGTCGTCCACACCAACCCCACCGGCGAACCCCAGCGGCTCACCCTGAACCTCGCCGGCTTCCAGAACGTGGGCACGGGAGCCGTCCAGCGCTACACCACCGACGGCACCAAGAACCTCCAGCGGGAGAGCGACCTCACCCCCGCGGGCAAGACGCTCACCGCCACCGTGGGCGCGGGCTCCGTCACGACCTTCGTCCTCCCCGCCGCCACCGGCGTGAACGTCGCCGACACCACGGACCCCACCGGCGCCGCGCGCCAACTCCTCAACGACAACAGCGGCAGGCCCTGGCCGTCGCCACCGGCGACGGCCGGAGCACGTTGGTCCAACGCACGTCCAGCCCCGGCACCACGGCGCAGCAGTGGAAGTTCACCAAGCTCGCTCCCGCCGACCGGAGCAACACCGCGGCCTACCGCATCACCAGCGCCGTCGACGGCAAGGCGCTCGCGGCCCGGGGCGACTCCCTGGCGCTCGTGGCCCCGGGCACCTCGGCCGCGCAGAGGTGGATGCTGTCCACCACGGGCGACGGACACCACACCCTCGTCAACGCCACCGGCGGCAAACTCCTGGACGTCACCGCCGAGTCCACGAGCGACGGCGCGCCCGTCGGCGTCCACCGTCCGACGACCGGGGCCAACCAGTCCTGGACCTTCCGTTCCGTCGCCCCGGACACGTGGACCCGCTGCGCGTGCGCCACAACGGCAAGTGCCTCGACGTCAGCGGCGCCTCCACCGCGGACGGAGCCCGGGTCGTCCCGTACACCTGCGGCGGCGCGGCCAACCAGCAGTGGTCCCTGCGCTCCTCGGGCGGCGGCTACGTCAACGTCGTCGCCCGGCACAGCGGCAAGTGCCTCGACGTCAGCGGCGAATCGACCGCCGACGGGGCGACCGTCTTCCAGTACACCTGCAATGGCGGTGCCAACCAGCAGTGGTCGGTGCACAGGTCGCCCGACGGCTTCACCAGCCTCCTCGCCCGGCACAGCGGCAAGTGCCTCGACGCGAGCGGATCCTCCGCGGCGGACGACGCGGACGTCGTCCAGCACGCCTGCGTCACGGCCGCCGATCAGCAGTTCACCACCTCCTGACGGCTCCGGCCCGAGCGGCCTTCCGCGGCCCGTCCCCGTCGAGAGGGGGAATGTATTCTGTTCGGATCCGACGGCCTCGGCGGGTTCCGTGCCGGCCGGCTTCACGCGGGGCGAACGACTTGGGGACGGGAGATCCGATGCTGGCGCTCCAGCGGCGCGCGCTGATCCTCGACCTCGTACGCCGTGACGGCGCCGTGCGGGTGGCCCGCCTCGTCGAGCAGCTCGGGGTCTCGGACATGACCGTCCGGCGGGACCTGGAGGCGCTGGCCCGGTCCGGCTCCCTGGAGAAGGTGCACGGCGGGGCCGTCGCGACCTCCAAGGCCACCACCGGCGAAGAGCCCTGCTTCGAGGCGAAGACCAGCCTGGAGTCGACGGCCAAGGCCGCCGTGGCGACGGCGGCGGCCGGCCTCGTGGAGCCGGGCGGCGTCGTCGCCGTCTCCGGAGGAACGACCGCCTTCGCGGTGGCCGCGGCCCTCCGGCGGATTCCCGGCCTCACCGTCGTCACCAACTCGCTCCCCGTCGCGGACCTGCTGCGCGGACGGACGGAGGAGCAGGACGCGGGCGCCCCGACCGTGCTCTCGCCGGCGGCTCCCCGACGAGGTCGGCGTCGCTCGTGGGGCCCCTGGCCGACCAGGCGATCCGCTCGCTGCGCGTGGACCTCCTGATCATGGGCGCCCACGGGGTGTCCGAGCGTGCGGGCATCACCTCCCCGAACCTCGCCGAGGCGCAGACCAACCGGGCGCTGATCGACTCCGCGGAGCAGCTCGCCGTGGTCGCGGACCACAGCAAGTGGGGCGTGGTGGGGCTGAGCAGGTTCGCCGTCCTCTCCGAGATCGACTACTTCGTCTCGGACGACGCCCTCGGCGAGGAAGCCCGGTCGGTGCTGGGCCGCGAGGTCGGCCGACTGGTCCTGGCCGACACGGCGAGCGCCTGACCTTCCCGCCGCCCCGGGCGGGCTGTCCCCGGCGCCGGGGAGTCCCTGCCGACGGGCGCCGCCGCGTCCTTCCGGCTCGTGCGAGCACGGGTGCGGAAGGGCGGCGGCGCCTCACCCCTGGACGCGGTCAGGGATGGAGGGTGAACTCGGTGTCGTCGATCATGAAGTACGTGGGAACCGCCAGGTCTTCGACGGAAGTGAACGTCAGGGTGACGTACTGCCCGGCGAGCGGACCGAGGTCGAGCGTCTTCCTGACGTAGCCGGCGCTCGCGTCCAGGTTGGAGTACGTGGCCAGGCTGACGCCGTTGGCCCGGACGGTCAGTGTGTCCGGCGCGAGGGAGTCCGTCTCCTCACGGGTGACGACGCGCAGCCAGAAGCCGACCGTGGCCTCGCAGCCGTACGGGACGAACACGGTCTGGGACAGCGTGGCGGTGGACTGGTCCCCCGGCCGCCGAGCAGGGCCTTCCACGTGCCGCCGCGTGCGGGAAGCCAGGAGTTGTCCTCGGTCAACAGGGGAGCGGCACCGCGGGTGTTCCACCCGGCCGCCCCCTCCTCGAAGCCGGGGTTGGCGAGCACTTGTGCCGTCGCGCAGTTGCCGGGGGTGTATATGAGCCAGCCGAAGTGGACGACGTCGACCGCACCCGTGGAGTCCTTCACCGTGAGGGTGACGGTGGAGTCGCCGTCCGTGGTGGGCGTCCCGGTGATCCGGCCGGTGCCGGGGTCGAGGGTCAGGCCGGCGGGCAGGCCGGTGGCCGTGTAGGTCAGCGCGGCGCCCTCGTTGCCGGTGACCGCCTGGATTTGGAGGTCGACCGCCGTGGTGGTCGTGGACACCTGGTCCCCGGGGCTGGTCAGCGTGACGCCCTGGACCATCCGGGGACCGACGTTGACGGCCGCCCACGCGTTGCCGACGTTGCGGTGGACGACGCCGTCCTTGCCGTAGAGGTCTGCGGCGGCCTGAGCGTGGCGGCGCGGGCGCCCGCGTAGTCGGTGTTCGACGTCATGTAGGTGGTCAGGGCCCGGTACCAGATCTTCGCGGCGGCGTCGCGGCCGATGGGGTTCACCGGCTTGCCGTCGTACGTCGGTGAGTCGTAGGTGACGCCGTTGACGAGCTTGGCGCCGCTGCCCTCGGAGGCGAGGTAGAACCAGTGGTTGGCGGGGCCGGACGAGTAGTGGACGTCGAGCCGTTGGATGCCCGGGTACCAGTGGTCGGCGGATTCGCCGTCCTTGGAGGGCCTGTCCATGTGGCGCAGGGGCGTGCCGTCGCCGTTGATGTCGATCTTCTCGCCCTCGAGGTAGTCGCCCGGGTCGGAGGGGTCGGCTGCCCAGAACTCCACCGCCGCGCCGAAGATGTCGGACGTGGCCTCGTTGAGCCCGCCGGCCTCGCCGCTGTAACGCAGCCCCGCGGTCCGGGACGTGACGCCGTGCGTCATCTCGTGCGCGGCCACGTCGATCGAGGTGAGCGGATGGGTGTTGTAGGCGCCGTCCCCGTAGGTCATGCAGAAGCAGACGTCCCACCAGAAGGCGTTGGCATACGTGTTGCCGTAGTGGACCCTGCTGTAGGCGGCGACGCCGTCGTTCCTGATGCCGTTGCGGCCGTGGACGTCCTTGAAGTAGTCCCACGTCAGTTGGGCCCCGTAGTGGGCGTCCACCGCGGCCGACTGGCTGTTGCCGGGTTTGCCGTCGCCCCAGACGTCGTCGGCGTCGGTGAACAGGGTGCCGGGCATCTCGTCGTCGGTGGCGTGCCCCAGATCCGTGGTCCTGTTGCCGCCGCGGGTGTCGTCCTTGAGCAGGTACTCGCCCGCGGAACCCGAGGTGCCCAGGGTGACCTGCCCCGCGTACTGGCCGTGGCCGGTGCCGTTCATGACGGCCTGGTACCGGAAGAGTTCGTCGCCCGTCCGTGCGTCGGTGACGACGTGCAGCTCGGAGGGCGTGCCGTCACGCTGGACGCCCCCGACGACGGTCTCCCAGGCCAGGGCGGGCTTGCCGTCGGCGGCCCAGACCACCTTGCGCGCCGGCTCGGCCTCGGGACTTCCGGCACCCTCGGTCCTGGCCCGGCGGAGGGCGGCGGACCTCGCGGCGCCGGCGCTCACGGCGGGGACGGTGGTGGGAACGGTGAGGGCGGCACGAGTCGCCCTGGTGACGCTACTGACGGCCCCGCCCGGTGCCCGGTGGACCACCAGGTCACCGCCGAGCACGGGCAGCCCGGCGAAGGTGCGGTCGTAGCGGGTGTGCAGGGTGCCGTCCGCGTCCTCGAGGACGGACGTGGGCACGAGCGCCTCTTCCCCGCCCAGGCCCAACGCCTTGGCGGTGGCCGCCCGGTCCTTGCGGGCGTCGGCGAGGAGCGCCGCGTTCTGGGCCGGGGTCTGTCGCACGTTCACGGCGCCCGGCCGGAGCTCGGCGCTGACGGGCGGCAGCGGGTTCACCGCGGCCACGGCGGCGGGGACGGGGAAGGCCTACGGCGATCGTCGCGACGCCCGATAACAGGACACTCGCGGTGACTGCCTTGCGGAGGGTGCTTCTCAAGGTGACTCCTGGTGCGGGGGCCGGTGTTCACCGGCCGGAGCGGTCCGGGCGGCGGAACGGGGCCGCCCGGCGGAGCTGGTCGCACGACGTGGGTCTCGAACTCCCGCGAGAACACGTGGCGGGGAGCCGTCACGACGACTCGGGGGAGCAGGGAAGTGTGCCATGTTAACGTGAACATGTCGGCATTGGCCGGATGTTTGGCTGGAATTGACGGCGCCCTCCTGGCGCGACTCGCGACCTCGCGACTCGCGACCTCGCGACCTCGCGGTCGCGCGGTCGCGCGGTCGCGCGGTCGCGCGGGCGGACGGCATCCCGGACGCCGTGGTCCGTGCGCTGTCGCGCGCGCGGTGGCGTCGACGCAAGTGTGCTGGTGGTGCCGACCGCCGGGGTCACTCGCTCCCGTCCGCCGGTGCCGGGCGGCGGTCCTTGTGCCTGTGGTGGCGGATCAGCAGCCGGGCGCAGATCAGGAGCGCCGCGATTCCGGCCAGGAGCCACGGCACCCGGAGGAAGTCGTCGGACCCGGCGCCGTGGGCCCTCTCCGCGGTCGCCGTGACGGTGACGTCCCCCAGCCGGCGAAGGGTGCCCCGGACCAGGACTCGGAGAGCCGTACCTTCTGGCCGGGGAGCAGCTCGCCCGGCACGTTCTTCAGCTCCCGTGCGTCGGGTCCCCCGACGAACAGGCCTCCGATGTCCACGGAGACGCGGGGGTCGAGCTTCACGTTGCCGGTGTTGCGCAGTGTGTACGAGACGGTCGACCCGCTGTCGCCGGTCCACGGCACCTGGGGAGTCCGTGCGCTGAACCGCACGTCCTCGACGGAGAGGCCGGGCTTCGCCGGCCCGTTCACGCGCAGGTAGACGCGGGCTCCGACGCCGCGCTGGACGCCGATGTGGGAACCGGCCCCGGACCGCACGCGTTCGTCGACGGCCACGAGGGCGCCCACGTGGTCACCGGGCGAGGCGTCGCGGGGAATCCTCAGGGTGATGCCGACGGTCACCGACGAACGCGCCGGAACCGTGACGGCCTCCCGCTCGGGCTTCCCCAGGACCCGACGTCACGCTGGGGCTCCTTGAGGCCGCGCACCGCCAGCCCGCCGTCGCGTTCCGTGTTGTAGGCGTCGGCCACGTAGAGGCGGAAGGACAGCTCCTTGTCCGTGGTGTTGGTGACGACCGCACGGTCGGAGAGAGTCGTACCGGGGCGTGCGGAAAGCCGGAAGGCCGCCCGCGGGGTGATCGCGGAGTCGGCGGGTCTGACCGACCACTCGCCGTTGTCCGCGGCTCCCGCCGGCGCGGCGGACAGGACGGACAGGGCGGACAGGGCGGACAGGAGAAAGATCAGGAGGGCGACGAACGCTCTGCGCATGGCTCTTCGGTTTTCAGGGCGCCGTGTGCCGGACGCTCGGCGTCCGGCACACGGGCGTGGTGTCAGAGGAGGGTGAGGGTGAGCGTCGCGGTGTAGTTCCCGACAGGGGTGTACTTGGGGATGTCGAGCGTCACGTCGGCGCCGGCGGTGAACTCGCCGCCGGTGAGTTCGGCGTCGGGGGCGGTCGCCAGAGTCGCTCCGTTCTCGCCGACGGCGCCGGGGCTGCCTGCCGTGCAGGTGCTGGGACTGCCGGGCCCGGTGGTGCAGGCGGGTGCCCAGGTGAGGCGTCCGGCGTCGATGGTGCCGCGCGGGCCGGTGAAGGCGGTGACCTTGCCGGTGAGGGACCAGCCGGTCCTGCCGCCGCGATGGTCCTTGACGGTCACCGCGTTCAGCTTGCCCTTGAGGCGCCGCCCGCACCGAAGCCGACGGACGGGAGCCGGACGGCGTCGCGCGAGGTGGTCATGGTGAGCACACCGGCGTCGACCGAGGTGACGATGTCCTGCTCGGCCTTCCCGGTGTCCGGCGGGTCGGTCGGGTCGGTCGGGTCCGTCGGATCGGTCGGGTCGGTCGGCTTGGTGGTGCCGACCTTCCACGCCTGGCCGGCCGATCCGTCGCAGTCCGACTGGACGAGCCCGGGACTCCCTGCGGCGGTTCCCTCGGACAGGCACTTGTTGCTGTGCTTGGCGACGATGCGCAGGTGGCCGTCGCCGAGATCCTCGAAGCGCCAGCGCTGGTTGTCCCCGAGCCGCAGTCGTACTGTTCGACCTCGGCTCCGTTCGCGGTCGAGTCGTCCGCCACGTCGAGGCACTTGCCGCTGTGCTGGGCGAGTACGCGGACGTAGCCGTTGTTCTCGTCGGTGAAGCGCCACCGGCTGTTCAGCCCGCCGGAGCAGGTTTCCCCACCACGGGAGTCCGGTTGTCGGACAGGCTGCCGGACACGGTCACGCACGTCTTGCCGCTCTTGGCGGTGATCGTGTGGAGGGGGTCACCACCGGTGCCAGCGGCCCGGCCCGTCTCCGTGTCGATCGAGACCTTCGGGTACCACGGGAGGGTCAGGGTCGTGGCGGTGGGGAACTCCAGCGGAAGCCAGACGTACTCCGAGTCGTTGACCCGCTTCGGGTCGGACCACACGCCCGCCCAGCGGTCTCCCATGTAGAGGAAGGACGTGGTCTCGCTGCCCTCCACCGGCAGGACGAAGGCCGTCTGCGAGTCGTGGCCGTTGTGGTTGCCCACGTCCTTCATCGGGGACCAGGGCCCGGCGAGGTCGGTGGCGGTGGCGTACTTCTGCTGGTTCGGATCCCAGTAACTCGTCCCTGAGGTCACCATGAAGTACACCTGGCCGCGCTTGAACAGAGCGGGCGACTCCCGGTGCTGCCCCGGCCAGGGGTTCGCCACCAGCTTCCTCACCTGCGTGTAGTCGTCGGTGAGTTCGTAGATCTGCAGGTCCGCGTTGTGGTTGGAGGCCGAGACCATGTACGCCTTGCCGGCCGCCTTGTCCTCGTACACGGTGATGTCACGGGACATGTGCTCGTGCCGGAGGCGTCCTTGGGGCGGAAGGAGCCCTTCCAGGTGTAGGGGCCTTCGATCGTGGAGGAGACCGCCACCGCGGCCCGCGCCTCGGCGTAGGAGTCGTCGGCCTCCTTGTGCATCCACATCACGTACTGCTTGGTCTTCGCGTTGTACAGGACCTTCGGCCGCTCGATCACCGCGTCCGCGATCTCGGGGCCGACTCCTGGGACAAGGCGTGCCCCGGCGCTCCCAGCTCTTCAGGTCCTTGGAGCGGTACACCGAGACGTAGCGGAACTTGTTGTTCTCGCCCCGGTCCTCACCGAACAGGTAGTAGTGGTCACCGACCTTGATCGCTCCGCCGCCGTGCGCCTGCACGCCCGCCCCGGCAACGTCCGGGAACTGTGTGCCCGTCTCCGTGGTGACGGGTGCGGCGTGCGCCGTGGGCGTCACTGCGAGGGAGATCAGAAGCAGGCCCAGGCCTGCGAGGGCGGATCTTGTTCGTCTCATGCAGATCCTTGATTTCATCCGCGCGCTTCAGAGCGCCAGAACGGCGGTAACCTCTTCGCCCTTGCCCGTGAAGCAACATTTTGCGCGGAAACCAACAGGTGAGCCCGAGGATGGACCGCCAAAACCTCAAATGTCAACAGCTCGTAAACTTTTATGACAAACGGTGTAGGTCAATTGATCGGAGCGTCACACCGTGCGGGCACGCGTGAGCGCCACCGCTCGCTCGACTCGCCCGGCCACGCGGTCCGTGGGGCCGCGTGACCGACGCGAGCCGACCGGTGGCAGGTACGTCGGCCGTCGTGGCGTCCGATGGAAGAGATGCGCCGCTTCGCCCACGGGTTGCTCGTCGGCCCGCGGATCATCGTGTGCAATCGCCCGCCCGGCGGCCCGGGCCGCTGACGAGCCGTCCGGTCCCCTCCACCCCCACGAAGGGCGCTTCGGCGGGGGTCACCGCCGGGAGGGCGCCGTGGAGGCCGCGCCGACGGCGAGACGCTTTCCGCCGTGCCGCAGGCGCGGCGTCTGTCAGGCCGGGGTCCCGGCGGGGCGGAACGTCCAGGACTGGTTGCTTCCCGTGGTCGGCCGGTGGACACCGACGGAGGCGCCGCTCGCGGTCGAGCCGTGGGCGACGTCCAGGAGTTCACCGGTCGTACGGTTGATCACCGTGTGGTGCCCGTCCCCGGCGGTCGACAGCATCCACCGCTGCCGGGCGGAGGGTCCCGCGTCCGCCAGAGTCAGTACACCGCGGGTGACGCTCAGCGCCTTGCCGCTGCGGACGTTCGTCAGACGGTGGGTGGCCGTGCTGCTCCAGTCGCTGGCGACCGATCTGGTGAAGGTCCACTGCTGTGCGCTGTCCGCGGGGTCGGGCACGCGCTGTACGAGGGAGGTCCTTCCCCCACCGTGTCGACGGCGAGGGCCATGCCGCTGTTGTCGTTGAGGATCTGGTGAGCGGCGGTGACGGACGAGGACGGTGTCCCGGTGTCCGTGCCGGACACACCGGACGCCGCGGCGTTCACACCGGAGACACCGGGCAGGACGAGGGTCGTCACGGAACCCGGGGGCAGGGTGACGGTGACCCGCCTGCCCGAGGGTGCGAGGTCCTTCAGGCGCTGGAGGTTCCTGGTGGCGTCCGTGGTGTAGCGCTGGACCGGTGCCGAGGGGCGCTGCGGAAGCCGCTGAGGTCCACGGTCACCGTCCGCGATGAGCCGGTGGGGTTGCTGTGGACCAGCACCGCGCCCCGGCCGCTCGGCGTCACCGCGGCCAAGGTGTCCGGGTCGTCGGTGTTGATGACGCGGGCGCCGGGCCGGATGAACTTGGTGTACTGGGCCATCGCCCAGTACTTCTTGTTCTTGCGCAGCGGTTCCCCGGCGGCGTTCGCAGGGGTGAAGTCGGCCTGGATCAGACCCCAGTTGGAGTTCTCGTGAGCCGGGGACATGTTCTCGTAGTCCTCGACGGCCTGCCACAACACCCAGGCCCGGGGCTCCAGTTCCCTGATGTCGTCGTTGATGCGGCGGGTGAGGTCGAGGGCGGGACGCATGTCGGTGAAGTTCTGCGGGACTTCACCGCCGAGGTCCACCTCGGACATCCACAGGCGCTTGCCTGCGCCCTTGGCGATGTCGCGGACCCCCTTGCGGCCACCGGTGGAGTAGGTGTGCGTGTTCAGCCCGCCGATCGACTTCCGTACCGAGGCGCCGTAGGAATCCCAGTTGGACCGGAAGGTGTTCGGGTTGGTCTCGTCCATCGCCGCGACGGGCGTGTCCAGTCCCTTCGCGTCCAGCTCGGCGCGGAGCGTCCTGTACATGCGTGCCTGGGAGGCGGGGTTCCAGTGGGAGCCTTCCTGGCGTCCGCCGGCGTGCCAGTAGTCGGTGTTCGGTTCGTTGAGGGGGACAGGGAGTCGAAGGTGACGCCGGTGGAGTCCTGGACGCGTCGCAGGGCGCCGGAGAGGTACGCGGCGAACCGTTCGTACTGGTCGGGGCGGAGGTTGTCGTGGTGCGGGTCCCGCGCTCCGGAGACGAGGCCGCTGTGCGTCATGAAGTACGGCGCGGAGTTGGAGAAGGCCTCGAAGGTGTCGGCGCCCCGTGCTTTGGCGGCGGTGAGCCACCAGCGCTGGCCGGCGTCGGCGTCCGGGTTCCAGTGGGCGGGGTCGTCGGGGTTCCACCAGTCGGGGACTCCGGCCCGGGCCGCTTCCACCAGCCGGGAACGGCGCCGCCGGCCCGCATGTAGGGGATGGTCTCGGGACTGTCGCCCCCGCCGATGTTGTACCGGGCGATGGTGAGCCCCAGCCCCTCCCGGCCGTACAGCGCGTCGGCCAGCTCACCGCGCTTGGCATCCGGCCAGCCACCGGTCACCGTGGCGAACCAGGCCAACGCCGTACCCCACCCCTCGAACGGACGCTGCTGATAACCGGGATCGAGACGCACGGTGATTCCCGGAGCCCCGGCTCCGCCGGGCTCGGCCGGGGAGTGGCGGCCGCCGGGAGCGACGCCGCCCCGGCGGCGATGACGGCCGCGATCGCCGTGGCACGGGCGGCTGATCTTCTGCGCCGCCCTGCGGCCGGCCTTCTCAACGTACGGGACATGGTGACGTTCTCCAGTCGGTGAGTCGAGGCGATGTGCCTGGAAGGACAGGAGGCGCGAGGGCGGGCCGGAAAGCGCGGTGAAGGGCACCGCCGCCCCTCGACACCGGGCGGAGATCGGTCCCGGGGCGCGTTACAGCGTCGTTCGCCCTCTGTGTGTTTACGTTAACAATCGGCGGTTGGGGAGAGTCTCGAAGCGGCACGGGAAAGTGTCAAGACGAATGACGAGTACGTCTGCGATCCGTTCGCGACCGGAGGCTCGTCCCGTATCGGACCGGGGGCAGGGCAGGGCAGGGCAGGGCGGGGCGAGGTGGGCGTGGCGGAAGTCGGTGCCGTCCGAACCGGTCGTGTACGACAGTGCGGTGAGCCCCTGCCGTCCCGAAGGGCGTGACCGTCAGGCCTCTTCCGTTTCTCCCAGGATCACCTGTCCCACGTGGTCCTCCAGTACGGAGCGGGCCTTCGGTGCCAGTCCGTCGTCGGACACGAAGTAGTCGATCTCGGACAGCGCTGCGAAACGACTGAGGCCCACGACGCCCCACTTGCTGTGATCGGCCACGACGGCCAGTCGGCCGGCCGAGGAGATCAGGGCGCGGTTGGTCTCCGCCTCCGCCAGGTTCGGCGTGGTCGCCCCCGCGCGTTCCGAGACGCCGTGGGCCCCGATGATCACGAGGTCCACCTGGAGGGAACGGATCGCCTGGTCCGCCAACGGCCCCACCAGGGAAGCCGATTTCGTCGGAGCCCCGCCGGTCAGGAGCAGCGTCGGGGCCGGGCGGCCCGCTCCCCGCCGGACGGCCTGAGGAGTTCGGCCACCGGCAGGGAGTTGGTCACCACGGTGAGCCGGGGGATCTCGCGGAGCAGGTGCGCGACGGCGAAGGTCGTCGTCCCTCCCGAGAGGGCCACGACGCTGCCCGGCTGCACGAGTCCGGCCGCCGCGCGGGCCACCGCGGCCTTGGCCGTCGACTCGAGGGTGGACTTGGCCTCGAAGGCCGGCTCGTCCGCGGTGGTCGCGGACGTCATGATCGCGCCCCCGTGCACCTTCTCCACCAGACCGCTCCGCACCAGCGCGTCCAGGTCGCGGCGGATCGTCATGTTGGAGACCTCGAGCCGCTCCACGAGCTCGGCCACCCGCACGGCTCCCTCGCTGCGCACGATGTCGAGGATCAGTGCCCTTCGCTGCGGTGCCAGTGGTGTTGCTCCGGTCACGATGCCACCCCGGTACTTTCGTGCGCAGCCGGATTCGTCGGCTGAGTGTACACAGCAACCTTCACAACGGACAGGCGCCTCTTACCGGGGGTCACAGAGGCGGGCGGGCCTGCTCGGGCAGGGGAGGGCGGCGGGCGTCGGTCGTGGGGTGCGAGGGTGGCGCCGCCCTCCGCGAGGTGCGGGGACCTGCCCGTCAGGCCGTGGTGAAGAGGGGTACGGTGACCTGCTTCAGCCATGTCCCGGCTGTGAAGTCACGCGCCTTGACGACCACCCTGTCGCGGAACACCTCCACTTGGAGACCTTGGTTGAACCGACCCGGGACGGTGGTCTCGCCGCCCTGTCCGTTGTCCGCGAAACCGGTCTGTACGGCTCCGGTGTTGATGACCGAGAACCCCTCGAGGTTCGCGGTGCCGGGGACCACCCGGCGCACGTACCAGTCGGACAGGTTCAGATCCCAGTGGGTGTGTCCGGTGAAGAGGAACACGTCGCGATGACGGCCGAGTATGCCCAGCAGCGCGTCCGCCTGGAGGTAGTCCGTCCTGTACAGCTTGTTGCGCGTCCCGGAGACCGTGTCGGGCAGCGGGTGGTGGGCGATCACCATGACCGGCTTGCGGCGCCGCGCCCAGTACCGCAGCCGTTCCTCGAGCCACCGCAACTGCGCCTCGCTCAGCCAGACCTCGTCCCACAGCTTGGGGTCGTGGTAGTGCATGTACCGCTCGGTGCCGATGGTGAGCACGGGGATTCCGCCGAAGGTCGTCTCGGCGTGGACGGCGGAACGTCCGGCGAACCGGAAGAAGCTGCGGAACAGCGAGTCCTCGGTGGTGCCGTTGGGCCAGGTCTCCAGGGCGAGGGTCCGTGGGTCGGCGTACTTGGGCACGTAGAACTCGTGGTTGCCGATGGCCCAGGCGATCTCGCGGGCGATCGGACCGCGTGCGACGACCTGCTGTACGGCCGCGTACTCCGCGTCGTACCCGCGGGCGTGATGTCACCGGCGACGGCGAGACCCGTGCCGCCCGGGGCGGTCGCCCCGATGTCGGTGAGCGCGGTGGTCAGGTCGTCCAGGTCGCCCTGGATGTCGCTGATGACGTTGAAGGTGGACAGCGGTCGGGTCGCCCTGCTGTCTGGGCGTGCTACCGCGGGCGCGGTGACGGTGAGCGCGATGGTGCCGGCCGATGTGCTGAGCAGGGTCCTGCGTTTCACGTCGCATCCTCGTTTCCTGTGGGCGGATACGATGATGTTTGCGTAAACAGACCACGGGAGGGTGAACACGGAGCGGCGGGCGGCCGACAGCCCGGCGCCGTCCGGCCCGGCTCCTCCGTACCGGCTCCAGCGGCGGGCGGAGCGCCGGTGCCGCCGGCTACGCGGGTGAGGCCCGTCCCTTCGGAGAGGGACGGGCCTCGCCCGCGGGCGGTTCGTACCGGTCAGTGGGGCAGCCCGACGGCGCGTTCGCCGCTGCGGCGCTGCTGGATCACCACGGCGGCGACGAGCAGGGCGCCCTGGGCGACGTTCTGCCAGAAGGTGTTGATGCCCTCGACGGTGAGACCGTTCTCCAGGGCGCCGAGGAGGGCGACGGCGAGCAGGGTGCCGCCGACGCCGCCCTTGCCGCCCTTGAGGGCGCAGCCGCCGAGGGCGGCGGCGGTGATGGCCTTGAGTTCCAGGCCCTCGCTGCCGGAGACGGGCTGGCCGGAGCCGGTGCGGGCGGTCAGGAGGACGCCCGCGACGGCGGCGACGACGCCGATGAGGGCGTAGACGGCGACGAGGTACTTGTTGATGTTGATGCCGGCCAGGCGGGCGGCGGTGTCGTTGCCGCCGATGGCGTAGAGGTTGCGGCCGACATCGGTGTACTTGAGCATCACGTGCACGGCGACCGCGACCAGGGCCAGGATCCAGATCATCACGGGTATCCCGGCGATCTTGCCGCGGCCGAGGAAGACGAAGAAGGGGTCGTTGAGGACGTAGCCCTGTGCGCGCCCGCCGGAGACGAGCTGGGCGACGCCCTTGTAGGCGGCGAGTCCGGCGAGGGTGGCGATGGTCGGGTTGACCCGTCCGTAGACGATGACGACGCCGTTGACGATGCCGACGAGCACGCCGATGCCGACGGCCGCGGCGATGCCGAGGTAGGGGTTGGCACCGGAGCTGGTGAACGCCATGGCGCTGACCACGGAGGCGAGGCCGGCCTGGGAGCCGACGGAGATGTCGAGGCCGCCGCAGATGATGACGACGGTCTGGACGATGGCGAGGAGACCGGTGATCGTCACGGCTTCGCCGATGACCTGGATGTTGGTCCAGCTCAGGTAGTTCTCGTTGAGCGTGCCGAACAGTGCCAGCACCAGGACCAGGGCGCCGATCAGGCTGAGGTTCTGTCCGCCGAGTGAGGTGAGCCAGGGCCGTCCGGGCTTTTCGGCCGGCGCCGGGGCCGTGCTGTCGGTCGAGGAGGGGGTCTGGACGGTGGTCATCGTGCGTCTCCAGCGGCGGAGTCGGTGCGGGATCGGTCGGTGTCGACGGGAGCCAGGTCGTCGGCCATGGCGAGGTTGAGGATGGCTTCCTCGGTGGCTTCGGCGCGGGCGAGTTCGCCGGTGACGCGGCCGTTCTGCATCACGGCGATCCGGTCGGCGAGTCCGAGTACCTCGGGGAGCTCGGAGGAGATCACGAGCAGGGCGACCCCTTCGCGGGCGAGGTCGGCGATGATGCGGTAGATCTCGGCCTTGGCGCCGATGTCGATGCCCCGGGTGGGTTCGTCGAGGATCAGCACCTTGGGTTTGCGCAGCAGCCAGCGGGCGAGGACGACCTTCTGCTGGTTGCCGCCGGACAGCTTGCGCACCTCGTGCTCGATGTCGGGCGTTCGCACGCGCAGCCGGTCGGAGAACTCCTGTGCCGCGGCCCTCTCCTCGCCGTTGCGGACGAAGCGCCAGCGGCGCAGCCGTTCCAGGCCGACCAGGGAGGTGTTGTCCCGGATGCTGCGGTGCAGGAACAGCGCTTGGGTCTTGCGTTCTTCGGGGGCGAGCCCGATGCCGGCCCGGATCGCGTCTCTTGGGACTGCGCAGGCGCAGGGGACGGCCGTTCAGGACGATGCGACCGGACCGGACCGGCTGGTCACCGGCGAGGGCGAGGGCCAGTTCGGAGCGTCCGGCACCCATCAGCCCCGCCAGGGCCACGACCTCACCGGCGCGGACCTCCAGGTCGACGTCCCGTACGTCGTCGGTGGTGACACCCTCCAGACGCAGGACGACCTCCTCCCGGGCGACGTCCTGCCGTACGAACAGGGAGGACAGGTCACGGCCGACCATCATGCGGACCACCTCGCCCTCGTTCGTGTCACAGGTCTCCAGGACACCGGCGACCGTGCCGTCGCGCAGGACGGCGATCCGGTCCGCGAGACGGAAGATCTCCTTCATGCGGTGGGAGACGTAGATGACGGCGATGCCCTGCGCCCGCAGACGGTCGATGAGGGCGAAGAGGGCCTCCGCCTCGTTCTCGGCCAGCGAGGAAGTCGGCTCGTCGAAGGCGATGACCTTGGCCTCGCCGGTGAGGGCCCGCAGGATCTCCACCAACTGGCGCTGTGCCGCGTTGAGCTGCGAGCCCAGTTGATCGGGGTCGATGACCTTCCCGAAACCCAGCCGGGCCAGGTCGGCGGTGATGCGGCGGCGCAGCTCGGCCCGGTCGAGACGGCGTCCGGGCTTCCGGGGCAGGGATCCGGCGTACACGTTCTCGGCGACCGAGACGTGCGGGATGATCTCCGGTTCCTGGGGAATGATGTGGATCCCGGCCCTGCGGGCCTCGTGCGGTGAGGAGAACTTCAGCGGGCCGCCGTCGAGGAGGACGCGCCCTTCGGTGGGCTGGTGGTCACCGGTGAGGATCTTCAGCAGCGTCGACTTGCCCGCGCCGTTTTCACCCATGAGAGCGGTCACCCGGCCGGGAGGGAAGGCGAGTGTCACCCCGCCGAGGGCTTGGACGGGGCCGAAGCGCTTGGTGATGCCCTCGACGGAGATGCCGGCGCCGGCGGCGTGGTCGGGTACGGCAGGAACTGATGGCTCGGTATCGGGTGCGGTCATGGAGGCCTCGCAGGCTGGAGAACGATGGTGCCGGCCCGGCGGCGCTGCCGGGCCGGCGGTGGTCGGAGGCGGGTGCGACCGCGTCGGCTGCGCCGCACCCACCCGGCTGGGTTCCGTGGTTCAGCCGCAGGTGATTCCGGCGGCCTTCCAGGTGGAGGCGTCGACCATCCTGGTCGGGGCGAAGGCCTCCTTGGGAAGGCCTTGCCGTTCTTGAGCTTGTCGTACATGGTCTGGACCGCCAGGGCGCCGACGTCCTTGCCGTTGATGAACAGCGCGGCCTTCATGCCCGAGGGCTTGGTCGAGCTCCAGTTCTTGCAGGCGAGGTAGGCGCCGAGCCCCACCCCGATGACGTCGTCCGCCTTGAAGCCGGCGTTCTCCAGCGCGGTCACCCCGCCCTGGACGTTCTCGTCGTTGCAGCCCCACACGATCCAGTGCTTCACCTTGGGGTTGGCGGTGATCGTGGCCGCGATCTTGTCCTGGGCGCCGGTCGGCTGTTGTCGGTCGCCACGTCGATGTTCTTCACCGCGGCGCCCGCGTTCGCCGCGAACTCCTTCTTCGACGCGTTGACACGGTCGGTGCACACGGTCACGTCCTGCTTCCACGCGGAGACGGTCGCGGTCTCCGCGGGGTTCCAGCCCGCCTTCTTGAACTCCTCGGCGGCACGCTTGCCCACCTCACCGCCCATCTGCTCGCCGCTGAAGCGATGCGCGGCACCAGGGCCTCGGGGGACAGGCGGCCGGGTCCGGCCCCGTGCTGCATATCTGGTCGTCCGACGTCAGCAGCGCCACCTTGGCGTCCTTGGCGAGCTGCACGACCTGCGGGCCCACGGCCGGGTCGGGGACGACGACGATCAGGCCGTTGCTCTTCTGCGAGATCGCCGCCTGCGCCTCGCTGACGGTCTTGTTCGCGTCGTTCCCCAGATTCACCACCTTCAGGTCGATGCCGAGTTCCTTCGCCTTCGCCTGGGCGCCCGCCGCCTCGCCGACGAAGTACTCCTGGTCGCCCTGCTTCTGGAGGTAGGTGAGGGAGATCTTGCCTCGACCTTCCCCACGTCCGCGCCCGTCTTCGACGAGGACTCCTGGCCGCTGGAGCAGGCGGTGAGGCCGAGAACCGTGGTCAGACCCAGCGCCACGGCCGCCACCGGCCTGCGGTTTCGTTCAGTGAACATGTCATTCCCTTGCTTGGACGGGCCGCACAGGACCGACCGGTGAGGCGCGCGTGAGGTGATGGGGAGCTGTGTGGCCGTCGCTCTCGGGGACTGCCTCGCGGGAGTCTCGTGGAACGGCGGATGAGACGGCGGCTGCGCGTGCTCGAAGAACTCAAAATCGAACGCATACGCACTTGATGCGACAAAGAGAATCGCCATTTCCGCCAAAAGTCAACAGTGTGAAGGGCGGGTTTCCTTTCGACACAACGCCGTTACCCAAGGCGGTTCTTGCACCACCGACGGGTGTCGCCGGGGCGGGAGGGGGAGGGCGAGGAGCGGCACGCGGTCGTGCGGTGCCGGCAGGGCTAGTCGGCCGGCTCGTTCCAGTACTGGTTCGCGCTGCCGTCCGCGGGGCGTAGACGCGCGACCGCACCGGACGCGCCGGCCGGGGTGACGGCGAGGTCCGGTGCGACACGAGGCCGGATGCGGCCGGTCGTGTCGAGGGCGAACTCCAGGTTCTCCCCGTTCCTGCGCGCATGGGCGGAGCACGACCAGATGCCGACGTTCCGGTCTTCGGCCCTCTCGAGTCCAGGCAGTAGTCCGTCCGGGCGCCGTTGCGCAGCAGGCCGTCGTCGTCCAGGCGCCATCGCTGGGTGGCGGATCCGTCGCGACAGGTGGTGGTGATCACGTCGGTGCCGTTGGCGAACACGCCTCCCCGCACGTCGAGGCACAGCCCGGTGTCGGAGTTCACGGCGGGTACGAAGGCCGAGGCCCGCAATGGTGTGGTGGGCGCGTCCGGGGAGGCGGTGGCCTGTGGCGCCGGGCTCGTCGGAGGCCCGGCCGGGGACCCGCCGGGTGCGACCGAGGCGGAGGGGAGCGGGTCGGTGAGGGTGGGGCGGAGGCGGAAGGAGGTGCTCCCGCGGAGGACGCGCCCTGGGCCGGTGTGGCACCGGTGCCGGAGCGCGTCGCCCCAGGTGCCTGGGCGCCGACGGCCGACGGAGTCCCGGCCGGACGGGTCACGGTCACCAGTGCGCCGGCCGCGAGCAGGACGGTGACCACTCCGATCGCGCACGGGACCGCGGGATTCCGCGTCCCACCGGTCGTACCGCGAGCCCGTTCGGCCGGGCTCCGCGGCGACGGCGGGCGGTCGTCGTGGGGACGGTGCCCCATCGCCCGGAACGGTGGCGGTGACGGCGTACGCCGCGCCCGGAGCGCTGCCGAGTACCGCTTCTGCCAGCACGGAGCGAGGCGTCTCCCGCAGGGCCATCAGGCCCCGCAAGGCGGTCGTGCAGCCGGGGCACTCGCCCAGGTGCCGTGTCAGATGCGGATTCCTCCGTACGTCCTCGCGGGTGGCAGCGGCGTCCAGCATGCGCCCGAACCCGGAACACCACGGTGTGGGCCGGGTGTCCAGGTGGAGGTGCAGGCTCGCGTCATGGCACGACACGAGCGCGCGGGACACCAGACCCGCGAGGGTTTCCGGCCGGTCGCCCGTCATCGGCGCGACCTCGTCGTCCGGCTCCCGCTCGACGAGGGAGTGCCACAGGAGGGCCTGTGTACGGGGAGGCAGTGCGGCGAACCCCTTGGCGATGAGCGCGTGGAAGGAATGATCGTCCGCCGGCGCGGACTCCGCGGGCACCGGCGGCGCCACCGGGCGGCGCCGCGGTCGCCTACGTCCCGGTCGCACCTGCGGGTGAGGAGCGCCGCCGCCCTGGACACCTCCAGCAGCAGGAACAGGCGTGGCGGACGCCCGAGGGGAGCCGCCGCGGGCCGCTCGCGCAGGAGGCGGTCGAACGCGAGGCCGGTGATGTGCCGCGCGGCCGCCGTGTCGTCGACGACGGTGAGGGCGAACGCGCTCACGCGCGCCCAGTGCCGACGCCGCAAGGCGACGGCGGCCGCCGTCGAGGCCGATCCGCCGGCGTGTACGGCGCTGTACAACTGCTCGTCCGTCAAGTGGCTCGTGATCCGGTCGTCATGTGTCGGCACGTGAGAGGCATCCTGCGGTGGGGGTGGTGGATCGGGATCGTTCGGCGCGAGCACCGCCACGAGGGTTCTCGGCGGTGGTCCCCGACGCGTCCGGCCAGGCCGCCGGACCCCACCGGGTCGGCGGATGTCGCCGGCGCGGCAGTGGGAGCGGGCGTCTTCCCGGGTGTGAGTGGCCGACGTCGACCGCACGAAGGGCATCGGGGATCGACGGGAGGGCACGCCCAGCGGATACCGCGGCCTGGTCAGGTGCCGATGAGCTGGTCGGTGGCGAGAAAGTAGCCCAAGGAAAGACGCGAAAGCAACTGATCCAACAAAGTGGCACAGACACGTATGGCAGCGTCGGATGTCACCCTTTCGTCGGACTTGGGTCAGCCGGGGCCTCGACATCCGGGTCCGTCGGGGCGCCCGACCTCGGTTCTTCGCCCACGCGGAGGCCGATATGACCGGATTTCCCCGTGGGGATGGGTGATCGAGTGAAAGTGATGCTTCGTCAAGTGGTGTTGCTACGTGTACGGTTCCGGCTTCATGTGGTGTTCGCGTTCTGTGTCGAGTGGAGCGCGGGGCTTCCACATGGCCGGAATGCATCCATCTGGGGTGAACGTTCATGCCGCCGCTCGCATGACGAGCGGCGGAACAGCGGAGAGGGAGATCAGTGCGCACACGTGTCTACTCGCGTTGCGTGGCCACCTCGCAGTGCGTCGACCGCCGGGCCCCGCACGCCTCCACCTCGGCAGGATCGCCGTGACCGGGCCGCCTCCAGGATCGCCCTGGCGGCCATGGCGTTCGCGGTCGTCGTCATCTGTGCCGGCTGCGGCCGGAGTGAACAGCCACAGGTCACGGGCCCCGCCCCGGCCGCCGCCCCGGAGGCGGGACCGGTGTACGTGTCCGATGCCCTGGGCCACCCCCTGATCCGTCCGCGGCGGTTCGGGATCGACGAGTTCACCTCCCTCGACGGTCTGCGCTGGACGGGCTGGGGCACCGAGAAGGCCACAGCCGCCGGATTCGTGCACGGCCCGTGGTGCCGGAGGACTGTCCGCCGGCCGGCTATCCGGCCACCGTGGAACTCTCCCGACCGGAAGGGAGGGAGAACGTCTCCTATTACACCCGCGCCAGGGTGAGCTCGCCCCGCCTTCCTCCCGAGCGCGCCGCAGAACTGCGGGACCTGCGCCTCATCGTTCCCGAACCGTAGGAGCAGGGTCGTGACCGAGGTACTGCTCGCCGAGGACGACGTCGTACCGCCGGGCCCGGACGGTGTCTCCCCGGAGCGCGTACGGGACTGCGCGTACGGGCGCGTCGTCGACGTGCGCGTGCGGCGGCTCCGCCTCGGGACCGGCCGGGGACGGATCCGTACGGTGCGTCGCTCCGGCCGCCGGATCGGGCCCTGACCTCCATGGGACTGCGCACCAGGATCGCCCTCGTCACCAGCACCACTGTCGTCGTGGCCGCCGTCCTGCTCGGCGCGGTGGTGCACGCGCGCACCGCCGACGATCAAGCACGACGAGCCGCCCAGGCCGCCGAGGCGGAGCTCCTGCGCGCCCTCGACGACCACACGGCCGGGGTGGACACGGGGCTGCTCGTGAACACGCCCGAACTGCCGGTTCCGCTGCGCGACACCGTCGAACGCCACCCCGTCCGAGCGACGTATCTGCAGCTCCGTCCCCCGTCCGGACCCCCGCAGATGTGGGCCGCCACCCGGGTCGGTGGCGACGTGGTCGCCGTCCGGCAGTCCTACGCCGCCCAGACGCGCACCCTACGGGGCCTCGACAGGATTCTGATCGGAGCCGGCGCCTCGTCGGGGCCCTCGGCTGCCTCGTCGGCGTCGGTACCGCCGTCGCCATCGGCCGCCGCGTCACCGACTCGACCCGCACCGCGCAACGGATCGCCGAAGGCGACCTCGGTGCCCGGATCACCCCGAAGGGTACGGACGAGATCGCGCGCCTCGGCCGGGCCGTCAACACCATGGCCGACGCCTTGGCCGAACGGCTGGAGTCCGAACGGCGGGTCACGGCCGACATCGCGCACGAGTTGCGCACCCCGGTCGCCGGGCTCGTGGCGGCGGCGGAGCTGCTCCCGCCCGGTCGCCCGACCGAGCTGGTCCGCCAGGGCGTCGGACGGCTCCGGCACACCGTCGAGGACGTCTTGAAGTGGCCCGCCTCGACGTGCCGGGACTGGAGCGGACGTCCCTCGAGGAAATGCTCCTCGGCGACATCGCGCGCCGGGCCGCCTCACCGTGGCCGAACGTCGAGGTGCGGGTGGTGCGCGACGTCGTCGTGCGAACCGATCCCCGCCGCGTCGAACGCATCGTGACGAACCTGATCACCAACGCCCACCGGCACGGGGCCCCGCCCGTGGTGCTCGACGTGAACGGCACGTGTCTGCGCGTGCGCGACCACGGCCCCGGGTTTCCGGAACACCTCTTGGCACACGGGCCCGTGCGCTTCCGCACCGGAGCCGCCGACGGCGGAGGTACGGGGACGGGCCTGGGTCTGGGTCTGACCATCGTGGCCGGACAGGCGAAAGTGCTGGGCGTCAGGGTGCGCCACGAGAACACGGCGAGCGGCGGTGCGAGCGTCACGGTCGACTTCGGAGCCGTACGGGACGGCGTCACCCAGCCCGAACGAACACAAGACGCGAGCACTGCCGACTGAGCCTCCTTCCGGCCACATCCGACCCGACGGCGGTGGCGCGTCGACTGTGCGGGGACGTTTCGGTATGCCCGTCAGGGCCGTCAGGCCGTCGACTGCGGCATGCCGGTGGCCGCGGCCATCGGCCTGGACGGCCAGTGGGTCGCGTTCTTCGGCGCATCCCCCTCGTCTTGACGGCGAACCTCCGACTCGGGTCACCGGTGCTCCGGCCTCGGTTTGCGTACCGGCTTACGTATTTCCACGGACGTGGCCGGGCCCCTCGGCCGGACAGAATTCAGGCCGCCAGCCGAACCGCTCCAGACCGGAGGACCCGTGAAGCTCCGCCAGATGATGGTCGCCGCCACCCTCGGCGCGACCGTGCTCACCGCCGTACCGGCGGTGACCGCCTCGTACACCGCCTATGCCTGCGAGGACAACCAGACCAGTTGTGATCACGAAGAGGAGGACCCCTGGCCGGACGACAACCCGGGCGGTCTTCCCGGCGGTGACCCCGGCGACGGGGGCTGGGGCGGCGGAGGGGACGGCGGCGGCACCGGCGGCTCGTGGGGCGACATCGACATGTTCAACGGCGTCGTCGGCCAGCCGGTGGACGGCACGCTGCCCCGGGTCGTCGTCGACGGCACCGCCACCCGGCCGCCCACCCCGATGGACCCGGCGATGCCGCCGATGTCGTGGGCTGGGACAGCGGCGCGCCGGCCCCGGGCGCGGGCCCGATCCAGGCCGGCGCCAAGACCGAGGTGCCGACCGACTGCCACCGCAACGCCAACTCCATGCCCATACGGGTCAACAGGACCGTCAAGTACCAGGTTTCCTACCAGGTCAGCGCCAACATCTCGGCCAACGCGGCCACGGTGCTGTCCTCCTCGCTCGGTGCGCAGCTCAACACCCAGATCGAGCAGTCGTACTCCGTCGACGTCACCTCCAACCGGGTCAGTCCTGGGCCCTGTTCGTCGAGTACCAGACCTTCACGTACTCCGTCACCTCCACGAACTGGCTGGGCTACACCACCACCGAGTACGTGGACGTGGTGCGGCCCACCGGGAAGGTCACCAGCCGGTGGTGCTGACGGCCCCACGCCCTTCGGCGGGCGGTACGACGGGTCGCCCCCGTCGTACCGCCGCTGGACGCGGAGGCGATCCCCCGGCGGAGCGGGACGAGGCGACCGCCGCACTGGCCGAACTCTCCGACGCCGCCGGGCGGCACCTGGACAACCCGGACCTCTTCCACCGGGCCCGGTTCCGCACGGCCGTGCACACCCGCCACCTGGCCCGCACCCCCGGCGGGCCGGTGACCGCCCGGATCGCCGCCGTCGCCGAACGGCGGCCGAGGCCGGGCTGCTGGCCGCCGCCTCCACCCGCGCGGAGATCGCGGAACGGCCCGACCGCAGACCCTGCTTCACCCCGGACGCCCTGAGCGAACTGCACACGCTGATCGTCGCCGGCGACCCCAGCATCCCCGGCCCCGGCGGCCTGCGCCGGTCCAGGCCAGGATCACCTGGGCCGATGGCCGGGTCTTCGCCATCGAGGTGGCACCCGGCAGGGAACTCCGAGGCCACGTGGAACGCTGGTACCGCTGGGCCGTACGCACCACCGCCCCCGCCCTGGACGCCGCCGCCCTCTCCGCGGTCCGGCTGCTGACCGTCCACCCCTTCGCCGACGGCAACGGCCGGACAGCGCGCCTCCTCGCCCAGTGCGACCTGCTGGCGGCCCGACTGCTGCCCGGGCTGCTGCTGGACCTGGACGGCTGGGTCCACGCCCACCGCCGCCTTCACGACGAGGCCCTCGTCGCCGCCGCCGAAGGCCGATGGACGGAGTGGGGCTCCTCTTCGCCCGTGCCGTCACCGAGACCGCCCGGCACCGCACCACCACCATCACCCGCTACAGCACCCTCTCACCGAGGCCGCCGGGCACCTCACCGACGACCCGGCCGCCGCGGCCGTCCTCACCCACCTGCGCTCTCGCCCGCCGTCTCCGCCGGCTGGCTGCGCGACCGCATCCCCCACCCCCGGAACCGGTCCTCGCCCGGCTGACGGCGAAAGGCGTCCTCAGCCCCCACCCCCGGCTCCCCGGTGCCTTGGTGCACCTCCCTTCCCTGGCAGTCCTCGACGAACCCTGGACCCCGGAGATCTAGCCTGCCGGACGTGGACCTCGCTCTGTCGGGGAGTCGCAGGTCGCGGAGTTCTCGCGGGAGGAGGCCAACGGCGTGGGCGCTCCCGCGAGAGGCGGTGCGCTGTGCGCGAGCCGGACAGGGCCGGCACCGGCTTCTGGCGAACCGTGCCACGATCAGCGGGGCCACGGCGGGCGAGGAGGCCAGGTCGGGGCGCCCCGGCCCCGCGGCCTGTTCGCGGAGGTCGTGCACCGCTTCACCCGGGGCACACCCGACTGAACGAACACCCCTGCTCATCAGGGACGTTGGATTCGGCACTCGTACAGGTGCCCCGCTTCGGAAACCGAAGTTCGAGGCCTCCGCGCACGTCTGTATGGTTGCTCCGTCCACGCTCTGCGCAGAGGGAGAACAACGCTCATGTCCGCAGTGCCCGAACCGGCTGCCGACGAGCACCCTCCCGGACGGGAGGCCGAACTCGCCACGCTGGCGGGGGCCGTGACGGCGCTGCGGCACGGTCGGGGCTCGGTCGTGGAGATCTGTGGAGAGCCGGGCATCGGGAAGACCCACCTGACCAGGGCACTCGCGGCGCTGGCCGCACGACAGGGCGTCCCGGTGGCCCGCGCCCACGCTGTGCGCGGCGACACCACCCCGTGGCGGGTGTTCCGTGACGCCTGGGCCGCGGGGCCGGCTGCCGGCGGCAGGGACGTACGGTGGTTCGACATGGTCCGTGACGGGCCCGCCGAGTGGATGGCGGGTCACGTGGTGGTCCTGGACGACGTCCACTGGTGCGATCTGGACTCGGCCGCACTGCTCGTGCGGCTGGTGCGGTCCGCGATGCCCGGCCTGTTCCTGCTCGCTCTCGCCCACCGCCCCCGGCGGACGGCGCCCGAGCTGAGGAGAGCACTGGAGGACGGCGCACGGGCCGGCACGGTGACGCGCGTCGAACCGGGGCCGCTCGACCCCGGCGCCGTGGCCGCGCTGCTCGCGGATCGGCCCGGCCACGGAGTGACGGACTCACGCGCCCGGACCGGACTCCTCCGTATCGCGGCCGACTTGTGTGGCGTGGCCGAGGGCAACCCCGTTACGTACGCCTGCTCGCGGCCGCGGGCTGGCGTCCCGAGCACGGAACGGACCGGCCGGGCACGGACACCGCCGGACTGCTGCGCGAGGCGAAACCGCTGATCGCGGAACTCGACGCGCTGTCCGCGTCGGCGGCGCTCACCGCGTCGGCGGCGGCCGTGGCCGGCAGCCCGTTCCGACCCGAGGACGTCGCCAGGATCAGCGGACTGGACATGGACCGCACCCTCGACGCGTTCACCGAACTGGAGTGGGCGGACCTGGTGCGCGCGGCCGACGGAAGGGGCGGCCTGGCCTTCCGCAACCCCGCCGTGGGCCACGTCGCGTACGAGGTGGCGGGGTGTCCTTCCGGCTGCGTGCCCACCGCCGTGCCCTGGACCTCGTCGCCGGCCGGAGCGGCCGGGTCCGCGAACGGGCCCGGCACGCCGAGCGACTGCTCGGCGCCGACGCGGCACTCGCCGCGCGCACCCTCGTCCAGGCCGCCGCCGAGATCACCGCCCGGGATCCCGCGACCGCGACCCACTGGCTCCGCCTCGCCCTGGAGGCCCTGCCCGACGGGGAGGCCGACGCCGCCGACCGTACGGAGGCGGAACTCGCCCTCTGCCGTGCCCTGATCGCCTCGGGACGCATGGACGAGGCCCGCACCCGCGCGCACGAGCTGTTGGGGCGCCGCCCCACCCCTCTCGACGAGCGGCACCTGCTACGGGCCCACGCCGTCTGCGCCGACGCCGAACGCCAGCTCGGCCGTTACGCGGAGGCGGCCGCCATCGTGGGCGCGGCCCTCGCCCTGCTGCCCAGGCCCCTGCCCGCCCCGCTGCCGCCCGAAGCCGCGGAACTGATCATCGAGTACGGGCTGGTGCACGTCCTGCACGGCTCGCACGAACAGGCCCGCGACCTTCTGGTGGAAGCCGTGCGGACCCCGGGCGCGACCGGCGGCGCGGGTGCGACGGACCGCACCGTGCTGAGGGTTCTCAACGCCCTCTGCGCCGCTCACGCCGGAGACCTCCCAGAGGCCTCCGGAGAGGTCGCCCGCTGCGTCCGGCTCGTCGACGCCCTGCCGGACCCCTCGCCGGCCGCACCCCGGAGACCCTCGCCCTGCTGGGCAGCGCCGAACTCTACCTGGAGCGGTTCACCGACGCCGTCCGCCATCTCAGCCGCGGGCTGACCGCCCCGACACCGGCCTCCAGCGGCCCATCCAGCTCCACCGGCTGCTCGGACTGGCCATCGCCGAGTACTGGACCGGTCACCTGGACGCCTCCCGGCAGCACGCCCTTCAAGCCGAGGCCCTGGCCCGCTCCCTCGGCGTGCGGCCTGCCGTGACCCTCGCACAGGCGATACGCGCCACGGGACACGTCTGGTCCCACGGCCGGGCGACCGCCGCCGAGGCGGTCGCCCTCGTCGAGGGGATCACCGAAGCGGCCCCGCCCGGCCACCGGTGGTGGACCGCTTCGGCGACGGGCCTCTCGCCCATGCCCGGCTGCTCGCCGGTGACGCCGACGGGTGCCGACGCGTGCTGCTGGACGCCATCGGCAGCCACCGGTTGCCACAGGTCCGGCCCTTCTCCCGGCCCCTGCTGCTCTCCCTGCTGTGCGCGGCCACGCTGGAGGCCGGCGACAGGGCGGAGGCGCGCCGCCTGGCCCGTACCGCCGAGGTCGAGGCGGACCGGCTCGGGCTGGCGGTCCAGGGGCGTACGCGCTCCGTTCCCGCGCCCACCTCCACATGGCCGACGGCGCGCACGACGTCGCCGCCGGACTGTTCGAACCCGCGGCGGAGGCGTTCCGGTCGGCCGGCATGCCCCTGGAGTACGCCTGGACCCTCACGCTCGGTGCCCGGGCCTTTCACGAGGCCCACGGTCCGGACACCGCCCTCCGCCACCTCGACATCGCCGACGCCGTCGCCCGCACCCACACCGCACGGCTCGTCCGGGAACGCGTGGCCCACCTCCGTACCGAACTCTCCGCCGACGGCCGCGCCGGGGACCCGCGCGACCTGCTCAGCGACCGCGAACGCGAGATCGCCGGCCTGGCGGCGGAGGGGTTGCGCAGCCGTGAGATCGCCGAACGGCTCTTCCTCAGCCCGCGCACCGTGGAGACCCACATCTCCCGCGTCTACCGCAAGCTCGGCGTCTCCTCCCGGTCGCCCTCTCCGGCGCCCTGCGCCGCGACGCGTAGCGCCGACCCGCCTCCGACTGCGCGGAGATCACGTGCCCGCGACCCGGCCCGCCTCCGCCCAGACGGGGCAGGCCGGCCCCTTCCGCCGAACGGGTGCCCGGGGCGGCAACGGGTTCCCGGTCGCCTCCGCCTCACTCCCAGCGTTCGGACAGTTGGGCGGAGAACGCCTCCGGGGTCACCGCGTAGCCGCCCGGGCCGAGTACCGCGATCGGGGCGCCGTCGGCGAGTACGGTCGGCGTCGACTCGACCCCGCCGCGCTCGAAGGCGGCGGAGACGGTGCGTGCCCAGGGCAGGTAGACGCCTCCGGACACCTTGCTCGTGAACGCCCCGGTGGCCAGCCCCGGCACCTCCCCGGCCAGCTTCAGCAGCGTCTCCTCGTCGGCGAAGCCGTCCTCCTCCTCGGGCGGCTGTTCGGCGTAGAGCAGCCTCAGGTAGAGCGCGAACGGCTCGCTCCTCGTCGAGCGCCGCCCCCAGCGCGGCCAGGGCGTGCAGCGACCCGCTGCCGCCGGCGTCGTCGTCGAGGAACGTCGCGAAGTGGTACTCGACCCGGAAGCGCCCGGCGTCGGCCGCCTCCCGGATCACCGTGCCCAGGCCGTTCTCCATCCGCTTGCAGTACGGGCAGCGGGGGTCCAGGTACACGCCGAGCACGTGCGCGGCGCTCTCGTCGCCGTAGCGCACGACGGTGTTGCCGGGGCCCGAGGTGTGCGCGGGGACGGGCGTCGCCCCGCCGGGGGTGTCAGAGGTCATGCGGCCAGACTGCGCCCGCCGCGCCGCCCGCGCAAAAGGAGCGCCCCGGCGTGCGGGCGCGTGACGGCTGCCGTACGGGTTACACGCAGGGACCGTGGGCGGGGGTCAAGGGCCCTGGATTGAGGGGAGGTTGGCGGGCGGGAGGACGGCCGGTGTACGCGGGCTCGGACACGGCCCTGGATGCCGACCCGGACCGGAACCCGGCCCGCGTGGCCGAAAACGATGTCCTGATTATTGACGTTCTTTCTGAAAAGACGGGTACTCGGAGCCGCACGACAATCGAACCGGATGAAGCGGAATTCGTTGTTCCGCAGGGAAGGGGACGTCATGGCCGTACGCATCCTGAGGAAGCACGCCGTTCTCGCCGCGGCAATGGTCTGCGCGGGTGCCACCGCTCTCGTCGGCTGCGGGGACGGCGACTCGGACGAGGCCTTCGCCGGGAAGAGCGCCGACGCCATCGCGGCCGAGGCCGTGAAGGCGACCCGTGACGCCGACTCCGTCCGGATCACCGGCACTTCACGGGCGCAGGCGCGCCCGCGGCCGTGAAGACGGAGTTCCAGGTCGACGAGAAGGACAACTGTCTCGGCACGATGTCGATGAACGACGCGAAGGCCGATGTCCGGTAGGCCGGCCAGAACCTCTACGTCCGGGGCAACGAGCGGTTCTGGCAGAACGCCCTGCAGGGCCGACCGGGCACGGACACCGCGATCGACCGGCTCCAGGACAAGTGGGTCAAGAGCGGGCCCGGCGACAAGTCCACCCAGGGCATGTGCGACAAGCAGGCCCTCCTGGCCGCCATGGACAGCGACAAGTCCGAGCGCGACGGCATGCGGCGCGGTGCCACCACCGAGGTGGACGGCAAGGACGCCCTGACGCTCACCAAGCAGCAGGCCGACGGCGAGAAGCTGACCCTGTACGTCGCCACCGAGGGCGAGCCCTACATCCTCAAGGCCGTCTCCGAGGGCGGCAAGCAGCCCGGCGAGACGCTGTTCAGCGACTACAACGAGAAGGTCGAGGTGGAGCAGCCGCCGGCCGGCGAGGTGGTCGACCCCAAGACCGTCACCGCGAACGGCTGACCGCGACTCGGCACCGGAGGACGTACGGGGACGTGGGGCCTGACGGATGTCGTTCGGGACCTTTGTGCGCGGCTGCGGCGGCACCGTGCCGTCCCCGTCCGTCCGGCCGTTCCCGGACCGGGTCGAGGCATGAGGACGAGAAAAGCAGCGCGCCGCCTGGCGGTGAGGTGTTCCGCGCTGTTCGCGCTGGTCGCCGTGGCTCGAAGACCTGGGCTCCTGGCAGAAGTTCCGGCTCGTGTACCTGGGTGAGGAGAACGCGAGCGACGCCGGGGCCGTCCGGCGCCCGCCTCTCCCACTCCGGCGGCCGACTTCCGCGTGATGACGTGGAACGTCTGCGCGAACCACGACTCCGACTGCGGGAACCACCGGGTGGAGGGCCCCGCCCTCGGCGCCCGTACGGTGCGCCGGGACCTACCTTCAGCCGCGGAGCGCCCAGGTCTCCGGTAGGCCGAGGTCGGCGTAGAGGCGGTGGCGCTGGTCGGGGGCGAGGGTGGTGGTGACGGCGGCCAGGGTGCGGTGCTCCTCGCCTGGTGTCGCCCCGACGGCGCCGCGGACGATCGCGGCGCGGGTCGGGGGCGGCAGGGCGGGCAGCATGGCGCGGAGGTCCGCCAGGGTCTCGTCGGCGGTGCGGGAGGCCTGAAGGCGGCGAAGACGGCTTCCAGCTCGTCCTCGGTGGTGTGCTCCCACAGGGCCGGCATCGCGACGGTCTCCTCGGCGTGCAGGTGGGCGAGGTAGGCGGAGACCACCTCGTTGAGGGCCAGGTACAGCTCGTGCCGGGCTTCCGGCAGGCCGTCGGCGGGGGTGGCGGGCAGGTCGCGGGCGCGTGCGTCGAGCGCGGCGAAGGCGGCGTCGAGGCGGACGTGTTCGGCGCCCAGCGCGTCGGCGGCGGCCGGGGCGCGCTCCCGCAGCAGGGGGTGAATGAAGGTGTCCTCGTGGTCGGCGTGCCGGCGGAGTTCCTCGGTCAGGGCGAGGCAGCGCTCGGCGTGCGCCGTGAGGGCGCCGGGCTCGTCGAGGTCGGCGGCTCCGAGGTCGGTGGCCAGCGCGAACATGCGGGCGCGCTGTCCCATGTGAACATTCCGGTAGAGGTCGGTCCTGGGCATGTCGTGTCCTGGGGGATCGAGAACGAATAGGATGACAACATGTTGCGCTTAGGGCAATATGTTGTCAAGAAGGGGAGTGTGGGATGCCCGACGAGGCGGCTCTGCTGATCGCCGACGTCTACGAGGCGGCCGGCGCTGCGGCGGCTGGGGAGGAGACCGCCGGCGCGGAAGGACTCACCCAGGCGCGGTGGCAGGTGCTGAGCGTCGTGTCCGAGGAGCTGCTCACGGCCCCCAGGCCGCGCGGCGCCTGGGCGTCAGTCGGCAGAACGTCCAGCGCGTCGCCAACGACCTCGTGGCGCTCGGGCTGGCCGATCTCGCGGTGAACCCGGACCACCGGTCCTCGCCCCTGCTGACTCCGACGCCCGCCGGCAAGGACGCGCTGGCCCGCGTGACCGCACGGGCCGAGGAACGGCACTGCTCCCTCTTCGCGGACCTCCCCGACGAGGAGATCCGCGCCGCGCGCACCTCCCTCCGCCGCCTCCTGGCCGCCCTGGACGAGCAGGAGGGGACGTCGGGCCGCCGTTAGGCACGTCTCTTGCCGGCGTCCGCCGGTCGTGGGCGAGCGGGTGGGAGCGGCGCTCCCCGCCGACCGCCGCGCTCCACGGGTTGCGGAAACCGCCCGGGGCGCTCCGCTCGTCCCTGTGGGGCGCATGTGCGCGCGAGCGCTGGGAGGCGGCGATGGAGGACGAGCGGATCGGGCTCGCCGAGGTGCTGGCCGCGGCGGAGGACGCCGCGCCGGTGGCCTCGCTCGACGTGGTGGCGCGCAACCTGCGCGACCGGTTCGGCGCCCGGTACGTGTCGTTCCTGTTCCTCGACATCGTCGGCCGGAAGGTGGTGCGGGTCACCGAGGAGACCGGGACCCGGCAGGGGCGCCGGTCCGATCGGGTCCCGCTGGCCGGCAGCGTCTACGAGGACGTCCTGCGCACCCAGAAGCTGATTCGGGTCGACGACGGGGCGACGGGCAGCGGGTCCTCGCCCCGGTCACCAACCGGGGCGACACCATCGGCATCCTGGAGCTGTTCCTGCCCGAGGTCACCGACGACGTCCTGGAGCAGGTCGGAGAGGCCGCGCACGCGTTGGCCTACATCGTCGTCACCGACCGCCGCTTCACCGATCTGTACCACTGGGGCCGGCGCACCACCCCGGTCACCCTGGCCGCCGAGATCCAGCGCCAGCTCTGCCCTCGGCCCCTCCATGGAGGCGGCCGAGTTCGCCCTCGCCTGCGCCCTGGTCCCCGCCGACAGCGTCGCCGGCGACACCTACGACTACGCCCTCGACCAGGACACCCTGCACCTGTCGATCACCGACGCCATGGGCCACGACGTCGACGCCTCCCTGATGGCCACCCTCCTGGTCAACGCCTCCCGCGGCGCCCGCCGCGACGGTGCCGACCTGGCCGAGCAGGCCCGCCGGACCCACCAGGCCCTGCTCGACCACGGCCGGCGCACCTTCGCCACCGGGCAGCTCCTGCGCATCGCCCTGGACGGCAGCGGCGCCCGCCTCGTCAACGCCGGACACCTGTGGCCCCTGCGCCTGCGCGACGGCCGGGTCGGGGAGGTCCCCTGGCCGTCAACCTGCCCTTCGGCATCGCCGCGCAGACCCCCTACCGGGTGCAGGACCTCGACCTGGGACCCGGCGACCGCCTCGTGCTCTACACCGACGGCGCGCAGGAGCGCCGGGCCGAGTCGGTGGACCTGCCCGGCCTGATCCGCGACACCGCGGCCGAGCACCCCGCGAGGTCGTCCGGGCCCTGACCGCCGCGGTCACCGACGCCGCCGGCGGCCACCTCCAGGACGACGCCACCGTCGTCTGCCTGGACTGGCACGGCCCCCGCGCCGGAGGACGACACGCCCACGCCGGCGCGGACGCGTAGGACCACCGGCGTCGCGCCCGGGGCCGCCGCGGCCGTCAGCCCAGCGAGAGCGGGATCCGTACGCCGGCCCCGGCCAGGGCGGCGCTCTCCGCGGCGCTCGGCGCGCGACGGCCGGTTCCCACGAGCAGCGCGTCCGTGTCGGACAGGCCGGCGGGGAACGGCGTCCCGGCGATCCGCTCCAGAAGTGCGCGCGCGGCGGCCAGGCCCTCCTCGGGCGGTCGGGGCGCCCGGGGCAGGTGCGCGACCAGGTCCAGGTGGTGCAGCGTCCACTCCAGGACGTAGGCGGAGAGGTAGTCGGCGACCGTGAGCACCTCGCCGCGGGTGCCGACCCGCCCGCCGGGGTCGGCGAGCGCGGCCGCGCGTCCGGCGGCGGAGCCGACGTCGTCGAGGTGGAAGGTCAGCAGCCCCGGGTCCCCGTAGGCCGCGGCGAGCCGTACGGTCAGCGCGTCCAGCGGGTCGTCGCCGGTCGGCGGCGTGTCGGAGACCTCCCAGTACGTCGCCGCGTCGCGCGTCGGAGGAGAGCCGGCGGGCGTCGCGAGGGTGATCAGGACGTCCTGGGCGTCGATGACGAGGTGGCACACCAGATCGCGCACGAGCCAGTCGGCGCAGCCCGAGGGCCGGGCGAAGTCCTCGTCGGCGAGACCGGCGACGGCCGCGCAGCGCGGTCCACGAACGTGAGAAGTCGTCCACGTCCCGCAGGCTACCCGCGCGGGCGCGCGCCCGCCCGTAGGAGTGAACGGCCGCCGCGAGCGGGCCATCAGGTGCCGGAAAACGGGAACAGGCGTCGTACGGCTTCGCCGGGTGCCGGCCGGCCGGTGCCCGCCGAAGCCTTGCCCTCCCGGCACCCGAACCGAAAGCGATCGCACATGAGCGACACCAGGCCCCTCGCCCTCGTCACCGGCGCCTCCAGCGGCATCGGCTTCGAGCTGGCCAAGCAGTTGGCCGAACGCGGTTACGACCTCGTCGTCAACGCCGAGGACGACGCGCGGCTCCAGCGGGCGGCCCAGCAGGTCCGGGCGGCCGGAGCCCGGGTGGAGGCGGTCCGGGCCGACCTGCGCGACCCCGAGCAGACCGAGCGCCTCTTCGCGGCGGCCACCGGCCTCGGCCGGCCGCTCGACGTCGTCGTCCTGAACGCCGGCGTCGGGCGGGGCGGGGCGTTCGTCGACACCGACCTGGCGGACGAGCTGGAGATCGTCGACCTCAACGTCCGCTCCACCGTCCACCTGGCCAAACTGACCCTCCGTGACATGGCCGCCCGCGACCGGGGCCGCGTCCTCGTCACCTCGTCCATCGCCTCGACGATGCCGGGCTCCTTCCAGGCCGTGTACAACGCCTCGAAGTCCTTCCTGCAGTCCTTCACCGAGGCCCTGCAGAACGAACTCGAGGACACGGCCGTCACCCTGACCTCCCTGATGCCCGGTCCGACCGAGACCGACTTCTTCCACCGCGCCGACATGGACGACACCAAGGTCGGGCAGCAGGACAAGGACGATCCCGCCCAGGTCGCGCGGCAGGGCCTGGACGCCCTCTTCGCCGGCAAGGACAGGATCGTCGCGGGCTCGGTCAAGACCAAGGCGCAGGCCGCCGCCAACAAGGTGCTGCCCGACAGCCTGAAGGCGGAGGCCCACCGGAAGATGGCCGAACCCGGCTCCGGCGACGAGAAGGACGAGAAGGACGAGAAGGACGACAAGTAGGAGCGGGCGGCCCGGACCGAGGAGGAACACGTGTCCCCACAGGAGAACGGCCCGGTCCTGGTGGCCGACGCGGGATCGTCGAGCCTGCGCCTGACCGTGTTCGGCGGCGACGGCGAGGTCCTCGCCGAGCACCACGACGACACCCCGCCGGGCAAGGGCGCCCGGGACGCCCTGCGGCGCCTCCTCGACGAGGCGCCCGCCCCGGTGGCCGTCGGCCACCGCATCGTCCACGGCGGGCCGGAGCTGCGCGGCCACACCCCGGTCGACGACGAGGTCCGCGCCCGTCTGGACCGGGTGGCCGACCTCGCGCCGCTGCACGTCCCGCCGGCCCTGACGGTCCTGGACGCGGCACGGGAGCTGCTGCCCGACGTCCCGCACGTCGCCTGCTTCGACACCGTCTTCCACGCCGGCCTGCCCGCCGCCGCACGGGAGTACGCGGTGCCCGAGGCGTGGCGCGAGGGGTACAGGCTGCGCCGCTACGGCTTCCACGGCCTGTCCTACGCCTGGGCCCTCGACCGGGCCGCCGAACTCCTCGGCCGCCCCGCCGACCGGCTCCGGTTGGTGATCGCGCACCTCGGCGGCGGCTGCTCCGTCTGCGCCGTGCGGGAGGGGCGCAGCGTCGACACGACCATGGGGTTCACCCCGCTGGAGGGCCTGGTGATGAGCCACCGCAGCGGCAGCGTGGACCCCGGCGCCCTGACGTGGCTCCAGACCCGGCACGGCCTGACGGCCGACGCCGTCGAGCACGCGCTGAACCACGAGTCCGGTCTGCTCGGCCTCTCCGGCACCTCGGACGACACGCGCGACCTCGTCCGCGCCCGGGCGGCGGGGACGAGCGGGCCGCGCTCGCCCTGGACGTCTTCGCCCACCACTGCCGCCGCGGCATCGCGGCGACGGCCGCGTCCCTGGACCGGCTCGACGCCCTGGTCTTCACCGGCGAGATCGGCGAGGACCAGCCGGAAGTGCGCGAGGAGGTGTGCGCCAGGTTGTCCGTGCTCGGCTCGCCGGCGGCCTGCGGCCGCTCGTCGCCGAACGCCCCGAGATCGTCAGCGAGCCCGGCGCACGGGTCCCGGTCCTCGTCGTGCCCACCGGGGAGGCCCGGCAGGTCGACCGCGAGACCCGGGCGCTCCTGGTGGATCGCTGAGACCGCGAGACCCGGGCCTTCCTGGTGCGTCGCTGAGACCGCGAGACCCGGCCGCTCCTGGCCCGTCGCCGAGGGGGAGCGGTGGGTGCGGGCAGGCGTCAGCGCCGGGCGCGGCGGCGGGCGACGATCAGGCCCAGGGCGATCCCGGCGAGCAGGGTGACCGCCAGGACGGTCCACAGGGGAGCGTGACCTCGGGGACCCACAGGCGGATGGTGACGGAGCCGGTGTTGGCGGCGATGAACCAGACGGCCAGGGCCGCGAGCAGCACGAAGCCGATGGTGCGCAGCCGGACGTCCCGCCCCTTGACCGTCACGCTCGACGGCGGGTGCTCTTTCGCCGTTTTCTCTGCCATGCGATCAGTATCGGGTGGTTCGTCCGATCGGGCCATCCGGGCGCGGCGGGGACGCCGCCGCCGGTCTCAGGAGGACACGCGGTTCCGCAGGGCGGTCTGCCAGGCGGGGAGGGCGGGTGGGCTCGGTCTCGGGGCGGCGGCCGCCCTGCGCGAAGAAGTCCACCAGGGGCAGGAGGGCCGCGCCGACCGTGACGGCCTCGGGGCCGAGGGTGCCCAGGCCGATGCCGGTGCGGCTGGCCGGATACCTGAGGGCGTACTCCCGGGCGTAACCGGTCACGGTCTCCAGGAAGCGGGCGCCGAGCTGGAGTCCCGCCCAGCCGCCGACGAGGATGCGTTCGGGCTGGAAGAGGTTGATCAGGTCGGCGAATCCGGCGCCGAGGAACTCGGCGGTCTCCTCCAGGACGGCGAGCGCGGTGGCGTCGGGGCGGCGCCGGTCTCGGCCGGGTAGGCGGCGGCGAGCATCGCCGTCAGGGCCGTCTCCTCGTCCGCGCCCTCCGGCGGCCGCCCGCCCGCCTCGCGCCAGCGCTCCAGGAGCGCTTCCGCGCCCGCGTACGCCTCCAGGCACCCCTGCGAACCGCAGCGGCAGCGGCGACCCCGTACCCGTACCGTCAAGTGCCCCCATTCGAGGGCCCGTCCGGGCCCCATGGGGTCGGTGACGACGCAGGCGCCGACGCCGGAGCCGAAGAGGACGACGACGGCGCTGCGGGCGCCGCGCCCGGCGCCGAACCACATCTCGGCCTGGCCGAGGGTCTTGGCGCCGTTGTCGATCCAGTACGGCACCGAGGCGGGCAGCTCCACGTGCTCGCGCAGCAGCCGCTCCAGCGGGACGGCGTCCCAGCCGACCGTCTGGCCGTGCACGACCGCGCCGTCCTCCGGGGTGCGGGCCACGATGCCGGGCACGCCGACGCCGACGCCGAGCAGGCGCTCGGCGGGCACCTCCGCGGTCCGCAGCACCTCCGCGATCCCTCCCGCAGGTGCGCCACGACGAGGTCGACGTCGTAGCGCGCGGTGCGCGGCCCCGAGCTGGCCAACGGGCGCTCGGTGCGGGCGAGTTCGGTGAGGGCGAGGTCGAACAGCTCGATCCTGATCCGGGTCTCGCCGATGTCGACGCCGATCATGAAGCCGCTGCCGGGCGTGATGCGCACGAGGGTACGGGCGCCCGCCGGCCGAGTCGACGCTGCCCGCCTCCTCGACCAGGCCCTCCGCGACGAGTTCGGCGACCACGTTGCTGACCGAGCCGGAGCTGAGCCCGGTGGCGGGGCCCAGCGTGAGCCGGCTCATCGGTCCGTCGAAGTACAGCCTGCGCAGAACGGCGGTGCGGTTCTCGCGCCGCAGGTCACGCACCGTGCGGCCACTTCTCGCGTGCACTCTGGTCCCCGTCTCTCATGTCGTTCGTTTCAACATACCCGCAGTACAAGCCTTGACGCGACCTTCTCATGGGGTTTAACTCACATCCTAAATTAAGCCGATGTTACGGAGAGCGGTCCAGGGGCTCCCCGTGTCGGCCCTTCCCTCGTCCCCGAAAGGGCCCAGGAGCCATGCGCAGAATCAGAGCCGCTGTCACCGGTGCCGTCACGCTCTCCCTCGTCCTCACCGCCACCGCCTGCGGCGGGGAGAAGACAGCGGGTCCTCCCCGAAGACCCTCACTTACTGGGCCTCCAACCAGGGCGCCAGCCTGGAGGTCGACAAGAAGGTCCTGCAGCCCGAGCTCGACCAGTTCGAGAAGGAGACCGGCATCAAGGTCAAGCTGGAGGTGATCCCGTGGTCCGACCTGCTCAACCGGATCCTCACCGCGACCACCTCCGGCCAGGGCCCCGACGTCCTCAACATCGGCAACACCTGGAGCGCCTCCCTGCAGTCCACCGGGGCCCTCCTGCCCTGGGACGAGAAGAACTTCGGGGCCATCGGCGGCAAGGACCGCTTCGTGGACTCCGCGCTCGGCTCCACCGGCGTCTCCGGCCAGGACCCGGCCGCCGTCCCGCTCTACTCCATGGCCTACGCGCTCTACTACAACAAGCAGCTCTTCAAGGAGGCGGGCATAGCCAAGCCGCCGACCACCTGGGACGAGGTGACCGAGGCCGGCAAGAAGCTCGGGGCGAAGGGCAAGAACGGCATCGGCGTCGAGGGCTCCAACCTCTCCAACAACATCCACCAGGTCTTCGTCCTCGGCAAGCAGCACGGGGCCGACTTCTTCACCGCCGACGGGAAGCCCGACTTCACCTCCGACGGCGCCGTCGCCGCCGTCAAGCAGTACGTCGACCTCATGGCCGCCCAGAAGATCGTGGCCCCGGCAACGCCGAGTACGCCCAGAACCAGTCCCTCAGCGACTTCGCCAAGAACAAGACCGGCATGGTCCTGTGGCAGACCCCGTCGCAGACCTTCTCCGCGCAGGGCATGGGCCCCGACGAGTGGGGCGTCGCCCCGCCCCCGTCCCGTCCGGCAAGCCCGGCCAGGGCAAGCAGACCAACTCGATGGTCGCCGGCATCAACCTCGCCGTCTTCAAGAACACCAAGAACCGCGACGGCGCGCTGAAGTTCGTGAAGTACCTGACGAGCGACGAGGAGCAGATCGCCCTCAACAAGGCGTACGGCTCGGTCCCGCCGGTCAAGAGCGCCCAGCAGGACGCCGCGTTCGCCGACCCCTCGCTCACCGTCATCCGCGACACGCTCTCCACCAGCGCCGCCGCCCTGCCGCAGGTCCCCGAGGAGTCCCAGTTCGAGACCGTCGTCGGCACCGCGGTCAAGGAGCTCTTCGCCGACGCCGCCGCCGGCCGGCCGGTCACCACGGAGTCCGTCCGGGCCAAGCTCGAAAAGGCCCAGCAGCAGATGCCCAAGAAGTAGGCCGCCCCGCCATGACCGAAACCGTCGTCACTCCTCCGAGTGAGCGGACGGTGCGCAAGGCCGCACCCGGAGAGGCGCGCGCCCCGCGCCGCTCCGGGCGCCGCCGCATCGCACTGCCGTACCTGCTGCTCCTGCCCGCCCTGCTCCTCGAACTCCTCGTCCACCTTGTGCCGATGCTCATGGGCATCACCATGAGCTTCCGCGAACTCACCCAGTTCTACGTCCGGAACTGGTCCGAGGCCCCTGGTCCGGGTTCGACAACTACGCCGTCTCGATCGACTTCGACGCTCCCGTCGGACAGGCGCTCCTGAAGTCCTTCCTGACGACCTGCCTGTTCACCCTCCTCTCCGTCGGACTGTGCTGGCTCCTGGGGACGGCCGCCGCCGTCTTCCTCCAGGAGAACTTCCGCGGCCGGGGCTTCCTGCGGACCCTGTTCCTCGTCCCGTACGCCCTGCCGGTCTACGCCGCCGTCATCACCTGGGCGTTCATGTTCCAGCGCGACAACGGCCTGGTGAACCACGTCCTGCACGACCAGCTCGGCATCGGCGACAGCCCCGCCTTCTGGCTCATCGGGGACAACAGCTTCTGGGCCCTGCTCGTCGTCTCCGTCTGGAAGGGCTGGCCCTTCGCCTTCCTCACCGTCATGGCGGGGCTCCAGAACATCCCCGGGACATGTACGAGGCCGCCGCCCTCGACGGCGCCGGCGTGTGGAAGCAGATCCGGCACATCACCCTGCCGTCCCTGCGCTCCGTCAACCAGGTCCTCGTCCTCGTCCTGTTCCTGTGGACGTTCAACGACTTCAACACGCCGTTCGTGCTCTTCGGCAAGGCGGCCCCCGAAGCCGCCGACCTGATCTCGCTCCACATCTACCAGTCGTCCTTCCAGACGTGGAACTTCGGCACCGGCTCGGCCATGTCCGTGCTGCTCCTGCTCTTCCTCCTCGTCGTCACGGGCGTCTACCTCCTGCTCACCACCCGCGGAAGGAAGACCTCCGATGTCTGAGCACGCGGCCCGCCGCACGGCCCCCGGTCGCCCATGGCGGCGCCCCGCTCGTTCCTGTGGACCCGGCGGATCTTCCTCGCCCTGCTCACCGCGTTCGTGGTGCTGCCGGTGTACGTGATGGTCTCCAGCTCCCTGAAGCCCCTCAAGGACGTGTCGGGGAAGTTCGAGTGGTTCCCCTCCGGGCTCACGCTCCGCCCGTACGTCGACATCTGGGAGACGGTCCCGCTCGCGGACTACTTCGTGAACTCGATCGTCGTCGCGGGCGCGGCCACGGTGCTCTCGGTGATCGTCGCGATCTTCGCCGCGTACGCCGTCAGCCGCTACTCCTTCCGCGGCAAGCGGGTCTTCACGGTGACGGTCCTCTCGACGCAGATGTTCCCCGGCATCCTCTTCCTGCTGCCGCTCTTCCTCATCTACGTCAACCTCGGCAACGCCACCGGCATCGCGCTCTTCGGCTCGCGCGAGGGCCTGATCCTCACCTATCTGACCTTCTCGCTGCCATTCTCCATCTGGATGCTGACCGGCTACTTCGACTCGATCCCGCGCGAGCTGGACGAGGCGGCCAAGGTCGACGGCTGCGGGCCGATCAAGGCGCTGTTCCGCGTGATCATCCCGGCCGCGACGCCCGGCATCGTCGCCGTCGCGATCTACGCCTTCATGACGGCCTGGGGCGAGGTCCTCTTCGCCTCGGTCATGACCACCGACAGCACCCGCACCCTCGCCGTCGGCCTCCAGGGCTACGCCACCCTGAACGACGTCTACTGGAACCAGGTGATGGCCGCCTCCCTGGTGGTGAGCGTCCCCGTCGTCGTCGGGTTCCTGCTCCTCCAGCGCTACCTCGTCGCCGGCCTCACCGCGGGTGCGGTCAAGTGACGTCCTCTCCACACCGACCACGAAGAGGTTCTCCGTGTCCGAATCCACCGGTCCCCGCCCCGCGCTCGACCTGGAGGCCTTCCCGCCGTCCTTCGCCTGGGGCACGGCGACCTCCGCCTACCAGATCGAGGGCGCCGTCGCCGAGGACGGGCGGGCCCTCCATCTGGGACACCTTCTCCCGGGTCCCCGGTGCGATCGACAACGGCGACCACGGCGACACCGCCTGCGACCACTACCACCGCTGGCGCGAGGACATCGCCCTGATGAAGGAGCTGGGCACCGACACCTACCGGCTCTCCGTCGCCTGGCCCCGCGTCGTCCCCGGCGGCGACGGGCCCGTCAACAAGGCCGGGCTCGACTTCTACGACCGGCTCGTCGACGGCCTCCTCGACGCCGGCATCACCCCTCCGTCACCCTCTACCACTGGGACCTGCCGCAGGCCCTCCAGGACCGGGGCGGCTGGACCGTCCGCGAGACCGCCGAGCACCTCGCCGCCTACACCACCGCCGTCGCCGAGCGCCTCGGCGACCGCGTCACCCGCTGGGCCACCCTCAACGAGCCGCTCTGCTCGGGCTGGATCGGCCACCTGGAGGGCCGGATGGCCCCGGGCCTCACCGACCTCACGGCCGCCGTCCGCGCCTCGTACCACCTGCTGCTCGGCCACGGCCTGGCCACCCGGGCCCTGCGCGCCGCCGCCCCCGGCGCCCGGATCGGCCTGGTCACCAACCACTCCACCGTCGCGCCCGCCTCCGACCGGCCCGAGGACCTCGCCGCCGCGGCCCGCATGGACGGCCACACCAACCGCTGGTGGCTCGACCCGGTCTACGGCCGCGGCTTCCCGACGGACATGCGCGAGCTGTACGGGGTCGAACTCCCCGAGAAGCCGGGCGACGCGGAGCTCATCGCCGCCCCGCTCGACTGGCACGGCCTCAACTACTACTTCCCGGTCACCGTCGCCGACGACCCCGAGGGACCCGTCCCGCACGCCCGCGAGGTGCGCCTGCCCGACGTGCCCCGCAGCGGCATGGACTGGCAGATCGACGCCGGCGGCCTGGAGGCCTCCTGCTGCGGCTCACCGAGGACTACGGCGTGCGCGAGCTGTACGTCACCGAGAACGGCTCGGCCTTCCCCGACGCCGTCGGCCCCGACGGAGCCGTCCACGACCCGGAGCGCACCGCCTACCTGGAGGAGCACCTCGCGGCCTGCGCCCGCGCCGTCCGCAAGGGCGTTCCGCTCGCCGGGTACTACGCCTGGTCCCTGCTCGACAACTTCGAGTGGGCCTACGGCTACGACAAGCGCTTCGGGCTCGTCCACGTCGACTACGCCACGCAGAAGCGGACCGTGAAGACGAGCGGCCGCCGGTACGCGGACGTCATCCGCGCCCACCGGGAGGCCACCGCCGGCTGAACCGGCACTCCGCCACGGCCTCCGGAGGGCCGCCCCGAGACTGCTCGGGCGCCCTCCGGAGGCCGACGCACGCCCCCTTCCCGGAGGGGTACGGGGCGGTCAGGCGGACTCGCGCACGACGAGGGACGGCGCGAACACCTTCCGGGCGGGTCCGGACCGCACGCCCTCCAGCTCCTCGACCAGGAGCCCGGCCATCGCGGCCGCTATGCGCTCCACCGGCTGGCGCACGGTGGTCAGCCGGGGCCGGCCCTGCGCGCGGCCGCCGAGTCGTCGAAGCCCACGACGGCCACCGCGCCCGGGACGTCCACGCCGCTCGCGCAGGTACTGGCAGGCGCCCTGGGCCATCAGGTCGTTCGCGGCGAACACCGCGTCGAGGTCCGGGTGCTCCCGCAGCAGCTCGGCCATGGCGCGCCGGCCGCTGTCGACCGTGAACCGGCCCCGTACGACGGGCACGTCTGTCACTCCGCGGGCGGCCAGCGCCCGGCGGAAGCCGTCCAGGCGCGCGCCCGCCGCGGGCGGTGACCGGCGCGGCGATGGTCGCGGGCGCCGCCGCCCGGTGGCCCACAGGTGCTCGGCCGCAAGTCGCGCCCCGGCGTCGTTGTCCAGGTCGACGAATCCGTACCGCTCGCCGTCGCGGGGCCGGCCGAAGAGGACCGTGGGGAGGCCCGCCCCACCAGCATCGCCGGCAGCGGGTCCTCGTCGTCGATCGGCACCACGAGGGCCCCGTCCGCGCCCCCCGCCGCAGGTACTCCACGAGCTGGGCCCTGGCCTGCTCCGACTCGGAGACGAGCAGCACCGGTTGGATCGCGCGCTCGCGCAGCACGGGCAGGACGCCGTCCACGACGCGTCCGAAGAACGGGTCGGAGAAGACCCGGGCGGCGAAGGCCCCGTCCCGGGCGGAGAGCACGAGGGCGACGGCCCCGGTCCGCCGCGTCACCAGGGAGCGGGCGGCCTGGTTGGGCGTGTAGCCGGTGCGGGCGATGGCGTCGCGCACGCTGCGCTGGATGTCGGGGCCACGTTCCGCACCCCGTTGACGACGCGGGACACCGTGGCGCGCGAGACCCCCGCCTCACGTGCGACGTCTTCCAGAGTCGGTGCTCGATTCCCCACCTCCGCACTTTAACGGTGCCGCGTGTCCGGCGGGGAGCGGTCCGGGTCCGGCCGGAACCCATCGGTGTCGTGACTTAATGAAAGCCAAAGAAAAGTCGTGTCACACGCCTTGACCGTCAACTGGCCCTGCGTGCAAGGTTTCGGAGAGCGCTCTCCCACGTTTCCCCATGTATCCCAGAGGAGACCCATGTCCTCCGTCGGGTCCCCGCCGGTCCTCCGGCGTCCCGCCCCACCGTCCGACGGGCCACCGTCGGCGCCCTCGTCGCGTCCCTGGCCGGCGGCCTGCTCGCCCTCGGCCCCGCCACGACGGCCCAAGCGGCTCCCACCCTGCTCTCCCAGGGGAAGACCGCCACCGCCTCCTCGACCGAGGGCGCCGCCTACGCCGCGTCCGCCGCCGTCGACGGGAACCTCACCGGCACCCGCTGGGCCAGCCAGTGGAGCGACAACCAGTGGCTCCAGGTCGACCTCGGCCGCAGCGCCACGCTCAGCAGCGCCACCCTCCTCTGGGAGGGCGCCTACGGCAAGGGCTACCAGATCCAGGCCTCCGAGAACGGCACCGACTGGCGGACCGTCGCCACCGTCACCGCCGGCGACGGCGGCACCGACGAGGTCTCCTCTCCGGCACCGGCCGCTACGTCCGCATGAACGGCCAGACCCGCGCCACCGGATACGGCTTCTCCCTCTGGGAGTTCCAGGTGTACGGCACCACCGACGGCACCGGCCCCACCCTCCCCGGCGGCGGCGACCTCGGCCCCAACGTGCACGTCTTCGACCCCTCCACCCCCGGCATCCAGGCCAAGCTGGACCAGGTCTTCCAGCAGCAGGAGTCGGCCCAGTTCGGCAACGGCCGGCACGCCTTCCTCTTCAAGCCCGGCACGTACAACGGCCTCAACGCCCAGATCGGCTTCTACACCCAGATCGCCGGCCTCGGCCTGCGCCCCGGCGACACCACCATCAACGGCGACGTGACCGTCGACGCCGGCTGGTTCAACGGCAACGCCACCCAGAACTTCTGGCGCGGCGCCGAGGGCCTGACCCTCAACCCGGTCAACGGCACCGACCGCTGGGCCGTCTCCCAGGCCTCCTCCTTCCGCCGCATGCACGTCAAGGGCGGCCTCAACCTCGCCCCGAACGGCTACGGCTGGGCCAGCGGCGGCTACATCGCCGACTCCAAGATCGACGGCCAGATCGGCAACTACTCGCAGCAGCAGTGGTACACCCGGGACAGCTCCATCGGCGGCTGGTCCAACAGCGTCTGGAACCAGACGTTCTCGGGCGTCGAGGGCGCCCCGGCGACCTCCTTCCCGGAGCCGCGCTACACCACGCTCGACACCACCCCGATCTCCCGCGAGAAGCCCTACCTCTACCTCGACGGCAACGAGTACAAGGTCTTCGCGCCCGCCAAGCGCGTGAACGCCCGCGGCACCACCTGGGCCAACGGCACCCCGCAGGGCACGTCCGTCCCGCTCAGCCAGTTCTACGTGGTCAAGCCGGGCGCCACCGCCGCCACCATCAACCAGGCGCTCGCCCAGGGCCTGCACCTGCTCTTCACCCCGGGCGTCTACCACGTCGACCGGACCATCAACGTGAACCGCGCCGACACCATCGTGCTCGGCCTCGGCCTCGCCACGATCATCCCGGACAACGGCGTCACCGCGATGAAGGTCGCCGACGTCGACGGCGTCCGGCTCGCCGGCTTCCTGATCGACGCGGGCCCGGTCAACTCCCCGACGCTCCTGGAGCTCGGCCCGCAGAACGCCTCCGCGGACCACGCCGCCAACCCCACCACCGTGCAGGACGTCTACATCCGCGTCGGCGGCGCCGGCGCCGGCAAGGCCACCACCAGCGTGGTCGTCAACAGCGACGACGCGATCATCGACCACACCTGGTCTGGCGCGCCGACCACGGCGAGGGCGTCGGCTGGGAGACCAACCGCGCCGACTACGGCGTCCGCGTCAACGGCGACGACGTGCTCGCCACCGGCCTGTTCGTCGAGCACTTCAACAAGTACGACGTCGAGTGGTACGGCGAGCGCGGCCGCACGATCTTCTACCAGAACGAGAAGGCGTACGACGCCCCCAACCAGGCCGCCATCCAGAACGGCGCCACCAAGGGCTACGCCGCCTACCGGGTCGACGACTCCGTGAACACCCACGAGGCCTGGGGCCTCGGCAGCTACTGCAACTACAACGTCGACCCGAACATCCGCCAGGACCACGGCTTCAAGGCACCCGTCAAGCCGGGCGTGAAGTTCCACAGCCTCCTGGTGGTCTCCCTCGGCGGCATGGGCCACTACAACCACGTCATCAACGACACCGGCGCCTCCACGGTCCCGGCCGGCACCTCCACCGTGCCCTCGACCGTCGTCTCCTTCCCCTGACGGTCCCCGGGCGCGCCCGACCGGCGCGCCCCGGCTCCTTGCCTTCCGGGCGGCGTTCCAGGTCCCCGCCACGCCGCCCGGAAGGCAACCCTCCCTCCCCCTCCGCCCAGGAGAAGTCCATGACCACCGCTTCGACCGCACGAAGGCGGGCCCGCGCCACGGCCTCGCTCGTGTCCTCGGCGCCCTGCTCGCCGCCTCCGCCACCGTGCTGACCGCGGCGCCCGCCACCGCCGCCGAAACCCTCCTCTCCCAGGGGAAGACCGCCACCGCCTCCTCGGCCGAGGGCGCCGGCTACGCCGCGTCCGCCGCCGTCGACGGCGACCTCACCGGCACCCGCTGGGCCAGCCAGTGGAGCGACAACCAGTGGCTCCAGGTCGACCTCGGCGCGAGCGCGAACGTCAGCCGCGTCGTCCTGAACTGGAGGGCGCCTACGGCAAGGCCTACGACATCCAGCTCTCCGACAACGGCACCGACTGGCGCACCGTCAAGTCCGTCACCGCGGGCGACGGCGGCACCGACGAACTGGCGGTCTCCGGCACCGGTCGCTACGTGCGCCTCCAGGGCGTGGCCCGTGCCACCGGATACGGCTACTCCCTCTGGGAGTTCCGGGTCTACGGCGAGAACGGCACCACCCAGCCGGGGCCCGGCGGCGCCGTCCGGGTCACCGGCTCCCAGGGCAACTGGCGACTGACCGTCGGCGGACAGCCGTACACCGTCAAGGGCCTCACCTGGGGCCCGGCGATGGCCGACGCCCCCGCTACATGCCGGACCTGAGGTCCATGGGCGTCAACACCGTCCGGACCTGGGGACGGACGCCGCCAGCAAGCCCCTGCTCGACGCGGCGGCCGCCCAGGGCCTCAAGGTCATCAACGGCTTCTGGCTCCAGCCCGGCGGTGGCCCCGGCTCCGGCGGCTGCGTCAACTACGTCACGGACACGACGTACAAGAACAACATGCTCACCGAGTTCGCCAAGTGGGTCGACACCTACAAGTCCCACCCGGCGACCCTGATGTGGAACGTCGGCAACGAGTCCGTCCTCGGCCTCCAGAACTGCTACGGCGGCACCGAACTCGAAGCCCAGCGCAACGCGTACACGACCTTCGTCAACGACGTCGCCAAGAAGATCCACTCCATCGACCCCGACCACCCCGTCACCTCCACCGACGCCTGGACCGGCGCCTGGCCGTACTACAAGCGCAACGCCCCCGACCTCGACCTGTACTCGATGAACTCCTACGGCAACCTCTGCAAGGTGCGCCAGGACTGGATCGACGGCGGCTACACCAAGCCGTACGTCATCACCGAGGGCGGCCCCGCCGGCGAGTGGGAGGTCCCCAATGACGCCAACGGCATCCCGGACGAGCCGACCGACGTCCAGAAGGCCGACGGCTACACCAAGGCCTGGGGCTGCGTCACTGGCCACCAGGGCGTCGCCCTCGGCGCCACCCTCTTCCACTACGGCCTCGAACACGACTTCGGCGGCGTCTGGTTCAACCTCCTGCCCGACGGCCTCAAGCGCCTCTCGTACTACGCCGTCAAGAAGGCCTACACCGGCTCCACCGCGGGCGACAACACCCCGCCGGTCATCACCGGCATGACCGTCACCCCGGCCTCCGCGGCCCCGGCCGGACGCGAGTTCACGGTCCGCGCCGACATCCGCGACCCCGACGGCGATCCCGTCACGCCCAAGATCTACCTCAGCGGGAACTACGCCAACGGCGACAAGCGGCTCGTCGACGCGCAGTACCGCTCCCTGGGCAACGGCACCTTCGCCGTCACCGCGCCCGAGAAGCTCGGCGTCTGGAAGGTCTACATCCAGGCCGAGGACGGCCGCGGCAACGCCGGCATCGAGACCAAGTCCGTCAAGGTCGTCGCCCCGCCCGTCGCCGGCACCAACATCGCCCTGGGGAAGCCCACCACCGCCTCCTCCTTCCAGGCCTCCTACGGTGACTGCCCCTGCCCCGCGTCCAACGCCACCGACGGCAACGCCGGCACCCGCTGGGCCAGCGACTGGAGCGACCCGCAGTGGATCCGGGTCGACCTCGGCTCCGTGCGCTCCTTCAACCGCCTCCAGCTCGTCTGGGACCCCGCCTACGCCAAGTCCTACGAGGTCCAGGTCTCCGACGACGGCAACGCCTGGCGCACCCTCCACACCACCACCACCGGCAACGGCGACATCGACACCATCGAGGCCGGGGCCACCGCCCGGTACGTCAAGCTCCAGCTCACCGCACGCGGCACCGGTTGGGGCTACTCGCTCCACGAGTTCGGCGTCTACGCCTGACGGTCGGCGCCACCCCCTTCGGCGCCACCCCTGACGGGTGGCGGGGCCCGCCGCTCGGCCCCGCCACCCCGGCACCACCGCACGGGAACCCACCACACCGGTCGCGTGGCGCCCCCGCGTCCACGCGCCACCACCCCCACGGGCAGGAGATCCCCATGAGATCGAGTCCGAAGCGGCTCTCCGCACTCCTCGTCGGAACGGCCCTCGTCGCCAGCGTCCTCGGCATCGGCACCATGGCCTCGGCCACGGACCCGGGCGGCGGCATCCCGCCCGCCGTCGCCGCGGCGGCCAACCACACCGGGCACCAGATGGCCGCCTCCACCCAGGCGTCGGGCGACGACGCCGACGGGGACGGCTACATCCCGGCCGTACCCCAGGTCACCGGCGTCGTCCCTCCACGGCCACCCCGCCGCCGGCCTACCACCACGAGTTCCAGGCCGGCTGCTCCGTCACCCACACCGCGCCGGACGACCCGATCGTCTACCCGGGCCAGTTCGGCAAGTCCCACGACCACACGTTCATGGGCAACACCTCCACCAACGCCGCCAGCACCACCGGCTCGCTCTACGGGGCAGCACCACCTGCAAGGCGCCCGCGGACGCCTCCGCCTACTGGATGCCCTCGCTGTACAAGGGCGACCAGAAGATCCTGCCGGTGGGCCCGCAGGTCATCTACTACAAGGCCGGCGTCACCGACTACCGGAGCGTCCGGCCCTTCCCGAAGGGCCTCCGCTTCGTCGTCGGCAACCCGACGCAGACCGCCCAGGAGTTCCGCGCGCACAAGGGCTTCGTCGAGGGCTGGGAGTGCGGCGACAGCTTCTTCAACACCGACATCCCGGCCACCTGTCCGAGCCGGCCCGACGTCCAGCTCAACCTGCGCATGCAGGCCCCCAGTTGCTGGGACGGAAAGTACCTCGACACCCCGGACCACAAGAGCCACATGGCCTACCCGGTGGTCAAGCCCGGCACCAACGACAACATGTGCCCCGCCTCCCACCCGGTCGCCCTGCCGATGATCGAGTTCAAGATGGCGTGGCCGGTCAACGGCGACATGAGCCAGGTCCGCCTGGCCAGCGGCCGCGGCTACTCCTTCCACTACGACTTCTTCAACGCGTGGGAGGAGCGCACCCTCAAGGCCCTGGTCGACCACTGCATCGTCGGCGGCCTGCAGTGCGACACGCGCGGCTTCGACCTGTACCGCCCCGAGCGCGGTGTCGTGCTGGACGAGAATCACCGCCTGCCCTGACCGACACCCGCACACCACCGACGCGCGACCAGCGCACGACCGAACACGGCCCGGACGCCCGCCACGGCGTCCGGGCCGTGTGCGACCGGGGAGCGCGGACGCGGGCGACGCGGGACAATGGCCCGGTGAGCCCCGTGCCGTCGTGAGAGGGCCCCGGCATGACCCGAACCCGTCGTCGTACCCGCCTCGCCGTCGCGACCGCCGCGACGGCGGTCCTCGCGGCCCTCGGCTGCGGGCCCCTCCCGAGCGGCACGGCGGGCGCGTCGACGGCCCCGGCCACGGCTCCGGTCACGGTCCGCGAGCCGTCGGTCGCGCCCCCGCCGTCTCCCCGCCGGTCGCCGAGCCGTCCCCTCGCCCGTCCCCGAGGCCCGTCCGCGCCGGGCCGAGCTGGACATCCCTCCATCGGGGTCGCGGACCTGCCCGTCCTGCCGTACGAGGGCACCAGCGACGACCGGGCCGGCACCCGGATCCAGGACCGAGGAGTGGCGGCGAGCCCCACGGCGACCGGGGCGGGGTCGGGCCGGGCGACGTCGGCAACTACCTCGTGACGGCGCACCGGCTCTCGGCCGGCGGGCCCCTGCGCCTGCTCCCCGAGGTCGAGGAGGGCGACACGGTCGTGGTGACGGCCGACGACGCCGTGTACGAGTACCGGATCGTCGACACCCGCTCGACGTCCTTCCGGTCCGCCGCCTCCCTCGCCGAGCAGCGCGCCCCCGTCCCCGGGGAGCCCGGCGAGAAGCCCACCCGGGCGATGATCACCCTCTCCACCTGCGCCACGCCCGAGGACGACGCGGCCGGCAACCACTGGCGCGACGCCCTGGGCAACCCGGAGCACCGCATCGACAAGATCGGCGTCCTCGTCGCCACCGCCCGGCCGGCGGAGCACCCCTACGGCGTCCCCGTGACCCGCGCGGGCCAGGTGAGCCACACGTACGCCACCGGCTGGGCGGCGTTCCACCCGGCGGCCTCGTCCGGGTCGACCCGGACGAAGCCCGCCCCTCGTAGCAGCGCAGCGCGACGGCGTTCTCCGGGTGGACCCGCAGGAAGACGTCGTCGAAACCGGCGCCCCGGGCCCGGTCGAGCAGCGCCCGCACGAGGACCCGCCCCACGCCCCGGCCGCGCGCCGGCGGCGCCACGACGACGCGCGCCAGCTCGGCCTCGTCCTCCTCGGCGTCCGTCCACACCTCGCCGTACCCGAGCAGGGCCCCGTCCCCGTCCGCGTCTTCCGTCCCCGTCCTCGACGAGGACGTATCCGTGGACCTCCGGGTCCTCCTGCCATCCGGCCACGGTCTCCCCGGTCACGGGGACTCCCGGCGTCCGCACCACAGGAGGACCTCCTCGGGCGAGGCGGGCCAGCCCGCCACGGTGGCGGCGTGTTCCGCGGTGAAGGGCAGCAGGTCCATGGCGCGTTCCTCGGGGGCTCGGTGTCCGTGCGGGCCGACCCTACGCGGCTTCGTGGGGCCCGTGCCGGGCCGGGTCCTCAGACGCCGATCAGGGCCCCTCAGGCGCTGATCAGGTGCTCCTCCTGCGACGGCAGGGTCTCTCCCGGCCCCGCCCCGGACCACGAGGACGGCCGTCGTGTCGTCGTCGAGGCCGTGGGCGCCGTACCGGGCCAGGTCCTCCTTGAGGAGGCCTGGGATCCGGTCGGCCGGCTCGGCCGCCCAGCCCCGCAGCCGCTGCTCCAGGGGGTAGAAGGCGCCGTGCCCGTCCCTGGTCTCGCTGACGCCGTCGGTGAACATCAGCATCCGGTCACCGGGGGCGAACGGCACCTCGTCCACCGTGAAGGGCGCGTCGACCGGAACCGGCAGGTGGATCGGGACGGAGGGCGAGGACAGCTCGACCGTGCGCACCGCCGGGCCGCGCTGGACGACCGGGGCCGGATGGCCGCAGCTCAGGAGCCGTACGACCGGCTCGTCGTCGGGGATCTCGGCGAGCAGGACGGTCGCGAAGCGGTCGGCCGCCGTCGACTCCGGGGCCCGCTCCGCGTAGCGGGCCATGCTCGCCTCCAGGCGCTCCGCGATCGCGGGCAGGCCGGGGCCGTGTACGCGGCCTCGCGGAAGGAGCCGAGCAGCAGCGAAGCGGCCTCCACGGCCGCGAGCCCCTTGCCCTGGACGTCCCCGAGCATGATCCGTACGCCTCCCCGGACCTTCAGGGCCTTGTAGAAGTCGCCGCCGACGTGCGCGCCGGCCGCGGACGCCTCGTACAGCAGCCGCAGGTCGACGCTGCCGAGGCGCCGGGGCAGCGGGCGCAGCACCGCCCACTGGGCGGCCTCCGCGACCTCGCTCACCTGGCGCAGCTCGGCCTCCCGCCGCCGGCGGGCCTGGCTGGACAGGGCCGCGGCCAGGGTGACGACGGCCAGGACCGCCTGGCCGGCCAGGAGCGCGGGGAAGAGGCGCTCGCCCCGGCCCAGGGCGAGCAGCGCGGTCGTCCCCATCGCCAGCGCGCCGACCGCGAGCGTGCCCCGGACGCCCCAGGTCACCGCGGCGAGCGCGGGGCGGCGATGAGAACCGGTCGAACCGCTCCTCCGGTGCGGTGAGCACGTCGGCGAGGGAGCGGCCGCCAGGACGAGGAAGGGCAGGGCCCGGCCGAGGAGGTAGCGGAACTCCGCCCGGCGGCGGGGACCGCGGTGGGCGGGGCGGGGGTACGGGCGGGGCGGGAGGCCCTGTCCGTACTGGCTGTACCGGCGGCTCCGGCCGCACTGGTCGTACTGGCCGTGCCGGCCGCACCGGGCCGCCTCGTGTCCACTGATCCGCGCACCTCGCCGCTCCCTCCTGTGTCTCCGGGGCCGTCGCGCGTGGCGTTCGGCCGTCGTGGCCACCTTCCACCCCGCGCGGGCCCGGCGGCAGGTACCGAAGGCCCCCGGCGCCCGGGACCTCCGGCCCGGGCGCCGGGGGCCCCGGGCCGTTCAGGGCGCCACGTGGTAGTACCGCGTACAGGCGAGGACCATCCCGTCGTCGGTGATGCTGAAGAAGTCGACGAAGCGCAGCTCCCGCCCCCGCCGTCCGGATCGACGCACCGGCCCGCGGCCACCACGCTGCGGTTCTGGGCGACGACGCGGTCGATCTCGTGGCGGCCCTCGGCGGGGTGTGGCCGAGCCGGGCGCGCAGGACCGCCGTACGGCCCCGGACGGGAGGCATCCCGGGCAGCTCGAACACCACGCCGTCGTGCAGCAGGGAGGCGCACGAGTCCAGGTCGCCGGCGTCGAGGTAGTCGTAGACGAGGCGCACGTGGTCGACGCCCGCGGCGGTGACCAGGTCGATCTGGCCCGGCGGACCGATGGCGGTGTCATCGTGGAGGTTCAACGGCTGAGCCCCTTTCACTCTCGGTGCAGGATTCTGGGGGCGTCACCAACTCCGGGTTATCACCCCTCTATCTCCGACCGGGATCTTCACGGCATGGACAGGGCGGGGTGGATGTGGAGACTGTCCTCACTTGGGTCCCAAGTGTCAACTCATTTGTTTCGTGGGGAATCGGTGACTGACGGCACAGGTGAGAGAGACCCGGGACTTCCGGACGTGTCGCGCCTCCCCTTCCGGCTCCTCGGACCGCTCCAGGTGCACGGCCCCACCGGACCCCTGCGGGTGCCCCCGGCCGGCAGGAGGTGATCCTCGCGGCCCTGCTCCTCGACGCCAACCGGGTGGTCGGCACGCCCCACCTCGTGGACCTCATCTGGGAGGACAACCCGCCGGAGACCGCCCGCACCCAGGTGCAGATCTGCGTCTCCCGCCTGCGGAAACTGCTGGCCGCGGCGGCGGGGAGGCCACGATCACGACCCGGCCCCCGGGCTACGTGCTGCACACCGAGGCGGGCAACGTGGACGCGGCGCTCTTCACCGGCCTCGTGTTACGGGCACGGCGGCTGCGCGAGCAGGGCGCGCCCCGGGAGGCCGTGCGCCTGCTGAGGAGCGCGGTGACCCTGTGGCAGGGCGAGTGCCTCTCCGGCCTCGACAGCGGCCCGCTGGCGAACCGGGCGCGCCAGCTCAACGAGGAACGGCTGTCCGCCACCGAGCTCCGCATCCAGCTCGAACTCGAACTCGGCCGGTACGACCGGCTCGTGGGCGAACTCCAGATGCTCACCCACGAGCACCCGCTGCGGGAGAAGCTGCGCGGCCAGCTCATCCAGGCGCTGTACTGGTCGGGCCGGCAGGCCGAGGCCCTGGAGGCCTTCCGGGCCGGCCGGCGGATCCTCGCCGAGGAACTGGGCCTGGAGCCCGGCCGGGAGCTCCGCGCCCTGGAGTCGGCGATCCTGGCCGGCGCCCTGCCCCGCCCGCCGGCCCCGGACCGGACCGGCCGCCCGCCACAGCGGCGGCGGCGGCGCGCGAGCGGGGACGGACGAGGGTCCACGACGAGCCCGCGAGGAGCGGAGGGCCGGGACGCCGGAGGGCGAAGAACCGACCGTCCCCGCCCAGGGGCACGCCCCCGCCCAGGAGTCCGTCCCCGTCCCGGAGCCCGCCCCGCCCCGGAGGCCGTGCGCCAGGACACCGTCCCGCACCAGCTCCCCGCCGCCGTGGCCGACTTCGTGTCGGACGAGGCCCGGACCGCCGCCCTGGAACGGGCGCTGACCGGGGACCGGACCGCACCACGGTCGGACTCGCCGCCATCACCGGCAAGCCGGGCACCGGCAAGTCGACCCTCGCCGTGCACGTCGCCCACACCCTGGCCGAGACCGGCTTCCCCGACGGGCAGCTCTACTGCGACCTGCGCGGCACCACCGGCACCCCGGCCACCCCCGCCGAGGTGCTCGGCCGCTTCCTCCGGGCCCTCGGCATCCCCGGCCAGCTCATCCCGGAGTCCCTGGACGAGCGCGCCGAGATGTACCGCACCCGGCTCGCCTCCCGCCGGGTCCTCGTGGTCCTCGACGACGCGGCCGGCGAGGGCCAGGTGCTGCCGCTGTTGCCCGGCAGCCGGGGCTGCGCCGTGCTCGTCACCGGCCGGGCCCGCTCACCGCGCTCCCCGGCGCCCACCGGGTCGAACTGGACGTCCTCGACGAGGACATGGCCCTCGAACTCCTGGCCAGGATCATCGGCCGGGAACGGGTCGCGGGGAGGCCCAGGCGGCCGAGGCCCTGGTCCGCACGGTCGGACGGCTCCCGCTCGCCCTGCGGATCGTGGCCGCCCGGCTCGCCGCGCGCCCCCACTGGACCCTCGCGTCCATGGTGCAGCGCCTCGCCAACGAACGGCACCGGCTCGACGAGCTGACGCACGGCGAGCTGACGATGCGGGCCAGCCTGTCCCTCACGTACGAAGGCCTCGGACCGGACGACCGCCGGCTGCTGCGCCTCCTCAGCATGGCCCAGGCGCCGACCCTCCCGAGCTGGTTGGCGGGCGCCCTGCTCGACGACCGCCGCCCCTTCCCCTCCGACCTCATGGAACCGCTCGTCGACGTGCAGATGCTGGACGTCGACGGGGTCGAGCGCACCGGCGGCTTCCGGTACCGCTTCCACGAGATCATCCGGGTGTACGCGCGGGAGCAACTGGCGGCCCACCACCCGCCGGAGGTGCGGCGGGAGGCGCTCGCCCGGATGGCGGGCGGCTGGATGCACCTGACCCAGCAGGCCCACCGCACGGTGTACGGGGCGACTTCACCGTCCTGCACGGCGACGCCCCGCGCTGGGAGCCGCCCGCCTCGTACACCGAGGAGGTCCTGGCCGACCCGCTGGCCTGGCTCGACGCGGAACAGACCGCCCTGTGCCGGATGGTCGAGCACGCCGCCGACGAAGGACTCCACGACCTCAGTTGGGACCTCGCCACCTCCCTCGTCACCCTCTTCGAGGTGCGGGGCCACTACGACCTGTGGGAGCAGACGCACCTGCGGGCCCTCGCCGCGGTCCGCAAGGCGGGCAACCTGCGGGCACCGCCGCCGTGCGCGCGTCGCTCGGCTCGCTCTACATGAGCCGCAACCAGTTCGACACGGCACGCCAGGCGCTGACCTCGGCGCTCGACGTCTTCCAGGCGCTCGACGAGCCCCGGGGCGAGGCGCTGTGCCGGCGCGACATGGCGCTCATCGCGCGCACCAACGGCGACGACGCCTCGGCCCTCGAGCTGTACCGCAGGTCCCTGGCCGACTTCGACCGGGCCGGGGACGTGGTGGGCCGGGCGATCGTCCTGACCCAGAGCGCCCACATCCGGATGCGCCAGGGGGAGACCGACGCGGCGCAGACGCAGCTCGACGAGGCACTGGAGATCTACGAGGGGGTCGGCTACACCGGCGGCAGGGCACGGACCCTGCGGCGCGTCGGACAACTGCTCCTGGCACAGGGCCGGAGCGATCTGGCGGTCCTGACCTTCACCGAAGTGCTGGAACTCTGCCGGGACTCCGGCGACGTGATCGGCGAGGGGCACCTGCTGCGCGACCTGGGCCACGCCTTCGCGGTGATGGGCCGTCCCGACCGGGCCAGGGACTTCTACGACCGTGCCGTGGCCGCGCGGGAGGAGATCATGGACCTGAGCGGGGCGCGCTGGTGCGTCTGGACCTCGCCCGGATCCTCGGGGAACCGGGGCGTTCCCGGGAACTGCTCGCTCCGGCCGTGGAGGTCTTCCGCGAGCGGCGGATGGGGCGGGAACTGGCGGAGGCGAAACGATTGCTCGGAGCCGGCTGACGCCGTGGGGCGGTCGTGAGCGGGACACGAGCGGGGGTGTGCCCGGGGGTATGACCCGGGAGTGCGACCGGGGACGTGATCCGGGGGTGTGACCGGGTCAGTCCCAGGGGTTGTTGTCGGTGGTGCCCGCGGTGCCGGTGCCCGTGCCCGCTCCGGTGCCGCTGCCCGTACCGGTACCCGTTCCGCTGCCCGTACCCGTACCCGTGGTGTCGCCGGACCCGTTCCCGTAAGGAGCCGTCGTCACCGTGCCCGCGGGCTCGTCCGCCCAGCTCGCCTGGGCGCCGACGCCGGTCACGAGCACGATCAGGGCGGAGGCGACGGCGGTGCGGAAGGCGGTGCGGGCGGCGGTGGTCTTCGACATCGGATTCTCCCTCTCGGCGGGGCGGTGCTTCCTTGTGACCACCACGCTAGGAACGAGCGGATTCACGGCACCGTCCGCTGCCTTATCACCCCACTATCACGGCGCGGCCCCCGCTTTCCCCGGCGGGCGGTCCGCTATCACCGGAGGCCCCGCACCGCCCCCACCAGGGGGTTAGTCACGGGATGTCCCCTGGATAGCCCCGTCCTCACGATGGAGAGCAGCAGACGGCGGGGCTCTTGCGCCGGCCGGCGGCCCGACCGGGCCGCCGCCAGGGCCCCGCCCCGACTCGACCAGTGGGGGCTCTTCATGGCGACGACCATTCTTTCCCCGGAGGACACCATCGCGGCCACCGCCGCGCTCGGCACCCTCATACACGGCCACCGGCTCCGCATCGGCCTCACCCAGCGCGAGCTGGCCGACCTGTCCACCATCAGCGTCCGCGCCATCCGCGACCTGGAGAAGGGCAAGGCCCAGCGGCCGAGAACCGACACGCTCCGGCTCATCGCCGACGCCCTGCGCCTGGGCCCCCGGGCCCGCACGGCCCTGGAGGAGGCGGGACGGCGCGGCCACCGCGGCGGCGGAGGCGCCCGGTACCTCTCCCTGGAGCGCTCGGCACCCCCGTACCCCTGCACCCGCTGATCGAACGGCGGGCCGAGGCCGCCGTCGTCGCGGAGGAGCTGCGCTCCGGAACCGAACGGCTGATCACCGTCGTGGGCCTGAGCGGCGTCGGCAAGACGAGACTCGCCCTGGAGGCGGCGGCCCGACTGCACGACGCCGGCCTCCCCGTGCTGTGGCACGCCGCCCCCGGGGCGGTCGCCGACTCCCTGCCGGCCGACGACGACCCGCTCGCCGCCCCGACCGCCGACTGCGCCGCCTTCCTGCACGGCGAAGGGCCCACCGACGCCGTTCCCGCCGAGCTCACCGGCCTGCTCGGCGACCGCGCGGCGCTCCTCGTCCTCGACGGCGCCGACACCGCGCGGCTCGACTTCCAGCGCCTCGGCCGGTTGCTGCGCGAACTGCCCGGACTGCGCCTCCTCGTCACCGCCGACAGGCCCTGGGACGTCCCCGGCGAACGCCTCTTCCTCCTCGCCCCCTGGAGGCACCGGCCCCGGTCGGCGGTGCCCGCCCCGACGCCCCCGCCACCCGGTTCTTCCTCGACCGGCTCCGCCGCGTCCGCCCCGACATCGTCCCCGACGACCGGGCCCTGACGGACATCGCGTGGGTCTGCCACCGCCTCGACGGGCATCCGCTCGCCCTCGCCGCGGCCGCCTCCTGGCTCACCGTCTGCGACCTGCCCACCCTGCGCGGCATCGTCGAGTCCGACCCCGCCCCGCTCCTCGACCACCTGGCCGACGGCCGGTCCGGCTCCCACCTCCGGGAGAGCGTCGGCCGGACCCTGGCCGCGCTGCCCGACGGCCACCGGAGCCTGATCGCCGAACTGTGCGCGGCCGGCCGGGACGAGTTCCTCCTGGAGGACGTCGTCCGGTCGACCGGCCTGCCCCTGCCGCACTGCGGGCGCATGGTCCGCGACCTCCTCGTCGGCGGCGTGATCCGGTCCAGCACGGACGGCGGCCGCTCCGCGTTCCGCGTGCTGTGCGTCGTCCGGGCCGTCGCCTCGACGACCGCGTGCGCGCCGACGACCGCGTGCGCGCCGACGACCGCGTGCGCGCCGGCGGCCGGTGCCGCCGCTCCTGCCGGAACCGCTGCCGCCTGACTGCCGCCGCGCTGCCGAACCGCTCGCGTACCGCCGGAGCAACTGCCGCTCCCGGCCCGCACCCACGGGTTGTATGGCCACTGCCCCGCCTCCGGCCGCCGCGCCTTCCTCTCCTCCAGGAGCCCTCCATGCCGTTCGACACGCCCGTCGCACCCGCTCCGGCCGCCGTCCGGTTGCCGCTCTCGGTGGCCCAGCGTGACATCTGGACGGCGCACGCCCTCGACCCCACCGGCGTCAAGTACAACGTCGCCGAGTGCCGCGAGATCATCGGCCCGGTCGACCCGGAGCTGATGGCGGCGGCTTGGCGTCGGCTCGTCGAGGAGGCCGACTTCCTCCGCATCCGCGGCTTCGAGGACGACGGCGAGCAGGTCCGGCAGATCGTCGACCCCGACGCCGGCACCCGCCGCCTCCCGTTCACCGACGTGAGCGCGGCCGACGACCCCGAGGCCGAGGCCTGGCGCCTGATCGACGGCCTGATCGGCACCCCTTCGACCTGGCCCGCCGCCCGCCGGTCTGCTGCGCGCTGATCAAACTGGGCGAGGAGCGGTTCTTCTACTTCTACGGGTTCCACCACCTGGTCGTCGACGGCGTCGGCGTCTCGATGGCCCTCGCCCGCCTGGTCGAGCTGTACGAGCGGGCGGTCGCGGGCGAACCCTGGGGACCCTCCCCGTTCGGGAGCCTCGCCGACCTGCTCGCCGAGGACGCCGCGTACCGGAACTCCGAGCGGGCCGCCACCGACCTGGCCGCCTGGCGGGAGCACTCGCCGGTGCCCCGGACGCGCCCGCCGGCCTCGTCCGGGGCACCGGCCGGGCCCCGCCGCGCACGGCGGCCTGCCCTTCGCGCGCCGCAGCGTACGGGTGTCCGCGGCGGACGCCGACCGACTGCGGTCGGTCGCCCGGGGCGAACGGGTCTCCTGGTCCGTCCTCCTCGTGGCCCTCTTTTCGGTCTACCTGCACCGCGTCACGGGCCGCGAGGAACTGGTCCTCGCCCTGCCCGTGACGGGCCGCACGACCCGGCAGGCCCGCAGCACGCCCGGCATGCTGTCGAACGTGGTGCCGCTCCGCCTCCGGGTGCGGCCCGAGGAGACCCTCGCCGCCCTGGTCCGCTCGGCCGCCGCCGAGGTCAAGCACGGACTGCGCCACCAACTGACCCGGTACGAGGACCTGTGCCGGGACGCCGGAACCGTCGACGGCTCCCGCCGCCTCGCCGCGCCCGTCCTCAACATCATGGGCTTCCACGCGGAACTCACCGTGTGCGGCAGTCCGACCCTCAACCACAACATCAGCAACGGCCCGGTGGACGACCTCGCCGTCGCCGTGCTCGACCTCGGCGCCGAGCACGGCCTGCGGATCGACTTCGACACCCCGCTCGACGGCGTCGACGTGACGTCCGTCGCCGCCCACCAGGACCGCTTCGCCGCCTTCCTCTCCACCGTCCTCGCCCCGGACCGGCCGGCCGAACGCCGGATCGCCGACCTCGACGTCCTGACGGAGGCCGAACGCGCCCTGCTCACCGGCCCGTGGGCCGGCCCCGTCAGCACGGCCGGTACCGCCCCCACGACCCTCGTGGCACGCTTCGAGGAGCAGGCGGCCCGCCACCCGGACGCCACCGCGCTGATCGACGGCGAGCGGAGGATCACGTACGCCGAGCTCAACGCCGCCGCCAACCGCTGGGCCCGCCACCTGAGTTCACACGGTCTGGGGCGCGGAGACCTGGCGGGCGTCCTCCTGGAGCGCGGCATCCGCTTCGCCACCGCCCTCCTCGCCGTCCTCAAGACCGGCGCCGCCCACGTCCTGCTCGACCCCGACTTCCCCGACGAGCGCCTCGCGCGGCGGCCGACGACGCCGGCATCCGCCACCTCCTCACCCGCCCGTCCCTCGCCGGACGCCTCGAAGGACCCTGGACGGTCCACACCGAGGCCCCCGGCGAACTCCTCTCCCACGGCCCCGGCAACCCCGGCCTCCCCGTCGTCCCCGACGACCCCGCCTGCCTGATGTTCACCTCCGGCTCGACGGGCCGGCCCAAGGCGATCCTGTCGTCCCACCGGAACCTGGTCTCCACCCTGGTCGGCCAGCCCTACCTCCCCACCGGCCCGGACCAGATCCACCTCCAGTGCTCGCCGGTCTCCTGGGACGCGTTCAGCCTGGAGTTCTGGGGCGGCCTCCTCCACGGCGGCACCGTCGTCCTCCAGCCGGGACAGAAACCCGAACCCGCCCTCGTCACCGAACTGGCGCGCCGCCACGGCGTCACCACGCTCCTGCTGTCCGCCACCCTCTTCAACTACCTCACCGACGAGCACCCGGAGGCCTTCGACACCGTCACCACCGCCTTCACCGTCGGCGAGGCCGCCTCCCCGGCCCACGTCCACAAGCTCCAGCGGCTCAGGCCCGGCATCGAGGTCGTGAACGGGTACGGACCGGCCGAGGTCATGATCTTCGCCACCACCCACACCGTCGAGCCCGGCGAGCACCCGCACACCGCGATCCCGATCGGAACCCCCTCGTCGACAAGGGCGGTCACGTCCTCGATCCCCACCTGAACCTGTGCCCGCCCGGCGTCACCGGGGAGCTCTATCTCAGTGGTGAGGGCCTGGCCCACGGCTACCTGGGCCGGCCGGACCTGACGGCGACCCGTTTCGTGCCGAACCCGTTCGGACCCGGTCGTCTCTACCGGACCGGTGACCTGGTCCGCTTCGACGGCGAGGGCCGTCTCGTCTACGAGGGCCGGGCGGACGACCAGATCAAGATACGGGGCTTCCGCATCGAGCCGGGCGAGACCGAGGCAGCCCTCCTGACCCACCCCCGGGTCACCCGGGCCGTCGTCACCGTCCACGAGAAGCGCCTCGCCGCGTACGTCGTCATCGACGGCGACGCCCACCCCGCCGTCCACCCGGAGGAGATCCGGCGGCACGTGGCGGACCGGCTCCCCGAACACCTCGTCCCCACCTATCTGACCCTCCTCGACCGGCTGCCCGTCACCCCCAACGGCAAGATCGACAAGCGGGCCCTGCCGGCCCCGGCGGCCCTCTCGCCACCCGGCGCGCCCCGCGCACCCGGACGGAGGAGACCCTCGTCGCCCTCTTCGGCACGACGCTGGAGACGACGGACCCGATCGGCATCGACGACGGCTTCTTCGCCCTCGGCGGCCACTCGCTGCTCGCGGCACGCCTGACGAACCACATCGCGGACGCCCTGGACGTGCGGCTCACGATCCGGGACGTGTTCGAGAACCCGACACCGGCGCGCCTCGCGGAGCTGATCGCGGGGGCGCAAGGCGTACGGAACGTCCTGCCGCCGCTGGTCGCGGGCGAGGGCACGGACGGGAACGACGCCCTGCCCCCGGCCTCGTACGCACAGCGGCGCCTGTGGCTCCTCGCGGGCATGGACGGGGACAGCGCGGCCTACAACGTGCCCATGGTGGTGCGCCTGGAGGACGGCGGGCTCGACGTCGGAGCCCTGGAAGCGGCGCTGGGGGACGTGGTGGAGCGGCATGCTCCGCTGCGGACGGTCTTCGCGACCGTGGACGGCGAACCGCGCCAACGGATCCTCCCGCCGGACCTCGCGGGGACGACGGTCCGACGGCGGCGCGTGGAGACGGCACACCTGGACGCCGAACTGGCCGCCGAGGCGGGCCGGGTGTTCGACCTGGCTGCGGAGATTCCGGTGCGGGCGGTGGTGTTCGACCTGGAGGACGGGTCGGCGGTGCTCCTGCTGGTGGTGCACCACATCGCGACGGACGGCGTGTCGAGCGGCGTGTTCTTCGCGGACCTGGAGCGGGCGTACGGGGCCCGGGCCGGGGAGCGGGGAGCACTGTGCTGGAGCCGTTGACGGTCCAGTACGCCGATTACGCGGTCTGGCAGCGACGAGTGCTGGACGACGCGGACGACCCGGGCGGTGTGCTGGGGCGGGACCTCGGCTTCGGCGCGGCGCGCTGGAGGGCCTTCCGGAGGAGCACGGGTTGAGCCTGGACCGGCCGAGGCCGGCGCGGGCGTCGCATCGGGGCGGAGAGGTCGAGGTCGATCTCGGTGCGGGGGTCTTCGAGCGGGTGGCCGCGTTCGCGCGGGCGGAGGGGTGCACGCCGTTCATGGTGGTGCACGCGGCGCTGGTCGCGGCCCTGACCCGGCTGGGCGCGGGGTCCGATCTGGCGATCGGTTCGCCGGTGGCCGGACGCGGAGACCGGGCGCTGGAGGATCTGGTCGGGTTCTTCGTGAACACGCTGGTCCTGCGGACGGACAGCGCGGGTGATCCGACGTTCCGGGAGCTGCTGGGCCGGGTGCGTACGGCTGACTTGGACGCGTTCGCGCACCAGGAGTCGCCGTTCGATCTGGTCCTGGAGGCGGTCAATCCCACCCGTACGCTCTCGCGCCACCCCTCTTCCAGATCTGCCTGGCCCTCGAAACCGAGAGCGGCCCGGCGTTCGGGCTGCGGGGCGTGCGAACCGGGCCCGTCGAAACGGTCTCCAACGGATCCGCCAAGTTCGACCTGGAGTTCTTCCTCCGCACCGACGACGAGAAGTCGCTCCGGGCCACCGTGCTCTTCGCCGCCGAGCTGTTCGACGAGGTGACGGTACGGCGGATGGTGACGGTTCTCGGGGACGTACTGGTTCAGGTGCTGGACGAGCCGGGTGTCCGGCTCTCGGGCCTGGAGGTGTTGTCCGGTGCGGAACGTGAGCTGCTGACCGGTCCATGGGCCGGGGCGACAGCGGACACCGGGGACGTGTCGCTGGTCGGGCGGTTCGAGGAGCAGGTGGCCCGTCATCCGGGCCGTATCGCTCTCGTCGACGGCGAGCGGAAGATCACGTACGCCGAGCTGAACGTCGCCGCCAACCGCTGGGCCCGGCACCTGAGTTCACGTGGCTTGGGGCGCGGTGACATGGCCGGTGTCCTGCTTGAGCGGGGTGCGGACTTCGCGGCGGCGGTGATCGCGGTCGTCAAGACCGGGGCCGGTTACACGCTCCTGGACCTGGACTTCCCCGACGAGCGGTTGCGTTCGGCCGCCACCGACGCCGGCATCGGCGTCCTGGTCACGGGCCCCCGTCTCGCGGGGCGCCTGGAGGGCCGTGGCAGACCGTCTCCTGCTCGCCCGGGGAACTGGAAAGTCTGCCCGGGGAGAACCTGGGCACGGAGCTGACCGGGGACGACGTGGCGTGCCTGATGTTCACGTCGGGGTCGACGGGCCGTCCGAAGGGGATCCTGTCGTCGCACCGGAATCTGGTCTCGACGGTGAGCGGTCAGTCGTACGGCCGGTTCGGTCCGGACGAGGTGTTCCTCCAGTGCTCGCCGGTGTCGTGGGACGCGTTCAGCCTGGAGTTCTGGGGTGCGCTGCTGCACGGCGGGATCTCGGTGATGCAGCGGGGCAGCGGCCGGAACCGGTGCTGATCAGTGAGCTGTCCCGCCGGCATGGCGTGACGATGCTCCAGTTGTCGGCGAGTCTGTTCAACTTCCTGGTGGACGAGCACCCGGAGGCCTTCGCCACGGTCACGGTCGCCTTCACCGGCGGCGAGGCAGCCTCCCCGGCGCACGTGCACAAGCTCCAGCGCCTCAGGCCCGGCCTTGAGGTGGTGAACGGTTACGGGCCGGCGGAGTCGATGGGCTTCACCACCACGCATCCCGTCGAGGCGGCCGACCGCCCTCACCCCGTGATCCCGATCGGAACCCCGCTGGTCAACAAGGGCGGTTACGTCCTCGACGCCCATCTGAACCTGTGCCCGCCGGGTGTCACCGGCGAGCTCTACCTCGCCGGTGAGGGCCTGGCCCACGGTTACCTGGGCCGGCCGGACCTGACGGCGACTCGTTTCGTACCGAACCCGTTCGAGCCCGGTCGTCTCTACCGGACCGGTGACCTGGCCCGTTTCGACCGGAACGGTGACCTCCTTTATGAGGGCCGGGCGGACGACCAGATCAAGATACGGGGCTTCCGCGTCGAACCCGGTGAGACCGAGGCCGCGCTCCTGACCCACCCCCGGGTCACCCAGGCCGTCGTCACCGTCCACCACGACCGCCTCGCCGCCTATGTCGTCACCGACGACGACGTACACCCCGAGGAGATCCGCAAGCACGTGGCGGACCGGCTCCCCGAGCACCTCGTCCCCGCGCACGTCATCGGCCTGGAGCGGCTGCCGCTCACGCCGAACGGCAAGATCGACAAGCGGGCCCTGCCCGAGCCGGCCGTCACCGCCGCCTCCGGACGCGCCCCGCGCACGCCGCTGGAAGAGACCCTGCTCGCCCTCTTCGTCCGCGTCCTCGACACGACCGCCAGCCTCACCATCGACGACGACTTCTTCCACCACGGCGGTCATTCGCTGCTCGCGGCACGTCTGACGAACCACATCGCGGACGCCCTGGGCGTGCGGCTGACCATCCGGGACGTGTTCGGGAGTCCGACGCCGGCGGGCCTCGCGGAGCTGGTCGCGGGGAGGAAGGCGTACGGGATGTCCTCCCGCCGCTGGTCGCGGGGGAAGGACAGGAAGGGGACGGACTGCCCCGGCGTCGTTCGCGCAGCGGCGCCTGTGGCTCCTTTCGCAGCTCGACGGGGACAGCGCCGCCTACAACGTGCCGATGGTGGTGCGCTTCGAGGGCGGCGGGCTGGACCCGGCCGCGCTGGAAGCGGCGCTGGAGGACGTGGTGGAGCGGCATGCTCCGCTGCGGACGGTCTTCGCGACCGTGGACGGCGAACCGCGCCAGCGGATCCTCCCGCCGGAGCAGGCACGCGTGCACGTGGAATCACGCCGGACCCAGACCGGTCTGCTCGAAGCGGAGCTGACCGCCGAGGCGGGCCGGGTGTTCGACCTGGCTGCGGAGGTTCCGGTGCGGGCGGTGGTGTTCGACCTCGGAGACGGGCCTGCGGTCCTGCTGCTGGTGGTGCACCACATCGCGATCGACGGCGTGTCGAATGGTGTGTTCTTCGCGGATCTGGAGCGGGCGTACGAGGCCCGGGTCGGGGAGCGGAGCGCAGTGCGCTGGAGCCGCTCACCGTCCAGTACGCGGACTACGCGGTGTGGCAGCGGCGGGTGTTGGGGTCGGCCGATGATCCGGACGGCGTGCTGGGGCGGGACCTCGGCTTCGGCGCGGCGCGCTGGAGGGCCTTCCGGAGGAGCACGGGTTGAGCCTGGACCGGCCGAGGCCGGCGAAGGCCTCGCACCTGGGCGATCAGATCGAGGTCGACTTCGGTGCGGAGGCGTTCGAGCGGGTGGCCGCCTTCGCCCGGAACGAGGGGTGCACGCCGTTCATGGTGGTGCACGCGGCGCTGGTCGCGGCCCTGACCCGGCTGGGCGCGGGGTCCGATCTGGCGATCGGTTCGCCGGTGGCCGGACGCGGGGACAAGGCGCTGGACGACTTGGTCGGGTTCTTCGTGAACACGCTGGTCCTGCGGACGGACAGCGCGGGTGATCCGACGTTCCGGGAGCTGCTGGGCCGGGTGCGTACGGCTGACTTGGACGCGTTCGCGCACCAGGAGTCGCCGTTCGATCTGGTCCTGGAGGCGGTCAATCCCACCCGTACCCTCTCGCGCCACCCCTCTTCCAGATCTGCCTGGGCCTTGAGGCGGGCAGCGCGCCGCAGTTGAACCTGGCCGGTGTCCCTGCCTCCGAGGTCTCGGGCCTAGCGAACGGCTCGGTCAAGTTCGACCTGGAGTTCCTGCTCCGCTCCGACGACGGCCGGCGTCTGCACGGCGCGGTCCTCTTCGCTGCCGAGCTGTTCGACGAGGTGACGGTACGGCGCATGACCAGGGTCCTCGGGGACGTACTGGTTCAGGTGCTGGACGAGCCGGGTGTCCGGCTCTCGGGCCTGGAGGTGTTGTCCGGTGCGGAACGTGAGCTGCTGACGGGTCCGTGGGCTGGGGCGACAGCGGACACCGGGGACGTGTCGCTGGTCGGGCGGTTCGAGGAGCAGGTGGCCCGTCATCCGGGCCGTATCGCTCTGGTCGACGGCGAGCGGAGGATCACGTATGCCGAGCTGAACGCCGCCGCCAACCGCTGGGCCCGGCACCTGAGTTCACGTGGCTTGGGACGCGGTGACATGGCCGGTGTCCTGCTTGAGCGTGGTGCGGACTTCGCGGCAGCGGTGATCGCGGTCGTCAAGACCGGGGCCGGTTACACGCTCCTGGACCCGGACTTCCCCGACGAGCGGCTGCGTTCGGCCGCCACCGACGCCGGCATCCGCCACCTCCTCACCTGCCCGTCCCTCGCCGCGCGCGTCGACGGGCCCTGGACGACCCACACGGAAGCCCCGGCCGAACTCCCGGCGCTCGACTCCGGCAACCTCGGTCTGCCGATCGGTCCCGACGACTCCGCCTGCCTGATGTTCACGTCGGGGTCGACGGGGCGGCCGAAGGGGATCCTGTCGTCGCACCGGAACCTGGTCTCGACGGTGAGCGGTCAGTCCTACGGCCGGTTCGGTCCGGACGAGGTGTTCTCCAGTGCTCGCCCGTCTCCTGGGACGCGTTCAGCCTGGAGTTCTGGGGCGCGCTGCTGCATGGCGGAACCTCCGTACTCCAGCGGGGCAGCGGCCCGAGCCCGTACTGATCAGCGAGTTGTCCCGTCGACACGGTGTGACGATGCTCCAGTTGTCGGCGAGTCTGTTCAACTTCCTGGTCGATGAGCACCCGGAGGCCTTCGCCACGGTCACGGTCGCCTTCACCGGCGGCGAGGCCGCCTCCCCGGCGCACGTGCACAAGCTCCAGCGCCTCAAGCCCGGCATCGAGATCGTCAACGGCTACGGGCCCGCCGAATCGATGGGCTTCACGACCACCCACTCCATCGCCCGTGGCGACGAGCCGCCCGCCCTCGTCCCGATCGGAACCCCTCTCGTCAACAAGGGCGGTTACGTCCTCGACGCCCACCTGAACCTGTGCCTGCCGGGTGTCACCGGCGAGCTCTACCTCGCCGGTGAGGGCCTGGCCCACGGTTACCTGGGCCGGCCGGACCTGACGGCGACTCGTTTCGTGCCGAACCCGTTCGGACCGGCCGGTGGGCGTCTCTACCGGACCGGTGACCTGGCCCGTTTCGACCGGAACGGTGACCTGCTTTATGAGGGCCGGGCGGACGACCAGATCAAGATACGGGGCTTCCGCGTCGAACCGGGCGAGACCGAGGCCGCCCTCCTGACCCACCCCGGGTCACCCAGGCCGTCGTCACCGTCCATCGCGACCGGCTCGCCGCCTACGTCGTCACCGACGGCGACATCGATCCGGAAGAGGTGCGAGGGCACGTCGCCGAACGGCTCCCCGAGCACCTCGTCCCGACCCACCTCACGTTCCTGGAGCGGCTGCCGCTCACGCCGAACGGCAAGATCGACAAGCGGGCCCTCCCCGAGCCGACCGCCGTCACCACCGCCTCCGGACGCGCCCCGCGCACGCCCCTCGAAGAGACCCTGCTCGCCCTCTTCGTCCGCGTCCTCGACACGACCGCCGACCTCACCGTCGACGACGACTTCTTCCACCACGGCGGCCACTCGCTCCTGGGGGCCCGCCTCACCAACCACATCGCCGGTGCCCTGGACGTGCGGCTCACCGTCCGCGACGTCTTCCAGCACCCGACCCCCGCCCGGCTCGCCGCGCACATCGACACGCTCAGGGCCGCCGCCGTCCCGGCGAAGAAGGCCCGGCCCGCCCTCCGCCGCCGTACCGAGACAGAACGGATCAGCTCATGACCTCCTCCTTCCCGGACCCCGCTTTCGTCCCCGCGCCCGAAGACGTCGTCTGGGACCTTCCCGGGGACGCCCCGCACCGCCTGTCGCTCTCGTCCTCCCGCACGCGGGAGGCAACGCCCACGCGTACAGCACGTGGCGCGAGCACCTGCCGGCCGACGTGCGGCTGCTGATCGGCCAGTACCCGGGCCGGGGCGCCCGCTACAGCGAGGACCTGCCCGAGTCCGTCGACGACCTGGCGCTCCCCGTCGTCGACGCCTCCCCTCGGACACCGGCCCCTGGTGGTCCTCGGGCACAGCATGGGCAGCCTGGTCGCCTTCGAGGTGACCCGGGCCCTCCAGGCCGGCGGCCGCACCCCGCACGGACTGATCGCCTCCGCCTGCCGGGCGCCCGTCCTGCCCAACCAGTGCCCGGTCCGCCCCGAACTGTTCGACGACGACCAGCTCGTCGCCGCCATCAAGGAGCGCGGCGGCACCGACGACGGCATCCTCGACGACCCGGAGCTCCGCGAGATCGTCCTGCCGTCCATCCGCGCCGACTTCGCCATCGACGACGTCTACCGGTGCACCGCCCCGAGCGTGCGGCTCGACTGCCCGGTCGCGGTGTTCGGCGGCGACGCCGACCCGATCGTCCCGGTCGACATGCTCGGCGGCTGGTCCTCGTGGCCGGTCACCCGGTCGAGCCCGAGGTGCTCCCCGGCGACCACTTCTACTTCCAGCAGGACCTGCCCGGCTTCTTCGCCCGGCTGAACCCGGTCCTCGACGCCCTGCACGCCTCCGCGACCACGGCCGCCTGACCCGCGCCGCAGGTCGACCCCACCCGAACCCCCTTTCCACTTCCACGGAAGACGAGGAACCCGCCATGACCACCTTCGCCCCCAGCCCGGCCACCGCCGGCGTCACCGTAGTCCGGGAGCCGGGCAAGCCGGCCGTCCTCCACACGCCCGCCTTCGGCACCATGGCCGAGGCCACCGCGTGGCTGTCCGACCGGCGCGCCGACATCCAGGCCGAACTGCACCGCTCCGGCGCGGTCCTGCTGCGTGGCCTGCCCGTCACGGACGCGGCCACCTTCGCCGAGGCCCGGGACGCGCTGATCGCCGAGCGCGCCGGCTACAAGGAGAAGGCCACCCCGCGCACCGACTTCGGCGAGGGCGTCTTCTCCTCCACCGACCTGCCCGCCGCCCAGCCGATCCGCCTGCACAACGAGAACAGCTACACCCTCGACTTCCCCGGCGTGCTGCTCTTCGGCTGCGTCACCGCCCCCGAGACGGGCGGCGCGACCACCGTCGGCGACATGCGGAAGGCCCTCGCCGCCCTCCCGGAGGACCTCGTCGACCGGTTCGCCGAGGCCGGCTGGCTCCTCGTCCGCAACTACTCCGACCTCGCGGGCATGCCCTGGCGCAAGGCCTTCTCCTCGGAGGAGCCGGCGGGCGCCGAGGCGTACTGCGACGCCCACGCCATCGGCTACGAATGGCTCGACGAGGACACCCTGCGCACCCGCCAGCGCCGCTCCGCGATCATCACCCACCCGGTGACCGGCGAGCGCGTCTGGTTCAACCACTTCGCGTTCTGGAACGCCCGCAGCCTCGACGAGGACGTCCGCGAGGTCCTCACCGAGACGTTCGGCGAGGACGGCCTGCCCTTCCAGACCCTCCTGGGCGACGGCACCATCCTCACCGACGCCGAGGTGGACGCCGTCAACGACGCCTACCAGGCCGTCACCGTGCGGGAGACCTGGCAGGCCGGCGACCTGATGCTCGTCGACAACATCCTCTGCGCCCACGGCCGGGAGTCGTACACCGGGGACCGCAAGATCCTCGTCGCCATGGGCGAGCCGGTGCCGCTGTCCGCCTGCTCCCCGACCACCGCCCCTCCACCGCCCCGTACGGAAGGTGAGCCCCGCCATGACCGCCGTCCTCCCCGAGCGCCCCGCCGCCCTCTCCGCCCCCTCGCGGGGGAGCACCACATCGCGGGCCCCTGCCCTGCGGCACGTGCGCCGCCGCCGGTACCGGCGCGGCCGACCTGCTCGCCCGGCTCGCCACCGCCCCCGGCGGCCGTACCGCCGTCGTCGCGGGCGACCGCACCCTCACCTTCGACGAACTGCGCGCCGAGGCCGCCGCGTTCGCCGCCCGGCTCACCGCCCTCGGCGCCGGCCCGGAGAGCGTCGTCGCGCTCTGCCTGCCGCGCGGCGCCGACCTCGTCACCGCGATCATCGGCACCTCACCGCCGGCGCCGCCTACCTGCCGGTCGACCCCGCCCTGCCCGCCGAGCGCCGCCGCTACCTCGTCGAGGACTCCGGCGCCGACCTGGTGGTGACGGACGGCACGGCCGGATCCCCGCCCCCGGCGCCCGCGCCGTGACGATCGCCGAGCTGACGGACGTACGGAACGGCACCCGCGCTCCGTACGCCCCCGTCCCGGTCACCGCCGACACCCTCGCCTACGTCATCTACACCTCCGGCTCCACCGGCCGCCCCAAGGGCGTGGAGATCGGCCGCGGCGCCGTCTCCCTGTGCTGCGCGAGCTCGAGGGCGGGCGCCGCCAGCGGCGAGGGCCGCCGGGTCGGCTGGAACGCCTCCCCGTCGTTCGACGCGTCCGTGCAGCAGTGGGTACGGCTCTGCCGGGGCGACACGCTCGTCATGATCGACGAGGAGACCCGCCGCGACCCGGCGCTCCTCGCCGCCCTGGTCGACGAGCAGGCCCTCACCGACCTGGACGTCACCCCGTCGCACGCCGACCCCCTGCTCGACCTGCTCACCCCCGGCGGCGGCCCGCGCCCGCTGACCCTCCTCGTCGGCGGCGAGGCCGTCGGCCCGGCGCTGTGGGACCGCCTGGCCGCCGCCCACGCCTCCGGCCTCCTGCGCGCCCTCAACGTGTACGGGCCCACCGAGTGCACCGTCGACGCCACCGCCGGGTGGATCGACCGGCCGGGCGAACCGCACATCGGCACCGCCCTGCCCGGACTCCGGGCCCGGCTCCTCGACGAGAACCTCGCCCCGGTGGGGAGGGGAGACCGGCGAGCTGTACCTGGCCGGTCCGCGCGTGGCCCGCGGCTACCGCAACCGCCCCGGCCTGACGGCGGAGCGCTTCGTCGCCGACCCGTCCGGCACCCCCGGCGGACGCGTGTACCGCACCGGCGACCGCTGCCGGCTGCTGCCCGGCGGCCGACTGGCCTACCTCGGCCGCGCCGACGGCCAGGTCAAGCTGCGCGGACACCGCGTCGAACTCCCCGAGATCGAGGCCGCCCTCGCCCGGGTGGACGGCGTCGCCGAGGCCGCCGTGGTCCTCGGCGAGGACGCGGGCGGCACCCCCGCCTGATCGCCCACCACCGGGGCGGCGACGCCGCCGCGCTCCGCACCGCGCTCACCGCCGCCCTGCCCTCGTACATGGTCCCGGCCGCGTACGTCGCCGTGGACCGGTTCGCCACCACGCCCAGCGGCAAGCTCGACCGGGCCGCGCTCGCCACCCGCGTCGAGGCCTCGGAGGACCGGGCCGGGACCGCCGGTTCCGCCGAGGGCCTGACCGGTACGGCGGAGGAGCTGATCGCCCGCGTGTGGACCCAGGTCCTGGGCGCCGCGTCGATCGGCCCCGACGACAACTTCTTCAAGCTCGGCGGCCACTCCCTGCTCGCCATCAAGCTGGTCTCCCGGGTCCGGGCCGAACTCTCCGTGGCGCTGCCCGTCAAGGCCGTCTACGCCCACCCCGGCTGCGCGACCTCGCCGCCCACATCGAGGGGCTGACGGCCGCGAAGGATGCCTGACCGCGGTCCCCGGCCGCGCCCCCGACCCCGGCCCCGCCACCGGCTCACCCACCCGCCTCCGCCACTCCCGAGGAGCAGCAATCGTGATCCCCTGTCCTACGCCCAGCGCCGGCTGTGGTTCCTGAGCCGGCTGGAAGGCCCGTCGTCGGCGTACAACGCGCCCGTGGTGCTCCGGCTGGATTCGATGCCCGATCCGGGTGTGCTGGAGGCCGCGGTACGGGACGTGGTGGAGCGGCACGAGGTGCTGCGGACGGTGTATCCGCCGCGGGACGGCGAGCCGTACCAGCGGATCGTCGACGCGCCCGAGGTGCGCTTCGAGGTCGAACGGGGCGTCCCCGGCGGGGAGGTGGAGGCGCGGGCGACGGAGTACGCCCGGACGCCGATCGACGTGACGGCCGAACTCCCGCTGCGGGTCAGGCTGTTCGGGGTGAAGGACGGGACGGCGGTGCTGGTGCTGCTCGTCCACCACATCGCCACGGACGGATGGTCGGTGGGCTGCCTGCTCGCGGACCTGGACGCCGCCTGCCGAGCCCGTGCCGAGGGGCGTGCCCCGGCTGGGAGCCGCTGCCCGTCCAGTACGCCGACTACACCCTCTGGCAGCGGGACATGCTCGGCGACCCCGGGGACCCCGACAGCACCGCGCACGAACAACTGGCCTTCTGGCGTACGGCCCTCGACGGCGTTCCGGCGGAGACGCGGCTGCCCGCCGACCGGCCCAGGCCGACCGAGCCCGGCCGGCAGCGGGGCGCGGTGGTCTCCTGGACCTGGACGCCGGAACCCACCAGGCCCTGACCGGCCTCGCCCGTGCCCGACGCGCGACGTTCTTCATGGTGGTCCGCTCGGCGCTGTCCCTCGCTCTGCGGGCGGCGGGAGCCGGGTCCGATCTGGTCGTGGAACGCCGGTGGCGGGGCGGCCGGAGGAGGCATTGCACGATCTGGTCGGGTTCTTCGTGAACACGCTGGCGCTGCGGACCGACCTCTCGGGGGATCCGACGCTCGGCGAGCTGGTGGAGCGGGTGCGGGACGCGGACCTGGCGGCCTTCGCCCACGACGACCTGCCGTTCGACCTGCTGGTGGAGGACCTGAACCCCGAGCGGACCCTCGGCCGGCACCCCTTCTTCCAGGTCATGGTCAGCGCACGGACCGCGCAGGACGCCCCGTACCGCCTGGGCGGCATACCGGCCGTCTCGACGGGGCCGACCTGGCCACCGCCAAGTTCGACCTCTCCTTCGACTGCCTGGAGCGGTTCGGCCCGGACGGCGCGCCGGACGGGCTGGGGCTCGGGCTCCAGTACGCGACCGACCTGTACGACGAGGAGACCGCGCTCCTCCTGCTCGACCTGTTCCGGCGGGCGTTGAGCGCCCTCGCCGAGCGGCCGGACAGCACGCCGCTGGAGCGGGTGGAACTGCTCGCCGACGAGGAGCGCCGGGAGCTCGACCGGAGCCACCGGGCGCTTGCCGCCGCCCGGCACCGACGGGCCGGTGCCGGGAAGGAACCGCGCGACGGCGAACGGGCGCGCGCCGCCACGGACCCCCGGGAGGAGATCCTGCGCGGACTGTTCGCGGAGATCCTGGACAAGGACGAGGTGCTGCCGGGGAGAACTTCTTCAAGCTCGGCGGGCACTCCCTGCTCGCCGGAAAGCTCACCAACCGCGTTCGCGGGGCCCTCGGGCTCCAGGCCGCCCTCCGTGACGTGTTCTCGCCCCGACCCCGCGCCAGCTCCTGCGGCGGCTCGACGAGCAGGGCGCCGGGCCCGCCCGCCCGGTCCTGCGGCCGGTGCCGGAGGAGCGGCGGCCCGAGCGGATCCCCTGTCCTACGCCCAGCGCCGGCTGTGGTTCCTGAGCCGGCTGGAAGGCCCGTCGTCGGCGTACAACGCGCCCGTGGTGCTCCGGCTGGATTCGATGCCCGATCCGGGTGTGCTGGAGGCCGCGGTACGGGACGTGGTGGAGCGGCACGAGGTGCTGCGGACGGTGTATCCGGCGCGGGACGGCGAGCCGTACCAGCGGATCGTCGACGCCCCGGAAGTACGGGTGGAGGTCGAGGACCGCGTCCCCGCCGGCGAGGCGAAGGCGCGGGCGACGGAGTACGCCCGGACGCCGATCGACGTGACGGCCGAACTCCCGCTGCGAATCAGGCTGTTCGGGGTGGAGGACGGGACGGCGGTGCTGGTGCTGCTCGTCCACCACATCGCCACGGACGGATGGTCGGTGGACTGCCTGCTCGCCGACCTCGACACCGCCTGCCGCGCCCGCGCCGAGGGCCGCGCTCCCGACTGGGAGCCGCTGCCCGTCCAGTACGCCGACTACACCCTCTGGCAGCGGGACCTCCTCGACGCCGAACACGACTTCTGGGAAGCCGGTCGGCCTTCTGGCGCGAGGCGCTCGACGGCGTCCCGGCGGAGACGCGGCTGCCCGCCGACCGGCCCCGGCCGACCGAGGCCGGACAGCGGCGGGGCGACGTGGTGACCACGGAGGTCGACGCCGGCGTGCACAGGGCGCTCGGCGGTCTCGCCCGTGCGCAGCGGGCGACGTTCTTCATGGTGGTGCGCTCGGCGCTGTCCCTTAGCCCTGCGGGCGGCGGGCGCGGGGTCGGACGTGGTGATGGGGACACCGGTGGCCGGGCGGCCCGAGGAGGCGCTGCACGATCTGGTCGGGTTCTTCGTGAACACGCTGGCGCTGCGGACCGACCTCTCGGGGATCCGACGCTCGGCGAGCTGGTGGAGCGGGTGCGGGACGCCGATCTGGCGGCCTTCGCCCACGACGACCTGCCGTTCGACCTGCTGGTGGAGGACCTGAACCCCGAGCGGTCCCTCGGGCGCCACCCCTTCTTCCAGGTCATGGTCAGCGCGCAGACCGCCGGGGCGGCGCAGGACACGGCCCGTGCCCTCGGCGGCATCCCCGGCACCCTGGACGGCGCCGACCTGGCCACCGCCAAGTTCGACCTGAGCTTCCACTGCGCCGAGACGCTCGGCCCCGACGGCGAACCGGGCGGCGTGCTGCTCGGACTCCAGTACGCGACCGGGCTCTACGACCGGGACACCGCGCTCCTCCTGCTCGACCTGTTCCGGCGCGGTCTCACCGCCCTCGCCGAGCGGCCCGCCGACACGCCCCTCGACGCCGTCCGCCTGGTCACCGACGAGGAGCGCCGGGACCTGGACCGGCGTCACGAGGCCCTCGCCGCCGCCGAGCGGAGCCGTACCGCGACCGGAAAGGGGACGCGGGACGGGGCCCGTGCCGTCACGGATCCCCGGGAGGAGATCCTGCGAGGACTGTTCGCCGAGATCCTGGACCGGGAGGAGGTGCTGCCGGGGAGAACTTCTTCAAGCTCGGCGGACACTCCTCCTCGCGGGCAAGCTCACCAACCGGATCCGCAAGGCCCTCGGGCTCCGGGCCGCCCTCCGTGACGTGTTCTCGCCCCGACCCCGCGCCAGCTCCTGCGGCGGCTCGACGAGCAGGGACAGGGCCGGACCCGCCCGTCCGGTCCTGCGGCCCGTGCCGGAGGAGCGGCGGCCCGAGCGGATCCCGCTCTCCTACGCCCAGCGCCGACTGTGGTTCCTGAACCGGCTCGAAGGGCCGTCCGCCACCTACAACATCCCCGTCGTGACCCGGCTCCGCCGCCCCTCGACCCGGCCGTGTTCGCCGCCGCCCTCGCGGACGTCGCCGCCCGCCACGAGGTGCTGCGCACCGTCTACCGCTCCGTCGACGGCGAACCCCACCAGCAGGTCCTCGACGGCGCCGTGCCCGTCCTCGAACAGGTGGCGGCCGCCGGACCCGAGGAGCTGCGGGCGGCCGTCGACGAGGCCGCCGGGCACGTCTTCGACCCGGGCGGCGAGATCCCCTTCCGGGCCCGGCTCGTGACCGGCGCCGACGGCGGCCAGGTGATGGTGCTGCTCCTGCACCACATCGCGGGCGACGGCTGGTCCACCCTGTGCCTGCTCGCCGACCTCGACACCGCCTACCGAGCCCGCGCCGAGGGCCGCGCCCCGACTGGGAGCCGCTGCCCGTCCAGTACGCCGACTACACCCTCTGGCAGCGCGACCTCCTCGACGGGCAGGAAGGCGAAAGCGGCCTGGCGGGGAGCAGTTGGCCCACTGGCGCGACGCCCTCGACGGGCTGCCGCCGCTGCTCGCCCTGCCCACCGACCGGCCGCGCCCGGCGGAGAGCGACGGGGCCGGCGCGCTCACCGCCCTCGACGTGAGCGCCGCCACCCACCGGGCCCTGCTGCGCCATGCCCGGAGCAGCGGCGCCACCCTCTTCATGGTCGTGCAGGCCGCCCTCGCCGCCCTCCTCACCCGGCACGGAGCCGGCACCGACCTCGCGATCGGCACCACCGTCGCCGGCCGCGCCGACGACGCCCTGCACCCCTCGTCGGCTTCTTCGTCAACACCCTGGTGCTGCGCACCGACACCTCCGGCGATCCCGCCTTCACCGACCTGGTCCACCGCGTCCGCGAGGCGGACCTCGCCGCCTACAGCCACCAGGACCTCCCCTTCGACCGGCTCGTGGAGCACCTCAGCCCGCACCGCTCCGCCGCCCACGCCCCGCTCGTCCAGGTGATGCTCCAGGTCCACGCCGCGACCGCCGCCTCCGGCACCCCGAACGTCCTGGACGGCGAACCGGTCGCGTTCCGGGCCGTCGGCGCCAAGTCGGACCTCACCTTCGCGCTCACCGAGCTCACCGACGCGGACGGCGCCCCGGCCGGACTGCGCGGCGCCCTCGAATACGCCACCGCCCTCTACGACGAGGACACCGCCCGCCTCCTGGCCCGGCGCCTCGCCGAGACCCTCGACGCCTTCGCCGCCGACCCCGGACTCCCGCTGTCCGGCCCCGCGTACGGCCCGGCCGCCCCCACGGGACCGGGGGCCGTACGGGACGGAAGGGGCGCCCCGTACCCGTACGGGTGCCCGGCGAGGTGTACGAGCCGGTCCCCGGCGGCGGTGACCGGCCCACCGGCCGACAGGCCTTCCCGGCCGCCGACGGCACCCTCCGACCCGTCGCCACCCTCACCGCGGGCGGCTATCCGGTGGAGCCGGGCCGCGTCGAGGGCGTCCTCACCGGCCGGCCCGGCGTGACGGGGCGACCGTCGCCGTCCGCGACGACCGGCTGTACGCGTACGTCACCCGCGTGCCCGGGGGCGCCGGCGAGGCGGAGCTGCGGGCCTCGGCCGCCGAGCTGCTGCCCGAGTACCTGGTCCCCGCCCGCGTGGTCGTCGTGGACGAGCTGCCCGCCCCGGGCGAGCACCCCGATCTCGTTCCGGCGGGGAGAGGCCGGGCGCCGCGGCCCCGGGCGGCCGGGAGGACGAGCTGCTCGCCCTCTTCCGCGAGGTCCTCGGCGGCCGGGCCCTCGGCCGGGACGACAACTTCTTCAAGTCCGGCGGGCACTCCCTCCTCGCGGTCCGGCTGCTCAACCGGATCCGCGCCGAGTTCGGCCGCGACCTCACCCTGCGGGACGTGTTCCGCAACCCCACCGCGGCCTCCCTCGCCCGACGCCTCGCCGAGGCGCCTCCCGCGGCGGGCACGGCGGGCGCGGCGGGAAGGCGGGCGGAGCCGGTACGCCGAGTGGAGCCGGCACGGCGGGTGCGGCCGGTACGGCAGGGAGGACGGCGCCCCGGCCGCCCGCCGCCCCTGCGCTGCGGCGCCGCACCCGGGCGGGGCGCGCCAGGGCCGCTGACGGCCCGGCACCGGCAGCTCCGGACGGCTCCTTCTGCCGCCCGGAGCTGCCGGGCCGACTGCCCCGGGAGCGGGCGGGCCGCGCCTAGCGTGAAGGGCACGGAGGCGAGAGGAACCGTTCGCCCCGGTCTCTCGGCCCCTTACCGGAGGAACCCAGCATGCCCCCAGCGGAACGGACGACCTGCTCGACGGCGGACCCTCTCCCGCCCCCGCCCCGCCCGTGCTCGACCTGATCGCCCATCAGGCGCGCACCCGCCCCGACGCCCCCGCCCTGGTCCACGCCGGCACCCGGCTCACGTACGCGCAGCTCGCCGCGGCCGTGGACGCGAGGGCCCGGGAGCTCGCCGCCCTGGGCGCGGGGCCCGGCCGGCTCGTCGCCCTCCACCGGCCCCGGGGCGTCGACGCGATCGTCGGCCTCCTCGCCGTCCTCACCACCGGCGCCGCCTACCTGCCGCTCGACGTCCAGGCCCCCGACGCCCGCAACGCGGCTATCCTGCGGGACGCCTGCGGCGCCCTGGCCCCGCCCCGGCGGAGGTCGCCCGGCACGGTGAACTCGTCCTCGGCGGACCCGGTACGGAGCCGGGCGCCGCCTACGTCATCTACACCTCCGGCTCCACCGGCACCCCCAACGGCGTCGTCGTCGCCCACGACTCCCTCGCCCACTTCGTCGCCGGCGCGACCCCGCCTACGGCATCGGCCCCGACTCCCGGGTCCTCCAGTTCAGCCCGCTGCACTTCGACGCCAGCGTCCAGGAGGTCTTCCCGACCCTCGGCGCGGGCGGCACCCTCGTCCTGCGCACCGACGACATGCTCGACGTCGGCGAACTCCTCGCCGGCTGCGAGCGCCACGGCATCACCCTCCTCGACCTGCCGGCCGCCTACTGGCACGAGCTCGTCCACGTCCTGACCACCGGCTCGGTCCGCCTCCCGGACCACCTGCGCACCGTGCTCGTCTACGGCGAGGCCGTCCTGCCCGAGCGGATCGCCCAGTGGCGCGGCCTGGCCGGCGACCGGATCCGGCTCCTCAACGGCTACGGCCCGACCGAGACCACCGTCGTGGCCACCGTCGCCGACCTCACCCGGCACGAGACCGGCCCCGTCCCCATCGGCCGCCCCCTGCCCGGCGTCCGCGCCGCCGTCGTCGCCGGTGAACTCTGGCTCCTGGGCGGCGGACTGACCCGCGGCTACCTGCACCGCCCCGAGCTGAACGCCCGCCGCTTCACCACCCTGGACGGCGAGCGCGCCTACCGCACCGGCGACCTCGTCACCGTCGGCGAAGACCGGCAGATCCTCTACCACGGGCGCCTCGACGACGAGGTGAAGATCGGCGGCCAGCGCATCGACCCCGCCGCGATCGACTCCGTCCTCGCCGGACACCCCGCCGTCCGGGAGGCCGCCGTCGTCGCCCAGGAGGACGACGGGGCGTCAAGCGGCTCGTCGCCTTCGTCGTCACCGAGGGCGGCACCGGTGCGGAGGAGCTGCGCGCCCGGGTGCGCGACCGGATGCCGCCCGCGGCCGTGCCCGCCGTCAGCACCGTCGTCGCCCTGCCCCGCACCAGCTCCGGCAAGATCGACCGGAAGAGACTGCGCACCACCGACCCGCGCCTGCCCGTCGTCCACGAGGAGCCCCTGCCGGCCGGGGACCGGGTGCCGCTCTCCCACGCGCAGCGGCGCCTCTGGCTGGTCAACCAGTTCGACGGCCCGTCCGCCGCCTACAACATGCCGGTCGTCCTCCACCTGGACGCGGCGCCCGACCGCACCGCCCTGGCCGCCGCCGTCACCGACCTCGCCGAACGGCACGAGGTGCTGCGCACCGTCTTCCTCGCACCCGGCGACGAGCCCTACCAGCACGTCTCTGGCCCCCGGTGCCGTCCGGCTCCGCACCGTCGAGTGCCCCGCCGCCGAACTCCCCGGCCGGGTCGCCGCCTTCACCGCCGAGACCTTCGACCTCTCCCGCGAACTGCCCCTGCGCGTCGCCCTCTTCCTGCCCGACGAGGGCCCCGGCGCCACCCTCGCCGTCCTGCTCCACCACGTCGCCGGCGACGGCTGGTCCCTCACGCCCCTGATGACCGACCTGGCCCGGGCCCACGCCGCCCGTACCGAGGGCCGCGCCCCCGAATGGGAGCCGCTGCCCGTCCAGTACGCCGACTACACCCTCTGGCAGAACGACCTCCTCGGCACCCCGGACGACCCCGACTCCCTCACGGCCCGGGGCCTGGCCCACTGGCGGGCTGCCCTCGACGGCCTGCCCGAGGCGACCGACCTGCCCTCGACCGCCCCCGGCCCGCCGTCCGCGACCACGCCGGCGCCCAGGTGGCCACCGTCCTCGGACCCGGCGTCCACGCCCGGCTCGTCCGCCTCGCCGAGGAACACCACGCCAGTGTCCTGATGGTCCTCCAGGCCGCCTCGCCCTCGCCCTGCGGGCGGCCGGCGCCGGGGACCGCGTCGCCGTCGGCACCCCCGTCGCCGGACGCGACGACGAAGCCCTCGACGACCTGGTCGGCTTCTTCGTCAACACGCTCGTCCTGCCCGCCGACACCTCCGGCGAGCCCGCCTTCACCGGCCTCCTGAGCCGGGTCCGCGACACCGTCCTCGCCGCCTTCGACCACCAGGGGCTCCCCTTCGACCTCCTCGTCGAACACCTCAACCCGCCCCGCACGCCCGGCATCCACCCCTGTTCCAGGTGATGCTCACCCTGCGGACCACCGGGACCGGCGAGGAGACCTTCCGGTTCGGCGGGGCTGGGGCCGGTTCGCCGCGGACGGCCCCGTCACCACCAAGTTCGACCTGACCGCCGCCTGCGCGGAGCTCCGCGACGCGGACGGCGCCCCGCCGGACTGAAGATCGCCCTGGAGTACGCCACGGACGTCCTCGACGAGGACACCGCCCGGCTCCTCCTCACCGCCCTGGAACGCGCCCTGCGCACCGCCGCCGACCGGCCCGGCGACCCCGTCCCGGACACCGCGCTCGTCACCCCCGCCGACCGGCTCGCTCGACGGGCGGCGCGCCCGCGCCGCGGCCCGCGCCGCCGAGACCGCCGCCGAGGAGGCCCTGGCCGCCGCGCACGCCGGCACGGAACCGCCCCCGGCCCACGTCGGCACCCTGTGTGAGCTGTTCGCCGAAGTCCTCGGCCTGGACCGGGTGGACCCGCACGAGGGGTTCTTCACCATCGGCGGCCACTCCATGAGCGGCGTGCGCCTCGCCAACCGGATCCGCGCCCGCCTCGGCGCCGACGTGCAGGTCCGCGACCTCCTCCTCGCCCCCACCCCCGACGCCCTCGCCCGCCGCATCGCCGACCGGGAGGCCGCCCCGGACCCCGACGGCACCGGCGCCACCGGGAGCGCCCGGCCCCGGCCCGTCCCGCGCCCGGACCGGCCCGCCCGGCTCCCCCTCTCGTACGCCCAGCGCCGCCTGTGGTTCGTCGACGCCCTCGAAGGCCCCGGTGCCTCCTACAACATCCCCTCGTCCTGCGGCCGGCCGCGCCGCTCGACGCGGACGTCCTCGCCCGGGCGCTCACCGACCTCTCCGACCGCCACGAGGTGCTCCGCACCCGCTACCGGTCCGTCGACGGCGAACCCCACCAGGAGGTCCTGACCGGGGTCCGGCCCCGCTCGACGTGCGGACCGTCCCGCCGCGCGGCTCCCCGAGGCCGTCGCCGGGGCCGCCGGGCACGTCTTCGACCTGGCCGAGGACACCCCGCTGCGGGCCGCGCTGCTCAGCCCCGGGGACGACGGCCCGCACGGCGACGGACAGGTCCTCGTCCTCCTCGTCCACCACATCGCCGCCGACGGCTGGTCCACCGGCCCCTCCTCGCCGACCTCACCACCGCCTACCGCGCCCGCGCCGAGGGCCGCGCCCCGGCTGGGAGCCGCTGCCCGTCCAGTACGCCGACTACACCCTCTGGCAGCGGGACCTGACCGACGGGCCCGCCGCCCGCGACCACCTGGAGTTCTGGGAGGAGACCTCGCCGGCGCGCCGCCCGTCCTCGAACTGCCCGCCGCCCGGCCCCGGCCCGCCGAGGCCACCCACCGCGGCGGACGCCCCCGTCGCCCTCGACCCCGCCACCCACCGGGCCCTGGAGGCCCTGGCCCGGAGCAGCGGCACCACCCTCCTCATGGTCCTCCAGGCCGCCCTGGCCGCCGTCCTCACCCGGCACGGCGCCGGCACCGACCTGCCGCTCGCCACCATGACCGCCGGACGCGACGACGAGAACCTCGGCGACCTGGTCGGCTTCTTCGTCAACACCCTGGTGCTGCGCACCGACACCTCCGGCGACCCCACCTTCGCCGAACTCCTCGACCGCGTCCGGCGCACCGACCTCGCCGCCTACGCCCACCAGGAGCTCCCCTTCGACCGGGTCGTCGAACACCTCAACCCCGTCCGCACCACCGCCCACCACCCGCTGGCCCAGGTCGTCGTCCAGCTCCACCACGACTACACCCGCGACGCCCCCGGCGCCGCCGCGCCGCGCGCGGCTCTTCCGGGAGGGCGGGCCCGCCCTCCTCGACACCGTCTCCACCAAGTTCGACCTCACCTTCGCCCTGACGGAGCTGCGGGACGCCGACGGGGCCCGGGCGGCCTGGCCGGCGGCCTCGAATACGCCACCGACCTGTTCGACGCCCCCACCGCCGCCCTGCTCGCCGCCCACCTGGACCGCACCCTGCGCGCCGCCGCGACCGACCCCGGCGTACGGATCGGGGACGTCGAGCTGCTCACCGACGCCGACCGCCTCCGGCTCGGCGCCGCGTACAACGACACCGCCACCGTCCTGCCCGAAGGGCCGGACACCGTCCACGGGCGGATCGCCCGCCGGGCCGCGCGCACCCCCGACGCCCCCGCCCTCGTCACCGACGACGAGACCGTCGCGTACGGCGGACTCGACGCCCGCGCCGACGCGCTCGCCGCCCGCCTCCGCGCGGCCGGAGCACGCCGGGGCGACACCGTCGGCGTCCTCTCGACCGGGGCGCGCCCCTGGTGGTGACGGCGCTCGCCGTCCTCAAGTGCGGCGCCGCCTACCTGCCGCTGGACCCCCGCCTCCCGGAGGCCAGGATCCGGCTGATGACCGAGGACGCCGGGGCCCGCCTGGTGGCGACCGACACCGCGCACGCCGCCGCCCTTCCGGAAGGGTTCCCCGCCGCCGTACTCGCCGTCGACGCGCCCGCCGGGCACGACCCGGCGCCGGACGCGTCCGAAGCCCCGCGCGCCACCGGCGACGACCTGATGTACGTGATGTTCACCTCCGGCTCGACCGGCCGGCCCAAGGGCGTCGGCGTCACCCACCGCAACGTCCTCGAACTCGCCGCCGACCGGGACCTCGCCGTCGGCGGACCCCGGCGGATGCTGGTGCACTCCGCGACCGGCTTCGACGCCTCCGTCTTCGAGACCTGGGTACCGCTGCTCGGCGGCGGCACCCTCGTGATCACCCCCGGCGACGGCACCGACCTCGCCGAGACGGCCCGCGCCGTCCACCGGCACGGCGTCACCGGCGCCTACTTCACCGCGGGCCTCTTCCACGTCATGGCCGACGAGGGCCTGGACACCTCCGGTCGCTGCGCGAGGTGTGGACCGGCGGGGACGCCGTCTCCCCGGCCGCCGTCCAACGGGTCCTCACCCACTGCCCCGACACCGTCCTCGTCCACTCCTACGGCCCCACCGAGACCACCTTCGCCTCCCACAACCAGTGGTTCACCACCGGACAGCGCACCCTGCGGGGCGCCGGCGTCCACCTCGGCCAGCCCATGGACAACACCCGCAGCCACGTCCTCGACGACGCCCTGCGGCCCGTGCCGCCCGGCGTCCCCGGCGAGCTGTACGTCGCGGGCGCGCACGTGGCCCGCGGCTACGTCGGCCGCCCCGGCACGACCGCCGAACGGTTCGTCCCCGACCCGTTCGAGAACGACGGCAGCCGCATGTACCGCACCGGCGACCGCGTCCTGTGGACCCCCGACGGCGAACTCCGCTTCCTCGGCCGCGCGGACGGCCAGATCAAGCTGCGCGGCGTACGGATCGAGCCCGGCGAGGTCGAGCGGGCGCTCGCCGAACACCCCGCCGTCGGACAGGCCCTGGCCGTCGTCCGCGAGGACCGGCCCGGCGACAAGACCCTCGTCGGCTACGCCGTCCCCGCGCCGGCGGCACCGTCACCGAGGCCGAACTGCTCGCCGCGGCCCGCGCGACGCTCCCCGAACACCTCGTGCCCTCCGCGGTCGTCGTCCTCGACGCCCTGCCGCTGACCGTCAACGGCAAACCCGACCGCGCGGCCCTCCCCGTCCCCCACCGGCCCGCCCCGGCGGCGGGCGGACGGCGGCCCCGCAACGCGCGCGAGGAGGTGCTGTGCGCCCTGTTCGCCGAGATCCTCGACGTGCCCGAGGTCGGCATCGACGACAACTTCTTCGCCCTGGGCGGCCACTCCCTGCTCGGCGTCCGCCTGGTCCACCGCATGCGCGGCGTCCTGGGCGTCGAGCGCACCGTCCGCGACCTCTTCCGCCTGCCCACCCCTGCCGGGCTCCTCGGCTCCCCCGAGGAGGGGACGGGGAGGACGGCGCGGCCAGTGGCCTGGGCGTCCTGCTGCCGCTCGGCACCCGGGGCACCCGCCGCCCGCTCTTCTGCGTCCACCCCGGCACCGGCGTCGGCTGGGCCTACGCGGGCCTCGTCCGCCACCTCGGCGACGACCAGCCGCTCTACGCCCTCCAGGCCCGCGCCCTGCACGACCCCGGCCACCGGCCGCGCTCGGTCGAGGAGATGGCCGACGACTACCTGGAGCGGATCCGCCGGATCCAGCCCTGGGGCCCCTACCGGCTGCTCGGCTGGTCGTACGGCGGCATCGTCGCCCACACCATGGCGGTACGGCTCCGCGAGGCCGGCGAGCACGTCGAACTCCTCGCCCTGATGGACGTCCACCAGACCGGGCCCGGCAGCGTCTCCGTCCTGCCGCCGGAGGAACGGACCGCCGGGGCGGCCTCCGAGGACCTCGCCATGGCGGCCTCCGAGGACCTCGCCGGGGCGATCGCCCGGATCCGCCGCGAGGACCCCGTCCTCGCCGGCTTCTCCGACGCCGAGCTGCGGGCGGTGCTCCGCGCCTCCGAGACCCACGCCGGGCTCATGGCCCGGCACGTGCCGGGCGTCGCCGACACCGACGTGCTGTTCTTCACCGCCCGCAGACCGGGGAGCCCGAAGGCGCCCTCGCCGCCACCTGGATTCCGTTCGTCCAGGGAATCGTCGACAATCACACCGTCGAATGCGGCCACCTCGAAATGGCCGGACCCGAACCACTCGCACACATCGGAAGAATTCTCTCGGAGAAACTCTCCGCCCCACAGAAGAAGGAAACGAGGAGCCAGTCATGAGCGATTCCGTCAACCCGTTCGACAACGCCGAGGGCACCTTCCACGTCGTCGTGAACGACGAGGGCCAGCACTCCCTGTGGCCGGCCTTCGCGGACGTCCCCGGCGGCTGGACCAGCGTCCACGGGCCCACCGGCCGGACCGAGGCCCTGGAGTACGTCACCACCCACTGGACCGACATCCGCCCGCGCAGCCTCGTCGCCCAGTACGCCTGACGCCGTCCCGCTGGGGGAGACGGAAGGCGCCGCGCCCCGTTTTCACCACGGGGCGCGGCGCCTTTTCCGTCTGTCTGCCGCCGGGCGCCGGCACGGAAATGCGGAGACGAAAGTGCCGGTCCTTGCTGCCGCTCCTACTTCCCTCCGGAGGTGCGCCGAAATCTATTCTTCAGGCATGAAGATTCTCTTGAGCGGAACCGCGTCGGATTCCCATACGTGGAATCTGGTGTACCTCGGGCTCTTCCTGGAGGAGCTGGGGCACGAGGTCGTCGGGCTCGGTCCCTGCGCGGACGCCGAGCTGCTCGCCGCCGCCTGTCTGCGGCACGCCCCCGACGCGGTGGTGCTCAGCAGCGTCAACGGACACGGCTACCGCGACGGCCTCACCGCCGTCCGCCGACTGCGCGCGGAACCCGCCCTCGCCGCGCTGCCCGTGGTGCTCGGAGGGAAGCTCGGCGTCGCCGGCCACCGCCAGGAGGCGGACGTCGCACGCCTGACCGAGGCCGGCTGCGACGCCGTCCTCGGCGAGGACCTGAACGCCTTGCGGGCCTTCTTGGCGACCGGGGCGCGCCGGGAGGTCGCGGGGCGCGCCGAGGTGCGGCCGAGCCGCTCCGGGAGCCCGCCGGACCGCGCAGCGAGACCGCCGCGTCGCTTCGGGGGTGCCGGCTTGACCGCCGTCGACACCGCCCCCGCCCCTCCTTCGGGGCGTTCGTCGCGGATTCCGCTGCCGCCGGGCGGCTCGTCGTCCAGCCCCGCATGGGCTTCGGCGACCCGGACCGGATGCGGGCCGGGCTCGCGCGGACGCGGGCCGCCACCGCCCACACCGTGGGCACCCTGACCGTCGACAGCTACACCCGCGTCGGCGACCTCGCCGCCGCCCGCGCCGCCGTCGCCGAGGGCGCCCCCTCAACGGCTACCCGATCGCCACCCACCCCCGGACACCACCCGCGACCTCCTCGAAGGGCTGCACGACGAGGCCTTCCCCGTCCAGGTCCGCCACGGCTCCGCCCGGCCCGGCACCATCGTCCGGGCGCTCACCGCCGCCGGCCTGACCGCCACCGAGGGCGGCCCCGTCTCGTACTGCCTGCCCTACGGCCGCACCCCCTGCGGGAGTCCGTCGAGGCCTGGGCCCGCGCCTGCGACCTGCTCGCCACCACGGCCCGCCCCGGCACCACCCCCACCTGGAGAGCTTCGGCGGCTGCCTGCTCGGCCAGCTCTGCCCGCCCGGCCTCCTGGTCGCCACCAGCGTCCTGGAGTGCCTGTTCTTCGCCCAGTACGGGCTGCGCAGCGTCTCCCTGAGCTACGCCCAGCAGACCGACCCCGGCCAGGACGAGGAGGCCGTACGGGCCCTGCGCCGCCTCGCCGCCGAGTTCTCCCCGCCGGCGTCGAGCACCACGTCGTCCTCTACACCTACATGGGCGTCTTCCCCGCACCGAACGCGGCGCCACCCGCCTCCTGGAGGCGTCCGCCCGCCTCGCCGTGCGCTCCGGGGCCGGCCGCCTGATCGTCAAGACCGCCGCCGAGGCGCACCGCATCCCCACCGTCGAGGAGAACGTCCGCGCCCTGGAGACTGCCGCCGCGGCCGCCGCGCTCGCCGGCTCCCCGGACCCCGACCCCACGGGGACGGGAACGGAGAGGTGTACGAGGAGGCCCGCACCCTGATCGAGACCGTCCTCGGCCTCCACCCCGACCTGTCCCGCGCCCTGCCCGCCGCCTTCGCCCGGGGGCTGCTCGACGTCCCGTTCTGCCTCCACCCCGACAACCCCGGCCGCTCCCGCGGCTTCATCGACCCCGCCGGACGGCTCCGCTGGGCCCGCACCGGCGCCATGCCGATCCCCGCCGACCCCGCGGCCGACGCCACCCCTCACGGCGGACGGCCTGCTCACCGCCCTCCACCACGTCGCCGGCCGCTACGACGGCCCGGGGCGGCACGGCGGCGGGGCGACGACGAGGACGGCCACGACCGCCCGCGGGCCACGCCGCTCGCCGTCTGAACGCCCACCGCCCGGCCCGCCCGCACCCACCCCGAAGCCCGGCCCGGCCCACCCGCACCCACCCCGAACAGGAGCCCCGCCATGGACCAGCCCCGCCCCGCCGACGCGCCGACCGCACCGGCCGCACCGCCCCCGCTCGGCGAACACCTCCGCTCGCCGCGACTGCGGACCGCCATGCTCGTCCAGCAGGAAGCCCTCCGGGCCACCCGCGACTTCCTGTACGGCCGGGGCTTCACCGAGCTCCTGCCGCCGCTCGTCGGCCCCGTCACCGACCCCGGCGGCCGCGGCGCCAAGGCCCTGGACGTCGACTACTACGGGCACCCGTACAAGCTGATGACCAGCGCCATCCTCTACAAGCAGGCCTCCTTGCGCGGCTTCCCGAAGCTCTTCTACATCGCCCCCAACGTGCGCGTCGAACCCGAGGAGACCGCCACCACCGGCCGCCACCTCGTCGAGTTCCACCAGATCGACGTGGAGATCGCCGACGCGAGCCGCGAGGACGCCCAGGAGATCGCCGCCGGGCTGCTCACCCACGTCGCCGAGCACGTCTGGACGGCCGTCCCCGACCTGCTCACCGGACTCGGCCGGGAGGAGCGCGACTTCGCCGACGTCCGCGCCGGGAAGTACGACGTCCGCACCCACGACGAGGCCGTGGCCCGCCTCCTCGCCTCCGGCCACCCGCAGAACCCCGACGGCGAGATCGACTGGACCGGCGAGCGGCTCCTCTCCTGGAGAGCGACCGCCCCTTCTTCGTCGACGACTACCCCAAGGGCTCCCGGGCTTCTACGACCGCGAGGACCCCGAACGCCCCGGTGTCCTGCGCAACTTCGACCTGATCGCCCCGCACGGCTACGGCGAGCTGGTCTCCGGCAGCGAGCGCGAGTCCGACTACGCCACCCTCGTCACCCGCATGCGGGAGAGCGGCGAGAACCCCGCCAAGTACGCCTGGTACCTCAAGGAGGTCCGCGAGGGCATCCCGGCCAGCGCCGGCTTCGGCATGGGCCTCCAGCGCCTGGTCCGCTTCCTCACCGGGCTCGACGCCCTCTGGCAGGTCAGCGCCTACCCGAAGCTCCCCGGGCGGTGACCCCGTGACCGCCCTCGCCGCCCCCGGCTTCCCCGAGGAGGCCGTACGCGCCCGGGCCCGGCGCGGCACCGCGGAGGTCTTCCCCGACCCCGCCGCGTACGGCACCCGGCTCTTCGGCCCGAGCGACGTCGGTACCGGTTCCGGTTCCGGCGACGCCCTCGACCGGGCGCGCGTCGTCCCGCCGGTCTTCATGCCCGAGCGCCTGGAGAAGCTCATCGACCTCGCCCGCGAACCGGAGTTCACCGACGTCGACCTCACCACGCGCACCGGGGCTTCACCGCCCGGCTGCCCTCTACCTGTCCGCCTTCGGCTCCACCCGCGCCGGCAGCGGCGACCTCGCCGTCCACGCGAGCCGGCAGGCCGCCCGCCTCGGCATCCCCATGGTCATCGGGGAGAACATGATCCCCGTCCACGGCTACCGCCGGGCCGGCGACACCACCCGCTCCGCCCTCTCGCCCGCGTCGAGGCCTACTCGACGCCGCGCCCGACGGCGCCGGCGGCATCGTCGTCCAGCAGTCCACCGAGGACGCCGACTCCGAGGTCTGGAACCTCCTCTACAGCGACCCCGCCACCCGCCCCTCCTGGAGACCGGCCGCCTCGCCTTCGAGCTGAAGACCGGCCAGGGCGCCAAGCCCGGCCTCGGGGGCATGACCGTCGTCGACCGGGCCGAGGCCGAGCAGCTCGCCCGCCGCTTCACCGTCCGCGAGGTCTTCGGCCCGGAGGACGGGCGCCGGCTGCGCTGCGCCACCCCGGCACCTTCACCGACGAGATCCTCCGCCAGCAGCTCCGCTTCATGCGCAACAACTTCCCCAGGGCCCGCACCTGGGTGAAGTTCCACCCCGGCCGCGACATCGCCCACGCCGCGCGCACCGCCTGGGAGGCCGGGGCGGACGCCGTCACCGTCGACGGAGCCGAGGGCGGCACCGGCTGGGCCCCGGGCGTCTTCCTCGACCAGGTCGGTCTGCCCCTCGCCGAGTGCCTGCGCCGCATCGGGCCCCCGGCCGGGTGCCTCCCTCGCCAGCGGGGGCATGTGGGAGGGCGGACGCGTCCTGCGCGCCTCGCCCTCGGCGCCACCGCCGCCGGTCTCGGCCGGGCCGCCCTCGTCGCCGTCGACGAGGACCCCGAACACGGCCTGGAGCGCCTCGTGGAGAGCATCGCCCTCGAACTGCGGCTGCTCGTCAGCGCGTTGGGCAAGTACGCCGTGACCGCCCTCGGCCCCGAGGACCTGTGGTGGCCCGACGGCCCCCACGCCGGTCACACCGCCGGCCTCCCGGTCGGGGCGGCGCCGTGACCGCGCGGCGTACGGTCCACGCCCGCTTCTCCGTACGGGAACTCCCCGGCATCACCGTGACCGCCCCCGACGAGGGAACTGCCGCCGCGGCCCGGCGCACCGCCCAGCGCACCCTCACGGAGGCGGGCCGGGGCCACCTCGGCGGCCGGGTCGAACTCCGCGCCCCCGGACTGCCCTCCGGGGCCCGCGCCGGCGGCACGCGGTCCGCCGGGCCGCCGACCGCGCGGTGGCCTCGCCGTCGCCGCGTGCCTCCGCGGCGACCCCACGGGCGTCCACGTCCCGATCCGCCCACCCGCCCCACCCCGCACGCCCCCGCGCTGACGCGGGACCCTCCCGACGCCCGCCCGCCCCGCCCGTCCGCCCGTCCGTCCACCCGCCCCGCCCGTCCGCCCGTCCGTCCACCCGACTCGACTCGCCCGCCCGACTCGCCCCGATCCGACCCGGCCCGGCCCGGCCCGCATCGAGACGACACCGCCTCACGTCCTTCCTCCGACCGGCCCCGACAACGCTCCGTCCGTCGGCCTCACGACCGCTCCCTGCCTCCGGCCCGGCGGCCGCCTCCCGGTCTCGTCCCGCACCCCGCCCGTCCACCCGCGTGCCCGCACGCGCCCCGCCCCCGACGACAGAAAGCCGACCCCATGGCAACGACGACCCCGCCCCTCCCGCGCCGCCCGGTGCCAAGCCCTTCGTCGACTGGCCGCGCGTCAGCAGCCTCGTCGTCGGCAGGCCGCCGTCCAGGCGGGCAGCTTCGCCCTCCTGATCGCCATGAGCTGGACCGCCGTCCAGCTCGGCGGCCGCGGCGCCGTCACGGCCGTCACCCTCGCCGCCACCCTCCCGCGCGCCCTGCTGCTCCTCTTCGGCGGCGCCCTCACCGACGCGCTCGGCCCCCGCGCGGTCCTGCTCCGCGCGACGAGCGTCCGCGTCGCCGTCCTCGCCGCCGGGGCGGTCGTTACCGTCACCACCGAGAGCCTGTGGCCGCTGATCGCCCTCGCCCTCGTCGACGGCGCCCTGCTCGGCCTCACCGGCCCGGCCTCCGGGGTCCTGCTGCCCCGCCTCGCCTCGCAGGAGCAGCTCGGCCGCGCCAACTCCCTCTTCTCCATGGTGCTGCGCCTGGCCCCCATCGCCGGATCGCCGCTCGGGGCCTGGCTCGTCGTCGCCGGCGGCCTCCCCGGCGCCGTCGCGGCGGCCGCGATCGGCTGCGCCGTCTGGCTAGGCTGCGCCGCCCACGTCACCCACGGCATGACCCGCCCCGCACGCACCCCGCAGGGCCCCTCCCTCCTCGCCCGGTCCGGCGACGGCTTCCGCCTCCTGGCCGCCCACCCGCGCCTGCGGTGGATGTTCGTCGCCTGCTTCTGCATGGATCTGGCGTTCCTGTGGCCGGCCGAGGTCGCGCTGCCCCTGCGCGCCGCCGACCGGGGCTGGGGCATCGGCGCCGTGGCCCTGGTCCTGGCCGCCTTCAGCGCCGGCGCGCTCGCGTCCGCCGCCCTCGGCGCGGTCCTCGCCCACCGCATCCCGGCGCACGCCAAGCTCGTGGTGACCGGCACCGGTCTCGCGGCCGGCATGGCGGCCATGGCGCTCGTCCCCACCGCCCCCGCCCTCGCCGCCACGGCCGGCGCCGTCGGCCTCCTCTCCGGCCTCAACGGACCCGCCCTCATCACCGCCTACCAACAGGCCGTCCCCGAAGGGCGGATGGGCGCCGCGATGTCCACCTTCACGCTCTCCGGCATCGGCGCGGCGCCGCTCTCCCTGGCCGTCTTCACCCCCGTCTCGCTGCACCTCGGGGTGACCGGGACCTGGCTGCTCTGCGCGGGCCTCGCCCTCCTCTCCCCGATCGCCGCCGCCCTCGCCCTGCGCGGCAGCGGCAACGGCAGCGAAAGCGCCACCGGCAACGACAGCGGCACCGGCAAGGAGACGGACCCCGCCGCCGCGCGCGCCGGCGCCCCCGCCCGTACCGCGCAGGAGTCCACCGCCCCTTCCGTGTGAGGCAGACATGATCCAGTCGGTCCTTCCGCCCCCGCCCGCCCCTCCACCGTCCGGCCCCCTCCGGCGAGCGGCCCGCTGGTCCCCGCCGCGCTGCCGCTCCTCACCACGGCCCTGCCCGCGCTCCCCGGCCTCCGGCCCGCGCGGCCGCAGCTCTGGCTGGTGGCCACCGACACGCACCGGGAGACCGTCGGCCGGTACGCGTCCCTCGTCCTGGACGGGACGGAGCTGACCCGCGCCGGGGAGTTCCGCCGGCCCGGCGACCGGGCCACCTACCTGTGCGCCCACGCGGCTGCGCCGCCTGCTCGGCGCCCACCTGGGGACCGCGCCCCGGGCCGTGTCGGTGGCCCGGGCGCCCTGCCCTGCTGCGGCGAGCCGCACGGCCGTCCCGTACTGCCGGACGGACGCCTGCACTTCTCGCTCTCGCACTGCGAGGGACTGAGCCTGATCGCGCCTCGCGTCCACCCCGGTCGGGGTGGACATCGAACGGTGCCGCCCCGCACACGGTCACCGAGGCGGGGAGGTGCTCCACCCGGCGGAGGCGGCGGAGCTCGCCGCCCTCGCCCCGGCCCGCCGCCCCGCCGCGTTCGCCCGGGTGTGGACCAGGAAGGAGGCCTATCTGAAGGGGCTCGGGATCGGCCTGGGCGCCGACCCGTCGGCCGACTACGTGGGTGCGGGACCCTCCCCGCCGCCCCGGCGGGGTGGCTCTCGCCGACGTCCTCGTCCCGGACGGCCACCACGCCGCCGTGGCCCTGCGCCTGTGAGACCCCGGGTCGTCCGCCCCTGCCCGGAGGAGGCGGACGACCCGGGACGGGAAAACGGCCCGTCGCGTTCTCCGCCTCGGGGACCATTCGCCGCGTCGCGCGCTCCTCCCGAGGTCGGACACGATCATGACCCGGCGGAGGATTCGCCCAACTCGCTCGTGAGCAAGGGTGCATGAGACCGCATCATCCGCCACCCCCAAGGACCCGACCCACGGTGAGAAACAGGCGAACAGCATCCCTCGTGGCCATGGGCGTCGCCGCGGCGCTCCTGCCCGCCCTCACGCCCGCCGCCGCCTCCGCGGCCGCCCCGGCCGCCCCGGCGCTCCGGACCGTCGACGGCCCCCTGGCGCAGTACACGCAGCAGAAGCCGCGCTGGAAGCGCTGCGACGCCGAGGGCCGGCGAACTTCGAGTGCGCGACGATCAAGGTGCCGCTCGACTACGCCCGTCCGAACGGCGGGAAGCTCGACGTCGCGATCTCCCGCACGAAGGCGACCAGCGCCAAGGACCGGCGCGGCGTCCTGCTCCTCAACCCGGGCGGCCCCGGCGGCACAGGCCTCGACATGCCCTCTACCTGGCGCCGGACCTGCCGGACGCGGTGAAGAAGCGGTACGACCTGATCGGGTTCGATCCCCGGGGCGTCGGCCGGAGCTCCCCGGTGGGCTGCGGCCTCAACGACGACGAGCTGAACTGGCAACGCCCGTACAAGGCCGAGACGTTCGACAAGGACGTCCGCCGGGCGCGGACCGTCGCCGAGAAGTGCCGGAAGCGCAACGGGGCCGTCCTGCCCCACCTCAGCACCCGCAACACCGCGCGCGACATGGACGTGATCCGCGCCGTGCTCGGCGAGAAGAAGATCTCGTACCTCGGCTACTCCTACGGCACGTACCTGGGCGCGGTCTACACGCAGCTCTTCCCGAAGCGGGCCGACCGGTTCGTCCTGGACAGCGCGGTCGACCCCGAGCGGATCTGGCGGGGCATGATCCAGGTGTGGGCGGAGGGCGCGGAGCCGGCGTTCAAGCGGTGGACCGAGTGGACCGCCGCCCGGAACGCCACGTACGAGCTGGGCCGCACCCCGCCGAGGTCCGCACGACCTTCTGGAACCTGGTCGCCGGGGCGAACCGCAAGCCCGTGCCCCTCGACGGCATGCTCCTGAACGGTGACGACATCCGCTCGCTGCGGGGATGTTCTTCTTCGTGGAGGACGCCGCCGAGACCGTCGTCCGGCTCAAGGAGGCCGCCGCCGGCAGGACCCCGGCCCCGGCCGCGAAGCCCTCGCGGGTCCTGCCGACCGCCCCCGTCCCGCCGTCGTTCGCCCGCGCCGTCCCGTCCGACAACGGGGACGCGAGCTTCTGGTCCGTGGTGTGCGCCGACACCCGCGCCTGGCCGCGCGACCCGGAGCAGTACCGCCGCGACGCGATCCGGGACAGGGCGAAGTACCCGCTGTACGGAGACTTCGCCTCCCACATCAAGCCGTGCGCGTTCTGGGGGCCGGGCGCGGAGCCCGCGACGAAGGTGGACAACACCGTCCGCGCGCTCGTCCTGCAGAACGAGTGGGACCCCCAGACGCCGCTGGTCAGCGGACAGGGATGCGCCGGGCCCTGAAGGGCGCCCGGATGGTCACGGTCCTCGGCGGCCTGGGCCACGGCGTCTACGGCGCCAAGTCCTGCGCCGACAAGGTCGCCACCGCCTATCTGGTGACGGGCGGGCTGCCGGCCAGGGACCTGTCGTGCCGGACCCCCGCGGGCCAGAAGCTCGACGGCCCGCGGCTCCCGCCGTCGGCGTCCCCGGCCGCCCCGGGCACCCCGGCCGTCCCCGGACTCCCGGGCCGACAGGACCGCTTCTGACCGCTTCCGGCTGATTCCTCACGGCCGCCGCCGACGACGAGGCCCTCGCCCACCCGGTGTTCCCCGGGCGGGCGAGGGCCCTCCTCGGTCACGCCAGGTCGAAGAGCGCCGTGAGGGCCGCCCGCAGCGCCTCCTCCGGGTCCTCCACGGCCTCCTCGGAGCGCCACGCCACGAAGCCGTCGGGCCGGACGAGGACCGCCCCGCCCTCCGTGACGCCATGGGCCTCCGCCCAGTCCGCACCGTCCTGCGGGACCAGATCGGCGTCCGGCCCCCGCCGATCCGGTACGAGTCCAGCGGCACCGACAGGCGGTCCGCCACCCGGGCCGCCGCGGCGTGCCACGCGCCCGTGCCGCCCGCCGAACTCAGCAGCACCGGGAACCGCTCGTACAGGTCGAGGGTGGAGATCCGCTCGCCGGACCGGTCCAGCCACAGGTGGGGCGACCGGGACCCCGGCTCGCCCGTGAGCCGCAGCGCGTCGGGCAGGACCGGCAGCGTCCCGTCGGCGCCCAGGACCGCGCCCCGCGGGTAGCGGTGGCCCAGGACCACGTTCAGGATGCCGCCCTTCCTGCCCGCCGCGCCGACGCCCGGGTCCGGCGCGTACCCCGGGTGGCTGTGCTCGACCGAACGGGACGAGGCGCGGGCGCTGGTCGCCTCCGCGACCGGGCGGCGCTCCGCGTCGTAGGACGCGAGCAGGCCCGGACCGGCCCAGCCGTCCAGGACGGCGGACAGCTTCCAGGCGAGGTTGTGCGCGTCCTGGATGCCGGTGTTGGAGCCGAAGGCCCCGGTGGGCGGCATCTCGTGGGCCGAGTCGCCGGCCAGGAACACCCGCCCCGCGCGTACCGCTCGGCCGTCCGCTCGGCGGCGTGCCAGGGAGCCCGGCCCGTGATCTCCACGTCGAGGTCCGGCACGCCCACGGCCCGGCGGATCTGCTCCCGGCACCGCTCGTCGGTGAACTCCTCCAGGGTCTCGCCGCGCTCGGGGTGCCAGGGCGCGTGGAACACCCAGCGCTCCCGGTTGTCGACCGGCAGGAGGGCCCCGTCGGCCCCCGGGTCCGTCAGGTAGCAGACGATGAAGCGCCGGTCGCCGACCACGTCCGCGAGGCCGCGGGAGGTGAAGGTGACGCTCACGTTGTGGAACAGGTCGCCCGGGCCGTTCTGCCCGATGCCGAGCCGTTCGCGCACGGGGCTGCGCGGGCCGTCCGCCGCGACGAGGTACTCCGCGCGGATCGTGGTGTGCTCGCCGGTCTCGCGGCTCTTGACCCGCGCGGTCACTCCTCCGGCGTCCTGCTCGAAGGACATCAGCTCCGTCGCGTACCGCAGGTCCCCGCCCAGTTCGAGGGCGCTCTCCCGCAGTACGGGCTCCAGGTCGTTCTGGCTGCACAGGCACCATTCGGCGGGGCTGAAGCGGGCGAGGCCGCCGCCGGGGTCGATCTCCTGAACAGCCACTCGCCGGCGTCCCCGACCAGGCTCGGGGCCTGGAGGATGCCGTTGTTGCCGGCCAGGACCGACGCGGCGTCCCGGACGCGCTGCCGCACTCCGGCGCCCCGGAAGAGCTCCATCGTGCGCACGTTGTTGCCGCGTCCGCGCGGATGGATCGAGGTGCCGGCGTGACGCTCGACGAGCACGTGGGGCACGCCGAGGCGGCCGAGGAACAACGAGGCGGACAGTCCGACCAGAGAGCCGCCGACGATGAGGACGGACGTGCGGACGTCCTCGCCGGACCCTTCGCATCGGTTCATCGAGGCCTCCAGCGTCACCTGTGACGCGAGTCGGGGTGGGATGGAGATCCATGCCCTCCGGAAACCGCTTCGTGCGTCCGGGGCACCCGAATGACGCGCGGTTCACTCATCCGCACCGTGGGAGTCGCGCGACCCGCGAAGACGCGCTGACGATCGGCACATGACGGCCCCTGCCCCTCGGCACGGCGGTCCCTCCCGGCTTCCTCGGAGCAGGTCCCCTCGGGAGAAGACCGCGAGGAGACCCCGAGAAGCCTCCGAGAAGCCCCCGAAGGAAACTCCCGAAGAAAGAAGAGGTGCGCCGGATGACCGTTTCGGCACGTGTCTCGCAGTCGGCGTTCGACGGCTCCAGGCTGCGCGTGATCCTGCTGCTCGACCTGTACGAAGGGGCCCAGCAGCAGTTCCTCGAAGCGTACGAGCTGATGCGCAAGCAGGTCGCCGCCGTCCCCGGACACATCAGCGACCAGCTCTGCCAGTCCATCGAGAACCCCTCGCAGTGGCTCATCACCAGCGAGTGGGAGAGCGCCCCGCCCTTCCTCGCCTGGGTGAACAGCGAGGACCACGTCGAGGTCGTCAAGCCGATGCACAGTTGCGTCCGGGACACCCGGTCGACGCGCTACAGCATCCTGCGGGAGACCGGCGGCGGCCGGCCGCTCACGGCGGACGCGGCCCCCGCGGAGCTGCAGGCCGCGGTCCGCGTGGGCGACGGGTGGCGCGCCACGCCCTCACCTTCACCGTCAAGCCGGGCTCGGAGTCGAAGGTCGCCGAGATCCTCGCCGGCTACGACTCGCCCCGCGCCCAGGTCGACGAGACCACCCTGGCTGCGCCGCACCTCCCTCTTCATGCACGGCAACCGCGTCGTGCGCGCGGTGGAGGTGGAGGGCGACCTCCTCACGGCCCTGCGCCACGTCGCCCGCCAGCCCGAGGTCCGCGCGGTGGAGGAGGCCCTCAACCCGTACCTGGAGCAGGAGCGGGACCTGACCGACCCCGAGTCGGCGCGGGTCTTCTTCACCCGGGCGGCGCTGCCCGCCGTGCACCACGTGGTGGCCGACCGGCCCGCCCCGGCCGACCTGCGGCGCCACGCGCTGTACTACCCGGCGAAGGAGGGCCGCGGCATGGAGCTGGCCCGGCTGCTCGCCGAGCAGGACGCCACCGCGGCCGGAGAGCCCGACAACCCGGTGTACGGCAGCACCGTCTTCCACCGCGACGACATCGTCGTGCGCCTCGTCGACATCACCGGCGACGTCGACCTCGACCCCATCGCCTCCCTCGGCCTCAAGGGCCCCAGGAAGGCCGAGGAGCTCGAACGGCTCCTCGACGGCGCCGCGATCGGCGTCGAGGGCTCCCTGACGACGGACCGCAACATCAACCGGCTCCTGTCGCACGCCGACATGCTGCCCGTCACCGACCGCACCTCGGCGGACTCCTGACCGACGGCCGCGGCCTCCCGCCCGGACGCCACCGCCCCACCCGGAGGTTTCACCCATGCCCCACCAGCAGCCCCTCATCGTGAGCCTGGACGAGACGGAGCCCAACCGCAGGCGCGGAGGTGACCTGCGGGCCATGCTCACGCCGGCCGCCGTGGGCTCCACCAGCGGCTTCATGGGCCTGGCCATCGTCAAGCCCGGCGAACGCATCGGCGAGCACTACCACCCGTACTCCGAGGAGTTCGTGTACGTCGTCTCCGGCGCCCTCGAAGTGGACCTGGACGGCGAGACGTACGCCCTCCGGTCCGACCAGGGGCTCCTGATCCCGATCGACGTGCGGCACCGCTTCCGCAACGTCGGCGACGAGGAGGCCCGCATGGTCTTCCACCTGGGCCCGCTCGCCCCGCACCCCAGCCTCGGCCACGTCGACACCGAGGAGACGGCGGCCGCCCCCGTCGGACCGCAGTTGACCGTGGGCGGCCCCGGTCAGGTCCCCGAACGCACCGGGGCCATCGAGTGAACCGGCGCGTGGCCGTCACCGGGATCGGAGTGGTCGCCCCGGGCGGCACCGGCACGGCGGCGTTCTGGAACCTCTCTCCGAGGGCCGCACCGCGACCCGCGGCATCACCCTGTTCGACCCGGCCGGCCTGCGCTCGCGCATCGCCGCCGAGTGCGACTTCGACCCGCTGGCGCACGGCCTCGACCCCGAGCTGAGCCTGCACGCCGACCGCTACATCCAGTTCGCGGCGGTCGCCGCCGGGGAGGCCGTCCGCGACTCCGGGCTCGACACCGCCGCCGAGGACCCGTGGCGGATCGGGGTCTCCCTGGGCAGCGCCGTCGGCGGCACCACCCGGCTCGAACACGACTACGTCCTGGTCAGCGCGGGCGGAGAGCGGTGGGACGTGGACCACCGCGCCGCCGACCCGAAGCTGCACCTGGCGTTCTCGCCGAGCACGCTCGCCTCGTTCGTCGCCGAGCGCTTCGGCGCCCGCGGCCCGGTGCAGACGGTCTCCACCGGCTGCACCTCCGGCCTCGACGCCGTCGGCTACGCCTTCCACACCATCCAGGAGGGCCGGGCGGACGTCTGCATCGCCGGGGCGTCGGACTCGCCGATCTCCCCGATCACCATGGCCTGCTTCGACGCCATCAAGGCGACCTCGCCCGACAACGACGACCCCGAGCACGCCTCCAAGCCCTTCGACGACCGCCGCAACGGCTTCGTCATGGGCGAGGGCGCGGCGGTCCTCGTCCTGGAGGAGTACGAGCACGCCCGGGCGCGCGGTGCGCACATCTACTGCGAGATCGGCGGCTACGCCACCTTCGGCAACGCCTACCACATGACCGGTCTGACCGGCGAGGGCCTGGAGATGTCCCGGGCCATCGACAGCACGCTCGACCAGGCGAGGCTCGACCCCACGCTGATCGACTACGTCAACGCGCACGGCTCGGGCACCCGGCAGAACGACCGCCACGAGACCGCCGCCGTGAAGCGCTCCCTGGGCGCCCACGCGTACGACACCCCCATGAGCTCCATCAAGTCCATGGTGGGACATTCGCTCGGGGCGATCGGCGCGATAGAGGTGGCCGCCTGCGTCCTCGCCCTCCAGCACCAGGTAGTGCCCCCGACGGCGAACTACGAGGTCCCCGACCCCGAGTGCGACCTGGACTACGTGCCGCGCACCGCCCGCCCCCGGAAGCTCAGGAACGTGCTCTCCGTCGGCAGCGGCTTCGGCGGCTTCAGTCCGCCGTGCTCCTGACGGAGCCGGCAGGGAGGACACGATGAGCACGGAGCAGCCCCAACGCGCCGTCGTCACCGGCATCGGGGTGATCGCCCCCAACGGCCTGAGTGCCGACACGTACTGGAAGTCCGTCCAGGAGGGCATCGGCGTCCTGGACCGGATCACTCGCGAGGGGTGCGAGCACCTGCCCTCAAGGTCGCGGGCGAGGTCCGGTCCTTCGACGCCTCGACCCTCATCGAGGACCGCTTCCTCGTCCAGACCGACCGGTTCAGCCACTACGCCATGGCGGCGGCCTCGCTCGCCCTCGACGACGCCGGTCTCGGCCGGGACGCTCCCGAGGACCCCTTCTCCATCGGTGGTCACCGCCGCCGGGTCCGGCGGCGGCGAGTTCGGCCAGCGGGAGCTCCAGAAGCTGTGGGGCCAGGGCTCCAAGTTCGTCGGCCCGTACCAGTCCATCGCCTGGTTCTACGCCGCCAGCACCGGCCAGATCTCCATCCGGAGCGGCTTCAAGGGCCCGTGCGGCGTGGTCGCCAGCGACGAGGCGGGCGGCCTGGACGCCCTCGCCCACGCCGCCAGGGCCGTGCGGCGCGGGACGGGCGCGATGGTGGTCGGCGCCGCCGAGGCGCCCCTTGCCCCGTACTCGATGGTGTGCCAGCTCGGCTATCCCGAGCTCAGCACCGTCGAGGAGCCCGACCGGGCCTACCGCCCCTTCACTGCCGGGGCCTCCGGCTTCGTGCCGGCGGAGGGCGGCGCCGTGCTCGTCGTGGAGGACGAGGACCGCGCCCGGGACCGGGGACGGCCGTCCGGGCCGTCGTCGCCGGACACGGCGCCACGTTCACCGGCGCCTCCCGCTGGGCGGAGTCCCGGGAGGGGCTCGCCCGCGCGATCCGGGTCGCCCTCGACGAGGCCGGCTGCGCCCCGGAGGAGATCGACGTCGTGTTCGCCGACGCCCTGGGCGTGCCGGAGGCGGACCGCGCCGAGGCGCTGGCGCTCGCCGACGCCCTGGGCGCGCACGCCGCCCGCGTGCCCGTCACGGCGCCCAAGACCGGGATCGGCCGCGCCTACTGCGGGGCCCCCGTCCTGGACGTCGCGGCCGCGGTGCTCGCGATGGAACACGGCCTGGTGCCCCCACCCCGAACGTGTTCGACATCTGCCACGACATCGATCTGGTGGTGTCGCGCGCCCGCCCCGCCGAGCTGCGGACGGCCCTCGTCCTCAGCAGGGGCCTCATGGGATCCAACGCCGCGCTGGTCGTGCGCCGCGGTGATGAGACCGCCCGGTAGGACCGGGCGGGAGAAGGAGAGCAGAGATGAGCATCACCGAACTGACCTTCGAAGAGCTGGCCGCGCTGGTCAAGCAGTCGGCGGGCGTCACCGTCGCCCCCGAGGACCTCCGCAACGCCGCCGACGTCCCCTTCAGCGCCCTCGGCGTCGACTCGCTCGGCCTGCTCGGCATCGTCGGCGAGCTGGAGAACCGCCACGGCGTGGCGCTCCCGCCCGACGCGGAGCGCAGCAAGACCCCGGCCGACTTCCTCGCCCTCGTCAACAGCACCCTCACCACCGGAGTCTGACGTGTCAGGTCACACCGACAACAGCGTCACCATCGACGCCCCCTCGACCTCGTCTGGAACATCACCAACGACCTCGAGAACTGGCCCTCCCTCTTCAGCGAGTACGCCTCCGTCGAGGTGCTCTCCCGCGAGGGCGACACGACGACCTTCCGCCTGACCATGCACCCGGACGAGTCCGGCAAGGTCTGGAGCTGGGTCTCGAGCGCACCCCGGACCGCGCGCGGCGCACCGTCACCGCCCGCCGCGTCGAGACCGGCCCCTTCGCCCACATGGACATCCGGTGGGAGTACGAGGAGACCCCGGCCGGCGTCCACATGCGCTGGGTCCAGGACTTCGCGATGAAGCCGGACGCCCCGGTCGACGACGACTGGATGACCGACAACATCAACCGCAACTCCCGCACCCAGATGGCCCTCATCCGGGACCGCATCGAGCAGGCCGCCCGCGAGCGCCGGCCCGCCCCGGTCCTCTCCGACTGAGCAGACCGAGCGGACCGAGCGGTCCCAGGAAGGAACGCCCGATGCACCACGCCCTGATCGTCGCCCGCATGGCGCCCGGCTCGGCGCCCGCGATCGCCGACGTGTTCGCCGCCTCGGACGGCGGTGAACTGCCCCACCTGATCGGCGTCTCGCGCCGCAGCCTCTTCCAGTTCGGCGACGACGTCTACCTGCACCTCATCGAGTCCGAGCGGGACCCGGCACCGGCCATCGCGAAGCTGACCGGACACCCCGAGTTCCGGGACGTCAGCGAGCGCCTGTCGACGTACGTCAGCGCGTACCACCCGGAGACCTGGCGCAGCCCCAAGGACGCCATGGCGCAGTGCTTCTACCGCTGGGAGCGGGACCCCGCCTCCTGACCGGTCCCGGAGCACGGGAACCCGAAGGCCGCCGGCCCCGCGAGAAGCGGAGCCGGCGGCTCGGATTTCCCCCGCCGCGCGGGGGCCTCGCCGGTCAGGCGGGGACGGTGCACTCGAAGGCGTGGAGGTACGCGTTCACCGGGCGGACCTCGCCGACGGCGAGCCCCGCGTCCGTCAGCCGCTCCAGCATGCTCTCCCGGGTGTGCTTGGCGCCGCCGACGTTCAGGAGCAGCAGCAGGTCCATGGCCGTCGTGAACCGCATCGAGGGCGTGTCGTCCACGAGGTTCTCGATCACGACGACACGGGCGCCGGGCCGCGCCGCCCGCCGGACGTTGGCCAGCGCCCTGCGGGTGCTGTCGTCGTCCCACTCCAGGATGTTCTTGAGGACGTACACGTCGGCCTCGACCGGGATGTCCTCCCGGCAGTCCCCGGCCACGACCCGGGCCCGGGAGGCGAGCGCGCCGCCCGCCCGCAGGCGCGGGTCGGCGTTCCCCACCACGCCCGGCAGGTCGAGCAGCGTGCCCTCCAGGGCGGGGTGCCGCTCCAGGAGGCTCGCCAGGACGTGCCCCTGGCCGCCGCCGATGTCCGCGACCGACGCCGCGCCCGACAGGTCGAGCAGGTCGGCCACGTCCTGCGCGGACTGCCGGCTCGACGTGGTCATGGCCCGGTTGAACACGTACGCGGACTCGGGCGCGTCCTCGTTGAGGTACGGGAAGAACTCCCTGCCGTACACGTCCTCGAAGACGCTGCCGCCGGTGCGCACCGCCTCGTCGAGCTTCGGCCAGACGTCCCACGTCCACGGCTCGGTGCACCACAGGGCGATGTACCGCAGGCTGTGCGGGTCGTCCTCGCGCAGCAGCCGGGACATCTCCGTGTGCGCGAAGGTGCCGTCGGGCTGCTCCGTGAAGATTCCCTGGCAGGCCAGGGCGCGCAGCAGCCTGCGCAGCGTCCGCGGCTGGGCCTGCACGGCCGCCGCCAGGTCCTCCACGCTCGCGGGCGCGTCCTGGAGGGCGTCCGCCACGCCGAGCCGGGCGGCCGCCCGCACGGCGGCGGCGCACGCCGCTCCGAAAACGAGTTCCCTCAGCCGCATGGGCGGCGGGGGAGCGGGGTCGACGGTCCTCACCGGGTCAACGGTCGTCATCTGTGGCCCTGCCTTGTCTTTCGCGCAGTGGGGGTGGGAAGGGGGAGGAGGGAGGAGCCGCTCAGCACATGCCCGCGGGCTCGGAGACCCCGCAGGTGTTGCCGCGGAAGGAGTTGCCCGTGCCGGTGTCCCGGTTGGCCAGGTCGGCCGTGCCGTTGCGGAGCACGACGTTGTCGCGGATCTCGTTGCGCTCGTTGAGGGCGCCCACGAAGCTCTTGAACAGCACGATCCCGCCGGACAGGGGGAGGTGCCCTTGTTGTCCTCGACCCGGTTGTCGGCCACCAGCGTCTCCTCGGCGCCGGTGAGGACGATGCCCGAGCCCTGGAGGAAGGGCAGGCGGGGGTCTTGGGGCAGTACTTGTTGTTGGCGTGGACGTGGTTGTGGCGCACGCGCATCGCCCCGGCGCGCGGGTGGACTCGTCGCCCACCACGAACACGGCGGCGCAGTTGCCGGTCGCCTCGTTGTGGTCGACGGTCACGTTCCGCAGCCGCCGCACGGTGAGGCCGATGCGGTTGCCGGACAGACGGTTGTGGCTGATCTCCGTGCCCCGGGTGTCGACGGCCCCTCCTCCGTGTCGGTGGTGTTGGACACGAAGAGGCCGGCGTCGCCGTTGTCCCGGGCGGTGTTGTGGCTGAGCACGGAGCGGACCGAACGCTCCTGGGCGATGCCCCAGTTGCCGTTCTTCTCGGCGGTCACGCCCCGGACCGTCAGCCGGTCGGTGCGGGACGCCCACAGGCCGTTGCGGGCGAAGTTCCGGAGCGTCAGGGTGCGCACGGTGACGCCCTCGACGGGGCGCTGGGCGGTGCCGGTCACACAGACGCCGTGGCCGGCCACGGCGCACGCGCCGGAGGCCGCCTTGCCGGGCACGATGACGGTGGGGAGGCGGACGAGCCCCGCAGGGTCAGGTGCGGGGTGGTGATGGTGACGCTCTCGCGGTAGGTGCCGGGGAGAGGACGACGCTGTCCCCGGCCGGGCCGCGTCCACGGCCTTCTGGATCGATTCGCCGGGCTTCACCCGGTGCACGGTCCGGGAGGCGGAGGCGGCCTCCGGGGCGGTGGGCGGGGCGGCGCCCAGGCCCGTGGTCGCGGCGGCCACGGCGCATGCCACGAGGGCGATCTGTCGTTTGGTCATACGGCGAAGCTATGAGCGGGCCCACCGCCCCGCCACCGCTGATCACCCGGCCGGGCCGCCCGTCCCCCGAACGCCGACCGGACCCCGGCCGGACCCGGCTCCGGGCCCCGTTCCGTACGCCGTCCCGCGCCCGGCCCGCACCCCCGGCGCCGTCCCCGCCCCGTACCTGTGCTGGCGGGCGCGGCGGACCGGTCGTCACCTGATCCGCCGTCAGTCCCTCACCCGTTCGCCGTCCGGGCGGAATCGCTCCTGCCGCCCGGCCCACCGCCGTGACCTGCGGCGACGGCGGCGCGGACGGCGGCGGGAGGGCCGACCGGGCGACGGACCCGGGCGCCGCTCGCGTTGCGGCGGTCGACGCGGGCCGTTCCCTCGTGCTCGGAGCACAGCACAGGAGCCGCGCGGACGAGCCGGGCGGGAACCGCTCCCCGGAGGAGAAAACCATGCGTCTCGCCCGTACCGGCGCCACGGCCGCCCTGATCGCCGCCGCCCTGGTCCTGCCCGCCTCCCCCGCCCCGGCCGCCGAGGACGACACCACGATCACGACGGCGGGGAACGTCCGCGTCGACCCGGGGACGGCGTCCCCGGCAGCACCGTCACCGTCAGCACCACCGCCTGCGGCAAGGAGACCTACGGCAAGGGCGAGTCCGAGGCGGGCGGGCCGTTCCACCTCCTGCCGGGCGACCGGGAGGGCGTCCTGACGGGCGAGTTCCGGCTGCCCGAGGGCGTCGAGTCCGGTACGGACACCGTGACGCTCAAGTGCCCGCCGCGGACGAAGCTGACCGCCACCTACCGGATCTCCGGCCGTCCGAACGGCGCCGTCGAGGCCGGCCTCGGCGGGAGCGCCGGCAAGGAGTCCGAGTTCGGCCTCGGCTGGCTCCTCGTGGGCGCGGCCGTCGCGGGCGGGGCGCTCAGGATGCGCCGGCGCGCCGCGGGCGCGGGGACCCGGGCCTGACGCGGACCGGCGGCCCCCGGCCGCGGTACGTCCCGCCGCTCAAGCCGCTCGCCTGGGCGGCGCTCGCCGGTGCGCTGCTGCTCGTCGACTCCCTGGGCGGCCACGGGACCCCGCCGCCCGCGGCCCGGCTCCGGCCGCAGGACGCGCGGACCGCCGTGCGGGACGCCCCCGAACGCACCGGCTCCGCCGCCGCGCCGTTTCCCCGCCTCGGACCCGGTACGGGTCCGGATCCCGGTCATCGGGGTCGACGCCCGTCTGATGCGCCTCGCACTGGACGAGGAGGGGAGGCTGGAGCCGCCTCCCCGAACCTCCCGGCCTTCGCCGGCTGGTACGCCCGCGGGACCCCGCCCGGCGCGCCCGGGACGGCCGTCCTGACGGGCCACCTGGACACCCCCGCGGGCCCGGCCGTCTTCTACCGGCTCGGCGCCCTGACGCCGGGCGCCGGGATCGCGGTCGAGCGCGCGGACGGCCGCACGGCCCTCTTCACGGTCGACGCGGTGGAGGAGTACCCCAAGGACCGCTTCCCCGACGACCGGGTCTACGGCGGTTCCGGCCGCCCGGAGCTGCGCCTGATCACCTGCGGCGGCGACTGGTCCGGCGACACCGGCTACCGGGCCAACACGGTCGTCTACGCCACGCTGACCGGCACGGACTGATCCCGCCCCGGCCGCGCCCGCGCGCCCGGGACCGCACCGAGTGCATCCGCCGGCGCCCCGGCCCCCGAAGAGGGGGCGCCGGCGGATGCGTTCGGAGCCCGCCGGGACGGAGGACGGGAGGACAGTACGGTGATCGACGTGGAGCGGACCATGGTCGTGGCCGCGCCCCTCGACGACGTGGTCGCGTACCTGGAGGACTTCGCGCACACCGTCGAGTGGGATCCGGGGACGGTCCGGTGCGTCCGGCTCGGCGACGGGCCCGTGGCGGTCGGGTCGACCTGGCGGAACACCTCCCGCTTCCGCGGCCGGGAGACCGAGCTGCTCTACCGCCTCGCGACGCGCCGCCGGGCCCGGCTGGTCTTCGTGGGCGAGAACGGGACCGTCACCGCCACCGACGACATGGTCTTCGACACCCTCTCGGAGTCGGTCACCCGCCTCACCTACCGGGCCTCCCTGCGCTTCAAGGGCCTGGCGCGCCTCGCCGAGCCGTTCCTGCGCGCGGAGTTCGGCCGGCTCGCGGACGCGACCGCCGCACGCCTCCCGGCGGCCCTCGCCGCGCACCTCTCCTGAGCGGAGCGCCCTCAGGGGACGCGTCCCGGGGGGCCGTCACCGGCACCAGGAACAGCTCGTCCACGAAGCACCAGGCCCAGTCCTCGTCCGGGGCGAGGGACACCGCCACCGGATGCCCGGTCGCGAGGTGGTGGGCGTGGGCGTGTGCCCCGGGGAGCTGTCGCAGCACCCCACGTACCCGCAGGTCGCGCACCACCGCAGCCGCCGCCAGGTCCGGTGCCGCGCCGCGCACGCCGCGCACACCGCCCCGGGGACGGGGCCGGGCCCCGCCGGCGCGTCCAGGTGGGCGCAGTGGCGGGGCACCGTGCGGCCGCCGTCGGGAGCCTCCCGCCAGAGCGGCGGCTGAGCGGGCCCTCCGGGACCGTCCCCGGGGCGGGGTGCCCGGTCACCGCTCCGCACCTCCCGTCGCCCCGGTCCGGCCTGCGTGCGCGGCTCCGTCGCCGCCGAGGCGTTCCAGGAGCGGGGCGAGGAGGTACGACTCCACCGCGCCGGCCGGCTCCGCGCCTCCGGGCAGGGGCGGAGGGCTGCCGACCACGGCGCGGTCGGCGAAGCCGTTGTCCAGGTGGGGCATGCGCACGTCCAGGACGGCGATCCCGGCGCGCCGTGACTCGCGGGCCGCGACGCCGAGCCACGCGGCGAGCGCGGTCTTGGCCGCCGCGTAGTCGGCGGTGCCGGACGGCGGCCGGTCGACGACGGCTCCGGTGACGGCGCAGACGGTGCCCCCGGCGGCAGCACGCGCAGGGCCCCGCGGACCACTGCCATGGGGGCCAGGGCGTTCACCGCCACGAGGTGCTCGGCGGCGGACTCGGGCATGTCCCGGGCGGCTCCGAAACCCGCCACCCCCAGGGCGACCACGACGGCGTCGAGACCGCCCAGGACGTCGGCGGCCCAGGGGCGAGCACCTCGCAGGCGCCCAGGTCGTAGGCCTCGAAGACGTGGTACGGGCGCCCGCCCAGGGCCCGCGACGCCCCGGCGAGCCGCTTCCGGTCGCGGCCGGCCGGCGCCGCCGACGCCCCCAGGCGGGTCAGCCGTTCCGCGGCGAGTCCGCCGACGGTGCCGGTGGCCCCCACCACCAGGACGCGCCTTCCGTCGATGCGCATGCCGCCTCCTCGTTTGGGACCGGTTCGCGGGCTCCGCCCGTACTTCGGCGCGGGCGGGGCCACCGGATGCGGGGAGGGGCGAGGACCGTTCGGAGGGCCGACGGTCCCGGGGCCCGCTCACTCGAAGAACTTCAGGCTCCAGCCGGTGTCCGTGTTCGCGCCGGGGACGTTGGCGCGCCGGTAGGTGGTGCCGCCCCACCAGCAGAAGCCGCCGGTGTACCAGGAGCGGTTCTCCCAGGCGTACGGCGTCCCCTTCGGCACCGCGGTGGAACATCAGCGGGAACGTCGGGCCGGCCGGCGGGCTGGTGGCGATGTCGCCGTCGAGCAGGACGAAGCTGTGGTGGCCGGGCCCGTCGACGTGCAGCGTCGGGTCCCAGCCGGACATCATGGCGTCGCGGTGGGAGCCGAAGAGGCAGCCGTTCGACTTGTACCAGTCCCACACGTACGTCGGGTCGCCGCCGGCCCGCAGCCGCAGGTCGGCCAGGCAGTACCGGTCGCTCCAACTGCCGTTGGCGGAGTACACGACGTGCAGTTGCCCGTTCGGGTCCTTGATCGCCTCGGGGACTCGTTGACGTACGGGTCGCCGACGACCCGCTCCCAGGGCTCGCGCGGCTGCGAGATGACGTACCGCGCCCCGGTCGGGGTGGTCGGGGTGCTCATCCGGGCGATGTAGAGGTTCTGCTCCACGTCGGTGTCCCCGGCCCAGCCGGACCACACGAACCAGCGCTGCCCGCCGAAGGTGAACAGGGTGCCGTCGATGGCCCACTTGTCGTCGGGCAGGGCGAGCCGCGTCTCCGCCGTGTACCCGCTGTCCGGGCTCGCGGAGCTGATCGCGTACATCCGGTGGGCGGCGCCCCGGCCGGCCGTGAAGTAGACGTGGTAGCGGCCGCCGTCACGCACGATCTCCGGGGCCCACACCTCGCCGAGGTTCCGGCCGTCGGTCCAGATCCGGCGGGCGGGGCGGTGGCGAGTCCGGCCGTCGAGGAGGCCTGGCGCACGTCGATGCCGTTGCCGGTCGACTGCACCGCGACGTAGGTGGAGCCGACCCGCAGGACGCTCGGGTCGGCGGCCCGCAGCGGGTCTGTCCCGCCTCGGCGGGAGCGGCCCGGGCAGGGCCGCGACCAGGGCGAACAGCAGGGACAGGGCCAGGACGAGGACTCCGGAGGGGCGTCGCGCACGTTTCATGGGGGCTCCCGGTGGGGCGGGCCGACACGGTTTACATCGATGTAATCCCGTGCTCGCAGCATCATGGCTGGCGGTGAGCATGTCAATATGGGAGCGCTCGCACGGTGTGCGCGGAGACGCGCGCACCGCAGGGCGGGGGCGAAGGAAATTGTTTGTTTCCTTTCGGTTGCTGGGTGATTCCGTTCGTAACTGTTTCCTGTTAGGTTCTCCCCACCTCGTCCGCCGCCGAGGACCGGGGCGCTCGCCCTCGGACCCGTCCGGGTCGGCAACCCACCGGACGGGCCCTCGCCCGAGCCACCCGTCAACACCGCACGGACTCCCGCACGCCGACCGGCCGGACGGCCCCGACGCGTGCGCGGAATCCGGGCGCCGTCCCGCCCGGGAGGAACCCGATGCGACGCGTCGTCGCCTGCCTGGCGGCCCTGTTGACGATGGCCGGAGGCCTGCTCTTCGCCGGAACCACCGCAGCCTCCGCCGCCGTCGTCCCCAAGACGCCGCCCCTGACCACCCCGTGGACCGCACAGGTGTCCACCACCAACCCGCTGCCGGAGTACCCGCGTCCCCAGATGACGCGGCCCGACTGGCAGTCCCTGAACGGCGAGTGGGAGTTCTCAACCCGCCCGCCGACGCCTCCGGCAACGTCGACCGCAACGCGGCCCCGCCGCTCGGTCAGACCCTGCCCGAGCGCATCCTCGTCCCGTACCCGGTGGAGTCCGCGCTCTCCGGGATCATGCGCAACGACAACCGCGACCTGATGTTCTACAAGCGCTCCTTCACCGTCCCCCAGAACTGGTCGGGCCGCCGCGTCCAGCTCCACTTCGGCGCCGTCGACCACGAAGCCACCGTCTGGGTCAACGGCACCCGCGTCACCAGCCACAAGGGCGGCTACGACCGCTTCGAGGTCGACATCACCCCGCAGTTGCGCGCCGGCTCCAACGAGCTGGTCGTCCGCGTCTACGACCCCACCGACGGGCGCGGCGAGAAGCAGCCGGTCGGCAAGCAGACCAACAACCCCAGCGGCATCTTCTACACGCCCACCTCCGGCATCTGGCAGACCGTCTGGCTGGAGCCCACCCCGTCTCGTCGATCTACTCGGTCGACATCAGGCCCGACCTCGCCACCAACACCGCACGGGTCAAGGTCTTCACCCGCGGCGACGTCGGCGGCCACACCGTCCTCGCCGAGGCCCTGAACGGCACCCAGGTGGTCGGCACCGCCACCGGCGGCTTCACCGAGTTCTCCGTCCCCGTCCCGAACGCCCGCCGCTGGTCGCCCGACGACCCCTTCCTGTACGACCTCAAGGTCACCCTCCTGGGCGCCTCCGGCGCCGCCGTCGACACCGTCACCAGCTACTTCGGCATGCGCGAGATCGGCAAGAAGCTCGTCGACGGCGTCCTGCGCCCCACCCTGAACGGCGAGTTCGTCTTCCAGATCGGCACCCTCGACCAGGGCTTCTGGCCCGACGGCCTCTACACCGCGCCCACCGACGCCGCCCTCGCCTCCGACCTCCAGAAGCACAAGGACCTGGGCTTCAACATGGTGCGCAAGCACATCAAGGTCGAACCCGCCCGCTGGTACTACCACGCCGACCGGCTCGGACTCCTGGTGTGGCAGGACATCCCTCCACCCAGGCCTTCGACGCCGACCGCACCCCGGCGCAGATCGCCCGGTTCGAGACCGAGGCCCGCGAGATCGTCGACGAGCACCGCTTCTCCCCGGCCGTCGTCGCCTACGTCCCGTTCAACGAGGGCTGGGGCGAGTGGAACCTCGACGACACCCGCCGGGTCACCACCGACCTGGAGAACTACGACCCCGGGCGCCTGATGAACGCCCACAGCGGCTACAACTGCTGCGCCTCCAAGGGCGATCCGGGCACCGGCGACATCATCGACTGGCACGTCTACACCGGGCCCGACGCGCCCCGGCCCTCGGCCACCCGGATCTCCGTCCTCGGCGAGTTCGGCGGCATCGGACTGCGCACCCCGGCCACGAGTACAGCCCCAACGGGCAGTTCTTCGCCTACGAGCAGGTGGCGAGCGCCGCCCAGCTCAACGACCGGTACACCGGCATGGTCCGCGACGTGCAGTCGCTCATGACCACCAAGGGCGTCTCCGCCTACGTCTACACCGAGATCACCGACGTCGAGGGCGAGTACAACGGCCTGCTCACCTACGACCGGCGGATCCAGAAGGTCGACACTGCCGCCCTGCGCGCCGCCCACGGCACGCTGATCGCCGCCTCCCGCAACCTCAACGCGACACCGGGCCACACCCTCGGCCACGTGCGCTCCTTCCGGGTCACCACACCCGGCTACACCGATCGCTACCTGCGGCACGCCGACTCCCTGGCCCGCACCGACGTGCTGACCGGCGCCTCCGCCGACGGGGCCCGCCAGGACGCCTCCTTCCGCACGGTCGCCGGACTCGCCGACCCGCGCTGCTACTCCTTCGAGTCCGTGAACCTCCCCGGCCGCTACCTGCGCCACTCGACCGGCCGTGTGCGGCTCGACGCCCCCACGGGCGGGTCGTTCGCGGCCGACGCGACCTGGTGCGCCCGCACCGGACTCGCGGCCGGCGGCACCTCGTACGAGTCCCTGAACTTCCCCGGCTCGTACCTGCGGCACTACGCCGACAACGTGTACCTCGCGCGGCGGCGGCCCCAACCCTGGGACGCGGCCTCCTCCTTCGCGGCGGACGCCACCTGGAACACGGGCGAGCCCGCCCTGTGGCGCAGCTCCGTCCTGCTGCCCACGGACGTGCGGCGCTCGCTGCGCGTCACCACCTGGGGCCACACCGACCGCTACCTGCGCCACGCCGACAGCCTCGCCCGGACCGAGGTCGTCAACGGAGCAGCGCCGCCCTGCTGAAGCAGGACGCCACGTTCACCGTGCGGCGCGGCCTCGCCGACTCGTCCTGCTCCTCCTTCGAGGCGGTCAACTACCCGGGCCGCTTCCTGCGGCACGCCAACAGCCGGTGGGCACCGCCGCCGACGACGGCACCGCGCTCTTCCGGCAGGACGCCACCTTCTGCGCCCGGCCGGGCGTCGGCGGGACCGGCGTCACCTTCGAGTCGCTGAACGTCCCCGGCGCGTACCTGCGCCACTTCGACTCCGCCGTGTCCATCGCCTCCGGCGCCGGAAGCGGCGGCTTCGACCGCCCGCAGACGCTCACGGCCGACAGCAGTTGGACGCTCGAAGCCCCCTGGGCGCCCTGACGGACCCCGACGGAAGAGAAGCGGGTCCTTCCGGGCGCCACCGCCCGGAAGGACCCGCTCGCTCATGTGCCGATCACGGCTTACGGCCCTCGGCCGTGTGCAGCGCGGCCACCTCCTCGGAGGAGAGCGCCCGGTCGAAGGCGCGCACCTGGTCGACCGAACCGTTCCAGAAGTCGACGTTCCCGCCGCCCCACCTGGCGCGCCCGACCGCGAGCGGGCCGGTGCTCACGTCCGCCGGGCCCGGGACCGCCGTCGCCGCGAGCGCGCCGTCCACGTACAGCCGGATCTCGTTCCTCACGGCGTCCCGCACGCCCACCAGGTGGTACCAGCGGCCGAGTTCGGGCGTCGTCGCGTACCGGGCGCGGTTGCCGCCCGGGGTGCTGAAGGCGAAGGCGCCCTGCCCGTACTGGAGGTAGAAGGGGTTCTCCCGGCGCCGGCCGTCCTGGCTGACCACGGTCGCGTAGTTGCCCGGCAGGGCGTCGAGGGCGGCCCACGCGGACACGGTGTAGCTCGTGGTGGTGTCGACGACGGGCCCGTCGGTCTGGGCGAAGCGGCCCTTCCCGTCGAACTTCAGCGCGCTGCCGCCGACGCCCGGGGCCCACGTGGTGCCCTCGTTCAGGGTGAGCGGACGCTTCTGCGGCCCGGAGTCCCGCGCGGTCGTGCCCGTGCCCTCGTCCAGGGACCAGGAGGCGCCGCCCTTCGGGGAGCGCGCCGCCCGGCGGCTGCGCCCGCCGCGATCACCTCGCGGTTGATCGCGCGGACCCGCACCGGGTCGACCTTGATCTCCCGGCGGTCGTACGTGTAGAGGCCGTTGAGCTCGTTCTCCAGGTCGGAGATCTGGGTGTAGACGGAGCCGGACAGCTCGGCCCCCGCGGCCTCCAGGTAGAACTTCTCGGTGTTCTCGACGTACTTCCGGGTCAGCGCCTCCTTGTCGGCGACGCCGCTGTAGATCACGGTCGGGGCGCCGGGCCACATGTGGCCGGGGTGCGCAGGGTGAAGCTGCCGTGCTCGCCGTCCATCGCGGCCCGGTGGTCCGGATAGGGGGCGTCGGTGTTGTCGTAGTCGTGGTGGTCGAGGACGTCGCCCTTGCCGGAGTCGCCCTTGGAGTTGCAGCAGTTGACCCCGCTGTGGGCGTTGACGATCCGGGACGGGTCGGCCGCCTTCACGGCCTCGGCGATCCGCCCGGTCTCCTCCCGGTCCCACTCGCCCCAGCCCTCGTTGAAGACGATCCAGCCGATGACGGACGGGGAGTCGTGGTGCTGGCGCATCATCTCGCGGCCCTGGTCGACGAAGGCCTTGCGGCCGGCCCCGTCGGTGAGGTTCCCGGAGACGAAGTCCTGCCAGACCAGGAGTCCGAGCCGGTCGGCGTGGTAGAACCAGCGCGGCGACTCCACCTTGATGTGCTTGCGCACGGCGTTGAAGCCGAGCTTCTTGTGGGCCTCCAGATCGAACGCCAGCGCCTCGTCGCTGGGCGCGGTGTAGAGGCCGTCGGGCCAGAAGCCCTGGTCGAGGGTGGCGAGGGAGAAGACCGGCTTGCCGTTGAGCACCAGCTTGGGGAAGCCGCCGACCTTCTCGACCGCGATCTTCCGCATGCCGAAGTACCCGTCGATCCGGTCGGAGGACCTGCCGTCGGCCAGGCGCACCTCCAGGTCGTAGAGGTACGGGTCGTCCGGGCTCCACAGGTGCTGGTGCGCGACCGGCAGGCGCAGTTCCTCGCCCGCGGGGCTGGTGGTCCGGCCGACGACCCGGCCGCGGGCGTCGCGGGCCACGGCTTCCACGCGCGCCCCGGCCGAGGCGCGGGCCGACTCGACCTTCACGGCCAGGGTGCCGGTGTCGATGTCCGGGGTGGTGACGACGTCGTCGATGGAGACGGGGGCGACGGGCTCCATCCACACCGTCTGCCAGATGCCCGAGGACTGGGTGTAGAAGATGCCGCCCGGGGCGGTGGACTGCTTGCCGGTCGGCTGGTTCGGGCCGCCGGTGTCGGTGACCGCGACGACGATCTCCTGCGGGCCCTTCGCCTTGAGCGCGTCGGTGACGTCGGCGCTGAAGGCGTTGTAGCCGCCGGTGTGCTCGGCGACCCGCCTGCCGTTGACCCAGACGCGGGCCTCGTAGTCGACGGCGCCGAAGTGGAGCATCAGCCGGTCGCCCCCGCCCCGCTCGCCCGCCGTGCCGATCCTCCACTCCTTCGGCACGTCCACGAGGCGCCGGTAGACCATGTGGTCCTCGTGCCGCTCGATCCCGGAGAGCTGCGACTCGACCGGGAACGGGACGGTGATCCGCTCGTCCAGGTCCTTGCCGAAGACCGGCGTCTCCCCGGCCTCCGCGCCGGCGAACTGCCAGGGGCCGTTGAGGTTCTTCCACCTGCTCCGCACCTGCTGCGGGCGCGGGTACTCCGGCAGCGGGTGCTTCTCGTCCAGCTCGTCGCCCCACGCGGTGGTGAGCCGGTGGGTGGAGGCGTTGGACGCCGAGCGCAGGATCCGGGGCACGGTCTCGGTGCCGTTCCTCAGCCCGCCGAGGCCGTCGTAGTCGACGCGCACCCGCTGGCCCTTCTGGACCGGTTCCGCGAGGTCGACGAGGACGCTGTTCCGGTCGCCCGGGGCGACGCGGACCCTCTCGACCGGCATCGGGGTGGTGTCGGCCTCGACGGTGAGGTGCTCGGCCACCTTCTCCAGGCCGCCGACCCGGTGGTCGAACCGCAGCCGCAGTCGGCGTCCGCTCGCCGGGACGGTCGGCTCCACCGGGTAGACCTCGAAGTCGGCGGGCGGGGTGAACGCGGACTCCGGCACGAGCTGCTTGGGGAGCGTCGGCGTCGACCAGCGCAGGAACATGTTCGCGCCGCCGACGTCCTGGAACATCTCCAGGCGGAAGTCGTGCTTCTCGCCGGCCTTCAGGCGGAGGGGCGCGCTGGTCTGCTCCCGGTCCCAGTCGGGCACCCAGTGGTCGATGACCGGCCGGCCGTCGACGAAGAGCCGGAAGCCGTTGTCCCCGATGCCGTGGAAGGCGTAGTCGCCGGTGACCGGGGCCTCGATCCGGCCGGTCCAGCGGGCGGTGGTGTGCTCGGACCGGCCGGTGAGCGACTGGAAGGTGCCGGTCAGGCCGGAGAAGTCGATCTGCGGGTCGAGGGAGACGCCGCCGAGCTCGGCGAAGTCCCGCGCGCCGGGCGCCGACATGCCGAAGTACTCGCCCTTCAGGCCGTGCACCTCGACGGCGGCGTCCCGGGCGGACGGGGAGACGGCCGTGGGGAGGAGGCGGGCGCGGCCGAGGCGGTGGCGGCCGGGGCGCCGAGGGCAGCACCAGGGCCGCCGCGGCGAGCAGCGCCCACGTTCCGGTTCGGGATCGGGTTTTCGTCGTGTCATCGAATCTTTCCTCGGGGAGGGGAATCGGAGCCGGACCCGGATCGGGACGTGACGGTGGAGCGTCCGGCGAGGAAGCGCGTTCGCCTCGGGGGCGCGGGGCCCGGCGGTCGCCGCAGGGCGGCGCACGGCCTGCCCGTACACCGGCACGGGGGTGCCGGCGGGGACGTACGGCCGTCATTCCAACGTTGGAAATCGTGTGCAGCCGAAATGACAGCACGCGGTGCGGGGCTGTCCAGACCCCGGACGGGGCGGTGCCGACGGTCCGTCACCCGGCGGCCCGTTACGGCCTCTTCGTCTCCGGGACCCATTCCGGAAACGTTGCTCCCGGCCTCTTGCAGGGCTCGCCGAAGCGCGGTTATAACGTTGTAAAGGCAGAGCGGCCGCCCCTCGGACGGTTGCTCCGGGCCTTGACGTCCCAGGTCGGGGCCTTGATCCAGAGCGATCGAGGCCGTCGCCGGCCGTGCACCGAAGGTCCGCCGGCCCATCGCGGCGGACCGGCTCTCTTCCCGCCCCGCGCGACCGCACGCCACTCGGCGGTGCTGTCCCCCGCCAAGGAGTGTCCTTCCGATGAACCTTCTGTCGGCCCTTCCGCGCAGATCCCGCACGCTCTCCGTCGCCTGCGCCGTCGCGGCCTCCGCCGCGCTCGCCCTCTCCGGCTGCGCCAAGTCGGAGACCGCGGACGACGCGGGCGGCGACAACGGCCAGGGCGCCCAGACGGTTCAGACGCCGACCGCGTCCGCCGCCGCAGGAGAGGGCTGCACCCTCACCGCGTACGGCGCCCCGAAGCTCGACCTGAAGAACGCGATCGTCGGCTTCTCCCAGTCGGAGAAGGAGGCCAACCCCTTCCGCATCGCCGAGACGCGGTCCATCAAGGACGAGGCCGCCAAGGTCGGCGTCAAGAAGCTCCTCACCACCAACGCGCAGTCCCAGTTGTCCAAGCAGATCAGCGACATCCAGGACATGCTCGCCCAGGGCGCCCAGTTCCTCATCGTGGCCCCGCTCAACTCCGACGGCCTGGAGCCCGCCTTCCGGGCCGCCGCCGCCAAGAAGGTCCCCGTCCTCACCATCGACCGCAAGGTCAACGCCACCGCCTGCAAGGACTACCTGGCTTCCTCGGCTCGGACTTCGTCGAGCAGGGCAAGCGGGCCGCCGACGCGATGGTCGAGGCGACCGGTGGCAAGGGCAAGGTCGCGATCCTGCTCGGCTCCTCCGGCAACAGCGTCACCACCGACCGCACCAAGGGCTTCGTCGACCAGGTGAAGGCCACGGCCCCCGGCCTGGAGATCGTCGCCCAGCAGACCGGCGAGTTCGCCCGCGACAAGGGCCAGCAGGTCATGGAGCAGCTCATCCAGTCGAAGCCCGACATCACGGCGGTCTACGCCGAGAACGACGAGATGGCCTCGGCGCCGTCACCGCCCTCAAGGCGGCGGGCAAGGCCCCGGGCAAGGACGTCAAGGTCGTGTCCATCGACGGCACCCGCAACGCCGTCCAGGCCCTGGCCGACGGCGAGCTGAACGCCGTGATCGAGTCCAACCCGCGCTTCGGCCCGCTGGCCTTCGCCACCGCACAGAAGTTCTACGCCGGCGAGGGCGTCCCCGAGGACGTCATCATCTCGGACCGCTCCTACGACCCGGCCAACGCCAAGGCGTCCCTCGGCGGGGCGTACTGACGCGAGGCCGGCGGGAACGGCACGACCGGCAGGGGCGCGAAGCCGGTACCGGCGTACGACCGGTACGGCACGTCCTGCGCACCGCCCCCGATCCGTACGGGCCGGTGCCGTGGTTCCGGCGGGAACCGCGGCCCGGTCCGTACGCTCACCGGCCCGGGCCTCCGCCCGGCCGCGGGGCTGTCCCGCCTGCCCGCCCGCGGCGGTCTCGCTCACCGCCGCGCGGCGACGGGCGGCCCCACCCTCCTCACGACACCTCTCCGGAAGGCCACGTTCATGGCACCCCCGAAACGGCGGCGTCCGCGGCGAGCGGCACCGCGCCCCCGGTCGCCCCGACGGTGCTGGAGGCCCGCGGCGTCGGGAAGCGCTTCCCCGGCGTGGTCGCCCTCGACGACGTCTCGTTCACCCTCCGCGCCGGCGAGACCCACGCCCTCGTCGGAGAGAACGGCGCCGGCAAGTCCACCCTCATCAAGGTGCTCACCGGCGTGCACCGCCCGGACGGCGGCGAACTGCTCCTGTCCGGACGGCCGGTCCGGTTCGCCCGCCCCTCCGAGGCGCAGGAAGCGGGCATCTCCACGATCTACCAGGAGGTGAACCTGGTCCCGCTGATGAGCGTGGCCCGCAACGTCTTCCTCGGCCGGGAGCCCAAGAACCGCCTCGGCCTCGTCGACTTCGCCCGGATGCACGCCGAGGCCGCGGAACTCCTCGGCGGCTTCGGCGTCACCGTCGACCCCCGCCGGGCACTGAACACCCTGGGCATCGGCACCCAGCAGATGGTCGCCCTCGCCCGCGCGGTCTCCGTCGAGGCCCACGTCGTCGTCATGGACGAGCCCACCTCTCCCTGGAGCCGCGCGAGGTCGAGACCCTCTTCCGCGTCATCGGCGACCTGCGCCGGCGCGACATCGCCGTGGTGTACGTCAGCCACCGCATGGACGAGCTGTACCGGATCTGCGACCGGGTCACCGTCCTGCGCGACGGCCGGCACGTCCACACCGGCCCGCTCGCCGAACTCGACCGCGTCCGGCTCGTGTCCATGATGCTGGGCCGCGAGATGTCCGAGGTGCGCCGGCACGGCGTGACGAGCTTCGGCGCCGAGGACCACGACATCACCCGCGAACCCGTCCTGACCGCCACCGGCCTGACCCGCCGCCACCGACTGGACGACGTCTCCTCGCGCTCCGCCCCGGCGAGGTCCTCGGCCTGGGCGGTCTGCTCGGCTCCGGCCGCAGCGAGACCGCCAAGGCCCTGGCCGGAGCCCTGCCCCTGGACGCGGGCGAGGTCCGCGTCGGCGGCACCCCGCTCGGCCGCCTCTCCTCCGCGCGCGCGATCCGCGCCGGGATCAGCCTGCTCCCCGAGGACCGCAAGGCCGAGGGCATCGTCCCCGGCCTCTCCGTCCGCGAGAACATCGTGCTCGCCGCCCTGCCCCGGCTCTCCCGCGCCGGCGTCGTCTCGCGCGAGCGGCAGGACCGGGTGGTCGACGTCTTCATGAAGCGGCTGCGGATCAAGGCGTCCAGCCCCGAGCAGAAGGTCGGCGAACTCTCCGGCGGCAACCAGCAGAAGGTCCTCCTGGCCCGCTGGCTCTGCCTCGAACCGAAGGTCCTGCTGCTCGACGAACCCACCCGGGGCATCGACGTCGGGGCCAAGGCCGAGGTCCAGGCCCTCGTCGACGAACTCGCCCGGGAGGGCCTCGCCGTCCTCCTGATCTCCTCCGACATCGAGGAGCTCGTCGAGGGCGCCGACCGGATCGTCGTCCTCAGGAACGGCGCCGCCGCCGGCGAACTCGTCGGCGAGAACGTGTCGGAGGAGGCCCTGCTCGCGGCCCTCGCCGACCACGTGCCGCCCGCCGGGGACGACCCGGCCCCGCACCCCTCGCAAAGACCACCGAGATCCCCGAGACCACCGAGACCCGCGAGACCCCCGAGATCCCCGAGAACACCGGCAAGACCGACCCGGGCGCCCCGGCCGCCGAGGAGGACCCCCGATGACCACCCAGGCCACCGCGGCGCCGGCCCCCGCCGCCGGGACCCGGCCGAACGCCGCCGCGTGGTTCCAGGAGTACGGCGTGTACGCCGCCGTGGCCGCGCTCCTGCTGTTCAACGCCCTGTTCACCGACCACTTCCTCACCGCCGACAACCTCCGCACCCAGCTCGTCCAGGTCGCCCCGATCGTCATCGTGGCCCTCGGCATGGCCCTGGTGATCGGCACCGAGGGCGTCGACCTGTCCGTCGGCTCCGCCATGGCCCTGGCCACGGCGCTGCTGCCGCTCTACCTCGGCTACGGACTCGTCCCCGCCCTCCTCGTCGCCCTCTCGCGGGCGCCGTCGTCGGCGCGGTCAACGGCACCCTGGTCTCCGTGGTGGGGCTGCAACCCATCGTCGCGACCCTCGCCCTGTTCGTCGGCGGCCGCGGCCTCGCGCTCGTGACGGCCGACGGACAGCTCAAGCAGATCGTCAACCCCGACCTGCTCGCCCTCGGCACCGGCAGCCTCCTCGGCGTCCCCCTGGTCGTGCTCGTCGCCGGGGCCCTGGCGCTCGCCGTCGCCCTCCTCGTCCACCGCACCACCTTCGGCCGCCAGGTCGTCGCCATCGGCGGCAACCGCGCCGCCGCCACCCTGGCCGGCCTGCCCGTGAAGCGCGTCCTGACCGGGGTCTACGTCCTGTGCGGCGTGCTCGCCGCCCTCGCCGGGGTCCTCGCCACCGCCCGCCTCACTGCCAGCGACCCGTCCTCGCTCGGCACCCTGATGGAACTCTCCGCCATCACCGCCGTCGTGGTCGGCGGGACCCCGCTCAGCGGCGGCTCCGTCCGCGTCCTCGGCACCGTCGCGGGCGCCCTGCTCATGCAGTTGCTGCGCGCCACCCTCGTCAAGCACGACCTGCCCGACTCCACCGCCCAGATCGCCCAGGCGGCCATCATCGTCGCCGCCGTCTACGTCGCACGGGAGCGCCGATCCCGATGAACCCCACCTCCTCCCTCACCGCACCGGGGACGGGCGCCCCGCGCCCGCCGACGCGGCGAAGACCGGCTCCGCGGCCACCGGCGCCCCCGCCCCGCCCCCGAGCGCCTCCTCTCCCTGGTCCAGCGCCAGGGCGTGCTCGCCGTGCTCCTCCTCGTCGTGCTGATCGCCTCCTTCGCGTACCCCACCTTCCCCACCCTCGACAACGCCCGCGGCGTCCTGGTCCAGGCCTCGTTCCTCGCGATCGTGGCCCTCGGCATGACCCTGGTGATCATCACCGGTGGCATCGACCTGTCCGTCGGCTCCGTCTTCGCCCTCGGCGGCGTCCTCGCAGCCTGGGCCTCGCAGTGGGGCCTGCTGCCCGCGCTCCTCGTCCCGCTCGTGGTGTGCGGCGCGATCGGCCTGCTCAACGGTCTGCTCATCGCCCGCGCCGGCATGGCGCCCTTCATCGTCACCCTCGCCTCGCTCCTGGGCGCGCGCGGCCTGCTGCTCGCCCTCACCCACGAGGGCGCCACCACCTACCTGGTGCCCAAGGGCTCGGCGTTCGCCGCGTTCGGCCAGGGCGACGTGCTCGGCTTCGGGTACCCGATCCTCGTCGCGCTCGCCCTGTTCGGCGCCGGCGGCGTCGTCCTCCAGCGCACCTCCTTCGGCCAGACCCTGTTCGCCGTCGGCGGCGGCGGCGACGCGGCCACCCTCATGGGGCTGCCCGTCGCCCGCGCCAAGGTGACGGTGTACGTGCTCAGCGGCCTGCTCGCGGGCTTCGCCGGGGCCCTCAACGCGGCCCGCCTCTCCTCCGGCGTGACCATCATCGGCACCGGCATGGAGCTCGACGCCATCGCCGCCGTCGTCATCGGCGGCACCCTCCTGGCCGGCGGCGCCGGCTCGGTGAGCGGCACCCTGTGGGGCGTCCTGCTGCTCGCCGTCATCCAGAACCTCATCAACCAGATCGGCTCGCTGAACTCCTCGTACCAGTCGGTGGTCAGCGGAGGCTTCCTGATCCTCGTCGTCGTGGCGCAGCGGTACGTTTCACGGAGCAGAAGAACGCTCTGACGCCGGAGCCCACCCCACCCGGACCATCCGGACCACCGGTCCGCCCGGTCAGAGCCGAACCAGAGGAGTTCCGTGGGCGTCAGCCTCAAGGACGTCGCGCAGCGGCCGGCGTGTCGATCAAGACCGTGTCCAACGTGGTGAACAACTACCCCCACGTCACCCCCCAGATGCGCGCCAAGGTGCAGCGGGCCATCGACGAGCTCGGCTACCGGCCGAACCTCACCGCCCGGCACCTGCGCAAGGGCCGCACCGGCATCATCGCCTTCGCCGTGCCCGAGCTCGGCAACCCGTACTTCGCCGAGCTGGCGGGCGCCGTCATCGACGCCGCCGCCCAGCACGACTACACCGTGCTCGTCGACCACACCGCCGGACTGCGCGAGCGGGAGCTCCTGGTCTGCCAGGAGTTCCGCTCCCACGTCATCGACGGCCTCATCCTCAGCCCCATCCATCTGGAGAACGACGACCTGCTCGCCCGGCAGGAGACCTCGCCGCTCGTGCTGCTCGGCGAGCGCGAGTACGAGGCGCCGTACGACCAGATCGCCATCGACAACGTGGCCGCCGCCCGCAGTGCGGTCCGGCACCTCTCGACCTCGGCCGGCGCCGGATCGCCTTCCTCGGCTCCCGCACCGGCCGCGAACGCCAGCCCGCCCACCTGCGCCTGCGCGGCTGGCGCGAGGAACTCACCGCCGCGGGCGTCGCACCCGACGAGAACCTGGTCGTCGCCACCGACGGCTACGGCCGCGGCGACGGGGCCGCCGCCATGGCGGAGCTCCTCGGACGGGGCGCCCGGCCCGACGCCGTCTTCGCGTACAACGACCTGATCGCCCTCGGCGCGATGCGCACCCTCGCCGAACGCGGCCTGCGCGTCCCCGAGGACATCGCCGTGGTCGGCTTCGACGACATCGAGGAGAGCCGCTACGGGGCCATCGGCCTCACCACCGTCCAACCGGACAAGCAGGCCATCGCCCGGCACGCCGTCGACCGGCTCGTCGCACGCCTCGCGGGCGGCACCGTCACCGAGCCCCGCCGCATCAGGCCCGGCTACCGGCTCGCGGTCCGCGAGTCCACCGGCGGCGCCCACACGGTCGCCCGCCCCGCGGGGAGCGGACGCGGACTGACCGCCGCCCGCCCCGCCCCCGCGCCCCACTTCCCTCACCCGCCCGTCCCGAGGACTCCCCATGCCCCGACCCACCGTCCGTCACCGGCCGTTCGGCACCACCCCGGAAGGAGGGGACGTAGCACTCTGGCGCCTCGACTCCCCCTCCGGCGTGTACGCGGAGATCCTCACCTACGGGGGCGTCCTGCACGCCCTCGGCGTCCCCGACGCCGCCGGCCGCACCGGGAACGTCGTCCTGTCGCTGCCCACGCTCGACCGGTACGCCGAGAAGGGCCCGTACCTCGGGGCGCTGATCGGCCGCTACGCCAACCGCATCGCCCACGGCCGCTTCCCCTCGGCGGGACGGTCCACGAGATCCCCGTCAACGACCGGGGCCACGCCCTGCACGGCGGCCCCCGGGGCTTCGACGGCAGGGTGTGGGAGGCGGAGCCCTTCACCGACGGCGACACGGCCGGACTGCGGCTGCGCCTGCACAGCCCCGACGGCGACATGGGCTTCCCCGGCGCGCTCGACGTCACCGCCGTGTACGCGCTCGACGCCGCCGGCACCCTCGCCCTGGACTGCGCGGCCACCACGGACCGCACGACCGTCGTCAACCTCAGCCACCACGCCTACTTCAACCTGGCGGCGGACGGCGGGGACGTCCTGGACCACACCCTCGGGGTGGACGGCGCCGGATACCTGCCCGTCGACCCCGACGGCATCCCCTCGGCCCGGTCGCGGACGTCACGGGAACCCCTTCGACCTGACCTCCCCGCGCCGCCTCGGCGACGGCGTCCTGGCCGGCGCCGACGAGCAGGTCTGCCGCGCCGGCGGCTACGACCACTGCTGGGCGCTCTCCGGCGGAGAGGCGGGGAGACCGCCGTGCCGCGCCGGGCCGCGCGGCTCGCCGCCCCGGGCGGGACGCGCGCGATGGAGGTGTGGACGACCGCCCCGGGCTCCAGGTCTACACGGCCAACCAGCTCGACGGCACCCTCACCGGCCCCGGGGCCGCCTGCTGCCGCGCCACGGGCGGTGTGCCTGGAACCCCAGCACTTCCCCGACGCCCCCAACCGCCCCGCGTACCCCAGCGCGGCACTGGAGCCGGGGACCACCGGCCGGCGCCGCACCGAGTTCCGCTTCCCCGGCCTGCCGGGGTAGGGCTCCTCAGACCTCGGGGGCTTCTCGGTGACCCGCGTCCCCGGGTGCGCCAGGGCGAACAGGAAGGCCACGGCCAGCGCGATCGCCATGCCGTAGAAGACCCACTGGTTCGCCTCGGCGAAGTCCATGCGGATCGCGTCGCCCGCGCCCTGGAGCGCCTTGGCGACGGGCCCGTCCCCGGTGGGCGCCCGGCCGTCCGGATGGCCGGTGACCGCCTCCGCGACCCTCCCGGCCGTCGCCTCCGCCTCGGCCGGCGGCAGACCGCGCCCGGTGAGCGTGTCGGTGATCCGGTGCGCGGAGACGTGCGCGAGGACGGTGCTGAAGACGGCCATGCCGATGGCCGCCGCGTAGTTGCGGACGGTCTGGGTGATGCCGGTGACCTCGCCGTACGAGGCGCCGATGGAGCGGTTGACGGCGTCGGTGGAGGCGGGGCGAGCAGGAAACCGATGCCGGCGCCCGCCATGGCCGCGTACGGCCACTGGTCGTGCATCGACAGGTCGGTCAGCTTCTGGGCCCACAGGTAGAAGCCGACCGCGCCGAGCGCGCAGCCGATCTTCATGGCCGGGCGGGCGCCGCGCTTGTCGAGGATCTTGCCGCCCCACTGGGAGGCGATGCCGAAGCCGATGAAGAAGTACAACAGGAACAGCGCGGCCTGGTTCGGCGAGGCGCTCAGCGACACCTGGGCGTACACCGACGCGAAGAAGAACACCGGTACGAAGGCGAGCATCGCGAAGAACAGCACGAGGCTGTCGATCGTGAACGCCCGGTCCCGGAAGACGTCGAAGTTGATCAGCGGCTGCGCGGTGCGCCGCTCGTAGGCGTGGAACAGCACCAGGACCACCATGCCGCCGACGACGCAGGCCCAGGTCGTGACGCTGCCCCAGCCCCAGGACGACGCCTGCTGGAAGCCGAGGACGCCCAGGCCCATGCCGACGGCGACCAGGACGGCGCCGACGACGTCGAGGCGTTCGCGGCGGCGGCTCTCGGGGACCCGGGCGAGCACGGTGAGCACGATCGCGACCACGGCGACCGGCACGTTCACCCAGAAGATCGCCCGCCAGGTCCAGGCGGTCAGCCAGCCGCCGAGCAGCGGGCCGACGGCGGTCAGGGCGCCGGAGAGCCCGAAGAACAGGGCCAGCGCCCGGCCGCGCCGCTCCACCGGGAAGACCGCGATGACCACGGCGAGCGCCGCCGGAACATCAGCGCGGCACCCAGGCCCTGTGTGGCGCGGAAGATGATCAGCCAGGTCAGCGCGAAGTCCCCGGAGGGCACGCAGCCGCACAGCGCCGACGAGATCACGAAGAGCAGCGTCCCGATCAGCATGACTCTGCGGTGCCCGAAGATGTCGGAGAGCCGCCCGCCGAGCGCGAAGAACGCGGCGAGGGAGAGCAGATAGGCGTTGACGACCCACTGCATCCCGGAGGCGGAGAGGCCCAGCTCGGCCGTGATGTTCGGGGCGGCGATCGAGACGATCGTCTGGTCGATGAAGGTCATCGACACCGCGAAGAGCATGGCCGCGAGCGCCAGCTTCTGGCGGGGAGCACGCGAGACGGCAGCGCCGTCCCGCGTGGCCGTGGAGTTACCAGCCATGCTTCGATGGTCTCCCCGGACCTCCGGGTGTGCATGCCGAGCCGTCGCTCCGGCGGCCCGTGAGGCGTCAGACGCGGAAGACCGAGCCGACGAACTCCGCGAGGAGCCGTTCCTTGAGCGGCCGCGGCATCGCGTCGAGCAGGACGAGCACCGGCGCCGTCCGCGCGGGCAGGCCCCGTCGCCGTCGAGCCCCGCGAACGCCAGGACGGCGGCGATCTCGTCCGGGCCGAGCGCCGCCGGGTCGAGCCGCGCCGCGAAGCCGACGAGCGCCGGATCGGCCGTCACGGGAGGTAGCGCGCGGGCGGCGCCGAGCGCCGTCCCGAGGTCCTCGACCAGGGCGTCCACCTGGCCGACGGTGGCCGGGGTCAGCGTGAGGTGGAGGTTGGGCGGCAGGCCGTCGAAGGACAACTGCGGCTGGAGGTACCAGCCGAGGGCGCGCATCTCGTCGGCCAGGTGCAGCAGCAGGCTCAGATCGGGCCCGCCGCCGTCCGCGTCCTCGCCGTCGCCGCCCAGGACGGTGAAGGAGACGAGCCCGGCGGCCGGGTCGCCGAGGACCCGTACCCCGGGATCGCCCGCAGGCCGGCCAGGAGCCGGTCCGAGGCCTCGGCGACCCGCCCGGCCAGGGCCGTGTAGCCGTCCTCGCCGACGTACCGCAGGACCGCCCACGCCTGGGCGAGCGGACCGCCGGACTTCGTGCCCTGGACCGTGGGGTTGACCACCGGGTACCCGGGCCAGCCGGCGTGCGCGAAGTACTGGTGGCGCCGCAGCTCCGCGTCCCGGTACAGGACGACGGAGGCGCCCTTGTCGGCGTACCCGTACTTGTGCAGGTCGACGGAGAGCGAGGTCACCCCGGGCACCGACAGGTCGAAGGGCTCGACCTTCCGCCCCGCGCGCCGCAGGTGGGGAGGAGCCAGCCGCCGATGCAGGCGTCGACGTGGCAGAGCACGCCCCGCCCGGCCGCCGCCGCCGCGATCTCCGCCACCGGGTCGACCACCCCGTGCGCGTACGAGGGGGCCGAGGCGACCACCAGGGCGGTGCGGTCGGTGATCGCCGCGCCGGTCGCGGCGGCGTCGGCGCGGAAGGTGACCGGGTCGACGGGGACGACGACCGTCTCCAGGCCCAGGTAGTGCGCGGCCTTGTGGAACGCGGCGTGCGCGGTGGACGGGAGCACGAGCTGCGGGCCGTCACCCCGCGTTCCGCGCGCGCGTGGTCCCGGGCCGTCTTGACCGCGAGCAGGATGCTCTCCGTGCCGCCGCTGGTGAAGGTGCCCTGGGCGCCGGGCGCGCCGAGCAGCGCGGCGACGGCCCCCACCACGTCGTTCTCCAGGCGCGCCACGCTCGGGAAGACGGTCGGGTCGAGGCCGTTGACCGTGGCGAAGGCCGTGTACGCGGCGGCGGCCAGCTCGTCGAGGCCCTCGACCCCGGCGTCGTACACGTAGGCGAAGGTCCGGCCGCCCCGGGTGGCGCGTCGGCCGCCCGCAGGCCGCGCAGCTCGGCGAGGACCTCGGCGGCGCGGCGGGCGGGGACGGCGGGGTCAGTCGGCACGGCGGGCCTTCACTTCCTGCTGCGGGGCCGCCTTTCGGGGAGTTCGACGACGGCTCCGGGAGGGTCCTCGCGGTAGCGGTGCAGCAGCCACAGGCTCGCGGCGGCCAGGACGGCGGGCAGCAGGCTCATGCCGAGGGAGATGCCGGTGAGCGCCGCCTCCGGCTGGGCCGTCCGGTGCCCGGCGTCGGAGGACCGGAACCCCGTCACGGCCAGGACGAGCGCGAACACCCCGCGCCCAGCGCGAAGGCCGGCGTCTCGGCGGCGGTCCACAGGCCGGTGAAGGTCGCCGCGCGCTGCCGGCCCGTGCGGACGGCGTCGGCGGCCAGGGTGTCCGCGAGCATGGTCAGCGGAAGGAGCTGGAGCCCCGCGTAGGCGACGCCGATGACCGCGACCGCGCCGTACCCGACGGCCGGACCGGCCACCGGGGTGAGGGAGAGGAGCGCGCCGGCGACGAAGAGCAGGGAGGCGCACCACTGGGCCCCCTTCGCTCCGAAGCGCCGCGAGAGCCGGGTCCACAGCGGCATGACGAGGACGAGCGGGCCGATCAGACCGGCGAAGAGCGGGGTGACGGCGGTGGGCGAGCCCAGGGTGTACGTGGCGAAGTACTGCACCCCGGCGAGCATCACGCCGACGGCGAGGGCCTGGAGCGTCCACATGCCGGCCAGGAAGAGGAACGGGCGGTTCGAACGGGTGGCGGCCAGTTGCACCCGCAGCGACGGCTCGGCTGCGCTGCGGGTCACCACCGGCGCCCACCGGGTGGTGAACCACGCCCCGAACATGCCCGCGGCGAGCAGGACGGTGACGGCCGCCCCCATCAGCCGGTAGCCCGCCGGGCCGTCGCCGTCGGCGTGGGCGATCGCGGGGCCGACGCGCCGGACAGCAGGATCGCCACGCCGAGGAACCCGACGCGCCGGCCGAGGACCCGGCCGCGCTCGGCGGGGTCCTCCGTCATCTCGGCGGGCATCGTCACGTACGGCACCTGGAAGACGGCGTACGCGGTGGCCGCGAGCAGGAAGAGGACGGCCACGTACCCGGCGGCGGCCGCCCCGCGGCGGCGGCGCGGCGAAGACCAGCGCGAAGAGCGGCGGGAGCGTGCACGCCCCGAGGAGCAGGAACGGCCGGCGTGGTCCGCCACGCGGTCGACTGCGGTCGGAGAGGGCGCCGACGAGCGGATTGACCAGGACGTCCCACGCCTTGGGCAGGAACACCGCGCAACCGGCGACGGCGGCGGGCACGGCGAGCACGTCGGTCAGGTAGTACAGGAGGATCAGACCGGGCACGGTGGCGAAGGTGCCCGTGCGCAGCGAGCCGAGCCCGTACCCGACGCGTACCCGGCGCGGCAGGGGCGGGACCGGCTCGGGAGCGGGGCGGACGTCTGCGGACATGGCGCAGATCATGAACGACCGTTCGAGCGAGCGGCAAGGGCCGCGCATGACGTGCGTGTGAACTCCGCGCGGAGCCGGTCCAGTGAACCGGCCCGGGGTGGGCCGGTCCGGAGTGAGCAGGTTCGGGGTGAACCGATCCGGGGTGAACCGATCCGGGGTGAGCTGCGTCTCACCGGCCCCGCACGGCCTTGCTATGCAACTCGTTGCATAGCAGGATCGGGCATGGCGCTCGACCACGCGATCCTCGTGTCCCTGCTCGAGAAGCCCGGATCCGGCTACGAGCTGGCCCGGCGCTTCGAGCGGTCCATCGGATACTTCTGGACCGCCACCCACCAGCAGATCTACCGCGTGCTCAAGCGCATGGAGAGCGACGGCTGGATCGACGTCCGGGACGTGCCCAGCAGGGGCGCCCGGACAAGAAGGAGTACTCCGTCGCCGGACCGGGGCGGGACGCGCTCTCCGCGTGGCTGCACGAACCGATCGAGCCCGAGAGCGTGCGGCACGACCTCGCGGTGAAGATCCGGGGCGCCGCCTTCGACGACCCGGCCGCGCTGATCGGCGAGGTCGAGCGGCACCGGAAGGCGCACACGGACCGCCTCGCCCACTACCTCGCGGGCGAGACCCGCGACTTCGGGGAGCCGGGGCGGACGGCCGACGGTCTCCTCGACGCGGAACGCGAACTCCAGCACGTCGTGCTGCGGGGCGGCATCGCGTACGAACGCATGATGATCGCCTGGCTCGACGACGTCCTCGCCACGCTCGCCCGCTTCGGGACCGGGCGCTGAACCCGGGACCCTCCCGTCCCTCCTCGCACCTTTCACCACCACCCCTCATCACGAGCCGGAAAGGCGGACGTCATGGCCGACCCGCTGCTGTTCAACCCGCACACCTACGACCCGGCGCACTTCGACCCGGAGACCCGCCGGCTCCTGCGCGCCACCGTCGACTGGTTCGAGGCGCGCGGCAAGCGCCGGCTCATCGAGGACTACCGGACCCGCGCCTGGCTCGGCGACTTCTCGCCTTCGCCGCCGAGGAGGGCCTCTTCGCCACCTTCTCACCCCGTCCTCCGCCGCAGGCGAGGACGAGGGCGACAAGCGCTGGGACACCGCCCGCATCGCCGCCCTCAACGAGATCCTCGGCTTCTACGGCCTCGACTACTGGTACGCCTGGCAGGTCACCATCCTCGGCCTGGGCCCGGTCTGGCAGAGCGACAACGCCGCCGCCCGCGACCGCGCCGCCGCCCTCCTCTCCCAGGGCGAGGTGTTCGCCTTCGGCCTCTCGGAGAAGACGCACGGCGCCGACATCTACTCCACGGACATGCTGCTCACGCCCGACGGCGAGGGCGGCTTCCGCGCCACCGGCTCCAAGTACTACATCGGCAACGGCAACGCCGCCGGACTCGTCTCCGTCTTCGGCCGCCGCACCGACGTCGAGGGCCCCGACGGCTACGTCTTCTTCGCCGCCGACAGCCGTCACCCGGCGTACCACCTGGTCAAGAACGTCGTCGACTCCTCGAAGTACGTCAGCGAGTTCCGCCTGGAGGACTACCCGGTCGCCGCCGAGGACGTCCTGCACACCGGCCGCGCCGCCTTCGACGCCGCCCTCAACACGGTCAACGTCGGCAAGTTCAACCTGTGCACCGCCTCCATCGGCATCTGCGAGCACGCGATGTACGAGGCCGTCACCCACGCGCACAACCGCGTCCTGTACGGCCGCCCCGTCACCGCCTTCCCGCACGTGCGGCGCGAGCTGACCGACGCCTACGTCCGGCTCGTCGGCATGAAGCTCTTCAGCGACCGGGCCGTCGACTACTTCCGCACCGCCGGCCCCGACGACCGTCGCTACCTCCTCTTCAACCCCATGACGAAGATGAAGGTGACCACGGAGGGCGAGAAGGTCATCGACCTGATGTGGGACGTCATCGCCGCCAAGGGCTTCGAGAAGGACAACTACTTCGCAGAGGCGGCCGTGGAGATCCGGGGCCTGCCGAAGCTGGAGGGCACCGTCCACGTCAACCTGGCGCTCATCCTCAAGTTCATGGGCAACCACCTGCTCGACCCGGTCGCGTACGAACCCGTCCCGACCCGCCTGGACGCGGCCGACGACGCGTTCTCTTCCGCCAGGGCCCGGCCCGCGGCCTCGGCTCGGTCCGCTTCCACGACTGGCGCGCCGCCTACGACGCGTACGCCCACGTCCCCAACGTCGCCCGCTTCCGCGAACAGGCCGACGCGCTCTGCGCGTTCGTCCTCAAGGCCGCCCCGGACGAGGAGCAGAGCCGCGACCTCGACCTGCTGCTCGCCGTCGGCCAGCTCTTCGCGCTCGTCGTCCACGGACAGCTCGTCCTGGAGCAGGCCGCCCTCACCGGCCTCGACGAGGACGTGCTCGACGAGCTGTTCGCCGTCCTGGTCCGCGACTTCTCCGCGCACGCCGTCGAGCTGCACGGCAAGGACTCCGCGACCGAGCAGCAGCAGCTCTGGGCGCTCGGCGCCGTCCGGCGCCCCGTCGTCGACGAGGCGCGCTCGGGCCGCGTCTGGCAGCGCGTCGAGGCCCTTTCGGGCGCGTACGAGATGAGGCCCTGAGCCCTCCGGTCCGTCCACCATGTGGAAGGGAGACTGAGACGGTCGGGACCTCTGCTATCGTCCGGCCCATGCAGCACACCGCCACCCTCGCCATGATGCGAATGATGCCCCCGCCCCGGAGGCGCTTCGCTAGCGAAGCCGTGTGCGCGCAGGACGCGACGGACCCTCCGGAAACGGAGGGTCCGTTTTTGTTGCCCGGACCCGGACCCGGACCCGGCCGCCGGGTCCGCGAGCCGGACCCCGACCCCGACTCCGACCCCCACTCCCACCGCACGTCTCCCGACAGAAGGGCGAAGTACCGCCATGACCCTTCCCCCGGTCGTCTCCCTCACCGACTGCTCCGACGCCAACGCCCTCGCCCGCCAGTCCACCCGGATCGCCGCCCTCTTCAGCTCCACGCCGACCGTCCTGCCGCTCGGCGGACCGGACCCGGAGGGCGCCGCCGCCCTCACCCTGCTCGACCTGCTCCGCTCCACGGACCTCATCGGCGGCCCGAGCCGCCCGGTCGTGGTGCTCGTCAACATCGCGCTGAGGGACGGGCACTGGCCCAACGGCGTGCCCTTCTGCTCCTTCCGCCACGGCGACCACCTGGTCGTCAGCACCCTGAACCAGCGGGTCTCGCCCCGCTGGCGGCCTACCTGGACCTGACGGAGGTGCGGGTCACCGACATCCGCGAGGTGCTGGAGGCCGCCGCTGGCGACTGGGCCGAGCTGACGCCGGCCGAGATCGAGGAGATGGTACGGACCCAGTTCCGCAGCCTGTGGTACGCGCCCCTGCTGGCCCGTTGGCTGGTGGACGGCCACCCCGTCCCCGCCCGGACGTCGGCGGTGCGTCCGCCCGTCGACGACGACGTACGGATCGCCGTCGTCGACAACTTCGGCAACTGCAAGCTGGACCGCCCGGCCGCCGACCTTCCCGGCTACGCCACCGCCGAAAGCCTTCTCGTGCGCAACCGGCTCGACGGCCGCGACGTCCCGGTGCGCTGTTACGACCGTCTCCCCGACGTCCCGCTCGGCGAACCCGGAATCACCGTCGGGAGCTCCGGCATCGGATTCGCCGAACTGGTGGTCCGCGGCGGTTCCGCGGCAGATCTCTTCGGCCTGCGCCAAGGCGATCGAGTCATTCATCTCACTGGCTGACATGTTATCAACGCGTTACTCCGGAAGCGGCCTTCGAGATTGACGCCGCTCTCCGTCGAACGGAATGCTGAAAAGCATGTCCGGAACTCTCCCGCTGGTACGCCGCCGCCACGTGGACCACGTGCGCTGTGCGGCCGATCTGTGTCGCTGAGCACACAGCACCGGCCCTCCTTTCCCGTACTTTTCCCGGACTTCCCCGAAGGACCTCCGATGTCCCGTACCCGCCTCTCTCGCGGCTTCCGCCGCCACCGTCGTCGCGCTGACGGCGGTCGGCTGCGCACCTCAGCCGCAGAGCACCCCGGACCGGCCGGCGCCGAGAAGGCCGCCCCGTGCACGCCCGACAACCCGAGCCTCCACGAGCGCGGCCGGCTCACCGTCGCGACCGATTCCCCGGCCTACGAGCCGTGGTTCGACAGCAACACCCCGTCCAACGGAAAGGGCTTCGAAAGCGCCGTGGCCTACGCGGTGGCCGAGAAGCTGGGGTTCGCACGCGACCAGGTGAAGTGGGTCGTCGAGCCCTTCGCCCATTCCTACGCCCCCGGGAAGAAGGCTTTCGACTTCGACATCAACCAGATCTCCATCACGCCGCAGCGCGAAAGCCGTCGATTTCTCCACCAGTTACTACACGGCCAATCAGGCCATCCTGACGCTCGACGGATCCCGGTTCGCGAAGGCCACGTCCCTGAGCGCTTCAAGGACGCCGAAATCGGCGTGCAGGTCGCGACGACCAGCTACCAGGCCGTGCTCGACCAGATCAAGCCCTCGAAGCGGCCGAGCGTCTTCAGCACCACCAAGGACGAGGTCACCGCGCTGCGGAACGGCCAGATCGACGCGATCGTCACCGACCTGCCCACGGTCTTCTACCTGGCCGGAGCGGAGCTGGAGAACGGCGAGATCGTCGGCCAGTTCGGCTACGCGGGCGGCACCCCGAGAAGTTCGGCCTGCTCCTGCCGAAGAACAGCGGGTACACCTCCTGCGTCAACCGGGCCCTCGACGCGCTCAGGGCGGACGGAACGCTCGCGAGGCTCACCACGCAGTGGCTCTCCGCCTCGGCGAACGTCCCCGAGCTGAAGCACTGACGGGCGGACCGTGGACATCGGCAAGACGGCCGCACCGCACCGGTCGGCCACCTCTTCGGACGCGTCCGGGACGCCCGGCGCCGCCTACCGGCCCAGCGACCACGAACGGGAGCGGCAGCGGTACCGCCGCTCCCGCAAGCGCCGCCACACCTGGGTCTCCCTCGTGTGCACCCTGCTCGGTCTGACGGCCGTGGGCGCGGCCGCGGTCGCCTCGCCGGGCTGGGAACGCGTCGACAGCCTGTTCTTCGACGGCGCCGAGCTCCGCTCCGCCTTCCCCGACCTCCTGCGGGGGTTCTGGCTCAACATCCAGATGTTCCTCGTCGCCGAGGTGCTGATCCTCGTCCTGGGGCTGCTGATCGCCCTGGTGCGGGTCACCCGCGCACCGGGCCTCCAGCCGCTGCGGCTCGCCGCCACCGTCTACGTGGACGTCTTCCGCGGCGTGCCGACCCTGCTCCTCGTCTTCCTCGTCGGCTTCGGACTGCCGGCGCTCCAGCTCCAGGGCACCCCTCCGAGCCGTGGGTCCTCGGCGTCATCGCCCTGGTCCTCTCCTACACGGCCTACGTCGCCGAGGTGTTCCGGGCGGGACTGGACTCGGTCCACCCCGCGCAGCGGAACGCCGCCCGGGCCCTGGGCCTCAACGAGCGGCAGACCCTGCGGCACGTCGTGCTGCCCCAGGCGGTGCGCAACGTGCTCCCGCCCCTGCTCAACGACTTCATCGCCCTGCAGAAGGACACCGCGCTGGTCGCCGTCCTCGGCCCGCTCGAAGCGCTGCGGGCCGCGCAGATCAAGGCGGACTACGACTTCAACTACACCCCGTACCTGGGAGCGGCCCTCTTGTTCATCGCGGTGACTATCCCGCTCACCCGCCTCGCCGACCGGCTCCAGCGGCGGGCCGTGCGGCGCACCCGGGCGGGGCGGACCGATGAGCGGGCCGCTGCTGCGCATCCGCGGCCTCCGCAAGCAGTACGGGGAGCGGCTGGTGCTGCGCTCGGTCGACCTGGACGTCGCCGAGCACCAGGTCGTCTGCCTGATCGGCGGTTCGGGTTCGGGCAAGTCGACCCTGCTGCGCTGCGTGGACCTGCTGGAGGTCGTCGACGACGGCACCGTCCACCTGGGGGAGACCGAGCTGACCGACCCCGGCTGGACCCCGACGTCGCCCGCAGACGGATCGGCATCGTCTTCCAGGCGTACAACCTGTTCCCGCACCTGAGCGTGCTGGACAACATCACGCTCGCGCCCCGCCAGGTCCACGGCGTCCCGCGCGGGAAGGCCGAGGCCTCGGCCCGGGAGCTCCTGGACCGCCTCGGGCTCGCGGACAAGGCGCACGAACATCCCGACCGGCTGTCCGGCGGACAGCAGCAGCGCGTGGCGATCGCCCGCGCCCTGGCCACCGAACCGGAGCTGCTGCTCTTCGACGAGATCACCTCCGCCCTCGACCCCGAACTGGTCGGCGAGGTCCTGGACGTCGTCGCCGACCTCAAGGGGCGCGGCCTGACCATCCTGATGGCCACGCACGAGATGGACTTCGCCCGGCGGGTCGCGGACCGCGTCTGCTTCCTGGAGGACGGCGTGATCGTGGAGCAGGGCACGGCGGAGCAGGTGCTCACGCTCCGCGGGAGGAGGCGACGCGGCGCTTCCTCGCCCGCGCACTCGACCGTCCCTGACCCCGCCCCTCCCGCGAACCGCGAAAGCCGGCCCCTCCGCCGCCCGGGGGAGGGCCGGCTCCGTCGGAAATCGACATCGGCAGGCTCGAGTACCGGGCGAGCTCCTCGACGCCCTTGCACAGGGTGCCCGACGCGCGCGTCAGGCCGTCGGACACGGTGCTCTTTGCTCCGCCCGGATCGCGCGGCGATCTCGTCCCGTACAGGGCGTGGAAGCGGTTGTACGCCTCGGACTCGCCGTCCCGCCGGCCGGTCCGATCGACCAGCTTGGTGTGCACGTGCCGAACCGGGGGCCCGATGTTCGGTTCGGCCCCGAGGAATTGCCGCACACACGGGAGTCGAACGGTGACGTCACACGACGATGACGCGGCGTCCGCGTGTGTGTCCGGCCTTGCTGTCGAGGTGTGCCGCCGCGGCCTCGCCGAGTGTGTACGACCGCGCGACGGGGATGTGCAGCTTCCCGCGCGCGATGAGGGCCGCGGCCTCGGCGAGCGCGTCCGGCACGCTCCCGGCCACGCCGGAGAAGCGGACGCCGAAGGCGGACGCGCCGAGATCCGCGATGGTGACGACCTTGCGCGGGTCCCCGGTCAGCTCGACCAGTTCGGGGACGACGCCCGAGCCGGACAGGTCGAGGGCGGCATCGACGGGACCGAGCCGCCGCACACGTTCCGTCCAGCCGTCGCCGTACGTCGTGGCGAGGGCGCCGAGGTCGCGCAGGTAGTCCTGGTTCGCGGCACTCGCCGTGCCGATCACCTTGATGCCGCGGTCGCGGGCGATCTGCAGCACCGCCGAGCCGACTCCCCGGCCGCGCCGCTCACCAGCAGGGTCTGCCCCGGCTCCACGCCGACCTCGCGGATGATGCGCAGGGCCGTCTCCACCACGGACGGGTATCCGGCCGCCTCCTCGAAGGTCAGGCCCCCGGGCATCCGGCCCAGGCGCCGAGCACGGCGAACTCGGCATACGTGTCCGTGCCTTCGCCGAACACATGGTCTCCGACCTCGACGCCCTCGACCCCTGCGCCCACCTCGTCCACGATCCCGGCGGCGTCGATGCCCACCCCCGCGGGCAGCTCGGTGGGGTGCGCTCCCAGGACCTGGCCCTCGCGGATCCGCCAGTCGACGGGGTTCACACCTGCCGCCCGTACGGCGATGCGTATCCGGCCGGGGCCCGGGTGGGGCTTCTCGGCGTCGATGAGGCGGAGGACGTCCGGGCCGCCGAATTCGGCGAAGCTCACTTTCTTCATGCGATCGACCGTAGCACTAACGGTTAGCGTTTTGGAGTCGTTAGGTTTGCGTACTCGGTGGCGCTGATAGCGTGGGCGCATGACCGTGCCCACCGGACGCCGCGAGCGCAAGAAGGCCGCCACCCGTCAGAAGATCGCCGACGCGGCCCTGCGGCTGTTCCTGGAGCGCGGATACGACGCGGTGGGCATCCGCGACGTCGCCGCCGAGGCCGACGTCGCCGTGACCACGCTCTTCTCCCACTTCGCCTCGAAGGAGGCGCTGGTCTTCGAGCAGGACGACGACTTCAGGGAACGCCTCGTGCGGGCGGTCGCGGACCGGGGGCCGCGGGAACCGCTCATGCCCGCGCTGCGCCGTGAGGTCCACGCGATGGTCCGCCACTGCTCGGCGGAGGGCGCCGCCCCGATCTGGCGCATGATCGACGCGTCGCCCGCCCTGCGCACGTACGAGCAGTCCATGCGGCTGCGGCACGCGGACGCGCTGGCGACCGCCATCGCCGCCGAGCTCGCTCTGCCGGAGCCGACGACGGCGTGCCGCACGATCGCGCGGTTCGTACTCGACGCGTACGCGCTGGGCCGCGAGGCGGCCGAGCCGGAAGCGGCGGTGGACGAGGTGTTCCGCATGGTCGAGGCGGCCTGGGAGGTCGCCCGGCCGCGCTGACCCGAGGCCGGCCGCCGAGTCGCAGCGGCGTGTCGTAGGCCTGCTGGACGAGGTGGTTGCCGCCGCCCGGGGCGCGGTTGGCCGGCGCAACGACGGCAGACCTGGTCGTCCCCGCGCCCGCGGGGTGGTCCCCAATGCCCCAGCAGAGTTCACCGCCGAGGTGATGGCCCACCAGACAGGCCTGAGGGATATCGCCGAAGGCCGGTTTCCGTACCGCTTCCGGGTAGAAGGACCGTAAACGGTTGTCCCACCGTGCGAGGGCAAGAGGGGATGGCGATGGAAGCGGCCAAGTGGTCGGTGGACCGTGAGCGCCTGGAGCAGTGGGTTCCCGAGGGGAACGGATGACGGCCGGCTGCGCGGTGACGTACGGGCGCTCGATGTGGGCTTGGTGCCACGGCGCGCCTCGCTTTTGCTGACCGACCGCCGGGTACGTGTACTACGCCACCGGGGCAACGACCGCCGGTATGCCATACGTGGTGTTCTGTTCGAGATCATGCGCGGTGAGGCCGAGGCGGTATGCAGTGATCCACGGGTGCGGGTGGAGTTCGACAAGGGACAGGAAATCGAGCTGCGCCGGCACGACGGCAGGGTGGAGCGCCTGCTGATCAGCCAGTGGGATGCCGTGCACGCCGAGGCCCTGTACGCGGCGTTTCCTCCCGAGAGCCATGATCCGCAGTGACGTGACAGCGCCCCCTTTCTCACCGTCGGCCCGGTCTGTGCCGGTGGATCTCCCCTACTTCCCGGCGCGCTCGGCTCGGTCCGGTCCAGCTCCCGGCCCGTGACCGTGCCCGGCGCACCTTCACCGTAAACGCGACCTCCTCGACTGTCAGGGCGTGGGCCTGTCGCACATGCTCGGCACTTCTCGGGCAAGAACGGAACAGCGCGGGACGTCATCCGGCCCCCGGCGGTGATGACCCGATGACCAAGAGTCGTCCGCGCCCGCGGGGTGTCGGGGGCGCCGTCAAGGCGGCCGGACTTCTTGTTCGAACCCCATGGCCTTCACGTGCTCGACGAGTTCGAGCGCGGCCGCGGTGGGGATGGTGCCCCACTGGGCTAGGACACCCCGCCCGCGGCCGGGGCTTCCGGTGTCCTGAGTCGGAGATTCGTCGGCGGTATGCGGCGACTTTGTCCAGGATCGGATGGACCTCGAGGCCGACCGGCACCTCCTTGTCGAGCTCGACCAGGAACTTCCTGAACTCCACCGCACGGTGACGGCGGTGGAGCGAGCCGATGACCTTGCCCGTGCTGAGGCTTCTGCCCTTCCCGCTCCGTCAGTCTCCGGACCCCGACCGGTGGTGCCATCGCGCCTCCCTGCCGGCGGGAAGCGACATCGCTTCCCGCCGGCACGACGAGCAACCCGGTGAACCCGTGCGGTCACAGCCCTAGTCGAGCGGGTCCAGCGTCACGTACGCCTGCTGCGGGTTGCCGTCGTGCACCAGCGACTCGTGCGCGCCGACGTCGTCGAAGGCGAAGCCGTACGCCTTGCCGTCCACCATCCGCTCGTGGATCGCGCGGGAGTAGTGGTTGGTCACCGCGTCCTTGTAGAACCCGGCCGACGAGGCGTCCGGCTGGTTGGGGTTGGTGAGCAGGGTGGAGCGGTTGTACCCCGCGCAGAGCGTGCGGGAGATGGGGCCGCGCACCTGGTCGTTCGGGGCGTCCAGGAGCTTGTAGCAGCCGAAGACGCTGTCCGAGTCGGGCTTCTGGAAGGAGGTGACGACCTGGCCCGACCCGTTGGTGAAGTTCATGACGTTGCCCGAGACCCGCCCGTAGTACTTCACGGACGGCTGGTTCGCGAAGGGCGTCACGGTCAGGGTCGACGTGGCGTACTTGCTCCAGACCCGGTTGATGTAGTCGTTCATCGCCCCGGCCGGCAGCCCGCCGGCCTCGATGCCGTGGCCCGGGGCGAGCGCGCGCAGCACCGTGCCGTCGGAGCGGGTCTGCACCAGGCCGCCCCAGCCGCCGGGCTGGGCGCGCAGCGCGTCGAAGAAGCCCCGGTACCCGCCGGGCTTGAGGCGTCCCGCGTTCGCGACGGAGCCGTCGGGGCGCTTCACGCCCACCGCGTACGGCACCGAGACCATGTCGACCTGGGTGCTGTTGAGCCAGAGGCCCGCGTCGTTGAGCGTGTACTCGGACCAGTTGAAGAGGATGTTCCTGTTGGGGTCGCTCGGGTTCTGGACCGCGGGCTGCACGAGACCGCCCGTCGCCACCTTGAAGTTCAGCTTCTGGCCGTAGCTGAAGTAGACCCGGCCCGAGAACTTCGGCAACCGGATCGTCATCGACTTCCCGTTGGCCGGACCGGCTATGGAGGCGTCGGGCGCGGGGCTGGGGACGGAGCCCCGGCCGGCCAGGGGTGGAAGGTCCCGTTGGCGTCCGCCCACCCCTGCCGGCCCGTCGAGAGCTCGGTGCCGAGGTTGTAGACGTACACCTGCTCCCCGCGACCGGAGTTGTTCGTGAAGGTGAGCGGGATGGTCGTGGGGACGGCGGCCTCGACGGGGTCGGAGGAGACGGCGACGGTGACGCCGGTGCCGGCCAGCGCGGCGGCCGCCAGGAGGGGGCGAGTCGGACGCGCGTGCGCCTGTGACGTGCGGACACGGGGGCTCCTCGGGGGTGGGGGGATCCGTGTGGGGGAATCCAGGGGACCGCGCTCCGGAGAACGCGCTTGAGAGCGCTCTCAAGAATGGGAGGGCGGGATGGACCTGTCAATGGCCGCGACGGATCCGGCGGCGGCCGGCGGGGCGCCCCCGCCTCGCCCTCCCGACGCGCGAGCGACAGAATTTGATCGGTTTATTGCATTTCAGGTACGGCGGCCGGTCGCTTTGTGCAACCGGAGTGACCGGTGGGGTTGTCCTTTCGGCAAAGTCACACGGGCAACCCGAACTGACTATGCTCACCGGTGTGTTGCGCTGCGCTCACAGCGAGTCATGAACGTCGTGGGCGCGGACGGAGTACGGCCGTGAAGGAAAGCGCCCGCCGGCGCGATTCCCCGAGCGGCCCCCGGGTTTCCGCCCGTCGGGTTTTCATCGGAGCACGCGTACACATGCCCGAATGAAGTCCGTCTCCGTCCCTTTCGGCGCACCGCACTCCCACGGTCCGCTCATTCCAGACTTCTTAGGGACCCTCGTGATGGTTCGTGCAGGTTCGATTTCCAGATCCCGGCCGGCTCCGGTCGTCCGGGAATGGCTCCTCCCCCGGGAGTTCTGGCGGGAGCCTCCCTGATCGCGCTCCTCCTTTCCCCTGCACAGATACGGACACCGGTCGCCTGGTGCGGTCTCGTCGCGGTCGCCCTGACGGCGCTGACCTCGGCCGGGACCGCGCGCCGGGTGCGCTCGGCGGAGGCGGCCCGCCACACCCGGGCGAGGGCCGAGGCCGAGAGGTACTACGAGCAGCGCGAGGCCGCCCTGCTCGGACGCCTCGCCGACCAGCGGGCCACCACCGTCTGGCTCGCCGAGGAGCTCCTGCCCGCGGCCGTCGCCCGGCTGAAGAGGGGCGACCCCGCCTCCGACATCCTGCGCGCCGTCGACTTCGGCAAGCACCTCGACAAGGAGTTCACCGAAGCGCTCAAGGGCGCCCTCCGGGCCCTCCTGGAGGCGGTCGAGGCCGAGGAGCACACCCGCGACGCCTCCCAGCGGGCGCTCGTGGCGGTCGCGCGCCGCGTCCAGGCGATCGTGCACCAGCTCGCCAAGGACCTGCACGCCATGCAGATCCTCCACGGCAACGACATCGTGGTCTCCCGCGGCCTCCAGGACGTCGACCACCGCAACGCCCTGATCGGCCGCCTCGCCGCCAGCATCGCGGTCCTGGGCGACGCCCGCCCCGGACGCCAGTGGTCGAAGACGATCCCGCTCTACGACATCCTGCGCGGAGCCATGTCGCGCATCGTGGACTACCCCGCGTCAAGCTCCAGGCGGTGGCGGAGGTGGCCGTGGTCGGCCCCGGCGCCGAGCCGCTGATGCACCTGTTCGCCGAACTCCTCGACAACGCCACGTCGTTCTCGCCGCCGCACGCCCCCGTGGAGGTCACCGCCAACGAGGTGCCTCCGGCGTCGTGGTCGAGATCGAGGACCGGGGCGTCGGCCTCACCGAGGAGGTCAGGCAGCGCGTCGAGCGCGTCATGGCGCAGTCGCAGCGCACCATCCAGCTCGCCAGCCTCGGCGAGGTGACCCAGCTCGGCCTCCCCGTCGTCAGCCGCCTCGCCCGCGAGCACGGCTGCGAGGTCCACCTGCGCACCTCCGCCTACGGAGGCGTACGGGCCGTCGTGCTCGTCCCCCGGAACCTGATCACCACCATGCCCCCGTCCGCCCTGCGGCCCAACGACTTCGCCCGCAGGCGCGCGAACGGCCCGACTGGCCCCGTGAGCGGACTGTACCGGCCCGCGGGCGGCCCGACCCGGCCCGCCCCGGTGCCCACGCCGACGCCCCCGCCCCTGCCGTCCCCCGCCCTCGCCATGGAGACCGGCGAGGTCAGGAAGGCCCCCAACGGCCTCCCGCAGCGGCGGCGCGAGTCGCCCGTCCCGATCCCGGTCGTGGTGACGGGCCCCACGCCCCCGCCGTACCGGTCTCCTCCAAGCCGTCCCCCCAGCCGGGCCTGATGTGGGAGGCCTTCAACGGCGAGAAGAAAGCGGCCGCCGATCCTTCCCCCTCCCCCCACGAGCCTTCAGATGAGGTCGAGTAACATGCAGCCACTGCCCAACATGGACTGGATGCTCACGGAGCTCGTCAACAGCGTTCCGTTCGTACGCCACGTGGTCATCCTCTCGGCGGACGGACTCAGCATCGGGCAGGCGAACACGGCGCCCGACACCGCCGACGCCATCGCCGCCGCCTGCTCCGGCATCCAGAGCCTGGCCCGGGCCATCGCCCAGATGTTCCCGCACGGCGACGGCTCCACGCGGATGGTCGGCATCGAGGCCGACGGAGGCTACTTCTCCCTGATGGCGGCCGGCCCCGGCGCCTACCTCGCGGTCCTCGCCGACCAGGAGGTGGACGCCGGACTGCTCGGCGACCGCATGCGGACGCTGGTGGCCCGGATCGGCCAGCACATGACCAGCCCGCCCCGGCAGGACGTCAGGCAGGCGATGTGACATCGGAGAATCCGGGCCCCTGGAATGAAGGCAACCCCGTTCCGCTCTACGTCATCACCGGCGGCTCCGGTTCCTCGCCCAAGGGCTTCAACCTGGTCACCCTGATCGTGGCAGGGCCGCGCCCGACCCCTCGATGCAACCCGAGCAGGCCGCCATCCTCACGATGTGCGCGTACCCGCTCTCGGTGGCCGAGGTGTCGGCCTACCTCAGCCTTCCGTTCAGCGTCGTCACCGCGCTGCTCGCCAAACTCGTCGAGAACGAACGGGTCGAGGCCATCGCACCCGTGCCGGTGGCGGCCTATCCCGAACGCGGCCTACTGGAGGCGGTGATCCATGGACTACGCAAGCTCTGACACGCTCGTTCCCGGCCCGCGCGGCACCGACAAGCTGCTGCCGCACAGCGCCAGGGGCGTCAAGGTCGTGATCGTCGGCGGCTTCGGCGTCGGCAAGACGACCATGGTCGGGACGGTGAGCGAGATCCCGCCCCTGACCACCGAGGAGACCATGACGCAGGCGGGCGTCGGGATCGACCACAACCCCGGCGCCGAAGGCAAGAACACCACGACCGTCGCGCTGGACTTCGGACGGATCAGCATCAACCAGGAGCTGGTCCTCTACCTGTTCGGCACCCCGGGACAGGAGCGCTTCTGGTTCCTGTGGAACGGCATCTTCGAAGGGGCGCTCGGCGCGGTGGTCCTCGTCGACACGCGCAGGATCGAGGTCTGCTTCGAGGTCATCACCCGCCTGGAGGACCGCCGCGTCCCCTTCGTCGTGGCCGTCAACACCTTCCCGGAGGCCCCGCAGTACCCCGTGGAGGAGCTGCGCACCGCCCTGGCCCTCGGCGAATCCGTGCCCCTCGTCACCTGTGACGCACGGGACCGGGCGTCCTGCCGCGACGCCCTGCTCTCGCTGATGGACTACCTGCACACCCTCGTCGCCGCCCAGGAGACCGCATGACCTTCCCACCCGCCGAACACGCCACCGCGCAGGCGGGCCGGATCCCGCCCCCGGCTGCTCGGCCCACGCCGCCACCGGAACCGACGGGGCGACCCGGCTCTACGGCGAGGCGGCGGCCACGGACCCCATGGGCCTGTACGAGGAACTGCGGGCCGCCCACGGCCCGGTGGCGCCCGTCCTGCTCGACGGCGACGTGCGCGCCTGGCTCGTCCTGGGATACCTGGAGAACCGCGACGTGGCCAGCCGCCCGACCCAGTTCTCCCGCGACCCCCGTGTCTGGCACGGCTGGCGGAGCGGGGAGATCGACCCCGCCACCTCGCCGCTCATGCCGATGATCGGCTGGCGCCCCGACTGCGTCTGCGCGGACGGCGAGGAGCACCAGCGGCTGCGCGGCGCGGTCACGGCCGGCCTCAGCCAGTTCGACCACCGGGGCGTCTGCCGCCACATCACCCGCTTCGCCCACCAGGTGATCGACGGGTTCTGCGAGAAGGGCGAGGCCGAGCTGGTCGGGCAGTTCACCGAGCACCTGCCCATGCTCACCCTCATCCACCTGCTCGGCATGACGGACGAGGAGGCCCCGAGCTGGTGCACGCCGCCCGGGACCTCTTCAAGGCCACCGAGACGTCGCTCGCCAGCAACGCCTTCGTCCTGGAGAGCCTCGAACGGCTCGTCGCCGCCAAGCGCGCCCACCCGGGGCACGACATCGCCTCCGCCCTGATGGCCCACCCCGCCGGCCTCACGGACGAGGAGGTCCAGCACCACCTGCGCCTCATCCTGCTCGCCGGGTACGAGACGACCGCCAACCTCATGTCCAACGTCCTGCGGATGGTCCTCACCGACCCCCGGTTCCGCGGTTCGCTGGCCGGCGGCCAGATGACCCTGCCCGAGGCCGTGGAGCAGGTCCTCTGGGACGAGCCGCCGCTGATGGTGTGCCCGGGCCGCTGGGCCAACAGCGACACCACCCTCGGCGGACAGGAGATCAAGGCGGGGACATGCTCTCCTCGGCCTGGCGGCGGGGAACGTCGACGAGACGATCCGGCCGGACCCCGCGGCCCCCGTGCACCACAACCGGGCGCACCTCTCCTTCAGCGCCGGTACGCACGAGTGCCCCGGTCAGGACATCGGCCGCATCATCGCCGACGCCGGCATCGACATCCTGCTCACCCGGTTGCCGGACGTGGCCCTCTCCGTACCGGAGGAGAGCCTCGCCTGGCGCTCCAGCACCTGGGCCCGCCACCTGACGGCGCTGCCCGTGAGCTTCTCCCCGCGTCCTCCCCGGGCCGACGACGGCCCGGCCCCGCTCCCGGCCCCGCCCGTCCAGAGCGACGGGGTCCCGCCGGTGCCGCCGGTTCCGGCGGACGCCCCGCGGGGCGCGCCGGCCCGAGGCCCGCGCCTCGTGGTGGACGCGCGTGAAGCGCCTGCTGGGCGGACGGTAGGAGCCGACGGCGGCGGGGCCCGACCTCCGCCGCCGTCACTCCTGGAAGGAGACGTCCGAGGCGGTGTAGCGGGGCGCGCCGGTGTACCAGGCGTGGATCCCGGAGAGGAACCCGCAGGCCCCCGGAGCCAGGCTCTCCAGCTCGGCCTGCTCGGCCGGGTCGAGCCCGGCCCGCCGGACCAGGAGCGGCACCTCGTTCCGCCGGAGGTGCTCGAAGTCCCGCAGCCGGGCGTTCACCAGGTTCAGGGCGGCGGGCACGGCGTCGTGGAGGGCGATCCCGAGGACGCCCCGACCACCACGACCAGGTTGTTGACGTCGTTCTCTCGTGGACCTCGCGCTCGTAGGAGGCGATGTCGTTCGCGAGGCCCATGAAGTCCATGAAGGCGTCCAGGAGGGCGCGCACGGTCCGGCTGTGCCGGATCTGCTCGGGTATGCGCGCGCCGGTCGCCAGCTCGACGGAGTAGGGGCAGTGTGGGCGGCGAAGCTCTCCCGCCGGAACGGGGCGTAGTCGATCAGGTGGGGGACGCGGCCGGTGCGGCTGTTGGCCAGCTCCTCGACCCCGCGTCGACGTACCTCGCCAGGGCCCGGTTGAAGTCGTGCCGCCAGTGGGCGAGTCCCGGCGGGAAGAGGTGCTGTTGCAGATCGGCGATGCCCCGCTCGACGGCGTTCACCGGCTCCGGCAGCCGGGCGTCGGGCTCGGGCCGCAGGAAGGCGTGCAGCCGGGCGGTGAAGAGCCGCGCGCCGGGCAGGTCACCGGTCTGCTTGAAGGCCGAGGCGAAGTGGTCGTCCCAGGCCAGGGCCCATATGTTGAACCGGTGGTTGAGCCGGAGGGCGGGCAGCGGGGCGTCGGGGAGCGTCCAGGCGGTCAACTGGTCGACGGTCATGGCGTGGAACTTGGTCCGGGACCATATGGCAGGGTGGCCGGGCAGCTCCCCGTACCCCTCCAGCATGCCCATCTCGCGCGCCCAGGTCTCGCTCTCCCGGTGCAGGCTCGACAGGTATGGGTTCACCCGCAGCGGATGGGGCATCCACAACTGCGGGGGCTCGACGGTGCGCACGGTCATGGGGACCGACCTCCTACTCTCCTCGGTCCGCCACGGCATGCGGACCACCATGGGGCGGCCCGCCCGGGGAGGGCGCGCCGCGCGCGCCCGTACGTGACGACGACCGCCCCGGCCGCGAGGCCGGACGGTGCCCGCCTCACAACCCTCCAAACCTGCCCGTCACGAACGGCCGGCAATCACCCGACATTCGCTGACTCACCATCAGAACAGGTTCGCTCGCGGAACGGAACGGTCCTCCTCGTGCACTTTCCATGAACCAGGGACAAGAACGGTCACTCCACCGCCCCTCACGTGGCATCCACGGAGGTGACCGACCCCTCCCGCCCACGCCGGACACGGGCCTCCACCGAGCCGTCGAGGCCGGGGACCGCGGGCCCCCAGGGCCCGTGCGGACCCGCGAAGGCCTTCGGCGGCCGACGGAGTTCGGCTCTTTTCGGCTACTCGCCGCGGTGCGTCGACCGGTCCCCGTCCTCCAGCGGCCCCCACTGCCGTTGCCGCCGGCGCGCTCCGCTCACTCCACCGTCCCCACCACGCCCCGCCCGCCCCGGGGCCGGGTGGTCGGGGAGGCGGGTGTCCAGGGCGAGGCGGGAGACGATGCGGTAGCGGTCGCCGCGGTAGAGGGAGCGGACGTACTCGACGGGGCGGCCGGTCGTGTCGGAGGTGGTCCGGTCGAAGAGCAGGGCGGGGAGAGGACCGGGACGTCCAGGAGGGCGGCCTCCTCCTCGCTCAGGACGGTCGGCTCGATGGACTGCACCGCGTGGGCCGTGCGGATGCCGCGCCGCTCGCGCAGATGGCGTAGAAGCCGCCCTCCATGTCGGCGGCGGTGAGGCCGGGGACCAGGTCGGCGGGGACGTGGAGGTGCTCCAGGGCGATCGGGGCGCCGTCGACGTGCCGGAGGCGGGTCACGTGCACCAGCTCCGCCGCCGGGGAGACCGCGAGCCTCCGGCCGATCCGGGCGCCGGCCCGTACCGTACGCAGGTCGAGCACCGTGCTCGTCCAGTCGCCCCGGCTCGGGGCGCGCCCGCGCCCCGGTGCTCGGCGACCAGCTCCTGCGTGACCTTGTCGGGCGCGACGAACATGCCGCGGCCGTGCTCCCGCACCAGCAGGCCCGTCGCCACCAGCTCGTCGACGGCCGCGCGGAGCGTGGGCCGCGAGACGCCCAGGGCCGCGCAGAGGGTGCGCTCGAGGGGATGGCGTCGCCGGGGCGGCGGCCGTCGATCACGGTCAGCAGGTGCTCCCGCACCCGTTCCCGCTTGAGCTCCATGCCCGCCCCTCCCCGCCGCGCCGTCCGTCGCGGGTCAGTATGCATCCCCCTCGGTGGAGGAGGTCACGACCCCGTCGCGGGTGAAGTCCAGGCGGGAGACGATGCGGTACCGGTCGCCCCGGTAGACCGAGTGGACGTACTCGACGGGCCGGCCCTCCGCGTCCAGGGTGAGGCGCTCGATGAGGAGCGCGGGGAGAGGACGGGGACGTCCAGGAGCGCGGCCTCGTCCTCGCTGACGACGGTCGGCTCGATCGACTGGGTCGCCTCCTTGACCCGGACCCGGTGGTGCTCCCGCAGGTGGTCGTAGAGGTCGCCCGCCTCCAGCTCCTCCGGGGTGAGCGCGGCGCCGACGAGGTCCGCCGGGATGTGCAGGTGCTCGATGGCCATGGGCGAGCCGTCGACGAGCCGGAGGCGGGCGACGTAGAGCAGCTCGGCCGCGGGGAGAGGCGGAGCCTACGGCCGATGCGGGCGCCGGCCCGGATCGTGGCGGACTCCAGGACGGTGCTGGACCAGGTGCCCGAGGCGCGGGCACGGCGAAGGCCGCCTCGTCCGGGGCGAGTTGCTGCACGATCTTGGCGGGGGCGACGAACATGCCGCGGCCGTGCTCCTGTACGAGCGCGCCCGTGGCGACGAGTTCGTCGACGGCCGCGCGCAGGGTGGGCGGGAGACGCCGAGGGCGGCGCAGAGGGTGCGCTCCGACGGGATGGGGTCGCCCGGGCCGCCCGCCTCGATCAGGCCGAGCAGGTGCTCCCGTACCCGCTCCCGCTTCAGCACTCCGCTGGAGGAGCCGTCCTTCATGCCGTTCTCCTGACTGATCAGTTGATCCTGACTGGTCAACTGGTAAGTCCGATGGTAACCCGGCGCCTTGACCTGTCGTCGAGTGAACGGCACATGTTTTCCGGGGATTGACGGCCGGAACGGACCGTGCCACCTTCTGCTCACACACCTGACCACTTGACCAATTGGTCAAACAAGCAGCGAGGTGCCCGTGAACGTCCGTCCCCTCGGCAGAACTGTCGCCCTCGCGGTGACCGTCGTGCTCGCCGCCACTGCCTGTAGCGGCTCCGACGACCCGAAGGCCTCCGGAGGGCCGGAGAAGGTCACCGTCTGGATCATGAAGGACAGCGTCACCGACGCCTTCCTCGACCGCTTCCGCACCGGCTTCGAGGCGGAGCACCGGGGCATCGACCTCGACATCCAGATCCAGGAGTGGGACGGCATCGGCGAGAAGGTCACGGCCGCCCTCGCCAGCAAGGACGCCCCGGACGTCATCGAGGTCGGCAACACCCAGGTCGCCCAGTACGCGGCCAGCGGCGGCGTCCGCGACCTCAGCGACAAGGTCGCCGCACTGAACGGCGCCGACTGGCTGCCCGGACTTGCCGAGCCCGGGAAGGTCGACGGCAAGCAGTACGGCATCCCCTGGTACGGGGCCAGCCGCGTCGTGATCTACCACAAGGATCTCTTCGCCGCGGCCGGCGTCACCCCGCCGAAGACCCAGGAGGAGTGGCTCGCAACCACCGCCCGGCTGAACAAGGGCAAGACGCAGGGCATCTACCTCCCCGGCCAGAACTGGTACACCCTCTCCGGCTTCGTCTGGGAGGCCGGCGGCGACCTCGCCGTCCAGGACGGCGGGAAGTGGAAGGGCGCGCTCGACACCCCGCAGGCCCTCGCGGGGATGGACTTCTACCGCAGGCTCCAGGCCCTCGGCAAGGGGCCCAAGGACGCCGACGAGTCCAAGCCCCCGCAGGCCGAGGTTCGCCAAGGGCGACGTCGCCCAGATCATCGCCGTCCCCGGCGGCGCGAAGATCGTCGAGGAGATCAACCCCGCCCTCAAGGGCAAGCTCGCCTTCTTCCCCTCCCCGGCCGCACGGCCGGCAAGCCCGGCGCGGTTCACCGGCGGCTCCGACTTCATCGTCCCCGAGGCCTCCACCCACCCCGACGCCGCCTACGAGGTGGTCGAGGCGCTGGCCGGCGAGAAGTGGCAGACGGACATGGCCAGGACCATGAGCTACGTCCCCAACCGCACCTCCTCGCCCGGGTCGTCCAGGACGACGAGGGCACGGCCGTCATGGCCGCGGGCGCCGCCCAGGCCGGGCGACCCCCAACTCCCCGCAGTGGGCGGCCGTCGAGGCCACCAACCCGATCAAGCAGTACATGACCGCCGTGCTCACCGGCACCGACCCTGCTGCCGCGGCGCGCACCGCGTCCGAGAGCATCACGAGGACCCTCGGCTCGTGAGGCGTCCCCACGGGCCGGCCCTCCGGCCCTACCTCCTCGTCGCCCCGACCGTCCTCGGCGGAGCGCTGCTCCTCGGCTACCCCCTCGTCCGCAACCTGCTGATCTCCTTCCAGGAGTACGGCATGGGGAACTCATCCGCGGCGGCGCCGGGTTCACGGGGCTCGACAACTACCGGACCGTCCTGGCCGACCCCGTGTTCTGGGAGGTCGTCCGGCGCACCCTCTGGTGGACCCTGGTCAACGTCGTCCTGATCATGGTGATCGGCACCCTGGTCGCCCTGATGACGCAGCGGCTCGGCCGGCGCATGCGGATCCTGGTGACCAGCGGGCTCGTCCTGGCCTGGGCCAGCCCGGTCATCGCCACCACGACCGTCTTCCAGTGGCTCTTCGCCTCCCGCCTGGGCGTGGTCAACTGGGTCCTGGTCCGCCTCGGGTTCGAGTCCTTCGAGGGCTACTCGTGGCTGGCCGACGGCCCCGCCGCCTTCACCGTCCTGGTGCTGCTCGTGGTCTGGCAGTCGGTCCCCTTCGTCGCCATCACCCTGCACTCGGCGCTCCTGACCGTCCCCGCCGAGCTGTACGAGTCGGCCCGGCTCGACGGCGCCGGCGCCGGGCGGATCTTCCGCTCGGTCACCCTGCCCCTCCTGCGGCCGGTCTTCGGCCTGGTCCTCTGCCCTCGAAGTCATCTGGGTCTTCCGCTGCTTCGCCCAGATCTGGGCCGTCACCAAGGGCGGCCCTGGGAGGCGACGACCACCCTGCCCGTCTACGCCTACCGGGTGGCCCAGTCCCTGCACCGCTACGACCTCGGGGCGGCCGTCTCCACCCTCACCGTCCTCATCCTCGTGGCCGTCCTGATCGCCTACTTCCGCCAGTTGCTCCGACAGGAGGCCGACCGGTGACCTTCACCCGCCCCGCCCCGACGGGACGCCGACCGGTGACCTCCGCACGCCCCGCCCCGGCGGGACGCCGCCGGACGACCCCCGCGCCCTGCGGCGGCTCCCCCGAACACCGCCGCCGTGATCGTCTTCCTGCTGGCCGTCTTCCCGGTGTACTGGATGGTCCTCACCGCCTTCCGGCCCACCCGCGACATCCAGTCCGAGACCCCCGGATTCCTGCCCTCTCCGTCACCCTGGAGCACTTCGAGCACGCCGTCGCGGCGGACGGCTTCTGGACCTTCTGGCGCAACAGCCTGCTCGTGACCGCCGGTTGCGTCCTGCTCGCCCTCGTGGTGGCTCCTCGCCGCGGCCTACGCCGTCGCCCGGATACGCTGGCGCGGCCGGCGCGCCTTCCTCCTCATGGTGTTCACCGCCCAGATGGCGCCCTGGGAGGCGCTCCTCATCCCGATGTACGTCATCGCCCGGGACGCCGGCCTGCTCGACCGGCTCGTGACCCTCAGCCTGATCTACTTCATGATCACCCTGCCCTTCACCGTCGTCACCCTGCGCTCCTTCCTGGCCGGCATCCCGGTCGAACTGGAGGAGGCCGCACAGGTCGACGGCTGCACCCGGGCCACCGCCTTCCGCCGGGTGACCCTCCCGCTGCTCGCCCCCGGCCTCCTCGCGACCTCGCTCTTCGGATTCATCACCGCCTGGAACGAGTTCGCCTTCGCCAACATGCTGATCATCAAGGACCAGGACGACCGCCCCCGCCCGTGTGGCTCTCGTCCTTCTCCAACGTCTTCGGCACCGACTGGGGCGCCACCATGGCCGCCTCCACGCTCTTCGCCCTGCCCGTCCTCGTCCTCTTCCTGGTCCTGCAGGGCCGGGTCGCCGCCGGAATGACTGGCGGAGCCGTGAAGGGATAACGCACCGCGATGCCCCTGCCCCGCCTCCTCCCCGAACCCACCCACCTCTCGCCGCTGCCCGGCCGGTTCACCTTCGGCGCCGCGACCGCGCTCAAGGTCACCCCCGGCGCCGAGGGCGCGGCCCGGCTGCTGCGCACCCTGCTCGGCCCGGCCACCGGCCTGCCGCTGCCCGCCCGCCCGGACGGCTCCGTCGTCCTGGCCTCGACCCCGCCCTCACCGGCCTCGGCGAGGAGGGCTACGGCCTCACCGTCGGCCCCGAGGGCGTCCTGCTCCGGGCCGCCGGCCTCCGGGGCCTCCTCGCCGGCGTCCAGACGCTCCGCCAGCTCCTGCCCGTCGAAGCGCTCGCCGACGAACCCGTCGGCGGCGTCGCCTGGACCGTCCCCTGCGTGCAGATCACCGACACCCCCGCTTCCCCTGGCGCGGCTCCATGCTGGACGTCGCCCGCCGCTTCCGCCCCGTCTCCTACCTGCGCCGGTACGTGGACCTCCTCGCCCTCCACAAGCTCAACGTCCTCCACCTCCACCTCACCGACGACCAGGGCTGGCGCATGCCGGTCGCCGCCCTGCCCCGCCTCACCGAGATCGGCGGGACGCCCCACGGCGGCGCCTACACCCGCGCCGAACTCACCGGCCTGGTCGCGTACGCGGCGGAGCGCGGCATCACCGTCGTGCCCGAGATCGAGATGCCCGGCCACGTCCGCGCCGCCCTCGCCGCCCACCCCGAGCTCGGCAACACCCCCGGCCGCACCTATGACGTGTGGGACCGGTGGGGCGTGTGCGACACCATCCTCGGCGTCCACGACACGGCCCTCGACTTCGCCGCACGGTCCTGGACGAGGTGATGGACGTCTTCCCTCCCCGTACGTCCACATCGGCGGCGAGGAGTGCCCCACCACCGAGTGGCACAGCTCCCCGGACGCCCTCCGGCGGGTCGCCGAGGAGGGGCTGTCCGGCCCCGACGCCCTGCACGGCTGGTTCATGGAGCGGATCGGGAACCACCTCCTGCGGGCCGGCCGCCGGCCGCTGAGCTGGACCGAGAACGGCGCCGACCTCCCGGCGTACTTCACCGTCATGCCCTGGCGCGACTCCGACCACGGCCGCACCGCCGTCCGCCGCGGCCACCAGGTCGTCATGGCGCCCCACCGCACCACCTACCTCGACTACCCCCAGTCCACCAGCCCCGCCGAGCCGCCCGGCCAGGCCGGCGAGGTGGTCGACCTGCGGACCGTCCACGGCAACGACCCGGCCCCGGCCGACTGGAGCCCCGAGGAGGCCGCCCGGGTCCTCGGCTCCCAGGTCCAGTTGTGGACCGAGTACGTCCCCACCGCCGCGCACGCCGAGTACCTCACCTTCCCCGGCTCTGCGCCCTCGCGGAGGTCGTCTGGACCGGCCGCCACGACTGGCCCGGCTTCCAGGAGCGCCTGCGCCACCACAGGACCCGGCTCGACGCCCTCGGGGTGCCGCGCCGTCTCTCCACCGCAACCCCCGTCCCCCAGACCCGACACCTCCGAGGAGAGGAACCCCCATGAGCGACCAGACCAGGACGCGCACCACGCGCCTCCGCGCCGCGCTCGCCGTCGCCGCCGTGACTGGGCTCGGCGCCACCGCCCTCACCGTCCTCCCGGCCGCCGCCGCCGGCGAGGCCGTCACCGTCCAGTACCGCCAGAGCGCCACCGGGAGCGACCAGGTCGAGCCCTGGCTCAAGGTGGTCAACACCGGCACGACCGGCGTCCCGCTCAGCCAGGTCAAGGTCCGCTACTACTTCAAGGCCGACGCGGGAGCCTCGTACACCTACGCCTGCTCCTGGGCCGTGAAGGGCTGCGCCAACATCACCGGCACCTTCGGGACCCTGGCCAACCCCACCGCGACCGCCGACCGCTACCTGGAGGTCGGCTTCACCGCCGGGCCGGCACGCTCGCCCCCGGCGCGGACACCGGCGACATGCAACTGCGCTTCCACCGCTCCAACTGGCAGCCGCTGAACCAGAGCGACGACTACTCCTTCGGCCCGGCGCAGACCGCGTACGCCAACTGGACCAAGGTCACCGCGACCGTCGGCGGCGTCCCGGTCTGGGGCACCGCCCCGGCCGGCAACGACCCCACCCCGACGCCCACGCCGACCGACCCGACCACCCCGCCGCCCACCGGCGCCGCCCTCTTCGACGACTTCGACTACACCGGCCACACCGACCCGGCGATCGGCGCCCACGGCTGGAGCGTCCGCTCCAACGCCGGCGGACCCGGCGTGCCCGGCGCCACCTGGGCCCCCGAGAACGTGACCTTCGCCAAGGAGGGCACCAACTCGATCATGAACCTGCGGACCTCCACCGCGGGCACGGGCGAGTCCACCAAGCACACCGAGGTCCTCACCAAGGCGACGAAGTTCAAGAACGGCACCTACGCCGCCCGGGTCCGCTTCTCCGACGCCCCGGTGTCGGGCCCCGACGGCGACCGGGTCGTCCAGACCTTCTTCACCATCAACGACCTCAAGGCCCCGATGGCCGACGACTACGCCGAGTACGACTTCGAGTACCTGCCCAACGGCGGCTGGGGCGAGCCCGCCAACATCCTCTACACCACCTCGTGGGAGACCTACCGGCCCGACCCTGGGAGGCCGTCAACCAGCACTCCGAGTCCCGGACCAGCTACGCCGGCTGGCACGACCTCGTCCTGACCATCGACGACAACGGCATCGTGTACTACGTCGACGGCCAGGAGTTCGGCCGGCACGACGCCCGCTACCTGCCCGAGCGCCCGATGTCGATCAACTTCAACCAGTGGCTGATCGACCTGGCGGGCCAGACCTCGACGAGCCCGCGCTCCTACGACCAGAAGGTCGACTACGTCCTGCACGTCAAGGACCAGGTCCTGACCCCGGCCCAGGTGGCCGCCAAGGTCGCCGCCTACCGCTCGGCGGGCACCGCCTTCCAGGACACCGTCCCGGCCTCGTAACCGGTACGGCTCGCCTCGCCCCGTCGCACGCGCGTGCGACGGGCGAGGACGTTCTCACCCGTACGGGCCCCGCCGCCTCGCCCGCCCCGCCGTCCCGGGGAGGGTCGGCACCGGGCCGTGCCCGACCGCCCGCCCGCGCCGCGTCCGTTACCGAAACCGGAGGTCAGCCCGTGCCGGCATCGAAGCGCTCCAAGGTCCATCTGGTCGGCGGCGGCATGGCCTCGCTCGCCGCGGCCGCCTTCCTCGTCCGGGACGCGGGCGTGCCCGGCGAGAACGTGCGGATCCTGGAGCAGTCGCCGGTCGCGGGCGGTTCGCTGGACGGCGCCCCCGCCCCGACGCGCGCGGGCGGTTACGTCACCCGGGGCGGCCGGATGTTCGAGGACGAGCACGACGTGTGCCTGTGGAACCTCCTGGAGACGATCCCGACCCTGGACGACCCGGCGGTCTCGGTGCGGCAGGAGATCCGCGCCTTCAGCATCGAGCACCCCACCCACGCCAGGGCCCGGCTCATCAACGGCGACCGCACGATCGCCGACGCCTCGCGGCTCGGCCTGGACGCCCGCGACCGCGCCGACATGACCCGGCTGCTCGCCCTGCCCGAGCGGCTGATCGGGTCCCGGCGCATCGACGACTTCTTCCAGCCGCACTTCTTCACCACCCCTTCTGGTGCATGTGGCGCACCACCTTCGCCTTCCAGACCTGGCACTCGGCCGTCGAGCTCAAGCGGCACTTCCTCGCCTTCGTCCAGGAGTTCGACCGGATCCACACCCTGTCCGGGGTCCGGCGCGGCCGGTACAACCCGTACGACTCCGTCGTCCGCCCCTCCAGGAGTGGCTCACCGCCCGGGGCGTGCGCACCGACTTCGGCGTCACCGTCGCCGACGCCGACTTCTCCGGGCCCGCCGCCCGCCGCCTCTCCCGCCTGCACCTGAGCGGGACGGCGCCGCGGCCGGGACGATCGAGCTGGGCGAGGACGACTACGCCTTCCTCACCCTCGGCTCGATGACCGCCGACACCGCCTACGGCGACGACACCACCGTCCCCGAACTGGTCCGCGACAAACGGGACGGCTCCTGGCGCCTGTGGGAGTCGATCGCCAAGAACGCCCCCGACTTCGGGCGCCCCCACGTCTTCTGCGGGAACATCGACGAGACCAAGTGGAGTCCTTCACCCTCACCATGGCGAGCCGCGTCCTCCTGGACCGCATCCAGGAGTACACGGGCAACGTCCCGGCGAGGGCGCCCTGATGACCTGGAAGGACTCCCGCTGGCTGCTCTCGGTCGTGGTGCCGGCCCAGCCCCACTTCCGCGACCAGGAGGAGAACACGTACACGCTGTGGGGCCACGCCCTCTTCGGCGACGTCCCCGGCGACCACGTGCCGAAGAAGATGGACGACTGCACCGGCGCCGAGGTCCTCGACGAACTCCTCGGCCACCTCGGCTTCGACGACATCGCCGACGAGGTCCGGGAGACCACCCGGGTCACCACCGTCCAGATGCCCTACGCCGGCGCCCAGTTCCAGCGCCGCGCCGCCTCCGACCGCCCCCTCGTCGTCCCGGACGGAGCACGGAACTTCGCCTTCCTCGGCCAGTTCGTCGAGATCCCCGAGGACGTCGTCCTCACCGTCGAGTACTCGGTCCGCTCCGCCATGATCGCCGTCTACCACCACTTCGACGTCGACAAGGAGATCCCGCCGATGCACCACGGCCTCTCCGACCCGGAGGTCGCCTGGTCCGCGCTGAGAACCGCCCTGGCCTGACGTGCCCGCCCCCGACCCGCCCGCCACGGAGGAGGGACCCATGAACGCGGACCCCGAAGGGCGCCCCGGCCCCGGTGCGCCGGACCGGTGGGACGAGGCGGTCCTGGACGCCGTCTTCACCCAGTCCGACATCGGCCTCCACGTCCTCGACACCGACCTGCGCGTCGTCCGCGTCAACCCGGTCGCCGTCGGCGTCCGCGGCCTCCCGGCCGAGCGGATCGTCGGCCTGCCCGCGGCGGAGGCGTACGCCCCCTCGGCGTGGACGTCGACGAGGAGATGCTGCGGGAGGTCCTCGCCACCGGCCGCCCGGCGCTCGACCACCTCGTCAGGGGGCACCCGTTCACCGACCCGCGCAGCGAGTACGTCTTCTCCGTCTCCGCCCACCGCCTCCAGGACGACGCGGGACGCGTCCTGGGCGTCGTCCTCACCAGTACGGACGTCACCGAACGCGAACGGGCGCAGGCCCGCCTCCGGCTGCTGCACGACGCCCACGAGCGGATCGGCTCCAGCCTGGACGTGGAGCGCACGGCCCGGGAACTGGTCGACGTCACGGTGCCGCGGTTCGCCGACACCGTGGTGGTCGCCCTCACCGACGCCGTACTGAGGGGGAGGGAGCCCGGGCTCCGGTCCCACGACCCGGCCCCCTGCTCCGCTGCACCGCGACCGGAGGCGCGGACGCCGGCCCCCGGATCCCGACGGCCGGCGCCCTCCTGCTCCCGGGCGTCTTCGGAAGGTGCTGCCGACGGAACCCCGGGTGCTCCCCCGGAGCAGGACGACGGGACCGGGGCACGAGGATCGTGGCCCCGCTCCTCGTCCGGGGACAGGTCTTCGGGGCCGTCGTCTTCCAGCGCGCGGAAGGGGCCGAACCGTACGGCGAGGACGACCTCGAACTGGCCGACGGCCTCGCCACCCGCACGGCGACCTGCCTGGAGAACGCCCTGCGGTTCACCCGCGAGCACATCGTCATGACCGCGCTCCAGAGCTGGCCGCTGCGCCAGGAGGAGGCCACCCAGAAGGCCGTCGACGTCGCCCGGCGCAACCAGCCCGACGGCAGCGGCGTCGGCTCCTGGTACGACGTCGTCCCCTCTCGGGGGCCCGGGTGGCGCTCGTCGTCGGCCGGGTCGACCGCGCCGGGCTCAGCGCCGTCGCCACCATGAGCCGGCTGCGGACCGCCGTCTACAGCCCGACCACCCTCGACCTCGACCCGCACGAACTGCTCGCCCGCCTCCACGCCACGACCCTCCGGCTCGCCGGGGAACAGGAGACCGGGCCCGGGGAGACGGCACGACGGCGAGCTGCACGGTCGCCGTCCACGACCCGGTCGGCGGACGGCTCGACATCGCGCGCGCCGGCACCTCGCTGTTCGCCGTCGTCCGCCCCGACGGGTCGGTCGACACCCGGCCGGTCGACGACGGCCCGCTGCTCGGCGCCGAGGGACCGCCCTTCGCCTGCGCCTCGCTGACCCTCCCCGAGGGCAGCACCCTGTGCATGGCACCGGGCGAGGGCGGCCCGCGCACGGAGGACCTGGTGAACGCCCTCGCGCACCCGGGACGCCCCCGGAGGCCATGGCGGACGACGTCGCCCGGCTCCTCGCCCCCGACCGCGTCCTGCTCGTCGTCCGCACCCGGCACCTGTCGCCGCACGAACTGGCCGAGTGGAGCATCCCCTTCGACTTCTCCGCCGTCGGCGTCGCGCGCCGGCACGTCGAGGAGCAGCTCCGGAGGTGGGACCACCCCGCCGACCCGTTCACGGCGGCGCTCGTCGTCAGCGAACTCGTCACCAACGCCGTCCGCTACGGCGCCGCCCCGATCACCCTCCGCCTCATCACCGACGCCACCACCCTGATCTGCGAGATCGCCGACGCCGGCCGGGCCGCCCCCACCTGCGCCACGCCAAGGCCGTCGACGAGGGCGGCCGGGGCCTGCTCATCTGCGCCACCCTCGCGGACAACTGGGGCATGCGCTACTCGGCCGAGGGCAAGACGGTGTGGGCCGAGATCGGGACCGAGGGGCGGAGGAGAGGGGCGGCTGAGCCCCGTCAGTTGCCGCCCGACGGCAGGTTCTCCTTGATCTTGGCGATGGCGAAGCCCCAGCCCTGGGAGACGGTCGGCTTCCCGGGGACGGCGACCTCCTCGGGATTGGTCAGCACGTCGAGGAGGACCGGCCCCGGCGTGGCGAAGGCCCGGCGCACGGCGGCGTCCAGGTCCGCCGGGTCGGTGACGCGGATGCCGGTCAGGCCCACGGCCTCGGCGACGGCGGCGAAGTCCGGGTTGTCGAGGACGGTGCCGAACTCCGGAGGCCGGCCTGCTCCTGTTCGAGCTTGACCATGCCGAGGCGGCGGTTGTCGAAGACGACGAGCTTGACCGGGAGCCGCTCGGACCGCAGCGTCATGAGGTCGCCCAGGAGCATGCTCAGACCGCCGTCGCCGCAGAACGCCACGACCTGGCGGTCGCGGTCCCAGAGCTGGGCGCCGAGGGCCTGGGGCATGGCGTTGGCCATGGAGCCCAGGTTGTAGGAGCCGAGCAGCCGGCGGGTGCCCCGCATCCGCACGAAGCGCGAGAGCCAGACGGTGGCCATGCCGGTGTCGGAGGTGAAGACCGCGTCCTCGGCCGCGTGCCGGTCCACGGCCGCGGCGAGCGCCTCGGGCCGGATCTCGTGGTCCCGGTTGTCGAACATCGCCCGCACCCGCCCCACGAGCCGCTTGTCGTGGTCGGGACGGGCCAGACCGGCCTGCTCCTCCTCCCACTTCAGGAACCGCTCGCGGGCGTCGTCGAGGTGCGCGCGGTCCTCGACCGGCGCGAGCAGCGGCAGCAGGGCCCGCAGCGTGGCCCCGACGTCCCCGGCGAGCCCCACCTCCACCGGCACGCGGCGGCCCAGGCGCTCCTCCCGCAGGTCGATCTGCACCACGCGGCAGTCCTCCGGGTACCAGTCGCGGTACGGGAAGTCGGTGCCGAGCATGAGCAGGGTGTCGCAGGAGTCCAGGGCGTGGGCGGCGGCCGGGTTGCCGATCAGGCCCGTCTGGCCGACCTCGTAGGGGTTGTCCGCCTCGAAGCCCTCCTTGCCCTTGAGGGTGAGCACCATCGGGGCCGAGAGGTGCTCGGCGAGGCGCAGCACCTCCTCCCGGGCGCCCTGCGCGCCGCGCCCCACGAGCAGGGTGACCCGCGAGCCCTCGTCGATCAGCCCGGCGGCCTCGGCCAGGGCCGGGTCGTCGGGACGGGTCACGGCCGGGCGGGGAGCGCGAACCGTACGGGACGGTCGCCCTCGACCTCCTGGTCCCCGAGGTCCCCGGCACCGTGAGGACCGCCACGCCGCCGCGGGTCACGGCCGCCCGGACGGCGGACTCCAGGAGCCTCGGCATCTGGGACGGGGAGGTGACGGTGGCCCGGTACACGGCCACGTCCCGGAACAGCAGGTCGTTGTCCACCTCCTGGAAGTAGTCGCCGCCGACCTCGGACAGCGGGACCTGGCCGCAGATCGCGAGCACCGGGGCGCCGCTCTTGGCCGCGTCGTACAGCCCGTTGAGGAGGTGGACCGAGCCCGGCCCCACCGTTCCCATGCAGACGCCGAGGCGGCCCGACAACTGGGCCCGCGCCCCGGCGGCGAAGGCGGCGGCCTCCTCGTGCCGGCAGCCGACCCAGTCGACGCCGTCCGTGGTGCGGATGGCGTCGGTGAGGGTTAGGCGTCGCCGACCACGCCGAAGACGTGGCCGACGTCGAGGTCGGCGAGGGCGTCGACGATCACCTGGGCGACGGTACGTGTCACGGGAAGTCCTTCCACGGGGGTACGGGCGTTCCCCTCGCGCCTGCCCACCAGGACGGAGCCGATGCGGGGATCGTCCGGGAAGGGGCCGTTCGCGCCGTTCCGGGGCGGACGGGGCGGACGGGGCGTGGAGCCGCGCCCGGCGGGCAGATGGGCCGGGAACACCCGTCCGAGCCGAGGAGGCGGCCGTGGAGATCTCAGGCGTCATCAGCGCCCTGGTCGTCGGAGTGGTCATCGGGGTGCTGGGCCGGCTCGTCGTCCCCGGCCGCCAGCACATCGGAATCCTGTGGACCGTCGTCGTCGGCATCGCGGCGGCGCTCTCGGCACCGCGCTCGCGCGGGCGACGGGGCTCGCGCACACCTCCGGACCGGACTGGACCGAGTGGGCGGCGCAGGTCCTGCTCGCGGCCCTCGGCGTCGCCGCGCTGACCCGGGTGAAGGCACTCGACCGGTCCCGGCCCCCAAGTGCGCCCCCTTTCGCCCCGTTTGGGGGACGGGCACCCGGCAACACGGGACGGAAGAAAGCCACGGCCCGTCCGTCGGAGAGCGGTGCGGAGCGCAGGTCGGCGGCCGAGGAGCCGGGGAGAAGAACAACAGGAGCAGCGGTGGCGGGCCGCGTCGCCGCACTCCGTCCCACCGGGAGGAGAAGCAATGAGCACGTACGTCTACGGCATCGCCCCCGCCGACCGGAAGCTTCCCGACGACATCGAGGGCATCGGCGACCCCCGTTGCCCGTGCGCACCGTGCGCGGCGGCGATCTGGTGGCCCTGTGCAGCGACGCGCGGATCGACGCGGAGGCCCAGCGCCGGGACCTCCTCGCGCACCAGCACGTCGTGATCGAGGCCGGCAAGGACGGCCCGGTCCTGCCCCTGCGGTTCGGCAGGATCTCGCCCGACGACGCCACCGTCGCCGCGGTCCTGGAGGAGCACCACGACGTCTACCTGGAGCGCCTGAAGACGCTCGCCGGCAAGGACGAGTTCAACCTCAAGGTGCACCACGACGAGGAGGCCGTCCTCCACGCGGTGCTCGCCGACGATCCCGGCCTGACGGCTCGGCACGCCGCCGGTCCCACGGCGGACGGCGGAGACCACGCGGAGGGGCCCGCCTTCGACGAACTGCTCGCGCGGGCCGTCGCCGAGCGCCGGAAGAGCGACGTCGCCCTCGTCGAGCGGACCCTCGCGCCCTACGCGGCGGCGGTGGTGCGCGGCCCCGGTGCCACCGGCCACCTCGCCGACCTGTCGTTCCTCGTGGAGCGCGACCGGCAGGACGCGTTCCTGGAGGCCGTGCGCGCCCTCCACCAGGAGCACGAGCACCTGAGGGAACAGGTGATGGGGCCGCTGCCCCGTACAGCTTCGTCGAAGCGGGCTGATCCCGTGGGACCGCTCGTCGAAACCTGCCGGGAGGCCGCGTTCCCGGGCCGTACGGAAACGAGGCAGGAGTCATGAACGACGAACCGCTGCTGTACGTGTACGCCGTCGTCCGGTCCGCCGACGCCCAGGGGTTGCCCACCGACCCCCGCCCGACGTGACCCTGGGCGGGGGCTCGCGACCGTCGAGCACCGGGGCCTGACCGCCGTCGTCGAACCGGTCCCGGCGGCCGACTTCGCCGAGGCGCCCCTGCGCGAACGGCTGGAGGACCCGGACTGGCTCGCCGTGGTGGCTAGGGCCCACCACGCCGTGGTGGGCGCCACGAGCCGGCGGACCGCCACCGTCCCCTGGAGCTCGCGACCGTCCGCCGCGGGGAGTCGGGCGTGCGCCGCTTCCTCGAAGAGGGGAGAGCGGTCTGTCGGAGGCCCTCGGCCGGGCGACGGGCACGTGTGAGCGGGAGAACGAGGCGTGCGCGGACGAGGCGTACGCGCACGAGACGCCGACGACCCGGCGGCCCGTATCACCCCCGACGGGAATCCGGAACGGGTGAGGAACGGCGGATCGACGGACTCCCGGAAAAAGGGTTTGTTCCCGCCCGGCCCGGCTACACGAAAAGCATGAGCGCATCGGAAAAGAGCAACGAGAACCGGCCCCGTGGGGACGGCTCAGGCACTCCCGCGGACGGCACCGGGAACAGCGGGGCACTGACCGCGCTTCCCGCGCCCCTCGCGGAGAAGACCCTCGCGGCCGCCCACGCCGTCCGGGGCGCCGGCGGCGTCGTGTGGACCGCCGTGCGCGACCGCAAGGCGCTCACCGGCAGCACCGCCGTCGGTGCCGCGGCCGCGCTCACCGGGGCGTACGCCCTCGGGCGCCGGGCCGGACGCCGCTCGCGCGGCCCGCTCTCCCGGCTCATCGGCGGCCGCATCTGACACGGCGGAGGAGGGCGGCTCCGGTTTCCCGGAGCCGCCCCTTTCCCCGACTCGAAGACTTTCCGTCGCCCACCGGAAACCGGGACGGCCGGTCGGAATTCCCCGGAGCAATCCGGGGACGACCTCCCGGTGAAGGACACAGCGGGCGGCGGGTACGCAAAAATTCGGAGGTTGGTAGAAATGGTTCTCTTCTTCTGGTTCTTCTGCTCGCGCTGATTCTTTTCGGCGCCGGTTTCGCCGTGAACGCCCTCTGGTGGATAGCCGTGATCGTGCTCGTCCTCTGGCTGCTCGGCTTCGTGGCCCGGCCGAAGGGCGGCTCGGGCCGCTGGTACCGCTGGTAGCCCGCACCCCGCCGGCGCCGACCGCGCCCGCCACCGACACCGGTGGCGGGCGCGGCTGTGTTTGGGGCCCCGGACGGGCGTGACCGCACGTCCGGGGCCCCGAACGACGGAAACCCGGCACGCCCTCCACGAAGGGGCGTGCCGGGTTTCCGTCGTACGGAATCAGGCCGTCAGCACCGAGTCGTCCTCGGGACGCGCACCGGGCAGTCGGTGACGGGCGGCTATCAGCGCCGTGTCCACGTCACGCGTCCCGGTGGAGACGCACAGCGTGTACGCGATGTCGTCCAGGCGCTGCCGCACCTCGGGGCTTCCGTTCTCCGCGTGCAGCACCCTCAGCGTCTCGTACTGCTCGATCAGGTTGCTCAACACCGCGGGATGGGCCATCAACACAGTGCGTCTCCCCTCGCCATCAGGGCGCCGACCGCCCGGTTCGATGCGCCGCTTACCCCGGCCTCCCCGTTGTATGCGATCGGAAGGCGGGAGTCGGTGGCGAGTGCGCGACACCCCTGACCCGGTCCTTCCCTCCGCACCGGCGCGTTCCGGCCGTTTGATCCCCCACGGCCCTCCCTCGCGACGATCACAGGGGAGTAGGGTCGTCGTTTATTGTCGTATGACAACGGTCCAGGTCGGGGTCGTACCGGGGAGGGCGGCCCGACCTGCGGCCGTGGTTGTGTTCAGGCCCACCGTGGTGCCTGGCGAGCGAACGAGGATGAGGCATGTCTGAGACGACGATCGAGGGCTCTCGGCCGCGCGGCGGCCGGGGCCTGCCGCCGTGGGCGAGGCGGAGCTGCGCCAGCTCCTGGCCGGCCTCACCGCCGTGCGCGACGGGGACTTCGGGACCCGTCTGCCCGACGAGGCGGGCGGGCTCCTGGGCGAGATCTCCGGCGTCTTCAACGGCATGGTCGACCAGCTCTCCTCTTCACCTCCGAGGTGACGCGCGTCGCCCGCGAGGTCGGCACGGAAGGCACCCTGGGCGGCCAGGCCGAGGTCCCCGGCGTCTCCGGCACCTGGGCCGACCTCACCGACTCGGTCAACGCGATGGCCGGCAACCTCACCACCCAGGTCCGTGACATCGCTCACGTCGCCACCGCCGTCGCCAAGGGCGACCTCTCCCAGAAGATCGACGTCGACGCCCGCGGCGAGATCCTGGAGCTGAAGAACACCATCAACACGATGGTCGACCAGCTCTCCTCCTTCGCCGACGAGGTCACCCGCATGGCCCGCGACGTCGGCACCGAGGGCATCCTCGGCGGCCAGGCGGACGTGAAGGGCGTCTCCGGCACCTGGCGCGACCTCACCGACTCCGTCAACTCCATGGCCGGAAACCTCACCGCGCAGGTGCGCTCCATCGCGCACGTCGCCACCGCCGTGGCCAAGGGCGACCTCTCGAAGAAGGTCGACGTCGACGCCCGCGGCGAGATCCGGGAGCTGAAGAACACCATCAACACGATGGTCGACCAGCTCGGCCTTCGCCGACGAGGTCACCCGCGTCGCCCGCGAGGTCGGCACCGAGGGCAACCTGGGAGGCCAGGCCACCGTCCGGGGCGCCTCGGGCACCTGGAAGGACCTCACCGACAACGTCAACGTGATGGCGTCCAACCTCACCGGTCAGGTGCGCTCCATCGCCCAGGTCGCCACCGCCGTGGCCCGCGGCGACCTCTCCCGCCGGATCACCGTGGAGGCGAAGGGCGAGGTCGCCGCGCTCGCCGACACCATCAACACGATGGTGGACACCCTGTCGGCCTTCGCCGACGAGGTGACGCGCGTCGCCCGCGAGGTCGGCACCGAGGGCCGCCTCGGCGGCCAGGCCCGGGTGCCGAACGTGGCCGGCACCTGGAAGGACCTCACCGACAACGTCAACTCGATGGCGAACAACCTCACCGGTCAGGTCCGCAACATCGCCCAGGTCACCACCGCCGTCGCCAACGGCGACCTCTCCAAGAAGATCGACGTCGACGCCCAGGGCGAGATCCTGGAGCTGAAGACCACCATCAACACCATGGTCGACCAGCTCTCCTCCTTCGCCGCCGAGGTGACGCGCGTCGCCCGCGAGGTCGGCAGCGAGGGCCGCCTCGGCGGCCAGGCCGAGGTCGAGGGCGTCTCCGGCACCTGGAAGCGCCTGACCGAGAACGTCAACGAGCTGGCCGGGAACCTCACCCGTCAGGTGCGCGCCATCGCCGAGGTCGCGAGCGCGGTCGCCGAGGGCGACCTGACCCGCTCCATCACCGTCGACGCCTCCGGCGAGGTGGCCGAGCTCAAGGACAACATCAACGCGATGGTCGAGCTCGCTGCGCGAGACCACCCGGGCCAACCAGGAACAGGACTGGCTCAAGTCCAGCCTCGCCCGGATCTCCGAGCTGATGCAGGGCCACCGCGACCTCGCCGTCGTCGCCGAGCTCGTCATGGACGAACTGACCCCGCTGGTCTCCGCCCAGTACGGCGCGTTCTACCTCGCCGAGGACGGCACGGGGGCGTCGAGCTCAAGCTCGTCGGCTCCTACGGGCGCCCCGCGGACAGCCGCGACCGCTTCCGCCTCGGCGAGTCCCTCGTCGGACAGGCCGCCCGCAGCCGCCGCACCATCGCCGCCGAGAACGTCCCCGGCGACTACGTGTACATCTCCTCCGGCCTCGGCCAGGCCTCCGGAGGCAGCCTGATCGTGCTCCCGATCGTCGTCGAGGACCAGGTCCTGGGCGTCATCGAACTGGTCTCCTTCACCCCTTCACCTCCGTGCACCGGGACTTCCTGGAGCAGCTCATGGAAACGGTGGGCGTCAACCTCAGCACGATCGTCGCCAACGCCCGCACCGACGAACTCCTGGAGGAGTCCCAGCGCCTCGCCGACGAGCTGCGGGCGCGCTCCGAGGAGCTCCAGGTCCAGCAGGAGGAGCTCCAGCGCTCCAACGCCGAGCTGGAGGAGAAGGCGGCCCTGCTCGTCTCGCAGAACCGCGACATCGAGGCCAAGAACCTCCAGATCGAGCAGGCCCGGCAGGAGCTGGAGGACCGCGCCCAGCAGCTCTCCCTCGCCTCCAAGTACAAGTCCGAGTTCCTGGCCAACATGAGCCACGAGCTGCGCACCCCGCTCAACAGCCTGCTCATCCTGGCCCAGCTCCTGGCCCAGAACCCGACCCGCAACCTCACGGCCAAGCAGGTCGAGTACGCCGGCATCATCCACTCCGCCGGATCCGACCTGCTCCAGTTGATCAACGACATCCTCGACCTGTCCAAGGTGGAGGCCGGGAAGATGGACCTCAACCCGGAGCGGGTGGCGCTGCGCCGCCTCCTCGACTACGTCGAGGCGACGTTCCGGCCGCTCACCTCGCAGAAGAGCCTCACCTTCACCGTCTCCACCGCCGCCGGCGTCCCCGTGGACCTCGTCACCGACGACTCCCGGCTGCGGCAGGTGCTGCGCAACCTGCTCTCCAACGCCGTCAAGTTCACCGAGCGCGGCAGCGTCGAGCTGAGCATCGAGCCCGCCGCGGACGACGAGCTGCCCGCCACGGTCCACCGCGGCGGCCCCGTCGTCGCCTTCCGGGTCAGGGACACCGGCATCGGCATCGCCGCCCAGCACCTGGACGCCATCTTCGGCGCCTTCCAGCAGGCGGACGGCACCACCAACCGGAAGTACGGCGGCACCGGCCTCGGCCTGTCCATCAGCCGGGAGATCGCCTACCTGCTCGGCGGCGCCCTCACGGTCGCCAGCGAGCCCGGCGAGGGCAGCACCTTCACCCTCTACCTGCCGGTCGCCCGGGCCGACTTCAAGGAGCAGTCCGCCCACGCCCCGGCCGTGCGGTCCGACGAGGACGAGGAGCCCACGGCGCTCTCCGACGCCTCCGCCGCCCGCCCCGCCCTGCCCGCCGCGTCGCCGGCCCGGCAGATCCGGCGCCTCCTCGTGATCGAGGAGCGCCCGCGCGGCCTCCTCTCGCTCGTCGCCGAGAACGCCGTCGTGGAGCTGACCGCCGGCCGCGACCGCGCGGACCGCGAGGACATCGAGCTGATCACGGCCGTGGGTCCCCAGGAGGCCGCGACCGCCCTCGCCACCCAGCCCTTCCACTGCGTCGTGCTGGAGGTCGACATGGCCCACGGCGAGGCCCTGCAGTTCCTGGACGCCATGGACGGCGACGAGGCGCTGCGCACCGTCCCCGTCCTCGCCCACAACAACCGCAGGCTCACCCCCGAGCAGGAGCGGGCCCTCCAGACGCGCGCCCGTCTGCGCCCGCTCGAACTGCTCTCCAGCCTCGACGAACTGCGCGAGCGGATCGCCCTGCACCTGTCCGCGGACCAGCCGGGCGACGTCGTGCCCCTGGTGCGCGGCGAGCACCGGCCCCCGGCGCCGCAGACCATCGACACCACCCTGCAGGGCCGCACGGTCCTCGTGGTCGACGACGACGCCCGCAACCTCTACGCCCTGAGCGGCATCCTGGAGCTGCACGGCATCAAGGTCCTGCACGCCGAGAACGGCCGCAAGGGCATCGAGGCGCTGGCCGCGCACCCCGACATCGACCTCGTCCTGATGGACGTCATGATGCCGGAGATGGACGGCTACACCGCCACCGCCAAGATCAGGCAGATGCCCGCCCACACCGGGCTGCCCGTCATCGCGGTCACCGCCAAGGCCATGCCGGGGACCGCGAGAAGAGCCTCGCCTCCGGCGCCAGCGACTACGTGACCAAGCCGGTCGACGCCGACGACCTCATCGCCTGCATCCGCCGGTGGCTGAACGACTGACGGGCCGCGGGCCCCGCCCGGCCCCTCCCCGCCCCGCCACCCCCTTCCCTCCCTTCCGCCCGCGGCCCCGGCCGCCGTCCCCGAGGAGTCCGCGTCATGAGTGCTCCCCACCGCCACGGCGGGTACCCCGCCGTCGGTCCCCACGGGGACGGCGCTCCGACACCGGCCGGGCCTGCCGCGCCCCCGCCCGCCCGGGGAGGAGGAGCGGCACCCGGCGGACGACCACTCCGCCGTGGGCCGGCTGGCCGCGACGGTGGAGCGGCTGCGCGGGAGGTGCGCGCCGCGCACGCCGCGGCCGAGGGGCGCGCCCTGGTCGAGCTCGCCAAGGGCGTCATCGTCGAGCGGCTCGGCTGCGGCCCGGCCCAGGCCGCGAAGCAGCTCACCGAACTGGCCGCCCAGGCCGGGCTCTCCCCGCTGGAACTGGCCGCGGACATCATCAACCAGGCCGCCCACGACCGGGTCGCCGAGGTCGCCGACGACTTCGTCAAGGCCGTACGGCACGCGGACGGGCCGCAGGCGAGCCCCGGGACCGACGGACCGGCCGGGGCCGGCGGGTCGGTCGCCGTGCGCCTGCGCACGGCCGAGAGCGCCGCGCTCAACGCCGGGGACAGCCAGGCCGTCGCCGAGTCCCTCCTCGAACACGCCCTCGCGCCGCTGGGCGCCACCGCCGTCGCCATCTGGACCACCGGCCCCGACGCCTCCCTGACCCTCTGCGGCCACGCGGGCTTCGGCGCCGACGAGCCCGCCCGCTGGCGGTACGTGCCGCCCGGCGTGGCCACCGTGGCCCGGGGAGGCCCTCACCGCCCGCAGGACCGTCCGGTTCCCTCGCTCGCCACCGCCGGCGTCCCCACGATCGGCCACGCGCGCCACCCCGAGGGCGGCCGGGTGGCGGTGCCCGCCGGGACCGGCGGGCGGATCCACGGCGTCCTGGAGATCTGCTGGCCCCGGCCGCTGGAGCCCCAGCCGCAGGCGGTGGAGCGCCAGATCGAGGCCCTGGCCGAACTGTGCGCCCACACCCTGGAGACCCTCCCCGCGCAGTCGGTGCGGACGCGGGCGCTCTCGCCCGGAGCCGCCGGGCGTCGGAGCTCGTGGAACTCGCCGACGGCCTCTACGACCCCGCCCTGGTCCTCACCCCGCACCTGGACGACGAGGGGCGCCTGCGGGACTTCCGCATCCGCCACGCCAACGAGCACTTCCAGGACCCGGCGGGCCGCTCGCGCGGCGCCGTCGACGGGGCCCTGCTCCTGGAGGCGTACCCCACCACGGCCGGCGAGAACGAGCTCTTCGAGCGGATCGAGCGCGTCTACGCCACCGGGGAGCCCTTCCGTGCCCGGCGGACCCGGCTGACCGCCCTCGTGGACCAGGTGCCGCTCGCCTCCGTCGCCGACCTCAGCATCAGCCGGCACGGCGACAGCGTGCTCCTCATCTGGCGCATCGAGGACGAGACCGCCCGGCTCGCCAGCCTGCTCCAGCACGCCCAGCGCCTCGGCCGGATCGGCGGCTTCGAGGAGGACGTCCTGACCGGGGAGATCACCTGGAACGGGCAGCTCTTCGACCTCTTCGGGCGGGACATCACCGAGGGTCCGGTCCCCTGCGCGACCTCATCGCCCACGCCCACCCCGACGACGCGATCGCCATCGGGCGCTTCCTCCAGGCCGTGTTCCAGCAGCGGCGGGCCAGCTCGACGGCCTTCCGCATGCTCCGCGGGGACGGCGTGACCCGTCACATCCGGGTGATCGCCGAGCCCTCCCTCGACATCGACGAGCGGCTCTCGCCGTGCGGGGCGCCTACCAGGACATCTCCGCGCAGCACTGGACGGAGGTCGCCCTGGCGGCCACCCGCGACCAACTCGCCGTCACCGAACAGGAGTCGGCGGAACGCAACCGGCTGGCCCTCCAGCTCCAGCACGCCATCATGCCGCCGACCAAGGCCCCGCTCGACGCCCCGGGCCTCGACGTCGCCGTGCGCTACCGGCCCGCCGAGACCGAGTCCCTGGTCGGCGGCGACTGGTACGACGCCGTCGTGCTGCCGTCCAAGAAGATCCTGCTGTGCGTCGGGGACATCGCGGGCCACGGCATCGAGGCCGCCACCGGCATGGTCGTCCTGCGCAACGCCCTGCGCGGCCTCGCCGTGACCGGGCGGGCCCCGGACAGCTCCTGTCCTGGCTGAACAACGTGGCCCACCACCTCACCGCCCAGGTCACCGCCACCGCCGTCTGCGGCGTCTTCGACCCCACGACCCGCACCCTGCGCTGGGCCAGGGCGGGACACCTCCCGCCCGTGCTCGTACGGGGCGACCGGGCCACCACCCTGCCGCTGCTCCAGGGACTGCTGCTCGGCGCCTCGCCGAGGCCGAGTACGAGGAGGCGGAGATCCAGTTGGAGCCCGAGGACACCGTACTGATGTACACCGACGGCCTCGTCGAGCGGCGGGACACCTCCGTGCACGACTCCCTGGACCAACTCCTCGCCACGGCGCAGACGCCGGCCGACGGCCTGGAGCGGCGCCTCGACCTGCTGCTCACCCACAGCAAGTCCGACACCGACGACGACACGTGCCTGATCGGAGTGCGCGTCACCTGACCGCACGCCCGACCGCCCATCACCCCCATCCGTGGAAAGCAGGAAGCATGCCCGAGCGCGAAGTGAATCTGGACATCGAGGTGGAGGTCCGTGACGACGACACGGCCGTCCTCTCCGTGGGGGCGAGCTCGACATCGAGTCGGCCACCTTCCTCCACCACCACCTGGCCAACCAGTTCCTGCACGGCCGCCGCCACCTCGTCCTGGACCTCTCCGCCCTGGACTTCATGGACTCGTCCGGCCTGAACGTCCTGATCAGGGCGGGTCGGGACGCGCGGGAGTCCGGGGCGACCTGCACCTCGCCGCGCCGACCCCGGCCGTGCGCCGCATCCTGGAGATCACGGGCGTGACGATGACCACGCCCCTGCACCCCGACGTGGCGGACGCGCTCGTCGCGGCCGGGCACGAGGTCTAGCCCGAGGGAAGCACGGCCCCGCCGGACGGACGGGACCGCACCATGGACGGAGACGAGAAGGAGAAGCCGGAACACGTGGTCGAGATCACCGGTGTCGAGCAGGCGCTGCGCCGGGCCGCTCCGCACCTGCTGGTGGGCGTCGTGGCGGACGCCCTGCGGAAGCAGTGCGGGGCGCTGCGGGTGGAGCTCCGCCTCGCCGACTACGCGCTGCGCTCGCTCCAGCTCGTCGAGCGTGTGCCCCACGCGGCCCCGCCGGTCCTCATCCACGACAGCCCGCAGGGGCGCGCCTTCGGCGCCCAGGAGCCGTACGTCACCCGCGAGACCGAGGCCGTCTCCGTCCACCTGCCGGTCACCGTCCGGGGGACCGGATGGGCGTCTCACCGTCGCCCTGCCGGCGGGCGTCGACCTCGTGCCCCTGCTGCCCGAGCTGCGGCACGTCTGCGGGGCGCTCGGCCACGAGATCCTGGTGGCCGAGCGCGACACGGACCTGTACGACCTCGCGCGGCGCGCCACCCGGTTGACGCTGGCGGCCGAGATGCAGTGGCAGCTCCTGCCGGGCCGCTCCTGCTCCCGCCGCGAGTTCGCCCTCGGCGCGCACCTGGAACCCGCCTACGCGATCTTCGGGGACAACTACGACTGGTCGGCCTCGGCCGACCATCTGACCCTGACGGTCACCAACGGGATGGGGAGGGCATCGAGGCCGCCCTCCTGACGAACCTCGCCATCAACGCGCTCCGCAACGCCCGCCGCGCCGGCCTCGGCCTCGCGGACCAGGCGGCCCTGGCGGACCAGGCCGTGTACGCGCAGTACCGCGGCGAGGCCTTCGTCTCGGTGCTCCTGCTGCGCTTCGACCTCGCCACGGGCGAGGTGGAGGCCGTGGACGCCGGATCGCCGCGCCTGTGGCGCCTGCGGGACCGCTCCGTCGAGCCCGTCTCCTTCGAGGCCCAGTTGCCCCTGGGCATGTTCGAGGACACCGTCTACACGCCCCAGCGCCTCGCGGTGCGCCCGGGGACCGGTTGCTCTTCGGCAGCGACGGTGTACGACGCGGCCTCCCCCGACGGGGAGACCTACGGGGACCGGGCGCTGGCCCGCGCGCTCATCGCCACGAAGCTGCTGCCGTCCTCGCAGGTCCCGGGCGCGGTCCTGCGCGAGCTCGCCGCCTACCACGGCGACGCCCCGCTGGAGGACGACGCGCTCGTCGTCTGCCCTCGACTGGCACGGACGGCAGGAGGGGGACGACTCCGGTCTCCCGGAGCCCGCCGACGCCTGATCGGGTCTCCCGGATCCATCCGTGACCCAGTGTCAACAGTTGCCGTGTGGCAACTGTATCCTTGGGGCAACACCTGGCTCGTGTCCGGGGTGGACACGTCGTGGGCGAGCAGAGGGTGACACGTGGGACATGGGCTATGTGACCGGACGGCGCGCGCGGCGCGGGGGTCAGGCGGACCGCACGTCCTTGAGCGGCGCGCCCCGGCGCACCGGGGGCGCCGACGGTCTCTCCTTGTCCAGCGCGTCCTGGAAGCCCGTCAGGCCGCGCAGCAGCGCCTTGCGGCTCGTCGGGGACATGCCGGAGATGACGGCGAGCAGGGCCTCCTCCCGCTGGACCCGCAGGTCGCGCAGGTACGCCTTGCCGCGGACGGTCAGGTGCAGTTCGAGCTGCCGGCGGCTGACGGGGCTGGGCAGCCGCTGCACGAACCCCAGCGCCTCCAGGCGGTCGCACATGCGGCTCACCGAGGGCGGCGCCGAACCGAGCAGTTCTCCCAGGGCGCGGAGGTTGATGCCTCCTCGCGGTCGAGGCTGTAGAGCACGCGGAGCTGAGACGCCGACACCGGTGTCGACGACACCATGTCCCGGCCGCGCTCCCACAGCACCTCCAGAAGCTCGATGAGCTCCCGGGCGGCCTGTGCCGTCTCCTGCGGCTCCCGCGGGGACGGGGCGGGGTTCGTGTCCATGGCTACCGACACTCCTCAGGCGTCCGGGGCGGAAGGCGTCGGCCACGCGACGCGCCGGTCATCTCCACATCTCTCCAGAAGGCGGTAAGGGTTCGGTGGATCGACACGTGCCAGTGGAACGCGCTCTGCGCGGGGCGCCGCCACACCGCCTCCTGGACTCCCTCCGTGTCGATCTGGCACGGCGATTCGCCGCGCTCTCCGCCGATCTCCTGCTCGTCGACTACGGGCTCACGTCGCTGCGACCCGTCGAGCCCGTGCAGGCTCCGGCCGGGGTGCGGCACGTGGCCGTGGGGCCGGGGCCCGCAGGTCGCGCTCTTCCACACAGCAACCATATCTTTTCGGTGGTGACGGGCCCACGGCGACCGCGTACCTTCCTGTGACGGTTCGCGGCGAACGGTGTGGCGTCCTCGTGGTCGTCCTGCCCCGGGACCGGGCCACTCCCGCGGTGACCGAGGAGCTCGCCGACGCCGCCGAGACGCTGGGACACGCCCTGCGCGTCGCCGGCCGCCACACCGACCTGTACCACCGGACGCGCAGGGCCCGTGCCCTCAGCGTCCCGGCGGAGATGCAGTGGGACGTGCTCCCCGGGCAGGCCTGCACCGGTGCGGAGTTCGACCTGCACGCCTACTGGGAGCCCTCCTACACCTCGGGCGGCCACGTCCTGGACTGGTGCGCGACCGAGGAGGAGCTCACCCTGGTCGTCGCCAACGGCACCGGGTCCGGCGCCCCGTCCGCCCTGGTGAGCAACCTCGCCCTGAACGCCATCCGCAACGCCCGGCGCGCCGGACTCGACCTCGTCGGCCAGGCCAGCCTCACCGACCAGGCCCTCTACGGGCAGCACCGGGGCGAGCGGCCCTCTCCGCCCTCCTGCTGAGCTTCGCCCGCGCGACCGGCGAGGTGCGGGTCGTCGACGCGGGCTCGCCCACGGTCTGGCGGGACCGCGACGGGGCCACCGAGCGGATCGACCTGGAGCGCCAGCTTCCCCTCGGCATGTTCGAGGACACCGTCTACGTCCCCAGCGCCTGCGCGTCCGCCCCGGCGACCGGCTGGTCTTCGTCGCCTGCGACCGCGGCGAGCCCCTGCCCGGCGGCGACGCGGCCCTCGACCGCCCGGTGCGCCGCGCGATCGAACGGACCCGCCGCACGAGCTGCGCCGACACCCCCGGACCGTCGTCCGCGCCCTGCGCGAGGAGGCCCCCGGCGGACTGCCCGACGACGTTCTCGTACTCTGTCTGGACTGGCACGGCCGCGACCCCGCCGAGCGGCGCGCGGTCGGCGGCGAGGAGAGTGAAGGCCTTCCCGGCCCTCCCGCCGTATGAGTGCGGCCGCGTCCGCGTTCTCGGACGCGGACGGTGTGGAAATCGCAAAGAAGGGAAGGTGCGCAGGATGAGGTACGGAGCACGGCACCGAGCCGTGTGAGGGGAGGCATGCCGATGACGGACGCGATCGCCGCGGAGCGCGCGACACAGGAGCCCTTGCTGTACGCGAGTGTCGACTACGACGGTACGGACGCCGACGACGGCATGGTCGCGTCCGCCCGCGACTTCACCGCCGACTTCCTCACCGCCTCCCCGGCCGCGGGACGCCGGCCGGTCGCCCGCGAGCGCGTCGACCTCGCGCGCCTGGTGGTCAGCGAACTGGTCACCAACGCCGTGCGCCACGCCCCCGGCCCCTGCCGCCTCCTCCTCGAACTGTTCGAGGACGCTCTGGAGATCTCGGTCTTCGACGGCCTGGAGGCCTCTCCCGTCCCCGGGGCCACGACCCCGGCCGCATCGGACAGCACGGCGTCGAGATCGTCGTCGCCGTCTGCGAGAGCGTCAGCGTGGAGCCGCACACGTCCGGGAAGCGGGTCAGGGCGCGCCTCGCCCTCGTCTGAGGCCCGCCCCGGCGGAGGGCCGGAGCCACCCCGGAGAATTTTTTGAAAAGATGCGCATGCTCCGTGAGAGCCGGGGTATGCGGGCCGTCCGGGGAAGACGGGTTGTCGACGATAGAGGGGGTCATCGGAGTGCTGACCACAGTGCTGACCGAGACGAATGCCGCTGCTGAGAAGACCGTGGGGCCTTCCCGTCCTCGAAGCCCCCGACAAGGTGGCGCCGAAGGACGCGCGCGAACTGTCGAAGGTCTTCTTCGACCGGATGGCGGTGCTGGAGGAGGGAACCCCGAGTACCAGTACGCCCGCAACACGCTGATCGAGATGAACATGTCCTCGTGCGCTACGCGGCCGGACGCTTCCGGGCCCGCGGCGACGACATGGAGGACATCGTCCAGGTCGGCACGATCGGCCTGATCAAGGCCATCGACCGCTTCGACATCTCCCGGGAGGTGGAGTTCACCACCTTCGCCGTGCCCTGCATCGTGGGGGAGATCAAGCGGTTCTTCCGTGACACCTCCTGGGCCGTCCACGTTCCCCGCCGCCTCCAGGAGGCCCGCGTGGAGCTGGCCAAGGCGACGGAGGAGCTCAGCTCCCGCCTCGGCCGGTCGCCGAGCGTGGCGGAGCTCTCGGCCCTGATGAACCTCTCCGAGGACGAGGTCATCGAGGCGCGGATCGCCTCCAACGGCTACAACTCCACTCGCTCGACGCCGCGGTCGGCGGCGAGGGGGAGGAGGGCGGCGCCATGCTCTCCGACCTCATGGGAGAAGAGGACCCGGCGCTCGCACTCTTCGAGGACTTCCACGCGCTCGCCCCCTCGTCGCCGAACTCGGCGAGCGGGACCGCCTGCTGCTCCACCTCCGGTTCGTCGAGGAACTGACGCAGTCGGAGATCGGCAAGCGGCTCGGCATCTCCCAGATGCAGGTCTCCCGGCTGCTCTCCCGCAACCTGGCCCGCCTCCGCAAGGGCATGCTCGCCCCCACGGAGTGACGGTCCCCTCCCTCTACCCTTCCCACGGGAACCGAACGGCCTCACCGCCCCCCTTCCGGTGAGGCCGTTTTCCCGTGCCGCCGTCCCCTTGCCGGGGTGGTGTGCGGGCCCGCTGGCCCGTGGCCGCACGCAGCCACGACGGCCTCACACCGCCCGGTACGAGCCGCTCGCCGAGGCCGTCCGCACCTCCCGGCAACGGTTCTCCCTGGTCTTCCGGTTCGACGAGACGGTGAAGAAGGACCTGGACCGGGCCCGCACGTTCTGCGAGGACCCGTAGCCCGGCCGCACGCCGGCGGACCGGAGGGCTTTCCGTAGCGCGCCCCGGGCCACCGCGCCCCCGGAACCGGACGGTAGCCCCTGTATCGGGGAAACGGCCCGGGCCCCGGGTCCCCCGGACTATCGTGCCTTCCATGAGCCCGGACGAGATCGACCCCGGCCACGAGTGGCCCCTGCCTCCGCCCTGGATGTGGGACTGCGACGAGTGCGCCGACCTCTACCGAACCATGCGGAACGTCGGCGACCGGATCGCCGAACTCCGCCTCACCGGCGAACGCGGCGTCGACTGGGACCCGTTCGACAGCACCGTCACCACCCAGATCGCCCTCGGCGCGCACCTGGCCGCCCGCCACCGCGACCTCCTGCCCGACTGGGACCCCGCCTGCGCGACCTGCGCCCGTCACCGGAGCGGATCGCCGCCGAGCGGGAACCCGGCCCGCGCCGGGACCACGACGTCCGCTGCGGCGGCGAACACCTCGCCCGCCACGTCTACGCCCCGCCCCGGACCGTCGGACTGCTCTGAACCGCCGGATCCCCTCAACGACGAAGGCGAGGAGATCGCTCTCCTCGCCCTGCTCAACTTATAGCGCACCGGGGGCTTGCGGCAAGGCCCCGGTCGTGCCGCAGAATCGTCGGCCTCGGCCACGACCCGCGGAAAGAGGAACACGATGGACACGCGGTACGTGTGGGACCTCCAGGAGATCGACGGGACCCAGGTCGCGGTCGTCGGGGCAAGGGCGCGCACCTGGGCGCGCTGTCGCGGATCGACGGCGTCCGCGTGCCGGCCGGCTTCTGCGTGACCACGGACGCCTTCCGGCGGGCCCTGGCGGGAGCGCCGTCGCTCGACGGCCTGCTCGACCGGCTGTCCCGCCTGGACCCGGACGACCGGGAGGCGACCCGTACGCTCAGTGCGGAGGTCCGCCGGGCCGTCGAGGCGCTCCCCGTCCCGGACGACGTCGCGGAGGCGGTCACGGGCGCGCTCGCCCGGTTCGGCGAGCACGACGCCTACGCCGTCCGCTCCAGCGCCACGGCGGAGGACCTGCCGACGGCCTCCTTCGCCGGCCAGCAGGACAGCTACCTGAACGTCGTGGGGCCGGCGGAGGTCCTCCGGCACGTCGGGCGGTGCTGGGCCTCGCTGTTCACCGAGCGGGCCGTGACCTACCGGCGGCGCAACGGCATCGACCACCGCACGGTCCGCATGGCCGTGGTCGTCCAGCGGATGGCCTTCCCCGACGCGGCCGGCGTCCTCTTCACGGCCGACCCCGTCACGGGCGACCGGCGGGTCGCCACGGTGGACGCCGGCCTCGGGCTCGGCGAGGCCCTGGTCTCCGGCCTGGTGAACCCGGACGTCTTCACCGTCCGGGACGACGAGGTCGTCGCCGAGACGATTGCCGCCAAGCGCCACGCCCTCCAACCGCTGCCCGGCGGCGGCACGCGGGAGGTGGAGGTCGACGCGGAGCGGCGGGAGCGGCCGGCGCTGACGCGCGGGCAGGTCCTGCGGCTGGTGCGGCTCGGACGGCGGATCGAGGCCCACTTCGGCCGTCCGCAGGACATCGAGTGGTGTCTGGTCGACGACGACTTCCGGATCGTCCAGAGCCGGCCGATCACGACGCTGTTCCCCGTCCCCGAGGCCGACGACCGGGACAACCACGTCTACGTCTCGGTCGGCCACCAGCAGATGATGACCGACGCCATGAAGACCCTGGGGCACTCCATGTGGCGGCTGACGGCCATGGTCCCCATGCACGAGGCCGGCGGGCGCCTGTTCGTCGACGTCACCCGGCGCCTCGCCTCGCCCGCGAGCCGCGCCGCCCTCCTGGAGGTCGTCGGCAAGGGCGACCCGCTGATCAGGGACGCCCTGGAGACCGTCCTCGACCGCGACGACTTCCCCTGCCGCTCCCGGAGGCCGCCCCGCCGCGCCCGCGGGTCCCGTGGCCCCCGCGCCCGCCCCCATCGAGGCCGACCCGGCGATCGTCACCGCGCTGGTCGAGCGCAGCCGGGCGTCCGTCGCCGCCCTGGAGCGCGACATCCGCACGAAGACCGGACCGGAGCTGTTCGACTTCCTCCTCGAAGCCTTCGAGGAGCACAAGCGGGTTCTCTCCGACCCGCTGAGCTTCCGGGCGCTCATGGCGGGGATGGAGGCCACCTGGTGGCTCAACGACAAGCTGGAGGAGTGGCTGGGCGAGAAGAACGCGGCCGACGCGCTCACGCTCTCCGCCCCCGGCAACGTCACCTCGGAGATGGGCCTCGCCCTGCTCGACGTCGCGGACGCGATCCGCCCCCACCCGGAGGTCGTGGCGTTCCTGGAACGCGTCGGGGACGACGACTTCCTGGACGAACTGCCGAAGCTCCCGGGCGGGGCCGGGGCCCGCGACGCCGTCGAGGCCTATCTCGACCGGTACGGCATGCGCTGCGTCGGCGAGATCGACATCACCAGGCCGCGCTGGCGCGAGCGCCCCGCCGCGCTCCTGCCCGCGATCCTCGACAACGTCAGGAACTTCGGACCCGGCGCCGCCGAGCGGCGCTTCGAGCAGGGCCGGCGGACGGCCCTGGAGAAGGAGCGGGACGCCCTGGCCCGACTGCGGGACCTGCCCGACGGCGAGCGGAAGGCCGCCGAGACCAAGCGGATGATCGACCGGGTCCGGACCTTCGCCGGATACCGCGAGTACCCGAAGTACGGCATCGTCAGCCGCTACGCCGTCTACAAGCGGGCCCTCCTCGAAGAGGCCGCCCGCCTCGTGCGGGCCGGTGTGCTCTCCGACGCGGAGGACGTCTTCCACCTCACGTTCCAGGAGTTCCACGAGGCCGCGCGCACGGGGCGGGTCGACGAGGGTCTCGTCCGGCGGCGCGAGGAGGCGTACCGGGCGCACCGGGCGCTCACCCCGCCCCGGGTGCTGACCTCGGACGGCGAGGCGCTCAGCGGGGCGTACCGGCGGGACGACGTGCCGGCCGGCGCCCTCGTCGGCCTGGCGGTCTCCGCCGGCACCGTCGAGGGCAGGGCCCGCGTCGTCCTCGACATGGAGGAGGCCGACCTGGAGGCGGGCGACATCCTGGTCACGGCCTACACGGACCCCAGTTGGTCGCCCGTGTTCGTCGGCATCACGGGCCTGGTCACGGAGGTCGGCGGTCTGATGACCCACGGCGCGGTGATCGCCCGGGAGTACGGTCTGCCGGCCGTCGTGGGCGTCGACGGGGCCACCCGGCTGATCCGGGACGGGCAGCGGATCCGGGTGCACGGGACCGACGGGTACGTCGAGATCCTCTCGTGAGGCCGTGGTCCCCCGCCCGGGCCCGCCGGCCCGTCACTCCTGCCCCGTCCGCACCGGGCGCCGGAGGAGGTAGGCCCCGCGCAGGCGACGAGCAGCAGCATGCAGCCCGTGAACACCAGGCCCGCCCGCTCCAGGCCGAGCGGGCCGGTCAGCAGGCCGACGCCGATCACGGGGAGCGAGATGCCCGTGTACGCGACCAGGAACAGGGTCGAGATCACCGCCGCGCGCCGGTCCTCCGGCGCGGCCCCGGCGACGGCCGACAGGGCCGCGCGGAAGGTCAGGCCCTGCCCGGTGCCGCCGACGACGGCGGCCAGGACGACGAGCACGAGCAGGTCGGCGGCGAGCGCGCCCGCCAGGAGCGCCAGGCCGGTGAAGAGCACGGCGCAGCCCAGGGCAGGGACCGGGACACCCCGACGCGGCCGACGAGGAACTGGCCCGCGGTGGAGGAGAAGAAGGCGAGGGCCACGACCAGACCCGTCACCGCGTGGTTGTCCACGTGCAGGAAGCGGGCGAGGAAGGCGGGGCTGACCGAGGTGAACACCCCGAACAGGGCGAAGCCCACGAAGGAGGCGAGCGCCGCCGGCACGAACACCCGGCGGACCGGTCCGGGCAGGGCGGGCCACCGGGGCCGTACGGCGGACAGCGGCCGGCGCTCCCGCACGGTCTCCGGCAGCCGCAGGACGACGACGGCCGACAGCAGCGCGAGGACGAGGTGCACGGCGAACGGGAGCAGCAGCGGCTCGGGGGCGTACTCCGCGAGCAGCCCGGCGAGCAGGGGGCCGCAGCCGAGACCGCCCATGTTGGCGGCCGTCGCCACGAGCGTCGCCCGGGACGCGCCGCCCGGCGGCGCCAGGTCCATGACGTAGGCGGTGGCGGCGCCGGTGAACAGGCCCGCCGACAGGCCCGAGAGCAGCCGGCCCGCGTACAGCCACCCCAGGCCGTCGGCGCACAGGAAGCAGACGGCGCTCGCCACCGCGAACCCGAGGCCCCACAGCAGCGTCGGCCGTCTGCCGACCGTGTCCGAGGCGTTGCCCGCGAGGAGCAGCACTCCGATGACCCCGAAGGCGTACACGGCGTACACCACGGTCACGGTCAGCTCGGAGAACCCGAACTCCTCCTGGTAGAGCGGGTAGAGCGGCGTCGGCAGCGTGGTGCCGGCCATCCCCACGACGAACACGGCCCCGCCGAGCAGGCACCGGAGCCACCCTTGACGATCACCAACCATGCCGCCGACCGTAACTCCGGCGCGGGGCCCGGCGCGGGACCCCGCGGTCAGCGCGCGCCGAAGACCTGCGTCCAGTAGGGCCCGCCGTCGCCCGTGTGCAGGCCGACGCCCAGCTCCTTGAACGAGCAGTTCAGTATGTTCGCGCGGTGGCCGGGGCTGTTCATCCAGGACTCCATCACCTGCTCCGCCGTCTGCTGGCCCATCGCGATGTTCTCGCCGTAGGTGGACCAGCCGTACCCGGTGGCCGTGACGCGCTCGCCGGGCCCGGCGCCGTCCGGGTTGGTGTGGTCGAAGAAGTCCCGCGCGGCCATGTCGTCGGAGTGGCCCTGGGCGGCCCGGGCAAGGAGGGAGTTCCCGGTGACGGGGCCGCAGCCCTCCTTGGCGCGCTCGGCGTTGACCAGGGCGATCACCTGCTCCTCGACGGAGGTGTGACCGGAGTCCTGCTTCGTGGCCGTGGGGCTGCTCGGGGCCGTCGGCGTCTTGGTGACGGGCGCCTGCGTGGGCCTCCGGGTCGGCCGGTCCCGCACCGGCCGCGAGGTGGCGGTCGGGGCGGCGGTCGTCGGGGCGGCGGAGGCGGAGGGCCTGGCCTTGGCCCCGGGCGTGGCGGTGACGCTCTTGCTGGGGCGCGGCGTGCCCGACGGCGTGGCCGTCGGGGTGACCGGGGCCGAGGTGCCGGCCGTGGTGGGGACCGTGTCCGGGGCCGACGCGGGGACCGTGAGGTCCACGGTCGAGGCGCGCGGCGCGTCCAGGGCCGTCAGGTCGTCCTCGTCGGGACCGTTGACCAGGGTGAACGCCCCGCCGGTGACGGCGGCGACCGCCATGCCCGCGGCGATGACCACGCGCCGGCGCCCGCTCTGCTGCTGCTGTCGCCTGCGGCGGCGCGCGTTGCGGGCGCTGCGGGCGCCGAGGACGGGGAGGAGCTCGCCCCGGGCGCCCCCGCCGACTCGTATCCGGTCGATTCGTATCCGGTCGTCCCGGCCTGCTCGTACCCGGTCGTCCCGGCCGGCTCGTGGGCGTACTCGGCCGTTTCCGCCGTTTCATAGGCGTACGCGGGCGTTTCTGTGGTTGCGTACGCGTATCCGGGCGCTTCGGCCGGTTCGTACCCGTACGCCGGGGAGCCCACCGGCTCGTACCCGGCCTGGTAGCCGGCGGGGGACCCGGTCGCGGCGGCGAGGTCGAAGCCCGCCCGCTCGCGGAGGGACGCCAACAGGAGTCCGGCCGGGGGACGAGCAGCAGTCCCGCGAGCAGGCCCTCGGCCGGGTAGAGGCCGTGGGACAGGCCGGCGCAGTGCGCGCACGCGCGGGCGTGCCTGGCTATTCGCTTGCGCCAGAGCCCGGACGGACGTCCGTCCCATCCGCCGAGCTCGTACCGCAGGTCGGGGCACGGCGGGTTCTCCGTCAGCGCCCGGACGACGACGCGGGCGGCTTCCAACTGCGCCTTCATGCGCTGGACGCGCACCGCCGTGTGCTCCGGGGACAACTGGAGGGCCGAGGCCACCTCGTACCGGGTCAGGTCGCCCGTGCACTCCAGCCACCACAGGGACAGCAGGGCCCTGTCGTCCGGCTCCAGCCAGCGGGTCGCCTCGGCGGTCTCGCGCCGCTGGCCGGACAGGTTCAGCCGGACCACCGTCAGGCCGACGAAGTCGGCGCCCGGCTGGGGAGGTCGCGGGCGTCGTCGAGGCCGCCCGTGACGAAACCGTTCTGCTGCCGGTGCCAGTGACTGCGGACCACGTTCATCGCGATGGCCACCAGCCAGGACCTGAAGCTGTCCGGGCGCGCAGGTCGCCGAGCCCGGCGAGCGCCCGCAGCATCGTCTCCTGCACGACGTCGTCCACGTCGTGGTGACCGTTCATCGCCCGCCCCACGATGTTGTAGACCAGCGGCAGGTGGTGGGCGAGCAGCCGGTCCTGCGCCTGCGGATCCCCGCCCTGCGCCGCCCTGACCAGCTCCGTGAGCTGCTGTGTACTCATGCTCGAATCACCCTGCCTGTTCCGGTCGTCCTCGGGGGCCAACACATGGGAGACCACCGGGCACCGGGCCGATAATAGAAATCCCCCGGCTTTCCGGAGAAGATCCGGGAAGCGGGGGTCGACCGGTGGGGTCCGGGGTCCTCGGGAGCGGTGGTATGACGCCGTGGTCCGCGCACGCGCCGACGGGAGGGACGGGGACACGCGGACCTCCTCGGCGTGCGTGGACGGAAGCGCCCGGGCACGGCGTGTCCCGGGCGGGGAGCGCGCCCCACGGTAGCGGACGGGTCGGGGCGCGGGCCGCCGGTCGCCGGATGCGTCGGCCCCGTCCTCGTCGGGCCGAGGGCGGGGCCGGTCGCGGGGCCCGTGGACGGGCTGTGCGCGGGGTGGTGCGGGGCCGGTGGCCGGTCCTCACGCCGTTACGCGTGACGTCGCGAGTTGCCGGTGACGAGGCGGTAGACCAGGAGCAGGATCACCGAGCCGATGATGGCCGCGATCCAGGTGGACAGCTCGAAGAAGCCGTCGACGGAGTCGACGCCGAAGATCACCTTGCCGAGCCAGCCGCCGAGCAGGCCGCCCGCGATGCCGAGCAGCGTGGTGACGATGAACCCGCCCGGGTCGCGCCCCGGGGTCAGGGCCTTCGCGATGAGGCCCGCCAGCAGTCCGATGACGATCCAAGCGATGATTCCCATGGTTCCCGTCTCCTTCTCGTGTGCCGTGCGGCCCGTTCCGTCCTTATCGAACGCTTACATCGCACGTATGCGCGGAAACCGCGAATCCAAACCCCTTTCGGCGGACATCAGGTGCCCGCCGGGGTGTCCCCGGCCGACCGCACCGACGACAGGGGCTCCGCGATGTCCTCCAGGGAGCGGCGCTCGGCGTTGACCGCCAGGAAGGCGGCGACGAGACCGGCCGCGCACATCAGCCCGGCGCCGATCTGGAAGGCGAGGACCGTGTCGCCGACGACCCCGGACGCGGTCAGGTCCGCGAAGAGCAGCGGGCCGCTGATGCCGCCGGCCGCCGTACCGAGGGCGTAGAAGAAGGCGATGGCCATCGCGCGGGTCTCCATGGGGAAGATCTCGGAGACGGTCAGGTACGCGCTGGAGGCGCCCGCCGACGCGAAGAACAGCACCACGCACCAGCAGGCCGTCATCGTCGTGGCCGACAGCGAACCCCGGTCGAAGAGCCAGGCGGTGCCGAACAGGAGGATGCCGGAGAGCAGGTACGTCGACGAGATCATGACCCGGCGGCCGACCGTGTCGAAGAGCTTGCCGAGGAGCAGCGGCCCCATGAAGTTGCCCGCGGCGATCACGGCGAAGTAGTAGCCGGTGCTGCCCGTGGGCACGTCGAAGAAGGTGATCAGGATGGTGCCGAAGCCGAAGGTGATGGCGTTGTAGAGAACGCCTGGCCGATGAAGAGCGAGAGCCCGAGGACCGCCCGGCGCGGATAGGAGTGGAAGACCGTCTTGGCGATCAGGCCGAAGCCGATGCTCTTGCGCTGGTGGATGGTGATCTCGCGGTCCGGCGGGGCAGCCGGACGCCCTTCTCCGCCTCGATCTCCTTCTCGACGGAGTCGACGAGTTCCTCCGCCTCGTCGCCGTAGCCGTGGATGAACTGCCACCGCGGACTCTCCGGGACGTGCCGCCGCACGAGCAGGATGACCAGGCCCAGGACGACGCCGAGGGCGAAGCTGAGCCGCCAGCCGAGGTCCTTCGGGAAGATGTCGGTGTCCAGCATCACGATGGACAGCAGCGAGCCGCCGATCGCGCCCAGCCAGTAGCTCCCGTTGATGATGAGGTCGACCCGGCCGCGGTAGTGCGACGGGATCAGCTCGTCGATGGCCGAGTTGATGGCCGCGTACTCGCCGCCGATGCCGAAGCCGGTGAGGAACCGGAAGAGGAAGAACCACCAGGACTCGAACGACAGCGCCGTCATCGCGGTCGCCGCCAGGTAGACGACCAGCGTCACCATGAAGAGGCGTCTGCGGCCGTAGCGGTCGGTCAGCCAGCCGAAGAACAGCGCGCCGGAACAGGCGCCCGCCACGTACAGGGCGGCGGCCACGCCGGTGATCTGCGCGGCGGTGATGTCCAGGCCGCTGCCGTCCTCGGCGATGCGGCCGGCGACGTTGCCGACGATCGTGACCTCGAGGCCGTCCAGGATCCAGACGGTGCCGAGGCCGATCACGATCATCCAGTGCCACTTCGACCACGGCAGGCGGTCGAGGCGGGCGGGGACGGCGGTGGTGACCGTCGACGTCTCTCCCGGGCCCGGTGCGGGCGCCCGTGACACTCCAGAAGCCATGGCTGGTTCCCTCTCCGTCGCGTGATCCCCCACAGAACCCCTTCCCCGGGTGCCCGGAAGCCGGTGGCCCATGCGGGTGAAGAACGCGCCGCGCGCGGGACGGAGAGGGGCGCGTCAGGGGTCGGCAGGGCCAGGGCCAGGGCGGCGGCGTGGCCGTCGAGCGGGGGCAGGTCGGCGAGGCGGAGGCCGGGGACCGGGGCCGGCCGGTCGGCCGCGCCCACGTACGGCTCGACGGCGCCCCGCGCCAGGCCCACGCCCGAGACCTTGAGCGCGGCCTCCTTCCGGGCCCAGCAGCGGGCGAACGCGGCCGGCCGGCCGGAGTCCGGCAGGGCCTCCAGCTCCGCCCGCTCGCGCGGGTGGAGGGCGCTGACCAGATCCCGTACCAGACCGTCCGCCGGGACCGTCTCGACGTCCACGCCGACCGGCACCGGCGCGACCGCCACCAGGATCCGGTCCCCCGAGTGGGAGAGCGAGAAGTGCACGTCGTGGCCCTGGACGTACGGCTTGCCGTGCGGGCCGCCGCAGCCGACGCACGGCTGCCGGAGGAAGACGAGGCGCTCCGGGGCTCGCCCACGTGGCGGCCCAGGACGAGCCGCAGCACGACGTGGGCGACCCGGTGCCGGTCCGCGTCCACCGGGAACAGGAACCGGGCGGCCCGGGCGCGCTCCTCGTCGTCGAGCACGGACGCGAGCGCGCGGGCCTGTGCCGCGGCCTCCGACACGGTGGCCGTCACCACCCCGGGTGGCCCGGGACTTCCTCGTAGAACATGACAGGTCAGAATACCTGTTCGGTCGTCGTGACCACCGCGCAGCGGCCCGCCGCCCACTCCAGGGCCATCTTGTGCTCGCGCTCGGAGAAGTCGGCCACGGCGTCCGCGACGACGAAGGCCTGGACGTCGCTCATCCACGCGTCGCAGGCCGTCATCAGGACCCCGATGTGCGCGTACACGCCGGTGACCACGAGCTGGTCGCGGCCTGCTCGCGCAGCAGCTCCAGGAGGTCGGTGCGGACGAAGGCGCTGTACTTCCACTTGGTGAGGCGGATGTCGCCGGGCTCGGGCGCGACGGCGTCCGCGATCGCCACGGCGCGCGGGTCGTCCGGGACGCCGGGACCCCAGAAGTCCTGCTGGAGACCGCGCTGCTCGGGCGTCTGCCCGCCGGGCTGGGCGGTGTAGACGACCGGCACGCCGAGCCGGGCGGCTTCCTTGCGGAGCCGGTTCAGGTTGGCGAGCAGCGCGGTGAGCGGCTCGGCGCCGTCGTCGAACGGGGCCAGGAAGTGGTTCTGGAGGTCGTGCACGAGGAGCACGGCACGGTCCGGGTCGACGGTCCAGTCCACCCGGTTGGCCGGCAGGTCGCCGGGGCGGGGCATCGGGTAGGGCGGGACGGCGGGGAGGCTCATGACGGTCCGTTTCGAAGAGGGTGGGGCGGGGGTGCGGGAGGCGGGCGGTCAGGCGCCCGCGCCCTCCGCGCGGAGGTCCTTCTTGGAGATCTTCCCGACGCCCGTCGTCGGAAGGCGTCGACGAAGACGATCCGGTCGGGGACCTTGTAGGCGGCGAGGCCGCGCTCCCGGACGAAGCGCTTGAGGGCCGGCGCCTTGACCTCCTCGGCGCCCCGACGGCGGATCACGTACGCGCAACTGCGCTCGCCGAGGTACGGGTCGGGCTCGGCCACCACGTTGGCGTCGTGCACCGACGGGTGGGCCAGGAGGTGGTTCTCGACCTCCTCGGCCGCGATCTTCTCGCCGCCCCGGTTGATCTGGTCCTTGGCGCGCCCCTCGACCACCAGGTGGCCGCTCGGGGTGAGCCGGACGAGGTCGCCGGTCCGGTAGAAGCCGTCCTCGGTGAACGCGCGGGCGTTGTGGTCCGGCGCGTTCCAGTAGCCGCGGATCGTGTACGGCCCCCGGGTCAGCAGGTGGCCGGTGGCGCCGACCGGCAGGTCCTCGTCCTCGTCGTCGACGACCCTGATCTCGTCGTCCGGGGAGATCGGCCTGCCCTGGGTGGTGACCACCGTGTCCGGATCGTCGTCGAGCCGGGTGTAGCAGACCAGTCCCTCGGCCATCCCGAAGACCTGCTGGAGGGTGCAGCCCAGGGCGGGCCGGACCCGGCGGGCCACCTCGTCGGCCAGCTTGGCGCCGCCGACCAGGAGCACGTCGAGGGTGGAGAGGTCGTACGCGGAGCCGGGGGCGGCGTCGATCCAGACGAGCGCGAGCGGCGGCACGAGGCCGGTGATCGTCACACCCTCGTCCTGGATCAGCGGGAACGCCACGTCCGGGGCCGGCCGCGGGCACATGACGACCCGTCCGCCCGCGTACAGCGTGCCCAGCGAACCGGGGGAGGAGAGCGGGAAGTTGTGGGCGGCGGGCAGCACGCACAGGTAGACGCTGTCCTCGTCGAGCGCGCAGATCTCGGCGGAGCCGCGCAGCGAGTAGACGTAGTCGTCGTGCGTCCGGGGATCAGCTTGGGCACGCCGGTGCTGCCGCCGGAGAGCTGGAGGAACGCCGTCTCCGAGGGTCGCGGTCGGGCAGGTCGACGGGCTCGGCCGGGACGTCGGCGAGCGCCTCGAAGGGTCCGGCGTCCTCGCCGACGACGAAGACGTGCCGCAGCTCGGGGAGCGGGCGAGGACCGTGGTCGCCAGGGCGCGGTGGTCGAAGCCGCCGTGGACGTCGGGGATCACGTAGGCGGCGGCCCCGGTGAAGGAGCAGAAGTAGGAGATCTCCGACTCGCGGTGGGCGGGCAGCGCGAAGACGGGGAGCGCGCCGACGCGGAAGAGCGCGAAGACCACTTCGAGGAACTCGGCGACGTTGGGCAACTGGACGACGACCTTGTCGCCGGCGCCGATGCCCCGGGCCGCGAGGCCGGCCGCGAGCCGGTCGGCGCGCAGGTCGAGTTCGGCGTAGGTCCAGGCGCGCCGGGCGCCGCCGGGGCCCGCGTGGTCGACGACGGCGACGCGGTCGGGGTGGGCCTCGGCCCGGGTGCGGAGCATCGTCCCGAAGGTGATGCCCTCCCACCAGCCGGCCGCCCGGTACCGCTCGGCGAACTCCGCCGGCCAGGTGGGGTGGTGTACGGCTCCTCGGCGGGCGCGCCGGGCGCGGCGGCCGGCAGGGGAGGGTCGGGGCGGCGGGGAGGGAGGAGGCGGACGCGGTCACAGCTCGGCTCCCACGGCGTGCAGGAAGGTGCGGAACTTCGCGGCGGTCTCGGCGGTCTCGTCCTCGGGCACGGAGGCGGCGACGACGCCGGCGCCCGCGTACAGGCGCAGCATGCGCTCCTCGGCCTCGGCGCAGCGGATGGTGACGACCCATTCGCCGTTGCCGTCCGCGTCGCCCCAGCCGACGATGCCGGTGAAGAAGCCGCGGTCGAAGGGCTCGGTCTCGCGGATGACCTCGCGGGCCAGCGGCGTCGGGGTGCCGCAGACCGCCGGGGTGGGGTGGAGCGAGGAGGCGATCTCCAGGGCCGACACCTCGGGGTGGGCGAGGGTGCCGGTGACCGTGGTGGAGAGGTGCCACATGGCGGCGGTGCGGATCAGCGACGGCCGGGCGGGGACGTCGATGGTGGAGCAGTACGGGGCCATCGCCTGGTGCACGGCGTCGACGACGACCGCGTGCTCGTGGAGGTCCTTGGCGGACTCCAGGAGGGCCGCCGCGCGCCGGACGTCCTCGGCGAGGTCGTCGCTGCGGGGGTGGAGCCGGCCAGCGGGTTGGAGACGAGCTGGTCGCCGCGCCGGGAGACCAGGAGCTCGGGGCTGGCCCCGAGCAGGGTGCGGCCGGGGCGGGTGGGCAGCGCGAAGGTGTAGCCGCACGGGTCGCGGCGGGCGAGCCGGCGGACCATGGCGGCGATGTCCAGCTCGCCGGGGCCGGTGACCTCCAGGGTGCGGGCGAGGACCACCTTGCTGAACTCGCCGTTCCACATGCGGTCGACGGCGGCGGCGACGCCCTTGGCGTAGTCCTCCGGCGCGGGGTGGGGCGGACGGTCCAGGCGCCGGCGCGGGGCGCGTCGGCGGGCAGCGCGACGAGCGGGTCGGAGGCGAGGGCCGGTCCGGTGCGGACGGTCTCGGGCACGACGAGCGCGGCCGGGGCGTCCTGGTCGAAGGGGATGGCGCCCATCACGACGGGGGCGGCGTGGCGTCCGGCGCGGGCCTCGGCGAGGGTGTCGGCCACCCGCTCGGCGACCGGGTCGGTGCCGTGCGGGACCTCGCTCAGCACGCCGTGGGCGAGCAGGGTCCGGGTGGGCGTGGCGAGGAAGCGGTCGCCGGCGCGGAAGGCGTCGAGCAGTCCGGTGGCGGCGCCGACGGCCGAGGAGCTGGGGACGCGGCACGCACGGGTGCCGCGGCGGGTGCGGGGAGGGCGCGACGAGGGGGCGGGCGCGGGGGCGGGTATGGAGGCGGACGCGGGCGGGTGCGCGGCGACCTGGGGGACCGTCGACACGGGTGGGCTCCTTGGTTCGGTGAGGTGGTGGCGGTGCGGACCCCCGGGGCCGGGGGTCCGCACCGCGCGGGCCGTCAGCGCAGGGTGGCGCCGCCGTCGACGTAGAGGTCCTGCATGGTGATGTGGCGGGCCCGGTCGGAGGCGAGGAAGACGACCGCCTCCGCGACGTCCTCCGGCTGGGCGATGCGGCGCAGCGGGATGCCGGTGCGGTGGGTGGCGAGGTCGCCGTCGAGGACGCCGTCCGGGACGGAGTCGCCGTCCCACAGGGAGCGCTGCATCGGCGTGTCGGTGGAACCGGGACAGACGGCGTTGCAGCGCACGCCCCGGGCGGCCACCTCCAGGCCCAGACACTTGGTGAAGGCTACGGCGGCCGCCTTGGAGGCGGCGTACACGCTCATGTCCGCGCGGGGTATCCCGGCGGCGTTGGAGGCGACGGTCACCACGGAGCCGGAGCCCCGGGCGGCCATGCCGGCGACGACGGCGCGCGACAGGTGGAAGACGCCGGTCGTGTTGACCGCGAAGACGTCCGCCCAGTCGCGGTCCGTCGTCTCGACGGCGGGGCCGGTCCGCAGCACCCCGGCGACGTTCACCAGGATGTCCACGGGGCCGAGTTCGCGGGAGACGCGCTCCACGGTCTCCGCCACGTCGTCCGGCGCGGTGACGTCGAGCCGGTACGGGACGACCGGCCCGGCGGCCGGGTCCGCGCCGGCGTCCTCGGACAGCCTGGCGACGCTCCGCTTCAGCTCCTGCTCCGAGCGGTCGGTCGCCGCGACGGTGGCTCCGCGCGCGGAGAGGGCGCGCACCACCGCCTCGCCGATGCCCTGGGCGGCGCCGGTGACCAGCGCCACGCGGCCCGCGAACTCACCGCGCGGGCCGGTGCCGTTCGGCGCGGTACCGATGTCGGTGCCGATGCCGGTACCGTTCGACGCGTCGCCGCCCGGCGCCGCGCCGTCCGGCCGGTTCCCGCCCGGTCCGGGTCTGCCCGGTCCGTTGATATCCGTCACGATCTCTCCTCGTACTTAGGTAAGCCTAGCCTAAGTCTCGCTGGTTGCCCATCGGTTCCCGGGGGTCGTTCAAAGGCGCTCGGGCTCCGGGGCCTTCCGAACCTCCCCGGCCCGCGCGGAAACCGGCCGCCTCTCCGCGACGGCCCGCAGCGCCCCGTCCAGGAGCGGACCGATCTCCGCCAGCGCCTCGGGAGCCATCAGCTCGTCGTGACCCCGGTCGAGGACGTGCTCGGTGAACTCCCCGACACGTACGCCGGCCACAGCGTGCCCGGCGCGTCCTCCGGCGCGGTCGTGCGGGAGGCCGTGAAGAACAGCACGTCGCCGTCGAAGCGACGGGTCGTACTGCGCGAGAGCAGCCGCACGCAGTGCACGTTGGTGTCCACGATCGCCCGCAGCAGCTCCTCGTCGAACCCGGCGAGCAGGCCCTGGCTGTCCCGGATCGCCGCGACGGCCTCCTCCCGGGACACTCCGCCCCGGCCGGACTCCTCCGCGCCCAGGCCCGCCACCGAGAGCAGGAAGCCGTTCTCCTCCCGCTCCAGGCGCTCGCGCCAGTCCGGCCCGTCCAGGTACGACCAGTCGTCCCGCTCCGGCGGATAGGCGTCGAGCAGCGCCAGGAAGGCGACCTCCTCGCCCTGCTCCCGAAGCATCGAGGCGAGGGTGTGCGCCACCGTCCCGCCGAAGGAGTAGCCCGCGAAGTGGTACGGACCTCCGGCTGCACCTCGCGGATCGCCGCCAGGTACAGCTCGGCGAGCTCCGCCACGTCGGCCGCGTCCGGCAGCTCCCCGGCCAGGCCCGGCGACTGCACGCCGTACAGCGGCCGGTCCGCGTCCAGGTGGCGCAGCAGGCCCGTGTACTGCCAACCGAACCCGGACGCCGGGTGGAAGCAGAACAGCGGCGCCTTCGTGCCCCGTTCGCGCAGCGGCAGCAGCACCCGCAGCGCGTCCCGGCGCGAGTCCGACCCGATCCGGGCCGCCACGTCCGCGACCGTCGGCGCCGACATCACCGTGCCCACCTGCATCGGCACGCCCAGCTCGTCGCGGATGCGCCCCACGAGCCGCATCGCGAGCAGCGAGTGCCCGCCCAGCTCGAAGAAGTTGTCCTCCACGCCGACCCGCTCCAGACCGAGCACGTCCGCGAAGATCCCGCAGAGCAGCTCCTCGCGGGCGTCCTTCGGCGGCCGGCCGCCGCCCGCGTCCGCGAACACCGGGCGGGCAGCGCCGCCCGGTCCACCTTGCCGTTCACCGTCAGCGGCAGCGCCGGGAGTTCGACGAACGCCGACGGCACCATGAACTCCGGCAGGGTCGCCGAGAGCAGGGCGCGCAGCGCCGCCGTCTGCGCCTCCGGGTCGGTGCGCACCGCGTCCGAGGCGGGCACGGTGTACGCGACGAGCCGCTTCACGCCGTTCGCCCCGGTGTGCACCACCACGCGGCGGCGGCCACCCCGGAGCGGCGGCCAGCGCCGACTCGATCTCGCCCAGCTCGATCCGGAAGCCGCGGATCTTCACCTGGTGGTCGGCCCGGCCCAGGTAGTCGATCTGCCCGTCCTCGCGCCAGCGCACCAGGTCGCCCGTGCGGTACATCAGCGTGCCCGGCCCGCCGAACGGGTCGGCCACGAACCGCTCCGCCGTCAGCGCCGGACGCGCGAAGTAGCCCCGGGCCAGGCCCGCGCCCGCCAGGTACAGCTCGCCCGGCACCCCGCGCGGCACCGGCCGCAGCGCGCTGTCGAGCACGTAGGCGCGGGTGTTGTAGATCGGCCGGCCCACGCAGGAGGAGACGCTCATCTCCACGTCGGCGCCCAGCGCGTTGATCGTGTACTCGGTGGGCCCGTACAGGTTGTAGCCCATCGTGCCCTCGGTCTCCTCCAGGAGCGTCCAGAGGGAGTCCGGCACGGCCTCGCCGCCGAGCAGGACCAGCGCCGGGCGGTGCCGGTCCGCGTCGAGCAGGCCCGCGTCGACCAACTGCTGCCCGTACGACGGGGTGACGTTGACGACGTCGATGCCGACCCGGTCGTAGTGGGCCGTCAGGGCCGCCGGGTCGAGCCGCAGCTCTCGCCGATGACGTGCACCTCGTGCCCGTCGACCAGCCAGAAGAACTCCTCCCACGACATGTCGAACGCGAACGACACCGTGTGCGCCACCCGCATCCGGCGCCCGCCCGCCAGCTTCACCGCCGGGTCGAAGATCCGCTCCCGGTGGTTGAGCAGCATGTTGACCAGACCCGAGCCCGGCACCACCACGCCCTTGGGGCGGCCGGTCGAACCCGAGGTGTAGATCAGGTACGCCGGGTGGCGGCCGTCGCGCGGCCCGGTCAGCTCCTCCTCCGCGACCGGACCGCCGGACAGCGCCGCCAGCTCGGCGGCGACCGCCGGGTCGTCCAGGGCGAGCGGCGGCACGCCGTCCACGACCGGGACCCGGCCCCGCACCGCGTCCACGGTGACCAGGCAGACCGGCACCGCGTCCTCGACCATCGCGGCGAGGCGGTCCACCGGGTGGTCCAGGTCCAGCGGCAGGTACGCCGCCCCCGCCTTGAGCACCGCGAACAGCGCGACCACGAAGTCCGCCGAGCGCGGCAGGCCCAGGGCCACCGTCCGCTCGGGACCGGCCCCGCGCGCGATCAGCGCCCGCGCCAGGCGGTTGGCCCGCTCGTCCAGCTCCGCGTAGGTCAGCCGCTCGTCCTCGAAGACCAGCGCCGTGGCCTCCGGGGTCCGCGCCGCCTGCCGGGCGAACAGGTCCACGAGCGGCACGTCCGGGACGTCGTGCCCGGTGTCGTCGCCCAGGGCGAGCAGCTCGGCCCGCTCGGCGGTCTCCAGGGTCCGCAGCCGGCCCACCGGCGTCGCCCCGCCCGCCGCGAACTGCTCCACGAGCAGCCGCAGCCTGCCCGCGAGCCGCTCGGCGGTCTCCCGGTCGTACAGGTCCGGCCGGTAGGCCAGGCTCAGTTCGAGCGAACGCTCCGGGGTGACCGCCAGGGTCAGCGGGTAGTGCGTGCCGTCGACGCTGTGCGTCCAGCCGATCTGGTGCCGCTCCACGGCTCTCGCGCGCCGCGTCGTCGAGCGGCGTGTTCCGGAACACGTACAGCGTGTCGAAGAGCTGGCCGATCCCCGTGCCCTGCTGGATCGGGCCGAGCCCCAGGTAGTGGTGGGGCAGCAGGTCGGCGTGCTCGCCCTGCATCCGTACGAGCAGGTCCCGCAGCGTCTCCGCGGGACGCAGTGTCACCCGGAACGGCAGCGTGTTCATGAACATGCCGATCATCTGGTCGACGCCCGGCACGTCCGCCGGACGGCCCGAGACCGTCGCGCCGAACACCACGTCGTCCCGGCCGGTCATCCCGGCCAGGGACAGCGCCCAGGCCGCCGAGAGGACCGTGTTCAGGGTGACGCCGGAGCCCCGCGCGAACGACCGCAGCCGGTCGCTGGTCTCCTCGCCGAGCGCGATGTCCACCACCTCGGCGGTCACCGGCTGCCGCGTCGGATCGGCCGGCGCCACCAGGGTCGCCTGGTCGAGGCCCGACAGGTGGGCGCGCCAGGCGGCCCGCGCCGCCTCCCCGTCGGTGCCCGCGAGCCAGCGCAGGTACTCCCGGTACGGCGTGACCGGCGGCAGGATCTCCTCGCGGCCGCCCGCCCCGTACAGCGCGAACAGCTCCTCGAAGAACAGCGACTCCGACCAGCCGTCGGTGAGGATGTGGTGCTGCGTCACGCACAGCATCCAGCGGTCCTCGGCGAACTTGAGCAGGGTCACGCGCATCAGCGGCGGCGCCGACAGGTCGAAGCGGGTCGCCGCGTCCGCCAGCGAGAACTCCCGCTGCGCCTCGTCCTGCGCGGCCCGGTCGAGCCCCGTCAGGTCGCGGACCTCCCACGGCAGCTCCCACGCGGCGGGAACCACCTGCACCGGGCCCGGCAGGCCCTCGTGCCAGAACGCCGAGCGCAGGTTCGGGTGGCGGCGCAGCATCGCGTCGAACGCCGAGCGCAGCGCGGCCGTGTCCACGGCGTGCCGCAGCTCCACGAAGTTCTGCATCAGGTAGACGTCCAGCGCCCGGTCGTCGTACTGCGCGTGGAAGTACAGCCCTCCTGGAGCGGAGCCAGCGGCAGCACCTCCTCGGCGCCCGGGAAGACCTGCTCCAGGACCTTCCGGCCGGCCTCGTCCAGCTCCACGAGCGGGGCGTCCGCGTCCACCGCCGCGGCGGACGCCGCTCCTCTCCTCCGGCGTCCGGGCCGCGAGCGCCAGCGCCGCGACCGTCCGCCGCTCGAACACGTCGCGCGGGGTCAGGACCAGGCCTCCTTGCGGGCCCGGGTCACGAGCTGGATGGAGACGATGCTGTCGCCGCCCAGGGCGAAGAAGTCGTCGTCCACGCCCACCGACGCGAGCCCCAGGACCTCGGTGAAGACCCGGCACAGGGCCTCTCGCGTTCCCCGCTCGGCGCCCGCGACCCCTCGGAGCCGCCGAACACCGGCGCGGGCAGCGCCGCCCGGTCCAGCTTGCCGTTGACCGTGAACGGCAGCGCGTCCAGGACCACGACCGCCGCCGGGACCATGTAGTCGGGCAGGCTCGCGGCCAGCTCCTCGCGGACCGCCACCGGGTCGGCCGTGCCCGTCACGTAGCCGACGAGCCGCTTCACCCCGGAGTGTCCTCGCGGACCACCACGGCCGCCGCGCCGACCCCGTCGACCGCCGCGAGCGCGGACTCGACCTCACCGGGCTCGATCCGGAAGCCCCGGATCTTCACCTGGTCGTCGGCCCGGCCCAGGTACTCGATCTCCCCGTCCGCGCGCAGCCGCGCCAGGTCGCCCGTGCGGTACATCCGCGATCCCGGGGCGCCGTACGGGTCGGCCACGAACCGCTCCGCCGTCAGCGCGAACCGGCCCAGGTAGCCGCGCGCGATGCCGTGCCCCGCGAGGTACAGCTCGCCGGTCGACCCGGCGGGCACCGGACGCAGCGCCCCGTCGAGCAGGTACGCGCGCGTGTTGCCGATCGGCCGGCCCACCACCGGGGTGGCCGAGGCCGCCAGGTCCGCCGCGAGCGCGTCGACCGTGTACTCGGTCGGGCCGTACAGGTTCACCGACATCACGCCGGTCGCCGCCCGCACCGCCGACCACAGCGCCTCCGGCACCGCCTCGCCGCCGAGCAGCAGCAGCGCCGGACGGTGCGCGGCCGGGTCCAGGAGGCCCTGGTCGAGCAGGCCGAGCGCGTACGTCGGGTGACGTCCATCGTCTCGACCCGGTGCTCCCGCACGTACGAGACGACGAACTCGGCGTCCCGGCGGCCCACCTCGTCCAGGACGTGCAGCTCGTGCCCGGCGACCAGCCAGAACAACTGCTCCCAGGAGGTGTCGAAGCTGAACGACGCCGTGTGCAGGGCGCGCAGGCGCCGGCCGCCGGTCGCCTCGACCACCGGGCCGAAGACGTCCGCGATGTGGTTGGCGTACAGGTTGGACAGACCGCCGTGGGTCAGCACGACGCCCTTGGGGCGCCCGGTCGAGCCGGACGTGTAGATGACGTACGCCGGGTGCCCGTCCGCGACGGCCGGCGAGGCGAACTCCGCCGGGGCCGCGGCCAGGGCGGCGGCCGTCTCCGGCGCGTCCAGGACGAGCCGCTCCGGCCCGTCACCGGCCTCCGGCAGCAGCTCCAGACCGCGCGCGGTGGTCACCACGCACACCGGACGCGCGTCGTCGACCATCAGGCCGAGCCGGTCCGCCGGGTAGTCCAGGTCGAGCGGCAGATAGGCGCCGCCGGCCCGCAGGACGGCGAGGATCGCCACGACGGTCTCCGCCGAGCGCGGCACGGCGAGCGCCACCACCGACTCGGGGCCCACGCCCCGCGCGGCCAGCAGCGACGCGAGCCGCGCGGACCGCGCGTCGACCTCCGCGAAGGTGAGCGACTCCCCGCCGCACACCACCGCGACCTCGTCGGGGGTACGGGCCGCCCGCTGCGCGAACACGTCCGCGACCGTGCCCGCCGGCACGTCCCGCACCGTCCCCGGCCAGCTTCCGCGCACCCGCGCCGACTCCGCCTCGGGCAGCAGGGGCAGCGCCCCGACCGCCGTGCCGGGCTCCTGCGCGATCCGGTCCAGGACGTGGGCGAGGCGGTCCGCGATCAGGCCCGCGCGCCGGTCGTCGAAGACGTCCGGGCGGTACTCCAGGCGCAGCAGGGCCCGCTCGTCCAGGGACACCGCGAGGGTCAGCGGGTAGTGGGTGGCGTCCTCCGCCTCGACCCCGGTCACCCGCACCCCGGCGGCGACGGTCTCGCGCGCCGCCGGGTCCACCGGGTAGTTCTCGATGACGACGAGGGTGTCGAATAGCTCGCCCGCGTCGCTCTGCTTGCGGATGAGGCGCAGCCCCAGGTGGTGGTGGGCCAGGAGGGCGTTCTGCTCGTCGCGGAAGCGGCGGAGCAGCCCTCGACGGTCTCCTCGTTGCGGACCGACAGCCGCACCGGCACGGTCGTGATGAACAGGCCGAGCATCGACTCGACGCCGGGTATCTCGTCCGGACGGCCCGACACGGTCAGACCGAACAGCACGTCACGACGGCCCGTCAGACCGCCGACGAGCAGGCCCCAGGCGCACTGGATCAGGGTGCTCGGCGTGGTGCCGAGCCGGCGGGCCGCCGCCGTCAGACGGGCGGTGGCCTCCTCCGACAGCTCCAGGGACCGCACGCCCGGCCGCACCGGGGTGCGCGCCGGGTCGGGCTCCGCGACCAGCGTCGCCTCCTCGACCCCGGCGAGCGCCCCGCGCCAGGCGGCCTCGGCCGCCGGGGCGTCCTGCTCCTTCAGCCACTTCAGGTAGGCGCGGTACGGGCGCACCGGCGGCAGCCCCGAGGCGTCGCCGTCCGTCGCGTACAGGGCGAGCAGGTCGCCCACGAGGAGCGGCATCGACCAGCCGTCGACCAGGATGTGGTGGACCGTGATCACCAGGCGGTGGTCGTCCCCGCCCACCCGGGCGAGCACCAGGCGCAGCAGCGGCGGCCGGTGGAGCTGGAAGCGGCGGGCCAGCTCGGCCCGGCGCAGCCCGGCGAGCCGGTCTCCACCGAGGCACCCGAGGCACCCGAAGCACCCGAGGCGCCGGACGAGCCCGCGGCGCCGCCCTCCGTCAGGTCCACCCGCTCCAGGGCGAAGGGCACCTCCGCCGGCACGAACTGCACCGGCTGCGGCACCCCTCGTGCCAGAAGCCGGCCCGCAGGTTCGGGTGCCGACGCAGCAGCGCCGCGGCCGCCCGCTCCAGGCGGTCGGCGTCGACGGGGCCCGCGAGCCCCACCGACACCTGCACGGTGTACACGTCGGCCGCCCCGTCGTCGTAGACGGAGTGGAACAGCATGCCCTGCTGAAGGGGGACAGCGGCAGCATGTCCTCGATACGAGCCTGCGTCACTGCTGGGCCCTCCACATTTCTTCGAGCATGGTGATCTGGTTCTGGTCGAGGTCGAGCAGGTCGAGGTCGGACGGGGTGTGCCCGGCGGTGACCCCGCCCGCCGCCCAGGCCGCGAGCGCGTCGAGGGCGGCCGTCCAGTTGTCCGCGAGCGCCGCGACCGTGTCCTGGGACAGGGCGTCGCCCGCCCACAGGAAGGAGGCGGCCAGCTCCGGCCCGTCCGGGCCCTGCTCCACCTCCGCGTCCACCTGGAGGGGTACGCGAGCGGGGCGTCCGGCTCCGGTCCGACGGCGAGCGCGTCGGCCTCCTCGGCCGGCCCCCAGGCGGACTGCCGGGCGGCGGTCTGCCGGCCCAGGTAGTTCCACAGGATCTCCGGGCGGTCCTCCGGGTCGAACAGACCGGCGGTGGCGGCGTTGGCGTACCGCAGCAGCCCGGCGCCGATCCCGCCGTCCGGGACCCCGCGGATCCGCTCCTTGATCTCCTTCAGGGCCGCCCCGGCATCCTGCGTCCCGCCCACGACCGCACGCGCGTCGTAGGAGTCGGCGGTGAGCCGCAGCGGGTACACGCTGGTCAGCCAGCCGACCGTACGGGTCAGGTCGGCGCCCGGGACGAGGTCCTGCTCCCGGCCGTGGCCCTCAAGGTCCACGGTCAGCCCGTCCGCCGGCTTCCCGTGCCGGCCGCCCAGTCGCCCACGGCGAGCGCGAGCGCGGTGAGCAGCGTGTCGTTGACCGTGCCGTGGAAGGCCTGCGGCACGGCGGTCAGGAGGGGTTCGGTGCGCTCGGCGGAGAGCCGGACGGTGAGCCGCCGCGCGGTCGCCACCGTGTCCCGCGCCGGGTCGAGCGCACGGTCCGTCAGGAGCCGCCCGCCGGTCGCGGACTCGGCCAGCCACCGGTCCAGCTCGGCGGTCCGGCGCGCGCTCTGCGCCTCGGCGAGCAGCCCCGCCGTCCACGTGCGCAGCGCCGTCGGCACGGCGTCGAGGGCGGGCGTCCGCCCCTCCGCCGCCGCCTCGCACGCGGCCCGCAGGTCCGGCAGCAGGATCTGCCACGACACCTCGTCCACCACCAGGTGGTGGGCGACGAGCAGCAGCCTGCCCGGCTCGCCGGGACCGGCGTCGAAGCGCACGGCCCGCACGGTCCGGCCGGACTCCGGGTCCAGCTCGCCCGCGGCCCGGTCCGACTCGCGCGAGACCAGCTCCCGCAGGGCTTCCGCGCCGAGCCCGGCGGCGTCCACCGTCCGCAGCACCGACACGGCCGTCAGCGCGCCCGCCGGGGCGACCTCGGCGCTCCACACGCCGGACCGCGCCACGGTCAGCACCTGCCGCAGCCCGTCGTGCCGGTCCAGGACCGCCTGGAGGGCCGTCTCCAGGTCCGCGGGCCGCACCCCGGCGGGCAGCAGCACCAGACGGGCCTGGCAGAACCGGCGGTACGCGCCGCCGCGTCCCGCGAACCAGTGCGCCACCGGCGGCAGGACCAGCGGGCCCGTCGCCTGCTCGGCCGGACGCTTGGGGCCTCGCCCGCCGGGGCGGCGGGCGAGGCGACGGCGGCCAGACCGGCCGGGGTCGGGTGCTGGAACACCTGGCGGGCCGTCACCGTGAACCCGGCCTTGCGGGCCTGGCTGACGTACCGGATGGAGACGATGCTGTCGCCGCCCAGCTCGAAGAAGTTGTCGTCGGGACCCACCGCGGGCAGCCCGAGGACCTCGGCCATCAGCCGCGCGAGCAGCTCGGCCGGCGTCTCGGAGGCGGCCGCCGGGGCGGCCGGCGCGGCCGGGGCCGCCGCCCGGCGGGGCTCCGGCGGCACCGGGAGGGCCCGTCGGTCCAGCTTGCCGTTCGGGGAGAGCGGCACGGACGGGATCTCCAGGATCACGGCCGGGACCATGTACTCCGGGAGGCACGTCGCCGCGTGCGCCCGCAGCGTGTCCGCGTCGAGCGGTCCGTCGCCCGCCGGGACGGCGTAGCCGACGAGCCTGCGCACGCCCGGCCGGTCCTCGCGGACCACCGAGACGGCGCGGGCCACCCCGGGCGCCCCGGAGAGCACCGCGTCGATCTCGCCCAGCTCGATGCGCAGACCGCGCAGCTTGACCTGGTCGTCGGTGCGGCCGAGGTACTGGAGCCGCCCGTCGTCGTGCCGGACGACGAGGTCGCCGGTCCGGTACATGCGGGATCCGGCGGGCCCGTACGGGTCGGCCACGAACCGCTCGGCGGTCAGGTCGGGGCGGGAGAGGTAGCCGCGGGCGAGCTGGACGCCCGCGAGGTACAGCTCGCCGGGCACGCCGACCGGGACCGGCCGCAGCCGGTGGTCCAGGACGTGGACGCGGGTGTTCCAGACGGGGGAGCCGATGGAGGCCGAGGCCGCCGTCGCGCCCGGGAGGGCCGTGCCGGCGGTGACGTCCACCGCGGCCTCGGTCGGCCCGTACAGGTTCTCCAGGGCGACCGTCCGGTCCCCGGCGGAGGCGTGGAAGCGGTCCACGAGATCCGTCGGAAGCGCCTCGCCGCTGCACACCACGAGCCGCAGCCCCGGGCAGTCCGCGATCTCCACGCCCGCGACGAACGCGGCCAGCATCGACGGCACGAAGTGCAGCACGCTGACCCGCCGGTCGCGGATCACCTCGGCCAGGTACTCCGGGTCCTTGTGCCCGTCCGGCCGGGCGACGACCAACGGCACGCCCTGCGCCACCGGCCAGAACAGCTCCCACACGGACACGTCGAACGTCGTCGGGGTCTTCTGGAGGACCCGGTCGGCCGGGGTCAGCCGGTACGTGCCCTCCATCCAGGCGAGGCGGTTGACGATGGCCTCGTGCTCGACCATGACGCCCTTGGGGCGGCCGGTGGAGCCGGAGGTGAAGATGACGTACGCCGGGTGGCGCGGCAGCAGGGGAGCCCGCCGGTCCGCGTCCGTCACCGCGTGCGCGTCCGCGCCTGCCCACTCCGCCGCCACGGCGGCCGAGTCGAGCACGATCCGCTCCGCCGCGAGCCCCGCCGGAAGGTCCGGCGCCGAGGCCGTGTCGGTGAGGACGGCGACCGGCCGGGCCGTCTCGCACATGTGGGTGAGGCGGTCGGCGGGCAGGGTGAGGTCGAGCGGAAGGTAGGCGCCGCCGGCCCGGACGACCGCGTGGATCGCCACGAGGAGGTCGAGCGAGCGGGCAGGGCCACGGCGACGACCGACTCGGGGCCCACGCCCCGGCCGATCAGGAGCCGGGCGAGGCGGTTGACCCGCGCGTCGAACTCCGTACGGGACAGCTCCTCGTCCTCGAAGACGAGCGCCGGACCCTCGGCCTTCGCCGCACCCGCCGCCACCAGGTCCGCGAGGGTGCGCGGGCCGTCCACGGCACGGTCGGTCGCGTTCCACCCCTCCAGGGCGTGCCGCTCCTCCCCGTCCATCAGGTCGAGGGAGGAGACCGGCGCGCCCGGCGCGGCTGCCACGGCGTCCAGGGAGGCGGACGAGCCGCTCCACGAGCCGCTCGGCGCCCGGCCGGCCGAAGAGGTCGGTCGCGTACCGCAGGCCGCCCTCGATCCGCCCGTCGTCCTCCGAGCCGCCGAACGCGAACTCCAGGTCGACCTTCGACCCGCCGATCTCCACCGGCAGTTCACGGGCCGCGACCCCGAAGAGCGAGGAGACCTCGGTGGACACCGAGTGGTACGTCACCATCGCCTGGAACAGCGGGTTGCGGGCCTGGGAGCGGGCCGCGCCCACCGCCTCCGCCACCGCTTCGAGCGGCAGGTCGGCGTGGGCGAAGCCGGCCAGACCGGCGTCCCGCACCCGGTCGACCAGCTCCGCGAACGTCGGCTCGCCCGACACGTCCGCGCGCAGCACGAGCGTGTTCAGGAAGAAGCCCACGAGCCCGTCGAGCCGCTCGTCGCCGCGCCCGGAGACCGGGGCGCCGAGGGGGACGTCGTCCCCGGCGCCGAGCCGGTGGAGCAGGGCCGCGACGGCCGCGTGCACCACCATGAACATCGTCGCGCCGGAGTCGCGGGCGATCCGGGCGAGCCCGGCGCCCGTCGCGGCCGACACGTCGAACGGGACCACGTCACCGCCGTGCGTCGGCGTCGCCGGGCGCGGGGTGTCGGTGAAGAGACCCAGCTCCTCCGGGATGCCGGCGAGCGCCTCCCGCCAGTACGCGGCCTGGCGCGCCGCCGTCGAGTCCGACTCCTCGGCGTCACCGAGGAGTTCGCGCTGCCAGAGGGCGTAGTCGGCGTACTGAACGGGCAGTTCGGTGAACTCGGGGCCCGGCCGGCGGCGCGGGCCGCGTAGGCGGTGTCCAGGTCGGTCAGGAGCGGCCCGGTGGACCACTCGTCGGTCGCGATGTGGTGCAGCAGTACGACGAGCACGTGCTCGTGCTCCTCGTCGGAGGCGCTGAGCAGCGTCACCCGCACCGGGATCTCCCGGGCCAGGTCGAAGACGTACCGGGAGGCGGCCTCCGCCTCGGCGGCCAGGTCCGCGGCGCGGACGCGGCGCGCCGCGAACGGCACCCGCGCCTCGCCGGGCGTCAGGATCCGCTGGTACGGCTCGCCGTCGGCCTCCGCGAACACGGTCCGCAGCACCTCGTGCCGTGCCACCACGTCTCTACGGCGGCCCGTACGGCCCGCGCGTCCACGGGCCCGTCGAGACGGACCGCGAAGGGCACGTTGTACGCGGTCCCCGGGCCCCGCACGCTGTCGAAGAGCCACAGGCGCCGCTGGGCGTACGAGAGCGGCAGCCGCTCCGGTCGCGCGACCGGAGCGAGGGCGGGCCGCTCGGAGGCGGTCCGCTCCGCGAGCCGGGCGGCGAGCGCCGCGACCGTCCGCGCCTCGAACACGTCCCGCACCGAGCACTCCACGCCCAGGGCGGACCGCATCCGGCTCGCCGCGCGGGCCGCGAGCAGGGAGTGGCCGCCGAGGTCGAAGAAGTCGTCCTCGACCCCGGCCGTCTCCAGGCCGAGCACGGCCGCGACGATCCCGAGCAGGATCTCTCGCGCGCGTCCCTCGGTGCCCGCGAGGGCCCGGCGACGGCGTCCGGCGGCACGGGCAGGGCCCGGCGGTCGAGCTTGCCGTTGGGGAGAGGGAACGGCCGGGATCTCCAGGAACACGTTCGGGACCATGTACTCCGGCAGGCGGGAGGCCGCGTGGGCGCGCACCGCGTCCACGGCGACCGGCCCGTCGCCGGCGCCCACGACGTACGCCACGAGCCGCTGCACGCCGGGCCGGTCCTCGCGGACCAGGGTCACCGCGTGCGCCACGCCGGGGCGGACGCCACGACCGCGTCGATCTCGCCCGGTTCGATGCGCAGGCCGCGCAGCTTGACCTGGTCGTCGGTGCGGCCGAGGTACTGGAGCCGCCCGTCGTCGTGCCGGACGACGAGGTCGCCGGTCCGGTACATGCGGGATCCGGCGGGCCCGTACGGGTCGGCCACGAACCGCTCGGCGGTCAGGTCGGGGCGGGAGAGGTAGCCGCGGGCGAGCTGGACGCCCGCGAGGTACAGCTCGCCGGGGACGCCGACCGGGACCGGCTGGAGGCGTCCGTCGAGGACGTGGACGCGGGTGTTCCAGACGGGGAGCCGATGGAGGCCGACGCCGTGGCGGCGCCGGGGAGGGCGGTGGCGGCGGTGACGTCCACGGCGGCCTCGGTGGGGCCGTAGAGGTTCTCCAGGGCGACCGCGCGGCCCCCGGCGGAGGCGTGGAAGCGGTCCACGAGATCCGTCGGAAGCGCCTCGCCGCTGCACACCACGAGCCGCAGCCCCGGGCAGTCCGCCACGTCCACCGAGTCCAGGAACGCCTGGAGCATCGACGGCACGAAGTGCAGCACGCTCACCCGCTGCCCGCGGATCAGCTCCGCGAGGTACTGCGGGTCCCGGTGGCCCTCGGGCCGGGCGACGACCAGCGGCACGCCCTGGGCGAGCGGCCAGAACAGCTCCCAGACGGACACGTCGAACGTCGTCGGGGTCTTCTGGAGGACCCGGTCGGCCGGGGTCAGCCGGTACGTGCCCTCCATCCAGGCGAGGCGGTTGACGATGGCCTCGTGCTCGACCATGACGCCCTTGGGGCGGCCGGTGGAGCCGGAGGTGAAGATGACGTACGCCGGGTGGCGCGGGAGGAGCGGGGCCGACCGGTCCGCGTCCGTGACCACGGCGTCGTCCAGGCCGTCCAGCTCCGCGCGCACCTCGGGCGCGTCCAGGACCACCGGCTCGGCCTCCACGCCGGCCGGCAGCGCGCCGAGCGACGGCAGGTCCGTCAGGACGCACACCGGACGCGCGGTGTCCGTCATGTGGGTGAGGCGGTCGGCGGGCAGGGTGAGGTCGAGCGGCAGGTAGGCGCCACCGGCCCGCACCACGGCGTGGATGGCGACGAGCAGGTCGAACGAGCGCGGCAGGGCCACGGCGACGACCGACTCCGGTCCCACGCCCCGGCCGATCAGGAGCCGGGCGAGGCGGTTGACCCGGGCGTCGAACTCGGTACGGGACAGCTCCTCGTCCTCGAAGACGAGCGCCGGACCCTCGGCCTTCGCCGCACCCGCCGCCACGAAGTCCGCGAGCGTCCGGGGCCGTCCACGACCCGGTCGGTCGCGTTCCACCCTCCAGGACCCGCCGCCGCTCGTCCCCGTCCATCAGCGCGGCCGAGGACACGGGTGCCTCGGGCGCGGCCGCCACGGCGTCCAGGAGCCGGACGAGCCGCTCCGTCAGGCGCTCGGCGCCCGCCCGCTCGAACAGGTCGGTCGCGTAGCGCACCCCGCAGGTCATGCCGGCGCCGCCGGCCCCTGCGTGCGCCGGAACAGGATCTCCAGGTCGAACTTGGCCGCGCCGCCCCGCACCGGGAACTCCCCGGCGTCCGTGCCGAGCAGCCGGGACAGGTCCGGGCCGCCGCCCTCGTACGCCACCATCGTCTGGAACAGCGGGTGGCGGGCGAGCGAGCGGACCGGCGCCACGGCCTCCACGACGGCGTCGAAGGGCAGGTCGGCGTGGTCGAGGACCGCGAGGCCCGCCGTGCGGGCGCGGTCGAGCAGCTCCGTGAAGGAGGGGTCGCCGGACAGGTCGGTGCGCAGGACGGCCGTGTTGACGAAGAAGCCCACGAGTCCGTCGAGGGCGCTGTCGCCGCGTCCCGCGACCGGGGTGCCGAGGGATGTCGTCCCCGGCGCCGAGCCGGTGAAGGAGGGCCGCGACGGCCGCGTGCACCACCATGAACATGGTCGCGCCGGAGTCCGCCGCCAGCCGGTCGAGGCGGGCCACGAGCGCGGCCGGGAGCTCGGCCGTGACCGTGTCGCCCCGGTGGTCGGGACGGCCGGCCGGGGCCGGTCGGTGGGCAGCGCCAGCTCCTCCGGCAGCCCGGCCAGGGCGCCCTGCCAGAAGGCGGACTGGCGGGCGGCCAGGGACGAGGCGTCCGCCGCGTCGCCGAGGAGCTCGCGCTGCCAGAGGGCGTAGTCGGCGTACTGGACGGGGAGCCCGGGGAACGCGGGGGCCCGGCCCGCGAGGCGCGCGGTGTAGGCGGTGTCCAGGTCGGTCAGGAGCGGCCCGGTGGACCACTCGTCGGTCGCGATGTGGTGGAGGAGCACGACGAGCACGTGGTCACCGTCGGACGTGCCGAACAGCGTGACCCGCAGCGGGAGTTCGCCCTCCAGGCCCAGGGGCTCCGCGATCGCCGCTCTACCGCGTCCGCGAGCGCCTCCGGGGCCGCCTCGCGGACCGTGAACGGCACCCGCGCCTCGCCGGGCGCCAGGATCCGCTGGTACGGCTCGCCGTCGGCCTCCGCGAACACGGTCCGCAGCACCTCGTGGCGGGCCACCAGGTCGTCGAACGCGGCGCGCAGGGCGTCGGCGTCGGGCCGCTCCCGCAGCCGCAGGGCCAGCGGGACGGTGTACGTGGAGCTCGCGCCGTCCATGTCGGTACTGGAACCACAGGCGCCGCTGGGCGTACGAGAGCGGCAGCCGCTCCGGTCGCGCGACCGGGACGAGGGCGGGCCGCTCGGAGGCGGTCCGCTCCATGAGCCGGGCGGCGAGCGCCGCGACCGTCCGCGCCTCGAACACGTCGCGCACCGAGCAGGCGCGGCCCGCCGCCCGCACCCGGGCCACCAGGCGCGTCGCGAGCAGGGAGTGGCCGCCGAGCGCGAAGAAGTCGTCCTCTGCGCCGACCGACGCGAGGCCCAGGACCTCCGCGAACGCCTCCGCGAGGCGCTTCCTCCGTCTCGCCGCGCGGGGCGCGGGACGGCGCGGCGGCCGTCACGGCGGGCGCGGGCAGGGCGGCCCGGTCCAGCTTGCCGTTGACGTTCACCGGCAGGACGTCCAGGGCGACGACCGCCGCCGGGACCATGTACGCGGGCAGGCGCCCGGCCACCGCGCGGCGCACCGCGTCCGGGTCGGCGCCGCCGGTCGTGTACGCCACCAGGCGCGGCACGCCGGGGACGTCCTCGCGGACCAGGACGGCCGCCGAGGCGACGCCCTCGCAGGCCGTCAGCTCGGCCTCGATCTCGCCGAGTTCGACGCGGAAGCCGCGGATCTTGACCTGGTCGTCGGCGCGGCCGAGGAACTCGATCAGGCCGTCGGCGCGGCGGCGCGCCAGGTCGCCCGTGCGGTACATGCGGGAGCCGGCGGGACCGTACGGGTCGGCCGTGAACCGCTCGGAGGTGAGCACCGAACGGCCCAGGTAGCCGCGGGCGTTCTGGACGCCCGCGAGGTACAGCTCGCCGGGCACGCCGGGCGGCACCGGCCGCAGCCGGGCGTCCAGGACGTGCGCCCGGGTGTTGTCGAGCGGGCGGCCCACCACGGGGGTCGCGCAGTCGGTGACCCGGGCGACGAGGGCGTCCACCGTGAACTCGGTGGGACCGTAGTAGTTCACCGTCTCCACGTCGGTGACCGCGCGCAGCTCCGTCCACAGGGCGGGCGGCACGGCCTCGCCGCCGAGGAGGAACAGCGGGGGCGGTGGTCGCCGGTGAGCAGGCCCGCGTCGAGCAGGTGGCGACCGTACGACGGGGTGACGTCGAGCGCGTCGATCCGCGCCTCCCGCACGTGGGCGACGACGGCGTCCGCGTCGCGGCGCCCGTACTCGTCGAGGACGTGCAGCTCGTGGCCCGCGATCAGCCACAGGAGCTGCTCCCACGAGGAGTCGAAGGAGAACGAGGCGGTGTGCAGGGCCTGCACGCGCCGCCCGAGCGCTCCGCGACCGGGCGGTAGAGCTGCCGCTCGTGGTCCCGGTACAGGTTCGTCAGACCGGCGTGGTGCAGGCCGACGCCCTTGGGGCGGCCGGTGGAGCCGGAGGTGTAGATGACGTACGCCAGGTCGTCCGGGCGGGGCGCGCGGGGCGCCGGGCCCTCGGCGGCGGCCAGTCGGTCCCGTACCTCCGGGGCGTCCAGGACGAGCCGGGACGCGCCGGCCGCGTCCGGGACCCGCCCGTCCACGGCCCGGGTGGTGACGACGCAGACGGGCGCGGCGTCGCCCAGCATGTACGCCAGGCGCTCCTCCGGGTGGTCCAGGTCGAGCGGCAGGTAGGCGCCGCCGGCCTTCAGGACGGCGAAGGCGGCGACGACCGACTCGGCCGAGCGGGGCACGGCGAGCGCCACGACGGCGTCCGGGCCGACGCCCTCCCCGGCGAGCAGCAGGGCGAGCCGGGTGACCCGGTCGTCGAGCTCGGCGAAGGTGAGGCGCAGGTCGCCGCAGACCAGGGCGACGGCGTCCGGGGCCTGCCGGACGCGCTCGGCCAGGATCTCCACGACGGTCGCGTCCGGGTGGTCGACGGCGGTGTCGTTCCACCGCTCCAGGAGCGCCCGCTCCTCCGCGGAGCGCAGCTCGTACGCGGAGACCGGGGTCTCCGGGGCCGCGACGGCCTGCTCCAGGAGGCGCAGGAGGCGGGCGGCGAGCGCGTCGGCCGTGGCCCGGTCGTACAGGGCGGACGAGTAGAAGACCTCCAGGTCCAGTTCGTCGCCGTGGGCGCTGTCGGAGAAGGTGACGTCGAGGTCGAACTTGGTGACGCCCGGGTCGGTCCGGTCCACGGCCGCGTCCAGACCGAACAGGGCGCGCACGTCCTGGGTGACGGTGCTGTGCGACACCATGGTCTGGAAGAGCGGGTGCCGGGTGAGGGAGCGCTCCGGGTTGACGGCCTCCACGACCGCGTCGAACGGCAGGTCGGCGTGGTCGAGCGCGGCCAGGTCGGCGCCGCGCACCCGCTCCAGGAGGGCGGCGAACGTCGGGTCGCCGGACAGGTCGGCGCGCAGCACCACCGTGTTCACGAAGAAGCCGACGAGACCGTCCAGGGCCGGGTCGGACCGGCCGGCGACCGGGCTGCCGAGGGGATGTCGTCGCCCGCGCCGAGCCGGTGGAGCAGGGCGGCGACGGCCGCGTGCACGACCATGAAGACGCTGGTGCCGGACTCGCGGGCCAGGCGGCGGATGCCGGAGGCGAGCGCGGCGGGCACCTCAGGTGGACCATGCCGCCCGCGTTGTCGGGCTCGGCGGGCCGGGGCCGGTCGGCGGGCGGGGTCGCCTCGGCCGGGAGCCCGGCGAGCGCCTCGCGCCAGTACGCGGCCTGCCGGGCGGCCGGGGACTCCGGGTCCGCCGGGTCGCCGAGCGCCTCGCGCTGCCAGAGCGCGAAGTCGGCGTACTGCACCGGCAGCGGGGCGAACGCGGGCGCCTCGCCCCGGAGCCGGGCCGCGTAGGCGTGTTCGAGGCCGTTCAGGAACGGGCCCATCGACCACTCGTCGCTGGCGATGTGGTGGAGCAGGACCACCAGGGCGTCGGCACCGCGCTCGGTGTCGCGGACCAGGGTGACCCGCACCGGCGCCTCGGCCGACAGGTCGGCGAGGTGGCCGAGGGCCGTCTCCACGGCCGCGTCGACGCGGTCCGTGGCGGTCTCCTCCATGCGCAGCCGCACCCCGGCGTCGGCCGGGGACAGGATCCGCTGGTACGGCTCGCCGTCCTGCTCGGCGAAGACGGTGCGCAGCGCCTCGTGCCGGGCCACCACGTCCCCGAGGGCCGCGTCCAGGGCCGCCGGGTCCAGGAGCGTGCCGAACCGGGCCACGAACGGGATGTTGTACGTGGCGCCGGGGCCTTCGAGCTGGTGCAGGAACCAGAGCCGGTGCTGCGCGTCGGACAGCGGGAGGACCTCGGGCCGCTCTCCGGCGGTGAGCGCCGGGCGGGCGCCCGTCGCGGTGCGGGCGGCGAGCCGCTCGGCCAGGGCCGCGGGCGTACGGGCCTCGAACACGTCCCGCACGCCGCAGTCGGCGCCGAGCGCGGTACGCAGCCGGGCTGCGACGCGGGCGGCGAGCAGGGAGTGCCCGCCGAGGTCGAAGAAGTCGTCCTCGGGGCCGGCCGAGGCCAGCTCCAGGACGTCCGCGTACGCCCCGGCGACGATCTCCTCGCGGGCGTCGCGGGGGTCCGGCCGGCGGTCGCGGCGGACCCGGCCAGGTCGGCGCGGGCAGCGCGCGCCGGTCGACCTTGCCGTTGGCGGTGAGCGGGAAGGCGTCCAGGACCACCACGGCCGACGGCACCATGTGCGCGGGAAGGCGCTCGCCGACGGCCGCGCGCAGCCCGGCCGCGTCCGGGCGGCCTCGCCCGCGCCGGTCACGTAGCCGACCAGGAGCGGGGAGCCGGGTATGTCCTCGCGGACCACGACCACGGCCCGGTCCACCTCCGGGCGGTCCGTCAGGGCGGTCTCGATCTCGCCGAGTTCGATGCGGAAGCCGCGCACCTTCACCTGGTCGTCGGCGCGGCCCAGGAAGTCGATGACGCCGTCGGGCGGCGGCGCACCAGGTCGCCGGTGCGGTACATGCGGGAGCCGGCGGGGCCGTACGGGTCGGCCACGAACCGCTCGGAGGTGAGCGCCGGGCGGCCGAGGTAGCCGCGCGCGAGCTGGTCGCCCGATAGGTACAGCTCGCCGGGGCGGCCGTGCGGGACGGGGCGGAGCGCGGAGTCCAGGACGTGGGCGCGGGTGTTCCAGAACGGCAGGCCGATGTCCGGGGTGCCGGTGTGCTCGGGGAGAGGACGGAGGAGGTGGCCCAGACGGTCACCTCGGTCGGCCCGTACACGTTGGTGACCGAGGCGGCCGTGCGGGCGAGGCGCTCGGCGAGGGCGGCGGGCAGGGCCTCGCCGCCGACGAGGACCTTGGTGCGGGCGAGCGCGCGGGGCGCCCTCCTCCAGGAGGGCGTGCCACAGCGACGGCGTCGCCTGCATCACGGTCGGCCGGTGGGCCTCGACCAGGGCGGCGAGCGCCGCCGGGTCGCGGACGGTGTCGCGGCCCGCGAGGACGACCGCCGCGCCGCTGACGAGCGGGACGTGGATCTCCAGGGCGGCGATGTCGAAGGAGACCGTGGTGACGGCGACGAGCCCGTCGCCGGGCTCCATGGCCAGCTCGTGGCCTGCATGCGCAGGAAGTTGGCGAGCGCGGAGTGCGGGATCACCACGCCCTTGGGGCGGCCGGTGGAGCCCGAGGTGTGGATGACGTACGCCGGGTGGTCGCCGTCCGGGGCCGCAAGCGGCTCGGCGGGCTCGCGGCCAGGTCCGCGAGGGCGGACAGGGCGTCGGGGAGTCCAGGACGAGGGTCTCGGTGCCGGGCACGTCGGGGGCGTCGGCCGCGGCCGCCAGGGTGGTGAGGACGCACACCGGGCGCGCGTCCTCGACCATGAACTCCAGGCGCTCGGCGGGGTATTCGAGGTCGAGCGGCAGATAGGCGCCGCCGGCTCTGAGCACGGCGAGCAGGGCGACGACGAGGTCGGCGCCGCGCGGCAGGGCGATGCCGACGAACCGCTCGGGGCCGACGCCGCGCGCGGCGAGCAGTCGGGCCAGCCGGTCGACCCGGGCGTCGAGTTCCGCGTACGTGAGCTCCTCGGCGCCCGCGACGAGCGCGACGGCCCCGGGTGCTTCCGCGCCTGTGCGGCGAAGGCCTCGACGACGGTGCCGGGCGCCACCTCGCGGGCGGTCGCGGCGGCCTGCGCGGCGAGCGTCTCCAGGAGGGCGTCGTCGAGGAGGTCGGGGCGGCCCACGGGGTGTCGGGGCCGGCGGTGGCGGCCTCGGTGAGGAAGCGGACGAACTCGGCGCAGCGGGCGTCCAGGCCCTCGGCGTCGTAGGCGCGCGGGTTGGCGTCGAGCTCGAAGGCGATCCGGCCGGCGGCCGTGTCGTGGCGGACGGCCAGGGTCAGGTCGTCGACCGGTCCGGCGGCCACGTTGTGCACGGTGCCGGGGGCGCCGGCGAAGTCCAGGGCGTTGTCGAAGGCCTTGACGTTGACCATCGGGCCGAGCGGGCCCCGGTCGCGGCCGACGAGACCGAGGTCGCGGCGGATGTCCTCGGCGCGGTAGCGTTGGTGGCGGCGCAGGTCGCGGACGCCTGCGGCGACCTCGGCGACCAGCTCGGCCAGCGGGAGGCCGGGGCGGACCGCGACCCGCAGCGGCAGCACGTTGACCACCATCGCGGGGACGGAGAGGGAGGCCGAGCCGAGGCGGGCCATCGCGGGCAGCGAGAGCAGCACGTCCCGGTCGCCGGTCGAGCGGTGCAGGAAGGCGGCGAAGGCGGCCGTCACGGCGTCCGCCCAGGTCGCCTTCGCGGCGCGGGCGAGCGCGAACACCCCGGCGGTGGCCTCGGGCGTCAGCGCGGCCTCGGCGCGCAGGAAGTCGGGGGCGGCCGGAAGGAGGCGCCGGCCAGCGGCTCGTGGTCGCCGCGGTCCGCGAGCCGGTCCCGCCAGTAGGCGCGGTCGGCGGCGCACCGCTCGTCGTCGCGGTAGGCGGCCTCCTCGCCGACGACGGCGGACAGCGGGCCGAACGGCGAGGGGCGGGCTCTCGCCGCGCGCGAGCGCCGTGTAGACCTCGGCGGTGCGGCGGGACAGGAGCGAGAAGCCGTAGGCGTCGAGCGCGATGTGGTGGACGCGCTGGTACCAGAGTGTGCGGTCCGGGGCGACCCGGTGCAGGGCGAAGCCGAACAGCGGGGCGGTGGCCGGGTCGGCGGGCGTGGCCATGTCGGCCCGCATCGCGGCGAGCGCGGCGGCCTCCGGGTCCGGGGCGCCCAGGTGGTCCACGACCTCCACGAGGGGGCCGCTCGGGGGCGCGTCGGCGAGGACCTGGGACGGCTGCCCGTTCTCGTCCTCCCTCGAAGCGGACGGTGAGGGCCTCGCACTCCCCGACGACCCGGCGCAGGGCCGTGGCGAAGAGGTCCGGGTCGAGCGCGCCGTCGACGGCGACGTACTGCCCGACGTTGTAGACCGGAGAGTCGGGGTCGAGCCGCTGGCCGTACCAGACTCCGGTCTGGGCCCCGGTCAGGGCGAGGCGTCGCAGAGCACGCTCGGTCATGGGTCTTGCTCCAGGGTCACCCGCGGCGGCTCGGGGCCGGCCGCGGGACGGGACGGAGGGGGGAGGGGGGAAGGAGGGGGGCGCCGGGGCGGTGCCGGGCCGGTGGCACCGGCGGCGCCCCGCCCGGTCGGTGTCAGCCGGTGGCCGGGGAGGTCCTCGGCGGTGACCGGCTTGGCGGTGGTGAGGCCCGTGCCGGCGTGCGTCACCGCGACGAGGGCGTCGGCGGGCGGCAGGTCGTCCCCGGACTCCTCCTCTTCCTCGCGGGGAGGGTCGCCTTGCGCAGGCCGGGGACGGTGACGGCGACGACCAAGGCCGCCGCGGCGCACACCACGCCGTTGACGACGGCGGCGCCGGCCGGGCTGAACCACTTGGCCACCAGGGCGACTTCGACGTCGCCGACGACGTCGCCCGTGGTGCCCTGGGAGGTGAGGACGCTGACCATGCGGCCGCGCAGCCGGTCCGGGGTGTTGTGCTGGACGAGGGCGTACTCGAGGATCTCGTACACCGTGCCGGCGGCGCCGCCCACGGCCAGCATCGCGAAGGCGACGGCGGCGCTGCCGCTGAGGCCGAAGCCGACGATGGCCAGGCCGCCGGTGAACGCGGCGACGAGCAGCAGGCGTCCGGGGCGGGCGGCGCGCGTGATCCAGCCGCTGGTGGCGGAGACGAGGATGGCGCCCACGGCCGGAGCGGTGTAGAGCAGTCCGAGCATGACCTTGCCGCCGTCGAACCGCTCGTCGACCATCTCGGGAAGAGGACGACCGGCATGTTGAACAGCGCGTTGATCCCGCCGAGGGCGAGCAGGCCGCCGACGACGCGGTTGCGCACGGCGTACCGGAAGGCCGCGAGCGGCGAGCCCGAGTCCTCGGTGTCGTCGTCCTCCTCGTCCTTGACCGGGGGCAGCGGCCGCAGCCTGAGCAGCAGCAGGGTGGTGATGCCGGTGGTGACGGCGGTGAAGGCGTAGACCGGCGCGGGGCCGGCCAGGGCGAGCAGCACGCCGCCGAGGAAGGGGCGGCGACCGAGCCGATCTCACCGGTGAGGGAGATCAGGGCGCCGGCGGCGGGGAGCTGGTCGGGGCGGACCAGGGTGGGCGCGACGGCCATGAGGGCGGTGACGCTCACTCCGGTGGCGAGTCCGTCCCACGCGATGCACAGGTAGACCGCCCACAGGTGCGGGTCGGGCGTGAAGGCGTTGACCGCGAGGCCGGCGAAGGCGAGGGCGGCGGAGGAGCGGGCCCACAGGATCAGCCCGCGCCGGTCCATGCGGTCGGCCGCCCAGCCGCCCCAGAGGAACCCGCCAGGACGGTGACGCTCATGATCATGCTGGAGACGGCGACGCCGAAGGTGGATCCGGTCAGGTCGTAGACCTGGTCGGACAGGGCCACGGTGGCCATGCCCAGGCCGAAGAGGGAGACGATCCGGGCGATGAAGATCGCCCGGAAGTCCCGGCTGGTCCGCAGCGGGCCGATGTCGACGAGGAGGTCACCGGCTCGCACGGGACGCTCCCGACGACTGCCCGAGCAGGGCGGCCCACTCGCGGAGGGTGGGACGCTCGGCGAGTTCGACGAAGCCGACCTCGGCGCCGTCGGCGCGCCACGTCTCCACCAGGCTCATCAGCCGGATCGAGTCGAGGCCCTGGTCGAGCAGGCTCTCGTCCGGGTCGACCTCCTCGGCCTCGACGTAGAGCACGTCGGCGACGTCGCGCACGAGCCGCTCCAGGGCGAAGGTCTGCTGTCCGGCCGCGTCGGCCATGGTCCGGGTCCTCTTCGGTCCGATGGATCAAGTTTGGTTAGGTAAGGCTTACCTAAATCACTATCGTGGAGTCAAACAGGCGGGTGCCGCCACCACGGCCCGTTGAAATGTCAGTGACCAGAGAGCGAGAAGACGTTGAGCACAGCCCTGCCCTGCCCGGAGCTTCCGCCGGCCCCCGCCGCCGTCGTCCGGACCGCCGGGAGCGGCGACGTCGAAGCCGTCCGCAGGCTGTCCGGGCCGTTCGTGCGCGAGGGGTCCCTGCGCGAGCGGACGGCCGCCGAACTGGCCCTCGCGGCCACGGACTTCCTGGTCGTGGAAGCCGGGCGCGGGGACCTGGCGGGATGCGTGGCCTCCGCGCCCGCACCGACGCGCGGGGCGGCCCGGCGGCCGTGCTCTACAACTTCTGCGTGGCGCCCGGACACCAGGGACGGGGCATCGGCTCCGCGCTCTCGCCGCCGCCCTCGGGGAGGCCGGCGCGCGGGCGCGACCCGGGTGTTCACCGCGACCACCGGCAGCGGACTGCTGTTCCTGCGGTACGGGTTCACCCCCGGCGGCGACGAGGAGGCGCCGCCCGTGTGGCGTGCCTCGCTCGACCCCGCGCGCGGTTCCCGGATCCTGGTCCGCGCCCTCGGGTGACGCGGCTGGGCCCTTCCCGGCCGGGGGACCGGCCGGGACGCGGCGACGTCAGGAACGGGCGGCGAGGCTCGCCGGACGCAGGTCCGTCCAGTGCTCCTCGGTGTACGCGGCGCAGCCCTGCCGGGAGTCCTCGCCGTGCACCACGGTCCAGCCGTCCGGCACCTCGGCGAAGGCGGGCCAGAGGGAGTGCTGGTTCTCGGCGTTGACGAGCACGAAGTAGCGGGCGTCGTCGTCCTCGAAGGGGTTGGTCGCGGTCATGGGTCTCTCCTCGCGCCGGTGCGGCCCCGCGTGCGGTCGCCCGGTGGGGCGGGGTGCGGGGGCCGTCGGTTCGTTTCGGTGGGGCGCCCGGGAAGCGGGCGTTTAGGTAAGGCTTACCTAAAATCGCCTAGAGGTCAGTGACTGTCAAGTCACTCCCCGGGGCCCTCCCGGTGCGGCGGTGGCGTCCGGATCCCGCCCCGCCTCACCCCGTCGAACGGTCCGCGCACTCCTTGGTCCAGGCGCCCGGGGTCCGCCCGAAGTGTCGCCGGAACGCCAGTATGTAGCCGTTCGTGCTCGTGAATCCGACCATGGCGGCGACCGCGCCCACCTGGTGCCCCTGGTGCAGGAGTTCGAGCGAGTGGTTGAGGCGCACCCGGGTCCGCCACTCGGAGAAGGGCAGTCCGGTCTCGGTGCGGAAGGCCCGCCGCAGGCTGGTGGAGCTGACGTAGAGGCTCTCGGCCCACTCCGTCGCGGTGCGCTGGTCGTCGGGCCTGCGCAGCAGGGTGCCGGCCACGGCGAGGGCGGCCTCGCTGGTCGGCGGGGCAGCGGGAGCCGCACCTCCCGGCGGGTCCGGACGCAGGTCAGTGCGGCGAACACCGCCGCGTCGTCGGCTCTCCGACCGCTCCGCGGGTCCGGGCCAGCAGGTGCCGCCGGGTCGCGTCGTCGATCCGGATCGCGGTGGTCCGGGCGTGCGGAAGCCGGTGCGCGGCGGGGTCGAACGACTCCGCGAGGACCAGGGACTCGGGGTCGAAGCGGGCGCTGTGCGGGGTCCCGGCCGGGAGCCACAGGCCCAGGGGGCGGTGAGTTCGTGCGCCGTCCGGCGTGGTGACCGTGATCCGGCCCAGGGGCGCGTACAGGAACTGGTGGAAGTCGTGCACGTGGGTGGGGTGCCCCGTCGCCGTGATGGCGTCCTCGTCCGCCACCCGTGTCGTGCCGTCGGCCATGCAGGCCACCCCCGTGGTCCCGGGCCGGACGCACTCCGGCCCCTCGTTGTGATCGGTCGGCCTCCGGGTTGGATCCCCGAAGGTTAGGCAAGGGTAACCTAAGTCGCCGTACGAGCCGTGAGAACAAGGACAACAGATGACACAACCGCCCGCTTCGGTGGTGAAAGCCCCGCCGCCGGAAGGGAATCGGGGCGTGCCGGTGGTGCGCACCCGGGCTTCCCGGGGCACGGCCGTCGCCGTGCTCGCCGTCGCGGCGGTGCTCGTGACCCTCGTCGCGGGCATCGGGCTCGGAGCCCGGGACATCTCGCCCCTGGAGGTCGTGCGCATCCTCCTCCACCCCGGGGACCAGGCGTTCGACACCCACGTCCTGTGGACCGAGCGCATCCCCGGACCTTCCTCGGCCTCGCGGTGGGCGCGGCGCTCGGCGCCTCCGGCCTCGTCATGCAGGCGCTCACCGCCAACCCCTCGCGGACCCGGGCATCCTCGGCGTCGAACAGGGCGCCTCGATGTTCGTCGTCTTCGGCATCATGTTCCTCGGAGTCACCGACGCCGGCGGCTACTTCTGGCTCGCCCTCCTCGGCTCCTCCGTGGCCGCCGCCCTCGTCTACCTCATCGGGACCCGCACCGACGCCGGCAGCTCGGCCGTCGGCCTCGTCCTCGCCGGTGTCGCCATGGCCGCCGTGATGTCCTCCTCATCACCCTCCTCGTCGTCCGCGACAAGGAGGCCTTCGCCCACCTCCGCTTCTGGTCGGTCGGCCAGCTCACCGGCCGCGCCGAGGTCCTCAGCCAGGTCATGCCCTTCGTCATCGTGGGCCTGCTCCTCGCCCTGCCGCTGGGCCGCACCCTCAACATCCTCGGGCTCGGTGAGGAGACCGCCCGCGCCCTCGGCGTCCGCGTCGAACGCGCCCGCCTCGCCGCCGCGGCCGTCGCCGTCCTGCTCTGTGCCTCCGCCACCGCCGCCGTCGGCCCCGTCGCCTTCGTCGGACTGGTCGCCGCGCACTGCGCCCGGCTCCTCGTCGGACCGGACCACCGCTGGTCGCTGCCGGTCTCCATGGCCGTCGGCGCCGTCCTCTCACCGGCGCCGACACGGCCGGCCGGCTGGTCCTCGACCACGGGGAGGTCCAGGTGGGCCTCATGACCGCCATCGTCGGCACCCCTTCTTCGTCTGGCTCGCCCGCCGCCGCGACCTGGTGCGGATGTGATGACCGCACTCGACACCCGGTCCCCGCGGCCGGACTCCCCGACCACGCCCGCCGTCGTCGCGCACCTGCGCGCCGACCGCCGCGCCCGCAACCGCCGCGCCGCCGTGACCGCCGCCGTGCTCACCGTCGCGCTGCTCGGCCTCACCGCCGCCTCGGTCCTGCTCGGCGGCATCGGCCGGCTCGACCCCGCCGACGTCCTTCCCGCCGCCTTCGGCCTGCGGGACGGCCTCGCCGACTACATGATCTTCCAACTGCGGATGCCGAGGGCGCTCTCCGCGCTCCTGGCCGGAGCCCTCTTCGGCCTCGCCGGCTCGCTCTACCAGCGGCTGATCCGCAACCCGCTCGCCACCCCCGACATCGTCGGCATCTCCGCCGGAGCCGGCGCCGGAGCCGCGACCGCGCTGCTCTACGCGCCCGCCGCCTTCACCCTCGGCGTCCCGGTCGCCGCCGTCATCGGCTCCTTCGTCCTCGTCGCCGCCGTCCAGGCGCTCAGTTGGCGCGGCGGGGTCGACACGTACCGCCTCGTCCTCGTCGGCATCGGGCTCAGCGCCGTCTGCACCGCCTACACCAACTACCTGTTCACCGTGGCGGACCAGCAGACCGTCGCCATCGCCATGCGCTGGACGGTCGGCAGCACCAACGCCGCCGACTGGGACGGCGTCACTACCCTCGCCGTCGGCTTCGCTGCCTGCGCGCTCGCCGCGCTCTTCCTGGCCCGGCCCTCGCCACCCCTCACCCTGGGCGACGACTTCGCCTCCGGCCTCGGCACCCGGGTGACCGCCTCCCGCGTCGGCGTCCTGCTCCTCGGCGCCGCCGCCGCGGCCCTCGCCACCAGCGTCGTCGGCCCCATCGGCTTCGTCTCCCTCGTCAGCGGCCCCATCGCCGTGCGCCTGGTGGGACCCGAACGCTCCACCCTCTCGCCCCGGCCGTCGGCGCCGTCATCGTGATCGGCGCCGACGTCCTCGCCCAGCACGCCCCCTGATCAGCCCGGTGCCCACCGGCGTCCTCACCGCGCTGCTCGGCGCCCCCTACTTCGTCTGGCTGATCCTTCGACGCAGGCAGGGAGCCTCGTGACACACACCGTGACACCGCAGACCGAGAGCCCGGAGGCCACCGCGCCCCACCAGCTCGAAGCCCGCGGCATCAGCGCCGGGTACGGAAAGACGCCCGTCATCGAGGACCTGTCCCTGCGGATCGAGAAGGGCCGGATCACCGCCCTCGTCGGCCCCAACGCCTGCGGCAAGTCCACCCTCCTCAAGTCCATCGCCCGACTGCTGCCGCTGGCCGCCGGGTCGGTCCTCCTCGAAGGCGCCGACATCCACCGCCTGCCCACCCGCGAGGTGGCGCGCAGGCTCGGCGTCCTGCCGCAGTCCCCGGTCGCCCCCGAGAGCATCACCGTCGGGGACCTGGTCTGGCGCGGACGCCACCCGCACCGGCAGTTCGGCCGCCGCCGCGACGCGCACGAGGACGTGATCATCGCCGAGGCGCTCCGGGCCACCGGCACCGCCGAGCTCGTCGACCGCCCCGTCGACCAGCTCTCCGGCGGCCAGCGCCAGCGCGTGTGGATCGCCCTCGCCCTCGCCCAGGACACCCCGACCCTGCTGCTCGACGAGCCCACCACCTACCTGGACGTCGCGCACCAGATCGAGGTCATGGACCTCCTCGCAGACCTCAACGAACAGACGGGCAAGACCATCGTGCTCGTCTCCCACGACCTCAACCAGGCCGCCCTGTACGCCTCGACGATCGTCGCCATGCGCGACGGACGCGTCATCCGGCAGGGCCCGCCCGAAGAGGTCCTCGACGAACGGACCGTGGCCGAGGTCTTCGGCCTCACGTGCGTCGTCGTACCCCACCCCCACACCGCCAGGCCGCAGATCTTCCCCTCGGCCGCCGTCACCACTCGCAGGAGAACTGACCATGAACCGCCTCGCCAGACTGCTCGCACGGCGCTCCACCGCCCGTACCCTGATCGCCGCCGTCGCGTGCGCCACCCTGCTCGCCGGCTGCGGCGGCAAGGACGACAAGGCCGGCGGCGAGAAGCCGTCGGGCGGTGCGAGCACCGGCGCCGCCGAGGCCGCCTTCCCGGTCACCCTCCCCAACGCCTGGGGCAAGACGCAGGTCGAGAAGAAGCCGCTCAAGGTCGCCACCGTCTCCGACGGCGACACCGACATCGCGCTCGCCCTCGGCATCGTCCCGGTCATCACCCCGGACGCCGAGGACGGCGGCCCCGTCCCCGAGTACAAGCAGCGCGCGATCACCAAGCTCGGCGCCGGCAAGCTCAAGACGTACGACGACACCGACGGCACCGACTACGAGGCCATCGCGGCCGAGGCGCCGGACGTCATCCTCGGCATGAACACCTGGTCGATGGACACCGACTACGCCAAGCTCTCGCCGATCGCCCCGGTCGTCACCTTCACCGACAAGGCGCACTCCGACACCCTCACCTGGCAGGAGCGCCTGAAGACCGCCGCCAAGGCGCTCGGCCTGACCGCCGAGGCCGAGAAGGTCATCGCCGCCAACGAGAAGGCCACGCCGACGCGGCCGCCGCGCACCCCGAGTTCAAGGGCAAGACGTACACCTACGCGGTCGTCCACCCCGAGCAGATCACCTTCATGTCCTACGCCGACCAGGACCCGGGCGTCTTCGAGCAGCTCGGCTTCAAGAAGACGGACAAGGCCAAGAACTACAAGGCCGACAAGAACGCCGTCAGCCTGGAGAACCTGGACGAGCTGGAGGCCGACGTCCTCCTCATGACGTACCCCTTCGGCGACAACGGCCTGCTCAGCGCCAAGGAGCTGGAGAGCAACAAGCTGTTCCAGTCCCTCAAGGTGGTCAAGGGCAAGCACTACGCGGTCATCCCCTCGGAGAACACCCTCTCCTCCGCCGTCGCCTACCCGGACGCCCTCAGCGCCCCCTGGATCGTCGAGAAGCTGACGCCGATCCTCGCCGGGGCCGTCGCCGGCAAGTGACCCCCGCTCCCCCGGGGAGCACCTCACTACCCGCACGGGCCGGGCGGGCCGGGCGCACCGCGCCGCCGGCCCGCTCGGCCCACCGGTCCGTCCGGACCTACAAGGCCTCCCAGCGCCGCGTACGAAGGAGCAGTACCCATGCCCACCCGCAGCCCCCGCTCGGTCGTCACCTTCCCCATCATGCTGCGCGAGCTGACCGTGCTGCGCGCCGAGAACATCACCCCGGGATGCGCCGCCTCACCCTCGGCGGGCCCCAGCTCGACGCCTTCGTCAAGGACGGCCTGGAACTCCCCGCCCTGCGCACCGAGGGCTTCGACGACCACGTGAAGTTCTTCTTCGCCGACGAGACCGGGCGCCTCGTGCTGCCCCGGCAGCAGGTGAGCAGCCTCGACTGGTCGGACGGGCGGCCCGTCGCCAAGGACTACACCCCGGTCCGCCACGACCCCGAGAAGGGCGAGATCGACTTCGACTTCGTCCGCCACGACGGCGGCGTCGCCTCCACCTGGGCCGAGAACGCCGTCCCGGGCGACAGCGCCTGGATCGCCGGCCCGAAGATGTCCCACAGCCACCCCGAGGGCGCCGACTGGATTCTCGTCGTCGGCGACGAGACCGCCCTGCCCGCCATCGGCCGCTGGCTCGCCGAGATGCCGGAAGGCACCAAGGCCCGCGTCTTCGTCGAGGTGGGGAGGACAGCCACCGCCAGGAGCTGCCCACCAAGGCCGACGCCGAGATCGTCTGGATCTCCCGGAACGGCGCCCCGGCCGGCACCACCGACCTCCTGGAGCAGGCCGTCCGCGCCGCCGAGTGGCTGCCCGGCACCGTCTTCGCCTGGGTCGCCGGCGAGGCCGTCACCCTCAAGGGCATCCGCCGCCACCTGGCGACGGAGCGTCAGGTCCCGCGCGAGCAGACCCACATCACGGGGTACTGGCGCCGCACCGCGCCCGCCGTCCCCGTCGCTCGACCCCGCCTCGGCCGAGGAGCCGCCCGAGGCCCCCGTGGTGACGGAGGAGGACGAGGACGCCGCGCACGAGCGCCTCCACGAGCTGACCGACCTGGCGCCCCCTACGCCATCCGGACCGCCGTCACCCTCGGCGTCTTCGACCTGGTCGACCGGGGCGTGCGGAGCGCCGCCGAGATCGCCCGGAGCGCCGGGGCGCACCCGGCCACCCTCAGGGCCCTCCTCGACTACCTCGTGGGGATCGAACTCCTCGCCACCGACGGCGAGGGCCACTACAGCCTCACCCCGATCAGCGAGGAGCTCGTCGAGGACGACCACTCGGCGGAGGAGTACCACCTGGAGGGCGCCGAGGCCGCGTTCGACGCCTCCCTCTCCGGCCTGCTGCACACCGTCCGCACCGGGAAGGCCGGTTACCGCACCCTCGCCGGACGCACCCTGACCGAGGAGATGGCCCGGGAGTCCCGGATCGCCGACACCGCCCGCGCGGCCGTCGAGGACGAGGCCCGCTGGATCGCCCCCGGCGTGCTGCGCGCCCACGACTGGCCGTCCGTCACCGAGCTGACCGCCACCGGCCACGGGGTCGCGACCGTCGTCGAGACCCTGGTCAAGGAGTTCCCGGAGCTGCGCGCGCGGATCGTCGCCATGCCCTCGGTGCTCCGGGTGCTGCGCGAGGCGATCATCGACGAGGAACTACTGCCCCGGATCGACCTGGTCGCCGGCTCCGGCGCCGTACCGGCCGGCACGCGCACCCTGCTGATGTCGCGGCAGTTGGAGTGGCAGGACGACGAGGACGCGGTGCACACCTCACCGAGGCCGCCGCCTCGCTCGCGCCGGGCGGCACCCTGCTCCTGGTCGAGCAGGTCACGACCGGCGACCCGGAGGACATGGAGGCGGTCCTGCACCACCTGCGCCTCAAGTGCGCCTTCGGCTCCGGGGTGCGCGACGCCGAGGAGATCGCGGCGCTCGCCGGGAGCGCCGGCTCGTCGTGCGCTCCCGCGCCGACGTCGGCTGGGACCACCGCCTCTGGACCCTGGAGCGCGCCGCCTCCTAGAGCCCGGCGGGTGGCACCCTCCTCCGGGGAGGGCGCCACCCGCGTCACGCGTCGCGCCGGTTCCTGCCGAGGAGCAGACCGCGCAGCAGGTCGTCGGTCGTACAGACCACTCGCTGCGCGCGGCCCAGCGCAGGGCCATCTCGTGCTCCTCGGCGGAGTAGTCGGCCACGGCGTCGGCGACGACGAAGGGCTGTATGTCGTTCATGAAGGCGTCGGCGGCGGTCAGCAGCACCCCGAGGTGGGCGTAGACCCCGCAGATGACGAGCTGGTCGCGTCCCTCCTCGCGCAGCAGCCGGCCGAGGTGGCTGCGGAGGAAGGCGTTCTGCCGGGCGTTGGGGAGCAGGTGCTCGCCGGGGCGCGGGGTGAGGGGCTCGATGATCGCGGCGTCCCCGGGGCCGTCGCCGATCGCCGGGCCCCAGACGTCCGCGGCGAGCCCGCGCTGCACGGTCGGCTCGGCGCTGAAGACCACGGGCAGGCCCAGGGCCCCGGCCAGCTCGCGCAGCGCCACGATGTTGCCGACGAGGTCCACGACGGGCGGCTGCTGGGCCGGGAAGCGTCCGACGAAGTGGTTCTGCATGTCGTGGACGAGCAGGGCGGCGCGCGTGGGGTCGATGCGCCAGGGGCGCTGGAACGGGGAGGCCGACCGGTCCGGCATGGCGTAGGAATCGATGGCCGGCAGTCCCATGGCTGTGTTCCTCCCTGCCGCGACGGCCGGGGCCGGGCGCGTGAAATTCAGTTAGCTTAGCCTAACCTAACCAACTGTCTTTCGGGATGGGTGAAAAGGACTCACCTTCCTTCCGGCCCTCGCCTGTTACCCGTCGGTACGCGATGATGGCGGCCAACCGACCACACACGGGGACTTGGGGCAGCGGTGACGACTTTCGACGAACGGACCACGGTGCACGCCTTCCGGGACGACGCCCTGGGGACCACGACGCGGTGGGCCTCGCGGCGGCGATCCGGCGGGGCGAGGTGAGCGCCGCCGAGGCGGCCCGGGACGCGGCCGAGCGGGTACGGGCCGTGGAGGGCCGGCTCCACGCGGTCCAGGCGCACGCCGAACACCCGCTGCCCGGCCCGGGGACGGGCCTCTCGCCGGGGTGCCGACCTTCGTCAAGGACAACACCGACTACCGGGGACTGCCCACCGGCCACGGCAGCGCCGCTTCACGCCGCGGCCCGCCTGCCGCCACGCGGCCTTCACCCGCCAGTTCTCAGCAGCGGCGTCACCGTCCTCGGCAAGACCAGGCTCCCCGAGTTCGGCTTCAGCCCTCCACGGAGTACGAGGGCGCCGAGCCCGTCCGCAACCCCTGGAACACCGCGCACTCGGCGGGCGGCTCCTCGGGCGGCAGCGCGGCGCTCGTGGCCGCCGGAGCGGTGCCGGTCGCGCACGCCAACGACGGCGGCGGCTCCATCCGCATCCCGGCCGCCTGCTGCGGACTCGTCGGGCTCAAGCCGAGCCGGGGCCGGGTCGTGCCCAGCGCCCAGGGCCGCCGGCTCCCGCTCGACATCGTCTCCGACGGGATCGTCAGCCGCTCCGTACGGGACTCCGCCGCCTTCCTCGCCGCCGCCGAGCAGCACTGGCGCAACCCGAAGATGCCGCCCCTCGGCCTGGTGGAGGGCCCAGCGGAGCGCCGGCTGCGCGTCGGCTTCCTCCTCGACTCGCCCACCGGCGTCGCCTCCGACGCCGCGACCCGGGCCGCCGTCACGGAGACCGTGGCGCGGCTCGAACGGCTCGGCCACGCGGTGGAGCCGGTGGAGATCGCCGTCGACCCCCGCTTCACCGACGACTTCCTCACCTACTGGGGCTTCTCTCCTTCCTCCTCGGCACCACGGGCCGCACCCTGGGCGCCGACTTCGACCGCCACCGCATGGACGGCCTCAGCCGGGGCCTGCGCGCGACCTACCTGGAGAACTGGCGGCACACCCCGGGCGTCCTGCGGCGGCTGAGGCGCACCAGGGAGGCGTACGCGGCGGCCTTCCGCGGCCTCGACCTGGTCCTTTCCCCGTGCTCGCCCACCCCGCGCCCCGGCTCGGCCACCTCGCCCCGGACGTCGCGTACCCGACGCTGATCGAGCGGATCCTGGCGTACGTGGCGTTCACCCCCATCGACAACGTCGTGGGCACGCCGTCCCTCTCGCTGCCCGTGGGCGCGACGGAGGAGGGGCTGCCCGTCGGCGTCATGTTCGCCGGGCGCCCCGGCGCCGAACGGACCCTCCTGGAGCTCGCGTTCGAACTGGAGGCGGACCGGCCCTTCCGGCGCGTCCAGGACGTGCGCGTCCGGGACGTGTGACATCCGGGACGTGTGACGCCCGGGACGTGCGACGTCCGGCGGGCCCGGGTCACTCCGCCACCGGGAGGCCGGCCGCGCGGGCGGCCTCCGCGAGCACCTCGCGGAACATCTCCCGGGTGAGCCGGCCGGTGAACACGTTGCGCTGGCTCACGTGGTAGCTGCCGAACACCGTGAGCGCGGGGTCCCCGGGGAGGCCGGCGCCAGGACCGTCCGCGCGCCGTGCCCGAACTTCGGGCGCGGCCGGGGCACGAGCCAGCCGGCCTCCGCCAGGGCGGGCAGCGCCGCCTGCCAGCCGAAGCCGCCCAGGACGAGGACGGACCGCAGCGTCGGGCGCAGCAGCCGCGCCTCGCGGGCCAGCCAGGGGCGGCAGGCGTCCCGCTCGCCGGGCGTGGGGCGGTTGTCGGGCGGGGCGCAGTGCACCGGCGCCGTGACCCTCACCCCGTACAGTTCGAGACCGTCGTCGAGGCCCGTGACCGTCTCCCGCGAGGCCAGGCCGAGTTCGTACAGCGTCGCGTACAGCAGGTCGCCCGCCCGGTCGCCGGTGAACATCCGGCCGGTCCGGTTCCCGCCGTGCGCGGCGGGCGCCAGACCGCTGATCAGCAGGGCGGCGTCCGGGGACCGAACCCGGGCACCGGCCGCCCCCAGTACTCCTGGCCCCGGAAGGCGGCGCGCCCGGCGCGGGCGGTCTCCTCCCGCCACGCCACCAGGCGCGGGCAGGCCCGGCACCGCACGAGCCGCGCGTCGAGGCCGGCGGGGTGCGCGCCCGGGCGGCGGCCCGTACGGGATAGTCCTCGGCAGTGCACACGGTCGATCCGCTCCGTCCGGAAGGGGAAGTCCTCTCCGGGACCCCCTACCCGCCCCGCGCTTCACGCTGCCGAATTGGCCGATTCTCGTCTTGCTCACGCAGGCGCAACCCCCGTTTCGCCCAACACTTAGGTTAGGCTAACCTACGGCTGTGCGAGCTGGAGAAGAGAGATCCGCGGACGGTCGTCCCCGCGGCCACGAACTGGCGGCCACGGGAGTCACCGTGGCCTACGAGGGCGTCGACGTCGTCCACGACGCCGCGCTGACCCTGCGGCCCGGCGAGGTCACCGTCCTCGTCGGCCCGAACGGCAGCGGGAAGTCGACGCTCCTGCGGACGATCTCGCGGCTCCAGAGGCCCCGGACCGCCACCCTCGTCATCGACGACGCCACCGACGGCCTCGCGCTGTCCCCCGCGACTTCTCGCGCCACGTCGCCCTGCTCACCCAGGGACGCCCCACGCCCGGCGGCCTGACCGTGCGGGACGTGGTCGAGTTCGGCCGCTACCCCTACCGGGGCGCTGGGGAAGGCGGACCCGGACGGCCGCGCCGCCGTGGACCGCGCCTCGCCCTGACCGGCGTCGCCGAGTTCGCCGACCGGGGCGTCGAGCACCTCTCCGGCGGACAGCTCCAGCGGGTCTGGCTCGCGAGCTGCCTCGCCCAGGAGACCGGCGTCCTCCTCCTCGACGAGCCCACCACCTACCTCGACCTGCGCTACCAGGTCGAACTCCTGGACCTCGTCCGCGACCTGGCGGACGACCACGGCATCGCCGTCGGCGCCGTCCTGCACGACCTCGACCAGGCGGCCGCCGTCGCCGACCGGATCGTGCTCCTCCGCACCGGACGGGTCGTCGCCGACGGCTCCCCGCAGGACGTCCTGACCGCGGAGCGGCTGACCGACACGTACGGCATCCGCATCGAAGTCGACACCGACCCCTGACCGGCCGGTTGCGCACCCGCGCCGTCGGCCGGCACCACACGCGAAGCGAAAGGCTCACGACCCCGTCATGAGACGCCTCCTCCTCACCGCCGCCACCGCCACCGCCGCGGCCCTCGCCCTGACCGCCTGCGGCACCACCGAGCCCGCCGCGGACAAGAAGGCGGAGAAGACCGCCGAGAGCATCACCCTCACCGACTCCACCGGCGTCAAGGTCGTCCTCGACGGCCCGGCCGAGAAGGTCGTCGGCACCGAGTGGAACGTCGTCGAGAGCCTGATCTCCCTCGGCGTCGACCCCGTCGGCGTCGCGGACGTCAAGGGCTACAAGGCCTGGGACACCGCCGCCCCGCTGAAGAACGACGCCAAGGACATCGGCACCCGCGGCGAGCCGAGCGTCGAGACCGTCGCCGCCCTCTCGCCCGACCTCATCGTCGCCACCAGCGACCTGCCGCCGGCCGCCGTGAAGCAACTGCGCAAGGTCGCGCCCGTCCTGGAGCTCAAGGCCGCCGACGGGGCCGACCCGATCGGGCGGATGACGGAGAACCTCGACCTCATCGCGCGGGCCACCGGCACCACCGCCGAGGCCGACCGGCTCAAGAAGGACTTCGACGCCAAGATCGAGGACGGGAAGAAGAAGCTCGCCGCCGCCGGTCTCGCCGGCGCGAAGTACGCCTTCGCCGACGGCTACCTCAACGCCAACCAGGTCTCCTCCGGGCGTACACCGACGGCTCGCTCATCGGCGCCGTCAACGAGAAGCTCGGCCTGAAGAACGCCTGGACCGTCAAGGGCGACTCCGGCCTACGGCCTCGGCGCCACCGACGTCGAGGGCCTCACCACGATCGGCGACGTGCACTTCGCCTACATCGGCAACGACCAGGACCCCACCAGCAACCCCTTCACCGGCGTCCTCACCAAGGACAAGGTCTGGACCTCCCTGCCGTTCGTCAAGAAGGGCAACGTCCACCGCCTGCCCGACGGCATCTGGATGTTCGGCGGTCCCGCGTCGATGAACCGGTACGTCGACTCCGCCGTCACGGAGCTGACGAAGTAACACCATGGCCGTCACCGCAACCACACCTCCACCCGTCCGACGACGGTCACGTCCCGGAGGGGCGCGGCCGCGGTGACGGCCGCACTGGTCCTCCTCGTCGCGGGCCTCGCCCTCGTCGACGTCACCCAGGGCACGGCCGCCGTCGGCGGCGCCGAGCTCTGAAGGCGCTCACCGGCCGGGCCGACCCCGCCGACGCGTCCGTCGTCGTCGCCTCCCGGCTGCCCAGGGCGGTCGCCGGACTGCTCGTCGGCGCCGTCCTCGGCATGGCCGGCTCCGCCCTCCAGGCCGTCAGCCGCAACGTCATCGCCTCGCCCGACACCCTCGCGGTCAACGCCGGCTCCTACCTGGCGCTCGGCATCGCCGCCGTCACCGGCGTCTCGCTCCCGCTCTTCGCCACCTCCGGTCGCCTTCGCCGGCGGCCTCGCCGCGGCCGCCGTCGTCCTCGGCCTCTCCGGCCTCGGTGCGGGCACCGTCCGCCTCGTCCTCGCCGGAAGCGCCTCACGCTCGGCCTCACCGCCATCGCCGAGGGCCTGCTCCTCCTCTTCCCGAGGGAGACGGAGGGGCTCTACGACTGGAACCAGGGCAGCATCGCGCAGAGCGGCTTCGACGCCGTCCTGCAGATGGCGCCCATCGCGCTCCTCGCCCTCGCCGGACTCCTCCTCCTCGCCCGCCGGGTCGACGCCCTGGCCCTCGGCGACGACGCGGCCCGCGGCCTCGGCGTCCCCGTCCGCTCCACCCGGGTCACGGCCGTCGTCCTCGCCGCGCTCCTCTCGGCGGCCGCGGTCACGCTCGCCGGACCGATCGGCTTCGTCGGCCTGTGCGCCCCCGCGCTCGTCCGCGGCCTCGCGCGCCGGGCCCAGCGGCTCCACCGCTCCCGTACGGGCCTGCCGGTCGCGGGCCTCACCGGCGCCGCCCTCGTCCTCGGTTCGGACGTGCTGCTGCGCGCCCTCGTCCCCGCGGACGTCGCCGTCGCCGTGCCCACCGGCGTCGTCACCAGCCTCGTCGGCGGCGCCTTCCTGATCGCCCTGGCCACCAAGGTCAAGGACACCGCGGGCGCCCCGCCGGTCGACCGGCTGCGCATCAGGAGCCGCACCGTCTTCCTCGTCACCACCGGCGCGCTCGTCGCCGTGGTCGCCGGTGGTCGTCGCCGGCGTGCTGCTCGGCGACTCCAAGCTGCTCCTGGGCGACGTCGTGAACTGGGCCCAGGGCCGGGCCGGGCGGACCGTCTCCTTCGTGCTCGACACCCGGGTGCCCCGGGTCGTCGCGTCGCTCCTGGCGGGCGCGGCCCTCGCCCTGTCCGGCACGCTCGTCCAGGCCGTCACCCGCAACCCGCTCGCGGAGCCCGGCATCCTCGGCGTCTCCCACAGCGCCGCGCTCGGCGCCGTCCTCTTCGTCACCACGGTGCCGCTCGCCGGTTCCTGGGGCGTGGCCGGCGCCGCGTTCGCGGGCGCCGCCCTCGGCTCCGTCCTGGTTCGGCCTCGCCGCGCGCGGCGGATTCCAGCAGAACCGGCTCGTCCTGGTCGGCTTCGGCGTCGCCACCGCGAGCGCCGCCCTGATCAGCCTGCTCGTCGTCCTCACCGACCCGTTCAACGCGACGAAGGCGCTCACCTGGCTGTCGGGCTCCACCTACGGGCGGACCCTGCCCGACGCGCTGCCCTCGCCGTGGTCCTGACGGCGGGTCTGGTCGTGGCCTTCCTGCGGCGCGCGGAGCTCGACCTCGTCTCGCTCGACGAGGACACCCCCGGCTCCTCGGGCTCGACCTCGGCCGCGGGCGCCTGGGCTTCCTCGCCCTGAGCGTCCTGCTCAGCGCCACCGCCGTGGCCGCCGCCGGCACGATCGGCTTCGTCGGGCTCGTCGCCCCGCACGCCGCCCGCGCCCTGGTGGGCCGCCGGCACGTGCGCGTGGTGCCGGTGGCGGTGCTCCTCGGCGCGGCGCTCGTCTGCACCGCGGACCTGGTGGGCCGGACGGTGATCGCGCCGGCCCAGCTCGGCGCCGGCATGATGACGGCCGTCATCGGCACGCCGTACTTCCTCCACCTGCTGGTCCGCAGCCGCCGCTGAGGGCCCCTGCCGGACACGGACGGCCGCGCACCCCGGGTCAGGGGCGCGCGGCCGTCCTCGCTCCCGCCTCCAGACGGGCGTGCACGCGCCGCAGCAGCGAGGAGAGCAGCCGGCGCTCCTCCGCGTCGAGGGGGCGAGGACCTCGTCGTCCGCCGAGGCGACGTCCGCGCCGAGTTCGGCCAGGGCGGACCCGCCCTCGGGGGTCAGCCGCACCACGACCCGGCGCCGGTCCTCCGGGTCCCGGTCGCAGTCCACGTACCCCGTCTTGACGAGGTCGTTGACGATCCGCACCAGGTCGCTGGCGTTCATGTCGAGCCGCGCGGCAAGGACGGTCTTCATCTGGGGGCCGAGGTCGGAGAGGAGGGCGAGCACGGTGAGGTGCCAGAGCCTCAACCCCGGGCGGTCAGCCGCTCCTGGAGCCGGCGCCGCGCCGTTTGCCGACCGCGTACATCAGGTACGCGTTGAGGTCGAGCACGCTGGGCGGCGTCATGCTCAGGGAGGGCGGACCGGCGGCCGGACGGTCCGCGGTCCCGACGGAGGCGGGGGCGGCCTCGGGGACGGGTACGGAGGCGGGGACGGGAGGCGCGGTGAGGAGCGTCAGGTCGCCGCCCGCGAGGCCCCTGAGCACCTGAGCCCAGTCGGTCGGCACGTTCGATATGCCGACGACGGCGAACCGCGCGCCGCTTGGGTCGTGTGCGGTGCCGGAGAAGACCGGGTGCTCCATCGCTGTTCCTCGCTGTCCACGTGCCGTGCGGGCGGCTCGCTGTCCACGTGCCGTACGGGCGGCCCGAACCGCCGTACGGACCAAGGGGTTGGGTTTGACTAACCCAATGTCACCCCGGTGTACCGGCCCGCCCCGGGACCGTCCGGGGCGGACCGGTGTTCTCGGTGACCTGCCGTCAGGGACGGGCGGTCAGATAGCCCCCATGGAGGTGAAGTACTCCGTGGCGGGCAGTTCCCGGCCGTCCTCGGTCCGGACGCGGGTGATCGCGAGGCCGTGGTTGCGGCCGGTGCGGGCGTCGGCGCCGGCGACGATCACCACGCCCTCGCCCTCCCGGTAGAAGATCCGCCCGGGAGTGCCGCCGTAGCGGCCCTCGGAGACGACGGCGGAGACGACTTCGAGGCGCGCGCCCCGGTGGAAGGTGAAGGCGCTGGGGTACGGCGCGGACTGGGCGCGCACCAGGCGCTCCAGGACCTCGGCGGGCCAGGTCCAGTCGATCCGGACGTCCTCCTCGGCCCGCTTGTGGAAGAAGGTGGCCTGCGACCGGTCCTGCGGGGTGAACTCCGTGTGTCCCGAGGCGATCAGGTCGAGCGCGCCGACGGTGACCGGGGCGATGAGGTCGACGGTCTTGTGGAAGAGGTCGGTGGCGGTGTCCTCCGGTCCGACCGCGACCGCCCGCTGCAGGACGATGTCGCCGGCGTCGAGGACCTCGTCCATCAGGTGCGCGGTGACGCCGACTTCGGTCTCGCCGTTGATGAGCGCCCAGATCAGGGGCGAGAATCCGGCGTACTTGGGCAGCAGCGAGTCGTGGACGTTCAGCGTGCCGTGCCGGGGCAGCGTGTAGACGCGCGGCGGGATCCAGGTGCGCCAGTTGTTGGCGACGATGATGTCCGGGTCGGCCTCCTTGAGGAGCCGGAACAGCTCCTCGTCGTCGGGCCGGTTGCGGATGACGACGGGAACGCCGTGCGCCTCGGCCAGATCGGCGACGGAGTCGCTCCAGATCTTCTCGTAGGCGTGCTCGCTCTTCGGGTGGGTCACCACCGTCACGACGTCGTGCTCGGAGTCCAGGAGCGCCTGCAGGGTGCGATGGCCCCAGGTCTGATAGCCGAACATGACGACCCGCATGGGCAAGTTCCTCCTCGGGAGAGTGGTGGATCGCTCGCAAGTAAAGCAAGGCTAACCTAAGGATGCAACGAGGCGAATGTACCGGCCAGTTGGCCGGCGGAGGGGGTTGGTGTCCGATTCGTCCCGTCGACAGCCCGGCCAGATCAGGTTAGCTTTACCTAAGTTCGGTCGGCGGTGCCGCGGTGTCGTCGTGTCCGGACTCCGCCGTTCCCCACGCCTGACAGCACGCCTGACAGGCGGCTGTCCCGCACGATGGGAGTGACATGTCTCAGGCTCTTCCTGACGACGCACCGCTGATCCACGACCTCATAGGAATCGGCTTCGGGCCGTCCAACGTGGCCATGGCGATCGCGCTCAGCGAGCACAACGCGAGCGTCGGAAGAGAGGACGCGGTCACCGCCCACTTCTTCGAGCGGCAGCCCGGTTTCGGCTGGCACCGCGGCATGCTCATCGACGACGCCACCATGCAGGTCTCCTTCCTCAAGGACCTGGTGACCCTGCGCAACCCGAGCAGCGAGTACACCTTCCTGCGCTACCTGCAGAGCAAGGGCCGGCTGATCGACTTCGTCAACCACAAGAACCTCTTCCCGCTGCGCGTCGAGTTCCACGACTACTTCGAGTGGGCGGCGGCCAAGGTCGACGACATGGTCTCCTACGGCCACGAGGTCGTCTCCGTGGAGCCCGTCGTCCGCGACGGCGTGATCGAGTACCTGGACGTGACGGCCCGCTCCGGCACCGAGACCGTGGTCCACCGGGCCCGCAACCTCGTCGTCGGCACCGGACTGCGCCCGCTCATGCCCGAGGGCGTCGAGCGCGGCGACCGCGTCTGGCACAACTCCGAGCTGCTCGCCAGGGTCGACGGCCTGGAGGGCACCGACCCCGCCCGCTTCGTCGTCGTCGGCGCCGGCCAGAGCGCCGCCGAGAACGTCGCCTACCTCCACCGCCGCTTCCCGGACGCGGAGGTCTGCGCCGTCTTCTCGCGCTACGGCTACAGCCCCGCCGACGACAGCGGCTTCGCCAACCGCATCTTCGACCCCGCGGCGGTCGACGACTACTACACGGCGCCCGACGCCGTCAAGCGCAAGCTGATGGAGTACCACGGCAACACCAACTACTCCGTGGTCGACATCGACCTCATCGACGACCTCTACCGGCAGGCGTACCAGGAGAAGGTCCTCGGCACCGAGCGGCTGCGCTTCATCAACGTCTCCCGCCTCACCGGGGTCGAGGAGCACCCGGACGGCGTCCGCGCCACCGTCGCCAACCTCGTCACCGGCGAGGACAGCGTCCTCGACGCCGACATCGTGGTCTTCGCCACCGGCTACCTCCAGGCCGACGGCCTCGGCCTCCTCGGCGAGGTCGCGGACCGCTGCCGCCGCGACGAGCAGGGCCGCGTCCGCGTCGAGCGCGACTACCGCGTCGCCACCGAACCCGAACTGCGCTGCGGCATCTACCTCCAGGGCGGCACCGAGCACACCCACGGCATCACGTCGTCGCTGCTCTCCAACACCGCGATCAGGGTCGGCGAGATCCTGGAGTCGATCCTCGAACGGGGACCGGAGGACTCCTCCCACCCGGTCCGCCCGATCGCCGGCGGCATCGGCACGGGCCGCTAGCGCCTGTCCTCCGGCGCGGACCGGACCGGTCGTACGGGCTTCGGGCCGGACCGGTCGTACGGCCCCGGACGGCCCCTCGGCTCCACCCCCACACCGCCCCGCACCGTCGCCGGCGCCTCGTGCCGGACGTGCGCGGCAGCACCGTGAAGTCCCCGTGAAAGGAACACACGTGTCCACTGGTACACGCCCCGCCCTGGCGCGGTTCGCCAGAAACGTCCCTCGCGTGGCCGTCGCCGCCGTCGCCGCGCTCGCTCTGGCCGCCTGTGGGAGCGGCACGGAGAAGAGCGAGGGCGCCCTCGGGCGAGCCGGGCGCGAGCACGTCGTCGGCCGGAGCCTTCCCGGTGACCGTCGAGCACAAGTACGGCAGCACGACGATCGACGCCGAGCCGAAGAAGGTCGTCACGCTCGGCCTCTCCGACCAGGACGCGGTGCTCGCCCTGGGCGTCAAGCCGGTGGGCTCGGTGGACTGGTTCAAGGAGAAGCCGTACGGCAAGTGGCCGTGGACCAAGGACAAGTGGGGCTCGACCCCGCCGCAGATCGTCGGTGAGCGCGACGAGTACAACATCGAGAAGATCGCGGCGCTGAAGCCGGACCTGATCGTCGCCCAGTACTCGGGCATGAAGAAGGAGCAGTACGACACCCTCTCCAAGATCGCCAAGGTCGTCGCCCAGCCCAAGGAGCACCCCGACTACGGCGCCCCCTGGCAGGTCATGACCCGTCAGATCGGCAAGGCCCTCGGCAAGGGCCCCGAGACCGAGAAGCTGATCACCGACGTCGACGCCCGCTTCAAGGCCGTCCGGGACAAGCACCCCGAGTGGGCCGGCAAGACCCTGACCGTGGCCGACAGCTTCGAGGCCGGCAAGTACTCGGCCTTCACCAGGACCGACCCCAAGGCGATCTTCTTCTCCGAACTCGGCTTCACGCTCAAGCCCGAGATCGACGCCCTCGCCAAGCCGGGCTGGAACGTGGCCGAGCTCAGCGCCGAGAAGCTGAACGTGCTCGACGCCGACCGCCTCGTCTGGGTCACCTCCAGCACCGAGGCCAACGACCGCATCAAGGCCGAGCCGCTCTACAAGAAGCTGAAGGTCAACCAGGAGAAGCGCGACCTGTTCGTGCCCTACCAGGACCCGGACATCGGCGCCGCCTTCTCCTTCAACACGGTCCTCTCGATCCCCTACGCGATCGACGAGATCGAGCCGCTCCTGACGGCCGTCAAGTAACCGACGGCCGCCGCTCGCCCCTCCGCCCGTCCGTCGCCGGCCCGTCCTCCGGCCGACGGGCGGGCGGAGGCGAACGGGCCGCCCCGCTCCACCCCACCGACGCACCACCAGGAAAGGCACTCTCGAACGATGTTTGACGTCGAGTCGGACCGGACGACCGCCGCCGGACTGCCCCTCACGGGCGGACAGTCCGGAATCTGGCTGGCCCAGCAGATCGAGCCGGACGGCTCGGCCTACCACATCGCGTTCGTCCTCAGACTCCGCGGAGACATCGAAACCGACTGCCTCGCGGCCGCCGTCCGGCGGGCCGTGGAGGAGGCGGAGAGCCTGCACGTCCGGATCACCGACGCCGACGGCGCCCCGCGCCAGGTGCCCGTCCGCTTCCCCGTCGACGTGGCCCGCGTCGACCTGCGCGCCGAGACCGACCCCGAGGGGCCGCCCACCGCTGGATGGAGGCCGACCGCGACCGCCCCGCCGACCCGGCCGGAGGACCGCCGTTCGCCCAGGCCTCCTCCGGCTCGCCGACGACCGGGTCTGGTGGTACCAGCGCTACCACCACCTCCTCGTCGACGGCGCGGGCGCCGCCCTGATCACCCGCCGCGCCGCCGACCTCCACGCGCTCGGCGACGCCGCCCCGGCCCCCGACTGGTCCCTCACCCGGCTCGTCGCGGCCGACACCGCGTACACCGCCTCCGAGCGGTACGCCGCGGACCGGGCCTACTGGCGGGAGCGGATGGCCGACCGGCCCGAGCCGGTCCGCCTCGTCCCGCGCGCCACCGCCCCCATGCGCCGCCGCGTCCACGACACCGTCCTCCCCGACCCCGCGACCGTCGCCGCGCTGCGCGCCCGCGCGGCCGACGCGGGCGTCCCGCTCTCCCGCCTCCTGCTCACCGCCGCCGCCGTCCACCTGCACCGCGCCACCGGCGAACGGGACCTCGTCCTCGGCCTGCCCGTCACCGCCCGCCGGGACCCCGCGACCCGCGACGTCCCCGGGATGGTGTCCAACCTCCTGCCGCTGCGCCTCGCCGTCCGCCCCGACACCACCGCCGCCCGGCTCCTGGACGCCGTCGCCACGGGCGTCTCCGACCTCCTCGCCCACAGCCGCTACCGCGCCGAGGACCTCGCCAGGGACCTCGGCCTGACCGACGGCGTACGCGAACTCGTCGGCCCCACCGTCAACGTCCTGCCCCAGCCCGGCGTCCGCATCGACGGCGCCGAGGCCGAGTTCGTCCCGCACTGGCTCGGCCCGGTCGGCGACCTCGCCCTCACCTTCGGGGACTCCGGCGGCAGCCGCCTGCGGATCCACCTCGACGCGGACGCCGACGTCTGCGACGAGCGGGCCCTCGCCGAGCACCGGCGGCACTTCCTCGCCGTCCTGGAGGCCCTCGCCGAGGACCCCGACCGGCCCGTCGGGCACATCGAGCTGACCTCCCCGGAGGAACGCGCCCTGCTGCTCGGAGAGTTCGGCACGGCACCCCGGCCCGCCCCCGGGACGACCTGGCCCGCCGCCTTCGCCGAGCGGGTCCGCCTCGCCCCCGACGCCGTCGCCCTCGTCTGCGAGGACCAGGAGCTGACGTACGCCGCACTCGACGCCGCCGCGAACCGCCTCGCCCGGCTCTCGCCGCCCGGGGCGCGGGCCCCGAGGACGTCGTCGCCGTCGCCCTGCCCCGCTCCCCGGACCTGGTGGTCGCCCTCCTCGCCGTCATGAAGGCCGGCGCCGCCTACCTGCCGCTCGACGCCGACCACCCCCGGGACCGCATCGCCTACATGCTGGACGACGCCGGCGCCCGCACGGTCGTCACCACCCGCGAGCTGTCCGACGCCCTGCCCGACGCGCCCGGCGTCGCCCGCGTCCTGCTCGACGACCCGGCCACGGCCGCCGCACGCGACGCCCTCGACCCCACGGACCCCGCCGTCCCCGTGCCGCTCGACGGGGCCGCGTACGTCATCTACACCTCGGGCTCCACCGGCCGCCCCAAGGGCGTCGTGGTCTCCCACGACGGCGTCGGCAGCCTGATCGCCACCGCCACCGACCGCATCGGCGTCACCGCCGACAGCCGGATCGTGCAGTTCGCCTCCGCCGGCTTCGACGTGACCGTCTGGGACCTCGTCATGTCGCTGTGCGTCGGCGGCCGGGTGATCCTCGTCCCCACCGAGCGCCGCGTCGCCGGACCGGCCCTCACGGACTACATCGCCCGCCACCGCGCCACCCACATGATCCTGCCGCCCTCCCTCGTCTCCGCGCTGCCGCCCGAGTGCGACCTGCCCGACGGCTCCGTCCTCGTCGTCGGCACGGAGGCCGTCCCCGGCGAACTCATCGCCCGCTGGGCCGGGCGCGTCCGCGTCGTCGTCGCCTACGGCCTCACCGAGGCCACCGTCAACTCCACGCTCTGGCTCGCCGACGCCGACCGCCCCGGACCCGCCCCCATCGGCCGCCCCGACCCCAACACCCGCGCCTACGTCCTCGACTCGGCCCTGCGGCCCGTCCCCGTCGGCGCCGAGGGCGAGCTGTACGTCGGCGGGCGCGGCCTCGCCCGCGGCTACCTGGGCCGCCCGGGGCTCACCTCGGAGCGCTTCGTCGCCGACCCGTACGCCGACGAGCCCGGCGCCCGCATGTACCGCACCGGCGACCGGGTCCGCTGGAGCGCCGACGGCAACCTCGAATTCCTCGGCCGCGCCGACGGCCAGATCAAGATCCGCGGCCACCGCGTCGAACCCGGCGAGGTCGAGAGCGCCTTCATGGCCTGCCCCGGCATCGCCCAGGCCGCCGTCCTCGTCCGCGACGACCACCGGGGCGTCAAGCGCCTCGTCGGCTACCTCGTGGCCGCGGCCGGCACGGACGCCGGGGCGGCCGACGCCGCCGTCACCGAGGCGCGCGCCCGGATCGCCGCGACCCTCCCCGACCCCATGGTCCCTCCGCCGTCGTCCGCCTCGACGGACCCCTGCCGCTCACCCCGAACGGCAAGCTCGACCGCCGCGCCCTGCCCGAGCCCCGGTGGACCGCCCTGGCCGGCGACGACGCGCCCGCCACCCCCGCCGAGACCGCGCTCGCCGCCCTCTTCGCCGAGGTCCTCGGCCTGCCGTCGGTCGGCGTCCACGACAGCTTCTTCGAACTGGGCGGCGACAGCATCGTCGCGATCCAGCTCGTCAACCGCGCCCGCGCCACCGGCCTCGCGCTCGCCCCGCGCGACGTCTTCCGGCTCCGCACGGCCGCCGCCCTCGCCGCGCACGCCGCCCCGGTCGCCGAGGCGCCGGCGCCGCCCCCGGCCGCCGCCCTCGACGAGGACGCCCTGCCCGTCTCACCGCTCCAGGAGGGCTTCTTCTTCCACGCGGTGTACGACGAGGACGCCGACGACCTGTACGTGGTCCAGGAACTCCTGGACCTCGCGCAGCCCGTGGACCCGGACCGGCTGCGCGACGCCCTCCAACTGCTCCTCGACCGCCACCCGCTGCTGCGCGCCTCCTTCCGGCAGACGCCCGGCGGCGAGGTGGTCCAGCGGCTCGCGGACCGCGCCGTCCTCCCGTGGCACGAGGCGGACACGGCCCGCACCGCCCTGGACGAGATCCTGCGGAAGGACCGGGACCGGGGCTTCGACCTCGCCGCGCCGCCGCTGCTGCGCGCCACCCTGGTCCGCGACGGGCACCGCCACCGGCTCCTGCTCACCCTGCACCACGTCGTCGCCGACGGCTGGTCCGTCACCGTCCTGCTGCGCGAACTGACCGCCGCGTACGCGGGGAGACCCTGCCCCGCCCGCCGACCCGCGCCCCTACCTGGCCTGGCTGGCCGCGCGCGACCGCGACGCCGCCCGGGACGCCTGGCGCGAGGCACTGGCCGGACTGGAGGGACCGACCCGGCTGCCCCTCCTCGCCGGGACCCCCGACGGGGACGGCGCGCCGACCCCGCGCACCCGGACCGAGCGCGTCGACGTGCGCCTGCCCGAGGCCCTCACCGCCGAGCTGACCGCCCGCGCCCGCCGCGAGGGCCTCACTCCGAGCACCGTCCTCAACGGCGCCTGGGCGCTGCTCCTCGGCGGTCTGACCGGCAGCCGGGACGTCGTCTTCGGCACCACCGTCTCCGGTCGCACCACCGAGGTCGCGGGCCTGGACGAGGCCGTGGGCCTCTTCGTCAACACCGTCCCCGTCCGCGTCCGCCTGCGCGCCGGCGAACCCCTCGCCGAACTGCTCCGGCGCGTCCAGGACGAGCACGCGGCGCTCCTCGACCACCAGCACCTCGGCCTCGCCGACATCCAGCGGCTCGCGGGCGGCGGCGAACTCTTCGACACCCTCGTGGTGTTCGAGAACCACCCGGCCGGCCCGCCCGCCGCCATCCCCTGGTCACCGGCACCGAGGTGCTCGACGCCGTCCACTACCCGCTCGCGCTCGTCGCCGAGCCCCGCGACGGACACCTGTCGCTCCGCTTCACCCACGACCCGGACCGCGTCGACCGGCTGACCGTCGCCGTCCTCGCGCACCGCTTCGAGGCGCTGCTGCGCACCTTCGTCACCGACCCCGGCCGCCCGATCGCCCGGATCGGACTCCTCTCCGACCGGGAGGCGGAGCGGATCGCCGCACTGAACGCCACCGACCACCCGCTCCCCGACCCCGACGCCACCCTCGCCTCGCTCTTCGCCGCACAGGCCTCCCGGACCCCCGACGCGCCCGCCGTGGTGTACGAGGGCACCACCCTCACGTACGCGGAACTGGACCGGCGCGCCGAGGCCCTCGCCCGGCGGTTGCGGGCCCGGGGCGCGGGCCCCGAGGAGTTCGTCGCCGTCGCGGTGCCCCGCTCGGCGGAGCTGATGGTCGCCCTCCTCGGCGTCCACAAGGCGGGCGCCGCCTATCTGCCCGTCGACCTCGACTACCCCGCCGACCGGATCGCGTTCATGCTCGCCGACTCCGGCGCGCGCACGGTCGTCACCACCGCCGGGGACGCCGGCCGGCTGCCCGGCGTCCCGGGCCTCGACACCGTCCTCGTGGACCGCGAGGAAGAAGTCCCCGACGCGCCCCGCACGGAAGCGCCCCGCGCGGAGGCGGGCCCCGACCACCCCGCGTACCTGATCTACACCTCCGGCTCCACCGGCCGCCCCAAGGGCGTCGCCGTCACCCACCGGGCGATCGTCAACCGCCTCGCCTGGATGCAGGCCGAGTACGGGCTCACCGCCGACGACCGGGTCCTCCAGAAGACCCCGGCCAGTTTCGACGTGTCCGTGTGGGAGTTCTTCTGGGCCCCGACCACGGGCGCCGCCGTCGTCCTCGCCCGCCCCGACGGCCACCGCGACCCCGGCTACCTGGCCGGACTGATCCGCGCCGAGCGGATCACCACCCTGCACTTCGTCCCCTCGATGCTGGCCGCCTTCGTCCAGGCCCTGGCGGCCGCCCCCGGCGGCCCCGACTGGGCGGCGACCCTGCGCCGGGTCTTCTGCAGCGGCGAGGCGCTCACCGGGCCCGACGCCCGGGGCTGGGCGGAGCTGACCTCCCGGCCCGGCCGGGGACCCGTACCGCTGCACAACCTGTACGGGCCCACCGAGGCCGCCGTCGACGTCACCCACTTCCCGTACGAGGGCGGCGACGGGCCCGCCGTCCCCATCGGCCGGCCCGTCTGGAACACGCGCCTGCACGTGCTCGATCCCTTCCTGCGGCCCGTCCCGGACGGCGTGCCCGGCGAGCTGTACCTCGCCGGGGTCCAGTTGGCGCGCGGCTACCACGGCCGGCACGGCCTGACCGCCGAACGGTTCGTCGCCGACCCCTTCGGGGCGCCCGGCACCCGCATGTACCGCACCGGCGACCTGGTCCGCCGCCGGGCCGACGGCGCCGTCGAGTACCTCGGCCGCACCGACCGGCAGGTCAAGATCCGCGGCAACCGCGTCGAACCCGGCGAGATCGAGACCGCCCTCGCCGGCCTGCCCGGCGTCGCCCGCGCCGCCGTGGTCGTCCGCGACGGCGCCCTCGTTGGCTACGCGGTCCCGGCCCCCGGCGCGCCCGCGCCGGACGCCGGCGCCCTGCGCGACGCGCTCGCCGGCGCCCTGCCCGCCCCGCTGGTGCCGAGCGCCGTCGTCGTCCTCGACGCGCTGCCCCTGACGCCCAGCGGCAAGCTCGACCAGAACGCCCTGCCCTCGCCGTCCACCGCCCCCGGGCGGCGGGCGCGCGCCCCGCGACGCCCGCGAACGCGCCCTGTGCGAGGTCTTCACCGCCGTCCTCGGCATCCAGGACATCGGCGCCGACGACGACTTCTTCGTGCTCGGCGGCGACAGCCTCACCTCGATCGCCGTCGCGACCGGGGCCCGTGAGAGGGGACTGACGATCAGCCCGCGCGACGTGTTCCAGCACCGCACGCCCGCCGCGCGCTCGCGGCGGCGGCACCGGCCGGGCCCGAGCCCGCGCCCCGGGAAGGCACCGCGCCCCGGGAAGGCACCGAGTCCCGGGAAGACACCGAGTCCCGGGAGGGCACCGAGCCCCCGCCGTCACGGTCTCCGCCACCGACGCCGGACAGGCCGCCGCCGCGCTCCAGGCCGTCCTCGCGCAGCAGAAGCAGGTCGACCCCGCCCTCCAGGCCCTCCTCGACCGGCTCACCGCCGCCGCGGTCACCCCCAGGAGCCCCCGGCCCCGGCCCCGGCCGCCCCGCTCGGCGGCCCGGACCTGACCGAGGAGGAGACCGCCCGCGTCGCCGAGGCCGCCGGGCTGCCCGTCGCCGACGTCTGGCCGCTCTCCCCGCTCCAGGAGGGCATGTACTTCCACGCCACCTACGACGCCGGGGACGCCCTCGACGTCTACCTGTCGCAGGAGACCCTGGACCTCGACCACCGCCTCGACGCCGACCGGCTGCGCGCCGCCTGCCGGGCGCTCCTGGACCGCAACGAGGGCCTGCGCGCCGGATTCACCAGCGACGGCCTGCCCCGGCCCGTCCAGTTCGTCGTCGACGGCGCCGAGATCCCGCTGACCGAGACCGACCTGTCCGCGCTGCCCGCCGACGAGGGCCACGCGCGCGTGGAGGAGCTCCTCGCGGCCGACCGCCGGCAGCGCTTCGACCTGTCGGCCCCGCCGCTGTGCCGCCTGCGCCTGATCCGCCTCCCCGGCGGACGCGACCGGCTCGTCGTCACCCACCACCTCATCCTGTGGGACGGCTGGTCCGCCTGGCTGTTCCTGGAGGAGCTGTTCACGCTGTACGAGAAGGGCGGCGACCCCACAGGCCTGCCCGCCCCCGGCTCCTACCGCGACTACCTCGCCTGGCTGGCCGGGCAGGACACCGCCGAGGCCGTCGACGCCTGGCGCGGCGCCCTCGCCGGCTTCGACGAACCGACCCTGGTCGCCCCGACCGGCCGCGACGCGGGTCCGGTCATCCCGGCCGACTTCGACGCGGCCTTGACGGAGGAGAGCAGCGACCGGCTGCGCGCCGCCGCCCGCCGCCACGGCCTCACCCCCAACACGGTCCTCAACGCCGCCTGGGGCCTGGTCCTCTCCGCCGTCACCGGCCGCCCCGACGTCGCCTTCGGCACGGCGGTCGCCGGCCGCCCCGCCGACCTGCCGAACGCCGCCGGCATCATCGGCATGTTCCTCAACACCGTCCCGGCCCGCACCGCCTTCGCCCCCGGCGAGCCGCTGCTCGACCTGCTGCGCCGCCTCCAGACCGAGCGGGCCGCCGTCATGCCGTACGAGTACGTCGGCCTCGGCACCCTCCAGCGGGAGACCGGCCACCGCCGCCTCTTCGACACCCTCTTCGTGCTCCGCTCCGCCGACGGCGAGGACCGGGCCGCCGAGCTCCGGCGGCGGCACGGCATCACCGGCGTCTCCAACGTCGACGGCACCCACTTCCCGCTGACCCTGATCGTCACCCCCGGGGCCACGCTGCGGATCACCCTGGCGGCCCGCCCCGACCTGTTCGACGCCGAGGCCGCCACCACGGTCCTCGACCGGTTCACGGCCGTCCTGGAACGGCTCGCGGACCTCCTCGCCGGACCGGACGCCGCCACCGTCCGCACCGCCGCCGTCGACCTGCTGCTCCCGGCCGAGCGCGCCGCCCTGGCCGCCGGGGCCGCCGCCGGACGCGAGCCCGTGCCGGACGAGACCGTCGCCGACCTGCTCGCGGCCCAGGTCGCCCGCACCCCCGACGACACCGCCCTGGTCTTCGGCGAGCGCTCCCTCACGTACGCCGAACTCGACGCGCGCGTCAACCGGATCGCCCGGCTGCTGCTCGCCCGGGGCGCGGAACCCGAGAAGGTCGTGGCGCTCGCGCTGCCCCGCTCCCTCGACATGGTCGCCGCCCTCTTCGCCGTCCTGCGCACCGGCGCCGCCTACCTGCCGCTCGACCTCGACCACCCGGCCGACCGGCTGCGCCTGATGGTCGAGGACACCGGCCCGCTCTGCCTGGTCTCCACCGCAGCCGTCGCCGCCGCCCTGGGCGCGGACGCGCCCGGCCTCCTCCTGGACGACCCGGCCGTGGCCGCCGAACTCGACGCCCTGGACGGCGGCCCGCTCGCGGACGCCGAACGGCCCGCGTTCGCGCACGACGTACCGGACCGGCTGGAGCACCCGGCGTACGTCATCTACACCTCCGGCTCCACCGGCCGTCCCAAGGGCGTCCTCACCCCTACCGGGGCCTGACGAACATGCAGCTCAACCACCAGGAGGTCTTCGCCCCGGCCGTCGCCGCGGCCGGCGGACGGCGCCTGCGCATCGCGCACACCGTCTCCTTCGCCTTCGACATGTCCTGGGAGGAGCTGCTCTGGCTCGTCGAGGGCCACGAGGTCCACGTCTGCGACGAGGAGCTGCGCCGCGACGCCGAGGCCCTGGTCGCCTACTGCGACCGCCACCGCGTCGACGTCGTCAACGTGACCCCCACCTACGCCCAGCTCCTCGTCGAGGAGGGCCTGCTCGACCGCGACGAGGACCGCGACGAGGACGGCGACGGGGACCACGACAAGGACCGCGACGAGGCGGCCGGGAGGCACCGGCACCGGCCCGCCCTGGTCCTGCTCGGCGGCGAGGCCGTCTCCGACACGGTGTGGAACCGGCTGCGGGACACCGACGGCTGCTACGGCTACAACCTGTACGGGCCGACCGAGTACACCATCAACACCCTCGGCGGCTCGACGGCCGACAGCGCGACCCCCACGGTCGGCCGGCCCATCCGCAACACCCGCGCCCACGTCCTCGACCCCATGCTGCGCCCGGTCCCGCCGGGCTGCCCCGGCGAGCTGTACATCGCGGGCACCGGCCTGGCCCGCGGCTACCACGACCGCCCCGGCCTCACCGCCGAACGCTTCGTCGCGGACCCCTTCGGGCGGCCCGGCGAGCGCATGTACCGCACCGGCGACCTCGTGCGGCAGCGGCCCGACGGCCTCCTCGACTTCCTCGGCCGCACCGACGACCAGGTCAAGATCCGCGGCTACCGCGTCGAACTCGGCGAGATCGCCACGGCCCTGTCCGCCCACCCCGGCGTCGCCCACGCGGCGGTCGTCGTGAACGCCGACACCGGCACGAAGCGCCTGGTCGGCTACTACGTACCGGAAGAGGACGCCTCGACCCGCAGGCGCTCCGCGCCCACCTCAAGGCCGCCCTGCCCGACTACATGGTCCCGGCCGCGCTCGTCGCCGTGGACACCCTGCCGCTGACCGTCAACGGCAAGCTCGACGTCCGCGCCCTGCCCGCCCCCGACCCCGCCCGCGCCGGAGGAACTGGCCGCGCCCCGCGCACCCCGCGCGAGGAGACCCTCCGGGACCTCTTCGCCGAGGCCCTCGGACTGCCCGCGGAGGCCGTCGGCATCGACGACGACTTCTTCGACCTCGGCGGGCACTCGCTCCTCGCCACCCGCCTCGTCAGCCGCGCCCGCACGGCGCTCGCCGCCGAACTCGCCATCCGCGACCTGTTCGAGGCCCCCACGGTCGCCGAGCTGATCGAGCGCGTCGACCGCGCCGCGGGCCCCGCCCGGCCTGCCCTCACCGCGGGCGAGCGCCCCGACGAGCTGCCGCTCTCCCACGCACAGCAGCGCCTCTGGGTCGTCCAGCAGATCGAGTGCACCTCCGCCGCCTACAACTTCCCGCTCGTCCTGCGGCTGCGCGGCCCCTCGACGCCGACGCCTGGGAGGCCGCCCTGGCCGACGTCACGGCCCGCCACGAGGCCCTGCGCACCGTCTTCGCGGAGCGCGACGGCCGGGTGTTCCAGCGGGTGCTGCCCGCAGGGGAGGCGCGGCCCGCCGTCGAACGGCTCACCGCCACCGAGGACGAACTGCCCGGCCTGGTCGACACGGCCGTCAACCGGCCCTTCGACCTCGCCGCCGAACTCCCCCTGCGCGCCACGCTCGTGGAGCTCGGCCCCGAGGACCACGCCGCGGTCCTGCTCCTCCACCACATCACCACCGACGAGTGGTCCGACCGCCCCTTCCTCCGCGACCTCGCCGCCGCCTACGCGGCCCGGACCGCCGGCACGGCCCCGGAGTGGCAGCCGCTGCCCGTCCAGTACGCCGACTACGCCCTGTGGCAGCGGCGCCTCCTCGGCGACCCCGCCGACCCGGACAGCAGGGCCGCCCGGCAACTGGAGCACTGGCGCACGGTCCTGGACGGCGCCCCCGAGGAGCTGGAGCTGCCCACGGACCGGCCGCGCCCGGCCCGCCCCGCCTTCACCGGAGCCGAACTCGACGTCGCCTTCGACCCCGAGGTCCACGAGGGACTGCGGCGGCTCGCCCGGACGACCGGCACCAGCATGTTCATGGTGGTGCACGCCGCCGTGGCCGCCCTCCTGCACCGCCTGGGCGCCGGCACGGACATCCCGCTCGGCGCGCCCATCGCGGGCCGGGGCGACGAGGCCCTCGACGACCTCGTGGGCTTCTTCGTCAACACCCTGGTGCTCCGCACCGACCTGAGCGGCGACCCGAGCTTCACCGAACTCCTCGCCCGGGTCAGGGAGACCGACCTCGCCGCGTTCTCGCACGCCGACGTGCCCTTCGAGGCCGTGGTGGAGAAGCTCAACCCGACCCGGTCCCTCTCCCGCAACCCCTCTTCCAGGTGATGGTCGGCCACCACGCCCGCACCGGCGACGCCCTCGACCTGCCCGGTCTGAGCGCCGCGTACCTGCCCTTCCGCATCCGCTCGGCCAAGTTCGACCTGGTGTTCTCCTTCACCGAGCACACCCCGGCCGACGGCGGTCCTGGCTCGCTCGGCTGCCGCCTGGAGTTCGCCACGGAGCTCTTCGACCGGGAGACCGCCGAGCGGATCGGGGAACGCCTCCGCACCCTCGTCGCGGCCCTGGCCGCCGCACCCGACCGGCCTGTCTCCCGGGCCGAACTCCTCGACGACGCCGAACGGCACCTCGTCCTGGAGGAGTTCAACGCCACGGCCCGCGAAGTCGACGAGGAGACCTTCCCGGCCCTCTTCGCCCGCCGCCGCGCCGAGCGCCCCGACGCGGTCGCCGTCGTGGAGCGCTCCCGCTCCGTCACGTACGCCGAGCTCGACGCCCGCGCCGACCGCGTCGCCGCCTCCTGGCGGCCCGGGGCGTCGGGGCCGAGAGCGTCGTCGGCGTGGCCGTGCCCCGCTCGGCCGACACGGTCGCCACGGTCCTCGCCGCCATGAGGCTGGGCGCCGCGTTCCTGCCGCTCGACCTGGTCCACCCGGCCGACCGCCTCGCGTACATGATCGAGGACTCCCGGGCGGCCCTGGTCGTCGGCACCGAACCGGTCGCGGGCAAGATCCCCGACGTGCCGGGCGTCCCCGTGCTGCTGCTCGACGACCCGGGGACCGCCGCCGCCCTGCGCGACCTGCCGGACGCCCCGCTCGGCAGCGGCCCCGCCGTCCTGGACACGGCCGCGTACGTCATCTACACCTCCGGCTCCACCGGCCGCCCCAAGGGCGTCGTCGTCCCCCACGAGGGGATCGCCAGCCTGGTCGCCACCGCCGTCGACCGGATGGGCCTGGAACGCGACAGCCGCGTCCTGCAGTTCGCCTCCGTCGGCTTCGACGTCTTCGTCTTCGAACTGGCCATGGCCCTCTGCCACGGCGGCCGGCTCGTCCTGATCACCGACGAGGCCCGGGTCGCCGGCCCGGCCCTCACCGACTTCCTCGCCGACCAGCGGATCACCCACATGATCCTGCCGCCGTCGCTCGTCTCCGCCCTGCCGCCCGGCTGCGCGCTCCCCGAGGGGTCGACCGTCCTCGTCGGCACCGAGACCGTGCCGCCGGACCTCTTCGAGCGCTTCGGCACCACCGCCCACCTGATCTGCGCGTACGGGCTGACCGAGGCGACCGTCAACTCCACCCTGTGGTCCGCCCGCGAGCACCCGGGCCGCCCGTCCGGCCGGGTCCCCATCGGCCGGCCCGACCCCAACACCCGCTGCTACGTCCTCGACGAGCACCTCAGGCCGGTCCCGCCCGGCGTCGCGGGCGAGCTGTACGTCTCCGGACGCGGCCTCGCGCGCGGCTACCTCGGCAAGCCCGGACTGACCTCGGAGCGGTTCGTGGCCGACCCGTACGGCCCGCCCGGCAGCCGCATGTACCGCACCGGCGACCGCGCCCGCTGGCGCGCCGACGGCAACGTCGACTTCCTCGGCCGCGTCGACACCCAGGTGAAGGTACGGGGCTTCCGCATCGAACTCGGCGAGATCGAGGCGGCCCTCACCTCCCACCCGTCGGTGGCCCAGGCCGCCGTGGTGCCCGACCGCGACGGCGACATCGTGCGCCTGGTCGGCTACGCCGTGCCGGAGGCGGGGAGGGGGAGCCCGACCCGCAGGAGCTGCGCGCCCACGTGGCCGGCGTCCTGCCGGAGTACATGGTCCCGGCGCTCGTCGTCCCGCTCGACGGCCCGCTGCCCCTCACGCCCAACGGCAAGCTCGACCGGAAGGCGCTGCCCGCGCCGGACTGGGCCGCCATGACCGGCGACACCCGCCCGGCGAACGCGACGCAGGAGAGGCTCGCCGCCCTCTTCCGCGAGGTGCTCCGCCTCGACCGGGTCGGCGTCCACGACAACTTCTTCGCGCTCGGCGGCCACTCCATGGCCTCGATGCGGCTCCTGGGCCGCATCCGCGCCGAGTTCGGCGTCGAGCTGAGCATCCGCGACGTCTTCGACGCGCTGACGGTCGCCGGTCTGGAGGCCAAGCTGAAGGGGGCCGCCGCGGCCCGCCCGGCGCTCCTGCCCGCCGGGGAGCACGACGGGCCCCGGCTCGCCGCGCCCGTCCAGCGCCTCCAGTGGGACGCGTACCGCCGCGCCCCCGCCTTCGACCACGCCCTGGTGCTCCGCTCGCCCGGCGGCCTGGACGCGGAGGCCCTGGCGGCCGCGCTCGCCGACGTGGCGGCCTGCCACGAGCCGCTGCGCACGGCCTTCGCCGAGCGCGACGGCGTCCTGCACCTCACCGACGCCGCACCGCCGGTCCTCGTACGGAGGAGAGCGCCGACCCGGAGGCCCGGCTGCGCGAACTGGCTGCGGGGCGCCCGCGCCGGACCGCGAGGCCCCGCTGCGGGCCCACCTCCTGACCGGCCCCGACGGACGGCAGGCGCTGCTCCTCGCCCTCCACTACCTGGCCGTCGACGAATGGTCGGTCGTCCCCTCTTCCGCGACCTGACCTCCGCCTACACGGCCCGTACGGAGGGCCGGGCGCCCGACCGGGAGCCGCTGCCCGTCGCGTACGGGGACTACGCCCGCTGGGCCCGCGAGGTCCTCGGCGACCCGGACGACCCGGAGAGCAGGGCGGCCCGCCAGCTCGCGCACTGGCGGGAGGTCCTGAAGGACGCGCCGGCCGAACTGGCCCTCCCGGCCTCCCCGGCCGACGCCCCGCAGGCGTCCGCGCCCGGCGCGGGCCACGTCGGCTTCGTCCTGGACGAGAAGCTGCACGCGGCCGTCGACGAGCTGGCCCGCACGACCGGCACCAGCATGTTCATGGTCCTGCACTCCGCCCTGGCCGCCCTGCTCACCGCCCACGGCGCGGGCACGGACCTGCCGCTCGGCACGATGGTCGCGGGCCGCACGGACGACCGGCTCGCGGACCTGGTGGGCTGCTTCTTCAACACGCTCGTGCTGCGCACCGACACGGCCGGCGACCCCACCTTCGCCGAACTGCTCTCCCGGGTGCGGGAGACCACCCTGAGCGCCCTCGACCGCCAAGAGATCCCCTTCGAGGAGGTGGCCCGGGCGGCCGGACTGCCCCCGGAGGGCCCGCAGGTCATGGTGATCCACCACGAACAGGCGGACCTGGACCGCCTGGAGGGCGGCGTCGGCTCCCTCGACACCGTGCCGACCGGCTCCACCCGGGCCCGGCTGACCCTCAGCTTCTACGAGCCGCTGGGCGAGGGCCCGGTCCACTGCGCGCTCGTCCACGCCACCGACCTGCTCGGCGCCGCCAAGGCACGGCGGCTCGCCGACGAACTCCAGGGGCTCCTGCGCGCCGCGGTCACCGACCCGGAACAGCCGCTCTCGGAGCTGTTCACCGCCCTGTCCACGGGGAGCGGCGGCGCGTGACCGCCGGCCCGTACGGGGAGACCCACCGGACCGACCCGCGCCCGGCGGGCCTGGCGGCCGGGCGGGGCTGAGACCCGAACGCGTGAGGGCCCCTCCCGGGTGGGAGAGGGCCCTCACCTGCTTCTCCGTCAGTCGCTCACGGCCGCCGGCTCGCGGCGGTTGTCCGACCACGCCGACCACAGCTCGGCGTAGTGCCCGCCCGCCGCGACCAGTTCGTCGTGGGTGCCGGTCTCGACGACCCGGCCGCCGTCGAGGACGACGATCCGGTCCGCCGTGGCGGCCTGCGGCAGCCGGTGGGCCACCATCAGGCCCGTACGGCCCTCCAGGCGCGCAGCGCGGCGGTCTCCAGGACCCGGGCGCCGGCGCTGCCCGCGTCGGCGGTCGCCTCGTCGAGGAGGGCGACGGGCGCGTCCGTGAGGACGAGCCGGGCCAGGGCGAGGTGCTGGGCCTGGGTGACCGTGAGCCGGTGGCCGCCCTCGCCCACGACCGTCGCGAGACCTTCGGGGAGCGCGTCGGCCCACTCCAGGGCGCCGACGTGGTCCAGGGCCGCGCGCAGCTCCTCATCCGTGGCCCCGGGCCGGGCCAGACGCAGGTCCTCGGCGAGGGAACCGGAGAAGACGTGGACCTCCTGGCTGATCAGGGTGACGGCCCGCCGCACCCCGGCGGGACCCAGCTCGCGGCTGTCCACCCCGCCCAGGGCGATCGTGCCGGCCGCCGGCTCGTGGACGCCCGCGATCAGCTTGGCGAGCGTGGTCTTGCCCGCCGCTGGCGCCCACCAGGGCGACGCGCTCGCCGCACCGCACGTCGAGGTCGACCCCGTGGAGCACCGGGTGGCCGTCCACGTAGGCGTGGCCGAGCCCCGTCACCTTGACCGAGCCGTCCACGGGCGCGGCGGGCCGCCCTCGGGCTCCCGCTCGGCCGGCAGGCTCGACACGCCGACGAGCCGGGCGAGGCTCGCCCCGGCGGACTGGGCGTCGTCGATGAGGAAGAGCGCGGCGTTGATCGGGTTGAACAGGCCGTGGAAGTAGAGCGCCGCCGCCGTGGCCGTACCGATGCTCACCGACCCGGCGTCGACAAGGAGGAAGCCGGTGACGAGGATCGAGGCCATGCCGAGGAACTCGGCGGCGTTCAGACGGGAGAAGAAGCCGGAGACCAGGCGCATGCCGCTCGCCGCGAGGTCGACGGCCGCCCCCGACCGCTTCTCCAGCAGGCCGGCGTGGCGGTCGGTCAGGCGGAACGCCCGTACGGTGCGGACGCCCCCGACGCTGTCGAGCAACTGGTGCTGGAGGGCGCCGGTCGCCACCCGGTGCTCGGCGTAGATCCGCGCGGCGCGCGGGATGTACCAGCGCACGGTCAGGACGTGCACCGGGACGGCGACGAGGACGGCGAGCAGGAAGCGCCAGTCGAGGACGGTCAGGCCCACCAAGGTCAGGACGATGGTGAGGAAGGCGTTCGCGAACTCGGGCAGCGCCTGCCGGACCGCCCGCGCGATCAGCGTGACGTCGCCCGTCACCCGGGCGGTCAGGTCGCCCGAACCGGCCTTCTCGACCCGTTCGAGCGGCAGCCGCAGCGCCCGCGCGATGAACCGCTCCCGCAGGTCCGCCAGGACCGTCTCGCCGAGCCGGGCCACCAGCGACTTGCCGACGGCGGTCGCCACGCCCCGGGCCACGGCCACCGCGAGGAGCAGCGCCATCGGCACGGTCAGCGCGGCCGTGCCGCTGCGGTCGACGACCAGGTCCACGATCCGGCCGAGCAGCGGGCGGTCAGCAGTCCGACGCCGGTGCCGGCCACCAGGACGGTCAGCGAGGTCGCGGCGAGCAGCCGGTGGCGGCGCAGCAGCCCGCGGACCACGGAGAGGGTCTGCGCACCGGACGCGGTGGGCAGGAGGGCCCGCTCGGGCGCGCCGGTCGCGGGCACGCTGTCGGGCGTGCCGGTCCCGGTGGGCGCGGACGCGCTGTCGGGCGTGCCGGATCCGCTCATCGTCCGTCCTTCGTCCTCGTCCTTCACGCCGGGGCCCGGCGCGGTCGCGTCGGGGCCGGCCGTCATGCCAGCACCGCCGAGCGGTACGTCTCGTGGGAGGCGACCAGCTCCGGGTGGCTGCCTCGGCCGTCACCCTCCCCCGTCGAGCACCACCACGACGTCGGTCCCCGCGAGCAGGGCCGGGCTGGTGGTGACCAGGAGGGTGGTGCGGCCCCGGCGCAGCTCCCGCAGCCGGGCGGCGATGCGCGCCTCGGTGACCGTGTCGACGGCCGTGGTCGGGTCGTGGACGACCAGGACCGGAGGGTCGGCGGCCAGGGCGCGGGCGAGCGCGACCCGCTGGCGCTGGCCGCCGGAGAGCGAGCGGCCCCGCTCGGCGAGGACGGTGTGCACGCCGTCGGGCAGCGCCTCGGCCACGTCGTCCGCGGCGGCGGCGGCGAGCGCGGGACCGACGTCCGTCGCCCCGTCGCCCGCCCCGGCCCGTACGTTGGCGAGGAGGCTGTCCTCGAACAGGTCGGCGTCGTGGTGGGCGACCAGGACCGCTCGGCGGGCCTCGCCGGGGTCGAGGTCGGACAGCGGGACGCCGTCGAGCTCCACGCTCCCCCGGCGGGCTCCCGTTCGCGGCCCAGGCAGAGCAGCAGGTCGTTCGCGGCGGCCGGGTCCCGGGCGACCACGCCGACGACGCTGCCGGGCGCCACGTCGAGGTCGAGACCGCGCAGCGCGCCGTGGGTCAGGCCCCGCAGCCGCAGCCGTCCGGCGACGGGGAGGGGAGTGGCCGTCCCGGCGGCGACGGCCGGGGGCGAGGCGAGCACCTCGGCGATCCGGTCGGCCGAGGCACGGGCCTGGGCGAACTCGCCGTTCACGTAGGTGAGGAGCTGGAAGGGCCCCAGGAGGTACTGGGCGAGGCCGACGGCCGCCACCAGATCGCCCACGCTGATCGTGCCGCGCATCGCCAGATGGGCGCCGACCAGGCCGATCACCGCGATGAAGACGCCCGTCAGGGCGAGGATGGCCCCGTCGTGCCAGGCCCGGCTGTTCGCCGCCCGCAGCGCCGAGGCCAGCGAGCTCCGGCTGGTCTCCCGGTACCGGGCCACCGCCGCGCCCTCGGCGCCGATCCCCTTCAGGACGCGCAGCCCGGCCACCAGGTCGGCGGCGACCCCCGACGCGTGGGCGGCGTGCTCCTGCTCGGCCTCGCTGCGCGCTCCAGCGGGCGGCTGATGAGGTGGCCGATCCACAGCAGGGGCGGCACGCCGAGGAGGACGAGCAGGCCGAGCGGGACGGAGGTGCGCAGCAGGGCCACCGCGCTGACGGCGAGTCCGGTGAGCGCGGACAGCGCGTACGGCAGGGCGGAGGCGACCGAGCCGACCCGGCGGGCGTCGCCGGTCGCGACGGCGGTCAGCGCGCCCGGGAGCCGGCCGGTGTCGGCGCCGCCCCTCGGGTCGAGCACCCGGGCGGCGAGGTCCTGCCGGATCCGGTGCGCGGCGCTCTCGCCCGCCCCCTCGGCGAACCGGGCGGAGATCCGGTAGCAGGTGGAGAGGACGAGGAAGAGCACGGCGAGGACGAGCAGCCAGCGCAGCAGCGCCCCGGCGGACCCGGTCCCCACCGCCTCGTCGATGGTCAGGCCGATGACGACCGGCACGAGGGCCTCGCACGCCTGGTGGGCCATGGCGAGGAGCGACGCCCCGCCGACCCGGCGGCGCTGGTCGCCGAGCGCTCTGCGGAGGACGTGGCCTCCCGTTGGTCCTCCAGCGGGCATGCGGAGCCTCCACGAAGCAAGGGATGGTTAGGTAAGGCTAGCTTAATGAGGGAGACTGCCAAGGGGCCCGGCGGGACGCCGCAGGGTGCCGGGGGTGCACGCGCTCCCACCGGCCCGGAGGCCGCGTTGACCCGTCGGGGCGATGCGGTTAGGCTCACCTAAGTTGACCTGTTCGGCACGTCAAGTCACGTGCGGCGCACCCGCCTTGGGTCCACGGCCGGACGGGTGCGCGAACCGCCGTCAGGGGGAGTGGCCGTTGTCCGCCGACATCCAGACGGCGTCCGGAGGGAAGACCGGCGGCCCCGGCGGGCCCACCGCGCCCCCCGTGCGCCCGGCCACCGTCGCCCTGCGCGGCCTGGGCCTCTCGTGACGCTCGGAGCGCTGCTCCTCGTCTCCCTGCTCAGCGTCTGGGTGGGCACCCGGGGATCCCCTTCGCCTCCACCTGGGAACTGCTGTGGCACCCCGACGGCTCCGAGGCCTCCGTCATCGTCCACGACTACCGCGTCCCCCGCACCCTCCTCGGCCTCCTGGTCGGCGTGGCGCTCGGCCTGTCGGGCGCGCTCATGCAGGCCCTGACGCGCAATCCGCTCGCCGACCCCGGACTGCTCGGCGTGAACCTGGGCGCCTCCGCCGGCGTCGTCGTGGCCATCGCCTTCCTGGGCGTGGGCTCGCCCTCGGCTACGTCTGGTTCGCCCTCGCCGGGGCCGCCGCCGCGTCGGTCGGCGTCCACCTCCTCGGCTCCTCCGGCCGGAAGCTCGCCACCCCCGACCGGCTCGTCGTCGCCGGAGCGGCCGTCACCGCCGTCCTCTACGCCTTCAACTGGGGCGTGCTGCTGTTCGACCCGGAGGCCTTCGACCAGTTCCGCTTCTGGACGGTGGGCTCCCTCGCCGGCCGCTACCAGGACGTCGTCCTCCTGATCCTGCCGTTCGTCGCCACCGGCCTGGTCGTCGCGCTCCTCCTCGCCCCCTCCCTCAACGCCCTCGCCATGGGCGACCAGATGGGCCGCGCCCTCGGCGTGAACGTCGGCCGCACCCGGCTCCTCGCCGCCCTCGCCGTGATGCTGCTGTGCGGGGCCGCCACCGCCGCCGCCGGACCGATCGGCTTCGTGGGCCTGGCCGTGCCGCACATCGCCCGCTTCGTCGTCGGCCCCGACCAGCGCTGGGTCCTCACGTACTCGACGCTCCTCGCGCCCGTCCTGCTCATCGGGTCGGACGTCCTCGGCCGCGTCCTCGGCGCCCCCGGCGAGGTGCAGGTCGGCATCGTCACCGCGTTCATCGGCGCCCCCTGTTCATCGCGCTCTGCCGCCGACGGAAGCTGGTCATGCTGTGAGCGTTCCCGTACGAGAGGCGAAGGCCCCGGCGCCCCGCGTCGTCGGCGGCCGGGTCGTCCGCGTCGGCCGCGGCGCCGTCTCCCTGCGCGTGCGGGGCCGCACCGTCGCCGTCACCGCCCTGCTGCTCGCCGCCCTCGTGCTCGTCGTCGGCACCACCCTCGCCACCGGGGACTTCCCGCTCACCGTCGGAGAGGTCCTCCGCGCCCTCACCGGCAACGACACCGGGGCCGCCGACTTCGTCGTCAACACCCTGCGCCTGCCCCGCGTCCTGACCGCCGTGTTCGTCGGCGCGGCCCTCGCCGTGAGCGGGGCGATCCTCCAGAGCCTCACCCGCAACTCCCTCGGCAGCCCCGACATCATCGGCTTCACCAACGGCTCCCGCCGTCGGCGCCCTCGTCGTCATCGTCCTCCTGCACGGCAGCATGACCCAGATCGCCCTCGGCGCCCTGGCCGGCGGCCTCGCCACCGCCCTCGCCGTCCACCTCCTGATGATCGGCCGCGGACTCCAGGGGTTCCGGCTCGTCGTCATCGGCGTCGGCGTCAGCGCCCTGCTCCTCGCCGTCAACTCGTACCTGATCACCCGGGCCACCTTCCAGGAGGCCCTGGAGGCCCAGGCGTGGCTGATCGGCAGCCTCGGCAACCGGACCTGGACGCACGCCAACGCCATCGGCCTCGCCCTCGCGGTCCTGCTGCCCCCGGCCCTCCTCCTCTCCCGCCGCCTCGCCATGGTGGAGATGGGCGACCTCACCGCCACCGCGCTCGGCGTGAACGTCCACCGCACCCGTACGGCGCTCTCGTCGTCGGCGTCGCCCTCGCCGCCTTCGCCACCGCCGTGACCGGCCCCATCTGGTTCATCGCCCTGGCCGCCCCCAGGTGGTGCGCCGGCTCACCGGGTCGCCCGCGCCCGCCCTGCTGCCCTCCGCCCTCATGGGCGCCCTCCTGCTCGCCCTGAGCGACCTCGTCGTCCAGCGGGCCTTCGCGCCCGCGCTCCTCCCCGTCGGCACGGCGACCGGCGCCCTCGGCGGGACCTACCTCATCTGGCTGCTGATCACCGAGTCGCGAAAGAGCCGCGCATGACCGCAACGAACCACCCCGGGCCCCGGCTGCGCGCCGAGGACCTCACGCTCTCCTACGACCGGCGGACGGTGGCCACGTCCCTCAGCGTCGACATCCCCGACCACTCCTTCACGGTCATCATCGGGCCCAACGCCTGCGGCAAGTCCACCCTCCTCTCGGCGCTCGCGCGGATGCTCACGCCCAAGGCCGGACAGGTCTACCTCGACGGCGCGGCCATCTCTCGTACCGCTCCCGCGAGGTCGCCTGCCGCCTCGGCCTGCTCCCGCAGTCCTCCAGCGCGCCCGGCGGCATCACCGTCGGCGACCTCGTCGCCCGCGGCCGCTACCCGCACCAGCGGCTCCTGAAGCAGTGGTCCGCCGAGGACGAGACGGCCGTCACCGAGGCCATGCGGCAGACCGGCGTCCTCGACCTCGCCGACCGGCCCGTCGACGACCTCAGCGGCGGCCAGCGCCAGCGCGTCTGGCTCTCCATGGTCCTGGCGCAGCAGACCTCCGTCCTGCTCCTCGACGAGCCCACCACCTACCTCGACATCGCCCACCAGGTCGAGGTCCTCGACCTGTGCGCCGAGCTCCACGCCCGCAAGGGACACACCGTCGTGGCCGTCCTGCACGACCTCAACCAGGCCTGCCGCTACGCCACCCACCTCGTCGTCATGCGCCCCGGCGGCGTCATCGCCGCCCAGGGCGACCCGGCCGCCGTCATGACCGCCGACCTGGTCGAGGACGTCTTCGGACTGCCCTGCCGGATCATCGACGACCCCGAGACCGGCACCCCGCTCATGGTGCCCGCCGCACCCCGGCGGTACGACGCGGAGGACACCGACGGCACGGTGCTCACCAAGACGCCCTGAGACAGGACGCCCCGGGACAAGGCCCCTGGGACAAGACCCTGGCAAGACACCCGGGACAAGACCCCCGAGGCGCGATCGAGGCAAGGCCGACGCACGACCCCCTAGGACGGGACCCGCCCATGATGCTGTGCACCCGACTCACCAACGCGCGCTTCCTCACCATGGACCCCGACCATCCGGTCGCCCACGACCTGGGCATCTGGCACGGCCGGATCGCCGGTCTCGACGAGGCCGTGAGCGGCCTGCCCGCGCGCGAGGTCGTCGACCTCCAGGGCGCCACCGTGCTGCCCGGCTTCATCGACAGCCACGTGCACCTGGCGTGGACCGGCCTGAAGGCGGCCTCGCCGAGCCTCGCCGGCGCCGAGCGGATCGAGGACGCCTCGCCGCCGTCGCGGACGCGGTCGCCCGCACGGCCGAGCCCGGCGCGTGGATCCACGTCGGCGGCTACGACCAGCGCGCCCTCGGCCGGCACCTGACCGCCGCCGACCTCGACCGGGTCGCCGCGGGCCACCGGATCTTCCTCATGCACACCTCCGGTCACGCCTGCGTCGTCAACAGCGCCGTCCTCGACCTGCTCCCCGCCGACGTCCCCCACGACGCCGGCCTCCTCGTGGAGAGCGCGATGGGCGCCGTGCGCCGGCTCCGCCTCCCGTACGCCCAGGAGGAGTTGGCCGACGCCATCGAGCACGCCGGCCGCGTCTGCCTCGCCGAGGGCGTCACCGCCTGCGCCGAGGCGGGCATCGGCGGCGGCCTCTCGGCCACAGCCCCGCCGAGCTGGGCGCCTACCAACTCCTGCGCGACCGGGGCGGCTGCCCCTGCGCGTCCAGCTCATGCCGGGCGCCGACACCCTCAAACCGCTCGGTGCCCACGAGCGGGACGGCATCCCCGCGGCCTCGACCTCGGCCTGCGCACCGGTTTCGGCGACGACTGGCTCTCCGTCGGCGCCCTCAAGATCTACACCGACGGCGGCATGATGGCCCGCACGGCCGCCCTCACCGAGCCGTACGAGGGCACGGACGGCACCGGGCAGCTCCAGGCCGACCCCGAGCACCTCGCCTCCCTGATCGTGGACGGACACCTCGGCGGCTGGCAGCTCGCCGTCCACGCCATCGGGGACCGCGCCGCCGACCTCGCCCTGGACGCCCTGGAACGGGCCCAGGAACTGCGGCCCCGCCCCGACGCGCGCCACCGCATCGAGCACGCCGGCCTGATCCGGCCCGACCAGCTCCCGCGCTTCGCCCGGCTCGGCCTCAGCGCCGTCGTCCAGCCCAACTTCCTGCGGTACTTCGGCGACGACTACGCCACGGTCATGGGCCCGCGCCGGGCGCCCTGGATGTACCGGGGCCGCGGCTTCTCGACCACGGCGTCCCGCTCGTCGGCAGCTCCGACCGGCCCGTCACCGACGGATCGCCGCTGCGGGCGATCCAGTTCATGGTCGAGCGCGCCTCCTCTCCGGCCGCCCGATCGGCCCCGAGGAGGCGATCACCGTCGACGAGGCCCTGTACGCCTACACGGTCGCCGGCGCCCACGCCTGCCGGTGGGACGACAGCGCGGGCACCCTGAGTCCGGGCAAGCGCGCCGACCTCGTCGTCCTCGGCGACGACCCGCACGCCGTCGACCCCTCCCGGATCGGAGACATCGAGGTCGTGGCGACCTTCGTGGACGGACGCGAGGCGACGGAGGGAAGAGGCCGTGAGCACCTCCCCGGGCCCCCGGACCGGCTCCCGGCCCCGTGCCGGCTCCCCGCGACACCTCCTCGCCGGGCCGTCCGGCGCCGCGGCGGGACAGCCTTCCGGCCGCGCGAGGTGCGGACACGGACGCCTGTAGGCGGTGAAGGACGCCGGTGCGTCATGACGGAAGGGCGGGCCCGGAGCGCCCGTACGGCTCCGGCCCCGCCCTTCCGTCGCGCTCAGGCGTCCAGCGCCTTCGCCAGCGCCTCCACGAGCCCGTCGATCTGCCCGTCCGTCACCGTGAGGGCGGGAGCGAGCCGTACGGTGGCCGGGCCCGCCGCGTTGACCAGGAAGCCGGCGTCCTGGGCCGCCCGCTGGACCTGGGCGGCCCGCGGCTCGGTGAGGACGACGCCCAGGAGGAGTCCGGCGCCCCGCACCCCGGCGACGCGGGGTGCCCCAGCCCTCGATCCCCCGGCGCAGCCGCTCACCGGCCCGTACGGTCCGGGCGAGCAGCCCTCGGCCTCGACGGTCCGCAGGACGGCGAGCCCGGCCGCGCACGCGATCGGGTTGCCGCCGAAGGTGGAGCCGTGCTGGCCGGGGCCGAGGAGCCGGGCCGCCGAACCGAAGGCCACCGCGACGCCGATCGGGAGCCCGCCGCCGAGCCCCTTGGCGAGGGTGACCACGTCGGGGTCCACGTCCCGGTCCGCCTGGTGCGCGAACCAGTGGCCGGTCCGGCCGACGCCGGTCTGCACCTCGTCCAGGACGAGCAGCGTGCCGGTCGCCCGGGTGATCTCCCGCGCGGCCCGCAGGTACCCCTCGGGCGCGGGGACGACCCCGCCCTCGCCCTGCACCGGTTCGAGGACGACCGCCGCGGTCTCTCCGTGACGGCCGCGCGCAGCGCCCCGACGTCCCCGAACGGGACGTGCGTCACCCCGTCGGGCAGCGGCAGGAACGGCTCGCGCTTCGCCGGCTGGCCGGTCAGGGCCAGGGCCCCATGGTGCGCCCGTGGAACCCGCCCTCGGCGGCGACCACGTGCGGACGGCCCGTCCGGCGGGCGATCTTGAAGGCCGCTTCGAGCGCCTCCGCGCCCGAGTTCGCGAAGAAGACCCTGCCCCGCCTGCCGAAGAGCCGGAGCAGCTCCTCGGCCAGGGCGACGGGCGGCTCGGCGACGAACAGGTTCGACACGTGGCCGAGCCGCTCGACCTGCTCCCGGACGGCCGCGACGACGGCCGGGTGGGCGTGGCCCAGGGTGTTGACCGCGATCCCGCCGGTGAAGTCGGTGTACGTACGGCCCGCCTCGTCCTCGACGGTGCTGCCCTCGCCCCGGACCAGGGCCAGCGGGGAGTGCCGTACGTGTCCATCATGACCGCGCGCCAGCGGTCCGTGAGCGTCCTGGTGCTGTCGGCGGCGGTCACGCGTCGTCCTCCTCGGACGGGGGAGCAGGTACGGGGCGGGGCGGGCTCCGGTTCGGGGCCGGGGTCGGGGACCACGGTGGTGCCGGGACCGTCCGCGGCGAAGACGCCGCCGAGGAGCGCGTGCGGCACCCGGCCGTCGACGACCCGGGCCGCGCGGACGCCCGCGCGGACCGCCCGCAGGCACCCCTCCATCTTCGGGAGCATGCCGCTCGCCAGGTCCGGGAGCAGCGCGTCCAGTTCACCGGCCGTCAGGCGGGCGACGACCTCGGTGCTGCGGGGCCAGTCCGCGTAGAGCCCCTCGACGTCGGTGAGGACCACGAGCCGGTCCGCGCCGAGGGCCACGGCGAGCGCGGAGGCCGCGAGGTCGGCGTTGACGTTGTAGACCTCCCCGTCCGCGCCCCGCGCGACGGGCGAGACGACGGGGATGCGGCCCGCCTCCAGGAGGGCCCGCACGGCGGCGGTCTCCACGGCCACGACCTCGCCGACGAGGCCGATGTCCACGGGCCTGCCGTCCACCCACGCGGGCGCCGCACGGCGGTCATGGTGTGCGCGTCCTCGCCCGACAGGCCCACGGCGAAGGGGCCGTGGGCGTTGAGGGCGCCGACCAGCTCCCGCTGCACCTGCCCGGTCAGCACCATCCGGACCACGTCCATGGTCTCGGGCGTGGTCACCCGCAGGCCCGCCTCGAAGCGGACCTCCAGGTCGAGGCGGTCGAGCATGGCGCTGATCTGCGGTCCGCCGCCGTGCACGACGACCGGCCGCAGCCCCGCGTGCCACAGCTCCACGACGTCCTGCGCGAAGGTCCGGTGCAGCGCCGGGTCCACCATGGCGTTGCCGCCGAACTTGACGACGACCGTCCGGCCCCGGAGCTCCTCGGCCCAGGGCAGGTCGGCGGCGGCGGTGACCGCGTCGGCGGCCGAAGCGGCAGTGGCGGCCGAAGTGGCCGCGGTGGCCGCGGTAGTGGTTCCGGCCGGGGCGTCGCCCGGCCGCGCGTGGGGAGCGTCCCCGTCCGTGTCGTCCCGGGCCCGCTCATGAGCTGTACGCGCTGTTCTCGTGGACGTACTCGGCCGTCAGGTCGTTGGTCCAGAGGACCGCCGACGCGTCACCGGAGCGCAGGTCGGCGGTGATCGTGATCCGCCGGTCCGACAGGTCGACCTTGTCCCGGGACTCGCCCGCCGCGCCGTCCCGGCACACCCAGACGCCGTTGATCGCCACGTCGAGCCGGTCCGGGTCGAAGACGGCCGCCGTGGTGCCGATGGCGGAGAGCACCCGGCCCCAGTTGGGGTCCTCGCCGTGCAGGGCGCACTTGAGGAGGTTGTTGCGGGCGATGGACCGGCCCACCTCGACGGCGTCCTCCTCGGAGGCCGCGCCGACGACGTGCACCTCGATCTCCTTGGAGGCGCCCTCGGCGTCTGCCACCAACTGCCCGGCCAGGTCCAGGCAGACCGCGTGCACGGCCCCGGCGAAGGCCTCCGGGTCGGGGACGGTCCCGGAGGCGCCCGAGGCGAGGAGCAGCACGGTGTCGTTGGTGGACATGCAGCCGTCCGAGTCCACCCGGTCGAAGGTGGTGCGCACCGCGGCGCGGAGCGCCCGTCCAGCGCCTCCGCGTCCACGTCGGCGTCGGTGGTGAGGACGACCAGCATGGTCGCGAGGCCCGGGGCGAGCATGCCCGCGCCCTTCGCCATGCCGCCGACCGTCCAGTCGCCCCGGGTCACCGAGGCGGTCTTGTGGACCGAGTCCGTCGTCCTGATCGCGACGGCCGCGTCCTCGCCGCCGTCCGGGGAGAGCAGCCCGCCCGCGGCGGCGATGCCCGCGGTGACGCGGTCCATCGGCAGCCGCACGCCGATCAGGCCGGTGGAGCACACCGCGACCTCGTGCGGGTCCACGTCCACGGCGCCCGCCGTCCGCTCGGCCATCAGACGCGCGTCGACGGCGCCGGCCTGTCCCGTACAGGCGTTGGCGCCGCCGGAGTTGAGGACGACGGCCGATATCCGGCCGTCGGCCAGGGCGCGCCGGGTCCAGCGCACGGGCGCGGCCTGGACGCGGTTGGAGGTGAAGACGCCGGCGGCGGCGCGCGACGGCCCCCGGTTCACCACCAGGGCCAGATCGCGGTCACCGGACTCCTTGATGCCGGCGGCGACGCCGCAGGCGAGGAATCCCTGTGCAGCGGTCACACTCACGGAGTGACTCCATTCGTGGCAGGCCCAGCCGTTCCGGCAGGCCGAGGGCGACATTCATGCTCTGCACCGCGCCACCCGCGGTGCCCTTCGTCAGGTTGTCGACGGCGCTCACGCAGATCAGCCGGCTGGCGTCCGGGTCCACGGCGATCTGCACCTGGACCGTGTTGGAGCCGAGGACGGCGGCCGTCGAGGCCACTGCCCGGGCGGCAGCAGCCGGACGAACGGCTCGTCGGCGTAGGCGGACGCGTACGCCTCGCGCACCGCTTCGGGGGCCCGCCGCGAGCGCCTCGGGGCGCAGCCGCGCCGAGCAGGTGGCGAGGATGCCCCGGGGCATGGGGGCGAGCGTCGGGGTGAAGGAGACGGTGACGTGCTCACCGGCCGCCCCGGAGAGGTTCTGGACGAGCTCGGGGTGTGCCGGTGGCCGCCGCCGACCCCGTACGGGCTCATGGAGCCCATCACCTCGGCGCCGAGGAGGTGCGGCTTGAGGCCCGTCCGGCGCCCGAGGTCCCGCTGGCCGCGACGACCACGACCTCCGGCTCCACGAGCCGGCCGCGTGCGCGGGGAACAGCGCGAGCGTGACCGCCGTGGGGTAGCAGCCGGGCACGGCGATCCGGGTGGCGCCCTTCAACGCCTCCCGGGCGCCCGGGAGTTCCGGGAGGCCGTACGGCCAGGTCCCGGCGTGCGCGGAGCCGTAGAAGCGCTCCCAGGCCGCCGGGTCGCGCAGACGGAAGTCCGCCCCGCAGTCCACGATCAGCGTGTCGGGGTCCGACTCCCGCGCGTACGCCGCCGACTGCCCGTGCGGCAGGGCCAGGAAGACCACGTCGTGACCGCGCAGGGCGGCCGCCGAGGTCTCGCCGAGGACCCGGTCCGCGAGCTCGGCCAGTTGCGGTTGTACGGAGCCGAGCGTCCGGCCCGCACTGCTGTGCGCGGTCACCGCGCCGATCTCCACGCCGGGATGCGACAGCAGCAGGCGGAGGAGCTCCCGCCCGCGTAGCCGCTCGCACCGGCCACCGCGACCCTTACGGTCATGTTCTTCCGTCTCTCCGTACGTGTGGGGACGCCGCCCCGGGAGGGGCCGCGGAACGCCGTTCCAGGGTGGGGGCGCGGGGTTGCCGGCACGGGCCCCCGGTCGTGCGTCCCGGCGAACGTCTCGCGGCGCCCGGTCGGACACGGACCGCGCGAAGCGGCCCGGCCCCGGGCGCGCCGGCCCGGCGGACGGGCTCCGTGGCGGGCGGACCGCCGTCCGCGCCGTCGTCCGCGGTCCCGTTCGCGCCGCCGTTCCGTGCCGTCGCCGTGGAATCGTTCGCGCCCTTCGGGAAGAACGCGAAAAGCGGATGTGTCCGCACCCCTCACCCTTCGATCGGGACTTAGCTGAGCCTAACCTAAGTTGAGCTTCCGTGGGGCTCGCCGGTCGCGGTCCACCGACGGGACGGTCCCGTCGAGCGTCCCGGACGGGCCCGGCGTAGGGTCCGGATATGGGAGAGCCCGCGGGCGCGGACGCCGACGACGTCTTCGGCTCGGGGCGGTTGGACGCCGTCCTCGCCGACGTGATGCGCGACGCCGGGGCCTCGGTCGGCCTCGTCTACCTCCGGGTCCCGGGGAGAGCATGCTGCGCCTGGCCCTGGTGTCGGGCGTCTCCCAGGAGATCGCCGCCCCTGGGTCCGCATCCCGGCCGACGCGCCGATCCCGGTGGTCGACGCCATGCGCGACCGGAGCCTCGTCTGGCTGGGCGGCCAGGAGGAGATCGCCCGCCGCTACCCGCGCCTGGGGATCGTGCTGCCGTACGACTTCCTCCTCGCCGCCGCCCCGATCGCCGACGACACCGCCGTGTGGGGCGGGATCGTCCTGCTGTGGCCGGTCTGGCACCCGCCCCGGCTCGACGAGGACGAGCGCGGGGCGCTCGACGCCTGCGGCCGGCGGGCGGCCGGCCTGCTGCGCCGGGCGGCCGGGCGGGGAGCGGCGTCGTACCCTCCGAACCGCGCGTCGTGCACCCGGCCCGGCCCCCGGAGGCCGATCCCGTCCTGGCCAGGTCCGCCCTCCACTTCGCCGAACGCCTCCCCTTCGGATGCTGCGCCCTGGACCTCGACGGACGCCTCACCTTCCTCAACACCGCCGCCGCGGAGCTGCTCCAGGCGGGCGCGGCGGCGCTGCTCGGCAAGCGCCCGTGGAGGTGCTGATCTGGCTGAACGACCCCTCTTCGAGGACCGCTACCGCGCGGCGGTGGTCACCCGTCAGCCGATGTCGTTCACCGTCGTGCGGCGGCCGGCGACCTGGCTGCTCTTCGAGCTCTACCCGGACGCCACCGGCATCAGCGTCCACGTCACCCGGTGGCGGGGCCCTCCGGGCGGGCGCGGGGAGGGGCCGGGAGGAGGCCCGGGGCGGGCCCGGCGGCCCCGCCGGCGACCTCCGGGGCGTACAGAGCCCCCGGGACCTCCGAGGCGTACGGGGTCTCCGACATGTCCGTCCCCTCCAGGGGCCCGGCCCCGCCCCTCGGCAGGCCGAACCCGTGGGTGCCGGGGCCGTGTACCGCCTCATGCACATGGCGGCGACCCTGGCGGAGGCGGCCGGCGTCCGCGACGTCGTCGAGCTCGTCGCCGACCAGATCGTGCCCGCCTTCGGCCCGCAGGGCCTCGTCCTGATGAGCGCGGACGAGGGACGGCTGCGCATCATCGGCCACCGCGGCTACAGCCGGGAGTTCGTGGACCGGTACGACGGCACGCCCCTGACGGCGCCGGTCGCCGACGCCCAGGTCCTCGCCACCGGCGTCCCCGTCTTCTTCACCAGCCCCGAGGACCTCCACCGCGCCCACCCGCACGCCCCGCGCTACGCGGACCGCTCCGCCTGGGCGTTCCTGCCGCTGATCGCCTCCGGCCGCCCGGTGGGCTCCCTGATCCTCTCGTACGCCCGGCCGCGTCCCTTCCCGGGGCCGAGCGGGCCATGCTCACCTCCCTGGCGGGCCTCATCGCCCAGGCCCTCGCGCGGGCCCGGCTCTACGACGCCAAGCACTCCCTCGCGCACAGCCTCCAGACCAGCCTGCTCCCGCACGGCCTGGTCCCGCTCCCGGGGTCGGGGTCGCCGCCCGCTACCTGCCGGCGGGTCACGGCATGGACGTGGGCGGCGACTTCTACGACCTCATCCGCGCCGCGCCCGGCACCGTCATCGCCGTCATCGGCGACGTCCAGGGCACGACCCGAACGCCGCCGCCCTCATGGGGCAGGTGCGCACCGCCGTCCACGCGCACGCCACGGCCGGCGCGTCCCCCGGCGACATCCTCGACCGCACCAACCGGCTCCTGAACGACCTGGACCCGGACCGCTTCACCAGTTGCCTGATCGTCGAACTCGACCCGGCCCGCCACCGCCTGCGGCTCGCCACGGCGGGCCACCCGCCGCCGCTCCTGCGCGGGCCCGACGGCCGGACCCGCCTCCTGGAGTCCCCGCCGGGCCTCCTCCTCGGGATCGCCCCGGACGTCGCGTACACCACCACCGGGGTGCCCTGGGAGCCCGGTTCGGTCCTCGCCCTCTACACCGACGGCCTCGTCGAGACGCCCGGCGTCGACATCGGCACGTCCACGGCGGAGCTGTCCGGCCGTCTCGCGCGGTCCCGGTCCGAGGACCTCGACGCCCTCGCGGACGGCCTGATCCGGCACGTGAAGGACCCCGCGCACCGCACCGACGACGTCGCCCTCCTGCTCGTCCGCCACGAGCCTTGAGGCCGCCCCCTTGCCGCACCTATCGAAAATCGATAGCTTGTTATCGGTTTTCGATCGAAGGGGATGTCATGGGAAGCTGACGGTGCTCGCCCTGCGGGCCGTGCTCGCGGGACTGCTCGCGGGTTCGGTCTTCGTGGAGGCGGTGATGGTCCCGCTCCTGGCCGCCGATCTGAACGGGCTCCGGCCGGAGTACGCCCACCTGCGCACGCCGGTGCTCGTGCTCCTGGTCCTGGGCGCGCTGACGGCGCAGACCGTCCTGGTCTGCGTGTGGCGGCTCGTGACGATGGTGCGGCGCGGCACGGTGTTCTCGCACGCGGCCTTCCGGTACGTGGACGTCGTCACCGGCGCCTTCGCCGCGGGCGCCGCCCTGGTGTTCGCGTTCGCCGTGCTCCTCGCGCCCGGCGAGGCCGCCGCCCCGGGCGTGGTGCTCCTGATCTGCGGGGCGAGCCTGGCGGTCCTGGGCGTGGCCCTGATCGTGCTCGTGCTGCGGACGCTGCTCGCCCAGGCCGTCGAGCGCGAGGTCGAGGCGACGCGGATGCGGGCCGAGCTCGCCGAGGTGATCTGATGCCGATCGTCGTGGACGTCGACGTGATGCTGGCCCGGCGCAAGATGTCGGTGGGTGAGCTCGCGGAACGCGTGGGCATCACCCCGGCCAACCTCGCCGTGCTCAAGAACGGACGCGCCAAGGCGGTGCGCTTCACCACCCTCGGCGCCTCTGCGAGGTCCTCGACTGCCAGCCGGGCGACCTGCTCCGCTGGGAGCCGGAGCCCGGGCGGAGGACGCGGCCGAGGAGGACGCGGCCGAAGGGGCCCTGGCGGTCGGCGGGGACGGCTGACGGACGCGCCGGAGGGGCGGCCCTCCCGGCGCGCCGCACGTGCGGTGACGGGGATCAGTCCGCCGGCCGCGGAGCCGTACGGGAGAAGTGGCGGGCGGTGGGCACGAGCGCCGCGCCGGCCGGTACGAGGAAGCAGACGGCGGCGCACACGGCGAGCACCGGAGCGGTGCCGAACGCCCCGACGGCCGGGGCGATCAGGGCGAGGCCGACCGGCGCGAGGCCGTAGGAGACGAGGAAGTCCAGCGAGGAGACGCGGGCCAGCTTGTCCGGGGCCACCTCGCGCTGGGTGGCCGTGAACCAGGGCACGTTGAACAGTTCGATGCCGATCCCGGCGACGGCGTACGCGACGACGATCGCGACCGGGTGCACGGGCAGCACCAGGCTCAGCGGCGCGAAGCCGTACGCGGCCAGGCCGGCGAAGGCCGCCCACCCCCGGGAGCGCGGACGCCACCGGGCGATGACGAGCGCGCCGCCGAGCGCGCCCACGGTGTACGCCGTCATGGCCGCCGCCAGGACCCACGTGCTGCCGTAGCGGTCCCGGCTGATCAGGGCAGGGCGACGCTGGTCGCGGAGTAGCCGAGGGCGATGACCGCGACGAGGGCGGCGAGTCCGGCCAGGAACCAGGGGTGCCGGCGGGCCTCCCGTATGCCCTCCGCGAACTCGGCGCGGAACCCCGCGCGCCGGCCGGGCTCGGCGGCCGGCGTCGCCGTGGCCGTCCCCCGCCCGGGACGAGCGCGGCCACCAGCCACAGCAGACCGATGCCGAGCAGCAGCGTCCGGACGTCGAGGACGGCCGCGAGCAGCGCGGTCAGGGCGGGCCCGGCGAGGGTGGAGCTCCGCACCGCCAGGGTCATGGCCGCGTTGGCCTGCTGGCGCCGGTCGGGGTCCACGGTCTCGGCCGTGAGCGCCTGGAACGCCGGGCGGCAGGCGCCCTGTCCGGCCCCCGCGAGCGCGGCCGCCGCCGTCATCAGGACGAGCGAGCGGCCGAGTCCGGCGGCGAGGAGAGGGCGGCGAACGCCGCCGCGAGGGCCGACCAGAGGACGACCGTGCGGCGCGAGTGCCGGTCGGCGAGGACCCCGCCGACGGCGACGGCGACGAGGAACCCGGCGGTGCGCGCGGCGAGGACGAGCCCGAGGCCGGCGGCGCCGAGGTCGCGGTGGAGCACGGCGAGCCCGAGCACGAAGGGCAGGGCCCAGGTCGCGAGCCCGGAGGCGGTGGTGCCCGCCCACAGGCGCAGGAACGCGAGCTCGCGCAGGACCGAACGCGGTGGCGGGGAGGGGACGTGGCCGCTGCGGGGTGGGTGTGGTGGTCACGGCGTGGAGGCTCCTCGGGGACGGCGGGGCGGCTCGGAGAACCGCCCGGGGGTCGTTAATGGAAATGATTTCCATTACAGTACCCTTCGAACGCGGCACTCCTGCCCGGTGCGCCACCACGCCCGCCCTTCCAGACCGGAGACCACCCCATGCGCCACCCCGCCCGCCTCGGCATCGCCCTCGCCCTCGTCCTCGCCACCGCCGGCTGCTCCTCGGCGGCCGTCGACGGCCCGGGGAAGGGCGCCGCCCCTCCGGCCGGGCCTCCGCCGAGACGGTCTCCTGACCAGTTGCGGCCGCCCGATCACCCTCTCCGGACCCCCGAGCCGGGCCGTCGCCTCGACCAGACCTCGACCGAGACCCTGCTCGAACTCGGCCTCCAGGACCGGATGGCGGGCACGGCCAACCTCAAGACGAAGATCCCCGCCCGGTACGGGGCCGCCTACGCCCGGGTCCCCGTCATCGCCCCGAAGATCGCCACCGGCGAACAACTGCGGGCCGCCACCCCCGACTTCGTCGTCGCCGGCTCCTCGGACCTCTACACCAAGGACCGGGCCGGCACCCGCGAGGAGCTGGACGCCCTGAAGGTCCCCACCTTCGTCAGCGCCGTCGACTGCCCGGAGCGGAACCCCGCCGGCCGGACCCCCTTCGAACTGCTCTTCTCCGACTACGAGAACCTGGGCCGGGCCTTCGGCGTCGAGGACCGGGCCGGCAGGCTCGCTGCCGACCAGCGCGCCGCGTGGCCGCGGCCGCGAAGACCGGCGCGAAGGCGCCCCGCGAGGAGGACCGGCCCACCGTGGTCTACCTCTACTCCGTCTTCAACGGCATGCCGTACGTGGCGGGCGGGACGAGCCTGCCCAGCGAGATGAGCCGGGTCATCGGCGCGAAGAACGCCTTCGACGACATCGCCGAGGACTGGCCGGAGGTCTCTGGGAGGAGGTCGCGAAGCGCGACCCGGACGTCATCGTGATCGGCGACCTCTCCGAGCGCGGCCGGCCCGGCGACAGCGCGGCCGAGAAGCGCGCCACGATGACCCGGCACCCGGTGATCTCCCGCCTGCCCGCCGTCCGCGACGACAGGATCATCGAGGTCCCGGGCATCGAACTGGACCCCTCGGTGCGCTCCGTGCACGCCCTCGGGCTCCTCGCGGACGGCATGGGGAAGCTCGGCCGTGCCCGCTGACCCGACGACCCGCGAGAACCCGGTGTCCCCGGACTTCCCGCCGGGCTCCCCGACCCCGAAGGGCCTCACGAAGGACCTCGCGCCCCGCCGGACCTGCTGCTCCCGGCGGCCAGGGGTGGAAGGCGACGGGGACGGGGCACCGGCCGACCCTCCCGGCCCCGCCCCGGACCCCCCGCGCGGCCCTCCCTCCCGGCCCCGCCCCGGGTCCTCACGCGCTCTTCCCTCGGGCCCCGCCCCGGACCCCCACGCGCCCCTCCCCTCCGGCCCCGCCCCGGGGCCCACCGCCCCCGCCCCTCCCGGCCCGGCCACACCCGCCTCTCCCGGCCCCACCGCACCCCTCCCTCCCGCGCGGGTCCTCTCCTCTTCCTGCTCGCCGCCGGCGTCCTCGCCGGCTCGGTCGCGGCGGCCGTGCGCATCGGCACCGCCGACGTCGCGTGGTCCGGCCTCGCCCGCGCCCTCGGCACCCGACTCGGCCTGGACGTCGAGCCGTTGCCCCCGCTGATCGACTCCCTCGTCTGGGACCTGCGGCTGCCGCGCGTCCTGATGGCCGCCCTCGTCGGCGCCTCGCTCGCCGTCTGCGGCACGGTCCTCCAGGCGGTCACCCGCAACGCGCTCGCCGACCCCTATCTGCTCGGCGTCTCCTCGGGCGCCTCGACCGGGGCCGTCGCCGTGATCGTCCTCGGCGTGGGCGCGGGCACCCTCGGGATCACCGGCGGCGCGCTCCTCGGAGCGCTGCTCTCCTTCGGGCTGCTCCTGCTGCTCCTGCGGCGCACCGGACTCGACTCGGTCCGCATCGTCCTGACCGGCGTCGTCGTCGGCCAGCTCTTCGCCGCGCTGACCTCGCTCGTCCTGATGGCCTCGGCGGACGCGGACACCACCCGGGCCGTCACCCACTGGCTGCTCGGCTCGATGGCGCCCGCCCGCTGGGACACCGTCGTGGTCTGCGCCGTCGTCACCCCGCTGGGCCTGGTGGCCGCGTGGTTGTGCGCGAACGCCCTGGACGGGCTCGCGTTCGGCGCCGACACCGCCGCCTCCCTCGGCATCGGCGTACGGCACACCCGGCTGCTGCTGCTCGTCGTCACGGCCGTCCTGACCGCCGTGGCCGTGGCCACCGTCGGCGCCATCGGCTTCGTCGGCCTGATCGTCCCCCACGGGTGCGGTTCCTCGTGGGCCCCACGCACCGGGTGCTCCTGCCGTACGCGGCCTCGCCGGCGCGGTGTTCCTGGTGTGGACCGACGCGCTCGCCCGGATCGCCTTCGCCCCCGCGAGGTCCCGGTCGGCGTGATCACCGCCCTGCTGGGCGTCCCGCTCTTCCTCCTCGTCCTGCGCAGGCGGGGTGAGCTGTGAGGATCACCGCCGAAGCGCTGAGCTGGTCGGTGGCGGGCACCCGGGTCGTCCACGACGTCAGCGTGGACGTCGCGCCGGGGAGACCGTCGGACTCCTCGGTCCCAACGGCTCCGGCAAGTCCTCGCTGCTGCGCTGCCTGGCCGGCCTGCGGACCCCGACACCGGCACGGTCCGCTACGACGGCGTGCCCGTACGGGACTGGAGCGCGCGCCGGATCGCCCGTCACGTCGCCTTCGTCGAACAGGACTCGGCCGCCGACAGCGACCTGCGGGTCGCCGACGTCGTCGGCCTGGGCCGCACCCCTTCCGGGACTGCTGGCGCGGGCCGGACGCGACCGACCGGGCGGTGGTCGCCGCCGCCCTCGACCGCGTCGGGCTCACCGCGCTCGCCAGCCGCTCCTGGCGGGCCCTGTCGGGCGGCGAGCGGCAGCGCGCCCACATCGCCCGCGCGCTCGCCCAGCAGCCGTACGGACTGCTGCTCGACGAGCCCACCAACCACCTCGACGTCCGGCACCAGTTGGAGCTGATGGAGCTCCTGACCGGGGCCGGCCGGACGGTCCTGGTCGCGCTGCACGACCTGTCGCTCGCCGCCCGCCACTGCGACCGGCTGCTGCTCCTCCACCACGGGCGCCAGGTCGCCTCGGGCACCCCCGCCGAGGTCCTGACCGCCGACCGCCTCGCGGAGGTCTTCGAGGTCGACGCCGTGCTCACCACCGACGCCCTCGGCCACCCCGCCGTCGCCTACCGGGGCCCCTCGGCACCCGGACCGCGGCGCCCCTTCCGTAAGAACCCCTTCGGTACGAACCCCTTCCGTAAGAACCCCTTCCCGGAAAAGGAAACCCATGAGCGGAACGCGAACCACCCCCACCACACCCACATCCACCACCACCGCACCGTCCGTCGACGCGCTCGTCGAGGAGGTCCTCGCGGGCGTCCACGGCCCGCCGCCCGCCGAGACCGTCGCGACCAGCGTCTTCTGGATCCACCACGGCACCCGCCTGGCCGGCGGCGACACCACCTACCTCAACCAGTACGTGCTCGTCCGCCTCGGCGGCTCCTTCGGCGGCTGCGCCTTCGAGGCCGGGGACATCGACCCCGCGATCTGCCGGGAGGCCTCCGGCACCCCGCTCGACGTCCTGCTGCGCGAGGCCCCCGCCCGCTGCGGATCGCCGCCCTGGACGCCTACCTCTCCGAGGCCCGGCCCCACCGCGCCGCCGAGGACGCCGAGCCCGTCGTCCTCCCCGCCGGCACCCCCGAGGTCTGGGCCCGGGCCCGCGACGCGGCCATCGCGGGCCTCCTCGACATCGCGCCGGGCGCCGGGTCGGCCTCATCGGTGTCGTCAACCCCTGGTCGCGGCCATCCGCGAGCGCGGCGGCACCCCCTGCCCTGCGACTTCAACCTGAAGGCCACCCAGTGGGGCGACCCCGTCACCACCGACATGCACGAGGTCCTCGACCGCGCCGAGGCCGTCGTCGCCACCGGCATGACCCTCGGCAACGGCTCGTTCGACACCATCCTGGAGCGCTGTCGCACCCGGGGCGTCCCGCTCGTCGTCTACGCGCAGTCCGGCAGCGCCGTCGCCCGCGCCTTCTCGGCTCGGGCGTCACCGCCCTCTCCGCCGAGCCGTTCCCCTTCTCCCAGTTCAGCGCCGAGGAAACGATCCTGTACCGCTACCGGACGGCGGCCGGCACGTGACGCCCACGTCCCGCCCGGAAACGTCCCGCCCGGAAACGGCCCACCCGACGACGGCCCTCCCGGAGGCGACCCGTCCGGCGCCCGCCCACCCCCGCACCGGCACCGGATCCGCCCCCGCCACCACGGCGAACTCCTCCAGGGCGTCTTCCTCGACGCCTCCGGGCGCCGGTGCGCCGGCCTGGTCACCCTCCCCCTGGACGGCCCCGGCAGCGCCGCCGTGTTCGTCCCTCGGCCGGGCACCCCGCCCGAGGCGGTCGCCGTCGTCCCCGCGGGCCGCACCAAGGCGGCCGGGGCCGCCGCCCTCGCCGTGGCGGAGTGCGCGCGGCGCACCGGCCTCCCGGCCTGCGGCGGGAGGTGCGGCTCACCGGCGACATCCCGGTGGGCCTGGGCATGGGCAGCTCCACCAGCGACGTCCTCGCCACCCTGCGCGCGGTCGCGGACGCGTACGGGCTGCGGCTCGACCCCGCCACCACCGCCCGGCTCGCCGTACGCGCCGAGACCGCCTCCGACCCGCTGATGCTCGACGGCCGCCCCGTCCTCTTCGCCCAGCGCGAGGGCCGCGTCCTGGAGACCCTCGGCCCCGCCCTGCCCCCGCTGACCGTCGTGGGCTGCGCCTCGGCGGGGCGCGCCCGTCGACACCCTGTCCCTGCCCGTACGCGATCCCGAGGACGCCGACGAGGCGGACGTACGGGCCGGGGAGCGACTGCGGGCGCTGCTGCGCCGGGCGGTCGCCGCCGGGGACGCGCGCCTGCTCGGCGCGGTCGCCACCGCCAGCGCCCGCCGGGGCCAACGGGCCCTCGGCCACCCCGAGTTCGACGCCCTGACCGGCATCGCCCGGCGGGCCGGGGCGGTCGGGGTGCAGATCGCGCACAGCGGCGCCGTGGCGGGCGTCCTCTTCGACCCGGCCGCCCCCGGCCCGCACCGCCGCGTGGACGCCTGCCTGCGCGCCCTGGACGCCCACGGCATCCCCGTCACCCGGACCTTCACCACCAGCAAGGAGCTCCCGCATGGACCAGCACGTCGCGGAGTCGATCGGCCGGCCGGACCTCATACGGCTCGACGACCGGCTCGTCTGTCTGCGCTTTGAGACGATGAAGGCGGTGTCCGCGCTCGCCGCCGTGCGCCACCTGCTCGACACCCGGGCGGTCCGCCCGGGGACACCCTCGTCGACAGCTCCAGCGGCATCTACGCGTACGCCCTCGCCCTGGCCTGCCACCGCTACGGCATGCGCTGCCACATCGTCGGCTCGACGACCGTCGACCACACCCTCGCCGTCCAGCTCGCCGTCCTCGGGGCGACCCTGGAGCGGATGGAGCCCTGCGACGACCTGAAGCTCGACCAGAAGCGGCGGGTGGAGCGGATCCACGAGATCCTCGCCGCCCACCCCGAGTACCACTGGATGCGGCAGTACCACGACGACGTCCACTACCTCGGCTACCGGGCCGTCGCCGACCGGATCCGCGAGGCGCTCGGCACCGAGCGGCTCACCGTCGTCGGCGGGTCGGCTCCGGCGCCTCCACGGGCGCCCTCGCCCGCTACCTGCGCGAGGCCCCCGGGGCGGGGCGGACGTCGAACTCGTCGGCGTCCAGCCGTACGGCAGCGTCACCTTCGGCTCCGCGCACGTCTCCGACCCCGAGATCATCATCGCCGGGATCGGCAGCTCCATCCCCTTCGGGAACGTCTCCCACGAGCCGTACGACACCCTGCACTGGATCTCCTTCGACGCCGCCCTCGCCGGCGGCGTCGACCTGCTGCGGCGGCACGCCGTCTTCGCGGGCCTGTCCACCGGCGCCGGCTACCTCGCGGCCCGCCACGAACGCGACCGCGCCCCCGGCCGCACGGTCCTCTTCGTCGCCGCCGACACCGGACACCGCTACGTCGACACGGTCCACGCCCGGCACGGCGGGGCCGCCCGGATCGAGGACCTCGCCCCGCGCGAGGTGACCGACCGGAACGACCTCGCCCTGCCGTGGTCCCGGATGCGCTGGAACCGAGGCCCGGCCCCGGAGGGAAGCCTCTGACACCCGCCGCGCGCGCGGCGCCGGAAGACACATGCGTCGACAACGCCCCCGGCACCCGGCAGAGTCGGCCGCCCATGGCGAGCGGCGAGCTGTGGACCCGCGAGACCGCCGAACGCTACGACGCCGAGGAGACTGGATGTCCTCGGCCGCCGCCCTCGGACCGACCCTCGACCTCCTCGACTAAGTCGCCGCCTGCTGCGGACGGATCTCCGACTCAGGTCACCAGGACGCGTCCACCGGATCGAGCGGAGCCCGCAGCGCGCCCGGTCGTGCTCCCAGGACTCCAGGACGTGGGCCCCGAGCCGGTCCTCCAGGAAACCCGTCGCCGCGATGCCGAGGGCGACGTCGGGCGCGAGGTCCGGCTCGTCCTCCAGGAGGCCGCCCACGGCCTCCCGGCGCACCAGTTGCTCGTGGACGGCATCGGCCTCCACGTGCTCGTCGTAGTACCGCTCCGCCGCCGGCCCCGCACCCGTCCGCCGCATCGCCTCGACGAGCCGGGCGGCGGCCGGCGGCGAGGTCACCTCGACGACGGCGAAGTGCCCCACGAGCGCGCCGCGCAGCCGCCGGTGGAGGGCGAGCAGGGTCGACAGGTTCACGGCCGCCAGCGTCTCGGCCCCGACCGCGTCCACGTACCGCCCGTACTCCGGGTCGAGCCCCAGGTCCACCATCAGCTCGGCGTAGAGCCGCTCGTGCATGCGGTCGGCGCGCCCGCAGCCGAACTCGTCGTACTCGATCGCGACCATCGCCGCCTTGGCGCGGCCGCGCAGCCGGGGATCACCCAGAGGTACGGGTCGGCCTCCCGCAACTGCGACACGGAGCGGAGCGCCGCGTACTCCCGCACCTGCCACCGCTCTCCCCGCGAGGCGAGGAACGCGGAGACGCCGGTGGCCTCGGCGGGCTCCACCAGGAGGGCGCTCAGCTCCTCGTCCACGTCCCCGTGGTGCCGGCAGTCGTGGCGCAGCGCGCTCTCGAAGCAGTGCTCCAGGAGCGCCCGGGTCCTGAGCAGGTGCGGGTCCCATTCGAGGGTGTCGGAGACCCCGTCGTACCCCCGGTAGTGCAGGGCGTAGCAGAGGTGCAGCGCGAGCTGGAGGTCCTCGCCGTAGGGGTCGCAGCGCGCGATCTCCGGGCCGTCGGGCAGCGCCCCGGGGTCGCCGAGCAGCCGTCGCCGGACTGCCCGCGACACCTCGCCGCGGGCCTCGGGTACCTCGGGCGCGCCGGAGGCCGTACGGAGGATCTGCGGGGCGGCGGTCATGGGGTCGGGTCCTCCGGGGAGTCGGCCGCCGGGCGGGGCGCCGCTGCCGGTGGCGGTGGCTGGTGTCGCAGAACGGGGCCCGCTTGCTGCGCCGGCACGTGCACAGGGCGACCACCGGCCGCTCGCAGTGCCGCACCGATCCGTCGGGCATCACGACGTCCACCGGCCCCTCGACGAGCATCGGCCCGTCGTCCAGGGCCGGACTAGGGTCGGCGCGCTCCGCGCGGGATCTTCCGTCCGCACTGGGGGCGCGGCCCCGGGCCGTGGGTCCGGGGAAGGGACATCACACACCACCCATCGGATATCTCGTTTCCTCTGCTGCGGCTGCCCCGCCGGACCGCGCCCATGCGCGGGCGGTGCGGCGGGAGGGGCTGGGGGTCACGCGCGGGACGCGCGGATCACGACGAGGTCCTCGGTGCGCGTCCCGGGTGGGACGAGCCCCGGGCGGCGAACCAGTCCTCGCGGGAGGCCATGACCGGGCCGAAGGGCTGGACGAGGCGGTCGGCGACCCGGGCGCGCAGCCCGGCCCGCCGGAGCCCGTCCAGGGTGGCGGTGACGCCGGAGAGCGACGACTGCACGACGAGCAGCGTCCCCGAGGAGGTGAGCAGCCGGGGCACCCGCTCGCAGACCCGGTCGAGGAGGAGCCGCCCGTCCGTCCCCGCGTCCCAGGCGCGCCTCCTGCCGCGGGCGGGCAGCGCGGGGTCCTCACAGGCACGTACGGCGGGTTCACGGTGATCAGGTCGAAGCGCTCGTGCGCCACCGGGGCCTCCAGGTCGCCCCGGAGGAGCCGCACCCGGCAGCGGTGCCGGAGCGCGTTGAGACGGGCCGTGGTGACGGCCGCGCGGGAGATGTCCACGGCGGTGGCCCGCGTGCCCCGCAGGGCGGAGGCGACCGCGACGACACCGGTCCCGGTGCACAGGTCGAGCGACCGCATGCCGCTCCGGAACTCCTCGCGCCCCAGGTTCGCGAGCAGCAGCGCCGTGTCCCCCTGGGGCGCGTACACCCCGGGGAGCCGGTAGACGCGCGGCGTGTCCGCCGACGCGTACCGGAGCGGGACCGCGAAGCCCTCGTCGGTGGAAGGGGTCACCTGGGTCACAGCGGTCCCCTCCCGTCCGGAGCGGGGCGCCGGGGGCCCGAGCACGCGGCCCGCCGGTGCGGGCGCCTTCTCGGAAATCCTCGCCGAGATCCTCATGGTCCCGCTCCTCAGCGGCCCTGGTCCCGCTCGGACTGCTCCGGCGGCTGCCAGGAGTCCCGCTTCGCCTCGGCCGCCGGGGCTGCGACACGCCGGGGCCTGCCTCCGCCGGGCCACCCGTCGGGAACCCCACCAGAACGCGCCGAGGAGCAGGGCCGCCACCACGATTCCGACCACGATCAGCAGGAGCGAGGAGGAGCCTTCGGCGGCCAGGATGGAGGAGCGGTGCGGCGGCGGGGGAGAGGAGAGATACATGATCGCCCTTCCTGTCGGAGACGGGGCAGTTCGTTCGGAACGGCGGCTACCCTCGCGGAGAAGATCCATTCGCTCACGGTCGGTGCCCCGTCCCCGCCCGTTCTCAGAGTTCGCGCAGGGCCGGGAGGAGTTCCTTCTCCGCCCAGCGCAGGAACGGCTCCTGGTGCTCGCCGCCGATCTGGACGAGGGCCAGCTCGGTGAACCCGGCCTCGGCGTAGGGGCGGGCCGCCTCCACGAACGCGTCGACGTCGTCGCCGCACGGGATGTTCTCCGCCACGTCCTCGGGCCGGACCGTCTCGGTGGCCTGGGCGAACCCGGAGGGCAGCGGAAGCTCGGAGTTGACGCCCCAGCCGCCCAGCGACCAGCGGAACTGGTCGTGGGCGCGCGCCACCGCCGCCTCCCGGTCGGGGTCGTAGCAGACCGGCACCTGGCCGACGCGCGGCTTGCCCGCGCCGCCGTGCGCGTCGAAGGCGTCGAGCAGCTCCCCTTCGGCTCCGTGGCGATCACCAGGTCCGCCCGGCGCCCGGCGACCTTGCAGGAGTGCGGGCCCGAGACGGCGATCCCGATGGGCGGGGAGTGTCGGGGACGTCCCACAGCTTGGCGTTCTCGACCTGGAAGTGGGTCCCGCGGTGGGTCACGTACTCGCCGGAGAACAGGTCGCGGATGATCCCGGCGGCCTCGTCCAGCATCTCCAGGCGGACGCCGGCCGAGGGCCAGCCCGCGCCGACGACGTGCTCGTTCAGGATCTCGCCCGAGCCGAGGCCGAGCCGGAACCGGCCCTCGGAGAGGAGCTGCACGGTCGCCGCCTTCGCGCCACGACCGCGGGGTGGTAGCGGAAGGTCGGACAGGTCACGTACGTCATCAGCGGGATGCGGGAGGTCGCCTGCGCCGCGGCCCCCAGGACGCTCCACGCGTACGGGGCGTGGCCCTGGGAGTCCAGCCACGGGAAGGAGTGGTCCGAGATCACGGAGAAGTCGAACCCGACGCGTTCCGCCTCGACCACGTGCCCCACCAGCTCACGGGGCCCGGCCTGCTCGGTCATCATCGTGTAGCCGATCTGCATCATGCCGGGCGACTTGCCGCGAACACGCTCCTTGAAACGGGCATGCCGGGCACTTCTCCCGATGGCGGCCGGAAGCGCGTTCGGTGGCCGGAAAGGGGTGCGACCGGCGGAAATGGGTGTCGGCCCCGATGTGGACGGGTGGGGTCCCGGGGACGGTGGGATGGAGGAGCACCCGGCGAGCAGGTTGCCGCGCCGACGCACGGAGCGCGGGTCCGGCCGGCGGCGCCGGTGTTCCGGGCCACGGCACGAACGGAGTCCGCGCCCATGACACGTCCTCCCCGCCGGCCGGGTCCCCACCGGTCGAACCCCCACCCCCACCCGTCCGTCTCCCACCCGTCCGTCCCCGCCCGGCGGGACCGCCGTGAGCGTGACCACGTGGGCGACCGTCGCGGTGTTCGCGGCCGTCTACGTCCTGATCGCCACGGAGTGGGTCCACCGGGTCGCCGCGGCCTCGGCGGCGCGGTCGCGATGCTGCTCATCGGGGCGACCGGCGCGGAGGACGCGTTCTTCTCCGCGCACACGGGCATCGACTGGAACGTCCTCTTCCTGCTCCTCGGCATGATGCTGATCGTCTCCGTCCTCAAACGCACCGGCGTCTTCGAGTTCGTCGCCATCTGGGCCGCCAAACGCTCCCGGGGGCGCCCGTACCGCCTGATGGTGCTCTCGTCCTCGCCACCGCCCTCCTGTCGGCGTGGCTGGACAACGTCACCACCGTCCTCCTCATCGCCCCGGTCACGATCGCGGTCTGCGGCCGGCTCGGCCTCCCCGTCGTGCCGTATCTGATCGCGGAGGTCATGGCCTGCAACATCGGGGGCGCCGCCACCCTGATCGGCGACCCGCCCAACATCATGATCGGCTCGCGGGCCGGCCTCTCCTTCAACGACTTCCTGCTCCACATGGCCCCCATCACCACCCTCCTGATCCTGCTCTTCGCGGTGATGGCCCGCTGGATGTTCCGCGGCGCCTTCTCGTACGACCCCGAGCGCGCCGAGCGGGTCATGGCGATGCGCGAACGGGACGCGATCACCGACAGGCGGCTCCTCGTCATCAGCGGCGTCGTCATCGTCCTGGTGATGGTCTGCTTCGTCCCGCACACCGCCCTGCACCTGGAGCCCTCCGTCGTGGCCGTCAGCGGGGCCTGATCCTGCTCGCCGCCTCCCGGCTCGACCCCGGGAAGGTGGTGGCCGACGTGGAGTGGCAGACGCTGGCGTTCTTCGCCGGGCTCTTCGTCATGGTCGGGGCCATGGTGCGGACCGGGGTCGTCACCGACATCGGGGAGGCGGCGGCCCGAGCCACCGAGGGAAGCTGTTCGGCACCTCGATGGCCCTGCTCTTCGGCGCGGTGGTGCCTCCGCCGTCATCGACAACATCCCGTTCGTCGCCTCGGTCAGCCCGATCGTCTCCCAGATCGTCGAGTCTCCGGCGGGACCGAACGGGCCGGCGTGCTCTGGTGGTCCTTCGCCCTGGGCGCGGACCTCGCCGGCAACGCCACGATCATCGCCTCCTCCGCCAACGTCGTCACCGTCGGCATCGCCGAACGCGCGGGCCACCCCATCTCCTTCTGGCAGTTCAGCAAGTACGGCCTCGTCGTCACGGCCGTCACCACCGCCGTCGCGGGCCTGTACGTGTGGCTGCGCTACTTCGTCCTGGCCTGACCGAGGCCCCGCCGGGCCACCGAGAGGAGCGAGGCACCATGGACGACTCCGACGAGGAGGGGACCGCCGCCCCGGGGGCCGTCGTGCGGCGCGACGCTCCCGGCTTCGCCCGGGGCCCGGGCGAAGGCCGCCCCGCGAGTACCGGCGCGGCCGGGCCTGGTCGGCGATGGCCTCGCCCGCGCCGCCGTCCCACTCAGTGGAACACCGGCCGGTGCGCCTTGACCCCGCCGACGGGCACCTGCTTCGATCATGCACATGAAGAGCCGCCGGACGACCCTCACGCGACGACGTCACGTCGACCTCGCGCGCACGTCCGGCGCCCTCTGTAGCGGACGCTGACCCCGGCCGCCGCCCTCCGCGCCCGCCGGAACAGCGCCCGGCCGCGTCGCCCCGGCCGCGACCCGTCACCCCTCCGCGCGTCGCCGTTCGCCGCGGCCGGACCCCGGCCGCGTAACGCCCAGCCCTTGTCACCGGCCCAACCGGTCCCACCGGCCCCACCGCTCCTCCCTCCTCCCGGCGATCCCGGGAGCTCCCGATCCGGGGACCCGCGGGGCCCGCCCGGCCGTGCCCGCCGCCCCGCCCGTACGCACCACTCCGCCCGTACGGGCCGCCGCCGCGCCCGTGCGCACGCGCCCCCACGCCCGTTCCCCTCCCGGAAGGAAACCGTCCTCGTCATGGCCGTCCCGTCCGCGCGCCCCCGCGCCCGCCGCAGGCCCCTGGTCGCCGCGCTGTTCTCCGCCCTCGCCCTCGCGGCCACCGCCGTCCCCGCCGGAGCGGCCCCCACCGCGCAGAGCTTCCTCCCCGTACCGCCGCACAACCCGTACGCGGGCCCCGACGGGACCGCCACCATGCACGGGGACACCGGCTCCTCGGACACCACCCCGCTGGCGGGCCCCGGCGCGGGCGCCCTGGCCTCGAAGCGGGTGGCCTCGCCTCCGCCTGCCCCACCGTCCTCGTCGGCTCCGACGGCCACCCGGTCGTCCTGTGCACCCCGATCTTCGGCCAGGTCCCGACCGTCCACCTCCTGAACCCGGCCGACGGCTCCTCCCTCGCCACCCTCCAGCTCACCAAGGGCTCGCTCCTCGGCGGCGTCTACGCCTACCTGGACGCCGAGGACCGGCTCGTCGTCGTGGACGGCAGCCGCAGCCTCCTGCGCGTCGCCCACCGCAAGGACGCCTCCGGCACCTGGCGCCTCTCCGTCGACCGCAGCCTCTCCCTCGCCTCCGCCGTCCCCGCCGACGACGCGGTCACCGGCCTCTCGCCGGACTGGCGGGGACGCGTGTGGTTCGCCACCGGCAACGGCGTGGTCGGCCTCGCCGACGACCGGACCGGACGGGTCGACACCCTGCGGCTCCCGGCCGGCGAGCGCGTCGCCAACAGCATCTCCACCGCCCCCGAGGGCACCGCCGTCACCAGCACCCACGCCACCTACCTGCTCACCGCGGACGCCGACGGCACGCCGAGGATCGCCTGGCGGCAGGCGTACGACCGGGGCCGGGCCCGCAAGCCGGGCCTGCTGAGCTGGGGCAGCGGCTCCACCCCGACCTTCCTCGGCCCGAGGACCGGCACCGACTACGTCGCGATCGTCGACAACGCCGACACCACCGTCCGCCTCAAGGTCTACCGCACCGCCGACGGCGGCGAGATCTGCTCGATCCCCGTCCTCCGGCTGCCGGCGGCCCCGGCAGCGAGAACTCGCCGATCGGCGCGGGCAACAGCGTCTTCGTCGCCGGCACCTACGGCTACCCGTACCCCGCGCTCCCGGACGGCGCGGGCCCGTCCGTCCCTCCTCGGCCGACTTCGCCGGCGGCCTGACCCGGGTGGACATCCGCCCCGACGGCACCGGCTGCGCCACGGTCTGGGACAACACCCTGCGCTCGGCGGCCGTCCCGAAGCTGTCCACCGCCACGAACACCCTGCACACCGTCGTGCGCGACCCGCTGATCCCCGGCACCAGGGGGACGGGCGTCCTCGACCCGTACCGCTACGTCCAGATCGACCCGGAGACGGGCCGCGTCACCCGCTCCCAGCAGGTCGGCATCGGATCCCTGTACGACACGCTCCAGATGGCCGGCACCGTCGCCCCGGACGGCGCCTACCTCCAGGGCACGGTCACCGGCGTCCTGCGGATCACCGCGGGCTGAGCCCCGCCCGCATCCGTACGCCCTCAGTACACGTCGCGGACGTACCGCCGGTCCGCGGCCATCCGCTCGACGTAGGCCGCCGCCTCCTCGTCGCCCATCCTCCCGTGGCGGGCGACGAGTTCGCGCAGGGCCCGGTCGACGTCCCCGGCCATGCGGGTCGCGTCGCCGCAGACGTGGAAGTGGGCGCCGTCCCGCAGCCAGGACCAGAGGACGGAGCCGTGCTCGCGCATGCGGTCCTGCACGTAGACCTTGTTCCGCCGGTCGCGGGAGAAGGCGGTGTCGAGCCGGTCGAGGTGGCCGGAGGCGAGATGGGCCTCCAGCTCCTCGCGGTGGTAGAAGTCGGTGGCCTCGCGCTGCTCGCCGAAGAACAGCCAGTTGCGGCCGGTGTGGCCCCGGGCCCGGCGGTCCTCGAGGAAGCCGACGAAGGGGGCCACGCCCGTCCCGGGACCCACCATGATCAGGGGCGCGGCGGGGTCGGCCGGCGGCCGGAAGTGCGGGGAGCGCCGCACGAAGACCTGGACGGGACCGTCGTCGGCGCGGTCGGCCAGATAGGCGGAGCACACGCCGGCGCGGTCCCGGCCGCGGTCGTTGCCGTAGCGCACGACGGAGACGGTGAGACGGACCTCGCCCGGGTGGGCCAGCGGGCTGGAGGAGATCGAGTACAGGCGCGGCCGGAGGCGCTTGAGCACCCCGGTCCACTCGGCGGCGGAGGCGCGGACGGGAAGTCGCCGATCACGTCCGCCATCTGGAGCCCCCACCCCCACTTCGCCAGCTCGTCCCCGTTGCCGGGGCGCAGCAGCCGCCGCAGGTCGTGGCTTCCGGAGCGCTCGGCGACGAACCTCAGCAGGTCCGGGGTGACGCGCGTGATGTCGAGCCGGGTCCGCAGGGCCTCGGCGAGGGAGGGGCCCGGCGCCGCCCGCGTCGACCGGCTCGTCGGGGTCGAGCCCCGTGAGGGCGAGCCACTCGGCGACCGGGCCGGCGCCGTTGACCGGCCACACCCCGAGCGCGTCGCCCGCCTCGTACGCGAGCTCGCCGCCGCGGGTGTCGAAGGCGAACTCCCGCACCTCCTTCCGCGAGCCGGGCAGGCTGAGCAGCCGGTTGCCGACGAGGAGCGTGGCGAACGGAGAGGCTCGTGTACTCCCCGGTCCGCGCGGCGCCGGGGGCGGAACGGACGGGGAGGAGGGCCGGGGCGGCGAGCAGCGGGAGGAGCGCCGCGAGCCAGGCCGCGGAGCTCTCCTCGTGGTCGGGTTCGCAGTCGGTACGGGGATGGAGACGGGTGGCGCCGAGTGCGGCGAGGCGCTCGTCGACGCGCCGCCCGTGGCCGCAGAAGTCGGCGTACCCGGAGTCTCCGAAGGCCAGGACGGCGAAGCGGACGCCGTCGAGGCGCGGGGCGTCGGGGAGGCCAGCGCCTGCCAGAAGGCCGCTCCGTTGTCCGGGGCATCGCCGTCCCCGAACGTACTGGTCACCACCAGCAGGTCCGCGTCGGGACCGAGCCGCCCGAGGTCGGCGCCCTCCATCGGGAGGAGGGCCGGGGCGTGCCCGGCCTCGGCGAGGCGGCCGGCGGCGGTGGCGGCGAACTCCTCGGCCGTACCGGTCTGGGAGGCCCACAGGACCAGCAGACGGCGCGCGGGGCGGCCCGTTCCCCGTCGTCCCGCGCCGGCGCCCCGTCCCGTGCCCCGGACCGCGAGAACGCCCCGGCCAGCACCCCGTCGACCCAGAGACCGCGCTCCGGCGCGAAGGGCGCGGACGCGGGCAGGACCGGCACGCGGCCGTCGGCGGGTGCTCCGGAGAGCCCGGACGTTCCGGCGAGCCCGGTCAGGAAGCCCGCGAGGTAGCGGCGCTCCGGCTCGGTGAACGGGGAGGGGCGAGGTCCGCGACGCCGAACAGGGCGGCGAGCGCGGGCACGGGGCCTTCCTCCGGCCCCGGCCCGGGCCGCTCCTTCGAGTCGGTGACGGATACGGGAGCGGTCGTCTTCGCGAGGGTCACCGCGCACACCTTGAACTCGGGCTGGAAGGAGATCGGGTCGACGGCGTCGTGGGTGACGGCGTTGACGCTCAGGTACTCGCCGAACAGGTCGTTCCAGTGGAACGGGGCGAAGCAGTCGCCGGGCCGGACCCGGTCGGTGACCACGGCGGGCAGGACGGCGCGCCCGCGCCGCGAGGCGATCTCCACGCCGTCCCCTCGGCGATGCCGAGCGCCGCCGCGTCCTCGGGGTGGATCTCGACGAAGGGCCCGGGGTTCAGTTTCGCGAGCTTGGCGACCTTGCCGGTCCTGGTCAGCGTGTGCCACTGGTGCTGGAGGCGCCCGGTGTTGAGGAGGAACGGGTAGGCGTCGTCGGGGAGTTCCGCCGCCGGGAGGTGCGGGCGCGCGAAGAACCGGGCGCGTCCGCTCGCCGTCGGGAAGGCCAGTCGGGGCCGGGTGCCGTCCTCGCGTTCCAGGAGCGTCTGGCTGACGCCGTCGTTCACGTACCGGACCGGGTTGCGGTCGGGGCCGTCGGCGGCCGGGGCCGGCCACTGCACGGGGGTGGCGCGCAGCCTCTCGTACGTCACGCCGCGCAGGTCCCAGCCGGTCTGCGGGTTCCACGCCCGCTTGAGCTCTCGAACACCTCCTCGGCGGAGGCGTGCGCGAAGCCGTCGGCGAAGCCCATCGCGCGGGCGACGCGGGCGATGAGCTGCCAGTCGGGCAGGGCCTGCCCGGGCGGGTCGACGACCCCTGGACGAGGGTGAGGTTCCGCTCGGAGTTGACCATGACGCCGTCGGACTCCGCCCACAGCGTGGCGGGCAGCACCACGTCCGCGTACGCGTTGGTCTCGGTCTCGGCGAACACGTCCTGGGTGACGACGAGTTCGGCGGCCTCCAGGGCGTCGATGACGGTCCTGCGGTTGGCGACGGAGGCGACCGGGTTGGTGCAGATGATCCAGCAGGCCTTGACCTCCCCGGCCGCCATCCGCTCGAACATCTCGACGGTGCCGCGCCCCGCCTCGGTCCGCAGCGTCCCTTCGGGGAGGTTCCACAGCTCCTCGACGAAGGCGCGGTCGGCGTCGACCAGCACCGACCGCTGGCCGGGCAGCCCCGGTCCCATGTAGCCCATCTCCCGGCCGCCCATGGCGTTGGGCTGGCCGGTCAGCGAGAACGGCCCGGCGCCCGGCCGGCAGATCGCCCCGGTCGCGAGGTGCAGATTGACCAGCGCGTTGGTGTTCCAGGTGCCGTGCGTGGACTGGTTGAGCCCCATGGTCCAGCAGCTCGTCCACGCGCCGGCCTCGCCGATCCACCGCGCGGCCTCTCGGATGTCGGCCTCGGGAGGCCGGTGATCCCGGCGACCTTCGCGGGCGGGTAGTCGGCGAGGAAGGCGGGCATGTCCTCCCAGCCCTCCGTGAACTCCGCGACGAACTCCTCGTCGACGTGCCCGTTCTCGACGAGCAGGTGCAGCAGCCCGTTGAGCAGGGCGAGGTCGGTGCCCGGCCTGATCGGGAGGTGGAGGTCCGCCTTGTCCGCGGTGGCGTTGCGCCGGGGGTCGACGACGATCACCTTCGCCCCGGCCGTCTTCACCCGGTCCATCATCCGCAGGAAGAGGACGGGGTGGCAGTCCGCCATGTTGGAGCCGATCACGAGGAACACGTCCGCGTGATCGAAGTCCCGGTAGGACCCGGGCGGTCCGTCCGCGCCGAGCGACAGCTTGTAGCCGGACCCGGCCGACGCCATGCACAGCCGGGAGTTCGACTCGATCCGGCTCGTCCGGACGAAGCCCTTGGCCAGCTTGTTCGCCAGGTACTGCGCCTCCAGGACATCTGCCCGGAGACGTAGAAGGCCAGCGCGTCGGGCCCGTGCTCGTCCAGGATCGCGCGCAGTCGCCCCGCGACCCGGGCGACGGCGGCGTCGACGTCCGTCTCGACCGGCTCGCCCCCGCGCTCCGCCCGCACCAGCGCCTTCCCGAGCCGCCCCGGGGCCGCCGTCATGTCGGCGCTCGTGGCCCCCTTCGTGCACAGGCGGCCCGAGTTGGCCGGGTGCGCCCTGTCGCCGGACGCCCGCACGACCCGCCGCAGCCCGGTCGCCGGATCGCGCGCCACGTCGAGGACGATGCCGCAGCCGACCCCGCAGTACGAGCAGACCGTCCGCGTCGTCCCGCCCTCCGGCTCCATCGGCACCCCTCCTCGTCGTCCTCCCGGTCGGGAGGTCTCTCCGCCCACCCGACCGTAGGAAGCCCCGGTTTCCGGACGATCACGGCCCTCGCACACGGGGCGTTACACCGGACGCACGCCGGGCGGCGGGACGCCGTGAGCACCGCGCCGGCACGTCATTCTTCCCGGTCGCGGGCGGCGCTCCGGCCACGCGGGACCCCGGTTCACCCCCACGGGGCCCGCCCGGCCCCGATCCGCCGGACACCCCCTAGAGTGCGGGGATGCCGTCGTACAGCATGGGGCAGGCCGCGCGGCTGCTCGGAGTGAGTTCGGAGACCGTTCGCCGGTGGGCGGACGGGGCAGGCTGGCCGTGGAGCGCGACGGGGCCGGCCGGCGGGTGGTCGAGGGGCGGCCCTGGCCGCCTTCGCCCGGGAGCGGGGGCGGGCTGCACGCCGTCCCGGAGGACGACGTGCCGACCTCGGTGCGGAACTCCTTCGTGGGGATCGTGACCGGGGTGCGGACCGACGACGTGGCCGCCCAGGTGGAGGTGCAGTCGGGGCCGCACCGGCTGGTGTCCCTGGTGACCCGCGAGGCCGTTGAGGAGCTGGGGCTCGACGTCGGGGCCACGGTCACCGCCCGGGTGAAGTCGACCCATGTGCACGTCGACCTGACCTGACCCGTACGGGACCGTCCCGGCCGGGGGTCAGCGGCAGAGGAGGGCGGCGCGCAGGTCCACCCGGTCGTCGAGCCGGGACAGGTCCCGGCCGGTGAGGGTCTCGATGCGCTCGACGCGGTAGTGGACCGTGTTGACGTGGATGTGGAGGGCCTCGGCGGTCCTCGTCCAGGAGCAGTCGTGCGCCAGGAACGCCTCCAGGGTCTCCAGGAGCATGGCGCCCGACCCCGCCCGGCGCCGAGGAGGGGCCGAGGACCGTCGTGCGGTAGACCTCCCGCACGTCGACGGGGACGCCGGCGAGCAGCAGGGCCAGCCCGCCGAGGTCGCGGAGCCCGGCGACCGGCGGGGCCGGCGGGGCCAGGGCGGGGCCGCCGCGAGGGCGTAACGGGCCTGCGCGAGCGCGGTGTTCAGCGACGTGGGCGCGGTGACGGGCAGGCTCATGCCGACCCGCCAGGCGCTCTCGGGGCGGCAGGCCCGGATCAGCGGCCACACCTCGCGCAGCCGCTCTCCCACCTCGTCCGCCGCGTCCTCCTCGTGGGCGAGGACCGCCGTCGCCTCGTCGCCGGCGCCCCGGGCGACGGCGAACGCGACGGACGGCAGGTGGCCGAGCGCCTCGGTGAGCGCGGCGACGCCGTCGGCACCGGCGTTCCCGTCCGGTTCCAGGGCCGCGACGACCACCGTGGCGGCCCGGTCCGCCAGGCCGCAGGAGGCCAGCGCGGACCGCAGGTGGTCGGTGTCGGCGCGCAGGGCGCCGACGGCCTCCACGAGCCGGCGGAGTCGGCGGCGCGCGCCGCCCGGTGCCGGTCTCGGCGGCGCCGGTGCCGGCCGAGGAGTTCGGATATCTCCTGGAGGACCTGCGGGGCACCCGCCCTCCTCCGGCAGGTGCAGGTACCAGGTGTCGAAGTCGGTGCCTCGGCCTCGACGCGCAGCGTCGTGCCCCGCCCGCCGCGCAGGACCTCCGCGGCCTCCCGGGCGGGCAGCTCCGTCGCACCGCCGGTGCGGGCCACGGTCCGGCCGCCGGGGGTGAGCAGGTGACAGGCGGGCGTGCCGAGGTGGGCGAAGGCCCGGTCGAGCAGCTCGCCGGTCGTCGCGCCGCCCTCCAAGGCGCGGTCGAGGTCCAGGCGCACGTTCTCCGGCAGGGCGCGGTGGTCGGCGGGGTGCCGGCTGAGCTCGCCCCACTGGCGCAGGTAGACGGCTTCGGTGACGGCCCGGAAGCTGGTGTGCGGGGCACGGCGACGAGGGCGACGCGGTGCCTCCGGCACGCGTCGACGAGCTCGCGCGGCACGTGTCCGTGGGTCTCCTCGCCGGCGAGCAGCGCCACCGCCCCCGCCCGGCGCAGGGCCGACACGAAGCGGTCCGTCTTGGCCGGCGCGCCCTCCCTGCTCCACCACACGAGCCCGCTCAGCACCACCTCGCCCGGCTGGAGGAAGCGCTCCGGGTCCTCCAGGTCGGTCGCGGTCACCCCGGCGATCTCCTGGCCGAGCAGCGCCTCGTCGCCCCAGACCAGGGAGAGGTCCAGACGGTCGAGTCGGAGGAGGTGGTCGACGTGCATGCGGGGCTCCTTGCGCGGTCGCGGGACGGCTCGCCCTCGCATTCACGAGGCGAATGCGAGTCGCTGCATCGTAGATGCCCGGGTACGGGCCGGGAAAAGCTCCTGGACGATCCTCCAGGCCGAGGACCGGGAGGGGACGATTTCCGGGTGCGCGTCCAGTCGTGCCGCGCGCCCCCGCCCGGCTTCACTGGCCTGAAGGAACCGGTCGGAGGACGCCGGTCGGAAGGCGGGGACGGGATGGACCTCAACACGATCACGGACGTGCGGGACGCGCGCCTGCGCGAACCCTGGCGCCCCGGGGACGCCTGGCTGGGCGGCGGGACCTACCTCTTCTCCGAGCCCCAGCCGCACCTGCGCCGGCTCGTCGACCTGAGCCGGACGGGCTGGGAACCGCTCACGCGCCACCCGGACGGCTCGCTGGAGATCGCGGCGACCTGCACGATCACCCGGCTCTCCCGCTTCGGACGGCACTCCCTCGACGCCCCCGCGGCCCCGCTCTTCGAACAGTGCTGCCGGGCCTTCCTGGCCTCCTTCAAGATCTGGAACATGGCCACCGTCGGCGGGAACCTGTGCAACGGCCTCCCGGCCGGACCGATGATCTCGCTCACCGCCGCGCTCGACGGAAGCTGCCTCCTCCAGGCGCAGGACGGCTCCACGCGCGAGGCGAAGGTGGCCGAATTCATTCGGGGCGCGGGCGTCAAGGACCTCGCGGAGGGCGAACTCCTGCGCTCGGTGACGCTGCCCGGCCGGGCCCTGGAGTGCCGTACGGCCTTCCGGCAGGCCTCGCTGTACGGGCTCGGCCGCTCCGGGGCGCTGGTCATCGGGACGCTCGACCCGGTGGACGGCTCGCTGACGGTCACGGTGACCGCCGCCACCACCCGCCCGTTCCGGTTCTGGTTCCCGCTCCCGCCCACCCGCGAGGCGCTCCGGACCGCGATCGACACCGCCGTACGGGACGAGGACTGGTTCGACGACATCCACGGACTGCCCGAGTGGCGCCGGCACATGGGCCTGCGCCTCGCCGAGGAGGTCCGCCGCGAACTGACCGCACCGGAGGGAGACGCCCGATGAGCTTCGAGGTCCGCGTCAACGGACGCGCGTTCGACGACGAGCCGCGCGGCGGCCAGTGCCTGCGCACCTACCTCTGCGAGCGCGGCTGGTTCGGGGTGAAGAAGGGGTGCGACGCGGGGACTGCGGCGCCTGCACCGTCCACGTCGACGGACAGCCCGTCCACAGTTGCCTGTACCCGGCGGTGCGCGCGGAGGGCCGTGCCGTCACCACCGTCGAGGGGCTCGCCTCCCCGGACGGCGAACTCCACCCCGTACAGCAGCGGTTCCTCGACGCGCAGGGCTACCAGTGCGGCTTCTGCACGGCCGGCTTCCTCATGACGACCGCCGCCCTGGAGGCCGAGCGGGGCACCCCGCACGACGACGGCAAGCTCGACGACCTGCCCCGCGCCTTCAAGGGCAACATCTGCCGCTGCACCGGCTACCGGGCGATCGAGGACGCCGTACGGGGCGTGAAGCACACCGAACGCCCCTGCGCCGGGAAGGCGGTGGGCCGCAACGTCGGCGCGCCCGCCGGCCCCCAGGTCGTCACCGGCACCGCCCGCTACACCTTCGACGTCGAGGTCCCCGGCCTGCTGCACATGAAGCTGCTGCGCTCCCCGCACCCGCACGCCCGGATCGTCGCCGTCGACACCTCCGCCGCCCTCCGCGTCCCCGGCGTGCACGCCGTCCTCACCCACGAGGACGCCCCCGCGACCCTGTACTCCAGCGCCCGCCACGAACACCCCACCGAGGACCCCGACGACACCCGCGTCCTGGACGACGTCGTCCGGTACGTCGGCCAGCGGGTCGCCGCCGTCGTCGCCGACAGCGAGCGGGCCGCCGAGGAGGGCTGCCGCCGGATCGAGGTCACGTACGAGCGGCTGCCGCACGTGATCGACCCGGAGGAGGCCATGCGCCCCGGCGCCCCCGTCCTCCACGCGGGCAAGGGACCGGCGGAGCGCATCGCCCGGGTCGAGAACAACGTCGCGGGCGAGGTCCACGGCGAGATCGGGGACGTCGAGCGGGGGTTCGCCGAGGCGGACGTCGTGTACGAGGAGACCTTCCGCACCCAGCGGGTCCAGCACGCCAGCCTGGAGACCCACGGCTGCGTCGCCTACTTCGAGCCCAGGGAGGACGGCACGGGGAGCGGCTCACCGTCCGCTCCTCCACCCAGACCCCGTTCCTGACCCGGCGGGCCCTGTGCGCGCTGTACGGCCTGCCGGAGGACGGGGTGCGGGTGGTCGCGGGCCGGGTCGGCGGCGGCTTCGGCGGCAAGCAGGAGATGCTCACCGAGGACATCGTGACGCTCGCCGCGCTGAGACTGAGGCGACCCGTGAAGCTGGAGTACACCCGCGCCGAGCAGTTCCACGGCGCGACCACCCGCCACCCGTTCACCATCCGCATCAAGGCCGGCGCACGGCGGGACGGCACGCTCACCGCCGTACGGATGCGGGTGGTGGCCGACACCGGCGCGTACGGCAACCACGGCCCGGCGGTCATGTTCCACAGCGTCGGCGAGTCCTTCGCCGTCTACCGCGCCCCGCACAAGAAGGTCGACGCCTACTCCGTCTACACCAACGCCGTCCCGGCCGGCGCCTTCCGCGGCTACGGCCTCGGCCAGGTCACCTTCGCCGTCGAGTCCGTCATGGACGAACTCGCCCGCCGCCTCGACATGGACCCGCTGGCCTTCCGGGAGAAGAACGTCATCGGCCCGGGGAGGGCATGCACAGCCCGATCGGCGAGGAGGAGGACCTCCACATCGCCTCGTACGGACTCGACCAGTGCCTCTCCGTCGTGCGCGACGCCCTCGCCGGGGACCGCAGCGCGCAGGACGCCCCCGAGGGCTGGCTCGTCGGACAGGGCACGGGCATGGCGATGATCGCGACCGGGCCGCCCGGCGGCCACCACGCCGACGCCCGGGTCTCGCTCCTGGAGGACGGCACGTACGACATCGCGGTCGGCACGGCCGAGTTCGGCAACGGCACCACCACCGTCCACCAACAGATCACCGCCGGCGCCCTGAACACCACCGAGGACCGGCTCGCCGTCCGCCAGTCCGACACCGACGTCGTGCGCCACGACACCGGCGCCTTCGGCTCCGCCGGCACCGTCGTCGCCGGCAAGGCCGTCCTGCTCGCCGCGACCTCCCTCGCCGAACGGCTGCGCACCCTCGCCGCACGGCACACGGGCACGGCCCGCCACCTGTGCGTGCTCGGCGCCGAGTCCGTCGACTGCGCCGGACGCACGGTGACCCTGAAGGAGCTGTACGAGGCGGGGCACGCGCTCGGGGCGGCGCAGGAGCTGGCGGCGGACGGGCACTGGGGCGGCTCGCCGCGCTCGGTGGCCTTCAACGCCCAGTGGTTCCGGATCGCCGTCGACCCCGGCTCCGGGGAGATCCGCATCCTGCGCAGCGTCCACGCGGCCGACGCCGGCAAGGTCATGAACCCGATGCAGTGCCGTGGCCAGGTCGAGGGCGGGGTCGCCCAGGCCCTCGGCGCCACCCTCTTCGAGACCGTGCGCGTCGACGAGCACGGCGAGGTCACCACGGCCGCGTTCCGCCGCTACCGGCTTCCCCAGTACGCCGACGTGCCCCGCACCGAGGTCCACTTCACCGAGACGACCGACGCCATCGGCCCCTCGGCGCCAAGTCGATGAGCGAGAGCCCCTTCAACCCGGTCGCCCCCGCCTTCGCCAACGCCCTGCGGGACGCCACGGGCATCCGCTTCACCGAACTGCCGGTGACCCGCGACCGCGTCTGGCTCGCCCTCGACCGGCAGGGGCGGAACGCGGTCCGATGAACCAGGCAGGGACGAGGATCCGTCTCGTACGAAGCTCACAGGTACGGCCCGAACCCGTCGATTCGCATGGCAGACACGGTTCCCCGCTCCGGCGGTCGGGTATCACTGCGCGCAGCCGCCGTACCGACCGCCGCGAGGGGACCGACGATGAGCCGACCGAACACCGCGCCCCAGCCGACCACCACTGCCGCACCCGCACCCGCACTCGTATCCGCGCCCGCGCCCGCACTCGTATCCGAGACCGCGATCACGGCCCCACCCGCCACCGGGCTCGCGCCCGCCGGAGCCTTCGCGCTCCGGGGGACGTGGCCCGCCCCGCCACGCTCACCGTCGCCGACCTGCGCCGGGGCTGGGAGCAGCACCGGGTCGAGGTCGTCTTCGACTGCGCCACCGCCGGACCCCAGCACCACACCTTCGCCGGGCCCCTCCTGCGGGAGGTCGTCGCCGTCGCGCACCCCCGCTTCGACCCCGCCCGCCGCAAGGAGCGCTCCCGCTTCCTGATCGCCGTCGACGGCGGCGACGGCCACCACGCGCTCCTGTCGTGGGCGGAGATCGACGTCGACTTCGGCGACGCCCCCGTCCTCCTCGCGACCCGGACGGACGACCGGGACCTCGACGGGAAGGCCCGCAGCTCGTCGTTCCCTCCGACCGCTGCGGAGCCCGCTACGTCAGCGCCGTCACGGGGATCTGGATCGGCCCCTCCGGCTCGCCGGAACCCTTCCGTCCGAGGGGTGAGACTGCCGGGGCGCCTCTCGTCGGTTTCTACCACCTCTCCCTCACCCGCGACGGAGAGTCCCACGATGTTGTTGCAGATGAGAGATCACGCCCTACGGTGTCGCACATGCAGCCCCACACGCCCGGGTCGGCAGCGCATCTGCCGGGCACCGGCCCGGACACGGCACGGCGCCGGGCGGACGCCGGCAGGACGGAGCCGGGCGGCGTGCGCACCGGCCGCCCCTGACCACGTCCCCGCAGTTCGCAGCACCCGAGACACCCCGGCCGTCGGCGCGACCGGCCCGTCCGTACGTCCCCGTTCCTCTCCAAGGAGTTCCGATCCCATGAGCCTCACCCCGCCGGACGCCGCACCGCCGCCGCCGTGCTCACCGCCGCCCTGCTCGTCCCGCTCGCGGCCTGCTCGTCGGGCGACGACGGCAAGGAGGACACCGGCGGCTCCACCCCTCCGCCTCCGGCTCCGCCACCGGCGCCCCCGCGGCGAACCTCACCGTGCTCGCCGCCGCGTCCCTGACCGACGTGTTCAAGACGGCCGGCGCCGCGTACGAGAAGTCCCACCCGGGCACGAAGCTGACCTTCTCGTTCGCCGGCTCGCAGGAGCTCGTCGCCCAGGTCTCCCAGGGGCGCCCGCCGACGTCCTGGGTGACCGCCGACACCAAGAGCATGGACAAGGTGAAGGCCGACACCGGCACCCCGGCGGTCATCGCCAGGAACCGGCTGGTCATCGCCACCGGCGAGGGCAACCCGCACAAGGTCGACGACCTGAAGGACCTCGCGGACACCAAGCTCAAGGTCGTCCTCGCGGCCCCCGAGGTCCCCGCCGGCAAGTACAGCAAGCAGATCCTCGACAAGCAGAAGATCACGGTGAAGCCGGTCTCCCAGGAGCCCAACGTGCGCGCCGTGCTCAGCAAGGTCGAGCTGGGCGAGGCCGACGCCGGACTCGTCTACAAGACCGACGCCGAGAGCGCGCAGGACAAGGTCGACGCCGTCGAGATCCCCGACGACCAGAACGCGATCGCCAAGTACCCGGCCGCCACGCTGAAGGACTCAGAGAACGCCGAGGCCGCCGCCGCGTTCGTCGCCTGGCTGTCCTCGCCCGAGGGCCAGAAGATCCTCCGGGACGCCGGCTTCCAGAAGCCGTAACGTACGGGATCGTCCACGATCGGGAGGGGCTGCCCGCACCGGGGGAGCCGGGCAGCCCCTCCGCTCCACGCCCCCACCTCTCCGGGACCGTCGAATGAAACGAGCAGGCATACGCGCCCCCGGGCGGCGTCCCGGGAGTTCCCGGCCGCCCTCGCCCTCGTGCTGCCCGCGCTGGCGGCCGTGGCCTTCCTGGCGCTCCCCCTGATCGGCATCCTCGTACGGACCGAGTGGGGCGGACTCCCCGGCCACCTGACCGCGCCGGGCACGGTCCAGGCGCTGAAGCTGTCGCTCCTCGTCTCCTTCTGGGCGCTCGGCCTCTCGCTGCTCCTCGGGGTCCCCTGGCCTGGCTGCTCGCACGGGTCTCCTTCCCCGGCAAGGCGGTCGTCCGCTCGCTCGTCCTGCTGCCGATGGTGCTGCCGCCGACCGTCGGCGGCGTCGCGCTGCTCCTGGCCTTCGGCCGGCGCGGGCTGCTCGGGCCGTGGCTGGAGGACACCTTCGGCGTCACCCTGCCGTTCCACACCTCCGGCGCGGTGATCGCGGCGACGTTCGTCGCCATGCCGTTCCTCGTCATCAGCCTGGAGGGCGCGCTCGGCGGACTCCGCCCCCGGTACGAGGAGACGGCGGCCTCCCTCGGGGCCCCGCCGGTCCGCGTCTTCTTCACCGTCACGCTGCCGATGGTCGCGCCCGGGGTCCTCGCGGGCGCGGCGCTCACCTGGGCGCGGGCGCTCGGCGAGTTCGGCGCCACGATCACCTTCGCCGGGAACCTGCCCGGGACCACCCAGACCCTCCCGCTCCAGGTCTACCTCCTGCTCCAGGACGAACCCGAGGCCGCCACCTCCGTCTCCCTCCTGCTCCTCGCCATCGCCATGGGCGTCCTCATCGCCCTGCGCGGCCGCTGGACCGGCACCCCGCAGGACCGGAAGCGCCACCCGGCCACCACGGAGGAACCGGCGAAGGCGCCGGGCGGGGGAGTCCGGTCGTGGAGGGGCCCGTCGCGGAGGGCCCGGTCACGGGAGGCTCCGTCGTGGGGGACCGGCCGCGCAAGGACCGGGCCCGGGGACCCCGTTGCGGGGAGACCGGCCACGGAGGGACCGGCCGCGGCGGAGCCGCCGGCCGACGCCGCCCTGCCCGCTCCCCGGCCACCGGCCGGTGGGCACTGCACGCCGACGTCACCGGCTTCACCCGGCTCGTCCTGGACGCCGGGCCCGGCACCACCATCGCCGTCGTCGGCCCCAACGGCGCCGGCAAGACCACCCTGCTCCGCGCGCTCCTCGGCTCACCCCGCGCGCCCGCGCGGACCTCCGGCTCGGCGACGAGGACGTCACCGCACTGCCCCCGCACCGCCGCCACGTCGCGTGGGTGCCGCAGGACGGCGCGCTCTTCCCGCACCTGTCGGCCCTCGCCAACCACCGCCTACGGCCTGCGCGCCCAGGGCGTCGCCCGGGCCGGGGCCCGCCGCGAGGCGCAGGCCTGGCTCGACCGGCTCGGCGTCGGCCACCTGGGACACAGGAAGCCGGCGCAGCTCTCCGGCGGCCAGGCCCAGCGGGTCGCCCTCGCCCGGGCGCTCGCCGCCCGCCCCCGGCTCCTCGTCCTCGACGAACCCCTCGCCGCCCTCGACCAGACCACCCGCGCCCACGTCCGGCACACCCTGCGCACCCACCTCGCCGGCTTCGGCGGCGTCTGCCTCATCGTCACCCATGACCCCGTCGAGGCCGTCTCCCTCGCCGACCGCGTCCTCGTCCTCCAGGACGGCCGCGCCCTCCAGGACGACACCCCCGCCGAGGTCACCCGCCACCCCCGGTCCCCGTGGGTCGCCCGCATGCTCGGCCGCAACGCCTGGCCCGGCACCGCCACCCCCGACGGCCTCGCCCTCGACGGCGGCGGCACCCTGATCGCCGCCGAACCCCCGCCGCCGGGCACCCCGGCGCTCGCGATCGTCGCGCCCGAGGCGGTGTCCCTCCACCGCGAGAGGCCCACCGGCAGCCCCCGCAATGTCTGGCCCGGCACCGTACGCGAGATCACCGCCAGCGGCAGCCGGCTCCCGCGTCCGTCACCTCCGACCGCGCGCCCGACCTCGTCGCCGAGATCACCCCGCAGGCCGCCGCCGAACTCGGCCTCGCCGACGGCGTGTCCGTCTGGACCGGAGTCAAGGCGACCGAGACGACGATCGTGCCGCTCTGACGGCCCCGACAGCCCCGGGCGGCACCGGTCCCGGTCGTCGGCGCACGGCGCCGCCCGAGAGCCGCACCGTCCGGGCCCCTCGGGCCCCTGCCTCGCACATGCGACCCGGGAGGGCGCTGCGGTCTCTTGGATGATCCACCGTACTCCCGCCCCGGGAGGGACCGTTTTCCGTGCCCGGATCCCATCGCCCCGACCGGTCGAGGACTGCTTGACTGGGTCGCGCCGGCCCCCGGGCGGAGGAGTGGCTCTCGCCGCCCCGGACCGACCGGCCAGGAGGGCCCTGTGCGCCGCGCGCGGTGTTCGGCGCGCAGGGGCCCCACACGGTCCCGGAGCGGCGGCACCGCGCCGGACAGGCCGTCGCGGGCCGGTCCGTACGCGTGAGGGTGGTTCTCCGCCCCGGGCCCGTGCGCGTGCGGGCCCACGAACGGGCAGCCGTCGGAGTGGGCGTCGGCCGGCGCCCGGGCGGGTGCTGCGCCACCAGCGGCCCGGCCCGGGAACACGAGGTCCTCCGGGCCGGGCGGGGTGCCGCGCGCTCAGCCCCGGAAGGCGGCGGGGCGCTCGGGGAGGCCTCGGCGAGGGCCTTGGTCACGGCCTCGGCACCGGCGCGGAGCCCGTACACGGGAGTGTCGGGCTGCTGCCGCCAGGAGTCGTCGATGCCGCCGGCGTCGACCGTGTCGAAGCCGAGCTCGTCGATCAGGGCGCGGACGGTGTCCTTGGCGGCCTCGTCGTCACCGGCGACCGGCAGGGCGATCCGCTCGGGGTCACCGGCCGGGCGCGGCCGGTCGAGGATGTCCTGCGCGTAGGTGCCGTTGAACGCCTTGACCACCGGGTGGCCCAACTGCTTCTCCGTCCAGCGGCTCGGTCAGTCCCCCGTCCTCGATGGCGTCGATCCGCCCGTCGCGTTCCCGGGGGTAGTAGTTGTTGGTGTCGAGGAGGACGAACCCCTCGGCGGCACCGGCGAGGACGTCGTCGGGCAGGTCGGGGACGTTCTTCAGGGGGATGGTCACGACGACCAGTTCGGCGTCGCGGGCGGCCTCGGTGACGCGCACCGGGGTGGCGCCGGTCTCCTCGGCGAGCGCGGTGAGCGTCTCGGGGCCGCGGGAGTTGGCCACGGACACGTCGTGGCCGAGGGCCGTGAGACGACGGGTGAGGTTGCCGCCGATGTTGCCGGCGCCGATGATGCCGATCTTCATGACACGTCCTTCGTGAGCGCGGTCGGGGCGGATCCGGTGCGCCCCGGGAGCGTGCCCCGGGTGCGTCCGGGGCGGCGCCGGTGGGCGTCGCGCATCCCCGTCGGTGAGGGAGAACACCATGATCCGGAGGTTTCTTCCGCGTACGGCCGATCCCGGCACCCGCTGTGCAACGCTCCTGGTGGGGAGGCGCCGAGACCGGTCAGCCGCCCTTGCGGATCTTCGCCGCTCGGCGGGCCTCGGCCGTCTTGCGGGCCTCGGCGGCGCGGCGGGACTCGTTCTTGGCACGGCCCGGGCGGCCCGGGACCGTGCCGATGCCGCGGAAGGCGGCGCCGCCGCGCTTGGCGCCCTCCTGGGTCGGCGCGTTGCCGGCGACCGGGACGCCCGAGGGCTTCCGGGCGCCGGTGATGCGGGTCAGTTCGGCCTCGCCGGAGCGGACCCGGGCGACCTGGGGCGGATGCCCGCGTCCGCCATGACGCGGGCCACGTCCCGGCGCTCCTCGGGGGTGACCAGGGTGACGACCACACCGGACTCGCCGGCCCGCGCGGTGCGCCCGCCGCGGTGCAGGTAGTCCTTGCCGTCGGCCGGCGGGTCGACGTTGACGACGAGGTCGAGCGCGTCGACGTGGATGCCGCGCGCCGCCACGTTGGTGGCGACCAGGACCGTCACCTCACCGCTCTTGAAGCGGTCCAGGGTGCGGGTCCGCAGCGGCTGGGACTTGCCGCCGTGCAGCGCCGCCGCCCGGACGCCGCTGCCGAGGAGGTGCTTGGTGAAGCGGTCCACGGCGTGCTTGGTGTCCAGGAACATGATCACGCGCCCGTCGCGGGCGGCGATCTCCGTGGCGGTGGCGAACTTGTCGGCGCCGTGCACGTGGAGCACGTGGTGCTCCATCGTGGAGACGGCGGCGGCCGACGGGTCGACCGAGTGCACGACCGGGTCGGTGAGGTAGCGCTCGACGAGCAGGTCGACGTTCCGGTCGAGCGTGGCGGAGAACAGCATCCGCTGCCCCCGGCGCGCACCTGGTCCAGGAGAGCGGTGACCTGCGGCATGAAGCCCAGGTCGGCCATCTGGTCGGCCTCGTCGAGGACCGTGATCGCCACCCGGTCGAGACGGCAGTCCTTGCGCTCCACGAGGTCCATGAGGCGGCCCGGCGTCGCGACCAGGACCTCGGCCCCGTCGCGCAGCGCCCCCGCCTGCCGGCCGATCGACATGCCGCCGACCACGGTCGCCAGGCGCAGCTCGAGCGCGGTGGCGTACGGGGCGAGCGCGTCGGTGACCTGTTGGGCCAGCTCCCGCGTGGGCACCAGGACCAGGGCGAGCGGCTTGCGCGCCTCGGCCCGGCGTCCGGCGGTCCGGACGAGCAGCGGAAGGCCGAAGGCGAGCGTCTTGCCGGACCCGGTCCGCCCGCGTCCCAGGACGTCGCGGCCCGCGAGCGCGTCGGGGAGCGTGGCGGCCTGGATCGGGAACGGCTCGTCGACGCCCAGACGGCCGAGCACCCGGAGCACCTCGGCCGGCAGGCCGAGCTCGGCGAAGCCGGTGGCCGGTGCCGGGGACGCGGCGGATTCGTCCTTCCGGACGTCGTCCGTACGGGGCGTGCTGTTCATGTGACCTTCCTCGAAACGGTGCGCTGAAACGGTGCGCTCCGAGGAATTCACGACGGGCGGTGGGCCCGTGAATTGCCGCGACGTACCGAATGCCGTAGGCGTGCGGATCCGGACGTGCCGCGAGAGCGGCGCACGGCGTCCGGGCCGTGGGGTGGAGCGGAAAACGCGACGGCCGGTGCCCTCACCACACGGGTGAGGGCACCGGCCGCGTCGGACGTGTCAACGTCAGGCGGGGAGGATGTTCTCCGCCTGCGGGCCCTTCTGGCCCTGCGTGACGTCGAAGGTCACCTTCTGGCCTTCCTGGAGCTCACGGAAGCCGGAGGTGGCGATGTTGGAGTAGTGGGCGAACACGTCCGGGCCGCCACCCTCCTGCTCGATGAAGCCGAAGCCCTTTCCGAGTTGAACCACTTCACGGTGCCATTGGCCATTGTCTTGTCTCCTTCGGGGCGTAGCCCTGGGGACCGCACTGTGCGGAACCCGGAGTCGCCGTGATGATTGCCCCGTCCGGAAACTGCACCGAAAACAAATCAAGTGCCTGACGATGTCGAATCGTCGAAGGCACTTGTGGGCATTTGGGAACCACAACTGCAACTGACATCGACTGTAGCACGTCGTCGCCGCCCGTGCGCGAAATCCACAAATTTCTCACCCGGAGTCGCCGAGAACAAAATTCCGGCCACCGCCCCCGCCCTCGTTCCGGCCACCGTCCTGCCCGCCGCTCCGGCCCTCCTCCCGGCCGCCGCCCTCCCGGCCCCGCCCCGGGCCACCAGGACGAAGGTGACGCTGATGAGCAGCGCCCACGCGCCGAACTTGGAGAGGGGCACGGGCTGCCAGCCGTGCAGTTGGTGCGGGTAGCTCCAGGCCCCGACGTACGTGGCCGCGTTCTCCGCGACCCACAGGAAGAAGCCGATCAGGACGAACGACAGGGCCAGCGGCATCCGGTGGTCCCGGGGCCCGACCCGGAACCGCACCCACGTGCCCGCCGTCGCGACGAGCAGCAGCGCGGCCAGCGCCCAGCGCGCGTCGGGCAGCCAGTGGTGGCTGAAGAAGTTCACGTACACGGCCCCGGCGAGGACCGCGGTCACCCGAGGCCGGTAGCCCGTGAGCCGCAGGTCGAACAGGCGCCAGGCCCGGCACACGTAACTGCCCACGGCCGCGTACAGGAACCCGCCGTACAGGGGCACGCCGCCGAACTTCGTCCAGGCCTCCTCCGGATAGCTCCACGAGCCCATCCGCACCTTGACCAGCTCGAAGAGCAGGCCGATGGCGTGGCAGCCGGCGATCACGGCGACGTCCCGGCCGGTGTCCCAGCCGACCCGCCACGCGAGGAGCGTGAGCCCGATGCCGTACAGGAGGAGCAGGTCGTAGCGGGCGACCGGCGGCTCCGGCAGCAGCGTCGAGGCGGCGATCCCGCCGACGAGCGCGACGGCGAAGGCGCAGCAGCGCGCCTCGAGGACCGCGAAGCGCAGCAACTGGCGTGTCCCGTGGACGAGCGTCTCCATGGCGGGAGGGACGCGGGGACGCCTGTTCGGTTCGCCGCCGTGTCCCCGTGCGGGAACGGGAGCGCGCCGCACCCCCGGGAGGGTGCGGCGCGACCGTCGGGCGCCGCGCGGATCAGACCGCCGGCGACGGGAAGGTCGGGTACTCCACGCCGGAGACGTGCTGGACGACCCGGATGACCTGGCACGAGTAGCCGAACTCGTTGTCGTACCACAGGTACAGGATCGCGTTGTCGCCGTCGACCTTGGTCGCGCCGGCGTCGACGATCGACGCGTGGCGCGAGCCCACGAAGTCCATCGAGACGGCGTCGGGGCCGTGGTGAAGTCGATCTGGCGCTTCAGCGGCGAGTGCAGCGAGACGTCGCGGAGGTACTCCAGGACCTCGTCGCGGGTGGTCTCGCGGCCCAGGCGCAGGCTCAGGATCGCGATCGAGACGTCCGGGACGGGGACGCGGATCGAGCTGCCGGTGATCGGAGCCTTCAGCTCCGGCAGCGCCTTGGCGACGGCCGAGGCGGCACCGGTCTCGGTGATCACCATGTTGAGCGGCGCGGAACGGCCGCGGCGGTCCGCCTTGTGGTAGTTGTCCAGGAGGTTCTGGTCGTTGGTGAACGAGTGGACGGTCTCCACGTGGCCGCGCAGCACGCCGTACTCGTCGTCCATCGCCTTTAGCGGCGGGACGATCGCGTTGGTGGTGCAGGAGGCGCAGGACAGGATCCGCTCGTCCGGCTTGACCGTGTCGTGGTTGACGCCGTGCACGATGTTCGGCACGTCGCCCTTGCCGGGCGCGGTCAGGACGACCTTGTCGATGCCGGGGCGCAGGTGCGTGGAGAGGCCCTCGCGGTCGCGCCACTTGCCGGTGTTGTCGATCAGGATGGCGTTCTCGATGCCGTACGCCGTGTAGTCGACCTCGGAGGGTCGTTGGCGTAGATCACCTTGATCGTGTTGCCGTTGGCGACGATGGAGCTGTTCGCCTCGTCGACCGTGATCGTGCCCTGGAACTGGCCGTGGATGGAGTCGCGGCGCAGCAGCGAGGCGCGCTTCACGAGATCCTGCTCACCACCGCCGCGCACGACGATCGCGCGCAGCCGCAGACCGTTGCCCGAGCCTGCCTTCTCGATGAGGAGGCGGGCGACGAGGCGTCCGATGCGGCCGAAGCCGTAGAGGACGACGTCGCGTCCGTCGCGGCGCTCGATCTTGTTCTCACCGGTGGCGCCGGCGACGGCCTCGGCGGTGAACTCCGCCACCGACAGACCGCGGTCGTCGGTCTTGTAGTCGGCGGCCAGCATGCCGATGTCGATCTGGGACGGGCCCAGGTCGAGGGTGGTGAGCGTCTGGAGGAAGGGGAGCGTCTCGGTGACCGACAGCTCCTCGCCGGCTATCTGCCGGGCGAAGCGGTGGGTCTTGAGGATGCTGACCACCGACTTGTTCACCAGGGAGCGGCTGTGGAGGAGGACGGTGACGTCCTGCTCCCGGTGCAGCTTCCCGATGATCGGGATCATCGACTCCGCGATCTCCTCGCGGTTCTTCCAGCTGGTGAACGAGTCGTCATTGACAGTCACAAGTTTATCTTTCGAGCTAGGCGGCGCTCATATGGTAACCCCGGGCCCGTTCGATCGATCAAGGGGTACGGGGTGTGACGCGGGCCCCTTGTGGCGGCCCGTACGCCCTTGCGCAGGCCCCGTCACGCCCCCGCCGCGCGCTGCTCCCGGGCGGCGGCCGTCGCCGTTCGAGCGCCGCGCGCCGCTCCGGCCACTCCTCGGCGACGATCGAGAAGACGGCGGTGTCGCGCAGCAGGCCCTCCTCGCCCGGCACCCAGGAGCGGGCCGAGCGGCGCAGGACGCCCTCGAAGGTGGCGCCCGCGCGCTCGATCGCCGCGCGCGAGCGGGCGTTGCGGGCGTCCGTCCTGAGCTCCACCCGGGCCGTGCCCCACTCCTCGAAGGCCTGCCGGAAGAGGAGGTACTTGGCCTCGGCGTTCACCCCCGTGCCCTGGGCGGAGGCCGCGAGCCAGGTGAAGCCGACCTCGACCGCGCACAGCCCCTCGCCGGAGGGCCACGGGCGCGGCTGCCAGTAGGAGGTGGTGCCGACCACCCGGCCGGTCACCGCGTCGAGCTGCGCGTACGGGACGAGCAGCCCGTCGGCCGCGCGGCCGAGCTGGGTGTCGACGTACGCCCCCGTCTCCTCCCGCTCCGGCACCCAGGTGAAGCGGTACGAGCCCCGGTCCTCCGCCGCCGCCTCCGCGAGCCCGGCGGCATGGTGATGCCCCAGCGGTTCCAGGCGCACGAACGCGCCCTCCAGAACCGGTCCTTCCCGCGTGAAACCCATGGATCCGCAACTCCGTACGCGTCGAGCCGTCGATGACCGTGCAACCGCCTGGAAGGGTCGCAGAGCGGCGGGGAGCGGCATCCGGATTTCACCAGGTGGACCTGGACACGGAGGGTGGGCGTCCGGTCAGGGGAAGACCAGTGCCCGGAAGGCGTCCCTCACCCGCGCCAGCGGCCCGGGATCGCGGGTGAGGTAGAGCCGGTTGGTCAGCAGGACGGCCCAGCGGTCCCGCGCGGGCGAGACCCAGAGGGCCGTGCCGGTGAAGCCGAAGTGCGCCCAGACGTCGTCCGCCGGGCCCGTGCCCGGCGCCGGGTGCCAGAAGAACCCGCGCGGCGGGTCGAGGCGGCCGGTGCGCACGCGCAGCGAGGCGGCCGTCCACGCGGCGGAGAAGGTGCCGGGCACCGGGTCGAGGAGGTGGCGCAGGAAGCGGCCGGTGTCGGCGGCGGTGGTGAAGACGCCCGCGATGCCGCAGGCGCCGCCGAGGAGCCGGGTCGAGAAGTCGTGGACGGTGCCCTGAGCCGGACGCCGCTCTCCATGTCGTACTCCGTCGGCGCGCACCGCTCGCGGAGGGCGGCCGGCAGCGGCCCGTACCGGGTCTCCGTCATGCCGAGGGGCGCCCAGACCCGCTCCCCGGCGAGCCGGGGAGGGGCTGCCGGTGAGGTGCTCGGCGAGGTAGCCGAGGATCAGGGCCGCCCGGTCGGTGTACGCGACGGCCTCGCCGGGCCGGTGCCGCAGCGGCTCGGACAGGACCCCGTCCCGTACGTCCTGCGGATCGGAGCCGTACAGGTGCCGCAGGTTGGCGCGCAGCGGCAGGCCCGCCGTGTGGGTGAGGAGGTGGTGGGCCGTGGCCCCGGCGAGCGGCCGACCGGCCGCCTCCGGCCAGTACGAGCCGAGCGGGGCGGACGGGTCGAGCTTGCCGGCGTCGACGAGGGTGCCGGTCACGGCCCAGACGGCGAGGACCTTGGTGAGGCTCGCCACGTCGAAGAGCGTGTCGGGCCGCGCCGGTCCGGCGGGGTCCGCCGGGTCGAGGACGCCGACGGCCCCGGCCGACAGGGTGGTGCGGGCGTCGCCCGCGGCCCACACGGCGCCGGGGACGACGCCCGCGCGCACGGCGTCGCCGAGCAGCCGCTCGCAGGGGTCGGTGCGCTGTGCCAAGGCGGGCCTCCGACGGGATCGGGACGGCCCGTCCGGCACCCCGGAGGACCGCGCCCCGAAGTCATGCCCGCACCGAAGGGGAAGACACCCTTCCGGCGGCGGAGATCGTCACCGGCGCCCCCGGCGCGTCACCTCTCGGCCGGGGTCAGCGGCCTCGGGGACGTCCGCCGCGCCCCCGGCGTCCTTGGGCTTCTCCTCGGGGTCCGCCGTGCAGGTCACCTCGTCGCGCGGGGTGTAGTGGGTCTTGTAGGTCTCCCGCTTGACCTCGACCCCGTCGTTCTTGAACACCCGGTCCACCGAGATGTCGAAGCCCTCCAGGGGCGGCTGCGGCACGCACGCCTTGCCGGTGCCCTCAGCTTCGCGGGCTGCGTGAGGTCGGTGCGCGGTCCGGCCACCGCCTCCACCGAGTCGTACTTCTTCGTCCCGAGGAAGCTCACGGTGACCGAGGAGTCCGTCGCGCTCGCCTTGATGTAGATCGGCTTGCCCGTGTCGTTGCGGAACTTCAGGTCCAGGCTGCCCCAGGCGACGGTCGCCTCGCGGCCGGCCGGGTAGCGCTCGATGTAGAAGGAGTGGGCGCCGTGCTCGACGGGCTTCACCCCGGCGAAGAACATGGCGTTGTAGACGGTGGTGGCCATGGCGGACACGCCGCCGCCGGGCGCGGACCGGTACTGGCCGTCGAGGATCATCGTGCCGTCGACGAAGCCGTTGTCCGAGTGCGCTCGCCCACCGTCCTGTTGAAGCTCCACACCGCGCCGGGCTGCACGAGCGAGCCGTTGATCAGCTCGGCCGCCCGGCCGATGTTCGTCGTCCGGTACGGGGCCGGGGAAGTTCACGGTGAAGGACGACATCTGCTCGGTGATGCCGAGGCGGGCCAGCGAGTCGGAGGTCAGGTCGGGCCGCGTGACTCGGTGGCCACCGCGGCCGTACGGGCCGCGTCGCCGGTCTTCGTGAGGAGCGGGCGGACGGCGTCGCCGAGGGCCTTCGCGGTCACCTCGTGGCCGGGCCGGCCCTCCGACTCCACGACGACCTTGCCGCCGCGCACGCCGAGGGTCGACTGCGTCGGCGCGTTCGTCAGGGAGGCGAGCGGCCGCGCCACGTCCGGGTCGCGCAGCAGCGCCTCCGCGTCCAGGTTCCCGCTGAGGTGCCCGTCGTCGTTCTTCACGGTGAGGTGGTCGCTCAGCGTGGCCGGGGAGATCCGCAGGCGCTGTCCCCGGCCGTGAGCGTCACGGGACCGGAGAGGGCGGGCTCGGCGTACGTGTCGAGGAAGCGGTTCACCTCGGCGGCGGGCAGCTTCGGCCGGGTCAGGGCGACGGGGAGGGCGACCGGCGCCGCGCCCGTGGCGGCCGGATAGGCCGCGCGCAGGGACTCGGCGGCCCGGGCGGTGTCCAGCTTCCGGCCCGTGACCGGCTGGGTGGCGACGGCCTTCCCGTCGCGGAAGGCGACGGAGCCTCGCGGACCGCCCGGTCGTTCCGCTTCGCCAGGCCGGCCACGGTGGCCTTCGCCCTGGCCTCGTCGTACGCGAAGACCGGCCGGATCTCGCGCTCGCCGGAGGAGAAGAGGCGCCGGACGACGGTGACGGGGTCGCGGGAGGGTCGGCCGCCCGCTCGGCGGTCTTCGCCACGTCCACGGTCAGGCCGGCGGAGGCCGGGTCCACGGTCGACGCGAGGTCGCCGACCCGCACCGGGATCGGCGCCTTCCACGCGGCCGGGGCCGCGGCGGTGAGTCTCGCCTCGGCCTGGGAACGGCTCATGCCGCCGATGTCTATCCCGGCGACCCGGGTGCCGGCGGATATGTCGTCCCCGGTGGCGAGCAGGCCCGCACCGTACAGGCCGCCGGCGGCCACCGCGACCACACCGGTCGCGATCGCGGCCGTCCGCAGGCGCGGACGGCGGCCGCGGGGCGTCGGGTCATGGTCGGTCGTGGAGCGGGGCACGCGCTCTCCCGGGGCGTCGGCGGGGAAGGGGAACCCCACGACGGTACGCCGAAAGAGTGTCTTATGCACATAAGGGCGGTTTGACCTGCGCCAATACGGAGGGTTGCGGAAAGGGTACGGAAGGTGGCGTCCCGGGACCGTTCCGGAGCCTCCTGCGGGGTGGGGCGGAGGGGCCCGGGAGGTGCGGGAGGCGGGGCCCGGGACCTTCTCGCCGCGCCCCGGGGCCGCCCGGCCCGCCTGATAGGTTCGCGGGCAACGCGGGCGGGGCGGCGTCCCGAGGGGAGGAGCGGCACATGGCGGTGAGCGGGCGGCAGACCGGCAGGCCCACCCTGGAGGAGGTCGCCGCGCGGGCCGGAGTCGGCCGCGGCACGGTCTCCCGGGTCATCAACGGCTCCCCGAAGGTGAGCGAACGGACCAGGACCGCCGTCGAGCGGGCCGTCGCCGAACTCGGCTACGTCCCCAACCGGGCCGCCCGCGCCCTCGCCGGAAGCCGCACCGACGCCGTCGCCCTGGTCGTCCCCGAGACCGAGGCGCGGCTCTTCGCCGAGCCGTACTTCCTCGACATCATCCGCGGTGTCAGCGCCGAACTCGCCGAAGCCGACAAGCAGTTGCTCCTCACCCTGATCCGCAGCGAGCAGGAGCGGCAGCGCTTCGAGCAGTACCTGGCCGCCCAGCGCGTCGACGGCGTCCTCCTCGTCTCCGTGCACGGCGACGACCCGCTGCCCGACCAGGTCCGCGCCCTCGGCCTGCCCGCCGTCCTCAACGGCCGCCGCTCGCGGGACGAGAGCGTCGCCTTCGTCGACTCCGACAACACCGGCGCCGGCCGGGCCGCCGTCGCCCACCTCGCCGCACGCGGCCGGCGGGCCGTCGCCACCATCACCGGACCGCTCGACATGTACGCCGCCCGCTGCCGCCTCGACGGCTACCGCGAGGGCCTCGCCGGGGCGGGGCTCGCGGCCGACGAAGGGCTCGTCGCGCACGGCGACTTCACCGAGGAGGGCGGCCGCCGGGCCATGCGGGAGCTCCTGGACCGCCGGCCCGGCCTGGACGCCGTCTTCGCCGCCTCCGACGTGATGGCGGCGGGCGCGCGGGCCGTCCTGCGCGAGGCGGGCCGCCGGGTCCCCGAGGACGTCGCCCTCGTCGGCGTCGACGACTCGGCCGTCGCCCGGCACATGGACCCGCCGCTCACCAGCGTGCGCCAGCCCATCGAGGAGATGGGCCGCGCGATGGCCCGGCTGCTCCTCCAGGAGATCGCCTCGCCCGGCGACCCCGACGACCAGCCCCGCCGGATGCTCCCCACCGAACTGGTGGTCCGCGCCTCCTCCTGAGTGCCTCCCCCGAGCGGCGCCGGTCAGGGGCGGGGCCCTCTGTCCTCGTCCGGGACGCCTCCCCGGAGCGCGCGTACGTCTCGTACGGTCGCCGACGCAGACGCACGGGACCTTCCGCCCGGTTCCCGTCCCCGGCACGTCGCCCGGCACGTCGCCCGGCGTGTCGTTCGGGTGAGCCCAGCGGGCGGCGCGGCCGGGCGTGGGGTCGAATCGGGGCATGGCTTCCAACGACAGGCCCCGCACCGGCGGCTCCCCGAGGCCGCTGAGGGCCGGTGACACCTGGTGGTACGCCGCCATCGCGGGCGAGACCGCCGGCTCGTTCACCGCCCGCGTCCGCATCCGGGCCCGGCGCGGCTGCCTCGGGCCGTCCTCCTGTTCACGGTCGTCTACGCGGGACTCGTCCTCACCGCGACCGGCCGCCGCTGGGGAGACGCCGCCACGACCGGCCGGCGCGCCGACACCGCCGCCGCCGGCCTGCTCCGCGACCATCCCTCCCTCGCCGGGCTCACCACGCTCTCCCTGGTCCTCGGCTGCGTCCTCCTCCCTCGCCGTCGGCCTGATACGCGGGCGGTACGCCCTCACCGGCCTCGCCGCCGGCGGAGTCGTCACCGCCCTCGCCCTCACCGGACTGCTCCGGCTGTACGCGCCGCGCCCCCGCGCCGCCGACACCGGGGCCCTCCTGCCCAGCGGCTTCCCCAGCGCCCAGACCGCCCTCGCCCTGGGCGTCACCCTCGGCCTGGCCCTCGTCGTCCCCCAGCGGCTGCGCACCCCGCCGTCGGCGCCGCCACCCTCTGGGCCGCCGCCGTCGGCGCGTACACCCTCGCCGACGGCCGCCACCGGCCCGGTGACGTCATCGCCGCCGCCCTCCTCGTCCTCGCCGTCTTCGGCGGCCTGCTCGCCCTGCGCGCCCGCAAGGGCGAGGTGCGCCCGGCCCCCGGCGCCTGCCCGCCCCGGCGTCCCTCCTGGTGTTCCTCCCGCTCGCCCTGGTCGCGGCCGGCGGCCTCGGCACCGGGATCTGGCTACTGGGCGACGCCCTCGCCCTGCCCGCCACCGCCCCCTACGACCCGGCCGAGCTCCGGCTCGCCCACCGCTGCGGACAGGCCCTCGCCGCCGGGGTCACCGCCACCGCCGGAATCGCCCTGCTCGCCCTGCTCCGCCACGTCGACGTGAGCGGCCCCCGCCCCGTACCGGCTCGCCGGCCCGTTCGTCGAGGCCGCCGGGGTGCCGGAGGACGAGGAGCTCGTGGGGCCCTTTACCGAGGACCGCGATCACGAGATATCTTGATGTCGAGCAATCTCGCATACGCAGACGTGGAGCGGAGCACCCTGGTGACTGACTCGACCATCATCTACACCCACACCGACGAGGCGCCTGCCCTGGCGACCTACTCGTTCCTGCCCGTGATCCAGGCGTACGCCTCGCAGGCCGGAGTCACGGTCGAGACGCGGGACATCTCCCTCGCGGGCCGCATCATCGCCGTCTTCCCGGAGTACCTGGAGGAGGGCCAGCGCATCGCCGACGCCCTCTCCGAGCTGGGCGAGCTGGCCAAGACGCCCGAGGCCAACATCATCAAGCTGCCGAACGTCTCGGCGTCCATCCCGCAGCTCAAGGCGGCCGTCGCCGAGCTCCAGGCCCAGGGCTACGCCCTCCCGGCCTACCCGGACGACCCGAAGACCGACGAGGAGCGCGAGATCCGCGCCCGCTACGACAAGATCAAGGGCTCGGCCGTCAACCCGGTCCTGCGCGAGGGCAACTCCGACCGCCGCGCCCCCGCCTCGGTGAAGAACTACGCCAAGGCCCACCCGCACCGCATGGGCGCCTGGACCCCCGAGTCCAAGACCAACGTCGCCACCATGGGCGAGAACGACTTCGCCTCCACGGAGAAGTCCGTCGTCATCGACGCCGACGACACCCTCCGCTTCGAGTTCACCGCCGCCGACGGCACCGTCAGCGAGCTCCGCGAGCCGCTGAAGGTCGTCGCCGGCGAGGTCGTCGACGCCGCCGTCATGCGCGCCGCCGCCCTGCGCACCTTCCTGAGCGAGCAGGTCGCCCGCGCCAAGGCCGAGGGCGTGCTCTTCTCCGTGCACCTCAAGGCCACCATGATGAAGGTCTCCGACCCCATCGTCTTCGGCCACGTCAGTGCGCGCCTTCTTCCCGGCCACCTTCGCCAAGTACGGCGAGGTCCTCGTCGCCGCCGGCCTCTCCCCGAACGACGGCCTCGGCTCGATCCTCAACGGCCTGGACGGCGTCCCGCACCTGGGCGAGGAGATCAAGGCCTCCTTCGAGGCCGAGCTCGCCGAGGGCCCCGCCCTCGCGATGGTCGACTCCGACAAGGGCATCACCAACCTGCACGTGCCGTCCGACGTCATCGTCGACGCCTCGATGCCGGCCATGATCCGCACCTCCGGCCACATGTGGGGCCCGGACGGCCAGGAGGCCGACACCTCGCCGTCCTGCCGGACCACAGCTACTCCGGCGTCTACCAGGCCGTCATCGAGGACTGCCGCGCCCACGGCGCCTTCGACCCGTCGACCATGGGCTCCGTGCCGAACGTCGGCCTCATGGCGCAGAAGGCCGAGGAGTACGGCTCCCACGACAAGACCTTCGAGATCGCGCAGGCCGGCACCGTCCGCCTGGTGAACTCCGCGGGCGACACCGTCCTGGAGCAGGAGGTCGCCGAGGGCGACATCTTCCGCGCCTGCCAGACCAAGGACCTGCCCATCCAGGACTGGGTCAAGCTCGCCGTCACCCGCGCCCGCGCCACCGGCGACCCGGCCGTCTTCTGGCTGGACGCCGAGCGCGCCCACGACGCCCGCCTGATCGCCAAGGTCGAGCAGTACCTGCCGCAGCACGACACCGAGGGCCTGGACATCCGCGTCCTGTCCCCGGTCGAGGCCACGAAGTTCTCCCTGGAGCGCATCCGCCGCGGCGAGAACACCATCTCGGTCACCGGCAACGTCCTGCGCGACTACCTGACCGACCTCTTCCCCATCCTGGAGCTGGGCACCAGCGCCAAGATGCTGTCGGTCGTCCCGCTGATGGCGGGCGGCGGCCTCTTCGAGACTGGCGCCGGCGGCTCCGCCCCGAAGCACGTCCAGCAGCTCGTCAAGGAGAACTACCTCCGCTGGGACAGCCTCGGCGAGTTCTTCGCCCTGGCCGCCTCCTTCGAGCACCTCGCGACCACCACGGGCAACACCCGCGCCCAGGTCCTCGCCGACACCCTCGACCGCGCCACCGGCACCTTCCTCAACGAGGACAAGTCGCCGACCCGCCGTCTCGGCGGCATCGACAACCGCGGCAGCCACTTCTACCTGGCCCTGTACTGGGCCCAGGAGCTGGCCGCCCAGACCGAGGACGCGGACCTCGCCAAGGCCTTCGCCCCGTTCGCCGAGAACCTCGCGGCCAACGAGGGAAGATCGTCGACGAGCTGATCGCCGTCCAGGGCTCCCCGGCCGAGATCGGCGGCTACTACCAGCCCGACCCGGCCAAGGCCGCGGCCGTGATGCGCCCGTCCGCCACCCCCTCAACGAGGCCCTCGCGTCCCTCGCCTGATCCGGCGCGCGGCCCCGTACCGCCCCGGCCGGAAACTCCTCCGGCCGGGGTGGTCCCGTCGGTGGCGCATGTGGCATCCGGGTGTGAACCTGGATGGATGAGTTGGGCATCTTGGACGACCACCGGTGTCTACACCGGGCGAGGTGGGGTGCTGACCGACGAGGCCGGGACCGTCACGGGCGATCTGACCGTGCACACCACCTGGACCGAGCGCGAAGCACGTGTGGCCGTGCAGTACAGCGGCGCGTCCGACTGGTTCACCATGTCGGGCAGTCCCGTCCCCTGCGCAACGGAGGAGGAGAGCCGCGAACTCCACGACGCCGTCGTGGAGGCCGTCCGGGGGAAAGGGGCCACGGTCCCGAGACTTCCCGGACCCCTGGTGTAGGGCCGGACGCCCCGGCACCACCCGCACCCGGACAATCGAGCACCCGAGTACGACACGTATCCGGTCCCGCGAGAAGTGTTATCCCTCCCGCGCCCACGGGTCTCCCGAAGACGGGGGACACGGACCCGGGACGAGGGAGCAGATCCATGCACAGCGACGAGCGCCGCACCACCGCCCTCGTGGAGGCGGCCAAGGCCGGTGACGTCCACGCCAGGGACGAGCTGGTCCACGCCTTCCTGCCGCTCGTCCACAACATCGTGGGCCGCGCCCTGGACGGCCACGCCGACACGGACGACATCGTCCAGGAGACGATGGTCCGCGTCCTCGGCGGCCTGCCCGGCCTCCGCGACCCCGCCAGGTTCCGGTCCTGGCTCGTCGCCATCGCGATGAACGGGATACGCCGCCGCTGGCACGAACGCCGGCAGGCCCCCGTGCCCGGCCTCGACCGGGCCGCCGACCCGCCGACCCGGCCGGCGACTTCACCGAGCTCACCATCCTCCGCCTCGGCCTCTCCGGGCAGCGCCGCGACGTGGCCCGCGCCACCCGCTGGCTCGACGAGGACGACCGCGAACTCCTCGCCCTGTGGTGGCTGGAGGCCGCCGGCGAGCTGACCCGCGCCGAACTCGCCGAGGGCCTCGGCGTCCCCCGCAGCACGCCGCCGTACGGGTCCAGCGGATGAAGGAGCGCCTGGAGACCGGCCGGGCGGTGGTCCGCGCCCTCGACGCCCTGCCGCCGTGCCCGGAGCTGACGGAGATCCTCGGCTCCTGGGACCAGCGCCCCTCCCCGCTCTGGCGCAAGCGGATAGCCCGCCACCTGCGCGCCTGCGACGCCTGCACGGCCCGGGTGACGGCCGCCGCGGCCTCGCCCCCGTCGAGGGCCTCCTGGTCGGCATCGGACTCGTGCCCCCGCTCGGGATCGCCGCCGTCACGGCGGACGGACCGGACCTGGAGCTCGCCGGACACGGGGACGGGACGGGCGCGGGACCCGACGCGACCGCGGGGCCCGCCGGGGCCGCGGACGGTCCCGCCGTACGGGCCGGTGACGGGGAGGGACCGCCGGCCGGTGGACCCCGGGGCGCGGGGCGGCCGTCGCCGGGGTCGCCGCCGTCGTCGTGCTCGGAGCCGTCGCCCTCCTCGTACCCTCCGCACCGGAGGCGCGCGTGCGGCCCGAGCGGCCCGTCACGGCGCCCCCGACGACCCCCGTTCCGACGACGCCCGCCCCGACCACCGCGTCCCCGGCCCCGGCGGCCACCACCACGACCCCCGCGCCGACGACCACCACCCCGGCGCCCCGCCGCACCACCCCGCCCCCGCCGCCGCCCGCCCCCGGGGAGCGGGTGACCGCCCTCGTCAACCGGCTCCGGGCGCGGGCGGGCTGCCCCCGCTGCGCACCGACCCCCGGCTCGTCGCGGCGGCCCGCGCCTACGCCCGCGACATGGTCGCGCGGGGCTACTACGGACACAGCAGCCCGGAGGGCGAGTTCGCGGGCGCGCGGATCACCGCCGCGGGGTACGACTGGAGCGCCTGGGCCGAGAACCTGGCCAGGGGCGCGACCGGCCCGGAGGCCGTCGTCGAGGACTGGCGGGACGGCTCGATGCACGAGGAGAACATGCTCGACTGCCGCTACCGGGACACCGGCGTGGCGTCGGTGCCCGGCCCCCGGGGCACGCTCTGGGTGCAGAAGCTGGCCGCGCCCGCTCCCGGACGGGGATGACCGCGGGAACCAGCGGCGGGAATCAGCGCTTGACGCCGAAGTTCTGCACCCACCAGGGCCCGTTGGACGTCACGGCCACCCCGACGCCGATGTCCTTGAGGGAGCAGTTGAGGATGTTCGCCCGGTGGCCGGAGCTCCCCATCCAGTCCGCCACGGCACGGGCCGGGGTCTTCGGCCCGCGGTGGATGTTCTCCGCCCAGGTCGACCACGCGTAGCCGGCGCCCTTCATCCGGTCGCCCGCGTCCCGCCCCTCGGGGCTCATGTGCTCGTAGTAGCCGCGGGCGGCCATGTCGGCGGCGTGCCCCTGGGCCGCCGTCCGCAGGTTCTTGTCGCTCCGGAGCGGACGGCAACCGGCCCGTGTGCGTTCGGCGTTGGTCAGGGCGACGACCTCCCTGACGAACCGCTCGCTCTTGCGGGCGGCGGCCGTCCCGCCCCCGGGGACCACGACGGGCCGCCGCTCCGACAGTTGCGCCCGCGCCTGCTCGGGCTCCGCCTCCACCCGTACGGGCACGGGCACGGGCACGGGCGCGGTCACGGGTGTGGGGAGACGGCGGCGGCCGGACCGCCGACCGCCGGGCCGCCGGCCGTCGAGGCCAGGTACGCCCCCGCCGCCACCGTGAGCGCGACGGCAGCCGTCCCCGTGACGGTGACGACCGTGCGGAACCCCGGGCGGCGGGCCCCGTCTCTCCCCCGATGCCGGCCGCCCGTCCGCGCGGGCCGTGCGCGCCGGTCGGAGGGTCGGGGACGGACGTGGTACCGCATGGTGCTCCGCTCTCTCGCCGGGGTCGCCGCACGGCCGGCACGGGGAGAGCCGCCGGGGCGACGGTGACAACACTTTCCGGCCCCGGACGTCCCGACACCCCTCGTCAACCCGGCGCGTCAGCTCACGGCGAAGCCTTTCAGCCCTGCGGAACGACCGCCACCGGGCAGGGGGCCAGATGGAGTGCCGCGTGCGCCACGGAGCCGATCCGCGGACCGACGGCACCCCGCTTGGCCCGCCGTCCGACCACCAGGAGCTGCGCGGCCCCCGACTGCGAGAGCAGCACCTGCCCCGCGCTGCCCAGTTCGACGTGCTCCTCGACCCGGACGTCCGGGTGCTTCTCCCGCCAGGGGCCAGCGCCTCGCGCAGCGCCTTCTCCTCGTACGGGACGAGCCCGCCGGCCTCGTCGGCGAGCCGCATCGAGGCCGGGCTGTACGCGTAGAGGGCCGGCAGGCTCCACGCGCGCACGGCCCGCACGGACGCCCACGCGCGGCGGCCGTCTCGAAGGCGAAGCCGAGCGCGGCGGCGCTGTCCTCCGGGCTGCCGAGCTGGCCGACCAGCACGTGTCCGGCGGCCGGTTCGGCCCGCTCGCCGTCGCGGGACCGGACGGCCACCACGGGACGGGTGGCGCCGGCGATGATCTGCTGCCCGTACGAGCCGAGGCAGGAACCCGGCCACGGGGCCGTGGCCGCGCGAGCCGATGACGAGCACCTCGGCCCGTTCCCCGGTGTCGAGCAGCGCGGCGACCGGGGTGTCGGGCAGCACCTCGGCCGAGAGCTCCAGGCCCGGGTGCCGGCGCGCGATCTCCTCCTCGGCCCCGCGCAGGACCGCCCACGCGGCCCGCCCCTGGGCCTCGGGGGTCCTGGGCCAGGGGAGGTCCAGGGGTTCCCAGCGCCAGGCGTGCGCGAGCCGTAGCGGGAGGCCCCGGTGCAGGGCCTCGCGGGCGGCCCAGTCCGCCGCGGCGAGACTCTCCGGGGAACCGTCCACTCCTGCGACGATCTCACGACTCATCAGGCTGCCTCCGTCGGTGCGGTGCGGGTCCGCCGGCCGGCGGACCCCTCCCTCCAGCTTGGGCCCAACGGCCGCCCGACGGCAGGGTCCTACGTCCCGACATGCTGTTCTCCTCCGCCGCGGGGGCACGGTGGGGAGGCGGCTCAGGCCAGCAGGGTGAGCCGGGCGTGGGTGCCGTTGAGGTAGTGGTCCCCGATGTCCCGGAGCCGGTGGTCCACCAGGGTCGGGGCGGTGAGCGCGCGGGCGTTGCGCCAGAAGCGGTCGAACCCCGGTCCGCCGCCCCGGGAGTCGGCGCCCGCCGTGCCGTCCACCAGTTCGAGGATGCGGGTGGTGATGTGGACGGCCGCCCGGCCGGTGACGGTCTCGGCCGCCGCGACGAGGACGGAGATGTCGGCGCGCTCCTCCAGGGTCAGCGACCACTCGGCGTGCAGGCCGCGGGCGAGGGCGTCCGTCGCCCGCTCCACCACCGCGGCGGCGGCGTGCGCGGCGGTCGCCAGCTCGCCGTAGGCCAGGAGGAGGTACGGGTCGTCCCCCGACCCGACCGGGGCGGCGCCGTCCCCGGCCGCCGGGCTGCCCGCGCCGCCGGCCGGGGCGGGCCCGGCCTGGTCGGCGCGGCTGATGTCCCGGGCCTCGGCCAGGGCCCCTCGGCGATGCCGAGGCCGACCTGGGTGAGGAGCAGCCGCAGGGCGAGCGGGGCGAGGGTGGTGAACGGGGCCACGGCGTGCTCGTCGTGCGGCAGGACGCCGAGGACGTGCTCGGGCGGTACGGGGACGTGGTCGAAGGTGACGGTGCCCGCACCGGCCAGGCGCTGCCCGACCCGGTCCGTGCCCGCGTCGGTGAACACCCCCGGGTGGGCCGGGTCCACCAGGACGACCAGGAGGTCGCCCGTGCCACCGGGACGCGCGCCGACGACGAGCCGGTCGGCCACCGTGACGCCGGAGGCGAAGGCGCGGCGCCCGTCGAGGATCCAGCCGCCGCCGCTGCCCTCGGCGGGGTGAGCGTGAGGCCGGGGCCGGTCGTGGCGCGCGGCGGCTCGACGCCTCCGGCGAGCAGCCAGCGCTCCTCCGCCGTACACACGTCGAGGGCGGGCGGACGCCGGTGGCCGGCCCCCGTCCGGCGCGCGCCGTCCGTCTCCGCCGCGGGGTCCCGGCGCCCCGTCGTGGAAGCGGTGTCCGTCTCCGTCGGCAGGGTCGTGCGCCTCGTGGGCGGGGCCGAAGAAGCGGCTGCTCCACGAGAGCGCGTAGTGGTGGGCGAGGAGTTCGCCCACGGAGCTGTCGGCGGCGGAGATCTCCCGTACGACCGCGCACGCGGCCCGCCAGTCGGCGCCCCGCCGGGACGGCCCCGGCGCGGTGAGGAGGGCGGGCAGGCCCGCCTCCTGGAGCCGGGCGACCTCGTCGAAGGGCGCCTTGCCCGCCCGGTCCCTGGCCAGGGCGTCCACGGCCAGGTCGTCGGCGAGCTCCCGGGTGACGCGGGGCCAGATCTCGTCGTCCGCGGGCCGGTCGACGACCCGGCCGGCCGGTGCGGAGGCGGTGCGCACAGCAGGTCTCTTCGGCGATTTCCTCGGCGTACTCACGTCACCTCACATGATCCCTGGTATCCCCACTGGAATAGTAGGGATAGTGGTAGAGGTGGCCGCCGCTCCCCAAGGGGCGTCCGCAGGTTGGACAAGGGCGTCTTGATCGATGAGACGGGGTCAAGTCGGCGCAGGTCGCACGGGGTTGCCCCGGCCGGTCGAAGGCGGAGCGGGGGCGGGGCAGGGGCCGGTCAGGGGTTGGTCCAGGCCTCCGGGTCGTCGGCGAGCGCGACGATCCCGGCCGGCAGCTTCGCCGCCGCCACCTCCGCGAGCGAGACGCCGAGCACCTCGCGGACCCCCGCCCGGAGCGCGATCCACAGCGTCAGGAGCGACTCGGCGGGACCCGTGTACGACAGCTCCGGCGGCCGCTCCCCGCGCACCGAGACCAGCGGACCGTCCACGCAGCGGATGACCTCCGCGACCGAGATGGTCTCGGCGGGCCTGGCCAGCCAGTACCCGCCGTTGCCGCCGCGCTGGCTCTGCACCAGGCCGCCCTTGCGCATGTCCCCGAGGATGCCCTCAAGGAACTTGTGCGAGATGCCCTGGTCCTCCGCGATGGCCTCGGCCTTCAGCGGGCCCGCGTCCCGGGCGGCGGCGAGCTGGAGGGCGGCACGCACCGCGTAGTCGGCCCTGGCTGAAATGCGCATGCGCGCATTATTCCGTACGGTCGGGACGGATCCACCCGCCCGCGGGACGCGCCGTACCGCCCGCCGTACCCGCCCGGTCGTGGGACGCGCCGTACCGCGCTGTGAGACGACCCGTACCGCACTCTTGACGCCGTCCGTGACCGGCCGGACACTCGTGGACGGGAAAACCGAGCGAACAGGTAGGAAACCATGGGACGCACCGGCCGGAGGGACACCGCATCCGCCGCGCTCCTCCCGCGCTCCCTCCCCCTGACGTCCCGCCGCCACATCGACCTGCTGCGGGTCTGCAGCGCCGCGTAGTCGCCGCCGCCTCCCGGGCCGGCCCCCCGCCACACCTCCGCCCGGCCAGGCCCCTCCTCGCGGTCCGTACGTCTCCTCCTGCACGCATCTCCGCCGCCCCGGGGCCCCGTTCGGCCCGCGCCGTCGCCGAGCCGCCGCGACCGGCGCCGCCGTGCACCGCCCCGCTCCGGCACCGAGCACCCTCAAGGGAGAAGCATGTCCGTCGTCCCGTCCTCGCTGCTGCCCGCCTCCGCCGTGCCCGCCTTCCGCGGCCGCATCGGACGCGACGTGCACAGCGGCCACTACGCCGTACCGCACCGCTACCGCCTCCACGTCGCACCGTCCGGCCCCGGCTGTCTGGGCATCGCCCTCACCCACGGCCTGCTCGGGCTCGACGACACCCTCCCGCTCACGGTCCTGCCCGACACCCCCGACACCCCCGACGGCGGATACGCGGCGCTCCGCCCGCTCTACGAGGCCAGCGCCCACCTCTACGACGGTCCCGCCTCCGCGCCCGTCCTCAGCGACGGCTGGACCGGCCGCATCGTCACCACCCACGTCCCCGACATCCTCCGGGACCTCGCCCTGCGCTTCCGCGGCGACGGCCCCGACCTGCTGCCGGAGGAGCACCGCGCCGAGATCGACGCCGTGGCCGACCTGTGCGAGCGGAGCGTCAACCGGGCCGCCCAGCGGGCCGGCGAACTCGGACTCGACGACGAGGCCGCCCACCACGAGCCCCTCGGCGTCCTCTTCGCCGCGCTCGACTCCCTGGAGGACCGCCTCGCCCGCCGGCCGTACGTCCTCGGCGACGGACCGACCCTCGCCGACGTCCACGTCTGGATCACCCTCGTCCAGCTCGACACCGTCCACCGCTGGCACCTGGACGCCACCGCCATGGACCGGGTCGCCGCCCACCCGGCCCTCTGGGCGTACGCCCAACGCCTGGCCGCGCGCCCCGAGTTCGCCCGCCACCTCGACATCGACGCCGTCCTGCGCCGCCACCGCGCCCACTGCCGGGGCCGCGAGGCGGCGGGCGCGGGATCCGCATCGTCGACTGGTCGGCCGCCCCGCGCTGACGGCCCGGGAACGGGGTCCGGGGAGCGCCTTCCCCGGACCCCGGCGATCCCGCGTCCTCCCCTGCCGTCACCCACCGTGTCCGCGCGGGTCGCGGGTGTGGCCGACGGCCGCCAGTATGGAGCGACGCAGGAACAGGAGGACGCCATGCTGCTGCCCGACAGGAACACGGTCGACCGGTTGCTCCGGCACTACCGCGCCCAGGAGCGGACCGTGCTCGCCCGGCCGTGCGACCTGTCGGCCCGACGGCGCTTCGAGGACACGGCGTACACCCTCTGCGTCCTCATGGGGAGCGCAGCGCCCGCGCGGCGGTCCGCGCCGCCGAACGGTACGTGACCGGGAACCGGGCCCCGGCCCGGCCGACCCTGGAGGGCCTGCCGGGAGCCTGACCCTCCGGGCCCGGCACCTTCCCGCTCCCTCCCGCGCCTCCCGTCGTGCTCCCCGGAAGAAACCGGAAGGGATCGGAAGGGATCAGAAGGGACGGAAGGGACCGGAAGGGACCGGAAGAGATCAGGAATCGAGAAGCGTCGTCGTCGTGCCGCCATTAGCGTGACAGCCATGGGCATCGCGGCCCTCCGGGGACCGGAGCCGAGAACCGGGTTCGCGTACGGGACCCGAGGACCGGATCCGAGGACCGGACGCGATGGCCCACCCTTTCGGCCCCGCGCGACAGCAGGAGACACGATGAGCAAGGCCCCCGGGTCGGACGAGCGGACGTCCGTGCCGCACGCCGCCGACCGCCACGACCTGATCCGTGTGCACGGCGCGCGCGAGAACAACCTCAAGGACGTCAGCATCGAGATCCCGAAGCGCCGCCTCACGGTCTTCACCGGCGTCTCGGGCTCGGGCAAGAGCTCGCTCGTCTTCGACACGGTCGCCGCCGAGTCGCAGCGGCTGATCAACGAGACCTACAGCTCCTTCGTCCAGGGCTTCATGCCGACCCTGGCCCGGCCCGAGGTCGACGTCCTCGAAGGCCTCACCACCGCGATCATCGTCGACCAGCAGCGCCTCGGCGCCGACCCGCGCTCCACGGTCGGCACCGCCACCGACGCCAACGCGATGCTGCGCATCCTCTTCAGCCGGCTCGGCACGCCCCACATCGGCCCGCCCGGCGCGTACTCCTTCAACGTCCCCTCGGTGCGGGCGAGCGGCGCGATCACCGTCGAGAAGGGCGCCAAGAAGGCCGTCAAGGCGACCTTCGAGCGCACCGGCGGCATGTGCGTCCGCTGCGAGGGCCGGGGCACGGTCTCCGACATCGACCTCACCCAGCTCTACGACGACTCCAAGTCCCTGGACGAGGGCGCGCTCACCATCCCCGGCTACACCACCGGCGGCTGGAACCACCGCCTCTACACCGAGTCCGGCCTCGTCGACCCGGCCAAGCCCATCCGCGCGTACACGAAGAAGGAGCTGCACGCCTTCCTCCACCACGAGCCGACCCGGATGAAGATCGCGGGGATCAACATGACCTACGAAGGTCTGGTCCCCGCATCCAGAAGTCCTTCCTGGCCAAGGACAAGGAGGGCATGCAGCCCCACATCCGGGCGTTCGTCGAGCGGGCCGTCACCTTCACCACCTGTCCCGAGTGCGACGGCACCCGGCTCGCCGAGGGCGCCCGCGCCTCGAAGATCGGGAAGGTCAGCATCGCCGACGCCTGCGCGATGCAGATCAGCGACCTGGCCGCCTGGGTCCGCGGCCTCGACGAGCCCTCGGTGGCCCCGCTGCTCACCGCGCTCCAGCTCACCCTCGACTCGTTCGTGGAGATCGGCCTCGGCTACCTCTCCCTCGACCGCCCCGCGGGCACCCTCTCGGGCGGCGAGGCACAGCGCGTCAAGATGATCCGCCACCTCGGCTCCTCGCTCACCGACGTCACCTACGTCTTCGACGAGCCCACCGTCGGCCTGCACCCCCACGACATCCGGCGGATGAACGACCTCCTGCTCCAACTGCGCGACAAGGGGAACACGGTCCTCGTCGTCGAGCACAAGCCGGAGGCGATCGCCATCGCCGACCACGTCGTGGACCTCGGTCCCGGCGCCGGCACGGCCGGCGGCACGATCTGCTTCGAGGGGACCGTCGAGGGGCTGCGGGCCTCCGGCACCGTCACCGGTCGCCACCTCGACGACCGCGCCTCCCTCAAGGACGCGGTGCGCGAGCCCGCCGGAGTCCTGGAGATCCGCGGCGCGTCCGCGCACAACCTGCGCGACGTCGACGTCGACCTTCCCCTCGGGGTCCTCACCGTCGTCACCGGCGTCGCGGGCTCCGGCAAGAGCTCCTCGTGCACGGCTCGCTCCCCCGGGCGCGGACGTGATCTCCGTCGACCAGAGCCCGATCCGCGGCTCCCGGCGCAGCAACCCCGCCACGTACACCGGCCTGCTCGACCCGATCCGCAAGGCCTTCGCCAAGGCCAACGGCGTCAAGCCCGCCCTCTTCAGCGCCAACTCCGAGGGCGCCTGCCCCACCTGCAACGGCGCGGGCGTCATCTACACCGACCTCGGGATGATGGCCGGCACCTCCTCCACGTGCGAGGACTGCGAGGGCAAGCGGTTCCAGGCCTCGGTGCTCGAACACCTCCTCGGCGGCCGGGACATCAGCGAGGTCCTCGCCATGTCCGTGACCGAGGCCGAGGAGTTCTTCGGCTCCGGCGAGGCCCCCACCCCGGCCGCGCAGCGGATCCTGGCCCGGCTCGCCGACGTGGGCCTCGGCTACCTGACCTCGGCCAGCCGCTCACCACGCTCTCCGGCGGCGAGCGGCAGCGGCTCAAGCTGGCCACCCACATGGGCGAGAAGGGCGGGATCTACGTCCTCGACGAGCCGACCACCGGCCTCCACCTCGCCGACGTCGAACAACTCCTCGGCCTGCTCGACCGGCTCGTGGACTCCGGCAAGTCCGTCATCGTCGTCGAGCACCACCAGGCGGTCATGGCACACGCCGACTGGATCATCGACCTCGGCCCCGGAGCCGGTCACGACGGCGGCCGGATCGTCTTCGAGGGCACGCCCGCCGCCCTGGTCGCCGCCCGCTCCACCCTCACCGGGGAGCACCTCGCGGAGTACGTCGGGGCTGACGGGACACGGGGCGGGTGAGGGCCCCGGGACCCTCGCCCCGCGGCCCCGCCCCGCGGTCCTCACCCCACGGCCCCGCCCAGCAGCCCTCAGTCCCGCAGCCCTCAGTCCCGCAGCCCTCAGTCCTGCGGGGAGCGGTCGGCCCCGGCGCCCGCCCGGCGCCGCCACGCCCACAGCGCCAGCGCCGCCGCGCAGGCCGCGCCGATCAGGCCCAGCGAAAGGCCGGCCGACGCGCCCGAGGCCGCCGTCGCGCTGGACGCGTCCTTCCCGAGGGCGGCCTCGGCGGGGCCTCCCCGGTCCGGGCCTCCTTCCCCGGCGCGCCCGACGCCGGGGCGTCCTTCGCCCGGACGCCCTCGCTGGGCTCGGCGCCCGCCCGGGGTGCCGTCTCCGCCCCGGCCCCGTCCCGTCCGCCACGAGCCGCCGCCACGGCACGCGCGTCCGCCTCCGCCTTCGCGCGCTCCGGCAGCAGCGAGCCCACCGGCCGGACGCGGTCCGCCGCGTCGAAGCCCCAGTCGAGCAGCGACCGCGCCTCCTCGTACACGGCGTACCCGCCGCCCTCCTGCGGGTTCATCACCGAGACGACGAGGGTCCGGCCGCCCCGCTCGGCCGCGGAGACCAGCGTGTTGCCCGCGTTGCTCGTGTAGCCGTTCTTGATGCCGATGAGGCCGGGGTAGCGGTCCACTCCGTTCGCTCCGGTCAGGAGCCGGTTGGTGTTGGCGATGCCGTACGACCACGAACCCGCCGGGAAGTCCGCGTACCGCGTCGAGCAGTAGCGGGTGAACGCCGGGTCCTGGAGCCCGGCCCGGCCGAAGACCGCCAGGTCGTACGCGGAGGACACCTGCCCCGGGGCGTCGTAGCCGTCCGGGGAGACCACGTGGGTGTCGTTCGCCCCCAGGGAGCGGGCCTTCTCCTGCATCTTCCCGGCCATCGCGTCCCAGCCGCCGTTCATCGCGGCGAGCACGTGCACCGCGTCGTTCCCGGAGCTGAGGAAGACGCCGTTCCACAGGTCCGAGACCTTGTAAGTGTACCCTCCTTGATCCCGACCAGGCTACTGCCCGCCCCGATGCCGGTCAGCTCGGAATCGGCCACGGTGTGCTGCTCGGAGGGGTCGTGGTGGGGAGCGCGGTGAGGGCGAACAGCGTCTTGAGCGTGCTGGCGGGCGGCAGCTTCCGGTGCGCGTCCCGCGCGGCGAGCACCTCGCCCGTGGACGCGTCCGCGACCACCCACGACAGCGCGGAGGCCGAGGGCAGCCGGGGCGCGCCCGCCAGCGGCTGCACCTGCACGCCCCGCCGGTCGAGCCGGGCCGGATCGACGTGCCGGCGCACGGGCGGAGTGGGTTCCCCGACGGCGGAGGCCGGGGAGACGGAGGAGACCGTGGGGCGGGGAGGCGACGGCCGCCGGAGCGGGCAGCACGAACAGCAGGGCCGCGGAACCGGCGGCAGCGTGACGGACAGCGGACGTGACGATCATTCGGCCACCGTAGGGAGGAGGTGACGGACCCGCAGATCGGAGTGCGCCGACCGGGGAGCGGGTGTGGCGTACGGCGGCGCGTCGTGGGCCGACCGGGTGGTCCCGGACCGGCGCCGCCCGCCCGCGACCGCCGGTGACGCCTCCTCACACCCGCCCCGGCGCACCACCGTTCGTACGGGAGCCTTCTCCGCCCCCGCCCTGTCCCACCCCGCCGTCGCCCTCGGTCGTCGCCTCCGCACGTCGCCCTCGGTCGTCCGTCCGGGCACCCCCGCCGCATCGGACAACTCCATACGAGAACAACGGGGTTGACCGTAGGATCTGACCGCTCGCGTGCCGCACCGGCCGTCCCGCAGTCAGGAGTTCCCTCCGTGAACACCGTGAACACCGTGAACACCGCGAACACCCCGCACCCCGCCGACCCCTCCGGCCGGACGCCGTACCGCCCGGACCCGGCGGGCGGCTGCCCGCACGCGGACAACGCGCGACTGCTCGCCGGGGGCGCGGTGGTCCCGGTGGTCCTGCCCGGCGAGGTCGAGGGCATGGCGGTACTGGGCCACGACGCTGCGCGAGTTCCTGTCCCACCCCGACGTCGCCAAGGGCGCCCGGCACTTCACCGCCTCTCCGAGGGCCGCATCCCCGACGGCTGGCCGCTGCGGACCTTCGCCACCGTGCCCGGCATGACCACCGCGGACGGCGCCGACCACCGCAGGCTGCGCACCCTGGTCAGCAGCGCCTTCACCGCCCGCCGGGTCGAGGCGCTCCGCCCGCGCGTCGAGGCGGTCACCGCCGGACTCCTCGACGGACTCGCCGGGGCCGCCGCGGCCGGCGACGGCGTCGCCGACCTGCGCCGGCACTACGCGCTGCCGCTGCCGCTCGGGGTCATCTGCGAGCTCTTCGGCGTCGACCCGGCCCATCAGGACCGGCTGCACCACCTCTCCGGCCTGGTCATCGCCACCGACACCGAACCCGCGCGGGCCGTCGCCGCCAACCAGGAGCTCGCCGCGCTCCTCGCCTCCATCGTCACCGCCAAGGCGGCCGCCCCCGGCGACGACCTCACTAGCGCCCTCATCGCCGCCCACGGCGAGGACGGCGACCGGCTCAGCGGGCCCGAGCTCATCGGCACGCTGCTCCTGATGATCATCGCGGGCCACGAGACCACCCTGAACCTGATCACCAACGCGGTCCGGGCGCTCTGCGCCCACCGCGACCAGCTCGCCCTGGTCACCGAGGGCCGCGCGACCTGGGCGGACGTGGTGGAGGAGACCCTCCGCTGGGACAGCCCGGTCAGCTACTTCCCGTTCCGCTACCCGACCCGCGACCTGACCGTCGACGGCACCCTCATCCCCGGGGCACCCCCGTCCTCGCCGGGTACTCGGCGGCGGGCCGCGACACCGGGGCCCACGGCCCGGACGCCGACCGCTTCGACGTCACCCGCGCCACGACGGCGAAGCACCTCTCCCTCGGCCACGGCCCCCACTACTGCCTGGGCGCCCCGCTCGCCCGCCTGGAGGCCACGACCGCCCTGGAGGCCCTCTTCACCCGCTTCCCCGACCTGGACCTGGCCGTCCCGGAGGAGCGCCTGACCCGCCACGCCGGCTTCGTCGGCAACAGCGTCCGCACGCTCCCGGTCCGGCCGGTCCGCTGATCCCCGGGCACGGACCCGAGGCCGCCCGGCGGGGCTCAGCCCGCCCGCCCCCACGCCGGCGGGGAGAAGGACCGCAGGGAGGAGACGACGCTCAGCAGCCGGCCCTCGTTCCCGGCGAGGCCGGCCGCGCGGAGCGCCTCGTCGGCCTCCGCCATCGGACGGGTGAGCATCGCCCCCGCGTACGGCGCGAGCCGCGGATCCGCCAGCACGGCCCGGGTGGATTCGAGCAGCCGCAGATACGCCTGGGCCGCCGCGCGCTCGTCGGCGGTGATCGTGGTCATGTCGGGCTCCCTCTCGACAGTTCGGTTCCCACCACCTTCTCGCACGCCTCTGACAACCGGGCTCAGCCCCGCCCGTCCAGGTGGGCGGCCAGCCGCTCCAGGAAGGCCTGCTGGCCCACGACGAGCAGCGGGGCCGCCGCCTCCGGGGCGAACCAGCCGACCCGGTCGATCTCCGGGAACTCCTCCAGGCGGCCGGAGCGGGCGGCCACTCCAGGGTGAAGGTGCCCGGCACGATCCGCTCCGGGTCCAGGTCGCCCTCGACCGCCCGGACGGTGACGAGCTTCCCGTTGCGCTGCCGGCTCTCCCCGAGGTCGATCCAGTCGCCCTCGGGGGCGGCGAGGCCCAGCTCCTCCCGGAACTCCCGGCGGGCCGCCGCGTCGGGCTCCTCGTCGGGTCCGTACTCGCCCTTGGGGATCGACCAGGCGCCCTCTCGCGGGACGCCCAGAAGGGCCCGCCCATGTGGCCGATGAGGACCTCGACACCGCCGTCTGCCGTCCGGCGGAAGACCAGAGACCCGCGCTGCGCTTGACGCGTTCGATCGGCATGGGCCCAGTGTGTCCGAAGGCCCCGCCCGCGCAGCCCGCCGGGACGCCCCCGACGGTGTGCCCCGGCGCACGCCGACCGGCGTCCCGCGCCCCCGTCACTCCTCCGCCCCGACCGTCACGGGCCCGCCCGCCGGGTCCGCCCCGCGCGTCCAGCCGGGCCCGAGCCGTACGGAACGCCACGGCACCAGCGTTCCGCGCAGCCGCTCCCGCCGCAGCCGTACGCCGTCCTGCGAGACGGTCAGGACCGGCCGTACGAGCCGGTGCTCCGGCCGTACGAGCAGGGTCGTGGCCTCCGGCCGAGGAGACCGGGCGCCACCCACCGCAGGGCCCCTGCCGCCGCGACCGGCACCGTACCGACGGGCCGGGCGAGCCGTCACGCTGATCGAGCTGATCGAGCTGATCGACGTGATCAAGGTGAGCGAGGTGAGCGAGGTGAGCGAGGTGAGCGAGGTGAGTGAGCACCGCGTCGGCCACCGCCCGCCCCTCGGCGGCGGCCACCGGGGCCGGTTCCCCGCCGTGCAGGAGGTTGCCGGCCGCGAAGACCCCGGGAGCGGCGGTGCGGAGGGCGCCGTCCACCACCGGACCCCGCGTGCCCGGCGTGAGCGGCAGCCCGCGGGCGCGGGCGAGCTCGTGGTCCGGGACCCAGTCGCCGGTGAGGACCACCGTGTCGCACCGCAGGACGGACGCGCGGCCGTCCCGTCCCCGGACCGCGACCCCGGTCAGCCGTCCGCGCCCGAGCAGCTCCGTCACGACCGCACCGGTCAGCAGCGGCACGGCCCCGAACCCGGCCGCCGGGACCGGGAGTTCGGTGACGACCGCCGCCACCTCCACCCCGGCCGCGCGCAGCGTCCGCACCGCGCTCCGGGCCACCGGCTCGCCGCCGACGACCACCGCCCGCCGCCCCACGTACTCCGGCCCCGCGTGCTCACGCCCCGCGGGGCCCTTCCGGCCCCCGAACCGCGCGACCGTCCGCTGGAGTTCGCCCGTGGTCAGCACCCCGGCGGGCCGCGTCCCCGGGAGGAGCCGGGCACTGCGGGGACGTTCGCGCGCGCCGGTGGCGAGGACCACCGCGCGGGCCGCGATCCGTTCGAGCCCGGCCGGGGAGGTGACGTCCAGGGCGAGCGGCCCGGCCCAGCCCGTGGCCGAGACGCCGGTGCGCACGACGGCCCCGGCCCGCAGCGCCTCCCGCACCGCCCGTCGCGCGTAACCCGGCCCGTCCAGGGCCGCCCCCGCGGGTCCGCGCCGAACCCCGGGCGCGCGCAGTGGCGCGGGACCCCGCCCGCGGCCGTCTCCCGCTCCAGGACCTCGACGCGGCCCGCGCCCGCCGCCGCGAGCCGGGCGGCCGCGGCGAGACCGGCGGGCCCCGCGCCCACGACGAGCACGTCGACCGTACGGTTCACCGGCCGTCCCTCCGTCCTTCTCCGCCGGGAGGCGTGACTCCTCGAACAGCGCCCGCACCTCCGCGCCGCAGAAGGTGCCCTGGCAGCGGCCGCCCCGGGCCCGGGTCCTGCGCCGCAGCCCGTCGAGGCCGCCCGGGGGATCGTGGAGGCGAGCGCGGCCCGGATCTCGCCCCGGGTGACCCGCTCGCAGTGGCAGACCACCGCCCCGAACCCGGGCTCCCGCGCGATGAGTCCGGCGTCCCGGTACGGCCGGGGAAGGCCTCGCCGAGGTTCGGCATGCGGACCGGGGCGAGCGGCCGCTCCGGTCCCGGGTCGAGCCCGCAGTCGGCCAGGAGGCCGAGCACGTGCTCCGCGATCGCCAGGGAGGCGCTGAGCCCCGTGGAACGGATCCCGCCCACCGTCACGTACCGCAGGGCGGGGTGCGCGGCGATCCGGTAGTCCTCCTGCCCGGTGGCGGCCCGCAGCCCCGCGTAGACGGCCGTGACCTCCTCGTCGAGCAGCGCGGGCAGGACCCGGCCGCCCTGTGCGCGCAGGCCGGCGATCCCCTCGGCGGTCGTGCCGGTCGCGGTCTTGTCGTCGAGGTCCTCGGCGGTGGGGCCGAGCATGACGTTCCCGTACACGGTGGGGAGACGAGCACGCCCTTGCCGAGCGGGCCGGGCACGGGGAGCAGGATGTGCCGGACCAGGTCGCGGGCGGCCTTGTCGAAGACGAGCAACTGGCCCCGGCGCGGGGTGACGGCGAAGTCCTCGCGTCCGACCAGGGCGTCGAAGACGTCGGCGTACAGTCCGCAGGCGTTCACGAGGAGGCGGGTCCGGAGCGTCCCGCGCCGGGTGACGAGCCGGTGGTGCGGCGCGCCCGGACGCACCTCCTCCACCCGGCAGTTCAGGTGCAGGTCCACTCCGGAGCGGACGGCCTGGGTGGCGTACGCGAGGACGGTCGTCCACGGGCAGACGATCGACTCGCCCGGCACGTCGAGCGCGGCGAGCGCGCCGGGACCCAGGTGGGGCTCGCGCGAGGCCAGTGCGGCGGCGTCGACGATCCGGGTGCCGTGATGGCCGTTGCGTCCGGCCTTCTCGGCGAGGCGGGGAGCGCGGCGAGCTGTCCCTCGTCCCGGGCGACGAGCAGGGCGCCGAGCGGCTCCACGGGGATGCCGGCCTCCCGCGCGTACGCGGTGAGCAGCCGGTGTCCTCGCGGACGAGCCGCGCCTCCAGGGTGCCGGGCACGGCGTCGAAACCGGTGTGCAGAATCGCCGTGTTGGCCTTCGAGGTGCCGTCGCCCACGTCGTTCGCGGCCTCCACGAGGGCGATCCGCAGCGGGTGACGGGCGAGCGCGCGGGCGATCGCGGTCCCGACGACCCCGGCTCCGACGACCACGACGTCGTACGCGGCATCCGCGCCGCCGGGGAGGGGCCCCGACCGGGTGACCTTCCCGCGGCTCCCGTCCGGCCGTCCTCGGTGGTCCTCACCCGGCCCCGCCGCCGGCCGTCGTCGCCCCCGGTCGTGCCAGCAGGGCGGCGACCTCCGTGCGGAACCGCGCGAGGCGCGTCTCCGCCTCGGCGGCGGAGATCCGGGGCTCGTACACCGCCGACGGCTTCCACTCCGGTACGGCCTCCCGGAGCGCGAGCCCCGGGAAGCGGCCCAGGCGGGCGGCCGCGCCGACCCCGAGGGCCGTGGCGTCGGGCAGGGCGGAGACCTCGACGGGCCGTTGCAGCAGGTCGGCCTGGGTCTGCATGAGCAGCGCGCTCCGGGTCAGGCCGCCGTCGGCGCGCAGCGAGGTCAGCGGCGCGCCCCGGTCCGCCGCCGCGGCCGAGGCCAGCTCCACGACCTGGGCGGCGATGCCTCGCACAGGGCCCGGACCAGGTGCCCGGGGCCGGTGTCCAGGCCGAGGCCGGCGAGCGAGCCGCGCACGTCCCCCGCCACCAGGGCGCGGCGAGCCCCGCGAACGCGGGGACGAACGTGACGCCCCCGCTGTCCGGGACGGCGCCGCCGACCGCGTCGAGCTCCCCGGCCCCGGAGATCACCCCGAGGTCGGTGAGCCAGCGCACGGCCGAGGCCACCGTGTACACCTGGCCGTCCAGGCAGTGGGTGACCCGCCCGCCGAGCCGCCAGGCGACACAGCTCACCAGGCCCGAGGCGGCCCGCAGCGGCGCGGGGCCGGTCTGCGCGAGCAGGAACGCCCCCGTGCCGTAGGTGCACTTGGCGGCGGCCGGTCGTCGGCGCTCTGCGCGAGCAGCGCCGCCTGCTGGTCCACCAGGAGGCCGGTGAGGGGGAGCGGCGGGCCGAAGGCGGTCGTGGTGCCCACGGGCGCGTCGCAGTCCACGACCCGGGGCAGCGGCTCGCCCCCGAGCCCGTACAGGCCGAGCGCGGTCTCCGACCAGGAGACCGTGTCGAGGTCGAGGAGCCCGGTGCGCCCGGCGGTCGCCGCGTCGGTGACGAAGGCGCCGGTGAGCCGGTGGACGAGCCAGGCGTCGCTGGTGGTGACGGCGCCCGCGGCGGTGGCGTGGCGGCGGATCCAGGCCATCTTCGGGGCGGCGAAGTAGGGGTCCACCGGGAGGCCGGTCAGGTGGCGCAACTCCTCTGCGCGGGCTCCAGTTCCGCGCAGATTCCGGCGGCCCTGCGGTCCTGCCAGACGAGCGCGTCGGTGAGCGGTTCGCCGGTGGCGGGGTCCCAGGCGAGCACGGTCTCGCCCTGGTTGGCGAGGCCCACGGCCACGACCGGCACGCCCGCCCCGGCGAGCGCCGCCCGCCCCGCGGCCACCACCGAGTCGTACAGCTCGCGCGGGTCGACCTCGACCAGGCCGCCCGGCAGGTACCGGGGCCGGACCGGCGCCGTACCGCTGCCGAGGACACCGCGTTCCGGACAGAGGACGAGGGCCTTCGTGCCCGACGTGCCCTGGTCGACGGCGAGTACCGGGCCGCCCGTCATCCTGCCGCTCCCGTCGATGGTCCCGTTCGGTGATCGTCCGGTCACCGAAAAGGGTCAGGGTGCCGTCGCCGGAGCACTCCGTCAAGCCTCGCCGGACGACCCCGTCAGGTCCGCCGCCGAACCTGACGGTAAATCAAATTCGGTCGTTGGCCGAATAGTTGTCGCCACAAAAGAAAGTGGACCGGTCGAGTCCAGAGCGCTCTATAGTGATCGCCGATCAACGGCCGGGACACCGCCCAAGGGACTGACCCTCCCACCCCATCCACCGAGGAACCATGCCACCCACACCACGCCCCGCTCCCTGATGGCCGGCCAAGGCTTCCGTCCCGTCTACCACCCGGCGGGCCACGACCACGCCCTGCGCCACGCCCTCCAGGACTTACGCACCGGCCGCTGGGTGGCCATGGCCCGGCTGCTCGACGAGACCTCCGACTGGGGCGCCTGGACCCGGCGCACCCAGGTCCTCGCCGCCGTCGCCGCGGGCACCGACGTCGTCCGCACCTGGCGCGACGAGCAGCCCGAGAGCCCGGCCGTGGCCGTGATGCACAGCCGCGTCGCCGTCGAGCGGGCCGTGCGCGCCCACCGCTCCGGCCACGCCCGCGCCGGGCAGCTCCGGCAGGAGGCCGGGGCCGCCTGCCGCGAGGCCGTCGACCGCTCGCCCGCCGACCCGGTGCCCTGGGTGGGACTGCTCGCCCTCGCCGCCCTCGACGGGGCCCAGCACATGGCCGAGCACCGGGTCGCCCCGCCGGCCCCCATGCTGCCGTCCGGCCCCTGGCGCCTGCTCGCCGAGGCGGAGAAGCGCGACCCGCACAACCGCGAGGCGCACCACCGCATGCTCCAGTTCGTCTACGCCCGGCGCTCCGGACCGCTCTCCGAAGCCGTCAACTACTCCCACTGGGCGGCCTCCTCCGCGCCCGTCGGCTCCGCCCTGCACGCCCTGCCGCTCTACGTGCGCGTCGAGCGCTACCGGCGCGAGCGCGGCCACGAGCGCGCCCTCGACCTCCACTGGGTCGCCGAGGACGCCGTGCGCGACGCCCAGCGGGCCCTGGACACCTGGTTCTTCTTCTGCGCCGTCGACGAGGCCTCCCTGCTCGACCTCAACCACCTGGCGCACGCCCTCTTCGGCGCCCTCCGCTTCGCCGACGCGACCCGGGTCTTCGAGGCGCTCGGCCCGTACTACACGACGCTGCCGTGGGCCTACCGGACCGCCCGGCCGGACGACCGCGCCCTCGCCGAAGAGGTCTTCCTGCGGGCCCGCGCCCGCTGTCTCGCCGACTGAGGCCCCGTCCCGGCCCGCCCTTCCGCGCGTACCTTCCGCCCGCCCCCGTCCCCCGGAGGAACCATGGCCCGCACCGAAGCCCCGACCGACGCGATACGCAAGCCACCACCCGTCCAGGACGAGGAGGAGCGGCTGAGAGAGCTCGGCTACCAGCCCGTCCTCGCCCGCCGCATGGGCGGCTTCGGCAACTTCGCGATCAGCTTCTCGGTCATCTCGGTCCTCTCCGGCTGCATGACCCTCACGGCTTCGGCCTGGGGACCGGCGGGCCCGCCGTCATGCTGTGGGGCTGGGCCGGCGTCGGCCTCTTCGTCCTCTGCGTGGGCCTCGCCCTCGCCGAGGTCACCAGCGCCTACCCGACCTCCGGCGCCCTCTACTACATGGCCGACCGGCTCGGCGGACGCCGCTGGGGCTGGTACACCGGCTGGCTGAACCTCCTCGGCCTGCTCGGCGCCATCGCCGGCATCGACTACGGCGCCGCCCTCTTCACCGGCGCCTTCCTCAACCTCCAGTGGGGCTTCGAACCCACCGCCGGCTCCACCTTCCTCATCTTCCTGGCGATCCTGCTGCTCCACGCCGTCCTGAACCTCTTCGGCGTCCGCCTGGTCAGCGTCCTGAACTCCGTCAGCGTCTGGTGGCACCTGGCCGGCGTCGCGGTCATCGTCGGCGCCCTCGCGATCGTCCCGGAGCGCCACCAGTCCGCCGAGTTCGTCTTCACCGAGTTCGTCAACGACACCGGCTGGGCCAACCCCTTCTACGTCGCCGCGATCGGCCTGCTCCTGGCCCAGTACACCTTCAGCGGCTACGACGCCTCGGCCCACCTCTCCGAGGAGACCTCGAACGCCTCCGTCGCCGCCGCCAAGGGCATCGTGCGGGCCATCTGGGTCTCTGGATCGCCGGCTTCGCCCTGCTCGCCGGACTGACCTTCGCGATCCAGGACTACGCCGCCACGCAGGACAGCGCCACCGGCGTCCCGCCCGCCCGGATCCTCCTGGACGCACTCGGCTCCGGCGGCGCCACCGCCCTGCTGCTCGTCGTGATCGTCGCCCAGCTCTTCTGCGGCAACGCCGAGGTGGCCGCGGCGAGCCGGATGGTCTTCGCCTTCAGCCGGGACAACGCCCTGCCCGGCTCGGCGCTCTGGCGGAAGGTCAGCACCCGCACCCAGACCCCCGTCCCGGCCGTCTGGCTCTCGGTCGGCGTGGCCGCGCTCATCGCCGTCCCCTCGCTGTACTCGGCCACCGCCTACGGCGCCGTGACCGCCATCAACGTCATCGGCATCACGCCCGCCTACGCCATCCCGATCTACCTGCGGCTGCGCGCCGGGAAGCGGTTCACCCCGGGCCCGTGGAACCTGGGTCGCTGGAGCAGGCCGATCGGCTGGACCGCCGTCGTCTGGGTGGCCTTCGTGACCGTCCTCTTCTGCCTGCCGCAGAAGTCGCCGGTGACGGTCGACACCATGAACTACGCCGTCATCGCCCTCGCCGTCGTCCTCGTCCTGGCCAGCGTCTGGTGGTACGTCGCCCGCCGCTCGTACGGCACGCCGACCGCGTACGGCACGGCCCGCGAGGAGGCGGACATCGCGGAGGGGATCGTCTAGGGGTTCCGTGTGCGAAGGGGTGCTCCGCACGGGAACGCCCGGGCCGGCCCGTGGCCGCCCGGGCGCCCCCGTGCCCGCGTCCTCAGGCGCTGAACTCGTAGGTCCAGGCGGCCGACCGGGCCGTGACATCGATGTCCGTGACCTCCAGGGCGTGCCCGTGCTGGTCGCTGACCACCCGGTGGACGAGCAGCCGGGCCGCGCCGCCGGCCGCCGTCCCGGGGTCGGCCGGCACGCCCACCGACTCCCGGTGGACGACCCGCAGCCCCGCCTGGTGCATCCAGTGGTAGAGGAGCCGCAGATCGGGCTGCTGCCGGTAGTCCCGGCCCCGCCGGTAGCGGGCCAGTTGGGGATCTCGGCGAGCGCCGCCCGAGAGAACCACGACACCGCCCGCTGGAGCGCCGACCCCTGCGGATCGAGCACCGCGTGCCGGTGGACGAGCGTCGGTTCGCCGGGAGCGAGCTGGAGCCGCGGCGCGAGCGGGACGGGCGGCGGCTCCCAGGTGAGCGAGGCCCGCACCAGCGTCCCCGCCGCGCGGGGGCCGCCGGGGAAGGTCGGCCGGTGGGCCCTCGGGGCGGGAACGGTGGTCTCGGCGCCGGCCTCGGCCTCCGGCCCGGCGGCGAAGGTGCCGCGCCGGTCGGTGACCACGAGCCCTTCGTCGCGCAGGAGCTGGAGCGCGCTCCGCACGGTCTGCCGGTTGACGTGGTAGCGCTGGGACAGCGAACGCTCCGAAGGGAGCCGGCTGCCGGGGAGATGCGCCGCTGGGCGAGATCCTCACGCAGGGCGGCGGCGACCCGGAGGTAGAGCGGCACTTCCGCCGCCGCCCCGGAATCGGGCTCGGCCATGATCAACCCTCTCTTTGCTCAGCGTGACCGCATGGGCCGTATGGGTGATCAATTCCTATCATTGGTCTAAACCATTTTGCCAGCCCGGTCGGAAAGAGTGGCCGAAACGCGCGTTGCGCCTTGTAATGAGGTTCCAGGTGACGGGGCGAATCCGCCCCGGCGGAAGAGGCGGGTGAGGCCGGATGACGACGTCGTCGGAGCGCGCCGCACGGGGCAGGGAGGCGCGCAAACGCGTCCCCGGTCCTCCCACGGCCGCTGGATACCCAGCTCCCAGCGGCCCGACCCGCTGGGCGTCCTGGAGCGCCAGGCCCAGGACCGGCTGCCCGACCTCGTCCCCTCCGGTACGGCAGGATGGCGGCCTCCCCTTCGCGTTCCTGCGCGGCGCCGCTGCCGTCATGGCCGCCGACCTCGGCGCCCAGCCCGGCACCGGGCTCACCGTCCAGCTCTGCGGCGACGCCCACCTCCTCAACTTCGGGGTCTACGCCTCACCCGAACGGACGCTCCTCTTCGACGTGAACGACTTCGACGAGACCCTCCCCGGCCCCTTCGAATGGGACGTGAAACGGCTCGCCGCGAGCGTCACCGTCGCCGCCCTCCAGAACGGCGGCACCAGACCCAAGGCCCGGCGCGCCGCCCTCGTCGCCGTCGAGTCGTACCGCACGTCCATGCGCCGCCTCGCCGGCCTCGGGGAGCTCACCGTCTGGTACGAGCGGATCGCCGCCGACGACCTCCTGGCCCTGGTCCACCGCGGCGACCGCGCCCGCCTGGAGAGCCGCCTCGCCCGCGCCCGCCGCCGCACCAGCCTCCAGGCCCTCGCCAAGCTCACCGAGGCGGACGCGGACGGACACCGGCACATCGTCGACGACCCGCCGCTCCTCGAACGCACCACGGACATCGACCGGATCACCCTCGGCAAGGTCTTCAGCGACTACCGCAGCTCCCTCGCCGAGGAACGGCGGCTGCTCCTCGACCGCTACCGCTTCCTCGACGCCGCCCGCAAGGTCGTCGGGGTCGGCAGCGTCGGCACCCGCTGCTTCGTCCTCCTCCTCGAAGGCCGGGACGAGCGCGACCCGCTCATCCTCCAGATCAAGGAGGCCGGCCACTCCGTCCTGGAGGAGTACCTGGCGCCGACCGCCTACCCCCACCAGGGGCAGCGGGTCGTCTGCGGCCAGCGGCTCGTCCAGGCCGCCAGTGACATCTTCCTCGGCTGGATGACCGGCCCCGAACAGCGCCACTTCTACTGGCGCCAACTGCGCGACATGAAGGGCTCGGCCGAGGTGGAGACCATGTCCCCGGCCATGCTGCGGGAGTACGCGCGGCTCTGCGGCCGGGCCCTGGCCCGCGCCCACGCCCGCTCCGGCGACCGCGTCGCCATCGCCGCCTACCTCGGCGGCTCGGACGTCTTCGACCGCGCCGTCGCCGACTTCGCGCTCGCCTACGCCCACCAGAACGCCGACGACTACGCGGCGCTCGGCGCGGCCATCGCCGCCGGCATGATCACGGCGGCCCCCGGCGCCTGAACCGGCGGCCGGAGGCGTCCGGACCGGCGGCGGACGACACTCGCCGACCGCCGCCGGCCCGGACCCCGGGGCCCCGCCCGAAGGGTTACGCCTCGCGCCGCAGCGGCGGCTCGGCTGGCGTCTCGACGGGCGGCCCGAAGAGCACCGCCCGCGCCACCGATGGAGCGAACAGGGAGGTCAGCGGCGCGGTCAGGCCGAGCGCCGCGCGGAACGCCGCCCCCACGGCCGGATCGCCCGCCGCCCGCTGCTGCACCCGGCCCAGGTACCAGCCGACCGCGCGGTCCAGCGGACCCGGGCTCGCCGCGTCCCCGTGGCCCCGGGCATCTTCTTGTCGGCGCCCGCCGAGATGTCCCAGGCCTGCCGCGAGGCGTCCAGGAGCGCCCGCTGCACCACCCGGGTCGTCGGCGTCCGCCCCGGGTCGGCGAGGGCCCGGCGCAGCGCGACCGCGCCGAGCGCGGCGACCGCCATGCCCTGCCCGTAGATCGGGTTGAAGGCGCACAGCGCGTCACCGGTGGCGAGGAACCCGGCCGGGCGGCGCCCCGGACGGTCGTACCGGCGCCGGACGTTGGCGGTCCTCCGGAAGCCGTACACCGGCGACTCCGGCTCCGCCCGGGCCAGCCAGTCGCTGATCACCGGGTGCGGCAGCCGCTTGGCGTACTCCTCGAACGCGCCCTCCTCGGTGGGCGGTTCGTCGCCGCGCAGCCCCGAGAGGGTGACCAGGTGCCGCCCGTCGCCGAGCGGCAGCACCACGCCGCCGTAGACCTGCCCGGGGTTCGGCACGACGTAGTAGCCGAGCGCGTCGGTGTCCGGGTCCTGGCCGCCGGGCGGGGTCCGGTAGACCCGGGTGGCATACGCGAGGCCCGTGTCGAGGGTTCTCTCGTGCGGCGCCTCCGCGCCGATGGCCGCCAGCCAGTCCGCGGCCTTCGTGGACCGCCCGGAGGCGTCCACCACGAGGTCGGCCGCCAGGGTGCGGGTCTCCTTGTCCGCCCCCGCGCCGCGCTCCCGCAGCCGTACGCCCCGCACGCGCGAGGAGTCGCCGGCCAGACCCACGGTCTCGACGCCCTCGACCAGCTCGACCCGCGGATCCGCGAGCACCCGCTGCCGCACCAGCCACTCCAGTTGCGGGCGCGGGCCGGTGAAGAAGTGCGCGGTCGCGGCCGAGCGGCGGAACCACCTGCCGTTCTGCCACTGGACCATGTCCTGCGGAATGCCCACCTTCGGCGCGCCGAGCTTCCCCAGCTCGTCCGTGAAGCCGGGGAGCAGCTCGTCGAGTGCCTGCTGTCCGCCCGCGACGAGGACGTGGAGGTGTCGGCCCTGCGGAACGCCGGGCCTCGCCTCCGGTCCCCGGGCAGGCGGTCGCGCTCGACGACCGTCACCTTCTCCGCGTGCTCGGCGAGGACCCGCGCGGCCAGCAGTCCGGCGAGACTTCCCCGATGACCACCGCGTGACGTGTCGCGCGGCGCCCCAAGTCGTCGGCCATACCCGCCCTTTCGTGTCGTGGAACCGGCAGCCCCCAGTATCGCCCGGCGCCCGGCCCCACCCGCTGGGGCTACTCCTCCCGATCCAGTTCCGCAAGGGCGCTGGTCAGCCATTCCACCCAGAACCGCTCCAGGTCGATCCCGCCCCGCAGGACGAGATGGCGCAGCCGGTCCGGCCCGGCGCTCCGCCGCTCCGCCGGAAGTCCCTGACCTCGATCGCGAGGTACTCCTCCAACTGCTCCCGGTGCAGGGCGAGATGGCGCTCCAGCTCGGCCCTGAGCCCGGACGTGCCGACCATCGCGGCCGCCCGCATCCGCAGCAGCAGGGACGACCGCATCGGCTTGGGGTCTCGGGCCTGGCGACCCAGTCGCCCAGCTCGGCGCGGCCCGCGGGCAGCACCTCGTACTCCTTCCGCTGCCCCCGCACGGGCACCGGGGCGGGCAGGGCGCGGATGTGCCCCGCCTGCTCCAGCCTGCCCAGCTCGCGGTAGATCTGCTGGTGTGTGGCCGACCAGAAGTAGCCGATCGACTTGTCGAAGCGACGCGTCAGTTCGAGACCGGAGGACGGCTTCTCGAGCAGTGCGGTGAGGATCGCGTGCGGGAGGGACATGCTCGCATCCTAGGATCAGGGATCCGCCGTGACCGGGGCGGTCACGGCGGGCGCGGCGGGGCGGTCACCGCGCGGCGGTCACAGGGCGGCGGCGAGCCGGGTGCCCTGGTCGATGGCCCGCTTGGCGTCCAGCTCGGCGGCGACGTCCGCGCCGCCGATGAGGTGCGCCGTGCGGCCCGCCGCCACCAGCTCCTCGTACAGGTCCCGCCGCGGCTCCTGGCCCGCGCAGAGCACGACCGTGTCGACCGGGAGCACCCGGGACTCGCCGCCGATCGTGACGTGCAGGCCCTCGTCGTCGATCCGGTCGTACGTCACGCCCGCCACCATGGCCACGCCGCGGTGCTTGAGCTCGGTGCGGTGGATCCAGCCGGTGGTCTTGCCGAGCCCCGCGCCCACCTTGGTCTCCTTGCGCTGGAGCAGGTGCACCTGGCGCGGCGGCGCGGTCCGCTCGGGCGTCCGCAGCCCGCCCCGGTTCTCGTACGAGGTGTCCACGCCCCACTGGCGGAAGTACGTCTCGGGGTCCTGGCTCGCGCCCTCCCCGCCGTCCGTGAGGAACTCCGCGACGTCGAAGCCGATGCCGCCGGCCCCGATGACCGCGACCCGCTCGCCGACCGGCGCGCCGTCCCGCAGCACGTCCAGGTAGCTGACGACGCTCGGGTGGTCCACGCCCTCGATGGCGGGGGTGTGGGGAGACGCCGGTGGCGACCACGACCTCGTCGTAGCCGTCCAGGTCGGCCGCCGTGACCGGGGTGTTCAGGCGCACGTCGATCCCCCGCTCGTCGAGCTGGACGCGGAAGTAGCGCAGGGTCTCCTCGAACTCGTCCTTGCCCGGCACCCGCTTGGCGACGTTGAGCTGGCCGCCGATCTCGGCGGCGGCGTCGAAGAGGGTGACCGCGTGGCCGCGCCCGGCCGCCGACACCGCGCAGGAGAGCCCGGCCGGGCCCGCGCCGACCACGGCGATCCGCTTGGCGCGGCGGGTGGGGAGAGGACCAGCTCGGTCTCGTGGCAGGCGCGCGGGTTGACCAGGCAGGAGGTGATCTTCAGGCTGAAGGTGTGGTCCAGGCAGGCCTGGTTGCAGCCGATGCAGGTGTTGATGGTGTCGGCGCGGCCGGCCGTGGCCTTGGCGACGAAGTCCGGGTCGGCCAGGAACGGGCGGGCCAGGGAGACGAGGTCGGCGCGCCCGTCGGCGAGGATCTCCTCGGCGACCTCGGGGGTGTTGATGCGGTTGCTGGTGACGAGCGGGACGGAGACCTCGCCCATCAGCCTCTTCGTCACCCAGGTGTAGAGCGCCGCGCGGCACGGAGGTGGCGATGGTGGGGATGCGCGCCTCGTGCCAGCCGATGCCGGTGTTGATGATCGCGCCCGCCGCCTCGATCTCCTTGGCGAGCCGGACGACCTCCTCCAGGGTGGAGCCGCCGGGGACGAGGTCCAGCATCGAGAGGCGGTAGACCAGGATGAAGTCTCGCCGACCCGCTCGCGGATCCGGCGGACGATCTCCAGCGGGAAGCGGACGCGGTTCTCGTACGAGCGCCCCAGCGGTCGGTGCGGTGGTTGGTCGCGGCGGCGATGAACTCGTTGATCAGGTAACCCTCGGAGCCCATCACCTCGACGCCGTCGTACCCGGCCTCCCTGGCCAGCGCGGCGCAGCGGACGTAGTCCTCGACGGTCCGCTCGACCTCGTCGTCGGTCAGCTCGTTCGGTACGAAGGGGCTGATGGGGGCCTTGAGGAGCGCTGGGCGCGACCAGGGCGGGGTGGTACGCGTACCGGCCGAAGTGCAGGATCTGCATCGCGATCCGGCCGCCCTCCCGGTGCACGGCGTCGGTGATGACCCGGTGCTCGGCGACCTCCTCGGCGGTGGTGAGCTTGGCCCCGCCGTCCCAGGGCCGGCCGGCCTCGTTGGGCGCGATGCCGCCGGTGACGATCAGGCCCGCGCGCCGCGGGCGCGCTCGGCGTAGAAGGCGGCCATGCGCGCGAACCCGTGCTCGGCCTCCTCCAGGCCGACGTGCATCGAGCCCATGATCACCCGGTTGGGCAGGGTGGTGAACCCGAGGTCGAGCGGGCTCAGCAGATGCGGGTACGGGGTCATGAGGGCGCCTCCTCGCGCAGGATCGTCCCCCTGTTGTAGGGGACCCCACACGAGTTATGCAACTAGTTGCAGAAGAATCGGGGCGTGATGTCTACTACTCGGTAACCACACGTGGTGCCGGAGGCCCGGAGGGCGACCGGCCCGGCGCCCCCGCTCCTTCACTCCTTCCGGTAGGAGTACGCCTCCGAGGCCGCGGCCGCCACCGCGTCGAGGTCCCCGCCCGCGCCCGCCGTCACCACCGCCGCGACCGCGCCCTCGACGAAGGGCGCGTCCACGAGCCGGGAGTTCCCGGGCAGCTCGTCGCCCTCGGCCAGCATCGCCTTCACGGTGAGCACGGCACTGCCCAGGTCGACCAGGAGCGCCACCCCGGCGCCCCGGTCGACGGCCTTCGCCGCCGCGCCGATCAGCTCGGAACTCGTCCCGAGACCGCCGTCCGGCGTCCCGCCCGCCGGGAGGACCAGGGCGGACCGTCGCCGCCGGCGAGCCCCAGGGCCAGCTCGGCCACCGCCGCCGCGACCGCCGCGCTGTGCGAGACCAGGACGACGCCGACCGGCCCCGCACCCTCCGCTCCCGACGGGCTCATCCCTCCTCCCCTTCCGCGGCTGCCGTGGCGGCGAGCGCCGCGAACAGCAGGGCCGACGAGGTCGCCCCCGGGTCCTGGTGCCCGACCGACCGCTCGCCCAGATAGCTCGCCCTGCCCTTGCGGGCGCGCAGGGCACGGTCGCGAGGGCGCCTTCCCCGGCGGCGGTCCGTGCCGCCGCGAACGACTCCCGCAGCGCCTCCACGGCCGGCACGAGCGCGTCCAGCATCGTCTTGTCGCCCACCTGGGCCCCGCCCAACTGCGCCACGGCGGCCACGCCGGCGCCGAACGCCTCCGCGAGTCCCTCCCGGCCGACCCGCTCGTCGTCGCCCAGCGCCTTGCCCGCGCGCCGCAGCAGCGTCCCGTACAGCGGCCCGGACGCGCCGCCCACCGTGGAGACGAGCTGCCGCCCCGCGGTGGTGAGCACCGCGCCGGGCGTTCCGGGCGGCTCCTTCGCCAGGGTCTCGGCCACGGCGGCGAACCCCGCCTCAGATTGGCGCCGTGGTCGGCGTCGCCGATCGCCGAGTCCAGCTCGGTGAGCCGGTCCGCCTCGCGGTCGACGTCCCCGGCCACCGCCGCCAGCCAGCGCACCAGGAACTCCGCGCCGAAGGTCTCCGTCATGCCGCCTCCCACTCCCGTGTCGTCATCGGTCCTCCCGTACGTCTCACAGTCCCCAGCGCAGGGCGGGGGTCCGCACGGGCGCGTCCCACAGGCGCAGCAGCTCCTCGTCCGCCTCGCACAGGGTCACCGAGCAGCCCGCCATGTCGAGCGAGGTCACGTAGTTCCCCACCAGTGTCCGGGCCACTGGCACCCCGCGCTCGGTGAGCACCCGCTGCACCTCGGCGTTGAACCCGTACAGCTCCAGGAGCGGGGTCGCGCCCATCCCGTTCACCAGGGCGAGGACCGGTCCGGACGGGCGCAGGTCCTCCAGGACGGCGTCGACGGCGAAGTCCGCGATCTCCCGCGAGGTCATCATGGCCCGCCGCTCGCGGCCCGGCTCGCCGTGGATCCCGACGCCCAACTCCAGCTCCCCGTCCGGCAGGTCGAAGGTGGGGCCGCCCTTGGCGGGGTGGTGCAGGCGCTCAGGGCCACCCCGAAGGAACGGGACCGCTCGTTGACCCGGCGGGCGAGCGACTCCACGCGCTCCAGCGGGGCGCCCTCCTCGGCGGCGGCCCCGGCGATCTTCTCCACGAACAGCGTGGCCCCGGTGCCGCGCCGCCCCGCTGTGTGGAGGCTGTCGGTCACCGCCACGTCGTCGTTCACGAGCACCCGGGCGACCTGGATCCCCTCGTCCTCGGCCAGCTCGGCCGCCATCTCGAAGTTCAGCACGTCCCCGGTGTAGTTCTTCACGACGAACAGCACCCCCGCACCACTGTCGACTGCGGCGGCGGCCCGCACCATCTGGTCGGGCACGGGAGAGGTGAACACCTCGCCGGGACAGGCGGCGGCGAGCATCCCCGGCCCCACGAACCCCCGTGCAACGGCTCGTGCCCGGACCCGCCGCCGGACACCAGCGCCACCTTCCCCGCCATGGGCGCGTCCCGCCGCACCACGACCCGCCGCTCCACGTCCACGGTCAGCTCGGGATGCGCGGCGGCCATCCCGCGCAACGCGTCGGCGACGACGGTCTCCGGGACGTTGATGAGCATCCTCATGAGTGCCTCCTGGTGAGGTGAGCAGGTGAGCCGCTGGGTTCTGCGTGTGCGCGGTACGGCGAGATTATCGACCTCCGACGGCGTGAGCGCACGGGTGCGGTACGGCCGGCGCTCAGGCGTTCCGCCGGTTTCCCCGGTCGTCGCAGGGCAGGTCGGCGGCGGTGTGGTGGGCGAGGAAGTCGCGGGTGGCCTGGCGTTCGACTTCCGCGATGGCGGTGGGCGTCACGTCGACGATGCCGCCGAAGGGGCGGTCGACGTCACGGATGATGCACAGGGTGGTGGTGAGCAGGGCGGTGATGACGACCAGGGTGATGATCTGGCCGCGGTTGTTCTTGCGGGGATGCAGACGCCGAGGGCGGTGACGGTGATGACCAGGGTGGCGAGCAGGAACCAGAAGATGGCGCTGGGGATGCTGGCGGTGGCCTGGGTGAGGCGTTCCTCGCGTTCCTCGGAGCGCTTGTTGTCGGCGGCGACCAGCATGCCGAAGACCGGCTTGCCCTCCACCTCGCGGAAGACGCGGCGCAGGTCGGTGGACCAGACGCTGGGGGCGGCCGAGCCGTTGCCGTCGGACATGGCGGGCCATTCCTGGGTGCGCACGGCGCGGGCGTAGCAGACGGCGTCGGCCTGGATGGCGGCCTTCTGCGCGGCGGGCGCGTATTCGGCGGCCTCGACGAGCTGGTCGACGGCTTTGGCCTCGCCGCGGAGGCGACCTCGGCCTTGCCGTAGGAGCCGTTGGCGGTGACCAGGACGAAGGCGAGCAGCAGCACGGTCAGGGTCAGCAGGGGGCCGACGAGGTCCTTGACGGCCATGCCGGTGTCGTCGTCCTCGCTCAGCAGGCGGGGGCGCAGGAAGCGGTTGGCGGCCAGGCCGGCGAGCAGGGCCAGAACGGCGACGACGATGACGAGGACCACGGACGGCCACCTCCGGACGGGATCGGTAGGACCCCGGTGCGGGTGCCGAACCCATGTCCCGCCCGCACGCGGCCCGGAACTGGGGAAATGTTTCTTCGCCTTCGAACGAGCGACCTGTTTGAGCCGATGAGCCCCATGGGCGGAGGCGTGCCCGGGCCGCACACCGGGCGGGGCGGGCGCCTCCGCCCATGGGTGGGGCACATCGTCGTGGTGCGTCTGCGGAGGCTCCTTCGGGGGTTACCGGGTCTTGAAGCGGCGGTGGAGATTCCGGGCCACGTACACGCCCGGACCGCCGAAGCCGACGATGTCGAGTCTGCCGTCACCGGTGACGTCGGCGAGGAAGCGGGGTGGTGGCCGATCCGCCAGGCGCCTGCGTCGTCGTCGTACCCGAAGCCGCGGCAGACCAGTTGGGCCTGCTCGAACCGGCCGTCGCCGAGGTTGTGGGAGACCCAGACCCCTTCGTTGCCGAAGCCGACGATGTCGGGATTGCCGTCGCCGGTGACGTCGGTGAGGAGGCGGAGGTGCTTCCCGGCCGTCCACCCCTGGGCGGTGCCGAAGTCGTTCAGGACGAGTTTCGGGGGTTCGAAGGTGCCGTCGCCCCGGCCGCGTGCGATGACGACGCCGTGGGGCCGAAGCCGACGATGTCCGCCGTTCCGTCACCGGTGGTCCTCAGCAGGAACCGGGGTGCTCGTCGGCCGAGGCCCACCCCTGCGCGGTTCCGAAGTCGTCGAGGACGTAGAGCGGTTCGGCGAACGTGCCGTCCTCGTCCTGGAGGGAGGTCCAGACGCCGTCGTCGTGGCAGCCGATGATGTCGAGGCGGCCGTCGCCGGTGGTGTCGGCGAGGAAGCGGGGTGTTTGTCGGCGAGCCATCCGCCGGCCTCCTCGCCGTGGCCGAACGCCTTGATGACGGGGTCACCGGCGAGCGGCGCGAACGTGCCGTCCTCGTCCTGGAGGGAGATCCGGACGCCGTCGTCGTGGCAGCCGATGATGTCGAGGCGGCCGTCGCCGGTGGTGTCGGCGAGGAAGCGGGGGTGTTTGTCGGCGAGCCATCCGCCGGCCTCCTCGCCGTGGCCGAACGCCTTGAGGACGGGGTCACCGGCCGCGGGCTCGAACGTGCCGTCCTCCCTCCGGGGAGATCCGGACGCCGTCGGCGGCGAGCACGACGGCGGCGGGCTCGCCCCGCCCGTCATGTCCGCGAGGGTCCACAGGTCCGCGTGACCGGAGGCGGGCGAGGACGGGTGCAGGACGCGTTCCTCGTCCTCGAAGGTGCCGTCACCCCTGCAGGCCGCCGTCACGACTCCCTTGGCGGGCTTGAGTCCGAGGATGTCGGCCCGTCCCTCTCCGGTGGTGTCGGCGAGGAGCCGCGCGCCGAGTCCGGCCCACCGGCCCGGCCGGCCGCCGGGGAGGGGCGGCCCTTCGCTCTTCCACCCGCCGGCGTCGGGGTCGCTCCCGAACCGGTCGAGGACGAGCAGCACGTCACTGAAGGAGGGAGTCGCCCCGGGCACGGCCGCAGCGCGGCCGAGCGGGCCAGCCGCCAGGACCTGCGCCCGTTCCAGTGGTCCAGCGGCGCCCAGCGCAGGACGAGGTCCCCGACGCGCTCGGGCCGGGCCGGAACGAGCCGCCACCGCTGGCTCTCCACGTCCTCGTCGTACGCGCGCAGGACGACGGGAGTGCCGTTCTCGTCGGCTCCGTCGGGATCGAGGTCGAGGACGGTGTCGTCGGTCGCGTTCTCGATGAAGTAGAGGCCGGCTGCGCCCTCGACGGGGACGACGCGCCACTGCTGGCTCTTTCCTGCCGTCGGCGGCGTCCTGCCTGCGGACGCCGCCGTTCGCGCCGGCGGGCCGGTCGAGGGCCTTGCCGTCGGTCGCGTCGTGGATGACGAGCGCCTGTTCGTCCTGCGCGGACTGCGCGGGGACGAGCCGCCACTGCTCCGGACCCGGGCCCTCGTCGGGGAAGTCGCGGACGACGAGCGCCCCGTCCGCGCCGGGTACGGCTCTTGCGCCGAGGGGCTTCCCCGTGGCGGCGTTGACGATCTCCAGTTTCAGTTCTTCCATGGGCACGGACATCGTGGTGCCTCTTCCAGGCGGTTCGGAGCGGGTGGGGCGGCGATGACCGCGGATCACGTGAAGACGTGGTGGTACGGGACGTTCCACTCGTTGGGCAGGCGCGGGTAGAAGGTGTTGATGACCGTCCCGGTGAAGTCCCCGCCCCAGTTGTAGGTGAGCCTGACCTCGCTGTTGGCCGCCACCGCATGGTCCTTGAACCCGAGGATGGTGTCGGGGTGGGTGATGGGGACGAAGGTGATCCCGCCCCACGGCGTCACCGTGACGATCCAGAGCTGGGTGTCCTCGGGCGCGCCGTTCTTCCCACGCCACTTGTCGCCGACCTTGTCGGGCAACCCGACCTGGACCGTGTCGGCCGTGCTCTTGGGCGCGTCCTGGTGGACGGTGACGCGCCTGCGCCGCGGCTTGGGCGTGCCGTCGTCGCCGCGTCCGGCGTCGGTTCCGCCCGGGGCGGCGGGCTTGGGCGTCACCTGGCCCGCGGCGCTCTCGAGGACGTACAGCGGCCGCTGGCCGAAGAAGCCGGCGGGAGTGACGTACCAGAGGTGCCCTTCGCCTCCCTTGACGGTCTCGTCGAGGGCGGTGGCCAGTTGGACGCCCTTGTCGTGACTCTCCTCGTTCAGCTCGGCGGGACGCAGATAGCCGCCGTTGAAGGCGTGGACGAGCATGACCGGCCGGTTCTCGACCAGCGCCGCCACGATCGCGTTGTCGTAGCCGTTCACCGCAACCGGGCCGCCGACCACCAGATTGGACATCGCCGTGCGTTCTTGGGTGTACATCGCGGAAACCTCACCTGTTCTGAAGGAGGAGGACAATGCCGGAATCAATGGCTGAAAGAATGTGCTTCACGGCAATGTCCTAGCCACGCTACCCACGGACGAGAGCGCAGAAAACTCATCGATGGAGTGACGGGCGCTGAAGAAAGGTCACTTCTTCGGCGATTCGGAAGGGTTTGCCGAAAATCGCTCACTCGATTGAGCGTGACCTTTGAACCCGCCTTTCCGGGTCGGGAAAGAAGCGGTAATTTCACCTGCCGGAACGTGCGCAGATCTCTGTTTACATTTCACCGAGCGCGGTTCGACCGAAAACAGTCGAGGACGGGTAGATGCCTTCCACCGCATACAGCCTGGTAGACGCCAAGCGCCAGCCGCTGACGAAGAAGAACCTGCGGGAACTCAACATCGAACAGACCTGGCAGTCCATCCTGGACCACCCCAACCTGGTCTACGTCGACCCCTCCGGCGTGAAGCACAAGCCCGTCGGGTTCTCCGTGAACAAGTCGAGCTTCGGCGCCTTCCCGGAACCGCGTTCCAGCAGGGCTGGCTCGCCTACATGAACCTCGGGGAGCCGCTGATCGAGGTGCGGGGCGACATCGGCCAGCCCCCGCCCGACACCTTCTCCTCACGCACCTACGTCAACCGCGGCCAGTCCGAGATGACCTTCACCGACTCGGTCGACTTCACCGTGTCGAACGGCGTCACGTGGTCGCTCCACGGTGACGCCAAGCTCACCTTCGGCGGCAGCGTCGGGGCGTCGTTGCAACTGCAGTTGCAGAACCAGCTCCGCCTGGACCTGCAGTCGCAGCTCGCGGCGTCGTGCCAGAACGGGACGGCGAACAGGAACTCGAACACGGTGACCAACAAGAACAGCAAGGACAGCGTCGGGGTCGACAACGCCAACACCACCGAGACCTCCGCGAGCAGTTCCGCGACGAACTCCTCGTCGAACACGATGACCAACTCGGTGGGGTTCACGACCTCGGGCAGCGCCACCGGAAACGCCTCGCTCAACGCGCAGTTGGCCCTGGGCATCGCGGCCACCGTCGGCGGCTCCCTGAACACCAGTTGGGCTTCGAAGTCACAGATCTCCGGCAAGGTCCCGCCGAACTCCCGCGTGCAGACCATCGTCTCGCAGCGGCGCACCCGCAAGCAGTACGTCTACGAGATCCCGGTGACCTTCTCCGGGCTGATCGCGGTGCAGTACGCCGTGCCGGTGGCGGTTCTGTCGCCCCGCAACCCGGGACCTATCCCGGCCTCAGCCGGATGGTCGCCCGTGACATCGGCGACATCGACCTGGCCCCGGGGGCTTCCGCATGAAGGGACTGGCCGAGGTCGTCTCCGCCCTGGAGGTCCACCACACGATGCTCGACGGCGAGAGCCTGGCCGTCGGCCAACAGACGCTCCACAAGCAGCCCTGACCGCGCGGCACCGCCGCCACGACGAAGACGACCAGAGGTGACGACCATGGTGTTCGACAACATCTTCAACTCCGCGGGTAAGGGCGCGGGGCTCTTCTCCGTGACCACGGACAGCACGAAGCCCCGGCCGGGCGAGGACGTCGACTTCGAGGACTCCGACGACGACACGTACGACGACACCAACCCCAGCCTGTTCAACAGCGCGATCCACGGCGCCTCCTCCCGCGCGAAGATCGTGCAGGAGACGTCGCCCGAAGCGCGGGCCGTCCTGGGCTTCCTCGGTTCCTTCGTCCAGACCACCCAGGCGTCCGCCGGCGAACAGGCCCGGTACGCCCAGGATCCCGGCTCCGTGACCAAGGCCGCGTCCGACGGCATGAAGGAGGCACGGGCGACGGTGGAGGAGGACAGTGGCCTGAAGAAGGACGAGGATCTGGAGGACAGGCCGAAGAGGAGCGACTTCACCAAGCCTCCCAAGACCCCGGACGCTCCGAAGGCTCCGGAGGCCCCCAAGGCGCCCCAGGCGAGCGCGGAGAAGCCGTCACGTTCCCAGTAGGCCTTGGAGCACAGAGGGGCGGGGTGGAGCACCCCGCCCCTTCTTGTGTCACACGGGGAGCAACTGCCACTGACGGCCCCGGTGGTCGCCCTCCGACCCGTGCTGCTTGACCGCCGCACGGGCGTTCGTGTCCACCCTCAGCAGCAGGCCGCTGTTGCGGTTCGCGATCTCGTACACCTGGGGGTGCCGGTCACGGACCCCACCGGGATCAGCCGCCACTGCTGGTGGTGCGCGCCGCCGCCCTCGTAGGCGCGTTGCGCGACCACCGCTCCTGCTGTCTCCTGCGCTTCGGCGACCTCCAGGACCTTGCCGCTGCGCACGTTCTCGATGCGGTACAGGACCTCGTCGCCGTCCTGACCCGTGGCGACCAGCCGCCACCGCTGGTGGTCCCGGGGTGCGGCGAGGGTCTGATGGACCTCCGCGCCGTCCTTGAGGGACTCCCGGTGGACTCCCATGCGCAGCCTGCTGCGGACGTTGCCCCAGGAGACCACCGTGCCCGAATCGGGCATGCCGGCCATCCTCTCCGAAGCGATCTTCCGGATCCGGTTGTTGACGTGGTCCGCGATGTAGAGGGTGTCGACGCAGTCCACGGCGAGTCCGTGCGGTTCGTTGAGCTGGGCCGAAGCGGCCGGGCCGCCGTCACCGCCGAAGCCCGCGACGCCCGTGCCGGCGATCGTGCTGATCGTCCCGTCCACCGAGATCTTCCGGACCCGGTGGTTCTTGAAGTCGGAGACGTAGAGGACACCGGTACTGTCCAAGGCCAGTCCGTAGGGCCGGTTCAGGCGGGCCGAGGTCGCCGGGCCGCCGTCACCGCCGAAGCCCGCGACGCCCGTGCCGGCGATCGTGCTGATCGTCCCGTCCACCGAGATCTTCCGGACCCGGTGGTTGCTGGCGTCGGCGATGTAGAGGGCACCGGCGCCGTCCAGCACCATCGCGTACGGAGCCCTCAGGTGGGCGGAGACGGCAGGGCCTCCATCGCCCCCGTAGCTCGCGGCGCCGGTCCCGGCGATCGTGCTGATCCTTCCGTCGGCCGTGATCTTCCTGATCCGGTCGTGGCCCCACTCGGCGACGTAGAGGACGCCGGTGTCGTCCACCACCACCCCGTACGGCTTGTTCAGCCGTGCCGAGGTCGCCGGGCCGCCGTCACCGCTGAAGCCCGCGACGCCCGTGCCGGCGATCGTGCTGATGGTCCCGTCGGCCGTGACCTTCCGGACCCGGTGGTTGTCGTCATCGGCGATGTAGAGGTTGCCGGCGTTGTCCACCGCCACCGCGCGCGGATGGTTCAACTGGGCCGAAACGGCCGGGCTGCCGTCTCCCCGACCGCCCGCGATCCCGGTCCCCGCGACCGTGCTGGTCTTCCCGTCGGTCGTGATCTTCCGGACCCGGTGGCCGCCGTAATCGGAGAAGTACAGGGTGCCGGTGGAGTCCACCGCGATCCCGTACGGGCGGTTCAACTGAGCCGAGACGGCCGGCTCGCCGTCCCCTTGAATCCCGCGGCCCCGGTTCCCGCGATCGTACTGATCGGAGGGCGGAACCCTCGTCGCCCGTGGTCGCCGCCTGGGGAGTGCTCATCGTCATCCCTTCGCCGTTCACCGACCGCCCACTACGGACGGTTGTGTACTGATTCCAGAAAGTCATAGGCGTGTCGGGTTGGCAAGATCACTTCCGAGTGATCTCGCGGAGCGCGTTGACGGCCGTCACTGGTCCCTCCCGTACGCGCCGGGCAACTCCTTCGGCACACTCCTGATCGCCAACCCGTTCGGGCGACCGGGCTCCGGACGCCCACCACTGCGTCGACGGCCTCGCCCCGTATCGTCGGACCTCGCTCCACCTGACCGCCCGTCACCGTGAGTGAGAGCACGGGGCCGCCGTCAGCGGGGAGGGGGAGCGGAAGGGCGTCCCTGTACCAGTCCGTCGGACGGTCGACCTCGCTGACGGTACGGGCGTCGAGCGCGATCGCGGCGGAACCCGTCCCCAGCGTTCCGTCCGCGTGCCAGGTGCCCACGACGGTCACCCACGTGTCGGCGGGCGGGGTCTCGCCCCGTAGATCCGTACTTTGACCGCCTGGGCGTCCGCCGAGCAGCAGTTGATCAGGAGCCGGGTCAGGTCCCAGCCCTCGCCCCGTCCGACGGGCGTGACGAACCCGGTCATCTGGACGCTGCGTCCCTTGACGGCCTGTCCGGTCCTGCCGGACGCGGCTGGTGAAGTCGCCGAGGGTCAGCGGAAGCGGCGAGAGCGCGGGGAGCGGTTCGAAGTCGTCCTGCTGTACGGCGATCGGCTTGGAGGCCTGCCGGGAGGCGGTGTAGGCGCCGAGGGCCGGCGGGGCGTAGAAGAGCATGCTCAGCGCGGGCAGGAGGAGCAGCCAGGCCGCCCGGGGCACACCGGAGTGGTCGTGACGGTGACCGTCGTGGTCCTCGTGCGCACCCCGCTCGCCCTCGTCCCGGGACGGGCCCGGCCCGCGGTGCGACCAGGCGTCGGCCACGCCGAGCAGGAGCAGTAGGACCCCCGACGCGATCAGCGTCGGACGCGTCCAGTCCTTGACGTACCGCAGGTAGAGGTCGGTGAGGAGCGAGATGTGCAGCAGGCCGGTGCCGCTGAGGACGAGCAGGATCGCCTGCGGGGAGCGCTTCACAGCAGTACTCCTCCGACGAGCGTGCCGCACAGGACGGCGACGACCGCCGTCGCGGCGGAGAAGCGCAGGGCGAAGGCGCGGCCGAACGTGCCCGCCTGGAGCGCGATCAGCTTGAGGTCGACCATCGGTCCGACCACCATGAACACCAGCCGTGCGACGGGCGAGAAGCCGGTGAGCGAGGCCGCGAGGAACGCGTCGGCCTCCGAGCACACCGACAGGAGGACGGCGAGCGCGGCCAGGAACAGCACGGACAGCCAGGGCGAGCCGGAGAACGCGTCGAGTACGGAGTCGGGGACGGCGACGTTGAAGGTGGCCGCCGCCATGGCCCCGACGACGACGAAGCCGCCCGCGTGCAGGAAGTCGTGCTGGAAGCCGAGCCGGAACTCCGTCCAGCGGCTGTTCCCCGGCCGGTGTCCGGTGTGGCGCACGGTCGGCCGCAGCCACTTCTCCCGCCCCAGCGCGAGCCACAGCCAGCCCATCACGACGGCCGTGGCGAGCGAGGCGAGCAGCCGGGCCACGACCATGGACGGGTTGCCGGGAAAGGCGATGGCCGTCGTGGCCAGGACGACCGGGTTGACGGCCGGAGCCGACAGCAGGAAGGCGAAGGCGGCGGCCGGCGTGACACCGCGGCCGATCAGGCTGTTGGCGACGGGGATCGACGCGCATTCGCAGCCGGGCAGCACGACCCCGGCCGCTCCGGCCACCGGGACGGCGAGCGCGGGCCTGCGGGGCAGCGCCCGGTCGAACACCCTCGCCGGCACGAACGCGTTGATCGCGCCGGACAGGGCCGTTCCCAGCAGCAGGAACGGCAACGCCTGTACGGAGAGGGAAAGGCAGACGTTCCGCCAGGCCCGCACGGCCGGTTCGTCGCCCCACAGGCCGATGACGACGACCAGCGTCCCGGGAAGCACCGCCGCCCCGAGCAGGAACAGTGACAGGAACAGGGGCGAGCCGCGGAGGGGGCTCGTCGTCGGCGACCACGGGAGCCGCTTCGTCCACCGTGGTTCCGTGCGGGGCCCCTGAGCGTTGACCTGTCTTCTGCATGCTACTCCGATTGCCCGATGTTCGGATCGAAAGATACCTGCCACCGGTCCCGCACCCCGGCGCACGCCGGTGGTGGCCCCGGCGAGCACGCCCGAGCGGAAGGGGCGGCGCGGCGTCAGTCCGCGGACAGCGGACCGGGGCCGGTCCAGGTGCCCCCGACAGGCCGGTCGAGGAGGTGCTCGACGCCTTCCGGATAGCTTTTGAACGCCGGGAGGGCGTAGGTCGCGTGATCACCCTTGTCCGGGCCGGCAGACGCGGGGGTCGCGCAGGGCTTCGAAGAGGAGGTCGGGCGGAGCTCGGCAGCATGCCGTGGTCGAGGTGGTGCCCGGCCGGACGGCGGACGAGGCGCTGGGCGAGTTCACCGCTGTCGGTCCCACGGTCCAGGATCATCGTGAGCCCGTAGTACGCGGTGCCACCGGCGGCCTCCTCGATGTCCTGCCGGCCCTGGACGATCAGTTCGCAGTCGTTGAGGAAGCTCTGCCTGGGCCTGAACGCCACGGAGCCGATCCACGGGTACCGGACGTGACCGACGGCGTCGACGTCCCGGCCCCGCAGGTAGACGAGGGTGTCGGGACGGGCGTCGCCCTCGTGCTCCGACAGGAACAGGCGGACCTCGCCCCGGGCCACCTCGACGAAGGCGGGGAATCCCGGCTCGAAGCGGTGCTCCCATCGCTTCGCGAAACCGAGGCGCTCGTACCACGCGACGGCCGTGGCCGCGCTCTCGACCCGGAGGACCGGGATGACTGCCTCGTCCATGAGGCTCATCGTCGCAGACGCCGCGCGGGCTTCGAGCGGGCGGATCCACTGCCCCGGTCGGCCGTGCCGTTCACCAGGACGGTGACCCTGCCGGCTCGCCGCCCGCCTCTCCGCCATCGCCCTCTCCGGGGCGTGCGGCAAAGCGTCGGCGACGCCCACGGCCGGCGGGTCCGGACGGCCCTCCGACCGTGGGCGCCGGCGTCAGCGCTGGTTGAGCGGGAGGGCGATGTCGACGACCTGGCGGGCCGTCGGAAGGCGCCGACGAGGGTGGCCTTCCCGGTGAGGAGGTCGACCTCGCAGAAGCGCTGCTTGTTGTCGGTGTTCAGGGCCGCGAAGCCGTGGTTGGTGCCGTCGGAGGCCTTGTAGTAGATGTCGAAACCGGCCGAGGGGCCGGCGTTGACGCCGAGACCGCCGGTGGGGCGAGGGTGCCGGCGTTGGCCGGGGACTGGAGCGAGACGCGGTCGTTGGTGGTGTCGACGTCGAACAGCGTGGTCGCGGTCGCCGCGTCGAGGTCGTTGTTGGTGTACGCGGCACCGGTGACGCCGAGCGCCGTCGAGGGCGGCGTGGTGGGGTTGGTGAGGGTGCCGTCGGCGGTGGTGGTCTTCGGGGCGGCCGGGTCGTCGATGTTGTGGCGCAGATTCTGGCCGGTGTCGCTGATGACCCGCAGACGGTTGGCGGCCGGGTTGAAGTCGACGCCGAAGTGCTTGCCCTGGAGGGCGACGGTCAGTTGCGAGACCTTCACCGCCGTGGCCTTGTCGTCGATGGTATAGACGCCGCCCTTGTCCCCTACGCCGTACAGCTTGCCGTTCTGGACGCGGAAGTCGATCCCGACCAGCCTGCCGTCGCCCTTCAGACCGCTGACCTTCCCCAGCGACCAGGTGTCGGACGGGTCGGAGACGTCGAAGCCGACCAGGCGCTGGTCGGTGGTCAGACCCACGCTGATCAGACGGTGGTGCGCGGCGCGGTCCTTCGACCCGAAGGACCCGGTGGATCTGGCGCCTCCGCCTTCGCCGAGGCGAGTGCGGGGAGATCAGGGAAGCGGCCACCGCGGCGGCGGCCACGGCGGTGGTGACGACTCGAGTGCGCACGAGAGGACTCCGATCGGTCGGCGGCCCGCCGCGTCGGTGCGGCGGGTCCGGGAAGCCTTCGGAGACCTGCCGTGCCAAGGATCGGTCCAGAACGGAATAAAGACCCTAACGGGCTACAAAGTTCCTGTGGGTGTGCCGCTGTCACCGGCGCGCCACCGCCGAGGGCGCCCGGAGCCGGGCCCCGCCGCCCGGTCCGGAAGCACGAACGCTCCTCCCGGAGGTGCGGGAAACACCTCCGGGAGGAGCGCGGCGCGTCGATCGGTGCCCGTCCGGATCAGGCGGGCCGGAGGGTCAGGAGGCGGGGCCTTCTCCGCGGTCGGGGCGGCCAGGTCGGCCGGGGCCTCGACGCCCCGGGTGGTCACGACGCGGGCGTTGCCCTCGGCGAGCGCGTAACCGAGGCCGACGACGGCGATCTCACCGGCCGCGACCTGCTCGGAGAGGAGACGGGAACGGTCGAGCAGCAGGTCCACCGTGTGGCGGATGTGCTCGTCGATCACGTCGCTGTCCGAGGTGAGACCGGCGGTACGCGCGGCCAGGATGCTCGGCGTGACGCGCTCCACCACGTCGCGGACGAAGCCGCCCGCGGCGAAACCGTCCTCGACCGCCGCGCGGGCGGCGGCGACGGCACCGCACGAGTCGTGGCCGAGCACGACGACGAGGCGGGCGCCGAGGACGCTGGTGGCGTACTCGATGCTCCCCAGCACCTCGGAGCCGAGCACGTGCCCCGCGGTCCGCACCATGAACAGGTCCCCGAGGCCCTGGTCGAAGATGATCTCGGCGGCGAGCCGCGAATCGGAGCAGCCGAGGACGACGGCGAACGGATCTTGTCCGGGGCCAGCTCCGCACGGCGGGCCGCGTCCTGGTTCGGGTGCTCGGGCGCACCCGAGACGAAACGCTTGTTGCCCGCCAGGAGGGCGTCGAGAGCGACGGAAGGAGAAGTTCTAGGCATGGCATCACCTTATGACCTGACGTCGGCGTACCGGCACGTACGGCGGGTGAGATGTGCCCGGTTGCGCGGACGGGACGGGACGGGACGGGACGGGGCGGGGCGGGAGCGGCGGGCGGGGCGTCGCCCCGGCTCACGCGTCTCACGCGTCTCACGCGTCGATGGGGACGATGCCCAGGGGTTCGGTGGTGGGCTGCCGGGAACCGCCCGCGGGTTCGACGGTGATGCCGACGGCGACCGCGTCGCCGAGGGGGCCTTCGAGCAGGCGGGTCGCCGCCTTCCCGGTGCCGGGGAGCAGGCCGGCGGGCCGCAGGTCGCCGCCGCGGCGGCGTACCAGAGTTCGTAGACCCGGTCGGCGGTCAGGGCCGGCAGGCCGCTCGCGGTGAACGCCGCCCGGTTCCGGTCGCGGGAGACGACGACGGCGACGGCCGTCCCGTCGTCCAGCCTCTCCGAGTGGAGGGCGGCGTCGGGGGCGGTGAGGACGTCGGCGAAGGCCGTGCCGTAGCCGCGCGCCCGCTCCTCGGCCCGGGCGATCCCGGCGCGGGCGTCCTCGGCCCGGGAGTGCTGCCACACGGCGATGCCGCCGAGGGCGACGGCCGCGGCGAGCGACGCGGCCAGGACCATGTCCAGCACGCGCCTGCGGGGCCGTGGCGGGCGGGAGGCGTGCTCCTGGCGGACGGTTCCGACGCGTGCGAGGGTCCGCCGCCTGAGTTCGGGGAGGGGTGGCGCTCTCCGCGGACGCGAGCAGGGTCGTCGCCCGCCGGAGCTCCTCCACTTCGCCGCGGCAGGCGTCGCAGCCCGCGAGGTGGTTCTCGAAGGCGGCCTCCTCGGCCGGGGAGAGGGCGTGGAGGACGTACGCCCCGACGTCGTCGTGCGGGCTCTCGTCGGCAGGCGTCATGACTCGCCCTCCAGACAGGCGCGGAGCCTGCGCAGGCCCGCGCGCATCCTCGACTTCACCGTTCCCATCGGGGTCGACAGGGACTGGGCCACCTCCAGGCAGGTGAGTCCCTCGTAGTAGGCGAGCACGAGCGGGACCCGGTGGACGGGGGCGAGCCCGCCGAGACAGCGGTACACGCGCCGGTACTCGTCCCTGCCCTCGACGGTCTCGGCGACCTCGTCGAAGGAGCGTGCCGGGGACAGCATCGCGGCGCGCCGCTCCCGGTCCGCGCTCGCCTGCGCGGCGCGCACCCGGTCGACGGCCCGGCGGTGGGCGAGGGTGAGGACCCACGTCCTGGCCGTGCCCCGCTCGAACCGGTAGCGGTCGGCGGTGCGCCAGACCTCGATCATGACGTCCTGCGTCACCTCCTCGGCCTGCGCGGCGTCCCGCAGGATCCGGCGGGTCAGACCCAGGACCGAACCGACGAGGGCGTCGTACACGCCGGCGAACGCCTCCTGGTCCCCGTCGGCCGAGCGCACCAGCAGCTCCTCCACCTTCGCGTCGGGCTCGTGTGCCTGCGGCACGTGCTGCTCACCGCCCTCCGTGTCGGCCGGCCGTCGTGCCGGCGACACGGCTCCGGCGCGGGGATCGCCCCTGCCCGACTCTGCCCGCGATCCCGCGCGGACGCCGTACGACAGGGGCAATCGGGTGAGGACCCCGCTGGCGGGCGGAAGGGTTCACGGCGGTCCGTCCGGGCCGGTCCCGCCGGAGTACGGACCGAGCGCGACGTGCAGGGACTTGCCCCCGAGGGCGGGGACCACCTTGATCCGGCCGCCGAGCCCGCGGATGAGGGGGAAGCCGAAACCGCCCCGCTCGTCACCGGACCCCTCCCACGAGGTCGGGGAAGCTCCTCGCTCCGGTCGGCGACGGCGATGTCGAGCAGCGTTCCCCGGACCGTCAGCGTGAGGACGCAGGGACCGCGCGCGTGGCGGACGGCGTTCGTGACCAGCTCGGAGACGACCAGCACGGCTTCCGCCGTCCGGGTCGGCCCCACCGGGGAACCCGCCAGCCAGCGCCCGGCGACGCGGCGGGCGGTCGCCGGCGCCTTCGGGTCGTAGGGCAGGGCGACGCTGTGGCGCGTCGTGCCGGGTGGTGACATCGTGGTGATCATGACGGCCCCTGGAGGGGATCGAGCCGGTGGGCGCGGGTCCGTGGCGGATCCGTACCGGTGATTCGGAGCCGCGCCGCCGCCGGATGCCGCGTCCGGTGTTCCGGAAGCGGTCTTCTCGTCGGGGGCGGGGCCGAGAAGTTCTCCGGCGTCCGGTACGTCCACGGCGCCCCCGGCTCCGAACCCTCCATGTCCTGCGCAGCGGGAACGACGGTGGAGGAGCAGCCGTCGCGGGACGGTCTCCCCGGTCACACCCGCCGGTTCCCGTACGTGCGCGCCGACACGATGCGTTTCGTTCGAAGGAGATGGATCCGATGACCGCATCCCTCCGACTCCGCCGCCTGGTGGCGGGCGCCGCGGCGTCCGGCCTGCTGGCGGCGGCGCCGCGCTCGGACTGTCGGGCACGGCGGCAGCCGCCCCGGCGCCCGCGTCCGCCGCCACCGGCGTGGTGACGGTCGACCACCACGACCGGTGCGAGTGGAAGAAGGGCCACTGGGAGAAGAAGTGGGTCAAGGGCCACTGGGAGAAGAAGACCGTCTCCCACAAGACCTGGCACCCGGCTCATCACGACAAGCAGGGGAAGTGGCACAAGGGCTACTGGAGCCATGACCACTCCACCAAGTGGATCTACGTCCCCGGCCACGGGGACCGCGTCTGGGTGAAGGGGCACTGGGACTGCCGTCACCGCTGACGCGGAGCCCCGGAGCGGGGCCGGGAGCACGGCTCCCGGCCCCGCTCCCGTGACGGGCGGCCGGTGCCGGGGCCCGCGGCGCCCGCTCGGCTACGCCAGCGGCCCGTCCACGGCCGTGATCGGAGCGGGCAGATCACTGGCGCCCATCAGATGCCGGTCCGCCGCGGCCGCGGCGGACCGGCCTCCGCCAGGGCCCAGACCACGAGGGACTGCCCGCGCCCGGCGTCGCCCGCCACGAAGACCCCTCCGGCACCGGCGCCGGATCCGCCGGCCGCGCCGCGAACCCGGCGGTGCGGGCGAAGTTGCCCCGGTCGTCGGGGACGAGCCCGAGCGCCGCCGTGAGGGGCGTGCCGTGCCGGGGCCCCGGAACCCCAGGGCGAGCAGCACCAGTTGGGCGGGCAGCGTCCGCTCGGTCCCCGGGCGCGGCGCCCTGTCCGAGGGGTCCACCTCCGTGAGGCGCACCGCCTCGACGCGACCGGCGGCGTCGGACTCGAACCGTACGGCCGCCGCGCAGAACACCCTCGGATCGTCGCCGTCCCGGTCGCGGGCCTCCTCATGGGCGTGCGAGACGCGGTGGATCCTCGGGTGGACCAGCGGCCACGGCTCGCTCTCCCGCCGGGACGCGCCCGCCATCGGGTTGACGTCCACGTGCACGACGGACGCGGCGCCCTGGCGCAGGGCGGTGCCGAGGCAGTCCGTTCCCGTGTCGCCGCCGCCGATGATCACCACCTGTCTGCCCTCGGCCGTCACGGACGGCCGCGCGCGGTCGCCCTCGACCACCCGGTTCGCCGCCGTCAGGTACTCCATGGCCTGGTGGACGCCCTCCAACGCCCTTCCCGGTACGGCGAGTTCGCGCGGCTCAGTCGCCCCGACGGCCACGATCACCGCGTCGTGCGCGCTCCTCATCGCGGTCGCGTCCAGATCGGTGCCGACGTCGACGCCGGTGCGGAACCGCGTGCCCTCCTCCCGCATCTGCGCGATCCGCCGGTCCAGCCACCGCTTCTCCAGCTTGAAGGCGGGGATGCCGTAGCGCAGCAGCCCGCCGACGCGGTCGGACCGCTCGAAGACCGTGACGCGGTGGCCGGCCCGGGTGAGCTGCTGCGCCGCCGCGAGGCCCGCCGGACCCGAGCCCACCACCGCGACCGACCGGCCCGTCAGCCGCTCCGGCGGACGGGCGCGGACGTGGCCCCGCGCCCAGGCCTCGTCGGCGATGGCCTGCTCGACGTTCTTGATGGTCACCGGTTCCCCGCCGAGCGCCAGGACGCAGGCGTCCTCGCAGGGCGCCGGACAGACGCGCCCGGTGAACTCGGGGAAGTTGTCGGTCGCGTGCAGCCGTTCCGACGCGGTGCGCCAGTCGCCGTGGGCCGCGTACACGTTCCACTCGGGGATGAGGTTGCCGAGCGGGCAGCCCCGTGGCAGAAGGGGACGCCGCAGTCCATGCAGCGGCGGGCCTGCCCGGAGACCAGCGGCAGCAGGGCCTGGCCCGCGTACACCTCGTCCCAGTCGCCGAGGCGCTCCCCGGAAGGCCGCGCGGGCACCGGCCGGCGTGGTGTGGTGAGGAAGCCGAAGGGGTCGGTCATGCCGCCCTCGCGACGCGGTCCGGGGATTCGGCGGGAGTCCTCCCAGCGTACGTCCGCGCCCGGCACCGGCCGGGGCGCGAGAAGTTCGAAGGGATCTTCGTCGATCCGGAGGACGGCGACGAATCACCCGTACGAGATCCGGCACGGCTGCCCGGGTCCGACCCAGGAGTACCTCCATGACCCCCACGACACAGAAGTCGCTCGACGCCGAGCCCCGCGGAAGCACCGGTACGGAGGAGGCGCTGGCCCGGTTGCTCGCGGACGTCGCCCACCTGGACGACGTGCCCCTCGACAGCCACTTCTTCGACGAGCTGGGGACGGACTCCCTGGTCATGGCGCACTTCTGCGCACGGGTGAGAAACGGGGCGACCTGCCCGACGTGTCGATGAGGGACGTCTACCGGCATCCGACGATCAGAAGCCTGGGCACGGCCCTCGACGGCCCGAGCGCGGTCCGCGACGGCGACGAACCGGCTCCCGCCACCGCCACCGTCGCCGCCCCCGCCACCACCGCTCCCGACCCCCGCCCGCCCGGCCCCGCGCCGCCCCTTCCCCCGCCTCCGCCCGAACGCCGCAGCCAGGTGCTGTGCGGCGCGCTGCAACTCCTCTGCTTCGTCGGCTACGCCTTCCTCCTCGCCCTCGTCACCGCCCGCGGCTACGACTGGATCTCCGCCGCCGCCGGCCTCTGGGACGGCTACCTGCGGTCGGTCGTGTTCGGCGCCGCGGCCCTGCCGGTCCTGTGCACCCTGCCGATCGTCGCGAAGTGGGTCCTCGTCGGCCGCTGGAAGCCGCGGCGGATCCCGGTCTGGAGCCTCGCGTACGTCCGCTTCTGGCTGGTCAAGACGCTGATACGGGCGAATCCGATGGTCCTGGCCGTGGGCTCCCCGCTCTACGTCCTCTACCTCAGGGCGCTCGGCGCGCGGATCGGCCGGGGAGCGACCGTCCTCTCCCGCAGCGTTCCCGTGTGCACCGACCTGCTGACGGTCGGCGACCGCACGGTCATCCGCAAGGACGTCCTGTTCGGCTGCTACCGCGCCCGCGACGCCGCGATCGAGACGGGCGCGGTCACTCTCGGGCGCGACGTGGTCGTCAGCGAGGCGACGGTCCTCGACATCGGCACGTCCATGGGCGACGGGGCACAGCTCGGCCACGCGTCCTCGCTCCACCGGGGCCAGCACGTGCCCGACGGCGAGCACTGGCACGGATCGCCGGGACAGCCGACGGACGCCGACTTCCTGGCGGTGGCCCCGGCCCGCTGCGGCGCGGTACGGCGTACGGTCCACGCCGCCGCCCAGATCGCCGTGGCGCTGCTGGTGCTCGCCCCGCTCGCCGTGGGCTGCCTGGACGCGCTGCTCGCGAAGGCCCCGCAACTCACGACGGTCCTGGAACCGGGGCCCGCCGCGCTCGCCGACTGGGTCTTCTACGCCGATCTGGCGCTGGTGACGAGCGTCGTCTTCTTCGGCGGCATCCCGGTCGTCCTGATCGTGCTGGCCGTCGTCTCCCGCGTCCTCGGCCGGTTCGTGGCCCCGGGCCGGGTCTACCCCTGTACGGCGTCCACCACGCGGCGCACCGGACGGTCGCCCTGCTGACCAACAGGAGGTTCATGACCCGCCTGTTCGGCGACAGCTCCGCGGTGGTGCACTACCTGCGCTGGATCGGCTACGACCTGTCCGCCGCGGAGCAGACCGGCTCGAACTTCGGCACCGCGGTCAAGCACGAGAGCCCCTGCTGAGCTCCGTGGGCCGGGGGACCATGGTCGCGGACGGGCTGTCGCTCATGAACGCCGACTACTCCAGCACGTCCTTCCGCGTGACCCGCACCACCGTCGGCGCGCACAACTTCCTCGGCAATAGGATCGCCTACCCTCCCGGGGCAGGACCGGCGACAACTGCCTCCTGGCGACCAAGGTCATGGTCCCCGTCCACGGCCCGCTCCGGCACGACGTGGGCCTGCTCGGATCACCGAGCTTCGAGATCCCCGCTCGGTGGCGCGGGACAGCACCTTCGACGCCCTCGCGGAGGGCGACGGCTGCGCCGCCGCCTGCGCGCCAAGAACCGGCACAACGCCGCCACCATGGGGTGGTTCCTGCTCACCGGCTGGCTGTACTTCTTCGCGGTCACCCTCCTGTACGCGGGAGCGGCCGACCTGTACGCCCGGTGGGGCGTCACGGCCCTCGCCCTCGCCAACACCGCGCTGCTGCCGTTCACCGTCCTGTACTACGTCCTCGTCGAGCGCCTGGTCACGGCGGTACACCCGCTCGGGCCGCTCTTCTGCTCGATCTACGACGTCCGCTTCTGGCGGCGCGAACGGTACTGGAAGGTCCCGGCGGAGACGTATCTACAGGTCCTGAACGGCACCCCGTTCAAGCCCCTCGTGTGGCGCCTGCTCGGCGTCCGGACCGGCGCGTCGGTGTTCGACGACGGTTGCAGCCTGACCGAGCGGACCATGGTCACGCTCGGGGACGGCTGCACCCTCAACGCGGGCAGCGTCGTCCAGTGCCACTCGCAGGAGGACGGCACCTTCAAGTCCGACACCAGCCGGATCGGCGCCGGCTGCACGCTCGGGGTGGGCGCCCTCGTCCACTACGGCACCACGGTCGGCGACGGCGCCCACCTGGCGGCGGACTGCTTCCTGATGAAGGGCGAGACGGTCCCCGACCACGGCCGGTGGTCGGGGAATCCCGCACGACCGACCGCCCCGGAGCACGGCACCCAGGGAGACGAACGGCGATGACGGAACGACCGACCGCGGACGCACCGCCCGCGCGCACCCCCGCAGACCGCACGCACACCCCCGCCGGCCACGTGTTCACGACCGTGCCGAGGTGGGCCCCGATCCGGTGCCCGGCACCGCGGAGCACAGCGAGACGCCCCTCCCCGGCCGGACGGCCGCCGCGCTGCGCGCCCGCGCCTCCGCGTTCGGGGTGCCGGTCGCCGCCGTCCTCCTGGCCGCCCACGCGAAGGTGCTCTCCGCGCTGTCCGCCGACGCCGAGGTCACGACCGGCTACCTGGTCCCGGGCACGCGCCGCCCGACGGCCTGCCGACTGACCGTCGGGCCCGGCACCTGGCGCCATCTGGTCGAGGAGGCCCACCGCGTACTGTCGCTCCCGCCCCCACGGAGCGGCACACCGACGGGCTCCCCGGCGCACCGCCCGACGTCGTCTTCGACCCGTCCGGGAACGGACGCGCGCCGGACGGCACGGCCCTGTGCGTGAGCGTGTCCGAGGACGACCCGCGCGTCCTGCGCCTGCGCTACCGCACCGACGTGCTCGACGGCGCCGCCGCCGCCCGCATCGGCGGCTACCACCTGCGCGCGCTCGAACGGATCGCCACCGCCCCCGAGGAGCACCACGAACGCCGCACCCTGCTGTCCGCAGAGGAGATCCGGTTCCAGACCGAGGACCTCGCAGGACCCGTCCGGCCGCTCCCGGACCGCCGCTTCCACGAACTGTTCGAGGAGCGGGCGCGCGAGCGGCCCGACGCCGTCGCCACCGAGCACCGGGGCACGCGCTGGACCTACCGCGAACTGAACGAACGGGCCAACCGCGTGGCCCGGGCCCTGCTCGCCGGGGGCTGGAGCCCGAGGACGTCGTCGCCGTCGTCACCGGACGCACCCTGCACTGGATGACGGCGGTCATCGCCGTCCTCAAGGCGGGCGGCGCCTACCTGCCCGTCGACCCCGGCTACCCGCCCGGGCGCATCGCCGCGATGCTCGCCCGCGCGGACTGCGCCCTCGTGCTCACGGAGCCCGGCGCCTCCCGGAACCTCGAACGGGCCCTCGAAGCCCGGCCCGGCACGCGCACGCTGCTCGTCCCCGCCGTCGCCGGAAGCACCGCCCGCGCCGACGACCCCGGGATCCCGGTGGCGGCGGACCGACTGGCCTACGTCTACTTCACCTCCGGCTCCACCGGCGAACCCAAGGGCGCCCTGTGCGAACACGCCGGCATGCTCAACCACCTCCTGGCGAAGATCGACGACCTCGGCATCGAGGAGGGCCAGGTCGTGGCGCAGACCGCGTCGCAGTGCTTCGACATCTCCCTGTGGCAGCTCCTCGCCGGGCCCCTGGCCGGCGGGCGGACGCTCCTCGTGGACCAGGAGGCCGTCCTCGACGCCGACAGGTTCTCGACACCGTCACCGACGGCCGGGTCGCGGTGTTCCAGGTCGTCCCTCGTACCTCGACGTCCTGCTGTCCGCCCTCGAGCGCACTCCCCGCCGGCCGCCCGACCTGCGCCGCGTGTCGGTCACCGGGGAGGCGCTGCGCAAGGACCTCGTACGGCGCTGGTTCGCTGCGCTGCCCGCCGTCCCCTGGTCAACGCCTACGGGCTGACGGAGACGTCGGACGACACCAACCACGAGGTGCTGACGGGCGTGCCGGACGGCGACCGGATACCCCTGGGCCGGCCCGTGCCCAACGTACGGGTCTACGTGGTCGACGACGACCTGGTGCCGGTCCCCTCGGGGCCCCCGGAGCCGTCGTCTTCTCCGGGGTCTGCGTGGGCCGCGGCTACGTGAACGACCCGGAGCGCACCCGGGACTCCTACCTCCCCGATCCGTACCACCCCGGGCAGCGCCTCTACCGCGGAGGGGACTTCGGCCGCTGGCTGCCGGGAGGAAAGCTCGAATACCACGGCCGTCGCGACGCCCAGGTGAAGATCCGGGGATTCCGCGTCGAGATCGGCGAGGTCGAGAACGCCCTGCTGCGGCTCCCCGGCGTCCGCGACGGCGCCGTCGTCGTCACCGGCGGGGAGGACCACGCACGGCAGTTGGTGGCGTTCTGCACCGGCCGGCGGCCACCGGCCGGGGACGCGCCGCTCCGGCGGCTCGGCGAACTGCTCCCCGCCTACATGGTCCCGGCAGCCGTGCACTGGCGGCCCGCCCTGCCGCTCACCGCCAACGGCAAGGTCGACCGTCGGGCCCTCGGCGCCCTCGCCCGGAACCCCGGCCGGTCCGACGACGGGCACCGCCCGGCCCGTACGCCGACCGAGCGGCGGCTCGCCACGGCCTGGGCGCGCGTCCTCGGCGTACCGGACGACGGGATCGGCCGGCAGGACGACTTCTTCGACCTGGGCGGCACCTCCCTGTCCGCCGTGCGCCTGGCCGTCGCCCTGGACCGGGCCGTCTCCCCGCGCGATCTGACCGCGCATCCGGTCCTGGCCGATCTGGCGGCCCTGGTCGACGAGAGGGCCGCGAGTCCGGCGCCCTCCCCCACCCGCACCCCCGTGAAGCACCACGTCCTTCGTGAACCACGCACCGAGGAGAGGAACACCATGCTGTCCGCACCGTTCCGCAGGCCGGCGACGCCGGCACCCCTGGCGATCCCCGAGAGCACGGCCCTCCGGACCCGGCCGCCTGGCCCGACTCCTACAGGAAGGAGCTGCTCGACCTGGTCGCCGCGCACGGCGCGGTCCTCGTCGAGGGCCTGGACCTGCGGGACGCGGCCGACGTCCAGGCGGCGGTCCGCAGGACGACCGACCGGCCCGTGCGGGAGACGGAGGGCTTCGCACCCCGCGAGACGCGCGGCGAGGGCCTCTACTCGTCGGCCGTCTGGCCCGCCAACCAGCCGATGTGCATGCACCACGAACTGAGCTACGCGCGCGGTTGCCCCGGGCTGCTGCTCTTCGCCTGCCTGGAAGCGCCGACCGACGGCGGAGCCACCGCCCTCGCCGACGCCGCCGCCGTCCTCGACGCCCTTCCCGCCTCCCTGGTCGCGCGCTTCGAGGAGGAGGGCTGGCTGCTCGAACGCTCCTACAACGGAGAGATCGGCGCCACCCTGTCCCAGGCGTTCGGCACCGAGGACCGCGAGGCCGTCGACGCGTACTGCCGGACCCACGCCGTCGAGACCGCCTGGCAGCCCGACGGGACGCTGCGCACGCGCCAGCGGCGCGCCGCGGTCGTACGGCACCCGGTCAGCGGCCTGCGCTGCTGGTTCAACCAGATCGCCTTCCTGAACGAGTGGACGATGGCCCCCGAGGTGCGGGAGTTCCTGATCGAGGAGTACGGACCGGACGGCCTGCCCTTCACCACGCGCTACGGCGGCGGCGACCCGGTGCCCCGGGACGTGGTCGAACGGATCAACGAGGCGTACGAGGGGCGACGGTCCGCCGGCCGTGGCGGGCCGGCGACCTGATGATCATCGACAACCTGCGCACCGCCCACAGCCGGGAGGCCTACACGGGGCCGCGCGACGTCCTGGTGGCCATGGCCGACCCGGTCGACCCGGTCGACCCGCCTTCTCCGGACCGGCCGTCGAGGAGGTACGGGACATGACCGCCTCCGTCGCCGCACCCGTGGTGCCGCCGTTCGCCGTCGTCCCCGGACGGCAGGTCAAGGAGGTCCTCCACGGCCGGGAGAGGGCCGTGACGGAGGTCGTCGAGGCCACCTACCGGCTGCACGCCGCGGGACGCACCGTCAACCCGCCCTCCTCCTTCCTCCGGTTCACCGACCGGCCCGCGTCGCGCATCATCGCCCTCGCGGCCTCCCTGGGCGGAGACGGGACCCGGGTGGACGGCCTCAAGTGGATCGCGAGCTTCCCCGCGAACGTGAGGTCGGGCATCCCCGGGCCTCGGCCGTGCTCATCCTCAACGACCCCGTCACCGGCTACCCCTTCGCCTGCATGGAGAGCTCGGTCATCAGCGCCGCCAGGACTGCCGCGTCCGCGGCGTCGGCGGCCGACCGGCTCAGCCGGGGACGGCCGCGCCCCACCCGCCTCGGATTCGTCGGCACCGGCCTGATCGCCCGTTACGTCCACACCTACCTCACCGGCACCGGTGGACGTTCGAGCACACCGGGGTCCACGACCTGTCGGCGGACAGCGCGGCCGGCTTCCGGCTCTACCTGGAGCAGGCGGGGACACCGGGCCCGTCACCGTGCACCGCGACGCCGAGACGCTCATCCGCAGCAGCGACCTGGTGGTCTTCGCGACCGTCGCCGGCCGGCCGCACGTCACCGAGGCCTCGTGGTTCGACCACAACCCCTCGTGCTGCACATCTCGCTGCGCGACCTCGCACCCCAGGTCCTGCTGTCCGCGACCAACATCGTCGACGACGTCGAGCACGTCCTCAGGGAGTCGACCTCGCCCCACCTCACGGAACGGCTCACCGGCGGCCGGGCCTTCCTCCACGGCACGCTCGAGGACGTCATGGCCGGACGCGTGACGCCGCCGCCGGACCGGCCGGTGGTCTTCTCGCCCTTCGGGCTCGGCGTCCTCGACCTGGCGGTCGGCAAGTACGTCTACGACGAGGTGGCCCGGTCCGGCCGGCTGCTGCTCGTCGACCGCTTCTTCGACGAACTGAACCGCTACGGATGAGGCGGCCCCGCCCCGCCGGACCGTTCGACCGGACCGGCCGACCGCGAGAAGGAGAGCACCGTGACCGTCATATCCGTCCCGCAGGACTTCAACGAGGAGGACCTGTACGTCGATCTCGGGCCGACGACCGGACACCCCTGTTCCTCAAGTGCGAGGGCTTCAACTTCGCCGGTTCCATCAAGCTGAAGGCGGCGACCGAGATGGTGGAGGCCGCCGAACGGAGCGGGGTCCTCACCCGGGACTCGATCCTCGTCGAGTCCTCCTCGGGCAACCTCGGCGTCGCGCTGAGCATGATCGCGGCCGGCAAGGGCTACCGCTTCCTCTGCGTCACCGACTCCCACTGCAACCTGACGACACGCCAGGTGATGGAGGCCCTGGGAAGCGACGTGCACGTCGTCTCCGACGAGGCGGGCAGCGGCAGCCTCCTCGGAGCGCGGCTCGCCCTCGTCCGCGCCCTGTGCGCCTCCGACGACCGGTGCGTGTGGCTCAGCCAGTACACCAACGCGAACAACTGGAAGGCCCACTACCGCAGGACGGGGCCCGCCATCGCCCGCGCGTTCCCGCAGATCGACACCCTCTTCGTCGGGGTCGGCACCACGGGCACCCTGATGGGCTGCGCACGGTTCTTCCGCGCCTGGAACCCGTCCGTGCGCATCGTCGCCGTGGACAGCGCGGGTTCCGCCATCTTCGGCGGGACGCCGGGGCGCCGCATGATCCCCGGCCTCGGCATGAGCATGAGGCCGCCCCTGCTCGACGAGGCGTACGTGGACGAGGCGGTGTCCGTCGAGGAGGCGGACACCGTGCGCACCTGCCGCATGCTCGCCCGGCGCGGCTTCCTCTTCGGAGGGTCCACCGGCACGGTCGTCAGCGGCGCGACCGGCTGGCTCGCCCGCCACGGCACCCGGGGACCACCGCCGTCGCGATCGCCCCGGACCTCGGCGAGCGCTACCTCGACACGATCTACCAGTCCAACTGGGCACAGGCGCTCTACGGCGACGACGTCCTCGTGCCGTGAGGACGTCACCTCCGGTGCCGCGACGGGGCACGGCGCGGCGGCCTGGGCAGGAAGCCGCTGGTCCGGGCGGCGTACGCGGCGTAGCCGGGGCGACCGGCCATGCGCTTCTCCAGCAGGCGCTTGCCGCTGCCGACGGTCAGCAGCAGGGTCATGACGACGGGCGAGACGAGCCCGGCCAGGGCCGTCTGCCAGGTGGTGCAGGCCAGGAGGTACAGGCCCCACCAGACGAGGGCGTCACCGAAGTAGTTCGGATGCCGGGTCCACGCCCACAGCCCCCGGTCCATGACGCGCCCGCGGTGCGCGGGATCGGCCTTGAACCGGGCCAGTTGGCGGTCGCCGACGGCCTCGAAGACCAGCCCGGCCGCCCACACGGCCGCCGCGACGGCGTCGAGCGGGCCCAGCGGCGAGGGGCTGTGGGCGGCGAGCTGGACCGGCAGCGAGATCAGCCAGACGAGGCCCGCCTGCAGAGGTACACGGTCCGCAGCGCGTACCGTGTGCGGTCGCCCGGCGCCTTGTCGAGCAGCTCGGCGTAGCGCGGGTCCTCGCCGTGGCCCCGGGAGCGGTGGGCGATGTGCAGCGAGAGCCGCAGCCCCCAGACGACGGTGGCCCCGGTGACCAGCAGCCGCCGTCCGTCGTCGCCGTGCCCGTCGGACAGCACGAAGGCGACGACGGCGACGGCGCAGAAGGCGAGGCCCCAGGCGATGTCCACGATCCGGTGCAGGCCCCGGCGGACGGCGACGGCGAACGCGACGAGCAGGACCGCCACTGCCGCGGCGGCCGTGGAAAGGAGGCAGGGGACGAGCGCGCCCCAGTCGGGCGGGTTCACGGCCGGCCGTCCGGGCCGTACCAGGCGGCGGGAGTGGGCGGCACGCCCGCACCGCCCCCACGGGTGGGACGGACGGCGAGGATCTGGTCGACGCCCATGCGCCGCTCCGAGAACGCGAGCGAGGCACCGGCCAGGTAGAGGCGCCAGACGCGGCAGGTCGTCGTGCCGACGAGCGCCTCGAACCGGGGCCACTCGGATTCGAGCCGGTCGCGCCAGGCGTCGATGGTCCGCGTGTAGTGCTCGCGGACGGACTCGACGTGCCGGGCCTCGAAACCGGCGGACTCCAGCACGTCCACGGTCCTGCCGACCGGACGCATGTGCATGTCGGGGCGATGTAGGTCTCGATGAACGGCTCCCCGCCCGGCGCGTTCGCGCCCCGGGACATCTGCTGGACGAACAGCCGCCCGCCGGGGCGCAGCGCGCCGTGCAGCTTCGCCGCGAACTCCGGGTACTCGGCGTCGCCGACGTGCTCGCCCATCTCCACGGTGGACACCGCGTCGAAGCCCGTCGCGTCGATGTGGCGCCAGTGCCCGAACTCCGCGTCCACGAGGTCGGCCACGCCCTCGCGCACGCACCGGTCGGCCACGAAGTGCCGCTGGGCCCGGGAGAGGGTGACGGCGGTGACGCGGACCTTGTGCTCGCGGGCCGCGTGCACGGCGAGCGAGCCCCAGCCGCAGCCGACGTCGAGGAGCCGGTCCCCGGCGCGCAGGCCGAGCTTGCGGCAGATCAGTTCCAGCTTGTCCCGCTGGGCGTCGGCCAGGCCGTAGGAGGGTCGTCGGGACGGGTCCAGTAGCCGCACGAGTACGCCATCGACTCGTCGAGCAGCAGGGCGTAGAAGTCGTTGGAGAGGTCGTAGTGGTGGCTGATCGCCGCCCGGTCGCGGCCCGTGGTGTGCAGCCGTCCGCCCAGGCGCGCGCGGCCGTCGGGGCGGCGCGGCGGCGGCCCGGCCGCGCCCAGGCCCACGGCCAGGGCGCCGGCCGCCGCCAGACTGGCCGGACCCGGCCGGACGGTCCCCTGGTCGCGGACGGCGCGGCCGGCCCGGGACAGGGCCCGGGCGAGGTCCCCTCGACGTCGAGCTCCCCGGTGACGTACGCCTCCGCCAGGCCCAGTTCGCCCGGCTGCCACAGCAGGCGGCGCAGGACCGCGGGGAGCGGAGCGAGACGAGGGGCGCGTCGGCGGGGCCGGCTGTGCTGCCGTCCCAGGCGCGCAGCCGTACCGGCGGCGGACCGGTGACGAAGTGGCCGAGCAGTTCGGCGAGACGGTCGGCGGCGGGCCTCATCGGGGGTCCCTTCGGTCAGGAGGATCTGGCGGACGTCGAGGTAGCCGGAGCGGAAGCCGGCTTCCGAATAGGCGAGGTACAGCTCCCACATGCGCCGGAAGACGGTGTCGAAGCCGAGGGCGGCGACGTCGTCCCGCCGGGCGGTGAACCGCTCCCGCCACAGGCGCAGGGTCTCCGCGTAGTGCGGGCCGTAGCCGTTGTCGGCGACGGTGCGCAGCCCGGCGGCGGCGGAGTGCGCGTCGATGGCCTCGCGGGAGGGATCAGGCCGCCGGGGAAGACGTACTTGCTGATCCACGTGTGGGTGGCGGCGGTGTGCAGCATCCGCAGGTGGCCCATGGTGATGGCCTGGAGGGCGACCCTGCCGCCGGGGGCGAGCGCACCGCGCAGGGTCCGGAAGTAGGAGTGCCAGTACTCGGCCCCGACCGCCTCGATCATCTCGACGCTGACGACGGCGTCGTAGCGGCCCTCGACGTCCCGGTAGTCGCGCAGTTGGATGTCGACCCGGTCGGCCAGACTGGCCTCCCGCACGCGCGCGCGCGTGCGAGGCCGGCCTGCTCGGAGGAGAGGGTGAGGGTGGTGACCCGCGCGCCCCGGGCCGCGGCCCGCAGGGCGAGTTCGCCCCAGCCGGTGCCGATCTCCAGGAGCCGTGTGCCCGCGCCGACCCGGGCGAGGTCCAGGAGCCGGTCGATCTTGCGGTGCTGGGCGTCCGTCAGGGACGCGAAGCGGGCGGGAAGGCGGGGAACAGCGCGGAGGAGTAGGTGAGGGACGGGTCGAGGAAGGTGGCGAACAGCTCGTTCGACAGGTCGTAGTGGCGGTGGACGTTCTCCCGCGCCCCGTCGGGGTGTTGCGGTCGCCGTCCGGCCGGGAGGGCACCCACAGGGAGCGCAGTCGGTGCAGCGGGGCGGGCACCAGCTCGTCGACGTGCGCGGCGAGGCGGGCCAGGACCCCGGGCAGGTCGTCGCCGTCCCACTCCCCGGCCATGTAGGACTCGCCGAAGCCGATCAGACCGGCGCTGCCGATCCTGCGGTAGAAGGCGTCCGGGTCATGGAGGACGAGCCGGGCGGGGACGGCGCGGCGGGGTCCGGGGCCCCGTCGGGCGCGAGGAGCGACAGGTCCTTCAGCGCCTTGCGCACCAGGTACCGGGCGAGGGCCGTCTGGCCGGGCGCCGCCTTCGGCGGCCGGGCCACGTCCGGCCAGCGGTCGGCGTCGACGGCTTCGACGACGTCCACGGCTCGGGCGGCTGCGGCGGTTTCGACGCGGTCCACGGCTTCGTCGGTGTGGACGGCCGCGGCCGGACCGGGCTGGACCGGCACGGACGCGGCACGCCGAGGAGCCCGGGCACGATCGGGGAAGGCCGGGGAGGGAGGATTCACAACGACGTGTCCTTCTGGGTGGTGTGCGATGGGGTCAGTGCGTGCGGGCGGTCGGCCGCCCGCACGCCGGGGAGGGCGGCCCGGCCTCGGGCGGGGCCGTACGGGCAGGCCGCGCAGCCACAGGCGGATGCCGTGGTGGCGGATCCCGGCCCACACGGCGCCGGTCGACCACGGCCTGCGCACCGCGCACCCGAGGAGGGCGGCGACGGTGGCGGGCGCCGCCGCCCCGTACGGTCGCGGTGAACGGGCGGCCGTCCCCGGTCCGCAACTGCACCGCCAGGCGCAGCTCCTCGCCGGGCGGTGGCAGGCGCATCCGGTAGCGGCCCTCGACGCCGAAGAACGGGGAGACGTAGAAGGTCTTGTCCGCCTCGGCGGTCCCCTCGCCGTCCGGCCGGAGCAGGTAGCAGTGCCGCTGCCCGTACGTGTTGTGGACCTCGGCCACCACGCAGACCGGGGCGCCGGCCGCGTCGTGGCACCAGTACACGCTCAGCGGGTTGAAGACGAAGCCGAACACGCGCGTGCGCGAGCATCACGACACGTCCCCCGCCCAGGTCGACGCCGTGACCGGCCAGGTACGCGTCGAGGCCCGCCCGGATCGACCCGGCACGGCCCGTGAAGTGGTCGCGGGCGTCGAATCGGGCCAGCGGCCGGACCGGGGCGGGCAGCACCGGCAGCGCGTCGAGGTCCACGCACCACAGGTACGTGCGGTGCCGGAAGGAGTGGCGCAGCGGCGCGGTCCGCGCGTGGGCGACCACGCACTCGTACAGCGCGGGCGCCGCCGGACCGGCGCCCGTCACCACCGCACGCCCAGGGACAGGGCGGCGAGCACGCCGGAGCGGCAGCCGTCCTCGTGGAACCCCCAGCCGTGCCACGCGCCCGCGTACGCCGTCACCCCGGTGTTCAGACCGGGGAGTTCCCGCTGCGCCGCGACCGAGGCCGGTGTGTAGACGGGGTGTTCGTACACCATGCGCTCCACCACCCGGTCCGGGGCGACGAGGTCGTCGCCGCCGAGGGTGACGACGTACTCGGCCCCGGCCGGCAGTCGTTGCAGGCGCCGCATGTCGTAGCTGATCCGCACCGGGTCGGTGGAGGGTCGCACCCGGTCAGGCGGTAGTTCCAGGACGCCCGGGCGCGCGGGGAGCGGGGCAGGACGGAGGCGTCGGTGTGCAGCACGGTGGGGTTGCGGGAGTACGTGAAGGCGCCGAGCACCCGCCGTTCGTCGGGGTCGCGTCGGCGAGCATCCGCAGCGCCTGGTCGGGGTGGGTGGCGATGACGACGGCGTCGTACGTCTCGGTGGCGCCGTCCCGGTGGTGACCACCGCGCCGCCGCCGGTCCGCCGGACGGCCGCGACGGGACTGGCGGTGAGGACGCGCTGGACGCGCTTGGCGGCGGCGGCCACGTAGGCGGCCGAGCCGCCGGTGACGGTCCTCCACCGCGGGGACCCGGTGACGGACAGCAGGCCGTGGTGGTCGAGGAACGTGAAGAGGTACGCGGCCGGTGGACGAGGGCGGTGCGGGCCGGCAGGACCACACCGCCGACACCAGCGGGAGCGCGAAGTGGGCGACGAAGTAGGGGAGAAGCCGTTGTCGCGCAGGAAGTCCCCGAACGTGACGCCCTCGTCTCCCTCTCGGGCCAGCAGGCGCCGGGCCGCGCGGTGGAAGGCGGGGACCTCGGCGAGCAGCCGCAGGTACCGGCCGCGCAGGGCGGCGCGCGAGGCGAAGAGCCCGGCGGGCCCGCGGGCGCCCGCGTACTCCAGGGCGCAGCCGTCGCACCGCACCGACATGCTCATCTCGGTGTCCTGCGTGGCGACGCCCAGTTCGTCGAAGAGCCGCAGCAGGGTCGGGTAGGTGCGCTCGTTGTGGACGATGAAGCCGGAGTCCACGGACACCGACCGGCCCCCGGGTCCGGCCAGTTCCCGGGTGTGCGCGTGACCGCCGAGGCGTCCGTCGGCCTCGTACAGGGTGACCTCGCGCGCCGAGGAGAGGACGTAGGCGGCGGTCAGCCCCGCCACTCCGGCGCCGACCACTGCCACCTTGCGCTGTTCCACACGACTCTCCCGCCACCCGACACGCCGCGACCGCGGCGCGATTCACCCGTACTTCGCAGCCGGGGGCGGGCGGATTGAGGGAGACGCGCGGAAGTTTCCACGCCCTTTGACATACCTTTGCCGGAAACTTCCCCATGTTCGATCACGATCAATCAAAAATAAGCAAGGAGACCGTTCACTTCTTGTCGCTCCGTGCGTAGGTTCGCGCCTGTTCCTTTCGGGCGACGAAGTGAGTACCCCATGCACCTGGCCGCGGAGCTGCGGCTCCCCACCAACTGGCTCGACTACTCGATCCTGGCGATCTACTTCGTCGTGGTCCTGGGCATCGGCTTCGCCGCCCGGGCGAGTGTGAGAACCAGCCTCGACTTCTTCCTCTCGGGCCGCTCGCTGCCGGCCTGGGTCACCGGGCTGGCGTTCGTCGCCGCCAACCTGGGAGCCACGGAGATCCTCGGCATGGCGGCGACCGGGGCCCAGTACGGCGTCGCCGTCGTCCACTGGTACTGGATCGGCGCCATCCCCGCCATGGTCTTCCTGGGCCTGGTGATGATGCCCTTCTACTACGGCTCCAAGGTCCGCTCGGTCCCCGAGTTCCTGCTCCAGCGCTTCGACCGGTCCGCGCACCTGCTGAGTTCGGTCCTCTTCGCCTTCGCCGCCATCCTCATCGCGGGCGTCAACCTCTACGCCCTGTCGATCGTCGTGGAGGCGCTCCTCGGCTGGCCCCAGTGGGTCTCCATCGTCGTCGCCGGGTTCTTCGTCCTGGCGTACATCACGGTCGGCGGCCTGTCCTCGGCGATCTACAACGAGGTCCTGCAGTTCTTCGTGATCCTCGCCGCCCTCATACCGCTCACGATCCTCGGCCTCAAGCGGGTCGGCGGCTGGGACGGCCTGACCTCCTCCCTGGAGGAGAGCCACGGCGCCGACTTCCTGTCCGCCTGGGGCGGCACCGGCATCGGCGACCCCAACCCGCTCGGCGCCAACTGGCTGACCATCGTCCTCGGCCTCGGCTTCGTCCTCTCCTTCGGCTACTGGACCACCAACTTCGCCGAGGTGCAGCGGGCCCTGTCCGCCAAGAACCTGTCGGCGGCCAGGCGCACCCCGCTCATCGCCGCGTTCCCCAAGATCTTCATCGTCTTCGTGGTGATGATCCCCGGCCTGGTCGCCGCCACCCTGGTGCCGAAGATCGGCACGGAGGGCTCCGGCCTCACCTACAACGACGCCGTCCCGCTGCTCATGCAGGAGCTGCTGCCCAACGGCGTGCTCGGCATCGCCGTCACCGGTCTGCTCGCCGCCTTCATGGCGGGCATGGCCGCGAACGTGTCGTCGTTCAACACCGTGTTCACCACCGACATCTGGGCCAAGTACGTGGTGAAGGGCCGTGAGGACGGCTACTACCTGCGCTTCGGGCGCCTGGTCACCGCCCTCGGCGTCCTCGCCTCCATCGGCACCGCGTTCCTCGCCGCCAGCTTCTCCAACATCATGGGGTACCTCCAGACCCTGTTCTCCTTCTTCAACGTGCCGATGTTCGTCGTCTTCATCATCGGCATGTTCTGGAAGCGCGCCTCGGTCAAGTCCGGCTTCTGGGGCCTGGTCGCGGGCACGGTGGCCGCGATGGTCAACTACTTCGTCATCTACAAGCAGGGCGTCATCGGCATCCCCACCGACCAGGGCGCCAACTTCGTCTCGGCCATCGTCGGCTTCGTCGCCGGCGCGGTGGTGATGGTCGCCGTCACCCTCTTCACGGCCCCCAAGCCCGAGGCCGAACTGGCCGGACTCGTGTACGGGACGAGGTCGCCCGGCATGGACGAGGCGCCGTCCGAGGGCGACGACGCCTGGTACCGGCGCCCCGCCCTCCTCGGCTGGGGAGCGGTCGTCCTGGCCGCCCTCTGCTACCTGCCGTACTCCTTCTGACGACCTGACGACCTGACGACCTGACGACCTGACGACTTCACGACTCGAACGACCCGAACGACCGGAGGCACCTCACCATGTCCGAACCGCAGCGCGAAGTGTCCGAGTTGGAGGAGAAGTCCGCCACCGCCGCCCGGCTCTTCGACATCCGGCGCATCATCGGCGGCCTGTTCACCCTCTACGGCGTGATGGTGACCCTCGCGGGCGTCACCGCCGACGACGCCGACCTGAAGAAGGCCGTCGGCGTCAACATCAACCTCTGGACGGGCCTGGGCATGCTCGCCCTCGGCCTCTTCTTCCTCGTCTGGCTGAAGCTCCGGCCGACGGCACCGCCCGCTCCTCCCGCCGACCGTTCGGCCTCCTGAGGGCCCGGGCCCGGGGGCCGCGCGGGGTGACGGCGGATCAGGCCGTCGCCCGCGCGGCCGCCGCCGTCCCGGACAGCGCCGGGGCGGCGCCGAACAGGGCGTGGACGGCGGAGGTCACCTGGGCGGCGACCGCCTCGGGGTGGAGGAGTCGAGCTTGCCGTCGAGGTGCAGGAAGGCCAGGCCGTGGACGAGCGCCCACACCGTGGTCGACAGGGCGTCCGCGTCCACGCCGGGGAAGGTGGCGCGGACGATGCCGCGGACGTACTCGGAGATGGCGGCGGTCGCGGCGACCCGCTCCTCGCTGGTCGGGTCGCAGGGCTCGGCGAACATGGCCCGGAACAGGGCGGGGTGCTCCAGGGCGAACCGCACGTAGGCGACGGCCACCGCGGCGAGTTCGTCGGGCGTCGAGGGCGCGGGGTGGGCCTCGGCCAGGTGCCCGGCGAGCTCGCGGTACCCCTCGGCGGCCACGGCGGAGACGAGCGCGTCGCGGTCGGCGTAGTGGCGGTAGGGGCGGTGGCCGACACCCCGGCGCGCCGGGCGACCGCACGCAGCGAGAGGCCCGCGCTGCCGTCCTCCTCCAGGAGTTCGCGCGCGGCGCGCAGGCGGCGCGCAGGTCGCCGTGGTGGTACGTGCCGGTCTGGGGCATGGGGCGCACATCCTTCGCGTTCACGGTGTCCACACGTCCTCTCATGTGAACGCCGTATACATCGTAAGCGATCGAAAAGGAGGAGGGAACCGGCCCGACCGGCAGCCCACACCCGCCGCCGCTCCTCCGCGCGGACCCGCCGGCCGCCGCCTCAGCGGGCGCCGACCGCCTTCAGGACCTTGAGCGCCCCGGTCAGAAGGGTGGCCCAGGTCTCGAAGCCGACGCCCGACGGCGGGGTGAAGCCCTGGAGGCGCTGGTGGGCGACGGTCTGGGGCTCGGTGTACTTGAGGATGCCGTCGGCCCCGTGGCGGCGGCCGAGCCCGAGTCGCCCATGCCGCCCATGGGGGCGTCGACGCTTCCCCAGGCGGCGGCGAAGGCCTCGTTGACGTTGACGGTCCCCGCGTGGACGCGGGCGGCGACGGCCCGGCCCCGGGCGCCGTCGCGCGACCAGACGCTGGCGTTGAGGCCGTAGGCGGTGGCGTTGGCCTGTGTGACGGCGTCGTCGACGTCGCGGTAGGTGTAGAGGGAGACGACGGGCCCGAAGGTCTCGTGGGAGTGCAGCGTCATGTCGGGCGTGACGTCGGTGAGGACGGTCGGCTCGTAGAAGAGGGGACCCAGGTCGGGCGGGCCCTGCCGCCGGCCAGGACGGTGGCGCCCTTGGCCACGGCGTCGTCGACGTGCTCGGTGACGGTCTTGAGCTGGGCGGGGTGGTGAGACTGCCGACGTCCACGCCGTAGTCGTAGGCGGCGCCGAGCTCGAGCCGCTCGGTGCGGGCGACGAAGGCGGCGACGAACCGGTCGCGGATGGACTCGGCCACGTAGAGGCGCTCGACGGAGACGCAGAGCTGTCCGGCGGAGGGGAAGCAGGCGGCCACCGCCCCGTCGGCGGCCTTCTCGACGTCGGCGTCGTCCAGGACGATCATCGGGTTCTTGCCGCCGAGTTCGAGGGAGGCGCCGATCAGGCGCCGGCCGGCGTCGCTCGCGATCTGCCGTCCGGTGGCGGTGGAGCCGGTGAACATCATGTAGTCGGCGTTGTCCATCAGCGTGCCGCCGATGGAACCGCCCCGGCCGATCACCATCTGCCACACGTCCTCGGCAGCCCGGCCTCGTACATCAGCTCCATCGACCACAGCGCGGTCAGCGCGGTCTGGGTGTCGGGCTTCTGCACGACGGCGTTGCCGGCCATGAGGGCGGCGATGGTGTCACTGGCGGCCATGCTCAGCGGGTAGTTCCACGGCGAGACGACGGTGACCACGCCCTTGGGATGGCGCAGTTCGGTGGTGCGGGTGAGCAGCGGGATCGCGCCCCTGCGCCGCTTGGGGCTCAGGTACTTGGCGGCGGTGCGCGCGTAGTAACGCGAGACGATGCCGATGTCGACGACTTCGAGGAACGCGTCGCGACGGGTCTTGCCGTTCTCGGCCTGCATCAGGTCCAGGGCCTGGTCCTGACGGGCCAGGACCAGATCGTGGTAGCGCAGCAGGATCCTCCTGCGCTCCGCGATCGGCGTGGCGGCCCAGGCCTTCTGCGCGATGCGGGCGCGGGCGAACGCGTCCTCGACGTCACCGGGGGTGGAGACCGGGAGGTCGGCCAGCGGGACGCCGGTGTAGGGGCGGTGGTGGTGACGCGCGCGGCGTTCGGCGCGGCCGAGACCCGGGCGGTCAGGCGCTGGAGGAAGGACGGAGTGATGGAGGCGGGAAGGGCCGGGCCGCGGGTGGTCGTCGGACCGGCGTGGGTGGTGGCCATGACGGGGCTCCTCTGCTCTTACTCGCCGCGGCTGTGGACCGAGGTGGGGACGGGCATGTGCAGGGCGGCCTGACCCTCGGTCATGACGTCGAACCGGATCGCCCGCTTCGGCCGGAGCGAGCGCAGGTCGTCGGACATGCGGCCCTGCCCGAGCTGGAGGGTGACGCCCTTGGTGCCGCGCGTCGTACCGGCGTTCAGCACGTTGGTCTGGTTCAGGGTGGAGTGCCAGGCGCCGTTGATCGTCGTGTACGAGGTGAGCGAGCCGACCCGCTCACCGCTCGGGTGGGCCTTCTGGGCCGGAGTGTCCGCCAGGAGCGCCAGGTCGACGCCGCCGGAGTCGCCGGCCACGCGCGCGGTGGTGCGGTGGTGGTCGATGGAGACGTCGAGGCCGGTGACCCACTTGGGGAAGCCGTAGCCGTCGTGGCCGCGGACCTGCGCGATCTCCGAGTTCACCGGCAGGGACAGGACGTAGGAGTGCAGGTGCTCGTTCTTCAGACCGGAGACGAGGTCGAAGAAGCCGAGCTTGCCGTGCCGGGCGGGCTTGACCGCGATGCCCACGGCGGCCTCGGTGTAGAAGTCGATGTCGCACACGTCGTAGCGGAAGAACATCACCGAGACCAGCCCGAGGCCGGGCGCGACCTCCAGCGGGGAGAGCTCTCGGGCAGCCGGGCGCGGATCGCCTGGGACGGCGCGAGCATCGTCAGCCGGGCGGACGACATCGCGTAGTAGAAGTTCGGGGTGAGCGTGGGGCCGATCGGGGAGTCGACCTCGGTCTTGGGCGTCTTCCGGAAGAAGTCCACGCCGCTGACGCGCGGGTCGCGGGCGATGGTGTCGAGGTCGGGGTTCATGCGGTACCGGTCGTACAGGCCGCCCTGGGGGACGGTGACCTCGCGGCCTCCGAGGTCGACCTTGACGGTGTCCTGCTGAGTTGCGGACATGAGGGTTCCTCACTTCGATGTGAGCGGCGTATACATGACGGTAAGGTGCTATGTGTGCGGCGTCAACACTTCGGGACGGGGTGACGCCGTCCGGGTCACGCCCCTCGAACCGCGCTTCGGGGCCCGGTCAGCCACGTGCGGTAGCCGCGCAGGGCCTTGCGCTGCCTGCGCTGTTCGGAGATCAGGGCGATCGCCGGGTGGGTGCCGGGCCTGGGACGGCTGCCCCGGGCGAGGCGGCGCATCTGGTGGCGGACCTGGGCCATGCTCGCGGCGGAGGCGAGGGCCTTGTCGGACCAGGTCACCGGTCGCATCTGCCGGTCGGCCTCGCGATCCTGGTGCCAGCGGTCGGGCAGGTCGGGGTGACGGCGAGGGCGGTGCCCATGCCGACGACCGCCACGCCGCCGGCGAGGACCTTCTCCGCGGTCGCGCGCCGGGTGACGCCGCCGGTGAGCATCAGGGGAGCGGGCTGGTCGTGACGAGGTCCTCGGCCAGGTCGAGGAAGTACGCCTCGCGCGCCTGCGTGCGGGTGTCGGCGGAGCGGCCGGTCATTGCGGGGCTCTCGTAGCTGCCCCCGGAGAGCCCGACCAGGTCGACGCCGAGGGGTTCGAGCATCTCGATGACCTGGCGGGCGTCGTCGGCGTCGAAGCCGCCGCGCTGGAAGTCGGCGGAGTTGAGCTTGACCGCGACCGCGAAGGACGGCGAGACGGCGGCCCGGACGGCGCGGACGACGTCGAGCAGCATCCGGGCCCGGTTCTCCAGGGATCCGCCCCACCGGTCGGTGCGCTTGTTGACCAGCGGGGAGAGGAACTGCGAGAGCAGGTAGCCGTGGGCGGCGTGGACCTCGACGCCGTCGAAGCCGGCCTGTTCGGCGCGGCGCGCGGTCACCGCGTACCGCGCCACGGTCTCCTCGATCTGCCGCGGGGTCATGGCGGTCGGGCGGCCGAAGCGGCTGCTGTGCCTGCCCAGGCTGACGCCGATGTCGGACGGGCCCCACACGACGCCGGGCATGTCGGAGGCCACCTGGCGGCCGGGGTGGTTGATCTGCATCCACAGCGCGCCGCCACCGGACTTGCCGGCCTTCGCCCACTCGGCGAACGGCTCCAGGGGCGCGTGCTCGTCGAGCACGACACCGGCGGGGCCGGTCAACGCCTCGGCGTGGACCATGACGTTGCCGGTGATCAGCAGTCCGGTGCCGCCGGCGGCCCAGCGCCGGTACAGCGTGAACAGCCGCTCGTCCGGGGAGCTGGCCGGCGCCGGCCATGTTCTCCTCCATGGCCGCCTTGGCGATCCGGTTCTTCAGCACCTGCCCGGAGCGCAGGGGCAGCGGTGAGAACAGCTCGCTGGTCATACGGGATCCCTCTTCCGTCTCGATCGCACGGGATGTGTGCACCACTCACATTAGCGTGTCGATGTAATCGCCGTAAACATTCGGGGCTGTGGGGTACGTCGCAGCCGCGTGGTTCGTGTCCGGCGTGGCGTGTCCGAGCACGACGACAGCCGTTCGGGTGCTCTCCGGCTGCGCGGGCTTCCGGTCCCCGGGAGCGTGGGGACATGAGACAGAGCGCCTTGTCCGAGGTGAAGGACGCCGTCACTCCGCGGGCCACGCTGCTGGTGGTCGGGGTGATCGCCCTGCAGTTGTTGTTCATCGCCTCCTACGTGGGAGCCCTTCACGAGCCCAAGCTGAAGGACGTGTCCTTCGGGGTGGTGGCGCCGCGGGCGGTGGCGGGGCAGACGGTGGCCCGCCTGGACGGGCTGCCCGGCTCCCCGCTGGACCCCCGGGCGCTGCCCGACGAGCGGACGGCCCGGCAGCAGATCGTCAACCGGGACCTCTACGGGGCACTCGTGGTCGACCCGGCCGGGACCACCGACACGCTCCTGGTGGCCTCCGGCGGCGGCAAGGCGCTGTCCCTGGCCCTGGGGACGCTGATCACCGCCGTGGACAAGAGCCAGGGGCGGACCGTCCGCACGGTCGACGTGGCCCCGGCCTCACCGCACGACTTCAACGGCCTGTCCTCGTTCTACCTGGTCATCGGCTGGTGCGTGGGCGCCTACCTGTGCGCGTCGATCCTGGCGATCAGCGCCGGCGCCCGGCCGGCCAACCCGATCCGCGCGGCCACCCGGCTGGGCGCGATGACCCTGGTCGCGCTGGTCGGCGGGCTGGGCGGCGCGGTCATCGTGGGGCCGATCCTGGACGCCCTGCCGGGCAGCGTCTGGGCGCTGTGGGGACTCGGCGCCCTGCTCATCTTCGCCGTCGGCGCCGCCACCCTCGCCCTCCAGGGCCTCTTCGGCGTCATCGGGATCGGCCTGGCGATCCTGCTGGTGGTGATCGCGGGCAACCCGAGCGCGGGCGGCGCTTTCCCGCCCCGATGCTCCCACCGTTCTGGCAGGCCATCGGTCCGGCCCTGCCGCCGGGCGCGGGCACCTGGGCCGCCCGCTCGATCTCGTACTTCCACGGCAACGACATGACCTCCTCGCTGCTCGTCCTGTCGGCCTGGGCGGTCGTCGGCGTCCTGATCACCCTGTTCGCGGCGGTGCTCCGGCAGCGCCGCACGGCCGAGACCGGAACGCCGGTGAATCCGTTCCGCGGAGAAGGAGGTCTGTCGTGACCAGGGTCCTGTTCGTCGTGTCCGCGGCCGACCGGTGGACGTTGCGGGACGGGGAGGTGCATCCGTCCGGGTTCTGGGGTGAGGAGCTGGCGGTGCCGCACAAGGTCTTCACCGGGGCGGGTGGGAGACCGCGGTCGCGACGCCCGGCGGAAAGGCCCCGACCCTCGACCGGCTGAGCATGTCGAAGACGGCCGGGTGGCCGTGGAAGCTGCGCGAGGTGGCCGCGTATCTGAAGGCGATCCAAGGCGAGTTGCGCAGTCCCCGCTCGCTGGACGCGATCGACCCGGACGACTTCGACGTGGTGTTCTACCCGGGCGGGCACGGTCCGATGGAGGACCTGGCGGTCGACCCGGTCTCGGGCGCGCTGCTGGCGCGGGTGCTCGCTTCGGGCAGGCCGCTGGCGCTGCTGTGTCACGCTCCGGCGGCGGCGTTCGCGGCGAAGAACCCGGACGGGTCGTGGCCGTTCGCCGGGTACCGGATGACGGGCCTGTCGAACCTGGAGGAGAAGTTCAACAGCTTCGGCCGCAAGGCGATCTGGCTCCTGGAGGACCGGCTGCGGGAGAGCGGCGCGGAGTACTCCAAGGCCCGGCTGCCGCTGCGGCCCTACGTGGTGGTCGACCGCAACTTGTACACGGGCCAGAACCCGCCGTCCTCCGAACGCCTTGCCCAACGCGTGGTCGCCGACGTCGAGGCGACGGCGGGAGCCCGCTAGAGGGCGTCGCAAGCGCCTTCGGTCTCCTGTCCGGCGGGGAGTGGACGCCTTCCGGGCGGCTCCAATGTTGACGCTGCACACTTCGAGTCGTAATGTATGTAGCGTAAACATTCTGGCTCGCCGGGCCCTGCCCCCAGGACCCCGCAGGAGCCCTTCCTCGCATTTCTCAGGAACGGAGTCGTCGTGAAGGCTGTGTCGATCAGGGAGCACGGTGGTCCCGAGGTCCTGGAGTGGACCGAGGCCGAAGACCCGACGCCCGCCGCCGGCGAGGTCGTCGTCGACGTGGCGGCCAGTGCGCTGAACCGTGCGGACGTCATGCAGCGCATGGGGCTCTACCCCTGCGGCCGGACTGGTCGCCGTACCCGGGCCTCGAGGTCTCCGGTCGCGTCGCCGCCGTCGGCGAGGGCGTCACCGGATGGGGGTGGGCGACGAGGTCTGCGCCCTGTTGACGGGGGGCGGTTACGCGCAGAAGGTCGCCGTTCCCGCCGGGCAGCTCCTCACGATCCCCGAAGGGGTCGGCCTGGTGGAGGCCGCGGGCCTTCCCGAGGTCACCGCCACGGTCTGGTCCAACCTCGTCATGACGGCCGGTCTGAAGGCGGGGAGACCCTCCTGGTGCACGGCGGACTCGGGGGCGTGGGCTCCATGGCGATCCAGGTCGCCAAGGCCCTGGGCGCCCGCGTCGTCACCACGGTCGGCGGCCCGGAGAAGGTCGCGCGGGCGCGGGAGCTGGGCGCCGACGTGGCGATCGACCACCGCGCCGAGGACTTCACCGAGCACGGCCCCTACGACGTGATCCTCGACGTCGTCGGCGGCGACTACCTGGAGCGCAACGTCCGTTCCCTGGCGGCCGACGGACGGCTGGTCGTCATCGGCCTGCAGAACGGTCCGGAGGGGAGGCTCGACCTCGCCGAGATCGTGTTCAAGCGGGCCTCCGTCCACGGCACCACCCTGCGGACCCGCTCCAAGGAGGACAAGGCCGAGATCGTGGCCCAGGTCCAGGAGAACGTCTGGCCCATGATCGAGGGCGGCACCGTGAAGCCGCTCGTCGACCGGACCGTCCCCATGGCCGACGCCGCCGAGGGCCACCGCCTCATGGAGGCCGGCGGCCACCTCGGCAAGATCCTCCTGGTGAACGACGAAAGCGCGTGACACCGAGCCGCCGAAGGCCTTTGCCGTACGGAGTGCCGTATGGAGTCCCGTACGGAGGCCCTCGCCTTCTCCGGGCGCGCCCCGGAAGCGCTCCGGCGACCGGAGAAGGGAAGGACGTTCCTGCCGGGCCGGCTACCCGACGGAAACGACCCGGTCCGGTCGACCGTCCGGGGCGAGGGTCACTTCGTGGACCGCGCCGCCCCTGGTGGTCATGCGAATCCGGTCGGAAGCCGTCCACTCGGTCGTACCGAGCGCGTTCTCCTCGGAGTCGCCGTTGAAGCAGCCGACGCTCCAGCGGCGTTCCCGCGGCGGGTTCCCCTGGTCGGCGTAGACGCACTGGACGGGTTCGAGAGAGCGCTCCGCGCCACCACGAGCAGTCGGCGGTCGCCGCGACCGGGAGCCTGCTCGGTGCGCACCTCTCGTCCGGGCCGCCGGACATCGCGGAGGCCAGGCCGCCGAGAAGCAGCGTCGGCGCGCCGATGACGAGCAGCATGGTGACCAGAGGCGTGCGGAGCGACGAGGCCTTCGGCAGCCCCAGGAGGACCGCGCCGATCAGCGCGGCCAGAGCGAGCCCTCCCAGCGGAAGGACGTACTCGCGGATCCCGATCAGCAGGACCGGTGCGCCCTCGCCTCCCGAATCGAGTGCGGCCACGGCCGTGGCGCCGAGGGCGACCGACACCGTCAGCAGCAGGAAGGCCGACGGTCTGCGACAGCGCTTGTGGTTCATGATCCCCCGAACGATGTGGATCACGCAGCATAGGAGGGGAGGTGCGGCGGAGGCCAGGGGGACGGCCGTGGGACACGGCACTCGGGGAGGCGCGGTTCTCGCGGGAGACGTACGACGCCTCGTCCGCGCGGACCCGATCGGGGGCGGACGGAGCGGGCTCCACCGGGTACGGGTCCTCCCGGGCCCCGCGGCCGGGTTGCGACGGGTTGAGCGGGCGCGAACGATGGAGGCGGGCACGATGCCCGGGGCGGGGCCACAGCCGCGGCCGGTGAGGCCGTGTGAACAGGGCACCCGTGTGCCCGTGACATGGAGCGGACATGACCGACCTTCCTCCTCCGATCACCCCCTGTCTGGAACCGGCCGCGAAGGAGCTGTGCGAGGCGACGGATCCGCATCCGCGGATCTACGAGGTCCCTCCGGAGAAGGGCCGTGACATCCTCCTCGGCCTGCAGAGCGACGAGAGCGTGCCCCGCCCCGAGGTCGACGAGGAGTGGGTCGACGTGGACGCGGGCGAGTGGGGCACGGTCCGCACCCGTATCATCCGGCCCGCCGGATCCACCGGGCCGCTGCCCGTGGTGTTCTACATCCACGGCGCGGGCTGGGTCTTCGGCGACGAGAAGACGCACGACCGGCTCTTCCGCGAGCTCACGGTCGGCGCCGGGGCGGCGGGCGTCTTCCCCGTCTACGACCGCGCGCCCGAGGCGAAGTACCCCACCCAGGTCGAGCAGAACTACGCCGTGGGGCAGTGGGTCCTGGAGCACGGCGCCGAACACGGCCTGGACACCTCCCGGATCGCCGTCACCGGCGAGTCCGTCGGCGGCTGCATGTCGGCGGTGTTCGCGCTGATGAACAAGGAGCGCGGCGGGATCGACCTCAGGGCGCAGGTCCTGCTCTACCCGGTGACGAACGCCGACTTCGACACCCCCTCCTACCTCCAGTTCGCCGAGGGCTACTACCTCACCCGCGACGGCATGAAGTGGTTCTGGGACCAGTACTCCGAGCCCGGTCAGCGCACGGAGGTGTACGCCTCCCGCTCCAGGCCTCCCCGGAGCGGCTCAAGGGCCTGCCCACCACCCTGGTCATCACCGACGAGGCCGACGTCCTGCGCGACGAGGGCGAGCAGTACGCCAACAAGCTGCGCGAGGCCGGTGTGGACGTGACCTCCGTCCGCGTGGCCGGCATGGTCCACGACTTCCTCCTCCTGGACAGCCTGCGCCACACCCGCGCCGCCGACGTCGCCCGCAGGCTCGCCGTCGACGCCCTGCGCACGGCCCTCCACGACGGCTGAGACCCCCGTGCCCGGGGGCTCGTTTCCGGCCACGGGGGCGCTACCTTGCCGGGATGCAGGAGTGGGAGCGCTGGGAGCGACGGGTGCAGACGGCCGCGCACCCCGCGGTGTACCGGCTGGTGCGGCTGATCGCCGCCCGTGGCCCGGTCGTGCGGGTGCCGCGGGTGGGGGTGCTGGTCAGCGACGCGGGCCTCGCCCGGGAGGTGCTGACGGACACCGAGGGCTACACGAAGACGGGACCCGGCGCTGCGGCCGGGCTCTGGAGTCCGGTGCTCGGCTCGCGGACGCTGATCACCCTGGAGGGCGCCGAACACGCGGCGCTGCGCAGGAGGCTCGGCGGGCTCTTCACGCCGGGCCGCGTGACGGCCGTCTGCGAACGGTGCTGCGCGCCCCGCTCGAAGACCTGGAGCGGCGGCTGTCGGCGGGCGAGGAGGTGGATCTGGTCCGGGTCGTCCGGGACGGGGCCGCCGAGGTGATCCGCGAGCTGGTCGGGCTCCCGGCGGGCGGGAGCGACTTCGCCGGGGCCGCCGCGGTGGTGTCGTCCGTGCGTCTGTGGCGGACGACGCTGACCGGACGCCAGGCGGAACGCGCCAGGGCGGCGCTGGCCCGACTGAGCGAGGCGGCGGTGGCCGCCTACCGGGCCGGTGACGAGTCCACCGTGCCGGGACGCCTGCGCGCGCTGGGCCTTGACGAGGCCGAGGCGCGCGGCGCCGTCGGACTGTTCCTGCTGACCGGCACCGAGACGCTCGTCTCCTTCGTCCCCCGGCTGGTCGCACTGGCCCACGACACGGGCCGGGGACCGGACCGGATCACCGACGCCCTGGTGGAGGAGGCGCTGAGGGTGACGTCGCCCACTCCGGTGATGCTGCGCAGCGCGGCCCGGTCGGGGCGCATCGGGGGCGTCCGGGTGGAGGCGGGGAGCGGGTGGTGATCGCCACGCTGCTGTGCACCGGTGCGTACGGCCCGTTCTCACCGGACCGGGACCCCGCCGAGACTGCCGGCCTGCGCCGGCTGTGGTTCGGGGCGGGCCCGCACTTCTGCCTGGGGATGCCGCTGGCCATGGCGGAGATACGCGCGGTGACCGGGGTCCTGCGCGCCTTCCCGGAACTCGTGGTCACGGACCGCCGCCCGGCACGAGGGGTGCTGATCCCCGCCTACGCGCGACTGTCGCTGCGCGCGACGGGCCGCGGCGGGCCCGCCCCGCCACGGGCGCGGACGGCCGCCTGACCCGGCGCCGAGGACCGGGCCCGGCGTTAAGAAAACGACAGGGATTCTTCGCTCGCGGGGCGTGGAGAAGGAGCCGCGAGAGCCCTGGCGCGGCTGATCCCCGGGGTTCCGGACACGGTGTACGGCACCTCGCGCACGCGCCGACCGGAGCCGGCACATGCCCGGTCGCACCGGGGACGCCTCCGGTTCCGCGCCGCCGCCGGGGGCCGGAGGGCCGTCCGCCGCCGTGGTCGCGAGCGTCCCGCTCGGGAACGCGTAGCCCGCGCCGGCCCAACACCGCTGGTGGAGCGGCACATTGGGCGGACGGAGACGGACCGACGTCCCTGCGGAAGCTCCTCGCCAAGGGGCGCGGCCGTCGTCGCCACGGCCGTCCGGGCGGGTCCCGCGAGGCCGGTCGGCACGTGTCGTTCCACGGCGCGGCGCGGCTCTTCCGCCGAGGCCTCGTCGACCTTCCGACAGGACCGCCGGCCGCTCCCCGGGGTGGCCGGAGGACCGCGGTCGGCGCGTTGCGTGCCGGTCCGGGGCGGTGCCGACGGGCCGCATACTCGGTGATCGCGTCGCCGCGCGTGCGGTGGCGGCCGGGCCCCGGGCAGGAGCGAGGGAAGTCGATGGGAGTCATGAAGGACGTGAGCGGGCCTGCCGTGCCCGAGGTGGTGGCCAGCCCCGCGCTGCGACCGGAACCGACCGGGCGCCTGGCGCGGTGGATGCTGCGCCACCAGGTGCAGCCCGTGGGACCGGCGGCGGAGGGACACGGCGAGCCGCACGCCTGGTGGAAGGTGATGTGCCTGACCGGGGTCGACTACTTCTCCAGCCTCGCCTACGTACCGGCCATCGCCGCCCTCGCCGCGGGGCGGTCTCGCCCTGGCGACCCTGCTGATCGTGGCGCTGACGCTGCTGGGCATGCTGCCGATGTACCGGCGGGTGGCCAAGGAGAGTCCGCACGGCGCCGGGTCCGTGGCGATGCTGGAGGACCTGCTGCCGTTCTGGTGGGGCAAGCTGTTCGTCCTGGTCCTGCTCGGCTTCGTGGCCACCTCGTGGATCATCACGATCACCCTGTCGACCGCGGACGCCTCCGTCCACGTCGTGGAGAATCCTTTCTTTCCCGAGGCCCTGCACGGCCACGAGGTCGCCCTCACCGTGGCGCTGCTGCTGGTCCTCGGCGGCGTGTTCCTGCTCGGCTTCAGCGAGGCCGTCAGCGTCGCCATCCCCTGGTCGCCGTCTTCCTGGTGCTGAACGCGGTCGTCATCGCCGTCGGCCTGGCGCACGTGTTCACCACGCCCGGCGCCCTCTCGGCGTGGACGGACGCGCTCGTCGGGGCGGAACCGGCTTCGGCGACCTGATGGGTCCTGCCCTGCTGGCCTTCCCCTGCTGGTCCTGGGCCTGTCCGGCTTCGAGACCGGGGTCAGCATGATGCCCCTGGTCTCCGCCGCCGGCGCCGACGACGAACAGCGGCTGCGCGCCCGCATCCGCAACACCCGTCTGCTGCTGACCACCGCCGCGCTCGTCATGAGCGTCTACCTGCTGGCCTCCAGCTTCGTCACCACCGTCCTCATCCCCCACGAGGAGTTCGAGCCCGGCGGCGCGGCGAACGGCCGGGCCCTGGCCTGGCTCGCGCACGAGCACGTGGGGAGGCGTTCGGCACCGTCTACGACATCAGCACCATCCTCATCCTGTGGTTCGCCGGTGCCTCGGCCATGGCCGGACTGATCAACATCGTCCCCGCTACCTCCCCGGCTACGGCATGGCCCCCGAATGGGGGCGCGCGGTACGCCCCGTGGTGCTCGTCTACACCGCCCTGTGCGTCCTCATCACCATCGCCTTCGACGCCGACGTCGACGCCCAGGCCGGCGCGTACGCCACCGGCATCCTGGCCATGATGGTCTCCGGCGCCTTCGCCGTCACCGTCTCCGTGGCCCGCTCCGGCCGCCGGGCGGTCGCCACCGGTTTCGCGCTCCTCACCCTGGTCCTGCTGTACGCGCTGGTCTACAACATCGTCGACAAGCCCGACGGCATCACCATCTCCGGCTTCTTCATCGCCGGCATCGTCGCCGTCTCGCTGATCTCCCGCGTCTCGCGCACCACCGAACTGCGCGCCGACCGCCTCGTCTTCGACGACGTGGCCCGCCGGTTCCTCACCGACACCCTGGACCACGACGACGCCATCAACATCATCGCCAACCGCCGCCAGGCCGGCGACGGCGCCGAGTACCGCGACAAGGAACGCGAACAGCGCGGCACCAACCCGGTCCCCGGCCGGGCCGACGTCCTGTTCCTGGAGATCGACGTGGTCGACCCCTCCGACTTCAGCGAGGTCCTCACCGTCCACGGCGTCGAGGTCGACGGGCACCGGATCCTGCGCGCCCAGGCCCCGGCGGCCCCCAACGCCATCGCCGCGATCCTCCTCGCCCTGCGCGACACCACCGGCGTCAAGCCCCACTGCTACTTCGCCTGGGCCGAGGGAAGCCCCCTGAAGCACATGTTCCGCTACTTCCTCCTGGGGCGCGGCGACACCGCCCCCGTCACCCGCGAGATCATCCGCCGCCACGAACCCGACCCCGACCGCCGCCCCGGCATCCACGTCGGCGGCTGACCCCGCCGCAGGCAAGGCTCACGTTCTTCCCGCAGGGGAGACGTGAGGGCGTGGCATAAACCGAGACGCTCCATTCGACCGGTGACCCGGATCGGCGGACGGGTCCGACGGTGAAGGCCCTCCGGTTCCGCGCGGACACCGGAGGGCAGCCGTCACCCAGGGCGCGGTCCAGGAGAGGCAGCAGGTGGTCCCAGTGGCGCTTCAGCCCGGAGGCGCTGAAAGCGTCCGAACGCATCGGCCCGGCCGTCCGGGGCCGGAATCCGCACCGTCTTGATGGGCATGGACCCTCCTGTCGTGGTCGACGTGGCGAACCTCTGATCAACACGACGGAGGCGGAGCCCGCGCGGCAGCGCGGGACCCCGCATCGAGCAGCGGGCCCGCGCCGGCCCTCGCGGCGCTCGGAAGAGCACCGGCTCACCGATCCGTGTGCGGCGCGATGCCGTCCCGGTGGTCATCCCCACAACGTAGTCCACGGCCCTGGACACTCGGTACGACAAGGTGACCGCATGCGGGGCCGGGGCGGCGGAGGAGGACCCGTACGACCTCCGCCCGGACGAAGAACGGAAGGTCCCGCGCGACTGCCGCCGGAAAGGAGACGGCCCCCACCACGCGGTCCACGCCGTCGCCGCCCTGCGCGACCTCGCCGTGACACGGTGGACCAGCGGGTCGGGCGCCACCTCGGCCTGCCGGAACCGGACCTTCCGCCCCGCCCTTCAGCTCCGGCGCGGCTCCGTCCCGCCGTCCCCCCACCCCGCCAGGGCGATGTCGGTCCTGGACGCGGCGTTCAGCTTCCGCATGATGCGCGCCACGTGGTGCTCCACGGTCCGGGGAGAGGACCAGGCTCGGCGATCTCCCGGTTGGCACGGCCCTGGACGACCAGCCGGGCCACCTCTGCTCGCGCGGGGACAGTTGGTCGCCGTAGCCGAGACGGCCGCGGCGGTGGGTGGTGACGATGTCGTGGCGGCGCAGCAGCCGCCGGCAGCGGCCACGTCCCAGCGGGCGTCGAGGCGCCGGTAGACCTCGACCACCTCCCGGACCTCGTCGGCCGCCGCCTCCCCCGCAGACCGAGGAGGCAGCGTCCCCGGGCCTCCGCCGCCCGGGCCGCGTCGAAGGGGCGGCCGAGCAGCCGCCACCGCGCCTCCGCGTCGGCCAGCAGCCCCACGGCCTCGTCCGGCCGGTCCCCGGCCTCGGCGAGCAGCGCCCGGCACACGGTCAGGGCGGCACGGGCGGCGGGCGCGTCGCCGCCGGCGATCCCGGCGGCGAAGTCGGCGACGATCCGGTGGGCCCGCGCGGTCTGCCCGCTGCCGTGCAGGGCCTCCACGGCGACGGGCAGCACCTCTCCCGCCCACACCCAGCCGCCGGTCCGTTCGAGCCGGTGCAGCACCTCCTCCACGGCTCGCACGCCCGCTCCCGGCCGTCCCGCCTCCAGATGGACGCGGGCCGTGGCGGCGGCGGAGGCGGTGAGGATGAGACCGGTGTCGTAACGGGTGGTACGGGCGGCCTCCGCCAGGTCGTGGCGGGCCCGGGGACGTCGCCCAGCACGTGCAGCGCGGTCAGCCCGCGGACCAGCATGGCCTCGGAGGTCAGGTCGGGTATCTCCCGGTAGAGCCGGGCGGTGCGGTCGGCGTCCTCGTGCAGGCCCTGCCAGCGGCCCTCGTGCCAGGCGAGCACCAGCCGGCGGTCTGGATCAGCCCCTCCAGGTAGGGGCTGCTGGACTCGGCGAGCCCGTCGGCGGCCCGGCCGAGGAACTCCCGGGCCCGCGCGCCGTATCCGAGGGCGCTGGAGGCGTGCGCCAGGTTGGTCCAGCCCCGGGCGTGGTGCGCGGTCTCCATCGCGGACCCGGCCGGACCGCGCAGCGCCCCGGCCGCGGTCCAGGCGCGCGGATCGCCGAGCAGCATCAGGGCGGTGGCGCGGTTGGCGGCGACGGCGGCCCGGGCGACCGGGTCGACGACCCGGTCGGCGAGCGCCTCGCCGCGCTCCAGCCACTCCCGGTGGCGGTCGACGTGCCAGCCCTTGATGGAGGGGATGGCGGCGACGGCCATGGCGCGGGCGGCGGTCTGCGGGTCGGACGCCTCCAGGTCGGGGACGGCGCGGGCGACCTCGTTGAGGCTGTCGAGCGCCCCTCCGCTCTGGTTGCGCAGGACGACGCTCAGGTGCAGCCGGATCTCGCCGCGCAAGGGGGCGGCGGGTCGTCCTCGTCGAGGACCCGGCGCACCGCGGCCACCACCGGCTCGCCGGCGCGGGCCAGTTGGGCGGTGCGGGCCAGTTTCACGGCGGTACGGATCCGGCCGCCGGCGCGCGGGTCCTCGGCGACGGCCCGGGTGTAGAGGCTGGTGGCGGTGGCGTAGTCGCCGGCGGCGGCCGCCCGGTCGGCGGCCGCGACGAGACAGCGCAGGCCCTCGCGCACCCGTCCGGCCGCCGCGTACAGCCGGGCGAGGTCGGCCAGCGGCGCCGGTCCTCCGCCGCTCCGGCGCAGGGCCCGGGCGGCGCGCAGGCTCAACCGGGCGAGCAGCGGCCCGGAGAGGCGGTCCAGCGCGGCCCGGCGGTCCAGCGGGTGCCGGAAGGCGGGCACGGCCCGTCGGCCCGCAGCACGGACCGGCGTACGCACGCGTCCACGGCCGCCCCGGCCCGCTCGGGCGCGAGGTCCGCCACCTCGGCGAGCACGCCGACGGGCACCGCGAGACCGAGGACGGCCGCCGCCTCGACGATCCGCCACGCGTCCCCGCCGAGCGGCGCACACCGCCGGGCCAACTCCCGCCGCACCCGAACGGGCACCCCGACCTCCCGCACGGCGGCACACACCGCCCCCACCGCCCGCCCGCCCGGCCCCACCGACCAGTCGGCCCCACCCGCTCCGGGACCCACCACGCGATCGCCCCGTCCGCCCCAAGACCCGGCCACCCCGCCGGCCCCGCCCGCCCGGGGCCCCGTCTCCCGGTCGTCCCCGCGCGCCCCCGGCTCCGACGGCTCACCGGCCCCGGCCGTCCGGGGACGTGCCGCCTGGTCGGTCCGGCCCGTCCACGACCCCGTCGGCCAAGCGGCCCCGCCCGCTCCGGGATCCGCCGCGCAGCCGCCCCTGCCCGATCCGGGTCCCTCGGCCCGTCGTCCTCGCCTGCCCGGCGGCCCGGTGCCTGTTCGGGCCCGCCCGCCCCGGGGCCCGTCACCCGGTCGCCCCGACCCGCCCACGCCCCCGTGGGGCCGCCCGTCCCGCCCCTCCGGCAGGAGCCGTCCTCGCCCCGCTCCCGCAGCAGTTCCCCGGTGCTCCGCAGCAGTTCCACGGCGGCGCCCGGCAGGCCGCCGGTCAGTTCGTGGACGAGGGCGGTGAGTTCCTCCCGCTCGTCCGCCCGCCCCGGGCGGTGCGCGTCGAGCCATCGCCGTACGTACTCGCCCGTCTCCCCGGGCGTCCAGGGCCGGACGTCGATCTCCTCGGCCCGCACCCCGTCCGGGACGCGGGCGCCGAGGACCGGCAGCCCGGCCGCCGCGTCCTCGGTGACGACGAGCCGCAGACCGGCCGGCGGCGCGCCCGTCAGGTGGTCGAGGAGCGCGAGGGTCGCGGGGTCCGCGCGGTGGACGTCCTCCACGACCAGCACGGCGTCCCCGAGTGCCCCGAGGAGCGTCCCGATCGCCCGCGGCAGGAGCCCGCGCCGCACCTCCGGATCGTCCGCCGCGGCGGGCGGCGGCGGCAGCCGGTCGGCCAGTTCCGGTACGAGGAGGCCGACGGCCCCGGTCACCGTCGGCAGCGCCCGGCCGGAGGGGCCGGGCCGGTACGGCAGCCCGGCCAGCGCGTCGGCGACCGGCCCGAGCGGCACCGCGTCCACCGCGTCGGGGCACGTCCCGCGCATCTGCGTCCACTCCGCGAACTCCGCCCCGCCGAGCACCTCGTCCACCAACCGGGACGTTCCCGTGCCCGCCCCTCCGCGTACGACGGTGAGGCCCGGCCCCGCCCGCAGCGCCCGCCGCAGCCGCCGCGCCTCCTCGGCCCGCCCGACGAACCCGGCCCCGCCGGCCGCCTCCCCGCCGCGTCCCGCACCGGGAGATCCCGTACCGGAAGACCCCGTACCGCAGGCCCCCGTACCGAAGGAACGTCTCTCCACGGCTCCGCCTCTCGCCGACCACTCGCCCGGAAGGCCTCCCGTACGACCGGGGCCGCCCGTTGGGCAGGTGGTCTACCCTCCGGACGGCCGCCGTCGCAATAGGGGTCCACCACCTACGGAATGCGGGCGGTCCCTCCCGCCCGCCCGCTCCCACTCTTTGGGTAGCGCTACGGATTGCTGGATTCCCCCGCCCGGCCGAAGCTCTGGGCGGTCCGGCGACGCCGTTCCGCACCCCGCGGTCCCCAGCTTGCGGAGGTACGGGGACGGCCGCACCCCACGCGGTCGTCCGGCGTGGCCGGACCCGTGTCGCACGGGGTCGACTCCGTGCGACGCACCACCCCACACCCACCGCCGTGGGCGCCGACACCCGAAGGCGCCCGCACGGCCGCCCCGTCCGGGCGATTGTCATGATCCCGACAGGATCGTGTCCCGGCGGTCCGGCGGCCGGCCTCCGGACACGCGCCTCCCACCACCGACGGAGCGTGTCCGGAGCCCACCGGGGCGACGGGTGCCCCCTCGGGCCCGAGCCGGGCCCGGACACCTCTCAAGGGAGAAACCATGGAGTTCGACGCTCGTGCCCTCCGGCGCCTGCTCGCCGTCGGCGCCAGTGCCGCCCTGCTCGCCGGAGCCGCCTCGACCGCCGGGGCCACGGCCGCCCCCGTACCGCCGGGCGGCGGCGAGGGCCGCATCGTCGGCGCGGACCGCCCCGGCGCGGTCGAAGGCTCCTACATCGTCACCTTCAAGGACTCGGTCGCCCGCGCCGACGTGCCCGCCTCCGCGAAGGCCCTGACCAAGCGCCACGCGGGCAGCCTGCGCTACACCTACACCGCCGCCCTGCGCGGCTTCGCGGCGAAGCTGACGGAGAGCGAGGCGAAGGAGCTGGCCGCCGACCCGTCGGTGGCCCGGGTGGAGGCCGACGCGGTGGCGTACGCCGTCGACACCCAGCCCAACCCGCCCTCCTGGGGCCTGGACCGCGTCGACCAGCGCGACCTGCCGGTGGACAAGAGCTACGCGTACTCCACCACCGCCTCCAACGTGAACGCGTACATCGTGGACACCGGCATCCGCATGAGCCACCGCGACTTCGGCGGCCGCGCGGTCAGCGGCTACGACTTCATCGACAACGACTCCAACGCCTCCGACTGCCAGGGCCACGGCACCCACGTCGCCGGCACCGTCGGCGGCGGCGCGTACGGCGTCGCCAAGGGCGTCAAGCTGATCGGCGTCCGCGTGCTGAACTGCCAGGGCACCTCCGGCGACACCTGGGCCCCGGTCCTCGCGGGCATCGACTGGGTCACCAAGAACGCGGCGAAGCCGGCCGTGGCCAACATGAGCATCGGCGGCGGCAAGACCCAGTCCGTCAACGACGCGGTGGCGGCCTCCATCGCCTCCGGCGTCACCTGGGTCGTGGCGGCGGGCAACAACAACGCCGACTCGTGTTCCTACTCGCCCTCCTCCACCCCGTCCGCCATCACGGTCGGCGCCACCAACAGCCGCGACGCCCGCGCCACCGGCTGGTCCAACGGCCAGGGCTCCAACTACGGCTCCTGCCTGGACATCTTCGCCCCCGGCGACAGCATCGTCTCCACCTCCAACTCCGGCGACACCGCCTCCCAGTCGATGAGCGGCACCTCCATGGCCTCCCCGCACGTCGCCGGCGCGGCCGCCCTGCTCCTGGCCGCCAACCCGACCTGGACCCCGGCCCAGGTCCGCGACAAGCTGGTCGCCGACGCCACCTCCGGCAAGGTCACCGACCCCGCACCGGCTCCCCGAACAAGCTCCTGTACACCGGCACCGGCAGCACCACCCCGCCGCCCACCGGCAGCAAGTTCGAGAACACCGACGACGTCCAGATCCGCGACAACGCCACCGTCGAGTCGCCGGTCACCGTCTCCGGCGTCACCGGCAACGCCCCCGCCAACCTGGCCGTCACCGTCGACATCCGCCACACCTTCCGCGGCGACCTGAAGGTCGAACTGGTCGCCCCCGACGGCGGCGTGTTCGTCCTCAAGAACTACGACTCCTCCGACGGCGCCGACAACGTCCAGGGCACGTTCACGGTCGACGCCTCCGGCAAGGCCGCCAACGGCACCTGGAAGCTCCGCGTCACCGACAACTGGGTCAACGACACCGGTTACGTCAACGCCTGGTCGCTCCAGTTCTGACCTCACGCCTCCCCGCACTACCCGCACCCCCGGAGCAGAACCGCTCCGGGGTGCGGGCCGTCCCGCCGGACCGGGGCGGCTGGCGCGGCGGCGTCCGCCGATGTGAGGATGACGCCATGTATGCGGTCCCCGAGGGAAAAGTGCACCTCACCCGGCACGAGCAGGTCTTCCTGATCACGATGCGCGGTGAGATGGATCATGACGACGCGGAAGACGTCGAGGCCGCCTGGGCGGCGGCCGGCGACGCGGCCTCCCCGATGACGGCGGTGGACCTCTCCCGGGTGACGTTCGCCGACAGCATGCTCCTCAACGCCCTGCTCGACGCCCGGCGCCGCCACCTGGCGGACGGGCGCGAACTGGTGCTGATCGGGCCCTCCACTCCGCGGTGCGGCGGCTCCTCGACATCAGCGGGACCCTCGACCACTTCCGGATCGTCAGCACCGGCCCTCCCCGGAGAGCTGAGACCCGCGGCCCGCGCCGGTCAGTCGGGCGGCGGACCGGTCAGATGGTCCAGGACGTTGGTGATCTGGAGCATGCGCTCCAGGAAGTCCGGACGGTTGTCCAGGAACAGGGTGGCCCCGAGCGCACTGGCCCGGCGGTGGACGAGCAGCAGGGCGGACAGGCCCGAGGAGTCGATGTACGTCAGACCGCCGAAGTCGAGGCGTATGCCCCGGAGCGGTGGCCCGTCGCCCGTCAGGCTCCCGGTGACCGCCTCGACCAGCTCGTCGCAGGTGTCGTAGTCGAAGTCCCGCTCACGCGCACGTACAGCGCGTCGGACTCCCGGACGAGGTCGAGGGCGAATTCCGTGGAGGTGAAGTCGTTCATGAGCGGGGGCCGGGGACGGAACGGGCGGCGTGCTCGGCCAGGGCCGCCGCGCCCCGCTCGATCGCGTGCGTCGCGCGGGGAAGTCGCGCAGTTGCCCGGCCAGGACGTCCAGGCCGGCCACGAGGGAACGGGTGGGGACGCGGCGGGCCCCGAGGACATCGGCGGTCCAGGTGAGGAACGTGGTGAACAGCTCGGGGTCGTCCACGTAGAGGGCGGTGGCCAGGAACCCGACGATGTGCGCGATGTCCTCCGCCGTGCGCTCGCGCTGGAGGTCGTCGTAGGCGCGCATCGGGGGAACCGGTCCTCCAGACCGGCCAGGGTCTGCCTGACCAGCCGGTGCCGGGAGCGGGCCACCATCGTGTACTCCTGGTCGGCCAGGTGCGGCAGGTCGTCCACCGCCTGCCGGCCGGCCGACGCGTCCGGCCTGGGCAGGCCCTCGTCCAGGACCGCGAGCGCGCCGCGCGCGTCGGGCGCCCACCGGTCGGCGCGCAGCGTGCGCGCGTACCGGCCGTCGGGGCCGAAGGCGCGCCCGCCCGTCAGGACCGGGACGCCCACGGCCTGGCAGGCGGTGATGGCGGCGTGGGCGGTCGGCAGGTGGGTCGGGATCGACCCGGACAGCAGGACGGCGTCGGGGTTGCTCTGGTGCAGATGGGCGACCAGGTGCGGGGTCGGGGTCTGCGCCCCCAGGTAGTCGACCCGCCAGCCGTGCAGGGAGAGGACCTCCGCGACGAGACGGGCGGGGAAGGCGTGCCACTCGCCGTCGACGCAACCGATCGTGACGCGGCCCCGTGAGGACGCCGCGCGGCCGCGCGTGCGGCGGTGCGCCAGGGAGGCGACGATGCGCTCGTTGATGGCGGTGACGGCGTGCTCCTGTGCCACGGTGATGCGGTCGGCGGCCCATTCGACGCCGACCTTCGCCTGGACCGGCGCGAGCACGTCGAGGAGCAGGGTCTCCTCCGGCACGCCCGTGTCGAGTGCCTCGTGGACGACCGAGGCGGCGGCGGGCTCGTCGCCCTCCACCGCTGCCCTCCACAGCCGTTCCACCACCGTGTCCGTCGCGGTGGCCTGTCTCACGTATTCCTCCCGCCGTACTGGCCGTACCCGTCGCCCGTGGTGAGCGACGAGGCCCTGGGGCGGTGATCGCCACGACGGCCATGTCGTCGTGGCGCCCTTCGTGGAGCCATTGGGCGGCCAGCATCTGTATCCGCTCCACGACCGCCTCCGCCTGCATGCCCGCACACTCCGCCAGGGCCCTCTTCAGGCGTTCCGTGCCCAGGAACTCGTCCCCGAGGGGACCGCCCCGCGCCTCGACGATGCCGTCGGTGTAGAGCAGGCACGTCTCCCCGGGCGCGAGCACGGTCTCCACCGTGCGGGCCTCGACGGTCGGCAGCGCGCCGACCAGGGTGCCGCGGGTGGCGATCTCCTCCACCGTGCCGTCGGCGCGGGCGAGGAGCGGCGGGAGGTGTCCGGCGCTGGTCAGGCGCAGCAGCGCCCGGCCGTCCCGGTGGTGCACGGAGACGAGGACGAGGGTGGCGAAGCGGGTGTGGTGCGAGGAGAGCAGTGCGCCGTTGAGCAGGTTCAGGACCCGCTGGTGGTCCTCCGCCAGGGGAGCAGGGCGTGCAGGGTGTTGCGGATCTTGCCGGTCAGGACCGCCGCGTCCAGGCCCTTGCCCGCGACGTCGCCCAGGACGACGAGGGTCTCCCGGAGGGTCGGCGCCGGGGTGGACGTCGTAGAAGTCCCCGCCGACCCGTTCGTGGTCCTTCGAGGTGTGGTAGCCGCCGGCGTACTCCACCCCGTGGACGTGGTGCAGCGCCGGCGGCAGCAGTTCGCGCATCAGCGTGGCGGTGATGGCGGCCTGCTCGGTGTAGAGGCGGGCCGCGGACAGGGCGGCCCCGGCCCGCGCGGCGAACAGGCGCGCGAAGACCTCCTCGTTCTCGCTGAAGGCCCGTTCGGTGCCGGAGCGCAGCAGGATGAGCGCCCCGGCGGGCACCCCGTGGCCGGGGAGGGGCGTGACGATGACGGAACCGACCGGCGAGGCGAAGCCCTCGGGGACCACCCAGTCGGGGAGGTCGGCGGGGTCGATCCAGCGGGCCGGCACGGGCGGGAAGCCCTGGAGGGCCTCGGCGAGACCCGGTACGGCGGAGACGTCGACCTGCCGGACGGTCTGCGTGACGGGGCGCCCCGGCGGGCGAAGGTCAGCGGGTGGCGCCGGCCCTGGGGCGGCGCCACGAGCACGGCGGCCTCGGCGAGGTGCTCCGCGGCCATCGAGGCGGCCATCTCCATGCAGCGCCCCACGTTCAGTGTGGACAGGAGCGAGCCGGAGACCTCGGCGAGGATCCCGGACCGCGTCCGTACGTCGACCAGGGCCGTCTCGGCGAAGCGGCGATCGGTCTCGTCGACCAGCCACCAGACCACGTCACCGTCGTCGCCCGCCGTGGGGTGCGCCTCCAGGAGGCGGTCGCGGATGCGTCCGGTCAGTGGCCCGGACCCGGGGACCGACAGTCCGTCACAGATGCGCCGGTGGGCGTCCGCCAGCCAGGACGGAACCCGTTCGTGCAGCCAGTCGCCGCTCGTGGCGTCGGGCAGGAGGAACCGGGCGGCCTCGTTGATCCGTACGAGACCGCCGTGCCGGTCCACGACCAGTACGGGATAGGGGCCTCGATCCACGAGGCGCCGACCTGGAGGCCGGCACCGGACGGACGGGCGGAGGAACCGCGGGGAGCAGACACAGAAGGAGGCACGCGGAGGCGCGCCTCACCACCTTCCTACAGGGACGACAGTTGTCCTGGGGCAACCGTCTCGTACCCGCCCCCGCCCTCGCAAGCCGTGCCGCATATGCACATACAAGCCTCACAAAGTGAGGGAACGTGGCGCACCGGTCATGCGCACCGCCATCAGCGCGATGTCGTCCTCCCCGTTGGGCGGGAACGCCTCCAGGAGCCCGTCGCAGATCTCTCCGCGTCCGCCGGGAGGCCGCCGAGGACGGACTCCATGCGTTCGAGGGAGAGTCCCAGGTGCTCGTGGCGGCGTTCGATCAGCCCGTCGGTGGTCATGACGAGGATCGAGCCGGCGGGGCCTCCACCGCGGTGCTCACCGGGTGGGGAGGCCTATGCCCAGGAGCGGCCCGTGCTCGTCCAGCGAACGCACGTTCCCGTCGGGGGTGCGCAGCAGCGGCGGCAGATGGCCGGCGTTGGCGATGTGCAGGAGACCGGTCGCCTCGTCGATGAAGACGATGCACAGGGTGAGGGTCAACCGCGCCCGGACGGCCGCCAGCAGGTGGTCGAGGCGCCCGAGGATGTCGTGGGGCGGGTGTCCTCGATGGCGTAGGCGCGCAGGGCGTGCCGGACCTGCCCCATGAGCATGGCGGCGTCGAGGGAGTGCCCGCGACGTCGCCGACGGCGAGCAGGAGGCCTCCCCGGGTGGGAAGGGCCTCGTAGAAGTCGCCGCCGATCTCCGCGTGGTCGCTGGCGGGCAGGTAGCGCACCGCGAGGTCGGCGAGGTGCGAGTCGGGCAGCGTCTCCGGCAGGAAGCTCCGCTGGAGGGTCAGCGCCAGGTCGTGCTCTCGGTGTAGCTCCGCAGGGCCTCCAGGGCGAGGGCGCACGCCTGGGCCAGTTGGGCCAGGAGCTGCTCGTCGTCGGGGTCGAGACCGCCTCCGCGGGGACCGCGAGGCACACCGGCTGCCGGCCGGGCTTGGCGCGCCACGGCCACGGCGATCCTGTCGCGGGGCGCGAACCCCTGCGGGAAACCGGGCCACTCGCGGGCGTGGACCGTGACCAGCCGCGTCCCGGTGCGGTCTCCGAACTCGTGGTACGGAGGCAGGTCCCGGGCGTCGAGCCGCACGTCGGCGACGTTGTCGGAGGAGGCCTGCCCGCCCGCGCCGCCGCCGGCCGCCGAGGCCGGCTCCCCGTGCGGGGAGATGATCGACGCCACGGCGGGCGCCCCCAGGACGATGGCCGCGCCCCGGGCGGCCGCACGCGCGACCCCGGCGGCGCTGTCCGCACTGTAGAGGAGCAGGGTCGCCTCGTTCAGGTGCAGCAGGCGGTCCGCGAGGCGCTCGGCCCGGCGGCGCGCCCGCGCGTAGCGCAGGGTGGCCGTCACGGTGGCGAGGAGCTCGTCCGGGGCGATGGGCTCCGTCAGATAGGCGTCCGCCCCGCGGTTGAGTCCCTGGGTGCGGTCGTCGACGGTGATGGCGGACGCCGAGACGTGCAGGACGGGGAGGGCCGCCGTCGCGGGATCGGCCTTGATGCGCTCGCAGACCTCGAAACCGGTCATGTCGGGCAGCCGCACGTCGACGACGGCCACCTCCGGCAGGTCCTCGGCGTCCTTGAGCAGGGCGAGCGCCCCGGTGCCGTCCTCCGCCTCCACGACGGTGTGGCCCGCGCGGGACAGCGTGGTCCTCAGGACGTAGCGGTTGGTCGGGTTGTCGTCCACGACCAGGACGCGCGCGGGCGAGTGGTCGGAAGGGACGGGCCTGCGATCACGGCGTGGCTCCTGCGGACGTGTGCTGCTCACCGGCCTCCGCCGGAGGGGTGCGGACGGGCCCGGCCGGGTCGATGGCCAGGGCCAGGGCGATGCGTTCGGGCGTCAGGTGCGTCTTGCCCAGGACGGCCCGCGCGTGGGTCAGCCGGGAGCGGTCCACGTCGCCGGGGTCGGTCGAGGTGAGGACCACGACGGGGATGTGCGCGGTCTCCGGGTCACGCGCCAGGACCTGGAGGAGCACGTACCCGTCGGGGCCGGCATCACCAGGTCGATCAGGACCGCGTCGGGCCGCTCCGCGCGGATGACGTCGACGGCCCGCGAGCTGACCGTCACCTCCGTCACCTTCCGCGCGACCCGGTCCAGGACCGGCCGGAGCAGCTCGATGAACGTCGTGTCGTCGTCCACGACGACCAGCGACCCCGTCCGGACGGTGTCGGCGGCCCCGGGCTGCGACGTGTCCGGGGCGGTGAGGTCGTGACGGGCCGGGATCTCGACCCGCACCGCGGTCCCCGCACCCGGTTCGCTGGTCAGCGTGAGGACGCCGCCCAGCAGGCTGGTCAGCCTGCGGGCGTAGGGCAGGCCCAGGCCGGTGCCCGGCTGCCCCGCTGGTGGGTGCCCAGGACCTGGTAGAACTCTCGAAGACCCGGTCCTGCTGGTCCTGGGGGATCCCGATGCCCGTGTCGGTGGTGGTGAAGACGAACCAGGGCCGCCCGGCCCGGTCCTCGACCGCGACCGCGAGGCGGACCTCGCCCGCCGTGGTGAACTTCAGACCGTTGGACAGCACGTTGCGCAGGACGCGCGTGAGCATGACCTCGTCGGTGACGAGTTCCGGCACGTCCTCCACGTCGGGGATGTCGAGCCGCACCCCGTCGCGGGCCATGTTCCGCAGCGTCCCGCGCAACTGGTGCAGCAGGGTCCGCAGGTCGGTGGGGACCAGATGCGGTTCGAGGCGTCCCGACTCGGCCTTGGCCACGTCCAGGAGCTCCTCGACCAGGGCCAGGAGCGTGCTGCCGGAGCCGGCGATCAGGGACATCTGCTGGCGCTGCTCCTCGGTCAGCGGATCGGCGTCGGGCGCGAGCAGCAGGCGGGCCAGGGCGATGACCGAGTTGACCGGGGCCCGCAGCTCGTGGCTCACGTTGGCCCAGAAGCGGGTCTTGGCCTCGCTCGCCAGCCGCAGTTGGCGAGTCTTGTCCTCCAGCTCGGCGTAGAGGGCCACCACGCCCGTGTTCGTCTCCTCCAGCTCCGCGGACAGCTCGCTGTAGAGGGCCACCACACCCTTGTTGGTCTCCTCCAGCTCGGCGTTCAGCCGCTGCAGCTCCTCCTGCTGGGCCCGCGACTCCTCCAGGGCCTGGAGGAGCTGGCGGTTCTGGATCCGCAGCTCCTCGCCCATGCTGAGGTCTCCCGAGTCGAGGAGCGCCGTACGGGCGCGCTCCGCCCTCTCCCCGGGGCGCCCCGAGGAGTCGGGCAGCCGCTGCCCGACCGTCAACGCGTGCTCTCCGGACGACGCGGTGTAGCGGCAGTGGTCCAGGAGCCGCTCGGCGGCGTCGAGCGCGTCACGGCCGGGGACGCGGGGCCGCTCCAGGTGAAACGGGCGCGGAAGAGGTCGGCTTCCCGGAGGGGCTCGCCACGTGCAGGTCCACGCGGAGCCCCGGGGCTCCCAGGAGATCACGTCCCACCTCGCTCAGTACCGTCACCACGCGCACCAGTTCGTGCCCCTCCAGGCCCAGGGCCCGGCACACCAACTGTCCGCGCCTGCGCAGTTCAAACCCGTCCCGTTCGACGGCCAGCGGAAGGACGCAGAGGCTGTCGGAGTGCGTCCGACTCATCGACGGGCCGCCCGCGCGACGACGATGCCGGCGTCGTCGCGGCGCACCCCGGCCTGCCCGAGGAGCTGGGCCGCGACGACGGCCGGCTGCCGGGCGAACAGGCCCGGGAGACCGGTCGGCGACCAGCGGTCGCTCAGGCCGTCGGAGTGCAGGACGAGGACCGCGCCCGGATCCAGGACGGTCCGGAAGGTCCGCAGCGCGGGCATCTGATGGCCCACGATCCCGGGGAGGGACAGCAGGGTGCTCCGCTTCTCGCCGTTGACGACGAAGGCGCTGATGTTGCCGACCCCGCAGTGCTCGACGGTCCCCGGGAGAAGTCGGCCCGGGCGACCGTGACCGCCGCGCCCCGGCTGCCCCGCAGCTCCGCGTGGAGGGCCCGGACGACGTCCTGGGGGCTTCCGTGGGGACCCGTCCGGAAGGCGGCCCGGGCGCGCTCGCCGGCGAGCGCCGCCAGCGGGCCGTGGCCCAGCCCGTCGCACATCATCACCGTGACCGCCCGCGCCCCGTCGGGGCCGTGCTCGGTGCGCGCGGCCCAGGTGTCCCCGCAGACCTCCTCGCCACTGATCGGGCGGGTCAGACCGGCGACCTCGGGCTCGTCGGACCCGGGGAGCGGGCCGGGGCCGTCCCCCGACCAGAACCGCGCGAGCAGGGCCGTACCCCGGCCGGCAGGGAGTGGACGTCGAAGACGTCGGCGAACCGTGCGATCGCCCCCATGCCCACGCCCAGGGTGCCGCTGCCGGACACGCCGTCCCTGAGCGCGCTGCCCACGTCGGCCATGCCCGGGCCGCTGTCCAGGGAGAGGAGTTCGAGGGCGGCGCGGTCCCGGAGGGTGGTCACCCGCAGGGCCAGCGCGCCGTCCTGGGCGTGCTTCTGCAGATTGGTGGCCGCCTCCGTCACGGCGAGCTCGATCTCGCCCGCGGACCGGATCCATACCGATGCGCCGGGCAAGGCGCGCCGCCTCCCGCCGGGCGGCTGCGGCCACGGCGACGTCGAGGCGCAGCCACACGACGTCCTCGGCCTCGATCTCGTAACCCGACGCCGGGTTCACCGCGCCCACTTCAGCACCGTCACTGTCGTTCCGGCGCCGGGCGCCGAATCCAGCTCGAACTCGTCCACCAGGCGCCGCGCGCCGCTGAGGCCGAGACCATCCCGCTGCCCGACGTCCAGCCGTCGGTCAGCGCCTGCTCGATGTCCGGAATGCCCGGTCCGGTGTCCGAGAAGCTCACCCAGACGCCGACGCGCGCCATGTCGCGGACGATGGCCGCGCGCGCCGTGCCGCCCCTCCGTAGATGAGGGTGTTGCGGCCCAGCTCACTGGCGGCCGTGACCAGCTTGGTCTGGTTGACCAGCGACAGGCCGGCCTGCTGGGCGAGGACGCGTACCGTCTGGCGGGCCTTGACGACGTCGCCGCTGGACCGGATCTCCACTTCCTCCCGTGAGGCCTCGTCGGCCGGATACTCCCTCACGGGCGTGCCGGACGGGTGTCCTGCGCCCGGCGCAGATAGCCCAGCCCGAGCTCCAGGTTGAGCGCCGTGCGGACGCCGCCCAGCGACAGGCCGAGCTCCACCAGCGTCATGGCGACGGCCGGACGCATGCCGACGACGACCGTCTCCGCGCCGAGGACGCGGGAGATGGCGGCCGTGGTGGCCAGCATGCGGCCGACGAACGAGTCGACGATCTCCAGGGCCGAGATGTCGATGACCACGCCCCGGGCACCGGTCGCGACGATCTGCTGGGAGAGGTCGTTCTGGAGGTCGAGCACCATCTGGTCCTCGAGGTCCACCTGGATCGACACCAGGAGGATGTCGCCGATCTTCAGGACGGGTACGCGGTCGCTCACAGCAGGCCCGCCGGACGGGCCGCGGCGGCCTTGTCGATCTCCACGAGCGCGTGGCGCAGGGCGTCGGCCAGGGTCGCCTTCGTGGGGATGTCACCGAACTCGATGCCCAGGGCGACGATGGTCTGCGCGATCTGGGGCCGGATGCCGGAGATGGTGCACTCCGCGCCCATCATCCGCGCCGCGACGACGGTCTTGAGGAGGTGCTGGGCGACCTGGGTGTCGACGGCCGGCACACCGGTGATGTCGATGATCGCGTGCGCGGAGTTGGAGTCGACGAGGGCCTGGAGCAGCTTCTCCATGACCACCTGCGTCCGCGCGGAGTCGAGCGTGCCGACGAGCGGCACGCCCACCACCCCGTCCCACAGCTTCACCACGGGGTGGACAGCTCCAGGAGCTGCTGGGACTGCGCGGAGATGATCTCCTCGCGGGTCCGGGCGTACTCCTCCACCGTGAACAGGCCGAGGTCGTCGAGGAGGCGGGAGAACTGCAGGTAGGCGCGCACGTCCTCGACGGATCCGCCGAGGAAGGGCTCGAGCACCTCCTTGAGCGCGAAGACGCTCACGGCGGTCTCGGTCGGGGTGAACCCTGCCGGGCCCGGGTGCGCGACAGCTCGACGAGGAGGCTGCGCACGACGGCGAACCGGTCGCCGCGGCCGGACAGGCCGCCCTGCGAGACGGCCTCGGTGATCGCCTCGTAGAGCTCGCCCAGCTCCCGGCCGAGCTCAGCGGTGCTCACGCGCCCCCGCAACGAAGCTCCGACGGTCTGCTCCCACTGCGCCACCAGTTCCGACTGCCGCGTGGTCAGTAGTTCCAGCAACCGCTTCGAGTCCTCGTTGTCCATGCGCCTTCCCCTCACTTTTCCTGCCGTCCGAAATCCGTGCTGACCATACGTCACTGGCCTCCCGTGCCGTTCACATGCCTCCCGCCCTCCGTACGGACCCGGGGCGGCACGCCCACACCCCGGTCGACACCTGCCCCCGATTCCCGTTCCCACACCTGCGCCGAGATTTTCGCCACGTCCCGGATCCGCGGGACGGGAGTGGGGCAATCGGCGCAGCCGGGACGGCGGCCCGCCGGGTCCGGTGGTGCCATGGACGGGTCCCCGTGACCGGCGGGGAGGGCCGGGGAAGACCCGGCGCACCGCTTGGAGGCTTGGAGGAGCATGTCCCACCACAACCCCTGCGGGGACGGACGGCGGTCGTGACGGGTGCGGCACGCGGACTGGGGCCGGCCTCGCCAGGAGCTGGCCGGCCGGGGCATGCGGATCGCCCTGCTCGGCCGGGAGAGCGCCACCCTGGAGAGGGTGGCGCGGGAGCTGCCCGCGGGGAGCCGCTGCTACGAGGTCGACGTGACGGACGACGACCTGATGGAGCGGACGGCCCGCCGGGTGACGCACGACATGGGGGAGCCCTCCGTCGTGATCGCCAACGCCGGCGTCGCCGAGGGCGGCCCGTTCACCGCCTCCGACCCCCGGACGTGGAACCGGGTCGTCGAGGTCAACCTCCTGGGCAGTGCCACCACGGCCAGGGTGTTCCTGCCCGCCCTGCTGGCCTCGCGGGGCTACTTCCTCCAGGTCGCCTCGACCGCGGCCTTCGGATCGGCCCCCATGATGAGCGCCTACTGCGCGTCGAAGGCCGGCGCCGAGTCGTTCGCCCAGTCGCTGCGCGCGGAGTGCGCCCACCGGGCGTCGGCGTCGGCGTCGCGTACCTGCACTGGACGGACACCGACATGGTGCGGGACGTGGACGCCCACGACGTCCTGCGGGAGCTGCGCGCCCACATGCCGCGCCCGGCGCGCAAGGTGTACCCCGTGGAGAAGGTGGCCTCGTGGCTGGCCGAGGCGGTCCGCCGCCGTTCCGCCACCGTCTACGCGCCCCCGTGGCTGCGTCTCGTGCAGCCCGTCCGTCCCTTCCTCCCGCTGCTCGTCGCGTGGTCCTCGGCGAGGACCCTCCCCGTCTGGAGGAAAGGGGCGCCCTGCGTCCCACCGGCCTGCTCGGGCCCGGCGGCCTCGCCGCCCGGGAGGGCCTGGAGCCCGGCGGCCACCGCTGAGCGGTGCCCCGGCCCGACTCCGTGCCCCGGCCCGTCGCGCCGCCCCGGCCGGACCACCGGCCGTCCGGCCGGTGTACTCCCGCCGGACCGGGGGCACAGAGTCCGGCATGAACCACGAGGAAGACCACCAGGAGCGGCGCCGCGTACGGCCCGAGAACGTCAGCGACCTCACGGTGGAGGCGCTGGGCTCGCTCTCCAAGGCCCTGGAGACCACCGAGCGGGCCCGCGGCCACCTGTACTCCTTCCACCAGCTCACCGGCACCGCCGACCTGGAACTGGACAGGGCGGTGGCGCTCCTCAGACGGGCAGGCCACGAGGAGTGGGCCGCCCTCGTCGAGCGGGAGGTCCTCGGCCGCAACGTCATCCCGGGCCACTGGACGTTCCAGGTGGTCGAGTCCTACGACCGGACGTACTACGAGCCGTTCAAGAAGGCCGAACGCGACGCCGTCGCCGCCCTCGCCGAGGGCCGCGCCCACCTCTACGAGGCCGAGATGAAGGAACGGCGGCGCACGCACGGCCACCGGGACCACACCGCGACCCCCGAGGAGACGCGCTAGGCCGTATCCGGAAAGTCCCGCCCGCCCGGCGCCTTCCCGCGTCGCCGGGCGCACGGCGCACGGCCCGGCGGCGCGGGAAAGGAGCCGGTCCTATCCTGGCTTCATGGCCGTCGATCTCTTCGCAGGCGTCCCCGTGGAGGACTACACGGCGGCGCTGAGCTGGTACGAGCGCCTGTTCGGCGCCCCGCCGGCGTTCCTCCCGAACGACACGGAGGCCGTCTGGGAGCTCGGGGAGCACCGCTACGTGTACATCGAGCAGCGGCCCGGACGGGCCGGCAACGCCCTGCACACGCTCTTCGTCGACGACCTCGACGCCCGGGTCGCCGGGATCACCGCGCGCGGACTGAGGCCCGTCGACCGCGAGACCTACGCGAACGGCGTCCGCAAGGTGACGTACGAGGACCGGGACGGGAACCAGATCGGCTTCGGGGCGGGCCGGAGAACGGGTAGGACCACCCCGTGCAGACCTTCCTCCCGTACGCCGGGTTCGCCGACTCGGCCGCCGTGCTCGACCCGCGGCGGCTGGGCAAGCAGCGCGTCGAGGCCCTCCAGGTCCTCCGGGGGCTCACCGTCCCCGGATACGGCTGGCGCCGGCACCCCGCGGTGCGGATGTGGGCCGGATACGAGGAGGCCCTGGTGCGCTACGGCCTGGAGGTCTGCGGGGTCTGGACGGCCGAGGGGCGCTCCGACACCTGCGCCGCCATGCTGACGCGCGACTACCTCGCCCTGAACCCCGGGGAAGGGGTGAGGGACCAGGACGAACTCGCGGCGGCCGGCGAGCTGCCGCCCTGGCTCGGCGACCCCGCGTTCCACCGCAGCCACCGGTCCGCGCTGCTGCGCAAGGCCCCCGAGCTCTACCACGACCTCTTCCCCGGAGTCCCCGACGACCTCCCCTACGTCTGGCCGTCGTCGGACCGGGGCGGCGGGCCCGACCCTCCTGACCCCGCCGCGCACCCCTGGCGGCGCCCCGGTCCGTACACTGGGTGACCATGCGACGGCGTTCCGGAGGACCGGGGACGGGGCCGAGGGCCTGTTCGACATGGGCGAGCTCATGGCACCCCGGCGGAAGACGCGGACGCCCGCGCCTTCCGCGACGGAGCCGAGGCACGGAGGCTGCTCGACGTGGCGGAGATCCACGCCGAGCCCGCCGCCGCGGACTCCTGGCGGGGACGGCAGATCATCGCCCGGTACCCGGACGCTCGGCTCGTCGAGACGGAGTCCCACTGGCGCGTCCCGCACCTGCACGGCAACGCCGGAAACGTGGAGCGCTGGGTGCGGACCAAGCGCGACACCCTGGTCCTCGGGGAGCGGAAGTCCTTCGGCGTCCGGCCCAACGGCCGCTCCGCCGACTGGATCGCCCCGGCCTCTCCAACGGCTGCGCCATGGCCTGCGCGTACTGCTACGTCCCGCGCCGCAAGGGCTTCGCCAATCCCGTCACCGTCTTCACCAACGTGGACCGCGTCCTCGCCGCCCTGGGCCGGCACATCGCCGCCACCGGGCCCAAACGGGAACCCAACCAGTGCGACGACCTGGCCTGGGTGTACGACATCGGGGAGAACGGCGACTGCTCGGTCGACGACCTGATCAGCGACAACACCGCCGATCTGGTCCGGGCCTTCCGCCGGTGGCCCACCGCCAAGGCGTCCTTCGCCACCAAGTTCGTCAACCCCGACCTGCTGCGGCTCGACCCGCGGGGCCGTACGCGGATCCGCTTCTCCGTGATGCCGCCGGACGACTCCAGGCTCCTCGACATCCGGACGAGCTCGGTCCCCGACCGCCTCGCGGCGGCGGCCGACTTCCTGGAGGCCGGGTACGAGGTGCACTTCAACCTCTCCCCGGTGGTGATCCGCCCGGGCTGGGAGCAGGGGTGGGACGAGCTGCTCCGCGCCATGGACGACGTGCTCCCCGGGAGCGTGAAGGCCCAGGCCGCGGCGGAGGTCATCATGCTCACGCACAACCAGGACCTGCACGAGGTCAACCTCGGCTGGCACCCCCGCGCCGAGGAGGTCCTGTGGCGCCCGGACCTCCAGCAGCCCAAACGCTCCGAGAACGGCGCCCGGAACGTGCGCTACCGCACGGGGACGAAGGCGTCCGCCGTCGAGACCCTGCGCCGCCTGATCGACGCGCGCGCCCCGTGGCTGCGGGTGCGGTACGCCTTCTGACCGCGACCTGGCAGGAGCGGACGGGGTATTTCGGGGCACACGTACGAGAACGGCCGACGGTCGGCCGGACAGGAGGCGCAGCCATGGCAGAGGCATCCCGACCCGGCCCGGCGGCAGACGAGGCCCGGGCGGCCCTGGAGGACGTGTCCGACCCCGCCGCGAAGGCCGTGGTCCTGGCCCTGCTCGCGGTCCGCGACGAGCTGAGGACCATGTCCGAGCGGGAGGCCCGTGTGGACGCGCGGCTGAAGCAGATGAACCAGTACCTCGGGGCCCTCGCCAACAAGCCCTGACCGGCGAGCCCCGACCGGCACGTCCTGACCGGCAGGACGGCCGGGCGGGCGGCCCCCGTGGTGTTGCCCGCCCGACCGTCCTGCCGGTCGGTGCCGTCGCGGCCTACCGGCCGGTGCCGTCGGTGGGCGGAGCGTCGTCGTCCTCCAGGGGAAGGGTCGGCCGGAAGCACGCCGTGACCGTCTTGCCGTGCCGCTGGCAGCGCATGCTCCACTCGTCGGCGAGCGCCCGCACGATGTTCACGCCCCGCCCCGAAAGCGCGCCCTCGTCCGCCTCGCGGGGACGGGGCAGCGTCGGGTCCTCGTCGTGGACGCTGATGTGGAGGCAGTCGCCGTCCCAGGTGAGCACGAGCTGCGCGTCGCTGTGCGCGTGGAGGTGGGCGTTGGTGAGCAGCTCGGAGACGGCCAGGACGACGGAGTCCACCGTCTCCGGCTCCCGGGCCGTCCACGGCAGGGCGGCGAGGTGCCGCCGTGTCCATTGCCGACCGGCCTGCACACCACCGGACACGGGGAACGAGTGCGCCCACCCCATCGCCTTGACCGTCACGCTCTTCACTCCTTCGAGGGCCGCCCACGTCGTCCGTACGGGACCCGGATACCCGGCAATCGCCCCGGCAGACACGGCGGGTCCCACGGCCTGGGCCCGTTCCGGCCGCCCGGGGCCGGAACGGGCCGGTGGGCTCAGGCGAGGTCGAACCGGTCAAGGTTCATCACCTTGTCCCAGGCCGCCACGAAGTCGCGCACGAACTTCTCGCCCGCGTCCTGGGCGGCGTAGACCTCCGCGAGGGCGCGGAGCTGGGAGTGCGCGCCGAAGACGAGGTCCACGGGGTGGCCGTCCACCTGAGCTCGCCCGTGGCGCGGTCGCGGCCCTCGAAGACGTTCTCTCCGTGGCCGACGTCTTCCACTCCGTGCCCATGTCGAGCAGGTTGACGAAGAAGTCGGTGGTCAGCGCCTCGGGCCGGTGGGTGAAGCGGCCGTGCGGAGCCCCTCCGAAGCCGGTGTCCAGGACCCGCATGCCGCCGACGAGCGCCGTCATCTCGGGCGCGGTCAGCGTCAGCAGGTTGGCGCGGTCCAGGAGGAGGGTCTCCGGCGACAGCTTCTCGCCCCCTGGAGGTAGTTGCGGAAGCCGTCCGCCTTGGGTTCGAGCACGGCGAACGCCTCCACGTCCGTCTGCTCCTGCGAGGCGTCCGTACGCCCCGGCGCGAACGGGACCGTGACGTCGTACCCGGCGTTCCGCGCGGCCTGCTCGACGGCCGCGCAGCCGCCCAGGACGATCAGGTCGGCGAGCGAGATCCGCTTCCCCCGCCCTGCGCGTCGTCGAACTCCCGCCGGATCCCCTCCAGCGCCTCCACGGTCCCGGTCACCTCGGGCAGGGCGTTGACCGCCCAGTCCTTCTGCGGGGCGAGCCGGATCCGCGCCCCGTTGGCCCCGCCGCGCTTGTCGGTGCCGCGGAAGCTCGCCGCCGACGCCCACGCGGTGGTGACGAGCCGGGGAGGGACAGGCCCGAGTCGAGGATCTTGCGCTTGAGCGAGGCGACGTCCTCGTCCGAGACCAGCTCGTGGTCGACCGCGGGCACGGGGTCCTGCCAGAGCTGCGGCTCGGGGATCCAGGCCCCAGGTAGCGCGAGAGGGGCCCCATGTCACGGTGCAGCAGCTTGTACCAGGCCTTGGCGAAGGCCTTCGCGAGCTGGTCCGGGTTCTCGTGGAAGCGCTTCGTGATCGGCCCGTAGACCGGGTCCACCTTCAGCGCGACGTCCGTCGTCAGCATCATCGGGGCGTGCTTCTTCGACGGGTCGTGGGCGTCGGGCACGGTGTCCTTCGCCGACGGGTCCGTGGGCGTCCACTGCTTCGCGCCGGCCGGGCTCGTCGTCAGCTCCCACTCGTACCCGTACAGGTTGTCCAGGTAGCCGTTGTCCCACTTCGTCGGCCGGGAGGTCCAGGCGCCCTCCAGACCGCTGGTGAGCGCGTCGCCGCCCACGCCGGTGCCGTACGTGTTCCGCCAGCCGAGGGCCTGCTGCTCGAAGGGGGCGGCCTCGGGCTCCGGGCCGATGTACGAGGGGTCGACCGCGCCGTGGCACTTGCCGAACGTGTGGCCGCCGACGATGAGCGCCGCCGTCTCCTCGTCGTTCATCGCCATGCGGCCGAACGTCTCCCGGATGTCCCGGGCGGCGGCCAGCGGGTCGGGATTCCCGTTGGGGCCCTCGGGATTGACGTAGATCAGGCCCATCTGCACGGCGCCGAACGGACCGGTGAGCTCCCGGTCGCCGCTGTAGCGCTCGTCCCCGAGCCAGGTGTCCTCGGGACCCCAGAAGATCTCCTCCGGCTCCCAGATGTCCTCCCGCCCGAAGGCGAAGCCGAACGTCTCGAACCCCATGGACTCCATGGCGCAGTTGCCGGCGAAGACGAGGAGGTCGGCCCAGGAGACCTTCCGGCCGTACTTCTGCTTGACCGGCCAGAGCAGCCGGCGCGCCTTGTCGAGGCTCGCGTTGTCCGGCCAACTGTTGAGGGGCGCGAAGCGCTGGGCGCCGGAGCCGCCGCCGCCCCGGCCGTCGGCGATGCGGTACGTCCCGGCGGCGTGCCAGCTCATCCGGATGAAGAGCGGCCCGTAGTGGCCGTAGTCGGCGGGCCACCAGTCCTGCGAGGCCGTCATCACCTCGAAGACGTCCCGCTTCAGCGCGTCGAGGTCCAGGGTCGCGAACTCCGCCGCGTAGTCGAAGTCCTCGCCCATCGGGTTGGCCAGGGGCGAGTGCTGGTGGAGGACCTGGAGGTCCAGTTGGTTGGGCCACCAGTCCCGGTTGGTCCGGGGCCGGGTCGGCGCCGGGGTGGGGGCGGGGATTGCCGGGTTCTCGCTTTCGCTGCCGGACACGTCCGTCCTTCTTCCTGTGTCGGTGTTCTTGCGCCGAGCACTGCGACCCGCGCCCGTCACGCGCCGTGGCGCCGCCGGCCGGAATCGCCCGACCGGACCCACGGGTGGGGAGCCTGTGTCGGCGTCCGTATGCTCGCGCACACCGACCGCGCGGCCGGGGAACACGCAGGGCACCCGCGCTTTACACGTCATCACACCGGAGCGGTGGCGGTGGAGGAGCGGAGGGCGCCCGCCGGGAATCAGGACGCCCCCGTCACTCCCGCGGCGTCGTTCCCGTGGCCCGTCCGTCCCCGTCCCAGGTGATCTCCAGGACCCGTTCGACGGCCTCGCGGTCGAGCGGCCCGCACACGTGCGGGAAGAGGGTTCCGCCGGGGACCCCCGGCGGCGGGCGGGAACGGCCGCCTCCCACTCCGTCCGGGTTGACAGCCGGCCCTCGTCGAGGACGAGCGCCAGGAGGGGCCTGGGGAGGCGCGGTAGAAGGCGTTGACGACGGCGAGCGCGGTCGCCTCGTCGGGCGCGCAGTGGACGAAACCCTCCTCGGCCAGGGACGCGGGCGCGTAGGGCCGCTCCGGACGGGCGGACCATTCGGCGAGCGGGACGACGTGATAGATCATGCTCCGGTTATACCGGCCGGGCCGGGCCGGGGCGGGGCGGGGCGGGGCGGACCGGGCGGGACGGAGCGGGAAGGGCAGGCGGGGCGCCGGGACCGGTGGCAGCCGGGGAACGGAAGCCGGAGGGCGAGAACCGTCCCCGCGCGCCCCCGCTCCCGCCGGTGGGATCCTGGAAGCAACGGAAGCGGCCGCGCGCCGGTCCGTACGGCCACGGCCCGACGGTGCGAGGAGGCAGACATGACCCGCACTCTGGAGTGGAAGGTCGGTCTGGAGCTGGTCGAGGACGGCGGTACGACCCGGGCCGAGGCCCGGCTGAGCACCGGGACCTCCACGCTCACGGGCCACGGCACCGCCCACTGCAACCCGACGGACACGGACGTGCCGGCGATCGGCGACGAGCTCGCCGCGAGCCGGGCGATGAAGGACCTGGCCGGCAAGCTGATGCGGGAGGCCGACCGCGAGATGGAGGCGGCGGGCGCCGGGACCGTGCCGCGGCACACCGGCCCCGGGTACGGCTGGCCGGAGGCGGTCTCCTGACGGACGACGCCTCCTACCGGGGAGCGGGGGCCTCAGGCCCCGCCCCCTCCCCGTACGCCAGTCTGTCCACGACCTCCACCACCCCGTCCACCGTCTCGCACAGACGGACCAGGATCGGGCCGATCCCCGGCCGCTCCAGCGTGCCGCTCAGCGTCACCCGGCCCTCGTCGACGTCGATGTGCACGGCGGAGGGGGAGAGGCGCAGGATCCGGACGACCACGTCCTCGCGGATCTCCTCCTGGATGGAACGGTCCCGGCGCAGGAACAACTGGAGCAGGTCGCTCCGGCTCAGCACCCCGATCAGCCGCCCCTCCGCGTCCACGACCGGCAGCCGCTTCACCCGGTGCCGCTCCATCCGCCGGGCCGCCTCGACCGCCGTCCACGACGGCCGGGCCGTGACGACCGGGCTCGACATCATGGCCTCCGCCGTGCTCGGCCCGTCCTTCGCCGTGTGCCGCCGCAGCAGGTCCGCCTCGGAGACGACGCCCACCGGCCGGTTCTCGTCGTCCACCACCGGGACCGCGGTGATGCCGTACTCGTCGAGGAGCCGCGCGATCTCCTTGAACGGCGTCCCGCGCTGCACCGCGACCGCGGTGGGCGTCATCAGGTCCGCGACACTGCGGTGCCTCATCGTCCGTTCCGTCCCTTCTGCGTTCCGGATTCCATGATCCCGCACCGGGGACCTCTCGGAACGAGGGGTGGAGGACGGAGGGCCGGCCGGACCGCCTTCCGGTCCGGCCGGCCCCGCTCGTACGGGGTCCTCGGGCCCCTCAGGACCGGTGGACCGCCACCTCGTGGAGCGAGTACCCCCACTTCGTGGCCCGCCGTTCGCCGTGCACCCGTACGTAACGGGCCGCTCGCGACGGGAACTCCGCCGTGTCGTACCCGCCGCCGTCCCCGGCGGCCGTGGACCAAACCGTCCGCCAGTCCGTGCCGTTCTCCGACAGCTCGATCCGGTAGCCGCTCGCGTACGCGCGCTCCCAGTCGAGGACGACCCGCCCGACCGGGCGGACCGACCCGAGGTCCACCCGCAGCCACTGGTCGTCCGACCAGCCGCTGGCCCAGCGGGTGCCCGTGTCGCCGTCGACGGCCCGGCCCGGCGCGTAGCTCGTGAACGGGTTCCACTCCGAGGAACTGGCCGACGCGGGCGCGCCCGCCGCCAGGTTCACCCCGGCTCGTGCGCCTCGGTCGCCCGCCACGTCGTCAGGTACGACTCGGCGCCGCCCGCCAGTTCGTCCACGACGCCCTGCCCGCCGTCGGTCAGCCGGATCTGCTCGATCCAGTCGGGGACCATGCCGTTGTGCGCGGCGCCGTCGGTGTTGAGGTCCCAGACGCGCTGCCCGGTGACCTGGCGGTCGAGCACCGCGCCGCCGTCGACGCTGCGGAAGGGGTACGTCACGGCGTTCGGCGCGCCGGTGCCGACGGGGCCCGGCCAGCCGCCGACGCCGTTCATGTCGGTGCCGTAGCCGAGCCCGACCCCGTACTTCGCGCGGAGCGCGGCCTTCGCCCCGCCTCGCCGACGAAGCCCTCCGCGCCGTGCATGTACTGGGCGACGAAACCGCCCAGGCGGTAGAGCCGTTCGGTCCAGTCGAGGTCCATCCAACTGTGGCTGGAGAGGACGCCCGGATACTCCTCGGACTCCAGGACGTCCAGCGCCCGGCCCGCGGCCTTGACGCTCATGTGGTCGAGCTCCAGCATCATCCCGCGGTCGATCATGCCCCGCAGGGCGTACTCGCCGAGCCGGGTCAGGCCGCGGGTGTTGCACCGGGCGTCGGAGGCGTACGAGGGGACGCTCACCCCGGCGGCAGCTTCGACGCCATCACCGGGGCCGCCGCCGGACCGATCGGGTTGTCGTGCTGCGGGCCCGCGCACTTCTCCGTGGTCCAGAAGGTGCCGGTCGACAGGAACTGGCCGATGTTGACCGCCGTGCCGATGGCCCCTCGTCGAAGCGGACGCCGCACAGCGCGTTGTCGAACTTGTGGCACAGGAACATGCTGCGCACCCCGAGGCCGTACAGCTCGTCGAGGCCGCGGTCGATGTCCGCCTTGTCGCACTGGGCCACGTCGAGGATCTGCTTGCAGCCGAACGGCTCCGAGGTCTCCACGCCGAGGACGACCGCGAGCTTGCCCTGCTCGACCACCGAGCGGGCCTGCGCGGCGTCGGTGACGATCCGGAACCAGCCCTTGCCGGGCCCGCCGTACATCCGGTCGACGTGGTCCTGGAGTTCGTACGTCCTGCGGGCCTGGAGCCGGATCGAGTCCATCTCGTCGCAGCCCCGGTCGCGGGGCAGGATCGAGCAGATCAGGCCGTTGGTCACCAGGTCGTTGACGAGGACGCGCTGTCCGCCGCGCCAGGCGCGCTCGACCCAGGCGTAGTAGTTCTGCTGGTGGGTGAGCGAGTCGTGGGCCGGCCAGTCCTTGAACGTGGGCCAGCCGACCGGGTCGTGGTGGCCGTCCGCGCCGCCCGTGATGTTCTCGAACAGCGCGCCGGAGCCGTCGGGGTAGTGCTCGGGGCAGTCCTTGAGCGCGTCGGCCGCTCCGGCCTCGGAGAACGTCCGACCGCAGATCAGCCGCCCGCCGAAGCCCTCGTCGGACATCAGGTGGTTGTGCGCGTCGACGAACCCGCGCACCTTCCCCCGGGCGTCCGTGCCGGTGAACGGCGCGCCCGTGACGTTGATCTGCGAGTCGGCGGCGGGACGGGACACGGGCTCCCACCACGAGCCGCCCGCGGCCGCGGGGACCGGGGCGGAGCCGAAGAGGACGGCGGCCAGGGCGAGGACGAGCGCCAGGAGGGCGGATCCGCCGCCCCTCCCGCGCGAGAGGGTTCGGGTCATGGGCAGCGAGCCTCCGGTCGGTGGAGGAGTACCGGGCGTGCCGAGGATCGCGGTGCCGGAGGACCGAGTCAAGAGTCCGGGACGGATGACCTACTCGCGGGCGGGAGCGGTCGCGTACGCCTCAACCCTCCATCAGGGACACGAGTTGATCGGCCATCAGGTCGAGGTGGCCGTCCGCCGTGTGCTCGTCGCCGAGGACGAGGAACTGGAGGGTGAGGCCGTCGATCGCCGCCGCCAGGTACCGCGCGACCACCTCCACCGGCGTCTTCGGCGCGATCCCCGCACCGCGGCCACCCGCTCGACCAGGTCGGCCGCCGACGCCACGTACTGCTCGTACTGGGCCCGCGCCAGGTGCTCGAACCCCGGCTCGCGCAGCGCGTACTGGGTCAGGTCGTACGTCAGCATGTGCTCGCCGGGGTGGGCGGTGACGTGGTCCCAGTACGTGCGGAGCGCGCCCCGGACGGTCTCGCGCAGGGTGGCGCCCGGCTCCACCGCCGACATCACGCGCGCCACGTAGTTGTCGGTGATCGTCTCGATCGCGGCTTCGAGGAGCGCCTGCTTGGACGCGAAGCAGTAGTGGAAGACGCTCAGCGACACCCCCGCCTCGGCGCAGATCGACCGGGTGGTGGTCCTGGCGACCCCGTCCCTGGTCATCGTCCTGATCGCCGCCTCGACCAACTGCCCGCGCCGTTCGGCCGAAGACATCCGCGCCATGGTTCCTCCTCGCGTCCGGCGCCAGGGTAACTGCAGCCCCCGGCGCCGCGATCGGCCCGGCCCGCGCCTTCCGCCGGGTCCCGGGCCGCCGCCTCCGCCGGGTCCCCGCCGCCACCGCCGGCCCCCCGCCGCCTCCGCCGGGTCTCAGGCCGCCGCCCCCGCGCGGGCCGCCTCGTCCGCCGCCGCCTCCACGAGCGCCCGCAGCCGCGGCGCGACCTCCTCGCCGACCCGGTAGGCCTCTTCGAGGTGCGGGTAGCCGGACAGGACGAACTCGTCGATGCCGGCCCGCCCGTACTCGAAGAGCCGCCGCGCGACCTCGTCGTGCGAGCCGACCAGGGCCGTGCCCGCGCCCTCGCGGACGAGCCCGATGCCCGCCCACAGGTTGGGGGAGACGGTCAGGTTCTCGGCGGAGCCGCCGTGCAGCGCGGTCATCCGGGCCTGCCCGGTCGAGTCCATCCGGGCGAACCGCTCCTGCGAGGCGCGGACCGCCTCCGGGTCGAACCCGGCCAGGATCCGGTCGGCCTCCCGCCAGGCCTCGGCGGCGGTGTCACGGGTGATGACGTGGAGGCGGATCCCGAAGCGCAGGGCCCGCCCGGCCCGCGCGGCCTTCTCCCGCACCCGGGCGACGCGCTCGGCGACGGCGGCCGGGGCTCGCCCCACAGCAACTGCACCTCGGCGTGGCGGGCGGCGACCTCTCGGCCTCCGGCGACGCGCCGCCGAAGTAGAGGGCACGGGCGACTCCAGGAAGGGTCGTGCAACCGGGCGTTCTCCACCCGGACGTGACGGCCGGCCAGGTCGGCGCCGCCGCCGTCGAGCAGCGTCCGCACCACCTCCATGAGCTCGCCGGTCCTGGCGTACCGCTCGTCCTTCGGCAGGTGGTCGCCGTACGCCCGCTGCTCGACCGGGTCGCCGCCGGTGACCACGTTCAGCGCGATCCGGTCGCCGAAGAGGCGCCGGAAGGTGTCGGCCTGCTGGGCGATCAGCGTCGGCTGGGCGAGACCGGCCCGGAACGCCACCAGGAAGCCGATCCGCTCCGTCACCGCCGCGACCGCCGGGGTCAGCACCCACGGGTCCACGCAGCCGAGTCCCACGGGCGTCAGCAGCTTGGCGAAACCGGCCTGTTCGGCCGCGCGGGCCACCTGTGCCAGATAGCCGAGGTCGGCGCCGCGGCGGGTCGCGGCGGCGGTGCGGCCCTGGACGGCGGTGACCCCGCCGGGATCGCGGCCGTCACCGCCGGTGGGCAGGAACCAGTGCAGTACGGGGGCGGCGGAAGAGGACATGCGGGCGTACCTCGGAGGAAGTGCGGGCGGGGACGGACGTACGGGACGCCCGCCGGGCGCGGGAAAGGCGGCCGGAGGAACGGGAGTCCGGGGCCCGGGGCGTCGAACGCGGCGGAACCGGCCGGCGGAGGAGGTCCGCCGGGGCGCGAAGGGAGCGAGGAGAGCCGGGAAGGGCTCAGCGACGGGCCGCGCGGCACCAGCGGTCGACCCGACACAGCATCCCCGCGACACGCAGAAGATCCACGGGGCGACGGGAGACGAGGGCGGGGTCCATGGGCGCATCCTCGCCGCGCGGGCGCTCCACTCACAAGTCTCGTCCGTCATGCGGACCGCGGGGTCTCAGTGGCCGGGATCCCGCTCCTCCGGCCAGGCGCCCCGGTCGGCGATCCGCAGCACCAGGGCGGCGATGTTCCACGCGTCGTCCTCGCCCCGGTGGTGGCGCCTCCAGGGCAGTCCCGCGACCTCCAGGGCCTGCGCCATGCCGGGACGCCGGGCGAGCCCGTACGCCTCGGTGAAGACCGCCTTCGCGTTGGCGTGGCGCCGCCCGACGGTACCGCGTGCCGGTGGCCCGGCACTGGTGGGCGAACTGCTTGCGGTCGTACTCGCCCCAGCTCGCCTAGGGCCGCCTCCCCGCCCCGTACGCGGTGGCGAGGAGCCGACAGGCGGCGGCGAAGTCCAGACCGGTGTCGACCTCCGCCTGCGTCAGGCCGGTCAGTTCGGTGCAGAACGCGCTGACCCGCGAGCGGACCGGACGCACCAGGATCCCGTGCCGGGAGACCCGCTCCCGCGCGTCCAGGTCGACCACGGTCAGTCCGATCTCGATGATCTCGCTCACCGTGCCGGGCGGGCGCTCGCCCTCCCAGCAGGTCGCCTCGACGTCGACGACGTTGACCAAGCCCCCGTGTTCCATGCGGACGAGCGTAGGGCGCGCCGCCACCGGCGGCACCCGGTTTTCCGGGGCTCAGTCCGCGTCCCGCCCCAGGACCTCGCGCAGGGCCGCCACCGCGTGCGCCCGGTGCTCGTCGAGCCGGCGGACGGCGGCCTCTCGTCGCCGTGCCGGAGCGCGGAGATCACGGCCTGGTGCTCCCGCACGGCCAGCTTCCGGTGCGGGGCGTCCGCGTAGTACAGCGAGCGGTACGCGTCGGTGGCGTCCCACAGGGTCGCGATGAGGCGCACGAGGCGCGGCATCCCGGACGCCTCGATCAGGGTGAAGTGGAAGAGCCGGTTCGCCGCCGCCATCGCGGGCACGTCCCCGTCGGCCGCGGCCCGCTCCACCTCGCGCTGGATCCCTTCGAGCGCGCCGACCGTGCCCTCCGGCATCCGCACCGCGGCCAGGCGGACCGCCTCCGTCTCCAGGAGCTCCCGGATCCGGTAGATCTCTCCAGGTCGCCGAGCGAGAGCTCCGCGACGAAGTAGCCCCTGTGTATGTGATGGACCACCAGACCCTCGGCCTCCAGGGCCTTGAGCGCCTCGCGCAGCGGCACCCGGCTCACCTCGAACCGCGCCGCGAGGGCGTCCTGGCGGATCTGGTCGCCCGGCTTCAGCTCCCCGGTGGTGATGGCGCGCCGCAGTTCCTCCAGGACGAACTGCTGGGCGGTCTGCGGCCGCCGCTTCTGCACCGCGCTGCTCATCCCCTGTGACCTTCCGTTCCTCGTGCCGCCGCTCCGGGGAGCGCCCCGTCGGCGGACGGCTCTCCGGCGGTGACCATCTTCCCACGGATCTTCCGGATCTTCCCCGGGTCAGGGCGCGCCCGAGGTCCGTCCCTCCGCGCCGAGCACGGCGTCCGTGTGCTCGCCCAGGCGCGGGGAGCGGCCCGGTAGGAGGGCGGGGTGGCGCCGAACCGGATCGGATGGGCGACCTGGCCGGGGCCGGCCGCGGACTCGGGGACGCGCGGGGCGAGCCCCAGTCGGTCGGCCAGGTCGAAGGCGGCCGCCAGGTCGTTGACGGGCCCGCAGGGCACGCCGGCCGCCGTCAGCTCCTCGCACCAGGCGTCGGCGGTACGGCTTCCGAGCGGCCCGGCGAGGGCCGCCGCCAGTTCCTCCCGGTGGGCCACCCGGGCCGCGTTGGTCGCGAAGCGCCCGTCCCCGGCCGTCTCCGGCAGGCCGAGCCGCTCGCACAGCGCCCGGAACTGCCGGTCGTTGCCCACCGCCAGGACCAGCGGCCGGTCCTCCGCCCTCGAACACCTCGTACGGGGTGATGCTCGGGTGCCGGTTCCCCATCGCGCGCGGCACGACCCCCGCCCCCAGGTACGCGGCGGCCTGGTTGGTGAGCGCGGAGAGCAGGGAGCCGAGCAGCGAGACCTCCACGCGCTGGCCTCGCCGGTGCGCTCCCGGTGCCGGAGCGCGGCGAGCACGCCCATCCCCGCGTGCAGACCGGTGACGACGTCGACCAGGGCGACCCCCGTCTTCGTCCCCGGACCGTCCGGCTCGCCCGTCACGCTCATCAGACCGCCCATGGCCTGGACGAGCAGGTCGTACCCCGGGAGCCGGGCGCCCTCCGCGGTCCCGAAACCGGTCACCGAGCAGTAGACGAGCCCCGGGTTCGTCGCCCGCACGTCCTCGTGGCCGAGGCCCAGCTTCTCCATCGTGCCGGGGCGGAAGTTCTCCACCAGGACGTCCGCCCGGTCCACGATCGCGCGCGCCGCCGCCAGGTCCCCGGGATCCGTCAGATCGAGCGACACGGAGCGCTTGTTCCGGTTCACCCCGAGGAAGTACGTGGCCTCCCCGCCCGCGAACGGCGGCCCCCACGCGCGCGTGTCGTCGCCGGTCCCCGGCCGCTCGATCTTGATCACGTCCGCGCCCAGATCGGCGAGGAGCATCGTCATGTACGGCCCGGCGAGGACCCGGCCGAAGTCCGCGACGACGATCCCGGACAGGGCGCCGGGCGCGGTGTCGGGCTCGGGCGCGATCTCGGACGGGGCCGGCTGGTCTGCGCGCATTCCGCTCTCCTCGGGATCGGCGGCCGGACATGGGATCCAACGCATCGGATCCCATGCATCGGATTCGGATATTGGATCCAGTCCACCGGACCGTAGGGCCGGGCCGGCGGATTTTCAATACTGGATCCAATATCCGATGTCCGGCTACGCTTCGGCACGCCGAGTCGTCGCCAGTCGCCCACCGCCAGGAGGCCGTCCGTGAAGTCGTCGTCCACCCCCGTCCACCCCTTCGACCTGCTCGCCGTCGACGGACTCCTGACCGACGAGGAGCGCGAGATCCGGCGCACCGTGCGGGCCGTCGCCGACCGCGAGCTGCGGCCGCACGTCGCCGGCTGGTTCGAGAAGGGCGAGATCCCCGCCCGCGAGCTCGCCCGCACCCTCGGCGGGACCGGCGTGCTCGGCATGCACCTGGAGGGCTACGGCTGCGCGGGCACCAACTCCGTCGCGTACGGCCTGGCCTGTCTGGAGCTGGAGGCCGTCGACTCGGGACTGCGCTCCCTCGTCTCCGTGCAGGGCTCCCTCGCCATGTACGCGATCTGGAAGTACGGCTCGGAGGAGCAGAAGCGGCGGTGGCTGCCGAAGATGGCGGCGGGCGAGTACATCGGCTGCTTCGGCCTCACCGAGCCGGACGCCGGTTCGGACCCCGGCGCCATGCGGACCAACGCCAAGCGGGACGGCTCCGACTGGGTGCTCAACGGCACCAAGATGTGGATCACCAACGGCTCCGTCGCCGACGTGGCCGTCGTCTGGGCCCGCACCGAGGACGGCGTCCGCGGCTTCCTCGTCCCGGCCGGTACCCCCGGCTTCAGCGCCCCCGAGATCAGGATGAAGCTGTCGCTGCGGGCGAGCGTCACCAGCGAACTGGTCCTGGAGGACGTACGGCTCCCGGCCGACGCGATGCTGCCGGAGGCCCGTGGTCTCTCCGGCCCGCTCGGCTGCCTCAACGAGGCCCGCTTCGGCATCGTCTTCGGCGCGCTCGGCGCCGCCCGCGACTGTCTGGAGACGGCGATCTCCTACGCCCGGGACCGCACCGTCTTCGCCCGTTCCCTCGCCTCGTACCAGTTGACGCAGCAGAAGCTCGCGGACATGTCCGTCGAGCTCGGCAAGGGCATGCTCCTCGCCCTCCACCTGGGCCGCCTGAAGGACGCGGGCGCGCTCACCCCCGAACAGGTCAGCGTCGGCAAGCTGAACAACGTGCGCGAGGCGATCGCGATCGCCCGCGAGTGCCGCACGATCCTGGGCGCCAACGGCATCACCCTGGAGTACCCGGTCCTGCGCCACGCCAACAACCTGGAGTCGGTGCTCACCTACGAGGGCACGAGCGAGGTCCACTCCCTGGTCATCGGCAAGGCGCTCACCGGCGAGCAGGCGTTCCGCTGAGCCGTCCGCCGAGCCGTCCCGCCCGCCCGGCCGTCCGGCCGCGGCGGGCCCTCAGCCCGCCGTGACCCGCCGGACGAAGGCGTCGAGGTTGGCCGTCGTACGGGCGATCTGCTCGTCGAGGGTGAGGGACTCTCCTGGCGCCGGCCGCGCAGCTTCGGCTGCCGCTTGCCCCGGACGTAGAGGGAGCAGGCGAGGTCGGCGCAGAGGTAGATCCCGACCGTGTTCCCTCGCGGCCGCGGCTCCCGGCGAGCGGCGCCACGAGGAGCGTCACGCCCGAGGAGGCGTGCCCGGTCAGACAGATCTGGCACATGCTCGACTTCACGGCGCTGGTCCGGCCGGCGGCCGGGACCCGCAGGGACACCCCGAGCGGCCCGTCCTCGTGCGGGACGACCAGGTGCGCGCAGCGGCGCGCCCGGGTCGACCCAGCCGAGGAAGTCCAGGTCGTCCCAGGGAGCTCGGCGAAGTCGAGCGGCAGCTTGAGCGGGCCGCCTCGCCCTTGGTGCAGTTCACGAAGGACGAGCGGATCTGTTTGTCGGTCAGCGGTTCCACCCGGTGGACCGTACACGTGTCGTTCCGGACGGGCATCCGAATAAGGCGGCGCCCCACGGGACGGCCCCGTGGGGCGCCGCCTTATTCGGTCTAGGCCGAGGGGCCGGAGCCGGGGCGGGAGGCGACGCCGGGGAGCCCACCGAGCCGCTCGTGTTCGGGTCGGCCGGGGTGTCGCCCGGCGTGTCGGCCGGGCCGTCCGGCGCCGGACCCGAGTTCGGGGCCGAGGAGTCGGGCGGGCCGGCGGCTCGGGCGGTGCCGAGGAGTCCGGCCGGGGCGAGTCCGGCCGGGGGAGTCGGGCCGGGGCGACGAGTCCGGCGGCGGGGACGAGTCCGGGGGCGCGGACGAGTCGGACGGCGTGTCCGGGGAGGACGTCGACGGGCCGGGGAGGTGCCGTCGGAGGGCAGGGCGACGCGCCCGGCGGACACGGTGCCGGAGAGGTCGAGGTCGGCGGCGAGGTCGGCTCGTCCCGGTCGCCGGTGTCGCCGTGCTTCCGCGCGAACCAGCCGCCGTCCTCGGGGTCGTACACCACGAAGGTGTTCACGGCCGTCGGGGCGGGCGCGACGGCGACCACCTGGTCGGCGTCGTAGCCCTGCCAGGGTGCCCGTCGTCCGGGGGTTCTTCTGCGGGACCGGTTCGGTCAGCGGGTTGCCGCAGGCGCAGCGCACCCGCGGCACGCCCCGGTCGTCGACCAGGACCGCCGTGCCGGACTGGAGGACCGCCTGGTACGCGGTGGCGGAGCCGTCCTTGAAGCCGTGGTTCGTCACCCGGGTGTCGGCCCGGAGCTGGAGCGGGGTGAGGGAGCGCAGGTAGCCGGGCACCTCGTTCGCCGAGACGCGCAGGACCGAGGCGAAGGCCGCGTTCTTCGCGGGCTCGCCGGAGAGGTAGCGCACCTGCTGCTCCACGTCGCAGCTCGCCACCGACTTCGTCCCGCCGTAGAGGCCGGGCGCGGCGCCCGAGACCCGGGGCGTGGCGGCTTCCGCGGAACCGGTGCGGGGCGGCAGCGAGGGCGGCGGGGCGGAGTCGGTGGAGCGGGCCGTCGACTGGGTGAAGGGGTCCGGTCCGGTCGAGGAGGCGCTCTGCAGGAAGACCTCCCCGCCGCCGACGTTCGTCGTGCCGCCGTCGTCGCCGGAGCGGCTGGTGAGCACGACGATCAGGGCGACGGCCGCCACGAGCACGGCGGTGATCGAGGCGACCTTCGGGACGGAACGCCACCACGGGCCGCCGCCCTTGCCGCCGTCACCGGGATAGCGGGACGAGCCCCCGCCGTCCGGGCCGCCACCGGAGCCGCCCGAACCCCCGGAGCCGCCCGAGCCGCCGGAACCCCCGGAGCCGCCGGAGGGCGGTCCGGTCGGCGGCGGGGGCCGGCGGCGTTCGGGCGTGTGCTCGGGCCGGAGAGGGGGCCCGAGGGGGACCTGTCGGGGGACCGACGGCGGACCGGACGGAGGGCCGGACGGCGGGTGGGAAGTCACGTTTTTCCCTTTCTTCCGTTCCGGGCCCATTGTGCGCCGACCGGTGTCCGCCCGCAAGCGGAGGCACCCGATCCCGCGACGTCCCGCGACCCGGCCCCGGCCCGGTCCCATGATCTGACCGCGGTCCCATGACTGCCCCCCGGCCCGGCCCCACCCGGAGGCCCGGCATTCCGTCCGCAAGCGCGTGTCCGTACCCGGTACTAGCGTGGTCACCGTGAGCAGCAGGCCTCCCACCCCCACGCGGCCCGCCGCGACCCCGACCGGGTCCTTCGCCCGGATCGCCCTCCAGGCCCTGGTGGCCGTGGTCGCCGGGTACCTCTCGATGGGCGTCGTCGCCGCACTCGGCCTCCGGGTCGCGGGCGCTGCCGACCTGCCCGGCGGCTTCACCGCCGTCCTCGCCGCCGTCGTCGTCATGGCCTCGGGCGGCGAGGTCTGACTCTCCGGCGACGCCGGAGCCCTCGCCGGGACCCAGGCCCAACTGACCGCCATGCCCCTCACCGTCACCCTGGTGGGCGCACTGGTCGCCGGTTACTGCTTCCTGCGTCCCCTGCGCCACCACGCGGTGACCGGCGCCCGCGAACTCCTGCTCCGCGCCGCGGCCGTCGTCGTCCTCTGGCTGATCGCCCTCGCGGGGATCTCCGCCCTCGCCCGTCACGACTTCCGGATCACCCTCGGAGGTCAGGAGACCGAGGACCCGCTCACGGACCTCTTCGGCGACCTCCTCGACTCCGTGAACCCGACCGTCGGCTTCCGCGCCGCCCTCGGACCCACGCTCCTCTACGGCCTCCTGTGGATCCTCGGCGTGCTCCTCGTTGCCCTCCTCGTCTCCCCGCAGGGCCCCCTGCCGTCCCGGCTCGTCCGCTACCAGGAACCCGTCCGGCCCGCCGCCCACGCGATGCTCCTCCTGCTCCTCGCGTACGTGCTCGTGGGCCTGGCCGCCGGCCTCGTCGTCGCGGCGACCAGGGGCCGTCCCGCCGACACCTTCGCGGTCCTCCTCCTCGGCCTGCCCAACATCACCTGGGTCGCCCTCGGCGTGGGCATCGGCGGCTCCTGGGAGGGCAGGGCGGAAGGTCCCTTCGGGCTGCCCGTGCCGCAGGTCCTCGACGCCGTCCTGCGCGACGGGAGCGGTGACGCCTCGAAGCTCTCGACCATCGACCTGTCCTCGCTCGCCGCACAGGACGGACGGGCCTGGTGGCTGCTCCCCGTCGCCGCCGTCCTGGTCCTCGCCGCCGCCTTCGCCGCCGCCGTGCGCTCCCCGGCCCGCACCCGGCCCTGGCAGCACTCCCTGCGCCTGGGCGTCGCCTTCGCGCTCACCATGCTGGTCGCCGCCCCGGTCACCCTCGTCGAGGCCCGCTTCGGCCTCTCGGTCCTCGGCATCGGCGAACTCGACTCGCTCGGCGGGCAGGTGCTGCTGCGCCCGCACGTCTGGGCGATCGCCGGCCTCGCGCTCCTCTGGGGCCTGGTCCTCGGCCTCCTCGGCGGCCTCCTGGCCTCCCGGGTCCGACGGAAGGGCGAGGTGGGGCGGCCGGTCCACCGCGAGGACGGCGCCGGCCCGCCGGGGCCGTCGGCCGCCCCGTAACCCCCGGCGGTCTACAGCTCCCGGAACACCGGCCGCGCCCACGCGGGCGGGGCGGGCGGCGGGCCGAGCGGGCGGGGCGCCCCGGCCACCGCCGGGCCCGCTCTCTCCCGGGGCGCCCGACGCCAGGGCGGCGCGCAACTGGGTGACGAACTCCAGGCAGGTCCCGTACCGCTCCTCCGGCGTCTTCGCCAGTGCCTTCGCGAAGACCGCGTCAGCCGCCCCCGGGAGCTCCGGCCGCGCCTCGGAGACGGGCGGCGGCGGATCGTACTGCTGCGCCCACAGCACCGCCCAGTCGGTGTCCCGGCGGAACGGCGGCGCGCCCACCAGCGTCTCGAACACCACGCACGCCAGGCCGTACACGTCGCACCGGCCGTCGACCGGCTTTCCCGAGATCTGCTCGGGCGCCACGTAGTCCAGGGTGCCCACGAACTCGCCCACCGTCGTGAAGCCCGTCAGGACAGGGACTTCTTGGTCAGGCCGAAGTCGGTCAGGTAGACGTGCTCCGGATGGTCGCGGTCGGTCCCCTCGGCCACCAGGATGTTGCCGGGCTTCACGTCCCGGTGCACGAGGTCGTGCGCGTGCGCCGCGTCCAGGGCCGAGGCCACCTGCACGGCGATCCTGCCCGCCTTCGCCGGCGGCAGCGGACCCTCGCGGTGCAGCAGGGCCACCAGGTCCTGTCCCGCGACGTACCGCATGGCGATGTAGAGCACGCCCTCCGTCTCGCCCGCCTCGAAGACCGGCACGATGTGCGGGTGGTCGATCGAGGCGGCGACCCGCGACTCGTGCGCGAAGCGCTTGCGGAAGGTGTCGTTGCGGGCCAGCTCGGGCGCCAGCAGCTTCAGCGCCACCGTGCGGTCGAGCCGCAGGTCCCGCGCCCGGTACACCACCGCCATGCCGCCGCGCCCGATCTCGCCCTCCAGGCGGTAGCCGGCGACCTCCTTGCCGACGAGCCCCGACGGCCGGCCCGCCGGAAGACCCGGGTCGGCGTGCGCCCCGCCGGCCATCAGCCCTCACCCGTCGGAGGTCGCCGCACGACGTGCGTCGGAGGCGGTGGCTCCACGGCTTCGGGCGGTCGCTCCACGACCTGGTCAGGGGCGGCGGGTCCGCTGCTTCGGGCGGTCGCTCCACGACCTGGGTCGGAGGCGGGTGGTTCACGGCTCCGGGCGGTTGCTCCGCCACCTGGGTCGGGGGCCGTTCCGCCACCTGTGTCGGCGGTCGCTCCGCCACCCGCGTCGGATCGTGCCCGGCGGGCACCACCCGGTGGGCTCGTGCCCGTCGTCCGCCGGCCTCTCCGCGGGCGCGGGCTCCCCGCTCGGAGCCCCCGGACGACGGGCGGGAAGCGGTCACGAGGGCGCGGCCCCCGCCGCGTACGTACTGAGGCCCCCGCCGTCGCAGTACACCCAGCGCTCGTGCTCCGCGTCGTACAGCCACACCGACTCGCCGTCGACGACCATGCCCACCCGCAGGCCGCGGGTCCGCAGCCGGAAGGCCTCGCCGTCGAGGCGGCCCGCGCCCAGCTCCTCGGCGGCCCGCCGGTAGCGGCCGAGGGCGTCCTCGGCACGGGCGATCAGCGGGCGGGGGTCGGCGGTCCTGGTGAGGGCCGGCCCGCCGCCGGCGGGTCTTCGGGGACGCTGACGAGCAGCCGCGCGTCGACCCACGCCGTCCAGCCGTTGGAGCACTGGATCCGTCCCCAGTCCCCGCTCCGCTCCTCCAGTCTCACCGGCAGGAAGGCGTCCAGGGGCGCCGTGGGCAGTCCCGGATCGGGCGCCTCCCAGGCGGGCAGGCCGTCGCGCGGTACGACGTGCGTGGGCCGGAAGTCCGGCACGTACTCGGACACGGGGACGCTCACGGGCCTACCTCCGCATGACGACCGGCTCGTGGCGGCGCAGCAGCCGGGCCACGACCAGGCCGAGGACCAGACAGAGCACCACCATCATGCCCATGTCGAACAGCCAGGCCTCCGCCGTGTGCCGCATCAGCGGATCGGTGGTCTTGTCGCTCGGCGCCACCTTCCCGATGTCGATCGTCGCGCCCATCGCCGCGAACGCCCACCGCGAGGGGACGAGCCAGGCCAACTGCTCCAGGACGGGCGTGCCCCGCACGGTCAGGAGGGCCCCGCAGAAGACCACCTGCACGATGGCGAGGAGGACGAGCAGCGGCATCGTCACCTCCTCCTTGCGGACCAGGGCGGAGACGAACAGGCCGAGCATCATCGCCGTGAAGGAGAGCAGCGCGACGGCGAGGGTGATCTCCACCAGCGGGGGCATCAGGACCCCCTTGCCGCCGGGCACGTTCAGCGGCACCCCGATCAGGGCCACCAGGGTCAGGACGACCGCCTGCACGATCGTGATCAGGCCGAGGACCACCACCTTGGAGGCGAGGTACGCCGAGCGGGACAGGCCGACGGCTCTCTCGCGCCGGTAGATCGTGCGTTCCTTGACGAGTTCGCGCACGGCGTTGGCCGCGCCCGTGAGGACCCCGCCCACGCAGAGGATGAGCAGGACGTTCAGCGACGACTCGGGGTTGAGGCTGCCCTCCGACAGGGCGCGGGCCATCGCCCCCATCACGAACGGCAGCGCCACCATGATGACGATGAAGGTGCGGTCGGCGGAGAGCGCCGCCGCGTAGCGGCGCACCAGGGTCCGCACCTGGGAGCCCCAGCTCTGCGCCTTCGGCGGCGGGGCCGGCACCTCGTCCGCGGGGCGCTCCCGCCCAGGGCAGGTCCGGGCCCGCCGTGGCGTCGGTGATGTACCGGCGCTGGAAGCGCGACGCGCGGTAGCCGCCGGCCCAGTCGCGGTCCCGTTCCTCTCGAACGCCTCGAACGCCTCCGGCCACTCCGTGAAGCCGAAGAACCCGAGGGCCTCGGAGGGCGGGCTGTAGTAGGCGACCCGGCCGCCGGGCGCGAGCACGAGCAGCCGGTCGCAGACGTCCAGGCTGAGCACGCTGTGCGTCACCACGACGACCGTGCGCCCGTCGTCGGCGAGCCCGCGCAGCATGTGCATCACGGACCGGTCCATGCCGGGGTCGAGGCCGGAGGTGGGCTCGTCGAGGAAGAGGAGGGACGGCTTGGTGAGCAGCTCCAGGGCCACGCTCACGGCTTGCGCTGGCCGCCGGAGAGGCTGTGGATCGGCTGGTCCGCGCGCTCCACGAGGCCGAGCTCCCGGATCACCTCGTCCACCCGGGCTTGCCGTTCCGCCCGCTCGGTGTCCTCGGGGAACCGCAGCTCGGCGGCGTATCCGAGGCCCGGCGGACGGTGAGCTGGAGGTGCAGGATGTCGTCCTGCGGGACGAGCCCGATGCGCTGGCGCAGCTCGGCGTAGTCCCGGTACAGGTCGCGGCCGTCGTAGAGCACCGTGCCCCGGTCGGCGGGGCGCTGGCCGGTGAGGGCGTTCAGGAGCGTGGACTTCCCGGCGCCGGACGGTCCGACGACCGCGAGCAGGCACTTCTCGCCCACCGGGAACGACACCTCGTCGAGGAGGGTCTTGTGTCCGTGGTCGACGGTGACGGCGAGCGACCGCACGTCGAGGGAGACCTCGCCGGTGTCGGTGAACTCGACGAGCTGCCCGCCGATCAGGCAGAACGCGCACCGGCCGATGCCGACGATGTCCTCCGGCGTCACCCGGGCGTCGGTGACGGGCCGGCCGTTGAGGAAGGTGCCGTTGTGGCTGTCCAGGTCGTGGATCCAGTAGGTGCCGTCGGGGTGGGCGCGCAGTTCGGCGTGGCGCCGGGAGACGACGAGGTCGGGGATGACCACGTCGTTGTCGGGGGCACGGCCGATGCGGATGCTGTGGGCGGGCAGCGGCCGGACGGACGTCGGCTGCCGGAAGGTGCCGGTGGCGGCGGGTGCGAGACGGAGGGCGGCCGGGGAGGACCGACCTCCTGCCCCGGCGCGGGCCCGGGGAAGGGCTCCTGTTCCGGTACGGGGCCGGGCGAGGCTTCCGGCTCGGGACCGGACTCCGGCGCGGGCGCCCCTCGGGCGCGGGCCTCGGCTCCCGTACGGGCTCGGGGACGGGCTCCGGCTCCCGTACGTGCTCGGGCTCGGGTTCCCGTACGGGTGGGGGCGGCGGCTGTGCCGGGCGGGCGCGGGTACCGGGCGAGAGGACGGCGCGCGGGCCGTCCTCCGGGTGTCCGAACCGCACGACGGTCCCGGCGCCGACCTCCCGCGAACGGGCCACCTTCCGGCCGTCCGTGAAAGTGCCGTTCGTACTGTCCTCGTCGGTCAGGGTCCACCGGCCGGCGGAGGCGCTGAGCACCGCGTGGTGCCAGGACGCCCGGGCGTCCGAGAGGACGATGTCGCTGGCGGGGTCCCGTCCGATGCGGTAGACGCGGCTCGGATCCATGAGCGTCGCGTCCCCGTCGATCTCGAGGACCAGGTCGGCGCCGCAGGCGCGGCTGGCCGCCGTCCCATGTAGGGAATTTTATCCGCCGGAGCTGATCCCCGCCCGGCCGGGAGGCGCCGGTAGGGTGGGCGTCCGCCGCGGGAAGCGGCCCCGACGAACCGGAGGAACCCCGTGCCGAAAGGCGTCACCAAGCGGCGGCCCCGCACCCGCGCGGCGCTCCTGAGGGCCGCCCTGGAGACCTTCGCCGAGCACGGCTTCCACGCGACGACGATCGAGCAGATCTGCGAGCGCGCCGGCTACACGCGGGGCGCGTACTACTCGAACTTCGCGAGCAAGGAGGAGCTCTTCCTCGCCCTCTTCGACGAGCACAGCGACCGGACGGTGCGGCGGCTCGCCGCGTCGATCGACGCGCTGACGGCCGAGGAGTACACCCTGGCCCGGCTCGCGGAGCTGGCCTCCCGGGTGGAGCCGGACGAGCGGGACTGGTATCTGGTGACCACCGAGTTCACCCTGCACGCCATCCGGGACCCGCAGGCCGCCTGGGTGCTCGCGCGCCACGACGAGCGGCTGCGGGCGGAGATCGCCCGCGGCCTCGCGCTCGTCCTGCGCCGGGCCGGACGCGAACTGACCGTGGACGCCGACCGGTTCGCGCGCCTGCTCATCGCCCTGCGCGAGGGCGGCCTGGCGCAGAGCTACGTGGAGCCGGACGCGCTGCCGCCGGGCAGTCTGGAGCGCCAGTTCCTCCCCGCGTTCCTGGAGGCCTCGACGCGTGAACTGCCCGCGTCCGGGGGTCAGTCGAAGAGGTCCGGGTCGGACGCGGTGACCTGATCCCACAGCGGGCGCGCCTGGAACCAGCCGGCCAGGTGCCCGCCGATCTGCCCGCGCGTGAGCAGGGCGGTCTCCCGGTCGATGGACTGGGGGCGCCCGCGGCCATCGCGAGGAGCTGGGCCTGGCAGGAGCGCTCCATGGTGACGAACCACCAGACGGCCTCGGCGACGGAGTGCCCGACCGTGAGGAGTCCGTGGTTCTTGAGGATCACCGCCTTGTACGCGCCGAGGGCCTTGGCGACCCGCTCGCCCTCCTCGGTCTCGTTCACCACGCCCCGGTAGTCGTCGTAGATCCCGTGGTCCTCGAAGAACGCGCAGGCGTCCTGGGTGATCGGGTCGAGCGGGACGCCCAGGCTGGAGAAGGCCTTGCCGTACAGGGAGTGCGAGTGCGCGGCGGCGATCGCGTCGGGCCGGGCGGCGTGGACCCGCGAGTGGATGACGAAGGCGGCCCGGTTCACGGGGCGGCGCTCTTCGAGGACGACCCCTCGTGGTCGACCAGGATCAGGTCGGAGGCCTTGATCTGGGTGAAGCTCATCCCGAACGGGTTGACCCAGAAGGCGTTCGGGTCGCCGGGGTCGCGGACGGTGATGTGCCCGGCGACCCCTCGGAGAAGCCGAACCGTCCGAAGATCCGGAATCCGGCGGCCAGTTGCTCCTTGCGGTACCGCCGCTCCTCCTCGACGCTCTCGAAGGCGGGCGGCAGCGGTAGGACGACCCCGTCGGGCAGCGGCCCGACGGCGGCGGCGAGCGCGGGCGGCACGGTGCTCATGGCGGCTCCTCCGGGGAGACGGGGCTGGGGCGGACGGAAACGGCCCGGAACGGCGCGCCAAAAGATACAGAGATGTATCCGATACGACAATGGATCGGAACGCGTCTTGCGGGCCGAGCCTCCCGGTGACTACGGTCGAGCCGCAGGGGAAAGCGCTTTCCCAGCCCTCCCGACCCAGCCCTCCCGCTCCACCCCTCCCGCCCCTGGAGCCCGCCGCGTGCCCACCGCAGACGTCCTGATCTACACCCGCACCGCCGGGTACCGCCACGAGTCCATCCCCGACGGCGCCGCCGCGCTCACGGAGCTGGCGGGGAGCTGGGACGGACGGCCGAGACCACCGAGGACCCGGACGCCTTCACGCCCGAACGGCTCGCCCGGTGCGCCGTCGTCGTCCTGCTCTCCACGACCGGGAACGTCCTGACGCCCGAGGGGCGCACCGCCTTCGAGGCCTACCTGCGGGCGGCGGCGCCCTCCTCGCCGTGCACGCGGCCGCCAACGCCGAGCCAGACTGGCCCTTCTACGGAGACCTGCTCGGCACCCGCTTCGACGGCCACCCCGAGGTCCAGCCCGGCACCGTCCTCGTGGCCGCCGGGGACCACCCGGCGACCGCCCCGCTCCCGGCCCGCTGGGACCGGACGGACGAGTGGTACAACTTCACCTCCGCCCCCCGGGGGTCCGGGTCCTGGCCCGGGCCGACGAGACCACGTACCGCGGCGGCACCCACGGCGACGACCACCCGCTCGTCTGGTGCCGCGCGGTGGACCGGGGCGCGTCCTCTTCACCGCCCTCGGGCACGCCCCGGAGACGTACCGCGACCCGCTCTTCCGGGCCCACCTCGCCGGCGCCCTGACCTGGCTGACCGCCTGAACGGCCGGACCGCCCGCCCGCCGCCCGCCCGGGTCACCCCGCCGTCCCGCCCCTGTTGCGCCGCGCCGCTCTTCACGGGAGGTTGGTGTCGGACGGGGCCGACGCAGGAGGAGACAGAGGCCATGGGCATCGCCACCGTGAACCCCGCCACCGGCGAGACGCTGCGCACCTACGAGGCCCACGGGCCCGAGGAGGTCGAGCGCCGCGTCGCCGCCGCGCACGAGACGTTCCGCCAGTACCGCACCACCTCCTTCGCCGAACGCGCCCGCCTCCTGCGCGCCGCCGCGAGCCTCCTCGACGAGGACACCGAGGACATCGCGCGCACGATGACGGTCGAGATGGGCAAGCCGATCGCCGCCGCCCGCGCGGAGGCCGCCAAGTGCGCCAAGGCCATGCGCTGGTACGCGCGCCACGCCGAGGAGCTCCTCGCCGACGAGCACCCGGCGGAGAGCGACGTCCAGGACTCCGGCGCGGACACGGCCCGCGTCCACTACCGGCCCCTCGGCCCCGTCCTCGCCGTCATGCCGTGGAACTTCCCGCTCTGGCAGGTGGTCCGCTTTGCCGCGCCCGCCCTCATGGCCGGCAACACGGGCCTCCTCAAGCACGCCTCCAACGTCCCGCAGACCGCGCTCTACCTGGGCGACCTCTTCCGCCGCGCCGGATTCCCCGAGGGCTGCTTCCAGACCCTCCTCATCGGCTCCCGCGAGGTCGAGGGCGTCCTGCGCGACCCCCGCGTGGTGGCCGCCACCCTCACCGGCAGCGAACCGGCCGGCCGGTCTGTCGCCTCCGTCGCGGGCGACGAGATCAAGAAGACCGTCCTGGAGCTCGGCGGCAGCGACCCGTACATCGTGATGCCCTCCGCCGACGTCGTCGCGGCCGTGAAGACCGCCGTCACCGCCCGCGTCCAGAACAACGGCCAGTCCTGCATCGCCGCCAAGCGGTTCATCGTCCACCGGAACGTGTACGACGACTTCTCCGAGCGGTTCACCGCCGCCATGAACGCCCTCACCGTCGGCGACCCCTCGACGAGTCCACCGACGTCGGCCCCTCGCCACCGAGCAGGGCCGCTCCGACCTGGAGGAGCTCGTCGACGACGCCGTGGAGCGGGGCGCCACCGCCCTCTGCGGCGGACACCGGCCCGAGGCCGAGGAACTGCGGAACGGCTGGTACTACCGGCCCACCGTCCTCACCGGCATCACCCCCGAGATGCGGATCCACCGCGAGGAGGCCTTCGGCCCCGTCGCCACCGTCTACCCGGTCGCCGACATCGAGGAGGCCGTGGCCGTCGCCAACGACTCGCCGTTCGGCCTCAGCTCCAACGTCTGGACCCGCTCCCAGGAGGAGGTCGCCTTCTTCGTCCGCGACCTGGAGGCCGGCGGCGTCTTCGTCAACGGCATGACCGCCTCCCACCCCGCGCTCCCCTTCGGCGGGGTCAAGCGCTCCGGATACGGCCGCGAACTCGCCGGCCACGGCATCCGCGAGTTCTGCAACGCGACCACGGTCTGGCAGCGCGCCTGACCCTCCCGGGCCCTCCTCCCGGCGGGCTCACCCGCCGCCGGGAGCGGCGTCGGCCGGCACCTGCGCCGGGCCGATCTCGCACCACACCGCCTTGCCCTCGCCGCGCGGCTCGACCCCCACCGGGAGGCCAGCGCGTCCAGCAGGAGCAGCCCGCGCCCCGACGTGGCCGCCTCGCCCGGGGTGCGGCGCCGGGGCCAGGCGCTCGACCGGTCCTGCACCGACAGGCGCACCCGCCGCACCGGCTCGGGCAGCACCTCCAGGGTCAGCACCGCGCCCCCCTCCGTGTGCAGCAGCACGTTGACGAGCAGCTCGCCCGTCAACAGCTCGGCGTCGTCGGCCAGTTCCCGCATGCCCCAGTCGCGCAGCGCCTGCCCCACCGCCGCCCGCGCGTCCGACAGGCCCTGCGGATCGGCCTGGTGGATGTACTGGTGGATGCGCGGCGCCTTGGGCGTGCCCGGGTCCAGGCTGCGCCGCAGCACCAGCAGGGCCACGTCGTCGCCCGAACCCCACCGCTCCCACAGGCGGTCGGAGAGGTGGTCGGCGAGCGCCTCGGCCTGCGGCGGACCACTGGCGATCGCCCCGGCGAGCGCGGCCAGACCGGACGAGATGTCCGAGTCGGGCTGCTCGACGAGCCCGTCCGTGCAGAGCACGAGCGTCTCCCCGGGCACCAGGTCGAGCCGCGTCTCCGGGAACTCCTCGTCCCCGAACACGGTCGCCAGGCCCAGCGGGAGCCCGCCCCGCAGCTTGGGCTGCCCCACCCGGCCGTCGTTGTGCCGGATCAGCGGGTCGAGGTGCCCGGCCCGCACCGCGCGCAGGGTGCCGCTCGCCAGGTCCACCTGCGCGTACGTGCAGGTCGCGAAGCGGTTCGTGTCCAGCTCGGCGAGGAAGCGGGAGGCCCGGGCCAGCACCGTCGAAGGGGCGTGCCCTCACCCGCGTACGCCCGCAGCGCGATCCGCAACTGGCCCATGATGGCGGCCGCGTGCGTGTCGTGGCCCTGGACGTCGCCCACCACGATCCCGACCCGGCTGCGCGGCAGCGGGATCACGTCGTACCAGTCGCCGCCGACCTGCCGCCCGCTCCACGCCGCGTGGTAGCGGACGGCGATCTCCCCGCCGGTGATCTCCGGGATCCGGCGCGGCAGCATCGCCGCCTGGAGCCCGGTCGCGAGCTCCCGCTCCTCGTCGAAGAGCATCGCCCGCTGGAGCGACTGGGCGACGATCGCCGCGAGCCCCAGGGCCAGGTTCCGCTCGTCGGGGTTGAACGAGGTGCGGCCCCGGTAGAACAGGGCCATCCCGCCCAGCGAGCGCGCCTGCGCCACCAGAGGCAGGTAGCAGGCGGCCCGGAAGTCGAGCCGGGGCAGATAGGGGCGAGTTCGGGGAAGTCCCGCCCCAGCGACGGGAAGGACGACGCGAACCGGGGCCGGCCGCTCAGCACCGCCTCGGCCAGCGGCAGCCGCCGGTCGAGCCGCCGGTTGCGCAGGCCGTCGAGCACGTCGAGGGACTCGCCGCTCAGCGCGATGATGTTCAGCGAGCCGTTCTCCACCAGCCCCAGCGCGAGGCCGTCCGCGCCGAGCCGCGCGAGCCCGCCCGGACCGGTCAGGGCCGCCGTCACGTCGTCCACGGTCACCGCGCGCGACAGCGCGTTCGTCGTCCGCTCGACGATGTTCGTCTGGACCTCGCGCCGCTTCTCCAGGTCCCGGACGAAGGCGAAGTGCATCACCTCGGCGGTCGTGTCCCGCACGACGCCGACGATCCGCCGGGCCCGCCCGTCCGGCGAGCGCAGGATCCGCGCCTGCACGTGCGTCCAGTGGGGTGGTCCGTCGTCCTGCGGGATGGGGAAGTGCGCGGTGTACGAGGCCGCGCCGCTCTTGACGGCCTCGCGCACGACGCCCCGGAGCTTGACCCGCTCCTCGGGGGCCAGGCGCGCGACGAGCGACTCGGGGCGCCCGTCGAAGGCGTCCGGGGCCACACCGAAGACCAGCAGCCCGGACTCGTCGGCATCGATGCTGCCCGTGTCGAGATCCCAGTCGAAGCTGCCGGTCCGGTTCATGGCGAGCCACTCGGCGGGCCCGATCTCGCCACTGCGCGTACGCGGGTCGTCATCGGTCATCCCCCCATTGTCGAACCCGCACCCCGGCGACGCCATGGCGGTGACACGGCGTGGCGCGAGTTCGCCGGGAAGGACGGGGACGGACCGGGGACGGGCGGACCCCGCGGGGGACGGACGCGGCCCGAGGGGCCGGCGGGGCAGAATGGGCCGGTGCAGCCGTCCTACCGCGTCCTCGGTCCGTGCCGGGCCCTCCGTACCGACGACGGGACGGAGGCCGTCCTGAGCGGCGGCAGGCTCCGGGCCCTGCTCGCCGCCCTCGCGGCGGCCGGCGGACGGGCGGTGGACCCGGGCGCGCTGATCGAGCAGGTCTGGGCCGATACCGACGCCGACCCGGCCGACGGCCGGGACCGCACGGCCGCGCTCCAGGCCTCGTCGGCCGGCTGCGCCGGGCCCTGGGCCGGGAGGCCGTCGCCTCGGAGCCCGGCGGCTACCGCCTCGCCGCCGCCCGCGACGACGTCGACCTGTACCGCTTCGAGCGGCTCGCCGCCGACGGGGCCGCCGCCCTGGCCGCCGGGGACGCCGGGCGGGCCGCCGCCCTGCTCGACGAGGCCCTCGGGCTCTGGCGCGGCCCCGCCCTCGCCGACCTCCCGGGCCGGGACGCGGATCCCCTGGTCGTACGGGTCGAACAGCGGCACGCGCGGGCGCGCCGCGACCGGTTCGCCGCCGACCTGGCCCTGGGACGGGCCGACGAGGTCCTCGCGCCGCTCGCCGCCCTCGCCGCCGGACAGCCCCTCGACGAACCCCTCCAGGCCCTGCGGATCCGCGCCCTGCGAGCGGCCGGACGGCCCGCCGAGGCCCTGGCGGCGTACGAGGAGGTGCGCACGGCCCTCGCGGACCGGCTCGGCACGGACCCCGGGCCCGAACTGCGCGCCCTGCACGCCGAACTCCTGACGGACGACAGGCCCGCCGCCGACGGGCACCGGACGGCCACCCGGCCCGTCACCACCGGGCACCGGACGGTCGCCCTGCCCGCCCGCCTGAACTCCTTCGTCGGCCGCGACGCCGAACTCGGGGACCTCGCCGCCTCCTGGGACGACCGACGGCTCGTCACCCTCACCGGGCCCGGCGGCGTCGGCAAGACACGGCTCGCCCTGGAGGCCGCCGAGACGTACGACGGACCCGTCCACCTCGCCGAACTCGCCTCCGTACGCGACGGATCGACGGTCGGCGCCGCCGTCCTCAGCGCGCTCGGGGCCCGCGAGACACAGCTCTGGCAGCGCCCGACCGTTCCGGACACCGCACCGAAGGACCGTTTCGCCGACCTCGTCGAGCACTGCGCCGGGCGCCGGATGCTCCTGCTCCTGGACAACTGCGAACACGTGGTCGGCACGGCGGCCGAACTCGCGCAGGAGCTCCTGACGCGCTGCCCCGGAGTGACCGTGCTCGCGACGAGTCGGGAGCCGTTGGGGGTGCCGGGGAGGTGGTGCGGCCGTTGGGTCCGTTGCCGGTGGGGATGGCGTTGCGGTTGCTGGGGGAGCGGGGGCGGCGGCGCGGCCGGGGTTCGTGGTGGGGGAGGACCGGGAGGCGGCGGAGGAGGTGTGTCGTCGGCTGGACGGGTTGCCGTTGGCGATCGAGTTGGCGGCGGCGCGGTTGCGGATGTTGTCGGTGCGGCAGATCGCGGAGCGTCTTGACGACCGTTTCCGGTTGTTGACGGCGGGGGCGCGGACGGTGTTGCCGCGTCAGCAGACGTTGCGGGCGGTGGTGGACTGGTCGTGGGATCTGCTGGAGGGTGCGGAGCGGGTGGTGCTGCGGCGGCTTGCGGTGTTCACGGGCGGGTGTGATCTGGCGGCGGCCGAGGCGGTGTGCGGGGGTGCGGAGGCCGGGGACGTGCTGGATGTCCTCGGGGCGTTGGTGGACAAGTCGCTGGTGGTGGCGTCGCCGGGTGGGGCGGGGATGCGTTACCGGCTGCTTGAGACGGTGGCGGAGTACGCGCGGGAGCGGTTGGTGGAGGCGGGGAGCGGGCGGGGGTGGAGCGGCGGCATCTGACGTACTACCGGGAGCTGGCCCGGTGTACGGATCCGGAGCTGCGCGGGCCGGGGCAGGTCGCCGCCATCGCCCGCTTCGAAACCGAGCACGACAACCTGCGGGGCGCCCTGCGGACCGCCGTGGCGCTCGGCGACGAGCAGGAGGTGCTCTGCCTCGTCCACTGCCCTCGGCTGGTTCTGGCAGTTGCGCAACCACCAGGTCGACGCCCGCACCTGGGCCGTCGAGGCCGGGCGCCTCGGACCCGACCCGTTCCGGGAGCCCGTCCGGTGTGCGGAGCCGCTCGACGGGCGGTGCGCGGACGTGCCGCCGCCGTGGACCGGCGAACGCCTGTGGGAGGCCCGGCGCGGCGGCCGGCTGTACGCGCTCGCCACCGAGGGCGGCGCGGGCGCCACCGCCCTCGAACGCCCCGAGACCCGCGCCCGCCTCTCCGCCCTCGTCGCCGCGTACCGCCCCGGCCTGCCGCAGACCTGCCGGCAGCCGGGCACCATGGTACTTCGCCCGGCTGATGACCGGGGAACTCACCACCCTCGACGAGACCCTCACGGAGATCGTCGACGCCTGCCGCGACCGGGCCCCCGGCTGGGACCTGGGCTTCGCCCTCCTCATGCGCGCCAAGCTCGCCGGGCGCGGCGCCGACGCCGACGGGGCGCTCGCCTCTTCGAGGCCGCCGGGGACTCCTGGGGACCGCGGAGTCCCTCGCCGCCCGGGGCGAGGCCTACGAGCTGGAGGGCAGGCTCGCCGAGGCCGCCGCCGACTTCGAACGGGCCACGGCCGCCGCCGCCCGCGTCGGCGCGCGCTCCCAGGTGCCGGTCTTCACCGCGCGCCTGGCCGCCGTGCGGCTCCGGCTCCGGCCGGAGGGCGACCCGGAGGCCGAACGGCTCCTGACCGAGGCCGCCGACGCGGCGGGGGAGTGGGGCGCCGAAGCCGCCGGGGCCGCCCGGATGCTGCTCGTCCAGCACTACGCCCACACCGGACGCACCGGCCCCGCCCGCACCCAGCTCACCCTTCTGGAGGGCGAGTTCGGAGAGGTCACCCCGGCGCTCTTCTGGGGCCTGGCCGGCGGGACGTGGGCGTGGCTCGACTGCGTCGACGGCGCGTACGACCGGGCCGTCGAACGCCTCGCCCGCGCCGTCGTGGACGTGGAGACCCTGGCCCACCTGGTCGCCCCGTACCTCGTCGTCGCCCAGTTCGGCACCGCGGCGTGGGCCCGGGGCGGGCGGGGCGGGCCGGGCGACGCCGAGGCTGGGGCGCGGTTCCTCGGCGCGTACGACGCCCACGCCGGGGCCGGCACCGGCGGTTTCCGGCCCTTCACCCCCGAGACGGAGGCCCTGATCCGCGCCCGCGCGGAGGAGGTCCTGCGCGCGGCCCTCGCCCCGGAGGCGTACACCCGTCACTACGAGGAGGGGGCCGCCCTGTCCCTCCGGGCCGCCGCCGACCTCGTACGACGGCCCTGGACGGCACCGGGCGCCTGAGCGTCGCTCGTACCGCCGGATACGGCTCCGGGGGCCTGGGCGTCGCCCGTACGATCGGGGGCGTCCCCGATCAGCCGCCCGCGAGGCGCTCCTTCGCCTCCGCGAGGTCCTCCGGGGTGGGGCGTCGTCCTGGGCGAGGCGGCGGCGCCAGTACCCGGTGAAGTGCACCGAGCGCCGGTCGAGGCCCCGCTCCTCCACGAGGTGGCGCCGCAGTCCGCGCACCGCCGAGGCCTCGCCCGCCAGCCAGGCGTACGGGCGCCCCTCCGGCAGGTCACCGGCCCGCACGGCGTCGACCGGGGAGTCGCCGTCGCGCAGGAAGCGCACGGCGAGGTCGCCGGGCGTCGGCAGGGGCTGCTCCTCGGCCGCGTCCGGGACCTGGACGTAGGCGACGGCCCGCCGCCCCGGCGGGAGCGCGGCGACGACCGTGGCCAGGGCGGGGAACGCGCAGGCGTCGGCGTAGAGGAGGGTCCAGTCGCCGGCGCCCGGATCGACGGGCACCGCGAACTCCTCCGACGGGCCGAACATGCCGAGCACGTCCCCGGCCGCGCCGTCCGCGCCCAGCGCGTCGCGGGTCCTCGTCCCCTCCGTCCCCCTCGCCCCCGTGGAGGAAGAAGTCGACGTCGACGGTCCCGGCGGCCGGGTCGTGCGCCCGGAGGGTGTAGCTCCGCATCCACGGGCGCTCCGCCTCGGGAAGCGCCGCGTACGCCGCGTACCAGCGCATCGTGTCCCCGTCGGGCCCCGGGACCGGCAGGACCGGCTCCGCCTGTCCCGGCCGGGGAAGAACAGCTTCACCTGCTGGTCGGGGCCGGCGAGCACGAACCCGTCGAGCGACGGGCCGCCCAGCGTCACCCGGACCGTGCGGGGCGTGATCCGGCGGACGGCGGTGACGTGCGGGCGCCGCAGGGGCAGGGACGGGGACATCGGTGGCTCCTCGTGGTCGTCGGGGTGAGGGATCCACCCTGCCGGGAGCCGCCGACAGGGGACCGACACCGCGTCGACACGGGCCGGGACCGGGCCGCCCCCGGCCCCGGATGCGTTCTCGCCCCCGGCCACCAGAATGGCCAGTGCCGGACGAACACGTAGGAGGCGGCATGAACGCTGAGCCCGACAAGACGTCCCCGGGGACTCCCCGACGCCCGACCGGCTGCTGCACGCCGGATCGGAGGGGGAGTTCACGGCGGAGGACCTGGTCCTCGCCTCCGGCCGTGACGTGACCCCGAAGAACCTCGCCTGGGCGGAACGCCGGATGGCGGAGAAGGGGCGCGCCTCCATGGACGAGCTCCTGCCCTAGGCCCCTGGTCGTGTCCCGTCGGCCCCGGCCCGGAGGATGTGCGCCTCCGGCCCGGGGCCGACGCGCGCCCGGACCGGGAGCCTTCAGCCGTGGGGTCCTTCAGCCGTGGGGTCCTTGAGTCGTGAGGTCCTTCCGTCGTGGGGGACGAGGGCCACCGGGATGCGGCCGTCGTGCAGGGCGGCGTGCGCCACGCCGCCGATGTGCGCGCTGGGGGTTCGAGCGTCGCGTACGCCGGCCGAACCGATCACGACCCGGCCCCCGGTGTCAGCGGCCGCGCAGCGCGGCGAGGGTCGCTTCGAGGTCGGCGGGGCGGGGCCGGTTGTGGGGCAGCCTGCCGAGCACGACGGCCATGCCGCAGGTGTCGGTCACGGCCGAGAGGACGAGGCCGGCGGCGATGCCCGCGGAGAGGAGCTGGAAGGCCGGGTGGACGAGCAGGCCGAGGAGCAGTCCGAGGAGGACGACGGCGCCGGCGGTGAGGCGGACCTGCCGCTCCATGGCCCAGGAGGCGCGCGGGCCGCCCTCGGGGCGGTGCAGGTCGTGTCCGCCGGTGGCCCAGGCGCCGGTGCCGCCGACGAGGGTGGTGGCGGTGACGCCGTGCCCGGCGAGGGTCCGGCAGGCGTTCTCCGAGCGGGCGCCGGAGGCGCAGACCACCAGGACCTCCCCGCGGTCGGCGGCCCCGCGGATCTCGGGCAGGGCGCTTTCGAGCCGGTCCAGGGGGACGTTGAGCGCGCCGGGCAGGTGGCCGCCCGCGAACTCGCCCGGAGTGCGCACGTCGATCACGGTCAGCTCGTGCAGGCGGGCGCGTGCCTCGTCGGTGCCGAGGGCGGTGGGTGTGGTCATGGCGGATGTGGTCCTTGTCCGTGTCTGTCGACGGGGCCCGCGCGGGGCGGGAACACTTTACCCCTGGGGGTATTGCGGGAGTGTTGCCGGAATGTGTGGGAGTGGCTGGTCGTGGTGGTCGGCCGTGGCCATAGCCGGGCGGGGGCCCGGGGCGTACGCCGTCCCGGGCGACGGACGGCGGCGCCCCGCCGGAAGCGCGCCTCAGCGGACGGCGTCGACGAGCATGAGGGCCGCCACCGCCAAGAGCGCGCACGCGAAGGCCTTCCGCAGCGCGTCTCCGGTGACCCGGGCGGCGATCCGCCTGCCGTCCCACGCGCCGAGGACGGCGGCGGCCGCGAAGGGCCGGTCAGCTCCCAGCGCAGGTCCCCGCCGCTCCCGCGCGCGCGGCGAGCGCGGCCAGGGAGTTGACGGCGATGACGAGCAGGCTCGTGCCGACCGCCTGCCGCATCCGCAGGCCCAGGATCCCCGTCACCGCGCCGAGCCCGGCCCCCGCCCCGGCCGCCCTGGCGGCGCGGACGCCGGACGCCGGCCGGGAGTCCGGCGGGCGCAGCATCCGCAGCGCCGCCAGCGCGGCGACGGCCGCGAACGCGACGGTGAGCACGGACCCGGGGAGGCGCGCCGCGGCGGCTCCGGCCAGGAAGGCCGGGACCACGCCCGCCGCCGCGAACGGCGCGCCCGTCCGCCGGACGACGTGGCCGTCGCGGACGTGGGCGGGCAGGGCGCCGACCGTGGTGACCGTGACGATGACCAGGCCGGCCGTGGCGGCGGCGGCCGGGGTGAAGCCGAGCAGGTGGATCAGGGCGGGGCGGTCAGGACGCCTCCTCCCCGCCGAGGGCGCCGAGCGCCAGGCCGACGACCGCTCCGGCGGTCAGGGCGAGGACCAGCGCGCTCACGCGGTCGTGCCGGGGAACATCACGGGGTGGCTCTCTCTGTTGCCGCCGGGAGGGACCCCACGGGCCGTGTCCCGGCGGGCGGGTGGGCGTACGTACGGATACGGGTGGGCGCGGAGCCCGGTTCAGCCGGTGACGACGGTCAGTCCGGCCCCGGCGGCCGCGTCGAAGCCGTCGTCCACGGCGACCACCTCGCGGCCGGCCGCGTCGAGGAGGGAGGCGGCGACGGCGGCGCGCATGCCGCCGGCGCAGTGCACCCAGACCGTCCCGTCGGGCACCTTGCCGATCCGGCGGTGCAGTGCGTGGACCGGGACGTGGACGGAGCCCTCGATCCATCCGGCCGCGCGTTCCGACGCGCGGCGCACGTCCAGGACGACGATCCCGTCCGTACCCCGACCGGCCAGGCCGGCGAACGTGGAGCGGGCGAACGACGCCGGCCGCTCCCCTCGCGCAGCCACCGCTCCGGCCCGCCGAGGGCGGCGGCGGCCGGGCGGTCGATCCCCACCCTCACCAGCTCGCGCTGGGCGTCGGCGAGCTGCTCGGCGGTCTCGGCGAGGAGGGTGACGGGCTTGCCCCAGGGGATGGTCCAGGCCAGGTAGGTGGCGAGTTTGCCGTCAGCCTCGTAGTTGAACGAACCGGCCACGTGCCCCTCCGTGAACGCGACCCGGTTGCGCAGGTCCACGACCCACTCCCCGGCCGCGAGCCGCGCGGCGATCTCGTCCGGGTCGGCGGGCGCGGGCGGAGTGAGGTCCACCGGCGCGGGACCGGCCGCGTTCACCGGGCCCATGTGCGCGTAGTAGGCGGGGACGTCCTCCAGGCCCGCGAGCAGGTCGGCCACGAAGGCGTCCACGTCCGTGGTGAGGGCCGGGTTGGCGGCCTTCTCCTTGCCGATGGTGGTGGCGTCGCCGTCCGCCGGGGCGGAGGAACAGAAGCTGCCGAACCCGTGGGTGGGCAGGACGGCGGTCTCGTCGGGCAGGGTCCGAGCGAGCCGGTGGGCGGAGGCGTGCTGGGCGCGGGCCAGCTCCTCGGTGAGGCGCGGCTCGACGAGGTCGGGGCGGCCGACGGTGCCGATGAGGAGGGAGCCGCCGGTGAACGCGGCCACGGGCCGGCCGGCCTCGCTCAGGACGTACGCGGTGTGGTGCGGCGTGTGGCCCGGGGTCGCGACGGCCGTCAGGGTCAGGCCGGCATCGATGCCGACGGTGTCGCCGTCCGCGACGGGGACGCGGGCGAACGAGACGCGGGCGTCGGCCGGGACCAGGTAGGCGGCGCCGGTCAGCCGGGCCAGTTCCGGGCCGCCGGTGACGTAGTCGTTGTGGAGGTGCGTCTCCACCACGTGGGATATCCGCACGCCGTGCCGGGCGGCGGCCGCGAGGACCCGGTCGACGTCGCGGGCGGATCCACCGCCACCGCCGTCCGCTCGCCCCCGGCCACGTAGCCGCGGTTGCCGAGGCCCTCCACGTCGATGGTGTCGACAAAGAACACGCGCCGTTCCCTTCGCTGGAAAATTACCCCCGGGGTATGCGGTTCACCTTAACAGGTTACCCCGGGGGTATCTTCCCGGCTGTGTCGGGCCGGTCCGTGCCGCGTCGGGCCGGTCCGTGCCGCGGACACGCGCCGGCCCCCACCGGGAGCGTCCGTCAAAAGACGCTCTCGTCCTGGTCGTCGGCCGTGGTCCAGGTCCAGTCGGCGACCTCGGGCATGTCGGTGCCGTGCTCCCGGATCCAGGAGTGGTGGCGGGTACGGGCGTCCGCCATGGCCTGCCGCACCCCCACGGCCCGTACGCCCAGGCCGGGCACGCGGTCGATCACGTCCATCACCAGGCGGTAGCGGTCGAGGTCGTTGCGCACGACCATGTCGAAGGGGGTCGTGGTGGTGCCCATCTCCTTGTAGCCCCGCACGTGCAGGTTCGCGTGCCCGGCCCGGCGGTAGGCCAGCCGGTGCACCAGCCAGGGGTAGCCGTGGTAGCCGAAGATCACCGGCCGGTCCGTGGTGAACAGCGCGTCGTACTCCCCGTCGGTCATCCCGTGCGGGTGCTCCTCGTGGGGCATGAGCCGCGTCATGTCGACCACGTTCACCACCCGGACCGCCAGGTCGGCAGGTGGCGCCGCAGCAGGCCCGCCGCCGCGAGAACCTCCTGGTGGGCACGTCGCCCGCGCAGGCGAGGACCACGTCCGGCTCGCGCGTGCCGTCCTCGGTGCCCGCCCACTCCCACACCCCGGCGCCCCGGGCGCAGTGGGCGCGGGCCTCGTCCAGGAGAGCCAGTCGAAGCAGGGCTGCTTGCCGGCGACGATCACGTTGACGTAGTCCCGGCTGCGCAGCGCGTGGTCGGCGACGGACAGCAGGGTGTTGGCGTCCGGCGGCAGGTAGACGCGGACGACCTCGGGGCTCTTGTTGAGCACGTGGTCCACGAAGCCCGGATCCTGGTGCGAGAAGCCGTTGTGGTCCTGCCGCCACACGTGCGAGGTCAGCAGGTAGTTGAGGGAGGCGATCGGGGCCCGCCACGGCAGCCGGCGCGAGGTCCGCAGCCACTTGATGTGCTGGTTGACCATGGAGTCGACGATGTGGACGAACGCCTCGTAGCAGGAGAACAGCCCGTGGCGGCCGGTGAGCAGGTATCCCTCCAGCCAGCCCTGGCAGGTGTGCTCGGAGAGGATCTCCATCACGCGCCCGTGCCGGTCGAGGTGCTCGTCGGTCTTCAGGAGCGGTTCCTGCCAGGCCTTGCCGCTGGCCCCGTACACCGCCTGGAGCCGGTTCGACGCGGTCTCGTCGGGGCCGACGAGCCGGAAGTCGCGCCGGTCGGCGGTGGCGGCCATGACGGCTTCGAGGAGGTCCCCGAGGACGCCGGTCGGTTCGTGCCGGGTGGCGCCCGGCTCCTCCACCGGCACGGCGAAGCGCTCCAGGGGCGGCACGGGCAGGTCCCGCCGCAGCAGACCGCCGTTGGCGTGCGGGGTGGCGCCGAGCCGGCGCTCGCCCTCCGGCACGCAGGCGAGCACCTGCTCGGACGGCGTGCCGTCGTCGCCGAACAGCTCCTCGGGCCGGTACGAGCGCAGCCACGCCTCCAGTTGTCCGCGGTGCTCCGCGTTCTCCCGCACGCCCGGCAGGGGCACCTGGTGGGAGCGCCAGGTGCCCTCGACGGGCAGCCCGTCGACCTCCGCGGGCCGGTCCAGCCCTTCGGCGTGCGCAGGACGATCACCGGCCACCTCGGCTGCTCGCCCGGCTCGCCGTCGCGGGCCTTCCGCTGGACGTCCCGGATGCGGTCGAGCGCGGTGTCCATCGCCGCTGCCATCGCCCGGTGGACCCGGCGCGGGTCGTCGCCGCTCACGTGCAGCGGTTCGTGGCCGTAGCCGCGCAGCAGCTCGTCGAGCTCCGCCTCGGGGAGCCGGGCGAGCACGGTGGGGTTCGCGATCTTGTAGCCGTTGAGGTGCAGGATCGGTAGGACGGCCCCGTCGTGGACGGGGTCGAGGAACTTGTTCGCGTGCCAGGACGCGGCGAGCGGCCCCGTCTCCGCCTCGCCGTCACCGATGACGCAGGCCACCAGGAGGTCCGGGTTGTCGAGGGCGGCACCGTAGGCGTGGGACAGGGAGTAGCCCAGCTCGCCGCCCTCGTGGATCGAACCGGGGGTCTCGGGCGCCACGTGGCTCGGCACCCCGCCGGGGAAGGAGAACTGCCGGAACAGCCGGGCCATGCCTCCTCGTCCCGGCTCACGTCCGGGTAGACCTCGCTGTAGCTGCCCTCCAGCCAGGAGTTCGCGACCACGGCCGGGCTGCCGTGGCCGGGCCCCCACACGCACAGGGCGTCGAGGCCGCGGTTCCGGATCACCCGGTTGAGGTGGGTGTGCACGAGGTTCAGCCCCGGGGACGTGCCCCAGTGTCCGAGCAGCCGGGGCTTGATGTGCTCCGGTTCCAGGGGTTTGCGCAGCAGCGGGTTGTCCATCAGGTAGATCTGTCCGACGGCGAGGTAGTTGGCCGCCCGCCAGTGGGCGTCGAGCGCGTCGATCTCCTCGTCGGTCGGGGACGCGCCGTTCGAGCGCCTGTTCTTGCGCATGTCTCCTCCGTCGTCTGCCTCGTGTGGGCCGGGTGCCCGTACGGCCTCGTACGGCCTCGTGTGCGCGGACGCGGTCGCCCGGCCGACCGGCCCCGGTGTCCTCCGGGGCGTCTGCCCGCGCGCCGCCCCGGACACGCCCCGCTCCGGGCGCGCACGCCCCATGGTGGTGCGCGAACCGCCCGGAGGGGGCGTGACACAGGGCGGTGCGCCCGCAAGAGGGGCCGGACGGGTCAGAGGAACCGGACGGGCCGGGGCTCCCGTGCGTCTCAGCGGGCGCGGAAGGCCCGCAGGGCGGAAGGGGTGACGTGCCTGAGGAACGGCACCGGGGTCACCGCGACGGCCACCGCGAAGACGCCGAAGGCGAGCCGCGTGCCGCCCCACTCGGCCAGGAGCCCGACCAGGGCCGCGCCCAGCGGCATGGCGCCGAAGCTGAAGAGCCGGGCCGCCGCGCCGTAGCGGCCGAGCATCTCGTCGGGGACGACGCGCTGGGTGAGGGTGCGGGCGTTGACCGTCCAGAGCGTGCCGCCCATGCCGCCGAGGAAGGCCCCGGCCGCCACGGCCCGGATGTCGGTGGTCAGGGCGGGCAGGGCCACCATCAGGGCGGTGCCGACCAGATCGGCGAACATCGCCCAGCGCGCGCCGAGCAGCCGGTTCACCCGGGTGACGACCGCCGCGCCCACGAGCCCGCCGACGCCGAGGGCGCTGAGCACGATGCCGTACTCCCGGGGCCGAGCGCCATGTCCTGCTGGGCGTAGAGCGGCATGAGCGCCAGCCAGGCGCCCCAGACGGCGGCGAGCACGGCGACGATCAGCGACAGCGTGCGCAGCACCCGGTCCCGCCACAGGAACCGCATCCCCTCGGCGATCCGGGCGTTGACCGGGACGGCCACCGCGTCCGGGGCGGGCGCGGGGCCCGGAAACGGCCCACCAGGAGGAACAGGGAGAGGGCGGCGAGGGCGTACGCGACGCTCGTCGCCCCCAGGGCGAACCTCGTCCCGGCGGCCAGCAGCAGTCCGCCGACGAAGGGCCCGGCGAACTCCTGGCCGACGGTCTCGGCCCCCACCATCCAGGCGTTGGCGCCCTCGCACCGTTCCGCCGGCACCGCGGCCGGGACCAGGGCGGAGGCGGCGGTCGAGGCGAGGACGTCGGCGACGCCGAGGACCGCCCCGGCGCCCAGGAGCACCCCGAGGGTGAGGCCGCCGCCCGCGGCGGAGGCGGTGAGCAGGGCCGTCGCCGCCAGCCGTGCTCCGTTCGCGCACCAGAGGAGCAGCCGCCGGTCGAAGCGGTCGACGAGCACGCCGACGTGCAGGGCCACGAGCAGCCAGGGCAGCGTGAGGGTCAGCGAGACGGCGGTGACCTCGGCGGGAGACCCGGTGAGCCGGGCGGCGAGCACCGGAGGGCCGTCTTCACCACCCCGTCGGCGAGGTTGGTGACGGCGGTGAAGCCGACCAGGACCGGGGTGTTGCGGCGCCGGGGTCGGCCCGGCCGGGACTCCCGGCGGTCTTCGTCGCTCCGGGCGGCGCTGTGAGCATGATTCTCCCCTAACCATCAAACGCTTTAGCCGGTGAGACCACTCTGGCGTACGGCCGACCGGTCCGCAACCGTCTAAACGTTTGACCGGTAGGATGGGGGAGGTCCGCGGAAGGAGTCGTCATGCTGGAGCCGCCCGCCCCGGCCGTCCTCGTGGAGGCCTTCGCCAACACGGTCGACGTGGAGGAGGGGAGCGACGAGATCGCCACCCCGGCCGGGCTCGCCGCCTGGCTGGAGGGACGCGGCCTGCTCGACGCGCCCGGCACGGTCCCCGACGGGATCCACCGCGACTACCTGGCCCTGCGCGCCGGCCTCCGCGAGGAGCTGGGGCCCACGTCGGCGACGCCCCCGACCCCGCCCTGCTCGCCGAGGCGGACCGGGTCCTCGCCGGGCACCCGGTGCGGATCACGGCCCACGGCGTCCTGACCCCTCGGCCGGACTCTCCCCGCAGCGCGCACCGCTGGCACGGATCGCCATCGCCTGGAGCGAACTGGTCGCGACCGGGGACGCCGCCCGGCTCAAGCGCTGCGCCGAGCACACCTGCGGATGGGCCTTCTGGGACGTGTCGAAGAACCGGAGCCGCCGCTGGTGCTCCATGCGGGTGTGCGGGAACCGCAACAAGTCCCGGGCCTACGCCTCCCGGCAGCGGCGGGCGACCTGAGACGCGACTCCTCCGCGGAACGGGCCCGAGGCTCCGGCGTACGGGAGCGGTGTGGGGCCCCGGCATGCGGGAACGGCTCCGAGGCTCCGGCGTACGGGAGCGGTGTGGGGCCCCGGCATGCGGGAACGGCTCCGACGCCCGGTCGTACGGGAACGGTACGGACCGGCTCTCCCGCCCCCGTTCCGGCGTAGCCTGAACGCCATGACGCAGGACGCCGACCCCGGACTCTTCGGGCCCCGCTCCGTGACCTGGCAGCTCCACAGCGACCCGGTGATGTGGATCGCCGGCGTCCGGGCCCTCTGGCTCCAGGCGCTGCACCCCGTCGCCGTCCGCGGCGTCATGATCAACAGCAGCTTTCGGCAGGACCCCTGGGGCCGCCTGATGCGGACCGCGAACTTCGTCGGGACCCTCAGCTACGGCACCACCGCCGCGGCGGAGGAGGCCGGCGCCCGCGTCCGCCGGATCCACCGGCGGCTCGGCGTGGACGATCCCGAACTGCTGCTCTGGGTCCACTGCGCCGAGACCGACTCGTACCTCTCCGTCGCCCGCCGCTCCGGGATCCCGCTCACCGACGCCGCGGCCGACCGCTACGTCGGCGAACACCGCGCCTCGGCCCGGCTCGTGGGCTCGACCCGGACGCCGTCCCGGCGTCCACCGCCGAACTCGCCGCCTACTTCGAGGCGGTGCGCCCCGGCTCGCCGCCGGGCCCGACGCCCGGACCGTCGAGGACTTCCTGCGCCGCCCGCCCGTCGGACCCGCCCTGGTCCCGGCGCGCGAGGTGATCTGGCGGCGCGTCACGGCACTCGCGTACGACACCCTGCCCCCGTACGCCCACGCCCTCTACGGACGGCCCGCCCCGCCGCCCGGGACCGTCACCCGCCGGCTCGTCGCCACCGCCAACCTCCTGCGCTGCGTCCCTCCGGCCTGCGCTGGAGGCTGCCGCCCCGGCACGTCCTGCGGGTCGTGGCACGGCTCGGCCCGGAGACGCGACCCGACCCTTGCGCGTACCCCACCCCGTACCCCTTGTCCGACCCGGCGGCCATACTGGACACACCGGAAAGTGCGCACGGAATCGACGGGGGCGGCGGCACGCGATGGGGGACTCCAGACTGATCCAGGGCCGGTACCGCCTGCACGAGGTCATCGGCCGCGGGGCATGGGCGAGGTGTGGCGCGCCACCGACGAGGCGCTCGGCCGCCGCGTCGCCGTGAAGTGCCTCAAACCCCTCGGTCCGCAGCAGGACCCCCACGCCCGCGACGTGGTGCGCGAGCGCTTCCGGCGCGAGGCCCGGGTGGCCGCCGCGCTCCAGCACCGCGGCATCACCGTCGTGCACGACTTCGGCGAGTACGAGGGCGTGCTCTTCCTCGTCATGGAGCTTCTGGAGGGCCGCAACCTCAGCCAGCTCCTCGCGGCCAACGCCCAGAACCCGCTGCCCGTCCAGGACCTCGTCGAGATCACCGACCAGGTCGCCGACGCCCTCGCGTACACGCACCACCAGGGCATCGTGCACCGCGACCTGAAGCCCGCGAACATCATGCGGCTGCGGGACGGCACGGTGAAGATCTGCGACTTCGGAATAGCGCGACTCGGCGCCGACATGGGCTTCACCTCCAAGCTCACCGGGACCGGCATCGCCATGGGGACGCCCCACTACATGTCCCCGGAGCAGATCGGCGGCGGCGAGGTCGACCACCGCAGCGACCTCTACTCGCTGGGGTGCGTGCTGTACGAACTCGCCACCGGCGCCCCGCCCTTCGACCTCGGCGACTCCTGGGCGATCCTCATCGGGCACCGGGACACGGTGCCGCGCCCGCCGCGCGCCCACCGGGCCGAGCTGCCCGACTACTTCGACCGCCTCGTCGTCGACCTGCTCGCCAAGGTCCCCGAGGAGCGGCCGGCCGACGCGGGCGACCTGCGCCGCCGGATCGTCTCGGGCCGCGCGGGCCCGTCCCCGTTCGGATCGCCGTCCGGCGTGCCCGGGCAGTCGCCCCTTCCGCCGACCCGGCCCGTGCCGGGCGGCACCGGGCCCGCCTCCGGACCCGGCCCCGGTCCCGCCGCGCCCGCGCCCGCGTGGGCCCGCGGGATGGCCGCCGGACACCGCCCGGCTGCCGCTGCCGCCGGCGGCCCGCGTCCGGCCGCCCACGACCCCGCCGCGGCCGTCCTCACCACCGAGTGGACCACCGCCGCATCCGCCACCGCCGCACCCGCCACCTTGGCGTCCGCACCCGCCACCGCCGCGCCCGTCACCCCGGCGTCCGCACCCGCCACCACCGCGTTCGCCCCGGCCGCGCCCCCCGCCGAACTGGTCGCGGTGCTCGCCGGCCGGTACCGGGCCGGAATGGGCCTCGGCAGGCTCGGCCGCTGGGGCGAGGCCGAGGCGGTGCACTGCCCGTCGCCGAGGACCGCTCACGGGTCCTCGGCCCCGACCACCCCGACACCCTCGCCAGCCACTACGAGGTCGGCTTCGCCCTCGCCCGCCTCGACCGACCCGCCGACGCCCTGCACGCCTTCGACCGGGTCGCCCGCGCCCGCGCCCGCGTCCTCGGCGAGGACCACCCCGACACGCTCGCGGCGCGGCAGGAACGGGCGTACGCGCTCGGCCGCCTCGGACGGCACCCCGAGGCGTACGAGCTGTACGTCGAGGTGCTCGCCGCCCGCGAGCGCACCGTCGGCCCCGACCACCCCGACACCCTGCGCTGCCGCCACAACCTGGCGTTCACCCTCGGCCGTCTCGGCCGCCTGGAGGAGGCGCACCGCACGGCGCACGAGGTCGCGGAGGCGCGGGCCCGGCTGCTCGGCCCCGCCCACCCCGACACCCTGGCGACCCGCCAGGAGGTCGCCCACGTCCTCGGGCGCCTGGGGCGCGGCGAGGAGGCGCTCGCCCAGTACCGCGCGGTCGCCGAGGCGCGCGCCTCGGCCCTCGGCGCCGACCACCCGGAGACCCTCGCCGCCCGCTACGAGACCGGCGTCTTCCTCGGGCGGCTCGGACAGGCCGCGGACGCCCTGGACGTCTGCCGCGACCTCGTCGCCGCCCGCACCCGCGCCCAGGGCGCCGACGGGCCCGAGACCCTGCGCGCCCGCCACGCCCTCGCCGTCAACCTCGGCCGGCTCGGGCGCTGGGAGGAGGCGCTCGCGGAGTCCCGGGCCGTCCACGCCGACCGGGAGCGCGTCCTGGGCGCCGACCACCCGGACACCCTCCTCAGCCGCCGCGAGACCGCCGTCGCCCTCGGCCGCCTCGACCGCTGGAAGAGGCCCTGGACACCCACCGCGCCGTCGCCGCCGCCCGCACCCGGCTCCTCGGCCCCGCCCACCCCGACACCGTCGCCGCCCTGGAGGACGGGGCCCACTGCCTCGAACGGCTCGGCCGGCCCGCCGAGGCCGCCGCCCTCCTCCTCGGAGCGGCCACACCGCCCCGGGGAGCGGCCCCGGCCTGACCCGCCGGGCGGGAGCTGCCTCCCACGGGAGGCGACGGCCCCGCCCCTTCCCCGCCTCCCGCCCGCGTGTGAGCATGAGCCATGGCCGCCCCCGCCCCGCTCCCCGGAGCCCCGCACCCGCCCCCTCGTACGACGTCGTGGTCGTCGGGGCGGGCACAACGGGCTCGTCGCCGCCGCCTACCTGGCCCGCGCCGGGCGGACCGTCCTCGTCCTGGAACGGCTCGGTTCCACGGGCGGGCGGCCGTCTCCACCCGCCCGTTCGCCGGGGTGGACGCACGCCTCTCCCGGTACTCGTACCTCGTCTCGCTCCTCCCGGAGAAGATCGTCCGGGACCTCGGCCTGAGGTTCGAAGTGCGGAAGCGGTCCGTCTCCTCGTACACCCCGAAGGGCGACGGCGGTCTCCTCGTCGGCGGCGGTCCCGAGCGCACCCGCGCCTCCTTCGCCGCCCTGACCGGCTCCGACCGCGAGTATGAGGCCTGGCGGGCGTTCTACGCCCGCACCGGCCGGGCCGCCCGCCGGATCTTCCCCACCCTCACCGAACCGCTCCCCACCCGCGCCGAGTTGCGCGCCCGCGTCGACGACGCCGACACCTGGCGGATGCTCTTCGAGGAGCCCCTCGGCATCGCGGTGGAGAAGGACTTCGCCGACGACCTGGTCCGCGGCGTCGTCCTCACCGACGCCCTCATCGGCACCTTCGCCGACGCCCACGACCCCACCCTCCTCCAGAACCGCTGCTTCCTCTACCACGTCATCGGCGGCGGCACCGGCGACTGGGACGTGCCCGTGGGCGGCATGGGCGCGCTCACCGACGCCCTCGCGGACGCGGCCCGCGCCGCCGGGGCCCGGTTGCGCACCGGCCACGAGGTCACCCGGATCGAGACCGACGGACGCCGCGCCGAGGTCACGTACCGCACGGCCGACGGCGAAGGGACCGTCGAGGCCGGCCACGTCCTCGTCAACGCCTCCCCGCGCGACCTCGCCGCCCTCCTCGGCGACCCGCCCCGCCCGCCCCCCCGAGGGCGCCCAGCTCAAGGTCAACATGCTGCTCACCCGGCTGCCCAGGCTCCGGGACCGCTCCGTCGACCCCCGCGAGGCCTTCGCCGGCACCTTCCACATCGCCGAGGGGTACGGGCAGTTGGCCACCGCCCACGCCGAGGCGGCCGCCGGGCGCCTGCCCACCGCCCCGCCCTCCGAGATCTACTGCCACTCCCTCACCGACCCGACGATCCTCGGCCCGGACCTCGCCGCCCGGGGGTACCAGACCCTCACCCTCTTCGGACTGCACGCCCCCGCCCGGCTGTTCGCCGCCGACAACGACGGCGCCCGCGCCGCGCTCCTCGCGGCCACCCTCGCCCAGCTCGACGCCCACCTGGACGAGCCGATCACCGACTGCCTCGCCCCCGACGCCGACGGGCGGCCCTGCATCGAGGCGAAGACCCCGCTCGACCTCGAACGCGACCTGCGGCTGCCCGGCGGCCACATCTTCCACCGCGACCTCTCCTTCCCCCACGCGGACGAGCCGGCCCACGGAGAGGACAGCGGCCGCTGGGGCGTCGGGACCCGCCACGCCAACCTGCTCCTCTGCGGCGCGGGCGCGGTCCGGGCGGGGAGTGAGCGGCATCCCCGGCCACAACGCGGCGATGAGCGTCCTGGGCGGTGACGCCCCCGAGGGTGAGCGCCGTGCCCGCGTGTTGACGCCGGGCCGCCCCCGCCCGGGGTGTGAAGCTGATCTGCGAGCGCGCTTAAGAAATCCTCGATGGACCGGGGCCGCGCGTACGGGAGATTCTCTTCCAGGGATCTTGGGCGCACAGCCCTGCCCTCACCCCCGCATCACAGGACACGCACGTCGGGAGCCGTTGCATTGAAGGCACTGGTCAAGCTGAAGGCGGAGCCGGGACTCTGGCTCACGGACGTGCCCGAGCCGGAGACCGGCCCCGGAGACGTCCTCATCAAGGTCAAGCGGACCGGCATCTGCGGCACCGACCTGCACATCCGTTCCTGGGACGGCTGGGCGCAGAAGACGATCGCCACCCCGCTGACGCTCGGCCACGAGTTCGTCGGCGAGGTCGTCCACACCGGCCGTGACGTCGCCGACATCGCCGTCGGCGACCTGGTCAGCGGCGAGGGCCACCTCGTCTGCGGCAAGTGCCGCAACTGCCTGGCCGGCCGCCGCCACCTCTGCCGCGCCACCGTCGGCCTCGGCGTCGGCCGCGACGGCGCCTTCGCGGAGTACGTCGTGCTCCCCGCCTCCAACGTGTGGGTGCACCGCGTCCCCGTCGACCTCGACGTCGCCGCGATCTTCGACCCTTCGGCAACGCCGTCCACACCGCGCTCTCCTTCCCGCTCGTCGGCGAGGACGTCCTGGTCACCGGCGCGGGCCCGATCGGCATCATGGCCGCCGCCGTCGCCAAGCACGCCGGCGCCCGCAACGTCGTCATCACCGACGTCAGCGAGGAGCGCCTCGACCTCGCCCGCAAGACGGGCGTCACCCTCGCCCTGAACGTCGCCGAGCGGACCATCGCGGACGGCCAGCGCACCCTCGGGCTCAAGGAGGGCTTCGACGTCGGCCTGGAGATGTCCGGCAATCCGCACGCGATGCGCGACATGGTCGCCAACATGACCCACGGCGGCAAGATCGCCATGCTGGGCCTGCCCAGCGAGGACTTCGCCGTCGACTGGGCCAAGATCGTCACCTCCATGATCACGGTCAAGGGCATCTACGGCCGCGAGATGTTCGAGACCTGGTACGCGATGTCGGTGCTCCTGGAGGGCGGCCTCGACCTCGCCCCCGTGATCACCGGCCGGTACGCGTACACCGACTTCGAGGCCGCCTTCGACGACGCGGCCTCCGGCAAGAGCGGCAAGATCATCCTCGACTGGACTGCGGGAGCCTGACCCATGTTCGATTCCGTTCGCGACGACATCCGTGCCACCCTCGAAGAGATCGAGCAGGCCGGGCTCCACAAGCCCGAGCGCGTCATCGGCACCCCCAGTCGGCCACCGTCGAGGTGACCGCCGGCGGCCGCCCCGGCGAGGTGCTCAACTTCTGCGCCAACAACTACCTGGGCCTCGCCGACCACCCCGAGGTGGTCGCCGCCGCCCACGAGGCCCTGGACCGCTGGGGCTACGGCATGGCGTCCGTCCGCTTCATCTGCGGCACGCAGGAGGTGCACAAGGAGCTGGAGGCGCGCCTGTCCTCCTTCCTCGGCCAGGAGGACACGATCCTCTACTCCTCCTGCTTCGACGCCAACGGCGGCGTCTTCGAGACGATCCTCGGCCCCGAGGACGCCGTCATCTCCGACGCCCTCAACCACGCCTCGATCATCGACGGCATCCGCTCTCCAAGGCCCGCCGCTTCCGCTACGCCAACCGCGACATGGCCGACCTGGAGCAGCGCCTCAAGGAGGCCACCGAGGGCGGCGCCCGGCGCAAGCTGATCGTCACCGACGGCGTCTTCTCGATGGACGGCTACGTCGCCCCCTCGACGAGATCTGCGACCTGGCCGAGCGCCACGACGCCATGGTCATGGTCGACGACTCGCACGCCGTCGGCTTCGTCGGCCCCGGCGGGCGCGGCACCCCCGAGCTGCACGGCGTCATGGACCGCGTCGACATCGTCACCGGCACCCTCGGCAAGGCCTCGGCGGCGCCTCCGGCGGCTACGTCGCCGCCCGCGCCGAGATCGTCGCCCTGCTGCGCCAGCGCTCCCGCCCGTACCTCTTCTCCAACACCCTCGCCCCGGTCATCGCCGCCGCCTCCCTCAAGGTCCTCGACCTCCTGGAGTCCGCCGGCGACCTGCGCGACCGCCTGAGGGCCAACACGGCGCTCTTCCGCTCCCGCATGACCGAGGAGGGCTTCGACGTCCTCCCCGGCGACCACGCCATCGCCCCCGTCATGATCGGGGACGCCGCCGTCGCCGGCCGGATGGCCGAGCTGCTCCTGGAGCGCGGCGTGTACGTGATCGGCTTCTCGTACCCGGTCGTGCCGCAGGGCCGGGCCCGCATCCGCGTCCAGCTCTCGGCCGCCCACTCCACGGAGGACGTGAACCGGGCCGTGGACGCGTTCGTCGCGGCCCGCGCCGCCCTGACCGGCTGAGACCCGGTCCCGGACCCCGGCCCAGGGTCCGGAGCAGGCCCTCCGGCCTGCGAGACTGGGGGCATGATCGAAGCGCGGCGGTTGCACATCCTCCGTGCGGTGGCCGACCACCGCACGGTCACGGCGGCGGCCGCCGCCGCTCTACCTCACCCCTCCGCCGTCTCCCAGCAGCTCGCCGCCCTGGAGCAGGAGACCGGTCACCGCCTGGTCGAGCGCAGCGCCCGGGGCGCCCGCCTCACCCCGGCCGGCGAGATCCTGCTCCAGCACGCCAACGCCGTCCTGGCCCAACTGGAGCGCGCCGAGGCCGAGCTCGCCGCCTACGGCTCCGGCGAGGCAGGCACGGTCACGGTCGCCGCCTTCGCCACCGGCATCGGCCTCGTGGTCGCTCCCGCCCTCACGGCGCTCGCCCGCACCGCGCCCGGCATCCGGGTCCGGGTGCGGGACGCCGAGGGCGACGAGAGCCTGCTTATGGTCCTGGACCGGCAGGTGGACGTGGCCGTCGCCGTCGAGTACCGGGGCGCGCCGGGCGAGGACGACGACCGGCTCACCCGCGTCCCGCTCTACGCCGAGCCCTTCGACGCGGTCCTGCCGGCCGGCCATCCCCTGGCGGCCGGCGATCGGTCGCGCTCGCCGCCCTCGCCAAGGACGACTGGATCGGGCAGTCCACCGGCAACCCCTGCCACGACGTCACCGTCCTGGCCTGCGAGTACGCCGGCTTCGCCCCCGTTTCGCGCACGTCTCCGACGACTTCCGCGCCGTCGTCGCCCTCGCCTCCGCCTCCGCCGGAGTCGCCCTCGTGCCCCGCTCGGCACTGCGCGGGACGGACCTCACGGGCGTCGAGATCCGCCCCGTGGACGGGGTGGCCCCCACCCGCCGGGTCTTCGCCGCGGTACGGCGCGGAGCCGAGGAACACCCCTGATCAGCCCGTTCCTGACGGAGCTGCGCACGGCGGCGGCCGACTGAGGATTCCCGGGCCCGAGCCGGTCAGTCCCGGGACGCCGTCCAGCCCGCCGCCTCGATCCGCGCGCCGTCCGCCGGCCGGGCCTCGTCGAACAGCGGCCGCCCGGCGGCGTCGAGGACCCGCAGCCCGTCCACGTACACCCCGCGTCCGACGTACCGCGCGTCCGTCGCGTACCGCCACCGCAGCCGTACGGGGCGGAGCCCCGGGCCGCCCCCGGCACCTCGGCCGCCAGCCGGTGCCAGACCCGCCCGGACTAGCCGCCCACCGCCCCCGCCGGGTGCGGCGACGGCTCCTCTCCCGGGCGCGCGGTGACGAACGGCACCGGCTCCCAGGTCGTCCCGCCGTCGCGGGAGGCCTCCAGGAAGACGGCGTCCGCGTCCGGTTCGGTGTCCCACCACAGCGCGCACTCCAGACGCGCGGCGCCGGGCACCGGAGGCAGGGCGAGGGTGGCGGTGGCGCCGCTCGCCATCCCCGAGAACCAGGCCGTACGCCCCGGGCGGGCCGTACGGGCACGGCCCTGGCCAGGCGGTTCGCGGTGGCGACGCGCGGCGCGGAGCCGGAGCGCCAGGAGCGCACCGGGTGCACGGAGTTGCCGAGGACGATCAGGAACGAGTCGGTCGTCGGGTCCAGGACGAGGCCGGTGCCGGTGAAACCGGTGTGCCCGGCCGTGCGGGGCGTGGCCATCGCCCCCATGTACCAGTGCTGGTGGAGCTCGAAGCCGAGCCCGTGCGCGTCGCCGGGGAAGGCGGTGTTGAAGTCGGTGAACATCAGCTCCACGGAGGCGGGGAGAGGATGCGGGCCCGGCCGTACGCCCCGCCGTTGAGCAGGGTACGGGCGAGGACCGCCAGGTCCCAGGCGCGCGAGAAGACCCCGGCGTGCCCGGCGACCCCGCCGAGCGCGTGGGCGTTCTCGTCGTGGACCTCGCCCCACACCATGCCCCGGTCCAGGCCCGACCAGGGCGGCCGGGCGTCCTCGGTGGCGGCGATGTCCGGCCGCCAGGACGCCGGGGGTTGAAGCGCGTGCGGCGCATCCCGAGCGGAGCGGTGATCCCGTCGTGGAGCAGGACGTCCAGACCGCGACCGGTGATCTCCTCCAGGACCAGTTGCAGCGAGATCAGGTTGAGGTCGGAGTAGAGGTACGCGGACCCCGGCGGGTTCGCGAGCCGCTCCTCCCAGAGCAGCCGCAGCTTCCCTCCCGCGTCGGCTCCCGGTAGAGCGGGATCCAGGACCGGAACCCCGAGGTGTGGGTGAGGAGCTGGCGCACCGTCACGTCCCGCTTCCCGCCGCCGCCGAACTCCGGCAGGTACGCCGTGACCCTCGCCTCCAGGTCGAGGGCCCCGCGCTCGATCTGCTGCACCGCCAGGATCGAGGTGAACAGCTTGGAGACCGAGGCCAGGTCGAAGACAGTGTCCTCGGTCGTCGGCCGCTGCCGCTCCGGCGGCAGTTCGACGCCGGTGTCGGTCTTCTCGTCGTACGCCGCGTAGCGCACGGCCGAGCCGATCGCCCGGTGCAGGGCCACGGTCCCGCCGCGCCCGGCGAGCAGGACGGCGCCCGCGTACCAGGGGTGCGCGGGGAGGGGCGAGAACGCCTCGGCCTCCGTCACCAACCGGTCGAGGTGCGGCGCGAGCAGCCCGGCCCGCGCGGCCGGACCGCGCCGCAGGGTGGTCTGCCGCGCGACGGCCCCGGGACCGCTCCCGGGCCCGCCTCCCGACCCGCTCCCGGCCCCTTCCGCGAGGCCGGCGCCCGGCGCCGCACCGATCACCACCGCTCCTCCGAGGGCCAGCAGCCCGCCGCCGAACGCGCGCCGGGTCGAACGTCCTTGTCTCGCCGCATCCTCCGTCATGCCCCTGTCATCCCACCGCCGCCCGCCGCCAAACGGATCTTCCCGGATCGAACGGCCCTTCCGGCAACATCGGCCGTAAAGATCTCTTTGCTTTCAAAGCAAAATAAAGAGTTTGAAACTGAAACGAAGGGGAGGTGCGCGATGCAGAACGCCCACGAGGAGGACGAGGACCCCGGACCGGATCTGGACGAGGCCGTGCGCACGCTGCTGCTGCTGATGCCCCGGACGGTCGCACGGGTCAAGCGCCTCGGGATCCCCGAGGACCTGCGGTCGCTCACCCTCGCGCCCCGCCACCTCTCCCTCCTCGCCCGCCTCCTCCTCGACGGACCGCTGAGCGTCAACGGGCTCGCCGCCCGCCTGGAGGTGGCCCCCACGACCGCCAGCCTGATGGTGGGGGACCTGGCGAGGAAGGGCGTCCTGGAGCGGGTCGAGGACCCGGCCGACCGCAGGCGCAAGATCGTGTCCATCTCCGAGCGGTACCGGGCCGCCATCGACGGCTGGCTCGGGCGCGGCGCGGACGCCTGGCGCGCGGCCCTGGCTCCGCTCGACGCGAGGGAGCGGCGGATGTTCATCGAGACGCTCGCCGCGTACGAGCGCGGCCTCACCGAACCCCTGGAATGACCGAAATCGGGCGAAAGCCCCCTTGTGGCAGGATGCGGATCATGAGTTCGAGCACGGCGGCAATGACACGTCAGTGGACCACCTGGGGACCAGTGGTGGCGGCGATCGCCCTGGGCGCGGCCTGGGGCGTGACCTCCCGGCTTCGTCGTGGGACTCATCGCCCTCTGCCTCCTCATGGCGGTCCTCGCGGCGGTCCACCACGCCGAGGTGATCGCCCACCGCGTCGGCGAACCCTTCGGCTCGCTCGTCCTGGCCGTGGCCGTCACCGTCATCGAAGTCGGTCTCATCGTCACCCTGATGGCCGGAGGCGGCGAGAAGACCTCGACCTACGCCCGCGACACCGTCTTCGCCGCCGTCATGATCACCTGCAACGGCATCGTCGGCCTCTCCCTCCTCGTCGGCGCGCTCCGCAACCGCGTCGCCGTCTTCAACGCCGAGGGCTCCGGCGGCGCGCTCGCCATCGTCTGCACCCTCGCCACGATGACGCTGGTCCTGCCGACCTTCACCACGAGCCACCCCGGCCCCGAGTTCTCCGGCGCCCAGCTCATCTTCGCCGCCGTCGCCTCCCTCTGCCTGTACGGCGTGTTCGTCGGCGTCCAGACGGTCCGGCACCGCGACTACTTCCTCCCGGTGCCGCGCCCCGGCCACGACTCCGAGGACGAGCACGCCGCCCCGCCGGACAGCCGCGAGGCCTGGACCAGCCTCGGCCTGCTCCTCTCGCCCTCGTCGCCGTCGTCGGCAACGCCAAACTGGTCTCGCCCACCATCGAGGACGGCGTCCAGTCGGCCGGTCTGCCCAAGGCGGTCGTCGGCGTCGTCATCGCCCTGATGGTGCTGCTCCCCGAGACCCTCGCCGCCGTCCGCGCGGCCCGCCGGGACAGGATGCAGACTAGCCTCAACCTCGCCTACGGCTCCGCGATCGCCAGCATCGGCCTGACCGTCCCGGCGATCGCGCTCGCCTCGATCTGGCTGTCCGGGCCCCTGGTGCTCGGCCTGGGCCCCTCCACATGGTCCTGCTCGCCCTCACCGGCGTGGTGAGCGCCCTGACCGTGGTGCCCGGACGGGCCACGCTCCTCCAGGGCGGCGTCCACCTCTCGATCTTCGCCGCCTTCGTGTTCATGTCGTTCAGTCCCTGACGGCCCTCGGACCGGTCCGCCGGCTCAGTCCCGGACGACCACCACCCGCAGCGCAGGCGAGCGCAGGATGTCCTCCTCGCAGAACCGGGAGGTCACCCAGCGCTCGCCGGCGTACAGCCGCGTCTGGTCGGCGTGGTGCGGCGACGCCGGGTTCGACGACTGGGAGTACGACAGCAGGGTGCGGGCCACCGGGCAGCGGCTCCCGTCCCAGCCCACCGCCTGCACGTGGCTGGTCCCGTGCGCCACCTCCGTGTAACCGCCGCCCGCCGCGTTCCACACGCCCTCGATCTTGTTCCAGACGCCCAGCGCCTCGGCTCCGCCGCTCACCGGGATCCGCTGCCCGTTCCGCACCACGAACTGGTGCGCGCCGAGCGGCGCGTCCAGCGGGATCCCGGCCGCCCGCAGCTCCGCCACCGCGTCCGCGAGCGCCCGCGCGAAGCCCGGCGCGGCCGTGTTCAGGGCGCGCGGGGTACGGACCGGGTCGGCCGCCGAGAACGGCACGAGCCACTGCCGCGCCGCCGGCACGCTCCCGGTGAACTTCCGCCAGAACCGGTCGAAGAGCAGCGCGCCCCGGCTGTCCGCGTCCGCCGTGCGGTCCCAGGCCGCGAGCGCCCGGCAGGCCCCGGGATCGTCCGGCAGCGCCGCCGGGCAGGCCCGCGCCACGTCGGCCGCCGCCAGGTCACCGGCCGGGACCCGGTTCGCGAACTGCTGCCGCTGGAGGTCGGCCACCGTGAGCCGGCCCCGCCCGGCCATCGCCGCCACGTCCTCGACGCCGCCCCGGGTGCGCAGCGAGCGCTGCGTCCCGATCGTCCCGAAGACCCGCTCGTAACCGGTCAGCGGCCGGTCGGCGTTGGTCAGCCAGGCGCTGTCGTTGGAGTTCTCCGCGTACGGCGCGTCCCGCAGCACCGGCGTCCGCGACGGCCCGAAGATCCCGGGCTGCACCGCGTCCGGGTCGGAGCCGAGCGCGCAGTCGGACCGCGAGCCGTCCAGGACCGCGACGCCCGACGCCGGATAGACGGCCCGGCCGAGCGGGGTGGAGCAGCGCCGCGCCAGCTCGTCGGTGATCCGGGGAGCACCTGGGCCTGGCCGAAGAAGGAGTGCTCGCCCGCGTCCGCCGCGACCGTGTTCACCCAGGGCAGCCCCTGGGTGCGCCGGAGCACGTCGGCGACCTCCCGCGTGGAGCGGGCCCTCCCGAGGCCGAGCGCGGTGTCGGAGGCGCGCAGATTGGCCGCGTTGGGGTCGTTCAGGGCGTAGGCCGTGCTCGCGGTCCACGGCAGCGGGAGCTGCGCGCCGAGCCCGTCGACGACCGGACCGTACCGGGTCCACCACTGGGTACGGGTGACGGGGCGCCGCCCCGACCGCCACCGTCACCGTGCGCGGCGTCATCCGCTCCGGCTCGCCGTCCACCAGGTAGGAGGTCGGGTCGCCCGGGGCGAGCGTCAGTCGGTGCAGGTTGAGCGGCACCCCGGTGGCGACGGTGTGGCTCCAGGCCACCTTGTCGTTGAAGCCGACGGTGACGACGGTCGTGCCCAGGAGCGAGGCGCCCGAGACGTTCAGCTCGCCCGGGATGGTCTGCTGCGACTGCCAGAAGCGGCGGCCGCCCTGCCAGGGATAGTGCGGGTTCCCAGGAGCAGCCCGCGCCCGTTCGCCGTCACGGCCCCCGAGAAGGCCACGGCGTTGGAGCCCATGGCGGCGTTCCCGGCGTCGAACAGCGCCCGGGCGGCCCCGGCGGCCCGGGCGGGATCGGGGACGTCGCGGGAGGCGCCCGCGGGGAGGAGGCGGCGGGCGGCCGGGCGGCGGTGATGCCGTCGACGGCCCGGCCCTGGCCGCCGAGCACCGAGACGGCGAACCCGCGCCGGGCCACGTCGAGCGCGGTCACCGGACGGACCCAGTCGGCCCGCGCGCAGGCCGGGTCCGTGATCCGGTTCTTCCGCAGCCAGGCGTTGTACCCGGCCGCCCAGCCGCGCATCAGCTCCTCGACGGCACGGCTCGGACCGGCCGGCGCCGGGGTGCGCAGGAGCCGCTCGACGGTCCCGGCGTCCCGGACCCCGCGGAAGTACAGGTCGCTGGAGAGGTTCGTGGTCGCGGAGGAGAGCGAGCCGTCCGGGGCGGCGTCGGGGCCGAAGTGCCGGGAGCGCTCCCCGGCCACGGTCACGAAGCCGTCCGCGAGCGTGCAGACCTGGTCGGCGGCCTGTGCCCAGCCCGTGCCGAACCCCAGGTTCGCGTAGTCCCTCGCGACGATGTGCGGGACGCCGTACTCGGTGTACCGGATCACGGCCGACAGGCCCCGGTCGGACGGATGGCGGTCCCGGTCCCCGGAGCCGGGGCCGGCGGCGTTCGCGGGCATCGAGGCGGTGACGACGGCCAGGGCCGCCCCGGCGAGCGCCAGGTGTTTCAGTCGGGTGCGGAGGTGCAAGGTGCCTCCCGGTGGCGGTGGAGCACTGCGGATCGAACCATGCACCCAGCCGGGCGCCCCTTGTCAACTTCCCGTGCGGCGCGCTGGTGCCGGGCGCCTCCGGCGCGGCGCACGGTACTTGACCTCCCGTCAGGCGGACACGGAGGATCGCGCCATGAGCCGACTCCCCAGCCGCACCGTCGACGGCGTCCTGCGCGCGAGCGCCCGGCGCGTCCCCGACCGGACCGCCCTGCGGTACGCCGACCGGAGCTGGACGTACGCGGAGCTGGACGCGGCCGTCTCCACCGCCGCCGCCGTCCTGCGGGAGGCCCACCACGGCATCGGGCTGCCGGAGTACGCCCGGGTCGCCACCTACGGCCACAACTCCGACGCCTATCTGATCGCGTTCCTGGCGTGCGCCCGGGCCGGCCTGGTCCACGTGCCGGTCAACCACCACCTGACCGGCGACGACCTCGCGTACGTCCTGGAGCAGTCGGACAGCTCGCTCGTCCTCGCCGACCCCGCCCTCGCGGACCGGATCCCGGACGGCTTCCCCGTCAAGCCGCTGCGGACGCGCCCGGTTCGCTGCTCGACGCGCTCGCCGAACCGGAGGCGTACGACACCGACCGCGACGCCCGCGACCTCGCCCAGTTGCTCTACACCTCGGGCACCACCGCCCTGCCCAAGGGCGCGATGATGACCCACCTCGCCCTGGCCCACGAGTACGCGAGCGCCGTCGAGGCCCTCGACCTGCGCGAGGACGACCGGCCCGTGCACGCCCTGCCGCTCTACCACTCGGCCCAGACGCACGTCTTCCTGCTGCCCTACCTCGCCGTCGGCGCCGAGAACACCCTCGTCGACGGACCCGACCCGGCCGTTCTGTTCGACCTGGTCGAGGCGGGCCGCGCCGACAGCCTGTTCGCCCCGCCGACGGTCTGGATCGGCCTCGCCGACCACCCGGAGTTCGCCACCCGCGACCTCTCCGCGCTCCGCAAGGCCTACTACGGGGCCTCGATCATGCCGGTGCCCGTCCTGGAGCGCCTGCGCGCCCGACTGCCGGAGCTGCGGTTCTACAACTGCTTCGGCCAGTCCGAGATCGGCCCGCTCGCCACCGTCCTCGGCCCCGACGAGCACGAGGGCCGCATGGACTCCTGCGGCCGGCCCGTCCGCCACGTCGAGGCCCGGGTCGTCGACGAGAACGGCGACGACGTCCCCGACGGCACCCCCGGCGAGATCGTCTACCGCTCGCCCCAGTTGTGCGAGGGCTACTGGAACAAGCCCGAGGAGACCAGGGCGGCCTTCCGGAACGGCTGGTTCCACTCGGGCGACCTCGCGGTCCGCGACGCCGAGGGCTACTACACGATCGTCGACCGCCTGAAGGACGTCATCAACTCCGGCGGCGTCCTGGTCGCCTCCCGCCAGGTCGAGGACGCCCTCTACACCCACCCCGGCGTCGCCGAGGCGGCCGTGATCGGCCTCCCCGACGAGCGCTGGATCGAGACGGTCACCGCCGTGGTCGTCCCGCGCGGCGGGGTCACCGAGACCGAACTCCTCGCCCACGCCCGCGAGAAGCTCCCCACTTCAAGGCCCCCAAGCGCGTCCACTTCCTCCCCGAACTGCCCCGCAACGCGAGCGGCAAGATCCTCAAGCGCGAACTGAGAGACCGGTTCGCCTAGGGAGCGGGACGCCTCTCAGGGGTGTCTGCCGCGTGCCCGGTGGATCCGAGGACCGAGGTCAGGAAGCGGCGCACGGTCTCCAGCTCGTCCGGCTCGAACCCTCCGCGACCGCCACCACCCCGCCGATGACCGGTCCGAAGAAGGACCACCCCAGCTCCACGGCCTTCTCCTCCACCCGGAGGAGGACGCGCCGCCGGTCCTCCGTGTCCCGCTCCCGCCGGACGAGCCCCAGCCGTTCGAGCCGGTCCACCAGGGCGGTGGTGCCGGCGGAGTTCAGCCGCAGCCGCTCGCCGAGCCGTCCGGGCGTGACACGGGTGCCGTCCCGCGCCGCGTCCAGCAGGTGGATCAGCGCCCGCACGTCGGTGGGATGCAGCCCCTCGCGCGCCGCGAACTCGGCGCCCAGCAGGTCGAATTCGACGGTGACCGCCCGCAGCAGGTGCACCAGCCGCATCGCCGGACCTCGATCGTCCACCCGTACTCCTCCGTGCCCCGAACCCTTGCGTACCCTCTCGCTGAACGAGATTATCGCTCAGCGAGAGGAATGGGTATGCCTCCGTCCGCCCACGAACGCGCCTTCGGCCTCGCCTACGACGAACTCCGCGCCCGCTGGCCCGGATCCACCGAGGAACGGGACGTCGACACCCCGTACGGGCCGACCCGCGTCCACGTCCACGGTCCGGTGGACGGCCCCCGCTGGTGTTGCTGCCCGGCGGCTCCGCCACCGGCCTGGTCTGGTTCGCCAACGCGCCGGCCCTCGGCGCGCGGTACCGGGTCCACGCGGTCGACCTCCTCGGCGACGCCGGCCGCACCGAACGCCGGGCAGGCCCCTGAAGGGCGCCGACGACCTGACGGCCTGGCTGGACGCGCTCCTGGACGGCCTCGGCCTCACCCGCGCGCACCTGTGCGGCCACTCGTACGGCGCCTGGCTGGCTGCCCGGTACGCGCTGCACGCGCCGGAGCGGGTCGACCGCCTCGCCCTCGTCGACCCCACCCGGGTCTTCGCCGGCTTCCGCCCCGGCTACCTGCTGCGCGCGCTGCCCGTCCTGACCCGCCCGAGCGAGGCCCGGGCCCGCGCCTTCCTGGCCTGGGAGACGGCGGGCACCCGTCCGGACGAGGCCTGGCAGCGCCTCTACGCCCTCGCCTCCACCGCCCCCGGACGCAAGCTCGTCGCCGGTGGCCGGCCCCGGGTCGCCGGCCTGCGCGCGCCCCTCCTGGTGCTGCTCGCGGAGCGCAGCCGCGCCCATCGCGCCGCCGAGGTCGCGGACCGGGTCCGGCGCACGCTCCCGGAGGCCGAGGTGGTCCTGCTCCCGGGTGCCACCCACCACTCCCTGCCGCTCACCGCACCGGAGCGGCTCGACGAGCGGCTGCTCGCCTTCCTGGGTTGACGGCACCGTCCGCCGGACGACCCGGCCGCACCGGACGACCCGGCCGCACCGGACGGACGGAGGACCTGATCCGCCGGACAGGCCCTACACGGACTCCCGCAGGTCCACGATCCGCCGGATCTTGCCCACCGAGCGCTCCAGCGTCTCGGGGTCGACCACCTCGACCCCGACCGAGACCCCGATCCCGTCCTTGACCGCCGCCGCGATCGTCTGGGCCGCCTCCGCCCGCTGCCCGGCCGTCGCGTCCGCCCGGGCCTCGGCCCGTACGGTCAGGGCGTCGAGCCTGCCCTCCCGGGTCAGGCGCAACTGGAAGTGCGGCGCCACCGCCGGGGTGCGCAGGACGATCTCCTCGATCTGGGTGGGGAAGAGGTTCACCCCGCGCAGGATGATCATGTCGTCGCTGCGCCCGGTGACCTTCTCCATCCGCCGGAAGACCCGCGCCGTCCCCGGCAGCAGCCGGGTCAGGTCCCGGGTCCGGTAGCGGATCACCGGCATGGCCTCCTTGGTGAGCGAGGTGAAGACCAGCTCCCCTCCTCCCCGTCCGGCAGCACCTCGCCCGTGAACGGGTCCACGACCTCCGGATAAAATGGTCTTCCCAGACGTGCAGGCCGTCCTTGGTCTCCACGCACTCCTGCGCCACGCCCGGCCCCATGACCTCCGACAGGCCGTAGATGTCGACCGCGTCGATCGCGAACCGCTCCTCGATCTCCTTGCGCATCTCCTCCGTCCACGGCTCGGCCCCGAAGACGCCCACCTCCAGGGAGGTCGACCGCGGATCCACGCCCTGCCGCTCGAACTCGTCGAGCAGGGTCAGCATGTACGAGGGGGTCACCATGATCACCTCGGGCCGGAAGTCCTGGATCAGCCGCACCTGCCGGGCCGTCATGCCGCCCGAGGCGGGGATCACCGTGCAGCCGAGCGCTCCGCGCCGTAGTGGGCGCCGAGCCCGCCGGTGAACAGGCCGTAGCCGTACGCCACGTGGACCTTGTGCCCGGGGCGCACACCGGCGGCGCGCAGGGAGCGCGCCACCACGTCCGCCCAGACCTCCAGGTCGCCGTCGGTGTAGCCGACGACGGTGGGCCGGCCGGTGGTGCCGCTGGAGGCGTGGATCCGCCGGATCCGCGACGGGTCGACGGCGAACATCCCGAAGGGGTAGTGGTCGCGCAGGTCCGACTTGGCGGTGAAGGGAAACGGGCCAGGTCCGCGAGCGTGCGGCAGTCGTCCGGGGCCACCCCGGCCGCGTCGAAGGAACGGCGGTAGAAGTCCACGTTCTCGTACGCGTGCCGCAGGGTCGCCCGCAGCCGCTCCAACTGGAGCGCCGCCAGCTCCTCCCGCCCGAGCCGCTCGCCGCCGTCCAGCAGTTCTTCCGTCATGCGTCGCTCCTCCACGCTCCGCGCCACGCCCTCGAAGCAACCTACCGATCATTCGGTAGATCCGCTCGGGCCAGTAAAACCGGAGGTACGGGGGCTTGGCAAGGGGTCGGCGAGAGGAAGACGGGGCCGCCCCGCTCCCGCCCGTCAAAACCCGTTGCCGCTCCCCGGCCCGGGTGCTGGAGTGACCGCCATGGAACCCCCGCGCCCGCGCGCGCCGCGCGACCCCCGTGACCTGCTCGCCCTGTACGACCGCCAGGTGCGCCGCGAGGCCCGCCCCGAAGGCCCCGGCTGCCGCGTCGAGCACGTCGGGGCGTCGTCCGCGCCACCGGCCCCGCGCACGCGTGGAACGGCGTCCTCTGGTCGGGCCTCGACGGCCCCGGCGCCGACGCCGCCGTCGCCGCGCAGATCGACCACTACGGGCCGCGGGCCTGCCCTTCGAATGGAAGCTGTACGGGCACGACGCCCCGCCGACCTCGGCGACCGGCTCCGCGCGGCGGGCTTCACCGCCGGGGAGCCCGAGACCCTGATGGCCGCCGAGGCCGCCGCCCTGCCCCGGGACGTCCCGCTCCCCGGGGGCGTCGAACTCCGCGCCGTCACCGACGAGGCGGGCGTACGCCAGGTGGTCGAGGTCCACGCGCGCGCCTTCGGCACCGACAGCGCCTCCCTGGGCCGTCAGCTCCTCGACCGGCTCGCGGCCGACCCCGGCGGCGTCGCCGCCGTGGTCGCCCTCGCCCACGGCGAACCCGTCGGCGCGGCCCGTCTCGAACTCCACCCCGGCACCGACTTCGCCGGCCTCTGGGGCGGCGGCACCGTCGAGGGCTGGCGCGGCCGGGGCCTCTACCGCGCCCTCGTCTCCCACCGCGCCCGCATCGCCGCCGACCGGGGCCACCGCTACGTCCAGGTCGACGCGGCGCCCACGAGCCGCCCGATCCTGCGCCGCCTCGGCTTCCTCGAACTGACCACCACGACCCCGTACGCGTACGAGGTCTGATCGGGGCGCCGCTCCTCAGGCGGTCCAGTGCGCGGGCCGCTCGAAGCCCTCCGGGAGGCGGGTGGCGGCGTTCCCCGGGCCGCGTTCACCTGGGGCTGCGTGAGGAAGAGGGCGCCCGTCAGGTCCGCGCCCGACAGGTCGGCGTCCCGCAGGTCGGCACCGATCAGATCGGCGAGCGACAGGTCCGCCCCCGTCAGGTCGGCGGCGATGAGCAGCGCCCCGCGCAGGTCCGCGCCCCGCAGCTTCGCCCCGCGCAGCCGCTTGCCGATCAGGTCCGCCCCGCGCCGGCTTCTTCGGCCGGCCGCCGGCCGTGGCGCGGACCAGCTCGCTCGTCCGGAGCAGCAGCGGATTCACCCCGGCCCGCACGGCGTTCACGTCCAGCTCCTCCAGCGCGTCCGGCGTACCCGACGCGAGCGCCTCGACCCGGGCGAGCGCCGCCCGCACCTCGGCGTGGACGGGACGGGCGGCGGGCAGCGCCAGGGCCTCGGCGAGATGACGCAGCAGCTCGTGCAGCCCGCGCACCACCGGGAACACCTCGTACATCTGCCGGGCCGTCTCCGGGGCCTCGCGCCAGGACACGCCGCCGAAGGTCACCAGGGACACCCGCTGGCCGGCGCCGAAGCAGTCGTACACCGTGCAGCCCTGAAACCGCTCGGCCGCAGCCGCGTGTGGATGCCGCAGCGGAAGTCCTCCCGCAGGTTGCGGCAGGGCTCGCCGGAGGGCTTGTCCACGGCGAAGTCCGCCGACCTGGCGAAGGGCAGCGCCACGCAGCACAGGCCGAAGCAGTTCGCGCAGTCGCCGCGCAGCGCGGATTCCCGGGTGTCGGGCACGGTGAAACGATTCCTTAGGTGTGGGGAGGGGCGCCGGGGAGAGGGGCCCGTCCACCGTATCGCGCCCGGTCCCGTGCTCTCGGCGAAATTCGTTGCCGAGATCACCGGGGCCGGTGAGGATCGACGCATGCCGACGTTCACGACGTATGACGGAACCGAACTCGCCTACCGCACGCAGGGGGAGGGCGAGCCGCTGGTGTGCCTGGCGGGCGGGCCGATGCGCGACGCCGCCTACCTCGGCGACCTCGGCGGACTCGACGCCCACCGCACGCTCGTCCTCCTCGACGCCCGGGGCACCGGGGCGAGCGCCGTGCCCGCCGACCCCGGCACGTACCGCTGCGACCGGCAGGTCGGCGACGTCGAGGCGCTCCGCGCCCACCTCGGCCTGGAGCGGATCGACCTCCTCGGCCACTCGGCGGGCGGCAACCTCGCGACCCTGTACGCCGCCGCCCATCCCGGGCGGATCCGCTCCTCGTCCTCGTCACCTCCGCGGGCCGCGCGCTCGGCGTCACCACCACCGACGAGGAGTGGGACGCGGCCGCCGAGGTCTTCGCCGACCGGCCCTGGTACCCGGAGGCCAGGGCCGCGCTCGACGCGATCGGCCCCGACACCCCGCTGTCCCGCGTGTGCGAGATCACCGCGCCCTTCGCCTACGGCCGCTGGGACGGGGCCGCCCGGGAACACGCGGCCGCCGCCGACCGGCAGACCCGCTGGGAGGCCGCCGGCGCCTACCACGGCGAGGGCGCCTACGAACCGGCGGCGACCCGCCGCGCCCTCACCGCGCTCACCGCGCCGGTCCTGGTCCTCGCGGGGAGCACGACGCCGGACCGGCCCCGCCAAGGCCGCGGAGGCGACCGCCCTCTTCCCCTCCGCCGAGCTCGTCGTCCAGGCCGGCGCCGGGCACTACCCCTGGGTGGACGACCCGGACGCCTTCGTCCGCGCGGTCGCCGCCTTCCTCGATCCCGCCGTCCGCACGGTCACCGTGGACGGCGTGCGCTCGCCCACCGGGTCGCGGGACTTGAGGACGCCCCGCCCGTCGTCCTGGTCCACGGGCGCGGCGAGAACAGCACCACTTGGGCGCGGGTGGCGGCCGACCTGGCCGCCGACCACCGGGTGTACGCGCTCGACCTGCGCGGCCACGGACTCAGCGACCGGCGCCCCGGCGGCTACGGCTTCGACGCCTTCCGCGACGAGCTCGGCGGCTTCCTCAAGACCCTCGGCCTCACCGGCGCCACCGTCGTCGCCCACTCGATGGGCGCCGCCGCCGCGTACCTCCTCGCCCGGGACGAGCCCGGCCTCGTCGGCCGCCTCGTCCTGGAGGAACCCCCGGTCTTCTTCCCGCTCGACCCGCCGCGCCCCGTCGCCGAACGGCCCGAGGGCCCCTCGGCTTCGACTGGGAGGTGGTCCGGGCCACCGACGCCCAGCTCAACGACCCCGACCCCGACTGGCGCGACCGGCTCGCGTCGATCACCGCCCCCACCCTGGTCTCTGGCCGGCGGCCCGACCAGCCACGTGCCCCAGGAACGGCTGTCCTGGCTGGCGGACCGGATCCCCGGAGCCCGTCTCGCCACCGTCGACGCCGGCCACCTGATCCACACCGACCGCGCGGCCGAATTCCTCTCCCTGGCAAGGGAGTTCGGCCTGTAGGGAGGAGGGCTTCCTCACCCGCCGTGGCGTTCCCGGGCGGCCATCACCTCGTCGCCGTGCTCGGAGGCCCACGCCCCGAACGCGCCGATCGGACCGAGCAGGGTCCGCCCCAGCGGGTGAGCCCGTACGTGACCCGGGGCGCCGCCTCCGTATGGACGCGCCGCTCCACCAGGCCGTTGAACTCCAGCCGCCGCAGCGTCTCGGTGAGGACCTTGGAGCTGATGCCGCCGACGCGCCCGCGCAGCTCGACGTGGCGGCTCGGGCCGTCGCGCAGGGCCCAGAGCACCACCGAGTTCCAGGTGTGGGCGAGCAGGTCGAAGGCCAGCCGGGCACGGCAGTCGGCGAGGTATCCGTCGGAGGTCACGTACCGGATGGTGCCCGACCGGCTCCCTAACGTCGTTCCCGGAGTGCCGGACGTCGGCGCCGGAGGACCGGAAGACCGGAAGGACGGGAACGATGAGGATCGGTGTACTGGGCACGGGCAACATGGCGGACGCCCTCGCCACCCACTGGGTACGGGCGGGCCACGAGGTGTTCGTCGGCGGCCGCGACGCGCGCCGGGCGGAGCGGCTCGCCGCCCGGCTCGGCGGCGGGACGCGGCACGGGAACCTCGACGAGGCGGCCGGGTTCGGGGCCGTCGTCCTCGCCGCGCTGCCGTACGGCGCGGGGCGGAGGTCGTCGCGGGCGTACGGGCCTCCCTGGCCGGGCGGGTCCTGCTGGACTGCTCCAATCCGGTGGGCCCCGGCTTCCGGCTGCTCACGGACGGCGGCCCTCCGCCGCCCGCCGACTGGCTGACGCGGCGCCCGGGGCGCGGGTCGTCAAGGCCTTCAACCTCTGCCACGAGGACGTGTGGCGGATGACCCCACCCGTCTTCGACGGCCGCCCCTCGCCGTCCCGGTCTGCGGCGACGACGGGGAGGCGCTCGCCCTGGTCGAAGAGCTGGTGCGGGACACGGGCTGCACCCCGCTGGCCGGGGCGGCCTCGACCGCGCCGGACTGGTCGAGGCGACCGCCGCGCTCCTCATCGGCCTGTGGGTCGGGAGGGCGCGGACGCCCAGGCGATCGCCCCGCCCCTGGCGTTCGCCACGGGACCGGCGGAGGGCCTCCCGCCGCACCCGTGACCGTGCCCGCCTACCCTGGCGCGCATGCACGCGGAACGCGACCTGACCCGGCTCCTCGCCGGCCTGCGACCGGAACTCGACCCCGGCCGGTACGTCTTCACCACGGTGGACGGCCCCGTCCCGGCCGGGCTCGCCCCGGTGGTCACCGTCACCGAGCCCGAGGGGCTCACCCTCGTCGTACGGCAGGAGGAGGCGGACGCGGCCTTTCTCCCGTACGACTACGTGGCCGGCCGGATCACCCTGCGGGTGCACTCCGCCCTCGACGCCGTCGGACTCACGGCCGCCGTCGCGCGCGAACTCGCCGACGCCGGCCTGAGCGTAACGTGGTGGCCGGGTTCCACCACGACCACCTCTTCGTCGAACGCGCCCGCGCCGAGGAGGCGTTGGGCCTCCTGAACCGACTGGCGGAGCGGTCGGGCGGCGAACGGGGCGAGTGAGACGGTCCCGGCCGGGGCGCGCGGGGCCGGTCGCCCGTACGGCGCACCCGGAGCGATCCTCCGGGCACCTCGGGTGACCGCAGGGTGCCGGGCACCCGCGCGCGAGCCTCCCGGAGCGGGCCGCCGGGGACCCGTCCGGGCCTCGCCCGAGTCCCCTCGGAGCACGGAACGGGCACCGCGGCACACCGGTGCGGTCGGGACGGCCGCACGGAGCCGCTCGGCGCGTCGCGCCCCGCTCCGGGGCACGTACCATGGCCGTATGTCCTTCCTCCGCCGCCGCAGCGCCGCCACACCCGCGGGCCCGGACTTCGACGTCCTGGCCATGGACCCGGGGACTGGCCCGGCAATCTCGGCGCCGGCCTGCTGCCCGCGCCCGACGGCTCCTGCCAGGGAGTGTTCCTCCGGTACGACCTGTTCGGCGGCCGCGGCCCCGCGATGATCATCGGCAACCTGCCGGAGGGCTCCCCGGCCCGCGAGCTCGCGGACGGCCAGATCCCCTTCGAGGTGGCGCAGCTCCTCGCCGCCCTGGAGAACGACGAGCCGGTCGAGGTGCTCGACACCGAGGACGTCCCCGTGATGCAGGGCGACAACCTCCTCATCGTCCGCCGCCTCAAGCTCTCCGAGAGCCGCATCTCCTGCGTCCAGTTCGACCGCAGCGACAACGTCCTCGTGACGATCGCCAGTTGGGACCGGCCGATCACCGACGACCTGTACGCGCTGCTCAAGCCGCTGCCCGCCGAGCTGTTCCAGCAGGGCTGACGGGGAGCGGGGCAGCGTGAGCGCGCGCGTCGACAGTTGGATCTGGGCGGTCCGCCTGACCAAGACCCGCTCCCAGGCCGCGGCGGCCTGCCGGGCCGGACACGTCAAGGTCAACGGCGAGCGGGTCAAGCCCGCCCAGCCGGTGAAGCCCGGCGACGAGGTCCGGGTCTTCCACGGCGGCCGGGAGCGGATCGTCGAGGTCAAGGTGCTGCACACCAAGCGGATCGGCCCGCCGGTCGCCGCCGAGGCCTACGTGGACAACAGTCCGCCCCCGCCGCCGCGCGAGCACGTCGCGGTCGCCGCCGTCCGCGACCGGGGCGCGGGGCGCCCCACCAAGCGCGAGCGCCGGGAGATCGACGAACTGCGCGGCCGCCGCCCCTGAGGGAGACGTGAGGCCCCGGGAACCTCCCGGGGCCTCCGCACGCGTCAGCGGGGCGCGGACCCCAGCAGCTCCGTCACCCGCGCGGCCGAGGTGCCGAGCCCCTTCGGGCCCCGCCCGTGCCGCAGCAGCGCGGTCCCGGCGCCCGAGCGCACGTCCTCGGCCCGGTAACGCCGTACGTTCCGGTGCCAGTTGAGGATCCCGGCGAGCCAGTCCTCCAGCTCCCGCAGATACGCCCCGAAGGCCGCCCTGCCCTCCTCGTCGAGCCCGAAGTCCTCGAAGAGCAGCGGCACTTCGTGCTCCTTCACGTGCTCGTACTGGCGCAGCCGCCCCCGCATCAGGTCGTCGACCATCGCGACCGCCGTCGGGTAGTCGCAGTCGAAGAACGTCTGCAGCACGAGGACGCCGTTGTGCACCTCGCCTCGACCTCGACCTCCTTCTGGTACGAGAAGAGGTCGTTGAGGAGCGTCGCGTAGTCCATGACCGACTGCTCCAGGGCGCGCACCGTGCCCGTGCGCTGGAGCGCGGCCGGCAGCGCGTCGGCGTGCCGCAGCCGGCACAGCAGGGTGGTCAGCTCCGAGCCGAAGGTGGAGCGGCGCATCTCGATGTAGTCGACCGGGTCGGGCACCCGGTGCTGCGCCTGGTTGTGCAGCTCCCACAGCCAACCGTCCAGCATGGCGTCCAGCGCGTACCGCAGTTGCCCGCGCGCCTCCGGCGACATCGGGCCCGCCGTCCGCGCCCAGAGGTCGGCGAGCGAGCGCTCCATCGGGTTCACGGCGCGTTCCGCCCCCAGCGCCGGGTCCTCCAGCGGCATGCAGGCCTTGAAGCGCTCGGTCTGCTCCTTCGCGCCGGCGAGGTCGCGCGACCGGCCGAACACCAGCGGGTAGTGGTCGTCCCCGTACGTGCCCCAGGTCAGCCACTCGGAGCTGAGCTCCAGCTCCTCCGGGGTGGCGTCCGGGTCGAGCCCCGCCGCGCACAGCGCCAGGTCGAAGCCCTCCATCATCGGGCGGTCCCAGATGTCGTCCAGGAGCCCCATCCGCTCGGCCCAGTCCTCCGAGCGCCGCTTCGCCTCCGCGTGGTGCGGGCTGAGCGCCAGCGGGTACGGCAGGTCGAACTCCGGAAGCAGCGAGGGCCCCACGTGCCGGTGCGGCACGTGGGTGAGCGTCCGCAGCCGCGCGGCCGCCGGACGCCCGAAGAGGTTCCGCACGTCCAGGCCGAGGTGCCGATGATCCCGTCCAGGTGCGAAGGACCGCCCACCATGCCCTCGTTCATGTACCGGCTGGAGCGCATGTGCCACTCGTGACCGCCGGACTGCCAGTCCTGGAGCCCCTTCACGTACGCCGCGACGGCCGCGCACTCCTCCGGCGAGAGGCCCTTCTCGACGGCGAGCGGCGGCACCTCGGTCAGGGCCGTGTTCTCGAACTGGTGGAGCCGCGAGGTCAGCAGGTCGTTGACGGCGTTCGCCGCCTCCTGCGTCGTGCAGCCGAGGAACCGCTCCAGGACGAGCACGCCGTTGCTGTTCTCGCCCTCCTCCTCCACCCTCGCGCCGGTACGAGAAGAGGTCGTTGCGCAGGTGCACCGCGTCCGAGAAGGTGTCCCGCAGCACGCACAGCGGCCGGGAGTGCGCCACCCGGTCCGGGACCTCCGCCCCGCCGCGTACTCGACCAGCCCCGCCGACCAGGGCGCCCCGCCCACCTTGCGGCGCATCTCGATGTACTCGACGGGGTTGGCGACGCGCCCCTCGTTGATGTTGTCGAGCTCCCACAGCGACTCGTGGAGGAGGTGCTCCGTGGCCTCCGCGAACCGCTTGCGCCAGCCCTCGGACATCGAGGCACGGTCCGCAGCCAGAGGTCCGCGAGGCCCGCCTCGACCGGGTTGGACGGCTCGGGCATGTCCGCCGGGTCCGCCGGCATGAACATCGGCAGCCGGTCCAGATAGGCCTTGCTCCCCGCCCGGTCCTGGGTGCGCTTGAAGACCTCCAGGAAGTGGTCGTCGAAGAAGAAGACCCAGGTGTACCAGTCGGTGACGAGGTTCAGGGCCTCCTCGCCGCAGTCGGGGTGGGTGTAGGCGCAGAGCAGGGCGTAGTCGTGGGAATCGAGGTCGTGCTCCTCCCAGACCCCGGAGCCTCCAGCATCCCTCTCCCGCGCCCACGCGCGCGTGTGCGTGCGGGCGGCCTCCACGTGGGGATTGAGGCGTGCCGGATGCGGGACGTAGAAATCCGGCATGACGAAGGGCTGCGGCATGTGCTGGGGGCCTTCCGGTGCGCGAGGGGCAGGTGACCGGGCCAGCCTTACCCCTCGCCCGTACGGCGCACGCGATCTCCCGAATAGTCGTATGAACGCCGACGGGTGGCACCGGACCGTACGCCCGGCACCACCCCGCGCCTTTCGGCCACCTCCCCGCTAGATCCGGGAAACCCGCACGTCGGCGGCCTTCACGAAGGCGACCCGGTGGCCGAACTGGATCTCGTAGTACTCCTCCTGGCCCCGGACGACCCTGTGCCCCGTCGTACCGAACGTCGGTGCGAAGAGGTACTCGCCCGGGGTGCGGTCGCCCACCACGTACCGCTGACCGGCGAGCAGCCTGTACGGCAGCGGCGACACCGCCTGGACCGGCACGCCCGCCGGATAGGCCGAGGCCTCCGGGTAGGCCCGCCCGTACACCGGCACCTCCGCCAGGCCTCGCGCGGCGTCAGGACGAGCCCCCGTCCGTTCACCGCCGTCGGCTGCCTGCGCGGGTTGGGGAACCAGGCCTTCTGCCCGAGGTACCAGACCGCCGTCCAGTCGCCCCGGCGCTCCGCCACCGCGAAGCTCTGTCCCGTCGAGGCGCGCGCCCCCGTGTCGTTGACGCCGGTGGTGGAGTCCTCCCCGCCCGGCCGCAGCCCGACGTCCTTCACCAGGGGCGCGTCCTCGTCCGGCGCGGTGTGCAGGCGCACCGCCCCGCTGCCGTGCGGCGCGCACGCCGTCCCCGCCGCCGCGCAGTCGGTGTAGACCGGCCGGTGGGCGTCGTAGTCCGGCCGGATCGTCACCACGCCCGCGTGCGGACCGGCGCTCGGGACGATCGGACGGCCGAGCAGCCGGAAGTAGTGCGCCCAGTCCCAGTACGGGCCCGGGTCCGTGTGCATGCCCCGGATCGAGGACGTCACCGTGCCCGGCACGTTGTCGTGACCCAGGACGTGCTGCCGGTCCAGCGGGATGCCGTACCGGGCGGCGAGGTACCGCACCAGGCGCGCCGACGACCGGTACATCGCCTCCGTGTACCAGGAGTCCGGCGAGGTCAGGAACCCCTCGTGCTCCAGGCCCACCGACTTGGCGTTCACGAACCAGTTGCCCGCGTGCCAGCCGACGTCCTTCAGCGCCAGGTGCTGCGCCACGTGCCCGTCGGAGGACCGCAGCGAGTACTGCCACGACACGTAGGCCGGGTCCTGCACCAGGCCCAGGGTGACGTCCCAGGTGGCCTCGGTGTCGTGGATCACGATGTAGTCGATCGACTGGGAGACGGGCCGGTCCGCCTTGTCGTGGTTGCCGTAGTCGCCGTCGCCGAACTCCTCGTACGGCGCGGGGATCCACTCGCAGGCCACCGTCCGCGGGCACTCCACGGGGCCGGCGGCCGGCGCCCGCAGGCCGAGCGCCGCCACCTGTCCCGTGACGGGCGCGACCGCCGGGGCGGCCGGGAGGGTCACCACCTGCCCGCTGTCCGTCGTCCGCGTCTCCCCGGTCCGGATCACGTCGAACACGTCGTTCGCGTACGCGGCCGCCGTCGCCGCGTCGTCCGCGCCGGAGTACCGCGCCACCGCCCCGTACCAGTCGGCCGGGTCCGCGCTCGCGGGCAGCCCGGCCTCCCGCTGCGCGGCGGCGAGCAGGGCCGCGCCGCCCTCGATGTTGGCGCCCGTCCGGGTTCGCAGCTCCTCGGCCGGGATCCCGGACAGCGCGGACGCCCGCTCCAGGGTCCGCAGCCGTCCGGGCAGCCGGCCGGCGGACGGCACCGGCGCCGGCGCCTCCGCGCGCGCCGGGCGCGAGGAGTCGCCGCGCGCGTCCTCCTCGCCGTCCGAGTGGTGCGGGCGGACCGCTTCAGGGCCGTCACCGCGTCCGTCAGGTGCATCGGCCCGTACCCGCCGGTCACGCTCGGCGCGCCACCGTGGCCGTCCCACCGCGACTGGAGGTACGAGACGGCGAGCAGCACGCTCTCGGGCACGCCGGTGCGCGCGGCGGCCCGGGCGAACTGCCCCTGGAGGGAGCCCGCCCCGGGCGCGTCGGCGCCGGCCGGCGGCGCGGCGGACAGCAGGGGGAGCAGCAGGGCGGCGGACGCCAGGGCGACCGCCGCCCTCGGCGCGCGGACCGGCGGCGTACGTCTGCGGGACCCGGAACGGAGCAAGGCGGCCTCCAAGGCGTGGGGTGACACAGGGGGCGTGCGGGGCCGAACCCGTACAGGGGTATCGGCTCCCGGACGATCCGTCAATCACACCCGGCGCCAGGGAAGTTCCCACGTCAGAGCGGGAACGGCGGCCGAACGGCGGAGTTTCGCGGCGACGGGCCCCGGGCCTGGGACGCGTCACTGGAGTGGACCACTGGAGGGGCGCCCGTGGGGAGGGCGGGGCCGGAGAAGGCGGTGCGCCGCGTCCCGGTGTGTCGGCACCGGGACGCGGCGCACCACCCCGTGGTCGGCGGGGCCCGCCCTTCAGCGCGTCCCGACCGCCGCGCGCACGGCCCGCCGTGCCATGGCGCAGTCGTCGTGCAGCCGCCTGAGCAGCAGCCGCTGTTCCTCCCCGGGGGCGAGCGCCCCCGAGGGCACCGGCACGGAACCGGCCGGCGGGGCCTCCTTCATGGTGCGCTGCACCGCCGTCTCGTAGGTGCGGATCTCCCGCGTGAGCACGATCATCAGGTTCACCAGGAAGGCGTCCTGAGGCCGGGCCCGCCTGCTGGGCGAGCTGACTGATCTGGCGCCGGGCCAGCGGCGCGTCACCGAGCACCGCCCACAGGGTCGCCAGGTCGTAGCCGGGCAGGTACCAGCCCGCGTGCTCCCAGTCGACCAGGACCGGCCCGGTCGGGGAGAGCAGGACGTTGGAGAGCAGGGCGTCGCCGTGGCAGAACTGGCCCGTGCCCTGGCGGCCGCCCGCGTGCGCCAGACCGTGCAGCAGCTTCTGCAGGTCGTCCCGGTCCCGGTCGGTGAAGAGCCCGAGCTCGTGGTACCGGGCGATCCGGGCGCCGTAGTCCAGCGGGGCCTCGAACGTCCCGGCCGGCGGCCGCCAGGCGTTGAGCCGGGCGATCGCGCCGAGCGCGGCCCGCACGTCGGCGCGGGGCGGGGCCTCGACGGGGTGGCGCGAGAGGGCCGCCGCCCGTCCCGGCATCCGCTCGATCACCAGCGTGCAGTTCTCCGGGTCCGCCGCGATCAGCCGGGGCGCCCGCACCGGCGGACGGTGCCGGACGAAGGCGCGGTAGGAAGCTATCTCGTGCCGGAACCGCTCGACCCAGGCCGGCGAGTGGTCCAGTAAACACTTCGCGACCGCCGTGGCCCGTCCGGTCGTCCCGACGATCAGTACGGAACGACCGCTGCGCCGCAGTACCTGCACCGGCTTGAACTCCGGGCAGATGCGGTGGACCGAGGCGATCGCCATCTTGAGCTGCGCGCCCTGGGGACCGGACAGATCGATCCTCCCGCTGACCGGCTGGGTACTGGTGCCGCCCGCCCAGCGCCGCGGCCGGACGACCTGCGGCGCGGGGCGAGGTACGGTCCGGCGCCGGCGGGGACGATGCGGTGCTGCGGCCGGGGCGGGGCGGACACGGAGGACGATGCTGTGTACATGGAGGTGACAGATCCCTTCGTGTGCCGACGAGTTGCGTGCGTCGCCCCGCCCGCCCCCGGTCCGCACCCTGGGGAATGAGGGCCGGTCGACGGGCGGGGTGGCGCGTTCCTACCTGACACCCGCGCGCGGGTGGCGGAACATCGGGCGCACCCTGGCGAACCCTGGCGAATAGTCGCCAGCCCCATGACAGGGGGTTACTGTCAACTCAGCCGAGAACCTGGGGGCTTAGACGTGACCGGAGAAACCAACACCCGTCTCGCGGACCTGTTCGGCCTGGCCGGCTGGTCCAAGGGAGAACTCGCGAGACTCGTCAACCGGCAGGCGGCGGCCATGGGCCACCCCCAGCTCGCGACCGACACCTCGCGGGTGCGGCGGTGGATCGACCGGGGCGAGACCCCGCGCGACCCCGTCCCCGGGTGCTGGCAGCACTGTTCACCGAGCGACTCGGCCGTGTCGTGACCATCGAGGACCTCGGGTTCGTACGACACGGGCGTGCAGGGAAACGGCAGGACGTCAGCACGACGGAGAACCCTGACCAACTGCCCTGGCCACCCGATCGTACGGCGGCGGTCCTCACCGAATTCACGGGAATGGACCTCATGCTCAACCGACGCGGCCTGGTGGGCGCGGGTGCCGCGCTTGCCGCCGGCTCCGTACTCAGCAAGGCCATGCACGACTGGCTCCAGACCGACCCCGCCCGTCCGGGCGCCGCTCCGCGTGCCGCCGATCCCTCCACGCCGACCCCGCCGGGTTCGACTGTTACGAGGCCGCCCCCATCGGGTCGGAGGAGATCGAGGCCCTGGAGCACTCGGTGCAGGTCTTCCGCGCCTGGGACGCCTCCCGGGGCGGCGGTCTCCAGCGCAAGGCCGTGGTGGGCCAGCTCAACGAGGTGGGCGGCATGCTCGCCTACCGCCACGCCGACCACCTCCAGCGGCGCCTGTGGGGCGTCGCCGCCAACCTGGCCGTCCTCGCGGGCTGGATGTCCCACGACGTCGGCCTCGAACCCACGGCGCAGAAGTACTTCGTCATCGCCGCCCACGCGGCCCGCGAGAGCGGCGACCGGCCCCGGGCCGGCGAGGCGCTCTCCCGCGCCGCGCGCCAGATGGTGCACCTGGGCCGGCCCGACGACGCCCTCGACCTGATCAAGCTCGCCAAGACGGGCTCGGGCGACCGGCTGCTGCCCAGGACCCGGGCCATGTTCCACACCATCGAGGCCTGGGCGCAGGCGTCGATGGGCCGGGGCAGGCCATGCGCCGGACCCTCGGCGAGGCCGAGGACCTGTTCGTGTCGGACCGGCGCGACGAGGCGACACCGGACTGGATGCAGAACTTCGACGAGGCCGACATGCACGGCATGGAGGCCCTCGCCTACCGCACCCTCGCCGAGCACGACCCGGCCGCCGCGGTCCCCGCGCAGCGCCACGCCAAGCTGGCGCTCGAACTGCGGAGCAAGGGGCACGAGCGGTCCAAGCTCTTCGACCACATCTCCCTGGCCTCCGCCTGCTTCATCGCCGACGACCCGGAGCAGGCCGACCGGTACGCCCGGCTCGCCCTCACGTCCATGGGGACACCTCCTCCCACCGGACCTGGGACCGGCTGCGGGAGATGTACCGGCTCACCGGCCAGTACGCCGACTACGCCAGGACCGACGTCCTGCGCGAGGAGATCGAGCTGGCCCTGACCCGGTCCCCGGTGAACCGCCCGAGGCCCGGACAGGCCTGATCCCCGGCCCCTTCGGGGGACCGGGGGCCGGGACTGCCGATCATCGGTTGCCGGCCGGCTCAGTGACCGACCCGCACCACCATCACGCAGGCGTCGTCCTCGCGCGCCTCCTCGCCGAACTCCTCGACCGCCATCCGCACGCCTTCCCGCGCGTCCCGCGCGCCGGCGAGCCGGGGCCGAGGGCGAGCAGGCGTTCCGCGCCCGTGTCGTCCGTGCCGCCGTTTCGGGTCAGCCCGTCGGTGTGCAGGACGAGCAGGTCGCCCGGGAGCAGCCGGTTCTCGGCCTCGTCGTACGCGGCGCCGGCCGTCGCCCCGAGGAGGACGCCCTCGGGACGCCGGAGGGCGCGTCCCGTCCCGCCGCGGAAGAGCAGCGGGGCGGGTGGCCGGCCTGCGCCCAGGTCAGGGTCTGGGCGACGGGGTCGTACCGGCAGCACATGGCGCTGCCGAGCGCGGGCTGTACGGAGGTCTCCAGGAGCTGGTTGAGGTGGCCCATCAGGGCGGCGGGCCGGATCCCGGCGACCGCCATGCCCCGCAGCGCGCCGAGGAGCATCGCCATGGAGGAGGTCGCGGCGACCCCGTGACCGGTCAGGTCGCCGACGGTCAGCAGGGCGTCCCCGTCCGGCAGCGCGAGCGCGTCGTACCAGTCGCCGCCGATCAGTCCGGTGCTGGCGGCCGGAGGTAGTGCGCGGCCACGTCGAGCGGGGCCGGGCCGCCGTGGGCGAAGTGCAGCGAGCCGCGCCAGGGCGGCAGGACCGCCTCCTGGAGCTCGACGGCGACCCGGCGCTCGGTGCGCTCGATGTCCCGGCTGCGCTCCAGGCCCGCCCGGCTCTCCCTGACGGCCCGCTGGCTGCGCCGCAGTTCGCTGACGTCCCGGAGGACGGCCCACATGGAGGCGGTGCAGCCGTCGGCGTCGAGGACGGGCTCGCCCGTCATGTGGACGGTGCGCACCCGCCCGTCGGTCCGTACGATCCGGAACTCGCCGTCGATCGGCTTCCCGTCGATCAGGCAGTCCGTCACCATCCCCTGGAGGAGGGGCTGGTCCTCGGCGAAGACCATCGTGGGCATCTCGTCGAGCGACATCGGACCGCTCTCACGGGTGCGGCCGAAGATCTGGTACAGCTCTCGGACCAGCTCACCTCGTCGGTGAGCAGGTTCCACTCGGCGCTGCCGACCCGGAGAGCAGCGCGCCAGTGCGCGCCGGTGCGGCCGCGCCGTACGCGGTGCCGGGATCGGTCGCGAACCCCGCGTGGTGGAGGTCCTCCCGCCGCCCTCCGTCCCCGGCGGGACCTCCACCGGAACGCCCGCCCGCAACTGGCCCAACTGGGCCCCGAGATCGTCGAGTTGGTGCACGGCGAGGTCGCACAGGGCGCGCTGCCACCGCTGCTGCGGGTCGTCCTCGTCCGCCACGGCGTCCCGGCGGACGGCGTCGACCTCGCCGCGCAGGCGGCGGGTCTGCGAGATCAGCGCGTCCACCGCGCCCGGCTCCGGCGGCTGGGCGGGGCGGTCCGCGAACAGAGGGACGGCATGGCGTACTCCGATGCAGGAGCGGCGCGGCCAAGAGTGAAGAGGAGGCCCGCATACGACTGTTGCACAGCCCGGGACGGCTCGTAAGAGGTTTGGCAACACTCGATCCGGTGGTGCTTCCGGCATATGCCAAAGGCCCGGAAGGGGTGGGGAGGCCGCGAACAGAGGTTCGGCGGGAGGGGGAACTGTACGAAGCCGGCCGTGTCCGGAGCGGCGTCCGGCACCGCCTCCGTGCGCACGGCGGTTCCGGAACCCCGTGCGCGGCGGCCTCCGGACCCGGGCCGGGCGTCCGGGGCGCGGCGGGCTGCGAGAGGATGGGGCGGTGTCCACCTCACCGAGCCCGGCCCAGGACCCCGCGCCACCGGCGGCGCGGCGACCGCTCCGCACCGAGCGGCTGCTGCTGCGGCCCGTCCGCGCCGGTGACGTTCCGGCCGTGACGCGGCTGTGGACCGATCCCGACGTACGGCGCCACCTCGGCGGCCCCGTCACCGAGCCCGTCATCCGCATCCGGCAGCGGCGGATCGTCGGGGCGCCCGGCTTCCACGCCGTGGTCCGCGCCGGGGACGGCGTCCTCCTCGGGCTCGTCACGGTGGAGGAGGGCGGGCGGAACGGCGAGACGGAGGTCTCCTACCAGTTCCTGCCCGAGCACTGGGGCACGGGTACGCGCGCGAGGCGGTCGGCGCGGCCGTCGCGCGGGCCCTGGAGAGCGCGCCCGGCGTGGTCGCGGTCACCCAGGAGGCCAACCACCGCTCCCGGCGGCTCCTGGAGGCCGTCGGCCTGGAGCACGCCGAGTCCTTCGTGGAGTGGGACGCGCACCAGGTGCTGTACCGGCGACGGCGGGGCGACGGGGCCGCCTGAGGCCCCTCCGCCCGCCGGCGCCGTTCACCGCGGCCGCCCGCCCGCCGCCAGTGCCGCCACCGCCCGCTCCAGCCGCGCCGCCCTCGTCCGCGCGGTGCGGGCCTGCCAGAGGCTCAGGATCACCAGATAGCGGTCCGTCCTGTTCAACGCCTCGAAGGCCGCCGCGGCGCGGGGCTCGGCCGCCAGGGCCGCCGCGAGGTCGTCCGGCACGGTCGCCTCCTTCTGGAGGGGTACGCGGCCTCCCACCGCCCGTCCGCCCGCGCCGCCCGCACCTCGGCGAGGCCCGGCTCGCGCATCCGGCCGGCGGCGGTCAGCGCCTCGACCTGGCGCACGTTGACCTGGGACCAGAGGCTCCCGGGTCGGCGCGGGGTGATCTTCTGAGGTACGACCGCTCGTCGCGCGCTCTGCGCTTGCCGGTGATCCACCCGTGGGCGAGCGTGGCGTCCAGGATCTCCTCGGCGGTGGGCGAGGCCAGGTCCGAGCCCTTGCGGGCGAGCAGCAGCCAGATGCCCGGGGTGTCGCCGTGGTGCCTCTCCAGCCAGGCCTCCAGCTCCTCCCCGCCGCCGAACGAGATCACCGCGAGTCCCTCGACCGTCTCCACCCGAACCTCCCCGCACCAGGACCTGGACGGTGACACGATACGGTCGGCGGCCGGGACGTCCGCTCCCGCCCGAGGAGATCCGCCCATGTCCTTCCTGGTGATCGGCGAGTGCGTCGCCGACGTCGTCCGCGCGCCCGGCACCGCCGACCGCGTCCACCCCGGCGGCAGCCCGGCCAACGTCGCGTACGGCCTCGCCCGCCTCGGCCGGGACGTCACCCTGCTCACCCAGCTCGCCGACGACCCCGCCGGGCGTCTGATCGGCGACCACCTGAGGAGCGCGGGCGTACGGGTGGAGGTCGGCGGCCTCCCCGAACGCACCCCGTCGGCCGTCGTGGGCCTCGACGCGGAGGGCCGGGCCGCGTACGCCTTCGACATCGCCTGGACGCTGGAGGCCGGGGCTGCCCGCGCGGGCGCCCGCCCATGTGCACATCGGCTCGATCGCGGCCGTCACCGCCCCCGGCGCGGCGGCCGTCCTGGCCGTGACCGAGCGGCTCCGCGACCGGGCCACGGTCAGCTACGACCCCAACGTGCGGCCCGGGCTGATGGGGAGCACGGCTCGGCCGTCGCCCGCGTGGAGCGCTGCGTCGCCCTCGCCGACCTGGTCAAGGCGAGCGACGAGGACCTGGCCTGGCTGTATCCGGGAGAGGAGCCGGAGGCCGTCGCCGCCCGCTGGCTGGCCCTCGGTCCGGCCGTCGTCCTGGTCACCCGGGGCGCGGCCGGCTCCTTCGCCGTCACCCGGCACCACACGGTCGCCGCCGGGGCGCCCCGGGTCGACGTCGTCGACACCGTCGGCGCGGGCGACTCGTTCATGTCCGCCGTCCTGGACGCGCTGACCGTACGGGACCGGGCGGCCCTCGGCGCGCTCTCCGCCGGGGAGTTGACCGGGCTGCTCGCCCGGGCCGGAGCGGCGGCGGCCGTGACCGTCTCCCGTGCCGGGGCCCGGCCGCCGGACCGGGCCGAACTGGACGCGGCCCGCGAGGACCCGGCCGGGACGTGACAGCCGTGGCCCCGGAGGAATCTCCGGGGCCACGGCCACGGGTGTCGCTTCGGCGCGGGGACCGTCAGTAGGCCGGGGCCAGCTTCGGGTTCGGGCCGTACGCGTTCTGCTGCTGCTCGCCCTCGGTGCAGTTGAAGACCAGCAGGATGATGCCGCCGACGAACGGGACCAGGGTTATGAGGAGCCACCAGCCGGAACGGCCGGTGTCGTGGAGGCGCCGGACGGACACGCCGAGGGAGGGCAGGAAGATGCCCAGGGCGTAGAGGGCGTACAGCAGCGGGAAGGTGCCGAGCAGCAGGTCGACGGTCGCGAGGACGGCGATCGCGATCAGGTTGAAGAGCGCGAACATCCAGAATTCCTTGCGGCGCGCTCGGCCGCTGAACACCGCGTACTTCTTGAGAACGTCGAGGTACCAGTTCACTTTGTCCCCCAAGGACTGGGCGTGCGGGCGGGAGCCTGTCCCTGTGGAGCAAGCTTTACGCAGAACTTATGTGGCCGAAAGCGGATGGGTCAATTCGTTACCTTCCAGATGCGGTTCACCCGCGGGTACGGGAAACGGCGGCACCTCCTGGGAGTTGGGGTGCCGCCGTCACGGACGAGGATCAGCGGGGGTCGGGGCGGAGCCGGACGTCATGTCCTCTTGCTCTTGCTCATGAGCAGTCCGCCGGCGGTGAGGGCGAACAGGCAGACGCACGCGCCGGTGATGACGTTGCTGAGGATCATGCCCGTGTCGGGTCCCCGGGAGACGACCCACGGCGAGACGATCAGCCACGCGCCGAGCAGCAGGACCACGAAGTTCAGGTCCTGCGACCGCTCGGGGACCATCGACATGCACAGGCCGAGGACCGCGAGCGCGATGCCGACGACCAGGTTGCTGAGGGCGAGTTCCGGCCGGGCGGCGGCGAAGTGGACCGTCCACGCGGAGATCGCGGCGTAGACGCCGGCGAGGATCACGAGCTCCTCGACCGCCGCCACCCCTCGGGTCTGGAGCATACGGGCGTATCGGTCCCGCATTTCCGGCGCGTCCGGGTGTCCCGAGATGTCACCGGGGCGATGAGAGACGTCGGCCATGTGACTCGCCTCCTTCTGGCGTCTTGCGTGTCGGGTCGCGTGTGCGGCGAATCCGCGCCGCTGTTTCATTGTGCTCTTATCTGGCCTTTATGTGTAGTTCTGGCCCTGAGGGATGTGCACAGAATTCGGACACCGGTTGTGCCGGGTTCCGCCAAAAGGAGCCGTCCGTTCGCCGGAGACCCGGCGCAGCCCGGAAGGGAACTCGGGAATCGGCCTTCCATCGCCGGGAGCGGACGACGGCGAGACCGAGGAGTTCGGACCCGGCGACTTCACGCGGGTCGAGCCCGGTCACGACGCGTGGGTCCTCGGCGACGAGTCGTGCGTGGTCCTCGACTGGGTGGGCTTCGGGGACTACGCCAAACCTGCCTGACCCGCTCGGCCCGCTCGGCCTGCTCGGTACGGCCGGCTCGTGGCCGTGCGCCTCAGTGGTGGCCGAACCTCACCCCTCCCACGGCACCCGGTCGTACGGGAAGGAGTCCGGGCGCCGCTGGTCGAGCGAGCGCGGTGCGGCCGGTTCGATCACCGGATCGGCCCTCCACCCGCAGCAGCCACCCGGCCAGCGCCTCCCGCAGTCCGTCGGCCACCTCCCGGTGCGAGACGAGTCCCACCAGGTTCTCCAGTTCGTACGGGTCGGAGGCCAGGTCGTACAGCTCGGTCTCCCGGTAGCGGCCGGCCGCCGGCTCGCGCCAGGCGTCGGTCCCGGGCGGCGCCGACACCACGTACTTCCACCGCTCGGTCCGCACCGCCCGGCCGACCTGGTCCTCGCTGATCTGGACGAAGACCGACTCGGGGCGGCCCGGATCCGTCCCGCCGCCCACCAGCGGCAGCAGCGACCGGCCCTGCACCCCTCGGGCACGTCGAGGCCCACCGCCTCGACCAGCGTCGGCATCAGGTCGGCCGTGGACACCGGCCGCCGGACTAGGCCGCCGCCCCGGAAGCCGGGGCCGGTCAGCGCCCACGGCACCCGCACCGAGGAGTCGTGCGCCGACCGCTTGTACTCCGAGTTCCGCGTACGGAAGTGGGAGCCGTGGTCGGCGGTCCAGGCGAGGACCGTGTCGTCCTCGATGCCCAGGGAGCGCAGCGCGTCCCGGAGCCGGCCCACGCCCTCGTCCACCCGCTTGACCTGTCCCAGATAGCCGCCGAGGTGCCGGTGCGCGCCGCCGTGCGGGGCACCGGGGCTCAGCGCGGCGAGGTCGGGCGGCAGCCAGCGGCCTTCGTACCGCTTCCCGGTACCCGGCGGGGCCGGGTAGTCGTCCGTCGGGTTCTGGTGGTGCGGTTCGAGCAGCGAGAGGAAGAGCAGGAACGGCCGGTCGTGGTGGTCGGCGACGAACCGGATCGCCGCGTCGACGAGGGCGTCCGAGCGGTAGCCCGGCAGCCGGACCGGCTCGCCCTCCTCGTCGTGGACCACCGTGCGGTACGCGTCCGAGGTGAACTCCAGCCGGTCCGAGGCCAGCCAGTGCGCGTAGCCGCCCCGGCGCCCGGGCGGCACGGGGCCGTCCGGGTTCTCCTCGCCGGCCAGGTGCCACTTGCCGATGTAACCGGTCGCGTACCCCGCCGCGCCGAGGACCGAGGCGAGGGTGGGGACGTCCTCCGGCAGCGGGAGGCCGTTGCGGAAGACCCCGGTGGAGGTCGGCCAGCGGCCGGTCTGCAACGCCGAACGGGCGGGCGCGCAGACCGGGTTGAGTGATCGCCCGCTCGACCAGCGTGCCCTCGCGGGCCAGCCGGTCGAACTCGGGGGTCACCCCGCCGGATTGCCGTGGACGCCCGTGGTGTCCCACCGCTGCTGGTCGGTGAGGACCACGATCACCCGGGGCGGGACGTTCGTCATACGGCGGCGGTCTCCGCCGCACCGACAGCCGCACCGACAGCCGCACCGGCCGCCGCGCCGTCCGCCGCACCGGCGGCCGTGTCCGCCGCCGCGTCCGTCGTCGAGGCGCCGGAGGCGATGCCGAACGCCGGGTCCGGCACGGACTCGGGCGCGAGCAGCACCGAGGAGCGCCCGTCCACGCCGACCGGCACGTCACCGTCGATGGTCACCCGGCGCAGCTTGCGGTCGTGGTCGTCGGAGTCGTCCACCCCGTAGTGCTGGGTGGCGCGGTTGTCCCAGATGGCGACGTCGCCGACCTGCCACTGCCAGCGGACGGTGTTCTCCGGGCGCTCCACGTGCCGCTGGAAGAGGGCGAACAGGTCCCGCGAGTCGGCGCCGGTCAGACCGCTGATCCGCTGGACGAAGTTGCCGAGCAGCAGGGTCCGCTCGCCGGTCTCCGGGTGGACCCGCACGACCGGGTGCTCGGTCAGGAACTTCGTCGAGGCGAAGACCTCGCGGAAGCGCACGAGCTGCTCGGGCAGGGCGCCGGGGCGCAGGGCCGCGTAGTCGTAGTCGTTGGAGTGCACCGCCCGCAGCCCGTCGGCCAGCTTCCGCAGCGACTCGGGGAGGTTCTCGTACGCGGTCGCCGTGTTCGCCCACAGGGTGTTGCCGCCGTACGGCGGGATGACGATCGCGCGGAGGATCGAGAAGGCGGGGTAGGCCGGGACGAACGTCACGTCACTGTGCCACTGGTTGGCCCGGCCGCCGTAGTCCGAGTCGATCGGGAAGGAGTAACGGCCGTCGGCGGAGGGGACGGTGGGGTGGGCGACGGGCGTGCCGAGGAGCCGGCCGAACGCCTCCTGCGCCTCCTCGTCCAGGTAGCCCTGGTCCCGGAAGAAGACGACCTTGTGCGCCAGGAGCGCGGCGCGGATCTCGGCGACGGTCTCGGCGGGCAGGTCGCCGCCGAGGCGGACGCCGGAGATGACGGCGCCGAGGCGGCCGCCGACCTCTGGACGGTGATCTTCCGGGCGTCGGGGAGGTGGTGGTCGACATGACGTGTCCTTTCGGGAAGTGCGGTTCAGGAGCCCCGGAGCGGGTCCGGAGCAATTAATCTCGGAGAGGAAGTAATGAGGCGACGGGTGGGCCGGTGTGGACGTGCGCGTCCGTCGTGCGCCCGCGCCGTCCGGGCCCGTGGAGCGGGGTGAAGGGCCCGGAGCGGTGCGGATCGGGACGGTGCGGACCGGGTGCGGGAGGACGCTGTTCGGATGCGGCGGATCCGGAAGGACCGGACCACGGGAGCGGGACCGGCGGACCGGTCGCGCGAGGAGTCGCGAGGGTCAGGCGCCGCAGAGGGCGGGACAGGAGGAGGTCGCGAACATGTCCCGGAGCCTGGCAGCGGCCGCCGCCGCGCGTCAAGCGCCCGTCCGCTCCCCGAACGGCCGCCCCGATGGTTGAATCGGCGCCTGCCCGGCGCCGCCGATCCGGCTTCCCCCACCCCGCCGAACCCCGCGTGACCAGCGATGATCCCCTTCCGGCAGGGGAACGCGTCCGGTACCGGACGGCGGAGGACGGCCGCGCCGGCGACCGCCCGGGATTTCACACCGCCGCAACAGTGACCAGAGAGGCACCCATGACCACGAGCACCCCGCACGGCTCCCGGATGGCCGGTGACGGCAGACGCGAGACGAACGCCGCCACCGTCCTGCGGACCGTCCTCGACCACGGACCGGTCGCCCGCAGCGCCGTCGCCCGGCTCTCCGGCCTCAGCCCCGCCGCCGTCTCGCGCCAGGCCACCGACCTCACCCGGCTCGGCCTCCTGCGCGAGCTGCCCGAACTCGCCGGGGCGGGGAGTGGGGCGGCCCCAGATCCCCGTCGACCTGCACGTCGGCGCCACCGGAGGACCCGTCGTCGGCGGCGTCCACCTCGGCGTGCCCGGTTCGACCTTCGCCCTCGTCGACCTGCGCGGCCGGGTCCTGGCCCGCCACACCCACGCGCACGAGGGCATCGCGCCGGACGCCCTGCCCGGGGAACTCGCCCGCGCTGCGCGGCTTCCTCGACGAGCACGTCCGGAGCCGCCCCTGCTCGGGGTCGGCGCCGCGATCGGCGGCTGGGTGGACCCGGCCGAAGGGGTGGTGGTCCGGCACGACGCCCTCGGCTGGCGCCGCCGGCCGCTCGCCGCCGAACTCGCCCGCGGCCTCGGCGGACGGACCGTGCGCCTGGACAACCACGCCCGCTCCATCGCCCAGTCGGAGATCCTCTTCGGCCGGCCCGCCGCCCGCCGCAGCCTCGTGCACCTCTTCGTCGGCAACGTCGTCGACGCGGCCGTCGGACTCGCCGGGGTCGTGCACCAGGGGCCCGGGGCGGCGGCCGGCGACGTGGCGCACCTGCCCGTACCGGACTCCACGGCCCCTGCCCCTGCGGGCGTTCGGGCTGTCTGGAGGCGACCGCGTCGAACACCGCCCTCGGGCGCACCGCCGTGCGCCGCGGCATCGTGCCCGAGCCCGACACCTCCCTGGTGGTGGACGCGGCGGCGGCCGGGGACCGGCGCGCCGACCGGCTGCTGCGCGAACGGGCCCGCGCGGTCGGCCGCGCGGTGGCGCTCCTGCTCGACGTCCTCAACCCCGACCTGGTCGTCGTGACCGAGCAGGCCAGCGTCATCGAACCGGACTACCTGGAGGAGATCCGGGGGCCGCGATCGACCTCTCGCACGTCTGCGGAGACCCCGAACGCATCGTCAGTCCACATGCCGGACCGGCCACGCTGCCCGTCGCGGCGGGCACGGTTCTGCTGAATCCCCTGTTCAGGAGGCCTCTTGAGACCTTCGAAGAGCTCCTGCCGACAGGGGCGGACGACTGATGTCGTCTCGGCATGCGGTCAACGCCGGTTGACCACTGCGCGAAGCCGCTGTCATATTGCTCCCGTGAATCCGGACATGCGCCTCATCTCCCGCAGGCACGTCGACCTCTGTCGACAGGCCAGCGCGGTCTGTGCCGTCCGCGCCTGACCCCGGCGCCGGTCGTCGCACCGGCCGCACCGCTCCCGTACCGGCCCCGCAGGACCCGGGCCGCCCGCCGCACCCCCGTCACCGACGGCCGGCGAGCGCCTTGACGTTCCGCCCGTCGGCCGGACGCGCCACCACGGCTCCGTGACGCGAGGGGACCGGAGCCTCCACCGGCTCCGTGACCCCGGTCCCCGTCGCCGTGACCCTCCGCACCGCTCCCGCACCCGGTTCCGCGTGCTTCCGCGTCCCCGTACCCGGATCCGCGCACCCCTCTCCACCTCCTCGTGGTTCCTTCCTTCCGCAGCGGAAGGAAATCCGCGCACCCCGCGGCCCTCCACCCCTTTCACAGGCAGGCATCGATGACCGAGCTGTACCCCACCACGCCCACCGCCCTCTCCCGGCGCACCACCCTGCGCGCCGCGGGCGGCGGCACCCTGCTGCTCGGGCTCGGCCTGGCGGGCTGCCGCTCGGCGGTCTCCGAGGCCGATTCCCCGGCGCCCGGCGCCAAGGCGGCCGCGGAGCCCCGGCGCGGAGGCACCCTCACCGTCGCCGTCAACTCGGACTTCACGCCCAGCCTGCTCTTCGCCCAGAGCGGCCAGTCGCTCCAGCAGCGGCTCGTCTACAACACCCTCGTCCGCTACGACGACCGGTTGAAGCCGCAGCCGGAGCTCGCCACCTCCTGGGACTACGCCGAGGACGGCCGCTCCATCACCCTGAAGCTGCGCACCGGCGTCACCTACCACGACGGCCGGCCCTTCACCGCCGACGACGTGATCTTCGCGGTGAAGAACCTCCAGAACCCGCTGCGCGCCGCCCAGTTGAGGGCCACCGCCGCCGCGATCACCGGCTTCGAGAAGCGCGGCGACCACGAACTCGTCCTCAAGCTCGCCCACCCGGTCAACAACCTGTTCGACCTCTTCGAGTTCATGATCATCACCGACCGGAACAGCGTCGAGGACGCCGTCGCCGGCAAGAAGCTCAACGGCACCGGCCCCTTCAAGCTCACCAAGTGGAGCCCCGGCACCGGCCTCGGCTTCACCCGCAACGAGAAGTACTGGCAGCCCGACCGCCCCTACCTGGACGCCGTCGAGTTCCGCGTCATCGCCCAGGCCGACGCCCTCCTCTCCTCCCCTGCGCACCGGCCAGACCCAGCTCTCCTACGGCGTCCCCGGCCGGAACCTCGCCGTCCTCGCCGCCGACCCCGCGCTCGCCATCAGCGAGTACGCCACCGGCGGCGGCGCCCACTACCTCGGCGTCAACACCACCGTCGCCCCGCTGAACGACAAGACCGTCCGGCAGGCCCTCGCCTGGGGCGTCGACCGCGAGCGGATCCTCAAGCAGGTCCTCGGCGGCTACGGACTCGCCTCCGCCACCCCCTGGCCCAAGTCCTCGCCCGCCTTCAGCGAGGCCGGCCGCACCCACTACACCTACGACCCGGGCAAGGCCCGCGAGCTCCTCAAGTCCGCCGGCCACACCAAGCTCGACCTGCCGCTCCTCCACATCAACCTGCCCGGCGACACCGCGATAGCCGAGGCCATCCAGTACGACCTCAAGCAGATCGGCGTCCAGGTCACCCTCGAACCGACCGACCCGGCCACCGCCCAGAAGAACCTCATCTCCCAGTCCATGCCCGGCCTCTGGACCATGAGCCACGGCTTCGCCCAGGTCCAGCCCTCCACCCTGGCCGTCAGCGCCTACCCCTTCAACGAGGCCAAGAACACGTCCAGGTTCCGCTCCGCCGCCTACACCAAGATCGTCCGCGAGGCCTGGACCACCCCGAGACCGGCGCCCGCGCCAACGCCCTGCGGCAGCAGATCACCGGCACCCTCCTCGACGAGGCGTTCATCATCGACCTCGTCATCCGGGGCTCCGTCCAGGTCGCCGCCAAGAAGCTGCACGGCGTCACCCTCAACAAGTTCGCCTACCTCAACCTCGACGACGCCTACCTGGCGGGCTGAGATGCGCGGCTATCTGCTGCGGAGGCTCCTCCGCGCTCCTCGTCCTCCTCGTCGCCTCCTTCGTCGCCTTCGCCGTCCTCCGGCTCGTCCCCGGAGACCCGGCGGCCGTCCTCGCCGGACCCGACGCGAGCGCCGAGACCGAGGCCGCCATCCGGGCGCGCCTCGGCCTCGACGAACCCCTGCCCGCCCAGTACCTCCGCTGGCTCGGCGACCTCCTCACCGGCGACCTCGGGCCGTCCTACGCGATCGGCGGACAGACCGCCGACCTCATCGGCGACGGCCTCGGAGCCACCGTCGAACTCACCCTCGCCGCCCTGCTGTTCGTCGTCGTCCTCGGCGCCGCCTTCGGCATCCTCGGCGCCACCTCCCGCAGCCGCTGGGTGCGCACCGCCGTACGGGTCGTCACCACCGGCGCCCTCGCCGTGCCGCCCTTCGTCACCGGCGTCCTCCTCGTCCTCCTCTTCTCCGTCCTCCTCGGCGTCCTGCCCCCGGGCGGCCGCGTCCCCTCCTCACCGCACCCGACCTGGGCGTCCAGTACCTGCTGCTGCCCGCCCTCTGCCTCGCCCTGCCCAGCGCCGCCGTCCTCGGCCGCTACCTCAAGGACGGCATCGAACGCGCCCTGGGCGAGGACTACGTCCGCACCGCCACCGCCGCCGGCATCGCCCCCGCCGGCTGCTGTGGCGCCACGCCCTGCCGAACGCGCTCCCGCCCGTCGTCACCCTCCTCGGCATGCAGACCGGCAACCTCCTCGGCGGCGCCGTCCTCGTCGAGGCGATCTTCGCCTGGCCCGGCCTCGGCCAGCTCGCCGAACAGGCCCTGGTCCGCCGGGACTACCCCGTCGTCCAGGACCTCCTGCTCCTCCCTCGTCACCGTCTTCGTCCTCGTCCAACTGCTCACCGACCTCGTCCACGCCTGGCTCGACCCCCGGATCAGGTGGGAGTGACCGCCATGACCGCCCTCACGAAGGCCGCACTGCCCCTCGCGCGCCGGCCCCGCCACCCCTACCGGGCCGCCCTCGCCACCGCCCGCGGCCGCACCGGACTCGTCCTCGTCGGCCTGGTCGTCCTCGCCGGACTCCTCGCCCCGCTGCTCGCCGGCCACGGCCCCACCGACCAGAGCGGTCTGACGCTCGCCGGCCCCGGCACCCCGGGACACCCGCTCGGCACCGACGACCTCGGCCGCGACCTGCTCTCCCGGCTCCTCCACGGCATCCGCGCGGACCTCGGCATCATCGCGATCGCCGTGCCGCTCGGCGCGCTCCTCGGCTGCCTCTTCGCCCTGGCCGCCGCCGCGCACCCGATCGCCGACACCGTCGTCCAGCGCGCCTTCGACCTGGTCCTGGCCTTCCCCGGGCTGATCCTGGCGCTCGCCATCACGGCGATCCTCGGCCCCGGCCGACTGCCCGTGATCATCGTGATCGCCCTGGCCGAGATCCCCGTCTTCGGACGGCTGCTGCGCACCGGGATCCTCGTCCAGCGCGGCCGGGAGTACGTGACGGCCGCCCGCGTCGGCGGCTCCTCCGGCGGCCGGATCCTCACCCGGCACGTCCTGCCCAACGCAGCCGACCCGCTCGTCGTCCAGATCGCCGTCTCCCTCACCGTCGCCGTCTTCATCGAAGGCGCCATGAGCTTCCTCGGCGTCGGCGTCCGGCCGCCCGAGCCCACCCTCGGCGCCGTCCTCAGCCAGTCCATGCCCTATCTGGCCCAGGCCCCGCACTTCGCCGCCGGACCGCTCGTGACCGTGACCGCGCTCGTCCTCGGCCTCTCCCCGACCGCCGAGGCACTGAACCGGGAGATACGCCGATGACCACCCCTCCGCTCCTCGAAGTCCAGGGCCTGGACGTGGGGTTCACCACCCCGACGGCCGGCCCCTGCACGCCGTGCGGGACGTCTCCTTCACCCTCCGCAGGGGCGAGACGCTCGCCGTCGTCGGCGAGTCCGGCTCCGGGAAGTCCACCACCGCCCTGGCCCTGCTCCGGATGCTGCCCGGCACCGGCCGGATCACCGGCGGTTCCGTCCTCCTCGACGGGGAGGATCTCGCCACGGCCCCGGAGGACCGGCTGCGGGAGGTGCGCGGCGCACGGATCGGCATGATCTTCCAGGACCCGATGACGGCCCTGAACCCCGTCCTCAGCATCGGCCGCCACCTCGACGAGGTGCTCAGGGCGCACGGCGACCGGGACCGCACGACCGCGAACGGCACCGGCACCGCCACCAGTACCGACAAGACGGCCGACGGCTCCGGGAACCCGGGCCGCTCCGAGAGCCCCGGCCGCCCCCGCCGCCCCGGAAACACCCGCCGCGACAAGGCCGCCCGCCGCGCCCGCGCCGTCGAACTCCTGCGCCTCGTCGGCATCCCCGACCCCGAGCGCCGCCTCGACGACCACCCGCACCAGTTCTCCGGCGGCCAGCGCCAGCGCGTCCTCATCGCCATGGCCCTCGCCGGCGAACCCGACGTCCTCCTCGCCGACGAGCCCACCACCGCCCTCGACGCCACCGTCCAGGACCAGATCCTCACCCTCCTCGGCGACCTCACCCGTACCACCGGCACCGCCCTCGTCCTCATCACCCACAACATGGGCGTGGTCGCCCGCGCCTGCGAACGCGTCCTCGTCATGTACGGCGGCACCGTCGTCGAGGACGGCCCCACCGCCGAGGTCCTCACCCGCCCCCGGCACCCCTACACCGCCGGCCTCCTCGCCGCCGTGCCCCGGCTCTCCGCGCCCTCCGGCACCCGCCTCACCGGCATCCCCGGCACCCCGCCCGACCTCTCCCTGCCCCTCGCCGGCTGCGCGTTCGCCGCCCGCTGCGCCCTCGCCGAGGACCACTGCCACACGACCGCGCCCCCGCTCGTCGCCCTCACCGACACCGTCCGCGCGGCCTGCCTGCCCGCCGCCGAACGGTCCGAGCCGCTGCCGCCGCCCCCGCCGCCCGCCCGGATCGACCGGCCCGCGCCCGGCGCCGTCGTCCTGGCCGCCGAGGGGCTCCGCAAGACCTACCGGGGCCGGGGCCGCCGCACCTTCACCGCCCTGGACGACGTCTCCCTGACCCTCGCGGCGGGGGAGACCTCGGCATCGTCGGCGAGTCCGGCTCCGGCAAGTCCACCCTCGCCCGGGTCCTCGCCCACGCCCACCCCTCCGACGGGGCCGGATCTCCTCGACGGCCGGGACGTCACCCGCCCCGGCCGCGCCGAGCTGCACGCCGTGCGCCGCCGCGTCCAGATGGTCTTCCAGGACCCGTACGCCTCCCTCAACCCCCGCATGAGCGTCGGCGAGATCGTCGCCGAGCCGCTGCGGGCCTTCGGCCTCGGCGCCCCGGCCGAGCGGGCCGACCGCGTCGCGGAGCTCCTCCGCCTCGTCGGCCTCGACCCGGCCGCCGCCGACCGGCACCCGCGCTCCTTCTCCGGCGGCCAGCGCCAGCGCATCGGCATCGCCCGCGCGCTCGCCCCGGAGCCGTCCGTCCTCATCTGCGACGAACCCGTCTCGGCGCTCGACGTCTCCGTGCAGGCGCAGATCGTCGGCCTCCTCACCGACCTCCAGCGCGACCTCGGCCTCGCCCTCGTCTTCATCGCCCACGACCTGGCCGTGGTCCGCCAGGTCAGCCACCGCATCGCCGTGATGCACGAGGGCCGGATCGCGGAGACCGGCGCCGCCGACGAGCTGTGCGAGCGGCCCCGCGACCCCTACACCCGGGCGCTGCTCGCCGCCGCGCCCGAACCCGTACCGGTCACGGCCGCGCCCGTGCCCGCGGCGGCGGAGGCGGTGTCCGCGTGAGCGCCTGCTGCACCCCCGGCCGCACCTGCGCGGGCGGGAGCGGCCACCGGCCTCCGCCGAACTGCTCCCCCTGCCGGCCGTACGGACCGCCCCGCCGGACCAGGCCCTGCTCGAACTGGCGGGCGGCACCTTCCGCATGGGCGACTCCTTCGGCGAGGGCTACCCCGCCGACCACGAGGGACCCGTGCGGGAGGTGACCGTCGCCCCTTCGCGATCGGCGCCACCGCCGTCACCAACGAGCGGTACGCGCGGTTCGTCGAGGCCACCGGACACCGCACCGACGCCGAACGCTTCGGCTCCTCCTTCGTCTTCCATCTCCTGCTCCACCCCGCCGCCGGGCGCCACGTCCTCGGCCGGGTCCCGCAGGCCCCTGGTGGCTCGGCGTCGAAGGGACCTCCTGGCACGCCCCGGAAGGGCCCGGCTCCGACCTCGAAGGCCGCGCCGACCACCCGGTCACGCACGTCTCGTACGACGACGCCCTCGCCTACTGCGCCTGGGCGGGCGTCCGGCTGCCCACCGAGGCCGAATGGGAGTACGCGGCGCGCGGCGGCCTCGACGGCGCCCGCTACCCGTGGGGCGACGACCTCACCCCCGGCGGCCGGGAGAGGTGCAACACCTGGCTCGGGGACTTCCCGCACCGCTCCGACCGGCCCGGCGGCCGCGTCGGCACCGTCCCCGTCACCGCCTACGAGCCCAACGGCCACGGCCTGTACAACACCTCCGGCAACGTCTGGGAGTGGTGCGCCGACGCCTTCGCCCCCGCCGACGCCTTCGCCCCCGCCGACGCCTTCGGCCCGACCGGTCCCGCGCAGACGGCCGAGCGCGTCATCCGCGGCGGCTCGTACCTCTGCCACTCCTCCTACTGCAACCGCTACCGGGTCGCCGCCCGCTCCCACAACACGCCCGACTCCTCGACCGGCCACGGCGGCTTCCGCGTCGCCCGCTCGCTCCTCCCGGAAGGACCCGCCCCGCATGACCACCGGAACCCCCGGCGAAGCCGCCCCGACCGCCCCCCGCCGCGACCCCTACGAGGGCTTCGCCGGGCGCGTCGGCCGCACCTTCGCCGAGTCCGAACCCGCCTGGCCCGCCCGTACCGCACCGCCCGCCAAGGCCCCCAACATCGTCGTCGTCCTCGTCGACGACATGGGCTTCAGCGACATCGGCCCCTTCGGCTCCGAGATCCCCACCCCCGTCCTGGACGCCCTCGCCGACGACGGCGTGCGACTCACCAACTACCACACCATGCCGCTCTGCTCGCCGGCCCGCGCCGCCCTGCTCACCGGCCTCAACCCGCACCGCGTCGGCTACGCCATGGTCGCCAACTCCGACCCCGGCTTCCCCGGCTACGGCATGGAGATCGCCGACGACATCCCCACCCTCGCCGAACTCCTCCACGACGCCGGCTGCGCCACCTACGCCGTCGGCAAGTGGCACCTGGTCCGCGACTCCGCCTCCAACGCCGCCGACCACCGGGGCAACTGGCCGCTCCAGAAGGGCTTCGACCAGTACTACGGCGTCCTGGAGGGCCTCACCAGCCTCTTCCACCCGCACCAGCTCGTCCGGGACAACAGCCCGCTCGACATCGACGAGTTCCCCGACGACTACTACTACACCGACGACATCACCGACCAGGCGATCTCCATGGTGAAGTGCTGCGCGCCCACGACCCCGACAAGCCCTTCTTCCTCTACCTCGCGCACAACGCCGTCCACGGCCCCTCCAGGCCAGGGCCGAGGACATCGCCCGCCACCGGGGCCGCTACGACGAGGGCTGGGACGCCCTGCGCGAGCGGCGCTTCGCCGCCCAGCTCGCCGCCGGGCTCTTCCCGCCCGGCACCGAACTCCCCGCCCGCAACGGCGAGGCCGGACTCGACGTGCCCGCCTGGGACTCCCTCACCGAGGAGCAGCAGCGGCTCTACGCCCGCTACATGGAGGTGTACGCCGCCCTTGTCGACAACATCGACCAGAACCTCGGCCGACTCACCGCCACCCTCGACGCGCTCGGCGAACTCGACAACACCATCGTCGTCTTCACCTCCGACAACGGCGGCACCGGCGAGGGCGGCGCGGAGGGCACCCGCTCCTACTTCAGCCGCTTCGTCCACCACCCCCGCCTCCCCGGCGACTGGGACCCGGACGTCGACCGCGACCCCGAGCTGATCGGCGGCCCCCGCAGCCTGGTCCACTACCCGCGCGGCTGGGGCATGGCCTCCAACACCCCTTCCGCCTCTACAAGGGCCACACCTACGCCGGCGGCGTCCGCGTGCCCTTCGTCCTGTCCTGGCCCGAGGGCGTCCGCGACGGCCGGCTCGCCGCCGGGCTCCGCCCCCAGTACCAGTACGTCACCGACATCGCCCCCACCCTCCTCGAACTCGCCGGCCTGGCCCGGCCGGAGAGCCGCCGGGGCGTCCCCTCCAGGAGCCGGACGGCGTCAGCTTCACCCCCGTCCTCGCCGACCCCGCCCACGACTCCACCCACCCCGAGCAGTACTGCGAGATGACCGGCAACCGCAGCCACTACCGCGACGGCCACAAGCTCGTCACCCTGCACCGCCCGGGCACCCCTACGACGACTCCGAGTGGGCCCTCTACGACATCCGGACCGACCCCACCGAGATCCACGACCTCGCCGCCGAACGCCCCGAGCTCGTCAAGGAGCTGTCGGCCGCCTGGGAGGAGGCCGCCTGGCGCAACGGCGTCTTCCCGCTGCCCGACCACAGCGGCGCCCTCGCCCGCCGCAACCCCGCCGAACAGCGCCTGACCCGCCCCTCACCCTGCTGCCCGGCACCCCCGAGCTGGAGCGCTACCGCTCCTCCCGGCTCGTCGCCCTGCGCTCCTTCGAGATCGCCGTCGCCGTCGAGGAGACCGGCGACGGGGTCCTGGTCTCCCACGGCGACCAGGGCGGCGGCTACAGCCTGTACGTCGAGGACGGGCGCCTGGTCCTCGCGTACAACGAGTACGGCACCCTCCACGAGACCGACGCCGGACCCCTCGGCCCCGGCCCGCACGAGATCCTCGTCTCCGCCACCGCCGAGGAGGGCCTGCGCTGGCGGTTCGCCGTCACCGTCGACGGCGAGCACCGGGCCGCGCCCGACAGCGTGCACCAACTGATCGGCATGGCCCCTTCCAGGGCATCAGCGTCGGCGTCGACCGCAAGTCCCCGGTCTCCTGGCCGCTCCACGAACGCCACCGCTCCTTCCGCTTCACCGGCCGCCTCCGCTCCGTCACCTACCGGCCCGGCGCCCCGGCCCCGACGCGCCCGAGGCCGTCGCCGCCGCGCTGAAGGAGGCGGCCGCGGCCTTCGAATAGAACCCCCGGCTCCGTGCCGGACCCAGGCCCCCGGCCGGGTCCGGCACGGCGGCCGGGCAGAATGCCCGCATGGAACGAGAACCGCGGGCCCACGCCTCCGACACCTCCGGCCACCCCGACGTCACCGAGGCCGTCGAGGGCGAACTGCGCCTGCTCGACCCGGCCGTGCGCTCCTCCCGCCCGCTCGCCGCGGAACTCCTCGATCCCGAGTTCACCGAGGTCGGGGCCTCGGGCCGCCGCTGGACGTACGAGGAGATGCTCGCCGCCCTCCCCGACATGGCGGGCGACACCGAGGACGGGACGCACTACCGGCCGTCCGCCGTCACCGGGACGCCGCTCGCGCCCGGCGTCGTCCACCTCACGTTCGAGACGGTCCGCGACGGCTGCCGCGCCCGGCGCAGCTCGATCTGGCGCCGCGCCTCCGCGGCGGACGGCGGGCGCATGCGCATGTACTACCACCAGGCGACGCCCGTGCCCGGGGAGGACGGCCAGCCGTAGGCGTCCGTCACGCAGTCGGCGGCGCACCGCCCCTGCTCGTACCGGCGCCGCAGCGCCGCCGCCGCGTGCCGCCGCTCCACCCCGTCGTACCCGTAGCGCTCCTCCGCCGTCCGCACCACGGCCGCCACGGTGACGATCGCCGGTTCGCCCTCGCCGGCGGCCCGCCGGGCCGCCGCGATCACCAGGTCCGCCGACCGCTGCAGGTCCCGGGCGTACTCCCGCTGGGCGAAGGCACGCGCGCGCGAGGCGGCGAACGGCCGCACCGACCACCCCTCGCGGAGCACGCCGGTCGCGACGAGCCCCACGGCGATCAGGACGACGAGCACCCCCACCAGGGCGTCGACGCTCCACCTCATCACCGGCCCCCTTCCGCGTGGACCCCTGATCTTAGGAGCTGCCGCCCCGGCGCACGAGTGCGCATGCGGCCGGGGCGCCCGGCCCGGTGCCGCGTCACACGTTCTTCATGTCCCGTGCATGGTCCGCCGGGGCGGGCGCGTCCATGATCAGCGGTGGGCCGCGCCCCGCCCCCGTACCCCGCCCCCCGCAAGGAGCCTCGCCATGCCCAGCCGCCGCCGTTTCTCGCCGGGTCCGCCGCCACGCTCGGCCTCGGCGCCCTGCCGGCGACCGGCACCGCCGAGGCGCGGGAGACCGGGACGGCGCAGGAGGCGTCCGGGGCGGCCGCCGTCCGGCCGCCGAACCTCGTCGTCGTCCTCGCCGACGACCTCGGGTACGGCGAACTCGGCGCGTACGGCCAGAAGCTCATCACCACCCCGCGCATCGACGCGCTCGCCGCCGACGGACTGCGGTTCACCGACGCCTACTCGACGGCCGCCGTCTGCGCCCCCTCCCGCTGCTCGCTCCTCACCGGCCTGCACACCGGACACGCGACCGTGCGCGCCAACCCGTCCGGCGCCCAGGGCTCCCTCACGGCCGCCGACACCACCTTCGCCCAGGTGCTCCGGGCCCGCGGCTACCGCACCGGCCTCATCGGCAAGTGGGGCTTCGGGCCGGAGAGCGCCGGCCAGGACAGCCACCCCAACGCCCGGGGCTTCGAGGAGTTCCACGGCTACATCGACCACGGCCACGCGCACCAGTACTACCCGCAGTACCTCTGGCACGACGGCGCCAAGGAGACGATCCCCGCCAACGCGAACGGCGCCAGGGGCGCCTACGCGCCGGACCTGCTGCGGCGGCGGGCCCTGGACTTCATCGACCGGCACGCCGCCGAACCGTTCCTCCTGTTCCTCACCCCGACCGTGCCGCACGCCCCCAGCGACGTCCCCGGCACCGGCGCGTACGCCTCCCGCGACTGGAGCGAGGCGAACAAGGGCACGCCGCGCAGGTGAGCCTCTTCGACGCCCTCGTCGGCGACGTCGTCGACCGGCTGCGCGCCCTCGGCCTGGAGGACGACACGGTCCTCCTCGTCACCAGCGACAACGGCCCCCACGAGGAGGGCGGGGCCAACCCCGACCTGTTCGACTCCAACGGACCGCTGCGCGGCTACAAGCGCAACCTGTACGAGGGCGGGATCCGCGTCCCCTCCTCGCCTGGGGCCCCGGCCGGATCCGGCCCGGCACCAGCGACCGCCCGACCCCGCTCACCGACCTCCTGCCCACCCTCGCGGAACTCGGCGGCGCCCCCGCCCCCACCGACGTGGACGGCCTGTCGGCCGCGCCCCTCCTCACCGGCGGCACGGACCCGGCCCGCCACGACCACCTCTACTGGTACCGCGACGAGAAGGGCGTCACCTCCCGCGCCAACGCCCAGGACAAGCAGCGCGCCACCTGGCTCGCCGAGGCGCTCCGCAAGGACCGCTGGAAGGCGGTCCGCTTCGCCCCCGTCCGTGACCGGGCGCTCCCCGACGACCAGTGGCAGGTCGAGCTGTACGACCTGGCCGTCGACCCCGGCGAGACCTCCGACCTCGCGGCCCGCCACCCGGCCCGGGCCACGGAACTGGTCGCCCTGATGCGCTCCTCCTGGCGCGACCAGTACCCCCGGGCCCCGTTCGGGCGTCCCTGGCGGTGCCGTCCCTCGCCGTCCCCGGAAGGCCCTTCACCGCCACCGCCGTGCTCGCCAACGGCTCGGCGCGTCCCTGGACCTCGGCCGCCCTCGCCCTGAAGGTCCCGGCCGGCTGGACCGCGCGCGCCACCACGGCCACCGCGGCGACGCGGCTCGCCCCCGGCGCGCGGCTCACCGCCGCCTGGCAGGTCACTCCCGCCCCCGGGCGCCCCGGCGGGCACCCCTGGACGCTGACCGCCGAGGGCACCGCCACCGCCCCGGGCGGCCCGGTGCGGTACGCCGCCCCGGCACCGCCACCACCCCGCCCCCGGCGCCCACCGGGGACGGCTACCTCCGACCTGCCCTGGATCAGCGCCGTCAACGGCTGGGGCCCGGTCGAGCGCGACGCCTCCAACGGCAGGAACGCCGCGGGCGACGGCACCCCGATCTCCTTCGGCGGCACCACATACGCCAAGGGCCTCGGCGTCCACGCGTACAGCGACGTCGCCTTCCACCTGGGCGGCGCCGCCGACCGCTTCACCACCCTGGTCGGCATCGACGACTTCTCGGCCCGCCAGAGCTCCGTCGGCGCCACCCGCGCCACGGTGTACGGCGACGACCGCGTCCTGCACACCACCGGCGTCCTGACCGCCGCCACCGGCCCCGTCCCCTCGACCTCGACGTCCGGGGCGTCCGGGTCCTGCGCCTGGAGGTCACCGACGCCAACGACAAGACCTCCTTCGACCACACCTCCTGGGCCCTGGCCCGGATCACGGTCCTCCGGTGACCCCGCCGCCGCACCCTTCGGAAGCCGTCACTCCTCCGGCGGCACGCAGAGCACCGGCACCGTCGACATGTGGAGCAGCTTGTGCGGGGTCGAGCCGAGGAGGGCGCCGCGGATCGGGCTCTCGCTCCAACTGCCGACCACGATGACCCGGGCCGTATGGCGGGTCGCCGCGTCGATCAGGGCCTGGGCCGGCTTCTCGTCGATGACCTCGACGACGGTCGGCACGCCCGCCCGGTCGGCCTCCGCGACCGCGTGTTCGAGACCGGTGCGGCCGGCCTGCCGGATGGCGTCGTAGTGGGAGCGGTACTCCTCCCCGGTGGGGCCGGGGCCGCCGCGCCGTAGACCAGGACGAGGGTCTCGCCGAAGGCGGCCGCCACCTCGACCGCGATCCGCAGCGCGCGGGCGGCCCCGGGCGACTCGTCGTAACCCAGCACGACCGACATCTCAGCCCTTCCCTCCGTGATCGTCCCCGCCGCCCCGGATGCCCCGGACCACGTCCGGATCGGCCACCCTGGACGCTCGTCCCAGAACGCGGGCGCCCGCAGCCGCCACACGATCATGACGATCACCCCGGCGACGGCGATGCCCAGGCCGATGACCAGCGGCGGGCCGAGGCCGAGCCACGAGTCGCCGCTGTACGAGTTCTCCGGGTCGGCCATGTCGGAGACCGACCGCACGAGGAGCCACGTCAGGAGTCCCGCGCCCACCAGTGGGCCGAGCCCGATCAGCAGGAAGTTGTGGAGGCTCTCGAAGAGGTGCCGGCGGTAGTACACCGCGCAGGCCACCCCGGTGAGCGCGTAGTAGAAGGCGATGAGCAGCGAGAGGGCGGTGAGCGAGTCCAGGAGCGCGTTCTCGCTGATCTGGTTCACCGTCAGGTACCAGACGATCGCGATCCCGGCGACCCACCACGTGCTCACGTCGGGGTGCGGAACCGCGTGCTGATGTGCCCGTAGTGCGCGGGCAGCGCCCGGCGGCGGGCCATCGACAGGGCGGTCCGCGAGGCCGGGATGATCGTGGTCTGGGTGGAGGCGATCGCCGACGTGGACACGGCGAGGAGCAGCACCCAGTCCCAGCCGCCCAGGACGTCCCCGGCGAGCTGGGCGAAGATGAACTCCTCCTCGTCGGCGTTCTCTGCGAGGAACGCGGGACCGGCGTAGGCCACCACCGCGAATCCCACGGACACGTAGGTCACGAGCAGGATCACGGTCGACCACAGGCCCGCCTTGCCGGGGCGGTCGCGGAGTCCTCGACCTCCTCGGTGAGGTTGACCGCCGACTCCCAGCCCCAGTAGATGAAGACGCCGAGCAGCAGCCCGCCGGTGAGGGCCGCGCCGCCCGCGCCGAACGGGTTCAGCCAGTCGAGCGCGGGCTCCACCGAGTCGTACGCGCTGGTCCTGGCGTACACCTTCGCGAGCGCCACGCACACGAAGACGAGCAGGAAGACGACCTGCGCCAGGATCAGCACGTTCTGCACCTTGGCCGACAGCTCGGTGCCGATCACGCACACGGCCGTCATCACGAGGATGAGCAGCACGGTGAGCAGTTGGCGCACGAACGCGTTCTCCACCCAGCCGTCGAGTCCGACGGCGAGCAGCCCGAAGCTCACGGCCACGTCGGCGAGCGAGCCGACGACCAGGACGCCGGTCATCGTGATGGCCCAGCCGCCCAGCCAGCCCGCCCAGGGGCCCATCGCGCGCGTGACCCACGAGAAGGTCGTGCCGCAGTCCTGGTCGACCTTGTTCAGGTAGTAGAACGCCGACGCGATCAGCAGCATCGGGACGAAGGACGCGACCATCACCCCGGGCGCGTAGATCCCCGCGAGCGCGACGATCGGGCCGATGACGGCGGCGATGGAGTACGCGGGGAGGTGGAGTTCAGCCCGATGACGAGGGCGTCGACGAAGCCGATTGCGTCGTGCTTCAGATCCGCCGGCCGGTCCCCGGACGCGGGGTCCTCGACTGCCATGTTCCCTCGCTCCCGTTCCGCCGCTTCCGTTCGGCCGCTTCAGGACCGCTCGGACAGAGCAGAGACGTGTCCCTCCACCGATCGTAGGAAGGAGCGGTTCCGCCCGCATGCCGGGCGGCTGGGGCTCGTCCGTCCGGGGGCGGGCCGCTAGCATCACGCGGGTCCGCCGCCCCGTCACGGAATGGAACGGAACGCCCGATGTCGAAGGACCTCGCCGGCTTCGCCGAGCTCTCCACGCCCCTGGTCGCCGACGCCTGCGTGCGGCTCGGGGAACCCCTGCGCGCCGCGCCCGCCGGAGTGCTGCCCGTCGCCGACGGGCAGCGGATCGCCGGACGGGCGCTCCCCGTGCGGCACTACGGAAGCGTCGACGTCTTCCTGGAGGCCTTCGCGCACGCGGAGCCCGGGGACGTCCTCGTCATCGACAACGCCGGCCGCCGCGACGAGGCCTGCATCGGGGACCTCGCGGTCCTGGAGGCCGGGGCGGCGGGCGTCGCCGGGATCGCCGTCTGGGGGCTGCACCGCGACACCCCGGACCTCGTCCGGATCGGACTGCCCGTCTTCTCGTACGGGCGCCACGCCCCCGGCCCCGTGCGCCTCGACCCCCGCGAGCCGGACGCGCTGCGCTCCGCGCGCTTCGGGGAGCACGAGGTCACGTCGGACGACGTGGTGTTCGGCGACGACGACGGGTGCTGTTCGTGGCGGCCGACCGGGCCGCGGCCGTCCTGGAGGCCGCTCTGTCCCTCTTCCGCACCGAACGGGAGCAGGCCCGGCGCATCACGGCGGGGAGACCCTGCGCGACCAGACCCGCTTCGACGCCTACCTCGCGGGCCGGGCCGAGGACCCTCGTACACCTTCCGGCAGCACCTGCGCCGGATCGGCGGGGCGATCGAGGAGTGACGGACCCGGACCCGGCGCATGGGACTCAGCCCTCGAAGCCGACCGTGCCGTCCGGCAGGACCGCCTCGACCCGGGCGCCGTGCTCCACGGTCCGGCTCACCGTGCAGAACTTCTCGTGCGTCAGGCGCACCCCGCGCGCGAACACCTCCGCCGCCTTCGGGTTGGTGTCCGGCAGGTCGAACTCGTAGCTGACCCGGATCCGGCCCACCCGGCCGTCGTCCTCGGGGCCCGAGACCGACTCCACCACGATCCGCAGGTCGTCGTGGTCCACCGCCCGCGCGGTCCGGTCGATCACGAGCCCGCCGCAGCCGCCCATCGCGGCGAGCAGCAGCTCGACCGGGGTGAACGAGGGCTGCGCGCCGTCGTCGTCCGCGGCGGCCATCCGCACCTCCGCGCCCCGGTCGTTGCGGGCGGTCCAGTTCCGGTACCCGGTGCGGACGGTCTCGATCCGGTAGTCGGCCATGGCGGCGGGGCTCCTTCGTGCGCGTACGGTGGCCCGCCCACGGTACGCCGGGGCGGGCCGGCGGGCGCGCGCGGACGGACTCCGGCCCTGAGTAGCGCGGTACGGGCGTCTGAGTACGCCGACCGATGTGCCGCCGGCCCGCCCGCCGCTTGACTGGGGCCATGACCTCCGAAGCCCGGCGCACCCGCCCCTCCAGCACGTCACGGCCACCGGCACGGCCCTCGCGGTGGCCCTCGGACCGGTGCTCGTCGGCGCCCTCATCGCCCGGTCGGTCGGCGCGGACCCGATGGCCTCCGTCAACGCCCTGATCGCGGGCGGCGGCCGGAGCGCCCGGATCTCCCGGGCCCAGCTCAGGAGCGGGGCGGGACTTCGGAAGGGCGCGGGCGTACGGCTCCGGTCGGGTGCGCGCCCGGCCCGGTGCGCGTCTTCTGCTCGGAACGCGTCCCCGGTCCGGCTCAGTCGCGCGGCCTGCGCGCCAGGAGGAAGCCCTGCGGCGACTTCTCCCGGGGATCCGGCTCCCGCACCAGGCGGGCCGACTCGACGAGGCCGGCCGCGGCCAGCAGCTCCGCGATCCGGTCGGGTGACCGGCGGTACACGTCGAGGACGACCTCGTGCCCGTACGCCCGTTCCAGCCGTACCCGCTCGTCGCCCACCTTGAACGCGATCAGGAGCCGCCCGCCCGGCGCGAGCACCCGGTGGAACTCCGCGAAGGAGGCCGTGAGTTCGTCCTCCGGCATGTGCACCGTCGAGTACCAGGACAGGACCCCGCCCAGCGAGGCGTCCGCCAGGGCGAGCGCCGTCATCGACCCCACCTCGAAGCGCAGCCCCGGGTGGGCCTCGCGGGCGACCGCGATCATGCCCGGCGACAGGTCCACCCCGAAGGCCTCGGCGCCGATGCTCCGCAGATGGGACGTCACCCGGCCGGTCCCGCAGCCGAGGTCCCCGATCGTACGGGGCCCGCCGGACCGCTCCACCTCCTCCGCGAACCCGGCGATCACCGCCCGGTCCAGCGGCACCGCGTCCAACTGGGCGGAGAGCAACCGCTCGTAGTCGGTGGCGACGGTGTCGTACGAGCGGCGGGTGGCGGTGACGTGCGCGGCTTCGGTCATGACGGCACCCTACGGCCGCGCCGGAAGGCGGAAGGGCGGTGGCCCGCCCCGAGGAAGGGCGGGCCACCGTCGCGGCGCGACTTCGCCTTCGCGCCCGGGGAGCGCGAACTCCCATGGGGGGTGCCGCCCCGGCTCGCGGGGCGGCACCGGTCGGTCGTCGGCCGGTCAGTAGCGCCGGCCGCGGGCGTCGGGGTCGTCCGGGTCCTCGAGGCCCTCGACCTCGATCTCTCCTTGCGGACCTCGCCCGAGACGGTCTGCTCCTCCGTGACCTCGTCGGCCTTGAGGCTCACCCGCTCGACCGGGACGGTCCGGGTCTCCACGACGGGGCGCTCCTCGTGGAGGATGACCTCGTGCTCGGCCTCGGTGATCTCCGGGCCGGACAGGGCCTCGTCGCGGTTGGCGTCCGTGATCGGCTCCCGCTCGATCCGCACCTCTTCGTGGCTCACGGGAATGGTCTGCTGGACCTCTTCGGTCACCACGTACTTGCGCAGCCTGACGCGTCCGGCCTCCGTGCGCTCGACGCCGACGTGCATCTGCTCCTCGGAGCGGGTCATCGCGTCGTCGTCCGTGCCCCTGGCGCGTCTGGCGGTGTCGCCCGCCATGTACCCCTCGGAGGTGCCCATGGGGCCGGTCGCGGTGCCGGTTCCCATCCCGGCCGCGGTGCCGGTGCCCGCCGCGGTTCCGGTCTCGCCGTGGGCCCAGCCGCCCTCACCGGGCTCGTTGGCCCGCTGCCAGGCGTCGTCCCACGCGATGCCGTAGTGCTCGAAGAGACGGTGCTCCTCGCTCGGAGAGGTGTCCGCCGGCGTCGACGTCCACGTTGGGGGCGTCCTTGATGGTGGACTTGGGGTACGGGACCTCCAGGTGGTCGTCGACCAGAGCCGCGTCCTTGATCGGGACGAAGGATTCACTGGTGCCGAACATGCCGGTCTTCACCGTCACCCACTCCGGAAGGCCGGTCGCGTCGTCGACGAAGATGCTTCGCGTCGCCGACCTTCTTGCCCTCCGCGTCGTAGACGGGATGGTCCAGCACGGCGTGGATCTGCTCTCGGGCGATCATGTCGACCCTCCTGCTCTCTCTCGTCTCGTTCACCACGCCTCTTACCAGACGAACGACAGAGAAACGGTACAAATCCATCTAATTATGTTGAATCATTAAACATGTGGACGCGGGGACGGGGCGGGCGGGGACGGCGAGGGCCCCACCGCTCCGCAGCGGTGGGGCCCTCGGCGGGTTCCGGAAGGGTCAGGCGACCGGCGGGATCCGGGACGGGCGGCCCGCGCCGCGCGTCAGGACGTAGCCGCCGATGCCCGCGAGCGCCGCGAGGACGCCGCCCGCCACGGTCCACAGCCAGCGGTCGGACCACCAACCGGAGGACCAGCCGTCCTCCGGGGCCGCCGCCTCGACGGCGGACGGGCGGCCCGCGTCGGCGTCCGCCTCCGCCCGGTCGGCGGTCGTCGCGCCCGGCACGAGCGGCGCGGCGAGCGCCCCGTCGGTGGCGTGGGCGCCGCCCTCGTCCTTGACGTCCACCCCGAGCCGGGCGTCGAAGGGCTGGCCGAGGTCCTCGTCCGGCAGGCCCGTGACGGTCAGGCGTACGGAGTAGCTGCCGGGCAGCGGGTCGTTCGCCCAGGCGTCGGCCGAGGCGCGCACCGGGCGCAGCACGCAGGCGAGTTCCACCTTCGCCGCGTCCTTCGCGGCCGTGCGGGACTGCGTCCCGTACATGCACGGCTGGCGGCGCCGCAGGCCGTCGTACACGTCGATCCGCCAGGTGGAGGGCCGTGCCGCAGGGCCGCGTCCGGCAGGGTGACGACGGCGTTCACCGTCGGCCGCTGCCCGGTGTCCGCGGGGAACACCCAGTACAGGTAGTCGCCCGTGGCGGCCTGCGCGGTGGCCTGCTGCCCCGGGAGGAACCTCGCGGCGGTGCGGAAGGTGGTGCCTGCCTCCGTCGGACCCGCGGGGAGCGGGTGTCCGGGGTCGCGGTGCCGGAGGGGAGTCGGCGACGGCGGCCGGGCCCGAGAGCCCGAGCAGGGCCGCGCCCGCGAGCGCGGCCGCGGCGAGCGTGCGTACGGTGCGCATCAGTGGGTCCTCCAGACGGCGACGCGCCAGCGGGACAGCCAGCCCCAGATCAGACCGGCCAGGAAGCCGGCGAGCACCAGCGCGCCGAGCAGCCACCAGCCCCGGCCGAGACCGAACGAGGCCACGTCCGAGGCGCTCGAAGGACCGTCGACGACGTCCACGGCCAGCTCGATCGGCATGCCGGGCGTCGTCTTGACCGACGGGGAGCGGAGAAGGAGTTGCTGACCTGGAGGCAGACCGTCTCGGCGGCCGGCTTGGCGTCGTCGGAGTCGGTGCCGGACAGCTCCGGCTTCGGATAGCGCAGCCCGGTCGATATCACGTCCGTGCGCCCGTCACCGGCCTCGGAGCCGCGGGTGATCTCCCGGCCGTGGCGGGTGACGGCGCGCAGCAGCACCCCGTAGTCGTCGTTGACGGCACGGTCGGCCGACACGCTGACGGAGGCGCGCAGCTCCTGGCCGGGCAGCAGGTCCACCCGGTACCAGCGGTGCTCGCCGAAGGCCTCGCGGTCCGTGTACAGGCCGGGCTTCAGCTCCGGGGCGTCGGCGCACCGCGCGGCGCCCCGGGCGGCGACGGGCGTGACGACCGGGTCGGCCGCGCGGTCGACCAACTGCCGGACGCGGCGCGAGAGTTCGTCGGTGCGGTGGACCGAGGTGTACGTGCCTCCGGTCGCCTCCGCGATGCAGGTGAGCTGTTGCCGGGTCTTGGCGTCCGGCACCAGGCCCAGGGTGTCGATGACGAGGTGGATGCCCTTCGCCGCGATCTCCCGCGCCACCTGGCAGGGGTCGAGCGGGGCGCAGGTGTCCTCGCCGTCCGTGATGAGCACGATCCGGCGGGTGGCGTCACCGCCCTCCAGGTCCTTCGCCGCGCCGAGCAGTGCCGGACCGATCGGAGTCCAGCCCGTGGGGGCCAGGGTGGCCACCGCGGTCTTGGCCTCGGTCCGGTCGAGCGGCCCGACCGGATAGAGCTGACGGGTGTCCTTGCAGCCCTGCTTGCGGTCCTGTCCCGGATAGTCGGCGCCCAGGGTCCGGATGCCGAGGCGCACCTCCTCGGGCACCGCGTCGAGGACCTCGTTGAAGGCCTGCTTCGCGGCGGCCATGCGGGACTTGCCGTCGATGTCCTCGGCCCGCATGGAGCCGCTGACGTCGAGCACCAGCTCGACCTTGGGGGTTCCTTCGCCGTCGGCGCGTCGGCGGCCGCCTGCGTCGGCAGGAGCGCGGCGCCCAGGGCGGCGAGCAGCGCGCAGGCCCCGGTCGCCAGCCGTTTTCTCGTGATCATCGCCGGATCGTATTGACGATCGTCCGACAAACCAAAACGGGGGTGGAGACAGGGCCCGGGGCGCCCGGCCTCAGCCGGAAGGAGCGGCGGGATCCTCCGCGTCGTCCTCGGGGAGGGCCCGGGCCCGTACGGCGTGGGCGGGGTCCTGGTGACCCCCGGAGGGCATGACGCGCACCTCGCCCCGGTCGCTGATCTCCGCGCGGATGATGCCGGTCGGGTCGGTGTAGATGGGGTGGCCCCCGGAGCCCTTGTAGAGGGTGCGTTCCACGACCACGACGTCCTGGGTGGCGCCCGTGACGTCGGTGAACACCAGCTCGTATCTGGATATGCTCATTTGCCCTATTTTACGCCGTTGTCGAACCGCTCCTGTTCCGGGCGGCGGGAACACCGCTCAGGCCGTACGGGACACGGCGTCCACCAGGTGCGCCAGAGCCGCCCCGAGGGCCGCCGCCCCGGGGCCCGCCGCGCCGCCCGGTTCCGGCATGTAGAGGTCCCGGCGGATCTCCACCATCAGCGCGTGGACCCGCGGCTCCCGGCCGTAGTGCGCCAGCGGGACGTAGGTCCCGGCGAAGGGGCTGTCCGTCCCCACCCCGCCGAATCCCGCCGAACGCCTCCCGCGCCGCGTCGAGGAGCGCGGGAGGCGTGTGGAAGGCGTCCGTGCCGAGGCAGACCGGGGGCCGGGGGCCGTCGCCGTGCAGCTCGTACGGCAGCGGTTCGCTCGGATACGAGTGGACGTCGATCACCACCGCCCGGCCTGCCGCCGCCAGCCGCCCGGCCACGGCCCCGGCCATGCCCCGCGCGTACGGCGTGAAGTACCGGTCGAGCAGCGGTGCCGGGTCGAATCCGGCCGGCGCAGCGCGGCCCGGTGCGTGGTGCGCGTGTAGACCGCCCCCATGCCGACGGCCGCCATCTCCTCCCGCTCGTCCGGGAAGCGCTCGGGGTCGACGACGAGCCGGGAGAGCCGGTTGACGAACCGCCAGGGGGGCCGTACCGGCCGCCGCCGCGGCCGCGGCGGCGATCTCCGCCGTGTGCGCGTCGGTGATGTGGTCCAGTTCCCGTGCCAGTTCGTCGTCGCCGAGCAGGATCCCGGCCCGTACGTCGGCGGGCACCGCGCGGGAGGAGTGCGGCACGTGCAGGAGGACGGGGAGTCCGGGGCGCCGGGAGGAGGGCGAAGGAAGGGGCGCGGGAGGTTTCGGCCGTGGCGGCGCGCGGAGTCTCGGTCATGCCGGGATCCTCTCCCGACCCCGCCCGCGGCGTCACGAAACCGCTGGTTAGAGTGGTGGGAGGTGGCGCCGCCGCACCAGGACCGGGCGCGAGGCCGGGCCGGCTGTCGACCCCGGGGACCCGTACGGCCACCCCTGCCCCTGCTTCGCCCGGCCCATGGCCGCCTGTCCCGGAAACGCCGCATCGCATGAGTACCGACACCGCCCTGCCCCCGAGGCCGCCCCCGCCGCCCTCACTGCCCCCGCCGCTTCCGGGTCCACCGCCGCCCCCGGTCCGGGCGCCCCCGGCGGCCGAGGATGGCCGGGCGCGCTCCGGCCCGGCCCGCCCCCGCGGCCGCCGTCCACAGCGTCAGCGCCGCCACGGCCGCCCTCCTCGGGCTCGTCGGCCTCGGCGCCCTCCTCCACGAACCCGTCCTGATACCCCCGCTGGCCGCCAGCGCCGCCCTGGTGCACTGCGCCCCCGCGCTGCCCCTCGCCCAGCCCCGGAGCGTGGTCGTCGGCCATCTGCTCGGAGCCGCCGCCGGATACGCGGTGGGCGCCGCCGCGAGCGGCAGCGCCTGGGCCGCCGCGCTCGCCGCCGGCGTCACCCTCGCGCTCACCACCCTGGCCCGGACCCCGCACTCCCCGGCCTGTGCCACCGCCGTCGTGATCGTGCTCCAGGCGCCCGCCCCCGGCCGGTTCGTCCCCTCCTCCTGGGCTCCACGATCCTGCTCGTCCTGACCGCGTTCGCCGCCTCCCGCGTCCGGCGCGCGGCACCGAGGTACCCCGCCTACTGGTGGTGACCCCGGGCCCGGCGCCCGCGTGAGCCCCGGCCGGGCGACCGTACGCCCTCCCGCCGTGCGCGTGTGCGGGCGCCTGTGACCCGATGCGCCCCGGCACTCCGCGCTCCCGCGCGCCTCCGCAGGGGTGATCGCGTCAACTTCCGTCCGGTTCCAGTCGGAAACCCCCTGGGGACCCGGGTTGTTCACGGTCCGGCCCACCAGTGCGTATTACCCTTCGTTGGTCTTCGCTTGACCATGTCTTGGTGAAGCGTGATGCCGGTGTGACTCCGGGGAGGGACGTGCCGTGCCCGGCCACGGGCCGTCCCGGACCGTCCTGGTCCGTCCCGTCCGTCCGCGCGACCACCGGCCCGTCCCCGCTCCTCGGATCCCGTGAGGGGAGATCCGCATGCCGCCCTCCTCGTCCCGCCCCCGGCAGTTCCCGAACCTCCAGCAGTTCCCGCACCTCCGGCAGGACTTCGCAGCCTCCCTGGTCGTCTTCCTCGTCGCCCTGCCGCTCTGCATCGGCGTGGCCGTCGCCTCCGGCGTGCCCGCCGAACTCGGCCTGATCACCGGCATCGTCGGCGGCGTCGTCACCGGCCTCATGCGGGGCAGCAGCCTCCAGGTCTCCGGACCCGCCGCCGGCCTCACCGTCCTCGTCCTGGAGGCGGTCCGGGCCTTCGGCCTCGCCGCCCTCGGCGTCATCGTGCTCCTCGCCGGACTGCTCCAGATCCTCATGGGCCTGCTGAGGTGGGGCCGCTGGTTCCGGGCCATCTCCCTCTCGGTCGTCGAGGGCATGCTCGCCGGCATCGGCCTCGTCATCGTGGCCGGCCAGCTCTACGCCGCGGCCGGACTCGACGCCCCCGACTCCGGCCTCGCCCGGCTCGCCGGACTCCCGGCCGCCCTGGTGCGCGCGCTGACCTCCACCGCCAACCTGGTCCCGCTCGCCGTCGCCGCCGGCACGGTCCTCGTGGTCGTGGGCTGGCGGCACCTGCCCCGAGGGCGCGGGCCGTGCCCGGCGCGCTCGTCGCGGTCCTCCTCGCGGCCCTCGCCACCGCCCTCCTCGACCTGCCCGTCGCCACCGTGCGGGTGAGCGGCGTCCTGGACGCCGTGCGCGTGCCCGGCGCGGACGCCTTCGCCGGCCTGGCCGACCTCGCCCTGCTCGGCACCGTCCTCGCCTTCGCGCTGATCGCCTCGGCGGAGTCGCTGTTCAGCGCGGCGGCCGTGGACCGGCTGCACGACGGACCGCGCACCGAGTACGACAGGGAGCTGCTCGCCCAGGGGTCGGCAACACGGTCTGCGGCGTGCTTGGCGCCCTCCCCATGACCGCGGTGATCGTGCGCAGTTCGGCCAACGTCCAGGCAGGGGCCAGGACCAAGGCCTCCCGGGTGCTCCACGGCGTGTGGCTGCTCCTCTTCGCCGCCCTGCTGCCCGCCACCCTGGAGTACGTGCCGCTCGCCGCGCTCGCCGGCATCCTCGTCCACGCCGGCTGGAAGCTGATCCCCTTCAAGGGGCTGGTCACGCTGTGGCGCGGCCACCGGGGCGAGGCGCTCGTCCTGGTCGCGACGGCCGTGGCGATCGTCACGGTCAACATGTTCGAAGGGGTCCTGATCGGACTCGTGCTCTCCGTCGCCAAGGCGGCCTGGGACGCCTCCCACCTCCGCGTCGAGCGGACCGACGACGGCCACGGGCCGGTGCGCGTCAGCCTGTCGGGGAACGTCACCTTCCTGCGGCTGCCGAAGATACTCGACACGCTCGAAGCCCTCCCCGGGGACCGCCCGGTCGAACTGGACCTCTCCGGACTCCAGCACCTCGACCACGCCTGCCGCGCCGCCCTGGAGACCTGGGCCGAACGCCACTCCGCCGGCCCCGACTCCGTACGCCTGCACGGCCCGCCGGAGCACGCCCCGGCCGGCCTGCGGACGGCGAGCCCGCGCGGACGGGTTCCTGACCCGTGGTCACCTCCACGTGTCCGTGGGGAGATCGGGGATGAGGGCGTCGGTCCGGGGTACCCGATGACCGTCCAACCCACTTAGGGAGGAATCATGGGTCTGGGAGCTTTCATCATTCTGATCGCGGTGGGGGCCATTCTCACGTTCGCGTCCGACTGGCAGATGGAGGGCGTCAACCTCGATCTGGTCGGCCTGATCCTCATGGCCGTCGGCATCATCGGCACGGCGGCCTACGTCAGCGTGCTGCGCCGGCGCCGGATGATCGTCCCCCGGTCGCCCCCACGGTCACCACCGAGGACGACCGGAGGGACCTGCTCTGAGCGAATGAGCGAACGGAACGCCACCGCTGCCGTCATCGTCACGGACACACGGCACGAGTCCCGGGGACACGACGCGGGACACGGCACGAGAGGGGTGGCCGCGCTTCGGGCGTGGCCACCCCTCTCGTGCCGTTCCCGTGCCGTCCTCCGCCGTGCCCGGCGGGACGGACGCCCTCACCGGTCCACCGTCACCGCCGCGTGGATGGTCTTGCCGTCCGGCCGGGCGTCCACGGTGACCTCCCGGCACAGTCGCAGCACGATCGGCCAGCCGAAGCCGCCGGGGCGCAGCTCGTCGTGGAGCTCGTGGCGCGGCGCCTCCCCGCTGGCGTCCGCCACGGACACGGTCACGCGGTCGGGGCCGACGGCGATGCCGAAGTCGGTGACCCCGCCGCCGTGCCGGTGCGCGTTCGTGACCAGCTCCGACGTGACGAGCAGCAGGTCGTCGACCTGGCCCGGCGGCAGCGGACCGAGGGCCGCGAGCGTGTGGCAGACCAACTCCCGCGCCTGCGCGGGCGTACCGACCGGCGACGGCCCGTACGATCCGGCGCCGGGGCGGGCCGTCGGGGCCGCCGGCGTACGGGACCGGGTGTCGCTCCGAGTGTTCATCACATGGTCCCTTTCTTACCGATTCCTCAACAGGTGACGGAATTCGCCTGCCCGTTCGCACAGAAGTGATGCACGCCACTCCGATCGGAGCGGAAGCCGCGTTTCGGGGAGTGTGTTCGGAAAGTGGGGGTACGAGAACCGGAACTGCTGAACGGACCGTGAGAAAGAGGAGGTTGTCGCGTGCGGACCGAGACGGCCGAAGTGATGGCGACGTACGTGACGAGCGGTACGTGCGAGGACCTGCCCGTCCTGGAGGCCCCCACGAGGTGGCACCCCAGGACGCCCGCACCCTGACGAAGGTGTTCCTCCGCGAGCTGGCGGAACGGGAGGAGGGCACCGAGGCGTACCAGTACGTCCGGAACACCCTGATCGAGATCAACATGTCGCTCGTGCGGTACGCCGCGGGGCGGTTCCGCGCGCGGGCCGACGAGATGGAGGACATCGTCCAGGTCGGCATGATCGGCCTGATCAAGGCGATCGACCGCTTCGACCTCTCGCGCGAGGTGGAGTTCGCGACCTTCGCCGTGCCGTACATCGTGGGCGAGATCAAGCGCTTCTTCCGGGACACCACCTGGGCGGTGCACGTCCCCCGCCGCCTCCAGGAGGCACGGGTGGAGCTGGCGAAGGCGACCGACGAGCTGAGCTCGCGGCTCGGCCGGGCCCCCGGGTCGCGGAGCTGGCGATGCTGATGGGACTTCCCGAGGAGGAGGTGGTCGAGGCCCAGATCGCCTCGAACGGATACAACTCGACTCGCTGGACGCCGCGATCAGCGGCGGCGACGAGAGGACGAGGCGGCCCTGGCCGACTTCATCGGCGAGGAGGACCCGGCCCTCGCGCGCTCTTCGAGGACTTCCACACCCTCGCCCCGCTCGTGGTGGCCCTCGACGAGCGCGACCGGCTGCTGCTCCACCTCCGCTTCGTCGAGGAGCTGACGCAGGCGCAGATCGGCGAGCGGCTCGGCGTCTCCCAGATGCACGTCTCGCGGCTCCTGGCCCGCAGCCTCAACCGTCTGCGCGAGGGCATGTTCGAGCAGCCGCGCGCGCCCGCTGAGCACCCGGCGCGCCCGACGACAGGGCTCCCGCCCGATTCCTCCGGAGCGGGAGCCCTGTTCCGTGTGCGGGCGCCCGGCGGCTACGGACGCGCGGCGATGAAGGAGGGACGCCGGACCGGGGCCGCGAAGGGCGCCTCCGGCAGGTTCTCCACGCTGTTGAAGACCAGGAACACGTTGCTCCGGGGGTACGGGGTGATGTTGTCGCCCGACCCGTGCAGGGCGTTGCAGTCGAACCAGGTGGCCGAACCGGCGGCGCCCGTGAAGTGCCGGATGCCGCACGCCTCGGCGAAGGTGGTGAGCGCCTCGTTCGAGGGCGTCCCCGCGTCCTGCATCCGGAGTGACCTCTTGTAGTTGTCCCGGGGGTCTCCCCGGCACAGCCCAGGAAGGTGCGGTGCGAACCGGGCATGATCATCAGGCTGCCGTTGGTGGTGAAGTTCGGCGTGAGCGCGATCGACACCGAGACCGTCCGCATCTGCGGCAGACCGTCCTCGGCGTGCCAGGTCTCGAAGTCGGAGTGCCAGTAGAAGCCGCTGGCGCCGAAGCCCGGCTTCACGTTGACCCGCGACTGGTGCACGTAGACGTCCGAGCCGAGGATCTGGCGGGCGCGGCCGACGACCCGCGGGTCCTCGGCGAGCCGGCCGAAGACCTCGCTGATCCGGTGCACCTCGAAGACGGAGCGGATCTCCTGGGAGCGGGCTCGACGACCGCCCGCTCGTCGGCCCGGACGGCGGGGTCGGTGACGAGCCGGTCCAGCTCCGCCCGGAGCTCGTCGACCTCGTCCGGGGTGACGAGCTCGTCCACCGTGACGAACCCGTCGCGGTCGTAGTCCTCCAGCTCGCGCGCCCAGAAGGGGCCGGGCGTGCCGGGCTCGGACCACACGACGGGGTCCTTGCGGCCGATCAGCTCTCCCGGGGGCCGCGGGTGGGGTAGAGGTCGACGGGGCGGGTGGGTGCGGAGGCCATGGGGCGGTGTGCCTTCCTTTCGTGCGTCTGGTGCGTCTGGTGCGTCTTGTGCGGGGAGTGCGCCGGGTCAGGCGGCGTCGCCCGCGGCGTCGGCGTCGGCGTCGGTCGGCTCGGATTCGGGCTCGGTGAGCAGGGGTAGACGCCGTTCTCGTCGTGGTCCTCGCGCCCGGTCACGGGCGGGTTGAAGACGCACAGGCAGCGGAAGTCCCGCTTGACCTTGAGGGTGTGGCGCTCGTGCCCGTCGAGCAGGTACATCGTCCCGGGCACGATCGTGTGGGTGAGGCCCGTCTCGTGGTCGGTGAGCTCGGCCTCGCCCTCCGTGCAGACGACGGCCTCGACGTGGTGCGCGTACCACATGGACGTCTCGGTCCCGGCGTACAGCACCGTCTCGTGGAGGGAGAAGCCGACCCGCTCGCGGGCCAGGACGATGCGCTTGCTCTCCCAGGTGCCCGAGGCGGCCTTCACGTGCCGCTCGGTGTTCTCCAGCTCGTCGAAGGAACGGACGATCACGGGGATCTCCTTTCGCGGATGTCGCGGATGTCGCGGATGTCGCGGTGTGGGGGTGTAGGGGGCAGGGCGGTCTCAGGCGGTGTGGCGGACGGAGCGGGCCAGGATGCCGAGGCCCTCGTCGAGTTCGTCGTCCGTCGCGGTCAGCGGCGGGAGCAGCTTGACCACCTCGCCGTGCGGTCCGGACGTCTCCAGGAGCAGGCCGATCTCGAAGGCGCGCCGGCACACGGCGTCGGCGCGCTCCCCGTCGGCGAACTCCAGGCCCCACACGAGGCCGCGTCCGCGCACCACGACGCCCGACCGCTCGTCGTCCCCGCACAGGTCGAGCAGGGCGCGCTCCACCCGGCCGGCCCGGTGCAGGGTGCGCTCGCGCAGGGCGCCGTCGCGCCAGTACGCGTCGAGGGCGGCGGTGGCGGTGACGAAGGCCGGGTTGTTGCCGCGGAAGGTGCCGTTGTGCTCGCCGGGCTCCCACAGGTCGAGCTCCGGGCGGAACAGGCAGAGGGCCATGGGCAGGCCGTAGCCGCTGATGGACTTGGACAGGGTGACGATGTCGGGCGTGATGCCCGCCTCCTCGAAGGAGAAGAAGTCACCGGTGCGCCCGCAGCCCATCTGGACGTCGTCCACGATCAGGAGCATGTCGTGGCGGCGGCAGAGGTCCGCGAGGGCGCGCAGCCACTCGGCGCGGGCCACGTTGATCCCGCCCTCGCCCTGGACGGTCTCGACGATGACGGCCGCCGGGTGGTCGAGGCCGGAGCCCGGGTCCTCCAGGAGCCGTTCGAACCACAGGAAGTCGGGGACCTGCCCGTCGAAGTAGTGGTCGAAGGGCATCCGGGTGGCGTGGGGAGGGTCACGCCCGCCCCGGCCCGCTTGGCGGAGTTGCCGGTGACGGCGAGCGAGCCGAGCGACATCCCGTGGAAGGCGTTGGTGAAGGAGACGACGGTCTCCCGGCCGGTGACCTTGCGGGCGAGCTTCAGGGCCGCCTCCACCGCGTTGGTGCCGGTGGGGCCGGGGAACATCACCTTGTAGGGCAGGGCGCGGGGCTCCAGGACCGTCGAGCGGAAGGTCTCCAGGAAGTCGCGTTTGGCGGTCGTCGACATGTCGAGGCCGTGGGTGATGCCGTCGTCGGCGAGGTAGTCGAGGAGGGCGCGCTTGAGGACCGGGTTGTTGTGCCCGTAGTTCAGCGAGCCGGCTCCGGCGAAGAAGTCGAGGCCGGCCGCCCCTGCTCGTCGTACAGCCTGCTGCCGGAGGCGCGCTCGAAGACGACGGGCCAGGCGCGGCAGTAGCTGCGGACCTCCGATTCGACGGTCTCGAAGACGGAGGAGGGGCGAGGTCGGTCAGGGTCACGGAGTCTCTTCTCCAAACGGGGTGCGGGTGCGGGAGGGAAGGGTCTGCCTGGCGGCTCAGGAGGCCGCGGAACCCAGCGGGCCGATGCGGTAGAGCACCTCGGCCTCGTGTCCCGCCGTGGGAAGGAGGCGGCCGGGAAGAGGATCTCGCGCGTCACCTCGGCGCCGTGACGGCGCGCGTAGGACCGGAACATCCGGTCGGACGCCAGGTTTCCCGGCGTGACGGTCGCCTCCACGCGATCGAGTCCGTGCCCGGCCGCCACGCGGGCGGACAGGGCGTCGAGCAGGGCCCCGGCTACCCCGCTTCCGCGGTGCGAATCCTCCACGGCGACCTGCCAGACGAAGAGCGTGCCCGGCGCTTCGGGCCGCAGGTATCCGGTGACGAAGCCCACCGGGCGTCCGGAGGCGTCACGGGCGACGGCGGTCGTGTCGGCGAAGTCGCGGCACCACAGCAGGTAGCTGTACGGGGAGTTGAGGTCCAGCTCTCCCGAGCCGCGGGCGATCCGCCAGAGGTGGGCGCCGTCCTCGATCTCGGCCGGACCGATGGAGAGGCCTTCGTTTCCGCACGTCGTAGGGGCAATGGTCTGAGCAGTGGTCATGGGCGCCGAAGGTACCCAGCGGATCCGAGAACTTCCTGGGGCTGGGGTGTTGTTCGAGCAGGGAGTACGTGATAGGTGCACTTACCGGGCCCGTGAGGCGAATCCCACCTTCCCCTACGGCGAACCGGCTCGAAGGCTGACAAAATGACCGTTTATAACGGATGGATAACGGCTCTGATGTTTGAGATTCGCTCCCTCGAAGAGCGTGAGAGCATTCCGAGTTTCGCGTTTGAAGCCGCGAGGAGCGGTGATAGGGGTCACCCGGTGCCGCGCCGTCTCGCGGCGCGGCACCGGTGACCCGGTCGGCCTACCAGATCGCCTCGACCCATTCCGGGTGGTCGACGAACGGGTTCCGGTTGCCCTGGTAGGTGCCGAAGATGATGTCGTTGCGGCGCTTCTCGAAGGCGTTCGGCGGATCCAGCTCGTTCCACTGCTTCAGGACCGACAGCCGGCCGTGGTACGGGACGCTGCCGTTGGACGTCGACTCGTTGGGCTCCAGGTCCGCCCAGGCGTCGCCGCCCTCGTAGCGGACGGCCATGTAGAGGAGCATCCGCGCCACGTCGCCCTTGTCTGCGTCGCGCGGCTCGAAGGAGTTGCTGTCCGTGTAGCTGCCGGGCGCGCCGCTGACCGGGCTGCCGCCGTTGTCGAAGTCCTTGTTGCCGCGGATGCCGTTGACCTGGACGTCCGCCGCCCGCAGGTGGTGCAGGTCGGTGCCGGGCCCGGCCGAGGTGCCGAAGTTGCCGTGGGACTGGGCCCAGGTGTGCTCGCGGTTCCAGTCGCCCACGTCGCCCCCGTTGAGGGACTTGCTCCGTGAGACCCCGCTGTAGAGCAGGACCACGTTGTTGGGGTTGTTCGGGTCCTGGTCGGTGGTCTTCAGCGCGTTCCAGACCGCGTCGTACGAGATCTTGCTCTGGCTGCTGATGATGGTGTGCAGCGAGGACTTGAGGGCCGGACCGGTCTTGCCGACCGCGTCCTTGTAGTACGTGCTGTCGTACGGGGAGGTCGTGGCGCTCGCGGGGTCGCGGCGACCGCGGGAGGGTGAGGGTGACGAGGACGGCCGCTATGGAAGCCGCCCAGACCTTCCGACGGCGGGGCTGTGCAACGGACATGGGGGTGCCCTTTCCCGGTGGGTCACGCGGCGGAGCGCGGCGCCCGGCTCAAGGGCACCGCGCTCTACGCGTGTTGACTTCTTGTCAGCCGGGAGCGTGGCACGGGGAGTGGCCCACCGTGTAACCGGGAGGAGGCGTTTCCGTGACGTTCTCGCATACACGGGCACCGAAGGGTCCCGGAGGCCGTCCGGAGCGCACCGGGAGCCTGTCCGGAGCCCCCGCCCGGAGCCCCCGTCCGTATCCCGTCCGGCTCCCGTCCGGATCCGGTCCGGATCCCGTCCGGAGCGCGCCCGGGGTCCCGTCCCGAGTGCCGTCAGGCGCCCCGGACGTCCACCGGCATCCCCTTCGGCTCCTTGATCCGCTTCATGATGATCTGGGAGTTGACCTCGGTGACCCCGGTCAGCGTCGTCAGCCGCTCGATCCACAGCCGTTCGTACGCCGCCAGGTCCGCCACCGCGATCCGCAGCAGACAGCCGGGACTCCCGAAGAGCCGGTACGCCTCGATCACGTCCGGCACGTCCCGGAGCGCCTCCTCGAAGGCCTCCACCGTCTCCCGGTCGCGCCGCACCTCCACCGAGACGAGCACTTCGAAGCCCCGCCCCACCGCCTCCGGATCGATGATCGCCCGGTAGCCCCGGATCACCCCGTCCTGCTCCAACTGGCGCACCCGCCGCAGGCAGGGGGAGGGGCTGAGCCCCACCCGCTGGGCCAGCTCCTGGTTGCTCAGCCGGCCGTCGTTCTGGAGCTCGCGCAAGATGTGGAGGTCGATTCGGTCCATGGCGCAACATCCTGCCACGCTGAAACATTTCAGCGGCTCATTCGGCAATCGCATTGCGCACTGTTTGTCCTATCCTTGCGGACTCGGAGGCCTCCGGAGGGCCTCCCGCGAGCTCCTTCACCACGGGGGCGGAGCCCCTTTCGGTACGGAGTCGAGGACAGCAGCCATGAAGCGGACGCACGACGGGGAAGCGCGCAGGATCGTCGTCATCAGCACCGGCGGCACGATCGCCAGCCGCTGGCAGGGCACCGGCTACGCGGCCGACGCCTCCGGCAGCGACGTCCTGGCCACCGCCCCTCCCCGAGGACGTCACCGTCGAGGTCGTCGACCTCTTCAACGTCAACAGCTCGCGCATGACCGCGGCCCACCAGCTCGCCCTCCTGCGCACCGTCCACGAGACGCTCGCCGACCCCGGCGTCGACGGCATCGTGATCACCCACGGCACCGACACCCTGGAGGAGACGGCCTTCCTCCTGGACCTGCACCACACCGACGCCCGCCCGGTCGTCCTCACCGGCGCCCAGCGCCCCTTCGGCACCGGCGACGGCGACGGCCCCGGCAACCTCTACGACGCGCTCCAGGTCGCCTCCAGCGTCCGCGACCTCGGCGTCCTCGTCGTCTTCGACGGACGCGTCCACGCGGCGCGCGGCACCGTGAAGTACCGCACCCTGGCCGCCGACGCCTTCTCCGACCCGACGGCCGAGCGCCTCGGCCGCGTCGGCTTCTCCCGCGTCGACGTCGAGCGGCAGCCCGAGCGCCCGGCCCCGCTGCCCCCCTCCCCGCCGCCGCGCGCACGGCGGAGCCCGGCGCCACCGGCGCCGCCCCGCTGCCCCGCGTCGACATCGTGACCCACCACTCCGACGGCGACCCGTTCCTCCTGAACGCGGCCGTCGGCGCCGGCGCCCGGGGCATCGTCCTCGTCGCCACCGGCGCGGGCAACGCCACCCCGGAGATCGTCGCCGCCGTCGCGGACGCGGTGGCCCGGGGCGTCCTCGTCGCCGTCACCACCCGCGTCCCCTCGGGACCGCTCGCCGAGATCTACACCGGCGGCGGCGCGGTCGACCTCGTCGCCGCCGGGGCCCTGCTCACCGGCACCCTCCGGGCCGCCCAGGCCCGGATCGCCGTCCTCGCCACGCTCCTCGCCGAGGAGGGCGGCGCGGGCGACCCTGCCCGCGCCACCGCGCTCCTGCGCCGGCTCCTCGACGGCCCGGTCCGCGCGGAACCGGCCCTCGCCACCGGCGGCTCCCGCTCGGCCTCGGCCGTCCCCGCCCGCGCCTGACCGGCGGGCACTCCCAGGACCCCGGCTCGCGGACGGCGCCCCCAGCCCGTCCGCGAGCCGGAATCAACCCGTCGCGCGCGTCACGCCAGCCGCAGGGTCACGAACGGAACCGTGTCCCCGGCAGGACGTACCGCTCCACCTCCACGAAGCCCCGCGCCAGGGCGAACCGCAGCCCCTCCTCGTTGGAGGCCAGGACCACCGTCTCCACGCCCCCGTCGCCCAGCGTCCGCGCGTGCGCGAGACCCCGCTCGTACAGCGCCGTCCCGAAGCCCCGACCCCGGAACCCGGGCAGCGTCCGGGCGATGACGGTCGCCGCCGCCGTCTCCCCGTCCGGCGGACGCACCGTCGAGCAGCCCACCGCCACGTCCCCGAGGTAGGCCACGTCCAGCAGGTTGCGGCCCGCGCGCTCCCGCACCTCGTCGGGCGAGAGGACGGCCGTGGGAATGACCGTGTTGTGGACGGCGCGCCAGTCCGCGAGCCGCGCCCCGCTCCGGGCCCGCTCGATGTGAAGATCGTTCATCCGGGCAGCCAACCCCTCCCGTCCGGCCGGTCAACCGCTTTCGCGGGCCGCCCGCGGGCCCCGGGAGGGCGCGTCCGTACGGGTGAGGGCACGGGACCGGCGGCAGCCCCGCCCGCCGAACGGGTACGGATCGCTGCACTGTCCCTCCGGTCAGATCGCCGCTCCGCCCCCGGTCAGGAGGAATGCCGTCCCATGCCCGTCCGCAAGGGCGCCCCCGCGCTGCTGAGCGCCGGCACGCTGTGTGCCGCCCTGCTGCTCACCGCCTGCGGGAGTCCCGCCGCCCCGCCCGCCCCCGCCCCCACGACCACCCCGGCCACCCCGCCCGCGCCCGCCGACGGCGCCCACCCCGGCCCGCCGGGCAGGGTAGCCGGCAGCCCCGCCGCCGCCCCGCTCCCCGAGACGCCGCTCCCCGGCGTCGGCCCCGTCACCCGCGCCTCCGTCCCGGACGGCACCTCCCAGGCCCTCGTGGTCACCGGCACGTCCCCCGACTCCAGCACCTCCACCGCGACGCTCTACGCCCGCGACCCGGCCACCGGCTGGAAGGCCCAGGCCGGCCCCTGGCCCACCCACAACGCGCTCCGGGGTTGGACCGCCGACCACACCGCGGGCGACCTGCGCACCCCCATCGGGGTCTTCCGGCTCGGCGACGCGGGCGGCCGGCTGCCCGACCCCGGCGCCCTCCTGCCGTACGACCAGGACGAGCAGTTCGCGATCAGCGGCACCGGCTTCGTGGGCGAGCCCCTCGAAGGCTCCTTCGACCACGTCATCGCCATCGACTACAACCGGGTGCCCGGCCGCAGCCCCTCGACAAGGAGCGCCCCTCGGCGCCGAGAAGGGCGGCGGCGTCTGGATCCACGTCGACCACGGCGGCCCCACCCAGGCCTGCGTGACCCTGGAGCGCGAGGACCTGCGCGAGCTGCTCCGCGCCCTCGACCCGGCCCGCGAACCCGTCGTGGTCATGGGCCCCGCCACCGAACTGGCCCGCTGACCCCACCCGTCCGCCCGCACCGAGGGGCGCCCGGCAAGAAGCCGGGCGCCCCTCGGGGTCTGTCGGGGTCTCTCCCGTCCTCCGGTCAGCTCCCGCCGGACGCGATCGCCCCGTGGAACGACGCCGTGTGGCTGCGGACCTGATCCGGCGACAGGTACGCGTCGGTGTACTCGAAGTCCTTCAGCGTCCCCGCCTTCGAGGCCAGGAACCCGGTCCGCACGTAGTCGTCCCCGGCCAGGGCGTTGAGCACCCAGTTCGTCATCACCCGGGTCTTGGCCACGTTGGTCCGCAGCGCGCCCCAGTGGTAGGCGCGGGCCACGGCCTGCGCCGGCATCCCGTGCAGCTCGACGCCGAGCGGCTTCGACACCCCGTCCATCCCGCCGAGATCCACCACCAGCCCCAGGTCCTTGTGCCGGTACGGGTGGAGCGGCTCGCCGCGCAGGGTCGAGACCAGGTTGTCGGCGACCGCCTTGCCCTGCCGCATCGCGTGCTGGGCCGTCGGCGGGCAGACCGCCCCTCCTCGCCCTTGGCGAGGTCGGGCACCGCCGCCGCGTCCCCGAGCGCCCACACCCCGTCGAGCCCCGGCACCGCCATCTCGGGCGAGACCACGGCCCGGCCCTTGAGGGTCTCCCGTGCCGAGCGTGCCGATCAGGGGCTCGCCGCCACCCCGGCCGTCCAGATCAGCGTCCGGCTCGGCAGCACCCGCCCGTCCGTGAGCGTCACCGCCTTCTCGTCCACCGAGGCCACCGAGACGCCGAGCGACACCTCGATGCCGCGCCGGGTCAGGATGTCCGTCGCGGCCTTGCCCAGCTTCTCGCCCAGCTCGGGCATGAGCCTCGGGGCGATGTCCACCAGGTGCCACTTGATGAGGTCGGGGTCGAGCCGGGGATACCGCTTGACCGCGTTGTGGGTGAGCAGTTGGAGGCAGGCCGCCGTCTCCGTCCCGGCGTAGCCGCCGCCGACGACCACGAACTGCAGCCGCGCGGCCCGCTCCGCCTCGTCGTTGCTGGCGTCCGCCAGGTCCAGTTGCGCGATGACGTGGTCGCGGACGTACACGGCCTCCGCGAGCGTCTTCATGCCGCGCGCGTGCTCGGTGAGCCCCGGGATGTCGAAGGTCCGGGTCACGCTGCCGGGCGCGAGCACGAGGTGGTCGTACGGCTCGTTCACGTACTCCCCGGAGATCGTCCGCACCACGCAGACCTTCGCGGCCGTGTCGATGCCGACCACCCCGCCGGGGACGATCCGGGTCCGGTGCCGTTCGCTGCGCCGCAGCGACAGGGCCACCGACTGCGGGGTCAGCACCCCGCCGCCACCTGGGGGAGCAGCGGCAGATAGAGCTGGTAGGAGAACGGCGAAAGGAGCGTGATGACCGCCTCCCGCTCCGCCAGCCGCCGTTCGAGCCGCCGTACGCAGGCCACTCCGGCGAAGCCGGCGCCCACCACGAGAATCCTCGGTCGCGTCACGCTGTCCGCCCTTCCGTATGAGCGTGCATGGAGCCACTGGTTGTGGCTGAGTATGACCATGTGGCAATTTTTCGCTGACTATCCGTGGTTTACCCTTTTATCGTCATTGCTGCAGGATCGCTCTTCGGCATGGTCCGCTTCGGTCCCGTGCGGCTCGGCGCCGCCGGCGTCCTCTTCGCCGGACTGCTGCTCGGCGCGCTCGACCCGGACATCGGTCCGGCCGTCCCCGCTGGCCTCTCCGTCCTCGGCCTCGCTTTGTACGTGTACACGGTGGGCCTGGAGGCGGGTCCCGCCTTCTTCCGCGAACTCCGCCCGCAACTGGCCGTGATGACCGGAGCCGTCGTCGCCCTCGTCCTCACCGCCCTCGCCGTAGGCTTCCTCGGCAGCACCGTCCTCGGCATCGACGGTCCCTATCTGGCGGGCGGCTACGCGGGCATCGGCACGACCACTCCGGGTCTCGCTGCCGCCCAGGCCTCCTCTCCCGATCCGGCCCAGCCCGCCACCGGTTATGCCATCGGCTACCCCCTCGCGGTCGTTCTCACCATCCTTTTCGTGGCGGGCATCGCCGCCGTGCGGAACTGGCCCTCCCGCCGCGACCCCGGCAGCGGCCTCCCCGCGGAGCTGATCACCCGTACCGTCGACGTCACCCGGCCGGTCCGCTGGGCCGACGTCCCCGGCGCCGCCGACGGCCGGCTCCTCGCCAGCGTGGACCGCCCGGCGGGTGGCGTCCCCGGGTCGCCCGCGCGCTCGGCGCCCTGGCCCCGGGCGACCAGGTCGTCCTCGTCGGCGGCCCCGAGGCCGTCGCCGCCGGAACCGAGGCCCTCGGCACCCCGGCCCCGCCCACCTCCTCGACCGGCGCGACGTCGTCGACTACCGGCGCGTCCTGCTCACCAACCCCGACCTCGCCGGCCGCACCGTCGCCGAACTGGGCCTGGGCGACCGCTACGGGGCCAAGGCCACCCGCGTCCGCCGCGGCGACCAGGACCTCCTGGCCCACGACGACCTGCTGCTCCAGCTCGACGACCGGGTCCGCGTCGTCATGCCCCGCGCACGCACCGCCGAGGTCACCGCCTTCCTCGGCGACACCGAGGCCAGGGTCAGCGAGGTCAGCGCCGTCAGCACGGGCCTCGGCCTCGCCGCCGGCTTCCTCATCGGCATCCCGAAGCTCACCGTCGGCTCCACGGTCCTCTCCTCGGCACCGCCGCCGGGCCCCTCGTCATGGCGATGGTCCTCGGCCGCCTCCGCCGCACCGGCCCCTGGTGTGGGTACTCCCGACCCGGGCCAACCTCACGCTCCGCCAGATCGGCCTGCTGCTCTTCCTCGCCTGCGTCGGCCTCACCTCGGGCTACGCCTTCCGCCGGGAGGCCTTCTCCCTCTTCGGCCTGAAGCTCCTCGCCGTGCTCCTCGTCGGCGCCCTGCTCAGCTACGCCCTGATGGTCCTCGTCGCCCGGCTCCTCGGCCAGAGCCGGCCCCGCACCATGGGGCTCCTCGCCGGCTACGTGGGCAACCCGGCCATCACCGCGTACGCCAACAGCCGCGTCTCCGACGGCCGGGTCAACACCGGCTACGCGACCCTCTTCGCCCTCGCGATCATCGTCAAGATCATCTGCATCCAGTTGATCGTCGGCCTCTGAGCCCCCCGCCCCGCGCCGATCCTCCGCCGGGGCCCGCCCCCGTACGGTCCGGTCCGCCGGGCGTCCCGTCCCGGGGCGGGACGGACGACACCGGGGCGGTCGAACGGACGATCCCGTTCCGCCCGGGGAGGGACGCTCCGGCGGTTACGGTGGCGCGATGACCGATCTCTGGCAGGAGACCGCCCCGGGGGTCCTGCGGCTGCCCTCCGGGCGCCTGGTGCGCGGCCGGGGCCTGCGCCGCCCGCTGCCCGACGGCCCCGCCCCGACGTACGCCGTCCACCTCCTCGGCCGGACGCCCCCGAGGTGCCCTGGGAGTCCGTCCGGCTGCGCTGGCCGGACTTCCGGCTCCCCGCCGACCGGGACACGGCCCGCACCGTCCTCGCCGGGGCCTGGGAACGTGCCGCCGGGGAACGCGTCGAGGTCGCCTGCGGCGGCGGCCGGGGCCGCACCGGCACGGCCCTCGCCGTCCTCGCCGTCCTCGACGGGGTCCCGGCCGGGGAGGCGGTCGCGTACGTGCGCCGCCACTACGACCGGCACGCCAGGAGACCCTGGCAGCGCCGCTACGTGCGCCGGTTCACGGTGTGAGGAGCATGAGGAGGGCCGGTCCGGCTTCACGCCGTGACGCCCTCCAGGAAGGACAGCGCCCGCTCGGCGCACAGCGCCGCCGCGTCCGGCACGTAGGACGGCGTGCCGCGCTCCGTGAACAGGTGCGCGCCGCCCGGGTACAGGAAGAGCTCCCGGTCCGCCGCGCCCGCCACCAGCTCGCGCGCCGCCGCCAGGTCCCCTCGCCGGCGAAGTACGGGTCGTCCTCCATCCCGTGCACCTGCACGGGCACGCCCTCCGGCCAGACCGTGCCGAACGCGTCCGTCGGCACGCAGGCACTGATCAGCAGGGCGCCGCGCGCCCCGGGCGGGTCTGCGCCAGCTTCTGCGCGGGCAGCACGCCGAGCGAGAGCCCGACGTACACGAGGCCCTCCGGCAGCCCCTCGGCCGCCCGGCCGCCGCGCTCCACGAGCGTGTCGAAGCCGATCTCCTGCGCGTGTCCGGCCCCGGCCCCGAGATCCTCGAACACGCGCCCCTCGTACAGGTCGGCACGTGCACCGCGTGCCCGGCGCGCCGCAGTCCGTCGGCGAACGCCCGCACGCCCTCCGTCAGCCCGAGCGCGTGGTGGAAGAGCAGAACCCCGGCCATGTCGTCATCTCCTGGTCGCCGTGCGCGGCCCGCCCTCGCGGCGCGAGGCCTCCCGGGAGGCAGCATGGCGCACGGCACTGACAACACCCCGGCCCGATGCGGAGGGCCGTTACCGCTGCGGCCGGTGCGCGACGACGGCACCCGCGGCCTGGCCCACGACGCCCAGGGCACCCGTGACGCCCATCGCACCGCCCGGACCGCCCTGGCCCATCGGACCGCCCTGGCCCATCGGACCCCCGGCGCCCATCGGGCCGCCCTGCCCCATCGGGCCACCAGGACCCATCGGACCGCCCTGCCCCATCGGGGCCCCGGCGTGCTGCGCGCCCGCGTGGGCGACGCCGCCCTGCGGCGCGGGAACGCCCTGCGGCGGAACCTGGATGATCCGGCTCAGGTCCCGCAGGACCTCCTCCGCGGTCTGGCGGACGTCACCGGGAACATCCCCCGTTCCCGTATGAGCTCGGCGTAGATCGGTGCCGTGCCGTCCGCGTGGTTCATGGGGCTCGCTTCCTTCGTCTGCGCCGGCGTCCGTCACCGACAGGGCGACGGCGAGTCTACGGGCACCACCGACACGGCCGGGCCCGGGAGCCCGGTCGTCACCCCGACGGACCCCTCCCGATCCGATAATCACTGTTCTTCCCGTCCCTTCCGCCCGAGAATGGATCATCGAACACCACGGAGGGGGACCCCATGAGCCAGGACACCCTGACTCTGCACGACCTGATGCCGTCCGAAGAGCTCGCCGCCGCCCTCGCCGACGGGCACGTGACGCGGAAACCGCACCCCGAGCTGCCGCTGTCGATCTACACGTACACGCGCGCGTGCCAGTACGCCCAGCACTGGAACCGGGCTACCCTCGCTGCCGCGGCCTCGTCGCCGACGACACCACCGGGCGGATCGTCGGACTGCCCCTCCCCAAGTTCTTCAACCTCGCCGAGCACGCCACCGGCAGCCCCTACGCGCCGCCGCTGCCCGACGAGCCCTTCGAGGTGTACGACAAGGTCGACGGCAGCCTCGCCGTGGTCTTCCACTACGCCGGCCGCTGGCACGCCGCCTCCAAGGGCTCCTTCACCAGCTCCCAGGCCGTCTGGGCGCAGCGCCGCCTCGACGCCGCCGACACCACGGGCCTGGCGCCCGGCACCACCTACCTCGCCGAGATGCTCTACCCGGCCAACCGGATCGTCGTGAACTACGGCGAGCGCCGCGACCTCGTCCTGCTCGCCGTCTTCGGCCCGGACGGCACCGAGGTGCCCTCGCCGAGGCCGCCGCCTCCTGGGCGCCCCTCGGCAGCGTCGTCCGCACCCGGTCCGTCGCCACCCTCGACGAACTCGTCGCCCTCACCGAGTCCAACACCCTCCCGGGCGGACACCCGGCCACCGGCACCGACGCCGAGGGCTTCGTGCTCCGCTTCGCCTCCGGCCTGCGCGCCAAGGCCAAGCTGAGCGAGTACGTCCGCCTCCACAAGGTGCTCACCGGCGTCACCGAGCGGGACATCTGGCGCGGCCACGGCGTCCAGCGCTTCGCCGGCCTGCCCGCCGGCCAGGTCGCCAAGGGCCTCGGCTGCTCCGTCGCCGACGTCGGGCCTCCGGCGGCAAGCCCCTCGACGCCCTCCTGGAGCAGGTCCCCGACGAGTTCGACCAGTGGTGCGCGGAGTGGTCGCCGGCCTGGAGACGGCCGCCGCCGACCGCGAGCGTGCCGTCGACGAGGCGTACGCCCGTCTGGCCCACCTCACGGGCGACCGGGCCGCCTTCGCCCGCGCCGCCGCCGCACTGCCCGACAAGGGCCTGCGCGCCGCCCTCTTCCAGCGCCTCGACGGGCGCCCGACCGACCTCCTCGTCTGGCGGCAGATCCGCCCCGAGGCCACCGACCCCTTCGCCCACGACCAGGAGAACTGACCGTGCCCGTCGTCCACGTCATGACCGGACTTCCCGCCTCGGGGAAGACGACGGCCGCCCGCGCCCTCCAGGCCGACGCCGAGGGGCGCGTGCGCCGCGTCAACCTCGACGACCTGCGCACCATGCTCGACCTGCCCGACCCGGAGCGCGGCCGCTCGCACACCCACGAGCAGACCGTCCTCGCCGTCCAGGACGCCGCCGTCCGCGCGGCCGTCGACGGCGGCTTCGACGTCGTCGTCGACAACACCCACCTCACCCCGCACATCCCCAAGCGGCTCAAGGCCGCCGTCGCGGGCCTGGACGTCACCTTCGCCGTCCACGACTTCACCGGCGTCCCCGTCGACGAGTGCGTCCGCCGCGACGCCGCCCGCGAGCGGCCCGTCGGCGAGGAGATCATCCGCATCCTCGCCGACAAGCACGCCAAGGCTACCCGGGGCGGCTGGCGCCTGACCGCCGACTGGCTGAACGACCGGCCCGCCACCGAGCCCTACGTCGCGGACCCGGCCCTCCCCACCGCCGTCATGTGCGACATCGACGGCACCTCGCCCTGCGCGTCGACCGCGGCCCGTACGACTTCACCCGCTGCGACCGCGACGCCTCAACCTCTCCGTCCGCGACGCCCTGCGGGCCTTCCGGAACGCCGAGCGCGACCGGATCGTCCTCCTGTCCGGTCGCAGCGAGGACCACCGGGCCCTCACCGAGGAGTGGCTCGCCCGGCACGAGGTGCCCTACGACGAACTGTGGATGCGGGCCTCCGGCGACGGCCGGGGCGACGACCTCGTCAAGGCGGAGCTCTTCGACGCCCACGTCCGCCACCGCTACGCCGTCCGCGTCTCCCTCGACGACCGCGACCGCGTCGTGGCCCTCTGGCGCCGCATGGGCCTCCCCACCTGGCAGGTCAACTACGGCGCCTTCTGACCGGCGGCCCGGGGCGGCGCCGACCGCCCCCGGCGCCGTGTCAGGATCGTGGGATGGTGGAAAAGATCATCGCGGCGTGCGACGGCGCGTCGAAGGGAAACCCCGGCCCCGCGGCCTGGGCGTGGGTCATCGGCCGGGCCGACGGTTCGGTCGACCGCTGGGAGGCGGGCCCGCTCGGCCGGGCGACCAACAACGTGGCCGAACTCACGGCCCTGGAAAGACTCCTGAGGTCCTCGACCCCGACGTGCCCGTCGAGGTCCGCATGGACTCGCAGTACGCCATGAAGGCGGTCACGACCTGGCTGCTCGGCTGGCGCCGCAAGGGCTGGAAGACCGCCTCCGGCAGCCCCGTCGCCAACAAGGACCTGGTGGTCCGCATCGACGCGCTGCTCACCGGCCGCGACGTCGACTTCGTCTACACCCCCGCGCACCAGGTCGACGGCGACCCCTCAACGACGCCGCCGACCGCGCGGCCAGCCACAGCGCCCGCACCCAGGAGGCCGCGGGCTCCGACTCCGGATCCCCGCTGCCCCCGCCGGAGGCGCCCGCACGGGCCTCCGCGCCCCGCTCGCGCTCCTCCGCGCCCTCCGGCTCCCGGACCGCGTCCGGCAGCGCCTCCTCCGCCCGCCGGACACGCCCGTCCGGCGGCACGCTCAAGGCGAGATTCGCGGGCCGCTGCCGCTGCGGCAAGGCCTACGACAAGGGCGAGACCATCAGCAAGAACCCCGACGGCTGGGGCCATCCCACCTGCGTCTGAACGGCCGGGCCGTCCGACTGGCGGGCGGCCCCGTCCGTTGCTTGAGACCGCCGCGTCCGGGGCGCGCGCGAGGCTTCACCCACCCGTGTACGCGGGTTCGTCCGGGGTTCTGTTCTCCGAGCGGCCGGGGCTGCATACTGTCCTCCTCGCACCGGTGACGAACCGCTCTCACCTGCTCATTCGTCGTTCTCACGACATGGTCGGCACCGGCGAGAACCTCCTCCCGCTGCCGCCGCGGACCCTCCGCGACGGGAGCCTCCCCGCCCGTGAAAGACCCGAGGTTCCGTGCCAGTACCTGTTCTCCTGACCGGGCGCTCCGTGCGCCTGGAGCCGCTGGCGATGCGGCACGCCGAAGCCCTCGCCCGGGCCGGCGGGCGGACCGATCGGCCTACGCCTTCACCCCCGTGCCCGACGGCCTCGAATCGGCCCTCGACTACATCGCCCGCGCCCTCGCGGACCAGGCGGCGGGCCGTTGCCTGCCCTTCGCCGTGGTCAGTACGGCCGACGAACGGGTCGTCGGTTCGACCCGCTTCCTCGAACTCGACTACTGGCGGGGCCCGCTGGTCTGGCCGCCGGTCCCCGGCATGCCCCACGGCGATCCCCTGACCGCCGTCCCGGACGCCGCCGAGATCGGCAACACGTGGATCGCGGGCGCCGCCCGGGGCACCGGCATCAACACCGAGGCCAAGTACCTCATGTTCCGGCACGCCTTCGAGGCCTGGGGGTCCGGCGCATCACCCTGCGCGCCGACGCCCGCAACACCCGCTCCAGGATCGCGATCGAACGCCTCGGCGCGACCTGCGAGGGCGTCCGCCGCGCCCACTCCCGCGGCCTCGACGGAGCCGTCCGCGACACGGCCTTCTACTCGGTCCTCGACGACGAGTGGCCCGCCGTCCGCGACATCGTCGAACTCCGCATGTCCACCCCGCGCCAGGTCCGCGTCCCCAGGACCTGCTCCCGGCCTGAGGCCCGCGACCGCCGCCCCGGCTCCCCGGGGCGGCGGTCGCACGCGCCCCGCCGGTACGGTGGCCGGAACAGCCAGCCGTACCGCCCGAAGGGACCGAGTGACCGTGCCGACCGGAACCGCCGACGTACTCCTCCGGACGGAGGGCCGCGCCGGGTTCGTCACCCTGAACCGGCCCCGCGCCCTCAACGCCCTCACCCACGCCATGGTCCTCGCCGTCGACGAGGCCCTCACCGCCTGGGAGCACGACCCGGCCGTGGAGACGGTCGTGATCGACGGGGCGGGCGAGCGCGGTCTGTGCGCGGGCGGCGACATCCGCGCCATCCACGACGACGCCCGCGCCGGCGGGACGGCGTCGGCGGCCTTCTGGCGGGACGAGTACCGGCTCAACGCCCGGATCGCCCGCTATCCCAAGCCCTACGTGGCCCTCATGGACGGCATCGTCATGGGCGGCGGCGTCGGGATCTCCGCCCACGGCTCCCACCGCGTCGTCACCGAACGCTCCAGGGTGGCCATGCCGGAGACCGGCATCGGCTTCGTCCCCGACGTCGGCGGCACGTACCTCCTCGGACGCGCCCCCGGCGAACTCGGCACCCACCTCGCCCTCACCGGCACCCCCGTCGGAGCCGCCGACGCGATCCTCGCCGGCCTCGCCGACCGGTACGTCCCCGCCGCCGGACTCCCCGCCCTGGCCGACGATCTGACCCGCCTGCCGGCCGGGGAGGCCTCGCCCGCCACGCCGCCACGCCCCCGCCCGGTGCCCTGGCCGGACAGCGGGAGTGGATCGACGCCTGCTACGCCGCCCCGACCGTCGAGGAGATCGTCGAGCGCCTCTTCGACACCGGCCTCCCCGCCGCCAAGGAGACGGCCGCCACCCTCCTCACGAGGTCCCCGAGCGCCCTCAAGGCGACCCTGGCCGTCCTCCGCCGCTCCCGGGCCCTCGCCACCCTGGAAGAGGTCCTGGACCTGGAGTACCGCGCCTCCTGCGCCGCCCTGGCCACCCCCGACCTCGTCGAGGGCATCCGCGCCCAGGTGATCGACAAGGACCGCGACCCGCACTGGAGCCCCGCCACCCTCGAAGCGGTCACGGACGCGGACGTCGCCCGCCACTGGTCCCGCCGCCCGGCGGAGACCTGGCCTCGCCGGCGGCGGGAGGGCCCGGCCGGGGCCCCGGGGCCCGCGCGTGACCACGGCCACCTCCTTCCAGCCCGTGCTCGACCGCATCGCCGAGGAGATCGCGGAGCTCGCCGACCGGGGCGCCCCCGCCGACTACATCCCCGCCCTCGCCGCCGGCGACCCGGCTGCCTTCGGCATGGCCGTCGCCGAACTCGACGGCACCGTCTACGGGGTGGGGGAGTGGCGGCGCCCCTTCTCCACCCAGTCCGTCACCAAGGTCTTCACCCTCGCGCTCGCCCTCGCCGGAGAGGGCGACACCCTCTGGACCCACGTCGGCCGGGAACCCTCCGGCGACCCGTTCAACTCCCTCGTCCAACTGGAGTACGAGAACGGCATCCCGCGCAACCCGTTCATCAACGCCGGCGCCCTCGTCGTCACCGACCGCCTGCACCGCCTCACCGGCGACGCCTCCGGAAGCCTGCTCGCCTTCCTGCGCGCCGAGAGCGGCAACCCGGACCTCGCCTTCGACCCGGACGTGGCCGCCTCCGAGGCGGCCCACGGCGACTGCAACGCCGCCCTCGCCCACTTCATGGCCTCCTACGGCAACATCACGGGACCCGTCCCCGACCTGCTGCGCGAGTACTTCCGGCAGTGCTCCCTGGAAGCCTCGTGCGCCGACCTGGCGCTCGCCACCGGCTTCCTCGCCCGGCACGGCCTGCGCGCCGACGGCACCCGGCTGCTCACCCGCAGCCAGGCCAAGCAGGTCAACGCCGTCATGCTCACCTGCGGCACCTACGACGCGGCCGGCGACTTCGCCTACCGCGTCGGCCTCCCGGGCAAGAGCGGCGTCGGCGGGGCCGTCGTCGCCGTCGTCCCGGGCCGCTGCACCCTGTGCGTCTGGAGCCCCGGCCTGGACAGCCGGGGCAACTCGGTGGCGGGCGTCGCCGCCCTCGACCGGTTCACCACCATCACCGGCCTGTCCGTCTTCTGAACCGGGACCGGACGGTACGCCGGAACCTCAGCGCCGACGCGACCGCGGTGCCTCGACGGGCCTCCCGCAGACGCCGAGGGCCGCCGGCTCGCCCAGCGCCCCGGCCGCCGTCCGCCACGCCTCGGTGACGGCCCCGTGCGCGAGCGCCGTCGCCTCCGCCACGTCGGCGGGCAGCGTCAGCGGCGCCCCGATGTGGACGTGGAGACCGGGCCTGCGGATGGGCGCCGTGAGCACCCCGGCGAGCTGCTTCGCCCGCCCGCCGGAGGTGATCCGCCGCGCCCCCGCCCGACCGATCGGCACGACCTGCGCCCCGGTGGCCAGGGCGAGCCGGGCGAGCCCGGTCCGGAACGCCTCGGGCGGGTTCTCGGCGGAGTCCCGCCGCGGCGGGATGCGCCCCTCCGCGTACAGCATCACGTGCCGCCCCGACGCGAGCGCGACCGCCGCCCGGTCGAGGGCGGCCGCCGCGTGGGCCGTGCCCCGGTGCACGGGCACGTGCCCTCGCGGGTCAGGGCCCGGCCGAGGACCGGGACCCGCCAGAGCCCCGAGGTGGCCATCAGGACGGGCTCGACCGCGAGCCGCCGGCGGAGCGCGGCGAGCACGAGCGCCGGGTCCGCGAGCGAGGTGTGGTTCACGACCAGGATGCTGCCGGGCGCGAGGGACGCCCCGGGTCGGCGGTGACGGTCAGTCGTCCGAAGAGCGGGACGACGCGGGCGGCGATGCGGCTGAGCACGGACGGGCCCCTGGAGCCGAGGAGGATGGGCTGACCCCGTCATCGTCGCGGGACCGGGACGGCCCGGCATGAGCGGACGTACTCAACCGTCGTACTCAGGACGGGAGCCGGTGACCGGGTGCGTTCCCCGCCGGTCTACGCTGAGCCCGGACGGCCCGGCACGACGGGCCGGCACGGACGGGGAGGTGCCGGGCGGTGGAACGTTCCGCACGGCGCCTCGCGGCCCTCGTCCCCGCGCTCCTCTGCGCCCTCTGGTCCCTGATCCTGGCCCCGGCCCCCGCGTCGGCCTCGAACACGGCCACGCCCCCGGCGGTCCGTACGACGGCGATCTCCCCGGCTCCGGCCGTGAGTCCGGCGCCCCCGCGGACCCCGTCCTCCCGGTCCGTGCCCCGGCCGTGCACCCGGCGACCCGCGCGGACCCGGCCGTCACCCCGACGGCCCGCGCGGTTTCCGACTCCCCGGCCCGTACCGCCCCCGCCTCCCCGCCGGCCCCCGCCCCCGCCCACCGGCTCGCGCCGCCCGAGCCGCATCTCGCGCCCGCCGCCGTCGTGGGGCTTCCGGCGGTCGTCGAGCACTCCGTGCGGTTCCCGGCGGCGCCCGCCGCCCCGCGGTCGCGCCCGTCGACCTCTCCCCGCCCCCGCGCGGCCTCCTGGCCGGCGATCCCCGCCGCGAACGGGCGCCGCCCGGCGGTCCGTACGTCCCGAGGGACCCCAGGGCCCTCCCTCCACCCGGCACCGCTGACGTTCCCCCGCGTCGCCGTCCGGGCCCCCGGCATGCCCCGGGCCGGTCGCCGACGCGCGTCCGACCGTACGCCCGGCACGGAACGGCCCGCGCGGCCCCCAGGACCGCGCCCGCCGAACCGTGCACCGCCCGTGGAGACACCCATGTCCTCTCGTGCCACGCCGTGGCGCGCGCTCCTCGCGCTCGCCGTCGTCGCGCTCTCCCTCTGGATCGCCCTGACCACCCCGCCCCGCCTCGGACTCGACCTGCGCGGCGGCACCCGCATCGTCCTCCAGACCGAGGACGGCCCCACCATCCGCGCCGACGCCGCGGCCACCGACCGCGCCCTGGAGGTGCTCCGCAAGCGCGTCGACGGCCTCGGCGTCGCCGAACCCTCCCTCGCCCGCTCCGGCGAGCGCCGCATCGTCGTCGAACTCCCCGGCCTGCGCGACCCGCGCCAGGCCGCCGAGACCATCGGCCGCACCGCTCAGCTCACCTTCCACGCCGTCACCGGCGAGGCGGAGGGACTGGCCGGACCGGCCGCCGCCGACGGCACCCGCGTCCTCGCCGACCCCGACGCGCCCGGCCGCTATCTCGCCCTGGCCGCCCCCGCCCTGACCGGCGACGGCGTCGAGAACGCGAAGGCCGCCCTCGACACCACGAGCGGCCGGGGCTGGACCGTCGACCTCTCCTTCCGCGACCGGGCCGCGGGCGACTGGGCGCGGATCACCGGCGACGCCGCCTGCGCGTCCCCGGGCGACCCGGCCCGCAGGGTCGCCATCGTCCTCGACGACCGGATCGTCTCCGCGCCCGGCATGCAGACGGGTGTCGCCTGCGGGACGGGCATCGGCGGCGGCTCCGCGCAGATCACCGGCGGCTTCTCCGGCCAGGAGGCCCGCGACCTCGCCGCGCTCGTCCAGGGCGGCGCGCTGCCCGTCCCCGTGACGACGGTCGAGCAGAGCACCGTCGGCCCGACGCTCGGCGCGGAGGCGATCCGGGCCAGTGCCCTGGCGGCGGTGATCGGCCTCGCCTGCACCGGCCTCTTCGTCATCGCCGTCTACCGGCTCCTCGGCCTCCTCGCCACCGTCGCCCTCCTGCTGTACGGCCTGATCTCGTACGCCGCCGTGGTCGCCCTGGGCGCCACCTCACCCTGCCCGGCCTCGCCGGTTTCGTCCTGGCCGTCGGCATCGCCGTCGACGCCAACGTCCTGGTCTTCGAACGGGCCAGGGAGGAGTACGCGGCCCTGGGCAGGACCGCCGGGCGCGACCTGCGGCGGCCGGTGACGACGGCGTTCGGCAAGGTGTGGAGCGCGGTCGCCGACTCCCACGTCACCACCCTGCTCGCCGCCGGCCTGCTGTTCGTCTTCGCCACCGGACCGGTCAAGGGCTTCGGCGTGACGCTCGCCGTCGGCGTCGTGACCTCGCTCCTCACCGCCATGGTGGTCACCCGGCTCCTCGCCGACCTGACGCTCCGGCTGCCCGCCGTGCGCAGGCGGCCGGCGGTGACCGGCATCGCCGGACCCGGCCGACTGCGGACCCGGCTCACCCGCCGCGTCCCGCGCCTGACGGCCCACCGCCGCCGTTGGCTGATGGCTGCGCCGGACTGCTCCTCGTGGCCCTCGCCGGAATCGGCGTCCGGGGCGTGGAGTTCGGCGTCGAGTTCACCGGCGGCCGGGTCGTCCAGTACGCGGCCGACCGCCCGGTGGACGCCGACGCGGCCCGCGCGGCGGTCGCGGACGCCGGCTTCCCCGACGCCGTCGTGCAGACCACCGGCGACGGAGACGTGTCGGTACGGGTGAAGGAGACGGGCGACGGCGAACAGCGGGAGATCCGTGAGGCGCTCACCGGGGTCGCCGGACCGGTGGCGGTCGAGCGCGACGACCTGATCGGCCCGAGCCTGGGCAGCGAGCTGCGCACCCACGCCCTGCTCGCGCTCGGCCTGGCGGTGGCGGCCCAGCTCCTCTACCTGACGGTGCGGTTCCGCTGGACGTACGCGACGGCCGCCGTCGCCGCCATGACCCAGGACGTCCTCCTGGTGATCGGCCTGTTCGCCTGGCTGGGCAAGCCGGCGGACAGCGTGTTCCTGGCCGCGCTGCTGACCGTCGTCGGCTACTCGGTCAACGACTCCGTCGTGGTCCTCGACCGGCTGCGGGAACTGCGGCGCCGCGGCGGCGGCACACCGCTGACCGACCTGGCCGACCGGGCGGTGGCCCAGACCCTCCCGCGCACGGTCAACACGGGCATGGGCGCGCTCTTCGTCCTGGTGGCGCTCGCCGTCCTGGGCGGGGACTCGCTCGCGGACTTCTCGGTCGCGCTGCTCGCCGGCGTCGTCCTGGGCATGGCCTCCACGGTCTTCACCGCGATCCCGCTGGCCGTGACCCTGGAGACCCGTCACCCGGCCCCCGCCCCGGCGGCTCCCGCGCCGCGCCGCCGCACGGGCGCCGTCGTCTGACTCGTCCCCGTCACCCCGCCCGTACGGCGGGGTGACGGGAACGTCGGGGCTTCGGACACCGGGGGAATAATCCGGGCATGACGACGAACACACCGGGCACCGGCATCGTGGAAGCCGCGTGGCAGGAGCTGCTCGCCTCCGACCGGGTGAGCGCCGATCTGGTAGCGGCGGCGTACGCCGAACCTCGGCTGCGGCAGCTCTTCCCCTGGATCGGCATGTGGGAACTGCACTTCAGCCGCTGCACCGAGCAGCGCTGGACGTGGGACGTGCCGTACGTCGGTCCGACGGCGGCCGGCCCCGGCCACACCGGGCCGTACTACGTCGAGGGCCTTCGCGGACGCGGAGGATCGGCGAGGCCGGCACGGCGCGGGAGGCGGTCGCCATGGTGGTCGAGCGCCTCCCGCCCGGCTGCGGTCCGGCGTTCGTCGGCACGCCCGGGGAACTCGCCACGCACGAAGGCGCGAAGGAGGCCTGACCGGCCGTCAGGCCGCCGTACCGCCCAGGCGTTCGCGGCGACGGGCTGGGCCGGGCGCCGCCCTTCCGGTGCCCCGTGTCTCCAGGTCGCCCAGGTCGCCCCGGTCGCGGGGCCGTCAGCCCGGCAGCTCCGCCTCGATCAGGTCGGCCGCGTGCCGCGTGCCGCCCTCGCGGGCCATCGATTCCTGGATCTCGCGCGCCCGGCGGGCCACCTCGGGGTCGTCGACGAGCGCCAGGACGGACTCCCGCAGCCGCTCGGGGGTCACCTCCTCCAGCGGCAGGTGCCGTGCCACCCCAGGACCGGAGCATGTCCGCGTTGCCGAACTGGTCGGTGGCCAGCGGCACGGCCACCATGGGGTGGCGGTGGCCAGGCCCTCCTGGCTCCCGCCCGCGCCCGCGTGGGTGACGAAGGCGTCGGCCTGCCGCAGGATCGCCAACTGGGGCACCCAGGAGCGCACCTCCACGTTCTCCGGCAGGGCGCCGAGTTCGGCCGGGTCGACGAACTTCCCGATCTGCAGGACGACGTGCCAGCCCGGCAGGTCGCCGAACGCCTCGACGCAGGCCCGGTAGAAGCCGGGCTGCTTGGTGAAGGCGGAGCCCAGCGAGACCAGGAGCACCTTCTCGGCGCCGGCCGGCCGCTCCCACGTGCCCTGGTCGGCGCGCTCGCCCTGGCAGGCTCCGACGAAGGTGTAGACGGACTCGTCGACCCGGTCGGCCTGCGGCTGGAGGGCGCGCGGGATGAGGACGACCGCCCGGCGCGGCCGCGCGACGAACCGGTCGGGTGGGTGTCGATGCCGTGTCCGGCGAGCCACTCCCCGAACCGGGCGTAGTACGCCTTGCCGCGCGGCGAGGCCTTGAGCTCGGCGTACATCGGTTCGGCGACCTCCTCCTCGTACCCCTCCCACGGCACGAGGTTCGGCCAGAGGGAGACGGCGGGACGCCCCACGTGTGGGCGAGGACGGGGGCCGGGTACGAGGTGATGTCGTGCAGCACCAGGTCCGGCCGGTCCCCGTCGAAGGCCTCGGCGAGCCGGGGAGCGCCTGCACGGCGTCGGCCAGGAACGGCTCGATGTTGTCGATCAGTTCGGTGCCCCAGGCGTCCGGGTCGTCGTCGGTCGGGAGCGTCGAGGTGTAGACGACGGGGTGGCCCCGGTCTCCGCGACCTTCGCGGCGAAGGAGGCGGGAACGGCGTAGCTGACCCGGTGGCCCCGGGCGACGAGCTCGCGGATGACCTCCAGGCTGGGGTTCACGTGGCCGTGGGCGGCGATGGAGAACATGGCGATGTGTGCGGGGAAACGGTGGTCATGACGACCACCGTAGACGAGACGATACGTATCGTCTATCGGTTTTCGCGGAGAGTCCCGGCGCTCCGGTCCACCACCCGTCGGGCGGCGTTCACCGCCGGGAGCGGTCGACGACTCCCTCTATTGGCGTGGTCATGTCACGATGGCGCATGCCGTGCGGCGCTCCACGACGCCGTACGCCGCACGCCCTCGCCCACCGCCGTCCGACCCAAGGGGGACGCAGTTGAAGACACCCGTGTACGCCGCCCGGGGAGGCCTCGCCTCGCCGGCGCCCTCGCGCTGGTCATCGCCCTGCCGGGCAGCGCGTTCGCCGCACCGCCCGCCGCCCTGCCCGGCAACGCCGACACCCTGGAGCAGACCTTCCAGCCGGCCTTCGACTACGACACGGACGGCTGCTACCCCACCGCCGCCATCGGCCCCGACGGCACCCTCAACGGCGGCCTCAACCCGTCCGGCGCCCTCAACGGCCAGTGCCGCGACGCCTCCGACCTCGCCGCCACCAACGGCTACTCCCGCGCGAAGTGCAACAACGGCTGGTGCGCGATCCTCTACGGCCTCTACTTCGAGAAGGACCAGGCGGTGCCCGGCAGCGGCCTCGGCGGACACCGCCACGACTGGGAGCATGTCGTGGTCTGGGTGCGCGACGGCCGGGCGGAGTACGTCTCCACCTCCGCCCACGGGAACTTCGACACCTACGCCCGCGACCGGATCCGCTGGGACGGCGCCCACCCCAAGGTCGTCTACCACAAGGACGGCATCGGCACCCACTGCTTCCGCCCTGCCAACACCAACGACGAACCGCCCGAGAACCACCGCCGCACCTGGCAGTTCCCCACTCTGGTCGGCTGGAACGGCTACCCCGCCGGCATCCGCGAGAAGCTCGTCGCGGCCGACTTCGGCAGCGCCCACTTCGGCCTCAAGGACGGAAGCTTCGCCGACCACCTCGCCAAGGCCGAACCCGCCGGGATCACCTTCGACCCGAACGGCTGACCCGACCCCCGGCCGCTCACGAAGGGATGAATCCACGGCGATGGCGCCCCGCCGGACACGGCGGGGCGCCACGCCGCCGACGTGCGCAAAGAAGGCAACAAGGTCGTTCCCGGACAGCGGAACGCCGGACGGGGACCCGGGGCGGACCGGCCCGCGACCACCCCGGCCGCCCGGCCCCGGACGCCGTACCCCGCCCCCTCGGTGGAGGCACGCCTCCGCTACTGGTTCGACACCACCCTCGCCCGCGGCATACCGGCCCTCTGCGGCTGGCTCGCCCTCGGCTGCCTCGCGCTCGTCGTCCCCGTCAGCGCCCTCCTGGTGTGGACCGACCGGAGCGCCCCCGCCACCCTCGGGGCGAGGATCGCGGCGGTCTGGCGGAGCACCGGACAGACCATGCGCCTGGGCGGCGAGGTCGGACCGCCCCTGCGCATCGTCCTGTCCGTGCTCCTCGCCCTCATCGCCCTCCTCTACGTCTCCACCCTGGTCAGCCTCATCACCACCGGCCTCACCGACCGGCTGATGGCCCTCGACCGGGGCCGGGCCACGATCCTGGAGCGCGGCCACACCGTCGTCCTCGGCTGGTCCGAACAGATCCCGACCGTCGTCTCCGAACTGGTCGCCGCCCGCACCGACCGGCGCCGCCGCGTGATCGCGGTCCTCGCCGACCGGGAGAAGTCCGCCATGGAGGAGGACCTCCACACCACCGCCCGCGCCACGGGCCGCACCCGCGTCCTGTGCCGCACCGGCCGCCCCGCCGACCCCGTCGCCCTCGCCCGCGTGAGCCCGGACACCGCGGACTGCGTCCTCGTCCTGCCGCGCGACGACCCCCGGGACGACGCCGAGACCGTCAAGACCCTGCTCTCCTCTCGGCCGCCCTGGGGAGGACCGGCGGGTCCGCGTCGTCGCCGCCGTGCGCGACGACCGGCACCTCGCCGCCGCCCGACTGGCCGGCGGCCCCGGACCACCGTCCTGGACGTGGACGACATCACGGCCCGGCTCGTCGTCGACTGCGCCCGGCAGCCCGGACTCTCCCTCGTGCACCAGGAACTCCTCGACTTCGCCGGACACGAGTTCCACACCCTGCGCGACCCCCGCCTGCCCGGCCTGACCTTCGAGGAGGCCGCCGGGGCCTGCCCGGAGTCCATCGCCGTCGGCATCGCCCACGACGACGGCACCGTGACGCTCAACCCGCCCCGGCCCGCCCGCTTCCGGGAGGACGACAGCCTCCTCGTGATCGCGCGGGACGAGCACTCCACCCGGCTGTCCGACCTCCCCGTGCCCCACGACCCGAGGGCCCTCGCCCACGCGCCGTCCCCGGCCCCCGCCCCGGCCGAACGCGTCCTCCTCCTCGGCTGGAACCGCAGGGCGCCCCGGATCGTGGACCAGCTCTCACGGCGCACCCCGCCCGGCTCGACCCTCGACGTCGTGGCCGGGCCGCGTGCCGCGACGACCGCCGCCGTACGGTCCGCCGCCGGGGCCCTCGCCCCCGCATGCCGGTGCGCCACCATCCCGCGGACCCCGCGCTCAGGTCGACGACGGACGCCCTCGACCTCACCCGCTACGACGTCGTGATCGTGCTCGGCCCCGACCCCCGCCCCGGCCGCGGCGACCCGGACGACCGGACCCTCGTCACCCTCCTGCACCTGCGGGCCCGGGGAGGAGGAGGGCGGCCGCCACGTGCCCGTCGTCACCGAGATGGCCGACGACCGCAACCGGCTGATCGCCCCGCGGCACCCCTGGGCCGACTTCGTCGTCAGCGGCAGGCTCGTCGGCCTCCTCATGACCCAGATCTCCCAGAACCCGCACCTGACCGCCGTGTTCGAGGAACTCTCTCCCCGGCCGGCAACGCCTCCACCTCCGCCCGGCCTCCCACTACGTCACCACCGGCCGGACGGCCTCCTTCGCCGCCGTCGCCGCGTCGGCCGCCCGCCGCGGCGAGTGCGCCATCGGCTACCGCTCCGCGGCCGCCTCCGGCCACGGCATGCGCGTCAATCCGCCCAAGGCCCACGTACGGTACTGGCACGCGCGGGACCAGGTCGTCCTGATCGCGCCGGGCGACTGACCCCCGGCCACGCCCCTGACCACGGGGGAGAACACCTATGGTGGACACGACGTCATGGCGGGTGACGCGCGCGTGAACACGGGGGAAGACGATGACGACGACGGCCGGTGCCGACGGCGACGACTGTGCCGTGCCCGAGGACGACCTCATGCAGGTCGGATACGCGTGGGACGAGGGCGACGGGCTCATGGCCGAGGCCCGCGACCGCGCCACCGCCTTCCTGGAGAAGGCCCGCGCCGTCTGGGGCGTGCCCGTCTCCGAGCGCGCGGAGGAGCTGACGCGGCTCGTCGTCAGCGAACTGGTCACGAACGCCCGCCGGCACGCCCCCGGCCCGGTGCTGCTGCAACTGCGCATCGGCGCCGGGACCGTGGACGTCGTGGTGTGGGACAGCGAGCCCACGGTTCCGGCGGCCCACGCCGCCGACCCGGACCGGATCGGTCAGCACGGCCTGGAGATCGTCAAGGCCGTCGCCCGGGAGCTCCGCGTCCGGCGGGAACCGGTCGGCAAGCGCGTCACCGCCCGCATCGACCTGGACTGAACCCGCCCCTTTCGGACGTCAGGGGCGCGGGCGGGCGGCGGTGTCGAGGTAGAAGGCGTCGATGCTCTGGACGGCCCGCTCGAACTCCTCCAGGTTGACCGGCTTGGTCACGTAGGCGTTGGCGTGGCTGCTGTACGCCCCCGTCACGTCGTCGGGCGCCGTCGACGTGGTCAGGACGACCACGGAATGGTCTGGAGGTCCTCGTCGGACTTGAGGACCTTCAGCAGCTCCCGGCCGTTCATCCGGGGCATGTTCAGGTCGAGGACGATGAGGTCGGGACGGGGGCGTCCGGGGCGCGCAGGTGCTCGAGGGCGGCGACCCCGTCGGTGACCTGGACCAGGTTGCGGGCCCCGCGCTCGGAGAGTGCCTCCTCGATGAGCATGGCATCGGCGACGTCGTCCTCGACTAGCAGGACGTCGAAGGGGCGGGCGGGGGTGGTCATGATCGGTTGCTCCGTGGGTTTGTCGTGTGAGTGGTCGAAGAGCCCCGGCCAGCGGCGGCGGGCTCCCTGTCGGGTCATGCCGCAGGCCGCTCCGAGTTGCGGATAGCCGGCCCCGCACGGGCGCGGCCACGACCGCCTCCTGCTGGAGCCGTTCGGCGGCCTTCTGGACGTGGTCCAGGACGTGGAGCAGGGCCAGGGCCTGCGCGCGGTCGTCCGGTGCCGGTTGCGAGGGATCGTCCAGGAGGCGCCGGACGAGGCGCCGCGCGAGGTCGCCGACCGCGGCGTCCGCGGCGGCGGCCGTCTCCTGCGGAGTGGTCCGCAACACGAAGTTCTTGCCTGGCACATCCGGCACTCTAGGTCCCCAGGGGTCCGGCGACAACAACCGTTGTCGCCCATTACAGTGATCGCGCCGCACCTTCGGCGGCTGTCGCAGCAGAGGAGTCCGCACCATGACCGGCGATGGGAAGCAACCGCGTGGGCGGGCCTGTCCGCATGGACGACCCGGCGGTGGCTTCGCGTGGGCGCGGCCATCTCCCTGGTCGTCCTGGCCCTGCTCGGAACGACGGGCGGCTGGGTCCTCCTGAGGACCGAGACGCTCAGCAAGGAACTCGTGGACGTGCGGTCCCCCGCGCTGACCACGGCCATCCGCCTGGAGTCGGCGCTCCTCAACCAGGAGACGGGGATCCGCGGCTACGGCCTGACCGGCACCCCCGACTTCCTCACCCCCTACCGGGAGGGATTCGCCGAGCAGGAGACGCGGACCGCGCAGCTCTCCGAGCTCCTCGCCGACGACCGGGCGGCCCTGGCCGACCTCGCGACCGTGCGGGACGCCGTGGCCGTGTGGCAGGAGAGGATCGCGCGTCCGGTCGCCGCCGCGCCGCCCGGCTCGCCCTCGCCGCTGGCGCCGCGCGGGCGACGGAGGCAAGGAGACCTTCGACACCGTGCGCGCCGCCCTGGGCGCGCAGCAGGAGCGGCTGCTCGGGGAGCGCCTCCGCACGAGGGACGACCTGATGATCATGATGGGCGTCCGGAACTGGGTCTTCGGCGCCATCGCGGTGCTCATCGCCGTACTGACCGCCCTGATCTTCGAGGGCCTGCGCCGGGGCATCAACGAGCCCCTGGACCGGCTCGGCGCGGACGCCCGGACCATCGCCGGGGTGATTTCGATCACCCCATCACCCCTCCGGCCCCGCCGACCTGCGGCTCCTCGGCGAGGAGATCGACTCCATGCGCCGGCGCCTCGTGCGGGAACTGGCCTTCACGGAGGAGGCCCGCATGCGCCTCGACGCGCAGGCCGCCGACCTCCAGCGCTCCAACGCCGAGCTGGAGCAGTTCGCGTACGTGGCCTCGCACGACCTCCAGGAGCCGCTGCGCAAGGTCTCCAGCTTCACCCAGCTCCTCCAGCGGCGCTACGGAGGACAGCTCGACAGCCGGGCCGACCAGTACATCGACTTCGCCGTCGACGGGGCGAACCGCATGCAGGTCCTCATCAACGACCTGCTCGACTTCTCCCGCGTCGGACGCCTGCACAACACCCACCAGAGCGTCGACCTCGACGAGGTCCTGGAGCGGACCCTGTCCTCCCTGAGCGTCGGCATCGAGGAGGCCGGGGCGGTCATCACGCACGACCCGCTGCCGACCCTGGTCGCCGACCCCACCCAGATGGGGATGCTGTGGCAGAACCTGATCGGCAACGCCGTGAAGTTCCGCCGCCCGGACGAGGCGCCCCGGATCCGGGTCACGGCGGCCCGGGAGGGCCGGCTGTGGCGCTTCACCGTCACCGACAACGGCATCGGCATCGCCCCGGAGTACGCCGACAAGGTCTTCGTGATCTTCCAGCGGCTGCACACCAAGGACGTGTACTCGGGCAGCGGCATCGGCCTCGCGATGTGCAAGAAGATCGTCGAGTTCCACGGCGGCACCATCGCGGTCGACACCGACCACCACGACGGAGCGCGCATCACCTTCACCCTGGCGCCCGAGCCGCCGGAGATCCCCTCCAGGCCGACGTGCCGCAGGCCGCCGCGTCCGGCACGGAGCGCACGAGATGACCGCGACCGTGACCGGCGGTGGTACCTCGCCCCACGAGCCGATGTACCGCGTCCTCCTGATCGAGGACGACCTGGGCGACGCCCTGCTCGTCGAGGAACTCCTCCACGACACGGGGCTGCGGTTCGAGCTGACCACCCGGACCAGCCTGGCCGAGGCCCGCGCCGAGCTGGCCGACACGCCGATCGACTGCATCCTGCTCGACCTGCACCTGCCCGACGTGTCGGGCACCGACGCGGTCACCACGGTCCGGGCCATGGCCCCGCACACCGCGGTCATCGTCCTGACCGGGCTCGCCGAGGCGCAGGCAGGGCCCGACGCCATGGCCGCCGGAGCCCAGGACTACCTCGTCAAGGGGAAGGTCGAGGCGGACCTGCTGCACCGGACGGTCCGTTACGCCGTCTACCGCAGCAAGACCGAGCGGGCGAACTCCGAGGCCCAGGCCGCCCGGCTGCGGGCGGAGGAGAACGCGCGCCTGGAGCGCGGCCTGCTGCCCCAGCCGATCCTCGACACCTCCACCGTGCGGGTGACCTCCCGCTATCTGCCGGGCGCCACCCTGGCCCTGCTCGGAGGCGACTTCCTCGACGTGGTCGAGGGGGACGACGGGCTGCTGCACGCGGTCGTCGGCGACGTCAGCGGACACGGGCCCGACGCCGCCGCGCTCGGCGTCTGCCTGCGGATCGCCTGGCGCTCCTCGTGCTCGGCGGCCACCGCGGCGACGACCTGCTGCACTTGATGGAGCGCATCCTGCTCGCCGAGCGCGGCGGCCAGCACATGTTCGCCACCTGCACCCTCCTCACCCTCGACCAGAACGCCGGCACCGCCACCCTCCACCCTCGCCGGCCACCACGAACCCCTGCTCACCACGCCCGCCGGGACCAGCGAGCTGGAGGCCGCCCACGGCATCGCCCTGGGCATCTTCTCCGGTCCGCACCGCTGGCCCGCCACGGTCGTCCCGCTCCCCGCCACCGGCGCCCTGACCCTCTACACCGACGGACTCACCGAGGGCCACAACGGAACGGCGAACGAGCGGCTCGGCGTCGAGGGACTGCTCGACCTGATCGCGACCCTGCCGCCGGAGGACCCGGCCGCCCACGTCGACCTCCTCATCAAGGAGACCCACCGGTTGAACGCCGGCCGGCACTCCGACGACCTCGCCGTCCTGCGCCTCGACTGGGGGTTCCGCCGACGCGCTCCTGAGCGGGGCCCGCGCCCGTCACGCGGCGGGTCGGCGCGCCTCGATCAGGGTCCGGGCGGAGTGGGCGACGAACGGCCCCTCCGCCCGGATCAGGGCGTCGAGGTCGCGCAGCCGGGACAGATGCGCCTCGACCGTGAACCCGGGCACGATCCAGATCACCTTGCGCAGGAACCAGACGACCGCGCCGACGTCGTGGAACTCCATCCGCAGCCGCTCGGTGCGCAGGTCCACCACGTCGAGCCCGGCCGCCCGCGCCGCCGCGGCCTCGTCGTCGGGTGGCGCGCCCGGGCCGCCTCCGACTGCGGACCGAGGAAGTACTCCACCACCTCCCAGACGCTGGCGGGCCCGACGTGCTGGGCGAAATAGGTGCCGCCCGGCCGCAGGACGCGGGCGATCTCCGACCACCACACGGTCGCCGGGTGCCGGCTGGTGACGAGGTCGAAGGCGGCGTCGCCGAAGGGCAGCGGCGGCTCGTCGGGATCGGCGACGAGCACCACCCCGCGCGGGTGGAGGAGTGCGGTGGCCCGGGCGACGTTCGGGGCCACGACTCGGTGGCCGCCATCGTCGGCGGCAGCACCGGCACCCCGGCCAGGACCTCGCCGCCGCCCGTCTGGACGTCGAGCCCGGCCGAGGCCGTGGCCAGCCGCTCGGAGAGGAGCCGGTGGTAGCCCCAGGAGGGGCGCCGCTCGGTGGCCCGTCCGTCGAGCCAGGAGAAGTCCCAGCCGTCGACCGGGGCCTCGACGGCCTCCGCGACGAGCTCTTCGAAGGTGCGTTCCATTCCTTCATCATCACGTCCGGCCTCCGGAGCGCGCACCCGGATAAACGGCGGCGCGAGCCGCTCGAAGGGCGCCGGCCCGGCGGCCCCGACGAGGACGGACGACCGCCCCATGGTCACGGAGGCGCGCGACGGGCACCCTGGACGGCACCACGGCGGGCGACCCGGGCGCCCGCCCCTGACGTGAAGGGACGGGCCCCATGCCCCCGCACTTCGGCGACTACCAGAACGAGATCTACTTCGAGGGCCTCTTCGGCACCGTTCCCGCGCTGCCGATGACCTTCGCCGAACTGGAGTCGAAGGCGCGGTCGGCGCTGTCACCCTCGCTGTGGTCGTACGTGGCCGGCGGCGCCGGCGACGAACACACCCAGGAGGCCAACGCCGCGGCCTTCCGCAAGTGGGGACTCGTCCCGCGCATGATGGTGGGCGCCGCGCAACGCGACCTGTCGGTCGACCTCTTCGGCATGACGCTGCCCTCCCCGCTGTTCATGGCCCCCGTCGGCGTCATAGGCCTCTGCGCCCAGGACGGACACGGCGACCTGGCGACCGCCCGCGCCGCCGCCCGCACCGGCGTGCCGATGATCGCCTCCACGCTCACCGCCGACCCCTGGAACAGGTCGCCGCCGAACTCGGCGACACCCCCGGCCTCTTCCAGCTCTACACCCCCACCGACCGGGCCCTCGCGGAGAGCCTGGTGCACCGCGCCGAGGCGGCCGGCTTCCGGGGCATCGTCGTCACCCTCGACACCTGGATCACCGGCTGGCGCCCGCGCGACCTCGCCACCAGCAACTTCCCCAGCTCCGCGGCCACTGCCTGGCCAACTACACCTCCGACCCCGTCTTCCGGGCCCGGCTCCCCAAGCCCCCGGAGGAGGACCCGCGCGCCGCCGTCGTGGAGTGGGCCGGCGTCTTCGGCAAACCGCTCGTCTGGGACGACCTCGCCTGGCTGCGCTCCCTCACCGACCTGCCGATCCTCCTCAAGGGCATCTGCCACCCCGAGGACGTCCGGCGCGCCCGGGACGGCGGGATCGACGGCGTCTACTGCTCCAACCACGGCGGACGCCAGGCCAACGGCGGCCTGCCCGCCCTCGACGCCCTGCCCGGGTGGTCGAGGCCGCCGACGGCCTGCCCGTCCTCTTCGACTCCGGCGTCCGCACCGGGGCCGACGTCGTCAAGGCGCTGGCCCTCGGCGCCACGGCGGTCGGCGTCGGCCGCCCGTACGCGTACGGACTCGCCCTCGGCGGCACGGACGGCGTCGTCCACGTCCTGCGCTCGCTCCTCGCCGAAGCCGACCTGATCATGGCCGTCGACGGCTATCCCACCCTCGACGACCTGCGGGCCGACGGAGCCCTGCGCCCCGTCTGACCCGCCGGGAGGAGCGCCGGGACCGTCAGGAGGGCGGCGCGCGCGGGACGCCAGGGAGACGACCTTCTGCCTGCGTGCCCTGCGCTCGCGCGTGTGCCGGTCCAGCTCCTCCATGAGGCGGCGGCCCCGGTGGCCGGGGTCCAGCTCGTTCAGGACGCGGTCGATCTCGGCGAGCAGGGCTCCGTACAACTGCCAGCGCCCCGGATCGTCCACCGCGTCCGCCCTCAGCATCCCGGCGGCCCGGTCACGGCCTCGCGGGCCGCGTCCAACTGCTCGGCGAGGCGGTTCTCCGCCGTCTCCGCGCCGGAGCTGGAGTGCGAGGTGACGAGGACCGCGAAGCTCACCAGGGTGTCCCCGAGGTGCCGCACCACCTCCTGGAGGACGAGGGCCGTCTCCCGGCGGAAGAGCACCGCCCCGTCCCGCTCCCGCGCCAGGTCCGTCAGGGTGCGGGTCAGGACCCGCAGCACCACGGCGGAGATCTCCAGGGTGTCGAGGCCCGTCCGCAGCACGATCCGGTGCAGCAGCCCCTCCTTCACGCGCGGGTTCAGCCGCAGGCTGTCCTCCGCCTGCCGCAGGGCCGCGTCCACGTCGGCGACGTCGTTGTCGAGGCGCCGCGCCTCGTAGAGCCGCGCCGCCGCCAGGTCCACGGACGACGGCCCGTCGAAGTCGCCGAACGGATCGGGCTCGGCGGGCACGTCCGGGTCCGTCAGCTCCTCGCCGAGCCCCAGGAGCAACTGGCGCATCCGCCGGGCCAGGTCCACGATCGAGTCCCCGGCGGTGTCCACCCAGACCGGCGGCACGAGCACCATGTTGAACACCATGCCGACGATCGCGCCGATCAGGGTCTCCAGGACGCGGTCCCAGGCCGTGTCGGCGACCTGGGTGACCCCGAGGACCAGCATCGCGCTGATCGCGACCTCGGCGACGAACTCCTCCACCCGGACGAACCGCCCCACCACCAGCGCCGCCAGGATGACCATGGCGAGGCTCCACCAGGTCAGACCGACGAGCACGCTGAACGCGATGGCGATGAGGACGCCGACGACGACGGAGTTCACCCGCCGCAGACTCGTCACGAGCGTCGAGTACAGCGTCACCTGCACCACGAGCAGCGCGGTCAGCGGCGCGGTCAGCGGCGCCGGCTCGGAGCTGAGCTGGAGCGCGACGACGTACGAGATCGTCGCCGCCGCGGTGGAACGCAGGGTCTGGACCACAAAGGGGTCCCGCCGCTGACGCTCCCACCACTGCCACAGGCGCCACTGGCGCAGCGAGGCGAGCGATACGGAGCGGTGGGGCATGAAGTACTCCTCCTCCGGTGGGCGAGGGACGCGTCCGGGGCCGGGCGCGATCTTGTGCGCGCCTACCCGCCCGGCGCCTCCGCACCGCGATGCTCCGTGGTGCCGCCCCGCGAAGCCGCGCCGACGCGCCGACGGGCCCCGACGAATCCCGGGGTGCGGACCGGTGGCGGGGACGGTGACTGAACGGAACCGTTCCGGGTAGCCGCCGGGTGCCCGTCCCGCACCACCCCCGTGCCCCGTGAGGAGACCCCGACCATGGACCGCGCAGCGCTCTTCGACGTCGACGGCACCCTGGCCGACACCAACCACCCGCACGCCGTCGCCTGGTGGGAGGCGCTGCGCCAGGGCGGCCACCGCGTGACCATGCACGCCGTGCACCGGGCCATCGGCCTGCCGGGCGGGCGGCTCCTCGACCACCTGCTCGGACAGGACCGCGACCGGTCGGACGACGAGCGCCTGAGCACCGCGCACGACACCCTCTACGGGACGTACTTCGAGCGGCTCCAGCCCTTCGACGGGGCCGCCGACCTGCTGCGGAAGCTCGCGGGCGACGACTGGAAGGTGGTCCTGGTGACCTCGGCCAAGAGTCGCGAGCTGGAGGCCCTGCGCCGGGCGATCGACGCGGACGACGCGCTCACGGACACCGCCACCTCCGACGATGTCGACGAGGGCAAGCCCGCTCCCGACCCCGTCGAGCACGCCCTCTCCCTCGTGGACGTGCCGGCCGACCGGGCCGTGTTCGTCGGCGACAGCGTCTGGGACATGAAAGCGGCCCGCCGCGCCGGGGTGACCGTCGTCGGGCTGCTGTGCGGCGGCATCCCCGAGGCCGACCTGACCGGGCGGGCGCCGCCGCCGTCTACGACGACCCGGCCGACCTCCTCGCCCGCCTCGACACCAGCCCCTTCGCCTCCGTACCGCCCGCTTAGGGCCTGTCCGGCGGATCAGGCCGAGTAGGCCCTAAGCCCCTTCGCCCCCAGCCGGCCGACCCGGCGAGTTCGACGGGGAGCGGATGCCGGGGCGAGGAGCGGGGTGAGGGAGGCGGCGGTGGCGGCCGCGGCAAGGTGTCGTCCCACGACGGAGTCGTCCTCTCGTGTCGTGCGGCGGCCGTCCTCCGGCAGAGAGCGCGGAGAGTGGCCGGGCCTGGACCGGCCCGGCCACTCTCCGCGTCCGGCGTCCGGCCGGCATCGGCAGGATCACCGGTCTCCGCCGCCGGTTCCCCGGACGCACCGGGCTCAGTCGAGGGTGTCGGGGTCCGGCCCGGTGCGCAGGCCGCGGTCGAGGCCCGCCACGGCCTCCATCTCCTCCGGGGAGAGGGCGAAGTCGAGCACGTCGAGGTTCTCGCGGATGCGGGCGGGGGTGACGGACTTCGGGATGACGACGTTCCCGAGCTGGAGGTGCCAGCGCAGCACCACCTGCGCGGGGACTTCCCGTGCCGGTCCGCGATGCCGGTGATGACCGGGTCGGCGAGGACGGCGCCCTGGGCGAGGGGGCTCCACGCCTCGGTGGCGATCCCGTGGGCGGCGTGCAGCGCGCGCAGCCTCGCGCTGCTGGAGGCCGGGGTGGAGCTCGATCTGGTTGACGGCGGGCACGAGGTCGCTGCTGTCGAGCAGCCGCTCCAGGTGCGCGGGGTTGAAGTTGGAGACGCCGGCGGTACGGACCCGTCCGTCCGCGACCAGCGTCCCGATGGCGCGCCAGGTGTCGACGTACAGGTCGCGGGCCGGGGCGGGCCAGTGGATCAGGTACAGGTCGACGTGGTCGAGGCCGAGCTTGGCGAGGCTGTCGTCGAAGGCGCGCAGGGTGGCGTCGTACCCCTGGTCGGCGTTCCACAGCTTGGTCGTGACGTACAGCTCGTCGCGGGCGATGCCGGAGGCGGCGAGCGCCCGGCCGACGCCGGCCTCGTTGCCGTAGACGGCGGCGGTGTCCACGGAGCGGTATCCGGCGTCCAGGGCGTGGGCGACGGCGGTCGTGGTCCCGTCGTCGGGGACCTGGAAGACGCCGAAGCCGATCTGGGGATCTCGGTTCCGTCGTTGAGGGCGACGGAGGCACGTGGGGAGGGACATGGAGGTGCGGCTTTCTTTCCGGAGCGGTGTGCGGTGGCGGGAGGGGTCAGTGGCGTACGGGGACGCGGGCGCCGGCGGTCCCGACGGCCTCGGCGGCCTCGGGGTGGGGGCGTCGGCCCCGGTCGCGGAGGTCCGGCGCTCCAGCGCGGCGGACCAGAGGGCGAGGCCGAGCGCGGCGGCGGCCAGGACGGCGCCGACCCAGTTCGGGGAGGTGTAGCCGAAGCCGGCGGCGATGACCGCGCCGCCGAGCCAGGCGGCGAGCGCGTTGCCGAGGTTGAAGGCGCCGATGTTGACGGCGGAGGCCAGGGTCGGCGCGCCGTGCGCCTGGTCGAGGACGCGCTTCTGCAGCGGCGGCACCGTGGCGAAGCCGAGCGCGCCGACGAGGAGGATGCTGATCGCGGCGAGGACCTTGTCGTGCGCGGTCACGGTGAACAGCGCGAGGACGATCGCGAGCCCGCCGAGGGTGGCGTACAGCAGCGGCATCAGCGCGCGGTCGGCGTACCGGCCGCCGAGCAGGTTCCCGAGGAACATGCCGGTGCCGAAGAGCACGAGGAGCCAGGTGACCGCGCCGTCGGAGTAGCCGGCGACCTCGGTCATCATGGGCGCGATGTAGGTGATCGCGGCGAAGACGCCGCCGAAGCCGAGCACGGTCATGGCCATCGCGAGCAGCACCTGGGGGTTGCGGAACGCCTTCAGCTCCCGGCGCAGGTGGGTGCCCTCGGGGCGGGGCATGGCGGGCACGAGCCGGGCGATGCCGAGCAGTCCGACCACACCGAGCGCGGCGACGATCGCGAAGGTGGTGCGCCAGCCGATCGCCTGCCCGATGAAGGTGCCGAGCGGCACGCCGACGATGTTGGCGACCGTCAGACCGGTGAACATGGTGGCGATCGCGCCGGCCTTCTTGTCCGGGGCGACGAGTCCGGCGGCGACGACGGACCCGATGCCGAAGAACGAACCGTGGGCGAGCGAGGCGACGACGCGGCCGGCCAGCATCAGCCCGAAGCTCGGGGCGAGGGCGGAGAGCACGTTGCCGAGCACGAAGAGGCCCATCAGGAGCATGAGCATCCGCTTGCGGCTCACCCTGCCCCCGAGGACGGTCAGCAGCGGCGCACCGACGACGACACCGAGCGCGTAGCCGGTGACCAGCAGACCGGCGGTGGGGATGGAGACCCCGAAATCGGTGGCGACCTCGGGCAGCAGCCCCATGACGACGAATTCGGTCGTACCGATCCCGAAGGCCCCGACCGCAAGAGCGAGTAGCGCGAGCGGCATGGCTCGCCCCCTTCCAGGATTGATTGAGTGATCCCTTTGCACGCTTCGACAATAGTTGCATGCGCGCTATAAGCGCAAGCGCGGGTAGATGGTGGAATCTGGGTGATGCCGCACTCGGGCGGGCCCGGCCCGGGAGGCGCGCGGGCGTTCGGCGCTCCTGCGAACGGGGAAGCGGGCGGCCCGTACCGCCTTGACGCATCCGGACGGCCACATCGGCATGTCCATCGGCGACGTGCAGGGGCACAACATCGAGGCCGCCGCCTTCATGGGGCAGGTCCGCGTGGGACTGCGCGCGCTGGCCTCCGTGACCGGGGATCCGGGAGAGCTGCTCGCCCGCACCAACGACCTGCTGGTCTCCCTGGGGCCGATCTCTTCGCCACCTGCACCTTCCTGCGGCTCGACCCCGCCGCCGGCACTCCTGGAGTGCGCCCGGGCCGGGCACATCCCCCACATCTGGGCCACCGCCGACGGCCGCTCCGGCATCGACGACGGCGAGGGCGGGCCCCCGCTCGGCGTGCTCCGCGGGTCGACTACCCCGTCACGCGCCACCGGCTCACCACCGGCGGTGTCTTCGTCCTGCTGACCGACGGGGTGGTGGAGGGCCCTCGCTCCCCCTCGACGACGGCCTGGACCAGGTGATGCGGCTCGCCGGGATCACCGCCGTCGCCGGGCTGGACGTCGACGCGCTCGCCACCGCCGTCATGAAGCTGGCGAGCACGGTGGGGCACGAGGACGACGCCGCCGTCCTGGTCGTCGGCCACGACGGCGGTACGGCGTGGCCGACGGCCGGGGCCTGAGGGCAGGGCCTCGTCCCCGGTCGGCCCGCCCCCGAACGGGTGACCGCCCGGCGCGCGGCGCCAGGGGCGCACCGGACCGGATCCGGCCGGGTCGGACCGGGCTTCGGGCCGGAGCGGGTCCGTTCCGTACGGCGGCGCCCGACACGCAGGGGTTCTCGCTGCCCGGTCGGGGCGGCCCGGCCGGTGTCTGATGGCCGGTGTGTTGGTTACTCGGCAGTTCCGACCCCTTACGGAAGCGGCCCTGCTCTCGCTGGCCGTGGCCGCTTGCTACTACGCGGCCGGACGGCTCGGCCTGCTGGGCCGCCTCGTCGTCGAGGGCGTGGTGGTCACCCCCATCTGGCCACCCACCGGCGTCGCCGTCGCCGCCCTGCTGCTGCTCGGCGCGCGGGTCTGGCCCGGCATCGCCCTCGGCTCCTTCCTCGTCATCGCCTCCCTCACCACCCCGGGGCTCACCACGGTGGTCACCGTCGTGAGCAACACCGCCGCGCCGCTCTGCGCCTTCCTGCTGCTGAGACAGGTCGGCTTCCGGCTCGACATGGCGCGGCTGCGGGACGGGCTCTCCCTGGTCTTCCTCGGCGGGTTCGGCGCCATGCTGATCAGCTCGACGGCGGGGGTCGGGCTGCACGTGGCCACGGGCTCCCTGGACAAGCGCGAGTTCTGGGCCGTCTGGCTGGCCTGGTGGGCGGGCGACACGATGGGGTGCTGCTCGTCGCCCCGCTCCTGCTCGTACTCGCGGGCCCGGCCGGACGGTTCCGGATGCGGCGCTGGAAGGAGGCGGTCGCCCTGGGGCTCGCGACCCTCGTCCTCGTACCGCTGGCCGTGTTCAGTCCGATGAGCCTGCTCTTCCTCGTCTTCCCCCTGCTGGTCTGGCGGCGCTCCGCTTCCAGCTCGCCGGAAGCGTGCTGTGCGCGCTCTTCGCGTCGGTGCTCACCACCGCCGAGGCGACCTCCGGGAGGGCGCCTTCCTCCATCTGTCCGACGTCGAGATCATGGTCAAGCTCCAGGCGTTCAACGGCTCCGCCTCCCTGACGGCCCTGCTCCTCGCCGCCGTCATCACCGAGCAGCGTGCGATCCGCCGGTCGGTGCGCCGCGCCTGCGAGGAACTGGCGGAGGTCCTGGAGCACCTCGCGGCGGGCGAGCCGTCGCCGGGTCCGCCCGGGACCGCCGGGCGCCGGACGGCCTCGCCCGGCGGGCACCGGGACCCGTGATCCGGGCGGGTGCGGGGACGCCGCTTCGGCGTCGGCGAGCGCGGTCCTCGGGGCCACCGCTCAGCCCTCGAGGGCCTCCGCGATCCGCAGAGCGGCCTGAGCGGGGGTGAGGTGCGTGGTGTCGACGACCTCGGCCTCGGCGTGCAGCCACGTGCGGGCGGCCTCGGCGTAGGGCGCGAGGTGCGCGAGGCGGAACGGGGAGTCGGGGCCGGTGACGGTTGAATCGGGGATCAGCCGCTGCACGAGCGCGCCGGTCGTCGTCTTGCCCGCACCGTGGGTGCCGTTGAGCCATACGATCATGGGCCCGACACCAGCGCTGTGGCCGCGGACCTTCGCCGGGCCGCCGGGTGGGTGATCGGGGCAGGGCGTGTCGCCCCGGCGCCGGGCGCCCTCGGGACGGTACCTCCCTGAGGAGCCGGGTGCGGAACGGTGTGCCGATCACCGCCGTGTGCGCCTGATCCTCCGTCCGCTCAGCCCGCGGGATCGCCGGGGACTCGCCCGTCGTCCACGGCATCACCGGCCGGACCCCGGCGGCCGTCCGTGGTGGGCGCGACGGCCCGGATCCCGTGTTTCGCACGTTTGCGCGCAAGGAGCGGTGGAAGAGTTGATTCCGACGACCGGTCGGCCGGACCGCGGTCGGGGCGGCCGGACCTCCTCGACGCCTTGACCCGAACGGGAGCCCTCCGTTGCGCTTCTACGCCCAGACACCCGCCCGCCGGAACCGTCAGGTGCTCGTGGACCTGATCGCCGTGGCCCTGATCGCCGTCGCGGTGTGGGCGGCCCTCGCCGTCCGCGGGACGATCATGCTGCTGGCCGAGCCGGGGCGCAAGGTGGAGAGTTCCGGCGACAGCCTCGCCAGGGAACTCGGGGAGGCGGGAGACGCGGCGTCGGACGTGCCGTTCGTCGGTGACGTCCTGGAGAAGCCGCTCCGGTCCGCGGCGGACGCCAGCTCCGGTTTCGCCGACGCGGGCGTGTCGTTCCAGGAGACCGTCGGGCAGGTCGCCGACGTGGTCACGGTGGCCCTCATCGTCCTTCCGGTGCTCTTCGTCCTTCTGCTGTGGCTCCCGCCCCGTCTGCTCTGGATCCGGCGCAGCAGCACCCTGCGCCGCCTCGCCGAGGCTCCCGGGGGCGCCGACCTGCTCGCCCTGCGTGCCCTCACCGGTCCCCGGGAGCGCTCGCCGGCTGCCCGTTCCGCCCGGCGGATGGGCCGACGCCTGGCGCCGGGGGACCCGGGGCCATCACCGACCTCAGTACGGTCGCGCTCGAGCACGTCGGGCTCCGGCCGTGAGGAGTCGTCGAGGGGCGGCGGGGCTTCGGTCGGCCGGGTGAAGGCGATACTGATCGTGGTGGGCGCTCCGCCACCGAGCCGGTCGCGAGCCCGGCCGGCGGGGACGTGCCGTGTCGATGCCTCCGAGGGGAGCCGTTCATGAGTACGGCGAAAGACCTGTTCATCATCACCGTGGAGCCGGAACCGGAGCGCGCCGTGGGGCAGGGCGACCTGTCGCTCGCGCTCGCGGGGCCGAACTGGTCGATCTCATCGGCGCGGGGGCCGTCGCCGTGGACGGCGACCGCGTCGTGCCGGGCGGGTCGCCGGCGCCGGACGACCGGCTCTCGGCGAGGCCGTGGCAGGGCTCGTACGGCAGCCGCCCTACGAGCGGATCGAGGACTGGCTGTGGCGCCGGGGCCGGGACCTCTCGTCCGTGTACCGGACCGCGCTGGAGGAGGACGGGGAGCTGACGCGGAAGCGGAGCGGCCGGTCGCCCTTCGGTCCGGAGCGCGTGGAGCCGGTCGACACGCCCGCCCGTCGCCGGGCGGCCGACCGTTGGGAGGCGGGCGATCCCGTCCTGGCCGTCCTCGCCTCGGCCGTGGGAATCGGTGACGGACGGACCGACGAGCAACCGGGGCTCGACGACGAGGCGGTGACGACCGTGGTGGCCGCCGTCCACGACGCGGTGATGGAGCTGGAGGCCGTACGCCAGAGGCGGACCATCGAGAACGCGGCCTTCGCCAACCTCTGGCGCGGACCGTGAGCCGAGCCTCGGCCGAGGCCGGGGCCGGGAGCCGGGACGGGGCTCGGGACGGGCCGGGGCCCAGGACGGGACCGGGGCCCCGGAGCGTCAGTCCGCGTACGCCAGGACCAGCCGCAGGGCCGCGAAGGGCAGCACGGATCCGGCGAGCGGGGTCAGCGCCGCCGGGACCGCCGCCGTCGGCCGTTCCCGTCCCTTGCGCAGGCCCGAGCGGAACACCGCGCGGGCGAGGAGGAGCGGCAGCGCCGGGAGGGCGAGGAAGACCACCGGCACCACGAACCGTCCGAACACGGTGGCCCCGGCCTCACGGACGACGATCGCATGGTCCACCGGCCCTGATCCGCCGCTCCCTCAGCCCAGTCGTACGACCGCCTTGTGGGTGGCCGCGAGGGTTCCCGGGGTGACGCGGAGCCGGAGCGCGGCGCCCGTGCCGAGGACCTGGACCGCCGGGTCCCGGGAGAGGACGGCGGAGACGGGGCGGTTCCACGTCAGGTCGATCGCCGCGCCGTCCCGGAGCGGGCCGGAGACGCAGAGCGTGGCCGTGGTGCCCGACTCGCGGATCAGGACCGCCGCGGGGCGCCGGTCGTGACCTCGCCGACCGTGCCGGCGAGCCACAGGTTGACGCCGGTGAGGCCCAGGGAGGGACGCGCACGCCCTGCCGGTCGTCGGTGTTGGCGAGGACGGTGACCCAGCCCCGGTCGGCCGCGCGGGCCGCCGTCCGCTCCCGGCTCGCCCCCGGCATGAGGACGTACGCGTACGTCGCCCGGGTCGGATCGGTGCCGTGGTCGAACCAGAGCGTCAGGTACCGGCGCGTGACCGGGTCGGTCACGGCGCCCAGGTTGATCTCCGACCACCTGCCCGTGCGCGCCTGGCGCAGGGCCTTCAGCGAGGAGGGCGCGCCACCCGGGAAGACGTAGCCGGCGTGCCCCGCGAGGTGCGCCCAACGGGCTCCGGCCAGCGTGGCGTTCCAGCCGAGCTCCGTGGGCCGGGTCGTGCCGTCGACGGTGAGGGCGTGGACGCCGTGTTCGCCGAGGTTGCGGTTGTCGACGATCGACTCCACTCCGGTGCCGTCCCGGCCGTGGATCCCGGCGCCCAGGCAGACGATCGCGTCGTCGAGGAAGAACCAGGACTTCTTGGCGAGGAGCGTGGAGGAGAGCCCCTTCAGGTACTGTCCGACCGCCGCGTACGTGCCGTCCGTCGCCCCGCCGACCCAGCGGACGTCGGGCCGCGCGGCGCCCCAGGTACCGCCCTCGCCGTCGGCGAGCGGCTTGCGCGAGGCGGTGGTGCCGGGCAGCCGGTAGGGGTCGACGGTGGGCCAGAAGTCGTCGCTGTACTGCCCGTTGGCGAAGGTGTCGCCCCACCAGTAGAGCATCCCCGAACCGCTGTGCCAGGCGCGCAGGTTCTCGCCGTTGCCGTTCTCGTAGTACGTGATCCGCTTCGAGGCCATGGAGAGCGAGGCCGCCCAGCCCGGCCGCCGGTGCACGGCCCGGTCCATGCCGGGGAAGAGCCGGTGCCCGGTCGGCTCGGGGCTCGGCGCGGCCGGGCCGTCTGCGGTCCCCTTGAGCCGGGCGAGCGCGGCGACGCCGAGGGCGGGGCTCGTCAGGAGCGGGCGGTAGTGGTCGCGGGCGATCCAGCCCTTGACCATGCCTTCCCAGCGGGTCCTCTCGGCCGCCGAGGCGCTCCGCGCGAGCAGGGCGACGCAGGCGATGATCCCGTGGCCGCGCAGGTGGTCGTCCTGCCGGACGGCCCGGGTGTCGGTCTTCTGCACTCCCCGGCTGACCGCCCGGCCGGAGACGGCGTCCATGGCGAGGCCGTTGAAGAGGAAGGGCGCGTACGCCTTCTCGACCGAGTCGAGCACCACCTGCCGGCCGCTGTCGGTGACCTCCCAGGCGGAGCCCTTGAGCAGGGCGAAGAGCAGGGAGAGGCCGCCGAGCATGACGGCCCCGTACGAACCGGCGTAGGGGACGTAGGTGTGCTGGACGAAGCTGCCGTCGGCGTAGAGGCCGTCGCCGGAGGTGGCGTACGGGAAGACGGGCGAGAGCGCGTCGCGGGCCAGGGCGAGCTTCGCCGGGGACTTCCCGAGGACGCCGCGCAGCGCGAGCACCCGGCAGAGGTCGACGCGGTTGGCGCCGGTGGAGGTGCCGGTGTAGTGCGCGACCGCGTCGTCGGGGACGAAGTGGTCGACGGCGGCGCAGTGTTCGGCGACGCGGGCGGCGCCGAGGTGGTCGTACAGCAGGACGTCGATGTCGAGCAGTGCCTGCGGAACGCCGATCTGCCAGTTGTACCAGTTGCCGTACCGCACCTGGCCCGCGTGGTACGCCTGGTCGTGGAGGTGGTCGAGGCCGGCGAGGATCTCGTCGCGCAGCCCGGTGTCGCCGGTGAGACCGGTGCCGGGCTGGGCGTACGCCTCGGCGAGGGTGCGCAGCCTCGCGTAACCGGTCTGGAGGTTCCCGGAGTACGTGTACGACTCGGCGTCCGTGTCCGGCTCGGGGTCCGCGTAGGGAAGGTCCGGCCAGAGGGAGCCGTTCGCCGGTGCCATGGCGGCGCGCAGGTCGCGGGCGGTGGCGCCGAGTTCGGCCAGCTTGGTGGCGAAGGGCTCGGCGCCCGCGTCGAAGCCGGTGCCGAGGAGCAGGTCGCGCCAGGCCGGACGGAGGGTGTCGTAGGCGTCGGCGGCGTGCGCGGGGCCGGCGCGGCGAGCGGGAGGGTGAGGGCGGCGGTGCCGAGAGCGGCGCGGAGCAGACCTCGGCGGGAGAAGGGGAGGCGGGCCCGGGGAGGCGGGTCCGTCGGTGGGTGACGAGGGCGATGAGGGCATGGCGGGGCAGACCTCTCGGATGGACGCGGGGAAGGTGCCCGGGCGAGCGCCCGGGGCGGCCCTGTGGCCGACAGCATGCCCGGGATAGAAAGCGATTACTACCCCTGGGGGAGGCGGGAGTTCCGTGCCGTGGGAGCAGCTCTCCCTGACCGGGGGCACCCCTTCGGCGGGGCGGGTCCCGGGCGAGCGGGGCGGGGTGGGCCCCGGGTGAGCGGAGCGGGGCGTCGGGCGAGCGGGGCGGGCGAGGGCCGTCGGACGGACAAGGCGAGGTGCCGGGCGAACAGGGCAGGGCGCCGGGCGAGCGAGGCGGGATGCCGGGCGAGCAGCGCGGGGCGTCAGGCGAGTGGAGCCGTGCTGTCGCGGGCGATGAGCCGCGGGAGCAGGAGGCGCCGGTGTGGCTCGGCGGGTCCGGCGGACCCGATGGCGCCCGCGCCCCCGACCGCGTCGAGGAGCAGGGCGACCGCCTCGCGCGCCATCTCCCTCTTGGGCAGGGCGACGCTGGTGAGGGTGGGGCGGGCGAGCAGGCCTTCCGGCGTGTCGTCGTGGGCCACCACCGACAGGTCGTCCGGGATCGAGCGCCCCTGGGCCCGGGCGGCTTCGAGGGCTCCGACGGCGAGCACGTCGTGGGTGGCGAACAGCGCGGTCGCCGCCGGATGGGTCCTCAGGGCCTCCTCGGCCGCCGCGATCCCGGCCGTGAACGACGGCTCCGCGGCCGTGTGCACGGCGGTGTCGGGGACGTCCAGGCCGTCCTCGGCGAACGCGCGGCGGAAGCCGCTCACGCGCATCCCGTGGGCCGGGCTGGCGAGAACGGCCACCTTCTCGTGGCCGAGTGCGCGCAGGTGCCGTCCGGCGAGGTGGCCGCCGTGCTCGTAGTCGATGGTGACCACGGGGAAGCGCGCGGGGCCCGGGTCTCCCAGGCACACAGGACGACGGGGAAGCGGGCGCGGGACAGCAGCGGCAGGTGGTCGGTCAGCCCCTCGTCGCCCGCGATGAGGAGGGCGTCGACGGACCGGCTGGTCAGCCCGGCGAGGTGTCTTCTGGCGCGCTCCCCGTCCCGGCGGGTGGTGCACAGGAGCAGGCGGTAGCCGCGTTCGTCGAGGACGTCCTCGGCCTCTTCGGCCAGTTCCGCGTAGAAGGCGGTCGACACGGTGGGGACGAAGAGCCCCACCGTGCGCGTGCTGCCGGTGGCGAGCGAGCGGGCCACCAGGTTGGGGACGTAGCCGAGTTCGGCGATGGCCTCGCGGACCCGGGCCTCGGTGGCGGGCCGTACGGCGACCCTGCCGGAGAGGACGTTGGAGACCGTCTGCTTGGTGACGCCGGCGCGGTCGGCCACGTCCTGCATCGTCGCCATGCCCACCTCGTCCTTGCCGGTCACGAGCGGTTGCAAGGTACTGCGGGGAAGCGGGCCCGTCAACGCCCGCGTCACCGGCTCCGGGAAAAGCGGTGCTTCCGCCCCAAGCCTCTTGTTTTACCGGTCAAATGAGCCGTACGGTCCACCCAGCCGACGGCGGCCGAGGCTCGGAGCCGTCGGTGCGGCGCGTCCGTCGCGCCGCGCACCACACCGCACTGCACCGCGCACCACACCGCGCATCACCCCGCACTGCACCGCCCTCCTGAAGCTCCCGGACCGCGGGATTCCCGGTCGCCGCTCCCCATCCCCACGGCGCACCGCACCGCCCCGCACACGACCACCGTCCTCAAGGACGCCCCCACCAGGAGCCGCCCCTCTCGGCTCCCCCCGATCAAGGAGTACTCGTGACCACTCCTCGAACCAGACTCGCCGGAGCCCTCACCGCCGCCGTGCTGGCCCTCGCGGGCGGCAGCGCGCTGAAGGCGCCCGCGGCCGTCGCCGCACCGGCCGGCATCTCCGCCTCCGCCTCCGCCTCGTACACCGTCACCGTCGGCGCCAAGGGATCCTGGACGCATCCCGACGACACGCCCGCCGGTACGTACATCGACAAGGACGGCACGTTCTACTTCCAGCAGGCCCACGCCTCTACGGCGCGGACGACCCGCGGAAGTGGAGCTTCTTCACCGGCACCGACTTCGACACCGCCACCCGGTCGAGCGCCTCAGCGACGCGGTCGACCCGGCCAACCCCGACGACCGCAACAACGACACGACGTGGCGCTGCGACAACAGCCCGACCGGTGTGCGGTCCACCCGGGCCCCTTCGACGGGCTCCTACGCCCACCGCAACTACTGTGACCTGGCGGGCGTGTGGGTCGATCCGGACACGGGCGACTGGTACGGCCTCGTGCACAACGAGTTCACCCCGCAGCCCTTCGGCGACGGCGTGCACTTCGACGGCATCGACTACGCCGTCTCCAGGGACCGGGGCCGCACGTGGACCATCAGGGACCACGTCATCACCTCGCCGTACAGCACCGAGCGCGGGGACACCGCCGCCTTCCCGCAGCAGACCTACCACTACGGCACCGGTGACCCGAGGCTGTTCGTCGACACCGGCTCCGGCTACTTCTACGTCTTCTACGGCTCCCGGATCGTGAACAAGGGCGGCGGCTGGGCCGCGTTCCACGGGCACGTCGCCCGGGCTCCGATCTCGGGAAGATGGCGCCCTCCTCCTGGCGGAAGTGGTACGGCGGTGCCTGGTCCCAGCCCGGCACGGGAGGCCGCGAGAGCACCATGGTCCCGGTCGGCTCCGGCAGCACGACGGGGTACGTCCCGCCGTCGAAGGAGTACGACCCCGCCAACGGCGGCAGCGTGAGCCAACAGGTGGCCGCGGGCCTGATGCCCCGACGTCCCCGCTGTTCGTCATGGACATCACCTACAACGCCCACCTCGGCCTCTACATCGGCCAGCCGCAGGCGGTCGACCAGAGCGGCGGCGCCTCCCAGGAGATCTACGCCACCGCCGACCTGACCACCCAGAAGTGGTTCCGGCTCGGCGACACCGGTGCCCACAAGAACGCCTCCTGGTACCGGTGGTTCCTCGACGGCGGCAACAAGACCGGTTCCGGGATCGTCGGCAGGAGCTTCCGCTCGTACTGCTCCTTCGGCTGCTCGGCGGGGCCAGTGGCGAGTACGTGAACCTGACGATCGACACGACCGGGCCCGCCGCGCCGGTCGACACCTCCAAGGCCTACCGCATCTCCGGCGCCGGCGGCCGCGTCCTGGCCCAGGTCTCCGGCGGTTCGGCCACCACCTCGCTCGCCGCCGCCACCGGGTCCGGCCTCGACGCGTGGACCTTCGCGTCCAACGGCGACGGCTCCTACCGCATCGCCAACTCCGCCACCGGGCACCTGCTCGGCGTGAGCAGCGCCTCCACCGCCACCCGCGCCTGGGGCACCAGGCCCACGGCCACCGCGGCCGGGCCCGGCGGGCCAGATGTCGGCCGGCAGTGGTTCGTCGTCCGCGGCACCTCGCCCGCCGACGGCGCCGCCACCGGCACGTACCGGCTGGTCAACCGTTACAGCGGCCTCGTCATCGGCCTCTCCGCCGACTCCGGCCGCCTCGCCGAGACCACCCCGGCCCGCAGTTGGACCGACACCACCGGCAGCCCGGTCGGCGGCGCCCGCACGGCCGCCGAGCAGACCCTGACCCTGACGCCGGTCGCCCGGGCCCCCGAGACGGTGACGGTCGGCAGCCCGGGCGACCGGTCGACCCTGCTGAACGCGGCCGTCTCCCTCCGGTTGGAGGCCGTCGACTCCCTGGGGAAGCCCCTGACCTTCGGCGCCACGGGCCTTCCCGCCGGTCTGGGCATCAGCGCCGCCGGTCTGATCACCGGCACCCCCACCGCGGCGGGGACGTCGACGGTCACCGTCACCGCGTCCTCCGGCACCGCGTCCGGCTCGACGACCTTCACCTGGGCGGTCACGGCCTCCTTCGACGGGGTCCACACCCTCACCGCCGCGGGCAAGGCGCTCGACAACCCCGACCACGGCACCACCGCCGGCACCCGGCTCATCACCTGGACGCCGACCGGCGGCGCCAACCAGCGCTGGACCTTCACCCGGCGGTCCGACGGCGCCTACGAGCTCAAGAACGCCGAGTCCGGCCTGTGCGCCGACGTCGAGGGCGGCTCCACCGGGGCCGGCGCGAGGGTCATCCAGTGGACCTGCACCGGCGCGGCCAACCAGCGCTGGTCCTCACCCGGCGGGCCGACGGCACCCACACCGTCACCTCCGCGGCGAGCGGACTGGTCCTGACCACCGCCTCCTCCACCGACGGGGCGTCCGTCACCCAGCAGCCCGACACGGGCGGCACGCTCCAGCGGTGGACCGTCGGCTGACGCCACCGCGACCGTGAACGACCGGCCGGGATCCCGTGCGGCACACGGGGTCCCGGCCGGTCCTCTCCCGCCGACCGAGGAAGGCCCGTCGAGCGGGGACGGGCGGCACACGGTGCCGGTGGACGTGCACCTGATCGCCGTCCGCGACGGGGAGAGGGGCCGGAGGTCCTGCTGTCGAGGCGGGCCGGCACCGTCTACGCCGCGGGGCACTGGCACTTCCCTCCGGGCACGTCGACGGACCCGCCGAGGACGTCGTCACCGCACTCGTCCGCGAGACGCGGGAGGAGACGGGTCTGGTCGTGGATCCGGACGACGTGCGCGCCGCGGTCACCGTGCACCACCGCTCCCCGCACGGACGCGCACGGGTCGGGTTCTTCTTCGAGGTCCGCCACTGGTCCGGAACGCCGGAGGTCATGGAGCCCGAGGTGTGCGACGGCATGGGTGGTTCCCGCTCGACGCCCCGCCGGAACCGATGGTCGCCTACTGCCGCGCCGGCCTCGACGCGTACCGGACCGGCGCCGGGCTCGCGCTGCACTTCCAGGAGCCGGGCGACCCGATCGGTCACGCCCCGACCGCGGACCGGCTCCGGGTCGTCCCCGGTCGACCGGCCCCGGCACTCCGGAGACGCCGCACCCCGCACGAAGCATCGTCATGCGCGAAACTCGCCGTTCTGTGCACGATCCTGCTTAGAACTGCCTCTCAACGAGCACCTATTGACACACGCCTGATCGCCCCGTCAGAGTCGTCACGCGTCCGCTGCCGTATGCCGTACGTACTGAGGAGCGATGAGCCCATGTCACAACTCCCCGCAGTCTCGCGCCGCCTGCTCCTGGGAGGCGCCCTGGCCACCACCGGGGTCCTGGCGACCGGGGTGGGAGCCGCCCCGACGCGGCCGCGGCGGTGACGGCCACGGCCGCGCCGCGCCGGAAGCCGGGTCAGAAGTCCATGATCGACGTGCCCTACGACGTCCACCGGACGGTGCGCGTCGGTGTGATCGGACTGGGCAACCGGGGTTCCGGCATGACCACGGGCTGGTCCGTCGTCCCCGGCTGTACGGTCACCGCCGTCTGCGACGTGCGCGCCGACCGCGTCAAGCGGGTCGCGGACGGCCTGGTCGCCGCCGGAAGCCCCGCCCCGCCGAGTACGGCGGCTCGGCCGACTCGTACGCGCGGATGCTGCGGCGCGACGACGTCGACCTCGTCTACATCGCCACGCCCTGGGAGTTCCACCACCCCCAGGGCAAGGCCGCGCTGCTCGCCGGCAAGCACGTCGTCGTCGAGCTGCCCGTCGCCACGGAGCTCGACGAGCTGTGGGACCTCGTCGACACCTCCGAGCGCACCCGCAGGCACCTGATGCTCTCGGAGAACTGCAGCTACGGCCGCAACGAGCTGGCCATGCTCAAGATGGCGCACGAGGGACTGTTCGGCGACATCACGAACGGGCACGGCGGCTACCTGCACGACCTGCGCGAGCTGCTGTTCTCCGACACGTACTACACCGACGCGTGGCGCCGGCTGTGGCACACCCGGAGCACCGCCTCCTTCTACGCCATGCACGGCCTCGCGCCGATCGCCGCGGCCATGGACATCAACCGGGGCGACCGCATGACCACCCTGCGCGCCACGGCGACCGAGCCGAAGGGCCTGGCCGACTACCGGGCGCGGTTCGTGCCGAGGAACCACCCTCCTGGAAGGAGACCTACGTCAACGGCGACCTGGTCACCTGTCTGATCGAGACGGCCAGGGCCGGGTCATCCGCGCCGAGCACGACGTGAGCTCTCCCCGGCCCTACAGCCGGATCAACTCCCTCGCCGGCAGCAGGGGCATCTTCGAGGACTACGCGGGCGTGCTGTCGACCGACGGCGGACGCGTCTACGTCGAGCCGGACCACAGCGGGCACTCCTGGCGGGACTTCGGCTCCTACCGCAAGGAGTTCGACCACTGGCTGTGGAAGAAGATCGGGGACGACGCGGAGAACAACGGCGGTCACGGCGGCATGGACTACGTCCTGCAGTGGCGGACGGTCCAGCTCATGCGGGCGGGCCTGGTGCCCGACATCGACGTCTACGACTCGGCGGCCTGGTGTGCCTCCGTCCCCCTGAGTGTCATGTCCCTGGCAGCGAAGGGGCGCCCCGTGCAGATACCGGACTTCACCCGGGGCGCCTGGGTCAACCTCCGCACGGGCCTCGACTCGCGCGCCACCGAGATGCCCCCGTCGTCTGACACCACCCCCGCCCCCGCCCCCGCCTCCACCTCCGCCGTGAAGGAGCAGTACGTGAGACCAGCAGGACCGATCGGATCGCTCGGAACCCTCGTCGTGGCGGGCGCGCTCGCGCTCCTCCCCTCGCGGACGCGACCGCCGCCCCCACGACGGTCCCGGCCTCGGCCCCGACGACGGCGAGCGCCACGGCCACCGCCGTGACGATCTCCCCGTCGACCTGGACGGGCCGGCCGTCTCGACGGTGAGGGTGACCGTCACGAACCCGGGACCGGAGCGGATGCGCTCGCTGAAGGTGTCCTTCGCGGGGCCGGTCGGCTGGGACGTGCAGCCCTCGGCCCTCCGGGTGGGCGGCTCCCTGGCCACGGGCGCCTCCGCCGAGGCCACCTTCCGGATCCGGGTGCCGGAGCGGCGCCCCGGCTTCACCGTCCGTACGTTCACCGCGACCGCGACCTACCGGGGCGGCGACGGAGCCGGGTCCGCCACCGGGACCAGGACGCAGCACAGCGGCACTCCCCTGGCGAACCTGGCCGCCGCGTACAACAACGTGGGGTGACCGACGAGAGCGACACGGGGCCCGGGAACTACGACGGCGAGGGCAACAGCTTCTCGGCGCAGAAGCTCGCCGACGCCGGGCTGCGTCCCGGCGGGACCGTCGACGCCCTGGGCGCCGAACTGCGCTGGCCGGACGTGCCGAGCGGGACCAGGAACAACGTCTCCGCCGCGGGCCAGGCCGTCGCCCTGAGCGGTACGGGCACCCGGCTCGTCTTCCTCGGCTCGGGCGTCACGAGCGGGGCGTCGGGCACCGCGACCGTGTACTACACGGACGGAACGAGCAGTACCGGCCCGTTCGGGTTCCCGAACTGGTCGTTCGATCCGGCGAACGCCCACGGGGCGACCCTGGTGGCGTCGAGCGACGGACGCAACCGGCCCGGCGGGTACGGAAACGCCGGCATCGCGTACCGCGTGTTCGCCCACTCGATCCCCTCGACCCCGCCAAGCGGGTGGAGTTCGTGGTGCTGCCGGGCAACGGCACCATCCACCTCTTCGACCTGGCCATCGGGCGGTGAGGGGCGCCACGGCCGTTCATTAGGGTGAACCCATGCCTGCCATGCTGAGTTCATCGAAAACCGCCGCCGCGCTGCGTACGGCAGCACGCGTCTCCGCCGAGTCGCTGCTGGTCCTGCTGATGGCGGCGGTGGCCCTGTGGATCCTGGGCCGCATGTGGTCGGTCGTCTGGCCGCTCATAGTGGCCCTGTTCCTCACCACCATGACCTGGCCCTCGCCCGCTTCCTGCGGAGGCGCGGATGGGCGCCCGCCCTGGCCGCGGCCGTGGTCACCGTCCTCTTCCTCGTGGTCGTCGCGGGCATCGTGGCGCTGATCGCGGTGCCGGTCGCGTCGCAGTCCGGCGAGTTGGCCGACGGCGTGGTCGAGGGGATCCAGAGGCTGCGCGAGTGGGCTGCCGGGCCGCCGCTGAACATCGGCGACGACCAGATCTCCGGCGCCTTCGACGCCGCGGTCGCACGGGTCCAGGACAGCGTCGGCAGCATGGTCACCACCGTCGTCACGGGCGTGAGCACCGTGTTCAACGGCCTCGTCACGGCCGTCCTGGCGCTCTTCCTGATGTTCTTCTTCCTCAAGGACGGCCCGCGCTTCCTGCCGTGGCTCACCCGCCAGCTTCCCGGCCGCCTCGCCACCGACGTCCCCGTCGTGGCCGAGCGCGGCTGGGAGACGCTGGGGCGTTCGTGCGCTCGCAGGCGTTCGTCGGTCTGCTCGACGCCGTGTTCATCGGCCTGGGCCTGTGGTTCCTCGACGTGCCCCTGGTGCTCCCCCTGGCCGTGCTGACCTTCGTCTCCGCGTTCGTGCCGATCGCGGGAGCCCTGTTCGCGGGTCTCGTCGCGGTGCTCATCGCGCTGGTGTCGAACGGCCTGACGGACGCGCTGCTCGTGCTCGCGATCATCGTCGTGGTGCAGCAGTTGGAGGGCAACGTGTTCCAGCCCATGATCCAGAGCCGCGGCCTCGGTCTGCACGCGGCGGTCGTGCTCCTCGCGGTGACGCTGGGCGGCAGCCTGGCCGGCATCGTGGGTAGCCTCTCGCGGTGCCCGCGGCCGCGCTGGTCGCGGTGGTCTGGAACTACCTGCGCGAACAGCTCGCCGCTCCCCCGCGGGAACCGGACGCCGGCGGTCCGGAGGCCGGCGGCCCGGACCTGAAGGCCCGCGCGCCACCGCCGCCGTGCCGTCGTAGGCCGCGTCCGGGCCCGGCCGGCGGTGTCTCGAAACGTTCCCCGTCGTCACCCGTAAGTTGAGGTGATGGACGGATCACCGGACCGCCCGCCGGGTCCGGCGCCACAATGCGCGCATGGACGAACACTGGAAGCGACGACTCGACGACGTACGTGCGGGGATGGTGCGGGAGGGTGATCCCGTCGCCTGGGTGACCGAGGCCGACGCCGTCGAGGCCTCCGTACGGTATCCGCGGCTCGCCGTGCGCGGCGCGCTGTTCGGGGTGGCGGCACGGGAGGCGGGGCGGACGCCCCGTGGCGGGTGGTGATGCCGTTGCAGGACGGGATGCCGCAGCAGAGCCGGGACGGCCTGCAGTCGAAGTTCTTCTTCCGGGCCAAGGACGACACCGACGACCCGGAGGTGCGGCGCGAGCTCCTCGCGGCCGTCCGCGTCCTCGAACGGGAGCCGGTCGACGAACTCGTCGTGCTGGGCACGACGTACCGGATCGTGCGGGGCGACGAGGTCGCGCGCACGGGCGACGACGGCCTCGAACCGCCGCGCCCCACCGATCCGGAGCCGGTCTTCCGGGTCTGGGAGCGGCAGCGCGGCGCCCGCCGCTGCCTCGACACCGGCACCGTGCTCGACCCGGAGAAGGTGCGCGGGCTCATGGCCGAGGCCCTGCGGATCGGGCTGCGGGAGTTCCACTACGTCGGAAGCGGTACCCCGCCGCCGTCCGGGCCGACTCCCGCAAGGCGGTCACCACCCATCCGGACATCGCCATGCTGCCCGTCGGCTTCGGCATCGTGGAGCGCTCCGGCGACTTCTGGCAGCCGGTCGGCTCCCTGGCGCCGACCCCGCACGAGGCGCGGCGGGACCTGTACGACGGCCTCACCGACCTGTGGGCCCTGTTGTACCAGTGGGGCGACGAAGCGGGAGCGGTACCGGCGGGCCGGTGAGCTGTTCCGGGCCGCCGAGCGCGCCGACGAGGTACGGGTGGAGGGCCGGGAGTTCCGGATCTGTCGCGTGGAGCGGATGGTCCGCTTCGGCCCCGACGGTCCCGAGGGCCGCGCCCTCGGACATCGACGAGTACGGGCCGACGAAGATGCACCCGCGCATGGACGAGGACGGCACGCTGCACTACGAGGAGGGTGAGGAGGCGTAGGGACGAGTCCCGCGGCCGTGGCTCCCCGGCCGGTGACGTCCGGACCGCGCGTGGCTCGCCCGGTCGGTGACGCCCGGGCCGCGTTCCCGTGCCCGGACGGGGAGCCGTTCCCGCCGGGCACGGATACGGCCGATCGGAGCGGCGCCCTCCGTCCGTGGGGGCGCCGCTCCGCGAAAAGCTCGTGAGCCGCGCCGGAGCGCGATCCGGGGGCCGGTGCGCGGCCGGTGTCGTACGAGCATCGCGCGGCCGTCACGGAGCCGTCACACCGCCGTCGTCGCCCCATCGAACGCGCCGACCTCAGAACGGCCTGAACCCGTACGGTTCGACTCCCTTCCCCGCACCGGCGTTGATCACGCCTTTTCCGCCTCACGTACTGCGCTGGCCGGTGGCGGGCGCCCTCGCGCCCCGACCGGAGACGATCGATCCACCCCATCCCGAACCCCCTGGGGAGACGTGCGCGCACATGTGAAGAGAGCAGGCGCCTTCACCGTCGCGGCGGCCGCTTCGCTGGCCCTGACGACGGGCACGACCGGCCCCGCGACGGCCGCACCGGACATCACCCGCGTCGGCGGCGACCAGCGGATCCCGCTCGTCACCGGCGACCGCGTGGTGGTGGACGCCACCGGCCGGATGGTGGGCTTCGAGTCCGCCGAGGGCCGCGCGCACATACCCGTGGAGATACGGCGCACCGGGGACCACACCCTGGTGGTGCCCGCCGACGCGCAGCGCCTGATCGCCACGGGCAGGCTGGACCAGCGGCTCTTCGACCTCGACGCGCTCACCGACCCGAGGCTGCGCGAGAGCCACCGCGACGGGCTCAAGCTGATCGTGCGGTACGAAGGGAGCGCCACCGCCGCCGCGCGGACCGGGGTGCGCACGGCCGGCGAGACCCGGCTGCGGCGCACGTTCCCGACTCTCGGCGCCGACGCGGTCCGGGCCTCGCGGGACGACCTGGCCGAGGTGTGGGAGGCGCTGACCGACCGGCGGAAGGACGGCGTGCGCGCCACCGACATCGGCCGGGTCGGCAACGGCTGGGTCCTCAGGGGCTTCACCGGCTTCCGCACCGCCCACGCGGGCCCGGCCGTCACCGACGGCTCGCTCCTGCAGACCTGGGACGCGCACTTCCTCGAGGACGCCGCCAGCCAGTACGCGGTGGCCTTCGGCGGCAAGGTGAGCAGGGTCGCGACCGGATATACCCGGCACGTGAAGGGGAACGAGCTGGCCACGCTGAAGGTCGGCCTCGGCGCCTCCGCTCCGGGGAAGTCCGCCTCGCCTCCCCGTACGCCCACCTTCCCGGCGCGCCGGAGGGCAACGGGTTCTCCGCGCCGCAGTGGACGCCGGGCACGCGCACCTTCCACGTCTCCACCGGCGACGGGATCACGTGGCTCACCCGGTTCAACCAGACCGGCGAGCCGGACGAGTGGGGCCACCCGGCCCTCGAGGGGGCCTACGAGACGGTCCGGCCGAAGCGCTACGAGGCCGGCGGGACGTACCGGGAGACGTTCAACACCGGGGTCTTCGGCCCCTCCTGGGCGAGGGCATGGGCGTCTTCCGCACCGCCCCCGACCCGGACACGGGCGAGCAGCGGCTCGTCGGCGCCCTGCCGCTGCTCGCCGACGGCGAGGGCCACGCGGGGAGCACGCGCTACACCTCGGCCACGTCGGCGCTGTACCGCGACGGCGTCGAGGTCGGCCGGAACGACGACCCGCTGAGCGGCTCGCAGCCCTTCACCGTCGGCGCCGCCGACGCCGAGTACCGGCTGACGGCCTCCGTGGAACGCCCGGCGGACGTCGCCGCGGCCTCCACCCGGGTCGACGCCGGCTTCACGTTCCGTTCGAAGCAGGTCGCGGCCACCACCGCCCTGCCGGTGTCGACGGTCCGCTTCGCGCCCCCGTCGACCTCGCCTCGCGCCTTCCCGCGGGCGTTCCGGTCCTGGTGCCGGTGACCGTGCAGGCGCGGCGGCCGGCGGGAACCTCAAGGCGCTCGCCGTGTCGGTGAGTCACGACGACGGGAAGTCCTGGAAGTCCGTGGAGGTCCGGGGCGGCCGGATCTCCGTGAAGAGCCCGCCGAAGGGCGGCGGCATCGCCCTCTCCGCCGAGGTCACGGACAAGCAGGGCAACACGTCGACCCTGACGATCCACAACGCGTGGTACGGCAAGTGACGCCGGCCGCCTGACCGTTCCGTCCCGGCCCGGTGCCACCGCCTCGGGCGGCACCGGGCCGGGGTGCGTCCGCACCCGGCTCCTCCGCCGCCACCACGACCTGGTACGCGTCCTCGTAGAGGACCCTGCCGGGGTTCGGGGACTCCAGGCGGTGGCACTCGACGCCGTGGGCGGCGAGGAGTTCCAGGTAGCCGTCCACGCGCTCGATGAGGTGCCGGGCGGACGTCTTGAACCAGGCGACGGCGCCCGGATGCAGCCGGGGGTCGTACACGGCGGGGTCCACGTGGGCCGGATCGGGGTAGTTGGCGTCGTACCAGTCGTTGCCGGCCCTCCAGAACCGGTACTGCTCGTCGGTCAGCCTGCCTTGTGCCGCCGGCTCGTTGGCGAGCACGAAGACACCGGGAAGTGCCCCGCGGATGCCTCACCACTCCTTGGAACCGGACGAACGAGGTCTGCTCCACGGATCTCTCCCCTGCGTCGTCGGACCAGCACCCTGACCGGCGCCCTGCCGTGCCCGTGTCTGGGGCCGCGCCGGGCTCCTCCTCCGAAGGGGCAGCCCGTCGAGGAACTTCGCGTGTTCAGGGGTTGAACACACAGGGGCCTCGCGAGGGGAGCCGCGCAGGTTTCAGTCGTTGTCCGCGTTGACTCTTGACGACGCGACGGGCTGACGGTTGACTCGCCCGCACCGCGCTGAGAGCGCTCCCAAAGCGGTCCCGGCAGCGATGTCGTTCCTCGACGCGGAGTCCCCCGGTCGCGAGCCGCGTTCGTGAAGTGATCGAAGGGTCCCGCCCGTACCGCCCGTACCGAAGGAGCCGCAATGCCACGCACCAGACACCAAAGCCGCCTCGGGAACCGCGTCTGGGGCAGAACCGCGACGGCGGTGGTCACCGCCGTCGCGGTGCTCGGCGGGCTGCTCGCCGGGGCGCTGCCGAGCGCGGCCGCCGCCGACGAGCCCGCACCGGTGGCCGTCGACCGGTTCGAGGGGGAGGTCCCCTTCGGCAACCCGCCGGCGGAGGGCATCTTCACCTGGGGCAGCGACGCCGACGACCACCCGGCGCTGCGGCTCGCCGAGCGCGCCGACGCGCCCGAGGGCTCCAAGGTCCTGGAGGGCACGTTCGACATCAGCGGCTGGGGCGGCTTCACCCACGACTTCGCCTTCGACCGGCCGGCCCACGACTGGACCGCGTTCAAGGGCATACGCTTCTGGTGGTACGGCCAGAACACCGCGCCCCTGCCGCCCGGTTCGGGCAAGCGGATCAACTTCGAGCTCAAGGACGGCGGCGCCAACGGCGAGGCGTCCGAGCTGTGGACCACGTCCTTCACCGACGACTGGGAGGGCTGGCACCTCGTCGAGATCCCGTTCTCGGAGTTCCGGTACCGGGCCGACTACCAGCCCGTCGGCGGCATCGACCAGATCCTCGGGCTCAACGAGATGTGGGGCTACGCCCTGACCCTGCCGCCCGGCTCCCCCGGCTCGTTCGCCCTGGACGGGATGGAGCTGTACGGCAAGGCGGAGCCCGCGCTGAACACCAAGGTGATCACCGACGCCGCCGTGTACCCGGTGGCCGAGGGCGGCAGCGCGCGGGTGAAGGTGTCGGTGGCCACCACCGGTTCGGGCCGCGTCGGCGAGCCCGTCACCGTCACGTACACCACCGGAAGGGGACCGCCGAGGCCGGAAGGACTACGCACCGGTCAGCGGCACCCTGACCTTCCCGGCCGGCACCCCGTCCGGCACCTCGCAGACCGTCACCGTGGCGACGAGGAAGGACGGCGCGGCCGAGGAGGCCGAGACGATCCCGCTCGCCCTGGACGTGACCGGCGCCAAGGCGCCCGCCGAGACGCCGCAGGTCGTCGTGGACGCGCACGGCCTCCCGTACCTCGACAAGCGGCTGCCGGTGAAGAAGCGGGTCGCGGACCTCCTCGGGCGGATGACCCTGGAGGAGAAGGTCGGCCAGATGACCCAGGCCGAGCGCAACGCGCTGCGGTCGCAGGGCGACATCGCCTCCCACCGGCTCGGCTCGCTGCTCTCCGGCGGCGGCTCGGTGCCGACGCCCAACACGCCCGAGGCGTGGGCGAGGATGATCGACGCCTACCAGCTCAGGGCGCGGGCCACCCGCTTCCAGATCCCGCTGATCTACGGCGTGGACGCGGTGCACGGGCACAACAACGTCATCGGCGCGACGATCATGCCGCACAACATCGGCATCGGCGCCGGGCGCGACCCGAAGGTCGCCGAGCGGACCGGGGCGGTCACCGCCAAGGAGGTCCGGGCCACCGGCATCCCGTGGGACTTCGCCCCTGCCTGTGCGTCACCCGGGACGAGCGCTGGGGCCGTTCGTACGAGGCGTTCGGCGAGGACCCGGCCCTGGTGAAGGCCATGGAGACGGTCATCGACGGCATGCAGGGCGCGAGCAGCGGCGCGGACCTGGACCGCAACGACAAGGTGCTCACCAGCGCCAAGCACTTCGTCGGCGACGGCGGTACGGAGTTCGGGTCGTCGACGACGGGTTCGTACACGATCGACCAGGGCGTCACCAGGGTGACCCGGCAGGAGCTGGAGGCGGTGCACCTGGCGCCGTTCGCCGAGGCGGTCAGGCGCGGGGCGGGCACGGTCATGCCCTCGTACTCCTCGCTCGACGTCATCGGGGACGACGAGGGCCCGGTGAAGATGCACGCAAACGCCGAGATGATCAACGGCGTCCTCAAGGGGCGGATGGGCTTCGAGGGGTTCGTGATCAGCGACTGGCAGGCGATCGACCAGATCCCCGGCGACTACGCGAGCGACGTGCGGACCTCGATCAACGCCGGGCTCGACATGATCATGGTGCCGACCGACTACCAGGACTTCACCCGGATCCTGGCGGAGGAGGTCACGGCCGGGCGGGTCGCCCGGGCGCGCGTGGACGACGCGGTCGCGCGGATCCTGACCCAGAAGTTCCGGCTCGGCCTGTTCGAGAAGCCGTACGCCGACACCACCCACCTCTCCTCGGTCGGCTCGGCTGCGCACCGCGCCGTGGCGCGGGAGGCGGTCGCCAAGTCCCAGGTGCTGCTGAAGAACGAGGGCGGCGTCCTGCCGCTGAAGAAGTCGCAGAAGGTGTACGTCGCCGGTTCCAACGCCGACGACCTGGGCAACCAGGCCGGTGGCTGGACCATCAGTTGGCAGGGGTCGTCCGGCCGGAACACGACCGGCACGACGATCCTCGAAGGCATGCGCAGGGCGGCCCCGGACACGACGATCGACTACTCGAAGGACGCCTCGGCCGCGACCGGGGGATACGACGTCGGGGTCGTGGTGGTCGGCGAGACGCCGTACGCCGAGGGCATCGGCGACGTGGGCAACGGCCACGACCTGGAGCTGACGGCGGCGGACGAGGCGGCGGTGGACAAGGTCTGCGCGGCGATGCCGTGCGCGGTCCTGGTCGTCTCCGGGCGGCCGCAGTTGATCGGGGACCGGCTCGGGGCGATCGACGCCCTGGTGGCGTCCTGGCTGCCCGGCACCGAGGGCGACGGCGTGGCGGACGTGCTGTACGGGACGCGGCCGTTCACCGGCCAGCTCCCGGTCACCTGGCCGAAGTCCGAGGCGCAACTGCCGATCAACGTCGGTGACGCCTCGTACGACCCGCAGTTCCCGTTCGGCTGGGGCTGACGACCCGGCCGGTCCCGCAGGCCGGGGGCGAACTGACGCTCAAGGCGATCGGGATCGCGGCCAAGGTGCTCCAGGCGGCCGGGCGCGGGACGTCCCCGGAGGGCCGGGAACTGCTGTCCCGGGCGCGGGACGTCGTCCAGAAGAGGATCGGCCAGGACGTCACCCCGGCGACGGCCAAGCCGTTCGCGGAGGCGGACCGGCTGCTGCTCTCGGGCGACCTGACGGGCGCGGTCGCACGGCTGACGACGGCGTACCGGGCGGCCTGACGAGGTGTGCGCGCAAGGGCCCTTCCCGTATCCGGGGAGGGCTCTTCCTCCGCCGGCGAGAACGCCGGCGGGGGCGGTTCGGGGAAACCGGGGTAGAAGGGCGGCATGGACAGCTCTTTCTGGATCGTGGTGGCCGTCGTCCTCGCGCTCGTGGTGGCGGGATACGCGGCCGTCCTGCTCGTGCGCGTCTTCCGGGCCCGCAGGCTGCTGCTCGACGCCGGCGTCCCCTTGCAGTCCAAGGCCCTCTTCTGGGCGGCCGTGGTGTACACGGTGTCGCCGGTCGACCTCATCCCGGACCCGGTCTACCTGGACGACGTCGGCGTCCTCCTGCTGGCCCTGCGGGCCCTGCACTCGGCGGCGGCCAGGAGCAGGGCGGACCGCGGGGAGCTGAAGGGCTGACGCGGAACGGGGCGGTCCCCGCAGCCACCGGCTGCGGGGACCGCCCCGTGGTGTCCGGCCGGGTCAGACGGGAGCCGGCCCGCCCCCGAGCGGCCCGCCTCCGAACGGTCCGCCCGTCCGGTAGTACACGGCGATCTCCTCCCGGTACTGCCGGTCGGCGAGGTGCTTGTCGGAGTGGAACTCCGGCGCGTCCTTGATCTGCTCCTTGGTCAGGTCGAGGTGCACCTCCTGCCCCTCCAGGTCGATCCGGGTGACCGCGCTCGCCGGGATCAGCACCTCCTTGCCGAAGATCCACACCCCGGTGTCGACGACCAGATAGGAGTCGTCGACCTCGTCGGAGTGCTTGTCGACCTTGCCGATGTGCCCGTCGGACGCCTCGACCCGCCAGCCGGTCAGGTCCGTGCCCACCAGATGCCCGAACGCCTGCCCGTAGCTCCACACGTTCTCCGCCATACCGCTCACTCCTCCGTTCTCGGACGTCTTTGAGGAGGACCGCCTGCCCCGAGGACCGGACCTCACACGCGTGCGACCGCCGGACCACGCGGGAGGGGGAGCTGCGACCGCACCCACGCGGGCTCGGGGTTGACGTGCGGCCGGCCCGCGACGAAGACGGTCGGGACGGTCTCGTCGCCGTCGTTGACGGCCCTCACCGCGGCCGCGCCGGCGGGTCGCGCCAGATGTCGACCCAGTGCAGCCGGTGGGCGTCGCGGCCCAGCCGGGCGCGGGCCGGTGGCCGTACCGGATCGCCCCGGACCACGTCTGATCGCTTCGGGTCAGAGGCCCGGGACGACGAGGCCGCTCTCGTAGGCGACGACGACCGCCTGCGCGCGGCTGGCCAGGCCGAGCTTCCCCATGGCGCGGTTGAGGTGGGTCTTGACGGTGGCCTCGCTGATGTGGAGTTCCCCGGCGATCTGCCCGTTCGACAGGCCCTTGCCGGTCAGTTGGAGCACCTCGCGCTCCCGGCCGGTCAGCGCGTCGAGTTCGGGGCCCCGGCCCGTACGGTCTCCTCGGCGGGGGCGGCGCGGTGGGCGAACGCCTCGACGAGGCGCCTGGTCACGCTCGGGGCGAAGAGGTGGTCGCCGCCCGCCACGGCGGCCACCGCCGCCAGGAGCCGTTCGGGGCCGGAGTCCTTGAGCAGGAAGCCGGAGGCGCCGACGCGCAGCGCCCCGTACACGTACTCGTCGAGGTCGAAGGTGGTGAGGATCAGGACGCGGGGCGCCGGGTCGGACGCCTCGGCGAGGATGCGGGCGGTGGCGTCGATCCCGTTGCCGCCGGGCATGCGGATGTCCATGAGGATGACGTCGGGGCGGAGCTGCCCCGCGAGGGCCACGGCCTCCTCGCCGTCCACGGCCTCGCCGACCACCTCCGTGCCCGGAGCGGCCTTCAGGAGCCCGACCAGGCCCGCGCGGATGAGGAACTGGTCGTCGACGACCAGGACCCTGATCACCTGGCTCATCCGAGGGTGGTTCTCCTGTCGCGCCGGCGGGTTCAGCCCTCCCGGGGCGCCGGCGGGAGCCGGTCGTCCGGGTCGGGGCCACCGCGACGGCCGGTGGCGGGCAGTGCGCCGGCCCGCGCCGTGAGGGGCAGGGTCAGTCGCACGGCGAACCCGTCGCCGTCGTCGCGCGGGCCGATGTCGATCCGCCCGCCGTACAGCTTGGCCCGCTCCCGCATGCCGATCAAGCCGTGGCCGGTTCCTGTGGGCAGGTGGGCCGGAATCGTTCGCCCGCCCTCGTTGGTGACGGCCACCTCCAGGTACCGCGGCCCGTAGCGGACGACGACCTCGGTCGCGGCTCCGGGCGCGTGCTTGAGGACGTTGGTGAGCGACTCCTGGACGACGCGGTAGGCGCAGAGGTCGGCGCCGGAGCCGATCGGGCGGGGACTCCCTCGACGGTCAGCGCGACGGGCGTCCCTCCGGCCCCGACCCGTGCCACGAGTTCGTCGAGGCGGGCCAGACCGGGCATCGGCGGTCCGGCGCGCGCGGGTCGGTGCCCTCGCGCAACAGCATGAGCATGCGGCGGAGTTCGTCGAGCGCCTCGGCGCCCGTGTCGGCGATGGTGTCCAGGGCGGCGCGCGCGGTGGGCGGATCGCTGTCGAAGACGAACCGCGCGAGGCCCGACTGCACGGAGATCACGGCCATGTGGTGGGCGACCACGTCGTGGAGTTCCCGGGCGATCCTGCCGCGTTCGTACGCGACCTCCCGCCGGGCCCGTTCCTCCTGTTCGAGGGCGAGCGCGCGGGTGAGTTCGGTGGTCCTGCGCGCGAGGGCGCCGAACCACCAGAGCACGGCGGGGAAGACCACCGCCTGGCCCGCGGCGGCCGCCAGCGAGCCGTGGTGTCCGCCGTTCACCTCGTCGAGCAGACCGGCGCCGAGCCACGTCAGGCCGGTGACCGCCGCGCCGGGCACCGAGGTGCGGGCCGGGCGCTCCGAGGCGAGGGTGTAGGTCGCCAGGAGCGTGGCCAGGGAGTTGACCACGGGCCAGTACCCCAGGGCCACGTAGACCGCGAAGCCGCTCTGCGCGAGGACGAACACGGCGACGGGGAAGCGCGTCCGGACCACGGCGGGCAGGTTGACCACGACGATGAGCGCGTAGGCCGACGGGTCGAGGACCGGCCAGCGCTGGGCGGCGGCGTCCTGTCCGAGGAGCAGGGCCAGCCCCGTCATCGCGACGCCTATGAGCACGTTGACGAGGGGACCGCGGAGAGGACGGAGCTTCATCGCCGCAGCCTAGCCACCCGTGATCGTCCGGGCGTCAACCCAGGGCATACCACGGTGGTTGTACGGGCCGGGAGGCGTACGGGCCTTGTGCGGTACGAGTCGTGCGCCGTACGGGCCTTCCGGATCCGGCGTCCGGTGACGGGGTGCGTGTACCGCGTGCGTTGCAGGCGCCCGGCCCCTACCGCGCCGGGTGGAAGGGCGAATCGTTCCGGGAAGGGATGAGGGCTCACCGGCGGGCGTCTATGGTCGGAGCACGGTGAGCGGCTGGTGGAACTCCCCGCGTCTCGGGGGTGTTCGGGGCCCGCCTCACGCAGGACACGGAACGGGGAGGGCGAGAGGGAGATGGCGACGCGCGGGGAACCGGGGACGAGCCCACCAGCTACGGGCTGCGGCCGCCGGTGCCGCCTCCCCGGCCGGAACGGCCGCCCCGCGTCCGGCGGATTCCGGGGCCCGGGGATTCTGCGAGTCCGGGGGTTCCGTACGTCCGGAGGCTTCCGTGGGTCGGGCGGATTCCGTACGTCCTGGGGATTCCGCGGATCCGAGGGATTCCGCGGATCCGAGGGGTTCCGTACGTCCCGGGGGTTCCGCGGGCCCGGTGGGTTCCGCGGGTCCGGGGAACGGCGCGAAAGGCCGGCGGAGGGTGCCCGGCCGGGCGGTGCGCCGTCCCCTCGGAGACCGGTGCCGGCCGGCTGCTGGGCGGCCGCTACCGGCTGCTCGAACGTCTGGGCGCAGGCGGCATGGGCACGGTGTGGCGGGCCCGGGACGAGGTCGTGGACCGTGACGTGGCCGTCAAGGAGCCCCGGGTCCCGGAGCACTTCTCCGCCGCCGAGCGCCGCACCGCCCACGAGCGCATGCGGCGCGAGGCACGGGCCGCGGCCCGGATCGACCATCCTCCGTGGTCACCCTCCACGACGTCGTCGTCGAGGACGACCGGCCGTGGATCGTGATGGAGCTCTGCGGGCAGGTCCCTGGCCGAGGTCCTCGACGAGGGCACCCTGGAGCCCCGGGAGGCCGCGCGGATCGGGCAGGCCGTCCTGGGCGCGCTCCACGCCGCTCACGAGGCCGGCGTGCTGCACCGGGACGTCAAGCCCGGCAACGTGATGGTCTGCCGTCACGACCGGGTCGTCCTGACCGACTTCGGCATCGCCCAGGTCGAGGGCGAGCAGAAGCTCACCGAGACCGGGAGCTTCATCGGCTCCCCCGAGTACCTCGCTCCCGAGCGCGTCCTGGGGCGGCGGCCGGGCCCGGAGTCCGACCTGTGGTCCCTCGGGGTGACGCTCTACCAGGCGGTCGAGGGCGTCTCGCCCTTCCGCCGCCGGACCACCCCTCCACCCTCCAGGCGATCCTCCTCGCGGAGCTGCCCCCGCCCCAGCGCTCGCGGGAGATGACGGCGCTGATCACCGGTCTGCTGCGGAAGGAGCCCGAGAGCCGCCTCACCGTCCAGGCCGCGCGCCCCCTCCTGAACGCCCTCGCCGCTCCCCCGGCCCGTCCCGCGCCGGTGCGCACGCCCACCGTGGTGGTGGACGGCGCGCCGGACGGGCCGCCCGCCCTGCTGCCGGTACGGCTGCTCCGCGGCCGTTACGGTGCCGGGGCCGCCGCCGTGGTCGCCCTGGCGCTGGTCGTCACCCTGGTGCTCCGGTTCACCGGCGACGGGCCGCCGGAGGGCTGGAAGAGGTACGACGAGTACCGGATGGGGCTGTCCGTCGCGGCCCCGGCCGACTGGACGATCGCCGTCCAGGACGATCTGGACAACGACGGCGGGGCCTACCGCGGCACCCGCTACACCGCGCCCAAGGGCGACGTGTGGCTGCTCGTGGACCGGATGGAGAAGGCCACCGAGACCCCCGGGCGATCGCCGAGCGGTGGAAGAGGGAGCACGAGTCGGCCTCTCCGCCGGTCGGCGGCGCCCCCAGCGTCGCCACCGTCGAGTCCACCACCAGCAGGGCCGTGACGCGGCGGTCATCACCGAGACCTACAGCCGGCAGGAGGAGGACGACGTCACGCGGCGGCTGTACAAGACCCTCATCGTCGTCACCTCCCGGCAGGAACGCGTGACCCTGGCGGTGGACGTGCCCGACGGAAGGGCGCGGCCAAGACCGCCGGGGACCTGCTGGAGAAGGCCCGCGCCGACTTCGAGATCCGGAACGCCTAGGGGTGTCTTGTCGATCGGGCCGGATCAGGGAGCGGTGTCCGGTGCCGTGCCTCGCAAGGCGGAGGAGGGAGGCAGGGCGGTGGGCGCCTCCCGTGCCCGGAGGGCTACGGGGACCATGGCGAGTGACGACAACGCGGTTGGGGTGCCCCCGTGCCCGAAGGGCTACGGGGAGCGGTGCCGGACACCGCGAGCCCGGCATGATCGGCGAGACACCCCTAGGGGGCGGGGCGTCGCGGACCCGTATGCCCGGTGCGCCGTCGTGCGGCGGTCACACGCTCGTCAGGAGGTCGTCGAGGGGCCCGGGACCCGTCCGGTGTCGAGGGCCTCCGCCAGGAGGTGGCCGTAGCGGATCTTGCGGCCCTTCTTCGTGCCGAGGAAGCGCCTCAACTGCCGCTCCCGGGGCCGGCCGTGCTGGGCGGGCTGGTTCAGGAAGGTCTGCCAGGCGCGCAGGTCTCCTCCGTACGGATGATCTCCTCGACCGCTCCCGGGCCCAGCGCGCGGATGAGTTCGTCCTCCAGGTCCGCCACGCAGACGAAGAAGCCGTCGGCCGGCGCCCCGGCCCGCTCCAGGCCACGGTCGTAGAAGCCCCGCTCGTTCTCGTCGCACAGTCCCGTCAGCCGCAGGCCCAGGCCGGGCGGGCCGAGCAGGGCGGCGTAGCGGGCGATGTTCATCGCCCCGCCCATCGGGACCACGCACACGCCCTCCGCGGCGAGGTCCCGGCCGTGCCGTGCGGCCAGGGCCTCGACGGCCGCGGAGTCGCTCGGCCCTTCCAGGAGCACTGCCGTCCGCGGCCCCAGGGCCGCGGCCAGTTCCCTCGCCGTCGTCCCGGGGCCGCCGTCCGCCCAGCGACCGATCTCTTCCTGGAGCGCCTTCATGTCCGCCATGGGGAGAGTCTGCGCCTCCACCGGCCGGTACGGCACCGAATATCGCGGGCCCCGCTGTTCGCGGACCCGCCGTTCCCCGAGCCGCGGGGGCCCGGCGGTGGTCACGCCTCCCGGGGGTCAGACGGCAGCGGGCCGGGCCCGTCGCCTGGAGGGTGATGGCGGAGGTGAGGGGCACCTCGGTGTCGACGGCCTCGAACCCGTACCGCTGGAGGATCATCGCCAGGGCGATCACCGACTCCAGCATCGAGAAGTGCTGGCCGATGCAGGCGCGCGGGCCGCCGCCGAAGGGGAACCAGGCGTAACGGGGCGGGTGGCCTCCGCCTCGGGCGTGAAGCGGTCGGGGTCGAAGCGCTCGGCGTCCTCCCAGTAGTCCGGGTGGCGGTGGGTGACCCAGGGGCCACGACGACGTCCGCGCCCGCCGGGATGGCGACGCCGTTGATCTCGGTGGCGGCGACGGCGCGGCGGCCGATGACCGGGGCGGCCGGGAAGAGGCGCATGGCCTCCTTGAGCACCTGGGTGACGTAGGGCAGCGCGTCGAGGTCGGCGGCGCCGGGGGTGCGGCCGGCGAGAACCCGGTCGACCTCCTCCTGGGCCCGCTTCTGCGCCTCCGGGTAGAGGCCGAGCAGGTGGAGGGCGAAGCCGAGGGAGGTGGCGGTGGTCTCGTGCCCGGCGAGCAGGAACACGAGGACCTGTTCGCGCAGTTCGGTGGCGTCGAAACTGCCGTCCTCGGCGCTCTCGGCCCCGACGAGGAGGGTGAGGAGGTCGTCTCCCCGTCCGACGCCCGGCCGGAGTCACGGCGTTCGGCGATGATGCGGTCGCAGACGTCGTACAGCGCCCGGTGGACGGCGGCGGCCCTGCGGTTGCCGGGGTGGGCCAGTCACGGGGACGTTGAGGGGGAGTATCCGCGGCGCAGGACGTACGCGCCGAGTTCGGGGAAGCTGCGTTCCACGATCTCCACGGCCGTGTCGACGTCCGTGCCGAAGAGGATGCGGGCGACGGCGCGCAGGGCGAGCCGGGCCATCTCCTGGAGGACGTCGACGGATTCGGCTCCGCCGTCCCGCCATTCGCCGGTGAGGGTGGTGACCTCGGCGGCGACGGCCGCGGCGTAGCCGTCGACGCGGCGGCGGGTGAAGAGGGGCTGGACGAGCCGGCGCTGACGGAGGTAGTCCTCGTCCTGGCTGGTGAGGAGGCCGTTGCCGAAGGACTCGCGGACCTCCTGGTAGAAGGCGTTGTCCTTGCGGAAGTTGGCCGACTCCCCGGCGAGGACCTGCTGGGCGCCCTCGGCGGAGAAGACCCCGTAGACGGTGGTGCGGATGCCGGGCGGTCCCGCGGTGATCCGGACGACGTCCCCGTGTTCGCGCCGGGCGCGCAGGAAGGTCGCCAGGGAGTCGTTCTTGAGGTCGAACATGGAGCCGAGCAGTGGGAATCCCGCGAGCTCGGGCGCTTCGGTACCGGTGGTGGCCATGGACGGTTCCCCTCGATCGTCGTCTGCCGGTGATTCTCCCCAGGAAGTGACCGACAGGTAGGGAGGGTTGGGCAGCGGGCCGCGTCCGGGCCGTCGGCGTGGAACGGTCGTCTGTCAGTGGCGTCTGGGAAGCTCGCGCCATGGACCGAACCGCACCGCCGGAGCGCCCCGGGCGTTCCGGGCGACCCGAGTTGACCCTGCAACTGACCATCGACTGCGCGGACCCGCAGCGCCTCGTGCCCTTCTGGCTGGAGGCCCTGCGGTACGTCCCCGATCCGCCGCCCGCCGGCCACGCCACCTGGCGGGCGTACTGGGAGGCCATCGGCGTCCCGGAGGAGGAGCTGGGCGGGGACGCCGGGGAGCTCCCGGAGTCCATCGTGGACCCGGAGGGCACGGGCCCCCGGGTCTGGTTCCAGCGCGTCCCGGAGCCGAAGACTGTCAAGAACCGCGTCCACCTCGACCTCAAGGTCGGCGGCGGCTGTGAGGTCCCGCTCGCGCTGCGCCGCGAGCGGGTGGACGGCGAGGTGGCCCGGCTGACGGCGATCGGCGCGACCGTCCTGTACGCGATGGACCGGCCGAACGGCATGGACTACTACGCAGTGGTCCTCCAGGACCCGGAGGGCAACGAGTTCTGCCTCGTCTGACCGGCCGGTGAGGGAGGGATCCTCGCCGTCGCGGCGGACGGCGGCGCCCGTTCCGTACCCTGGCGGCATGCGCATGCGTCCCACTCTGAGCTGGACCCCCGCCGAGGACCTGCCGCCGGGCACCACGGATCCGGAGCCGGTCGCCGACGCGCTGGGGCCGGCGGTGTGCTGGTGCTCAGCGGGGCGGGCTCTCCACCGAGTCGGGCATTCCCGACTACCGGGGCGAGGGCGGAAGCCTGAGCCGGCACACCCCGATGACCTACCAGGACTTCACCGCCAGTGCCCCGGCCCGGCGCCGCTACTGGGCGCGCAGCCACCTGGGCCGGCGCACCTTCGGCCGCGCCCGCCCCAACGTTGGCACTGGTCCGTGGCCGCCTTCGGGCGGCACGGACTGCTCTCGGGCGTGATCACCCAGAACGTCGACGGTCTGCACCAGGCCGCCGGCAGCGAGGACGTCGTGGAGCTCCACGGCGGCCTGGACCGGGTCGTCTGCCTCTCCTGCGGCGCCTTCAGCCCGCGCCGCGACCTCGCCCGGCGGCTGGAGGAGGCCAACCCGGGCTTCGATCCGGTGGCGTCCGGGATCAACCCGGACGGTGACGCCGACCTCACCGACGAGCAGGTCGGGGACTTCCGCGTGGTGCCCTGCGCGGTCTGCGGCGGCGTCCTCAAGCCGGACGTGGTGTTCTTCGGCGAAGCCGTGCCGCCGGCGCGGGTCGAGCACTGCCGCGAGCTGGTCTGCGGGGCGACCTCGCTGCTGGTCCTGGGCTCCTCGCTGACGGTGATGTCCGGGCTCCGGTTCGTCCGTCAGGCGGCCCAGGACGGGAAGCCGGTACTGATCGTCAACCGGGATCCGACCCGGGGCGACCGGCACGCCGTCACCCGCGTCGCGCTCCCCTGGGCGCGGCCCTCACCGACGTGGCCGACTGCTCGGCGTCCCCGTCGACGACGGGGACTGAGCGGGCGGCGCGTACGGGTGCGGGCCGGGGCCCGGTCGCCTCCTTCCGCGCCCCCGGCCGACGGCCGCACCGCGGATCAGCCCTCTCGGCGGGCGGCCCAGACGGTCCGCTCGGTGCGTACGCCGAGGTCCTCGCGCCGCAGGATGCTGTGGGGTCCGTCGGTGTCGAGCAGCCGGTCGAGCGCGGCGAGGTCCTCGGGCGGGAGTAGGTCGGCGACGCCCTGCCGGATGCGTCGCAGGCCGCCGAGGGCGTACGCGCCGACCGTGTCGTCGCGGGAGGCCTCGATGTTCACGGTGAGCGTGCGTTCCCCGTCGAGGGCGAACCCGGCGTCGGTGAGCATCGGCCCCCAGTCGGCGCCGCGGTGCGGCACGTGCTCGGTGTGGAAGCGCTCGCTCGCGGTGTGGCAGCGCTCTTCCAGGCCGGGCCGCTCCTCCGGGGCGTCCTCGGGCAGGAAGCGGGGAAGCCGGCCAGTTCGACCACCGCGAACAGTCTGCCGGGGGCGAGGAGGTCGTGCACCTGGCGCAGGGCGCGGTCGGGGTGGCGCATGTGGTGCAGGGAGGCCGAGGCCCACGCCAGGTCGGGGTGCCGAGGTCGGGCCAGTCGGCCAGGTCGAGGTCGGCCTGCACGGTGCGCACGCGTTCCTCCACGCCCCTGGCGCACGCCTTCTCCCTCAGTCGCTGGAGGTGCGCGGCCGAGGAGTCGACGGCGGTGACGTGGGCCTCGGAGAAGCGGTCGAGGAGGGCGAAGGTGCCCGCTCCCGTGCCGCAGCCCAGGTCCACGATCTCGCGCGGGGGCGTCCGGACGGGCAGCCAGGAGACGAGGCCGGCGAGGTGCTCGGCGAGGACTTCCGCGTCCAGGTCGAGGAGTTCCGCCTGGTCGTCCGCCCTACCGGAGGGGCCGTGGGGGCCGTCGTGGGCGTGGCCGTGGGCGTGGCCGGAGGAGGCGCCGTGGGCGGGAAGCGTCATGGGCGTGGGACGGGAGGTGTGCGTGGGTCATGGCTCCACGCTAGGACGGCCATGCGCCTGCGGCACGACTTCATTCCTTTACGCAAGAAGATCGTCCCGTCCGCTGCCCGAGGCGCAAGACGCGGCCGCCCGTGCCGCCTCATCGTCCGGGCGGATCCCGGAGCTCGCGGTCGCCGCTGTCGCGCTGGTGGCCGCGGCGGGCGTCGCGGTCGAAGATGCCCAGGACCTCGCAGGGTCCTCCTTCCGCGCCGATCGCGTGCGGCATCATCGTCGGGAACTCCGCCGCCTGGTCGGTCTCGATGCGGAAGCGGCGGTTCCCCAGCAGGAGGGTCGCGGTGCCGGACAGGACGACGAGCCATTCCCGCCCCGGGTGCGCGCGCATGCGGGAGGGGTTGTCCGGCGGCGGGTCGGTCATCCGCTGGCGTATGACGGTCATGCCCGGCTCGCCCTTGATCGGCCAGCGCATCTGCCCGCGCGTGCCGTCGATCATCGGGCTGATGACGACGTCGTCGGCGGCGGTCTCCACGAGCTGGTCGAGCGTGGTGTCCAGAGCGCGGGCGAGGACGACCAACTGGTCGAGGGCCAGACGGCGCTGACCGTTCTCGATGCGGCTGAGGGAGGACTGGCTGAGCCGGGCGCGGGTGGCCAGCTCCTCCAGCGACCAGCCCTGCGCCAGCCGCAGGGCGCGGATCCGCTTGCGTACCAGACCGTCCAGATCCTCGTCCTCTGCCTCATGGGCAACAGCGTATGCCCTCACCGCAACGAGCGGCCGGTGTCCTTCCCGGCACGGCTACGGGGCGCCGGAGCGGCGCTGGTCGCTTTCCTCGCGGAGGGCGGCGGTGCGGTGGTGAGGGTGCCGACCCGTTCGGCCAGGTCGGGATGGAGGGGGCGAGGTGGCGGTGGGTGCGGGCGAGGGGCTCCAGGAGCAGGGCCGGATCGTCGTCCGCGAGGGCTTCGCCCAGGTCGTGCCGGAGGGCGGCGGGGAGAGCGTCGAGGGCGGTGATCTGACCGGCGAGGCGACGCAGGTCGGCGGCGTTCCCCGGGCCCAGGTAGTAATGGTGCGGTCGGCGGCGCGGCGGTCGCGGGTGGCCTGGACGCGCTGCTCCCCGGTGGTGCCGGGCTGCCGGGACGCACCCGCAGATAGCGGCGCTCGGCCGCCTGCCGGCTGGTGACCCCGAGGGGTGGGCGAGCTCGGCCCAACTGGCGCCCGCGTCGCGCGCGGCCTCGATGAGGCCGGGCTCCCAGTGGGCGAGCTGCTCGCGCAGTTCGCGCAGCAACAGGAGCGCGGCGAGCGCCTCCTCGGAGGAGGTCCCCGAAGGGTCGCCCTGCCCGCCCGGGGCGTCCGGCGCGTCCGCCGCGTCCACGGACCGGGCCTTCCGCACGGTTTCGCCCATCGCGGCGAGGGCCGTGAGAGCTGCGTGGAAGGTGACGGGAAGGTCGGCTCCTGTCATGGGACCACATCCTCTCCGCTTGTCGTCATTCCGTTGACGAGGGACTTGTCGTCCATCCGTTGACATGTTACAACGGTGTCAGGTGAAGCGCATTGGCAGTCACTGCCTGATCCCCCTTGGAGGTGTTTCGCGATGTTGATGCGCACCGACCCGTTCCGCGAGCTCGACCGCCTCACGCAGCAGATGCTGGGCACGAGCGGCACGTGGTCCCGTCCCTCCGCGGTCCCGATGGACGCCTACCGCGAGGGCGACGCGTATGTGATCGTCATGGATCTGCCCGGGGTGTCGACGGACGCGATCGACATCGACGTCGAGCGGAACATGCTGACGGTCAAGGCCGAGCGCCGACCCGTCCCCAAGGCCGACGACGTCCAGATGGAGCTGTCCGAGCGGCCCTCGGCGTCTTCTCCCGGCAGCTCATGCTGGCCGACACCCTCGACACCGAGAAGATCACGGCCGACTACGAGGCCGGCGTCCTCACCCTGCGGATCCCGATCGCCGAGCGCGCGAAGCCCCGCAAGATCGCCATCGGCCGCGGCGACGGCCGCAAGCAGATCAGCGGCTGAACCGCCGCGAGGCCGGAGCGGGGACGGAAGCCCGCCTCCCTCCCCGCTCCCCCGTCACCTCTCCTCGCTCCCGCTCCCCGTCACTCCGCCTCCCCACCCGAAGGAAGGGGCCGTGATGAGACCGCGATGGCACGCGTTCCTCGACCACGTACGGGAACGCGGTGACTACGACACGCCCGAGGAGGCCGAGCGGGCCGCCCGCGTCGTCCTGGCGCTGCTCGGCGCCCATCTGGTCGGCGACGTGCGGGCCGCGCTCGCCGCCCGCCTCCCGGAGACCTTCGCCGTCGTCCTGCTCAACCCCTCCAGGCGGCCGAACCGCTCTCGCCGGAACGCTTCGTGCGCGCGACGGCCGCCTGGATCGAGGGAGCCACCGAGCAGACCGCGGCCTGGGACGTCAGCGCCGTCCTCAGCGTCGTCGCCGACGCCGTCGGCGAGGACCTCACCGGCCAGATGCTGCTCCAGCTCCCGCCCGGCTACGACCTCCTCTTCGGCCGGCCCCACCTCTCCCGGTGAGCCCGGCCGCCCCCGGCCCGTCCCGCCCGAACCGGCCCGCCCTGCCCGAACCAGTCCACCCCGTCGACCCCCGTCCGCTCCGCCCGGCCCCGCCGGGCCCGAAGAGAACGGCGATGCACACGATCATGACCTTCCCGACCGAGACGACGACCCTCTGTCCCCCACGGCCCCCGTGCCCCGGCCCGTGCCGGCGTCGGCACCCGACGCGGTCTCCTACTCCGGCCTGCTCGAACGGGTCCGCCACGAAGGCGCCTACCCCACCCGCGAGCGGGCCGAGGAGTCCGTGAGCGCCGTCCTCGCGGCCCTGGGGCGACAGCTCGTCGGTGACGAGCGGGTCGAACTCGCCGCCCGCCTCCCCGTCGAGGCGGCCCTGACCTTCACCGCACAAGTGCCCGCCACCGCCCCCTCACCGGCTGGGAGTTCGTCAAGGACCTGGCCCGGCGCACCGGCGGCAGCCTCGCCACCACCCGCTGGGACGTCGGCGCCGTCCTCGCCCCCGTCGCCCGGCTGGCCGGTCCCGAACTGGTCGACCGCATCGTCGACCAGCTCCCCTCCGGCTACGCCCTCCTCTTCGGCAAGGCCGAACTCCGCCCGCCCCGGAGCACGACGCGCACGGCTCCTGCGGCCCGCGCGGTTCGTACGCCACGCCCCTTCGCGGACCGGGGAGCCGCGTAGGGCCGCCCCGGGGCGCCGGAAATGTCACCCGAACGAGGGGTGTGGCCGTCCCGCCCCGTTCCGCTGGAGCCGACCGGGTAAGTATGATCAAGCGATGTCTGACATGACCGAGACCACGCCCGGCTGGCTGTCCACGGACGACCTGGAGATGACCAGGGCCCACATGCCCATCCTGTACGTCGAGGCCGTGCCCGTGCGCGTGGACGACAGCGGCGAAGTCACCAGCGTCGGCTGCTCCTGCGCATAGGCGCGGACGGAACGATCAGCCGCACCCTGGTGTCCGGCCGCGTCATGCACCACGAGCGGGTCCGCGACGCGCTGCTGCGCCACCTGGAGAAGGACCTCGGCCCGGTGGCCCTGCCCCGGGTGCCCGCCTCCCGCAGCCCTTCACCGTCGCCGAGTACTTCCCCACGGCGGGCATCACCCCGTACCACGACCCCCGCCAGCACGCGGTGTCCCTCGCCTACATCGTGCCGGTGACCGGCGACTGCCGTCCCCGCCAGGACGCCCTCGACCTCGTCTGGTTCAGCCCGCAGGAGGCGGCCTCCCCGGCCGTGCAGGGCGAGATGCCGGGCGGCCGCGGCGTCCTCCTCAAGCAGGCCCTCGCGCACGTCGGCCACACCTACTGAGGCCGTCCTCCCGCAGCCCCGGGACGGTGGCCGCGGGAGGACGGCATCCGGTCCGAACCGGGGCGGGGTACCGCGTGGCACCGCCCCGGTGACGGTCCCGCGCGCTTACGGTGCCCCCATGACGACAGAACCGGAAGGGGACCGGGCCGGATCGGCCGACGTCCGCGCGGCCCGGGCGGCCATCGAGTCCTATCTGAGCCGTACGGGTCAGGGCGGGAAGCCCCGGAGGACGCCCGGGAAGGCTCCCCGGAGGACGAGGGCGCGGCCCCGGGCGACCGCCGCATCGACGACGCCACGGCGGAGCGCATCGCCCGCGAGGCCTGGGACGCGGTCCTCGCGGCCACGCCGCCCCCGCCCGACCCCGGCACCGACCCGGCTCCCGCGCGGGGCGCCCGGGAACCCGCGGAGGTCACCGAACTGCGCGGGCGGGCGATCGCCGTCGCCCGCGGCCTGCACCGACTCGGCTACCACCTCGACGAGACGCTCCTGCCCGGCCCCGACATGGCCGCCGGTTAGTACGGGCCCGCCGACGGCGAAGACCGGCCCACCGGCAGCAGGGGCCGGTCCGTTCGGGTGGTCGCAGAACCTTCACACGAGCCGTCGCGCGTCGGACGCCGATCCGGGCACCCGCACGGGGAGCGAGGAAACGCGGTTCGGCGAGTCCGACGCGTTCGACGAGGAGGAAATGTGCCGTGGTTGCGATCGCCGTCCTGCTGCTCCCCCTGCTGGGAATGCTGCTGTTCCTCATGGACCGGGTCGAGGACCGGGTGACGAGTCCGCCGAAGACCTCGCGCCACGCCGGCCGCCACCTCCGGCTGGTCAGGGACCCCGGCCGCCCGGCCGCCCGGCGCCGTCCGGCGCGGCACCGGTCGGTCCGGGGCGGAGCCGCGTCCGGGAGCGGGACCGCCGCGGGCACCGGACGGGCCGACGCGGCCTGACGACGTGGGCTTATGCGCGCCGAGCGGGGGCACCCGCAGGGCATGGTCACATCTCATCACGCAGGAGACGAAGAACGCGGCGACGAGGCCGCGGAGCGCGCGACGCCGACGCCCGAGGAGGTCGGGCCGGGACCCGAGGTCGAGCGGCGCGCGCCGGACGCCCCCACCGACCTGAAGGGCCGGTCCTGGCTCGGGGTCCTCAAGGGGTCGGTGCGGGAGTTCAAGGACGACGAGCTGACGGACCGTGCGGCCGCCCTCACCTACTACGGCATCCTGGCCTCTTCCCGGCCGTCCTGGTGCTCCTCTCGCTGCTCGGCATCAGCGGGAAGTCGACCACCGACCGGGTGATGGAGAACCTGCGGGAGCTCACCCCGGCCCGGCCCGCGACATGCTGAACAACGCCGTGGAACAGCTCCAGGGCAGGCCGGCACGGGCTCGGTCATGGCGATCGTCGGCGTGGTGCTCGCCCTCTGGTCGGCGTCGGGCTACGTGGGGCGTTCATCAGGGCGGCCAACCAGGTCTACGACATGCCGGAGGGCCGCCCGGTGTGGAAGCTCCTGCCCGTACGGGTCGGGATGACGGCCGTCCTGATGGTCCTCGCGGTCGTCAGCGCCCTGATCGTGGTGTTCACCGGCACCCTGGCGCGCCAGGCCGGGACCGCGCTCGGCATCGGTGACACCGCGCTGACGGTGTGGTCGATCGCCAAGTGGCCGGTCCTGGTCCTGCTGGTGTCCGCCATGATCGCGCTGCTGTACGGAGCCAGCCCCAACGCCAAGGTCAAGGGGTGGAAGTGGATCACCCCGGCAGTTTCCTGGCCCTGCTGATCTGGATGCTCGCCTCCGCCGGGTTCGCGCTGTACGTCAGCCAGTTCGCCTCGTACAACAAGACGTACGGCACCATGGCCGGCGTCATCGTCTTCCTGGTCTGGCTCTGGATCAGCAACCTCGCCCTGCTCCTGGGGCTGGAGTTCGACGCCGAGACGGTGCGGCAGCGGGCCGTGCTCGGCGGGATGCCGCCGGACCAGGAGCCGTACACCGAGCCGCGGGACACCCGCGCCTGGGACGAGGAGGACGTGCGCCGGTTCGAGGAGGCCGAGCGGAACGCCGGGGAGCGGCGGTCGCCCGGTGACGCGCCGGGGAAGCCGGCGTAGGGGCGGGGTCCCGATCCCGCTCCGATGGACCGCCCCGGGGTGCATGAACCCTCCGGAACCGGTCAGATGCGACGCATGAGGACAGCAGAACGCGGGCCCGCGCCCGGCACCGTCGTCGTGGTCACGGGCGCGTCGAGCGGGATCGGGCGCGCCGTGGCACGGGCGTTCGCCACGTGCGGCGCGCGCCTGGTCGTCACCGCCCGCAGCGCGGACGCCCTGGCGGAGGTGGCGCGGGAGTGCACGGCCGCGCACGACCGGGCCGAGGCGGTGGCCGTCCCCGCCGACGTCACGGACGAGGCCGCGACGGCCCGGGTCGCGCGGGCGGCGCTCGACCGGTACGGCCGGATCGACGTCTGGGTGAACGCGGCCGGGGTCGGCGTCCTGGGCCGCCTCGACCAGGTGCCGTCGGACGACGTGCGGCGGCTGTGGGAGGTCAACGTCCTGGGCGTGTTCCACGGGCTGCGGGCGGCGCTGCCCGCGATGCGCCGCCGGGGCCGGGGCGTGATCGTCAACGTCTCGTCCCTGCTCGGGGGCGCCGTCGAGGCGCCCTACCAGGGTCCCTACGCGGCCTCGAAGGCCGCCCTGATCACCCTCGACGAGGTGCTGCGCCAGGAGCTGGCGCTCTCCGGGGACCACGGGGTCGCCGTCTGCACCGTCCTTCCGACGGGCGTCGACACCCCGTTCTTCCAGCACGCGGCCAACCGCTCGGGCCGTCGCGTGCGGTCCCTGCCGGCCGTCGCCACCCCCGAGCGGGTCGCGGCGGCCGTCGTGCGCGCGGCGGTCCGCCCCCGGCGGCGCGTGGCCGTCGGACCGGGCGCGCGGCTCCTGCCGGCCGCCCACGCCCTGGCGCCCGGCCTGGTGCGGCGCGTGATCCGGCGGCGTACCGAGAAGACGTACTTCGGCGGCCCGGGCACGGCCCCGGACAACGCCGGGATCCTCCACGACCCGTCCGGGGACACCGCGGCGGTGTCCGGCGGCCGGCACGCGCGGCTCCGTACGGCGGGGCGCCGGGCCGCCGCCCTGGCCGCCGGGGCCGGAGTGGTGGCCGGTGCCCTCCGCGTCCGCTCCCGGCGTCCGCTCCAGCTTCCCTCCTGACCTCTTTCCGACCTCCCGCCTGACCTTCCTCCCGAGTTCCCTCCCGACTTCCCTCCTGACTTCCCTCCTGACTTCCCTCTGAGGAGATCGCAGCCATGGCACAGTGGAACTGCTCGTCGAGGCCACGCCCGAGGACGTCTGGTCGGTCCTGAGCGACGGCCGGCTGTACTCGCGGTTCGTGGTCGGCACCCACGACACGTGGGAGGAGGACGGGAGTGGCCGCCCCGGGCGCCGAGCTGGGATACGTGCTGAAGCTCGGGCCGAAGTCGTACCGGGGCCGCACCACCTCCCGGATCTGCGAGCCGGGCCGCCGCCTCGAACTGGAGGCGAAGACCGACCTCGGCTCCGCCCGCATCGCCTTCCGCCTGGTGCCGTGGGGCGGCGACACCCTCGTCATCGTCGACGAGCACCCCTCCGGGGCCCCGCGGCGCGCTGGCACAACACGGCCGTCGACACGCTGACGCGCTGGCGGCACCGCGGGATGCTGGCACGTCTGGAGGAGCTGGCCGTCGCCCGGGCCCGGGAAGCGGGCCGCGGGCAGGGAGCCCGGCCGTGACGGCGCCCGACGCGGTGGTCATCGGCGCCGGGCCCAACGGCCTGGTGGCGGCCAACCTCCTCGCCGACGCCGGATGGCACGTCGTCGTCCTGGAGGCCCGGGACGAGCCGGGCGGGGCCGTGCGCAGCGACCGGGGCGTCCATCCCGACTACGTCCACGACACGTTCAGCGCCTTCTACCCGCTCGCCGCCGCGTCGCCGGTGATCCGGGACCTGGCGCTCGACCGGTACGGCCTGCGCTGGAGCCACGCCCCGGCCGTCGTGGCCCACCCGCTCGCCGACGGGCGCTGCGCGGTCTCGAACGCGACGTCCGCGGGACCGCGGCGTCGACGGCCGGTTTCGCCGCCGGCGACGGCGCGGCCTGGGAGCGGCTGCACCGGCTCTGGCGCGGTGTCGCCGACGACCTGATCGGGTGTCTGTTCACCCCGTTCCCGCCGGTGCGGGCGGGGCGCGGCTCCTCGCCCGGACCGGCCCGAACGACGCGCTGCGGCTGCTGCGCACGATGCTCCTGCCCGCCCGGCGCTTCGGCGAGGAGAACTTCGCGGGCGACGGCGGGAAGCTGCTGATCGCCGGGAACGCGCTCCACGCCGACCTGGGCCCCGAGTCGGCCCTCGGCGGCGGCTTCGGCTGGCTCATGAGCATGCTCGGTCAGGACCACGGCTTCCCCGTGCCGGTGGGCGGCGCGGGACGGCTCACCGACGCGCTCGTGGCGCGGCTGCTCGACCGGGGCGGCGAGCTCCGCTGCGGCCACCCCGTGGCGCAGGTCGTGGTCCGCGGCGGGCGGGCGGTCGCCGTCCGCACCGAGGACGGCACCGAGGTCCCCGCGCGGCGGGCGGTCCTCGCCGACGTCCCGGCGCCCCTGCTGTACGAGCGGCTCGTCGGCGAGGAGCACCTGCCGCCGCAGCTCCGCGCCGAGCTGCGCCGCTTCCAGTGGGACTTCTCCACGGTCAAGGTGGACTGGGCGCTCGACCGCCCGATCCCCTGGACCTCCGAGGGCGCGCGGCGCGCCGGGACCGTGCACGTCGCCGAGGGCATGGACGCGCTCACCCGGTTCGCCGGGCAGATCGCCATGCGGCAGGTGCCGGAGGTGCCGTTCACCGTGCTCGGGCAGATGACCACGGCGGACCCGAGCCGCTCCCCCGCCGGTACGGAGTCGGCGTGGGCTACACGCACGTCCCGCAGCACATCCGGTCCGACGCCGGGAAGGACGGCATCCGCGGGCGCTGGGACGAGCGCGAGAAGGAGGCGATCGCCGACCGCGTCGAGGCGGGCATCGAGCGCCTGGCGCCCGGGTTCCGCGCCACGGTCCGCGCCCGGCGGGTGCTGGCGCCGCCCGACCTGGAGCGGCTCAATCCGGCCCTGGTGGGCGGAGCCGTCAACCAGGGCACCACCAATCTGCACCAGCAGCTCGTCTTCCGTCCCGTGCCGGGCACCGGGCGGCCGCGCACCCCGATCCGGGGCTCTACCTCGCCTCCGCCACGGCGCATCCGGGCGGCGGCGTCCACGGGCCCCCGGCGCCAACGCGGCACGCGCCGCCCTCAGGGGCCCGCACTCCCCGGCGGCGCCGCTGAGGCGCCGCACGAGGAGGGACCGCCTCTTCCCGCGCCCCCGCACACCTCCCCTCATGCGTCCCGCGAGAAGGATCGAGAAGACTTCCGCCGGTGGTGTCGAGATCCCGTGCTCCGCTCCGTCCTGGGGTGAACGCGACCACAATGGGTCGCACGCCCTTCGAGGAGAGGTCACGATGGCCAAGTACCTGCTGCTGAAGCACTACCGGGCGCCCCGGACCCGGTCAACGACGTGCCGATGGACCGGTGGACGCCGGAGGAGATCTCGGCGCACATGCGGTACATGAACGACTTCGCGGACCGGCTGCGGGAGAGCGGGGAGTTCGTCGACGGCCAGGCGCTCGCCCCGGAGGGGGCGTGGGTCCGCTACGACGGCGAGGGCCGCCCGCCGGTCACCGACGGCCCGTTCGCCGAGACCAAGGACCTCATCGCCGGCTGGATGGTGATCGACGTCGACACCCACGAGCGCGCCGTCGAGCTGGCGGGCGAGCTGTCGGCCGCCCCCGGGGCGGGCGGGAAGCCGATCCACGAGTGGCTGGAGGTGCGCCCCTTCCTGACCGCTCCTCCCACCACCACGGAGTGGTGCCACTGATGGACGAAGCCCTGCTCAGGGTCTCGTCCCGGGTGTCCTCGGGATCCTCGTCCGCCGCGGAGCCGACTTCGCGGCGGCCGAGGACGCCGTCCAGGACGCCCTGGTCGAGGCGGTCCGCGTCTGGCCGGCCGGTCCGCCGCGGGATCCGAAGGGCTGGCTGGTCACCGTGGCCTGGCGGAAGTTCCTCGACGCGACCCGGGCGGACACCGCCCGCCGCCGGCGCGAGGACCGCGTCGAGGAGGAGCCGGCTCCCGGGCCCGTGTCCGCCGTGGACGACACGCTCCGGCTCTACTTCCTGTGCGCCCACCCGTCGTTGACGCCGTCGTCGGCGGTCGCGCTCACGCTGCGCGCCGTGGGCGGGCTGACCACCCGGCAGATCGCCGAGGCCTACCTGGTGCCCGAGGCGACCATGGCGCAGCGCATCAGCCGGGCCAAGCGGACGGTCTCCGGCGCGCGCCTCGACCGGCCCGGCGACGTGGCCACCGTGCTGCGCGTCCTCTACCTCGTCTTCAACGAGGGGTACTCGGGCGACGTCGACCTCGCCGCCGAGGCGATCCGGCTCACCCGGCAGCTCGCGGCCGTGATCGACCATCCGGAGGTGCCGGGGCTGCTCGCCCTGATGCTGCTCCACCACGCCCGGCGCGCGGCCAGGACCGCGCCCGACGGCAGCCTGGTGCCGCTCGCCGAGCAGGACCGGGGCCGGTGGGACACGGGGATGATCGCCGAGGGCGTCGGGATCCTCCAGGCGGCCCTCGCCCGCGACCGGCTGGGCGAGTTCCAGGCCCAGGCCGCCGTCGCGGCGCTGCACGCCGACGCGCCCACCGCGGAGGAGACGGACTGGGTGCAGATCGTCGAGTGGTACGACGAGCTCGCGCGCCTGACGGACAGCCCGGTCGTCCGGCTCAACCGCGCGGTGGCGGTCGGCGAGGCCGACGGGCCGCGGGCGGGTCTGGCGGCGCTCGCGGCGCTGGACGGTGCGCTGCCCCGGTACGCGGCGGTGGAGGCCTACCTCCACGAGCGCGCCGGTGACACGGCGACGGCGGCCCGGCTGTACACCGAGGCGGCCCGCAGGGCGTCCAACCTGGCCGAGCGGGACCACCTGACGCGCCGGGCGGCCCGGCTCAACACCGGCCGGGGCCGCTGAGCCCGCCGAAGCCGCTGGTGGGGGCGTGTCCCCGGGGCCGGGAGGCGGCCGCGGTGCGGTGTCCCCCGGGGCTGTCCGGCGGCCCCGGCCATGCTCCGCCGGACGGTCACCGGCGCGCCCGGCCCGGTGCATGAATCGGGCGGCGATGGGCAGCCGCCCCTCTGGCGGCCGGGGCCCTGGCGGCCGTGCGGGTCGCCGTCGGACGGACGGCCGGCGGAGCTGAGCGAGGTGCCGCCGGTACTCGGCGGCGAGCGGCACGTCGTGCGGTTCGCGGAGGCGGACGATGAGCTTTCCCCTGCCCGACAGCGTCGATGCCCTCAAGGACATGATCGGACGCGAGGTCACCTCCCTGCGCGCGGCGGTGCGCCGCAACGCGGAGCGTCCCCTGGGCGCGCCGTCCGGCACCGACCGGGCGTCGCCGGTGCGGTCCCTGGCGGTGCTGCCGCCCTCCGCGGAGACGGCCGAGTCGTCGCCCTGTCTGTGCGGCAGCCACGAGCGGGGTGCCCGCGGGACCTGTTCGATCCTCGCCGCGATCCCGGCCTCGGCCGTGCTGCTCGAACCGCTGTGGAACGAGTCGGGCGGCATCCCGGACTTCCGGATCGTCGCCGGAAACCGCATCCGGTCGGCGGACTGGCTGGAAGAGCCGGACCACCAGGTCGGACAGCGTTTCCTGGAGGCGCGGCCGGGCGCGGCGGACTCGGCCTGCTCGCCGCCCTGACGGACGTGGTGGGCACCGGCAAGCCCCTGAGCGGGCAGGTGGTGGACTACACGGAGCAGCGGCTCGGGCGGATCCACCGGACCCCGCTGCTCTACACCGCCGCCCGGTGCGGCGAGCAGCTCCTCGTGACGTGGCGGCCCCTGCAGAGCACGGCCGAGATGATGACGATCGACGCGCAGTTCATCGCCTCGATGGGGTGGGGAACTGGGACCTGCTCTCCGGAAGGTGACCTGGTCGGAGGGGCTCAGCCGGATCCTCCACGCCGACGTGCGCATGCCGTGGTCCCTGGAGCAGTTGTGCGACGCGCTGCTGCCGGACGACCTGACGGCGTTCTCCGAGTTCTCACCTCGGTCCTCGCGGGCGAGGAGCCCGCCTGGACCCGGATCCGTTTCGTGGTGCTCGGCGAGGTCCGCACGCTGGACCTCCTGGGCCGGCCGGCCACCGGGACGGACGGCAGGGCCTGGGCCCTCAACCTGGTGGCCCGCGACCTCACGCCGCAGATCCGCAGCCGGCGGCGGCTGGCCGAGACGGAGCGGGAGACGGACCTGCTGCGGCGGCAGACGGAGGCGGAGCGGAGGATCGCGGACACGCTGCGCGAGGCGATCCTCCCGACGCATTCGGAGGCGCTCGCGGCGGTCGGCCTCACGGTGGCGGCCTCCTACCGGCCGGCCGAGCCCGACGCGGCGGTGGGCGGCGACTGGTACAAGTGCCGGCTGCTGCCGGACGGCCGGGTGCTCGTGGCGATCGGCGACGCGTCGGGGCACGGCCTGGAGGCCGTGGCGCGGATGGCGCAGCAGCGGCACGCCCTGGCGGGCCTGGCGCAGACGGGCGCGTCCGCCGGGGAGATCACGACCTGGCTGAACGAGCTGGTGTGCAGCGATCCGACGGGGCAGACGGCCACGGTGGTGGTCGGCCACCTCGACGACGAGAAGGTCCTGCACTGGGCCGACGCCGGCCATCCCGCGCCGCTGCTGCTGCGCGACGGCCGCGCCGAGCCGCTGGAGGCCAAGCAGCGCGGTCCGCTCCTCGGCGCGCTGCCGGGATACGCGTACGAGACCTCGTCGACGCCGCTGCGCCCGGGCGACCTGCTGGTGCTCTACACCGACGGCATGGTCGAGCACCGGGGCGAGGACGTGACCGTGGGGATCGCGCGGCTGGCGGACGCGGTGGCGGCCTCGTCGCTCCTGGAGCCGCGGGAGGTGATCGACGCGCTGCTGGCCGATCCCGGGATCGCGGGCCACGAGGACGACGCGTGCGTCCTGGGGATCCGGGTGGACTGAGCGCGCGGTGCGGCGTGCACGGCGGCGGGTCGCTCCCCGGCGGGAGGACCGGGCGTGACACCCCGCCCACTCGTCCGTTGGGGTCCGGGGAGGGGTGTGTCCGCCGGGCCGCCGGGGAAGGAGACGGTGCCCACGGCCCGGACGGCCCGTGACGCCCCCGCCGGCCGCAGCCCGGCCCCGTCTTCGCTGCCCTCCGGGGCGCCGCACCGATCGGAGAGAGATGACGACGACGCCTTCCGCACCCGACGGGTTCTCCCGGCACGTCGATGACCGACGAGGAGTACGGGGCCCTGCGCGCCTCCGCCGCCCTGTGGGCCGGCACGTCCGTGCTGATCACCGACGAGCGCGGGCGGGTCCTGGTCCAGCGCGTCGACTACCGCCCCTCGCGCCTCCTGTCGGGCGGGGCCGTCGACAAGGGCGAATCGCCCGCCCGGGCCGCCGCCCGGGAGCTGTGGGAGGAGCTCGGGGTCACGGCGGTCGTCGACCGGGGCCTCGCCGTCGACTGGGTCTCCGCCGACGCGTTCGGGGCGCCCGGGGTCATGCGGTTCCCGGGCGAGATCGTGCACGTGTACGACGGGGGCGTCTGGGACGGGGAGCGGATCGCCGCGATCCGGCTGCCTGGGCACGAGGTCGAGGCCGTGGAGTTCGTGGAGCCCGCCGACCTGAACGGTCTGATGATCCCGGGCGACGCCCGCCGCGCCCTGTCCGCGCTGCGCGCCCGGATCGACGGCGGCGGCCCCGCGCTCCTGGAGGACGGCGTCCCGATCGCTCCCGGCGTCCTCGACCGGGCCGGCGCCCTGGGCAGTGCGCGGGAGCGCGACCACCGCCCCTTCCACCCCTCCCCCGTCCCGGACGGCCTTCCGGTCCGGGAGGCGCGGGCTGGCTGTTCGCCCCGGACGGGCGGGTGCTCGTCCTCCCAGACCCTGGACGGGCGCGGCCTGCCTGCCCGGCGGGACGCCCGAACCGGCGGACCACGACGACCCCTGGGCCACGCTGGTCCGCGAAGCCGACGGAGCGGCTGCGGCCACGGCCGCCCGGCCCCTGTACCTCGGGCACCTCCTCGCCCCGGACGGACCGTACGCGCTCGTCCGGTACGCCGCCGCCCTCACCCGTCTCGGCCCTCCGCCCGTCGATCCGGCCATCGGCCGCGCCCGCGTCCGGGTCCTGGCCACCCCGGAGCAGGTGCTGGAGCTCTTCGACTGGGGCCCGCACGGGGCCGCACAGCTCGCGGCCGCGCACCGGGCCCGCGCGCTGCTCGGCATCCCCGGGCCGCCCGGCAGGCGGTCACCGAACTCACCGGACCCGCCGCCTACTAGGGCGTGTCCGAAAGTGTGCGGGGGCGGCACTTCCGGTTCTGGTGCTGCTCTCCACCCACGCCAAGATGGTTCACAGTTGAACAATCAAGAGCGGTGGGAGAGACGTGATGGGTGCGGGGCAGATCGTGACGGTGTTCGGCGCGTACGGGCACACCGGGCGGTTCGTGGTGGCGGAGCTGCTGGAGCGGGGGTTCGTACCGGTCCTGGCCGGGCGCGACGAGGGCAGGCTGCGGGCGCTCGCGGAGTTCTGGCCGGGGCTCGACGCACGGCCGGCGACGGTCGACGACCCGGTCTCGCTCGACCGCGCGCTGGCCGGCGCGGACGCCGTGGTCAACTGCGCCGGCCCCTTCGCCACGACCGCGGCGCCGGTGATCGAGGCGGCGCTGCGCGCCGGGATCCCGTACGTGGACGTGGCCGCCGAGATCGAGGCCAACCTCGACACGTTCGCGCACTTCGCGGAGCCCGCCGCCGCGGCCGGCGTCCCGGTGGTCCCCGCGATGGCGTTCTTCGGCGGTCTCGGCGACCTGCTGGTCACGGCGGCGATGGGCGACTGGACGGAGGCCGACGAGGTGCACGTCGCGTACGGGCTGAGCGGCTGGCACCCCACCGCCGGGACCCGCACGGCGGGCGCGGTCTCCCGGGAGCGCAGGGACGGCCGGCGCGTGGTGTTCGAGGGCGGGAGGATCGAGCACCGCGACGACGCCCCGCCGGCCCTGGAGTGGACCTTCCCCGAGCCGCTGGGAACCCGGTCCGTGATCGGGGAGTTCACCATGGCCGACGTCGTCACCGTCCCCAGCCACCTGGCCGTTCCCGAGGTGCGCACCTACATGACGGTGGAGGCGGCGCGAGACCTGGCCGCCCCCGACACGCCGGCGCCGGCCGCGGTCGACGAGCGCGGGCGGTCCGACCAGACGTTCCTCGTCGACGTCGTGGTGCGCTCCGGCGGCGAGGAGCGGCGTGCCGTGGCGCGCGGCCGGGACATCTACGCCGTCAGCGCGCCGCTCGCCGTGGAGGCGCTGGACCGCCTCCTCACCGGCCGGCCCGGGGCGCCCGGCGTCGTCTCCGCCGGTGCGGCCTTCGACGCGCCCGCCTTCCTGGGCGCCCTGTCCCCGCACCTCTCGGTCGAACTGCCCGGGTAGTCCCCGGGTTCCGTGCGCGGAACGCGGCGAGGTGTTTTCCGAATCCGGGTGTTTCGAGGTGGCCTTTGCGGCCAGACGCGACATTGGAGGCATTCACGAACTGATTCGAGGAGGACGACCGGGATGGCCAAGGTGTCGCATCTGCCCGGGCGGGCGGAGCACCAGTGGAACTGGCAGATGTCGGCAGCGTGCCGCGGCGTGGGGACCGAGGTGTTCTTCCACCCGGAGGGCGAACGGGGACCGGACCGGGCGGCGCGCGAGGAGGCCGCCAAGGCCGTCTGCGCGGCGTGCCCCGTGCGCACCCGCTGTCTGGAGCACGCGCTCAGCGTGGCGGAGCCCTACGGAGTCTGGGGCGGCCTGACGGAGCAGGAACGCGAGCAGGTCCTGCGGAGCGGGGCCGCCGCGGCCTAGCGGACACCGTCCGGTGGAGCAGGGCCGGACGTAGGGCGGGCCCGAACTCTTCGAGTTCGGGCCCGCCCTCTTCCCGCCGTGTCCTCTTCCCGCCGTGTTCCTCAGACGAGACGGCCGCCGAAGGGTCCGCCCAGGCCGTAGTACGTGCCCAGTTGCTCGCGGTAGACCGGGTCGTCGAGGTGCGTCTCGCGGAAGAACTCCGGAGCGTCCTTGATCTGGTCCTTGGTCCGGTCCACGAAGACCTTCCGCTCCTCCGGGTCGATCCGGGTCACGGTGCTCGCCGGCAGCAGGACCTCCTTGCCGAAGATCCAGACCCCGGTGTCCACGACCAGATAGGCGTCGTCGACCTCGTCCGAGTGCTTGTCCACCTTCCCGATGGCGCCGTCGGACGCCTCGACCTTGTAGCCGGTCAGGTCGGCGCCCGCCAGGTGTCCCGCGGTCGACCGGTAACTCCACGCGTGCTCGGCCATGCGTCACCCACTCCTCCGGTAGGAAAGGACGGCCGGCGGTCCGCCGGCGTCCGGACTCCGCCTGCCCCGGCCCCCGCGACCCATTCGCGCGCCCCCGGGGACGGCCGGAAGGCTCCTGTCCGGCCGGAAAGCGGGATACGGGCCGGGCCCCCGGGTAGCCGAACCCCATGAACACCAGCGAGAACACCCCTCACCACCCCGTCCCCCCGTTCCCCGACCAGCAGCAGGAGCATCCCGGTTCGACCGAGCGGATGGATCCGCGGCCCGACCACGGCGAGGAGTCCTACCGGGGCCACGACCTGCTCCTCGACCGGCGGCGGTCGTCACCGGCGGTGACTCCGGGATCGGCAGGGCGGTGTGCCTGGCGTTCGCCCGCGAGGGCGCGGACGTCGTCTTCACCCACCTCCCGGAGGAGGCCGAGGAGGCGGACGAGACGGCGCGCCTGGTCCGCGAGGCGGGGCGCAGGGCGGTTCCCGTCGAGTGCGACGTCCGCGACGAGGAGCAGTGCGCGGCCCTGATCGACCGGGCGGTGGACGAGCTGGGGCGCGTGGACGTCCTCGTCAACAACGCCGCGTACCAGATGTCCCAGCCCGACGGGATCGAGGCCATCACCACGGAGCAGTTCGACCGGGTGATGAAGACCAACCTGTACGGGATGTTCTGGCTCTCCCGCGCGGTCCTCCCCACATGCCGCGCGGCGGGTCCGTCATCAACACCACCTCGGTGCAGGGCTACCAGCCGAGCCCGCACCTCCTCGACTACGCGATGACGAAGGCCGCGATCGTCTCCTTCACCCACAGCATGGCGCAGTTGCTCGCCGAGCGCGGCATCCGCGTCAACGGGGTCGCCCCGGGGCCCGTGTGGACGCCACTGATCCCCGCGACGATGCCGGACGTGAAGGAGTTCGGCGGCCAGTCGCCCCTGGGGCGCCCCGCCCAGCCGGCGGAGATGGCGCCCGCGTACGTCTTCCTCGCCTCGCCCGGAGCGAGCTACATCACCGGGGAGATCGTCAACGCGACCGGCGGCACTCCCCTGCCGTAGGAACTCCCCGGGGGCAGGGACACGCGGAAGCCGTACGACCTCCGGGTCGTACGGCTTCCGCGTCGTGCGGGCGGCGCGGCCGCGTCACATGGGGCGTCGGCCGCCGGGGCCGGCCGGCCCGGCCGGGCGCCTCCCGGGCCTCGGGGTGCTCCTCCGTGCGGGTGAGGGGCAGGTGGTAGAGGGCGAACGCCTTGCCGATGACGGGCTGGGCGACGTTGCGGACGCGCACCCCGCCCGCCGTCATGCCGTGCTCGGTGCCCATGTGGGCGTGGCCGTGCACCGCGAGGTCGGCGCCGGCCCCGTCGATGGCCCTCGGCCAGGAGGTAGCTGCCCAGGAAGGGGTAGATCTCGACCGGTTCGCCCGCGAGCGTGTCGGGGACGGGCGAGAAGTGGGTGAGGGCGATCCGCGCCTCGCAGTCGGACAGCTCGGACAGGGCCTCGTGGAGGCCCTCGGCGGCCTGGCGCGTGGTGCGGACGAAGTCCTTCATCTCGCGCTCGCCGAACTCCCCGGCGCTGCGGCCCGCGAAGCCGCCGCAGAACCCCTTCGTACCGGCGATGCCGAGCCGGCCGCCGTCCACCGGCAGGACCGTCCGGTCGCCCTCCAGGACGGCGACGCCCGCGTCGGTGAGGACGCGGGCGATGTCCGCCTCCTGGTCGGAGTGGTAGTCGTGGTTGCCGAGGACGGCCACCACGGGGACGCCGAGGTCCCGGACCTCGTCCGCGACCACCTCCGCCTCGGAGACCGTCCCGTGCCGGGTGAGGTCCCCGGCGAGGAGGAGGACGTCCGCGCAGAGCGGCAGGGTCTCGAAGGAGGGGCGCAGCAGGCCCCGGCAGTCCGGGCTCAGGTGGATGTCGCCGACGGCCGCCACCCGGACGACGGCTCCGTCCTCGTGCTTCTCGGGGGCGGTCACAGCAGCTCCTCCGGGCGCTCGGGGGATCGATGCAGGCGACCGTCAGGTCCGCGTGGACGGGGAGGCCGGCCAGTTCCGTCTCGGCGAGCCGGAGGATCTCCTCCCGGTGCACGGCCGTGGGGACGGTGCCCGTCAGGAGCACGGCGGTGCCGCGCGCCTCGACGCGCACCCCGAGCTCGGCCGTGTCCTCGCGCGCGAGCCGCTCCCTGAACCGGGCGATCCGGTACTCGTTCCCGCCGGTGTCCATCGCGCTCCTCCGTCCTGTTCGTCCTGCCGGTGTGGGTGACGGGGCGGTGCGTTCCGTGCGGGACGGCTGCCCCCACCGTCGCGTTCTCCCCGTCCCGTACGCACCATTTCCTCCCCGGCCCGCCGGGAGTGGGCGGGCCGTGCCGGGGCAGTGGGGAGGGGTGCGACTGAGGACGAGTGATCCCGAACGGCCCGGGTGGCGGCGGGTCCGCCACGGCAGGGGCTTCCGGTACCTGGACGCGGACGGCGCTCCCCTGGGCGCGGAGGACCGGGCCAGGGCCGTCGCGCTCGCGATCCCGCCCGCGTGGCGGGACGTCTGGGTCTGCCCGTGGCCCACCGGGCACGTGCAGGCCGTGGGAACGGACGCGGCGGGCCGCAGGCAGTACCTGTACCACGAGGAGTTCCGGCGCCGGCGGGAGGAGGCGAAGCACGAGCACGTGCGGGAGGTGGCCCGCCGGCTGCCCCGGTTGCGGCGGGCGGTCGAGCGCGACCTGGACCTGCGCGGGCTGTGCCGCGACCGCGTGCTCGCCTGTACGGTCCGCCTGCTCGACCTGGGGTCCTTCCGGATCGGCGGCGAGCGCTACCTGAAGGAGAACGCCTCGCACGGCCTCACGACCTGCTGCGCGAGCACGCTCGCTGCGCGCGCGGGGAGGTGTCCCTCGACTACCCGGCGAAGTCGGCCTCCGGCAGACGCGGACGCTCGTGGACGAGCAGGCGTACGGGGTCGTCCGGGCGCTGCTCCGGCGGCGCGACGGCGGTGAACGCCTCTTCGCGTACTGGAGGGCCGGGCCTGGCACGACGTGCGGGCGGCGGAGGTGAACGCGTACCTGCGGGACCGCTCCGGCGCCGACCTCACCGCGAAGGACTTCCGCACCTGGCACGCCACGGTGCTCGCCGCCGTCGCGCTGGGGTGTCGGCCCCGGTGGCCGGGGAGTCGCGCGCCGCGCGGTCGAAGGCGGTCCGGCGGGCCGTGTGCGAGGTCAGCGACCACCTCGGCAACACGCCGGCGGTCTGCCGCGCCTCGTACATCGACCCGCTCGTCGTCGAGCGCTTCGAGGAGGGCGTCACCGTCGCCGGGGCGCTGGAACGGCTCGGCGAGGACGGCGGGTTCGGGCATCCGGCCACGCGGGGCGGGGTGGAGCGGGCGGTGCTCCGGCTGCTCGGCTGAACCGGCCGCACACGCGGGGGGCGGGCCGCTTCCGGCAGGGCCGGGCGCCGGGTCGCGGCGTTCCGGCGCGGGGCCTCAGGCCCCGGGTCCGGCCGACCGGGCCGGTCGCAGGCGGGCTCGCCCTCGGACGCGTCGTGGAGGGTCAGCGCTCCGGCGAGGTCGAGATCGGCGACGGTGCCGTGCGCCCCGGCGCGGACGAGGAGCACCGCGCCGAGCGCGGTGCTCCAGAACGTCCTGGCCTCCACGTCGAGCGGCCGGCGGGTCCGCCAGCCGCGGGTGTCGACGAGCCGGCCCACGAAGCGCTCGGACTGCCGGAAGAGCAACTGGAGGTGCCGGTCGACCACGGGGGCGAGTTCGGGCTTGGAGATCCTGGCGGCGAGCGCCCGCGCGACCGGGGGCAGCGAGGGCATGGCGAGGACGGCGCGGGCGATGTTGCGCCGGAACGTCGCCGCGTCGGGGGCCTGGCGGCCGATGCGCTCGATCCGCCGGGCGTCGTGCAGCAGGCCGAGGAAGGCGGCGTGCACGAGCAGCGAGTCCTTGGAGCCGAAGTGGTAGGTGACCTGGTTGGGGAAGGCCCCGGCCGCCTCCGCGATCTCCGCGACGCTCACCTCGGCGCCGGGCCGCTCCTTGCAGAGCCGCGCGGCCTCCTCGATCAGCCGGCGTCTCGTCGCGCGGCCGCGGTCGCGCGAGCGGGCCGGTGCCGCCGATCGGGCCGGTGCCGACCGGGCCGGCGCGGGCCTGGCTTCGGTTCGCTTCTTCTCCTCCGAATTGTATGTGATACAACAAGCCTCGTTCGCTTGTATCGCATACAAGAAAAGGTGAAGGACATGCACCGGACCGAAGTCGTCGTGACCGGACTCGGCGCGATCACGCCCCTCGGCGCGGACGTGGCGACGACCTGGGACGCCCTGCTCGCCGGCGAGTCCGGCATCCGCGGCGACGCCCTGCCCGGCCACGAGGGCACCGGCCTTCCCGGCACCGTCGCGGGGACGATGGCGGCCGACCCCGCCGGGTCGCTGCCGCCGGCGCGGGCCAGGCGGCTCGACCGCTCGCAGCAGGCGGCCCTCACCGCGGCGGCCGAGGCCTGGGCCGACGCCGGTTCCCCGCGGGTGGACCCCGACCGGCTCGCGTCGGCGATCGGCACGGGCATCGGGGGCGTACAGACGCTGTTGAGGGAGGACGACGTCCTGGAGGCGTCCGGGGTGCGGCGCGTCTCGCCCCGCACGGTCCCGATGCTCATGCCCAACGCGGCGGCGGCGCTGATCAGCATCGAGTACGGCGCGCGGGCCGGGGTCTACACGCCCGTCTCGGCGTGCTCCTCCGGCGCCGAGGCGATCGCCCTGGGGGCCCGGCTCATCCGGGCCGGCGAGGCGGACGTGGTCATCGCGGGCGGGACCGAGGCCGCGATCACCCCGATCACCGTCGCCGGCTTCGTCCAGGCGCAGGCGCTGTCGCGGCACACCGCCGAACCCGCCTCGGCCTCCCGGCCGTTCGCCGCGGACCGCGACGGGTTCGTCCTCGGCGAGGGCGCGGCCGTCGTGGTGCTGGAGAGCGCCGAACACGCCGAGGCCCGGGGCGCCCGCGTCCGCGCGGTGCTCGCGGGCGCCGGCATCGCCGCCGACGCCCACCACATCACGGCGCCCGCGCCCGACGGCTCCGGCCAGGTCGCGGCCATGCGCAAGGCCCTCGCGCAGGCCGGCCTGGCTCCCGAGCGGATCGGCCACGTCAACGCCCACGCCACCGGGACCCCGGTCGGCGACGTCGCCGAGGCGCTCGCGATCGGGAAGGTCTTCGGCCGCGCCACCGTGACCGCTCCCAAGGCGGCGCTCGGCCACCTCTTCGGCGCCGCCGGCGCGATCGAGGCGCTCATCGCCGTCCTCAGCGTGGAGCACGGCGTCGTCCCGCCGACCCGCAACCTCACCGCGGCCGGCGTCGACCCCGCCATCGACCTCGACGTGGTCACGGAGCGGCGGGACGTTCCCCAGGAGGCCGTGCTCAGCAACTCCTTCGGCTTCGGCGGGCAGAACGTCTCGCTCGTCGTCACCCGTGCGGAGCAGTACACGTCCCTTACGGGGCCCTGACCTCCCGCGGTCAGCTCTCCCCGGTCCCGGCCTCGCCCCTGCGGCCGTGCGGGCGGCGCTGCTCCTCGCGGCCCAGGCCCGGGGACTGGCGCTTGGCGTCCATGCCGCCCTCGTCGTCGGCGGCTCCGTCCGGGCGGCCCCGCGCGGCCTTCTCGGCCTCCCGGCGCGCCTCGACGTCGCCGCTCTCGCCGACGGCCTCCGAGGGCGTGGTGCGCGGCGGGGCGTCCGCGGGCAGGGTGCGTCGGCGCTCGTGATGGCTCATGGTCGTCCTCCTCGGTCGTACGGGCGGGTCCGTGGGCGGCTGCCCCCGGCGTCAGGCGGAAACGCCGCCGACGGGGGCGAGCACGAAGGCGTGGCCGGCCGGGTCCGTGTAGCGGCGCGTGTCGGTGCGCCGGTCGAGACGGCTGCCGTTCCGGTCGGCGGAGACGGGGCGCGCGCCGAGCGAGACGGCTTCCCGCTCGGCCTCGTCGAGCGCGTCGGGCGCCACGAGGATGAGCAGGTGGGCCTGCTGGGCGTCGTCCGGCCGGGGCCAGCTCGCCGGGGCCTGGCCGGGGTCGCGGCGGATGCCGAGGACGAGGCCCTCGGAGCCGGAGAGCAACAGCAGGTCGGGGTCGCCGGGGCTCGGTTCGACGGTGGCGTCGAGCAGGGCGGCGTAGAAGCGGGCGAGGGGCTCGGGGTCGGTGGTGTCGAGGACGAGGACGCCGGTCTTGGAAACGGTCATGCGGTGCTTGTTCCCCGTCAATTCCCTTTCAGGCAAGGGGGAGTCGGCGTCCTGCCGGTCCCGATCGGGCCGGGCGGCGGCCGGGTGGCGGGACGTCGCGTGTCCCGCCGTATCAGGGGTATGCGGAAACCGTGGAGGCGCCGTCGCACGAGGTGGGCGGCGACCCGATCGGGACCGGGCCCCGCCGTCCGGCGTCCCGCCCCGGAGCACTCCGCAGACGACGTACGAGCACAGGAGGTTCCATGTCCGCACTGTTGGCCCGCATCAAGCGGTTCGGCCGCAGCCCCCAGGGGCAGCGGGCGATCGCGTCGGTACGGCGCGCCGCCGCCGATCCCCGGAACCAGGCCCGCGCCCGGCAGCTCCTCGGCAGGTTCCGGAAGCGCCGCTGACGGTCCGTCTGCTTCGCCCCGGTGGGCCCGGCTCGGCCGGGCCCACCGGGGCGCGTGCGTGAGGGCTCACGGCGGCGCGTCGGACGGCGGACCTCGCGCAGGCGGTCCAGCCTGCGGATGACGGGAGTGGCGCTCGCGCCGTGGAGCACGACGGAGAGCGCCACGGTGGTGGCGGTCAGGACCCACAACTCCCGCGCCTGGTCCTCGAATCCGTGGTGGCCGAGGGCGTAGGCGAGGTAGAAGAGGGAGCCGATGCCGCGCAGTCCGAAGACGGCGGCGACGACGCGCTCCCGGGGGCCGGTGACGAAGCCGAGCTGCGCGATCCACCCGGTCACCGGGCGGACGACCACGATCAGGGCCAGGGCGAGCAGGAGCATCGGCCAGGTCAGCGCCTCGATGCCGGTGGCGGCGAGGTAGTGGCCGAGGAGGAAGAGCAGGGCCGCCGTCAGGAGCCGTTCGATCTGCTCGGTGAAGCCGTGCAGCACCTTGTGGTAGCCGTGCCCGCGCTCGGCGGCCCGGATGGCGCAGGCGGTGACGAAGACGGCCACGAAGCCGTAACCGTGCGCGAGTTCGGTGAGGCCGTACGACAGGAAGGTCGCGGCGAGGGCGACGAAGCCCTCCATGTGCTCGGAGAGGCGAAACGATTCAGCTTCGGCCCGGAAGAACATCCAGCCGAGCAATCGCCCGAGGAGGATGCCGATGACGACGGCGATCACCGCCCTGGCCACGAGGTCGAAGCCGAACCAGTGCCCCCAGTCGGCCTCCGCCCAGACGCCGCCCGCGCCCGCGAGCGCGACGGCGGCCAGGACGAAGGGGAAGGCCAGGCCGTCGTTGAGGCCGGCCTCGGCGGTGAGCGTGAAGCGGACCTCGTCCTCGTCGTCCTCCTCGTCGGTCGGCTCCCCACCCGCACCTCCGCGGCCAGCACCGGGTCGGTGGGCGCGAGGAGGGCGCCCACGAGGAGCGCGGTGGCCACGGGCCAGTCGAAGAGCCACCAGGTGAGCACGGTGGTCGCGACGACGGTCAGGGGCAGGGTGATGCCGAGGAGCCGCCACGGCCCGGCCCAGGAGCGCAGCCCGAAGCGCCGGTTCAGCGCGAGCCCGGCGCCCATGAGGGAGACGATCACGCAGATCTCGGTGACGTGCTCGACCCAGGCCCGGTCCGCCACGGGGTCGAGTTCGGGCATCGGGAGGGGCAGCAGACCGCTCAGGGCTCCGACCAGCAGGAACACCATGGGCATCGAGAACGGCATGCGCCGGACGAGTCGCGGCAGCACCGCCGCGGCCAACGCTCCGAGGCCCAGGGCCGTGAACACGAGGTCGGCGGGGCTCAAGGGCGGGGCTCTCCGTTTCCAAGGACTGCGGGGTGGTGACGGCGGTGACGGCGGGGACGACGGTGACGCCCCGGTCAGTCGGCCGGTTCGTCGGGGACGGGCTGCTCGGGGTTGACGGCTCCCTTCTCGGGGCGCCCCTGGGACCCGTGCCGGACTCTTCGGTGTCCGGCAGCTCCTCCTCGCCGGGGTCCCGCGTGACGGTGATGGCCAGCGGGTCCTCGCCCTCGGCCGCCTGTTCGTCCTCGCGGTCGCGGGGTATCGGGTCGTCCGAGTTCCCGGGGTGTGCGCGTCGCTCATTACGGTCTCCTCTTCCAGTGTCCGGTCGGGTGGTACGGCGGTCAGCCCGCGGCCGCCGGCGCCCCAGGCGCACGCGTTCCATGACGTATCCGCTGCGCGGGAGCGTCGGCACGCGGCGCAGGGGATCGACAGGTCCTGGTCGGGCACGTCAGGGCAACCGGGCGAGGCGCGGGACCAGGGCGGCCAGGAGGGCGAGGGTGATGTCCTCGCCGGGGCACCGGTGGCCCGCCGCCGGTCGCCGCCGCCCTGCGGGACGAGGTCGTCGCGGCCGATCGTCGCGCCCGGCCGGGTGAACCGGGTCGGGTCGAAGGCGTACGGCTCCGGCCACAGGTCGGGGTCGTGGTCGTGCCCGTACAGGTCGAGGAGGACCAGGGTGCCCTTCTCGACCGGGACGCCGCCCCACCGGGTGTCGGCTGCCGCGAGGCCGCCGGTGAACGGGGCGAAGGGTAGAAGCGGCGGACCTCCTGGGCGAAGCCCCAGGCGTACCGCTCGTCCGCCGCCAGGAGCGCGCGGTGCTCCGGCCAGCGGTGCAGGGCGTGGGCGGCGAAGGTGACGAACCAACCGACCGCGACCGTGGGGCGCAGGACGTTCAGGAGTTCGACGGCCGCGGTGTGCGGGTCGAGCTGCCGGCCGTTCGCGTCGGTGTGCGCGGCCACCGCCTGCGCGATCGTCGCCTGCCCCGAGGGGGCGCCCGCGGACCGCAGCTCCTCGATCAGCGGGGCGAGCCGCTCCTCCTGCCGCGTCCTGGCCCGCCGGGCGCGCACGTGCCGGGGCCGACGGCGGCGAAGCCGTCCACCATGGCCACGAGGTCCCGCGCGGCGGTCTCCTCCTCGCCGTCGGGCAGCGGGACGCCGGCCCAGTCGTGCACGGCCCGGGTCAGGACGCGGGCGGCCTCGTCGAAGAGCACCACCCGTTCCCGCTCCTGCCAGCCGGCCTCGGCCCGGTCCCACGCGCGCCGGGCGTGCTCCACCAGGGCGGCGATCCGCTCCGGGTCCTTGAGCAGCGTCAGAACATCGCCTTCCGGCCGCGGTGCGGCCCCCGTCGAGGGTGTGGACGGCTCCGCGGCCGAACAGGGTGTCCAGGACGGGCCCGGGCAGGGCGTCGTGCCGGCGGACGTGCCGCTCGTCGTAGAAGAAGTCCACGGCCTCCTTGCCGTGCAGCGCGACTCCGCGCCGGCCGAGGATCCGCACCGGGACGGCCGGGGCGTTCCCGGCGTGCCGGCGCAGATCGGGGAGCCACCCGTACCCCTTCATCAGCAGGGCCGCGGTGCTGTCGAGCAGAGGGGCGTGAGGGGTTCCTGACATGTCCTGCGGTGTCGCTTCCATGAGAGACGGGTTCCACGAAGTCGTGATTTCACACCGCCCGACCGGGGCGGAGGCGGCATGTGCCCCGGTCGGGCGGGCGGGGCGCGCCCGCTCAGCGGCCGGGGGTCAGCACCGTCTTGATCATGCCGTCCTCCTTGTCCTGGAACGTCTTGTACGCCTGGGGGCGTCCTCCAGGGCAGGGTGTGGGTGGCGAAGTCGTCGACGCCGAGCGGGTCGGCGTCGTCCAGGAGCGGGAGGATGTCTCGACCCAGCGCCAGACGTTGGCCTGGCCCATGCGGAGCTGGATCTGCTTGTCGAAGAGGCTGAACATCGGCACGGGGTCGACGGCGCCGCCGTAGACGCCGGAGAGGCTGATGGTGCCGCCGCGGCGGACCACGTCCACCGCCGTGTCGAAGGCGGCCATGCTGTCCACGCCGGCCTTGGTCATCATCTTCTGGGCGATCGCGTCGGGCAGGAACCCGGGGACCTTCTGCGCGAGCTTGGTGAGCGGGGCGCCGTGGGCCTCCATGCCGACGGCGTCGATGACCGCGTCCGTGCCCCGGCCGTCCGTGAGGTCCCGCACCCGGTCGCCGAGGTCCTTGCCGTGCTCCTTGAGGTTCAGGACCTCGACGCCGCGGCTGCGGGCGCGGCGGAGCCGCTCGGGGACGAGGTCCACGCCGATGACCTTGCTCGCGCCCTTGTGGAGGGCGATGCGGGCGGCCATGTCGCCGATGGGGCCGAGCCCGAGGACGGTCACGGTGCCGCCGGGCGGGACGTCGGCGTACGCCACGGCCTGCCAGGCGGTCGGCAGCACGTCCGAGAGGTAGAGGTAACGCTGGTCGGGGCGTCCTGGCCCACCTTGATGGGCAGGGTGTCGCCGAAGGGGACGCGCAGGAACTCCGCCTGTCCGCCGGGCACCTGCCCGTAGAGCTTGGTGTACCCGAACAGGGAGGCGCCCGTCCCGTACTCCCTGACCTGGGTGGTCTCGCACTGGGACTGCAGGCCCTGGTCGCACGTCCAGCACGTGCCGCAGGAGACGTTGAACGGCACCACGACCCGGTCGCCGACCTTGAGGTTCCTCACCTCGGGGTCGACCTCCTCCACGATCCCCATGGGTTCGTGGCCGAGGATGTCGCCGGGGTCCAGGAAGGGCCCGAACACCTCGTACAGGTGCAGGTCGGAGCCGCAGATTCCGCTGGAGGTGACCCGGACGATCACGTCCGTCGGGTCGACGATCCGGGGGTCGGGCACGGTGTCCACACGAACGTCCCGGTGTCCGTGCCAGGTCAACGCCCTCATGGTCAAACTCCTCACATGCGGCTTCCGGGGGTCACGGCGCGAGTGCCCCGGACCACCGGGTCGTATGCGTCCCGCGGGTCTGCCGCCCGGCGGGGCACGTGGTAGGCGCGCGGCTTCGCGGGTAGCGGTTCCTGAGGAGACCTCGCGCGAACGCACGGACGACCGGGAACGGGCCCCGGGCACGGAGACGCCGGGCACGGAGACGTCGAGCACCGAGCCGTCGGGCGCGGAGGCGTCGAGCACCGAGCCGTCGGGCACGGAGAGGGAGAACGCGATGACGGAGACCCTGAAGGTACGGGCGGGCAGGCGCGCCGTCACGGTCAGCCGGCCGGAGAAGGTGCTCTTCCCCGAGGACGGCATCACCAAGGCCGACCTCGCGGAGTACTACCGCGCCGTGGCCCCGAAGATGCTGCCGCACCTGCGCGGCCGCCCGCTGACCCTGGAGCGCCATCCGGGCGGCATCGGCGACCGGGGCTTCTTCCAGAAGGACGCGCCGGACCACTTCCCGGACTGGGTGGGGCGCGCCGAGATGCCGAAGGAGGGCGGCACCGTCACGTACGTCCTGGCCGAGGACGCGGCCACCCTGGTCCTCCTCGCCGACCAGGGCTCCGTCACCCTGCACCGGTGGCTGTCGAAGGTCGACCGCCCCCACCACCCCGACCGGCTGGTCTTCGACCTCGACCCGTCGGGGAGGGGTTCGCGCCGGTACGGGACGCCGCCCGGTGGCTCCGCGACCTCCTCGACGAGCTGGGGCTGCCGTCGCTGCTCATGACCACCGGCTCGCGGGGCTGCACGTCCTGGTGCCGCTGGACCGGAGCGCCCCTTCGACGACGTGCGGGCCTTCGCCGCCGACGTCTCCGGGGTGCTCGCCGCCCGCCATCCCGACCTGCTCACCACCGAGGTGCGCAAGAAGGCCCGGGAGGGGCGCCTCTACCTCGACATCCAGCGCAACGCGTACGGACAGACCGCGGTGGCCCCGTACACGGTGCGGGCCAGGGCCGGCGCGCCCGTCGCGGCCCCGCTCTCCTGGGACGCCCTGGACGACCCGGCGCTCGACGCGCGCGCCCGGCGTCTCACCGACGTGGACCTGCTCCTGAAGGAGGACCCGTGGAGCCCGGCTCCGCGCGGGCGCTCCCTCAGGGCTGCGGCGGACCGCCTCCGTCGTACGGGTCCCCGTGCTCGTCCCTGAGGGGGTTCCCGTCCTCGAAGCGGCCCCCTCGCCGAACGGGCGCCCCTCGTCGAACGGGCTGCCCTCGTTGTACGGGCCGTCGAAGGGGGCCCCGCCGCCGGGCGGGTCCTCCTCGTCGCTCCCGTCCGCGAACGGCCGCTCCTGGTCGAACGGGTCCTCGTCGCCGCGCGGCGCGAGCGCGATGCACTCCACGTCGATCCGGTCGGCGACCTCCGTCAGCGCTCCGGCCAGGGCCACCACCGTCTCCGGTGCGAGGTCGAGGTCATCTTCGCCGGTCGACTCCAGCCACCCGGCCGCGAGGTGCCGGAGCAGTCCGGTCACCTCGTCGGCGGGGAGGACGAGGTGTCCGTCCGGCAGAAGCACCAAGGACATGGATGCGTTCATGATGATCCGACCTCCGTGTCACCGACGCTTGTCAGGGGTGGTGTCGCCCGCGGGCGGAGCGCCGTCGGCCGTCTCCGGGCGGACGATGACGACGGGACAGGACGCGTGCGCGGCGCTCTGCTGGCTCACCGAGCCGAGGAGCAGGCTCGCGAAGCCGCCCCGGCCCCGGCTTCCCACGACGAGCAGTTCGGCGCCCTCCGACGCGTCGATCAGCACCCGGGCGGGGTTCCCGCGCACCACGTGCTGGACCACGGGGACGTCGTCGTCCGGAGGGAGGACCGCCGTGAGCTCCTCGGAGAGGGACCGCCGGGCCTGTTCCTCGTCGAACAGCACGTCCACGGCCGGCGCGGACCATCCTTCCGCCCCGGGGAGGTCGTAGACCCCACGGCGTGCACGGTCGTGCCGGTGCGCCGCGCGTACCGGAGCGCCCAGCGCAGGGCGGCGTGCGACGCCGGTGAGCCGTCCACGCCCACCACCACGCGGGAAGTGCCGTCATCGGTGCTCATGTCATGCCCCTTCTCGCTCACGCCGGGAAAGACGCGGTCCGGGCCCGGGCGGCGGGGATCGGTCCCGTCCCTTCTCCGCCCGCCGCCGGAAGGAGCCTCCTCGCTTCCGGAAAGGGTCTCCTGCCCCCGACTACCCGGCACCGCGTGCCGTACGCGCGGCCGGCCCGACGCAGGGGCGCGGTCGCCCCTCCGTACCAATGTGCCCCGGGAGGACCGGGGCCGCCCGGCAGCCGCCCTCGTACGGGTCCGTCCCGGGGCGCGGGGCGGGCGCCGCGCTCGGTCCAGGGCCTTGTCGGCGGAGGCGATGCGCGCGCCCGTGTTGGTCTCCGTCATGCGCAGGGCGGCGTCGGCCGGGTCCCCGTGGATGTGGGCGACGGCGTCCCGGGGACGGAGGGGACGAGGAGTCCGGCGCCGCCGGGCTGTTCCCGGGCCCGCGGGAGGGGCGGGCGGCCCGTGGGGCTGGTGGACGGCCGCGGGGCCGGTCGCGGGACGTCGTCCGTCCGCGCGACCGGCCCCTGGCCGTGCTCGGTGTCTCAGTGGCGTACGGGAACCTCAGGGACGGTCGGCGGGCGGCCAGGCGTCCGCGCCGCGCGAGGACCTGTCGACCTGGCCCGGAATGGTGGGGAAGCGACCGGTCGGGCCCGGGGTGGCCGTCGTGCCCGGGGTGGCCGTCGTACCCGGGGTGCTCGTCGTACCCGAGGTGCTCGTCGGGCCGCCGGTCGGAGCCGTCGTGCCCGGGGTGCCGCCGGTCGGGGCCGGGCCCGTGGCGTCCGAGGGGCGGACGCGGCCGCGCCAACTGCCGGTCGCCTGCCCGCGCTCCTCGATGAAGCCCTTGAACCGCTTCAGGTCGCCCTTGACCCGGAGGTCCAGGATCCCGAGGGCGTCGCCGGTCTTCTCCACCACGCCCTCCGGCTCCACCTCCATCGCGAGCCGGACCCTGGTGTGGTCCTCGTCGAGGCGCTGGAAGGTCACGACGCCCTTCTGCCGGACCTCTCCGCCCACGGTGCGCCACGCGACGCGCTCGTCCGGGAGCTGGTCGACGATCTCGGTGTCGAACTCGCGCCGCACTCCCGCCACCTTGGTCCGCCAGTGGCAGTGGCGGTCGTCGACCTGCCGCACCTCTTCCACGCCCTCCATGAAGCGGGGAACTCCTCGAACTGCGTCCACTGGTCGTAGGCGCTCCGCACCGGGACGTCCACATCGATGGTCTTCTCGACCGTACTCACCGGTTTGCCTCCTTCGTGCCGTTGTGGTCGTCACCCGCGTACCCGGCCGCCCTCGCCTCAATCAGGCCCCACGAGTCCGGTGCGCGGAGCCCGGGCGGAAAGGTGCAGGCAGGCGCGTTCCTTGCATAATGGGGGTGGCAGCCACCTGTCGAGCTGCTTCAGGCTGGACACGGAGCGTCCTGCGGCGGAGAACGGCATCGAGGCCGACTCGCGCCGAGGATGCGGCGCTCACGGTCTTCCCGCCGAGTTCCACGAACCGCTCGCCGTGCGCCGCACCGGGACCGCTCGCCGGTCCCTCCCACTGATCACTGCCCTGTGCCGCGTCCGCGGCGCCCACCCGGTCCGGGAGGTAGACCATGCTCGTGAGCCATGTCCTCGAGGACGGCACCCTGCACCTGAGACTCCTCCGCGAGCTCGACGTGACCAGCTGCGCCGCGGCGGCCCTGGAGATCGAGGCGATCGTCTCCGCCTACCGCCCCGCCCGGGTCCTCCTCGAATTCCCGACCCCTCCCCGTCCCCGGCCTCCTTCAGCGCGCTCGCCCGGGCCCGCAGGATGTGCGCGAGCCTCGGCATCGCCCTGACGGTGAGCGGCCCGGGCTCCGTACCGCTCCAGGCCCCGGGCAGCGTGCCTCCGGCCATGACCGCCTGATTCCTCCGGGGCCCGCACCCGCCCGTACGCCGGGGAGGGCCGTGACGTTCTCACGGCCCTCCCCGGCTTCGCGCTGCGACGGTTCCCCGTTACGCGGAGTCCTCGTCGTCGCCCTCGTTACCTTCCTCGTGGTCGCCCTCGTCGCCTTCCTCGACCTCGCCCGCCTCGCCGACGACCGCGTCGGCCGCCTCCTCGCGCGCCTCCTGGTCGCCGCTCTCCCCGGGGCCTCGGAGGGAGGGGTGGTGCGGGGGTCCGGTCCGTCGTTCCGGTGCTGGGTCATGTCTGTCGCTCCTCGGTCTCGGTCGGGGTCGGGGTGGGGCCGGGGTCAGGACGGCGGGTACGGGGCGGACTTGAGGCGGCGGGCCAGGTGGGCCGTGTTGGCGGCGAGGGTCGCGGTGGTGCCGGCCGTGGCCTCGGGGGTCTTGTCGAGGTCCTGGTAGTCGGTGCCCTGCATGGCCTCCCCGACCCAGTAGGTGACGGCGTTGGGGGCGAGGGAGAAGCCGACGTCGTTGAGGCCCTGGAAGAGGTCCGCGCTCACCTTGTGCGCGCCGTCCTCGTTCCCGACCACGCAGACGGCCGCCACCTTGCCGTAGGTCAGCATCCGGCCCTCGTCGTCCGTCTCGGAGAGTTCGGCGTCCAGCCGCTCCAGGACGCGCTGGGCGATGCTGGAGGGATGGCCGAGCCAGATGGGGGTCGACAGGACCAGGATGTCCGCGCCCAGGATCGTGTGCCGGATCTCCGGCCAGTCGTCCCCTCCCCCATGTCGGTCTTCACGCCGGGCAGGACGTTGCGGTCGGCGATCCTGATGGTCTTGCCGGTGACGCCGTGCTCGCCCAGTGCCGCCATGACCTGTTCCGCCAGGAGCTGCGAACTGGAACGTGCGGGTGACGGGGAGAGGGTGCAGACGAGAGCGACGGCGCGCAGGGGTGTCGTGTCCATGGGTCTGCCGCTACCCCGCCGAAGAGGCCTTATGACATGCGAGCGGCCCATGTCGCGCGTTTGCCGGTCGGCCATCGGGGCAAGGCGACCAGCCCCGGAGAGGCGCTCCGGGGCCGACCCCCAGGAGCCGACCGTGGCCGACGGTTTCACCGATGCCCTCGACTATCCGATGTACGTCGTCACGGCGGCGGCGGACGGCGAGCGGGGAGGCTGCCTCGTGGGGTTCGCCTCCCCTGCTCGATCGACCCGCCCCGCTTCATGGCGTGGCTCTCCACCGCCAACCGCACCTATCGCGTCGCGTGCCGCGCCTCCCACCTGGCGGTCCACGTCCTGCGGAACGACCAGAAGGAGACGGCGGCGCTCTTCGGCGGCCGGACGGGCGACGACACCGACAAGTTCGCCCGGGTGGAGTGGCGGCCGGGCGAGGGCGGGCGCCGGTGCTCGCCGACTCCCGTGCCTGGCTGGTCGGCCGGATCCTGGAGCGCGTCGAGGGCGGGGACCACGTCGGTTTCCTGCTCGCCCCCGTCGAGCAGGGCGCTCCGGGACCGGACGGGGTGCCGCTCCTCCGGCTCGGTGACGTCACGGGCCTCACCCCGGGGCATCCCGCCTGAAGGGCGGCGGTTCAGCGGGCCCCGGCGTCCCGCTCGGGCCCGCCCGCCACGGGGACCGTCTCCCCGGGGGTACGGGAGGGTCGGCCCCGTACCGGTCCCGGCCCCGGTGCTCGGTAGCGCCACCGGCGTTCGGCGCCGGTGCCGAGCAGCGTTCCGAAGACCACGCCGATGCCGATGGCGGCCACCGACGCCATCGTGGACACCAGATAGGCCCCCGCGCCCTCCACGTGCAGCAGCCATTGCAGCAGGCTCCGGTACAGGTCCGGGCCCGGCAGCACGCCGCCGGCGATGCCGGGGATCACGAACGCGCGGACCGGGACGCCCGTGCGCGGCGACAGGACCGCGGCGGCGAGGCCCATCGCCACCGTCGCGAGGCCGGTCGCCAGGGGCGCGGACCAGCCGAACGCGTCGAGGCAGGCCAGTTTGACCCCCGCGCCCAGGACCGCGGTGGCGACCGCGGGCGGGACGATCCGCAGTCCCCCGCCCATGAACACGGTGTTCCCGAGGGCGCCGATCGCGCTGGTGAGCAGCGAGAGGACGACGGGCAGCGGGACCAGGGCGGTGGAGCGGGCGTCCGCGTCGGCGCCCCGCAGCAGGAAGCCGACCGCGAGGAAGCCGCAGCCCAGGGCGGTGAAGAAGGCGAGCAGGCTCACCGCGCGGCCCGCCGCCATGGAGCGGAAGCCGTCGATCGCGTCCTCGGTCAGCGAGATGATCGTGAAGATCGGCAGCAGCAGGATCACGTTCGCCGCGATCACACTGGCCGCTTCCGCGTGGCTCAGGCCCCCGGCCGCCGTGAGCCCCGTGACCGCGACGAGGAGCAGGACGGTCTGCGCGACCGTGACGAAGAAGGACGGCAGTCCGCCCCGGGACAGGGCCCAGGCGCCCCGGTCGGCGAGCAGGAACACGAGGGGCGACACCAGGGCCGCGCGGACGGTCCCGGAGGCCAGGACGCACAGCATCGCCGCCAGGACCGCGCCGCCGCCCAGGCCGAACCACCAGGGCCAGCGGGAGGTGCCGGCCTCGATCCCGTCCAGGGCCCCGGCGGCGGCCTCCCGCGCCAGCCGGCCGGAGGCGGCGCGGGTGGTGAGGCGCTCGAGGGCGGCCAGCCGGTCCAGGTCCCGGCTGTCCTCCGAGCCCATCACCTTCAGCATGACGACGGGCCGCCGGCCCTCGGGGGCGTACTGCACCTGTATCGACCGGGCGTTGATGTCGACCTCCTGGCTGCCCATCCCCCAGGCGGCGGTGACGGCCACGACGGACGACTCGATCCGCCGGGTCTCCGCCCCGGCGAGGAAGAGCGCACGGCCGAGGCGCAGCGCGAACCCCAGGATCTCCACCGCCTCGGCGTCGTCCAGGGGCGGGGCGGCGGAAGGCGACGTCCTCGTACGGAGTCCCGTACAGGCGGTCGAGGAGCGTCTGGTCGTCGCGGCGGAGCCGCTGGAGCCTCTCCTGCCGCGCCCGGGCGGCCTCCCGCCGCTTCCGCAGCACATGTCGCATGCCCTCGTCCCGCCCTCGTCTCCGCCCGTCACACGCTCTGGGACCTACCCGTTCCCCGCCCTCGCCGGGGTCTCCGTCCACCGAGCGGGTGACGCGGCCGGGCGCGGCCGGGAGGCGCGGCCGGGGAACTCGGCGCGCGGGGCGGAGGGCCGGGCGCCCGAGGCCGTCGGTCGCGGGTACCGCCGGCACGCGCCCCTCGGTCCTTATGGGCGAGCCGGAGAACGGTGGACGCCCCGGAGGCGTGAGGCGCGCGGCCCCGCACCAGCCTCCGGGCCCATGGCGTCGAGCCCGCCGGCCCCGCCCCGGGAGGTCCGGGCCCTCGTGGAGGAGCACCGCTCACGCGGGTCCGCACCCGCGCGCAGGCCGCCCGGGCCGTCGCGGGCCCCGTCCCGTGCCTCGGGTCAGGACCAGGACGCCGCCACCAACGACCTTCCGCGGCCGCCAGATGGACCGCCGAGGCGAGCCACGCCCGGGCGTAGCCGTCGGCCGAGGCGTCGGTGAGGCGGCCGAAGGCGTCCCGGGGCGGCGGTCCGCCTCCGCCGTCAGGGCCGCCGCGAGCCGCGCGGCGCCGCCGAGGCCCGCCCGGCGCAGCGGGGCGAGGAGGGCGGCCGCGTCCGCCCCCGGCCGGCCTCGGCCACGGCGCGCCGCCCACCCGCGACCCCCGTCTCCAGGAGCCGCCGCACCCGCCACAGCGGCGCGTCCGCCAGTGGATCCGGTACGGCGGCGGGCGGGGCGGCCGGCCCGGGGTCCGCGGCCCCGCGCGGGAAGTGGCCGCCCTGGAGGCGGTCGTACCCCAGGTCGGCCCTGCCGAGCCATTCCTCCGGCAGCCGCAGCGTGTACGGCTCCCCGGCACCGGGCCGACCGCCAGCGGCCGGAGCGTCGCCGCCCGGTCCAGGTCCGGACGTCCGAGGACGCGCAGGGCGAGCCCGGGGCGTTCCGCGATCCTGCGCAGGTTGGCGGCGTGCGGCAGCTCCGGATGGGGGTGGGCGGGGCGCAGCCGCAGCAGCGGTCCGCCCCCGGCGACCCGGGCCACGAGGTACTCCCCCGCCGCGCCGACCACCTCCACGTCACAGCCGAGGAGGGCGGCTTCGGGGACGTCGGCCTCCCGCACGCCGTCGCCGAGCGCCGCGGCCATCGCCTCGCCCACCGGCCGGGCGAACAGCGCGGCGGCGGGCTCCTCGGACCAGTCCACCCCGCGCAGCGGGTCGCGCTCACGCCCCGGCCCGCCCCGAGCCGCCCGTCCGGCGAGACGGTGGCGCCCACGATCCGCAGCCCTCCGCGCGCGAGGCCCGCGTGGTCGAGGACGGCCCCGCCGAGCGCCACGGACGCGGACCCCGCTCCCCTGGCCCTGGCCAGTCCGCCGGGGCGCACGTCGGACACCGTGTAGCGGGAACCGTCCGGGCCCACCAGATGGGTGGACACGCCTCCGTACCCGGTGGCGGAGAGCACCGGCTCCCGGCACAGGCCGTACGCCCTGAGGCTGCCGCCCTGCGCGTAGGCGCGGCGCGCGGTGCCGGCCGCGCCGGGCCCCGCCGTCCCCGAGGCGAGCAGGGCCGCCCCGGCGAGGAGCTCGCGGAAGGCGCCCGCGAGGTCGCCGAGGCGTTGTCCCCGGCCGCGCTCCCGCGCGGCGCGCAGTCCCCGTACGACGCGCAGGGCGGCCGCTTCGGCGCGGGGCAGTCCGGCCAGGCGCGCGGTGTGGGCGGCGCGCAGCAGTTCGGCCTGGACCACCGCCCCGCCGGCCGTGACCCCCGCGGACAGGGCTCGGCCGCCGCCTCCCACAGGGCGGTGGCGGCCCGGACCTGGGCGGGGGTGAGCGGGGCGCGGTGGGTCCGGGGGCGGTGGGAGCGGATCCTGCGGGGCGGGCGTGGTGCCGGGGGCGGGCGTGGTGCCGGAGGCGGGCGTGATCGGCCGCGGAAGGCCTGCGGCCGGCTTCACGGGGTCCGCGGTCGCCTTCGGGAGGTCCCGTGCCGGGTCCGGGAGGTCCGCGGTCGGGTCCGGGAGGTCCGGTGCCGCGTCCGGGAGGTCCGGTGCCGCGTCCGCGTCCGCGATCGGTGCCGCGCCGAGGACCGCCGCGCGGTGCAGGCAGCGCGGGGCCAGCAGGCAGGTGCAGACGGCCTGTCCGGCTTCGCCGACCGTGCCCGACGGGCCGGGGCGCAGGGTGACGAGGGCGTCCTCGCCGAAGCGCACGCCGAGGGATCCGTCGGCGGCCGGGACGGCGTGCTCGGCGCAGCCCTCGATCGCGGCGTCGAGCTTCTTGCGCAGCCGCGCGCTGAGCTGTTCCACGGCCTCGGCGAGGACGTCGGGGGCGACGGGCGGCAGGGATGCGGGGCTCAACGGAGTTCTCCACGGAGGCGGTCGCCCACCCAGCGGGCGAGGGCGAGCGGGCTGAGGGCGGCCACCGGCATCCCGGCGGCGACGAGTCGGCGCGCCACCGGCACCGAGTAGCGGGGCGCCCCGGCGTCGTCGAGCGCCGCGCAGCCCATCAGGTGCGCGCCGGAGGCGGCCAGGGCGCGGACCTCGCCGAGGAGGCCGGCGAGCGGTGCGCCCTCCTCGAAGTCGCTGACCACGACGACGAGGGTGCGGCTCGGGACGGTGATCAGCGAGCGGGCGTGCGCGAGGCCCGCCGCGATGTGCGTGCCGCCGCCGACCCGTACCTCCAGGAGCAGCGACAGGGGGTCGTCGACCCGGTCGGTCAGGTCCACCACCTGCGTGGAGAAGGCCAGGAAGTGCGTGGACAGGGTCGGCACGCCGCCGAGGACCGCGGCGGTCAGCGCCGACCAGATCACCGAGGCCTCCATCGAGCCGGAGACGTCGACCACGAGGATCAGGCGCCAGTCCGACTCCTTGCTCGCCCGGGTGCTGAACACCGGCCGTTCCGGCACGACCACGACCCGGCCGTCGTCCGTGCGCCGGGTGTGGGCGAGGTTGGCGCGCAGGGTGCGGGGAGGTCGAGGCGTCTGCCGGGGCGGCGGGTGGGGCGCGGGGTGGCGAGTCCGAGAGCGTCGGGCGCAGGCGGGTGGCCAGCTCCCGGGCGAGCTCGTCGACGAGCCGCTTCACCAGCGGGCGCAGTCGGGCGAGCCGGGCCTCGGGCATGCCTCCGGCCAGGGAGAGCACCGAGCCGAGCAGTTCCACCGAGGGGCGGACCACCGCCGGGTCCAGTTGGGTGAGCACGTCGGTGCGTCCCGCGTCGGCGGCCTCGGCCAGGACCTCTTCGCGTACGTCGGCGCCGAAGAGGGCCTCCAGTTCCCGCGACCACTCGCGCGCGGTGGGGAAGGAGTGCTCCTGCCCGGCGCCCCCGCCGGTTCCGGCGTCCAGGTCGTCGGCTCCTTCGCCGCGTCCGCTGCCGTACAGCTCGTCCAGGGCGCGGGCGTAGCGGCGCGCGTCGGCGGGCAGGCGGTCCCGGTGGCGGCCGAGGAGGAGTCGCCAGCGGTCGGCCGGGGCGAGCCGCCGGTCCGGCGCCTCGGTGGGGGCGTGCCCACGGGGGCGGTGGCGTCGTTCTCGGCGTCGGCGTCGGCGTCGGTCTCGGGTACGGAGTACGGGGCGGCCGGGGCCTCCGGGTCGGGCAGGCCAGGGACGTGAGTGCGGCGAGGCCGGCCGCGTCGGCCGCCGCCCACAGGGCGAGCAGCTCGGGCGGGGCGTCGAGGGAGAGGTCGAGCCGGTCGCCGAGCCGCTCGGTCACCGTGGTCAGGAGCCGGTCCCGGGCGGCCGGGGCGAGGGCGTCGAAGCCGCCGCGCAGGGTCGGGAGCCGGTCGAGGAAGTCCTGGTCGGCGAGGGCGTCGACCCGGTCGAGGAGCGGGGTGAGCGCCTCCGGGGAGGCCTGGAGCAGCGGGCCGGCGGCCGTGAGCAGCCCCGCGAGGCGCTTCGTCAGGGCGCGTCGCGCGTCGGGGAGGTCGCGCCGTCGATCCAGCCGGCCGTCCGCTCCCCGAGGTCCGCGGCCGGGTCCAGGTCGAGCAGCACCCGTACGGCCAGGGCGGCGCCCTGGATCAGCGGCGAGCCGTCGGAGGCGAGTTCGGCGAGGGCCCGGTCCATCCGGAGGCCCAGGTGCCGGGCGGCCGAGCGGTCCGCGAGCGCGACGAGGGCCCCGGCGTCCGCGGGGCGTCGCTGCCGGCCAGGCCGGGCAGCGACCGCACGGCGGCCTCCAGGAGTTCGCCGGTGAGCGTCCCAGCCGCGGCGCGGGCGTCCTCGGTGGTGCCGGGTAGTGGCCGCGCCGCATGCCTCCAGGAGGTCCAGCGCTTCGAGGAGTTCGGGCAGCCCCGCGGTGTCGGGCAGGACGGCGGAGGCCTCGCGCAGCCGCGCGTCGACCAGGTCGGGCAGGTCGCAGCGGGCGGCGGCGGCGAGCCCGGCCAGGACCTGGGCCGGGGTGGGGCCGCCCTCGGCGGCCTCGCGGCGCGCGGCCTCGGCCAGGGTGCCGGCGGCGGCCTGGGCCGCGGTGACCCCCGTACTCCGGCGAGGTCGAGCCGTGCGGGCACGGACGGGTTCCAGGCCAGGCGCCACTTGGTGCCGAGCGCGGTGCCGTCGCCGGTGGCCGCGACGGCGAGGGGCTCGCCGTAGGAGGCGCCGATGACGAGGAGGCGTTGCAGCAGCACCTCGCGGCGCCCGTCGAGGGGCGAACGGAGCGGATCGAGGCGTACCTCGCGGGGCCCGGGCTCCTCCGGGCGGGGCAGTCGCAACCGGGCGAGCTCCTCCTCGACCGAGGGCCCAGGCCGGAGCGGGGCGCGTGCGGGCTGATCCGGCCGCGCGCCGTGCCGACGAGCACGGCCTCCAGGGCGCGGGCCAGCGCCCGGCCCCGGCCGAGGAGTTCGCCCTGTCCAAGGACGGTGGTGACGGCCTCCAGGAGTTCTCCGCGCCCGAGAGCAGGGAGGCCGCGCAGCGTGGCCAGGTCGCAGGCAAGCCGCAGCGTCTCGGCGGCCTCGCCGGTGCCGGCGGTGTGCCCGGCGCGGCGCATCTCCCGGCACAGTCCGGTCACCGCGGCGGAGGCCGCCTCCCGGATCCGGTCGGGGTCCCCGGCCGCGGTGAGCACGGCCTGCCGCCACAGCGGGTCACGGATCCCGGCGGGGTAGCCGGACCGGGAGTCGAGCAGGTCGAAGGAGTACGGAACGAACGAGGTCACTGCCGGGGCCGTAACCGGCTCCGTCGTGGCCGTGACCGAGGCCCCCGGATCCGTGTCCGAGGTCCCCGAGTCGCAGCCCCGGTCGGTCTTGCCGGTCCCGTCCGCGACAGTGCCGATGCCGATGCCGGAGCCGGTACCGGTCCCGGTGTCGACGCCAGTGCGGGGACCGGTGTTCTCCGGGCCGTGCCTGTCCCTCCCGGCCCCGCCCGGGGCCGTCCGGTCCGTACCGGCAGTCCCTCCCCCGGTACGAGCAGCGCGGGCGCGTGGAAGGCTCCGATCACGGCGGCGACGCGCCGGCCCCCGGCCGAGGCCTCGGCGATCACCCGTCGCATCCGGGCCTCGCGGGCGAGGTCGACGGCGGGGACGTCGGCGTCGGCGCGCAGGGCCCAGCCCACGCCCAGGGCGGCGCGGCGCACCGCTTCCGGGGAGCACCCGGGAGCCAGCACCTCCACGGCGCGGTCCCACATGTCCTCGCCGTCCCGGCCGGTGCCGGCGGTGGCGAGCGCGGCGGCGAAGGCACCGCGCGCCGGGGTCTCCCCGGCGGCCGGGGCGGCACGGTCGCCGTCCGCCCCGCCGTCGAACCCGTCGTCCACCCCGCCGTCCCGGTCCGGGCCGGACAGGGACCAACCGGGGTCGGACAGGGGAGGTCGCAGCAGACGACCTCCGCGCCGCGGTCCCGGGCCCACCGCACCGCCGCGAGTTCCGGGGAGAAGTCCGCGAAGGGGTAGAAGGACAGGCGTCCGCCCTCGCCCGCCCCGGCCAGGGCGACGGGGGCGACGGTCTCCGGGTCCGCCAGGTGCTCCAGCCAGGGCCGGAAGTCGGCCGGGAGCTCCACGCAGACCACCTCGGCGCCCGCCTCGTCGAGGAGGGCGGGCACCACGGCGGCCAGGGCCGGGCTGTGGTGGCGCACCCCGAGCAGGTACGGGCCGCGGGACGCGGCGAGGGCGTCCACGGCGGCGCGCGGGTCGAGGGTCGTCACCGCAGGCTCCCGCGCAGGTCCCAGAGGCGGCGCCACATCGCCGAGCCGTTCTCGGCCCGGCGGCGGACCGGGCCGTCCCAGTAGCCGAGGAGGCGCGCGTGGTCGGCCGGTCGTCCTTGCGGACGACGCCGAGGAGGTGGCCGGGAAGGAGGTCGAGGACGTCCCCGCCCGGGGAGGTAGGCGGCCGCGACCCCGAGGGAGGCCGCGACCTGGACGGCCTCGGCGGTGGACATGACCGTGCCCGGCCGCTCCACGTCCCAGCCCTCGGTGGAGCGGCCGGAGCGCAGGTCCCGGAAGACGGTGACGAGGGCGTCCAGGACGGCGTCGTCGACGTCGAAGGGCGCACCCGCGCGCCGGACCGCCGCGACGGCCTGACGGCGGATCAGGACGGCCTCGGCGTCGGCGTCCGCGATCGGGTCGACGGTCTCGAAGTTGAAGCGGCGCTTGAGCGCGGCGGACATCTCGGAGACGCCCCGGTCGCGCAGGTTGGCGGTGGCGATGACGGTGAATCCGGGCGCGGCGGTGACCACCGCGTCCTCGGTGGAGGTCAGTTCGGGGACGGTGACCCGGCGGTCGGACAGGATGGAGACCAGGGCGTCCTGGACCTCGGGCAGGCAGCGGGTGATCTCTCGACCCGCACCACGCGGCCGGTGCGCATGGCGGCGAGGACCGGGGAGTCGACGAGGGCCTGCGGGGTGGGGCCCTGGGCGAGCAGCAGGGCGTAGTTCCAGCCGTAGCGGAAGGCGTCCTCGGTGGCGCCGGCGGTGCCCTGCACGGTGAGGGAGCTGGTGCCGCTGACGGCGGCCGCGAGCAGTTCCGACAGCATCGACTTGGCGGTGCCGGGCTCGCCGGTGAGGAGCAGTCCGCGTTCTCCGGCGAGGGTGACCACGCAGCGTTCCACCAGGGCGCGTTCGCCGACGAACTTCGGGGTGATCTCCAGCTTCGCCGGCAGGCCCGCGCGACGCTTCGGCAGGGTCAGTTCCGCGCCGTCGCTGCCGCAGACGAACGTGACGACCGCGCGGGGGTCAGGGCCCAGCCGGGCGGGCGCGGGCCGGGGTCCTGGGCGGCGAGGAAGGCGAGTTCGGCGGCGTGGCGCTCCTCGGCCGGCCGGACCTGCCGGGCGGGGGCGGGCTGTTCGGTGACGGTCATGCGGGGTTCCTCCGGAAAGGGGTACAGGTGTCCGGCGCGGCGCACCCGGGTCGGGTGCGCCGCGCCGTCGCGGCGTGCGGCGGGCGGTCGGCGGTGTGCCGCGCCGCCGTGTTCGGCGGGTGGTCGACCGGCCGGCGGCCGGGCCGGCGGCGGTCGGTCAGCGGCGGCGCCTGGTGCGCCGGACCTTCAGCTCCTCGAAGCGGGGACGTCGCCGTCGAGGGTCCGCCGCCAGGCGCGGGCGAACAGTTCGGCGGCCGGTTCGACCGGCACCAGGGCGCACAGGAACGGCCCGTACATCGGCAGCTTCCACTGCTCGACCGGCAGTCCGCGTCCCTTCTGCTCGGACCAGCCGCCGGGCAGGAACAGCGAGCGTCCCGCCCGGGCCCGTACGGCCGACACCACCAGGTCGGTGGCGGCCAGTTCGGCGCGGGCCGCCTTGAGGCGGGCTGGCTTCACCCCGTCCACCGGGCGGTGTTGCGGTCGGTGGGGTCGGGCAGGGCGAGGAGCGTCAGGTACAGCGTCGCCGCGTCGGCCCCCAGGCCGTGGGTCCCGGCGACCTCCGCGACCAGATCGGGCACGGAGCGCGAGGGGTCCTGCGGCCACCAGGTGCCGTCCCGGTCCGTCTCCCCGGCGGCGGGTGCGCCCGGGTCGGCGAGGAGCCGTGCGAACGCCGGGTCGTACGCCCGCCGCAGGGCCGTCTCGACCCCCATCGGCTGCTGGTCGGGGCCGCGCAGGACCGCCAGGTACGGGTCGGAGCCGGTGGAGTCGAGCAGGGCCGTCCGCAGGGCGGGCTGGGGCCGGTCGTCGTGCGTGGCCATGAGGACCGCGCCGTACCGCTCGTGGTCCGGTGCCGTCTCGGTCGGCGTGCCCGCCACCTTCCGGAAGTCGCCGAGGCCGGTGTAGTACCCCGCGGAGACGAGGAGTTCGGGCGAGGCCAGGCGCTGCCGTACGGCGGTGAGGGCGCCGGGCAGGGCCGCCCGCGCGGGATCGCCGGCGGGGAGCCGGTGGGCCAGCCAGGCCGCCAGGCCCATCGAGGCGACCAGGACCGACTCGGTGAACGGGTGGTCGACCGGGGTCACGGGCGCCGGCCGGTCCCCCGCGATGTGCCACGCCACGTCGGTGGAGAGCTCGGGCGACGCGTCGGGGCCGAGGAGCGCCGAGAGGGCCCGCTGGACGGACCAGCCGGTGACGACCCCGCGGTCGGCCTCCGCGATCAGCCAGTCGGGGACCCGGGTGCGCCGTCCCACGTACGCGTTCCAGACCGCGGCCGCCGACGCCGCGTCGGGGCCCTCGGTCCACAGGCGCGCCGGGTCCTCGGGCAGGAGGGCCGCGACCACGGCCCGCCGCACCTCGACGGAGAGGCCGCGCAGTTCGTCGCGCGCCTGGGCGGCCTCGGCCACCTTCAGGCCGAGGGCCGTGCGCAGCTCCGTCAGCAGGAAGTTGTTCCCCAGTCGTCCACGTTCGGCATGCCGGCGAGGACGAGCCGGGCGAGCGCTCCGGGGACGCCGGTGAGTCGGCTGAACTCCTCGGCCGCCTCTTCGAGGAAGGGGTCTCGGCACGGTTCTCCGCCTCCCGCAGGAAGGCGGTCAGCTAGTCGGCGCCGCGCGTGCGGTCGCCCGGCGACGTCGCGGTGCGCAGGGTGTACGGGGCGGGGCCTCGAACCGGCCGTCGGGATCGTGGAGGAGCGCCTCGAACTCGCGTCCGTCGTCGACGCCCCGGTCGTTCTCGGTGATCCCGAGGACCGCTCCCCGCCGAGCGGCAGGACGGTGCAGTACGAGGTGCCGCGCCCTGGCCGTCGGGGGTGTGCAGGTGGGGGTGGCGAGGTGGAGCGTCACCCGGCGCCAGTGGCCGGCCGAGCTCTCCGTCGAGGCGAGGCCCAGGGCGTCGACCAGGCCGAGCACGTCGAGCAGCGCGGCCCGGTGCTCGACGCCGCTGCCGGGCGCGACGGACCGGTAGGCGAGCGCCGCCGGTTCGTGCAGGAAGGGGAGGAAGGAGAACGGGGAGTACGGCAGGGAGGGCAGGTCGTAGTGGAGCGTCCCCGGAGGGGGCGCGTCGGAGGCGCCGGCCCGTGCCGCCGCCAGTTCGCCCAGGAAGCGGTGGGTCACGTCCGAGGCCGCGCCCCGGCTGTAGTAGCCGGAGCCGGTGAGTCCGTCGAGCGCCTCGGCGAGCAGGCTGTCGTGGGGTCCCTCGGCGCGCGTCTCTCGGGTTCGGCCGCCGGGTCGAGCCGGGCGGCCACGTCGTCCAGGGCGTTCTGCTGCGCCACGGCGAAGCGCAGCGCCTTCGCCACGCCCGCGACCAGTTCGGGTGCGGTGATCCCCGGCAGCGCGGCGGCCACGAGGTCCGGGACGTCCGCGGCCCGCTCGGCCAGGACGGCCGCCTTCAGGAGGGTGCCGGCCGTCTCCGCGTCGGCGGCGCGCAGCAGGTCCGAGCCCGCGGGTCGCGCGGGCGGAGGGCGTAGAAGTGGGTCAGCGGCGGTAGGGGCGTGGCGGCGGTGCCGTAGATGTCGTTCCGGTCGCCGTCGGACACCGTCGTGACCACGCCGTCCGGGTCGGTGAGCAGCAGTTCCCGCCACTGGCGGGTCAGGGCCCTGGGCCGGTCGTCGCCGGGGAACGTCAGGGCGGCGGCGGGCATGTCGGAGCCCTCGGGAGGGAGACGGTGCGGCCCGCGGTGTCGTCGGCGCACCAGCCGTCGCCGGGGATCCGCAGGACCCGCCAGCCGAGCAGGCCGCCGGCGGGGACGCCGAGGGCCGAGCCGTCCACGGCGGGCGGGCCGCACCCACGAGGAGTGCGGGCCAGTCGGGCGCCGGGGGCGTGGGCGCGGGTGGCGTCGGCGAGGAAGGCGGCAGGGAGCGCCGGCCCCGGGTGTCCTCGGCGGGGTCGTACTCGACCCAGTCGCCCTCCCCCTGGTACTCCCCCGTGTTCTCCCACACCCAGTAGGAGGTGCCGTCGGAGATCACCGCCCGTTCCCTCGGCAGCTTCGTGTCTCCGGCGTGCAGGACCCCGCCGCCGGTGGTGCGGCCGCCGCCGGGCAGCGGCAGGGTGGGCCGGTCGGAGCGGACGGACCAGTAGTTGATCTCGGCATCGAGGGTGAACACGTGGTCGGGCGCGGTGTGCCAGTAGCCCTGTACGGGGCTGTTGCCGTAGCCGGTCCAGAACACGAGGAGGGCGCCGTCCACGTAGTGGAAGCCGCACCGGTGGGAGGATTGGCCGGCGGGCACGCGCAGGTCGTGGGTGAGGACGGTGGAATCGGCGTCGATGACCCGCACTCGGGTGGAGTTGGCCACGATCAGATGGGGCCAGGCCTCGAAGACGGCGAGTTCGTCGAACTTGCCGCGCCCGGGGGCCAGGTCAGCGACGGCCTCTCCCACGCCGGCCAGTGGAACTCCTCCCACAGGCCGCCGCGCAGGGTGCGCGCCAGGGTCTCGCCGAGGTCGGCGCCGGCGGCGGCCGCCACCTCCTCCGGAGCGAGCGCGAGGGCCTCGGCGGGCAGCCACGACAGGCGGGCGATCGCCTTGGGCACTCCGGGCAGTCCGGCCGCCACCGAGTCGCGGGCGACCTCGCGCACCCACTCGGTGAGCATCGGGCGGCCTCCGGCCGCGGCGGCGAGCTGGCGCATCACGTCCGCTCCGGAGGAGGCGTCGTGGTAGGCGTTCGCGGAGCGCCGGAAGGCAGCGCGGAAGCGCGGGTCGGCGGCGACCGCGGTCAGGTCGCGGGGTTCTCCCGCGCGCCCAGTCCGACAGGTTGAGGGCGGCGCCGCTCGTCCTGGAGGTCTCCGGCTCCGGGTCGGCGACCGGGAGGTCCAGCGAGAGCAGCAGGTCGAGCAGGTCGAGGTCCTCGACGCCGATCCGCAGGAAGGCCCGGTCGTCGGGGCGGGCCGCCAGGTCGGCGCGCAGCCGCCCGGCCGCCCGTTCCACCAGGTCGAGCAGGGCCGGCGGGGTGCGGCGGTCGCCCCAGCCCCGGTGCCGGGCGGTGTGGAAGCGCTCCAGCCAGCCGGCCGCGCCGTCGGCGCAGCACTCCTCCGGCGGCACGTCGGTGCCGGTCAGTCCGGCGTCGGCCCCGGACTCCGCGAGGATCCCCAGCCACAGCTCGCTGAGTTCGCCGTCGTCGGAGGGCGGCATCATCTCCAGGAGCGTGCCCCGTACGGCCGGGACGCGGCGGGCCAGGGCGACGAGGGCGGAGCGGTGCGTCTTCCACCAGCCCTCGGCCGCGCGCAGGGTGGCGGTCAGCGGGAGGAGTTCGGCGAGGTAGTCCTGTTCCGCCTCGGCGGCGGACAGGCCGGCGGCGCGGGCCAGGCGGCGCAGTTCCGTGGTGGCCTGGGCGGAGGGGGCGAGTCCGCCGGCGGTCCGCCGCACGCACAGGCGCCGGAAGCGCTCGTAGGCCTCGGTGGGCGCGAGCCGGGCGGCCAGTTCTTTGCCGTACCCGGTGAGGACCTTCACCGGCAGCGCGCCGACCAGGGCGAATTCGAGGAAGACGGCGTCGAGCCGGTCCTCGTCGACGGCGAGCCCGTGCTGGGCCTCGCTGGTGCGGGCGCGGGCGAAGAGCTGCCCCGCGTACGTGGTGTTGTCGACGCCGAGGAAGACGCGGGCGGCCTGCTCGTAGAAGACGGGCAGGAAGTGCGGGACGGCGGAGGCGAGCCGGTCGGCGAGTTCGAGGCAGGCGTCCAGGGCGGCCTTGGGCTTGGTCCTGGCCTGCCGGGCGAGGCGGTCGAGCTCCGGCACGACCGCGAGGGCGTGGTGGCCGTCCTCGGGGTGGTGCACCAGGACCCATTCGGGGAAGCCCAGTTCTGGCGGCGGCCGAGGCCCACGACGGCCGGTTCCCCGTGGGGTTCGAGGCCGAGGAAGCCGGCGGCGAGGTTCTCGGCGGGGCCGAGTTCGGCCGCGGCGAGGCGGACGACGACCCGGTCCTCGCCGAGGGCGGGGTGGCGGTAGGTCCGGGCGGTCAGGTCGACCGCCGAGGCCCCCGCGTCCCGGGCGCCGGGCGGGAGCACGGCTCCGGCCGCGAGGAGTTCCGCGTTGTCGCGGGCTCCTCCGGGAGCCCCGTCCACGGTCCTGTCGGAAGCGGTCGTACCGGTCACGCGTCCCCACCCTCTTCGATCGTGCGGCCGGCGTGCAGCGCCGCGGCCATGCGCATTCCCTCGGACCAGGCCACCGGTCCGACCTCGTTCAGCCGCACGGCGCGGCCGTCGTCGTCGTGCCAGCCGAGCGCGCCGGTCTCCGACTCCCCGTCCCAGTACGGCTCGCCGATCCACACCGACGCCTCAGTGGCGCGGCCCCCGTCGCGGACCTTGCAGGTGGCGTAGCCGCCGGAGACGCGGTAGCCGAGCGAGGTCGCGCGGGCCGCGAGGCCGAAGCGCGAGGCGAACTTCCCGCCCGCGTAGTCCCGTACCTCCGTCGCCGTCTCCGGGTGGGCGGCGGCCGGCCTGGTCCAGGTGGCCCGGTGGATCTGCTCCACCCGCTGGGTGATGCCGAGTTCGGCGGCGAAGTCCCGCACGTCGTCGAGGTCGGGGAGGAGCACGGGGTGCGGGAAGGTGACGGTGCGCGGGGAGAGCCGTACGGTCTCGCCGTCGAGGTCGACGACCTTCAGCCCGCCGTCGGCGGTGACGTCCCGCAGGAAGCCGGCCTCGTCCGGGTCGTCGCCCACCACGGCCATGTCGCGGAGGGCCGACTGCCAGGCCTCGTCCGGCCACACGCGGGCGATCAGCCCGGTGGGCACGGGGAGCGAGGACACCATCCAGGTGTCCACCTGGGCCACGCACGCGGCCGCGTGCCGGTCCAGCCATTCGGCCAGTTGCCGGAGCCGGTCGACCTCGGGATGGTCCCGCAGTGCCTTCGGCAGGGTCTTCAACTGCCGTCCCCGGAGCGCCGTGCGACCACGCGCCCCTCATCGAGGGTGATCTCGTACCCCTCGTCCGCTGTCAGCCACGCCATCGGCCGTGTCCCTCCGTCTGTCGTCCGGATCCGCGCAGCCCGAACAAGGGGTCGAAAGCCCCTGAGCTGCGGTATGAGGGGAGACTAACCAGGGCCACTGACAACGGGCGTTCGGGCCCCGGTCGCAGAAGCAGCGGGCTCGCCGCACGGGCCGTCAGTTCTTCCTGTACATCTTCGGCACGGTCTATCCGCTCCAGCGCGGCTCACCGGAGTCGAAGCCCGTCGGCGCCACGCACGACGCCACGGGCGTGGAGGAGCGACGGGCGGGGCGGAGGGGTGACGGGCGGGCGGCGACGGCGGGCGCCCGGAAGCCCGGACCGCTGCCCGGGCAGGAGGGAAGGGCCCGGACAGCGGCACCCGGCCACTGCCCGGTCGGGCGGGGTCCACTCGTGCCGGCACCCCGGCGGTGCGAACCGTCGGGGTGCCGGTGGTGCGCCGGAGGGCGTGGTCCTTCGTCCCACGGCGGGGTCGTTCAGCGGAGGTCAGGTCTCGTCGGGGCGCCGGCCGGAGGGGTTCCGCCGCCCTCGGCGCCGCCCTTCTCCCCGTTGTCCGTGCCGTGGGCCGTGCCCCGGCCCCGCTCGTCGGGCCGGTGGGCCTGGCGGGCCTTGAGTTCGGCGAGGTCCCGCGGGGTCGCCGCGCCCTTTCCGCTCCTGCGCTGCCCAGGGCTCTGCGGACCGCTCATGGCGTCTCCTCACGTCGGGTGGACCGGTGTCCTTCCGTACCGGTGCCCTTCTCCCGACGCGTCTCCCCGATCCGGCGGGCCCCATGCCCCGCCTCCCCTTCGTCGTCCGTTCCCCTGCCGCTCCCCGTCGGTGGAGGGGATGGTCACCGACGGTGGCGGAGCATGACCGGCCGCGACGGGGGTAGCGGCGGGGCAGCACAGGCGAGAAACACCAGGAGCACGAGAGGAGGCGGAGCCATGGCCGACATCCAGGGCTTCGACCCGCGTACGGCGATCGTCACCGGTTCGGACTCGGGGATCGGGCGCGCCGTCGCGGTACGGCTCGCGGAGGCGGGTCTCGACGTGGGCGTCACGTGGCACACGGACGAGGCGGGCGCACGGGCCACGGCGGAGGAGGTCCGCGCCCACGGGAGGCGGGCGGCCGTCGCCCGTCTGGACCTGACGGAGCTGCCGGGGCGGCCGACGTGGTCGACCGGCTCGCGGAGGAGCTGGGCGGGGTCGACGTCCTGGTCAACAACGCCGGCACCGGTACGGCCGAGTCCTTCCTCGACCTGAGCCTGGAGAAGGTCAGGGAGGTGCTCGACGTCGACCTGACGGGTCCGTTCCTGTGCGCCCAGCGCGCCGCCCGCCGGATGATCGACCGGGGGCGCGGGGCCGCATCGTGCAGATCACCTCGGTGCACGAGCACCAGCCCCGGGTGGGCGCCGGGCCGTACTGCGCGGCCAAGGGCGGCCTCGGGCTGCTCACCCAGGTCATGGCCCTGGAGCTGGGCGAGTACGGCATCACGGTCAACTCCGTCGCGCCCGGCGAGATCGCCACCCCGATGACCGGCCAGGAGGACGAGGACGTCCGGAGCACGTCCCGGCCGGGCGTTCCCCTCGGGCGGCCGGGGACGCGCGCGAGGTCGCCGCCGTCGTCGCCTTCCTGGCGAGCCCCGACGCGTCGTACGTGACGGGGGCGTCCTGGGCGGTGGACGGCGGGATGCTCCGCATGGGCCCGATGGCCGGCTCGCACCTGACGTCCGACGACTGGCGCAAGCCCTGACCGCCGCTCCCGCCCGCACGGCGGCGCCGGAGTCGTAGGCCGTGGACGTGTCCGTGCCCCGCCGTGGACGGCGGGGGCACGGGACGTTCCGCGACGACGTACGGGAGCGGAACGGTCGGTCGCTACGGCGACGGCGACGGCGAGGCGACCGCGGACCGGTGTCAGTCGCTCCAGCGCAGGACCGCTCCCAGGCCGCCCGCCGGGCCCGCCATCTCCTCCGGCACCACGAGCACCTCGGAGCCCGCGGCGACGCAGGCGCGCAGCAGCGCGTCGTCGGCGCGCGCCTCCTCCGGCCGGCCGAACCCCCATCCCCTGGCCTCGGCACGGCCCACGGCGACCTCGTCGGGTCCCGGGCCGACCCACACGGGGCGGCTCGCGTCGGGGCGTCCCGGCCGAGGAGGAGGGTGGCGACCTGGTGCTCCCGGGCGGCGGCGGCCACGGCCGGGATCCCCTCGGCGGCCGGTCCGCGACCGGTGTCGACGGTCGTCTCGCGGTGTTCACCGGGCCGGCCGCGCGCCCTGCGGAAATCGTCGAGCGCGCTCCGCACCCGTTCCCGGGCGTAGCGGGAGCGGGCCTCCTCGATCTGCCGGTCGAGGAGCTCGGTGGAGGCGCCGGGCGCGCGGCTGCCGTGGTCCACCTCGACAGTGGCGTTCCGGAGCCGCCGCGGCAGCCGTTCCCGTACTGCCTTGCGCTCGCGCGCGTCCCCGGCCAGGACCAGGAGGGTGCCGCCGTCCTGCGGACAGCGCCGGACGAGTTCGCCGGCGATGACGTCGGCCGTCTCCTCCCAGGCGTCCTCGACCTTGTTGCTGTAGTGCCACGCGTACCGGTCCTGGGGGAGGGAGCGGTGTCCGCGGCCCTGCCACTGCTTCCCGTGCGCCTCGCCCAGGTTCCGCGTGCCGCGGGAGTCCCGCAGTTCGAGGTCGGCGCCCGCGCGGTCGATGAGGGCCACCTGGCAGGCGGGTTCGTCGCTCCGCAAGAGCACCAGGGGCGCGACGTGCGGGAGGTTCGTCCACGTGGCCCCGGTGGACGGCGGGGCCGTCGTGAGGGGGAGGTCGAGGACGACCTCGCCGGCCGTCGCGAAGAGGGCGCGTCCGGGCGGCGCGTCGGAGACCGGTTCGGCGGCGAGCCGTTCGGCGACCGCGCGGATCGTGGCCGGTTCGGCGCCCTCGTCGACGAGCTGTCCGGCCACGGCGCGGTTGCGCAACTGCTGGATCTGCGCCGCGTCCTCGGTGGACCGGCCCGTCTCGACGTAGACGGAGGCCCAGGGCCGGGACGTTCCAGGAGCGGTTTCAGGAAGTCGAGGTTCATGGTGTCCCCACGGGGGTCGGTCGGAACGAACGGGGTCCGGAGGCGGTCAGCGCTCCGTCCCGGGCTCCTCGCGCCGTCCGAACACTTCGGATTCGTCCACCGTGGCGTCCGCCCCGGTGTCCACGTGCATCGCGGCCTCCTCGGCCGGCGCGGCCCAGTCGTCCGGGCCGACGTCCCGGGCGACCGTGCGGTTCCCCGTCTCCCTCGGGGTGTCGACCGGGGCGAGACGGCCCGCCCGGGTGGTGCCGGCCTGCTCGTCGACGGGTTCGCCCGCGCCGCCCGGGAGGTCGCCGATGCTGTCGCCTCCGGCGGCTGCTCGTCGGGGATCTCCTGGGCGAGCCGGTCGTCGAGCGGCTCGCCCTCGCGCTGCTCCCGCTGGGTGGTGCCGTACCGGGTCACCCCGCGCGGGCGCTCGGGGGCGAGTAGCCGGGGCTGGACATGTCCTCCAGCGGGTCCGTCACGATCGCGTTGTCCGGATCGAGTTCGTCGGTAGGACGGTTGTCCACGTCGGAGTGGGTGGGCTGGTAGACGTCGTCGCCACGGGCCTCGTCCGTGTCGGGCTCGTTGCGGTCCATGGGGGTTTCCTTTCACAGGGAAGTCGTGGTTCAGGAGCCGCCCGCGCGGGCGGGGGCGGCTCGCCCGGGGCGGTCCGGGAAGTGGCGGATGCCCGCTCTCAGTCGGTGGCCAGGATGATCGCGTACACGAGGAAGAACAGCGCGAACACGATCACGACGGCCCACAGGGCGAGGAGCGGGCCGGTGGCCCATCCGCGCTTGAGCGGCCGGTAGGGTCCGGTCCCCGTTCCCGTACCGGACTCGGCCGGTGGCGTCTCGCCGGGCGCGGTCCCGCCTTCGACGCCGGGTCCCGGCGCGCCGGTCCTGCCCTCGGCTCCGAGGCCTGGCGCACCGGCTGCGCCCCCGGGGCCGAAGCCGGGTGTGCCGGTGCCGGGCGTACCGCTGCCGGACGTACCGGCTCCTCCCCCGGCACCGAAGCCAGGTGCGCCAGTGCCTGGTGTGCCGGGGCCTGGTGTCCCCGTGCCGCCTCCGACGTCGATGCCAGGTGTGTCCCGGGGCTCCGGGTCGGGGTTGCTCGGTCGGGTCATGGCGTCCATCTCCTCCGGAATCCGGATGTCGCACGGCCGGTACGCGACTACCCGTCCGCGTCGGCCCTATCCGGTGTGCGGCGGGCCGGCCGCGCGGCGGCCGGTGCCCGGACCGCAGGTCAGTGGGCCGCCGCTCCGAACTCGGCGTGCTGGGTGCGCAGGGCGAAGTCGGACTCCGCCCCGGGTGGATCGCCGAGCGACCGGCGTCGTGCCTCGGCCGACGCCTCCCGCATCAGGGCCTCGAACTCCTCGTCCGTGAGTCGGTTCCGTTCGCTTTTCGTCCGCTGCTCCGTGCTGCGCACGGCGGGCCTCCTCAAGATCGTTGCCATGACGCTCTCATCCCGGCGGCTACCCGGTACGGAGCAGGACAGACAGGTCACGGACGGCGAATTGTTCCCGGTGGCGGCCGGTCGCCGGGGACGGATGACCGGGCCCGGTCGGGGTAGACGCCGTTCCACCCCTTTGGGAGGGCCATCGCGATCAGTGGCGAGGACAGGAGCAGGCGATGAACCTCACGGAAGACCCGGCCGCGCGCCGGTCGGCGAACGGAGAGGCGTACCCCGCGTCCGCCGGTCACGACCACGTGCACGCGGGCACCGGCTCTCCCGAACCCCGCAGGGCCCCGCGGGAGGAGCCCGGAGGCCGGGGGCCCGCGAGGGCGACATGACCGCGCTGCCCCCCGATCACACCCAGGCGATCCTGGAGACGACGAAGCAGGTCGGAGCGGTCCTGAAGGCACTGGGGTGCCCGTTCGCCCTGGTCGGCGGTGTCGCCGCCTACGCGCACGGCATCCCGGTCCGGCTCCAGCACGACACGGACTTCGCCGTACGGCGGGAGGACGCCGACGCCGTCACGAACGCGCTGCGGGAGAACGGCATCCGCATCGTCGAGCCGCCCGAGGACTGGCTGGTCAAGGCGCGTTCCGGCGGTGAGGAGATCGACCTGATCTTCTCGCTGGCGGGGAAACCGGTCACGACCGAGCTTCTCGAACGCGCCCAGACGCTCCCGGTGGACTCGGTCCACATGCCGGTGCTCGCGCCGACCGACCTCCTGGTCTCCCGGCTGATGGCCTTCTCGGAGCACCACTGCGACTTCGGCACCCTGCTGCCGGTGGCACGGGGACTGCGCGAACGGGTCGACTGGGCGCGCGTGCGCCAGGAGACCGAGGGCGCCCCGATGGCCGAGGCCTTCCTCTACCTGCTGGAACTGCTCCACGTCCTGCCGACCCACGGCCCCGCCGGCCCGGGTCACCCGTAAGTCGTCGCACCGCCGGAGGCGGCCCGGACCGGCGTCCGGGGCTGGACGCCGGAGGAGGAGACCGACGGCGTCGGCGGCGGCCGGGACGCCGTGGGACGGTCCGGGTCAGGCGTGGGGAGCGGCGGGGCGCCCCATCCACCAGTTGCCGGCGGCGTCGGGGTCCGAGCTGGTCCAGAACTCGACGACCGCGTCGGTGAACTCGGCGGGTGACAGCGCGCCGTCGCCGTCGGTGTCGAGGTGGGCGAACGCCTCGGCCGCGCTCTGCTCGGTCAGCTCGGGGAAGTGCCCGCGCTGGAAGGCGAGGAACTCGGCCGGGCTGATCCGGCCGTCCTGGTCGATGTCGGCGATCCGCAGGTAGGTTTCGGCGATCCGGCCGAGGGCGGTCCGCGCGGCCTCCGGGTTCCCGGCGAGCGCACGGGTGGAGGCGACGAACCGTTCCCTGGGGATTCCCCGGCTGCCGGCCGGGAGGAACGGCAGGTGTACCTCCCGCCAGATCGCCGTGTAGGCGTCGACGATCCGGCCGGTCTCCGGGGAGTTGTCGGCGTGGCCGAGGGAGGCCGCCACCCGCCGGCCCATCTCCACGTGGTCGTCCTCGGTGAGGACACCGGTGCCGTTCACGTCGAGCTGGTCGAATCCTCGCTCGATCTTCGCCGTCAGGAAGTCCTGGCCGGTCATCATCACTCCTCGCACAGGTAGGCACGTGCCGGGAACAAGGCGCGGGGACGCACCCTGCCGCTCGGGCAACGACGGGCGGCCCGAAAGGGAAACGCCCCGCGGCCGCCCGGATTCGGACTTTCCCGCCCGGCCCGCCGCGGACGGTCCGGGTGCCCGGTCAGCCGACGTGGAGCGACACGACCTCGTAGGACACCGCCGAGGCGGCGGACAGGCCTCGGCAGGTGAGGCGGAGGGGCGGAGAGCGGTGGGCGTGGACCTCGGCCTCGAAGACCGAGAGGCCGGCGAGGCGGCCGGTGACGCGGATCCGCCACCGGTCGCCCTCGCGGACCGTCCCCTCGATCGCGTAGTCGTGCCGCCCCGACGGGCCCGCGTGCCGGAGCACGGCGGACAGGGCGGCCTGCTGGGACGGGACGAGGTCGGTGTACCCGCGCAGGTGGTCCGCGCGGATGCGGTCCGCCAGGTGTCCTTCGACCACGGTCACCGCCGAGGCGGCGTCGAGGTTACCGTAGTAGACGCCGTCGGGCGCGACGAGGACGTTGGCGGCGAACCGGTCGCCCCCACGTGCGTGCACTCCCACACCAGCTCCGGCCAGCGGTCGCTCAGCGCGCGTCCCACCGGGCGGCCGCGGACGGCGCAGCAGGCGTCGTGCGTGCCGTGGGCGCAGACGAGGACGACGGGCGGGTGGTCCCGTTCTCCGGGCGAGTCCAGGGCGTCGACGATCTCCGCCAGGTCCCTGTCGTTCCGCCAGACGCCCCACTTCTGGCGGTGGGCGCCGTCCCCGTCGTACCGCAGGACGGCCCAGCGCGGCGGGTCGTCCGGACTGCGGCGTCCGTGGCGCCTGATGAGCAGGATGCGGGCGCGCAGCGCCTGGGCGGCGGTGTACACCCGCGCCTTGACCTCCGGTTCGAGGTCGAGGCCGTCGAAGCCGTTGACCGGCCAGCCGGCCCGGTGCTCGACGAGGATCCAGACCGAGCCGTACGGGGCCGTGCCCGCGAGCGCGTCGCCGCGCGACCGGGCGGCCTCGGCGCAGAAGAAGCGTGCCGGAGCCGTCATTCCGGCCGCTTCACGGCCCGGCGGGCACGAGGACGCCCGCGCGCAGGAGTCGCTCGACGAGGGGGAGGCCGAGGTCGCCGGCGTGACGGGTCTCCCCGTCGAGGATCCGGCGCACCGGGGCAGGTCCGCCTCCGGGAGGTCGAGCCAGCCGACGCGGGTGGAGAGCCGCCCGCCGTCGAGCCGCGCCTCCAGCGCCCCGCGCAGGCGCACCGGCGTTCCGGCGGAGAGCCCGTCGACGGCCGCGAGCTGCGCCAGCGGCCCCAGCGGGCCGGGGCGCGCCTGGGCGCGGCGGGCACGGTGGAACAGGGGCTCGGGGTCGGCCTCGGCGAGGGCGTCGACGAGGCGCCGGCGTACGAGGGCGAGTTCGTCCTCCGGGCCCTCCGCCCCCAGGGGGAGGGAGCCGCGCATCTCGGGGTCGTCGCGCAGCAGCGCGAGGGCGGCCCGGGTGAGCTGTTCGGCGAGGGCGTGCCGCGTCCAGGTGTGGACGCCGAGCGTCAGGTGGATCGACACCGCGCCCTGCGCCTCGGCGGCGTGCAGCCAGCCGCGCGGCAGGTAGAGGACGTCGCCGGGTTCGAGCACGGTGTCGAGGTGTGCCTCGCCCCGGGCGGCCTCGGCGACGGCGGTGCGGTGGTCGGTCCAGGGCCGGTCGCGCAGCGGGTCCGGGTGGACGGGCTCGTGGACGATCCAGCGCTTGGTACCGGCGATCTGCAGGACGAAGACGTCGTGCACGTCGTAGTGGGCGTCGAACCCGCGGTTCTGCGGCGGGGTGACGTACGCGTTGGCCTGCACCGGTGGCCCAGTTCGGTGCCGAGGCGCGACGCGAGGTCCGCGACCGGCTCCCAGGTGCGCTGGAGCGCCTGCAGGACCAGGGTGGCGCCGTCGGCGAAGCTCCGCCACAGCGCGGTGTCGTCGAGCTGGTCCGCGACCGTCGCACCGACCCCTCCGGAGGAGGTGAACGACGATGCGGGGAGGGTGGAGCCGTTCTTGGCGACGCGGAGGAACGGCGTGCGCAGCCCGCGCCGGGAGATCAGCTCGTCCACGGCGGACGCCGAGAACAGGTCGGAGAAGTCGTCGGCTCCGCGGGTGAGCAGCGGCGTGCGCCCCCAGACGTCGCGGGCGAACTCCTCGCGGCCGAGGCTCGTCAGACGCGCTTCGAGGACACCGCGGCCGGTGTCGGCGGCGGTGTCCCGAAGCGTCGTGGAGGTCGTGCTCAAACGCCGCGGCCGCTCGTCGGCCGCGCCGTCGGCGCCTCCGTCGTGCACACCGGGCGTACCCGCCGCACCACCGTCCGCCGGACCCTCGGCACCGCCATCGGCACCACCGTCGTGCACGCCGGGCGTACCCGCCGCACCACCGTCCGCCGGACCCTCGGCACCGCCATCGGCACCACCGTCGTGCACACCGGGCGTACCCGCCGCACCACCGTCCGCCGGACCCTCGGCACCGCCATCGGCACCACCGTCGTGCACACCGGGCGTACCCGCCGCACCACCGTCCGCCGGACCCTCGGCACCGCCATCGGCACCACCGTCGTGCACACCGGGCGTACCCGCCGCACCACCGTCCGCCGGACCCTCGGCACCGCCATCGGCACCACCGTCGTGCACACCGGGCGTACCCGCCGCACCACCGTCCGCCGGACCCTCGGCACCGCCATCGGCACCACCGTCGTGGACGCCGGGCGTACCGGCCGCGCCACCGTCCGCGGGGCCTTCCTGCTGGTTCGGGTCCTGCTCGGGGTAAGCCATGTTTCCTCCTGAGGATCGGACGACCGGGGATCGGTGGTCCCGCTCGGAACCTCCCAGTACCCCTTACAAGCTCACTCACGCAGCTCGGAGCGGCAACCGGAGCGGAGCGGGGCCGGAAGGGCGCGGACGGGCCGCCCGGCGCCGTGGGCGGACGGGGTCAGGACGCCGGGGAGCCCTGTTTCTCGTACCGGATGAAGTCCCGGGACGTGTCCATGAGTTCCTTCCGCTCCTCCCGCGAACCGACCATCGGCCGGGAACCGCGCAGGGCAGCCGGGCGCTCTCCGGCAGGAACCTGACGGTCGCCAGGCCGATCGCGCCGGCCACCATGAGGTAGTACGCGGGGATCATGTCGTTGCCGGTGGCGTTCACCAGCGCCTCGGTCACGAGCGGGGTGGTGCCGCCGAAGGCCGCCACGGCGAAGTTGAAGCCGATGCCCATCGCGGCGCAGCGCACGGCCGTCGGGAAGAGGGCGGGCAGGGTCGCCGCGCTCGGCGCGGCGAAGGAGGCGAGCAGGGTGGCCAGGATCAGCACGCCGAAGATCGGGGGCCAGGTCCCTCCGCCTTGATGAGCAGGAAGGCCGGGATCGCGAGGACGATCATCGCCACCGCGCCGACCGCGTACAGGGGGCGCCGGCCGACGCGGTCGCTGAGGCGGCCCAGGAAGGTGATGAGGAGGACGATCCACACCATGCCGACGAGCACCAGCACGTCGGCCGACGTGCTGGACCGGCCCAGGGTCTCCGTCTGGTAGGTGGGCAGGTAGCCGGTGACCATGTAGTTGGTGACGTTGTAGAGCAGGACGAGCCCCATGCACACGAGGAGCGGCCGCCAGTGGTCGCGCACGATGGCCTTGAACTCGCTGCCGACGGACTCCTGCGCGAGGCTCTTCTCGTGTTCGTCCAACTGCTGCTGGAAGGCCGGGGACTCCTCCAGCTTCAGTCGCATGTAGAGGCCGATGACGCCCAGGGTCCCGCGATCAGGAACGGAAGGCGCCAGCCCCAGGCCAGCATCTGTTCGTCCGAGAGCGCCGCGGTCAGCACGGTGACGAGCGCGGAGCCCAGGGCGTAGCCGACGAAGGTGCCGAAGTCGAGCCAACTGGAGAGGGAAGCCCGCCGGCGGTCCGGCGAGTATTCGGCCACGAAGGTGGTGGCGCCGCCGTATTCGCCGCCGGTGGAGAAGCCCTGGACCATTCGGGCGACCAGCAGCAGCACGGGGGCGGCGATGCCGATCGTGGCGTAGCTGGGGATCAGGCCGATCGCGAAGGTGCCCGCGGCCATCATGATCATGGTGGTGGCGAGGACCTTCTGCCGGCCGATGCGGTCGCCGAGGGGCCGAAGACGAGGCCGCCGAGCGGGCGCACCACGAACGCGGCGGCGAAGGTCGCGAAGGACGAGATGAGCTGGGCGCCCGGCGAGGCGCCCGGGAAGAAGACCTTGCCGATGGTCGCGGCGAGGTAGCTGTAGACGCCGAAGTCGAACCACTCCATGCAGTTCCCGAGCGCCGAGGCCCCGACCGCGCGTTTGAGGAGGGGCTTCTCGACCACCTGGACGTCCTGCTCGCGGTAGGCGCCCTTGGTGCGGCGCAGCCGTCGCGCGAGCTCCTCGCGGACGTGGCCGGCATGTTCGCGATCGTCGCCGGTACGCGCTTGCGGTTCCGGGGACCGATCGGGTCGTCTGATGTCGCGTGGGCCACGTGCCGGTGCCTCTTTCCTCTTGGTGCGCGATGAACCACCCCGGTCATCGTGCGTCGTGTCGATCACCGGGCGCATGTCGGAACCGCTCCCCGGGGCCGTGATCCGCACCCGGACGGTCCGGCCGGACAGGCACGGCCGACCCCCGACGGTCGTCGTCGGGGGCCGGCACGGTTCACGGGGCGGGCGGCGGCTCCTGCGCCCGGGTGTGTACGTCTGCGGGGGCGGCGCCGCAGAGCGCGGAGCGGGCGCTACGCCGTGGCGTCGCCGCCCAGGCTGCGGACGATCGCCGACGAGAAGGCGTCGAGGTCGCCCGGGTTGCGGGAGGTGATCAGGGGTGCTTTCCGGAGGTGTCGACGACGACCTCCTCGTCCACCCAGGTGGCACCCGCGTTCTCGAGGTCGGGACTCAGGGACGGGTATGAGGTCAGCCGGCGCCCCTTGGCGAGCCCGCTGTCCACGAGGAGCCAGGGCCGTGGCAGATGGCGGCCACCGGCCTGCCCGACTCCGCGAAGGCGGAGACGAGACGGCGGGCGTCGTCGTCCGTGCGGAGCTGGTCGGCGTTCACGGTCCCGCCCGGGACGACCACGGCGTCGAATCCGTCCGCGGAGGCCTCGGCGAGCGTCGTGTCCGGCTGGACCACGGAGCCCGGGTCCTTGTCCGAGACGAGGGTCTGGACGCCCTCGTCCTTCTGTGCGGCGACCGTGACGCGGGCTCCCGCCTCGCGGAGGACGGCCACCGGCTTCTCCAGCTCGTCCTGCTCCGTGCCGTAGTTCGTCGTGAGGACGAGAACGTTCTTTCCGTCGAGCGACACTGTGCGTTCCTCTCTGCTCGTGGGGTCCCTCGCCCCTGCGCCTCACCCTCGGCCACTCGCCTCAAACCTCGCATAGCGCGCATCATCCGCGCGCTCTGCGCCGCGCCCGGCGGACGAAGACGCCGAGGACCGTCAGGAGGGTGAGGATCCACACGGCCGCGAAGGCCCAGACGAGCGCCGGGGCTCCGGTGGCCACGGCGAGGACGAGCAGAACGAGGGCCGCGACGGCGAGGAAGGCCATGCCGAGGGCCGGCAGACGGCGGCGCACGCCGGCCGCCGGGGAGGGGAGGGAGGGAAGCAGGCGGGAACGCGGCCGCATCGTGCGCAGCCGCCGGGCCAGGGGCGCGTCCCGGTCCAGCAGCTCCTCCATCTCCGCGAGGACACGCCGCTCGCGTTCCGAGAGCCGGACTTCTCCCATCGCGGGCACCTCCTCCGGGCGACGCTTCCACCGCGAGGCCGTGGGGTCGAGCGATCGCGCGACCGGCGCATCCGCACCACCCCGCCGCCCGCGTCATTCACGTCAGTCGCGTCATTCACATCGGTCGCGTGATTCACGTCGGTCGCGTCATCCGTTCGCGACTACCCCGAGAATCGTGTCAAACCACCCGAAACGGGCATCCTCTTTGAAGGAAGCCCGACAGATCCACAAGAAGCTCGACAGACGGACCCCTCCGCCACCTTTGCACGGCAGCGGCGCAGGCCCATCGCCACCGTCGAAGGAGCCTCATGTCCACCGTCCGAAACCGCTCCATCCGCCCTCCGGCAGCCGATCCGGCTCCCGATCCGGAGGTCGCCGGGAATCCGGGGCTTCGATGCGCCGGGCAGCGCTGGACGGACTGCCCGTGCCCGCCCGGCCCACCACCGTCTCCACCGACGACGCCCAACAGCTCTCCGCCGCCCTCCTCACCCGCCTGACCGCACTCGACGAAGGCACCCCCGAACACGCCTACGTCCGCAACACCCTGGTCGAGCTCAACCTCAGCCTCGTCAAGTTCGCCGCCCGCCGCTTCCGCAACCGCGCCGAACCCACCGAGGACATCATCCAGGTCGGCACCATCGGACTGATCAAAGCCATCAACCGCTTCGACCCCGACCGCGCCGTCGACTTCTCCGCCTTCGCCCTGCCCACCATCGTCGGTGAGATGAAACGCTTCTTCCGCGACACGAGCTGGGCCGTCCGCGTCCCCCGCCGCCTCCAGGAACTACGCATCGACCTCGCCAAAACCGCCGACCACCTCGAACAACACCTCGGCCGCCGCCCCACCCGCACCGAACTCGCCCACCACCTCCACCTCACCGAAGAAGAGATCGCCGAAGGACAACTCGCCGCCCACGGCTACGCCACCCGCTCCCTCGACACCCCGGTCGGCGACGACGGCAACGCTTCCGGCGCGAAGCCCCGCCACCTGGCGACCACCGAACCGGCCTATGAGCTGATCGAATCCCTCACCGCGCTGCGACCGCTGCTCGACCGGCTCGACGAACGCGACCGGCACATCCTCGAACTCCGCTTCGGCGAAGAACTCACCCAGGCCGAGATCGGCCGGCGCATCGGCCTCTCCCAGATGCACGTCTCGCGGCTGCTCACCCGCATCCTCGGTGAACTCAGGGAAGGCCTCGACGACGACAGCGCCCCCTCGGACGAGGACGAGCCCATGGACGCGCCCACGGACACACCCGCGAACGGGGCTACGGACGAGGCGGCCGGCTGACCTCCAGCCAGACCACCTTCCCCGCCGCCCCCGGCCCCTGACCTCGTACCCCCAGGCCCCCGCCAGCTTGTCCAGGACCATCAGACCGTGTCCGCCCGGCAGAGCGGGCGAGCGGGGTCCCCGCACGCGGGGCGGCTCGGAACTGGCGTCGGCGACCTCCACCCGCAGCCCTTCCCGCCCGTTCCGCAGGACGAACTCCTCGGGACCCCCGGCGTGCAGACAGGCGTTGGTCACCACCTCCGACACCAACAGCAGCACGTCCTCCACCCGCTCCTCCCCTGCCTCCCCCTGCGCCGGGAGCCACCCCCAGTCCGCCAACGCCTCCGCCGTGAAGTCCCGGCAGCGCGACACCACCTGCCGCACCCCGCGCACCATCAGCCTCCGCACCTGAACGCCACCTCCCCCGCTCTCGCCGTCAGCCATGGCCCTGTCGGAAACCGGGATTCTCATCCCCGGTTCCTCTTTCCGCCCTTTCCGCGCGGACGTCACGGGTTTCACAGGCTTCACGGATTCCACGGGCTTCATCGTTTTCACCGGTCCTCCCACACCATTTGCTGCTTTTACCTCTTTCCGGGAACTGTGGTCACATTCCTGAGACATGCGGGATTACGAAGGGGGTTCAGGGCAAACGCTGCGGCCGCTCCCCGGACGAAAGCGCCGTCACGGCTGTCGGAAGGGCACGGTTCGGCCCGGGCGGCCTGGGAACCCGCATGCGTATGAACGGTCGCCGCGCACAGCACGTACACCCCGTGGCCACCGGCACCCGTCGCTACGAACTGGCGGAGGTCCCCGGAGTCGTGGGCGCGTGCCGGGACCTGACCCAGCGGGCCCTGAGCGAATGGTTCGGGGCCGCCGGCGCGCCCGGGCAGGTCGCCGCCGCGGACGCCCTGCTGCTTGTCTCCGAGGTCGTCACCAACGCCTGCGTCCACGGAGGCGCCCCGTACGAACTGCGGCTCGACCGCGCCCGGGGCCGGTTGTGGGTCCAGGTCAGTGACACGAGTCCGGTACGGCCCCGGCCCCACGGCCCGCACCGCCCCAGCCGCTCCTCCGGGCACGGTCTCTACCTCCTGGAACGCCTTTCGGCCGCCTGGGGCTGCGTCCCGAGGGACCGCGGCAAGGCCGTCTGGTTCGAGGTGGAGGTGCCGCCCGTGCCCGGGTCCCCCGACCGCCCCCCGTCGGAGGGGTGACCGGCGCCCGGCGTTTACGGGGTGCGCCGCGCGGTCACTCGCAGGGTGGCCGGTCCCCGGCCGGGCCGGCGGTGCGCAGGTCCCCGCCGCCTCCACCCGTCCCCCGCGATTGGACAAGCACCATGAGGGTCGTCGTCACAGGAGCCACCGGAAACGTCGGGACCAGTGTGGTCCGGGCTCTCGACCGCGACCGCACGGTCACGGACGTGCTCGGCGTCGCCCGCCGCGTCCCCGATCTCCGGATCGGCGGGGCCCGCTGGGCGGCGGCGGACGTGGATCCCGGCGGCGCCGACCTGGCCGGGCTGTTCGCGGGGGCCGACGCGGTCGTCCACCTCGCCTGGAAGTTCCAGCCCACGCACGACCCGGTCGAGACCTGGCGCACCAACGTCCTGGGCAGCGTCAGGGTCTTCGAGGCGTGCGTCCGGGCGGGGTCCCCTGTCTGGTGCACGCCTCCTCGGTCGGCGCCTACTCCCCCGGGCCGTCCGACGGGCGCCCCGTCGACGAGTCGTGGTCCACCCACGGCTGGCCCGGCGCGGCCTACACCCGGGAGAAGGCCTACCTGGAGCGCTATCTGGACGGCTTCGAGCTCGCCCATCCGGACCTGCGGGTCGTACGGATGAGGCCGGCGTTCCTGTTCAAGGAGGGGGCGGCGAGCGAGCAGCGCCGCATCTTCGCGGGCCCTCTCCTGCCGTGGCGTGCCGTACGGCCGGGCGTGCTGCCCGTGGTGCCCTCCGTCAAGGGGCTGCGCTTCCAGGCCCTGCACACGGACGACGCCGCCCAGGCCTACCGGGCGGCCGTGGTGCGGCAGGTCCGGGGACCGTTCAACCTGGCGGCCGATCCGGTGCTCGACACCGACGTGATCGCCCGCCTCCTGAAGGCCCGCGCCGTCCCGGTGCCGGCGGGAGCGGTCCGTACCGCGCTCGCCGCCGCGTGGCGACTGCGCCTCGTGCCCGCCGCGCCGGGCCTGTTCGACGCGGTGCTCCGGCTGCCCCTGCTGGACTCCTCCCGGGCCCGCGAGGAGCTGGACTGGACGCCGTCGTGGACGTCCGAGGAGGCCATCGGCGAGTTCCTCGTGGGCCTCGGCCGGGGAGCCGGGCTCCGCACCCCGCCCCCCGCCGCCGCGGCACCGGCGGAAGTCTAGGACGCGTGCGGACGGCCCTTCACGGGGCCGTCCGCGAAGACGGGCCGGTCGTCTCAGCTCCGTACGACCTTGCGCACGTTCTCCACGCTGCCGCAGTCCGAGGCGAGCTGTCGGGCGCGCTCCTTCAGGAAGGCGGCGGCCAGCTCGGCCCTGCGCTCGTCGGGGACGCTCTCCCGGGCTCCGTTGAGGATGGTGCGCTCCTCCTCGTCGAGGTGGTGGGTGACCGCCTCGACGAGCTTCTCCAGGCGCTCGTCCCACTCGTCGGAGCCGACCTCGTCCACTTCGAGGAGGGCGAGGAGGGCCTCGTTCCCCTCCTCGTGCTCCTCCGTGCCGTGGTCCACTTCCTCGTTGTCGACGTTCTTGAAGCGCTTGAGCGCCCCGTAGACCTCGGCCTCCTCGGCCTCGCCGTGCGCGATGAGCAGGGCCGAGAACTCCTTCAGGGCTGCGGCCCGGTCCGCCTCGACGCTGCGCATCCGGCGGAAGAGGTCCTCCATCGTGCGGTGGTCCTCCAGAATGGCCGCGACCACGTCCTCGTTCTCCTTGCTACCGGCCATCGTGCTGTCTCCTCCTCGGCTCGTCCTCGTCGCGCGGCGCTCCGACGCGTTCGGCGGGTACCCCTGCCGGGGAGAACCAATCGCACCCGTCAGGGGGAGACCGGGCGGTGCGCGGCGGCGAGCAGGTCCTTCCGGTCGACGAGCTTGACGCGGGGGCGGTCCTGGGCGCGGCCCTCGGCGCGCTCGGCGGCGTCGATCGCCCGCCAGCCGTCGAGGCCGACGGCGCCGGGGCGGGCCGTGGTGACCGGCGGCCCGGCGGGTGCGGTCAGGCGGCCGGCTTCGAGGTCGTCGAGGAGGGTAGTGACGGTCTCCTGGGCGCAGGTCTTGTTGGTGCCGATGAAGCCGGTGGGGCCGCGCTTGATCCAGCCGGTGACGTAGACGCCCGGTTCGACCCGGCCCCGCTCGTGCGGCACCGTGCCGGTGCCGGGGTCGAACGGCAGGCCCGGGACCGGTTCGGCGCGGTAGCCGACGGCGCGCAGGACCAGGGACGTTCCGATGGTCTCGGTGGCGGTGGTGGGGACGGCCCGCACGGTGCCGTCGTCGGCGCGGCGCAGCTCGTTCCGTACGACGGTCAGACCGGTGACCCGGTCGTCGCCCTCGATCCGCACCGGGCCGGCCAGGAAGCGCAGGACGATCCGGCGGCGGCCCGGGACGGGGGTGCGGGCGGCGAGTCCGGCGAGGACCGCCGTCTTGGGCGTGGCGTCCGCCGGTACGTCCTCGGGCCACCCCTCCACCAGGACGTCGACGCCGTCGAGGGCGGCGAGCGCGATCAGCTCGGGCAGGGTGAAGGCGGCCTCGGCCGGTCCGCGCCGGCCGAGGACGACGACTCGCGGACCCGGCTCGCGCGCAGCGCGGCCAGGGCCCGGTCGGAGATGTCGGTACGGGCGAGGGCGTCGGGTTCGGCGGTCAGGATCCGGGCCACGTCCAGGGCCACGTTGCCGTTGCCGACGACGACGGCCCGTTCGGCGTCCAGCGGGTGGGCGGCGCCGTCGTGGTCGGGGTGGCCGTTGTACCAGGCGACGAAGTCGGTGGCGGAGGCGCTGCCGGGCAGGTCCTCGCCCTCAATGCCGAGGCGCCGGTCGGTGGCGGCGCCCACGGCGTAGACGACGGCGTGGTGGTCGCGGACCAGGTCCTCGTGGTGCAGGTCGTGGCCGATCCGGGTGTTCAGGCGGTACGAGAAGCCGGGCTGGCCCTCGATGGCGCGGAAGAGCTCGGTGACCCGCTTGGTGTCCTGGTGGTCGGGGGCCACTCCGGCCCGCGCGAGCCCGTACGGGGTGGGCAGCCGGTCGTACACGGTGACGCTCGTGCCGGGGTGCCGGAGCAGTTCGTCGGCGGCGAAGAGTCCGGCCGGTCCGGCGCCGACCACGGCCACCCGCAGCCCGGTGGTCTCCGCCCGGCGCTGCAGGGGCACGAGGGCCATGGGGGTGCGGTCGGCGTGCGGGAAGGCGTCGTAGTAGGCGCGGTTGATTTCCAGGAACGGCAGCTCGCCCTCGGTGAGCTTGGTGTGCGGCTTGAGGGCGTCCACCGGGCAGGCGGTCGTGCACGCCCCGCAGTCGACGCAGGTGCGGGGATCGACGTACAGCATGTCGGTCTGTCCGAAGCCCGGTTCGCCGGGGGCGGGGTGGATGCAGTTGACCGGGCAGGCCAGCACACACGACGCGTCGGCGCAGCACGACCGGGTGACGACGTAGGGCATGGGGAGCGGTTCTCCGTTCACGTTCACGGGGGTCGCCGGGACGGTTCTCGGCTGGCGGTCTCGCCCGGCGGGCGGGCGGGTGTGCTGCTGCTCGGGCGGCGTGCGCCTGCCGGGCGAGGAGCCGGTGCGTCAGGCGGCGTGCGGGCGGGTTCGCCGCGGAAGCGGGAGGGGCGCCCGTCGATGCGCAGGGCCCGCCACACCTTCCGGGAGGCGCGGTTCATCAGGCCGATGTCCTCGGCGAGCATGCGCACGTCGGAGAAGAGGTCGCGGAGCATCTTCTCGCCGTCGGGCGACTTCCAGAAGATGTCCTTGATGACCCAGTGGGGACGCCGATCTTCTCGGCGGTCTTCCGGTCGGGGACCACGATGACGTCGCCGAGGACGCGCATGATGACCGGGAAGGCCACCGAGAGGGCGCCCCTGCGGAACCTGCCGTAGCCGGGGACCTTGACGCGGAGGAACTCGTGGGCGAAGGAGATGTGGCGGGCCTCCTCGGCGACGTGGATCTGCATGAGCCGCCGCATCAGCGGGTGGATGTCCTCGCCGCCGCGCAGGATCGCCTTCTGGAGGTGGTCGATGGCTCTCGCCGGCGAGGACGCCGGTGAAGAACGACTCGGGGATCAGGGAGCCGGCCAGCGGCAGGAAGCGGCTGACCACCCGGAAGGAGCGCCGGCCGCCGGGCACGTCGGCGCCCGCGCGGTTGACGAACTCCTGGAACATCTGGGTGTGGTGGCACTCCTCCGTCGCCTCGTGGGTGAGGTAGCGGAACTCCGGGTTCTGGTTCGGCAGCGAGAAGAGGTAGTCCATCACCCCGCGGATCAGGACGTTCTCGAACTGCATGCCGACCTTGACGATGTTGGCGTACCGCCACAGGCCGATCTTCGTCCGGACCTCCAGCGGCTGCTCCTGGTACCACGGGTGGCCGCCGAGCGGGTCGGCCGCGGGGAGCACCCAGCGGGGGTCCTCGGGGTCGATGGCGAAGTCCGGGTTGTCCCAGTCGATGTCGGTGAAGGCGTCGAAGTGGATGTGCACCGACGCCTCGGACAGGGTCCGGAGCCTTTCGTGGTAGCTCTCCTGGCTGATGGTCATCGTCGTCCTCGTTCTCTCGCTCTCGCGTCTGGTTCCGGAAGGGTGGGGAGAGGCGTCAGACCGCCGGGGCGTGGTCCTGCCGGTCGGTGGCGGGCCGTGTGCCGGGGGCGGTCCGCTCGAAGCGGAGGGCGGGGTCCTCGATCGGGGAGCTCCGCAGGCCCGGCGGTCGCGGTAGTAGTCGTTCCAGATCCGCCAGGGGTCCCGGACGCCCTGGCGGGGCATGATCGCGTCGCCGCGCGCGATGTAGCCGGAGGTGAGCGACTCGCCCATGACGGACACGTCGGAGCGGTCTGACGCGGCGGCGACGGGGTGGCGCTGGTGAGGCCGTGCCGGTCCATGTGGGCGATCAGGCGGCTGACGTACGCGCAGGCGAGGTCGGCCTTGAGCGTCCAGGAGGCGTTGGTGTAGCCGATGATCATCGCCAGGTTGGGGACGCCGTCGAGCATCACGCCCTTGTAGAGGAGGTGGTCGCGGGTGACGAGGGGCTTGCCGTCGACCGCGATCTCCATGCCGCCGGCGAGCTGGAGCCTCAGGCCGGTGGCCGTGATGACGATGTCGGCCGGGATCTCCTCGCCGGACTTCACCCTGATCCCGTTCTCGGTGAAGGTCTCGATGCGGTCGGTGACCACGGAGGCCCGGCCGCTCTTGAGGGTCTTGAAGAGGTCGCCGCCGGGGACGACGCAGAGCCGCTGGTCCCAGGGCTTGTACGACGGGGTGAAGTGGCGCATGTCGACGCCCTTGCCGAGGCGTGCCCGGACGGCGCCGAGCAGCACCTTGCGCATGAGCCACGGGGCCTTGCGGCACAGGGCGTACAGGCCGCGCTGGAGCGCGATGTTGCGGGCGCGGCCCACCCGGTGGACGAGTCCGGCGGGGACGTGGAGCTTGCGCAGGACGGTGGAGACGGGGTCCTCTGCGGGCAGCGCCAGGATGTACGTGGGCGAGCGCTGGAGCATGGTGACGTGCGCGGCGGTGTCGGCCATCGAGGGGACCAGGGTGATGGCGGTGGCGCTGCTGCCGATGACGACCACGCGCTTGCCGCTGTGGTCGAGGTCCTCGGGCCAGTGCTGCGGGTGCACGAGGGTGCCGCCGAAGCGCTCTCGCCGGGGAACTCGGCCGGTGGCCGGCGTCGTAGTCGTAGTAGCCGGTGGCGCCCACGAGGAAGCGGGCCTTCCAGACCTCGGTCGCGCCGGTGGCCTCGTCCAGGGTCTCGACGGTCCACCGCCCCTCGTCGCTCGACCAGTCGGCGCGGACGGCCTTGCGGCCGAAGCGGACGTGCTCGGTGACGCCGCGCTCCTCGGCGGTCTCCTGGACGTAGCGGCGGATGTCCGTGCCCTCGGCGAGGATCCTGGTGCCGTGCCAGGCGCGGAAGCCGTAGCCGAAGGTGTACATGTCCGAGTCCGAGCGGATGCCCGGGTAGCGGAACAGGTCCCAGGTGCCGCCGACCCGTGCGCGCCGTTCGAGGATCGCGTACGTGGTGCCGGGGTTGCCGTCGGCCAGGTGGCAGGCGGCACTGATGCCGGACAGCCCCGCGCCGATGATCAGCACGTCGACGTGCTGGTGCTCCATCTCGATACCCCTCTGTCGCCGACCCGCGTGCTCGCGCACCGGTGCACCGGACGCCGAACGCCGTCGGCCGGTACGGGAATTTACCTGTGTCACCGCGTCCAAGGTACCGGCGGTAACACGTGATGCGCCACCCCCGGGAAACGACCGCGCGCGGCGCCTCGATCGGGACGGGTACGATCCACGCCGTGGCGGAGGACAGAGATGCACGCGGTGACGGACGCCCCGACGGCCGGGACACGCGCTGGTCCGGCCACCGGGCCGAGCGCCGCGACCAGGTCCTCGCCGCGGCCCTCGCCGTCATCGGCCGGGAGGGTCCTCGGTCAGCGTGGCGGCGATCGGCGCCGAGGCCGGGATGCCCCGCTCCGTGGTCTACCGGATCTTCCGCAGCCGCGAGGACCTGGACGAGCGGATCCGCGCGCGCATCGCCGACGACCTGATGGCCGCGCTGTATCCGGCCCTCGATCCGAAGGGCACCGTCCGGGAGGCCGTCGAGCTCGCCGCCGCCACCTACGTCGGCTGGGTCGCGGAGCACCCCGGCTCTACCGGTTCCTCGGCGCCGGCTCGCCCGAGCAGCACACCGCCGGCTCCCGGGTGGTCGCGGGCACCCGCACGGCCATCGCCCTCCACCTGGCGCGGTTGCTCGACGCGTACGCCGAGCAGTTGGTCGACGGCGGAAGGCGCCCGCGGGCTTCACCCTCAACCTGGCGTTCGGGATGGTCGGCCTGGTGGACGGGGTGGTCAACCAGTGGGCCGCCCACCCCGAGTCGAGGAGCTCCCTCGACGACCTGACCCACTTCCTGAGCGACGCCCTGTGGGGCGTCCTCTCACAGTCCACCCTGCGGCTCGGGCTCGCGCTCGACCCGGACCAGCCGATCGGCACGACCCTGGAACCTCCGGCGCGGCCCCGGTCCTGACCGGCCGGCCGGGTGACGGGCGCGCCCGGCCGGAGGCCCGTCGACCGCCGTACGGTCTGGGAACGCGCGCCGACCCCGCGGAGGCGGGATCGGCGCGTGGAGGTCCGCTTGCCGGGGACGGCGGCCGCGTGGACCGTCGGTGTTCCCCGTCAGCCGGCGAGGAGTTCGAGCGTGTCGATCACACGGTTCGAGAAGCCCCACTCGTTGTCGTACCAGGCGACGACCTTGACGTGGCGGCCCTCGACGCGGGTGAGCTCCGAGTCGAAGATCGAGGAGGCCGGGTTGCCCGTGATGTCGGAGGAGACCAGCGCGTCCTCCGAGTACTCCAGGACGCCCTTGAGCGGGCCCTCGGCGGCGGTGCGGTAGGCCTCCAGGACGTCCTCGCGGGTCACGTCGCGGGAGACGGTCGTGTTGAGCTCGACGATCGAGCCGACCGGGACCGGGACGCGGATCGAGTCGCCCGACAGCTTGCCGTCCAGGTTGGGCAGCACGAGGCCGATGGCCTTGGCGGCGCCCGTCGAGGTCGGGACGATGTTGACGCCGGCGGCGCGGGCGCGGCGCGGGTCGCGGTGCGGGCCGTCCTGGAGGTTCTGCTCCTGCGTGTAGGCGTGGACCGTCGTCATGAAGCCGTGCTCGATGCCGGCGAGGTCGTCGAGGACCTTGGCCAGGGGAGCGAGCGCGTTCGTCGTGCACGAGGCGTTCGAGACGATCGTGTGCAGCTCCGCGTCGTACGCGTCGGTGTTGACGCCGTACGCGAGGGTGACGTCGGCGCCGTCGGCGGGCGCGCTGACGAGCACCTTCTTGGCACCCGCGTCGATGTGGGCGCGGGCCGCCTTGGCCGACGTGAAGCGGCCGGTCGCCTCCAGGACGATGTCGACCTCGGTACTCGCTCGGCGTGGTGCCCAGGATCCGCTGGAAGTGCAGCCGCAGATTGGCCCCGGTGCCGAGCCCCACGTCGGCGGCGATCTGCTCGACGCCCCGCTCGGAGCGTTCGAGCAGTTCGCGGGCCCGGTCGACGCGGGCCCGCATGACCCACTGCATGGGGGTGTAGCCGGTGTCCTCGACGAACCGGCGCGAGAACGTGCGCGCCGACACCGCCGCGTGCCGGGCCAGGACGTCGAGGGTGAGGGGCTCGTCGAGCCGGTATAGCGCCCACTCGCGGGTGGCGGCGAACCGCTCGCCGAGCGGTTCGGGCAGCTGCGCGGCACGTACTGCGCCTGGCCGCCGCTGCGGTACGGGGCGGCGACCAGGCGCCGGGCCGCGTGGTTCGACGCGGCCACCCCGAGGTCCCCGCGCAGGATGTGCAGGCACAGGTCGATGCCCGAGGCGGCGCCGGCGGAGGTCAGGACGCTGCCCTCGTCGACGAAGAGCACGTTCTCGTCGACCCGGACGAGGGGCGCTTCGCGGCGAGCGCCCGCGCGTAGTGCCAGTGCGTGGTGGCGCGCTTGCCGTCGAGGAGTCCCGTGGCGGCCAGCGCGAAGGCGCCCGTCGAGATCGCGGCGAGCCGCGCGCCCCGGTCGTGGGCGGCGACCAGCGCGTCGACGACGGCTTCCGGCGGGTCCTCGCGGTCGGGGAAGCGGTAGCCGGGGACGAAGACGATGTCGGCCCACGCGAGCGCGTCCAGGCCGTGGGCGACCTGGTACGACAGGCCGTCGCCACCGGCGACGACACCGGGTTCGGCGCCGCACACCCGTACGTCGTACGGCATGCTCGCGCGGGTCGTGAACACCTGCGCGGGGATGCCGACGTCGAGGGGTTTCGCCCCTTCGAGGACGAGGACGGCGACGCGATGCAGACGGGAAACGGGCACGTCACGAGGGTACGCGGGACACGTCGGGCGACGGCGCGGGCCTCGGGCAGCGGGCGCCGGGAGGCGTGGGCGTCGGAAGGGGTGGGCGTCGGGAGCGGGCTCCGGAGACGTGGGCGAAGGCGCGGGTCCGGCCACCATGGGCCCGGAATCGTGTCGTCCACCTCCCGTGACCCGTGTCAGGAATCCTTCCCGGGCGTTGACACTCATGATCAACGGGCCCGGGGCCGCGCCGTGACGGTGGCGTCCCCGCGTGCCCCGCGGCGCGCCGCCGTCGTGCGCCGCTCCGGACGATTCCGACGAAGTCGAGGAAACCACCGTGCCCCTGACGTCGCACCGACGCCTGGTCGTGAGCGCCACCGTGATCGCCGCACTCGCCGCGGGCGTCTCCCCGCCACCGGTGCGTCCGCCGCCACCCGGCAGGCTTCGGCCGCCGCCCCTCAGGGCCTCGCCGCCCGGGTGGCGGCGACCGCCGTTCCCGCCCCCGACATGGAGGGCGTGGCCGCCGCGCTGAACGCCGCCGTGGCCAACGGCGCGCCGGGGGCGATGGCCCGCTTCTCCGGACCCGGCGGCGTCCGCAGCCGTGCGGTCGGCGTCCAGGACCGGGTGAACGGCACGCCCATGGACATCGGATCGCGGTTCCGGATCGGGAGCGTCAGCAAGACGTTCTCCACGGTCGTGCTCCTCCAGTTGGCGCAGGAGGGACGGCTGGCGCTGGACGCGCCGGTCGACGCGTACCTGCCCGGCCTGCTCCCCGACGACCGCATCACGGTCCGTCACCTGCTCACCCACCGCAGCGGGCTCGCCGACTACACCGACCCGATGTTCGACCGAACGGTGCCGGGCTTCGAGTCCGTGCGGAACAAGGTGTTCGGTTACCGGGAGCTCGTGAACCTCTCCCTGGCACTGCCCCGGACCACCGAACCCGGCGCGTCCTACATGTACTCGAACGCCAATTTCGTGGTGGTCGGGATGCTCATCGAGAAGCTCACGGGCAGGCCGGTGGCGGACGCGTACCAGCGCCGGATCTTCGGACCGCTGGGGCTGCGCCACACTTCGTACGTGCACCCCGACACCCGCATCGCGGGCCGGCACGTGCGCGGCTACCTGTACCCCGACACGGCCGGCGAGCCGCTGGTGGACTCCACGGAGCAGACCGTGTCCTGGGCGCAGTCCGCCGGGGCTGTCATCTCCGACGCCGCCGACCTGAACACCTTCACCACGGCGCTCGCGCGGGGCCGCCTGCTGTCCCCGGCGATGATGGCGGAGATGACGGCGGTGACGCCGACAGACACCACCAACACCCGGTTCTACGGGCTCGGCCTGCGCCGCTACGACCTGTCGTGCGGCACCCGGGTGTACGGGCACACCGGCACCGTGCAGGGCTTCTACACGTACGCCTTCTCGACGCGCGACGGCCGCCGCAGCCTCTCGGCCGTGGCCAACTCCACGAACCGCGGCGCGGTCAACACGGCGCTCGGCGGAACGCTCGAAGCGGCGTTCTGCGGCAAGAAGCCGGCCTCGGCCGCGCGCTCCGCCTCGCCCGCGGCCCGCGACTCCTCGTCGCTGCCGGCGGAGCGGGACCTGCCCGAGCGGCACTGACCGGCTCCCCGAGGGGGCCTCCGGGCCACCACCGGCCGGACGCCCCTCGGTTTCACGCCTGGTACTCGGTGAGGTCGATGACGTGGACGCGCAGGGGAATGCCGAGGTCCGGGTGCTTCAGCTCCCGCCCGGGCTCCATGCCGAGCTTGGCGGCGACGTTCTCGGACGCGCGGTCGGCGAGGTGCGTGACGGCGACGACCCGGTCGAGCCCGCGGTCCTGGAGGGCCCACTCCAGGACCGCGTGGGCGGCCTCGGAGGCGTAGCCCTGGCCCCAGAACTGCCGGCCGAGGCGCCAGCCGATCCCGATGTCGTGGGTCGGCTCCGGCAGGAACTCCGTCACGGAGAGCCCCGCGAAGCCGATCAGCTCGCCGGAGCCGATGAGTTCCACGGCGAAGGGGCCGAAGCCCTCCTCGTCCCACTCCTCCTCGTACCGCTCGATGTCCTCGGCGGTCTCCTCCAGGTCGCGGACCGAGCCGTCGCCGGTCCAGCGCATGACCTCGGGATCGGCGTTGATCTCGGACAGCGGGACGAGGTCGTCGTCGCTCCAGCGGCGGAGGACGAGGCGGGGGTGCGGATCTCGGTCATGGCCCCATCCTGACGCACGCGGCGGACCGCCCGCGCCACCGGGCTCGGCGGCAGGACCCTCGACCACGGCCGGCGCCCCGGGGCCGCCCGGGCACAGGGCCGCCCCGGAGGCGCCGGCTGCCTCCGGGGCGGTTCCGTTCAAGCGCGCGCGGCCGGACGGTCTCACGGTGCCGCGGGCCGTACGGGGCCCGCGGCACGGATCTCGTGACGGGCCCCGTGACGGATCTCGTGACGGGCCCCGCCGACGGTCTCGTTACGGGACGATCCGCAGGAGGCGGTTCGGGGAGCGCTGCCCGGGCTGGTGACCTTGTTGGGCGTGGCGCCGTTGACGAGGGCCGTGGCGACCTGGGCCGGGGTGGCGGAGGGGTGCCCGGCGAGGTAGATCGCGGCGGCGCCCGCCACGTGCGGGGCGGCCATCGAGGTGCCCGAGATGGTGTTGGTGGCGCTGTCGCCGGTGTTCCAGCCCGCCGTGATCGACACGCCGGGGGCGAAGAGGTCGAGGACCGAACCGTAGTTGGACCAGCTCGCCTTGGCGTCGGTGTTGCTCGTGGCGCCGACTGTGAGGGCCTCGGCGACCCGGGCGGGCGACGAGGAGGAGGCGTTGACCCCGGAGTTGCCGGCCGCGACGGCGTAGGTGACGCCGTCGGCGATGGACCGCTTCACCGCGTTGTCGAGGGTGGCGGAGGCGCCGCCGCCGAGGGAGAGGTTGGCCACGGCCGGGGCGCCGGCGGTGTGGTGGGAGGTGACCCAGTCGATGCCCGCGATGACGCCGGCGGTGGTGCCGGAGCCGTTGTTGTCGAGGACGCGGACGGCGACGATCTTCGCCTTCTTGGCCACGCCGTAGGTCGTTCCGGCGATGGTCGTGGCGACGTGGGTGCCGTGTCCGTTGCCGTCCTGGGCGACCGTGTCGCCCTCGACCGCGTCGTAGCCGTTCACGGCGCGCCCGGCGAGCTCGGAGTGGCTGATGCGGACCCCGGTGTCGATGACGTAGGCCGTGACACCGCCGCCCGCGCTGTCGGGGTAGGTGTACGTGCCGGAGAGCGGCAGGTTCGCCTGGTCGATGCGGTCCAGGCCCCAGGGGCGTTGGTCTGCGTCGCGTCGGAGCGGACCACCTGGTTCTGCTCGACGGAGGCGACGGCCGGTCGGCGGCGAGGCGGCGGGCCGCCGTCGCGTCGAGGGAGGCCGCGTAGCCGTCGAGGGCGGAGCCGAACGTCTTGCGGACGGTGCCGCCGTAGGCGGATATCAGCTTCCGGCCCTTGTCCGAGCCGGCCTTGAAGCCCGCGCCCTGCTTCAGGGTGACGATGTAGCTGCCGGGGACGGCGTCGGCCGAACCCGCCGCGAGGACGGTGCCTCGGCCGGGGCCGCCTGCGCGGGGACGGCGGCGAAGGTGCCGAGCAGGGCGGCCACGGTGGCGGCGGAGGCCGTCACGGCGAAGCGGGTCTTGGTGCTCTTCGGGAGTGCCATTGCGAGGGAGTCCTCTCGTCGACGTCGTGCCCGGGGGTGGGACGGCACGACTGTGGGGGGCGCACGTGGGGCCACGTACACGGTCGGGACCGGTGTGTCCGGTCCCGGCGTGATCAGCAGCCTGGCGGCTCCACGGGTGCGGCTCAAGCGACTTGACGCCTTGTCATGCATCTGCCACACGCCTGCAATCCAACCCCTCGGAACCCCCTTGAGGTGGCCTGATCAGGCGCTCCGGTGGCCGGAAACCGGATCCGCCTGATCCGCCGGGTCCACCGGGTCCACCGGGTCCGCCGAGTCCACCGGGACTTCCGTGAGGGAGCGGGCGAGCGCCGCCGCGAAGCCGTCCGGGTTGTCCAGCATCAGGTTGTGCCCCGCGCCGGGGACCTCGATCACCGGGATCCCGAACGCGGCGGCCTTCTCCGCGTCGGCGTCCGGCAGGCTCGACTCCCCGACCAGGAAGGTGCGGGGCATCGCGAGTCCGGCCAGCAGGTCCCCCGCGGCGGGCGTGCTGCCTCGACGAGCGCCACCGCGCTGCGGTGCACCGCCAGCGGATCGGCGAGGCGCAGCCGGGCGGCGTAGTCGGCGCGGCCGGCGAGGGCGAGCATGCGGGAGAACCCCTCGTCACGAACGCCTCCTCGCTCTGGGCGGCCACCGGCGAGCTGAACGCGCCCCCGCCCGCGTACAGGTTGGGCTCCGCCACCACGAGCCGGGCGATCAGGTCGGGGCGGGCCGCCGCCAGGTGGATCGCCACGGCGCCGCCCATCGAGTGCCCGACGAGGTCCGCTCCCGCCACGCCGAGGTGGTCGAGGACGGCGGCCACCGCCGCCGCCTGGGACTCCGTCCGGTAGTCGAAGTCCGCGGGCCGGTCGCTGAGTCCGTGCCCGAGGAGGTCCACCAGGAGCGCCCGGCCGCCGCGGAACGCGGGACGGGTGGCGATGTGGGCGAAGTCCGAGGCGGCCGTGCACCCGAGGCCGTGGAGGAAGACCCGTACGGGCCCTTCTCCCGGCAGGTCGATCCACCGGATGTACGCCTGCTCCTCCGTCAGGAACAACTCCCGCATGCCACCACTCCCTGGGCCGTGCCACCGCCGTGCCGCCGTCGTGTCGTCGGGCGCCACCCTACGAGCCGCCACTGACAATGCCCGCCGGAGTGGCCTGCCGCCGGGCGCGCGGGCCGTCGGATAGCGTCGGGTCCGACGAGCGCCGGCTCCGGCACCGGGCCGACAGTGCCGGACCGACGGTGCCGGATCCGACCCGACCCGACCCGGAAGGACACGCATGCCCCTCGAAGGTGAGTGAGCCCAGCCCGGAGGCGTGGGTGCGGAACCAGGTCGAGCTCTACGAGTCGTCCGGCGGCACGAAGGGCACGACCATGCGCGGCATGCCGGTGGTCCTGGTGACCAACCGGGGCGCGAAGAGCGGCAAGCTCCGCAAGACCCCGCTGATGCGGGTCGAGCACGACGGGGCGTACGCGCTCGTGGCGTCGAACGGCGGCGCCGTGAAGCACCCCGTCTGGTACCACAACCTCGTCGCCTCCCCGGAGGTCGAACTGCGCGACGGCACCGAGGTGTGGGACGGCGAGGCCCGCGTCGTCAGCGGCGAGGAGCGCCGGGAGTGGTGGGAGCGGGCCGTCGCCGCCTTCCCGGACTACGCCGACTACCAGCGCAAGACGGACCGGGAGATCCCCGTGTTCGTGGTGGAGCGGGCCGGCTGACCGGCCGGGCTGCCGGGGCCCGGCCCCGCGCCGCCCCTCAGCCGGTGCGGAGGACCCGGAAGCGACCGGGTTCCGCCGGGTCCCGGTCGGCGACCTGGACCGGCGCCCAGGTCCACTGCCGTACGCCGATGCCCGGCGCGCGGGAGAACCGGATCGGCCCGCGGGTGCCCTCGGCCTCCACGCGCGGCCACGAGGCGGCGACGGCCGCCCGGTCCGTACCGTGGGAACGCAGGGCGGCGGCCAGGAAGGTGACGGCGTCCCAGCCCTCGAAGGCGACGAAGGAGGGCGCCTCGCCCAGCCGTTCGCGGAGCTCCTTCCCGATGCGTTCGCCGAGCGGGCCGAGCCGCTCGGGCAGGTAGCGCAGGAACGGGATCCCGGCGCCGGCCCCGCCCAGCGCCGCGGCCCATTCCGCGAACTCCGGCTGTCCCGCCGGGGCGCCGATCAGGATCTCCGCGAGCCGCCGGTCGTCCCGGACGGCCCGGACGATCGGCACCGCGGGCTCCGGATGACCGACCAGGAGGAGGAGCGCCGTCGCGCCGTGCGCGACGAGCGCGTCACACAGGGCCCCGGGAGTGAGCGCGTCCGCGTCGAGTGCGAGGACGGTGCCGCCGCGGGGGCGAGGTGGTCCCGCAGGATCCGGGTCCCCGACGCCCAGTAGGCGCTCGGCTGGGTCGCCACGGCGACACGGCCGCGGCCCGCGCCGAGGAGGAAGTCCGCGTAGACCCGCCAGCCGTGGGACTGGGCCGGGGCCAGGCGCGCGACCCACTCCGTCGGTTCCCCGGTGAGCGCGTCGAGCACGGCGGACGAGCAGAGGAACGGCACGCCGAGGGCGTCGGCCCGGGCGGCGGCGGCGCGGGCGACGACGCTGTGGTACTCGCCGACCACGGCGGTCACGCCCAGGCCCGCCAGTTCGTCCACGGCCGCCGCGGCCCGTTCCGGGTCGGCCGCGGTGTCCCGGACGAGGAGTTCCAGCGGCCGGCCGCCGATCCCGCCGGTGGCGTTGACCTCGTGGGCGGCCAGGTCGATCCCCGCGAGCAGGTGCCGCCCCGCCTCGGTCCAGCCGGGCCGGGTCAGCGAGGCGAGGGCGCCCAGGCGGACGGGCCGCCCGTCCGCGCGCTCCGTGCCGGACGAGGGCGGTGACGTGTTCATCGGGCGGTGTCCTCCCTGGGCGATGCGGTCGCGGTCCGTCCGGATCGCGCGCCGACCGGAACCCACGGTCCGCGTTCCGCGTTCCCCGTGTCCCGTCCCGGCGGGCGCACGTGGACGCTCGCTCCGGTCATGGGATCCGGCGTCGGGGCGGACGGGCAAGCGATTATCCCTCCGCCGGAGCGCCGGGTTCACCGCCGGCCGCCTACCGCCGGCCACCCACCACTGGTCATCCACCACCCACTGCCCACCGCCCACCCATCACCCACCACTCACCGCCGGTCACCCACCTTCGGCCGCTCATCGCCGGCCCTCGCACCGGAGGCCGACGCCACCGGCACGCGGGTCAGCCCCACCCCCACCAGGACGACCGCCATGCCCGTCACCACCCGTACGGTCAGCGGCTCGTCGAGGACGAGGGCGCCCAGGGCCACGGACACCACCGGCAGCAGGTAGCCGACCGTCGCGGCGCTGGTGGGTCCCTCCTCCGCGATCATGCGGTAGTTCAGGTGGAAGGTGACCCCGGTCGCGAGGACACCGAGGACGCCGACCGCGAGCGCTCCGGCCCAGGTCACGGTCGCCGGGCCGCCGACCGCCGGGGCGGGTGCGCTCAGGACGGCCGCCGTCAGGAGCTGCGCGGCGGAGAGGGTCAGTGGGCGGTGCCCCGGCCGGTGAGCCGGCGGGCCATGTACGCGAAGGCCACCGCGTAGCTCGCGGACGCGCCGAGCAGGGCGAGCGCGCCTCCGCCCAGGAGGCCGGAGTCCGCGCCCAGGGCGCGAAGATCAGCAGGACGCCGGCGAAGCCGAGGACGAGGCCGCCGAGGCGGGCGGCGTGGAGCGGGCGTTCCGTGCCCAGGCCCAGACCGATGAGGAGGGACCACGCTGGACGTGAGACGCATGCAGGTGCTCCGGGCCGTCGTCGCCAGCGGCTCCGTCACGGGCGCCGCCGCGAACCTGGGTTACACCCCTTCCGCCGTGAGTCAGCAGATCGCCGTCCTGGAGAAGGAGGCGGGCATCGCGCTGCTCGAACGCTTCGGCCGGGGCGTGCGGCCGACCGCCGCCGGGAAGCTGCTCACCGAGCACGCCGCCGCCATCGGCCGCCGGGTGGCGGAGGCCGAGACCGCCCTCGCGGACCTGCGGGCGGGACGTACGGGGCGGATCTCGGTCCGCTACTTCGCCACGGCGGGCGCCGACCTCGTCGCCCCCGCCCTGGCCCGCTTCCGTGCCGAACACCCCGGTGTGCGGGTCGATCTGCGGATCGCGGAGGGCGCGCCCGACGCGGAGGCGGACTCACCCTCGTCGTACGGCCCCGGGGCGGCCCGGAGGCGTACGGCGAGGGGCTCCGGCTCGTCCACTGGTCGACGACCCGTACCGGGCCGTGCTGCCGAAGGGCATCCGCTCGCCGGCCGCCGCGCCGCCGTCGAACTGGCGGAGCTCGCCGCCGAACCGTGGGTCGGCAGCGAGCGCCCGGGGCCGTGCCTCGACGCGGTCCTGGAGGCCTGCGCGGCGGCCGGGTTCAGTCCGGACGTCGCGGTGGAGTGCGAGGAGTACGCCACCGCGCAGGGTTTCGTCGCGGCCGGTCTCGGCGTCAGCCTGATTCCGCTGATGGCCTGGGCAGCCGCCACCCGGGCGTGGTCGTCCGCAGGGTCCGCGGTCCGGAGCCGGTGCGCGCGATCCACGCGGCGGTGCGGGAGTCCTCGCTCGCCCTGCTGCCGTACGCGGCCTCCTCACCGCGCCCGGGAGGCGTGAGGGGCTGCGTGCGCGCCGGTCAGGCCGGGGCCAGGACCGTCAGGAGGTGGGCGACCTCCCGTGCCACGGCCGCGCGGGCCGGGGTCAGGTAGTGGCGGGGTCGACCGCGTCGGGGTGGTCGGCGAGGTGGTCGCGGACCGCCCGGGTGAAGGCCTTGTTCAGGTGGGTGGAGACGTTCACCTTGGTCATGCCGGCGGTGACGGCGGTGGCGAGGTCCGCGTTCGAGACGCCCGAGGAGCCGTGCAGGACTAGGGGGACGTCGACCGCGACGCGCAGCCGGGCGATCAGGTCGAAGTCGAGGACCGCGTCGCGGGTCAGCATCTGGTGGGAGCTGCCGACGGCGACGGCGAGGGCGTCGACCCCGGTGGCGGCGACGAAGGCGCGGGCCTCCTCCGGGTCCGTGCGCACGCCCGGGGTGTGGGCGCCGCCCTTGCCGCCGACCTCGCCGAGTTCGGCCTCGACCCAGACGCCGTGGCGGTGGCACTCCTCCACGACCTCGCGGGTCGCGGCGACGTTCTCGTCGTAGGGGAGCTTCGAGGCGTCGAACATGACGGAGCCCAGGCCGAGTCCGACGGCCTCGCGGACGAGGTCGGGGTTCTCGGCGTGGTCGAGGTGGACGGCGACGGGGACCTTGGCGGCGCGGGCGACCGCCAGGGAGGCGAGGGCGACCGGCTCCAGGGCGCCGTGGTAGCGGACGGTGTTCTCGCTGATCTGGAGGACGACCGGCCGGTCGGCGTTCTCGGCGCCGGCCACGATGGCCTGGGCGTGTTCGAGCTGGAGGACGTTGAAGGCCCCCTCCGGTGCCGCCGCGCGGGCACGGCGGGCGATCTCGTCGGTCGGCGTCAGCGGCATGGCACGTCTTCTTCCGGGGTGCGGCGAACGGGGCGGCGGTCGGGCGGGGACGTCGACTCGTCGGGCAGGGACGTCGACGCGTCAGGCATGGACGTCGGAGAGGACCACGGAGCGGGTCAGGTTGCGGGGGTGTCCGGATTCAGCCCCGGGCCTCGGCGACGGCGACGGCGAGGCGCTGGGCGCGGATCAGGTCCGCGAGCGGGTCGAGGCCGCTCGGAGAGGATGCCGCCGACCTTCCGCACGTCGTCCGCGAGTCCGGCGGGCAGGGCGCCGAAGCCCCAGGCGACCCGGCCGGGGCCGGTGATGCTGATCGGGCCGTGGCGGTACTCCATCGCGGGGTACGCCTCCGTCCACGCGCCCGCCGCCTCACGCATCTTGAGTCCGGCCTCCAGGGCGAGTCCGTAGGTCCAGCCGCTGCCGAGGAAGGTGAACTGTCCGGCCGTGAGGACGTTCTCGTCCAGTGGGGTGGAGAGGGCCTGCTCGGCGTCCCGCGCCGCGTCCTCGACGGTGGCCACGCCCTCGGGGAGGGCGTCCTCGGCCTCCAGGTGCGCGCGGAAGAGGGCGAGCGCGGTGGTGGCGAAGCGGGTCTGGACGACCGACTCCTCGTCCGCGAAGTCGAGGACGGCGACCTCGTCGGCGAGGTCCGTCACCGGGGTGGCGGGTCGGCCGTGACCGCGCCCGTGGGCACGGTGCCGCGCAGTCGGGAGAGGAGGGCGAGGACCTCGCTGGTGGTGCCGGAGCGGGTGATCGCCACGACCCGGTCGTAGCGGCGTCCGTGGGGAACTCGGAGGCCGCGAAGGCGTCGGTCTCGCCGTGGCCGCCGGACTCGCGCAGCTCGGCGTAGGCCAGGGCCATGAACCAGGAGGTGCCGCAGCCCACGACCGCGACCCGCTCACCCCGGCGGGGCAGGGCGGCGACGTGCCGGGGCAGGGTGCGGGCCGCCTGGCGCCAGGTGGCCGGCTGGGAGGCGATCTCCACGGCGGTGCGAGTGGTGCTCATCCCGATCTCCCTTGCAAGGAAGACTGCGCGATATTGAATGAACATGCTTGAAGTCGAAGCCATTCAAGCAGAAACATGCACATCGTTTCCAGATCTCCCGCCCTCCGGAGGCTAGAATCGGACGCTCGCACGACCGGGAGGGAGGGACCCATGTCCAAGCACGAGCGGTGGAACACGCTCCTCGAACTACTGGCGGCCTCGGGAAAGATCGAGGTGGAGGAGGCGGCGACGACGCTCGACGTCTCCGCGGCCACGATCCGCCGGGACCTCGACGAACTCGCCGAGCAGCAGCTTCTCGTACGGACGCGGGGCGGCGCGGTCGCACACGGCGTGTCGTACGAACTCCCCCTGCGGTACAAGTCGACGCGGCACGCGCCGGAGAAGAAGCGGATCGCGGAGGCCGCGGCCGGTCTGGTCGCGCCTGCGAGGTCGTCGGGCTCAACGGCGGCACGACGACGACGGAGGTGGCGCGGGCGCTGGCGCTGCGGTTCGCGAGCGGGCGCACCGAGGTCCCGGGGCCGGTGACGGCGTCCACGGGGCCGGCGCTGACCGTGGTCACCAACGCGCTGAACATCGCGGGCGAGTTGGCGGTGCGCCCGCAGATCAAGATCGTCACGACGGGCGGCGTCGCCCGCCCCCAGACCTACGAACTGGTCGGCCCGCTGACGGTCGGAGTGCTCAGCGAGGTGGTGCTCGACGTGGTGGTGCTGGGGGTCGACGGGGTCGACGCCGAGCTGGGCGTGATGGCGCACCACGAGGACGAGGCGAGCATCAGCCGCCTCTTCGCGGAGCGGGCGAGCCGGGTCGTCGTGGTGACCGACTCCTCGAAGATGGGCTGCCGCGCGTTCGCGCGGATCTGTGGTCTGGACCGGATCGACACCCTGGTGACCGACACGGGGATCGCGCCGGAGACGGCCGCCCAGCTCACCGAGGCCGGGGTGAAGGTCGTCACCGTCTGACCCGTCCGCCGCCATTGGTATGCAGTCGGACCAATCATCGGTCCAGGATCCCGGGGAACCCGGCTGTTAACCCAGTAATTACCGCACGGGCGTATACCTTTGGCCGCCCCTGCCTCCATCATGTGTCCGACGTGCCGCCGGGGCACACCGTGACACGAGAGGCGGGGCATGATTCCCATCAGCCGCAGAGGGTTCGTCGGCATCGGCGCGGGGCTCGTGGCGGGGGCGGCGCTGCCGCCGGCACCCGCGTCGGCCGCCGCGCGGGCCGCGACCGGCACCCTCACCGACGTCCGCCACGTGGTGGTCCTCATGCAGGAGAACCGCAGCTTCGACCACTACTTCGGCACCCTGCGCGGGGTGCGGGCTTCGCCGACCGCGCGGCGGGCAACCTGCCCGGCGGCTGGGGGACGTTCCACCAGCCGAACCTGGGCGGCCGTCAGTACCCGTGGAAGCTCAGCGACACCCCGCCGGCCGGCGGAGTGGACGGGGAGACCCTCGCGCAGTGCAACGGCGACCTGCCGCACAGTTGGACCTCGCAGCACGCGGCCTGGAACAAGGGACGCCTCGACAACTGGGTGACGGGCGTGGGCAACGTCCGCACGCTCGGCCACCTCGACCGCGAGGACATCCCCTTCCACCACGCGCTCGCCGACCACTACACGATCTGCGACGCGTACTTCTGCTCGGCGCTCAGCGCCACCGGCCCCAACCGCACCTTCCTGTGGAGCGGGAAGATCGACGCCTCCAGCAAGGACGGCGGCGAGGAGAAGGGCCTGACCTGGGAGACGTACGCGGAGGCGCTCCAGCGCGCCGGGGTGAGCTGGAAGGTCTACCAGAACGCCCAGGACAACTACGGCGACAACGGCCTCGCGTACTTCAAGCGGTTCACCGACGCGCGGCCCGGCGACCCGCTGTACGACCGGGGCATGGGCTCGGTCCCGAAGGCGACCGGCTCGACCCCGGACGACATCGCGGCGGCGATCCGCGCGGACGTGCTCGCGGGAACCCTGCCGCAGGTGTCGTGGGTGGTCGCGAGCGAGGCCTTCTCCGAGCACCCCTACGCCCCGCCCGGCGACGGGGCGCACTTCGTCGACCTCGTCTACCGCGCGCTCGCCGCCGACGCCGAGGTGTTCGACTCGACCGTCCTGTTCCTCAACTACGACGAGAACGACGGCTTCTTCGACCACGTGCCGCCGCCGGTCGCCCCGCCGGGCACACCGGGCGAGTACCTCGACGGCGTGCCGATCGGCCTGGGCTTCCGCGTCCCCATGCTCGTCATGTCCCCGTGGACCCGGGGCGGCTGGGTGAGCTCCGAGGTCTTCGACCACACCTCCGTGCTGCGCTTCCTGGAGACCTGGACGACGGCCCTCGGCACCCCGGCCGCCTGCCCGAACATCAGCGCCTGGCGGCGGAGGGTGACGGGCGACCTGACCGGCGTCTTCGACTTCGCCCGTCCGGTGTACGGAGTGCCCGCCGGGCTTCCGTCCACGGCGAAGGTGATCGGCCAGAGCACCTGCAAGCCGCTGCCGAACCCGGTCCCGCAGAACAACGCCCTGCCCGCGCAGGAGTCCGGCACCCGGCCGGCGCGCGCCCTGCCGTACCAGGTGAACGGCAACCTGGACCGCTTCGAGTTCGGCTCCGGCGGCAAGATCCTGGCCTGGTTCTCGATGACGAACCAGGGCGCGGAGGCCAGGCGGGCCGCGCACTTCTCGATCCACCCGCACCAGCACCGCGACACGGCCGCCTGGCAGTACACCGTGGACCCCGGCGGCACGGCCACCGACTTCTTCAACATCGGCACGGGCTCGGGGTCCGGGAAGTACGACATCTCGATGATGGGGCCCAACCGCTTCCTGCGCCGGTTCATCGGCGACGCCTCCAAGGCGGGCAAGGACGTCGAGGTGGCGGCCCGGTTCGCGACCGAGCCCGGGACCGGCAAGACGGCCCTCTGGTTCAGGATGACCAACGCCTCCGGCGGACCCGTCACCTTCACGATCCGCTCCAACGCCTACCGGACGGACGGGCCGTGGACGTACACGGTGCCGGCGAACTCCGGCACCGAGGACTTCTTCAACGCCGTGGCCCACCAGAAGGGCTGGTACGACTTCACGGTCACCACCGGCGCCGACGGGACCTGGTCGCGCCGGTACACCGGCCACATCGAGAACGGCGCCCCGAGCGTCAGCAGCTGATCCCCGGGCGCGGGGGTACGGGGACCCCCCGCGCCCGGGCGGCGCCGTCAGCGGCCGGCGTGCGCGGCGCGGCGGATCGTGGCGTCGAGGAGGGCGAGGGCGTCGTCGGCCGTGCGCCCGGGGGCCCGGTTCCACGGGCCGATGAGGTCCCGCCACCCCCGCGACCGCAGCTCGGTCATGATCCAGGCGGCCGCCTCGTTCATGGTGTCCGCGCTGCCGTGGCCGAGGCGGTGGGCGGCGAGGAGCGCCCCGCAGACACAGCGGGCCCCCGCCTGTCGCGGAGCTTGTACGGGCGTTCTGCCACCCCCACTCGGTCAGGACGAGGCGCGCGTAGCCGAGGTGGACCGAGGGGCGCAGTTCGGCCCGGCCGACGCGGCGCCAGACGTGGAGGCGGTCCGGGAGGACGGCTCCGATCCGGCCGGGGAGGCGGCGCTCGACAGGGGCCGGCGCCGGGAGCGCGTCGAGCGCCTCGGCCACGAGCCGCTCCACGGGCACGCTGAGCAGGTCCCGCTAGCTCTCCCGCCCGGCGGCGGTGCGGGGCGGGCGCGAGCGGTGCGGGGGCCGGCGGTGTGGGGCGGGCCAGTCGGTGACGATCCGCCGCCAGACGGCGCTCTCGTAGAGGGCGGCCGCCTCGTGGTCGAGGAGGTCGGGGGCGTCGGGGGCGAGCTGGGGGCGGGGACATCGGGCGGCTCCTGGTCGGGCACTCCATCCTTCGATAAGGATGTCGGCTTTGCCGGGTTTGCCCTTGAGTGCCCCTAGAAGCACTTGAAAAGGCTTTTGAGCCCCGGACGGCCCACCCTCCACATTTTCACCTTATTTCCCCATCAATGGAATTACGTCGCATATTCGGACATAACCCATCGGGTGACGCGACTCACTCCGCGCGGCCGCCGCACGGCGCCGCACTCCTCCACCCCGTACCGCACAAGGAAGTTCGGCGCTTCCGGAGCCCGACCGATCTTGAATTCCCCGAATTCGGTGATCCATTGACCGGGGCCGCCGTCCTGATCCTCTTGTTATTCGCCGCATTACTGGCCTACGGTCACCCCCATTCGAGCGGAACGCCTAATCCTGCCACCGCTCGGAAACCTCCCTTTCACCCGACGGCAGGAGCGGGGACCCACGAATACGCCGGTCCGGAATCCGGAACGGCTCGGGGTGCAGCTGCGTGCGCGCGGCCGGACATCTCCCGTCCGAACCCGACAGCTCACCTCGTAGGCGCCGGAGAGGAATCCCGTCATGCCTGCACACGGTAAGCACCGCCGCCCCCGCCGCAACCACATCTCTCGTGGACTTGCCCTGGTCGGCACGGGTGGGGCCGCGCTGTCCCTGCCTCTGATAGCCCCCGCCACGGCCGGCGCCGCGACCGCCGCCCCGGCCCCGGAGATCGCCGCCAAGGCCTTCACCGCCCCCGCGGCCCCGGTCGCCGCCAAGGCTCCGGCCGCCCCGGAGGCCACCCGCACGTACACCGTCGTGAGCGGTGACTCGCTTTCCCGATCGCCCACAAGAAGGGAATTCAGGGAGGCTGGAAGAGCCTTTACCGAGCCAACCAGAGCGCCGTGGGTGACAATCCGTCACTCATCCACCCGGGTCTGGAACTGACGATTCATCGGGGCTCCGCCAAGGCCGCCCCGGCGCAGGCGAAGACGCAGGAAAAGGCGGAGCGGAAGGCCACCGCGAAGGCGGAGAAGTCCACTTCGACCGACCGGGCGAACCGCTCCGAGCGCCGCGCGGCCGCCCCGTCCGCCGGCACCGGCACGGGGCCTCCGCCGCCGCCCCGGCCCCCGCCGCCGCCCCGGTCGCCCCGGTCGAGGCCGCTCCGGCCGCCGCCACCCAGTACGCCGACAACCTCGACGGCTGGATCCGGCAGTCGCTGGACGTCATGGCCCAGCACGGCATCCCCGGTTCCTACGAGGGCATCCACCGCAACATCATGCGCGAGTCCTCCGGAACCCGCTGGCCATCAACAACTGGGACATCAACGCCGTCAACGGCACCCCCTCGAAGGGCCTGCTCCAGGTCATCGAGCCGACCTTCCTGGCCTACCACGTGCCCGGCACGTCGATGGACATGTACGACCCGGTCGCCAACATCACCGCTGCCTGCAACTACGCGGCCGACCGCTACGGCTCCATCGACAACGTCGACAGCGCGTACTAGTCCGCACCGGGCACTTCCGGGGCGCCCCGGCCCCGGAAGTGCGCGGTGAACTAGGAGGTGGCGAGCTCCGCCACCTCCTCCAGGGCGCCGGGCTCCTCGAAGAGGTGGCCGGCGCCCTCCACCACGGTCAGCCGGTTCTCGCAGCGCAGCAGCGCCCCGGCCCGCCGGTTGAGGTCCAGGACCAGCGGGTCCTCGCCGCCCACCACCAGGAGGGTCGGGGCCCGCACCCCGGCGAGCCGGTCGGCCGCGAGGTCGGGCCGGCCGCCGCGCGAGACGACCGCGGCGACGGGGACGCGGGGTCGCCCGCCGCCCACAGCGCGGCCGCCGCTCCCGTGCTCGCCCCGAAGTAGCCGAGCGGGAGTCCCGCGACGTCGGGCCGCCCGGCCAGTCGTTCCGTGGCCCCGGCGAGCCTTCCCCGAGGAGCGGGGTGTCGAAGACGTGCGCCCGGTCGGCCGCCTCGGCCTCGCTCAGGAGGTCGAACAGCAGGGTCCCGAGACCGGCCCGGTTCAGCTCCGCGGCGACCGACCGGTTCCGGGCTGTGACGGCCGCCGCCGCTGCCGTGGGCGAACAGGACGAGGCCGGCGGCCCCTCGGGCACGGCGAGCCTCCCCGCGAGGGTGGCGCCCCCGACCGGGATCCGTACGTCCTCGTCCCGGACGACGGGGTCGCGCGCGGCCCGGCTCCGGTCCAGACAGGCGATCACCTCGTCGTCCGGCGTCTGCGGGAAGTCCCGGTAGAACTGGCCGACGGCGTAGAACCCGTCCGGGGTGTCGACGCCGACGGTCTCGTCGGCCTCGCCGCCGAGCCGGGCCGTCCAGTGGGGCGGCGCGACCGGCACCGCGAGGACGATCCGGGCCGCGCCCCGGGCACGGACCACCCGGCAGGCCGCCAGGGCCGTGGCGCCGGTGGCGAGCCCGTCGTCGACGACGAGGACCGTCCGTCCTTTCGAGGGGCACGGGGTGCGGCTGCCCCGGTAGCGGCGGGCGCGCTGCTCCAGTTCGGCCAGCTCGCGCTCCTCCACGGCGGCCAGCGCGCGGGCGTCCACGCCGGCCTCGTGGAGCACCTGCTCGTTGAGGACCCGGACCCCGCCCTCGCCGATCGCGCCCATCGCGACCTCCGGCCGGTGCGGCACGCCCAGCTTCCGGACGAGGCAGATGTCGAGGGGGCGTCGAGGGCGTCGGCGACCTCGACGGCCACCGGCACGCCGCCGCGCGGAAGGCCGAGGACCACGACGTCCTGGCCCTTGAGGTGGCCGAGCCGGGCGGCGAGCCGCCGCCCCGCGTCGCTGCGATCGCTGAAGACCATGGTCCGACGCCCTTCCGCCTGTGCGCCCGGCCGGGCGGGCCCGGGACGGACGACCACGTCCCTCCAGGGTAGGCACGTCGGCCCGCGCGGCGTGGCGAGGCGAAGCGGGACGAGGGCGAGGCGAGCGGGCGAGCCCCGGGCGTCCCCGCGTCAGGCGGCGAGGAAGGCCTCGATGGCCTCGGCGAGGGCCTGCGGGGTCTCCTCGGGGCGTAGTGCCCGGCGTCCTCGATGACTTCGAGGCGCGCGTTGGGGTACCAGCGCAGCCAGGTCCCCTCCATGGCCTCGGTGCCGAGCGCCGGGTCGTGCGCGCCGACGACGAGGAGGACGGGCGTGGGGTTGTCGCGGACGCGCTCGTGGAAGTCGGCGCGGGACCAGGAGTCCAGGTAGGCGCGGAAGGCCGTGGCGGAGGAGCGGCTGAGGGAGCGGTCGACGAGCGCGCCCAGCCAGGCGTCGTCGTACCGGCCGCCGGTGGTGCGGTCGATGATCGCGCGTCGGTTGGCCGGCTCCCCCGCGGCTCCGGCGAAGAGCTCCCAGGACTCCCCGTCGAGGGGGAACCCGGCGGCGGAGACCGGTGAGACGCCGATGAGCGAGCGGACGCGGCCGGGGGCTTCGAGGAGCACCAGTTGGGCCGCCTTGCCTCCCATCGAGTGGCCGATGACGGAGAAGGAGTCCCAGCCGAGGTCGTCGGCGACCGCCAGGGCGTCGGCCGCCACCTCCTCCATCGTGTAGGCGCCCTCGTGGTCGAGGGCCTCGCCGTAGCCCCGGCAGTCGACGAAGGCGTAGGTGCCGACGGAGCCGTCCAGGTGGGCGCGGAGCGGGGCGAAGCTGGTGCGGTCGCCGAACCAGTTGTGGAGGACGAGCGCCCTCCCCGGCCCTTCGCCGTGGACGTCGTACGGAAGAACCCGGCCGGTCATCGTGCCCCTGGTCGCGCGGTGGCGCCGCCGCGCGCCGACGGCGGCGGTCGACCACCGAGTGTGACGGTCCGGACGCGTGCGGTCAACGACTCCGTTCGGCGGAGGGCCCTCCGGGATGCGGGGGCTTCGGCCCCGGGGGCATCCTGGCTGTGTGACCTCGCACGGTGCTTCCGGCCCCGGCCCGGCGGGCGGTACCGGGCGTCCGTCCGGGAGCGGAACCGGCGACGAGCCCGCTTCCGGTGCCCTGACGTGGGCGCTCGCGGAGGCGGCGCTCGGGGCCGTGGAGGAGGTCGGCGGATACGCGGGCGGGGTGTACCTGCGCTCCGAGACGCCGGGCCTGCTGCGGCTCGCGGTCCTCGTGGGACTGCCGGGGCCGTTGTTCCGTCCGTGGTGGCGGATGCACACCAACCGGCCGTTCCCGGTGGCCGAGGTCCACCGTTCGGGCCAGGCCCTCCACCCGGCCGACGTCGAGGAGGCGATGCGGCGCTTCCCCCAACTGGTGGCGAGCCTGCCGTTCCCCTTCGCCTCGCTGTACGCGCCGGTCCTCGCGGGCCGCGAGCGCTTCGGCGTGCTCGTGGCGCTGCGCGCGCCCACCCCGGGCGTGCCGGTGGACGCGCGGGACCGGAGCCGGATGACACGGGGCGCGCTCCGGCTCGGCGAGGCCCTGGACGGGCTGTTCCGCCGGGGGACGGCGGTCGAGTGGACGGGCGATCCGGTGTGCGTGCAACTGCCGACCGGTTCGGGCCCGCCGGTGCGGTTCGGCTCCTTCGACTGGGACCTGCTCTCGGGCACCGTGACGATGGACGACGGGCTCCTGGGGATCCTCGGGGCGGGCGTGACCTCGCCCTGCACGATCGAGCTGCTCACGTCCCTCCTGGAGCCGGAGGACGGGTACGCGCTGTGGGCGGCGGCCCGGCACGCGACGGGCGCCGGCGGGCGCCCCCTGGTGCGCAGGCTCCGGCTGAGGGGCCCGGACGGCGGGCTGCACCTCCTGGAGGTGTCCGCACGCGCGCGGCGGACCGGCACCGAGAACGGGTCCCGGCTCGTGGGCACCCTCGTCGACCTCGGCACCGGCCTGATCGGCTCGGACGCCACCGACCGGTTGCCGCGGGCGCTCCTGGCCGTCGACCGGCTCGGCCGCGTCACGTACGTCAACGAGCGCACGGAGCAGCTCCTCGGCCGGCCGCGCAGGGACCTGGCCGGGCGGCTGCTGTGGAGGCGCTGCCCTGGTTCGGGCACGCCTTCCACAAGGAGCAGTTGCGCGCCGCCCTGCTCTCCGGGGAGCCGGTGCGCTTCCTGGCCCGCCCGGAGGGGGCACGTGGCTGTCGGTCTCGCTCCATCCCGGGCGGGACGGGGTGACGATGGTGCTCCTCCCCGAGGAGGGTCCGGCGGGTCTCGCGCACAGGGCCGGGACGGGCCGGCGCCTCACGGACGACCTCTCGCCCGGGGACCGGGCGGCGGACCTGTACCGGCCGGTGGCGCTCGCGATCGCGCTCACCGAGGCGGTGACGGCGCGCCAGGTGTCGGCGGTGGTGACGGAGGAGCTGCTGCCGGCGTTCGGCGGGCGGCAGCTCGCGATCTACCTGCTGAGCGACCGGCGCCTCTACCTGGCGTGGGAGACGGGTTTCCGCAGGGCTTCCTCGAACCCTTCGACGGGGTGGGGCTCGACGCGCGGGTGCCGGGGGTGGAGACGCTGACGACGGGCAGGCCCCTGTTCTTCGAGTCGATGGAGCAGTTGGGCCGGGCGTATCCGGACCTTCCGCTGGACGCGGAGTCGGGGGCCCGGGCGTTCCTGCCGCTGATCGCCTCGGGCCGGCCGGTGGGCTCCTGCATCCTCGGCTTCGACCAGCCCCGCGGCTTCGGTCCGGAGGAGCGGACCGTGCTCACGGCGCTCGCGGGCTGATCGCGCAGGCCCTGGAGCGGGCGCAGCGGTACGACACGGAGTCGGCGGTCGCGCGGGGGCTCCAGGACGCGCTGCTGCCGCACCGGCTGCCGGTGCGGGTCGGCGTGGACACGGTGGGCCGCTACCTGCCGGGCACGCAGGGCATGGACGTGGGCGGGGACTGGTACGACGTGATCGAGACGGGTCAGGGGCGGCTCGCCCTGGTCATCGGCGACGTGCAGGGCCACGGGGCGGCGGCCGCCGCCACGATGGGTCAGTTGCGCAGCGCGGTACGGGCGTTCGCGCTCGGGGCCACCGGCCGCAGGACGTCATGCGGGGCACCAACCGGCTCCTGATCGACCTGGACCCGGGGCAGTTCGCGAGCTGCTGCTACGTCCTGCTCGATCCGGAGACGGGCGAGGCGCGGGCGGTGCGGGCGGGGCATCCGCAGCCGCTGCTGCTGCGGCCGGACGGGACGGCCCGGCAGGTGGAGCTGGCGGGCGGGATGGTCCTCGGGATCGACGACGGGGCCTCGTACCCGGTGTCCCGGCTGCGGCTGGCTCCGGGGCGGTCCTCGCGCTCTTCACGGACGGCCTGGTGGAGCGGCCGGGGAGGGACATCGACGAGGGGATCGAGCGACTGCGCCGGGCGCTCGCCGCGACGGCCTCCCTGCCGCTCTCGGAGACGGCCGACCGGCTGACCCGGGAGGCCCGGCAGGCCACGTCCCGGCCGGACGACATCGCCCTGCTGCTCGCGGCGCGGTGGCCGGAGGGCGGCTGAGCCGTACGGAGGTTCCGTACCGGTCGGGCGGCTAAGGAAGGCGCGCCCGCAGTGTCCGTCGGCGCCGGTTCGCACCCGTGTCGAGGGGTACGCGCGCGCAGGGCCCGTCACCCGGTCGGGCCCGTGGCACTGGTCGGCGGCCGCGGCCCCGGGGAGGCTGGGGTGCCGTGCCGATCAGGCCGGACGAGTCAGGGCGGCAGCCCGAGGAGGACACGTGCAGCAGGACAAGCAGCCCGAGTACGGCCCCGTGGTCTTCCGCGACCGCTCGGCCGGGTACGCGTTTCTGACCCGCTCCACCGCGACCAGCGACCGGACCATCGAGTGGGACGACGGCAACACGTATCCCGTGATCGACGTCGAGATCTCCTCCGAGAGCCACCCGTTCTACACGGGCAAGGCGCGGACCGTGGACACCGAGGGCCGGATCGCCCGGTTCGAGCGGCGCTTCGGCGAGCAGGGCTCCTCCGAGGGCTGATCCCTCGCCCGGGCCGGGCCGGTGACACGCGGCGGGCGGGAACGCGGGTCCGTGGGACCGCGTTCCCGCCCCGGCCGGTGTCTGCGAGCGGGGCGCGGGGCCCTGCGCTCGGCTCCGGAAGGCGATCAGGCCTTCACGACGCCGGACTCGGCGACCTTGACGGAGGCCTTGGGGCGCCGGAGGCGGAGCCGAGGGACTCGATCTTCTTGACCAGGTCCTGGCCCTCGACGACCTCGCCGAAGACGACGTGCTTGCCGTCGAGCCAGTCGGTGATGATCGTGGTGATGAAGAACTGCGAGCCGTTGGTGTTCTTGCCGGCGTTGGCCATCGAGAGCAGGAACGGACGGTCGTGCTTGAGCTGGAAGTTCTCGTCCGCGAACTTCTCGCCGTAGATGCTCTTGCCGCCGGTGCCGTTGCCGCGGGTGAAGTCGCCGCCCTGGGAGCATGAAGTTCGGGATGACGCGGTGGAACGGGGAACCGGCGTAACCGAAGCCGTGCTCGCCGGTGGCGAGCTCGCGGAAGTTCTGGGCGGTCTTCGGCACGACGTCGTCGAACAGCTTGAAGACGATGCGGCCCGCGGGCTCGTCGTTGATGGTGATGTCGAAGTAAACGTTGTCGCTCATGGGGACATCCTGTCATTACTCGCGCACCGGGTGCGCACGGGCCGCCTCCGGCCGTGTCACGGCACGCCGGCGCCCCGCCGCCCGTGGGGGCGCGGGCACGGTCCGTGCCGTCGGACACCCTCTAGAGCAGTCCGCCGGTCTCCGGGGACTGGAGGCCGCCCCCGGCGCCCTGGACGGTGTCCTGGACGACGCTGCCGACGCCGTGGTCCGGCTGGAGGAGGCCGAGGGGCTGCCGATGGGGTTGTCCCCGACGACGGCGTTTCGCCTGCGGCGGAGGCGTGACGAGGGCGGTGACGACACCGGCGGCGAGGGAGGCGATGGCGAGCATGCTGCGCTTCTTCATGCCCTGGTCAACTGCTGAACGGCCGAGGGGTTACGGGTTTCCCCGGATCGGACGCGGATCGGGTCCGGCCCGGCCGCGCACCCAGCCGAGCAGCAGCAGGGAGGCGACGGCGGCGAGGGCGCACCAGGTGGAGACGAACTCGGTGCTCCACAGGAGGGCGCAGACGACGGCCCCGGCCCCGGTCAGGAGCCCGAGGAGCCGCAGCAGCCGGTCGCGGGCGAGGAGCAGGGCGCCGACGGTGGCGAGGAGGTACGCGGCGAGGAGCAGCGGCGCGTGCGGCAGGTCGACGACGTAGCCGAGGGTGCGGCCGCGGACCTCGGCGGTGACGGGGCGGACGGCGAGCCGGTGCGCGAGGACGCCGGCCGTCGCGAGGCCGGCGGCGAGCGGGACGAGCAGGCGCGGCCGGTCGGCGGGGCGGGCGGCGGTCAGGACGCCGACGGGGAGCCAGAGGGCAGCAGGGGCAGGGCGATGACGGCCCAGGCGAGGGTGGCGGGCCCGGCCCCGCCGCCGGCGTGCCAGACGGCGGCCTCGACGATCTGGTGGGCGCCCAGGAGCAGGGGCAGGGCGGCGAGCGGCGCGTCCCCGGGACGGCGTACGGAGGCGAGGGAGGCCACGCCCACGGCGCCGATCCCGAGGCCCGCCCAGAGGTCGGCCGTCGCACTCCAGCACATAGCGCACTTTTACCGCAGATCGGGTGGAACCGTATGGTCGTGGCGGGAGTCCTGCCGACCGCCGGGACCGGCGCCGCGGCCCCGGCGGGCGCGGTCAGTGCTCCCCGGGCCGGCCTCCAGGTACACGGGGGTTCCGGTCCTGCGGGCGCGGTCGACCGCCGCGAGGCGGCCGAACTCGGCCGGGTCCATCTCCCGCTCCCACTCCTCCAGCGTGCGCAGGGCGTACTCGCTGTGCTCCCCGGGATCGAGGACGACGGCGGCGATCTGCTCGTCCGTCAGCTCGCCGCCGTCGAAGACGAAGCCGATGTGGTTGGCGGGCCAGTCGTCGCCCCGGTCGGTCGTGAAGTGGGTGCCGAGCAGCCGGGGCCGACCGGTGAAGACGATCCCGGTCTCCTCGTGGCACTCGCGCACCGCCGTCTCCCAGGGGGTCTCCCCGGGTCCATGTTGCCGCCGGGCCACTGCCACGCCCCGGAGTGGTAGGTGGCGCGCATCTGGAAGGGTCGGCCCCCGGTGTCGGTGAAGTAGAGGCAGGCGTAGGCCGTCGCTCTCGGGAGGGTCGCCACGTACTCGACGGGCGGCAGCCAGGTGTTCGTCATGGGCGGCTCTCTCGACGGGCCGGTGGGATCGCCTCCATCCAAGCGGTCCGGGGGCGCGGCCCGGCCGCTCGTCGGTGGATCACCGGATCGTGTGACCACGCCCATTTCCACGGGGGTACGGGGTCAGACGCCGTTCGGCCGGAGACGGCGCAGGCGGCGGCGGACGAGGTGTTCGTGGACGAGGCGGCCGACGAGGGCGCCCCGTAGACGACGAAGCCGACGCCGACGAGCCAGGACTGGAGGACGAGGACGGTGCCGAACTGGCCGTAGGTCACCGCGTTCGAGGCGATGAGGGGGAGAAGACGAGCTGGGAGAAGATCCGCAGCCCGAGGAGCCCGAGGGCGGTGAGGACGGCTCCCGGGAGGAGGGCGCGCCAGCGGATGCGCCCGCAGAGCAGGAAGCGCTGGGACCACCAGAAGAAGAGGAAGGTGCCGAGGGTGTCGCCGAGGGCGACGGCGGCGGTGGTGGGGGCCGGGGCGTCCTCGGGGGCGGGAAGGCGACGAAGACGAGGAGGGCCGCGACGAGGACGGCGAGCCAGACGACGTGCCGCCACATGGTGTGCCAGCGGGCCGTGGGGAGGTCCCAGACCCGTTCGTACCCGGTCTGTACGGCGGATCCGAAGGTGACGCCGAAGGCGGCGAGGGCGGCGAGGCCGAAGGCGGTGGTGCGTTGCAGGGCCTGCCCCGGCCGGCCGAAGAGCTGCTCGACCTCCTCCTGGGAGACCTCGGTGACGCCGAGGCCCTGGACGAGCCAGCGGGCGAAGCCCTGTCCCCTGGCGAGGTCGGCCGCCGCGACGACGATGAGGAGGGGACGAGGGTGAGCAGGCTGAGCGCCGCGAAGCCCATGGCGCGGTGCATGAGTTCCATGGCGCGGCCGCGGTTCCACGCGAGGCCGACGGAGGAGGCGGCGACGCGGTCGTGGAGACGCCGGAACCAGTGGCCGTGTTCGGTGGGGGCACCGTCGTGCGGCGGACCGGGTGTGGAGGGCATGCCTCGTGAGGTACCCGGCCCGGCGGCGCGGCATCGCGGAGTGCGGCCGAACGGGTGGGTGCGGGGTCCGGCCGTCGGGGCGGACTCGTGGAGCGGAGGGCACGGGCACCGGGTCCCCGGAGCGGGGTCAGGTGCGGAGGGGCGGGCGCCGGGGCCGGGGCGGACGGTGACGTCGCGGACGGAGAGGGCGGCCCGCTCCTCGCCCTCGCACTGGACGACCACGCGGACGGGGGCTCCGCAGTCGGTGTGGCGGACGTCGAAGACGGGGCCCTCGGGGACCTCCGCGTGGGTGTCGCCCCACTGCTTGAGCGCGAGGAGCACGGGCCAGAGGTCGACGCCCTTGGGGGTGAGCCGGTACTCGTACCGCGTGCGGGCGCCGGGTTCGCGGTAGGGCTCGGCGCGCAGGACCTCCGCCGCGACCAGCTTGCGGAGGCGGTCGGCGAGGACGGCCTCGGAGAGCCCGAGGTGCCGGCGGAACTCGTCGTACCGGCGTACGCCGTTGAACGCGTCCCGCAGGATCAGCAGGGTCCACTTCTCGCCGACCAGGTCCAGGGTGCGCCGGACCGAGCAGTTCTCCGTGTCCGTCTCCAGCCACTTCATCGTCCCACTCTAGCCACCTGACTGCGTCGTTGACAGTCAGCTTTCACGACAGCTAGCTTCGCCGGAAGGAGTCAGCAGGTCGAGTCGGGCGGAGAGTGGTCATGGGGCGGACGCGCACGGTCGAGTGGGAGGACCCCGCGGCTTCCGCGCGGGCCGCGGGGACGATGGCGGGCTGGACTTCCTGCGGAGATCGCCGCCGGGCGGCTGCCCGGGCCGCCGATCGCCTCGCTCCTCGGCTTCGACCTCGAAGAGGTGGAGGACGGGCGGGTGGTGTTCTCCTTCGAGCCGGCCGAGGAGCACTACAACCCGATCGGGAGCGTGCACGGCGGCGTGTACGCGACGCTGCTCGACTCGGCGGCCGGGTGCGCGGTGCACTCCACGCTCCCCCGGGGCACGGCGTACACCTCGCTCGACCTGTCGACCCGTTTCCTCCGCCCGATCACGACCGCCACCGGCAAGGTCAGGGCGGTCGGCACGGTGCTGACCCGGGGCGCCGCACGGCGCTCGCGGAGGCGGGGCTGTACGACGCGGAGGACCGGTTGCTCGGTCACGCGACCAGCACGTGCATGCTGTTCCCGGTCCCGGCGTAGCCGCCTGCGCCGCGCGGGCGTGACGCGGGCTCGGGAATCAGCGGACGCCGGGGACCGGGCGGGTGCGGGTGCAGCCGTCCGGGACGGCGTCGGGGACGCCGCTGGCCTGGAGGGCGGCGCTCACCAGGGTGGCGAGGAGGTCGATGTCGGATCCCATGTCCAGACGGACCGTCACCCACCCGGATCCGGCGCGCAGCCGGACGGCGCTCGATCCGAGGAGGGCCGGGCGCAGTTTGGCGATCATGGCGCGGGTCAGGTGGACGTCGGCCTCGTGTTCACCGTGGAAGTGCACGATCTCCTGCGTCGCGGTGCCCAGTCCGACCTCGGCGCCGCAATGGGCACGGCCGGGGGTCAGCGAGGGCCAGCTCATCAGACGTTCACTGGCATGCCTGGCCGTGTTCATACGAGGAGCGTGCCGGGCGCCGGGGCCGCGCACAAGCGTCCTGCGGAAAGAATCCGGCCGACACGCGGAACGGGCCGCCGGAGGGTCCTCGCGACCGTGCGTCACGGCGGCGCGTGGGAGGGAAGTGACCCTGCGTCACGGTGGGCGGGGTGCGGTCGGCAGCCGTCCGGCGCTCCCTTCCCGCCCGCGGGGCGGGTGGCTCCGGGGCCCCTCCCGGTTGTACGGCGGGCGGGTCGCCGAACTAGCGTGGCCCCCATGGAACTCTTGGGAGAGATCACGGGCGACCGCCCCTGCTGGTGCTCGCCGTCAAGGAGGAGGCGCAGTTCCTCGACACGGGGCTGCCGGTGCTGCTCACCGGCATGGGCAAGGTGAACGCCGCGACCGCGCTGGCGACCGTGCTCGGCCGGGGCCCCGGCCGTCCGGGATCGTGAACCTGGGAACCGCCGGGGCGCTGCGGCCGGGCCTGACCGGGACGCACGTCGTCGGCACCGTGGTGCAGCACGACTTCGACGGCCGGCTGCTCGCGATGCTGACGGGCGAGTCGTACGGGGCGCCGCTGACGCTGCCGGACGGCGGTGACGTGGTCCTGGCCACCGGCGACACCTTCATCTCGGACGAGGTCGCCCGCGCCCGGCTCGCGGAGCAGGCGGCCCTCGTCGACATGGAGGGGTACGCCCTCGCGCACGTCGCCGCGGTCACCGGAGTGCCGCTGCGCCTCGTGAAGCACGTCAGCGACGAGGCCGGGGAGGGCGCCGCGCGCACCTGGCGCGAATCGGTCGCCGGGTGCGCGCGGGTGCTGGCCGACTGGGCGGCGGCGAACGTTCCGTACCGCTCCTGAGGACCACGGCCCCGGTCAGGGTTCTGGAAGTGCGCCTCCGGGTGGGCCGCGGACGGGCCGTCCAGGACCGGTCGCGCGAGTCCGCGCAGGTGCCGGTCGAAGAAGGCGGAGACGTACGTCCGGGTGAGGGCGACGGCCCGGTCGGCGGGCAGCTCCGTCTCGGGCAGGCCGAAGTGACGCGAGATCACGGGGCCGTCCGAGAAGGAGAAGTGGTCCGACCCGGCCAGCGTGATCCAGCGCTTCCAGCCGTCGAGCGCGGACCACGTCCGGTCCCAACTGGTGTCGGCCCCGCCGGGCAGGTGGGTCTCGTCGTGGGTGCCGAGCATCATGAACGGACGGCCCCGCAGGCCCTCCGCCGGAAGGTCCTCCCAGAAGGCGCCGTCCATGTTGATCCCGGCGTCGATGCGCCGGTCGGCCGCCATCGCGGTGGCCGCGCTCGCCCCTCCGATGGAGTGGCCCGCCATGCCGATCCGGCGCGCGTCGACGGCGTCGGCGTGCCGCCAGACGGATCGGGGCCGACGAGCCGGTCCAGGACGTACGTCATGTCGGCGGCGCGGGTCGAGGTGACCACGCTCCCGTGCACCCCGCCCTGGTCGAGGGCCGTGCAGGCGACGCAGGTGAGGGTGCGGCCGCCGGGGAGGCTGATGCCGTACGACTCGTAGGCGTGGTCGACGGAGGCGACGACGTAGCCGCGCGAGGCGAGGTCCTCGGCGAGGGTGGTGAGCGTCCAGCGGGAGACGCTGAAGCCCGGGGACAGGAGCACCAGGGGTGGCGGCCCGGCGCGGGCCGGACGTCGGTCCTGCTGTGGGTGCGGGTCCGGGCGAGCACGTCGCCGGAGACGCCGGGCCCGAGCTGCTCGGCGAGCAGCCGCGCCTCCTCCCGGGTGGCGTACGGGGCGGGGGCGCCGCCGCCGGAGCGCGCGGCCGGGTAGTGCAGCGTGACCATGAGCGCCCGCCCGTCGGCGGTGGGCACCCAGGGGTCGGTGCGGGACTGGTCGACCAGCGGCAGGACCGTGCTGCCGACGGCGTGCGGTCCGGTGGGCGCGGGAAGGACGGCGGGCCGCGCCGGCTGCTCGGCCGCCGTGCGCGCGCCGGGGGCGGGGCGTCGGGGACGGCCGCGGTGGCGACTCCGGCCGTTAAGGCGAGGGAACAGGTGAGGACGGTGGCCGCGACGGCCCTGGTGAGACGAGTCATGCGGGCACGCTAGGCGCCGGGGACGGCCCGGCGCGTCCGCCCGTGGGCCCACTTTCGATCAGCCTCGGGTCGGAGACGGGATCCGGCCCGTCAGCCGCGAGTATCCCTGCCCCGTGCCCGGAGGTCTCCGGGTCGGCGCCCGCGGGTATCCCGGCCCTGTGCCCGCGCCGCCGTCCGCGAGTACCCCTGTCCGACGCACGGGCGTTCCCGCGAGTGCCGGTCTCCGGCGGTCCTTCAACCGCCCTCTCCCGCACCCGTCCTGACGCACCGGCCGACCAGGGGATCCGTGCGGCGAGACGACCTTGACAGCGTGGAAGGACGCCTGCCTATGGTGAGGAGTCCTCGCCCGCGTCCGGGCGGGACCCGGGATCAGGGGAGGCGCACGTGCTCACAGCGACCACGGCGCCGCACGCCCCGGCCCGGACGGGCGCCCGGCTCGTCTGCCGCCGGCACGTCGACTTCGCCGCACCGCGTCGGCCATCTGTCCTTCCCCGCGCGCCTGACCCCGCCCCGCGGGCCCGCGCGTCCCGTCGCCCCCGGCGCGGGACGTCGCGGCGATCCCGCCGCGCCCGGGTCCGTCCGCGCGTCCCGTGACGTCCCGTCGCCCGGCCCCGCGCAGCCGTGCCCCCGTGCCGCTGCCGTGCCGCCGTGCGCCCCCGCCGTTCGGAAGGACTCCCATGCCCCGCCCCGCCCTGCACCTGGCCGTCGAGATCGACGGCGACGGCGCTCATCCCGGCGCGTGGCGCCGCGCCGCCCACGCCCCCGGAGAGCTGCTGAGCCCGCGCCGGCTCGCCCGGACCGCGGCCGCCGCCGAGAACGCCGGGTTCACCCTGATCACCCTGGAGGACTCGATCCTGCCGCCCGGTTCCGCCGACGGCACCGGTCCGGTGGGCCGGATCGGCGCGGTGGAACGGGCCGCCTTCGCGGCCGCGTCGACGAGCGTCCTCGGCATCGCCCCCGTCCTGGCGACCACGTACGCCGAGCCGTTCCACGTCTCTTCGCAGATCGCCTCGCTCGACCACGTCTCGGCCGGCCGGGCCGGCTGGGTGGTGGGGACCGAGGAGGACCCGGCCGCCGCGCGCCTGGGGGCGGCCGGTCGTCGAGGGCGCCGACGCGATCGCCCGCGAGGCTCGCGACGGCCTCCGGGTCGTACGGGACCTGTGGGACTCGTGGGAGGACGACGCGGTGATCCGGTCGGTGGCCACCAGCCGCTACCTGGACCGGTCGCGGCTGCACTACGTGGACTTCGCGGGCGAGACGTACTCCGTGAAGGGACCCTCGATCGTGCCGCGTCCGCCACAGGGCCGGCCCGTGGTCCTGGCCCCCGCCGGTCTCGTCCCGGCAGAGCTGACCGACGTGGCGCTCGTCGGCGGTTCGACCCCGGCCGAGGCGGGCGCAGCGGCCTCGGCGGCCGGGGCGCCGCTCGCCTTCGCCGAGGTCGAGGTGGCCTCGACACCCCGCGCGAGACGGCGCGGGAGCGGATCGCCGACCTGGAGCGGTACGCGCCGTGGGAGGGCCGCCCCGACCGGTTGCGGTACACCGGCCCGGCCGCCGGTCTGGTGGAGCTGCTCACGGAGCTCGGCGGGCACGTCGACGGGGTGCGGCTGCGTCCGCTCGTCCTCGACGAGGACCTCGCCGTGCTCTCCCGGCTCGTCCTGCCCGAGCTGTTCGTGCGGCGGCTCGCGGCCCGGCCCCTGCCGGGCACCACCCTCCGCACCTCCCTGGGCCTCCCCCGGCCCCTCAGCCGCTTCACGACCGCCGGCGCCGCCGTCACGCCCGTTCCGGAGGAGACCCGATGACCCGCACCGACCCGAACGACGTCCCGCGCCCGGACGCGCAGTTGCACTTCGGGGTGTTCTTCCAGGGGTCAACCACTGGACGATCTGGTCGGACCCGTCCAGCGGCTCGCAGATCGACCCCGCCTCCTTCCTGCGGGTGGCCAGGACCGCCGAACGCGGCCTCTTCGACGCCTTCTTCCTCGGCGACGGCCTGCGGCTGCGCGAGTCGGAGGGCGGCGTCCACGAGCTGGACGTGGCGGGCCGGCCCGACTCGATCACCCAACTGTCGGCGCTCGCCGCCGCGACCGAGCGGATCGGGCTCGTCTCCACCTCCAACACCACCTTCAACGAGCCGGGCGACCTGGCCCGGCGGCTGGCCGGCCTCGACCTGCTCTCCGGCGGCCGGGCCGGCTGGAACGTGGTGACCACGCACAACGCCTGGACCGGCGAGAACTTCCGGCGCGGCGGGTTCTCGACCACGCCGACCGCTACCGGCGCGCCGAGGAGTTCCTGTCCTCGCGCGCGCCGTGTGGAACGGCTGGGCACAGGACGCGGTGGCGGACTCCACCGAGGCCCGCTCCTGGTCGGTCCCGGGGGCGGTGGGGCGCGTGCGGTCGGAGGGCGACCACTTCGACGTCGACCTGGCGCCGACCCTGCCGCGCAGCGCCCAGGGCCGTCCGGTGATCTTCCAGGCGGGCGACTCTGGGGACGGCCGGGACTTCGCGGCCCGCAACGTGGACGTCATCTTCTCCGCCCACGGCACGGACTTCGACGACGCCCTCGCCTTCGCCGAGGACGTCCGGCGGCGGCTGCGGGCGGTCGGCCGGGCCGAGGACGCGCTGCGGATCCTGCCGGGCACGGAGATCGTCATCGGGGCGACCGAGAAGGAGGCGGAGGAGAAGGCCCGCTGGGTGCGCCTGGAACAGGTCACGCCCGCGGTGGCGCTCGGCATCGCGAGCCGGCTGTGGGGCTTCGACCTGACCGGGCGGGACGCCGACGGGCCGCTGCCCGCCGAGGACCCGGTGGTCGCCGCGTACCAGGGGAAGTTCGGCACGCGCTGGGTCGACGACCCCGGGCGGTGGTGGCCGAGTGGCGGGCGAAGGCCGACGCCAACGGCTGAGTCGCTGCGCGAGACGGTGATCGAGCTGGGTCCGCAGCGCGGGCACGTCGGCACCCCGGCCGGGCTCGCCGAGAAGTTCGCGCGGTTCGTGCGGCACGGGGCGCTGGACGGTTTCAACGTCTCGCCGTACCTGGTGCCGGACGGGCTCGACGACATCGTGGAGCTGCTCGTTCCGGAGCTCCAGGAGCGGGGCGTGTACCGGACCGCGTACACGGGGACGACGCTCCGGGAACACCTGGGACTCGCCCCGGTGGCGTGACGCCGGTGCCCTTCCGGGGGAAGGCCGTTCGGGGCTCAGGGGCGTCGGCGGGGCGGACCACCAGGAGGGCGGCCACGTCGTCGCCGAGGCCCCCGGCGCTGTGGGCGGCGAGGTCGCGGTGGAGACGGGCCAGGAACTCCGGGGCGGGCTCGCGGCTCCCCTCCCGCATGCGGGTCTCCACCGGGTAGAAGACGCCGTTCCGGTCACGGGCCTCGCTGACGCCGTCGGTGTAGAGGAGCATCCGGTCCCCGGGCCGAAGGGGACCTCCTCGATCCGGTGGCGGCTGTCGGCGAGGCCCGTGAGGTTGACGGGCAGCGAGGGGCGGCGAAGCGCACGGCCTCCACCTCGTCCCCGTGCTGGAGGAGCGGGGTGGGGTGGCCGAGGCTGAGGAACCGCGCGACGTCCCGGTCGTCGGGGAGTTCCACGAGGACGACGGTGGCGAAGCGTTCCGCCGCGTCGGAGCCGGGGTCGCGGGGGTCGTGGCGGGCGAGCCCCTCGTCGAGCCGGTCCGCGAGGGCGGCCAGGTCCGGGGCGTCGTGGACGGCGGCGCGGAACGCGCCGAGCAGGACGGAGGCGGTCTCGACGGCGCCGAGGCCCATGCCCTGCACGTCGCCGAGCATGACGCGCACGGCGCCGGGGATCCTGACGGCCTCGTAGAAGTCGCCGCCGACCTGTGCCTTGGCCGCGCGGCGGCGACGTACAGCAGGTGGAGTTCGAACCGGCCGAGGCGCTGGGGCAGGGGGCGCAGCACGACCCGCTGGACGACCTCGGCGACGGCGGTGAGGTCCCGCAGGTCCTGTTCGCGGCGGGTGCGGACCCTGCTGGCCCAGGCCGAGGCGGCGGTGACGATCACGAGGACGGTCTCGCTCGCGAGGGACTCCGGCAGGGGTCCCCGCCCCGGTTGAAACTGAGCAGCACGCGGACCGCCATCGCGAGCAGTCCGATGCCGACCGTCCCGCGCACGCCCCAGGTGACGGCGGCGAGCGGGGGCGCGGCGACGAGGAGGCGGTCGAAGCGCTCCCGGTCGGGGGTGAACACGTCGGCGAGGGCCGTCAGGAGCACGACCAGGAAGGGCAGGGTCCGGCCGATGACCAACTGGACGCGTGCCGCCGTGCCTGCGCGGCCTCGGGAACCGGCTGTGGGCATTTCATGATCGTACGCAGGACCGTCGGCCGGGCCGGGGCGCCGTCGGGTCCGGGCGTGTCCCCCGGCGGGCGGTGCCGGGCAGGGCGAGGGCGGCGGGCAGGGCGAGGGCGGCGATCGCCGCCAGGGCCGGAGCGCGGCGCCCCGGGCCGGGACGAACCCTCCGTCCGGTACGAGGGTGAGCAGGAGGGTCGCGGTGGCGACGCCGAGCGCCGGGCCGACGTTCATCGCGGTCTGCTGGAGGCCTCCGGCGACCCCGGCGTGGGCCTCGGGGGCGCGGTGCACGACGACGGAGGTGGCGGTGACCATGAGCGTGACGAAGCCGGCGCCGAGGAGGGCGGCGCAGCCGCCGACGGGGAGGGTTCCGGCCGTGGCGTCCAGGCGGGAGAGCAGCAGGACGCCGAGCGTGAGCAGGGCGGCGCCGGCCGTCGCCGTGCGGCGGGGCCGAAGCGGCGCTGGAGGGGCGGGCAGAGGGGCGCGCCGAGCACCATGAGGAGGGCGAGCGGCAGGACCCGCAGCGCGCAGGCCAGGGGTCGAGCCGCTGGACGTCCTGGAGGAAGTACGTCGCCACGAACAGCGAGCTGAAGAGGGCCGCCGAGGCGGCGAGGAGCGCGGCGACCCCCGCGACGACGGGCACGCTCCGGAGCAGCTCCGGGGGCAGCAGGGGGCGGGCGGCGCGGCGTTCGTGCCGGGCGAGGGCGATCGCGGCGACGGCCGCCCCGGCGCACGCGAGCGCGCCGGGGCCGATGCCGCCGGGACGGGCGGTCTCGACGAGCCCGTGGACCAGCAGCCCCAGGGCCACGGCGAGCAGCAGGGCACCGGCCGGATCGAGCGCGGTGAGGCCGGGGGCCCGCCGGTCGTGGGCCGGCCGCTCGTGAGTCTTCCGGTCGTGGGTCGGCCGGTCGTAGGCCTTCCGGTCGTGGGTCGGCCGGTCGTACGCCTTCCGGTCACGGGCCTCGGTTCCCGGTTCCCGGGTCGCGAGGGCCAGGAGGCCGATGGCGAGGGTCGGCGGGACGCTCAGGAGGAAGACGGAGCGCCAGCCGTACGCGGAGACCAGCGCGCCGCCCACGAGCGGTCCGGCGGCGGCCGCGAGACCGATGACGGCGGTGCGGACGGCGATCGGGGTCGCGAGCCGGTCGGGCGGGAAGGCCGTGCGCAGCATGCCGAGGGTGGCGGGCTGGAGCAGGGCCCCGCACACCCCTGGAGCACGCGCAGCGCGATCACGGCTCCGATCCCGGGAGCCAGGGCGACACCGGCGGAGGCGAGGGCGAAGCCGAGGGCGCCGACGGCGAAGGTCCGGCGGTGGCCGTGGCGGTCGCCGAGGCGGCCCGCGAAGACCAGGAGGCTCGCGACGGCCACGAGGTAGCCGGTGCTGGTCCACTGGACCTGGCCGACGTCGGCGTGCAGGTCGCGCTGGAGGGCGGGCTGGGCGACGGTCAGGACCGTGCCGTCGAGGGCGACGACGGCGGCCCCGACGACGCTGCACGCGAGGACGGGGGTGCGGCTCCGGTTCACGGGGCGGGCTCCGCGGGCCCGAGGTGGGCGTCGAGGGCGGCCGCGAGCAGCGGGGCGGGGTCGGTGCCGCCGGTCGCGAGCGGGAGGCTGCCCCAGTGCCAGAGCTGGGCGATGCCGTGCAGGTTGGCTCAGAGCGCGCCCGCGACGACGACGGGGTCGGCGCCGGGGCGGACGCGGGCGACCAGCTCGGTGAGCCGGGCGAAGAGCGGCAGGCTCGTCTCGCGCAGTCCGAGCCGCCCGCTCTCCAGCAGGTCGTGCCGGAACATCAGCTCGTACATGCCGCGCCGCGACCCGGCGTGGTCGAGGTAGACGCGGGCGAGGAGCGCGATCCGCTCGCGCGGTCCGGCGTCCTCGCGGTCCTCGGCGGCGACGCGGGCGGCCAGTTCGGCGAAGCCCTGCCAGGCGATGGCCGACAGGAGGTCGAGGTGGGTGGGGAAGTGGCGGCGGGGGCGCCGTGGGAGACGCCGGCGCGGCGGGCGATCTCGCGCAGCGAGAGGGCCTGGGCGCCCTCGGCGTCGACGAGCGCGACGCCGACCCGGACGAGCCGCCCGCGCAGCCCGTCACCCGCGTGGTCGTCGCGCGGTCCGCCGTCTTCCGACCGCGTGCCTCGTCACCCTCGTGATCTTCACTCATGGGCACTGTCTACCAAGACGGAGTAGACACTGTCTACTCACTCTCGCGCCCCGGTCCTTTACACTGGACGGCAGCGAAGGGGAGTAGCCCTGCGAACCGGTCGTCGACACACTGGAACCCCCGGGTTCCCGGTGACCGGGTCCACGGACGACGTGGACGGGCGAGACCTTCGGCCAGGCATCAATCGCGTCCGCGCATCCGTGGGCGCGGTCCGTCATGCCGGGCCGAGTGGTCCTCCCGTCGCCCACCGAGGTGCCGTGCGGGGCCCGGAGGCCCGGACCGAGCAGAGAGCCCCGGTATGCACCTCGACCCCTTGGCGATCCTCACCGCCTTCGGGCTGATCTTCCTCGCCGAGCTTCCCGACAAGACGATGTTCGCGTCCCTCGCCATGGGCACGCGCATGCGTCCGCTGTACGTGTGGATCGGCACCTCCACCGCCTTCCTGGCCCACGTCGCCATCGCGGTGGGCGCCGGCAGCCTGCTCGGGCTGCTCCCGGGCTGGATCGTCAAGCTCGTCTCGGCGCTCCTGTTCGGCTTCGGCGCCTTCGTGCTGCTGCGCGGCGGGGACGACGACGAGAACGACGACACGGGCGGCCGGACGGTCACCGGCTTCTGGCCGGTGTTCTCGACCGCCTTCACGGCCGTGTTCATCAGCGAGTGGGGCGACCTGACCCAGATCACCACCGCCAACCTGGCCGCCACCAACGGCACCTGGTCGACGGCGATCGGCGCGTTCGCCGCCCTGACGAGCGTCTCCGCCCTCGCCCTGGTCGCGGGCCGCTTCATCGCGAAGCGCGTCCCCCTCAAGACCGTCCAGCGCGTCGGCGGCGTGTGCATGGCGGGCCTCGCGATCTGGTCGCTCGTCGAGGTCTTCACCGGCTGACGCCCTCCCCGTCATTCCCTCGCCCCACTGCCCCGCCGTCCTCCGCAGGACGGCGGGCAGTCCTTTCCCCGGCTCGTCCGGACCCTTGATGAAGCAGTGAATCACTGCTTCACTCCTTCCATGCCCTACCGACGCACCCCCGCCGTCCAGGCCAGGCTCGACGCCCAGCGCGCCTCCGTCGTCGAGGCGGCCCTCGGGCTGCTCGCCGAGCAGGGCTACGCGGGATGCACCGTGGCGGCCGTCGCCGCCCGGGCCGGGATCGCCACGGGCAGCGTCTACCGCCACTTCGACGGCAAGTCCGAACTCGCCGTCGAGCTCTTCCGAACCGTGGTGGGCCGGGAGGTCGCGGCCGTCTCCGAGGCGGCCGGGAACCCCGGACACCGTTCGGCCGCCGAGCGGGTGGTCGCCGTCGTCGAGACCTTCGCCCTGCGCGCCCTGAAGTCGCCCCGCCTCGCCTACGCGCTGCTCGCCGAGCCCGTCGACCCGGCCGTGGACGCCGAGCGGCTCGTCTTCCGGCGCGCGTTCCGGGACGTGTTCGCCGCCCGCGTCGAGGAGGGCGTCCGCTCGGGCGAACTGCCGCCCCAGGACCCCGTCCTGACGGCCTCGGCGCTGGTCGGGGCGGGCGCCGAGGCGCTCGTCGGCCCGCTGGCGGAGGGATCCGTCGGACCCGGCACCGTACCCGCACTCGTCACCTTCACCCTGCGAGCACTGGGAGTCCCCGATGCCGACCACGCATGAGGTCACCAACCAGGTCCCCCCGCTGACCGGTCACGACGTCTCCGCCGACCCCGCCCTCCTGGAGGCGCTGCGCCGGGAGGGCGCCGGCTGGGCCGAGGCGGAGGTCCGCGAGCTGGGCGTACGGGCGGGTGGAGCCGAGGCCCAGGAGTGGGGCGGCTCGCCGAGCGCCACTCCCCGTCCTGCACACCCACGACCGGTACGGCCACCGGATCGACGAGGTCGAGTTCCACCCGTACTGGCACTCCCTGATGGACGTGGCCGTGCGGCACGGACTGCACGGCGCGCCCTGGGCCGACGAGCGGCCCGGCGCCCACGTGGCGCGCGCGGCCAAGGTGTTCGTGTGGGGCAGGCCGACGCCGGGCACCTGTGTCCGGTCTCCATGACGTACGCCGCCGTGCCTGCGCTGCGCGCCCGGCCGGAGCTCGCCGAGGTGTACGAGCCGCTGCTCACCTCCCGGTCGTACGACTTCGGGCTGCGGGTGCCGACGGAGAAGCGCGGGATCATCGCCGGGATGTCGATGACCGAGAAGCAGGGCGGTTCGGACGTCCGGGCGAACACGACGCGGGCGGTCCCGGCGGGCGAGCCCGGTCTGTACGCGCTGACCGGCCACAAGTGGTTCACCTCGGCCCCCATGTCCGACGTCTTCCTCACCCTCGCGCAGGCCCCCGGCGGGCTCTCCTGCTTCCTGGTGCCGCGCGTCCTGCCGGACGGCACCCGCAACGCGATCCGCCTCCAGCGCCTGAAGGACAAGCTGGGCAACCGGTCGAACGCCTCCTCCGAGATCGAGTACGAGGGCGCCCTCGGCCGGCTGGTCGGCGAGGAGGGGCGCGGGGTGGCGACCATCATCCGGATGGTCAACATGACGCGGCTCGACTGCGCCGTCAGCTCGGCGTCCGGGATGCGCCTCGGGCTCGTGCAGGCGGTCCACCACGCCACGCACCGGAGCGCGTTCGGGGCGCGGCTCGTCGACCAGCCGCTGATGCGCAACGTCCTGGCCGACCTGGCGGTGGAGGCGGAGGCGGCCACGCTGGCGGCGCTGCGGCTCGCCGGGGCGGTGGACCGGGCGGCGCGCGGCGACGCGGAGGAGGAGCAGGTGCGGCGGCTCGGCCTCGCGGTCACCAAGTACTGGGTGTGCAAGCGGGCGCCCGCGCACGCGGCCGAGGCCCTGGAGTGCCTGGGCGGCAACGGCTACGTGGAGGACTCGGGCCTGCCGAGGCTCTACCGCGAGTCGCCGCTGCCCTCGATCTGGGAGGGCTCGGGGAACGTGGCCGCGCTCGACGTGCTGCGGGCCATGGCCCGTCAGCCGCAGGCGGTGGAGGCGTACTTCGCGGAGGTCGACTGGGGTGCGGGCGCCGACCGGCGCCTGGACGCGGCGGTCGCCGGGCTCCGCAAGGAGCTCGCGGGGCTCGGCGACCCGGACGCGGCGGCGTACGGGGCGCGGCGGCTCGTGGAGCGGCTCGCGCTCGTCTTCCAGGGCTCGCTGCTGGTCCGGCACGGGCACCCGGCGGTGGCGGACGCGTTCTGCGCCTCGCGGCTCGACGGCGACCGGGGCCTGGCCTTCGGCACGCTCCCGGCGGGCGTGGACACGGCGTCGATCATCGAGCGGAGCGGCCCGGAGGCGGCGGTCTGACGGGGTTCCTCCCCGGGTTTCCCGCCGTGCTCCCTCCGCCTTCCGGTGGCAGGTTGGGGAGCACGTCCCGGTGGCGGGCCGAGGGGCACGTCGGAGCGCGAGGGAGGAGTCCCGTTGGACGGCGAGGCGACGCACGAGGAGCTGGACGCGCGGGCGGCCGGGGTCGCGGAGCGGGTGGTAGCCTGGCGGCGCCATCTGCACCGGCATCCGGAGCTGTCCAACCGCGAGGTGAACACGGCCCGTCTGGTGGCGGACCACCTGCGCGGCCTCGGGCTCGACGAGGTCCGTACGGGCATCGCGGGCCACGGGGTCGTGGGGGTCCTGCGCGGCGGGGCGGCGGGCGGGCGGGTCGTGGCGCTGCGGGCGGACACGGACGCGCTGCCGGTGCGGGACCTGTGCGGGGCGGACTTCGCCTCCGACGTGGTGGACGCCGACTACCCGGGCGGCCCGTTCCCGGTGTCGCACGCCTGCGGCCACGACTGCCACACGGCGATGCTGCTCGGCGCGGCGACGGTCCTCTCCGAGGTCCGCGACCGGCTGCCGGGGACCGTCCTGTTCGTCTTCCAGCCCGCCGAGGAGGGCCCGCCGGTGACCGAGGAGGGCGGGGCGCGGGCGATGGTCGAGGCGGGCGCCTTCGCCGACCCGGTGCCGACGATGGTCTTCGGGATGCACGTGACGCCGTACCCGGTGGGGTACGTGGGGTACAGGATCGGCAACCAGTACGGCGCGTCCACGCTCGTCCGGATCGTCGTCACCGGCCGGCAGACGCACGGCTCCACGCCCTGGCAGGGCGTCGATCCGATGCCGGCGGCCGGCGCGATCCTGACGGGCATCGGGCAGCTCTACCGGCAGGTCTCGGCCTTCGACCCGGTCACGGTGTCCATCGGGCACGTGGAGGACGTCGGCCGCTTCAACATCGTCGGGGAGACGGTGACGCTGTGGGGCACGGTCCGCACCGCCGTCGAGTCGGACATGGCGGAGGTGCGGCGGCGGCTCACGACGCTCGTGGAGCACTCGGCGGCGGCGTACGGGGCGACGGCCACGGCGGAGTACCTCCAGCCCGTGCCGCCCGTGCGCAACAGCGGGCCGTGGGTGGCGGCCGGGCTCCCGACCTTCCGCCGGGTGGCCGGCGAGGGGCGCGTGGTGGAGACGGGCGGGACGCTCGGGTACGACGACGTCTCCGAGTTCGTACGGCGGTTCGGCGGCCTGTACGTGACGCTCGGCGTCCAGGACGCGGCCCTGGACGCGTCGGGCCGGCCGGTCCCCGTGGAGGACGGGCGCGGTCTGGTGACCAACCACAACCCCGGCTTCTACGCCGACGACTCCGCCCTCGTCACCGGTGTCCGGCTGCACGCGCACGTGGCGTACGACCACCTGAGGGGAGCCCTCGTCCCCGGGAGGAGAGCCCCGACGCGGGCGGGCGGCTTCCGGCGCGGCGACCGCCGGCGCGAAGGACCTGAGCCGGGCGGCGGCCTCGACTTGCGTCCCCGCCGTCACACGGGAGGCTGGGGGTATCCGCCCGCGCACCCCGCAGGGAGAGACATGATGCCGGACCTCACCGCCCTCGCCGACGAGCACCTGGCCGCGGCCCGCACCGCGCCGCACGGGCGGAGCGCCCATCTGGTGATGCACGACGGAGTGCTCCGGCAGACCGTCATCGCCCTGACGGCGGGCACCTCCTGGACGAGCACAACGCGCGCCGGCCGCGAGCCTCCAGGTGCTGCGGGCCGCGTGAGCCTGACGGCGGCCGACCGGGCGGAGGAACTGCGGGCGGGCACGCTCCGCATGATCCCCAAGGAGCGGCACGGGCTCACCGCCCTGGAGGACGCGGTGGTCCTCCTGACCGCCGTGAACGACTGAACCGGCCCTCCCCGCCCCCGGTCACCCGGTCGCGTCGAGGTCCTCCGCGTAGTGCTCGACGGCCGCCCGGTACGCGCGCACGGACGGGTCCTCGCTGGTCGCGGCGAGCAGGCGCAGCAGCAGGGCGACCGACTCGTGGTGGCGGCCCGTGTTGTAGAGGGCCATCGCGAGGAAGGCGCGCAGGGAGCCGTCCTCGGGGAACTCCCCGACCGCGCGGGTCAGGAGGGCGACCGCGTCCTCGTACCGGCCGAGCACCCGGTAGGTGCTGCCGAGGCCGAGGAGGGCGCCGCGCCGTTCGTCGGGCGCGAGCCGGCCGGTGGTGTCGTCGAGGGCCCGTTCGTAGTACGGCACGGCCTCCGCCTCCAGGCCCAGGACGTCGTGCGCCCAGGCCGTCTGGTAGGCGACCCCGGGGTCGTCCGGCCACCGGGCGGCGAGCCCGGCGAGCCGCTCGCGGGCGTCTTCCCTGCGGCCCGCCTCGCGCAGCGCGACCGCCTCGGCCAGCAGGCCGTCCTCTCCTCGTGGTGCTCCATGGCACCATCCTCGCAGCCCGCGCCGGAGGCCCCCGCTCCGGCTGCCAGGTGACGGGGCGCCATAGCGGGCGGGCCGGATTGTGGCGTCCTCACCCATGGAGGACGGCTCCGGGGAGGCCGTAGCGTCCCGGCCGATCCCCCGTCAGGAACGAGTCGCCCGGGAGCCCCCATGCGTTCACTCCCGTCCTGCCCGCTCGCGCGGGCCACGCCGTCTCGCGGCGCTGCTGTGCGCCGCCGCGAGCCTCTTCCCGACCGCGGGCCCCGCCGGGCCGCTGCTCCCCCGCCCGTGCCCGGCACGCTCCAGGGTACGACATCGGCTCCGTGTTCAGCGCGGGCGTCTCGTCCGGCGGGTACATGGCCACGCAGTTGCACGTGGCGTACTCGGGGACGTTCGAGGGCTCCGCGGTGTTCGCCTCGGGGCCGTACGACTGCGCCCGGGGCCAGCTCGCCACGGCGCTCAACGCCTGCATGGACACCGTCCAGGACCTCCAGCTCGCCACTCTGGAACAGGCCACCCGCGACCGGTCGGCACAGGGGCAGGTCGACCCGGTGGCGAACCTGTCCGGCGACCCGGTGTACGTCTTCAGCGGGTCGGCGGACAGCACGGTGAAGCGGCCGGTGGTGAACGCGCTCTCCGACTACTACGGGCGGTTCGGCGCCCGGGTCCTCTACGACCGGTCCACGGCGGCGGGGCACGCCTGGATCACCCCGCTCGGCCCCAACTCCTGCGGGGTGACGCAGACCCCGTTCCTGAACAAGTGCGGGACCGACGCGGAGGGGCGCTGCTCGGGCACCTCTTCGGGTCGGTCGCGGCGCCCGGTTCGGGGACGGGCGGTTCGCTGATCCGCTTCGACCAGAACGCGTACGCGCCCGGCGGTTCGGCCTCGGCGATCTCGATGGGGGCGGAGGGCTTCGCGTACGTGCCGAAGTCCTGCTCCGACGGGGCGCGCTGCCGCCTGCTCGTGGCGCTGCACGGCTGCAAGCAGGGGTACGCGTACCAGGGCTTCGGGACCCGGTTCGTCGAGGGCGCGTACCTCAACGAGTACGCCGACACCAACGACATGATCGTGCTGTACCCGCAGGCGGCGGCCACGGGGACCCTGGAGAACCCGAACGGCTGCTGGAACTGGTGGGGTTACCTCGGTGACACGGCCTACGCCCGGCACGGCGGGAAGCAGATCGAGGCGATCATGGGCATGGTGCGGAGCGCTGCGCGGCACTGGGACGCCGCCGCCCCCGTCCGACCGGACGGTGCTGGGCAGCACGGACGCCGAGGACGGTTACGTGAAGGCGGCGGCGGACGGTTCGGGGCGGCGGTCGGCACCCTGGAGGACGTGTCCGGGCTGGCGCTGGGCCGGGGACGGACGGGAAGGCGAACCGTACGGTGGTCTCCTTCGACACCTCGCGGATCCCGGCCGGCAAGCAGGTCTCCCGGGCCTGGCTGACCGTCACGCGGTCGAGCGGCTCGGGCGACCCCTGGCCTCGCCCGCCGGGAACCGGCTCCTGGTGGACGTGCGGACGGGCTGCTTCGGCGGGTGCGCGGTCGAGCCGGCCGACTGGTCGGCGCCGGCCACGGTGGCGGGCGGCGCGCGGATCGACGCGTTCTCGTCCGGGAGCGCGGTGTCGACGGACCTGTCGGCGGAGGCGGTCGCGGCCCTGAACCGGGGCGGGACCACCCAGTTCCGCCTCGGGTTCGCGTCGGCGCCGACCGGCACGGCGTACCTCTTCGTGAACCGGGACGCGCCGGTGACGCTGACGGTCGAGTACCGGTAGGCGAGGGCCGGTGACCGAGTGCCGGTGAGCCGGGTACCGGTGGCCGGGTGCCGGTGCTCGACCACCGGTGACCGACGGGGTGCGCCGTCGGGGTTCGCTCAGAGGGCCGGTCGAGACCGCCCGCCGCGGGTCCGGGATCCACGGCGGGCGGGAGGGGCCCGGCCCGAAGGCGCTGCCCCGCAGCCACTCGGACCAGTCCAGGTTCCAGTCGCCGAAGCCGTTGCCGAAGGGGGTCATGGGCTCCCCGTGGCCGTTGACCACCCGGACGAGGTCGCCCTCGCGCACGGTGCGGAACAGCCAGGCGGCGTCCTCGGTGCTCATGCCGGTGCAGCCGTGGCTGACGTCCTCGCTGCCCTGCGCGTCGAGGGACCAGGGGCCGCGTGCAGGTACTCGCCGCTCCAGGTCACCCGGGTGGCCCAGCGGACCTTCAGGTCGTAGAAGTCGTCGCTGCCCCGGTCGATGCCGATGGAGTCGCCCCGCATGCGGACCACGGGCTCCTTGCCCAGGACGACCTTGGTGCCGCCGCGGGTGCGGTATCCGGCCTTGCCGGTGGTGACGGGGAGGGTGCGGAGCAGCCGGCCGTCGCGGTACACGCGCATCCGGTGGGCGGCGACGTCGGTGACGGCCTCGACCCGGGCGCCGGTGGTGAAGGCGAGGGGCGGGAGGGGCCGCCGTACAGGCCGCCGGTGATCCGGGTCCCGTCGAGGCCGCTGTGGACCCGGACGGTGGCGCGGGCGGGCCAGTAGCCCCGGGGCCGGTAGTGGAGGGTGGTGGGCCGACCCAGTACCAGGAGCCTTCGACGTGGGGCTCGGCCCGTACGTCGAGGGCGCGCTCGACGGCCCGGCGGGCGCGGGGGTCGTCCGCCGGTACGGGGTGGCTGAGTTCGGCGGTGACCGGTCGGCCGACCCCGTACGTACCGCCGTCGCCGGGTCCGAAGGAGACGGTGAGCCGGTCCCCGCGGGCACCCCGGCGGTGCGGAAGTCCAGGCGGGCGAGGGCGCGGCGGGGGCCCTCGGTGCCGGTCCGCTCGACGAGGAGCCGGGCGGCGTAGCGGCCTCCCGCCGGAAGCGGGGCGGCGCTGGTCCACCGGTGCGGTCCGTGCCGACCGTTCCGGCGATCCGGCGGCCGCGCCGGTCGGTGACGGTCACGTCGGCGAGCGCTCCTCCGGTGCGCAGCGTCAGTTCCACCGGTCCGGGGCCCTCGGGTCGAGGGTGAACGGCGTTCCGGTGAGGACGGTACGGGCCCGCTCCCGCCGCTCGCGTGCAGCGGGACCGTGTGGCGCAGTCCGGCGCACAGTTCTCCGCCGCCGGCGCAGCCGTCCACCGAGACGACGGCGGAGGGGCGGGATCCGGGGCCGAGGCGGCCGGCACGTCCCGGTCGGCGCTCGCGCCCGCGACCGCGTCCGGTCCCGCGAGCGAGGGGGCCGCCGTGGCGGCGAGGACGGCGCCGACCGCGAGGGACAGGGCACCCCACCCCGTGCGTATCTGCGTGACGACACGTCGGACACCCTCCCCTTTCGCGTGGCGCGCGGTGAGTCGGCGGACGGTGCCGACCCGGGCATCACATCCGATGGGAGGAGGAAAATATGATCAAGGGGCTGGGCGTGGCGGAGGAGTCGGGCTCGAGACGACTCGAATGGGTCAGTGGGACGGCCGGCGGGGCGGCGGAACTCCGGTTCAGCGGGGCGGCTCCGGGAGTTCCTCGCCGGTCTCCAGAAGGGACTTGAGGCTGGAGACGATCGCGGGCCAGCCCTCGCCGATCAGCTCCTTGATGGTGCCGTCGGGCGCCAGGCCGCCGTGGGTGACCGTCAGCCTGACCGTGTCGCCCGACGGTTCGATCGCGAAGTCCACCCGGGACCGGGGCTCCGCCGCGAGGCCTTCGTACACCTCGTGCCCGAGGCCGACGGCGTCCGCCCAGGCCGGGGTGAAGGTGTGCCAGGTGTACGAGAGGAGGCGGCCGGGCTCGGCCGCGAGGACCACCTGCCCGGGGTCGGCGGTCCTGCGGCCGCCCTCCTCCCAGACCATGGGGGCGCCGGGGACCAGTCCGTCTCGAAGGCCACGCCCCAGTAGCGGCGGGTGAGCCCCGGGTCGGTGAGTGCCTTCCAGAGCTCCTCGGGGTGGTCCGGATGTAGGTGGTGTAGACGAACGTGTCGCTGTCCATCGCGCTGCCCTCGGATCTGCTCCCCGCGGCTTCCCCTCCCCTCCAGCCTAGGCGGGCGCCGGACGTACGTGCCAGCGAAGGAGACCGGGGCGCCATGGGCGGGCGCCCCTCGCCCGATCCGATGATCCTTCTTCCGTTGAATAGGTGCGGAAGAAACTATTCAACGGACTGCTAGCGTGTCCGGATGTCCCTCAAGCACGCCGTCCTCGCAGCTCTCCTGGAGGGCGAGGCCTCCGGATACGACCTGGCCAAGATCTTCGACGTGTCCGTCGCCAACTTCTGGGCCGCCACCCCGCAGCAGCTCTACCGCGAGCTCGACCGCCTGGCGGAGGCCGGTCTGATCACGGCCCGGGTGGTGGAGCAGGAACGGCGTCCCAACAAGCGGATGTTCAGCCTCACGGAGTCGGGCAGGCGGGACCTGGCCGCCTACACGTCGACGCCCCCGCGCCTGAGCGCCGTCCGCGACGAGCTGATGGTCCAGGTGCAGGCCTGCGACCAGGGGGACACCGCGGCCGTCCGCGCGTTCGTGGCCCGGCGGATGGAGACGGCCCGGGCGAAGCTCGCCCGCTACGACCGGCTGCGGGAGCGGATGCTCGCCGGCCGGGACGAGGAGGCGTACCTGGACGGGGCGGAGCGCATCGGGCCGTACCTCACGCTGATGCGCGGCCGGTTCTTCGAGGAGGAGAACCTGCGCTGGGGCGCCCGCGCCCTCGCCGTGCTCGACCGGCGCGCCGCCGCGGAAGCCCCCGAAGGAACGGAGGGCCGCGGCCGAGGCGGCGCGGGGACGTGACGGGTCCCGGGGAGAAGGGGGAAGGAACCGTGACCGGGACGACACGGGTCGCGTGACGGGTTCCGAGGGGTGACCGGGGGTCCTGCCCTGCGGTAACGTCACCGGCCGGTCGCCGGAGGCTCCGGCGGCGCAGCGGAACGGATCGGGGACGGACCTCCATGAACGTCGGTGACCTCGTCGAGGACTTCAGCCTTCCGGACGAGACGGGCACCCCGCGCTCCCTGACCGGGCTGCTGGCCGAAGGCCCGGTCGTCCTCTTCTTCTACCCGGCGGCGCTCACCCCCGGCTGCACCGCGGAGGCCTGCCACTTCCGCGATCTGGCGGCTGAGTTCCGCGCCGTCGGCGCGCTGCCCGTCGGGATAAGTTCCGACGGGGTGGAGCGGCAGCAGGAGTTCGCCGAGCGGCACTCCCTCGGGTACCCCCTGCTGTCCGACCCGGACGGCACCGTACGGGAACGGTTCGGCGTCAAGCGCGGGTTCTCGCTCGCCCCGACGAAGCGGGTCACGTTCGTGATCGGCCGGGACAGGCGGGTGCGGAGGTCGTGCGCAGCGAGCTGCGGATGAGCGCGCACGCGGATCGCGCGCTGGCCGCCCTGCGCGGCGCCTGAGCCACGCCCGGTCCGCGCTCCGTCCGAGCCGCGGGCCGCCACGGCGTGTGGGGGCGCGGCACCCGAGTGAGACTCGCTCCAAGGACCGGTCTTCCCCGACCGGCGCCGGAACGGAGCGTGCGGACATGGACGACTACCCCTCCTCAACCTCTTCTGGACCATGCTGTGGTTCTTCCTGTGGATCATGTGGCTGTTCCTGCTGTTCAAGGTGGTCACCGACATCTTCCGGGACCACGACCTGCACGGTTGGGGCAAGGCCGGCTGGCTGGTCTTCTGCATCCTGCTCCCCTACCTCGGGGTGCTGGTCTACGTCATCGCCCGCGGCAAGGGGATGAGTCGACGCGACGCCAAGCAGGCGAAGGACAGCGAGGCCGCGTTCCAGGACTACATCCGCAAGGCCGCCGGGACGCGGGGTGGCGGTACGAGCGCCACGGACGAGCTGGCCCGGCTGGCCGACCTGAAGGACAAGGGCGCCATCACGGCGGAGGAGTTCGAGAGGGCGAAGGCCAAGGTCCTGTCCTGAGCCGCCGGTGGGCTCTCTCGGGGCGGGGAAACGGGCCGGTGACGGGTGGGCGGCACCCACGTCGTCGCGGTGCCGCCGACACCCCGCCCCTGAATGCGCGTCCCCGAGGGGCAGGTCCGGCGGTCGATGCGGATCGCCGAGCGGCGGGAGGAGACGGCCGACACGGTCTCGTTCGTCCTGCGCCCCGCGGACGGGATCCCCACGGGCTCGTTCCGGCCGGGTCAGTACGTGAGCGTCCGGGTCGCCCTGCCCGACGGCGCCCGGCAGATCCGCCAGTACAGCCTCTCCGCCGCCCCCGGGCGCCCGCAGTGACGGATCACGGTGAAGCGGGTCGACGGCGACCCGGCGGGCGAGGTCTCGTCCTGGCTGCACGCCCACGCCCGCGAGGGCGACGCGGTCGAGGTGTCGGCCCCGTTCGGCCACCTGGTCCTGCCCGGGGGCGACGGCCCCTGCTGCTCGCCTCCGCCGGAATCGGCAGCATCCCGATACTGGCCGTGCTCGACCACCTCGTGGAGACCGGGTCGACCCGCCCCGTCGTGGTCGTGCACGCCGACCGCACGCCCGCGTCCCACGCGCACGCCGCCGAACTGCGGCGCCTCGCGGACGCGTTGCCGCAGGGGCCCCCGCACCTCTGGTACGAGGAGCCGGGCGACTCCGGCGCCCGTCCGGGCCGCGCGGACGTCACCGCGCTCGACCTGCCGGCGGGCACGACCGCGTACCTCTGCGGGCCGCTGCCCTTCCTGCGCGCCGTGCGCGGCGACCTCGTCCGCCGGGGCACCGCCGCGGCCGACATCCACTACGAGGTCTTCGGCCCCGACCTGTGGCTGGGCGCCGAAAGCTGAGCCGTTCCGGGCGAACCGCCTTCGATATCCAAGCAGCATGGCGCTGCCGCTACGGATACTGCGCAGCGAGGTGCCATGTCGGCCTCGCATTCAGCGGGTCGGGGAGGAAGGCACGGAAGTGACGGAGACGAGGGGATCGTTCGGGTCGGCGCACGGCGGTCGAGGCACCGGGCGGCCGGGAGGAGAGGGAAGGCGGTGAGGCGGGTGGGGACGGTCTCGGCGCGGTGCGGGTCTTCGCCGTGGACAGCGCCCGCGCCGCGACGGCCCACGCGGCCCCGCCCGGCGACGGCCCGCTGCTCGTGGTCGACCTCGGTGCGCAGCTCACCGAGGTCACGCTCGTCCGACTGCCTCCCCGGCCGGAGCTGACACCGCCGGGATCCGGCACCGGCCGGATTCGACACCGGCCGGATTCGACACCGGCCGGGGCGGAGGCCGTCAGGGCCCAGGTGGTCCGGGGCCCAGGCGGTCCGGGGTCAGCAGCCGGTCGCCCAGATGTGGGAGTCGCCGCGGTCGTTGGCGGCGCCGCTGTACCCGACCTCTGGCCGGGGGCGAGACAGATGGTCATGCCACCGCCCTGCCAGGCGTTCTCGTAGACGCGGACGTGGTCCTTGATACCGGGGCCGGAGATGCCGTGGTTGGCCCAGGAGGAGTCGGTGTCGGAGATCCAGCTCTCCCACCAGCCGTCGTCCCCGCTCCAGTTGGCGCGCTGACCGCCGAAGTTGGCTTCCTGCCAGACGCAGAAGTTGCCGCTGGGGCATTCGGCGGCTCCGGCGGAGGGGCGAGGGCGAGACCGGTAGTGGCGAGCAGAGCCGCGACGGTGGTGGCGAGGATTCGCTTCACGGGAGGGTGTGGCCTTTCTGCGGGTGGGGCGGGTGGGTGGGTGCGGGCAGTTCGGCTGCCCGCCGCAGCGCGCGGTCGCGCAACTGCCGGTATGTGGTGAGCTCGTCGCGATGCAGGGCGCGCACGGCGACCAGCTCGGCGGACTCCAGCCGTGCGCGTACGGAGTCGAGTCCGGTCTCGCGGGCGCAACGGGCGGCCACGGCCGGGTCCGGACGGTCGGGCGGGCCGGCCCGGTGGCGCCACGCATCCGGTCCAGCGGGCGAGGGCCGCACGGTGGACCGGGTCGGCGCGCATCCGGTCCTGGGCCTCGGCGCGGAGGTTGTCGACGGTGACCTGGGCACGGAACCAGCGGTGCTGGTCGCCGTAGAGCCGGTGCCGGGCCGTGGCGAGGCAGCCGTCCGTGTGGGCGGTGACGGTGGCGCCCGTCGCGAGGGTGACGGAGAGCTCGCGGGGCCCGGCGCCGAAGAGCGCCGCCCGGAAGGCGCGGTCCTCGTCCGGGGCGCGGGGCCTGGCCGTGGGGGTGAGGCCCCGGGCGCTCAGGCAGTCGGCGACGAGGCGGCGCTCGGCGGCCTTGAGGAGCTCGTCACGGGCCGCCTCGGTGGCCGGAACGCCGGACTTCGCGGGCGCTCCGGGGCCGACGGTGGTGCACCCGGCGAGCAGGAGCGGGCGGCCGCCGCCACGAAGGCGTGGCGGGCGGGCGAAGCAGCACGGAGCATGGATCCCCCTGTAATCGTCCCTGGTCGGAGGGCCGGCGAGTGGTCGCGTCACCGGCTCGGGGCGATCATTTCCAGGGGGTACGGCCGTCATTCCGAGGCTCACTCGAACGAGTCGAACGCGCCGGTGCGTGCGCCCCTCGGGCGCTTCTCGGGCGCCGTGGACATGCCGCGAAGGGGGAGGCGGAAAGGGGAGGCGGGACGACAAAGCCCCGGTTGGACGGGGGTTCCAACCGGGGCCGATCGCCGTGACGGGCGAAGGGCGGTCACCTCTCGGGGGGAACCTCGGGGACCGGGCCCTCCGCCGTCACATACGTATGAACGGTAAAGCTTTCCCGAATGTTCCGAGAGTTCCCGCGTGGGCGATGTGAGCCACATCACCCCTTTTCGGGAGGAGTCTTTCCGCCCGGACGGGAGCCTCAGTCCTTCTCGGGGCGGTAGACGGTGCCGGGCTCCGCCTTTCCGGGGCGAGGAGCTCCGGCACGGTCACGAAGGTGAAGCCCCGCCGCTTGAGCTCGTCGATGATCGAGGAACGGCCGGGACCGTGCCGTCGTAGATGTCGTGGAGCAGGATGATCCCGTCGCCGTGCGCCTGCTCGAGGACGCGCTGCTCGATGAGGGCCGAGTCGTCGGTCGAGTAGTCCTTGGCCGTGATGCTCCACAGGATCTGGGCGAGGCCCAGTTCCCGGCTGACGTCGGACACGGTGTCGTCGGTACGGCCCTGCGGCGGGCGCATCAGGGTGGGCTTGCGGCCCGTGATCCTCTCGACGGCGTCCTGGGTGCGCGACAGCTCCTCGCGGACGTCGGCGGCGTCGAGGTCCGTCAGGATCCGGTGCGTCCAGGTGTGGTTGGCGACCTCGTGCCCCTCGTCGGAGATGCGCTTGACCACCTCGGGGTAGCGGTCGACGTGCTTGCTGCCGAGCAGGAAGAAGGTGGCGGGGACCCGCTTCTCCTTGAGGATGTCCAGGAGTCTGGGGTGTCCTTGCCCGGCCCGGCGTCGAAGGTCAGCGCGATGCACTTGGCCTTGGTGCAGTCGACGCGGCGGCCCGTGTCGCCCGGCTTGTCGTCCGACCCCGCCTCCTCCCGCGCCTCCTGCGGAGTGAGCGGGTCGACGCCGCAGCCGCTCAGCGTCGTCATCAGCGACGCGGCGAGCAGCAGGGCGACGGTCGTTCCCCGCGTCGGCGCAGCCTGGATCGGAACATGGTGGAACCCGCTTTCCCCGGTGACGTTCGACAGGGTCGCGGCCACCACCTGGTCAGGGCGGGCCGTGCGACCGAACATGCACACTACACAGGGTGTATACCGAGGGCGACGGCGGGGTCGAGCGGCCGTTCACGGGCACGCGGAAGCCCCGGGAGCGCCCGTCCGCGTCTCCCGGGGCGTTCTGACGGCGGTGTCTCCTACGGCGACGCCCCGCGCGAGGCGCCTGCCGTTCAGCGGGAGGCGAGCAGCAGGCGCGCCTCCCTCTCCTGGTCGCCGGAGACGGTGTGCCGGGACTGAACCTCGAAGCCGGCGGCCAGGACCTTCTCGACCTCGTCGACGGCGTGGTAACCGCCGGTGAGCGTGACGCCTACCAGGGCGGACAGATGGGCGGGAGTCACCTTCCGGTGTTCCCCTCCGGCCGTGTCGAACGTGGCCGTCCAGACGGTGGGGAAGGTCCTTCCGCCGCCTGCGGGCCGGGGGCCGTCATGTCCTCCAGTCGGTAGACCGCGTCGAGGACGTCGAAGACGGCCCGGGCGTCCTCCCGACCGCAGTCGCTCAACTGGACGGTGACGTCGGTGTCGATGTGCAGGTCGTACACGTCGCTCATCTCCTCACGGCCCCCGGTCGCCGGTGACACCCCGCGCTCCTCGTGCCGTGCACGTGTCGCGCCACCTCTCCAGCATCCCTCGGCGGCCGCCGCACCGCGAGGGCCGCCGCCCTGCTTCGCCGCCCGGCCCGGGCCGGCATCAGGCCAGGCCACCGGGCGCTTCCGGCGCCGGGCACGCGCTCGCCGCTCGCCCTCCCCGGCGGAACCGGTCGAGGAACCGGGTGCGGGTCGGACGGGAGGCCCGGCGGGAGGCCGGACGACGGGACGTCGCTGCCGGATGCCCGGCGGGAGCGGGAACCGCCGGAGGCGAACCCGGTACGGCCTCCTGTGGTGGCGGAACCGTCGCCGGTGTCGCGGACAGGGGCGACGCCTCCACGAAGGGCGGCGCGGCCGCGGGAAGCGACCCCGCCGGCAGGGGCCGCGCCGACAGGGCCCGCGGGCCGCCGCGTACCGTCACCGGCACGGCCCACGGATCCGCTGCCCCGAACAGTACGGAAGGCACGGGGACGGCGTCGGTCCTCCCGGTGGCCGGCGCGGTCGGCGTGGCCGTGGCAGTCGGGGCGACCGTGGCAGCCGTGGTGGTCTCCCCGGATACGGGGCCGGGCACACGGCCCGCGCCTCGTCCAGGGCGAGTGCCAGGCTCAACCGGTGCCAGAGGATCTCGTCGGGGTCGTCGGCCCGGGTGAGCCGCTCGGCGATCTCGCGCGCCGCCGCGGGCGTCGGCATTCCGGGCGGCGGTGGCGGACGCAACCGGTCGAGGTGCGCGCGCTCGTACGGATCGTCCACGACCTCGGCCACCTGGAGCGGATCGAGCAGCGAGGCGATGGCCGCGGCCCGCGCCCACGGGTCCTCGGTCGCACGGAGCAGCAGGGAGAGCCGTCGCGCACGCCAGTTCCTCGGCCGCAGGTCCTCGTGCGCGGCCAGGCGCTCGCGGAGCGCCTGCGGCAGCCGTCCCGCGAGCAGCGCCGGACAGGTGCGGCCGAAGTCGGCGACCTCCTCCGCCAGGTACGTCCACACCACCGCTCGATAGCGGTTCAGGGAGAACCGCACCGGGCTGAGGTGCCCCGTCCGGACCAGTCGGGTGAACCGCTCCGGGTGATCCCGAGGAGCGCGGCGGCCTCCCCGGTGCCCACCGCGCGCACCCGGTCGCGCAGGCCGGCGGGGAAGTCCGGCGCGGCCCTGAGGCGGTCGAGCTCGCACCGCTCGACACGCCTTCGCCCGCCCTCTCCCGCCGGCACCGTCCGCACCAGGCCGAGCTGGACCGCGAGCCGGAACTCGTCGCGCTTCAGCTCCAGTTCCTGCGCGGCCCGCACCGGGGTCACCGTGCGCGCCCCTTCACCAGCCGTCCTGTCGTGGCCCTCCGTCGTCATCACGCGGCTCCTCCCCCGTACGTCCGTACTCTCCGTGGCGCGGATCCGTCCGACCCGCCGAAAAGAACGTAACGCAGAGTGACCATCCTCGCACCACCTGTGGACGACCGCCTGTGGACAACTCGTGGCGGACCCTCACGGGGGACGCCGGAGGAGCCGTCGGAACGGGCCGTCAGAACGGGCCGTCCTCCGGATGGCCGGGCTGCCGCGCCTCCACGGCGAGGTGTTCGCCGACCCGGTTGACCAGCAGGGTCATCTCGTACGCCACCTGACCGACGTCCGCCTCCGCCGCGCTCAGGACGCACAGGCAACTGCCCTCGCCCGCGGCGGTCACGAAGAGCAGCGCCTCGTCGAACTCCACCATCGTCTGCCGTGCCCGGCCCGCCTTGAAGTGCCGGCCCGAGCCCCGGGCGAGGCTGTGCAGGCCGGAGGAGACGGCGGCCAGGTGCTCGGCGTCCTCGCGCACCAAGCCGCTGCTCGCGCCCGTCACCAGACCGTCGTTCGACAGCACCAGCGCGTGCCGTATGTGTCCGACCCGCTGCGTCAGGTCGTCCAGGAGCCAGTCCAGTCCCTTGTCCAACGCCATCAGTCGTCCTCCCCTACGTGGTGCGTCCCCGTCGACCCGGATTCCCGTGCTCCCCGTGCCACCGTGGTCCGCGTGTCGGCGCAAGCCTTACGCACTGTCGTGGGCAGGGCAAGCACTGCACCGCGCCCGCGTGTGCCGCAGGATGGGAGGCATGACGAGGATGACCGACGACCAATGGCGGGCTCTTCGTGTCCGCGGGCACCCGCACCGGCAAGCTGGCGACCGTCCGCGACGACGGCAGCCCCCACGTCGTGCCGATCTGGTTCGTGCTCGACGGCGACGACGTCGTGTTCAACACCGGGAAGACGACGGTGAAGGGCCGCAACCTCGCCCGCGACGGACGGTGTCCCTGTGCGTCGACGACGAGGACCCGCCGTTCTCCTTCGTCTCGCTGTTCGGGCGCGCCGAACTCAGCGAGGAACCGGACGCGTTGCGCCACTGGGCCACCCGCATCGGCGCCCGCTACATGGGTGAGGACCGTGCGGAGGAGTTCGGCACGCGCAACGCCGTTCCCGGCGAACTCCTCGTCCGGATGAGGATCGACAAGGTGATCGCCGAAGCCGGTCTCGCGGACTGAGGGCTGAGGGCTGAGGACCGGATACCGGGGACCCCGCCGACCGGACATCCGGTCCGGACGCCCGGCCGGTGGATCCGTGCGCGGTTCAGCCGACGGTGTCGAGGAGCCGGGCGGTGTGCATCCGTCCGGCGTACTCGACCAGGCGGATCAGCACCTCCTTCCCCGAGTCCCGGTCGCGCGCGTCGCACAGCACGACGGGCGTGCCCCGGTCCAGGTCGAGCGCGCGGGAGACGTCGTGCGCGCCGTAGGCACGCGCGCCCGTGAAGCAGTTGACGGCGACCACGAAGGGGATCCGCCGGTGCTCGAAGTAGTCGACCGCCGGGAAGCAGTCCTCCAGGCGCCGGGTGTCGGCGAGGACGACCGCCCCGAGCGCGCCCTGTGCCAGCTCGTCCCACAGGAACCAGAACCGGTCCTGACCGGGAGTGCCGAAGAGGTAGAGCGAGAGTCCGGAGCGGATCGTGATGCGGCCGAAGTCCATGGCCACGGTCGTGGTGGTCTTCCGGTCCACGCCACCGGTGTCGTCGACGAGTTCCCCGGCCCGGCTGAGCCGTTCCTCGGTGCGCAGGGGTCGGATCTCGCTGACCGCGCCGACGAGGGTGGTCTTGCCGACGCCGAACCCGCCGGCGACGAGGATCTTCAGGGCGAGGTCGGTGGTGTCCGCGTCGTCGTCCGCGCCGGTTCTCTCAGAGTGCTCGTAGGCCATCGATTACTTCCCTCATGATTCTTTCGTCGGGGAGCCGCGCGGGCGGTACGGGTCGGCCGACACGGACGAAGCCCGATGCGAGGAGGTCGCCGAGGAGCACCCGGGCGACTCCGACGGCAGGTCGGCGTCGGCGGCGAGTTCGGCCACCGACTGGGTCTCGGCCCGGCACAGGGCGAGCAGGGACCGGTGCTCGGGACCGAGGAGGGACTCCTCGGCGGGCCTGGGCGGATCGTCGTCCACGACGACGAGGGCGATGAGGTCGAACCGTACGTTGCCGGACCCCGGCTTCGTCCGGCCGCCGGTCATCGCGTACGGGCGTACGAGCGGACCGGCGTCGGAGTCGTACCACCGGCCGCCCGGCGCGGACGGGCCGCCGCCGGTGCTGTCCTCGTTCATGGGTCCCTCCGGGTCAGCCTGCGGCCGATGGGGTCGCCGTGAGGCGCGGCGGGGTGTGCAGGTGCTCGCCGACGCGCTTCACGAGGCGGGCCATCTCGTAGGCGACGAGGCCGATGTCGGCGTGCGCGGAGCTGAGGACGGCGAGGCAGGAGCCGTCCCCCGCGGCCGCCACGAAGAGGAAGCCGTCGTCCATCTCGACCATCGTCTGGCGGACTCCGCCGGTGCGGAACTGGCGGTCCGCGCCTTTGGCGAGGCTGTGGAAGCCGGAGGCGATGGCCGCGAGGTGCTCGGCGTCCTCCCGGCCGAGGTCGCTGGAGGCCCCGACGGCGAGTCCGTCGCTGGAGAGCACTACGGCGTGGCGAACCTCGCGGACCCTCGCCACGAGGTCGTCGAGGAGCCAGTCGAGTTCGCCGGAGCGGTGGGGGAGACCCTCTCGTGGTCGGTCATGCGTCGTCTCCTTCGGGGTGAGGGGCGTGCAGGGGGTGGGGCGCGGGCGTCCGCCGTCGTGGCCCGCGCCGGTGCCGAGCGGGCGTCTGCCGCCCGGGGCCGCGCCACCGCCCCGCTGCCAGCCGTCCCGGTAGGCCGTCAGCCGTTCCCGGACCCGCTCCGGGGTGGGCGTCCGCACCGGGCGCGGCCGGTGCGGGGCCGGCTCCCGGTCCGGTGTCTCGCGCAACTGCGGGACGAGGCTCGCCTGCCGTACGCGACGGGGCAGTTCGCCCTCGTGCCCGCCGGGGCCGTCGACCGCCGTTCCGGGCGGCTGCTCCCGCGGCCCTTCCCGCCCACTCGCCGGTGGCGGTACGGAGGAGCCGCGGGGTGCAGAGCGGTGACCCCTGCGGGCACCGGCCCGCCTTTCGGGCCGGGCTCCGGATGCGTCGTGAGCGCGGGGACGGCCGTCGGGCGCGGCAGCGGTTGCGACTGTGGCTGCGGCTGCGGCTGCGGCTGCGGGCGGGTGGGCGACGGGATGCGGGGCGGCGGCGTCCGGGATCCGTCCGGCTGCGGCGGGAGGCTCCCGTGCCGCCCGCTCCCCTGCGGACGCAGGACGGTCCGGCGCGTGTCCCCGGGGAGGGCGGGACCGGTCCGGTCCGTGGAGGACCGGGACGGTCGGCCACTGCCGAGGCGGCGGACCTCGGCGCGGGGCGCGTCCTCGTGTTCCCGGGCCTCCCCGTGCTCCCGAGTCGCGCGCGGGCCGTCCGCCGGTGCGTCGCTTCCCGGCGGCGGTGCGCCCTGGAGCACGTCGGCGGGGAGGAGGACGACGGCCGTCGTGCCGCCGTAGGGGAGGTCCGCAGGTGGACCTTGATGTCGTGGCGGGAGGAGAGCCTGCTGACCACGAAGAGGCCGAGCCGGTCGCTGTCGAAGAGGTCGAGGTCCTCGGACCGGGCGATGCGGGCGTTGGCCTCGGCGAGGCTCTCCCTGCCCATGCCGAGCCCCCGGTCCTCGACCTCCAGGACGTAGCCGTTGCCGACGGGTTCACCACTGACCCGCACCTTGGTGTGGGGCGGGGAGAACTGGGTGGCGTTCTCGATGAGTTCGGCCAGGAGGTGGGTGAGGTCGGCGACGGCGCCGCCGACGACGGCCCTCTCGGGGAGCCGGGGCACCTCCACGCGCGCGTAGTCCTCGATCTCGGAGACGGCGGCGCGGACGACGTCGGTGAGGGAGACGGGTCTGCGCCAGGCGCGGCCGGGCGCGGCGCCGGAGAGGATGATCAGGCTCTCCGCGTGGCGCCGCATGCGGGTGGTGAGGTGGTCGAGCCGGAAGAGGTCGTCGAGCTCGCCGGGGTCGTCGGCACGCCGTTCCATGGCGTCCAGGAGGGTGAGCTGGCGGTGGACGAGGACCTGGCTGCGGCGGGCGAGGTTGACGAAGACGCCGGAGACGCCGTCGGCGAGTTCGGCGCGTTCGACGGCGGCGGAGAGGGCCGCGCGGTGGACGGTGGCGAGGGCCTCGCCGACCTGGCCGATCTCGTCCTGGGGGTCGGGCGCGACCGGCGCTTCGGCGCGGATGTCGATCTCCTCGCCGGCGCGCAGCCGGCGCATGGCGGCGGGGAGTTCGCGGCGCGCGATGCCGAGGGCGGTGTTGCGGAGGGCGACGAGCTCGACGACGAGGCCGCGCCCGATCCGTACGGAGACGAGGAGGGAGGCCCCGGCGGCCACGAGGCCGAAGACACCGCGGCACCGCCCGTGGTGAGGGCGTTGCCGGCGAAGGGGTCGGTGCGGTCGGCCGCTCCGGCGCGCGCGTCGGTCTCGATCGCGGCGAGTCCGTCGCGTACGGCGGCGAGAGGGGCGTTCCAGTCGGTGGGGGTGACCGCCCGGGCGGCGGGGCGGCCGGGGGTCGCGGCGCGGATCCGGTCCTCCGCGCGGGTGAGCCGGGCGTGGTCGGCGCCGGTGGCGAGCCGGTTCCACGCGGCGCGTTCGGCGGCGGGCAGGTCGGCGGTGGCCGAGGCGATGAGGGTGCGGCGGGTCTCGACGGCCCCGGAGAAGGCGCGCAGTCGGTCGGCGGTGAGCAGGCCGGTGAGACGGGCGGAGCCGAGGAGGGCGTCCTCGCGGGACAGCATCTCGCCCGCCCGGCCGAATTCCAGGAGTACGCGCGCGTCGGCTCCCCGTTCGGCGTCCTGGACGCCGGTGAGGGCGCCGCCGACGGCGAAGGCGGCGGAGATCACCTCGGTGTACTCCGCGTAGACCTGGTCCCAGTCGGCCCGTCCGCCGGCCGCGGCGGTACGGAGGAGGGCGAGGCCCTCGACCTTGCCGACGAACGCGTTCACCCGGCCGGCGACCTCGCGGGCAGGTCCCCGGTGTCGCCGACGGTGTGGGCCTCGTCCAGGCGGAGCCGGTCGACGGCCTCGTCGGTGCGCCGCATCCGGTCCTCGAGCTCGGCGGCCCGGTCGGCGCCGGGGGCCGCGACCTGCCGTACGGCGGCGCGCCGTTCGGCCTGGAGCGCCGTGAGGGCGGCCGACACGGGCTCTCCGACCTCGGCGTCGAGGCGCTGGAGCCGACCGAGCCGGGCGATGTCCTGGGCGGTGGTGACGGTGGCGAAGCCCCACAGGGCGAGGAGCGAGACGACCGGGACCATCAGGAGCGAGACGATCTTGGCGCGGACCGTACGGGGGCGCGGGCCGGGGCGCGTGGCGGGCCGCGCAGGGCCGGTGGATCCCTCGGAGGCGGTGGTCCCGTCGGCGCCCGGAGGCGCGGTCCGCCTTCCGTCGGCCGCCGGACAGGCCCCGCGGCCGTGCTCCTCGGGCTCGTCGGCGGGCGGCCCCGCGTGAGCGCGCCGCCCGCGCACGGCTGTCGGCGGTGCCGGTGCCCCGGCGTCCTTGGTTCTGCGGGGAGTTCGCATGGCCTCCTCGTTCCGGCTGCGGCGTTCCGGCTGCAACTGTCTCTGGTGCGGTGGGGCGGGTGCCCGGGCGAGCGGGGCGGCGTGGACGGACGGAGCGGCCCGGCCGGATCGGGAGGTGCGCCGGCTCAGTACGTACGCGTGCGCGTGCGGGCGGCTTCGGCGGGGCGGGGGTCCTGGGGCGCGAGGTCCACCGGGGGATCGTCCGGCTCGGTGGGGCGCCCCGCGAAGGCGTACGCGGCGCGTTCCCCGGCCGTCGGGGAGAGGCCACGAAGGCGGCGGTGAGGAAGAGGTACGAGCCGAGGCCGACGGCGAGCGGGAAGACGAACTGCATGACCGTGGCACCGGGGAGGGCGGCGCCGGAGGGGCCACCTCGACGCTCACCGCGAGCATGCCGGTGTAGTGCATGCTGCTGACGGCCGCGCCCATGACGAGCGAGGCGACGGCCACGGCCGCGGGCGCGTGGATGTGGAGGGCCGCCCACAGGGCCGCGGTGGCGGCGACGACGGCGATGAGGACGGAGAGGCCGACGAGCAGAGGGTCGTACCGGACCCGGCCGTGGAGCCGGAGGGCGGCCATGCCCAGGTAGTGCATGCTCGCCACACCGACGCCCGTGGTCAGTCCGCCGACCAGCAGGGAACGGGCCCGGTCGCGTCCGCCGTGGCCGACGGCGAGCACGCCGACGCCGACGACGGCCATCGCGACGACGAGGCTGAGGACGGTGAGCGGAACGTCGTAACGGATGTCGGTGCCCGTCACGCCGAATCCGAGCATCGCCACGAAGTGCATCGTCCAGATGCCGCTGCCGATCGCGGAGGCGGCGGTGAGCAGCCAGTTCCGCCGTGCCCGGCCGGTCGCGTCGAGCGCCCGTACGGTGCAGCGCAGCCCGAGGGCGGCGCCGACGCAGGCCATCGCGTACGACAGCACGGGGTAAGCCAGCCGAAGGCGGCGTGGTCCAGGTGTCCCATGGCCCAGGGACGCTAGTGCGCATCGGGGGCGCACCGGGGGCGCATTTCGAAAGCTGATGGAATGTGACAGAGAGCCGACCCCGAACGATCGCGCCGGGTCCGAACGCTCACCCAGAAAGACCCTGCCGAGCGTTCACCCCTTCGGGTGGCGGGCGCGCCGGATTCCCCCACCTCCGACCGGGGGATCATGAGCACATGAGCGACGACCCCGCACGCGTTCGAGAGTTCTTCGGTGCCCGCGCCGCCGACTGGGACAGCCGGTTCCCCGACGACGGCCCCGCGTACGCCGCCGCCGTGGCCGAGCTCGGCCTGCGTCCGGGCGACTCGGTCCTCGACGCGGGCTGCGGGACCGGCCGCGCGCTTCCGCCGCTCCGCGCCGCCGTCGGCCCCTCCGGGACCGTCGTCGGGGTGGACCTCACCCCGAGATGCTCGAACGGGCCGTCCGGGCCGGGCGCGACGGTGCGGACGGCGGGGCGCTGTTCCTCGCCGACGTCGGCCGGCTGCCCGTCCGCGAGGGCGCGCTCGACGCCGTCTTCGGCGCGGGTCTCGTCTCGCACCTCGCGGACCCCGCCGCCGGTCTGCGGGAGCTCGCCCGTGTCGTACGGCCCGGCGGCCGGCTCGCGCTGTTCCACCCGATCGGGCGGGCCGCCCTGGCGGCGCGGCACGGTCGCGCCCTGACGCCGGACGACCTGCGCGCCGAGCCCCGGCTGCGCCCCCTGCTCGCCGGGACCGGGTGGCGGCTCGTGGACTACGTCGACGAGGACACCCGGTATCTGGCCCTGGCCGTCCGCGAGGGCTGAGGCACGACGGCGCCCCTCGGCGGGCGGACCCGTCCCCCGCCGGGCTCCGGGCTTCGAGCACCAACGCCCCCTTCTGCACCGGCACTTCCCTGTCTACGGTGGGCATGCCGGGCAGTCGTGCCCGGGAAAGGCGGCGGGCCGTGACGCAGGTACCGGAAAGACTCCGCAGACTCCTCCCCTTCGCCCGGAAACCGCCCGGGGCCGCCGCGCCGGCGCCGGCGCAACCCGTCCGGCAGGGGCACAACCTCTTCGAAGCGGCGGCGGTGTACGTGGCCGCGTGCGCCGAGGACGACCAGGCCCGGGCGGAAGAGGCCGCGAACCGCGTCTCCCCCGGCGCGCTCTCCTTCGGCGTGAACGAACTGGCCTGCCGGGCCCTCGTCGCGCTCGCCCGGGAACGGAACGAGCCACCGCTCACCGTGGCCCGCTCGCTGCTCGGCCTGCGGAACGAATCGGCGTGACGCCGGGCGGACGGGCGAGGACTCCCCGGCGGAACCCTCGACGCGTGGGTTACTCACTGGTTAAGGTGCGCCGACGACCGGATGGGGAGGCTGCCGTGGCTGGGACGGACCCGATCGCCGAGGGCGACGGCGACGCCGACGCGTTGTTCGTGCTGACCGCGGCACTGCTGACGCCCGCGCGCTTTCCGAGCGTGCTCGGGGACGACTATCCGGCGGCCTGTGCGGCGCTGGGACTGGGTCCGCACCCGGACGGGTACGGGCTCGTCTTCGGCCAGGACGGCCTGGGGGCGCGGTGGACGGTGGTCGTCGACGACGTGTCGCTGGTCGCCGTGGCGATCTCCTCCTGGGACTGCGGCATGGCCTACGACCTGTCCCCCGACGAGCGGTCCGTGGTCGCCGGGCTGCCGGGCTGGCCGCTCCCCGTGGCCACCGCCGCCCTGGGGGTACCGGCCCCGCACGACCCGGAGCACGAGGAAGGCGTCCCCGCCCCGCTGGCCCCGCCGTCGGGCGACGCGTGGGGGCCCGCCCAGCGCCGTCTGGGCGCCGATCAGGTGGCGCTCCACTGGACCGCCTGGCGGTCCCGGATCAACGACGACGGCACGTACGCGGAGGACTCGCCGCCTTCGAAGGACGAGTCGGCTCCCAAGGGCGAGTCGGCTCCGAAGAGCGCTCTGACTCCGGAGGCCGCAGACAGCGACGGTGCGCCGCCGGCCGCGCCCCCGGAGCCTCCCGGATCTCCGGAAGCGACCCGTACGACGGCGTCAGGAGGGTCCTGGACGAGCTGCACGCCTATCTGGAGGAGCCGCCGCCGGTGGGACGGTGCGGTCCGCCGCCGGCGCGGAGGCCGGCGTGCGGCTGCTGCGCGCGGACGGCCCCGGCTGGTCGTTCGTGGCGAAGGCCGACGACATGGCGTTCGTCCTGCTCGACGAGGTGCCGCGCGAGGTGCTGCCGGTCGCGCGGGGCGAGAGGCTTCCCGCGCTGCTCAAGGGCCTCGACGCGATGGCCGTACGCCCGGCCTGAGCCGGTGGCCGATCGCCGGTGGCCGATTGCCGTTGGCCGATTGCCGACCCCCGGGTCTCAGGTCAGGGCATGCCCGTACGCGGCGGCCAGGTCGTCGAGCTCCGGGTCGCCGTACACCGTGCGCAGCGCCCCGAAGGCCGCGACCTTGTCCTGGCCGAACCGGCTCACCGACACCGCGTAGGTCTCCGGGGACAGGAACCTCGGCGGTGTGCTCTTGCTGTGGAACTTGTCCGCGTACATGACCAGCCGTTCCTCCGGCGTGACCGCGACGTAGTCGGCCGGCGGCAGCGGCAGCCCTGCGTGAGCACGTCCTCCTTGGTCAGTCCGACGCCCGTGTGGCACGAGCAGAACCGGCACACGGTCTCCGGCAGCCCTTCGGACGCCAGGAGCTCGTGTCCCAGGATCCCGTGCCGGATGTAGTTCCGGCCGTCGAGGCGCCCGTCGGCGCCGTACAGGCGGTACACCCCGATGTCGTGCAGCATGCACCCGGCGCGCACGAGCTCCGGGTCGAGGTTCTCTCCCGCGTGCGGGAGCAGGCGCTCGGCGATCCGCCACACGATCTCGCAATGGGTGAGGACGAGCTGGAGCGCCTCCTCGTGAGGAGCGTGTCTCCTGTGCAGCGCGCGGATCTCGTCGACCGAGGGAAGGTGCATCCCCGCAGCCTAGTGAGCCGGAGAGGATGACGGCTCCGGGGCCCCGGGCCGGAGCACGCCCCATAGGGCGGCGGCCCGAGGTGTGGTCTCGACCATGGTCCGGCGGAAGGGACGCGCCGCACGATGTGGCGCCGCTTCACTTTCCGCCGTCCCACCGGAGGCCCACCATGCGCCTGTCCCCGGGCGTCTCCCTGTTCGCCGCGTTCCTGGCCGTACCACGAGCAGGCGTATTGGGGGCTGACGCAGAAGATCTTCCGGGCCGAGTTCGACCCCTCGTACGACCCGGCCTGCCCCGGCTCCACCGCCGGCCGGACCGCGGCGGAGATCTTCGCCCCTGCGCCTCGGACGCGTCGTACGACTACCCCTCCCGGCCGGCGTCCGTCCACCGCGCCGTCACGAAGGTCGCGCTCACGGGCCGGATCGGCAAGCCCCTCATCACGCTCCACGGCGACCTGGACGCCCTGCTGCCCGTCGCCACCGACTCCGACGTGTACGCGCGGATGATCGACGACCGGGGCGGGGCCGGCTGCACCGGTACTACACGGTGCGGGGCGGGACGCACACCGACGGCCTGTACGACACGTATCCGGACCGGCTGCGGCCGATCCTGCCGTGCTACCGCTCGGCGTTCGACGCGCTGACGCGCTGGGTCGAGGAGGGCGCGGCGCCGCCCGCGGACCGCACGATCGCGCGGCCGGCGGACGGGGACGTGGTCGATTCCTGCGCGCTGGCGGGCTGAGGGTCCCGCGCGCCGGAGGGCGGTGCGGCCCTCCGGCGCCCGGCCCCGGCCTCGTTCAGCCGCGCAGGGACGCGCCCACCTCGTGCAGGTGGCCGAGGGCCTGGCGGTAGGAGTCGACGAAGCCGGTCTCCGTGTACGGCACGCCGAGCGCGGCGCAGTGGGCCCGTACGGCGGGCTGGGCGAGCCGGAGGTTCGGGCGCGGCATGCTGGGGAAGAGGTGGTGCTCGACCTGGTAGTTGAGCCCGCCGAGGAACCAGTCGGTCAGGGTGCCGCCGCGGATGTTGCGCGAGGTGAGCACCTGGCGGCGCAGATGGCCCCAACTGTCGCCGTCCTCGTGCTCGTCCGGCCGCTCCATGCCCTTGTGGTTGGGGGCGAAGGCCATGCCCAGGTGGACGCCGAGGAGCATCTGGTGGAGCAGGGCGAAGACCAGGGCCTGGGCGGGCGTGAGGAGGGTGAGCAGCAGGGTCGCGTACCCGGCGAAGTGGGCGAGGAGCAGGCCGCCCTCGACGAACCGCTCGCGCCGGGTGCGGCAGGGCCGTCCTTCGCGAGCAGGGCCCGGATCCCGTACGCCTTGAGCGCGATGCCTCCAGGGTCGTCAGCGGGAAGAACAGCGGGGCCTGGTGGCGGGTGAGGAAGCCGCGCAGGCCCGTGCGGCCCGCCGTCTGGTGCTCGGCGAAGACGAGGACGTCGGCCGCCACGTCCGGGTCCTTGTCGAGGTGGTTGGGGTGGGCGTGGTGACGGTTGTGCTTGTCGTTCCACCACTCCCGGCTCATGCCGAGGAGGAGGTTGGCGTGGACGAGCTGGACGGCGCGGCTCACCCCGCGGTCGGCGGTGATCTGGGCGTGCCCGGCGTCGTGGCCGACGAAGGCGGCGCGGGCGGAGAGCAGGGCGAGGGGACGGCGAGCGGAAGCGCCCACCAGGAGGGGCCGACGAGGGCGAGCCCGGCCACCACGGCGGCGATGCCGAGGAGGTTGAGGACGATGACGCGGGCGTACCAACCGGGCCGGTGCGCGAGGAGGCCCTGTTCCTTGACCGTCCGCAGGAGCGGGGCGAACTCGCTGCCGCTCCTGGCACGGGCGGGCGCCGCGGGGGTGCGGCGGCCGGGGGCAGGACGGTGGCCTGGGACATGGCGGGCTCCGGTTTCTGTCGGCGGTGGCTCGTTCGGTGGGCGCCCACCGAACGTACGGACGCGTGACCGGTCGGAGCCATGGCGTCACCACCCGTCCCGGGCGGGGGCGCTCCGGGGGGCCGGGGTGGGGAGGGCCCTACCCCGGAGGGCACCGCCCCGGGGACGCTTCTCAAGAGGAGCGGTCGAGCCGTGACGCGGATCACGCGAAACGAAGAGGCGCCAGGGAGACCGGTGAGGTACTCTCGGCGACTCCGCCTCCAGTAGTCAAACTTGAGGAATGCGTTGTCGCTGTCGCACGGACCCGATGATCCGACCCGCGAGCCCGCCCGCACGCTCTCCCGCCACTCCGCCGTCTTTCTCCCCGCCGATCCGCCCCGCGCCGGACGGATCGCCTTCTGGTCACCGGACGGCGAGCCGCCGCCGGACTCTCCCGGCACCCCCGAGGCCGCCGCCGAGCTCACGGTCGTGGACGGCGACACCCTCCGGCTCGTGACCGTCCCCGCCCGCACCCTCTCCGTACGGGACGCCCTGCCGCTGCTCGTCCGCGCCCGGTCCTCGGACACCGCGTCCCCCGCGGCCGCCTTCTGGGGCGCCGCCGCACTGCTCGCCCTCGACCTCGTGGCACGCGGTCTGCTCCTGCCCGGCCTCACGCCCGGCGACCACGACGCGTGGCGGGCCGGACCGCTCGGGCCCGAGGAGCTGGAGCGACTCCGTACGCTCGCCGCGTCGATGCCGCCCGCGGCCCACGCCGTACCCCTCCCGTCCGATGCCTCCGCCCCTCGTGACGAGCCGCCGACGCTGCTGCTGCCCGAGCCCGAGGCGCTGCTGCGGGCCTTCGCCGACGCCGTCGCGGACACCCTGCCGCGCACTCCGGCGGCTCCCCTGGCGGCCGGCGGGCCCGCCTTCGCGGCCGAGGAGCCGCAGGCCGTTCCCGAGCAGCGGGCGTGGGCGGCCGACGTGGCCGCCGTGCACGACGCGGGCGTCCGGCTCTCGCTCCGTCTCGAACTGCCCGGCTTCACCGCCGAGTCGCGGGAGGCGCCCGGCTTCCGGGCGGTGCTCCGGCTGCACGGCGTCGCCGATCCGACCCTGGTCGCGGACGCGGCCGAGGTGTGGTCGGGCTCGGGCCCGGTCGGGGCGGCCTTCGGCCCCCGCGCCCGTATGGACGCCCTCTCGCCCTCCGGCGCGCCGCCCGCGCCTGGCCCCCGCTCTCCCCGCTCCTGTCGGCGGCCGTGCCCGACGCGGTCGAACTGGCCGACGAGGAGGTCGCGGAGCTCCTGGGCCCGGCGGCCGACGCCCTCGCGGCCCTGGGCGTCCGGGTCCACTGGCCGCGTGAACTCGCCGACCGGATGACGGCCCGGGCGGTGATCGGCCCGCACGCGTCCGGCGCCCGCGTGGACACCGACGCCGCCGTGGACACCCGCGACGGCGTCGGCTCCGGCGACGGCGACACCCGTACCGAGGCGGGTTCTCCTTCCTGCCGTCCCTCCTCGCCGCCGACTCCCTCCTCGCCTTCAACTGGCGTTTCGCCGTGGGGACCACGAGCTGTCCCGCGCCGAGCTCGACCGGCTCGCCGAGGCCGGACGGCCCTCGTGCGGCTGCGCGACCGGTGGGTGCTCGTCGATCCGGCCGAAGTGCGCCGTGCCAGGGCCCACCAGGACCACGAGGTCACGCCGGTGGACGCGCTCTCGGCCGTCCTCACCGGGACGACCGAGGTCGACGGGCACACCGTCGAAGTGGCGGCGACCGGCCCGCTGGAGCGCCTGCGGGAACGGCTCGCGCACCCCGAGGACGGCAGGCCCGGGGTGACCCAGCCCGCCGCGCTCGCCGCGACCCTGCGCGACTACCAGGTGCGCGGGCTCGACTGGCTGCACCGGATGACCTCGCTCGGTCTCGGCGGCTGCCTCGCCGACGACATGGGCCTCGGCAAGACGATCACGGTCATCGCCCTGCACCTGCACCGGCAGACCGACCCGGCCTCGGCCGGGCCCACCCTCGTCGTCTGTCCCACCTCGCTCATGGGGAACTGGCAGCGGGAGGTCGAGAGGTTCGCGCCCGGCACGCCGGTGCGCCGCTTCCACGGCACCGCCCGCGACCTGGAAGGGGTGCCCGACGGCGGCTTCGTCCTCACCACGTACGGCACCATGCGGCTCGACGCAGAGCGGCTCGCCGGATGGGACTGGGGGCTCGTCGTCGCGGACGAGGCGCAGCACGTCAAGAACCCGTACTCGGCGACGGCCCGCCGGCTGCGGACCATCGGGGCACGCGCACGCGTGGCGCTGTCCGGGACGCCGGTGGAGAACAACCTCTCCGAGCTGTGGGCGATCCTCGACTGGACCACCCCGGGGCTGCTCGGCGGCCTGGGCGCCTTCCGCACCCGGTTCGCCTCCGCCGTCGAGGGCGGCCGCGACCCGGCTGCCGCCGCGCGCCTCGCCGCGCTCGTCCGGCCGTTCCTGCTGCGCCGCCGCAAGTCGGACCCCGGCATCGCGCCCGAGCTCCCGCCGAAGACGGAGACCGACCGGACCGTGTCGCTGACGCCCGAACAGGCCGGTCTGTACGAGGCGGTGGTGCGGGAGACGCTGACGGCGATCTCCGCGGCCGACGGCATGGCGCGCCGCGGCCTCGTCGTGAAGCTCCTGACGGGGCTCAAGCAGATCTGCAACCACCCCGCCCAGTACCTCAAGGAGGAGAGCCCGAGGATCGCGGGGCGGTCGGGCAAGCTGGAACTGCTCGACGAGCTCCTCGACACGATCCTCGCCGAGGGCGCCGCCACCCTGGTCTTCACCCAGTACGTGGGGATGGCCCGGCTCTGGAGGCGCACCTCGCGGCGCGGGGCGTGCGGACGCAGTTCCTGCACGGCGGCACGCCGGTCGCGGAGCGGGAGGCGATGGTCGCCCGCTTCCAGAACGGGGAGGTCCCGGTCTTCCTGCTCTCCCTGAAGGCCGCGGGCACGGGGCTCAACCTCACCCGCGCCGAGCACGTCGTGCACTACGACCGCTGGTGGAACCCGGCGGTGGAGGCGCAGGCCACCGACCGCGCGTACCGGATCGGGCAGGACCGGCCGGTGCAGGTCCACCGGCTGATCGCCGAGGGCACGATCGAGGACCGGATCGCCGCGATGCTCGACCGCAAGCGGGAGCTGGCGGACAGCGTCCTCGGCACCGGCGGGGAGATGCCGCCGGAGCTGACCGAACTGACCGATGCCGAACTGGCGGAGCTGGTGCGACTGCGAGGGACGGACGATGAGCGGATACGGACACGGGGACGGCGAGCGGACCTTCGCGGCGCTGCCGCCGGCGCGGGCGGGGCGTTCACCCGGACCTGGTGGGGCCAGGTGTGGCTCAAGGCCCTGGAGGACACCGCGCTCGACGGGCAGCAGCTCAAGGCGGGGCGCCGCCACGCGCGCGCGGGGGCGGTGGGCGCCGTGTCGGTGCGGCCCGGCCGGATCACCGCGGTGGTCAAGGACCGGGACGGCACGGCGCACCGGAGCGACGTGCTGGTGCGGGAGTTCTCCGAGGAGGAGTGGGAACGGCTGCTCGACCTCGCGGTGGACAGCGCGGGCCACATCGCGGCCCTCCTCGACCGCGAGATGCCGCCGCACCTGGTGGAGGACGCGGCGGCGGCAGGGCTCGACCTGCTGCCGGGCATCGGCGACCTCGATCCGGAGTGCGGCTGCGAGGCCTGGGACCACTGCCCGCACACGGCGGCGCTCTGCTACCAGGTGGCACGGCTCCTGGACGAGGACCCCTTCGTGCTGCTCCTGATGCGCGGGCGCGGCGAGCGCACCCTGCTCGACCAGCTCCAGGCGCGCAGTGCTTGCGTGCCGCCGCTCCCCCGGGACGCGGCGGGGGCGACGGCGACGGCGCTCGCGGGGGCGTCGTTGGGATGCCCGGCGTGCCGGCCGAGGAGGCGTACGCGTCGGCGTTCCTGCTGCCGCCGCTGCCCGCCCCTCCGGACCTTCCGGCCGCGCCGGGCCGGGCCCCGTCCCTGGACACGGACACCGAGCCGGAGCCGGGGTGGATCCGGCGGCTCTCGAGTTCCTCGCGGCGGACGCGGCGGCCCGCGCGCACCGGTTCCTCGCCGGGGCCCTGGGGCCGGGCGGGGAGGCGCCGGAACTGACGGAAACCGGACTGGAGAAAACCGCACTGGAGGAAACCGGCCTGGAGGAAACCGGGCTGACGGGAGCTCAGGACGCGGTGCGGCTCGCCGTGGGCTCTCCCGCTCCGTGGATCGCGGCACGGCTCGCCGCCGGTTCGGGCCGTTCGCGGGCGGACCTGGACCTCGCCACGCGCGCGTGGCGGTTCGGGGGCGCCGCCGCCCTCGCCGTACTGGAGGAGGAGTGGGAGCCGGACGCCGAGGTCCTGGCCCGTGCCGGGGCGCGGCTCGCGGAGGCCTGGGAGGACGACGAGCGGCCGGTGCTGCGGCGGGCGGGCGGCGCCCGGTGGACGGCCGTGGGCGCGGAGGCGCAGGTGCGGCTCGGGGAGGACGGCCGCTGGTGGCCGTACCTCAAGTCCGCGGGGCGCTGGGCCCCGGCGGGCCCGGCGGACCGGGACCCGGCGGCGGCCCTGGCGACGGCGCTCGCGGCGGACGTGTCCTGAGCCCAGGACACCGCCTGGGCCCAGGACACCGCCTGAGCACGGGGCATCGCCTGAGCAGTAGGGCATCGCGTGAGCGCGGGGCGTCACCTGAGCCGTGGGCACCGCCCGCAGGGGAGACACCACACGCGCGCTATCTGAGCCGGTGGCCGATCCTGCCGCCGATCGTGGAAGGGACGACCAGGCTGCAGGCAACGGTGTCGGAGCCGAGGAGGTGGCTCGTCCGGTACGGGTACTGAACGAAGGTCGTCCAGCGCGTACCGAACGGCTGCCGGGCGGCCTTGCGGCGCAGCGGTTCGCGGCAGAGCTCCGTGGCCGCCTCGCGCACCGCCCGGTCCGTGGCGTAACGGCCGGTCAGCCGGGGCCGGGCGACCAGTTCGGCGGAGTGCGGCGCGTCGCAGGGGCGCCGGACCGCGGTGCCCGGCGCGTCGCGGTCGATGTCGAAGCAGTCGCCTACGCGCAGCGCCTCGAAGGAGACGGGCCGCCCGGGGCGCTGCCCGTCCTTCCGGCCGCCGGAGGGCCGGGGCGGCGCTCCTCGTCGGGGACGGCGCCGGTGACGTGCTCGCGTGCGGAGGCCGGCCCTCGGCCTCCGTGCGCGTCGGCGTGGCACCCCGCGCGGCCGTGGCCGCCGGTGTGCCGTCCCGTCTCGGGCCGGGCACCGGTGTGTCGTCCTCCGCCGCGCCGTCCCGCGTCGTGCCGGGTGTCGGCGTGCCGGTGGTTCCGACGCCGGACGCACCGGGCGCCGGGCCGTCCGTCGGAGGAGGAAGAGGAGGAGAAGCGGCGTCCCCGGTGGCGACAGGAGACGGCGCGCCCATCGGGTTGCCGTCGTTCTCCCCGCCCTCCCGGACGGTCAGGAAGGCGGTCGCCACCAGGGCGGCCGTGAGCAGCGGGAGGAGCGGCGTGCCGAACCGGAAGGCGCGCCGCGCCGCCGGCCGACGGCTCCGGCGCGGGCGTTCCCGGTCGCCCGGGCGCCGTCCGCGCAGCACTCCGCCGATCGCCGAACGCCCGCCCCGCCGCCTCTCCGTCATGGTCGTCCTACAGACCGAGCTGGCGCTCGGCGCCCTCGACCGTCTGGGCGAGGAGCACGGCGATGGTCATGGGGCCGACGCCGCCGGGGACCGGGGTGATGAGGGAGGCGCGCTCGGCGGCCGACGCGAAGTCGACGTCGCCGACGTTGCCCGGGTTGTAGCCGGCGTCGACGACGACGGCGCCGGGCTTGACGTCCTCGCCCTTGATGAAGTTCGGCTTGCCGACGGCGGCGACGAGGACGTCGGCCTCGCGGACGACGGAGGAGAGGTCACGGGTGCGGGAGTGGCAGTAGGTGACGGTGGCGTCGCGGCCGAGGAGGAGCAGGCCGGCGGGCTTGCCGAGGATGGCGCTGCGGCCCACCACGACGGCCCGCTTGCCGCTCAGTTCGACGTCGTACGCGTCGAGGAGGCGCATGATGCCGCCGGGCGTGCAGGAGACGAAGCCGGGGAGGCCGAAGCCCATGGCGGCGAAGGAGGCCGTCGTGACGCCGTCGACGTCCTTCTCCGGGGCGATGGCCTCGAAGGCGGCGCGCTCGTCGATGTGGGGGCCGACCGGGTGCTGGAGGAGGATGCCGTGGACCTCGGGGTCCCGGGAGAGGGCGGTGATCGCGGCGACGAGCTCCTCGGTCGTCGTGGTGGCGGGCAGCTCGACGTGCCGGGAGCGGATCCCGGCCTTCGCGCAGCGGTTCCGCTTCATCTTCACGTACGTCACGGAGGCCGGGTCCGCGCCGACCAGGACGGTCGCGAGACAGGGGGTGACGCCGGTGCGGCGGGTGACCTCGGCGGCGCGGGCGGCGGTCTCCTCGACCGTACGGCGGGCGAGGGCCGTACCGTCCATGAGGGCGGCGGTACTGGTGGACATGGCAACTCCTGGGCGTCGTCTCTGACCGGCGGTTCGCCCAGGCGCACGGCATTCGGCGCGGGCGCGCCGGCGGGCGCGCTCCGCGGGACCGCTCCCCGGTGGTGATCCACCTCAAGCGCCAGTCACGGCCCGGGCCCCACTCTACGTGAGGGTCCGGGGTGAGTCTCGGACAGGTCCGGGCCGGACCGCGGCGGGCGGCGGCGGCCCGCGCGGAGGGAATCGTCGCTGACTACCCCGGGCTCCGCCCCGCCGTCCGACGGCCCGGTCCCGGTTGTGTGGATCCGGAATCGATCCCCTTGTTATTCCTGGCAGTTAGTGATCGATTCAAGTACTCTTCGATCGCGCCGGGGGCGTTGGGGGCACCCGGGTCCAATGCCCTGGGGGTGCACGTGTTCCATGCCGCAGTGCTCGACCTTCCCTTCCCGCCGCACAGCCATCCGGACCGGGAGCCGCCGCGCGGCTCCACCGGGAGTGGCTGGAGCGTCACGAAGGGCTCGCCGGAGCCGTCGACGCGGCGGTGTACGACCGGTGGGACGTGCCCCGGCTCGCCGCGCTCACCAGTCCCGACTGCGCCACCGGCGACCTCGCCCTCGCCGCTGATCTGCTCGGCTTCTACTTCCTCTTCGACGACGGGTTCGACACCGGTCTCGGCCGGGCCCCCGCGCGGGTGGCGGAGGTCTGCACCCGGCTGACGGCCCTCCTGCACGGGGACGGCCCCGCGCCCGGTGCCCGCACTCCCGTCGAGCGGGCCTTCGCCGACCTCTGGGAGCGCAGCGCGCGCGGCATGTCCGCCCGGTGGCGGGCGAGGAGCGCCTACAACTGGGAGTGGTACTTCGCCTGCCACCCCGCCGAGGCCGCCGGCCGGCTCTCCGGGCGGCTCCCGGACCGGGAGGGCTATCTGGCGCTGCGCCGGGGAACGGCCGCCATGGAGACCCTCTTCGACATGGTCGAGCGGCTCAACCGGTTCGAGGTGCCGCAGGAGGTGCTGCACCATCCGACCCTCCGTCTGATGCGCCAACTGGCCGCCGACATACCGTCGTTCACCAACGACGTGCACTCGTACGCCCAGGAGTTCGCGCGCGGCGACGTCGCCAACATGGTGATGATCGTCCGAGGAGCGCGGCGGCACCCCCGAGGAGGCGGCCGCCCAGGTGATGCGCGAGGCCCAGGCGATGGTCGACCGCTTCGTGGGGCTGTCCGCCCAGGTTCCCGGGATCTGCGACCTCCTCGGCCTCTCCCCCGCCGGGCGCGGGCCGCCCGCCGGTACGTCGACGGCCTCGCCTCCTGGATCGCCGGCTACCACCGCTGGGAGGTCGACACCGGCCGCTACGACGGCTGAACGCCCCGCACGCGTACGCGTGCGGGGCGTTCGGACCGAGGCCGGCGGATCAGACGTCGCGCCACTTCGCCTGGCCGAAGGAGAAGATCCCGAAGAGGACGAGCCCGACGGCCACGGCGACCAGCAGCCACGGTCCGGCGGGGGTCTGCGCGAACGAGCGGATCGTGTCGTCCATGCCCTTGGCCTCGTCCGGGTCGAACTGGACGGCCGCCTTCAGGCCGAAGAAGCCGATCGCGGCGAAGACGAGCCCGCGTCCCACACCGCCGACGATGCCGGTCACGTCCATGAAGCGCCGCTGCTTCTCGGACATCGTGGCCCACGTCAGGTGCTTGCGGTACTTCCGCATCACGGCCCGGCCGCCCATCCACAGGCCCGCGCCGAGGAAGCCCAAGGCCGCCGCGCCGACCAGCCACTGGCCCGCCGGCATGTCGAGGAGACGGCCGGTGATGTCGTGGCTCTGGCGGTCGGTCGAGCCGGCGCCGCTGTCCCGGTTCCCCGTCGCGAAGGACAGGACGAAGAAGGCCGAGACGGCGTAGAAGACGGCCCGGGCACCGGACACGGCCCGCTTGGCCGGCTTGTCGCCCTTCGGACCCGCGCTGCCGAACAGGGCCTCCGAGAGACGCCACAGCGCCATCCCGACGAGTCCGATGCCGAGGGCCCAGAGCATCACGGCTCCGAACGGCGTCTCGGCGACCTGCGCGAGGGCGCTGCCCTTGTCGGCCTGCTCGCCGGTGCCCGTCAGGCCGATGCGTACGGCCAGGATCCCGATGAGCAGGTACAGCACTCCCCGCGCGACGAAGCCCGCCCGGGCGCCCGCTCGCACCACGTCCCCACGGGCCGCTCTTCTCGCGACGGCCGTGGTCGACCCCCTGCGCTCATGCCCATTCACCCCTCTCGGATCGGAATGACCGGGTGCCCCGTCTTCCGCGTTCGAACCCCCGCGGCGCGTTCGAACGCCGAGCGGTGCGTGCCGTGCGAACCGGGGCGGGCCACCGTTTGCGGCCCTCCGGGGCCCGGCGGAGACTGGGCGGGCAGGGGCCGATCCGGAGAGGGCCGGGGACGATGGGCGCATACGCTGACCTTCCTGGGGTCAGGACCTGGTACGAGACCGAGGGCGACGGCGACCCGCTGGTCCTGCTGCACGGCGGCTTCTGCACCAACGGGACGTGGGGCGCCCAGCGCTCCGACCTCGCCGGCGAGTACCGCCTCTTCCTGCCCGAGCGGCGCGCCCACGGGCACACCCCCGACGTGCCGGGACCGCTGTCGTACCAGGACATGGCGGACGACACGGTGGCGTTCCTGGAGCGGGTGGTCGGGGGTCCGGCGCATCTGGTCGGGTGGAGCGACGGCGGTGTCGTCGCGCTGCTCGTCGCCGCCGCCCGGCCCGATCTGGTCCGCAGGGTCGTGGCGATCGGGGCGAACTTCCGCCCCGGGCCCGAGTGCTTCGCCGATCCGGCGATGCTCGACGGGATGACGCCCGACAGCCCGGACATGGAGTTCTTCCGCGAGATGTATGCGGCGGTCACGCCGGACGGCGCTGACCACTGGCCGGTGGTGGCGGCCAAGGTGATCGAGATGTGGCGGACCCAGCCGGCGCTCGCCCCCGAGGACCTGGGGCGCGTACGGGCGCCCACCCTGGTCGTGGTCGGCGACGACGACCTGATGACACTCGAACACACCGCCGCCCTCTACCGCGCGATCCCGGAGGCCCTGCTGGCCGTGGTGCCCGGGGCGTCCCACCTGGTGCCGCTGGAGCAGCCGGCCCTGGTCAACCGGATGGTCCTCGACCACCTGGCGCGGGACGCCGCCGTCGAGACGATGATGCCGGTCCTGCGCGCGGCGCCCGGCGCCCCGGGCGGCGCCCCCGGCTGATCCCGGGCGGAACCGTGCGGTGCGGGCTACCCTCGGGGCCATGGCTGGTGACGGTGAGTACGAGCGCGACCGGAACTACATCACGACGAGGATCACGGCCGACGGCCGGGACGGCCGGCCGGTGGAGCCGGGGCGGTACCGGTTGGTCGTCGCCCGCGCGTGCCCGTGGGCGAACCGGGCCGTGATCGTCCGGCGCCTCATGGGCCTGGAGGACGTCCTGTCGATGGGGATCGCCGGGCCCGTGCACGACGAGCGCAGTTGGTCCTTCCACCTGGACCCGGACGGCAGGGACCCGGTCCTCGGCATCGAACGCCTCCAGGAGGCCTTCTTCCGGCGGGACCCCGACTACGCGCGCGGCATCACCGTGCCCGCGATCGTCGACGTCCCCACCGGCGCGGTGGTCACCAACGACTTCGCACAGATCACGCTCGACCTGGGCAGCCAGTGGACGGCCCATCAGCGGGACGGTGCGCCGGAGCTGTACCCGGAGAAGTGGCGCGACGAGATCGACGACGTGGCCGAGAAGGTGTACCGGGACGTCAACAACGGCGTCTACCAGTGCGGTTTCGCGAGCAGCCAGGAGGCGTACGACAAGGCGTACCGGAGGCTGTGGGACCGGCTGGAGTGGCTGGAGGAGCGGCTTGGAGACCGGCGCTATCTGGTCGGGGACACCCTCACGGAGGCCGACGTCCGCCTCTTCACGACCCTCGTGCGGTTCGACGCCGTCTACCACGGCCACTTCAAGTGCAACCGGCGGAAGCTGACCGAACTCCCGGCGCTGTGGGGCTACGCGCGGGACCTGTTCCAGACGCCCGGTTTCGGCGACACCATCGACTTCGAGCAGATCAAGACGCACTACTACGTCGTCCACCGCGACATCAACCCGACCGGGATCGTCCCCTCGGTCCGGACCCGCGCGGTTGGCTCTCGGCGCACGGGCGGGAGGAGCTCGGCGGGCGCCCGTTCGGCGACGGCACGCCGCCCGGGCCGCCGCCCCGTCCGAGCGGGTGCCGCCGCTCGGCCACGGCTGAGCTGGCCCCGCGCCGGACCCGCCTCGCACGCGCGTCGGCCCCCGCCCGTGAACAGGGCGGGGCCGACGCGCGGGACGCTCAGGTCAGCGGTTCCGGGGCGGGGCCCGGCGAGGGCAGCGGGCCCGGCTGCGGAAGGGGTCCGGTGGCGGGACCGGGGCCGGCGGGTCCGGCTCCGGCTGGGGCGGCGCGGGCGGTACGGGGTCCGGGCCACCGGGCACGGGTGCCGGTCCCGGCAACGGTCCCGGATCGGGGGCCGGGCCGGGGCCGGGCGGGGCGTGGGACTCGGAGGGACGGGGTCGTTCGGGGGCGTGCTCATGAACCCTCCTGACGGTTCGCCGTGATCTCTGACGAACCCGCGCCTACCCGCGTCCGGAACGGTCACTCACCCCGGGTTCCGGCCGTGTTCTTCCGCCGCGCCCGGTCGTGTGCCCCCGCCGCGTCCGCTCGGGTGCCATTCGGTGAGCAGGATGGTGGCGTCGTCGCGCAGCTTGTGGCCCTGGTGCTGCCGCAGTCCCTGGACCAGGCGCCGGAGGGCCTCGGGGGCGGGGGCGCCGGCCGCCGTGGCGCGGATGACCGTGTCGGCCAGCCGCTCCTCCCCGTAGAAGTCCCTCCGGACGAGCGCGCCTCGGTGACGCCGTCGCTGTAGAGGAGGATCCGGTCGCCGGGCTGGAGGCGCTCGGTGTGCTCGGTGGGCGGTGACTCCCTGAGGAACCCCAGCCGAGCGGCAGGTCGGGCTCCCGGTCGAGGACCTGGGGAGGACCCTTCCGTGGCGGATCAGCAGGGGCGGCGGGTGGCCGCAGTTGATCCAGGTCAGCCGTCCGTCGGAGGTGTCCAGATGGGCGACGACGGCGGTCATGAGGCGGTCGGTGAACCAGGTGTCGAGGATCTGGTCGATCGAGGTGACGATGTCGCTCAGCGAGCCGCCGGAGCGGCGGGCCGCCCGGCAGGCGGCGAGCCCGGCCGCGCTGGCTTCCGCCGGAGGCGAGGTCGTGGCCCATGGAGTCGATGACGGTCAGGTGCAGGCCGCCGTCGTCCAGGGTGTGGTCGAAGGTGTCGCCGCCGATGTCGTAGGCGGGTTCGAGGACCGCCGAGGAGGTGACCTCCGACGTGCCGATGGTCCGCGGCGGCAGGAAGGCCCACAGCAGTTCGGCCTGCACCGTCATCGCCCGCGCGCGTTCCGTCTCGACCAGCAGGTCGCTGTGGGAGGACTTCGACACCACGAGCAGGGCGGCGACCCCGGCGAGCGCCTCGCCCCGCCCGAGCAGGCCGTCGTCCAGGGCGGGTGCCGTCACCATCAGGACGCCGATGCGTTCGACCCCGTCGATCATCGGCAGCCAGGCGGTGGCGCCGTCCCTCGACCGCTGCGCCTGCTGCGTGCGGTAGGCCAGGCCCGCCAGCGAGGTGTCGACGTCGAGCGTCGCCTGGTCGACGCCGTCCGTCCGGGGCAGTGCGATGAGCCGGATCTGCTGGAGGTCGGTGACGTACATGGCCGTTGCCCGGAACCCCATGCGGCGGCCCGCGTCCTGGACGAGGCCCGCGAGCTCCCGCACGGACCGCAGGTGGGAGCGGGCCAGCAGATCGCCCAGGACATCCTCGTACGTCGACACACGACCTCCGCGGCTCTTCTCCGGCGTCTTGCGGCGGCGTGGAGCGACCCGTCCTCCCCGGGTGCCCCCGGGTGGCTCCCAGGCTACGCAGGCCTTCCGGTGATCGCACCCTCTCGCGGGCGCGTGTTCGCGGGCACGGGGTGCTTCCCGCCGGGCCGGAGGGCCGGGCCGCGCACATCCTGGGAAAAGAAAAGGCAAAGTCCGGGCGGATGCGAGGCCGACCTGCGGGAAAGAGGACGCCATGACTGAGGACGTGATAGCCGACGATGACCGGCGGACCAGAAGAAACGAGACGCCCGAAGAGCGTGCGGACCGGCAGTGGACCGAGCTCATCCAGGAGATCAGGGTCGCCCAGACCGGTGTCCAGATCCTCCTGGGCTTCCTGCTCACCGTGGTGTTCACACCGCACTTCCAGGACCTGGAGCAGACCGACAAGACGATATACCTCGTCACCGTCGTGCTCGGTTCGTTGGCGACCGGCGCCCTGATCGGGCCCGTGGCCTTCCACCGCATCGTGTCGGGCCGCCGCATCAAGCCCCAGGCGGTCGTCTGGGCGTCCCGGCTCACGTTCACCGGTCTCATCCTGCTCCTCGCGACGCTGACCGCGGCGCTCTTCCTGATCCTGCGCGTGGCCACGCACGACGGCTACGTGCCGTGGCTGGTCTCCGGGGTCCTCGCCTGGTACCTGGTCTGCTGGTTCGGCCTGCCGCTGTGGGCCCGGATCCGTTACACGAACGGGGACGACCAGCCGTCCGAACGGTGAGGCCGCGGGCGGGGCGCCGGGCGGGTTTCCCCGTCCGGACCGGCGGAGGACCGCGATCGGGTGGTTGCGCGGGTCGCTGCGTCACGGAACGGGGGCCCGGGTCAGAATAGGCGCATGAGTACCTCTCTGCGACATCGACTGCGCGGCCCGGTCATCGCCTGCCTCGCTGCGTTCTGCGCCCTTCTGCTCGCCGCCTGCGGGTCCGAGCAGAAGGACACCACCACCACGTCCGGCCGCATCGCGCCGACCCAGACCGGGAGCACCGACGACCCGTCGGCGTCGGCTCTCCGCCTCCCCTTCGGGGTCCGCCTCTCCCTCGGGCTCCGCTTCGCCGCGACTCACCGACGACCAGGCCGAGCGCCAGAAGCTCGTCCCGGCCACGAAGGTCACCTGGGACAAGGCCACGCAGACCGCCGTGGCCACCGTGCCCCAGGGCAAGCTGGTCGAGACCGAGCTCGCCTGGGCTCCCCCGAACGCCACCGCGAGCGGGAGCGCCCGGCCGAGCGGCAGCGCCTCCGCCGGTGCGTCCGCCTCCGCGTCCGCGAGCGCCGGCGCGTCCGCCTCCGCGAGCCCGTCGGCGAGCGCGGGCGCGCGGACCCCGGCGTGGCACACGAGCGTCGCCGCGTCGGACGGCACCCTCCACGACGTCTGGGTCGACGGCGTCAGCGGCAAGGTCATCAGCGACAAGCCGGACGCGGACCAGGACGCCGAGGACAAGCAGGAGCTGGCCGACCGGTTGAAGCGGACCACCGTCACGCCGGAGCAGGCGGTGCAGACGGCCACCCAGGACGACAAGGGCACCGTCACGGCCGTGGAGCTGGACGACGACTCCTGGTCGGTGGACGTCGTCGACACCAGCAACTGGGACAAGACGACGTACGAGGTCTCCACGACCGAGCGACGGGTCCTCCGCAAGGAAGTCGACCGCGACTGACCTCTCTTCCCCTCCCGTTCGCTCTCGCCCGTTCCGGCCCATGCGGCCGGAACGGGCGCCGCTTTCCACCTTCCCGGCGTGTCATGCACGGCCCGGCGAATTGCCTTCGATCGTGTACAGCAGACCGCTTTCGTCCCTCGAAAGCGCCCCGGCACCCCGATAGTGGATCAACGGCCGGGCGCGTGACCCGGCGTCATTCTCACCGAAAGCCGGGTGCATCCCCATGCCCACCACCGAGGCCACCGACCGTGTGCAGCTCGTCTTCTCGCTCTTCGACGCCGACGGGAACGGCTTCCTGGAGCCCGCCGACTTCGAGCTGATGGGGAGCCGGACCGTCGCGGCGCTGCCGGCGGCCGACGAGAAGGACGGGACGAGGCTCCTCGCCGCCTTCCGCCGGTACGGGGACACGCTCCTGGCCGAGCTGGACGCCGACGGCGACGGGCGGATCAGCCCCGAGGAGTTCACCGCCGTCGTGCTCGACCCGCAGCGGTTCGACGCCGCCGTCGACGAGTTCGCCGAGGCCCTGTCCGCGATGGGCGACGTGAACGGCGACGGCTTCGTCGCCCGTCCCGACTTCCTGGCCCTCATGACCGCCATCGGCTTCGACCGGCCCAACATCGAGGCGTTGTTCGAGGCCTTCGGCCCGGTGGACGGCGACCGGGTGCCGGTGGCCGTCTGGGCGGACGGGATCCGGGACTACTACCGCCCGGAGAAGGCCGGCATCGCCGGCGACCGTCTCGTCACCGGCGCCGCCCGATGACCGGGGCGAACGGGCGGGAGACCACGGGGACCTCCCCGTTAGGCGGTGTCCGACCCGTGATCGGGCTGGCCGTGGGCCGGGGCACGGGCCCGGAGCTGGCGGACGTCTTCGAGCGCGTGCTGGGCGCCCTCACCCCGGGCGCCGCGGAGGTGGAGGTCGTCCGCTCGCCGCGCCTCTACCACTCCTACGTCTCGCTCCGCCGGGACCACGACGTCGCCACCGTACAGCGGTTGACCGCCGAGGACGCCGACCACTACGAGGCGTGGTGCCGGGACCTGGCCGGGCGCGGCACCACCGCGGTCTTCCGCACCGCGATCAACGCCCAGTCGCTGTACCTCGTCCGGCGCCGGCTGCGCGCCGTGAAGGTCGACCTGCTGACGGCCGGGGAACGGTCGCTCCTGCTGGTCCGGGACCAGGCCCAGGGCTTCTACACCGGCGAGAACACGCACACCGCCGGCGAGGTCACCCGCACCCTCGCCTTCAGCCACGAGGTCACCGGGGCGGTCGTCGAGCACGCCCTGGAGCGGGCCCGGCGCACCTGGCCGGACGGGCGGATCGGCCGGATCGTCATGGCCTACAAGTTCCATCTGCTCGACGGGGCGTTCGACGCGTGGGTGGCCGACCTGTCCGAGCGGTTCGGCGTGCGGATCGAGGTGTTCCAGCCGGACACGGTCAACCGCAACCTGCTCGCCCACGGGCTGCCCGACCGCACCCTGCTGATCGCCGGGAACGAGTGGGCCGACATCATGCACGTCATGCTCCTCGACCGGTACGGCTCCGACCGGCAGGAGAACCGCTGCACGGAGAACGTCTGCCTCGACCCGGCGCTGCGGGGCCTGGTGGAGTACCAGACGGTGCACGGCTCGGCCGACGACCTGGCGGGCCGGGACCTGGTCAACCCGGTCGCCACCATCCGGGCCGCCGCGCTCGTCGCCGAGCACCACGCCGGGTTCCCCGGTGCCGCGGCGGCCGTGGAGGCCGCCCTCGCGGTCCTCGACGAACGGGGCGTGCGCACCCCGACCTCGGCGGCCGGCACTCCACGAGCGACGTGGTCGACGGCCTGGTCGGCGCGCTGGGCGTCCCCGGGCCGGACAACGCGCCGCGTGACGCGGCCCTGGTGGGCGGCCTGTGACCGCGTCGGCGCGCACGGCCCTGGTCGTGGTGGATCTGCAGAACGATTTCTGCGCGAGTCCCCTGGCCAGGGCCCGGTTCCGGGGCGACCCCGCCGTCCTGGACGCCGTCGTCTCCTCGGCCGCCGGAGCGGCCGCGGAGGCCCGGCGCCGGGCGTGGAGGTCGTCTTCGTCCGGTTCACCGGCGACCCCGACCGGCAGGGGCGAGCTGGCGGCTGCGGGACCGGGCCCGGGGCAGGCCGCCGAAGTGCCTGGAGGGCACCTGGGGCGCGGAGTTCCACGGTGTCCTGCCCGCCGCCGGCGAGGCCGTCTTCACCAAGCGGGCCTGCTTCGACGCCTTCCTCGCGGCGGGCTTCGAGGAGCACCTGCGCGCCCGGGGCGTCGAACACCTGGTGTTCGCGGGCCTGTTCGCCGACGTGTGCGTGGACTCCACCGCCCGGACCGCGTTCCAGAAGGGCTTCCACGTCACCGTACTGGCGGACTGCACCACGGCCCTGCACCTGCCGTACGAGGAGGTCCTCGCGTTCATGCGCGTCCTCTACGGCGCCCGCACCCCCGCGTCGGACGACCCGTCCGCGTGGGACGTCCCCTCGGTGGAGCCGCGGAGGGAAGAGGAAGAGGAGGGGGAGTGCGCACCGGTACCGGTCCGTTCCCGGGGGTGACGGCGGGCGTGGGCCGCACCGCCCTGCTGGTGGCCGCCGCCCGCGCCGTCGAGACCCACCGTCCCGACGCCCTCGCCCGCGATCCGTTCGCCGCCGCCTTCGTCCGCGCGGCGCCGGACGCCGCCGACTGGCCGCTCCATCCCGACGAGGTGCCCGGCGGCGCCTCGGACCCGCTGTGGGGCAGGCTCGGCCGGTACTTCGGGCTGCGGACCCGCGTCCTGGACGACCACCTGCTGGCGTCCGCCCGGGCGGGCGTGCGCCAGGTGGTGCTGCTCGGCGCGGGCCTCGACTCCCGGGCCTTCCGGCTCCACTGGCCCGCCGGGACCGTCGTCCACGAGATCGACTCGGCCGACGTGCTGGCCTTCAAGCAGTCGGTGCTCGACGCCACGGGGCGGAGCCCGTCGCCGAACGCCGCCCGTGCGCCGCCGACCTCCGGCACGACTGGACGGAGGCCCTCCTCGGTTCCGGAAGCGGTACCGGGACCGGCTTCGACCCGGCCGTCCCGACCGCCTGGCTCGCCGAGGGCCTGCTGCTCTACCTCCCTGCCGAGGCCGAGCGGCGCCTGATCGACGACGTGGACCGGCTCAGCGCCGCCGGCAGCACGCTGGCGTACGAGATCAAGGAGGTGACCGCCGAGTCCTCGCGCGTGCGCGGCGGCCCCGTCTACACGACGGCGCGCGAGCGGGTCGGCATCGACCTGCCGGGCCTCTTCGCCGCGGGACCGCGCCCCGATTCGGCCGGGGTCCTCGCCGGCCGGGGCTGGCGGGTGGCCGTGCACCGCCCGTACGACTTCACCGCGCTCCACGGTCGGGGCCCGCTCCCGGAACCGGACGACGCTCTGGCGGCCAACCGCTGGATCTTCGCCACGGCCGACCGCTCCTGATCGATCCGCGGGCGGATCCCGGAGGGGCGGGGCCCCGGCCGGTCCCCGGGAGGGCCGTACTGTGGGTGTGATCATCGTCGGGGCGAGGACGCACGGGGCGCGCATGACCATCCACCGGCCGGGACTTCCGGAGGACCTTCCGCCGGGGAGGCGCTGTGGGGCCGGTGGGCGCTGCTCGCCGCCCTCGGGGCCACCACCGCGGAGGAGGAGCGCGCGAGCGGCTACCGCACCGGCCTCTGGGTCGACGCCGAGGGGCTCCACCACGACGACTCCGGCTGCACCTGGTGGACCATGTCCAGGATGGGCGAGGGCCGGTTCGTGCTCTACGGCGAGGACGAGTCGAGCGGCGTGAAGTGGCACGGGACGCCGATCGACGTGCTGGCGGGCGGGCCGGACTGGCTCCCGTACGACGAACTGCGCGACCGGATCGAGGGGACGAGCTGGGCTGCGTCTACTGGTACGAGGACGGGGCCTGGGCCCGCGCGCCCTATCCGGACGACCTCCGGGACGACGGCCTGGACTGCGGCATGAGCGGTTTCGCCGACCGGGAGCAGGTGCTGGGAGCGCTGTCGGACCACGTCGACGACACGGACGGCGACGGGCCGGACGCGGCGGATTTCCTGGCCGACGCCGAGGCGCACCGACTGCGGCCGGAGCCCTTCCTCGCGCGGTTGCGGCCCGCCCGTCACGACGAGGGGCCGCTCGACCTGCCCGCCGTGGCCCGGGCCCTCGCCCTGGCGGGCGTCACCGTCTCCGCCCGGTGACGCGGGCCGGTGACACCGGCCGGAGCCGTGGCACTCAGTCCTCCCTCGGCAGCAGGGGGCCGAGCGGGCCGAGGTCGAGGTTGAGGTCCTGGAGCGTGTAGCCGTGTTCGGCGCAGAGGTCGGACAGGGCGTCGTGCAGGGCCATCAGGGTGGCGCCCAGCTCCTCCTCCCTGGTCGTCGGTGAGGTCGCCCGCGTCGACGCGCCGCAGCGCCTGTCTCTCGATGAGCTGGCGCAGGAGTTCCACGACGGTGAGGACGAGTTTGAGGAGGTCCTCCTCGACCGACTCGTGGTCGGTCCGGAGCCGGCGCGCGGGGCGCGGGGACTCGTCGGCCGGGGTGGGCGGGGCCTGGAGGAGGCGGAAGGCGTCGTTCAGGGCGCTGCCCGCCCTGCGCAGGGGCGGTGAGGTCTCCTGGGGCGGCTCCGCCCCGGGTGCGGTCTCCGGGAGGGGCCCGGAGGGGTCCTCCGCTCCCCGGCGCCGGGCCCGTCCCGTCGTTCACGTCCGCTCCCGGTCCACCGGTGCCAGCGGGTCCGCCTCCGAGTCGACGGACACGATCAGGGCGCGGAGCGAGACGCGGACGAGGTCGATGTCCGCGATCGACAGGACGATGTCGCCGGAGAGGACCACTCCCCGCTGAGCAGCCTGTCGAGCAGGTCGACCAGGGCGACCTGCCGGCCGGGCAGCGATTCGGTGGGCCGGGAGACGGTCATGGCGTCCGTCCCTCCCCGGCGGCCTCGGGTTCGGGCGGCGTGGCGAAGGAGTACGGGGCCCACGGCTCGGTCACCTCGACGCGTACGTCGTCGAGGCCGTCCACGGCGGCGGCGAGCGCCGTGCGGAACTCCTCGGCGCGGTCGTACGGGACGAGGTAGGCGTCGTTGAGGACGTTCTCCTCCGGGCCCGCCAGGGCGCCGCGCTGGTGGGGTGGCGCACGCGGTGCGTGCTGAACCGGGAGGCCAGGGCCTCGACGCGGTCGGCCGCCTCCTGGGCGTGCCGGTAGCGGACCTCCTGGGCGCTGTGCTGGGCGCGGCGGCGGCGGAGATAGGCCTTTCCGGGGCTGAGGGAGGGTCGGCGGTGCCGTCCCGGGGCTCCGAGGGGCCGGCGGGGCCGGTGGAGCCGGTGGGATCGGTGGAGCCGGCGGGGCCGACGTACAGCTTGACGCCGAACTCGCTCCGGCCGCGGAGGAGGGCGAGCCGTTCGGCGAAGACGTGGCGCTGGGCGGTGAGGGCGCGGCGGGCGCGGTCGTCGTTCTGGTAGACGGTCGCCAGGCGCAACGGGAGGACGGTGTCGTGGCGGGCGACGGTCTGGACGACCTCGTGGTGGGCGCGGGCGACGCCCTCCAGCCACTCCAGGTCCTCGAAGCGGGCCTTCAGGGTCCGCTCGTCGAACTGGTCCGGCGCGACCCGGCTGACGACGAACGCGACGGGGTCCGGTCCGGCCGCCGGGAGGGACAGGAGGGACACGGGGCGCCCGACACCCCTCGGAGGTCCCGGAGGGAAGCGTGCACCTCCCGCGTGTCCGGGGCCGCGGCGTACACGTAGGTGAGGTCCTCGTGGCCGTTCATCTACCGCGCTTCCGTGGTGTCCCGCCCCTCGTCCTCCGGCGGGGGCCGCTTCGTCGTCGTCCGGTTCCGCGTCCTCGTAGACCTCCACGTCCTCCTCGTCCTCCTCGCCCTCGTCCTCGTAGGCCTCCGGTTCCAGGGGCTCCCCGTTTCGAGCCTCTCGCGCCGCAGTGCGTCCAGTTCCGCGCGGAGCCTGCGATTCTCCTCCGCCAGGGGCCGCCGGTGTGCTTCGAGGAGAGCGAGGGTCGTGCTCCCACCAGTCGATGCCCATCTCCTTCGCCTTGTCGACGGAGGCGACCAGGATCCGCAGTTTGATCGTCAGCAGTTCGATGTCGAGCAGGTTGATGCGGATGTCCCCGGCGATGACGATGCCCTTGTCGAGCACCCGCTCCAGGATGTCCGCGAGGTTGGCGGAGGAACTCGGTCCGTACGGCACCGGTGCCGCCCGGGAGGGGCGGATCCGAACCGGTCGGGCAGGGGGTCAGACACGGCGGCCTCGCTTCCGGGTCACGGCAGCCCCGCCGGTGGGCGTCGATCTCGTCCAGCCGGTCGAGCAGCTCGTCCCCGCGCCGGTCGAAGGCCTCCTGGTCGATCTCTCCCCGTACGAGCCGGCTCTCCAGTTCCCGGAGCTCCCGCCAGACGGGGGCCGGGTCGTAGTACTCCTCCTCGGCCTCCACGACCCGCTGTGCGATCCAGACGGCGCCGCGCACCGGGGCGACGGGAAGCGTGAGCAACTGTGTCAGCAGTCCCATCCTCTCTCCTCCTCCCTCGTCGCCCGTCTCCCGCCACCGGACGAACCACCGGGCCCCGAGGGCCACTGGGCGGGCTATCGGACGAAGCTGTACGGCGGCAGGGGCCGCTCAGCCGGAACTCCACCCCTCCCCGAGCTGCCGGACGAGGCCCGACTGCGCCGCGAGGAACTCCTCCTTCCGGTCGTCGGAGATCAGCAGCGAGAGGTTGAGGAAGTCGTCGCCGGACGCCGGCCGGACGTTGTGCTCCTCGGCGTACGGGACGAGGGCGTCGGCCAGTCCGGCCGCGAGCGCGTCCTGCCGTTCCTGCACCTGTGCGGCGACCATCCGGCCGAGGGTCAGCGGGAGCTGGGGGTCGGGGTCACCGGCACGGATCCGCTCGTTGAGCTCCCGGGTCTCGGGGGTCTCCCGCAGGATCTGCCGCAGGAGCTCCTCCTCGTTCTGGGAGGCCCGCACGTGGTACTCGGCGCAGTGGGCGAGCCGTTCCAGATCGGCGAGGTGGCCGTCGGCGTCTCTGCGGAGCGCCTGCTCGACCGTCGCCTCGTCGGCGGCGGTGTAACCGAACTGGAGGGGCAGGACGGGGCCGCCTCCATGAGGCGCTCCTGCACCTCCTGGTGGATCAGCAGGTCGCGCCGCTTGGGCCGGATCTCCTCGGAGACGTCGCTGACCACGGCGTACAGCGGTCCGCACGCGAGGGCGCGCACCGGGGACGGATCGGCGCCGACGCCGGTCATGTCCTCGACGGCGAGGGGATGGTCCTCCCCGTGATCGCGTAGACGTAGAGGGCCATCGGTCACTCCTTCTCCCGGCGCGCCGTGCGTCGGCGGGAGGCCGCCTGCGGCGGGGAGCGGGCTCTCCTCCGCTTCCTCCTCCTCGTCCGGCTCCTCGTCGTGGCGGGACTTCCCGGTCAGGGACTCGGTGACGGCGTCGACCGCCCCGCTGAGCGCTCCCTTGGACTTGCCGTGGGCGCCGCCCTCCATCATGCCGCCGACGACCTCGGAAGCTGCGCCGGAGCCTTGCGGCCGGATTCGAGGTCGAGCCTGTTGCAGGCCTCGGCGAAGCGCAGGTAGGTGTCCACACTGGCCACCACGATCCGGGCGTCGATCTTGAGGATCTCGATCCCCACCAGCGAGACGCGGACGAAGACGTCGATCACCAGGCCCCGGTCCAGGATGAGCTCCAGGACGTCGTAGAGGGTGCCCGAGGAGCCTCCGCCCCTGCCCGCGGCGCTGCTGCCGCCCTGCGGCACCATCGTCATGGTGCCTCCCTTCACGGCCGGACCGTTCTCAGAACGGCCGATCGATCATCCCGCGGCTGTAGCGGCGGGTCCGTTCGAAGGAGATCAACGCGCCTTCCTCGTCGAGTGAGACCTTGTAACTGGCCAGCACGCTGGTCGTGTCGGGGATGCGCTCCAGCTCCACCACTTCCACCTGCGCCTCCCACCCCGAATCGGTGGGTTTGAGCGAGGAGACGGATTCGGGCGGTCGGCCGAGCAGCTTCGCCAGTTGCTCGGCGGCCGAACTCATCGCCGATCCGGCGTCGACGGCCCGGGCCCTGCGCTGCGCGGGCCTGCGCCGGGCGGGGCGCGCTCCTGCCGTTCGTCGTCGCCGCGCGGGGCGGCTCGCCGGGGCGGTCCGAATCTGCTGAGGCCATGTGGCACTTCCAGAAGACGTACAGCCGGTTGAGGCTAGAATTTCATGATATAGGACAAATGCCACGTCCGGGAGAACAGGCTCGTTCCCCAGCGCTCGAACGGGGCGACCTCCGAAGGCATATGCGTGGAGGCGCGACCCGCTACGGAAAGTTCCGCATGAGGCGACGTCGAGGCTGTGGATGCCCGGTGAAGGGACAGAGGCCATGGATGACACGTCCAAGATCGCCCTGGCGGCCGCGGTGGCCGGAGGGTACGTATTGGGACGGACGAAGAAAGGGCGCCTCGCGTTCACCGCGGCGACCTATCTGGCAGGGCGCCGCTTCGGCCTCGAACCCCGGCAGCTCATGACGGAGGGCCTGAGCAAGCTCAAAGAGATACCGCAGGTCGCGGAGATGGGTGACCAACTGAAGGGCGAAGCCCTGAACGCCGGCCGCCAGGCACTCAAGGCCGCGGCCAACCGCAGCTCACCGACCTCGCCGACTCGCTCCACCAGCGGACGCTGGCGATAGGCAGCGGTGGCGACGAGGACGACGAAGAGGACGAGGAAGGGCGTTACGAGGACGAGGAGCAGGAGGACTACGAGGACGAGGAGTCGGAGCCCGAGCAGTACGACGAGGACGAGGACGAGGAAGCGTGGGAGGAGGAAGAGGAACCGGAGGAGGAGGAACCGGAGGAGGAGGAAGAGGAGCCCGAGGAAGAAGAAACCGAACCCGAGGAAGAGGAAGCCGAACCGGAGGAGCCACGGCCGCACCGGTCGTCGCGCAGGACTTCCCAGGCACGCGGCGGGGCGGCAACGGCCAAGAAGAGCGCACCGGCCAAGAAGGCGACCGCGAAGAAGACCGCACCCGCCAAGAAGGCGCCCGCCAAGAAGACGGCGGCCAAGAAGACCGCACCCGCCAAGAAGAGCGCACCGGCGAAGAAGACGGCGGCGCGCAAGGCGACGGCCGAGAAGACCGCGCCCGCCAGGAAGGCCGCGGCCAAGAAGACCACGGCACGCAAGCCGGCGGCGAAGAAGACCGCCGCGAAGAAGACGGCCGCGCGCAAGCCGTCGGCGCGGAGGTAGGTCATGGCATCCGAAAACCGCAGCTCCGCCAAGGAGTCGGGGTCCGGCTTCGACCGGCTGCTCGGTGAACTCGGCGACTATCTCTCCGCCCAGACCGGTCAACTGGCCGAGAAGGCCACGGACAAGCTCGGGGACGTCACCGGACAGCTCCAGGGCGTGGCCGACAACGGCGGCAGCCTCGCGGACATCGGCGGACGCATGCTCCAGGGGACTCCCCGTCAAGGCGATGGTGGGCCACTCGATCGGCGGCCTGAAGGACAAGGTCACCGATGCCGCGTCGAACCTGTTCGGCAAGGGAAGGGCAAACGCAGGAGTGGCACCCAGAAGATCACCAGCATCGTCGAGACGGTCGACGTGGGCGCTCCGCTCCGGAGGGTGTACGACCACTGGGCCCAGTACGAGGACTTCAGCGGCTTCATGAAGGGCGTGCGCAGCGTCTCGCAGGGCGACGAGACCAGCAGCGACTGGAAGGTCAAGGTGGGCCCGTCCACGCGCAGTTGGAAGGCGACCGTCCAGGAGCAGGTGCCGGACGACCACATCATCTGGACCTCGGACGGCGCCAAGGGCTCGACCCGGGGCTGCGTCAGCTTCCACGAGCTGGGCCCGTCGCTCACCCGGGTCCTGGTCACCGTCGAGTACTACCCTCCGGCCTCTTCGAGAAGACGGGCAACGTCTGGCGCGCCCAGGGCCGTCGGCTCCGGCTCGACCTGAAGCACTTCCGCCGGCACGTCACCCTCACCGACGACGAGCCCGAGGGCTGGCGCGGCGAGATCCGCGACGGCGAGGTGGTCCGCACGCACGAGGAGGCCCTGGAAGAGGAGGAGAAAGAGGAACAGGAAGGAGAACAGGAAGGAGAGCAGGAGGAGGCGGACGGCTTCGACGAGGAGGAGCGGGAGGGGAGGGGAGCCCGAGGAGGAGTACGAGGAGGACGGGGAGTACGGCCCCGAGGACGAAGAGGATGAGGGGACGAGGGGAGTACGAGGACGAGGATCTCGGACCCGACGAGGACGCGGAGGACGAGGAGGGCGGCGAGGACGAGGACGACTACGAGGCCGCGGGTCGGGGGCGGCGCGGGCGCTGAGCCCCGCCGCACGCGACGGGCCCGCCGCGCCCTCGTGGGAGGGGGCGCGGCGGGCCGTCGTGGGGCGGTTCGAACTACTCCACGATCTTCAGGAGCTTGTTGGCGGTGCCAGGAGAGGCGTTGCCGATCTTGTCGGCGGTCGCGCCGCCGGTCAGCGCCTCGGCGACCTGGGCCGGGGTGGCGTCGGGGTGGCCGGCGAGGTAGACGGCGGCGGCGCCGACGACGTGCGGGGTGGCCATGGACGTACCGGAGATGGTCTTGGTTCCGGTGTCGCTGTCGTTCCAGGCGGAGGTGATGTCCGAGCCGGGGGCGTAGATGTCCACGACGGAGCCGAAGTTGGAGAAGCTGGACTGCTGGTCGTCCTTGGTGGAGGAGGCGACGGTGATCGCCTCGGGCACGCGGGACGGGGAGCCCTGGCCGGCGTCGGAGGACTCGTTGCCGGCGGCGACGCCGAAGGTGACGCCGGAGGCTATGGCCTTCTTGACCGCTTCGTCGAGGGCCGGGTCGGCGCTGCCGCCGAGGCTCATGTTGGCGACGGACGGGCCCTTGTGGTTCTGGGTGACCCAGTCGATGCCGGCGATGACCTGCTCGGTGGTGCCGGAGCCGTTGTCGTCGAGGACGCGGACGGCCACGATCTTCGCCTTCTTGGCGACGCCGTGGGTGGTTCCTGCGATGGTGCCGGCGACGTGGGTGCCGTGGCCGTTGCCGTCCTGGGCGGTGTCGTCGTTGTCGATGGCGTCGAAGCCGTCGGAGGCACGGCCGCCGAAGTCGCCGTGGCTGACGCGGACGCCGGTGTCGATGACGTACGCGGTGACGCCTCGCCGGCGGCGTCGGGGTAGGTGTACTTCTGGTCGCCGGCGGTGTCCGCCTGGTCGACCCGGTCCAGGCCCCAGGAAGGCGGGTTCTCCTGGGTCTCGTTGATGGTGAAGGTGCGGTTCTGGACGACCTTCGCGACGGCCGGTCGGCGGCGAGGCGCTTGGCCTCGGTCTCGGTGAGGTTGTTGACGGAGAATCCGTTGACCTGGGAGTCGTAGCTGCGGCGCAGGGTGCCGCCGTACTCCTTCGCCAGTTCGGTCTTGCCGGCCTTGTCGGCCTTGTCGCCGAGCAGCACGACGTAGCTGCCCGCCACGGCGTTCTCCGCGCCGAGGCCGTAGACGGTCCCCTCGGCGGGGCGGGGGCGGCGCCGGCGAACGGTCCGACGGCGACGGTCACTCCGGCCGCCGCGGCGATCGCGGTCGCGACGGCGACGATCCTGAACTTGCGGGCACGCTTGTGAGTTGCCATGAAAGAAGGCTCTCCTCGTCAGGATTTGTGGGGGTTGGACCTCCGGAAGGAAACTCTCCGGCGGCTCGCTCGAAACCCTGACCGATTGACGAGTGCAAATCAACGGGCCTTCACAGAGCTATGACTTTCTCAACAAGGTTTCTTAAAAGTGAAGGGACAAGTCATCCCAACTCGCCCTCCCGTCTCAGAACTTGAGGTGCGGCGAGGAGGGCGGGCGCCGTGGTCCGGGCGCCGATGGGTCGCATCGCGGGCCGGGGAAACCGCGAAAACAGGTGTGTCCGCCGTACCTGCGTACGGCGGACACACCCGTGGTGCGGACGAGAAGGGTCAGATCGCCGGGGAAGCGGTCCCAGACGCGGTGTTTGGCCAGGAGGGGGTCAGGCCGGCCAGGACCGCCTGGCCGTTGTCGGCGAGGACCACGCCGGGTGCGTCGGCGGGGACGGAGGAGGCGTTGAGGACGGTTTCGGCGCCGGCCCAGCCGCCGATGGCCTTGGCGTGCCGGAATGCTTCGGAGAGGAGGAGTGCCAGGCGCGGGTCGACCGGCGTCGTGCCCTGGCCGGGTGTGCCGGCTTTGGCGTCGCGGGCTCCTTGGGCGTCGGCGCCGGGGGCGGGGGCGCCGGCGACGATGAGGGCGTCGAACTCGATCGAGCGGGCGGTGGCGAAGGTGCGCTGGACGGTGATCGGGTCGTCGGTGTCGCCGATCGTGCCGCCCGCGGGTGCGATCACCAGCGGGACCATGCCCGCCTCGAGCACCGCCCGGCGTAGGGTCCTCACGCCGTCGGCGTCGGTGGAGGCGTCGGTGACGATGCCGATGACCCGCCCGTCGGCGGGCCACTCCCGGCCGATCTGGGAGAGCGCGGGGCTGGGCCGGGCGTCGGGTGCGGGTGCGGTGGCTGTCGGGACGGGCAGGCCGAGGCCGGTGGCGACCTGGGTGCACAGTTCGGTGTCGATGTTGGCCAGTGCCTGGAGCTGGCGTTCCTTGATGGCCTGGTCCCAGCACTTGCCGAGTTCGAAGGTGTAGGCGGCGATGATGTGCTCGCGTTCGACCGGGGTCATGCTCAGCCAGAACAGGCGGACCTGGCTGAAGTGGTCGGCGAAGGAGGCGGGTGCCTTGCGGACCTTGCGCGCGGCCGGCAGCTCCACGGGGACCTCGACGAAGGCGCCGGTGTCCGCGCCCGCGAAGAACGGGCAGCCGCCGTCCAGCGAGTTCGGCTTGTAGGGCGCGACGCTGGTGTGCACGGCCTGCTGGTGCAAGCCGTCGCGGAGCATGTCGTTGACCGGGGCGTGGGGCCGGTTGATCGGGATCTGGTGGAAGTTGGGCCCGGCCAGGCGGGTGATCTGGGTGTCGAGGTAGGAGAAGAGGCGTCCGGCGAGCAGCGGGTCGTCGGTGACGTCGATGCCGGGCACCAGGTGGCCGACGTGGAAGGCGACCTGCTCGGTCTCGGCGAAGTAGTTGGACGGGTTGCGGTCCAGGGTGAGCAGGCCGATGGGCTGGACCGGGGCCAGCTCCTCGGGCACGATCTTCGTCGCATCGAGCAGGTCGATGCCCTCGAAGGTCTGCTCGGGGGTGTCGGGGAAGGTCTGGATGCCCAGCTCCCACTGCGGGTACGCGCCCGCCTCGATGGCATCGGCCAGGTCCCGGCGATGGAAGTCGGGGTCCACCCCGCACGCGATCTGCGCCTCCTCCCAGACCTGGGAGTGCACGCCCAGCTTGGGCTTCCAGTGGAACTTCACCAGCGTCGTGGCGCCCTCGGCGTTGACCAGGCGGAAGGTGTGGACGCCGAAGCCCTCCATCGTCCGATACGAGCGCGGGATGCCCCGGTCGGACATGTTCCACATGGTGTGGTGCTGCGCCTCGGTGTGCAGGGAGACGAAGTCCCAGAAGGTGTCGTGCGCGCTCTGCGCCTGCGGGATCTCCCGGTCCGGATGCGGCTTGCCCGCGTGGATGACATCGGGGAACTTGATGGCGTCCTGGATGAAGAAGACCGGGATGTTGTTCCCGACCAGATCGAAGACACCCTCCTCGGTGTAGAACTTCGTCGCGAAGCCCCGGGTGTCACGAACCGTGTCGGCCGAACCACGCGAACCCAGCACGGTCGAGAACCGCACGAACACCGGGGTCTCGGCGTCGGCCGCCAGGAACGCCGCCTTCGTCACGCCCGCCGCACTGCCGTAGGAGCGGAAGACGCCGTGCGCGCCGGCACCACGGGCGTGGACCACGCGCTCCGGGATCCGCTCGTGGTCGAAATGCATGATCTTCTCGCGCAGATGGTGGTCCTGGAGCAGAACCGGCCCGCGCGGACCCGCCTTGAGCGAATGATCGGTGTCATACAACCGGGTGCCCTGCGCGGTGGTCAGATACGAGCCGCTCTGCGCGACCCGCGCCTGCTCCGCACCGGTCGGCTGGCCGGTGGGCTGACCGTCTCCGGACCGCTCTGGTCCGGCTTCGGCGGCAACGGCCCGCGCGGCTCGGTGGGCTCCTCCACCGGCACCGCCTCCGGAGCAGGAGCCCCGGGGACGCCCTCGGCGGGGCCGTTCTCCCGGAAGGGCTCGGTCAGCTTCTCGACAGCCGCTTTGAGGGGGTTCTCGGGGACATCGTCTCTCCGTGGTCGGGGGCAGGGGACTCCGTAGCCATGACCGGTGATCGGGGCGCCGTAACGGATGCGCCGCCGATCTCCGTCCAACGGCACAGCGCCGGCCGCGTCGGCGTACCGGCGGGCCGCCACGGGCGGCTCCTCCGGTGCGCCGGGCGCGGACGGGCCCGTCGGTGGGAGCGGTGCCCCCGGTGCCGTCACGCCGGGAAGGGGGCCGGGGTGACGGTCCGTACCGGGGGTCACTCGCTCACCGGCCGCCTGCCCCTTGGATCACGCCCCACACCTGCTTTCCCGGTCCTGTACTCGAAGTCCTTCGGCGGGAACATTCGTCTTTCGGCCATGTGGACGGTGCGGCACGCCCCCGCGCCGCAGGGATCGGTGTACCCGGCACGAACACTCATTCGCCCGCCCGCGCGGTTCGCGCCACGTCCGAAACACATGTGTTCGACACGCCCGGAGGCCTCGTTGAACTCCACGACACTCCGCTTCGTCCCACCTCCTCACCTCCGGAGGCCGCCTTGCGTCCCGTACCGATCCCCTCGTCGCCGCCCCCGCTCCCCCGTTCCTCCTGCCCGCCGCCGTCCGGCCCCCGGCCGCCGCGCCGCACGCCCGCCGCACCCCCCGCCCCTCCACCTCCACCTCCACCCTCACCGCGTCCGGAGCGGAGGGGACGGCATGAGTCACGACAACGGCGCTCCGGAGGCGACGGCGGCGGGAAACACCTCGGCCTCCGAACAACTCCTCTTCGGCGGCGAGCTCACCTACGACTACGGGTGGGGCGCCCACAACGGGGCCTGGCTCGGGCTCAGCCTCCGCTCCATGGCCGCCTCACTGCCGCGGCAGGTCGCGGTCGCCGTCCGCCTCGCCCGCCGGGCGGACCCGCGGGCGCTCACCACCGTCGCCGTCGGCGAGGCCGCCCGCGGCGTCACCCAGGCCGTCTCGCTGATCGCGGTCAACGCCCTGCTCGTCGAGCTCCTCGCCCCCGGCGACATCACCGGCCGGTTGCGGGCGGCGCTCCCGGCGCTCGCGCTGGTCGCCGTCCTCTCGGTCGTCGGATCGGCCTGTAAGTCGGCGTCGACCGCCGCGACCGGAGTCCTGGAGCCGAAGGTCCAGCGGGCGGCGACCGAGCGCTACCTCGGGCTGGTGGCCGGGGTGGAGCTGGAGGCGATCGAGGACGACGCCTTCCACAAGCTGATGGACTCCGCCCAGTGGGGCGCCGAGTCGGCCCGGCGGATGGTCGTCTACTGCACCGCCGTCGTCACCTCCGTGATCTCCCTGGTCGCCGCGGCCGGCGTCCTGACCGTGCTGCACCCCGCACTGCTCCCGCTGCTGGTCTGCATGGCGCTGCCGAGCGCCTGGGGGTCGCTGACCATGGCCCGTCACCGGTACGTCAGTTGGCACCGCTTCGTGCAGCACGTGCGGGCCGGCCAGCTCATCAGCCGGCTCCTGATCGACCAGCAGGCGGCGGCCGAGGTCCGCGTCCACGGCGTGGCGCCGTTCCTCCTGAAGCACTTCCGGCAGATGGCGGAGACCAGCGAGCGGGAGCAGACCCGGCTCGCCTGGATCGGCGCCCGCACGGGCCTGTTCTCGGACTCGGCGCGCGGGATCGCGACGGTCGCCACCTATGGCGTCCTCGGGCTGCTGCTGTGGACCGGGCGGATGGACCTCGCCGTGGCCGGTACGGCGGTCCTGGCGATCCGCACCGGATCCGTCAGCATCACCGACCTCGTCCTGCGCGTCACCGAGGTGCAGGAGGAGGCCCTGTTCGTCGCCGATCTGGAGACCCTGTGCGAGGAGGCCGTGCGGCGCGCCATCCCCACGGGCGGGCGCGACCTGCCCGAGCGGTTCGACGAGATCCGCTTCGAGAAGGTGACCTTCACCTATCCCGGCGCGGGCGAGCCGTCCCTGCACGAGGTGGACCTCGTCATCCCCGGGGCCGGACGGTCGCCCTCGTGGGCCGCAACGGCAGCGGCAAGTCCACCCTGGTCCGGCTGCTGAGCGGGGCCCGGCTCCCCGACACCGGCCGGGTCCTCTGGGGAGGCGTGGACACGGCCGAGGCCGACCGGGCGCAGGTCTTCGACCGCGTCGCGATGGTCGCCCAGGACTTCTACCGCTGGCCCTTCACCGCGCGGGTCAACGTCGGCATCGGCCGTCCCGGCACCGCGATGGACGACACCGCGATCGGGGCCGCGGCCGGGTACGCGGGGCGGACGAGGTCGTCGCGAGCCTCCCGCGCGGTCTGGACACCCTGCTCTCCCGCGGCTACAAGGGCGGGCAGGAGATCTCCGGCGGCCAGTGGCAGAAGATCGGGCTCGCCCGCGCCCGGTACCGCGACGGGACCGTCCTGATTGTGGACGAGCCCACGAGCGCGCTCGACCCGGCCGCCGAGCAGCGGGTCTTCGACCAGATCCACCGGCTCGCCGGCACCGGACAGACCACGGTCCTGATCACCCACCGCCTCCACAGCGTGCGCCACGCCGACCTGATCTACGTCCTCGACGAGGGGCGGGTCGTCGAACAGGGCACCTTCGAACGGCTCATGGACCCCGCCACGGGCACCGGAGCGTTCCGGACGGCGTACGAACTCCAGGCCCGCCAGTTCACGTCCCCGCCGGTACCGGCGCAGCCCGGTCCGGCGCAGTCCGCCCGGCGCAGTCCGGCCCGGCGCAGTCCGGCCCGGCGGCGGGCGTTCTGGGCGGGTCTCCCGCGCCTCTCGGCCCGCTCGACGAAGGGCAGGCGCAGTCGTGACCACCCCTATGCTTCTACACGCATGTAGATGATCAGGCGTCACAGCCTCAAGGACCGTGACGCGCAAGCGACATGAAGGGGTGAACGCCCGATGGTGTTCAAGCGTCTGCTCGGTTCGCTCGGCGTAGGGGGTCCTCGGTGGACACCGTGCTCGACCCGGGGCGGTGGAGCCGGGCGGGGTCCTCGCCGGGCAGGTCCACCTCCGGGGAGGCGAAGCCGACTTCGCCGTCGAGCACATCACCCTGGAGCTCGTGGCCCGCGTGGAGGCCGAGCACGACGACGGGGAGTCGGAGGGCGCGGTCGCCTTCCACCGGCACGTCGTCGGCGGGGGCTTCCGCCTCGCGGAGCACGAGCGGCGCAGCGTGCCCTTCTCCTTCGCGCTGCCGTGGGAGACGCCGATCACCGAGCTGTACGGGCAGAGCCTGGGCATCGTCCTCGGGGTGCGCACCGAGCTCGGGGTCACCGGCGCGCGGGACAAGGGCGACCTGGATCCGCTCGCCGTCCGCCCCCCGCCCGTCCAGGAGGCGATCCTGGAGGCCTTCGGCCAGTTGGGCTTCGGCTTCAAGTCGGCCGACCTGGAACTGGGCCGCATCGACGGCACCGGCCAGCAACTGCCCTTCTACCAGGAGATCGAGCTCACCCCGGCCCCGAGGTACGCGGACCGGGTCAACGAGGTCGAGCTGACCTTCCTGGCCGGTCCGGCCGGCCTGGAGGTCGTCCTGGAGGCCGACAAGCGCGGCGGCCTCTCTCCGAGGGGCACGACGCGCTCGCCCGTTTCACCGTGGACCACCACGACGTCGAGCGGATCGACTGGAACGCCCGGGTCGGGGAGTGGATCGACCGTCTTGTCGACTGCCATGCCCCGCACCCCTCCCCGGGTCCGTACGGCGACCACGGTCACAGCCATGGTCATGCGGACGGGCACAGGTCGGGGCCCGGTGTGGGCACCGCGGTCGCGGCCGGTGCGGCCGGACTCGCCGTCGGCGTGGTCGGCGGCATGGTCACCGCCGAAGTCGTCGACGAGGTGGGCGACTTCTTCGAGGGCGACGACGAGGACGAGGCAGAGGACGGGGGTGACGAGGGATAACCCTCCCCGCCGCCGTCGGTTCGTCGCGCTGGCTTTCCCGCGCGCCTGCTTTCCGCAGGCCGGCGCACGGACGCATACCGTAATTTTCTACACTGCTGTAGATTTCTCGGCACTGGTACTCGATCATCCGGGACCGGGCCCCGCCCGGTCCCGTACGAAGGGATGCGGCATGGGTGTGAGTCTGGCCAAGGGCGGCAACGTCTCGCTGAGCAAGGAGGCTCCGGGGCTGACCGCGGTCGTGGTCGGTCTGGGCTGGGACGTCCGGACGACCACCGGCGCCGACTACGACCTGGACGCCAGCGCGCTGCTCCTGAACGAGGCCGGCAAGGTCGTCTCCGACCGGCACTTCGTCTTCTACAACAACCTCACCAGCCCCGACGGTTCGGTCGAGCACACCGGCGACAACCTCACGGGCGAGGGCGACGGCGACGACGAGAGCATCAAGGTCGGCCTGTCCGCCGTCCCCGCCGAGATCCAGAGGATCGTCTTCCCGTCTCCATCCACGACGCCGCGAACCGCGGCCAGAGCTTCGGCCAGGTCCGCAACGCCTTCATCCGGGTCGTGAACCAGGCCGACGGCGCCGAACTCGCCCGCTACGACCTCTCCGAGGACGCCGCCACCGAGACGGCCATGGTCTTCGGCGAGCTCTACCGGCACGGTGCCGAGTGGAAGTTCCGCGCGGTGGGCCAGGGTACGCCTCCGGCCTCGCCGGCATCGCGGCCGACTTCGGCGTGAACGTCTGACCTCCGACCGCCCGCGCTCATCCCCGCCTCCCGTCAAGAGGACACGGACACCATGTTCGGCATCAGCGAGATAGCCATTCTGCTCATCGTCGTCATCCTGCTCCTCGGCGCCAAGAAGCTTCCCGAGCTCGCCCGTTCGCTGGGCAAGTCGGCCAGGATCCTCAAGAGCGAGACCGCCGCGATGAAGGCCGAGTCGGCGCCGTCCGCGACCGGGGGACCGTCCACGACCGGGGGACCGTCCACGACCGGGGGACCGTCCGCGGCCGAGGGGCCGACCGTGCTCACGGGGATCGTCCACCCGGCCCCGCGCGACACCACCCGTCCCCCGGCGGACCCGGCAGGCCCGGCGAGCCCCTCCGGCCCCGACGTACCCCGCGCCTGAGGCCGGCCCCGCACGGCCGCCCGCACGGCCGCCCGCACGGCCCCGCGCACAGACACCGCCCCTCCGGGGCCTGTTCACCCGACAGGCCCCGGACGCCGCACGGAAGGCAGCCTCCACCCATGGGCATCATCAGTTGGATCGTCCTCGGGCTCCTGGCCGGAGCCATCGCCAAGATCCTCCTGCCCGGCCGCGACCCGGGCGGGATCATCGGCACCACCCTCATCGGCATCGCCGGCGCCTTCCTCGGCGGTTGGCTCTCCGCCCGGTTCCTCGACCGGCCGATAGAGAACCAGTTCTTCGACCTCGCCACCTGGGGCGCCGCCATCGCCGGGTCGTTCGTCCTCCTGGTCGCGTACCGCATCCTGTTCGGCAACTCCCGCGACTGACGCAGCCGACGCGACCGACGCGACCGACACCGACGACGCGCGGACGGCGGCGCGCGCCAGCCGCGTGCCAGCGGCGCGTCAGCGAGTCGTCAGCGGTGTGCCAGCGGGAGGCGTGCCCAGCGGTGAGCGGAGGGCGGTGGAATGGTTCCGTACCGGTACCCACGAGGTCACCGGACCGGCGATCCGCCCTGACGCATCGGGAGGCACCATGAACAAGGACCTGAGCACCCTCGCGGACGAGATCCTCGAGCTCGAGGCCGAGACCTTCGAGATCTCGGACTACTCGGACGCCAGCGAGGTCGTGCTGGCCGGCTGCACCAGCACCAGCTCCACCTCGACCTCCAGCTCCACCTGCAGCACCACCTCCTGCTCCGCCTGATCCCGAGTCGGCTCGCAGCGTCCACCGGCCCGCGGCCGGCGCGGACTTCGCCCGGTCGGTGCCCTCTCCACGAAGAGGGCACCGACCGGGCGTTCCGCATGCCTCCGCACCCGCTCCCTCCGGGACCCGCGTGAACACCTCCGCAACGCCCGGAAAACTCCGTACGGATGTCAAAACGCCTTCAGGTAGGGCGAGTTCGTCCGGAAGCCGTTGAAGGCACCTCCACCAGTGGCGCTGCCGCCGCGCGCCCCGGCCCGGCCTCCCCCGCCCTCCCCCGGCATTTCACCGACCCCCTTGACCGTGCGATCTACGCAGGTAGACACTCACCACTGCCACACGGCCGAACCACGCGTGAAGACGGCTTCACAGGTGCTCCTTCCTGCCCGCGGCCGTCGGACACGTCTCCCGGAAGCGCCGTGGCGGCCCGGTCCAGCAGGGGTTCAACCGTCAACGGAGGAACTCGGTGCGTTTCCAGTTGCTCGGTCCGCTCAGCATCACCGACGGGCGTGACGTGGTGGTCCTCCCACCGGCCAAACCGACCTCGCTCCTCGCGGCCCTCCTCGTCCGCCCCGGCGAAGTGGTCCCCACGTCCCGTCTCCGGCAGGCCGTCTGGGGCGAGGAGCAGCCGGCGACGGCGAAGGCCGCCCTCCAGAGTTGCGTCCTGCGGCTGCGCCGCCTCTTCGCCAAGTACGGCATAGAGGACCAGGCCGTGGTCGCGGTCGCCGGCGGTTACCTCCTCCCCGCCGACGGCGACACCCTCGACCTGCTGCACTTCCGCCGTCTGACCGCCGAGGCCGAGGGTGCCGGGGAGGCCGAACTCCCTGCTGCGCAGGGCCCTCGACCTGTGGCGGGGGCCGCTCTCACCAACGTCCCCTCCGAGCTCCTGCACCGCGACGAGGTGCCCCGGCTGGTCGAGGAGCGGTTACGGGTCCTGGAACGCGTCTGCGAGATCCAGCTCGCCCGGGGCCGATGTCGCGACGTCCTGGTGGACCTGTGGGAGGCCACCCGGGCCCGCCCCCAGCACGAGGGGCTCGCCGCCCAACTGATGCGGGCGCTCTACCGGGTGGGACGGCAGAACGAGGCACTGGCCGAGTTCCGGAGGATCAGGACGCACCTCCGGGACGAATTCGGCGTCGATCCCGGTACGGAACTGCAAGAACTGGAACTGGCCATTCTGCGCGGCGACGAACCCCGGGGCCCGTTTCGGACACCGTGACCCTCACGTCCGCGTCACCCGCACCCGCACCCACACCGAAGTCACCCGCGTCGCTCGCACCCGCTCTCTCGTTACCCACGCCGCTCTCACCCCAAGGCTCGCCCCACGGCTCGCCCGGCGGCCCGGAGGAGGCGCCGGCCGGACCCCGTTCCGCCGAGGGCGGCCGTCCGGGGCCGCGCCTGCCCCACGTCCCCGGTTTCACCGGCCGCACCCGGGAGACCGCCGCCCTGGTGAGCCACCTCGGCGAGGGCGGGCGGAGCGGCTCCGCCCCGGTGCTCGCCGTGGTCTCGGGCGGTCCGGGCATGGGCAAGACCGCTCTGGCCCTGCACGCCGCGCACCTGGTGACCGACCGGTATCCGGCGGGCGCCGTCCTGCTCCCGCTGAGCGCGCCCGACGGCACGCCCCGGCCCGCCGACGAGGCCGCCGCGGAGCTGCGCTCGCTCCTCCCCTCCGGCGCCGCCCACGGCTCCTCCCTGGTGATCCTCGACGACGCCGTGCACCCGGACCAGGTGCGGCGGTTCCTCGACGCGACCGGCTGCGGCGCCGTCGTCGTCACCAGCCGCATGGGCCTGGCCGCCCTGGTCGCCACGCACGGGCCCGCGGTGCTCCAGCTCGGCGCCCTGCCGCCGCAGGAGTCCCGCGCGCTCCTGACCGCCGTCCTGGGACAGGAGCGGGTGGCGGCCGAGAGCGGCGCCGTGCACACCCTCACGGAGGCCTGCGGGCACGTGCCGCTGGCCCTGCGGATCGTCGCGGCCCGGCTGCTCACCCGGCCGAGGATGCGCCTGGCCGACCACGCCGCGTGGCTGCTGCGGGACCTGCCCGCCCGGCTCGCGCTGCCCGACGACCCCCGGATGTCCGTACCGCTCGCCCTCGACGGGGCCCTGCGCCGCCTGCCCGCCCCGCTCGCCGACGCGCACCTGCGGCTGGCGCGCCTCGAAGGGCGGATCACCGCGCCGGACGCGGCCGGAGTCCTCTCCTCCCCGAGGCGGACGCCGAGGAGGTGCTCGAACGGCTCCTCGACACCGGGCTCGTCGAGGAGGACCGGCCCGGGACCCTCCGCATGAACCCGCTGTTCCGCGCCCACGCGCTGCACCGCTCCACCCGTACGAGCGGCGCCCCGCAGCCCTCGCCGCCGCGGTCCGGCACGCGCTGCCGTCCGGCGCCACCTGACGCCCGGCACGCCCCTTCCCCTTCGCGCTCCGCTCCTGCCGCGGGGAACGGCCGACCGGCCCGTGCTCCCCGACCCCGTACGTCCCGCCTTTCAGTTCCGCGCGGCCCACGAGGCCCCGACCCGGAGGTGCGTTCCCCGCATGCCCACGACGCCGTACGAGGAGACCGCCGGCACCCGGCCCAGGGTGCGCCGCGACGTGCTGTTCACCCAGACGCCCAAGGGCGTGATCTTCCACAACGCCGACGGCGGCTTCCAGGTCGGCTCCCCGTCCGCCTACCGCTTCGCCACCCTCCTCGTCCCCCACCTGGACGGCAGCCGGACCGTGGCCGAGATCTGCGAGGGCTTCAAGGAGCCGCAGAAGGCGATGGTGGGCAGCCTGGTGAAGGCGCTGTACGCCCGTGGCTTCGCCCGGCCCGTACCGGACCCGGTCGAGGGGGCGCGTCCGTGGAACCGGCGGTCGCCGCCCGTTTCGCGCAGCAGATCGCGTATGTCGACCACTACGCGGACGGTGCCGAGGGCCGGTTCGCCGCCTTCCGAACACCCGGGTCGCCGTGCTCGGCGACGGCCCGGTCGCCCGCTGGTGCGCCCTCTCCCTGGTCCGCAACGGCTGCGCCTCCGTCGGCGTCGAGGCCGCGCTGGCCGAAGGGCCCGCCACGGCGGCGGAGTTCGGCGCGCTCCGGGCGGAGGCGGAGGAGCTCACCGCCGGGGCAGTCCGGCGGAGGTGACCGTGCTGCCGGACGCCGGTTCCGGCGGGGCGGGCGGCTGGGACGCGTACGCGGGGTACGACGTGGTGGTGGCCGCCGCCGGGCGCGACGCGTTCGGGACCTCGCTCGCCCTCCTCGACCGGGGCGTTCCGGAGGGCCGTCTCTGCTCCCCGCCTGGACCTTCGGCGGGCGGGTGGTGGTCGGACCGGCCGGCACGCCGGACGCCGAGGGCTGTGTGGCCTGCGCGGCCCTGCGGCTCGGCGCGACGGGGACGCGGCGGTGGCGGCCGACCTGTGGAGCGGACTCGCCCTGAACAGGCCGGGATCCTCGGGGAGTTCCGGGACCACGCCGCGCGGCCCGCTCGCCGCGATGCTCGGGAACCTGCTCGGGTACGAGGTGTTCCGGCTGGTCACGGAGGCACTGCCGGCCGAGACGCGGGGCAGGTGCTGCTCCAGGACACGGCCTCCTTCGACGTGCTGGCGGAGCGGCTGCTGCCCCATCCGCGCTGTCCGTTCTGCCGGACGCCGGCGGCCGCCGCCGAGCCCGTCGACCTCGCGGAGGCCGCCGGGCGGCCCGCCTTCCGGCCGGTGGTCGCCGCCGCCCCCGAGGACGGCGCGACCGAGGGCCGCTGGCGGACCTCGACCGGCGTTCGCTCGCGGTCCGGCCGTCCGTCGGGGTCTTCACCCGGTACGCGGACGAGCCGGTGACCCAGACCCCGCTGAAGGTCGGCGCCGTGGAGGTCGGCCTCGGCGCGGCCGGGACGCGGACCGTCGTCGCCTTCGACGTCCAGCACACGGCGGGCGCCCGGCTGCGCGCCCTCGACGCCGCCGCCGTGGTGTACGCCGAACACGTCGTCCCCGCCGTTCCCGCCGCCTCCGCTCCGGAGTCCGGCTCCCCGGCCGGCCGCGAGGAGGCGCCCCACCGGGTGGACCCGGACGCGCTGACCACCGCCACCGGGGCGGGGGGCGATCCGGTGGCCTCCTGGGTCCTGGCCACGTCGCTCCTGACCAAGGAACCGGTCCGGGTGCCGGCCGGCGCCGTCCGCCCCTTCGGACCGGACAACCAGGACCGCCGCTTCGAGCCGTCCCGCGCCGGGGCGGGCGCGGGCGCCGGTCTGCCGGACGCGGCGGCGGCCGGTCTGCTGTCCGCGCTCGCCCACGACGCGCTGCGGCGGTCCGTACGGGGAGCGGGGCGTACGGCGGTGATTCCCCGGCCGCGTGCGACGAGGCCCCCGAGACCCGCTTCCTGCTGCGTTCCGCCGGACACCTGGGTCTGGACGTCGAACTCCTCGGCCTCGGGGAGGAGGAGCGCACGGGGTGTCCGTCGTCCTCGCCAGGACCCGGCCGACAGGGCGGAAGGAGGGTGGGGAACCGGGCCGCTGGGCCGTCGGTGCCGCCCTGGACCGGGCCGACGCGGCCACCGACGCCCTGCGCGACCTGCTCGGCACGGCCCAGCTCGCCGCGGAGGGGTGCTCGGCGCGGAGGACGGGCCCGACACCGGCGACCCGCTCCTCGCGGACCTCGACGCGGCCCTGGTCCCGGTGACGGCCGACGCCCCCGCGCCCGCGCCCTCCGCCGTGACCTGGGCGGACGTGCTGGAACGCCTCGCCGACGCCGGACGGGACGCCCTCGTCGTGCCCACGCACGCCGCCGACCTGCCCTCCGCCGGCGTCCACACCGTCCGGGTCCTGCTCACCAGGGCGGCCGGCGATGACCGCTGACCTCGTCGAGGCCCCGGCCGGCGGGGCCGGGGAAGCCCGGCGCGAGGCGTGCCGCGCCTTCGCCGAGGACCTCCGCCGCGCCCTGGCGGAGCTGCCGTCCGCGCCCGGCCGCCCGGTCCCGGACGTCGCGGTCTCGGCGCTGGGCGTGCGGGACGCCTTCCGGGTGGGCGGGAGGACGCCGCCCCGCGCTCCGCGCTCCCCGTCCACCTGTACGGCGGGCACGTCCTGGTCGGTCCCCGGTCCGTGGCGGGCCGGCCCGGCTGCGGCGTCTGTCTGGAGCGCCGCTGGCAGGCCGTGCGGTCGGTGGGCCTGCGGAAGGGCTCGAACTGCGCGGCGGCACCCGGGAGGCGGGGCCGTGGCCCCACCGGACGCCGTTCGCCGCGCGGGCGGTCGCCGCCCTGGTCGCCGGGCTCGCCGCCGCTCCCCCGGACGCCCGGGGCCCCTTCCCGGACGTGTGGCTCGTGGACCTGGAGCGGTTGACCGTGCGGCACCATCCGCTGGTGCCGGAGCCGGACTGCCCCGACTGCGGCGTCCCGGAGCCGGTGGCGGCGGAGTCGGCCGCCCTCGTCCTGCGGCCCGCGCCCCCGTACCGGCCGGGCGCCGGGCGGGTGCGGCCGGTGGAGGCGTACGGCCTGCCGGTGGACGCGTTCGCCAACCCGCACTGGGGCGCGGTGGGTCCGTCGGTGGTGTGCGACGTGACCTCGCCGACCACCTCGGCCACCGTCGGCTGCTTCTCCAGCCGGTCCGGGGAGTACCTGCGGGAGACGTTCTGGGGCGGTCACGCCGACACGTACCGCGCCAGCACCCTGATCGGCGTCCTGGAAGGTCTGGAGCGGTTCGCGGGGATGCGGGCCCGGGGCCGCGCCGTCACCCTGACCGCGTCCCTGGACGAGCTGGGGCCGACCGCCGTCGACCCCCGGGAGACCGGCCTCTACGCGGAGGAGTTCCACCGGGCCAACCCGTGGGTGCCGCCGTTCGCCCCGGACCGCCCCGTCCCGTGGGTGTGGGGCTGGTCGCTGCGGGACGGGATCCCCGTGCCGTGCCCGAGGTGCTCGCGTACTACCACAAGCCGGGGATCGAGCACCGGTTCGTCCAGGAGAGCTCCAACGGCTGCTCTCCGGGGAAGCCTGGAGGAGGCCGTGCTCGGCGGCCTGATGGAGGTCCTGGAGCGGGACGCCTTCCTGCTGGCCTGGCACGGCAGGCAGCCGCTCCCCGAGATCGACCCGGCGACCAGCGCCGATCCGCGCACCCGGGTCATGGTGGACCGGATGGCCCTGTACGGGTACCGGGCCAGGTTCTTCGACACCCGGATCACCTTCCCGGTGCCCGTGGTGACGGGCGTGGCCGAGCGGTTCGACGGGGTCCGGCCCGGATGTGCTTCGGTGCCGGGGCGTCCCTCGACCCGGAGGCGGCGCTCGCCGCGGCCCTGTGCGAGATCGCCACCGACTCGGTGCAGCTCCTCCAGCGGTTCGAGCGGAACGAGGCCGGATACCGGGCCATGGCCGAGGACTTCGCGAGGATCACCGGCCTGCACGACCATCCGCTGGTGTACGCGGTGCCGGAGATGGGCCGCCACGCCGACTTCCTGCTCCGTCGGGCCTCGCCCCCGGCGCCGGTGGCCGTGGCCGATCTGCGCCCGCCCGGGTTCGGGGCGATCGGCGCGGACGTGCGGGACGACCTGCTCGTGGCGGTGGAGGCGGTGACGTCCGCCGGATTCGACGTGGTCGTCGTCGACCAGACCGCGCCCGAGCAGCGCGCCCTGGGGCTGCACACCGTGAAGGTGCTCGTGCCCGGTCTGCTGCCGCTCGACTTCGGCTGGACGCGGCAGCGCGCCCGGCACATGCCCCGCACGCGGACCGCGCTGCGCGAGGCGGGGCTGCGGCCGGACGACCTGACCGGGGCCGGCCTCAACCCCGGCCCGCACCCCTTCCCGTGACGCCCCGCCGGGCAAGGCTATCCGACCGGGCGAGCACGCCCGACGCCCGGGGAGACCGGGAGAAAGGGGATCCCGTGGGGTACGCCCATGAGTACGCGCACGCCGTCCCGCACCGCGGCCGCGTTCCGATGGAGCCCACCGACCACGTCGTGAACTGGCGGACGGTCCGCGCCGGGCAAGTACTACCCGCGCGCGGAGGCGTTCGCGCTGCCGGAGACCGAGGACCTCCCGGACGTGCCGATCGCGCCCGGTCTGCTGCCCGGCGCCGCCGGCGGCCCCGTGCCCGAGCCCCGCGCCGGGTTCGGCCTCCCGCCCTGTCGGCGATGCTGAAGGACTCGTACGGGCTGACCGGCCGCCGTCTCGGGGTCCAGGCCAACACCGATCTGGCCGGGCTGCCGTACTACCACCACGCCAACTGGTCGCGCGGCACGGCCGGCGGCGGCGGGCTCTACCCGGTGAGCGTCCACTGGGCGTCCGGCCCTCCGGTCCCCTCACCCCGGGCCTCCACCACTACGACGTCCAGCGGCACGCCCTGCAACGGCTGCTGACCGGCGACGTCACGGGCCGGGTCCGCGAGGCGCTGGGGCCGGACGCGCCCGACGGGGCCTCGACACCGACCAGTACCTGATCCTCGGCGTCAAGTACTGGCAGAACTCCTTCAAGTACAACAGCTTCTGCTTCCACGTGGTCTGCACCGACCTCGGCACCCTCGCGCAGACCTGGCGGATCTGGGCGGCCGCCCGGGGCTGCGGCTCGCGCCCGCGCTGTGGTTCGACGAGCCCGCCCTGAACGGGCTGCTCGGGGTGGAGGGCGAGGAGGAGGCGGTGTTCGCGGTGGTGCCGCTGCGCTGGGACGGGGCGGGGTCCGGGCGAGGGGGCCGGACACCGCCCGTCCCGGAAGCGCCTCCCGGAGGCCCCGCGCACGGACCCGGACCACCGCCCCGCCGTGCGGCACCGGGACGCCGAGCGCTCCCGTACCCTCCTCGGCTTCCCCCAGGTGCGCGCGATGCACCGGGCGACCCTGGAGGGGCCACCGCCCGGCCCTCCCCGGGCGCGCTGGCTGCCGCCGCGGCCCTCACGGACACGACCCTCACGGACACGGCCGACGGGGACGTGCGCACGCCCCTGCCCGCACCGGCCTTCCCCGGCACCGGCGTGCGCCGGAGCCCTGCGGGAGCGCCGTTCCAGCTTCGGGCGGTTCGACGCGCGCCGGGAGGTGTCCGCCGGGCACCTGTCGTCGGTCCTGGCGGCCTGCGCCGGGACCCGGCTGGCCGGTGACACCGATCCGTCCGGGGAGCACCGGCTCGCCCGGCTGTACGTCTTCGTCAACCACGTGGCGGGGATCGGGCCGGGCGCGTACGCGTACGACCCCGACCGCGGCGACCTGCGCGCGGTCGTCACGGGGCCGCAGGGCCCGTTCCTCCAGGAGAACTACTTCCTGGCCAACTACAACCTGGAGCAGGCCGGGGCGGTCCTGGTGCCCACCGTGCGGACCACCGCCGTCCTGGACGCCGTGGGCGACCGGGGCTACCGGCTCGCCGTCGCCACCGCCGGGGCCGTCGCCCAGAGCTTCTACCTGGCGGCCTCGGCCCTGGGTCTGGGCGCGGGCGTGGCGCTGGGCTTCGACAACGTCTCGTACGCCGAGCGGCTCGGGCTCACGGACGGCGACGAGGCCCCGCTGCTCATCATGGCCCTCGGTCACGAACGGCCCGGGCCCGCCGACTTCCGCCACGAGATCGCCTGACGGCCTCGGAGGATTCCCATGACACGCACAGAGTCCGGCGTCCCGGACGCCCGTGACACAGCCGAGGCCGCCTGGGAGCCCGGCAGGCGCTTCGTGCTCCGGGTGGCCGGTCTTCCGGTCGAGACGGTCCACGGGCTGCGCTGCCCGGGCACGCGCCGCTGGGCCGACGCCGTACTGGACGGGGAGGAGCGCCTCGCCGCCGAGGGGGCGCTGCTCGGCGACCTCCTGCACGCCCTGGTCGGAGCGACCGCCGCGCCCGGGGACGGTGACGGGGACGCCGGAGTGCGCCGCGCGCTCCTCGACCTGCGGCGGCGGATCTTCAACAACCGGCTGCCCGCCGATCCGGACGCGGCCGTGCGCCTGGTGGCGGGGCTCGACCGGGAGGCCGGCGAGCGGACCGCGCGGTGGCTGCGGGGCCGGGCGCGGCTCGCGGAGCTGACGGCCGAAGGGGCGGAGCTGCTCGACGGCGAACTCCGCGAGAGCCGGGGCGCGTTGCGCCGCGTACTCGCCGAGGAGCGGTTGCGCCACGGTCTGCTGCTCGCCTCGCCCGCCCTCGACGCGCGCCTCGACGCCTATCTGCGCGACACGAGCCCGCGGCCGGGCAACCGCCTGCGCAAGATCGAGCGTTCCGCGCTCACCTACCTCTACCGCACGGCCTGCAAGACCAGCCCCTTCAGCACCTTCACCGGCGTCGGCCTCGCCTCCTTCGCGAGCGGTCGGGCGGAGGAGCCGGCTCACGACGCCGGTCTGCGGGTCGACGGGGAGTGGGTGAGCCGCGTACGGCTCAACGTCGTCGTGCTGACCCGGCTGACCGAGCTGGTCACCGCCGATCCGGAGCGCCGCCGGGACCTGCCGGTGGTCCTCTCGCAGGGCTGGGAGCGGGACGCCGACCGCATCCGGTACGTGCGCCACGTGACGACGGCGGGCGACGACGGGGCCGCCGTCACCTTCGACGCGGTCCGCGACCGGCTGTTCTTCCTGCGCGGCAGCGGCACCCTGGACCGGCTCCTGGAGTGGCTCGGCGGCCGGGACGGGAAGGTGCGCCACCGCGATCTGGTGGACTGGCTGGACGGCGAGCACGGGGCCGGGCGCGAAGTGTGCGAGCGGTACGCCTCGGCCCTCCTGGACGTCGGCATGGTGCAGGTCCCGGTGCTCCGCACGGACGTGCACGACGGGGATCCGCTGCGCTCCTACCAGGACGCCCTGCGCTCCCTCGGCGCGCCGTGGGCCGACCGGCTCGCGGACCTCCTGGACGGCCCGGCCGACTGCCTCGCCCGCTACCCGGGGCGGGCGTCGACGAGCGGCGCGCCCTGCTGGGCACGCTGCGGAGCCGGCCCAGGAGATCCAGGCAGAGTTGGGGCCGCCGAGCCGTCCCTGCCGCAGACGCTGGTGTACGAGGACGTCAGCGCGGGCGACGGTCTGGTCTGCGGGGCCGGCGTGCTGGACGGGGAGACCGGCCGGGCGCTGCGGGCCGTCGAGGGGTGCTGCCGCTGTTCGACCTGACGCTCCCCCAGCGGATCGCCCTGCTCGGCTTCTTCGTCGCCCGCTACGGGCGCGGCGGCCGCTGCGACGACCTGCTCGGCCTGGTCCACGACTTCCACGAGGACTTCTTCGACCAGTACGTCTCCTTCACCTCCAAACGGGTCCCCTTCGGCGAGGACGGGACGTACCGGCCCGAGGAGAACTGGCTCGGGCAGGAGGAGATGCGGACCTCGACCGGGCCCGCCGCCGCTTCCACGACGGCATGCGCGCCCTGTGGGAGCGGGAGGCGGAGCGCGAGACGGAGGAGGTCGAGCTGCCGGGCGGCCTGCTGGCGGAGACGGCCGGCGAACTCGCTCCGCTCACCGGGCACTTCGTCCCGCAGAGCCACCACCTCCAGCTCTCCCGGCCTGCCGGGGCCGGCCGCTCGTCGTGCTCAACAAGTCGTACGGCGGCCTCGCCTTCCCCTTCAGCCGGTTCACCCACCTGTACGACGGTGCCGGGGCGGCGGGCCCCGGCCTCTCCGACGCCCTGCGCGGGGAGACGGCGGCCCGGCGGCCGGAGGGGCGGTGTTCGCGGAGGTCACCGGCGGGCCGGTCAGCAGCAACCTGAACCTGCACGGGCGGCTGACCGACCACCGGATCGTCTGTCCGGGCGAGACCGGCACCGTGCCCGAGGAGGCCCGGATCCACCTCGACGACCTGTACGTCGAGCACGACGAGGCGGCCGGGCGGCTGGTGCTCCGCTCCCGGCGCCTCGGCCGCGAGGTCGTGCCGGTCTACCTCGGCTACCTCGTGCCGATCGCGCTCCCCGACATCCCCCGCACCCTGCTCCTGCTCTCCCCCAGCACCATGGCCCCCTTCGACGTGTGGGCGGGGGTGCCGGAGGGCGCGGCCGTGGACGGGGTCACCCGCAGGCCCCGGATCCGGCACGGGGACGTGGTGGTCGGGCGGCGGAGCTGGACCGCGCCCGCGGAGGTCCTGCCGGTCCGCCGCCCGGGGGCGGGCGAGGAGGAGCACTACCTGGACTGGCAGCGGTGGCGGCGGGCCCACGGCCTGCCCGACCGCTGCTTCGCCACGGTCTCCCGGGCGGACCGGGGGCCGGTCGGGGCCAAGCCGGTCCACGTCGACTTCGACAGCCCGCTGTCCCTGGCCGCGTTCGACGCCCTGGTGGAGCGCGAGCCCGGGGTCCGGGTGGTGTTCCAGGAGATGCTGCCCGCCGAGGACGGGCTCCACGTCGCCTCGGAGCGCGGCCGGCACGTGGCCGAACTCGCGGTGGAGACCTTCACCACCCGCCGGGCCCCCGCACGCCGTTCCACCCCGCGGCCCCGTCCCGTTCCGCAGCCCCGCCCCGTCCCGTCGTCCGGCCCGGAGGTCTCCCCGTCATGCCCGAACTGACCGAGCCCGCGGCCTTCCGCCCCGCCCCGGAGGGGCCGCTCCTCCCCGGCTGGCGCTGCACGTCTTCTACGCCGCCAACCCCCGCCCCCTCCTCGTCGACTGCGTCCGCCCGCTGGTCGACGGGCTCGCCGAGGACGGCCTGCTGGCGGGGCACTTCTTCATCACCTACTGGCTGGAGGGGCCGCACGTGCGGCTGCGGCTCCGCCCGAGCGGTCCCGAGGCCGAGGCCGAGGTGCGCCGGCGCGCCGAGGAGGCGGTCCAGGGGTTCTGAAGTCCCGCCCCGCCTCTACGAGGTCGACTCGGGCTTCCTCAAGGACTTCTACGACTCGCTCTTCGACATCGAGTTCCCGGACGGGGACCGGGCCCGGTACACGGGCGCGGACGGGCGGATGAACCTGCGGCCGAACAACTCCTTCTCGTACGAGGCGTACGCCCCCGAGTACGCCAAGTACGGCGGCCCCGCCGGGGTGGAGCTCGCCGAGTGGCACTTCCGGCACTCCAGCGACCTGGTCCTGGAGGCGTACCGGAGCATGAACCTGCACCTGCGGACGGTGCTGCTCGGGACGTCCGCGCAGCTCATGATGGTGATGGCGAGCTGCTTCCTGCCCGAGGAGGAGCGGCTCGCGGACTACCTCGACTCCTACTACGCCTTCTGGCACCGGCTGTTCCCCGGGACCGGCTTCATCGGGTCCACCGAGTACGAGCGCACGTACGAGCGGATGGCGCCCTCCCTCGGGGCCCGGTTCGCACGGATCCGGGAGGCCGTGGCGGGCGGCGGGACGGCCGGGCTGCCGGTGTTCCTGCGCCGCTGGGCCGAGCACTGCCTGGAGCTGCGGGAGCGGGTGGTGGACCTCACCGAGCGGGGTGACCTCGCCTTTCCCGCCTGGGAGGGGCCTGCCCGCGAGGACACCGGTCAGGAGCGCGCCGAGGACCCGGACGCGGCTCCCCTCGTGCCCGTCACGCACGTGCCCGCGGTGCTGCCCCGGCTCCTCTCCCCGTACATGCACATGACGAACAACCGGTTGCACGTGACGATCCGGGACGAGGCGTACCTGTCGTTCGTCCTGGGCAGGGTCCTGCGGGAGCCCGACCACGGGAAGCAGGACGTCTCTTGAGCGCCGTCGACCGGACGAGCAACGACCGCTCCGCAGCGGGCGGTTCGGCCGCGCGCGCCTACCGGCCCGCGATGCGGCCGGGCGTGCTGATCGGTCCGCCGGTGCTGCGCGGCCCGCGGACCGTCCACCTCGTCAAGCACCCGGTGAGCGGCGCCGCGTTCGAGGTGGGGCCCAAGGAGCGCTTCGTCATGGGTCTGCTGGACGGCACACGGGACGCGGACGACGTCGTGGCCGCGTACGCCGAGCGGTTCCGGCTCCGGCTCCCCGAGGCGCAGTGGACCCGGCTGCTCGGGCTGCTCGGGGCCCGGGGCTGCTCGCCGGGGCGCCGGACCCGGCGCCGCCCGAGCCGCCGCCCGCCCGCACCGGCACCTTCTGGAAGGGCAGCCGGCGGACGGTCGCGGACGCGCACGCGACCGCCGGGCGGCTGCACCGGCTGCTGTCGCCGTTGCTGAACCCCTGGGTCCAGCTCCCCTCGTGGTCGCGTACGCGGTGATGGCCGTCGCCGTCCTCGCGAGCCCGGCGGCCCTGCTCGACGGGCTCGCGGCGCTCCTCTCCCGTCCCCCGGTCCTGGTCCCGTTCGCCGTCCTGCTCTGGTTCAGCATCTGTCTGCACGAGCTCGCGCACGGCGGCCGCCCGGCACTACGGCGGGGTGGTCACCGAGATCGGGCTGCGCTGGCGGTTCCCGGCGATGATGATGTACTGCACGGTCGACAACTACCCCTTCCTGCCGGGGCGTCGGGCGAAACTGGTGGTCGCGGCGGCCGGCGCCCACGTCAACCTGCTCCTCCTGCTGCCCGTCGGGCTCTGGTGGGCACTCCTGGACGCGGCGGACCCGGTGCGGCCGGTGCTCACCGGGATGCTCTTCGCGGGGATCGTGCAGGCGCTGGGCAATCTGGTCCCGCTGCCGCCGCTCGACGGCTACCGGATCCTGAGCCACCTCCTGGGCACCACGCACCTCGCCCCGGAGACCCGTACCTATCTGGCGCTTCGCCGGCGCGGGCGGGAGGCGGTCGCCGCCTATCCGCCGCGCGCCCGCCGCCTCTACGCGTCCTACGCGGTCGCGTCGGCCGCCCTGGCGCTGCTTCGCCGCCGGCGGCGTCTGCGCGGCCGTCGTCCTGCTGCTGTCGCGGTGACCCGCCCCCGTCCACCCCACGCCCTCCCCGCGGAAGACCACGCGATCCACGAATGAGGTATTCGGATGAGCTCCTCCCCACCACCGACCCCGCCGGGGCTCCCCGGCCGTCGAGGTCACCGACGTGACTAAGAGCTACGGCGGCCGGAAGGCCGTCGACGGGGTGTCCCTGGGCATCCGGCGCGGTGAGTTCTTCGGGCTGCTCGGGCCCAACGGGGCGGGCAAGTCCACCCTGGTGGAGATCATGGAAGGGCTGCGCAGGGCCGACTCCGGCACGGTCTCGGTGTTCGGCGAGCCGCCCTGGCCGCGCAACACCGCCCTGCTGCCGCGCATGGGCGTGCAGACCCAGTCCTCGGCGTTCTTCGTGCGGCAGACCGTCCACGAGCACCTGCGGACCGTCGCCGCGCTGTTCGGGCGGACCGCGCGGCCGTCGACGCCACCCTGGAGTCCGTGGGGCTCGGCGGGCGGCACGGCGTCCGGGTGGACGACCTCTCCGGCGGGCAGCGGCAGCGGCTCGCCATCGCCTCGGCGCTGGTCCACGGCCCCGAGCTGATCTTCCTGGACGAGCGACGGCCGCGCTCGACCCGGAGGGCCGGCGCGATCTGTGGGAGGTGCTGCGGGGTCTGAAGGCGGCGGGCCGGACCATCGTGTACACCACGCACCACCTGGACGAGGCGGAGGCGCTCTGCGACCGCGTCGGCATCCTGGTGGCCGGCCGGCTCGTCGTCGCCGACGCGCCGCAGCACCTGATCGGCACCTTCGGCGCGAGCAGCCGACTGCTCGTCCCGCTCGGCCGGATCGACGAGGAGCGGGCCCGGGCCCTGCCCGGCGTGGACGGGGTCACCGTGCAGGGCGGGCACCTCGTCCTGGAGACGCGTTCCACCGGCAAGGTGCTCTCCGCCCTCGACGCCGCGACGGGCCTCGACGGCGTGCAGACCCGTACGCCCAGCCTCGAGGACGTCTACCTCGAACTCACCGCCCGGCGGGACCCCTCGCCCCGAACACCCAGGAGCAGCAGGCATGAGCGCCTACTCCGCGCTGACCGCGGCGGGCTACCGCGCGCAGGTCAGGGACAAGACGACGGTCTTCTTCACGTTCGCCTTCCCGCTCCTCTTCCTCGTCGTCTTCGGGCTCGTCTTCCGGGGAAGGCCGTCGAGGAGAGCGGCTTCTCGTACCTGTCGTACACCGCTTCCGGGGTGCTGTCCTGGGGCGTCGCGAACGCCGCCGTGTTCGGCATCGCGTTCACGCTGATGCAGTGGCGCGCGGACGACATCCTGCGGATGATCCGGATGTCGCCCGCGCCGCTGTCCTCGGTCATCGGCTCCCGATACGTCCTCGCGCTCGGTGTGGGGCTCGTGCAGTCGGTGCTGTTCGTGGGGGTGGCGATGCTCCCGGGGTTCGGGCTCGTGCCCGCCTCGCGGTGGCCGCTGCTCGTCCCGGTGCTGGTCCTGGGCATCACGACCTTCCTGCTGCTCGGGGTGATCATCGGCAGCATCGCCGACACTCCGGAGTCGGTCGCCGGCATCGCCAACTTCCTGATCCTGCCGATGGCGTTCCTCTCCGGCTCCTTCTTCCCGCTGGACTCCATGCCGGAGTGGTTGCGGCACGTCTCCCGGGTCCTGCCGCTGCGCTACCTCAACGACGCGGTGTCGGCCGCCCTGACGGGCCGCGGCGGCCTCTCCGACATCGGGGTGGGGTGTGCGGGGCTCGTGGTGTTCGGCGTGCTCTTCGGAGCGGTCGCGGCGCGCTTCTTCCGCTGGACGAAGAGCTCGTGACCACCACCGCGCTCCCTCATCCGCTGGCGGAGGCCCGCGACGCCCTCCAGGCCGTCCTGGACGGCCGGTTCGGCGCCGGCGCGCCCCGGGTCGTGCCGGTCGGGGCCGTCGGCGCCGGGGCGGCCGGGCCCCGGACCCGTGGGCCGCCGACCGGCCGTCGGCCCTGGTCCACCTGAGCGCGTCGGCGGTCCTGCTCGGGCCCTGGGAGGCGACGGAGCGCGCCCGCCTGCGGCCACTGCCTGGCCCTGCGGTGGCAGCGGCTGCGCAGCCGGAGCGAGCGGGACGCCCTGGAGACCGGCGGTCCGGACGGGCCCCGTCCGGCCGCCGCCTGGCCGCCGCTCACCGGGCACGTCCACGACGCGGTGGCCGCGCTGTGCGAGGCGCTGCTGCGCGGGCCGCGCCCGGTGCCGCCCGCCGCGCACCCGGCGGACCGCGCGCTGCCGCAGGTGACCCGGGTGGACCTGGCGACGCTGCTCGTCAGGACGCACCCGCTCCTCGCGGACCCGCTCTGCCCGGACTGCGGGCCGGGAGGGCGGGATCCGGCGGAGGACGGCGGCGCCCCGCCGCTCGCCCTCGTCCCGCGCCCCAAACCGGACCCGGACGGCTACCGGCTGCGGTCGGCCTTCTCGTACCCGCTCCCCGTCGACGCCCTGGCCAATCCGGTCTGCGGCGCGCTCGGGGCCGGGACCTGGACGGACGTCACCTCGTCCACGACCGCCCCGGTGGCCGGGAGCGTGTTCGTCCGGGGGTACGCGGGACTGCACGACGTGACCTGGAGCGGGCAGGAGAACTCTTCGCCACCAGCCGCCGGCTGGCGTTCCTGGAGGGCCTCGAACGGTACGCGGGCACCCGCCGGCGCACCGGACGGGCGCCGGTCGTCGCCCCGTACGAGGCGCTGGGGACGAGGCGGTCGACCCGGCGGCGTGCGGTCTGTACGCCCCGGAGACGTACCGGGACGACCCCATGGTCAGGCTCCTTCGACCCGGCCCGGCCCATTCCCTGGGAGCGTGGCTGGTCGCTGCGGGACGGGCGTCCGGTCCTGGTGCCGTCGCGGCTGGTCTACTACAGCATCCCGACGGCCGACGACGACTTCGTCTTCGAGTGCTCCAACGGCTGCGCCATCGGCGGCTGCCTGGAGGAGGCGGTCCTGGGCGGCCTGCTCGAACTCGTCGAGCGGGACTCCTTCCTGAACGGCTGGTACGGGGCGGCCCGGCTGCCCCGGATCGACCTGGCGACGGTCGGCGGGCCCACGGTCGCCGCCATGGTGGAGCGGGCCGCGCTCCAGGGCTACGACGTGCACGCCTTCGACAACCGGATCGACCTCGCGGTCCCCGCCGTCACGGTGGTCGGGGTACGCCGGGACGGCGGCCCGGGCACGCTGTCGTTCGCGGCGGCCGCCTCGCTGGACCCGAGGTCGGCCGTCGAGGGCGCCCTGTCGGAGGTGCTGAGCTACATTCCGCACCTGGCCCGCCAGACGGCCGAGCGCCGGGCCGAACTGGAGGCGATGGCCGACGACTTCTCCCTCGTACGCCACCTCAAGGACCATCCGCAGCTCTACGGGCTGCCCCGGATGGCCGCGTACGCGCGCGCGTACCTGGAGCCTTCGGAGGCCCGGCCGTTCGGCGAGGTGTACGGGGAGTGGAGGGCGGCGGCCGGCCCCGCACCGGGGACCTGCGGGACGACGCGGGCGCGGTCGTGGACGAGCTGGTCCGGGCGGGCCACGACGTCGTGGTGGTCGACCAGACCACGCCCGAGCAGGAACGGGCGGGGCTGCGGACGGTCGCCACGGTGGTGCCGGGGCTGCTGCCGATCGACTTCGGCTGGAACCGGCAGCGGGCCCTGCTGATGCCACGGCTGCGCACGGCCCTCCACCGGGGCGGCCACCGCTCCCGCGCGCTCACGGAGGCGGAACTCTGCGGGCGCCGCACCCCTTTCCGTGACCCGGACCGGCACTCCGGCCCCCGGTGTGGTTCCGCCGGACCGGCACTCCGGCCTCCGGTGTGGTCCCACCGGGCAGGCCCTAGCGGCCTATCCCGTGGGAGTCGACCGTCGGGGTGGCGGGGCGCGGGACAGTCTCACCGCCGTGCCCCGGGCGGTCTCGAAGGCCGTCACCGGGTCCCCGTCCTCGCGCCAGGGTTCGGCGCCGCACCACGGGCCGATGAGGCGGAACTGCTTCAGGGCGGGCCCGTACATCCTCGACTTGAGCATGTAGTGCGCGAGGAGGTGGCGCAGGACGGGCAGGCGCTCGTCGTCGGGGTCGACCTCGTCGAAGGAGGCCGCGATCCGCTCCAGGCGGTTCTTCGCCGCGTGAGTGGCGGGGAGCGGGGAGGCGGCGGGGCGGTCGGTCAGTTCGTTCAGGGCGTGCAGGTACACACCGGCGAGCGGACTGCCCTGCGGGGCCTTGCGGACCGCCTGCCGGGCGAAGCGCATCATCAGCCGGTCGCTGCCGAACCACTTGGCGCACCAGTACTGGAGGGCCTGCCAGTGCCCCTCGTAGTGGTGGGGCGCCCGGGCGGCGAGGCCGTCCCAGAGCGGCCGGAACTCGGCGCGGCCGTACTGTGCGCCCCGGGCGGCGGTGACCATGACGACCCAGGGCCCGGGTTCGCGGGGTCGAGCAGGGCGGCCCGTCGCGCCTCCTCGATCGCGGCCGGGAGCAGGGCGCGGAACTGGTTCATCCGGTCCGTCGGGACCTCGTGGGCGAATCCGCCGCCCCGGATCTCCCAGGCGCGGTGGACCATGATCCGGGCGTGGAGGGTCGCCGCGTCGCAGTTGCCCGGCTCGGCCGCGCGCCACGCGTCCAGCCAGGCGTCGTCCTCGCGGGCGATCTCCTGGAGGAGTTCGGTCCGGGACCAGCGCTCGTCCCAGTCGTCGCCCGCCGCCGTGACGTAGGCCTCGGCGGCCCGCCAGTTCCCCTTCCAGGCCGCGTCGGCCACGGCCTGCTCTCTCCTGTCGCCGGTACGGCGGCGAGGGCGGGCCGGGGCGGCTCGGGTCGAGCTGTTCGCGGGGCGCGAGCCCGTAGTCGGAGGCCCTGAAGTGCTCACCGACCCAGCGGTCGGCCGGCCGGGGGCGATGAAGAGGCGGTAGAGCACGCAGAGGAACACGCCGAGCACGACGGCGAGGAAGATCGTCACGGCCGGGAATCATCCCCCACCCGGTCACTCTCCGCAAGAGACGGGCCAACGATATGGCGAGGTCAGGGGCGGGGGCGGAGGAATCGACGGCCGGCAGCCGTCCGCGTGTTTTCCCTCGGAGCCGCAGGGCAGGCGCGTTCATATCAGTACTTCTGCCGACTCGTTGCCCATCCCCACGGAACGGATGCGGGTGATCCCCATGACCACGGCACGCGAGATGATGACGCCGGACGCGACCTGCGTGAAGGCGAGCGAGACCGTGCGCGACGCCGCGCGGAAGATGGCCGAACTCGGAGTCGGCGCCCTGCCGATCTGCGGCGCCGACGAGAAGCTCAAGGGCATGCTGACGGACCGCGACATCGTCCTGAAGGTGGTGGCCAAGGACATCGACCCGGCGGAGTGCCGGGTGGGCGACCTCGCCCAGGACGAGATCGTCTACGTCCGGGCGGACGCCGAGGCCGACGAGGTGCTCGACGTCATGAGCGAGCACCGGGTCCGGCGCGTGCCCGTCATCGACAGCCACGTCCTCGTCGGCATCATCGCCCAGGCCGACGTGGCCCGCGCCCTGCCGGACCGCAAGGTCGGCGACCTGGTCGGAGCCGTCTCCGCCGACTGAACCGGACGGCCTCACGGACCCGAGCGGCCCGGCGGTCCCCGGGAGGGGGCCGCTGGCCGCTCTCCGGCGGGCCACCGCCGGTACGTCGGGGCGCCGGGAGGCGCTTCTCGCCGTAGCCTCCTTCGACGTGCGTTCCGCCGTGGAGCGCGCATCCTGCCGCGGAGGGAAGAAGCACGATGACCACGATCCTGGTGACCGGGGGTACGGGAACGCTCGGGCGGCTCGTCGTCGAGTGCCTGCGCGCGGACGGCGCCGAGGTGCGGGTGCTGAGCCGCCACTCCCGGCCGTACGCGGTGGACCTGCGCGAGGGCACGGGCCTGGACGCGGCCGTCGAGGGCGTGGACACGGTGGTGCACTGCGCGAGCACGCCGCGCGGGGGCGACGACCGGGCGGCGGGCCATCTGATCGGGGCGGCGCGCCGGGCCGGCGTGCGGCACCTGGTGTACGTCTCGATCGTCGGCGTCGACCGCGTGCCGCTCGGCTACTACCGGACCAAGCTCGCCGTCGAGGAGATGATCGAGGGCTCCGGGCTCGGATGGACCGTGCTGCGGGCCACGCAGTTCCACGACCTGGTGGTGGAGGTGCTGCGCAACGCGGCCCGGCTGCCGGTCATGCCGCTGCCCGCCGGCGTCGCGGACCAGCCGATCGAGGTGGCGGAGGTCGCCGCCCGCCTCGCCGAACTCGCCGCCGGGGAGCCCGCGGGCCGGGTGCCGGACATGGGCGGTCCCGAGGTGCTCCCGTTCAGGGAGCTGGCCCGGACGTATCTGCGCGCGATCGGCCAGCACCGCCGCCTCCTGGACGTCCCCCTGGCCGGAAAGGCCTACCGGGGGTTCCGTGCGGGCGGCCACCTGACGCCGGAGCGGGCCGTCGGCACGGTGACGTTCGAGGAGTTCTCGCCAAGCGCCTCCCTCCGCGCGCCTGACGCACGTCCGACACGCGCTTCGACCGGCCCCTGACCACCGGGCTCCGGTCGTACGGCTCCGAGGACACGGCTTCAAGGGACACAGCTCCAAGAGACACTGCTCCGAGGGAACGGGCCGCCGGGCGACCGGCGGCCCGTTCGGCCGTCCGGGGGCGGGCCCGCCGGACACCACGGGCCGATTCCCCTCGGCGCGTTTTTGGTATGGACCTGCCAACCCGATGCCGCTAGCGTAACGGCCGACGCTCGCTGAGAGCGCTCTCAAGCGTTCGATCCCCCACACCAGGAGGCTTCGTGAAACGCACCACCCCCTGAGCGCCGCCGTCGCGGCCCTGTTGCTGACGCTCGGCCTCGGCGCCGCCCACGCCGGAGTCGCGAACGCCGCACCGCTCCCCGCACCGCCCGCCGCACCCTCCGCCTCGGCCGGGCTGCTCGACGCCCTGCGGCAGGACCTCGGCCTGACCCCGGCGCAGGCCGAGGAGCGGCTGCGCGCCGAGAAGGCCGCGACCGCGGTCGAGAGGACCGCCCGGAAGACGGCCGGAGGCGCGTACGGGGGCTCGTGGTTCGACCCCTCGTCGGGACGGCTCGTCGTCGCCCTCACCGACCGCGCCGAGGAGGCCGGGGTGCGGGCGCTCGGCGCCGACACCCGGGTGGTCCGCCACAGCGCCGCCGTCCTCGACCGGGCCAAGGCCCGCCTCGACGCGCTCGCCGCGCCGAAGGGCGTGGCCGGCTGGCACGTCGACCCGAAGGCGAACAGCGTCGTCGTCACGGTCGTACGGGCCGAGCGGGACGCCCCGCCGTGCGCGCCTTCGTCGAGAAGGCGCGGGCGAAGGGCCCGTCACCGTCGCCGAGGCGGCCACCGCGCCCCGTACGTACGCGGCGGGGACCGTCGGCGGCGACCCGTACTACACCGGCAACGTGCGCTGTTCGATCGGCTTCTCCGTGCACGGCGGATTCGTGACCGCCGGTCACTGCGGTCAGGCCGGGGCGGCGGTGCGCGGCTGGGACGGCTCCGCCATGGGCACCTTCCAGGGCTCCTCGTTCCCCGGCAACGACTACGCGTACGTGAGCATCCACAGCGGCTGGTGGACCGTGCCGGTCGTCCTCGGCTGGGGCGTCACGTCCGACCGGCTGGTGCGCGGCTCCGCCGAGGCGCCCGTGGGCGCGTCGATCTGCCGCTCGGGCTCCACCACGAAGTGGCACTGCGGGACCGTCCTCGCCAAGAACGAGACGGTCAACTACAGCCAAGGCGCCGTCCAGCAGATGACGAAGACCAGCGTCTGCGCGGAGGGCGGCGACTCCGGCGGCGCGTTCATCAGCGGCGACCAGGCCCAGGGCGTCACGTCCGGCGGCTGGGGCAACTGCTCCTCCGGCGGCGAGACGTGGTTCCAGCCCGTCAACGAGATCCTCGGCCGCTACGGCCTCACCCTGCACACCGCCTGACGGGGGCCGGTGCGCGGCCGTTCCCGGCGGCCGCGCACCGGTGCTCCCGCGCGCCCCGGTCCGGGCGGCGGCGTCCCGGCACCGCCCGTTATCCTGGAGCCGCGACCGCCCCCGGGCGTCGCGCGGCGGTGGGGCCCGCCGTACCCGAACCGCGGCACGCGCTGTCGCCGACGGTCCCTACTCGTGACCCGTCCCCGCCCGCATCCGCGCGAGCGGGAGACCACGCGTAGGGAGAGGCATGCGTTCCGAAGAACCCCCGCGACCGGCCGAGCCGATCGACCCCGACGTCGGTCCCGCGGACGTGCGCCGGCGCCGGAAGCCCTGGCGATCGCCCCACGGCACCCCCGCGGCGGTCGCCGTCGTCGCGGTGGGCGGCTCGCTCGGCGCACTGGCCCGCTTCGGGGCGTCGCTGCTGTGGCCCACGCCCGCGGGCGCCTTCCCGTGGACGACCCTGACAGTGAACGCCGTCGGCTGTCTGGCGATCGGTGTCCTCCTCGTCGCCGTCACCGAGGTCTTCACAGCCCACCCCTCCCGCGCCCGTTCTTCGGGACCGGTTTCCTGGGCGGGTTCACCACCTTCTCCACGTACTGCGTGGACGTCGAACGCCTCGTCGACGCGGGCCGCGCCGCCACCGCGCTCGCCTACCTCGCGGCGACCGTCGTCGCCGCGCTGGCGGCGGTGGCCCTCGGCGCGTCCGGCACGCGCCGCCTCCTGTCGCACCGGAGCGTGTCATGACCTTCCGTACGCGTCCGGCGGTCCGCCCGGCCGCCCTCGTCGACGACGACCGGGAGGACCGGCGGTGAACGACTTCCTCCTGGTGGCTGCCGGCGGCGCCGTCGGCGCTCCCCTGCGCTACCTGACCGACCGCGCCGTCCAGGCCCGCCACGACACCGTCTTCCCGTGGGGCACCTTCACCGTGAACGTCGTGGGCTCCCTGATCCTCGGCCTGCTCACGGGCGCCGCGCTGTCCGGTGCGGCCGGGGACGCCGTGCGGCTGCTGCTCGGGACCGGGCTGTGCGGCGCGCTGACGACGTACTCGACGTTCTCCTACGAGACGCTGCGGCTCGCCGAGTCCGGCGCGCGGTTCTTCGCCGTGGCGAACGTCGTCGCCTCCGTGGTGGCCGGACTCGGTGCCGTCTTCGTCGGTCTCGCCCTCGCCCGGGTCCTCTTCCCTGAGCCGGCCGCCGGGGCCGGTGCGGGAGGAGGGCCCGGGACGGGGCTCCGGCGGAGCGGGACCTAGCGGCCCTGGAGCGCCTTGACGTTGTCGCCGAAGGTCCAGCCCTTCGAGCCGTCCCAGTTCGCCGACCAGGTCATCAGGCCCTTGAGGGCGCCGTTGTAGCGGTTCCACGCCTGGGCCACGGCCGACGGGGCCATGTGGCCGCCGCCCGCGCCGGGCTGGGCGGGCAGGCCGGGGACCTGCTTGTCGTACGGGACCTTGATCGTGGTGCCCTGGATCACCAGGCCCTTGTTCAGGCAGTCGGTCTGCGCGACGAACCCGGCGACGGTGCCGGCGGAGTAGGAGTCGCCCGAGCAGCCGTACATGCTGCCGTTGTAGTACTGCATGTTGAGCCACCACAGGCGCCCGTTGTCGGCGTACTTCTTGATGACCGGCAGGTAGGCGCCCCAGATCGAGCCGTAGACCACGCTGCCGCCGGTGACGTACGCGGTCTCCGGCGCCATCGTCAGGCCGAAGCCGGCGGGCATGCGGGCGAGGACGCCGTCGATGATGCGGATCAGGTTGGCCTGGGAGGTGGAGAGGGTGCCGATGGAGCCGCTGCCGACCAGGCCGGTCTCGATGTCGATGTCGATGCCGTCGAAGTTGTACTTCTTCAGGATCGGGACGATCGTGTCGACGAACCGGTCGGCGACGGCGGTGGAGTTCAGGTCGATGCCCGCCGTGGCGCCGCCGATCGACATCAGGATCGTGGCCCCGGCCGCCTTGGCGCGGCACATCTCGGCGGGGGTGGCGACGCGGACGGTGCTGTCCATGCCGTCCTCCCACAGCACCGTCCCGTCCGAACGGATCACGGGAAGGCGGCGTTGATGACGTTGTAGCCGTGGGCGGCGAAGCGCGGGTCGTCGATGGGGGCCCAGCCGAAGGGCGGGTGGACGCCGTTGACCGCGCCGTCCCAGTTCTCCCAGTACCCCTGGAGGACCTTTCCGGCGGGCTTCGGCTTGAGGGCGCAGGTGTCGGCGGACTCTCCGGTTCCGGAGGCGGGGGCGGAGGCAGCGGCGGGGCGGACACGGCGGTCCGCGCGGGCTTCAGGCCTTCGGCGGCGGCGGGTGCGGCGAGGGCGGCGGCCGTGAGCAGGGCGGTGAGACCCGCTCCGAGGACGCGGGTGATCCGGGGCCTGGCATGCGTGCTCCTGGGGACGTGGGGGATGGGTCCTGGGCATGGCGCGCGCTCCAGCAGACCGTAGGTTGGTCCAGACCATTCGTCAACCGTCCGCGCGAGGAGGGAAGTTGGCCGCTGTTGCCCCTCCGGGAGGAGGGGGGCCTCTCCCGGAGGGAGGGACCGGTCGTCGCGGCACCACCGCCGCGACCCGGCCGCGTACACCCGCAAGGATGAGAGGCCCCGGGTCCCCGTCCCGTCTGCGCCCCTCCGGGAGAGGGGTGTAGGAGAGTGGGCGGACGATCCGCCGGGCTCCTTCGAGGCCGACGATCCGCCGGACTCCTCCGAGCAGGGAACCGAGGGAACCAGATGGGCCGTCGCCTGATGCTCCGATGCCGTCACGTCCTCGTCCTCGTGGCGCTCGTCGTCGCGACGGCGGTCGCGCCCGGCGCGCTCTCCCCCGGGCGGGGCTGCCTCCGCCGCCGCGCCCGCCTTCGACACCGCGCCCGCGCGGGCGAGCCTGGAGCGCCTGCTGTCCTCGCGGGCCCGGCAGTTCTCCCTGGTCCCCGTCGAGAGAACGGAGTCCGGCGACTGGTTCGCGGTCTCCGGCGGGGCGGGCCGGATCCAGGTCCGGGGCACCTCGCCGGCCACGCTGCTCGCCGGAGCGGGCTGGTACCTGGAGCGGGTCGCCGGGGTCGACATCGGCTGGCCGGGCGACAGCCTCGACCGGCTGCCCGCCGTCCTCCCCGCGGTCCCCGGGACCCTCACCCGGTCGGCGAACGTCCCCCACCGCTACGCCCTGAACGACACCGACGAGGGCTACTCGGGCGCCTACCGGGACTTCGAGGCGCACCGCCGCGACATCGATCTGATGGCGCTGCACGGCGTGAACGAGGTCTTCGTGCCGACGGGGCCGAGTACCCGTACTACCGGGCGCTCCAGGAGTTCGGCTACGACGCCGCCGAGCTGCGGAGCTGGATCCCCGCCCCCGCCCACCAGGCCTGGTGGCTGCTGCAGAACATGTCGGGCTTCGGCGGCCCGGTCTCCGAGCAGTTGATCGAGGCCCGCGCCGCGCTCGGCGGCCGGATCGCGCGGCACCTGCGCTCGCTCGGGATGGCCCCCGTCCTGCCGGGCTACTTCGGCACCGTGCCGCCGGGGTTCGCCGCGCGGAACCCGGGGCGGCCACCGTCCCGCAGGGCAAGTGGGTCGGGTTCGACCGGCCCGACTGGCTGGACCCGACCGGCCCGGTCTTCGACCGCCTCGCCGCCGCCTACTACCGGGCCCAGCGGGAGCGGTTCGGCGACAGCGACCTGTTCAAGATGGACCTGCTGCACGAGGGCGGCACCCCGGGCACGGTCGACGTCGCCGCGGCCGCCGGGGCCGTCCAGCGGGCCCTGGACACCGCGCGCCCCGGCGCCACCTGGGTCATGCTCGGCTGGCAGGAGAACCCGACCGCCACGCTCCTGAGCGGGGTGGACCGCGACCGGGTCCTGATCGTCGACGGCCTCTCCGACCGCTACGACGGCCTCGACCGCGAGACCGAGTGGGGCGGCACGCCCTACGCCTTCGGCTCGATCTCCGACTTCGGCGGCCACACCAGCATCGGCGCCAACACCGGCGTGTGGGGCGAGCGCTTCCACGCGTGGCTGACCAGGCCGGACTCCGACGCTGCGCGGCATCGCCTACCTGCCGGAGGCCACCGGCGGGGACCCCGCCGGGTTCGACCTGTTCACCGAACTCGCCTGGGAGCCGGGCCCCGTCGACCAGCGGGCCTGGTTCGCCGGCTACGCCGCACGCCGCTACGGCGGGGCCGACCCGCACGCGGCCGCCGCCTGGGAGGAACTGCGCCTGGGACCGTACGGCATGGCGTCGGGGACGTGGAGCGAGCCGCAGGACGGCCTCTTCACCGCGCGGCCGAGCCTCACGGCGACCAGGACCGCGCGCTGGAGCCCGGCCTTCTCCCGGTACGACGCCGCCACGGTGGAGCGGGCGCTGGCCGAGCTGCTGCGGGTCGCGCCCGCGCTGCGGACCACCGACGCGTACCGCCACGACCTCGTGGACGTGGCGCGCCAGGCGCTCACCAACCGCGGGCGGGTGCTGCTGCCCCGGATCAAGGGCGCGTACGAGGCGAAGGACCTGGAGCGGTTCCGGACGCTGGTGCGCGAGTGGAACGCCGCCACCGAGCTGCTCGGGCGGCTCGTCGGCTCCGACCGGCGGTTCCTGCTCGGCCCGTGGCTGGAGGACGCCCGCGCCTGGGGCGCCGACCCGGCCGAACGCGACCGCCTGGAGTACGACGCCCGCTCGATCCTGACCACCTGGGGCGGCCGGGGCAGAGCGAGGCGGGGCTGCACGACTACGCCAACCGCGAGTGGGACGGGCTCGTCCGGGACCTCTACGCGCCGCGCTGGGCCGCGTACTTCGCGGGCCTCGACACCGCCCTGGCCACCGGCACCGCGCCGGCCGCCGTCGACTGGTTCGCGCGGGACGACGCCTGGGCCCGTGAGCACCGCCGCTACCCGACCGCGCCGGCCGGCGATCCCTACGCGCTCGCGGAGGAGGTGCGGGAGGTCCTGGCGGCGGCGTCCACCGCCTGAGGGACGCCTTCCGGCAGGGATCCGAAGACGCCTCCCCGCACCGGAACGCGGCCCGTCCGCGTAGGCTTCGACCGGTACGACGGACGGGCAGGGGCGAGGCGCATGTCGGAGGAGACGGGCCGGAGGTGGGGGTCGACCCTCGATTCGGTCGTGGTGTACGCGCAGGGCGCGGTCTGCCGCCGACTGGCCCGGGGCGTGCTGCCCCGGGACGGCCGGGTGCGGGTCGCGGGACTGCCCCGCACCCTGGACCCGGGCTCGCTGCGGGCCCGCGTCCTGGGCGCCTCCGGCGTCCGGGTCACCGAGGCCCGGGTGGAGGTCGCGTCCGCGCCGCTCGACGACGGGGCGCCCGACGTGCTGCGGCGCGAGGTCGAACGACTGCGCGACGCGTACGCGGCGGCCGAGGGGCGCCGGGACCGGCAGCGGACCCTGATCGCGGAGGTCGAGGGGCTGCATCCGGTCCCCCGGCCCGCAAGCGCGAGGACCCGCACCGCCGCACCGCCGTCGACGCCTGGTTGGCGCTCGCCGACTTCGTCGACGAGCGGCTGGCCCGGCTCCACGCGCGCCTGGTCGAGTGCGAGGAGGAGCTGCTCCGCGTGGAGCACGACCTCTCCGTCGCCGCCGACCGACTGGAGCGGGCCTCCACCGACGCCCCTTCCCGGCACGTCGAGACCACCGTCTCCGCCGTTCTGACCCTCGTCGGCGCGGCCGACGGGGAGGATCCGGCGGAAGGGGCGGCGGAAGTGGAACTGGAGCTGGAGTACGGCGTGCCGGGCGCCGTCTGGGTGCCGGCCTACCGCCTCTCGCACCGCCGGGGCGACGACGGGGGCGACTGGTGCTGCGCGCCTCGGTCGCCCAGCGGACCGGCGAGGACTGGACCGGGGTGCGCCTCGCCCTGGCCACCGCCGACCTGCGGCGCCGCACCGATCTGCCCCGACTGCGTTCCGTACGGATCGGGCGGCGGCAGGCGGCCCCCGCGCCGTCCGGCTGGCGCGAGCCTTCGGCGGGGCTCTCGGACCTCTTCGCCGGTACGAGGCGGCCGGGCCCCGGCCCGTCCCGGCCTCCGGCTCCGGCGGCGCCGTGGCGGGCTCCGCGGCCGTGCCGGTCGCGGCCGCTCCGGTCCCGCCGCCGCCCCCGGCTCCGGCGGCCCCGCCTTCGCCGGGCCGCCGGCCCTCACCGGGGCGCCCCGCCGCCCGGCGCCGTGTACGGCTTCGCTCCCGAGGGCCCGGGCGGGGCGCCGGGATCCGCGTCACAGGGCTACGGCGGGGCGCCGGCGCCGAAGGCCGCGCCACGGCCGCCCGGCGGGCCATGGCGCCCGCGGCCCCCGGCTCGGCCGCGTCGGCCCCTCCGGCGCCGTCCGGTCCGCCGCGGCCGAGCGGTGACGAACTGGACTACGCCTCCCTCGTCCTGGCCGGCCCCGAGGACCAGGGCCGCGCCGGGGGCGCCTGTTCCCCGACTCCTCCTTCGACGCCGTGGCGGGCGAGTACCGCCACCGCGCCGAGGGGTGGCCGCGCTGCCGCTGCCCCCGTACGCCGTGCGCCCCCGCGAGTCGGCGGGATCGTTCGACCACCGCTTCGACGCCGCCGCCCGCGCCGACGTCCCCTCGGACGGCACCTGGCACACCGTCGCCGTCGGCGAGATCCCGGTCGGCCTGCGCACCGAGTACCTCTGCGTGCCGTCCGTGGAGGAGGCCGCTTACACGACGCTCGTGGTCTCCAACGCCACCGGACAGGCCCTCCTCGCCGGCCCGGTGGAGGTCACCGTCGACGACGAGTTCCTGCTGACGGCCGCGCTCCCCACGCTCGCCCCCGGCGGTGTCAGGAGGCTGGGCCTGGGCCCGGCCGAGGCGATCCGCGTGACCCGCCGCACGCACCTGCGGGAGTCGACCGCGGGCCTGCGCAACAACGTCACCGTCCTCGACCACCAGGTCCGGGTGGAGCTGGCGAACCGCCTCGCGGCGCCCGCCGTCGTGGAGGTCCGCGAGCGGGTGCCGGTCACCTCCGAGCCGGACGTGCGGATCGAGGAGCGGGACGGCTGGGCGGTGCCCGAGGACGGCCCCGGGGAGCACGCGCCCGGCACCCGCGTCCGGCGGGTCGAGCTGCCCGCCGGAGGCACCGCCGTCCTCGAAGGCGGCTACGAGATCCGCATCCCGGCCGGCAAGGCCCTGGTCGACGGCAACCGCAGGAGCTGACCCCCACCATGACCACGGAACCCCGACCGATCGCCCTTCCCGTCACCGCCGTCACCTGCCTGGAGGACCGCGCCCACGTCGAGCGGACCGCCGACCTCGACCTGACGGCCGGCGTCCAGCGGCTGCGGCTCGGCCCCGTGAGCGCGCTGGCCGTCGACCGCACCCTCCACGCCGAGCTGGCCTCCGACCGCCCGGCGGCCGTGCTGGGCGCGCGGATCGTCCGCACCTGGACCCCGCGCGACCCGGTCCCTCCGCCGGGGACGACTCCGCCCTCCGCCTGCGCGCGCACGCCCTCGAAGGGGAGCGGCGCACCGCGGAGCAGGAGCACGACCGGCTGCGCGCCCGGCTCGACCTGCTGGTGCCGGCTCGCCGCCGACCTGCTGCGGGAGATCCGCGAGGGCGTCGGCTCCGGGGAGAGCGAGGGGAGCGCTGGGCCCGGGAACTGGACCGCGTGGACGCCGAGCGCGACGCGTACGCCGAACGGCTCCGCGCCGCCGAGGTCCGACTGACCGACCTCGAAGCGGAGTACGGCGCGACCCTGCGGGCCCTGGACGAGGCCGGGCAGGAGCCGCCCGAGCTCGTCGCCCACGTGGAGCTGACCGTGGACGCCGAGCGGGCCGGTCCCGCCCGGCTGCGGCTCGGCCACCTCACCCCGTGCGCGCTGTGGCGGCCCGCCTACCGGGCCGTGCTCGACGGCGGCTCCCTGACCCTGGAGACCGAGGCCGTGGTCTGGCAGCGCACCGGCGAGGACTGGTCGGACGTCCGGCTGACGCTGTCGACGGCCCGCTCGGCCCTGGCCACCGAGCCGCCGCGCCTGGTCGAGGACCGGCTGGTCCTCAGGGACCGCTCGGCCGCCGAGCGCCGCACGGTCGACGTCGAGGTGCGCGAGGAGCTGATCGGGGACCTCGGGCCGGCGCCGGTGCTCGGCCTGCCGGGGTCGACGACGGCGGCGAGGCGCGCGTCCTGAACGCCCCCGTGCCGGTCTCCGTTCCGGGGGACGGCCGCGCGCACCGGGTGCCGCTCTCCGTCTTCACGACGGACGCGGGCGACGAGTACGCCTGCTCCCCCGAACTGTCCCCGCTGGTCACGCGGGTGGTGCGGTTCGACAACCGGTCCGGGCACGCGCTGCTCGCGGGACCGGTGGACCTGGTGCGCGGCGGCGGCTTCGTGGGGCGCGGCACGCTGGACTTCACCGCTCCCGGCGCCCCCGCGGAGCTCGCCTACGGCAGCCGCGACGACATCCGGGTCGTCCGGTACGCCGAGGAGGCGCACGACACCACCGGGCTCGCCCAGCGGAGCGTGACCACCCACACGGTCCGGCTGCACCTGTCCCGGTTCTCCGCCCCCGGCGAGGACGGCGAGCGGGTGGTGGCCCTGCGGGAGCGGATCCCCGTCTCCGAGGTCTCGGCGGTGGAGGTGCGCCTGCGCGAGGAGTCCTGCTCGCCCGCGCCGTCCTCGGTCGACGGGGAGGGCATCGTCCGCTGGGACGTCTCCCTGCCCCCGGGCGGCCGCCGGACGGTCACCCTGGTGTACGAGGTGTCGGCGGCCGCCAAGGTCGTGGGGATCTAGGGGTGTCCGGCGGGTCAGGGGCGCGGCTCCGGCCGTGATCCGCCGGACGGGCCGCGTGCCTCGGCCGTGATCTGTCAGACGGGCCGCGCGCCCTCGGCTTCGCGTCGCGGACGGTCGTCCCCGGGTGACTCCTCGTGGCCGTGGACGTACTTGCGCGGGTTGCTTCCGCATGCCTGATGCACTGCGGCCTCTTCCGGTGCAGACTGTGCAACAGAGGGCGTCACATCCTGTACGGAGGCCGAAAGAGTGAACGGCGGGAGCGACAGGCGGCGCCTGACCGGCCGCGCCTCGGCCGGGAGCAACCCGTCGGCCCACCACCCGGCCGGCGCGGGCGCGAGGTTCCGCAGGAGCAGGGGTCTGCTGCCGCCCGACCGGTTCACCACCCGCAGCCAACTGGCCTGGCTGAATTCGGCCACCTCCAGGATCGGGACGACCCTGGATCTGGAGCGCACCGCGCAGGAGCTGGCCGAGTTCACCGTGCCCCGGTTCGCCGACGGCGCCGCCGTGGACATCCTGGAGAGCGTCCTGCGCGGCGAGGAGGGGCCCGGTGGACCGGGGCGGGCTTCCCCCGCTGCGGGCCACGGCGCTGTGCGCCATCGAGGAGCTCTCCTCCCTGGAGCCGACGCCGGTGGGCGAGACCTACGTCCAGTCCGAGGAGCGGCACGAGACGCTGCTGCACCGGTACTGCCTCCGGCAGGGCAAGCCGGTCCTGCTGGGCCGGATGCGGGGCGACGACTTCGCCCGGGTCGCGCCGACGGCGAGCGCGGCGGCGCAGATGCGGGCCGCCGGGGTGCACAGCTATCTGGCCGTGCCGCTGATCGCCCGCGGGCTGCTGCTCGGGAGCGCCGACTTCGTGCGCGGCCCCGGGACGCCGCCGTTCTCCTCCACGGACCTGGCCCTTGCGGAACAGCTCGCCTCGAAGGCCGCCGTCTTCATCGACAACGCCCGGCTGTACGGGCGCGAGCGCGAGCACGTGGTCTCGTTGCAGCGCAGTCTGCTGCCGCGCGCGACCCCGGTGACGCCGGGGCTGCGGCTGCACTCGGAGTACGCGCCCTCGACGGCCGGCCACGGGGTCGGCGGGGACTGGTACGACGTGATGGCGCTGCCCGGTGGGCGGACCGCCCTGGTGGTGGGGGACGTGATGGGGCACGGGCTGCCCGCCGCCGCCACGATGGGGCGGCTGCGGGCGGTCGCCCGCACGCTGATGACCCTGGACATGGCTCCGGAGCGGGTTCTGGCGCGGCTCGACCTGGCCACCCGGGACCTGGAGGACGAGCAGGTCGCCACGTGTCTGTGCGCGGTCTACGACCCGGCGGACTCCAGCTACACGCTGGCCAGCGCCGGGCACCTGCCGCCGCTGCTCCTCGACGGGCGGGGCGCGGCCGACTTCGTGGACGTGCCGGCCGGGGCGCCCCTGGGGGCGGGCGTGATCCCGTACGACCCGATCCGGCTGAAGGTGCCCGAAGGCGGTCGTCTGGTGATGTACACGGACGGGCTCATCAAGACCCGGACCGAGGACCTGGACGAGCAGTTGGCCCTGCTGCGGTCGGCCGCGCTCGGGCTCACCCCGGGGCCCTGGAGGCGGGCGGCCTGGTGGAGCGCGCTCGGCCGGGGCCGAGCGGTTCGACGAGGCGGTGCTCCTGGTCGCGACGGACTCACCGTCCCCGCGTGGCGACCTGCGGGTGTGGGAGCTGCCGAAGGACGGGCGGGCAGCCTCCGTCGCGCGGAACCTGGTCACCGGTCAGCTCGCCGCGTGGGGCCTCGACGAACTCGCGGACGTCTGCGAGCTGGTGGTCTCCGAGCTCGTGGGCAACGCGCTGCGGTACGGCAACGGGCCGGGCGAGCTGCGCCTCTGGCACGGCGAGCGGCTGGTCGTGGAGGTCTCGGACACGGGCCCCGACCTGCCGCAGATCCAGCACGCGGACCTCAGCGACGAGGGCGGGCGGGGGCTCCAGCTCATCAACATGCTCTGCCGCCGCTGGGGTTCCTGCCGCACCGTCACCGGCAAGGTGGTCTGGGCGGAGCAGAACGTGCCGGGCGCCCAGGAGTCGTAGCGGAACCGGACAGAGTACCAGCGCGTCGCCACTCCCGTACGGAGTACGCACACTCTCCACACACGCGCGAACACATGGGGTAGTCATGAAGGCCAGGAGGAACACCTTGGTCTTCAGTCTGCGTCGCCGACGGAAGTCGGCCCCGTCGGCGTCTGTCCGTTCACGTCCGGCGTCACCCCCGGCCCGGAAGGGCCCCCGCGACCGCCGGAAGCGGCGGCGCACGTCACCGACCGGCGGGAGGCGGAGCGCTTCGTCCGGCAGTTCCACCAGGAGGAGCGGCGGTCGGGTGACGCGGAGCTCCGGGTCCGCGAGGTCCTCGCCGAGATCGACCGCACCGGTACGTACGCGCACACCCCGGAGGAGCTGGCCTTCGGCGCCCGTGTCGCGTGGCGCAACGCGGCCCGCTGCATCGGCAGGCTCTACTGGCGCGGTCTCGTGGTGCGCGACCTGCGGCACGTCGCCTCGGCCGACGGGGTCGCCGAGGCCTGCTTCGAGCACCTGCGCCTCGCCGGCAACGACGGCCGGATCCGGCCGGTGATCTCGGTCTTCGCACCGGACCGGCCCGGCCGCCCCGGGCCCCGGATCGTCAACGACCAACTGGTGCGCTACGCGGGGCACCGCAGCCCGGAGGGGGCTGGTCGGCGACCCGCGCGGCGCGGAGCCGACCGCGCTCGCCCGCGAGCTGGGGTGGAAGCGGTCCGACGACCCCTTCCAGATACTGCCGTTGATGGTGCGGGAGCGTCCGGACGCGCGGCCGGAGTGGTACGAGCTGCCGGACGGCTGCGTCATGGAGGTGGCGCTGCGGCACCCGGATCACCCGTGGTTCGCGGAGCTGGGGCTCCGCTGGTACGCGGTGCCGGCGATCAGCGACATGCCGCTGGAGATCGGCGGGGTGCGCTATCCGGCGGCGCCGTTCAACGGCTGGTACATGGGGTGGAGATCGGTGCCCGGAACCTGGCCGACACCGACCGCTACGACCTGCTGCCGGTGGTCGCCGACCGCCTGGGCCTCGACCGCTCGTCGGAGCGGACGCTGTGGCGGGACCGGGCGCTGGTCGAGCTGAACGTGGCGGTGCTGCACTCCTTCCAGGAGGCCGGGGTGACGATGGCGGACCACCACACCGAGTCCGAGCGCTTCCTCCGCCACATCGACCGGGAGGCCCGCCACGGCAGGCCGACCCCGCCGACTGGAGCTGGATCGTCCCGCCGGTCTCCGGTTCGGCCACCCCGGTGTTCCACCGCTACTACGACCCGGTCGACGACTCCCTGCGGCCCGCGTTCGTCGCGCGCGAGCGGTAGGCCCGGCGCCGGCGGGGCCGAACCGGTCGCCCTCGACCTGGTGCTGGTCCGTCACAGCCTGCGGTTCCCGGCCCCGGCGTGGAAGGGGGTCAGGGCACGGCTCGGTGCGGGCGTGCCCGGCACCGTGTCCCTGCCTGACGACGACCTCCCGGACGAGGACTCCGTGGACCACGAGCGGCGGCGCCACCGGACGTACCGCGACCACCTCTTCTTCGACATCGCCGCGCACACCCTGTTCGTCGTCGGCACGTGCCCGACAGCCTGCACGTCGAGTACCTCGGCGACTGACGGCCTGATGGCCCGACAGGGAGCGGACGCGGACCGGCCCTTCGATGAACCCTGAGTAAATTCGATCACTCTTGATCGCATAAATGGGGCAGTCAAACCTTTATCTGGTGACCGATCCGATCAAGCCAGTTCCTAACTGATCAACAACGCCTCTATAGTGCCGTCGTTACGACTCCCTTCCCGCGTGCCCGTTCTCGAGAGTCTGGTTGATGTCGGCGCCGTCCACCCCTTCCGCCCTGCCCTGCTCGCCTCGTTGCTGACAGCCGCCGCAGGTGGTGCGCTCGCCGCGGCGGCGACCGCCGCGGCGCCGGCCGGGGTCCGTCCCGCCCTCGCCTGGTTCGCCGTCTGCTGCGGCCTGCTGCTCGCCGCCTCGGCCTTCGCCGTCACGTGGTACGGGCGCACCTCGCGCGCCCTCGGCCGCCGGGTCGAGACGCTCACCGCCGAACTCGCCTCCCGCGAGGCGTACGCCACCGCGGCCGCGGCCTCCGCCGAACGGGAGACCGCGGCCCTGAGGGAGCGGTACGCGGCGGACACCGCGGCCGCCGAGGCGGCCCGCGCCGCGCGGACCGAGGAACTGGCGCGCGTCCACGCGGCCGAGACGGCGGAGCTGACCCGGGTGCGGGCCGCCGACGTCGCGCGCCTGGAGGAGAGGCTGCGCCGCGCCGAGTCCGGCCGGTCCGCCGCCATGGCCGCCGCCGCCAACGCGGCCGGCCGCATGCAGGCGCTCGCCACGAGCATGCTGGCCGACCTGCGGGAGATGGAGCACCGGCACGCCGACGAGGACGTCCTGACCGACCTCCTCCACCTCGACCACCGCACCGCCCAGGCGGGCTGGCTCGCCGACTCCGTCGCCGTGCTGACCGGAGCGCGGTCCGGCTGCCGCTGGGCCCGCCCGATCGTCATGGAGTCGATCCTGCGCGGCGCCATGGGCCGGATCGGCGGCTACCAGCGGTGCGGCTGCACTCCAGCAGCGACGCGGCCGTGGCGGGCCACGCCGCCGAGGGCGTCATGCACGCCCTGGCCGAACTCATGGACAACGCCGCCAACTTCTCGCCGCCCACCGCCGAGGTCCACGTCTACGTGGAGGAGGTCCCCGCCGGCGTCATCATCGCGGTGGAGGACAGCGGCCTGGTGATGAGCGACGTCCAACTGCGCCGCGCCGAGGCCGCCGTGAGCGCGGAGAACCAGGACCTGGCCGGCCTGTCCGGCACCCGGCTCGGCCTGGCCGTCGTCGGCCGGCTGGCCCGCAAGCACGGCCTGACCGTGTCGTTCCGCCCTCGGCGCGCGGTGGCACCGGCGCCCTGCTGATGCTGCCGCAGGAACTGATCAGCCACGTGCCCGCGGAGACGCCGGCCGCGCCCGCCGCCCTGCCCCCGGTGGCCGGCCGCGGTCTGTCCGCGCCCGTGCCCGACCGGGCGCCGGCCGGCTCCGCCGTCCGCCCGCCGGGGCGCGGACCGGGGAGCCCGAGGCCGTGCACGAGTCCGGCACCGACCGGGGCGCCGCGGACGAAGGCACCGGAGAGCACCCGCAGTTCGGCGAGAGCGGTCTGCCGCGCCGCCGTCGCGGCCGGGCGCTCGCCGCCGCCCACCCGGAGGGGCCCGACACCGCCCCGAAGCCCGCGCGGCGGCCCCCGCAGCGGGGCGGCGGCCGGGGCGGCCGCCCGCTTCGGCTCCTTCCGGCGGGCGGTCCGCGACGCGGCCGACCGGCCCGACATCGCCGACCGGCCCGACGCCGGCGCCGAGACCTCTCCGGCGGCGGACGGCTCCCCGCCGCCCCGCCCGTCCCGTCCGATCAGGCCGGCCGGACGTCCACCCCCGGACGTCGCCGTCCTCGAACTCCCCGCACCCGGAAGGCACCCCGTAAATGACCGGCACCACCACCGACGAGAAGCTGAGCTGGCTCCTGGAGGGCCTCCTGGAACGCACCCCGGGCACCCGACACGCCCTGGTGCTCTCCCGTGACGGCCTCAAGCTCTGCCGTACCCCCGAGCTCTCCGTCGACCAGGCGGACCAGCTCGCCGCGATCGCCGCCGGCATCCAGAGCCTGTCCCACGGCGCCTCCGTGGAGTTCGGCGACGGCACGGGCGGCGTCCGTTCCGCGATGGCCGAGTTCTACGGCGGCATCCTGTTCATCGTGGAGGCCGGCGAGGGCGCCCACCTCGCGCTCGTCGCCGACGAGGACGCCGACGCCGGGCTCGTCGGCCACAACATGTCCGAGCTGGTCGAGCAGCTCGGCGAGTACCTGGTCGCGAGGCCCCGGGGATGAGCCGAACCAGGCCGGGCAGGGACGACTCCCCCGACCGGCTCTACACCCTGACCGGCGGCCGCAGCCGTGCCGGGTCCGACGCCTTCGACCTGGTGACCCTCGTGGTCGCCGAGAGCGACCCGGCCCCCGGCATGCAGTCCGAGCACGCCGCGATCCTGCGCATGTGCCGCTTCCCCACGGCCGTGGTGGAGGTGGCGGCCGGACTCGGCCTGCCCGTGTCGATCACGCGGATCCTGCTGGCCGACCTCCACGACACCGGCCGGATCAGCGCACGGCACCCCCGCGCGTCGTACCGCCTTCCCGATCACGACATCCTGGAGCAGGTGCTCGTTGGACTCCGTAACCTCTGAACAGCGCCAGACCCTGCACAGCACCGCCGACAACGGACTGAAGATCGTCGTCGTCGGCGGTTTCGGCGTCGGCAAGACCACCCTGGTGCGCTCGGTCAGCGAGATCCGTCCGCTGAACACCGAGGAGACCATGACGCAGGCGGGCGAGGGCGTCGACGACACCGTCGGCGTCGCCGCGAAGACGGCCACCACCGTGGCCTTCGACTTCGGCCGGATCTCGCTGGACGCCCACAACATCCTCTACCTGTTCGGGGCGCCCGGCCAGGAGCGGTTCTGGTTCCTCTGGGACCGGCTGTTCTCCGGGACGCTCGGCGCCGTCGTGCTCGTCGACACGCGCCGGCTCGCCGACTCCTGGTACGCGATCGACCGCCTGGAGCACCACGGCACGCCGTTCGTCGTCGCCTGCAACGACTTCGGCGGCCCCGCGCACACCGCCGGGCAGATCCGCGAGGCCCTCGACCTCTCCGACGGGGTCCCGCTGGTCTTCTGCGACGCCCGGTCGCGCGAGTCCAGCAAGCAGGTCCTGATCACGCTCGTCGAGCACCTGCAGTCCGTCGTCGCCCAGGACCCGACGCCGCAGCCCATCCCGGAGCCCGCCCCGTGACCTGCCCCGTGCCCCACTCCGCGCCCCGGCCCGTCCCGCTGGGCGGCCCCGGTTCCAGACCGACCCCACCGAGCTGTACCGGCAGATGCGCTGGGAGCACGGGGCGGTCGCCCCGGTCGTCCTGGACGGGGACGTGCCCGCCTGGCTGGTCCTCGGCTACCGCGAGCTGCACCAGGTCACCAGCGACCCGGTGCTCTTCTCGCGCGACTCCGACCTGTGGAACCAGTGGGACCGCATCCCGGCGGACTGGCCCCTGCTGCCCATGATCGGGCGCAAGCAGCCGTCCATCCTCTACACCGTCGGCGAGCGGCACCGCGAGCGCGCGGACGTCGTCTCGGGCGCCCTGGAGGCGATCGACCCGTTCGTCCTGAGGGCGCGCGCCGAGCGGTTCGCCGACGAGCTGATCGACGCGCTGTGCGGCAAGGGCTCCTGCGACATCATCGCCGAGTACGCGATGCTGCTGCCGGTCCGGGTCCTCGCCAGCGTCTACGGCTTCGCCGACGAGCAGGGTCCCGGGCTCGTCAAGGCCATGAACGACATGATCAACGGCCAGGAGGGCGCCCTGGAGGGCCAGCGCCACCTGGGCGAGTCCATGTTCGGGCTGCTCACCGCCAAGGCGGAGGCGCCGGGCGACGACGTCGCCTCGCGGATGCTGGCCAACACGGCCGGCTTCACGGTCGAGGAGGTCGCCCAGGACCTCATGGTGATGATGGCCGCCGGCCACCAGCCCACCGCCGACTGGATCGGCAACTCGCTGCGCCTGATGCTCACCGACGACCGGTTCGCGGCCTCGCTGTCCGGCGGCCGGCACAGCGTCGGCGAGGCGATGAACGAGGTCCTGTGGGAGGACACCCCCACCCAGAACGTCGCCGGGCGGTGGGCCTCGCGCGACACCCACCTCGGCGGGCGCCGGATCGGCGGCGGGGACCTGCTGCTGCTCGGCCTGGCTGCCGCCAACTCCGACCCGCACGTGCGGGCCGACTCCGGCGCGCTCACCGGCGGCAACAACGCCTACCTGTCCTTCGGTCACGGCGAGCACCGCTGCCCGTTCCCCGCGCAGGAGGTCGCCGAGACCATCGCCCGGACGGGCATCGAGGTGCTGCTCGACCGGCTGCCGGACGTGGACCTCGCGGTGGCCCCGGAGGACCTCGCCCGCCGCCCCTCCCCCGGCTGCGCGGCCTGACCGCGCTTCCCGTGACCTACACCCCGACCCCCGCCCTTGGAGCCCTCGGATGAGCTGCCCGTACGACCACACCGCCGCGTCCGGCACCGGCGTCATCGACCTGGACCCGTTCGTCACCGACCTCGACGGCGAGAGCGCCCGGCTGCGCGCCGCCGGTCCGCTCGCCCGGGTCGTCCTGCCGGGCGGGGTGCCCTGCTTCGCCGTCACCCACCACGCGGAGGCCCGGAAGCTGCTCACGGACCCGCGCCTCGTCAAGGACATCGATGTCTGGGCGCCTGGCAGCGCGGCGAGATACCCCTGGACTGGCCGCTGATCGGCCTGGCGAACCCGGGCAAGTCGATGCTGACCGTGGACGGCGAGGAGCACCGGCGGCTGCGCGGCCTGGTCGCGCAGGCGCTGACCGCGCGCCGGGTGGAGCGGCTGCGCGCCGGCATCGAGGCCCTGACCACGGAGATGCTGGACCGGCTCGCCGGGCGTCCGGCGGGCGAGGCCGTGGACCTGAAGGCGGAGTTCGCGTACCCGCTGCCGATGAACGTGGTCTGCGAGCTGATGGGCGTCGACCGGGCCGACCAGCCGCGCATGAAGGAGCTGTTCGACAAGTTCTTCTCGACGCAGACCCCGCCCGAGGAGGTGCCGCAGATGATGGCGGACCTGGGCGCCCTGTTCTCGGGGGATCGTGGCGGGCAAGAAGGAGGCGCCCGGCGACGACCTCACGAGCGCGCTGATCGAGGCGTCGGAGGACGGCGACCGGCTCACCACGGAGGAGATCACCAACACCCTCCAGCTCATGGTGGCGGCCGGGCACGAGACGACCATCAGCCTGATCGTGAACGCCGTGGTCGCCCTGAGCACCCACCCCGAGCAGCGCGACCTGGTGCTCAAGGGCGAGGTGCCGTGGGAGAACGTGATCGAGGAGACCCTGCGCTGGTCGACGCCCACCTCGCACGTCCTGATCCGCTTCGCCGCCGAGGACATCGAGGTCGGCGACCGGATCCTGCCCAAGGGCGAGGGCCTGATCGTGTCGTTCGGCGCGATCGGCCGGGACGAGGCGCAGTTCGGGCCGACGGCGGGCGACTTCGACGTGACCCGCACGCCGAACCGCCACATCTCCTTCGGTCACGGCCCGCACGTCTGCCCGGGCGCGGCGCTGTCCCGTCTGGAGGCGTCGGTGGCGCTGCCCGCGCTGTACGCGCGCTTCCCGGAGCTGCGTCTCGCGGTGCCGCGCGAGGAGTTGCGCAACAAGCCGGTCGTCACCCAGAACGACCTGTTCGAGCTTCCGGTCGTCCTGGCCTGAGGACCGTACGGGCCGGAGGGCTGTACGGTGGGCGCATGCGTTCTTCGTCGTGTCTGAGCCGGTGGCGTTCCTCCTAGGAGCGGCCACCCCTCACGCATGACCCAAGGGCCGTTCGGACGAACGGCCCTTTTCGCGTGTCCCGGAGCGGGGTCCTGACGTTCGGCGGCGTCCTCGACCCACCAGGAGACCCCGTGAACACCACCGTCCTTCCCAGCACCGTCCCCACCGCCGTTCCCGGCACCGTTCCCTCCGTCGTGACGACCGACGCGCGGGCCCGCAGCGCCGCCCTGGAGGAGGAGGTCCTCCGGAGTCCGGGGCGGTTCCGCGTCCTCACCGGCGACCGGCCCACCGGGCGGCTGCACCTGGGGCACTACTTCGGCACGCTCCACAACCGGGTCCGGCTCCAGGACCTCGGGGCGGAGCTGTTCGTGATCGTCGCGGACTACCAGGTCCTGACCGACCGGGACGTGGCGGACGACCTGCCCGGGCACGTGGAGGAGCTGGTCCTGGACCACCTGGCGATCGGGGTGGACCCGGCGCGGAGCACGATCTTCGCCCACAGCGCGGTCCCCGCCCTCCACCAGTTGATGCTGCCCTTCCTCAGCCTGGTGTCCGTGGCCGAGCTGAACCGCAACCCCACGGTCAAGGACGAGATCGCCCACTCCCGGCAGTCCGCCGTCAGCGGCCTGATGTTCACCTATCCCGTCCACCAGGCGGCCGACATCCTCTTCTGCAAGGCGAACCTGGTCCCGGTCGGCCAGGACCAGTTGCCGCACCTGGAGGTCACACGGACGATCGCCCGCCGCTTCAACGCCCGGTACGGGAAGGGGTGTTCCCCGAGCCCGAGGCGCTGCTCTCCGACGCGCCGCTGCTGCTCGGCACCGACGGCACCAAGATGAGCAAGAGCCGGGGCAACGCCGTCACCCTCGCGGCGGACGCGGACGAGACCGCCCGGCTGATCAGGGGTGCGAAGACCGACTCCGAGCGCCACATCGCGTACGACCCGGTCCGCCGCCCCGAGGTGGCCTCGCTGCTGCTCCTGGCGGCCCTCTGCCGGGGTCGTACGCCCGAGGAGGTCGCCGCCGGGATCGGCTCGGCGGGGCCGCCGCGCTGAAGGGGACCGTGACGGAGGCGGTCAACGAGTACCTGGCGCCGATCCGGGCCCGCCGCGCGGCGTACGCGCGGGACCGGGCGTACCTGCGCGAGGTGCTGCGGGAGGGGAACGAGCGCGCCCGGGCGGTGGCCGACGCCACGCTCGCGGAGGTGCGCACGGTCATGAACAGCCGCTACTGAGGGGCGGACGGGGCCGGTCGGGCGGGATCCGTGTCCGAGGGGCGCGCCCGGCCCCTTCTGAGTAGCGGTACTCATGCCGGGGGCCGGTTCCGGCGGGACCATGGCCACGAGGGTGCACCGGTCCGGAGGGGACGGCATGAGCAGGGTCGTGGGCGCGTTCGTGGTGGCGGGTCTCGCGGTCGGGGCGCTGGTCCTGGCGTACGCGGTGGGGGCGCCGCCCGGGACGGTGCTCGCCGTCGGGGCGGGCGTCCTCGGGCTGTTCTGGCTGCTGCTGCTCCTGACGGCGCCGTGGAACCTGTACTTCCGGGCGCACGCGGTCCTCGCCGAGATCGCGGTCAGCCGCGAGAAGGGCCTCGTGGTCTCCGGGGAGCGGGACGCCGAGGCGCGGCGGATCGCGCGCGTGATGCTGCGGGTCGCCGTCGCCGGGCACGTGGCGACGGCGGCCGCCGTGCTCGCCGTCGCCGTCGCGACCGGCCGGGAGGCGGGCCACTGGTGCGCCGGGTTCTTCCTGCTGAGCACGGCCTTCCGGCCGGCCGGCGCGTACTTCGGCCGACTGCGCGGCCGCCTCGGCACGTTGCTCGAAGAGGTGACGTACCCGCGGGACGACGTGGTGGCGCTGCGGAAGCGGGTGGCCGCCCTCGAAGCGGGCGCTTCGGTGCTCCAGGACAAGGCGGAGGAGCAGTACCGGGCCCTGGCCGAGCTGCGGCGGACCGTGGACGCGGTCGGCCTCTCCGCGCACGAGCGCGCCGAGCGGACCGACCGGAGCGTCGCGGCCCTGGCGCGCGAGTTCGAGGCGACGGTGAACCGGCTCACCGACAACGAGGAGATCATCGCCGGTCTGAAGGCCTTCCTGCGGCTCCTCCGCTCCCCGGCCTCACCGCCGACCCCGCCACCGGCCCCGCCTGAGCGTCCTCGTGGGCGGCCCGGCCGCCGCGGGGACCGCCTCACCCGCTTGCCGGTCCCCGGGTTGCGACTAATGTCGATATATAGGCCATGTGTGCCCCGCGTACCCGCGCTCACGAGAGAGGCGGGGAGCGGGGGTACGAAAGGAGCCTTCCATGAGCCGTACATTGCGGGGCGCGATCGCACTCGCCGGAGCCGCGGCCCTCTCCCTGGGCGCGGTGGCGACGACCGGAGCGGCGCAGCCGGCCGCGGCGCAGGACGAGGTGAAGATCGGTCTGCTGCTGCCGGAGAGCAAGACCACCCGGTACGAGAAGTTCGACCGTCCCTACATCGAGGCGAAGATCAAGGAGCTGGCGCCCGGGGCGCAGATCGACTACTACAACGCCGCCGAGAGCGCCACCACCCAGCAGCAGCAGGTGAACACCGCGCTCGCCAAGGGCGACAAGGTCCTCATCCTGGACGCCGTGGACGCCAAGTCGATCCAGTCCTCCGTGCAGAAGGCCCACGACGCGGGCGTCAAGGTCGTGGCGTACGACCGCCTCGCGCAGGGCCCGGTCGACGCGTACGTCTCGTACGACAACCGCAAGGTGGGCGAGCTCCAGGGCAAGGCGCTCCTCGACGCGCTCGGCGACAAGGCGGGCAGCGGCGAGATCGTGATGCACAACGGGTCGCCGACGGACCCGAACGCCGCCGAGTTCAAGGCCGGCGCGCACGCGGTCCTGGACGGCAAGGTGAAGATCGGCAAGGAGTACGACACGCCGAACTGGGACCCGAACAACGCCAACCAGCAGATGTCCGGCGCGATCAGCTCCCTCGGCAAGGACAGGATCGTCGGCGTCTACTCGGCCAACGACGGGCTGGCTGCCGGCATCGCCACCGCCCTGAAGGCGGCGGGCATGAACGTGCCGCTGACCGGCCAGGACGCGCAGCTCGACGCCATCCAGCGGATCCTGCTCGGCACGCAGACCATCACGGTCGAGAAGCCGTACAAGCCGGAGGCGGACATCGCCGCGACGATGGCCGTCAACCTGGCCGAGGGCAAGCCGATCCCGTCCGACCTGACCCCCACCACCGTCACCAGCGGCAGTGGCCAGAAGGTCCCCGCCTCGCTGCTGACCCCGGTCGTGGTCGACAAGTCCAACATCAAGGACACCGTCGTCAAGGACGGGCTCTACACGGTCCAGGAGATCTGCACCCCGACCTACGCGGCCGCCTGCAAGGAGGCCGGTCTCCAGTAGTCGCGAGCCGTCCGCCCCACCGGGGCGGACGGGCGGAGGAGGCGGTCGCCTTGACCGAGTCACCCGTGCTCACCCTGCGGGGGTCTCCAAGCGGTTCGGCGCGGTCCAGGCCCTGAAGGGCTTCGACCTGGAGGTCCACCCGGGCGAGGTCGTGGCGCTCGTCGGCGACAACGGCGCCGGCAAGTCCACCGCCGTCAAGGCGATCGCCGGGGTGAACCCGCCCGACGAGGGCACCATCGCGTGGGAGGGGCGGCCGGTCTCCATCACCCGGCCCCACGACGCCCAGAACCTCGGAATCGCCACCGTCTACCAGGACCTCGCCCTGTGCGACAACCTCGACGTGGTCGCCAACCTGTTCCTCGGCCGCGAGCTGCGCAGGTTCGGGATCCTGGACGAGGTCCGCATGGACCAGCGGGCGCGCGAGCTGCTCGACACCCTGTCGATCCGCATCCCGAGCGTCCGCATCCCCGTGGCGTCCCTCTCCGGCGGACAGCGCCAGACGGTGGCGATCGCCCGTTCGCTGATCGGCGACCCGAAGGTCGTGATCCTGGACGAGCCCACCGCCGCCCTGGGCGTGGAGCAGACCGCCGAGGTCCTCGACCTGGTGGAGCGGCTGCGCGACCGGGGCCTCGGGACGATCCTGATCAGCCACAACATGGTGGACGTGATGGCGGTCGCCGACCGGATCGCCGTGATGCGCCTCGGCCGGAACAACGGCTTCTTCGACAAGCGCGCGACGACCACCGAGGAGATCATCTCCGCCATCACGGGGGCCACCGACAGCGCCGTCACCCGGCGCCAGGCCCGCAAGCGGGAGGAACCGTGAAACGGGACCGCCTCTCCAAGGACGCCGGGACAGCCGCCGACAGGGCCGCCCAGGAACCGGCCCCGGCGCCGTGCCCGCCGTGGACACCCGCCTCCTGGTGCGCGAGGAGGGCGTCAAGGGGTACGTCGGGGAGTTCCGGCGCAAGCTGCGCAGCGGGGAGCTGGGGTCCCTGCCCGTCGTCCTCGCCGTGATCATCATCTGGACGGTGTTCGGCAGCCTGGACAGCACGTTCCTCTCCGCCCAGAACCTCTCCGACCTCAGCCAGCAGATCGTCGGCACCGGCATGATCGCGGTCGGGATCGTCTTCGTGCTGCTGCTCGGCGAGATCGACCTCTCGGTCGGTTCGGTGAGCGGTCTGTGCGCCGCGATCTTCGCCGTGCTCAACGTCCTGAACGGCATGAACGAGTGGCTGGCGCTCCTGGTCGCCGTGGCGGGCGGCGCGGTCGTCGGGCTGATCCACGGGTTCTTCTTCGCCAAGGTGGGCGTGCCGGCCTTCGTCGTCACCCTGGCGGGCAACCTGGCCTGGAACGGGCTGATGCTCCAGGTGCTCGGCACGAGCGGCACGGTCAACATCCCCGCGGAGAGCATCGTCGCCGAGCTGTACTCGACCGTCTTCCACAGCCCGGTCGCCGCCTACGCGACCGCGGCCGTCGGCGTCGGGCTCTTCCTGGCGGCCTCGCTCCTGGACGCCCGGCGGCGGCGCGCGGCTGGGGTGCCGTCCCGGCCGGTCGCCGAGATCGTGCTGCGCACGCTCGTCATCGCGGCGCTCGCGTTCGTCACCGCGTACATCCTCAACCGGTACCAGGGCTGCCGCTGGCGCTCCTGATCTTCCTGGTCCTCCTTGTGGTCCTGGACTTCGTGCTGCGGCGCACCACGTACGGGCGGCGGATCTTCGCGGTGGGCGGCAACATCGAGGGCGCGCGCCGGGCCGGCATCAGCGTGCCGTTCGTCCGGATGACGGTCTTCTCGATCGCCGGGACCATGGCGGCGATCGGCGGTCTCTTCCTCGCCGGGCAGATCCAGTCCGCGAGCCAGACCTCCGGCGGCGGCAACCTGCTGATGAACGTGATCGCCGCGGCCGTCATCGGCGGTACGAGCCTGTTCGGCGGACGCGGCTCGGTCTGGTCGGCGCTGCTCGGCGCCCTGGTGATCGGGTCGATCCAGTCGGGCATGAACATCATGGGCGTCAGCAACGCCGTCCAGTTCATGATCACGGGGTCGGTGCTGCTGGCCGCCGTGGTCGTCGACTCGCTGTCCCGCAGGAGCCAGAAGGCCGCGGGCCGCGCCTGACCGGCGGCCGGGCCCCGGCCCGGGCTCCCGGCCCCGCCTTCCGGCCCACGGCCCGCGCCCCGTGCTCGTCAGGGACCTCCCCGGCCCGGCGTTCCGGGGCCGTCCTGGCCCGGCTCGCCGGGTCCGATCCGCAGCTCGAAGTCGCCGGCGTACTTCTCGTGGCCGGCGATCACCGCGAGTTCGACGGCCTCCTCCCCATCTCGCCGCGGACGATGAGCGGATCCCTGCGCAGGTCCCGCATGAGCGCCACGCACATCCCGATCATGACGAGCACGAACGGCGCCGCCACCAGGATGGTGAGGTTCTGGAGGCCCGCGAGCGCGTCGCCCTGGCCGTCGCCGATGAGGAGCATGATCGCGGCGACCGCGCCGGTCACCACGCCCCAGAAGACGACCACGGGCCGGGTGGGCTCGAAGGAGCCGCGCTGCGAGAGCGTCCCCATGACGATGGAGGCGGCGTCCGCGCCGGACACGAAGAAGATACCGACGAGGACCATCACGAGGAGGCTCATGGCGCCGGCGATCGGGAACTGCTGGAGGACGCCGAAGAGCTGTCCCTCGGGGTGCTCTCCTCGGCCAGTTCGCCCTGTTCGCTGAGCCTCATCGCCGTCCCGCCGAAGATGGCGAACCAGATCAGGCTGACGGTGCTGGGGACCAGGATGACCCCGCCGACGAACTGCCGGATGGTCCGGCCCCGGCTGATGCGGGCGATGAACATGCCGACGAAGGGCGTCCAGGAGATCCACCAGGCCCAGTAGAAGACGGTCCAACTGCCCAGCCAGTCGTGGATGTCCTCGCCGCTGGTCGCCTCGGTGCGGCCGGCCAACTGCGGCAGGTCGCCGATGTAGGCGGCGATCGAGGTGGGCAGCAGGTCGAGCACGATGATGGTGGGGCCCGCCACGAAGACGAAGACGGCGAGGACCGCCGCGAGCACCATGTTGATGTTGGAGAGCCACTGGATGCCCCGCTCCACGCCGGAGACGGCGGAGAGCACGAAGGCCACGGTGAGGACCGCGATGATGGCGACGAGCAGCCCGGTGCCGGTCTTCTCCATCCAGTTCAGCTCCTGGAAGCCGCTGCCGATCTGGAGCGCGCCGAGGCCGAGGGAGGCGGCGGAGCCGAAGAGGGTGGCGAAGATGGCCAGGATGTCGATGATTCGGCCGGGACCGCCGTACGCCCGCTTCTCGCCCATCAGCGGGACGAAGACGGCGCTGATGGTCTGGCGGCGTCCGCGCCGGAAGCTGGAGTAGGCGATGGCGAGGCCGACGACGGCGTAGATCGCCCACGGGTGGAGCGTCCAGTGGAAGAGCGTGGTGGCCATGGCGGTCTGCATCCGCTCGGCCGAGTCGACGGGGTGGGTGCCGGGCGGCGGGGTGCCGTAGTGGGCGAGCGGTTCGCTCACGCCGTAGAACATCAGGCCGATGCCCATGCCGGCGCTGAACATCATGGCGATCCACGACACGGTCCGGAACTCGGGGCCCTCCTCCTCCCGGCCGAGGGTGATCCGGCCGTAGCGGCTGATGGCGAGCCACAGCGCGAAGACGACGAATCCGGAGGCGGCGAGCATGAACGCCCAGCCGCCGTCGCGGATCAGCCCTTGGAGGAGGGTGTCGGAGACGTCCTCCAGGCTCTCGGTGGCCGTGGCTCCCCAGACGACGAAGGCGACGGTGAGGACGGCGGTGACCCCGAACACGATCCGGTCGGTACGGGCGTGGTGGCGGCGGTCGGAGCGGATGAGGAGGGTCGGCAGCACCGGCAGCCCCGGCTCCTCGCCCGTGCGGCGCCTTTCCGGCGGCCTTCCGGCCTCTCTTCTTCCTGCGACACGGGCGGCACCTTTCACGGCATTACGGGACAAACATCGCGATGTCTCCGTAAGGCAGTACCACAGGCGCGGCCCGTCCCGGCGGACCAACAGGCCTTCGCGTCCGCTCCGCCCCCTGCCCCTCCTCGGTCGGACCGCCGGTCAGACCGCCGCGTCCTCGAACGGCGCCGTCGGGGCGAAGAGTTCTCCCAGCCAGTGGGCGCTCGCCTCGGCGCAGTCGGTGGCCGGGGTGCCGGGAAGAGGCGGAACCACGAGGCCGCCCGGCCGAGGGCGGCGAGGCGGGTGGCGAGCGCCGCGGCACGGCGCAGCTCCGGGAGGGAGGGCCCAGGTCGGTCCAGGGCTCCAGATAGGCGTCGCGCAGTCGGCCCGCGCGCTCGGGTCCGTACCGTTCGAGGACGGCGCCGGCGGGGACGAGCAGGCTGCCGAAGGGGTGGCCGACGGCGGCGTCGCCCCAATCGAAGAAGGTGAAGCGGCCGGGGGCGGGGCGAGCACCTGTCCGTCGTGCAGGTCGCAGTGGTCGAGCGAGTCCGGGACGCCGTACGCGTCGAGCTCCGCGCACCAGTCGAGCAGCCGGGGGCGCCCGGCCACGAGGCCGCGGCGGGCGGCCGGGTCCAGGGCGGCGTTGCCCGCGACGAGGGCGTCGAAGAGGCCGGGCAGCCGGGCGGTGCGGGCGTCGGGCACGCCGAGGGCGGTCATGCGGTCCGCGTGCGGGACGAGCGCCCGCTGCATCCGCGCGTACTGGGCGACGGCCCGCTCCCAGGCGTCCGGTCCCGCGTCGCCCGCGTCCAGGACGCGCCGGAAGAGGGCCCGCCGTCCGGGAGCAGCGACCACGCCCGGTCGGCGTCGACCGCCAGCGGGGTCACGACGTGGTCGGGCACCCACCGCGCGAGGGCGTCGCCGAGGGGGCCTCGAAGGCGTTGTCCGGCGCGCCCGCCTTGAACCAGACCGCGTCGCGTTCCCCGGGGCCGGTGCGGAAGCGCACGAGGACCGACCAGGGGCGGACCCTGACCTCGCGGGTCCCGGTCGCGCGCAGGCCGTGCCGGCCGAGCTCCCGCTCCGCCCACGCGAAGGCGGCGGCGCGCCAGTCCTCGTCCTCCCAGGGGTGACCGCGTCCGCGAACCGCCCGCGGTCGACCGACACGGGCGGCACGGCTGCCGTGGACGCCGTGGTTGCCATGGACGCCGCGGCTGCCGTGGATGTCTCTTGTCGCATCGGTCGATCCCACCACCGGGGCGGGCGGGACGCACGCGAATATCCGGGGCCCGACGTATCCTCGCCCCGGACGCGCCCGACGGGGGCCGCGGAGACCGGAAGAGGCGGACAAAGGTGGCGGACAAGGCGGCGGACCCGGGGAGGGCCGGCTCGGCCTCCCTCAGCGCGCGGGCGCGGGAGGCCGTCCTCCAGCGGATCGTCGACCGGCGGTACGCGCAGGGCGCCCGTCTGGTGGAGCGGGAGGTCGCCGAGGAGCTCGGCATGTCCCGCGTACCGGTGCGCGAGGCGCTGCGCGCCCTGGTCGCCGAAGGGCTCCTGGAGCTGCTCCCGCACAGCGGCGTGCGCGTGCGCCGGCTCGAACGCGTCGACGTGGAGCACCTGTACGAGGTGTGGGAGCCGCTCGCGGTCCAGGCGTCGCGGCTCGCGGCGCGGGCGGTGGCGGCGGGCGGGGCACCGGCGCCCTGGAGACGGCCCTCCGGCAGGCCGAGTCGGCAGCGGCGGCGGACGAGGGGGCTCGCGAGGTGGCGGCGCACACGGCGTTCCACGAGGAGGTCGTGGCGCTGTCGGGCAATCCGCTGCTCGCCCGCACGATGGAGCAGTTGAGCCGGCAACTGCGGCTGCTGTTCGGGATGCGCGAGGAGCCCGCGCACATGCGGGCCCAGCACGCCGAGATGTACCGGCACATCGCCGCGGGCGACCCGGAGGCGGCGGCGGCGAGCACGCTGCTGCACGTGCGCGACAGCAGGTCCGTCGCGCTGCGCTCGCTCTTCGGCGTCTGAGTATTTGTATACCAGCAGAACTGGACGGACCTGGTCTCTCGCGCTTATCGACTTCCCGTCTCCGACTTTTCGGGAGGTTCCGATGGTCGCTCTTGTCGCCTCCGACTGGTTGGTATACAAAGCAGGGAACCGACGCCCCCAGCCGAAGGAGCCCCCATGCAGCCGTCCCCGTCCTCCCCCGGCGCGCTCTCCCGCCGCACGATGCTGGCCGGGGCCGCCGCTCTGGCCGGGGCCACGGCCTCGGCGGGCGCCGCGGCCGTCCTGGCCCAGGCCGCCGCCGAGGGCGCGGCCGGGTTCGCCGGAGCCCCGGTGGCCGCCGCGGCGGGACACCGCGCGAAGGCCGTGGTCTTCCGCGATGTGCGCCCGTTCGAGCGCGGCGCGGCCCACGGACCTGGTGGTCGTCGACGGCCGGATCGCGGCCGGCCCGGCGCCGCGCGGGGCGAAGGCCGTCGACGGCGGCGGACGCATCGCCCTTCCGTCCCTCGTGGACGCGCACATCCACCCCGACAAGACGATCTGGGGCGGCTCCTGGGTCTCGCGGAAGCCGGCGAGCGGCATCGCGGACTACGTCGCCCAGGACGTGGAGCTCTTCCGGAACCAGCGGCGTCCGGTCGCGGAGCGCGCGTACGGCCTGATGAGCCACGCCGTCGCCCGCGGCACGCGCGCGATGCGCGCCCACGCCGACGTGGCCCCGGCCTACGGCCTGGCGGGCGCGGAGGGCGTCGCGGAGGCGCGCGAGCGGCTGCGCCACGCCCTCGACGTGCAGATCGTGGCCTTCCCGCAGCACGGCGTCGTCCGCACCCCGGGCACGGCGGCGCTCCTGGAACGCGCGGCGCGCGAGGGCCTCGTGGACATGATCGGCGGCATCGACCCGATCGGTTTCGACCACGCCCTCGACGAGCAGCTCGACCTCGTCTTCGGCATCGCGGACCGGCACGGCGTGGGCGTGGACATCCACCTCCACGACCGCGGCGAGACGGGCCTCAGGGCCATGCGCGGCATCATCGGCCGCACCCGCGCCCTGTCCCTCGCCGGCAAGGTCACCGTCAGCCACGTCTTCTGCCTGCCCGGCCTCTCGGACCGTGAACTCGGCTCCGTCGCGGCCGACCTGGGCGACCAGGACATCGCCCTCACCACGGTCGCGCCGTCCGACTCCCTGGTGCTGCCGGTCGCCCGGCTGCGCGAGCACGGGGTGCGGGTCGGCCTCGGCTCCGACGGCGTGCGCGACTCCTGGAGCCCGTTCGGCAACGCCGACATGCTGCACCGCGCGCATCTCCTCGGCTGGGTGACGGACGTGCGGCTCGACGACGAACTGGCCGAGTGCTACCGGGTCGCGGCGCACGGCGGCGCGGACGTCATGGGGCTCGACCACGCCGACCTCGCGCCGGGCGCCCCGGCCGACTTCGTCCTCGTGCGGGGCGAGTGCCTGCCGCAGGTGGTCGTCGACATGCCCCGCCGGGACGTGGTCGTCCACGGCGGGGTCGTCGTGGCGCGCGACGGGGAGTTCTCGACTGACCCCGTGGCGGGCGGGGTTACAGGTACGGGCGGGTGATCAGCTCCATGGCGTGACCGGCGGGGTCCTTGAAGTAGACCCCGCGGCCGCCGTGTTCGGTGTTCGTCTCGCCGGGCCGCCGCATCTGCGGGTCGGCCCAGTGCTCGACGCCCTGCTCGCACAGGCGCCCGTACGCCCGCTCGAACAGCTCGTCGTCGACGAGGAAGGCGTAGTGCTGCATCTGGATCTCCACCGGGGGCTCGGCGAACTGGATCAGGACGCCGTCGGGGAGCCGGACGTTGACGAACGGGCCCCAGGAGGGTGCTTCGGGGAGTTCCAGGAGCTCGCGGAGGAACCGCGCCGACTCGTGCCGGTCCTTGGCCGCGACGATGGTGTGGTTGAAGGTGACTGACATGGGGACGACCTCGCTCTTGTTCGACGTGGAAGGGGTTCGCGGTGCTCGTGCACCGGTGGTCCCCGTGTCGAACGGAAGGGGCGCGCTCCGCGCCCGCCGAGCCGTCAGTCGTCCACCGGGTCGCCCGTCCGTGTGTGGCGTATCGCCGATCCGGTGTTCACGTCGCAGGACGTTACGTGATCGGCACGGCTCGCAGCAAGGTTGTTCGAGGGAATCGGCCCGACGGCGGTCATGGTTGGTTCCGGGCCGGGGCCCGGAGTCCCGCGCGCGTGCGCCGGTCCCGGGCCCCGCGGGGCGGTCAGCCGTTCGGCAGGATGACCGCGCGCCCCTCGACACGCCCCTCGTGCAGCCGCTCGTAGGCCTTCGGCGCGTCGTCCAGGGCGTACGTCTCCACGTGGACGTCGACGGCACCGGCGCGGGCCAGGTCGAGCACCTCGATCAGCTCGGCGCGGGTGCCCCAGTACGGGGAGGCCACGGAGACCTCGTACGCCGGGGAGCCGAAGCCGACGGGCAGGGCGCCCCGCCGAGGCCGACGATCGTGACGTCGCCCTCGACCGCGGCCATCGCGCCCGCCGAGGTGACCGTGGAGGGGCTCCCACGAAGTCGAGGACGACCTCGGCGCCGCGGCCGCCGGTCAGTTCGCGGACCGCGGCGGCCGCCGACGCGTCGGAGAGGACGGTTTCGTGCGCGCCGACGGTGCGGGCGAGGGCCAGCTTCTCCTCGGTGACGTCGAGGGCGACGACCCGGGCCGCGGTCATGGCCCGCAGCAGTTGGATGGCGACGTGGCCGAGCCCGCCCGTGCCGATGACGACGGCGGTGCTGCCGGGGACGAGCTTCGGCAGGGACCGCTTGACGGCGTGGTACGGGGTGAGGCCCGCGTCCGTGAGCGGCGCGGCCCGCACGGGGTCGAGGTCGCCGAGCGGGACGAGGTGGCGGGGCTGTCGACGACCATGTACTCGGCGATGGCGCCGGGTGCGCCGAGGCCGGGCGGCCTGATGCCCAGCTCCGCGGCCCGCGGGCAGTAGTTCTCCTTGCCCTGCGCGCACATGAAGCAGGCGCCGCAGCCCCAGGGACCGTAGACGGCGACCGCGTCGCCGACGGCGAACCCTCGACGCCCGCGCCGAGCGCCTCCACGGTGCCGACGCCCTCGTGGCCGAGGGTCAGGGGCAGCGGGAAGGGGAGCTGGTCGGCGGGCCGGCTCATGACGGCGATGTCGGAGTGGCAGACGCCGGCGGCGGTGACCCTGAGGAGCACCTGCCCGGGGCCGGGCTCCGGGTCGGGGACGGTGACGACCTCGGGCGGGGCGCCCACCGCGCGGTACTGGAGTGCCTTCATGACGGGGTGTCCTTCGCTCTCGCTCTTCCGGTGGCTCAGCGGGCGGCGTAGGCGCCGTCGACGAGGTGGTAGCTGCCGTGCACGAACGACGCCCGCTCCGAGAGCAGGAACGCGACGAGCTCGGCGACCTCCTCCGCACGGCCCAGGCGGCCCGCGGGGTGCAGGGCGACGAGGGCGTCGTACGCCTCCCTGCCGAGCCCGGCGAGGAGGGGGTGTCGATGTAGCCGGGGCCGACGGCGTTGATACGTACCCCTGGGAGGCGTATTCGAGTGCCGCCGTCTTGGTGAGGCCGACGACGCCGTGCTTGGCCGCGACGTAGGCGGCGCTGCCGGCGGAACCGTTGGTGCCGAGGATGGAGGACATGTTCACGACGGCGCCGCCGCCGGAGGCGACGACGGCCGGGAGTTCGTGGCGCAGGGAGTGGAAGACGCCGTCGAGGTTGGTGGAGACGACGCGCCGCCACTCCTCGGCGGGGGTCTCGCCGATCGGGACGCGGGCCCCGGCGACACCGGCGTTGTTGACCGCGAGGTGCAGGCCGCCGAAGGCGGCGACGGTGGCCTCGACGCCCTCCCGGACGGAGGCGTCGTCGGTGACGTCCATGCGTACGGCGAGGGCCCGGGCGCCCTCGCCGGTCAGTTCGGCGACCGCGGCGGCCGCCTTCTCGGCGTCGAAGTCGGCGACGGCCACAGCGGCGCCGCCGCGGGCGAGGCGGTGGGCGACGGCGAGGCCGATGCCGGAGGCGCCGCCGGTGACGAGGGCGGTCCGGCCGGCGAACTCCTGGGGGTCGGTGGTGAGGGGTGTGTCATGACGGTTCCTCGGGGGTGCGTGGTGCGGTGCCGACGGGCCGGACGCGGGGTCGGGTCCCGGCGGGCGGGGGTTCGGTCGCGAGCAGGGCGAAGGCCTCCTCGACGAGGTCGGGCAGCGCGGTCCGGGGACCGTCGAGGACCCAGGCGCGCACGGCCGCCAGGAGCGCGGCGGCGCCGGCGCCCACGGCGACGGCCGGCCGCAGGTCGCGTTCGGGGTCGGCGCCGATCCGGTGCGCGACCAGGCGCACCGACGCGGCCTCGCCCTCCAGGAGGACGCGCCGGAGCACGGCGCGCAGGGGCGCGTCGCGTTCGGCGAGGCGGAACAGCTCGCGCACGCCGTCGCGGCGGTGCCAGGCCGGGACCGCCGGGTCGGCGAGCCAGGTCTGCAGGGCCGCCCGGTAGGCGGTGAGCGGGGCCTCCGTGCCGGGGCGGGCGGCGAGCGCCTCGTTGATCCGCGCGCAGTCGGCCCGGACGCCGTCGACGACGGCCTCTTCCTTGGAGGCGAAGTAGCGGCTGAAGGTGCGCCGGGAGACGCCGACCGCGTCGGTGACGTCCTCGACGGAGACTCCGGCCGGTCCGCGCTCCAGGACGAGCCGCAGCGCGGCTCGCCGAGCGCCTCGCGGGTCCGCGTCCCTTGGGGCCGCGCCGCGGGCTCCGGCGCTCTCGTTCCGTGCTCATAATTGCACCGTACACCTATTAATGTCCCAGTGAGACATTCCGGGTCGTCCCTTCCTCCACCTGCCGGAACGCGGTGAAACGCGACGGCGCGAGGTGACGACTTGTCGCCAATCGGTGACCCTCCGTGGTTGATCCGGGCGGGGCGGGGCAAACCCTCCATGGGCCGATGGGCGCCCGCGTAAGAGGTGAGAGGAGTGAGCCGTGCTGTCCGACTTCATCGACCGACTGCTGCGCCGCGGCGCGGGATCGGGTTCCGGCACGGGGCCGCCCCCGGGGACCGGGACGCCCACGGGCCCGGGGTGCCCGGCCAGGCGCCGCCTCCCCGGAACCTCGTCCTCGACGCCGACTTCTCCTCCGCCGAGCAGTGGGTCGCCGGCCGCTCCTGGGCCTATCCCCACGGCGGTCCGACCAACCCCGGCGACAACAAGCTCGACCACCTCACGGACGATCCGGCCTACAGCCGGGCGGGGTCTTCCGGGCGACTCCCCGGCCCGACGGCCGCTGGACCGCGGGACTGCTCACCACCGAGGGCAGCGCCGAGGGGTTCCTGGTGCGCACGGGCGACGTCCTGGAGGCCCGGGTGCGGCTGCCGGTGGAGATCGGCGCCTGGCCGGCCATCTGGACCTGGCGTGACGGCGGCCAGGAGATCGACGTCTTCGAGTACCACCCCGACAACCCGGACCTCCTCGAACTGTCGAACCGGGTGCGGGGACGCCACCACTACTTCCGGGACCCGGCCGTCCGCCCGGGGGCGTGGATCGACTTCCGGGTCGAGTTCGGCGCGCGCTCGGTGGTGTGGTGGGTGAACGGCGCGCGGGCCTTCGACGACCGTCGCGGGGTGGGCCGTTCCTGGCGTGCCTACCTCATCGTGAACCTCTCGGTCTGCGCGGGCCGCTACCACCCGGCGCCCGAGGCCGGCACGGCGGAGATGTCGTACGAGGTGACGGAGCTGCGCGTGTACCGCGGCTGACCCGGACCGCGCGTCGGCGGGGAAGCGTCGTCGGAGGAACGGGTGTTGCGTAGGCTCGAACAGAGCGTTCCGCGCACCCGCACCGTGCCGCCCGTACGACGAGGAGGACCCCATGACCACCGCCGAAGAGGGACGGCAGCGGCTCGACGCGGCCAGCGTGCTCAACGCGAAGAGGACGCTGCTCCAGCTCCTCGCCCGGGCCGGGGTCTGGTCCGGCGACGCGGAGGAGCTGATCGGGTTCGTCGAGGCGGGCGCCCTGGCCCTCGCGTACGAGGAGATCGGCGGGGCCGGGCGGAGCGCCCCGGACGGGAAGGGCGAGGCCTACGCCGCCGGTTGGCTCGACGGCGCCCGCGCCGTGACCGACGAGCTCGGCGGCGTCGCCGAGCGGGCCCTGCGGCAGGCCCTCGCCGCCGATCCCACGGCCGACTCCCCGACGACCGCCCTCCCGTCGGGCGCACGGAGATGGAGCGGACCAAGGTGGCGGTCACTCCGATCTACCTCTCGTTCACCGACGCCTCCGACCTCGACCCGGAGGTCACCGAGCAGGTGCTCGGCGCCGTGCTGCGCACCATGAGCTCCCGTCAGCGCTCCCGGTACGCCGGGCGGTTGGCGGAGTTCGCCACGACCCACCGGGAGCACCTGGAGCGGCTGTACGCGGAGTACGGACCGGGCAGCGCCATCACGCTCCACGGCCGCTACACCCTCGTCCACTCCCCCACCAGCGTCGCCGTCCTGGAGCGGCTCGCGACGGCGCCCTCCGCCCTGTACGAGGAGTGGGACGCCGCCGAGCTGCCGCCCGCGTGGCTGGACGGCCTGACGCGGGCCTGGGACGCACCCGCCTGATCCGCCCGCACCGCGGGTCAGCCGGCCGGTTCCGCGCGGAAGGCGATCATGGCGGTGTCGTCTCGGTGGTCGGAGAGGTCCTGGAGGAGGCGGAGCAGTTCGGGCAGGTCCTCGTCGCGGTGGAGCGCGGCCGCCCGCAGGAGCGCGCCGCTGCCCGGTGTCGAGGGAGGTGCCGGGGGTCTCGATGAGCCCGTCGGTGTACTGCAGGAGGGTGTCGCCGGGGGCGAGGCCGTACGTGTGGGTGGTCCGGACGAAGTCGGGGACACTCCGAGCGGCGGGTCCTCGCCGCTGCCGTCGAGGAAGGGGCTCTCCCGGGCGGGGATCAACAGGGGCGGCGGGTGCCCGGCGTTGGACCAGGTCATCCGCCAGGTGCCGTCGGGGCGCCGGCGCAGATGGGTGTGGACGACGGTGGTGAAGGAGCCGGCGTCGAGGCCCTCGGCGGCGTCGTCGAGCATGGTGAGGACGGCCGCGGGCGTGCAGTCGCAGCCCTTGTTCCAGGCGAGGGCGCGGAGCATGCTGCGCATCTGGCCCATGACGGTGGCGGCGCCGAGGTCGTGGCCCGCGACGTCCCCGATGTCGAGGACGAGGGTGCCGTCGGGGAGCGTGATGGCGTCGTACCAGTCGCCGCCGATCTCGTTGGCCGGGCTGGCCGGCTGGTAGCGGGCGGCCAGGCTCGCCCCGGGCACCGCGGGCGGGCGGGTGAGCTGGGCGCGCTGGAGGCGCAGCGCGGTGCGGCGGGCCTGCTGGAGGTCGAGGACCTTGCGGATGGCCGCTGCGCGTGGTGCAGGACCTCGCGCAGCAGCTCGACGTCGGCGGGTTCGGGGACGGGGGTGTCCCCGCTGGTGGCGGTGGTGGCGTACCCGAGGACGGTGTCGTCGACGACCAGGGGACGAGGGTCATGCTCGTGGCGCCGGACGCCGTGAGCCACCGCTCGGTGACCTCCGGCACCAGACCGGGCGGGATCCGGCCGTCCGACGGCAGCCGGAACGTCCTCGGCCCGCGGCTCTCCAGGACCTCCCGCATGACCGGGGTGACCGTGACGGTCTGCCCCATCGGCGCGGGCGCGGGCGGGAGTCCGGGGCGGGTGGCGGAGGCGACCCGCCGGGCCGTGACCGTCGCGTGCTCCGGAGCGGCCACTCCTCGTGGGAGAGGAGCAGGATCACGCAGGCGTCGGTGAGATCGGGGACGACCGAGTCCGCCACCGCGGCGAACGCCGCGTCCAGGCCGCCGCCCGACGTCTGTGCCACCCGGGCGAGGAGGTGTTCGCGCAGCTCCGCGTTCCAGGTGTCCTCGATGTCGACGGTGGCGGCGATCCACTCCTCGGCGCGCCCGTCCCGCACGATGGGGACGCAGCGCGTGGCCATGTGGCGGTAGGAGCCGTCGGAGGTCCGGAGGCGGAAGGTGTTCTGGTAGATCTCGGGGGACGCCGGGCGAGCGCCCGGTGCCAGGCGTCGACGAGCGCCTCCCGGTCCCGGGGGTGGACGTAGCCGTACATGTCCCGGCCCTCCCGGTCGGGCAGGGGGCTCCGGTCAGCTTCTCCCAGCCGGGGACGATCTCCTCGACGTGGCCGTCGGCGCGCACCACCCACACCATCTGGGAGACGGCCGTCACCAGGGCCTCGAAGCGCTGGAGCGCGCGGGTCTCGGCGGTGGTCTCCAGGGTCACGACAGGACCCCGTCGCCGACCGGGGTGGTGACGGGAGTGCAGGAGGAGACGAAGTGGCGGACCTCCTCCGGGCCGCCGGGGACGGGCAGCAGGGACTCGGTGAGCTGGCGGGGCCGTCCGGTGGCGAGGACGTCGTCGAGGACGGAGAGGAACCGGGCGGCGGCCGGTTCCGGGTAGGCCTCCCGGGCGGGCCGGCGGAGGGGCGGTCGCCGAGCATCCTCTTGTACGCGGCGTTGACGTAGATGAGCAGGTGGTCGGGGCCGGCGAAGAGGGCGACCGCCGCCACGGTCGCGTCGAACAGCTTCGGGTCGAGGGCGCGCGCCGGGCTCATCGTCCGTCCGCCCCCGTCCGGGCCGGCGGGAGATCCGGCCGCCCGTCGGTCCGCCGACGATCCGGTGCGATCATCCTGTGAGCCTTTCGTCCTTCCGGCGCGTGATCCCCCGCATCCTCCAGGGGACCGCGCCGCGGGGGCCCGCGCCACACGGGCGACTACCCCGTTCGTGTGGGACCGAACGCCGCCCACCTCGCCTTTCGACCCTTCCGCGCCGCGCCCCTCCCGACCTTCCGCCGAAGGCGGCACCCCTGGCGTTCGAGCCGGTGAACGAATAGGTTAGGCTCACCTAACAAGCACTCGCGGCAGCCGCCGCCCCTGCGTGATCACGTCCGCCGGGGCGTGGACGCGGCGCCCGCACACCTCTGCCCGGAGACAAGGAACCGCCATGCCTTCTGTGTTCACCCCTCTTCGCCGCCGCGCCCTCGTGGCGGGGCCGCCGCGGTCTCGCTCGGCCTCATGGTGACCGGATGCGGCTCGGACGACACGAAGAAGGACGACGCGGCGGGTTCGGCGTCCGGGGCTCCGGCGGGCGCGTTCCCCGTCACCCTCAAGAGCGCCCTCGGCGAGGCGGTCATCAAGGACAAGCCCAAGCGCGTCGTCACCCTCGGCCAGGGCTCCGCGGAGACCGCCATCGCCCTCGGCAACGTCCCGGTCGGCATCGAGGAGTACCCCTGGGGCAGCGACAAGACCGGCTACCTCCCCTGGATCCACGAGGCCGTGACGAAGTCCGGCGCCACGCTGCCCCAGCAGTTCAAGGGCGGCGAGGAGCTCGACATCGAGGCCATCACCGAGCTCGAGCCCGACGTCATCCTGGCCCCTGGTCCGGCATCACGCAGAAGCAGTACGACATCCTCAAGGACATCGCGCCGACCGTCGCCTACCCCGAGAAGGCGTGGAGCACCAACTGGGACCAGCAGATCGAGATCGTCGCCAAGGCGCTCGGTCAGCCGGAGAAGGCCAAGGACCTGGAGGCGAAGATCGACAAGCAGCTCGCCGACGCGGCCGCCTCCCGCCCGAACTACAAGAACGTCACGTTCTCGTACATCTACAACACCGGCCCCGGCACCCTCGGCGTCTTCAAGCCCGAGGAGCAGCGCGTCGCGATGGTCTCCAAGCTGGGCCTCAAGGTCGACCCGGTGGTGAACACCTTCAAGGAGACCGAGGGCACCGACTCCGCCCTGATCGGCCTGGAGAACGCCAACAAGCTCGCGAAGAGCGACATCGCCTTCACCTTCTACATGGACGAGAAGTCCCGCAAGACGGTCGAGGCCCAGCCCCTGTACGCGGCCATCCCCGCCGTGAAGAAGGGCGCGCTCGTCTACAGCCACGACACCCCGTTCGTCACCGCCTCCTCGATGATCAACCCGCTGACGGTGCCGTACAGCATCGAGCGCTACCTGCCGATGATCGACAAGGCCGTCGCCAAGGCCGGGAAGTAACGACGGACTCCGGCGTGACCACACCCTCCCGGACCGCCCAGGGCCCCGCCGTCGCACGGCGGGCCCTGCCCGGTACCCAGCAGCCGCCGTCCTGTGCCTGGCCCTGCTCGCCCTGGCGCTGCTCGCCAGCGTGATGTTCGGCAGCAGGCCGACGTCCGCCTCCGAGGTCCTGCGGGTCGTCACCGGCGGCGGCGACGAGTACCTCCGCACCGTCGTCGAGAGCCGCTACCCGCGCACCGCCCTCGGCGTGCTCGCGGGCCTCTGCCTCGGGATCGCCGGCACGCTGATGCAGGGCATCACGCGCAATCCGCTCGCCGAGCCGGGACTCCTCGGCATCAACGCGGGCGCGTCCGCGAGCATCGTCGCCGCCACCGCGTTCCTCGGCGCGTCCGGGCAGCGCGAGACCATCTGGTGGGCCCTCCTCGGCGCCCTGGCGACCGGCGTCCTCGTCCATCTCGTCGGCACGGCCGGCGGGGCGGCAGCCCGGTGCGCCTCGTGCTCGCCGGCGCGGTGCTCTCCGCGATCCTCGCCGCGTTCATCCAGGCCGTCGCGCTGTCCCGGCCGAAGGTCTTCGACACGTACCGCTACTGGGTGGTGGGGTCGCTCGGCGGGCGCGGTTTCGACGCCCTCTGGGCCGTGCTGCCGTTCGCCGCGGCCGGGCTCCTCCTCGCCGTCGTCCTCGCGCCGGGGCTCAACGCCATGGCGATGGGCGACGACAAGGCCGCCTCGCTCGGCATCAGCCCCGCCCGCGTCAAGGGCGCCGGGCTGCTGGCCGCGACGCTGCTCAGCGCGGCGGCCACGGCGGCGGTGGGCCCCATTGCCTTCGTCGGGCTCGCCGTCCCGCACCTGGTCCGAGTCCTGGTGGGCGCGGACTTCCGGATGCAGATCCTGTTCACCGCGCTCGCGGGTCCCACGCTGCTGCTCTTCGCGGACGTCGTCGGCCGGGTCCTGCTGCGTCCCGAGGAGTTGATGGTCGGCGTCGTCACCGCGTTCGTGGGCGCGCCCGCGCTGCTCTTCGCCGTCCGTCGCATGAGGGGAGCGGCATGAAGACCACCGACCTGACCGGGGCGCCGGCCGGGGACCGGACCGGAAGCCCGGCCGCGGTGCCTCCCGTCCGGCGGGGCGCGTCCTCGTACGGGTCGGCTCCCGGGTCGCGATCCCCGTGCGCCGCTCCTCGCTGGTCGCCGCCGCGCTGTCGGTGCTGCTGCTCCTGGGGGCTGCCGTGGCGACGCTCTCGATGGGCAGGCTGGGCATCGACCTCGCCGACCTGCCGTCGGCGCTCATGGGCGAGGCGACGGGCAAGAACGCCTTCGTCCTGAACCGGCTGCGCGGCCCCCGGCTCGTGGTGGCCGTCGCCACCGGCGCGGCCTTCGGCCTGTCCGGGGCCCTCTTCCAGTCGGTCACCCGCAATCCGCTGGGCAGCCCCGACGTGATCGGACTCAGCGCCGGCTCCGGGCGGGCGCGGCCGCCGCCGCGCTCTTCTTCCCCGACACCGTCCCGGTGTCCGTCGGCGCCCTGGTCGGCGCGGTCGCCGCCATGGGGCTCGTGTACGTCTCCACCGGGACCGGGTTCCGCAACCCGGGGCGCCTGGTCGTGGCGGGCATCGGCGTGGCCGCGATGTCGACGGCCCTGACCCAGTACGTGGTCTACGCCGTCGAGCGCGACAAGGCGAGCGCCCTGACCGCGTACATCAACGGCAGCCTCTCCGCCCGCTCCTGGGACGACGCGACGGTCATCTGGGTGGTGCTGCTCGTCTGTCTGCCGCTCGCGGCGCTCCTCGCGCGGCCGCTGACCGTCGGCGAGATGGGCGACGACCTCTCCACCGGTCTGGGCGCCCGCCCGGACCGGACCGGGACGGCGGCGGTCACCCTGTCGATCGTGCTGTCCGCGGGCGCGGTCAGCGTGGCCGGTCCGATCGCCTTCATCTCCCTGACGGCGCCGCAGATCGCCAAGCGGGTCACGCGCGGCGGCGGGCCCCAGCTCGTCATGTCGACCGTACTGGGGGCCCTGCTCCTGGTCCTCGCGGACCTCGCGGCCCAGCAGTCGCCGCTCTTCGACGACCTGCCGGTCGGCCTCTACACGATGGCCGTCGGAGGGGCGTACCTGGGCTATCTGCTCCTGAAGGAGTGGAAGCGGACCGTCTAGGGGCGTGCGTACGGAGGGGGAGGAGCCACCGGGTGGCTCCTCCCTCTCCGTGTCAGCCGGTGAGCGGCTCGCCGGCGCGCAGGTTCCAGCGTCCGCCGCGTCCGCTGAGGTGAACGGCCGTCAGGGGCGGACGTCCAGGCGCCGGGCCGTCGCGTCGGGCACCCCGAGGGCGTGGACGGTCGCGGCGCGGACGACGTCGGGTTCGACGACGGCCGTGACGCGCCCCGATCCCTCCTGGAGCGCGTCGAGCCAGGCCCCGACCCGGACGCGCAGGTCGCGGAGGGACTCCCCGCCGTGCGGCGCGGCCTCCGGGTCGGAGAGCCAGACGGCGAGCGCGGCCTCCTCGCGGGCGGCGACGTCCTCCAGGGTCCTCCCCGCCACCGGCCCATCGCGCAGCCGGCCAGCTCGGTCACCGGTTCGGCCCGCAGGCCGAGGGCCCGCGCGGTGCCGAGGCAGCGCGCGGACGGCGAGGCGTACGCGCGCGTGGCGGGGTCCACGACGGCCGCGAGGGCCTCGGCGCGGGCGAGTCCCGCCGGGTCGAGGGGCTGTCGTCGTCGAACCGGACCTCGCGCAGGGCGTCGTTCGTGGCGGGCGGGACGAGCGTCAGCCGGACTGTCATCGGAATCCTTCGCGGTCGGCGCCGGTACGGGGCGGCGGGGCGGTTCCCCGTACGGTACGGGCCACGGGGGACGGGCGCTCGTGCCGGAGCTCACGGAAGGTGATACAGGCCTCACGCCCTTAACAATGTGCACGTCACGCGGTACCGTCAGGCGACATTTGAACAGCGTGACGACGGCGAGACGGAAGTCCGGTGGGAATCCGGCACGGTCGCGCCACTGTGTGCCGAGGCTCCTCCGGGCAAGGGGGTCGCGGCGAGTCAGACCCGTGGACCGTCGTCCTGCACCACCGTTTGGGACGCGCGTTCCCGCAGGAGGTTTCATCATGGCCGAGGCTGCCGTCTCCGCTGCCGTTTCCACCCCTTCCGTGGCCGTACCGGCTCCGCTGCCCGTGCGGGCCGTGCTGCCCTGGGCCTTCTTCGTCGGCCTTCTCGCGCTGATCGCGCTGTACTTCGTGGGCGCGGAGCAGGGTGCCACCTCCTCTTCGCCGGCTCCGGCGTGCACGAGTGGGTGCACGACGGGCGCCACCTGCTCGGCTTCCCGTGCCACTGAGAGGCGACGAGCACATGCACGCCTCGACTGTGAGAACCCTGCTGGTCCGCGGCATGCTCGCGGGCCTGATCGCGGGTCTGTTCGCCTTCGCCGTGGCCTACGTGGGCGGCGAGCCCTCCGTGAACGGCTCCATCGCCGTGGAGGAGGCCCAGGCCGCCCAGGAGACGGCCCACGCCGGACACGGCGACCACGGCGGCGCCGGAGCGGCCGAGGAGGAAGAGGAGGAGGTGGTCAGCCGTCCCGTGCAGTCCACCCTCGGCCTGGCCACCGGTGTCCTGGTCTACGGGGTGGCGCTGGGCGGCATCGCCGCGCTCGCCTTCTCCTTCGCGCTCGGCCGCATCGGCCGGTTCAGCCCGCGGGCGACCGCGGCGCTGACGGCGGCCGCGGCCTTCACCACCGTCTATCTGGTGCCGTTCCTGAAGTACCCGGCGACCCCGCCGGCCGTCGGCAACCCCGACACCATCGGGAAGCGCACCACCCTGTTCTTCCTGATGATCCTGCTCAGCGTGCTGCTCGGCGTCGCCGCGGTGATCGCCGGGCGCCGTCTGGCGCCGCGCCTGGGCAACTGGAACGCGAGCCTGGCGGCGGGCTTCGGCTTCGTCGTCGTGACGGGCATCGCCTTCGCGGTCCTGCCGGCGAACGACGACGCGGTCAAGGCGGGCTTCCCCGCCAAGCTGCTGTGGGAGTTCCGGGTGGCCTCGCTCGGCGTCCAGGTCGTGCTGTGGGTGGTGTTCGCCGTGGTCTTCGGCTACCTCGCCCAGAAGGCCCTGACCACCCGGACGGCCGACGCGGAGACCCCGGCCCGGGTCGAGGCCCCGGCCGCGGGCTGACCGAAGCCCGCTCCGCGCACCCTCGGCGCGCGGGGCGGGGCTTCTGTGTCACCGCACCGGCAGGCCCCGGCCGGAGGCCCGTTCCCAGGCTTCCTCGAACAGCTCGTGCAGCGGTGCCGTCGGCAGGACGCGGTCGAACGGGGACAGGATCCGGTCGCCCCACAGCGGGCGGACCCGGTGGCTCGTCAGCTTCACGGTCTCCAGGGGAAGGTGCGGGGCCTTCAGCTCGGTCCACTCCCCCGGCAGGAAGAGGGTCCGGCCGGCCCGGGGCCGCTTCGCCTCGACCACCGCGCCGGTGGCGAGGAGCTCCGCCCGGACCTCCGCGTGCCGTCGGGTCGTCCAGCCGTTCCACCGCCGCACGTTCCGGTCGGTGGGCGCCGCCAGGGCGGCCGTCTGGAGGTGGAGGGCCGCCGCGTCCGCGCTCACGCCGAGGTGCTCCGCCACCCGGGCGACCAGCTCGGGGCACGACTGCCGCGGATCCGCCTCGTACGCTCCCTCCGGCACCGCCCCCGAGAGGCCCGGCGCATCATCCGGTCGAGGCCGCCGCCCGCGAGCAGCGGTTCCAGCCGGTCCAGTTCCTCGGCGAGGCCGGTGAGCTCGCGGACCTCTCGCCGCGCCCCGGGGTCGGCGACCGCGGCGGGGCGCAGGAAGGCGGCGCCGCCCGGCGCGCACACCACGAGCGGGCCGGAGTCGTAGGCGGTCACCGGGACCGGGTCCTCTCCTTGCGCCGGTCCCCGGCCACGGGGAGCCGTCGGGGCCGAAGCGCTCAGCGATCCGCTCCGGGGCGTCGTCGATCCGTCCGTGGGCCAGCCGGACGAGCAGTTCCGGACGGTCCAGCTCGGCCCGCAACCGCTCGTACAGGGCGGGCGCGCCGGCCACCGCGGGGTCCCCGACGGGCCGGTCCGTCCACGCCCAGACCAGGGCGCTCGCGATCCGCCCGAGGTCGAGGCCCACCGGGGTGCCGCAGGGCGGTTCGGTGCCGGCCGGCGGCAGGGCCCTGACCTCCACCTCCGATCCGTACGAGGCCGCCGCGAGCTCCCAGCCGGCGGCGGGCACCGTGGTGTCGTCGGCCGCCCCGTAGCCTCCTCGGAGCCGCCGGGCCCACACCTCGGAGAGGCCGAGGCCGGCCTCCAGGGCGTCGGCCGCCTCGTCGTGCACGGCGGGCCGCGCGCCGAGCCGTTCCGCCCATGCCCCGGCCATGCGCTCCACCGCCGCCTCGACCCCACCGGGCCTCCACAGCCCGGTCGGGTCCTCGGGCACGGCGGCGGCCAGGACGGCCCGCCGTCCGGCTTCCCCGAGCCGGGTGCGCAGCTCCTCGTACGACTCGGCCGTCATCGGGCTCGCCCGGTACGGGGCCCTGCGGGCCAGGGCGCGGTCCTCGTCCCGGTCGGGGCGGCCGACGAGACCGGCCACGACGAGCCGGGCCACGGCCCTTCGCACCCCGGTCAGTTCGGCGAGCGGACCGCCGCCGACTCGGGCACGGGGAGGGGCCCGTGCGTCTCGACGGCGGTGACGAACGCCCGCAGCCGGGCGGCGTCGTCCCGCTCCACCCGGACGTGCCGCACCTCCGTGGCCACGCCCGGGACCGGGTCGGCGTGCGGGTTCTCCGCGACGGGCGCCACGAACCAGTGGGTCGGTCCGCCGTCCCGTACGGGGCGGACGCGACGGCGGTGCCGTACGAGCGGATGGTGTCCGCCAGGGCGGGGATGCACACGCTCCCCGCCCACCAGCGAGTGCCCGCGCGGGCGAACGGCTGGTCGGCCCAGGTGTCGAGGAGCGCGAGGAGGGCGGCCCGCTCCTCGTCGGGGTCGGCGCCACCGCCGCCCGCCAGACGACGGCGTCGATCGAGCCGAGGAGCCGCGACCAGTCGTGCGGTGGGGCGGGCGGGGAGAGTCGCCGCACCTCCTCCACGATCGTTCCGGCGAGGTGGGCGCCGTCGGCGGCGAGCGCCGTCAGCGTCGCCGGCAGGGCGGCGTCCGGGGTGCGCCGCCACCGGTCGCGGGCCCCGTCCGCGACGAGACCGAAGAGGGCGGGGAGGAGGACGGTGTCGGGCGCGGACCGGCGCGGCGGCACCGGCGGTGCCTCGGCGAGGAGGGTGACGCGCCGGTGCAGGGCGCGGCGGCGCTCTCCACGCCGGCGGCCCGCCGGGCCACCGCGACGACGGCCGCGACGAGGACCGGGTCGGTGACGTCCGGCAGCTCCCGGGCCACGGCCGCGCGCAGCTCCCGCGTGCCGTCGAGGGCGGCCGTGAGGAGGGCGTCCGCCGTCGGCCGGGTGACGGTCCGCAGGGCGCGGGACCCGGCGGTGTCCCGGGTCCGCAGCAGGTACCAGAAGGCCGGTGGGAGGGCCACGCCTCCCGAGGGGTGGCCCGGCGGGCCGGCCTCGTCCAGGGGTGTGCGGGCGAGCGGTGGCCGTCCTGCTCCCACAGCAGGACGCCGCCGGCGGTGTACGCGCGCACGCCCGTCCGGGTCTCGGCCTCGGCGAGGACCACGTCCCCGGCCGCGCCCTCCGGCGGTGCCCACAGCGCCCACGGCTTCTGTCCCGGCCGGTCGATGTCGAAGCGGGCGGCGCGGCCGTCGATGCTCTCGACCAGGTAGTGGTCGGGCGCGGAGCCGCGGTGCCGGGTGCGGAACAGGATCCGGGTGCCGACGAGACCGTCCCTGCTGCCCAGCGGGGAACCGTCGAGACCGGCGGGAAGCGGCGCCAGGTGGAGGGCCTCGGTGTCCGTGCTCATCCCCGCCCCGGACGACCCGGCGGCCGGGGCGGTGCCGGGGCCGCGTCGGGGACGGTGTCCGGGGCCGTGTGCGCGGGGCGTCCGAGGAAGTCCGGCAGGGGGCCGGGCCCCGGCGCTCTCCGGTGACCGGGTCCACGACCTCCCAGGGGCGCCTGGAGTAGATGTCGTTGGTCCAGATCCGGGAGCCGTCGCCGAGCTGGAGTTCTTCCCCGTCGATGCCCTCGGTGCCGCCGGGCCGCAGCGCTCGGAGCCCACCGTGGCGGCCGCCTCCGTCGGCCGTCTCGAACTGGAAGCCGTACTCCCCGTCAAGGCTGCCGTGGAACGGCACCAGACCCCGCGTCTCGTCCGGTGTGAACGGCTCGTCGGGCCGGTCGGCCCAGACGGCGGTGTCGCAGTGGCGCGGACGCGGGGCGAGGTCCAGCTCACCAGGAACGAGCCGCCCACGTAGTGGACGGTGTGCAGGGTGGCGTGATCGGGGACCGTGAACCGGCAGGAGCCGCGCACTCCGTCCGGGGCGACGGCGACCGCCCGGTCGCTCCCGTACACCGTGAGGACCGGCCAGGTGCAGGTCACTCCGGCCACTCCGGCCACTCCCGGGACGGAGGCGGCCGGGACCTCGTCCTCTCTTCCTCCTCCTCGTCCGCCTCGTCGGCCGCTCCTCCTCTTCGGCCGCTTCGGCCGCGAACTCCGCGTACACCGACTCCAGGGCGGGCCAGGCCAGCTCCTCCGGGAGGCCGGCCGCGAGGGAGCTCCGGAGCGCGCCCGCCGCGCCCACCTCGGCGAGGGCGTCGACCACGCCTCCGAGCGCCGTCACCGTCGGCCGGTCCAGAAGCGTCTCCAGTTCGGCCACGGCCTCTCGGCGCCCGCCATGCCGCCGTCCCCCACGGTGTCCACGAGCCTGGCGACCCGCGCGGCCACCTCCTGGGCGATGCCGTCGTTGCCCGGCAGCAGCGTCACCGCCGATCTGGCCTGCGCCCGCGCTCCGTGTACCGGTTCGGCAGCAGGTGCGCGTGGACGGTCCCTTCGAGCCGGGGGCCGAACACCGGGTCGGCGGCCAGCGCGACGAGGTCCCTCCGGGACCGCTCGCCCCAGAAGCACATCCCGACCTCCGGTCCCGGGTCGACGACCGTGATCCCGGCGGCCAGACAGGCGTCCAGGACGTCCGCGTCGAAGCCCTGGTAGTAGTGGCGGGTGAGGTGCGCCGTGACCGGGGCGCCCTCCTCCCGCAGGCGCGGCCCCAACCGGCCCACCAGGTCCAGGAACTCCTCCGGCAGCGGCTGCCGTCCGACCCCGCCGCCCGGCTGGAGCGCGTACTGGTACATGTGGACGAAGGTCCCCACCCAGTGGTGCGTCCCGCCTTCCGGCACCACCCGGCCGGTCTCCATCGCCTCCGCCGCGCCGCAGCCGATCAGCGTCCGCAGCCACGCCCCGCCGTCGACGGCGCCGGTCGGGAAGACCTCGACCAGGCCGGCCGCGACCGCGTCCGTCGGCGGATGGGCCGCCAGGAGCGGTGCGGCGGCGTTCAGCAGGGCGTCCGGCACGGACTTCTTCCGGGCGACCGACAGGACCGCGCCCACGACGCGCGCGACCTCCTCGTCCCCGTGTCCGGCCGTCCTGGCGGAGGCCCGCACCCGGCGCACCAGGTCCGCCGGGAGGTCGGCGGGCGATTCCGCCCACGCCGTCAGGAAGGCGCCCAGGGCGGCGTGCGCCTCCGCCGGTTCCAGCGTCTCGGCGAGGAACCGCTGGTGGGCACCGAACTCCTTGGCGGGCACGGCCCCGCCCTTGGCGAACAGCAGTGCGTTGGCCCGGCGGTAGGCGGGGTCCACCGGGAGGCCGTGCCGCGCCTCGGCCTCCCGCGCCGCCGCGTAGGCCCGGCCGCCCGGCTTGCTCCCGTAACCGATCAGCCGGTGGCCCACCGTGTCCCAGAACCACGGCAGGTGTGCCGGCGGCAGCCGTCGCGCCCGCGCCGTCATCGCGTCCAGGAACCGGCCCGGCTTGGTCCATGACCGGCTCAGCTCGGCGCCCATCTCGTCGTTCAGGTCACGCGCGACCCCGGCCGCGTCCGGGTCGTGGGCGGCGGCCCAGTCGGCGTAGGTGGTCGAGGTGTGCGCACCGGCGGTGGGCAGCAGGGCATCCAGCGAGACGATCATGCCGTGGATCGTCGCACGTCGCACTGACACCGCCCGGGGCGACGGATGTTCGACGGGTCCGCCCCTCGGCCGGAGCCCGGCGCCTTCGTTCTGGGAGCGCTCTCAGAGGATGGGGGCTACAGATATCCTGGACCGGACGAGAACCCGCACCGTACCCGTGCGCACCCCGTACGACCGGTACGCCGCCCAGCCGACGCAGTCGAGGAGCGCCCGCCTTGCCCGAGCAGACCACGGGGCCCCGCCCCACGCTGGAAGCGGTCGCCGCGCGCGCCGGCGTGTCCCGCGCCACGGCCTCCCGGGTCGTCAACGGGGCGCGGGCGTGCGCGCCCCCTGGTCGAGAAGGTGCGCAGGGCCGTCGAGGAGCTCGGTTACGTCCCCAACCACGCGGCCCGCACCCTGGTCACCCGGCGCAACGGCGCCGTGGCCGTGATCATCGCGGAGCCCGAGTTCCGGATCTTCTCCGACCCGTTCTTCGAGCAGCAGGTGCGCGGCATCAGCCGGGAACTGACGGCGCACGACTCGCAGTTGGTGCTGCTGTGGGTGGAGGGTCCGGGGACCACGAGCGGATCGCCCGCTATCTCGGCGGGGGCCACGTCGACGGCGCGCTCGCGTTCTCGCTGCACAGCGACGACGCCCTGCCGGCCGTGATCGAGGGGCCAGGATCCCGGTGGTCGTCGGCGGGCGGCCCGCCCCGGCACCGATCCCGCCGTGCCCTTCGTCGACTGCGACAACCGGGGCGGCGCCCGGGAGGCGGTGCGGCACCTGAGTGGACCTCGGGCGCCGGACCATCGCCCACATCTCCGGGCCCGCCGACCAGACGTCGGCGCTCGACCGGCTGCACGGCTACCGGGACGTCCTCCTCGACGCCGATCCGGAGCTGCTGTGCGCGGGCGACTTCACCGAGGAGAGCGGCGCGCGGGCCATGGCGGAGCTCCTCGACCGGCGGCCGGACGTGGACGGTGTTCGTCGCCAACGACCTGATGGCGTCGGCGCGCTGCGCACCCTGCGGGAGCGCGGGGTGCGGGTGCCGGAGGACGTGGCGGTCGTCGGCTTCGACGACATGGCCTCGGTGGTCGACAGGACCTCCCCGCCCTGACCACCGTGCACCAGGACATCGAGGGCATGGGCCGGCTGATGGTGAAGCTCCTGATGCGGCTGCTCGACGGGACCGGGCCGGAGATCCCCGGCTCCGTGGTCACCCCGACCTCGCTGGTCCGCCGCGCCTCCGCCTGACGTCCTGCGGGAGACGAAGGGCGGGCCCGGGGTGTCCACCCGGGCCCGCCGCCGTGCTTCCCTGCGGGGTCAGTCGTACGGGATGACGACCACGGACCGGTCCGTGCCCGTCCGGAGCCGTGCGTCGCCGTTGCCGATGGCGCTCCAGACCTCCAGGCGCACCGTCCCGCCCCGCAGGTTGCCGAGCGTGCCGGTGGCGGACTTCAGGCCCCGGGACTGGGCGTACTCCTCCCAGCCCGTCACCGGGTCCGTCGCGAAGTACTGGTACGTCTCCGTGCGGTCGAAGGTGCCGTCGCCGGTCAGGTCGTAGCTGATCCGGGCCTGCTGGCCGAGGCCGACCGACGTTCCGGCGTCGACCTGGAGCCGGAAGGCGGTCGAACCGCCCGCCCGGAGCGTGCCGTTGACGTTCTTGGCGACGTAGACGAGCGGCTTGTTCGGGGTGCCGTCGTAGTTGCCGCCCTGCGCCGAGGCGAGGGTGTCGTCGGCCGCCGTGGCGCCGGTGGCCGTGGTGAGCGTGCCGCCGGTGCGGAGCTGGAAGGTGTTGCGGTGCCCGGCTCCGGGTCGGGGTCGGGGCCGGGTCCCGCCGTGCCGTTGCCGACGGCGGTGGAACGCGCCGGTACGGAGAGGGACTTGCCGTCGGAGAAGGTGACCGTGCGGGCGGTCGAGCCGTAGTTGTGGGCCGCGTAGGTGCGCGTGGTGCCCTTGGTGAAGACGGCGGAGGTGGGGATCGATCCGGTGACGGTGGCGTCGGGTGCGCCGAGCGCGTCGAGCGCGGTGATCCAGTGGTAGGTGTGGGCCTTGGACTCGCCGGCCTCCGGGGTGTATCCGGCGTTCCCGGCGTCCCACTTGGCCTTGGCGGCGCCGGGGTCGGCGAGGGACTGGAACTCCCAGAGGATGTCGCGCCACTCGACGGCGGGGCCGCCGTTCTCGCGCTCCAGCTCGGCGATGTTGCGCCGGATCGCGTCCTTGCGCGCGCCGAGCTGAAGCGAGCTCCCGCTGGTCACGGGCAGGACGTTGATCCCGTGGATCTCCTCCGGGTTGGCGGTCCACCAGGTGGAGTAGGCGCCGCCGCTGCCCCAGACCATGCCGACGGTGTCGTGCTGGAAGGAGCCGGGGAAGACCTGCTGGTCGGCGTCGAACCAGTACTGGGCGACGGCCTCGGCCTCGGTGGTCAGGAGGTAGGTGCCGAGGTCGCGCAGGGAGGTGTCGCCGGTGGCCGAGCCCCACAGGACGAGGGCGGCGCTGAGGTTGGTCGACTCGGAGGAGGACTCCTGGTTGTTGCCGGCGGCGAAGCCCCGGTGGCCGCTGGCCCAACTGTGTCCGGCGTAGACGTCGAAGCCGCGCAGGAAGGGGAAGGCGCCGTCGGTGCGGCTGGGGTTGGCGGTGTCGCGGACCAGGGTCTTGACCATGGTGCCCCAGGCGGAGTCGGCGGCCCAGTTCGGGTCGTACTGGGCGACGATCGCGGCGGCGTACACGTAGTAGCCGTAGTGGAAGTGGTGGTCGTTGAGCTCGGTGTCGCTGCCGTAGGAGGCCGGGTAGCCGGTGAGGGTCTTCCAGGTCCGGTCGTACGAGAACTCGTTGGCGCTGCCGGCCGTGAACCACTCCTGGAGGCGGCCCTTGATCAGGCCGAGGAGCTTGTCGCGGACCGCGCCCTCGCCGATCTGGTCGGCGAGCGGCACCAGTTGGGCGAGCTTGCCGAGGGCCTTGCCGGTCCAGTACGTGTCGACGGCTCCGGAGAACGGGTCGGAGGAGTTCGCGACCTCGTTGAGGTAGCCGCGCAGGCGGGCCGCGTCGACGCCGCTGCCGGGCAGGCCGGGGAGGTGGCGGCGGCCTTCTGGGCGGTGGTGAAGGAGGCCGCCTCCCGGACCTTCATGGTGCCCCGGGGCGAGACGTAGGTGTACGGGGTCAGCGGGTCCGTGGTGTGCAGCCACTGGTGGCGGTAGAGCGCCTGGAGGGTGCCGCGCTCGGTGCCCTCCTTGGCCTCGGTGGTGAGGCTGTAGGTGGCCCGGACGGTGCCGGCGTCGTAGCTCCAGTTCACCGTGGAGCCGGTGACGAAGCTGTAGGCGTACGTGCGGTAGGTGGCGAGCGCGTCGGTGGAGGGCAGGACGGCGACGGAGAAGTAGTCCTTGCCGCCGAGGCCCGCGGTGATGGTGGAGCCGGAGACGTTCCAGTCGGTGCCGGTGGGCGAGAAGAGGGCGTAGTGGTGTCCGGCGACGGTGATGCCGAGGACGTTGCCCTGGTCGGAGAAGACCGTGGGCGCCTGGGCGGTGGTGATCCGGGCGTCGCCGCCGGTGCCCCTGGCGTACACGAAGGGCAGGCCGTGGCCGATGGTGGTGCGCAGGGTGCGGGCGCCGTCGGACCAGTAGGGGGTGACGGTCCAGTCGGACCAGGCGTCGGCCTTGGTGTCGGGCGAGTTGAGGCCGGTGAGGCCGAGGGTGAGGTCGCGCTTGTGGGCGAACTCGTACTGGCGCCCGTCGCCCACGATCGCGGGGCTGGTGGGGTAGCCGAGCTCCAGGCCGCCGGAGACGGCCTGGTAGGTGAGCGGGTGGCCGTACATGGGGGTGGAGTACGGGTTGTCGCCGTAGCGCTGGAAGGCGAGGGAGGACCACCAGTCGTTGGTGGGGACGGGCTTGCCCTGGGCGGCGGCGGTGACCTTGGGGGTGACGGGGGCGCCGGTGTTGGTGGTGGGGCCCGAGGTACCGGCGGGGCGGGTGTCGGAGTAGCTTCCGGCGCCCGCCGGACGGTGGCCGCGGCCGCGGGGACGGCGGCGGGGCCGAGTCCCACGGCGGCGAGGGCGGAGACCAGGACCAGCGCCGCGGCGGGCCGGGTGCGGGGGATGGCATGAAGGGGCACCTCATGTCGTCTGCGAGGGATGGAGCTCGGGTGGGGGTGCGGGAGCGGGGGCTCGGGTGGGGTGCGGGACCGGGGAGACCCGTGTTCGGGAGTCCGGAAGTCCCGCCTCCAGAATGGCTGAGAGCGCTCTCAGAGTGACGAAACGTAAAACCCTGGAAACGAGCGTGTCAAGAGGTTGAACACGGGCGGGAGTTGAGGTCTCTTCTCGTCCGTTACGCCTTCGAGCCTTGACGGATGCACCGCCGCACGGGCACGCTCCCCACGCACGCTTGAGAGCGCTCTCAACCGCTCTCGCTCGTTCCGGAGCCAAGGGAGGCTTCCCATGCCCATCGCCCGAGCCGCCAAGAGAGCCGTCGTCCGCCTGGGTGCGGTCACGCTCGCCGGGGCTCCTGCTCGCCGCCTGCGGCGGATCGACGGACGACTCGTCCTCGGACAGCGCGGGAGGGAAGGTCACGATCACCGTCGACCTCTTCGGCTCCTTCGGATACAAGGAGGCCGGGCTCTACGCGGAGTACGAGAAGCTCCACCCGGGCGTCACCGTCAAGCAGACCGACACCGAGGACGAGGCCGACTACTGGAAGTCCCTCCAGACCCGGCTCGCCGGCGGCGCCGGCCTCGCCGACGTGCAGGGCATCGAGGTGGGCCGCATCGCCTCCGTCGCCCAGCAGCAGGCCGACCGGTTCGAGGACCTGAAGAAGTACGGCGCGGACTCCCTGAAGGACCAGTTCGCCCCCGCCAGTGGGCCGCCGCCACCGGCAGGGGCGGCGAGATCCTCGGCCTCGGCACGGACGTCGGCCCGGAGGCCATGTGCTACCGCACGGACCTCTTCGAGCAGGCCGGGCTGCCCACCGACCGCGAGGAGCTCGCGAAGAAGTGGGCCACCTGGGACGGCTACCTGGACCTCGGCAAGCAGTACAAGGCGAAGGCCCCGCCAAGAGCGCCTGGCTCGACAGCGTCGGCAGCCTCTACTCGATCATGATCGGCCAGGAGAAGGAGCGCTACTACGACGCCTCCGGGAAGCTGATCTGGGAGCAGAACCCCGCCCTGCGCTCCGCCTGGGACCACGCCGTCCAGGCCGCGGACGCCGGTCTGAGCGCCAAGCTCGACCAGTGGTCCCCGCAGTGGAACCAGGCCTTCTCCGCCGGCTCCTTCGCCACCATGCCGTGCCCCGCCTGGATGCTCGGCTACATCAGGCCAGGCCGGCGAGGCCGGCAAGGGCAAGTGGGACGTGGCCGAGCTGCTCGGCGGCGCCGGCAACTGGGGCGGCTCGTACCTGGCCGTGCCGAAGGCCGCGAAGCACAAGAAGGAGGCGTACGAGCTGATCAAGTGGCTCACCGCCCCCGAGCAGCAGACCAAGCTCTTCCAGAAGCAGGGCAACTTCCCTCCGCCACCGGCGCCATAGAGAAGGTCGCCGACGCGAAGGACCCCTTCTTCTCGAACGCCCCCATCGGCAAGATCTTCGGTGACGCGGCGAAGGAGGCCCCGGTCCAGGTCCTCGGCGTCCACGACCAGAACATCGCCCAGCAGATCACCAACGCGCTGAGCGAGGTCGAGCGCAAGGGCACCGCCCCCGAGAAGGCCTGGTCGAACGCCAAGAAGGGCGTCGAGAACACCATCGGCTGACCCGTGCCGCCGGACGGACGCCCCCGGCGTGACCGAGGGGGTCCGTCCGCCCCGCCTCCCCCGCTCCGACCCCACACCGAAGGGCCGCACCGTGACCCTCACCGCACCCGAGACACCGGCCGGTCCCCGGCAGGCCCGGCCGAAGCCGGCCGCGCCGCCCCGGCGGCCCGGACCCGCCCGGCGGACCTGGCAGAAGGTCTCCCCGTACGCCTACGTCGCCCCGTTCTTCACCCTGTTCGCCGCCTTCGGCCTCTTCCCGCTGATCTACACGGCCTTCGTCTCGCTGTACCGGGTGGAGCTCCAGACCCCCGGCGACATGGAGTGGCGCGGGCTCGGCAACTACACCGCGCTCTTCGGTGACGCGTACTTCTGGACCTCGCTGCGCAACACCTTCACCATCGGCGTGCTCTCCACCGTGCCGCAGTTGGTCATGGCCCTCGGCCTGGCGCACCTGCTGAACTACCGGATGCGCGGCCGCACCTTCCTGCGCACGGCGGTCCTGCTGCCGTACGCGACCTCGGTCGCCGCCGCCACCCTCGTCTTCGCCCAGCTCTTCGGGCGGGACTTCGGTCTGGTCAACTACGCGCTCGGGCTCGTCGGCGTCGACCCCGTCGACTGGCAGAACGGCACGGTGGCCTCGCAGATCGCCGTCTCGACGGTCGTCGTCTGGCGCTGGACCGGCTACAACGCGCTGATCTACCTGGCCGGCATGCAGTCGATCCCGGACGAGCTGTACGAGGCGGCCGCGATGGACGGGGCCTCGCGGTGGCGCCAGTTCTTCCACGTCACGCTGCCCGGACTGCGGCCCACCATCCTCTTCACCGTCATCGTCTCCACGATCGGCGCGACCCAGTTGTTCGGCGAGCCGCTGCTGCTCGAAGGGTCGATCTCGGGCGGCATCTCGCACCAGTACCAGACGCTCGGGCTCTACATGTACGAGCAGGGCTGGGGCTTCTTCCACCTGGGCCGGGCCGCGGCCATCGCCTGGGTGATGTTCCTGCTCATCGTGGTGCTGGTCGGGCTCAACGCCCTGGTCGCGCGCCGCCGTTCCCGCAAGGAGGCCGGCCGATGACCGCGCCGATCGCCCCGGCGGCGCCCGCCGCTCCCCGGTCGCCCCGCCCGCCCCGGAGCCCGGCCGGACGCCGCGCCGGGGGCCGCCCGCGCGGGCCGCACCCTGCACGCGGGCCCCTCGCGTACGGGATCCTGATCGTCGCCGTGCTGTTCTCGGCGTTCCCGTTCTACTGGACGATCGTCGCCGCGAGCCGCTCCAACGCCGACCTGGCGAAGGTCCCGCCGACCCTGCTCCCGGGGCCGAACCTGATCAAGAACTTCGAGGCGGTCCTCGAAGAGGCCGACATCGGCAAGGCGCTGCTCAACTCGTTGATCGTCTCCGGCTCGATCACCCTCGGCACGGTCCTGTGCTGCACCCTGGCCGGCTTCGCCTTCGCCAAGCTGCGCTTCAAGGGGCGGGGCGCGCTGCTCGCGGTCACCGTCGGCACCATGATGATCCCGCCGCAGCTCGGCGTGATCCCGCTGTTCATGCTGATCGCCGAGCTCGGCTGGGTGAACCAGCTCCAGTCGGTGATCCTGCCGGGCCTGGTCTCCGCGTTCGGGGTGTTCTTCATGCGCCAGTACCTGGTGCAGTCCCTGCCCGACGAGCTGATCGAGGCGGCCCGCGTCGACGGCGCGTCCACCGCCAGAATCTTCTGGTCGATCGTCGTGCCGATCGCCCGGCCCGGCATGGCCGTGCTCGGCCTGCTGACCTTCATGGCCTCGTGGAACGACTTCTTCTGGCCCGTCGTCGCCCTGACCTCCTCCGAGCCCACCGTCCAGGTCGCCCTGCGCCAGCTCGGCGGCGGGTACGTCCACGACCAGTCCGTGATCATGGCGGGCACGCTGCTCGGCACCCTGCCGGTGCTGCTCGTCTTCGGCCTGCTTGGCCGGCAGATCGTCGGCGGCATCATGCAGGGCGCGGTCAAGGGCTGACCCGTCCCCGTCCCGTCCCTCCCCACAGAACGACCCACCCCAGTCTCACCCCAGGGAGTTCCCACCCCATGACCGCGCTCGACGCCCGCACCGACCCGACGACCACGCTCCGCTTCCCCGAGGGCTTCCGCTGGGGCACCGCCACGGCCGCCTACCAGATCGAGGGGGCGGCGGCCGAGGACGGCCGCACGCCGTCCATCTGGGACACCTTCAGCCGTACGCCGGGCAAGGTCCGCAACGGCGACACCGGCGACATCGCCGCCGACCACTACCACCGGCTCGACGAGGACGTCGCCCTGATGCGCCGGCTCGGCGTGACGGACTACCGCTTCTCGATCGCCTGGCCCCGGGTCCAGCCCACCGGGCGCGGCCCGGCCGTGCGCAAGGGCCTGGACTTCTACCGGCGCCTGGCCGACTCCCTCCTGGAGGCCGGGATCCGGCCCGTGGCGACGCTCTACCACTGGGACCTGCCGCAGGAGCTGGAGGACGCGGGCGGCTGGCCGCACCGGGAGACCGCGTACCGCTTCGCCGAGTACGCCGGGATCATGGCGGACGCGCTCGGCGACCGGGTGGCGACCTGGACCACGCTCAACGAGCCGTGGTGCGCCGCCTTCCTCGGCTACGGCAACGGCGTGCACGCGCCGGGCCGCACCGACGACCTGGCTGCGCTGCGCGCCGCCCACCACCTCAACCTGGCGCACGGCCTGGGCGCGCGGGCGCTGCGCGGCGCGCTGCCCGGGTCCGCCGAGGTGTCCCTGACCCTCAACCTGCACGCCGTACGGGCCCTCACGCAGTCCCCCGGGGACCTGGACGCGGCCCGCCGGATCGACGCCGTCGGCAACCGGATCTTCCTGGACCCGGTCTTCCACGGGCGGCTCCCGGAGGACCTGGTCCGCGACACGGCGTCGGTCACGGACTGGTCGTTCGTCCAGGACGGCGATCTGGAGGCGGCGGCCGCGCCGATCGACTCCCTCGGCATCAACTACTACTCCCCGTCCGTGGTCGCGGCGGGCTCCTCGGAGTCGCCGTCGCCGTGGGCGGGCGCGGAGCGGCACGTGCGGTTCGTGCCGGCGCCGGGGCGCGCACGGCCATGGACTGGCCGGTGGACGCGGACGGGCTGCACGAGCTGCTGACCCGGCTGCGGGACGAACTGCCGGGCGTCCCGCTGGTGATCACGGAGAACGGGGCGGCGTACGACGACTACGCCGACCCGTCGGGGAACGTGAAGGACCCCGAGCGGGTGGCCTATCTGCACGCGCACCTGGCGGCGGTGCACCGGGCCCTCGCGGACGGGGCGGACGTGCGGGGCTACTTCCTGTGGTCGCTCCTGGACAACTTCGAGTGGGCGTACGGCTACAGCAAGCGGTTCGGCATCGTCCACGTGGACTTCGCGACGCAGCGGCGGACGCTGAAGGACAGCGCCCGCTGGTACGCGGAGGTGATCGCCCGGGGCGGGCTCGCGGAGGAGTGACGGGCCCGGACGCGCGGGGGGTGCCGCGGCACCCCTCGGAGCCGCGGCACCCCCGGTCACCGCGAGGACGGACCGCGCGTCAGACGCGCTGCCACAGGGCCGGGACGTTGGACGGCTCCCAGCCGGTCTGGGCCTGGTGGCCCTGGAGGCAGCGGTAGGTGGCGCCGCCGTAGGTGACGGTGTCACCGGCCTTGTAGACCTTGCCCGCCGCCCAGGTGCCGCCCGGCTCCGGCTCGGGGCCGGGACCGGGGCCCGGGCCCGGGTCGGTGGTGGTCTTCAGGGTCAGGCCGTAGTTCTGGAGGATCGGGTTCAGCGGCTGGAAGAAGGTCGTGCCGCCGCTGGAGCAGTTGCCGGAGCCGCCCGAGGTCACGCCCTGGGCCTGGCTGCCGGAGATGTACGAGCCGCCGGAGTCGCCGGGCTCGGCGCAGACCGTCGTGCGGGTGACGCCGGAGATGGTGCCTCCGGGTAGGTGACGCTGGTGTTGTGCTGCTGCACGGTGCCGCAGTGCCAGCCGGTGGTCGAGCCGGAGCGGCACACGGAGGAGCCGACGGGCTGGAGGACCGAGCCGGTCACCTGGACGTTGGCGCCGCCCGCGCCCTTCACGTACGGGGTGGCGGTCCAGTTGGCGTTGGCGGCGACCCAGGCCATGTCGTTGCCGGGGAAGACCGAGGCCTGGAAGCTGCCCTGGGCGACCTGGTTGAAGCCGCTGGTGGAGGTCCCGGCGCGGCCGCAGTGGCCGGCCGTGGCGAAGCCCTGTGTGGTGCCCTTGGTGATCGGGAAGCCGACGGAGCAGCGCCCGCTGCCGTTCATGTAGTACGCGTCGCCGCCCCGGAGGTCGTACAGCGGGCGGGGCGCCTCGGCGGTGCGGACGATCTTCACCAGGCCGCGGGGACGCCGGTGGCGGCGACGAGCCGCGCGCCGGCCCCGGGGCGCGCCTCCTCGACGACGAGGACGTTGGCGCGGACGTCGACGTACCGGACGGGCGCCTCGGCGGTGGCGGCCCGGTCCAGGGCCTCCTTGGCCCGCTCCAGGGCGGTCAGGCCGTGCGTCACGACCCGGGCGCGCGCGCCCGCGGCGCGGATCGCGGCGGCGTCGGCGGCGCGGGTGGTGGCCACGGTCAGGGTGCCGGACTCGGCGCCCTCCACCCAGGCGCCGGCGAAGGCGCCGCCCAGGTCCAGGCGGAGTCCGGCGGCCGTGGCCCCGGCCTCGGCCTCGTGGGCGAGGCGGTTCTCGGCCTGGGCGCGGGTGAGGCCGAGGTCGCGCTGCATGGCGCGGAGGAGTTCGGGCTGCGCGGAGGCGGCGCCGAGGGCGTCGGCCGCCGTTCTGACGGTGGGGGCGCGGTCCTCGCCGTGCGGGGCCGCGGTGGCGGAACCGGCCTGGAGGCCGGCCAGTGCCAGGCCGGCGGCGGCCAGCACGGTACACGCCGTGCGGGCGTGTCGTCGGAGCATGGGGAGTCTCCTCGGTTGGCGGTGGGGGATCTGCTGAAACCGTAGGGATCCCGCCGAGGGGACGGCAGTTGGCAGTCGGCCCCTGTCACGGCGTTATGGCCGGTGGCCGAAGGGCCTTCGCGAGCGGGGGCGTCGAAGTACGGGGAGGGCGGCGCGCGTCAGCGCGGGTGCCCTCGCGGGGTGCCGGGGCCGTCGTGCGGCCGGCGCTGCGGGCGAGCGCCTCCTCGTGGGCGGCCCGGGTGTGGTTCAGGACGGCGGCGGCCCGGCTGGCGGCGCGGCCCTCGGGATGCCAGCCGAGCAGGTGGCGCCAGACCAGCGGCGCCCCGGCGAGGGTCTGGTCACGAGGCCGGGGGTGACGGGGAAGGTGGCCCGGCACAGGCCGACGGCCCGGCCGACCTGGACCAGGTGCACGCAGGAGGCGGTGTCCGTCTCGTAGACGCAGGCCGGGGTGAAGCCGGCGCGTACGCAGGCGGCGGCGAAACAGTCGCCGAAACAGCCGTCGCCCGGCACGTCGGTCCAGGCCTCCGCGGCCAGTTCGGCCAGGTCGATCTCGGTGCGGGGCGCCAGCGGGTGGTCGGCGGCCAGCATCACGTACACCGGGTCGCGGGCGACCTCCGTCCAGGCGAGCCGGCCCGCCTCGGGCGGTCCGCTCTCGCCGCAGACGCCGACGAGGGCGAAGTCGAGCCGGCCGGCGACCACTCCGCCGGCGATCTCCCGCTCCGACCAGGAGGTGTACGTGGTCACGGGAGCGCCCGGGTCGGTGCGGGCGATCCGGTCGACGAGGCCGCCGAGCAGCGGACCGTGCGTGCCGCCGAGCCGGTAGCCCTCCGCCCCGTCCCGGGCGAACCGCACCGCCTCCTCCTGGAGTTCGCACACGGCGGGCAGCACCACGCGGGCGCGTTCCAGGACGAGGTCGCCGAGTGCCGTGGTCCGCACGCCCTCCCGGCCCCGCTCGAACAGCTCGCCGCCCAGGGCGCGTTCGATCCGCTTGAGCTGGGCGCTGAGGGCGGGTTGCGCGAGGCCGAGCGCGGTGGCGGCGCGAGTGAGACTCCCGCGTCCGCGATGGCCCGGATCGTCTTGAGGTGCCTCAGCTCCAAGTCCATGGGGAGAGCTTGGCGTCCCGCGTCCGGGAGGTCCAGACCGGCGACGGCTCCCGCGCGGCGGGAACCGGGGAAACGTTCTGCCGTCCTTCTGCGCGAAAGGACGGCCGGCCGGAAGAACGGTCGCCGGGAACGCACGACAGCAGGAGGCACCGGGTGACGGTCACGCTCGCGGAGGAGATCGTGCTGTTGTCGTTGGACGACGAGTCCGGGGCGGCGAAGGAGAAGCAGTCCGCCGCGTGGGCCGTCGCCGGCGGCATCCTGCTCGACCTCGTCCTGGCCGGGCGCGTGACGGTCGACGGGGACGCCTCCGGGTGGCGGACGAGACGCCCACCGGCGTCCCGCTCCTCGACGAGCGGCTGCGGCGGATCGCCGAGTGGGCGGGGCGCAGGAGCGGGACTCCGAAGGTCACCGAGTGGCTGACGAAGGACTGTCGCAAGGCCGCGCGGGCCGCGACCGACAGCCTGCGCGGGCGGGCTCGTCCGCGCCGAGCGGCGCAGGGTCCTGGGGATCTTCCCCGTCACCCGCTACCCGGAGGCGGACGGCTCCGTGGAGCGCGAGCTGCGGGACAGGCTGCGGGCCGTGGTCCTCGGCGGCGCCGCGCCCGACCCGCGCACGGCGGGCCTCGTCGCCCTCGTCCACGGCGCGAAGCTGCACCGCCTCGCCTTCCCCGACGTGCCGCGCAAGGAGGTCGCCCCGCGCCTGGCGGAGATCGCGGCCGGCCAGTGGGTGGCCGAGGACGTGCGCCGCGCGATCCACGACATGCAGGCGGCGATGGTCGTGGTCATGGCGGCGACGGTGGTCACGGTCGCGAGCTGAGCGCCGGGCGCGGCCACGGCGGGCACGGCCGCGGGCTGAAGGTCCGACACGGCCCCGGAGGCCGCGGCCGCGAGTCGCGTGCCCGGTGCGGTCCCGGTCGTTCGCGGGCCGGGCGTCCGGCCGTTCACGTCCCGCTGTCGTCCCCAACGCCCGCGCGGGGCTTCAGCCGCGCGTGTCGGCGGCGAGGTCCGCCGTGTGCTTGATCTCCTCCAGGATCCGCGCCGCCTCCACCAGGACCGTGCCGTGCACGGCCACTCCCTCCCGGTCGGGGCGGCCGGACCTGGTGGCGGTCGTCACCTCCTCGTAGCGGCGCTCGGCGTCCTCGACGCGGGCGCGGAGCCGGTCGGGGTCGTCCGGGCCCCGGGGTGGGGCGAGGTGTTCGAGCGCCTCGGCGATGGCGTACAGCAGTTCGGCGTAGGAGGCGGAGAAGTCCGCCGAGACGGAGACCTCGAAGAGCGGCGCGGCCCGGAGGGTTCGGGGGTCCGGGGCTCGTACGTCAGGGCGCGGGCGATGGAGCGGGCGTGCGTGCCGACGCGCTCGATCATGCCGATGGTCTCGTGGCAGCGCTGGAGCGAGGCCTGGGCGCCGTTCCAGGAGCGGCGGGGATTCAGCCTGGTGTTCTCCTGCTCCCTTTCGAGCGTCGCGCGCGCGTCCGCCGCCCGGGCCGCCAGGTCCTCGCAGCGGCGCGGCCAGTCCTCCTCCCGTACCTCCTCGTCCCGCTTCTTCCCCGCGGCGGTCCGGGCCAGGTCGCGCAGGAGCGTCTGCGCGCGGGCGGCCAGTTCCTCGACCCGGTGCCGTGCCGTGGCCGTGTGCGGCGAGGGGCGACGGCGAAGTGGGCGGCGAGGCCGCAGCAGACGCCGATGGCGGCGGACGCGACGAGGGGCCGATGTAGTCGATCCGTCCGCCGCCGCCGGCGAACGCGAAGAGGGCCACCACCGGGACCTGGGCGTCCTGTCCTCCGAGGAGGTGGAGGCGGGCCACCATCAGGGCCACGAAGACCAGGACGCAGAGGGCCCAGGCGTGGACGCCGACGGTGCTGCCGAAGGCCGCCGCCACCGCCGTGCCGATCGCCATGGCCCCCAGGTACTGGGCCGAGTCCCACATCGAGCGGTAGACCGTGGCCTGGAGGGCGAGGAGCGCGGTGAACGGGGCGAACGCCGTGACGTTCGCGGGCAGCAGCCACGAGGAGAGGCACCAGGCGACGGTCGCGGCGGCCGCGCCCTTGGCCTGGAGCAGCATCCCGTCGCGCGCCTCGCCGGGCCCCCGTATCGCGTCCTCCAGGGACGCGCGGGCGGTGCGCCACCTGCGCCGGCACCAGTCGCCCGCCCTGCTCTTCGTTCCGGACACGCCTCTCCCGTCCTCCGTCACCGCTCGTGCCCGCCGCGTCTACCCGACCCCTGGGGATGTACGTGTGCGGCTTCCGGCGTCCCGAGAAGAAGCGGCCGTTCCGGGCATCGCGCGCGCCGGACGTGGAAGACGCGGGGGTGTAGGCGACCGTTCGCATCGGAGGAGGCCCCGTGTCCCGCACCCCGGAAGTCCGTACGGAGGAAGCCCGTGTCCCGGAGTCCGTGTACGCCCGCGTCGGGGAGGAGGTGGCCGCCCGGGCGGACCGGCTCTGGGACGTGAGCCTCGCGCTGCACCGCGAGCCCGAGACGGCCTACGAGGAGCACGGGCGTCCCGGTTGCTCGCGGACGAGCTCGAACGGGAGGGTTTCCGGGTGGAGCGCGGCGTGGCGGGCTGCCGACCGCCTTCGTCGCACGGTCGGACGCGGAGGACGGGAAGGACGGGAAGGGCGGGGAGGACGGGAAGGGCGCGGCGGGCGGGGGTCCGCGCGTCGCCCTGCTGATGGAGTACGACGCGCTGCCGCTGCTCGGTCACGCCTGCGGGCACAACCTGATCGCGGCGGCCGGCCTCGGCGCGGCGCTCGCCGCGCGGGCGGCGCTCGGCGGGGGCGAGGACGGGACCGGGGGCAGGGCCGGGGCCGGGGCCGGGGGACGCTGCTCGCCGTCGGGGCTCCGGCGGAGGAGCGCGGCGGTGGGAAGGTCGCGGAGGTGGAGGCGGGCCTGTTCGAGGGGTGGACGCGGCGCTGATGTTCCACCCGGGCGTGTACGACTGGGCGCGGGCCCCGCTGACCGCCAGCGCGCAGATCCGGGTGGGGTTCCACGGGCGGGCCGCGCACCCGACGGGCAGCCCGACGGAGGGGATCGACGCCCTGGGGGCCCTGATCCAGTTGTTCAACGCGCTGGGGTGCTGCACAAGCGCCTGCCGTCCGGGTCGCACGTCCAGGGGATCGTGACGGACGGGGCCGGGCCACGAACATCGTGCCCGAGTACGCGGAGGGCCTCTTCGGGCTGCGCGGCGGGACCACGACCGCCCTGGAGGAGCTGGTGGAGGAGCTGCGCACGTGCGCCCGGGGCGTGGCGCTCGCCACCGGCACGACGGTGGAGGTGACGGACGTGGGCGGCCGGTACGAGCACTTCCGGGACAACGACGTGCTGTCCGGCCTCTTCGCCGGGCACCTGGAGCGGACGGGGATCCGGCTTTCGGAGCCCGTGCCGGGCGTGTACCTGGGGTCGTCGGACATCGGGAACGTCAGCACGCGCGTGCCCGCGATCCATCCGTTCGTCGCGATCATGGACGAGGACGGTTCGGACCACACGCCGGAGTTCGCGGAGGCGGCGGCCGGGCCCCGGGGGCGGCGGGCGATGCTCGCGGCGGCCGAGGCGCTCGCCTGTACGGCGGTGGACGTCCTGCTGCGGCCGGACGTGCCGGAGCGGGCCTGGGACCGCTTCCGGGAGAAGGCGGCCGCGGGGTTGTGACGGGTCCCGTCTTCCCCGGCCCGGGGGGAGACGGGGCGTCAGTCCTCGACGGTCACGCGGACGGTCTTGACCTCGGGGTCGGCCGCGTCCGGCACGACCATTTCGGCCTCGACGCCGCTGCGCAGGTACCGTAGGACCTCGGCGTTGAGCCTCTCGCCGGGCAGCGCGGCGGGGATGCCGGGCGGGTAGGGCGTGAGCATCTCGGCGGCCACCCGGCCGACGGCCTTCTCCAGGGCACCTGTTCGGCCCGCCCGAAGAAGGCGTCGCGCGGGAGCATCGCCTGCTCCAGGCGCAGGTCGGCCGGGTCGGCGACCTCCACCCGGGGCGCGGGGCGCAGTTCGCCGGCGTGCGCGGCGGCGTTCCGCAGGGCGTCGAGCAGGAGCTGGGCGCTGTGGATGTCGTCCGCGTGGGTGAGCTGGGCGCTGGTGCGGCGGTGGTCGGACAGGTGCAGGTTGACGTGGTGGCGCTCGCGGATCCAGTCGGCGATCCGGTAGCCGGTGGTGCCGAGGCCGGTGATGTCGACGATGACCTGGAGGGGTCGAGGTCGGCGGCGGCGGCCGGGGCCCGCAGAAGTCGTCGCGCCCGTGGACGCGCATGCCGTCGATGCCGTCGATCCGCGTCCGTACCGTCTTGGCCAGGGAGAGCGCGTCGTCGTAGAGGGCGTGGCCGTGCTGGGCCATCTGGCGGCGCCAGCCGTCGAGGCCGCGTACACCAGGACGGAGGGGCTGGTGGTGCCCAGGAGGTCCTCGCGGTTCTTGAGGACCTCGGGCCGGATCAGGTCGCCCTGGAGGTGGAAGACCGAGCCCTGTTCGAGGCCGGAGCCCATCTTGTGCACGGAGGTGACGCACACGTCCGCGCCGGCGTCCATGGCCCAGGTCGGCAGGTCCGGGTGGAACGGCAGGTGGGCGCCCCACGCCTCGTCGACGATGAGCGGCACGCCGTGCTCGTGGCAGACGTCGGCGATGGCCGCCAGGTCGGAGCAGGTGCCGTACGGCGTCGGCGTCGTGACCAGGGCGCCCCGGGCGTCCGGGTGCTCGGCGAGGGCGGCGCGGAAGGAGTCGGCGGACGGCGGGTGCGCGAGGTGGAGTTCGGCGTCCCACTGGGGGTCCACCCAGACCGGCACGATCCCGGCGAGCACGAGGCCGGACACCACCGACTTGTGCGCGTCCCGTCCCACGAGCAGCTTCTCGTGGGGCCCGGCGACGGACAGCATGGCGGCCTTCACGGAGAGCGAGCTGCCGCAGGTCGAGAAGAAGGTGTGCTCCGCGCCGACCGCGTCCGCCATGAGCTCCTGCGCCTTGGCCAGCACCCCTTGGACGACCTGCGGTCGTCGAGACCGCTGGTGGCCAGCACGTCGGACCGGAAGACGGCGTCCCCGAGGACCGCGCGCACGCGGGCGTCCGCACCGCGGCCCTGCTTGTGGCCGGGCGGGGTGAAGGGGTCTGGTTCTCCGCGTGGTAGGCGGCCAGGGCGTCGAGCACGGGTGCTTGTGAATGGTCCATGGTGCTTCGACTGCCCCCGGAAAAGGACAAAACCCCAGGTGGCCGTGGACGGAGGGTGTCCGCACCATGACGCTTCGGAAGGCATGATCCCTGGTCGGCCGGGCACTCGCGATACGGAGCGGGTCGCCGCGCGCCCCGTACCGAGGGGTGCACGGGCACCTGCTCCCTGTCTCGAGGAGTCTGCAGTGAGTGATGCACATGAGGTCGAGGAGGGCTGTGAGGCCCCGGACGCCGGGGCGGCGGGAGAACGACGGACGGACGTGACATGTGCGGTCTGAGCGGTGAGATACGTTTCGACGACCGTCGGCCCGACGTGGCCGCGGTGGAGCGCATGACCGACCGCCTGGCGGCCCGGGGCCCCGACGGCCGGGGCATCTGGTCGCAGGGCCCGGTGGCCCTGGGGCACCGCCGGCTCAAGATCATCGACCTGTTCGAGCGCGGCGCCCAGCCGATGGCGGACGCCGAGGCCCGGCTCACGGGCGTGTTCAACGGGTGCGTGTACAACTACCAGGAGCTCCGGCGAGAGCTGGAGACGCTGGGGCACCGGTTCTTCTCCACCTCGGACACCGAGGTCGTCCTCAAGGCGTACCACCAGTGGGGCGTCGACTGCGTCGACCGCTTCAAGGGCATGTTCGCCTTCGTCATCGTGGAGAACGACACCGGCCGGGTCGTGCTCGGCCGCGACCGGCTCGGCATCAAGCCGCTGTACCTGTCCCACGCCCCCGGCCGGCTGCGGTTCGCCTCAGCCTGCCCGCGCTGCTCGCGGGCGGCGGCGTCGACACGTCCCTGGACCCGGTCGCCCTGCACCAGTACCTGAGCTGGCACGCCACGGTGGCGGCCCCGCGGACCGTCCTCAACGGGGTGCGCAAGCTGCCGCCGGCCACGGTGCGCGTGGTGGAGCCCGACGGCTCCTACCGCGACCGGGTCTACTGGCAGCCGTCGTACACCCGCCGCGCCGAGTACGCGGGCATGGACGCGACCGACTGGCGCGACGCGGTCCTGGACGCGCTGCGGACGGCGGTGCGCCGCCGGATGGTCGCCGACGTGCCGGTCGGCGTGCTGCTCTCCGGCGGGCTCGACTCGTCCCTGATCGTCGGGCTCCTCGCCGAGGAGGGCCAGAAGGACCTGGCCACGTTCAGCGTGGGGTTCGAGGCGGAGGGCGGCGAGGAGGGCGACGAGTTCTACTACTCCGACCTGGTCGCCCGCCACTACGACACCGCGCACCACCAGTTGATGGTCCCTCGGACCGGGTGTCGACCGCCCTGGACAGCGCGGTCCTGGCCATGAGCGAGCCCATGATCAGCCATGACGTGGTCGCGTTCCACCTGCTGTCGGAGCTGGTCTCCAAGGAGGTGAGCGTCGTCCAGAGCGGTCAGGGCGCCGACGAGGTGTTCGCCGGCTACCGCTGGTACCCGGACCTGGCCTCCGTGCCGCGCGAGCGGGAGCCGGAGCAGTACGCGGAGGTGTACTTCGACCGTCCGCACTCCGACTTCGCCCGGATCCTCCAGCCGCACCTGCTGACCGGCCGGGACGAGTCCGGTCTGTTCGTCCGCGAGCACATGGCCGCGCCGGGGCCGAGACCGCGCTCGACGCGGCGCTGAGACTCGACACCCACGTCATGCTCGTCGACGACCCGGTCAAGCGCGTGGACAACATGACCATGGACTGGGGCCTGGAGGCCCGGGTGCCGTTCCTGGACCACGAGCTGGTCGAGCTGGCGGCGGCCTGCCCGCCGGAGCTGAAGCTGGCCCGGGGCGGCAAGGGCGTCCTGAAGGACGCGGGCCGCAAGCTGCTGCCGCGCGAGGTCGTGGACCGGCCCAAGGGGTACTTCCCGGTGCCGGCCATCCGCCACATGGCGGGGCCCGTCCTCGAACGGGTGCGCCAGGCGCTGTCCGCGCCGGAGGCACGCGCGCGGGGCGTCTTCCGGGACGAGTACGTCGCCGAGCTGCTCTCCGCCCCGACCACCACCGGACGAAGCGAGGAGCGAACGCCCTGTGGCACGTAGCGTTGCTGGAGATATGGCTGCAGACGCACGGGATCGAGTGATCGGAGCGATGTCGGCGGCGCCCGTGCCGGTGCCGCTGGCCGACGCGGCCGGGACCCGCGACACGCCCCGGCCGCTGGTCGCGCACGGCTGCTGGTACCCGTCCGCGGACCCCACGGGCGCATGGGTGGCGTTCATCTGCGACCGGACGGGCGTGCCCCAACTGTGGACCGGGGCGGTGAACGGCACGGAGATCCACCTCCTGGACGCCGACCCCGATCCGGTCACGGAGGTGGCCTGGTCCCCCGACGGGCGGTGGATCGCCTACACGGTCGCCCCCGGGGGCGGCGAGCACACCCGCGTCCTGTGCGTACGGCCGGACGGCACCGGCCGCCGGATCGTGGCGGGCGCGGACGCGGGCAGCTCCGCCTACCTGGGCTGCTGGACGCGCGACGGCTCGGCCGTGGCGGTCACGGTGGCCGAGCCGCCGCCCCGGCGGGTCGCACGGTCCTGCGGGAGCCGCCCGCCCCGGACCACGAGACGGCGTTCGCCGACCTGCCCCCGGGCTGGGCGGAGCGCGACGGCCCGGCCACGCTGCTGGGCGGCGCCGGACACGGGGAGGTCGGCCCGGACGGAGCGGGCCCCGGCCACGGCCCCGGCTTCGCCTCCGGTCACGGCTTTGGTTCCGGTCACGGCTTTGGTTCCGGTCACGGCTTCAGCCCCGACCCCGGCTTCGGCTCCGGCTCCGGCTCCGGCTCCGGCTTCGACTCCGGGGCGAGCGGGCCGGACGGCGGGAGCAGCGGCCCGGGCGGCGGGATCGCCGGTCCGGACGGCGAGGGCGCCGGTCTCGACGGCGGGGCGCCGGACCGGCTCACCGCCTATCTGGTCGACCCCTCCGGACTCGGGTCGCCCGTGCTCGTCGCCGCCGAGTCGGGCGCCGCGACGCTGCGGGTGTGCGACGTCAGCCAGGACGGCCGGTTCGCCCTGGTGCGCCGGGGACCGCGCGGTCGGCGGGAGGCGGTGGTGGTGCGCACGGCCGACCTCGCGACCGGATCCGTCCTGCGGGTCGGCGACGGGGACCCGTGGATCGGCCGGTTCTCGCAGGACGGGCGCACCCTGTGGCTGCGCAGCGACCACGAGCGCCCGTTCGCGGCGCTCCTCGCGGCCTCCCTCGACGAGGACGGCGGGCGCCTCGGCCTGTCCGTGGTGGCCGAGCGCGAGGGCAGCGACCTGGAGCTCCTCGCGTTCGCCGAGGACGGGCGCACGGCCGCGCTGGCGTGGAACGTGCGGGGCGCGAGCGAGCTGGAGACCCTGGGCCTGTCCACGGCGGCCCGGCCCCGGCGGGTGCCGCTGCCGCACGAGGTGGTCACCCGCGTCACCCGGGCCGGGCCCGCGGGAATGGTCCTCGCCGTATCGGGTTCGCAGCGCCGTCCGGGCGTGTGGTGGGCCCCTCCCGGGGCCGGGCGCTGTCGGCGCGCACGCCGTGGTCGTCCCGGGACGAGGACGCCGTGCCCCGGGCCGGCCGCCCGTACGGCCCGTGCCGCTGCGGCCGGTGGCCCGTGACGGGCTGCACCTGGGCGGCTGGTACTACCGGGCGCCGGGCCGTGACGCCGGGCGCCCGGCCCCGTGCGTGATCCATCTGCACGGCGGGCCGGAGGAGCAGGAGCGGCCGGTGTTCGATCCGCTGTACCACGAGCTCTCGGCCGGGGCCTGGACGTCTTCGCGCCCGACGTGCGCGGCTCGTCCGGCTGGGGCAGGTCGTTCGTGGACGCCGACCTCGGTACGGGGCGGTTCGCGGCCATCGACGACGTCGCCGACTGCGCGGCGCACGTGATCCTGGACGGCCTGGCCGATCCGACGCGCCTCGCGGTGATGGGGCGCTCGTACGGCGGCTATCTGACGATGGCGTCCCTGGTGTGGCACCCCGAGCTGTTCCGTACGGGGGTGGCGGTGTGCGGGATGTCGGACCTCGCGACGTTCTTCGCGGGGACGGAGCCGTGGATCGCCGAGTCGGCGGCGCACAAGTACGGCCATCCGGTGCGCGACCGGGAGCTGCTGCGTTCCCTGTCCCCCATGAGCCGGGTCGACGAGCTGCGGGTGCCGCTGCTCGCGGTGCACGGCGAGCACGACACGAACGTTCCGCCGGGCGAGTCCGAGCAGATGGTGCGCGCCGCGCGGGAGCGGGGCCTGCCGGCCGAGATGCTCACGCTGCGTGACGAGGGGCACGAGTTCCGGCGGGCGGACAACCGGCGGCTGTTCCGCCGGACCGCCGCCGACTGGATGCAGCGGCACCTGGGCCGGTGAGCCGCGGCGCTTTTCCTCACCGTCCGCAGCCGGGTGGTCCCACCCGCGTGACCTGCGGAAAGCGGTGCCCTCCGGGCCGATTCCCGCCGCCCGATCGGGGGTATTCGGGAGACATGATCACTATTGGGGTCGAGGAAGAGTATTTGCTGCTCGATCCGGACACATGCCTTCCGGTACCGCTCGGTGACCAGGTGCGCGCGTCCGCCGGACTGCAGCCGCTCGTCGAGGCACCGAGGTCCAGTCGGAGCTGCTCCAGGCACAGGTGGAGGTCGCCACGCCCGTGTGCACGGACCTGGAGGAGGTCGGCGGCCACCTGCTGCGCCTGCGGCACGCGCTCGGCATGGCGGCGGAGAGGAACGGCTGTCTGCTCGCCGCCTGTGCGACGGCCCCTACCGGGAGACGGTGCCCGTGCCGGTCACCCGGAAGGCCCGTTACCTGGCGATGTCCACCCAGGCCCCGCAGCTCGTGGCCGAGCAGTTGGTCAACGGGATGCACGTGCACGCGGCCGTGCCGGACCGCGAGATGGGCGTCGCCGTCCTGAGCCGCATCCGGGTCTGGCTGCCGGTCCTGGTGGCCATGTCCGCGAACTCGCCCCTGTGGGACGGCGGCGACACCGGGTTCGCGAGCTGGCGCACGGTGATCTTCGGGCGGTGGCCGGTCAGCGGCCCCCGCCCCGCTTCACCTCGCTCGCGGACCACGAGGAGCGCGTCCAGGCGCTCCTCGACACCGGCATCATCACCGACACCGGCCAGTTGTACTGGCAGGCCCGCCTGTCCGACCGGTACCCCACGGTCGAGGTGCGCTGCGCCGACGTCCAGTTGCGCGCCGACGAGGCGGTCATGTTCGCCGGGATCGTCCGGGCGCTGGTCGCCACCGCGATCGACGAGGAGAAGGCCGGCGTGCCGCTCCCCGACTGCTCGCCCGAGCTCCTCCAGGCGTCCAACTGGCACGCGGCCCGGCACGGTCTGAGCGGCCTGCTCGTCGATCCGGAGGGGCGGTCGCGCCGGGCGGGCGACGTGCTGTGCTCGCTGCTCGAACACATCACGCCCGCTCTCGACGAGGCCGGCGACACCCGCGAGGTGTCCTCCCTGCTGCACCGGCTGCTCCAGGAGGGCACCTCGGCCGACCGCCAGCGCCGTGCCCTGGCCGAGGGCGGTCTGCCGGCCCTCGTCGAACTGATCACCACGGAGACGGTCGCCCCTGACCCCCGCACCCTCCTCCGTCCCGCGCGCCGCCGGAAGACCGGCGGCGCGCCGTTCAGATCTTCCCGGCGACCAGACGGGTCCGGTGCCCGAGGACACGCGTCACCTCGGCGATGAACCCGGCCGCAGCGGCGGACCGTTCCAGTGTTCGATGCCCAGGTACGCGAAGGCCAGGTGGTCGTTCTCCCACTCCCACGCGGGCAGCGGGACCGGTCGGCGGCACGCCGGCACCGCACCACGGCCTCGCCCGTGGCGTGCCAGGTGTCCATGGCCTCGGAGAAGGGGAGCCGTGCGTCCTCGCCGGACGCGGTCTCCGCGCAGTGCGGGCAGACGGGCGAGCCGCCGGTGCTCAGCGATCCGAAGAACACCGTGCGTCCGGTGACGATCGCCAGGCCGTCGGTCGACAGCCAACGGCGTTCGTCCGTCACGTGCGACCAGCGCGGTCCCGGCGTCAGCACCGGCCGGTCGTGGTGGGAGAACTCCTCTCCCGCGACCGCGATCCCTCCTCGACCAGCCACGCCGCCACCCGGGCCCCGAGCGCCTCCGCCTCCTCGGGCGTGGCGTCGAGGTCGACGATCGTCTGATAGTGGCTCCCCACCGGATCCCCCTGTTCGGTCCGTACCGTCGCGACGGTACGGCAAGGGTCCGACAACGGGTCCGGTTCGCGGCGCCCCGGGAAAACGCCTGTCGGCGCGGGCGGCGGGCGTCCTACGGTGAGTCCATGCACCGACAGCACGGGCGCGGCCGGCGCCCCGCCCGCCGGGCCCGGGGGCGGGCGGCACGGCGGTCGTCCCGCCCTTCGACGTCGCGGGTTCCGACGTCGTGCTCGTCGGGTACTTCTCCGCCCGGCAGCGGGACTTCGCCGCCCTGATGGACGCGGCCGCCGCCGAACTGGCGGCCCGCGGCGCCCGGGTCGTGGCACGGGCCGTGCAGCGGCGCGGCGTCTCGCGCGGAGGGGCGCGGAAGATGTCCCTTCCGTTCTCCTCGCGGACGCTCCTGAGCGGCGGGAAGGCCCACGAGGTGGCGGAGGCCCGCGAGCGGACGGGCGCGGACGCGGTGGTCTTCCTCAACGCGCTGACGGGGCATCAGCGGCACGCCCTGACGGGCCTCTTCGGCTGCCCGGTGGTCAGTCTCGCGGAGACCCCGCCGCCGGTGTGAGCCGACCGGGAGCGCGGGCGCGTACGGTCCCCCGGGCACGGGCGCGTACGGCCCCCGGCCGCGGGCGCGTACGGTCGTCACTCCCCCAGTCGCGAGAGCACCGCCGCCATCGCCCGGTCCACGGCCTCGGCCGACTCCTCGGTGGGGTCGAGCAGTTCGAAGCCGTGGCGGCCGTGGGGCACGTCGACGGTCTCGACGCGGGCCCCGCGCTTGCCGGCGGCGGTCAGGAACTCCTCGACCGTCGCCGCGATCGCCGGATGCTCCAGGCCGGCCCGGGTGAGGACCACCGGCGGTCCGTCCGCCGTGCCCACCGCGTCGACCGGGCGGAAGCGGGGCTCCACCGCCTCCCAGCCGGGCAGCGGCGCGAGCATCGGGTAGGTGGCGGCCACGCACCGCAGCCACGGCGGGGCGCGGCGAGCCAGTCCGCCGCGAGGAGCCCGCCGCCGGAGAAGAACCAGAGCGCGATCCGCTCCCGGTCGACGCGCGGGTCGGCGCGGACGAGTGCGACGGCCCCGGCGAGGTCCTCGGCGGCGAGGGCGTAGTCGGCGAGGCCGTGGAGCCGGTGGTCCAGGGTGGCGCCGACGGCGCCCGCGCCCGCCGCGAGGCGTCCGTACCCCAGGAGGGACGGCGTGTCGCGCGGGGTGGGCCGCTGGTCGGGGTCGACCGGGCCGCCGTGGACGAAGACGATCGCCGGCCGGGGCCCTCCGGCGTCCGGGAGGTGGAGGTCGACCCGGCCGTGGCGTTCGCGCGGGACCTCGGGGACGTCCCGTACCCCTTCGAGGAAGGGCCGGAGGTGCGTCGGCCGCTCGTCCGCGGGCGCGGTCACCCGGTGGCCTCGCCCGCCGCCGCGCGGAGCAGCGTCTCCGCGAGTCCGGCGGGCGCGGAGAGCATCGGCCAGTGTCCGGTGGCGAGTTCGAGGAAGCGGATCCGGTCGTCGGCCAGCGCGCGGAACCGGGGCGGGCCCGACTCCACCAGCATCTCGACCGTGGAGACGTCCGGCCCGCCGGCCGTGCACAGGACGCCGGTGACCGGCAGGGCGGAGGCGGCTCCGGTCAGGCGGAGCGGTTCGGTGAGCGTGGCGGCCGGCTGGGGCACGGCGAGGCGCTCCAGGCGGGCGAGGGCCTCGTCGGGGACGCCTTCGAGGCCGCCCCAACGGGACCGGGTCTCCCGCGTCGGTGGCGGGACCCGTCCGTCCTCGCCGGCCCGGCCCCCGGGGTCGGGCACGGAGCGCGCGGCCGGCTCCCCGTCCTGCGGGAGGAGCGTGTCCAGGGCGACGATCCGGGCGACCCGTCCGGGCCGCCGGTCGGCCGCGCCGAGCACCGGATGGAGTCCGTACCCGTGGCCCACGAGGACCACCTCGGCCGCCGTGAGGCCGTCGATCAGCCGCACCAGGTCCTCGACGTGCGTCTCCAGTCCGATCCCGGCCCCTGCGCGCCGGCCGTCCATGCCCGTCAGGGTCACCGGGTGCGCCTCGGCACCCGCCCTCCGGAGCCGGGCCGCCGTCTCCTCCCACACCCAGCCGCCGGTGAAGCTGCCCGCCACCAGTACGAACGCCGTCATGACCGTCTCCTCGCCTCTTCCGGTTCCTCCGCGGCCGTGTCCGCCGCTCCCCGACGCTAGGAGCTCCCCTGCGGGAGGTTCAAGAGCCGCTTCCGGCGACCTCACCAGACGAGGACCCCGCCGTGCCGAACGCATATGCGTACCGCGGGCGGCCGGCCGGGCGTCAGAATGGGCGCGTCCGAAGACGGTCGGTCCTTCCGGGAGGTGCGTGTCGTGGTGTCCGACGGCCTGTGGAGCATCGGGGAGTTGGCGGCCGGGGCGGGCGTCACCGTCAAGACCGTGCGCTACTACTCCGACCGCGGCCTGCTGCCCGAGGCGGCCCGCAGCTCCGGCGGGCACCGCCGTTACGGGCCCGAGGCGCTCGACCGGCTCCGCCTGATCCGTTCCTGCGGGCGCTCGACCTGCCGGTGCCCGAGGTCGAACGGGTCCTCGACCGGGACGGCGTGCCGTCGGAGGTCCTCGCGGACCGGCTGCGGGACGTCGGCTCCCGACTGGCCGCGCTGCGCTGGCAGGAGGCCGCCCTGCGGTCGCTCCAGGAGTGCCCCGCCGGGGAACGCGCGGACCGGGCGCGGCTGCTCGGCGCCGTGCCCGCGCCGCCCGGCACGGACGCCCTGGTCCGGTTCTGGCGCCGGATCCTGCCGGTGGGGCTCCCGGGCCGGACGGTGTCCCTGGTCCTGGACTCGGTGGTGCTGCCGCCCCCGGCGGAGCCGAGCCCCGCGCGCGTACGGGACTTCGCCGAGCTGCACGCGCTCGCCTCCGGCCCGTTCCCCGGCGCCGCGTGCCGGAGCGCGCAGCCGCTGCCGGAGGGCACGTACCGGCCGGACGTGCTGTACGAGGGCCTGGCCGAGGCGTACGCGCTGGCCGAGGCGGAGGCCCGGACCGGGCGGGCTGGCGGCGCCCTGGACTGCTTCGTCTCCGCGTACGCCGCCGCGCAGGGCGTACGGGACACCCCGGCCTTCCGGCGCGGTCTCGTCCCCGTGCTCGACCGGGGCGACAGCGTCCTGATCCGGCGGTACTGGAAGCTCGCCGCCGGCCTGTTCGCGCCGGGCGAGCCGGTCCTCGGCCTCCTCCACCACCGCCTCTCCCTCGCCCTCCGCCGCGAGGTCGAGGGTCACGCGGTCTGACGGACCCGCGCCCGGGACCCGATCTGGGCCCGGGCCGGCTCCCCGCCCGGCTCACCTGATCCGGAGCCGGACCCGGCTCCGGACGCGCGCCCCGATCCGCATCCTGGGCCGCCGACCGTCCACGGGGTGGGCGGCCGGGTGGCGGAACTCCCTGCCGCTCCGACGTACCCCCAGGTCAGAGGCCGTACGGAGGCTTCACCGGGTGACGCAATGTTGCGGCAACACCACCGGGCCGGCCCGCCGCCACGTTCCGTGCCATGCCCACCGAACCCGCTCCCGCCGCCGGCGCCTCCGGGCGGACCGGGCGCGGCAGCTCGCCGACCTGCTGCGCCACCAGATCCCGGCGGGCGGCTTCCCGGCGGGGTCCTCCCCTGGAGGACGTCATCGCGGCCGACTACCGGACCGGCCGCAACGCCGTGCGGCGGCCGTCAACGCCGACGCGCACTCCGCCGCCGTGCTCCAGGCCCCGCACGGGGCGGCCGTCCTGATGCTGGAGCGGCTGACCCGCCTGCCCGACGGCCGGCCGGTGGCCCTGGAGTTCATCCGCTTCCGCGGCGACCGCATCACCATGAGCGGCGTCCTGCGCCGCGCCCTCTGAATCCTGACGACACCCCACCCGTTCCCCGGAGACAGCCATGCCCCTGGTCCCCCAGCGCGCCGACGTGCCCGTGACCGTCGACGAGTCGAAGTGCATCGACGGCTGCACGCTCCGCGTCGACATGTGTCCGCTCGACTCGCTCGCGATCCGCGAGGAGGACGGCAAGGCGTACATGCACGTCGACGAGTGCTGGTACTGCGGCCCGTGCGCGGCGCGCTGCCCCACCGGCGCGGTCACCGTCAACATGCCCTACCTGCTCCGGTGAAAGGCCGAACTCCCATGTCGACAAGAAGACTTGCCCTTCCGCTCGCCCTGCTCCTGCTGCCGCTCGCCACCGCCTGCGGGTCCGGAGCCGGCGACGGGGCCGGGGCGAAGGCGGTCACGGTGACCGTCGGCTACCAGTCGAAGACCATCAACACCGTCACCGCCGGTACCCTGCTGCGCTCCCTCGGCTACTTCGAGGAGGAGCTCGCGGCGCGGGGCCGCAAGGACGGGGTCGCCTACCGGGTGAACTGGCAGGACTACGCGACCGGGGCGCCGATCACGGCGCAGATGACGGCGGGGAAGATCGACATCGGCTCGATGGGCGACTTCCCGCTGCACCTCAACGCGGCGCGCGGCAAGCAGTTCGAGCAGCCGACGCGACTGGTGTCGGTCACCGGCTGCAACCTGTGCGGCGGCCTCAACACTGTGGTGACCGCGCCCGGTTCGCCGCTGCGGTCGCTGGCGGACCTGAAGGGCCGCAAGGTGTCCACGAGCGTCGGTTCGGCCACCGACGGCACCCTGGTGCGGGCGTTCCAGCGGGCCGGGCTCGACCCGGCGAAGGACGTCCGGAAGCTCGACCAGCAGCCGAGCGTGGGCGCTTCGGCCCTGGCGGCGGGCAGCGTCGACGCGCTGTCCCGGTTCGTCGCCCGGCCGGGCCTGCTCGCCTTCCAGGGCCGGGCGACGGCGCTGTACGACGGGGCCGAGCTGGACCTGCCGACCTTCCACGGCGTCACCGTGCGGGAGAGGTTCGCGAAGGAGCGGCCGGCGGTGCCCGACGCGTTCCTGCGCGCGCAGCGGCGGGCCACGGACGAGCTGCGCGCCCGGCCGGTCGCGTCCGCCGAGTCGGTGGCGGAGGAGACCGGGCTGCCCGCCGAGGCGGTCCACCTCTGCAACGGCGCCCGGGGCATCGCCACCTTCGACCCGGCGCTCCGTCCCGAGCTGGTGGCCGCGCTCCGGGAGGACGTACCGGTCCTGGCGGCGGCCGGTCTGGTGAAGGAGAAGGAGGTCGACGTGGACGCCTTCGTCGACCCGGCCCCGCCGGCGCGGGCCGCCGCCGACTCGGCGCGCGAGGTGCGGGTCGCGGTGGCCCGGGGTCTCGCGGCCGTGCGCGACCCCCGGCCCGGGCCGCTGGCGCCGCTGCTCGACGACGCCGGTCCGCTGGTCGGGGGCGCCGCGCTCGACGCCCCCGTCTGGCAGGTGCGGGCCGGGGCGGCGACCGCGCTCCGGGCGGCCCCGTCCGCCCTCGCCGTACCGGCCCTGGCTCCGGTGCTCGCGGACGGGAACGCGGACGTGCGGAAGGCGGCCGTCCTCTCGCTCCTCGCCCACCGGGAGGACCCGGCGGCCGGGGCCGCCCCGGCCGGGGCGGCCGACGACCCCGGCGCGGACGTCCGCGCCTACGCGGCCCGGGCGGCGCACGCGGTCCGCTGACCCGCGCCCCTCGGCCGGGTGGCGGTCGGCGGCACCTGGGTGAATCCGCGCATGCGGGCCGGCCGGACAGGGAAGGGGCGCACGGCGCACTCTGGACGCAGGGGGCATTCTGGTGGGACGGACGCGCTCTGGACGCAGGACGACGAGGAGGTGGCGCCGGTGGCCGGACCGACGATCGGGGAGGCCGTGGGAGCACCGTGCTGGCTGAACCTGTCCGCACGGGATCTCGGTACGGCGGAGCGGTTCTACGGGGCCGTGCTGGGCTGGACGTTCCGGCGGGGCGCCCTCGGGGACGGGTACGCGGTGGGCGAGCGGGACGGGGTGCCGGTGGCTGGGATCGCGGCCGTGGCGGCCGAGATGCAGGTGCCGGTGGCCTGGACGGTGTTCTTCGCCGTCGACGACGCCGACGCGGCGGTCGGGCGGATCCGGGAGCGCGGCGGCACGGTCGGCGTGGGCCCGATGGCGTTCCCGCCCCGGGGCCGCGCGGCGCTCGCCACCGACCCGGAGGGCGCGGCGTTCGCGGTGTGGGAGGGGCGGCGGGTGTCGCGCTGGCAGGTCGGCGAGCGGAAGGCGCCGGCCTGGTGGAGCTGCACACCCGCAACGCGTTCGACGCGGCCGTGTTCTACGGCGGGGTGCTGAAGTGGGCGGACGGCAGCCCGCACTGCTGCGAGGTGTCGTACGAGGACGACCAGGTGGTCCTGCGGTACGAGGGGGAGGCCGTCGCCCGGCTGAACAGCGGCCCCGTCGAGTCCGCCTCCCCCGGCCGCAGTTGCGGCCGCGCTGGCTCGTCCGCTTCCGGGTGCCCGATCTGGAGGCGGCGGAGGCGGCCGCCCTGGAGCACGGCGGGGCGCTGGTCCCGGGCGGTGAGTGGGGCGGGGTGCGGCAGCCGGACGGCGGCGGGCGGCGCGCGGTGGTGCGGGACCCGGACGGGGCGCTGTTCACGCTGGAGGCGGAGGACTGAGGAGGCCTGGGGCGTACCCCGGAGCGCCCGTGAGGGCCCTGGTGATCGTGTGGTCCACGGTCGCCGGGGCCCTTCGGCGTTCGGTCCGGACGGGTCAGGCGGGGGCTTCGGCTTCGGTTTCGGTTTCGGAGGAGGCGCGTACGGCGGCGGGCCCGCTCCCCTCCGTCTCCACGGCGTCGGCGGCGAACCGGGCCGGGACGAGGGCGGCGACGACCGCGGCCACGAGGCCGACCCCGCAGCCGATGAGCATGGCGACGCGGAAGCCGTCCTCGGAGGGCAGCGCGTGGCCGCCGAGGGTGGAGGTCATCTGGGCGAGGACGACACCGATGACGGCGGCGGAGACGGAGGTTCCGATGGAGCGCATGAGGGTGTTGAAGCTGTTGGCCGAGGCGGTCTCCTCCTGCGGCACCGCGCCCATGATGAGCGCCGGCATGGCGCCGTAGGCGAGTCCGACGCCCGTGTTGCAGACGAGGGTGACGGCGAGCAGGCCCCAGGTGGAGTCCATCAGGGCGAGGGAGGAGCCGTAGCCGGCGGAGATGACGAGGGCGCCGACGGAGAGCGTGACCTTGGGGCCGCGGGCGGCGGAGAGCTTGGCGCCGAGCGGGGCCAGGACCATCATCATCAGACCGGCCGGGGCCATCCACAGGCCCATGGCCATCATCGACTGGCCCAGGCCGTAGCCGGTGGCCTCGGGGAGCTGGAAGAGCTGGGGACGACCAGGGACTGGGCGTACATGGCGAAGCCGACCAGGACCGAGGCGGCGTTGGTCATGAGGACGACGGGCCGGGCGGTGACCCGCAGGTCGACGAGGGGTCGGGGTACGGAGCTCCCACACGCCCCAGGCGAGCAGGACGACGACCGCGGCGGCGAAGAGGCCGAGGGTGGTGGCGCTGCCCCAGCCCCAGCTCGCGCCCTTGGAGACGGCGAGCAGCAGGGCGACGAGGCCGGTGCCGAGGCCGAGCGCGCCGGGCAGGTCGAAGCGGCCGGGGGCGGTGGCGCGGCGGCCGGCGGGGACGAGGCGCCGGATCAGGACGCCGACGAGGAGGCTGAGGCCGGCGGCGACCCAGAAGAGGACGCGCCAGTCGGTGTTCTCGGCGACGGCGGCGGAGAAGGGCAGGCCGAGGGCGCCGACGCCCATCGAGGCGCTCATGAGGGCGATGGAGCCGCCCAGCCTCTCCGGCGGGAGGATGTCGCGGAGCAGGCTGATCCCGAGGGGGACGACGCCCATGCCGAGGCTCCTGGAGGCCGCGTCCGACGATCATCGGGACGACGGAGGAGGCGAGCGCGCAGACGACCGAGCCGGCGACGAGCGGGACCACGGAGACGAGCAGGACCCGCCGCTTGCCGAGGGTGTCGCCGAGGCGGCCGGCGACGGGGGTGGCGACGGCGCCCGCGAGGAGGGTGGCGGTGATCACCCAGGAGGCGTTGGACGCGGTGGTGTCGAGCAGCCGGGGAGGTCGCCGATGAGCGGCACCACCAGGGTCTGCATGAGTGCGGCCACGATGCCCGCGAGCGCGAGGACGCCGACGACGCCTCCGGGTCGGGCGTCGGGCTTGGAGCCGTCCACGTGTTTCTCCCTGGTTTTCACGACGATGCGTATGCATCATGCACATGCATTGCCTAATGCACAAGCCGTGCATGATGCACATCGCATCGCCGCGGGAGAGAATGTCCCCATGGACAAGCCCGTGGACGACCCCGTGGACAAGCTCGTGGACAAGCCCACCCACCTGGTCGAGTTCGAGACCATGCTGCTCGGCCGGCACGCGCACCTGTACGCGCCCCGCTCCCGGGCGGGCGGCGGGCAGCTCGACCGCAGCGCGTACGTCCTGCTCAGCCGCATCCGGATGCACGGACCGATGTCCATCGGCTAGCTCAGCGAGGCCTTCGGCCTCGACGCCTCCACCCTCAACCGGCAGACCGCCGCGATGCTGCGCGCCGGCGTCGTGGAGCGCATCCCCGACCCGGACGGCGGCATCGCCCGCAAGTTCCGCATCACGGAGGAGGGCGAACGCCGCCTGGAGGCCGACCGGGCCTCGAACATCGCGGGCCTGGAACGCGTGATGGAGCACTGGTCCCCGAGGACGTCTCCCGCTTCGCCGCCTTCCTGGAACGCTTCAACCGCGACATCGAACGCCTGGAGGGCCGCCCCTGGCCGCGTCCCTGAACGGGGAGGCGGGGTTAGCGGACGTTCCCGCTCCCCCAGGACGTGGTGGACGTGGGCGGCGGCAACACGGCGAACCCGCTCGCGGTCCGGCGGGTCCACGGCGTGGACCGGCTGCCGCGGGAGGCGTACGGGCGCGGGACCCTGCTGTGCGGCATCAGCGCCGGCGCCAACTGCCGGGCCGAGGGCTCCCACACCGACTCCTTCGGGCCGCTGACCCATCTGCCCGACGGACTCGGGCTGTTGCCCGGATCGGTCTGCCCCACTACGACAGCGAGCCCGGCCGTCGTTCCTCCTACCGGGCCGCCGTGTCCACCGGCGCGCTCGCGGCGGGCTGGGCACTGGAGGACGGCGTCGGGGTTCTCTTCGCGGACGGGCGGCCGGACGCACGGCCCGGGCAGGCGCCGGTCCGGACCTGGAAAGGGCGGGAGGCGCCCCCGGAGCGGAGGGCCCGTACCGTCTTCCGTTTCTCCCCCGCCGGACATCCGTCCAGGAAATCCGGCCTTCCGGCGCCATAGGTCAACAGTACGTAACGCGAACACGCTTCTCGGACAGAACACTTCCTTCCGGGGAGCGATTCTGGGATCTTGCGTCCACCCCACATCACAGGGCCCGGCCGGCGCCACAGGCGCCACCGGGCCATCGGAGGACGCAATGTTTTCCTCATATCCGGCCGGACGGCCGGCCGGTCGAGAACCTCGGCCACAGCCGTCGCGGCCCTCGGCACGATCATGGCGCTCGCCACCCCCGCCGGACTCGCCCACGCAGCAACGTCGGACGCCGCGCCCGTCGCGGCCCGTTCGACGGGGACGAGCACGGCCGGCACCGCGCAGGCGGCCCCGCCGCCGCCCCGGCCGCCTGGGCCGCGGGCACCCGCGCGTACCTGGTGATCACGGCCCCCGGCGGCACCGCCGCCGTGACCGGCGCCGTGGCCACCAAGGGCGGTTCGGTCTTCGCGACCTACGACGCGATCGGCGTGATCGTGGCGCACTCGACGTCCGCGACGTTCGCCGCCTCGATGCGCACGGTCTCCGGCGTCCAGCAGGTCGGCGCGACCCGGACGTCCGACGTCCCGGCCGACGCGTACAACCCGGCCCTCCCGGCCAACCCGTCGCAGTCGACGACCACGCTCACGGAGTCCAACCGCTGGGACATGACGCAGATCAAGGCCGACCAGGCCTGGGCCGTCACCACCGGTTCGGCGTCGGTGAAGGTCGGCGTCCTGGACACCGGCGTCGACGACCAGCACCAGGACATCGCGCCCAACTTCAACGCCGCCGACTCGGCCTCCTGCGCCTACGGCAAGGCGGACACGCGGGCGGGCGCCTGGCGGGACGTCGACACCCACGGCACGCACGTCGCCGGCACGATCGCGGCCGCCAAGAACGGCAAGGGCGTCGTCGGCGTCGCGCCGGGCGTGAAGATCTCCTCGGTCCGCATCGCGGAGCCGAACAGCACGCTGTTCTTCGCGGAGAACACGATCTGCGGCTTCGTCTGGGCCGGTGACCACGGCTTCAAGGTCACCAACAACAGCTACTACACGGACCCGTGGCAGTTCAACTGCCCGGACAACCTGGACCAGGCCGCCATCATCGAGGGCGTCCGCCGGGCTCAGGAGTACGCCGAGGGCAAGGGCTCGCTCCAGGTCGCCGCCGCCGGCAACTCCAACTACGACCTGGCGAACAAGACGACCGACTCCGAGAGCCCCAACGACTCGACGCCGGTCACCCGCACCATCACCAACGCCTGCATCGACATCCCGACCGAGCTGCCGGGCGTCGTGACCGTGGCCGCGCAGGGCAACGGCGGCGCCAAGGCCTCGTACTCGAACTTCGGCAACGGCGTCATCGACGTCGCGGCCCCCGGCGGCGACGGCTCCTCCGGTGTCTACTCGACGCTCCCGGGCGGCAAGTACGGCAACATGAACGGCACCTCGATGGCCTCCCCGCACGTGGCCGGCGTCGCGGCGCTGATCGCGAGCGTGAACCCGTCCTTCACCCCGGCGCAGATCCGGGACCAGCTCGGCGTCCAGGCGACCGACAGGGCCTGCCCGTCGGACACCCGCTGCAAGGGCACCGCGACCAAGAACGGCTTCTTCGGCGAGGGCTCGGTCGACGCCCTGAAGGCCGTCGGCGGCTCGACCCCGCCGCCTGGAAGTACTTCGAGAACCTGACGGACGTCACGGTTCCCGACAACACCACGGTGGAGAGCCCGATCACGGTCAGCGGCGTGACCGGCAACGCGCCGGCCGCCCTCAAGGTGGGCGTGGACGTCAAGCACACGTACATCGGTGACCTGAAGGTCGACCTGGTGGCCCCGGACGGCAGCGTCTACACGCTGCACAACCGGACCGGCGGCAGCGCGGACAACATCGTCCAGACCTACACCGTCAACGCCTCGTCCGAGGTGGCGAACGGGGTCTGGAAGCTGCGCGTGAACGACAACGCGAGCCAGGACTCGGGCAAGATCGACGCCTGGAACCTGACCTTCTGACACCGCGCGACTCCCTTGACGGGGCCGGAGCCGCCTCGGCTCCGGCCCCGTTCGCGTGCGCCCGAGAAGGGGCTCGCGCGCGTGCGCCGGAGAGGTTTCGGAAACAAGTCCTTACCGAGGGGTAGGCCTACCCGGGCACCTTGCTATACGTTCCGTCTAACAAGCTTGCTAGACGGGACGTCTAACAAGCCTCCGAGTCGATCGCGACCCAAGGAGCCGCACCATGGCAAGCAGCACCGTGCGCCCGGACAGCCACGACGGAGCCGAGGACGGGAACCTCTCGGACGCGGACGTCGCCGAACGGCTGCTCCGGTCCGCGGCCAAGCTCTCGTACGACCCCGCCGCCGAGGTCGACTGGGACACCCCTCGACAAGAACTTCCACGGCCAGAGCCCCGAGTGGAACAGCCTCTACGGCACGGCCTACTGGAACGAGATGACCGAGGAGCAGCGCAAGGAGCTGACCCGGCAGGAGGCCGCCTCGGTCGCCAGCACCGGCATCTGGTTCGAGATGATCCTCCAGCAGATGGTGCTGCGGGACATGTACGCGAAGGACCCCACCGACCCCCGGTTCCAGTGGGCCCTGACCGAGATCGCGGACGAGTGCCGCCACTCGATCATGTTCGGCCGCGGCTCCGCCAAGCTCGGCGCCCCCGCCTACCGGCCGCGCCGCGCGGTGCTCGAACTGGGCCGCGCCTTCAAGACGGTGGGCTTCGGCGAGGCCGCGTACGCCGCGATCCTCGTCGCCGAGGAGGTCCTCGACGTCATGCAGCGCGACTGGATGCGCGACGAGCGGGTCGCCCCTTCGTGCGCACCATCAGCAACATCCACGTCGTCGAGGAGTCCCGGCACATGAAGTTCGCCCGGGACGAGACGCGCCGCCGCCTCGCGCGGGCGAGCACGGCCCGCCGCCACTTCCACGCCCTGGTCGTCGCCATCGCCTCGTACTACATCGTCACCAGCATGGTCAGCCCCGACGTGTACGCGCAGGCCGGACTCGACCCGGAGCGGGCGCGCCGCGAGGCCGCGGCCAACGAGCACTACAAGTCCCAACTGCGCTCCAGTTGCGCCGGACTCATGGAGTTCCTCGCCTCGGCCCGCCTGCTCACCCGGCCCGCGCTGCTCATCTACAAGCGCGCCAGCCTGATCTGAGCCGCGGGTCCGCGCCCGCACCCCCGCCCGCACCTCGCACCCGAACCGAGTCGACGAGATGACCTACGCGATCACCCAGACCTGCTGCAACGACGCGACCTGCGTCGCCGTCTGCCCGGTCAACTGCATCCATCCGACGCCCGAGGAACCGGACTTCGGCACCACGGAGATGCTGTACATCGACCCCAAGGCCTGCATCGACTGCGGCGCCTGCGCCGACGCCTGCCCGGTCGACGCGATCTTCCCGGCCGACCGCCTCACCGGACGGCTGCGGGAGTACGAGGCGATCAACGCGGAGTACTATGCGGGGCGCGAGGAGCGGCCGGCCGTGGCCTCGCCCAACTTCCACACCTGGGGCGAGCCTGCCTTCCCCGCTCGCTCCCGTCCGACTTCGCCCCGCTGCGGGTCGCGGTCGTCGGCACGGGACCGGCCGGCATGTACGCCGCCGAGGACCTGCTCCTGCACACCAACGCCGAGGTGACGCTGATCGACCGGCTGCCGGTGGCCGGCGGGCTCGTCCGGTACGGCGTGGCGCCCGACCACCCGGCGACCAAGGGCGCCGGGGAGACCTTCGCCCGCTTCCACTCGCACCCCCGCGTCCGGATGCGGCTCGGCGTGGAGATCGGCAGGGACGTCACCGCCGAGGAGCTGGCCGCCCACCACGACGCGGTGGTCTACGCGGTGGGCGCGCCCTCCGACCGGCGGCTCGGCATCCCCGGCGAGGACCTGCCGGGCAGCGTCTCGGCGACCTCCGTCGTCTCCTGGTACAACGCGCACCCGGAGACCGGCGCGGACGCCGTCCCGCTCTCCGCCGAGCGGGTCGTCGTGGTCGGCAACGGCAACGTGGCGCTCGACGTGGCCCGCGTCCTCGTCATGGACCCGGCCGCCCTCGCCGGCACCGACATCGCCGACCACGCCCTCGCCGCCCTGAGCGGCACCCGGGTCCGCGAGGTGGTGCTGCTCGGCCGCCGCGGCCCCGAGCACGCCTCGTACACGGCCTCCGAACTGCTCGCCCTCAAGCACCTCCCGGGCGTGGACCTGGTCGTCGACGACCGGGACCCGCGCACCGGCGCCGCGATCGACGCGGCGGCCGCCGGGGAGAAGGCGGCGCTCCTGAGGACACGGCCCGGGAGGCGGTGGACTGGACCCGGCCGCCCGCGCCGGACCGGCGCCGGATCGTCCTGCGCTTCCACTCCGCGCCGGTCGAGGCGCTCGGGACCGACGCGGTGCGGGCGGTGCGGGTGACCGAGGACGGGGCGGAGTCCGGTACGGAGATCGGGGCGGGGCTGCTCGTCCGGGCGATCGGCTACCGGGGCGTGCCGCTGCCGGGCCTTCCGTTCGACGAGGCGACCGGCACCGTGCCGCACGAGGCCGGCCGGATCAGGGCATGGCGGGCGGCTACGTCGTCGGCTGGGTCAAGCGCGGGCCTCCGGCGGGATCGGGGCCAACCGGGCGTGCGCGGAGGAGACGGTCGGGACGCTGCTCGCGGACGCGGTCGCGGGGGCGCTGCCGAAGCCGACGGGCACCTCGGCGGAGTTCCGCAGGCTGGCCAGGAGCCGCAGCAAGGAACTCGTGGACGCGCGCGGCCTCGCGGCCATCGACCGGACCGAGCGGGCGCGGGCCGGGACGCGGGCCGTCCCCGGGTGAAGCTGGCGACGGTGCCGGAGCTGGTCGCGGCGGCGCGGGGCGGGCGCTGGCGCCGGCCGGTCTGAGCGGCGGGACACCTTCTCGGGTGGTATGGGGGTCCGGCCCGGGACGGCGGGCCGGCGGCGGTGCGGTGTGTCGCGTGATGCGTGATGCGTGATGCGTGACCGGACGGGTCGTCAGGCCACGAGGTCCAGGGTCTGGCGGATCACGATCGCGTTCAGCCGGACCGCGAAGGGCACGACGTCCGTCAGGTCGAGCGCGACGGCCTCTGCCTTCGGCAGCTCGACGGTCACGTCCACGCAGAAGGCCAGGGCGTACATGTGCTCCCCGGTCTCCTCGTCCTGGAGGGCGAAGAACAGGTCCCGGTAGAAGCGGGTGCGCTCCCCGGACTCCTCGTAGAAGGAGAGCCCGGGCTGCCCCTCCTGGGCGGCGAGCCCCGTGAAGGCCGCGACGAGCTCCCGCTCGACGGTGGCCCAGAAGCCGGCCTCCGCGCACTCGGGCGGGAGCGCCTGGCGGACGGCCTCCTTGAGGAGAGGACCATGACGAGGACGGGGCGTGCTCCTGGAGCCCCAGCCCCTGACCATCCGCACCACGCTGCTGTCCGGGACGGCGGCGGCCGCCGCCCGTATCGCCTCGAAGTCGAAGTTGACGGTCGCCGGGGCGATCGCCTCCTGGAACACCCGGTCGATGGACCGGGCCTGGTCGAGGTGGTCCGGGCCCACCTCGACGACGGTCCTGAAACTGGCGGCCAAAGCTCCTCCTGGGGTGATCTCTGCGATCTCGGTGATCTCGGTGATCAGGAGGGTCAGTATGCCGAGGGGCCCGGGGCGGGCGGGAGGTGTCCGGCGTGCGGACACCCCGGCCGGGGCTCAGGACCTGCGGCGGGCTTCCCGCTCCGGCCGCCGCGCGCGGAGCCCGAACCCCGGCGCCCCGGCTGGAGGTGCCGCCGCCCTTGTGGGCCGCGGGCCGTCCGGAGGTGCGGGAACCGGCGCCCGGCTTACCGGACTTGGCCGGCTTCCCGGTCGCGGCGGGCTTCTGCTCCTTCCGGCCCTTGCTCTCCTCGGCGCGGCGGCCCCGGGTGCTGTTCACCGTCCGGCCGCGCACGATGCCGATGAACTCCTCCACCAGGTCGGGGCCTCGTCGGCGGCCGGCCACGACAGGGCGACGCGGGACTGCGGGACGCCGGTGAGCGTCCGGTAGGTGAGGTCCTTGCGGTGGTGCAGCCGGGCGAGTGACTGGGGACGACGAGCAGGCCGACCCCGGCCGCGACGAGTTCGACCGCGTCGGCGGTGGTCGCGGGACGCTCGAACGCCGGACGGCCCGGCGGGCTCTCCCAGCCGAGGGTGTCGTCGAGCGGATGCAGGACGAGCTCGTCGGCGAGGTCCTCCGCCGCCACCTCCTCGACCGCCGCGAACAGGTGGTTCTTGGGGACGACGACGACCGTCGTCTCCGTGTAGAGCGGGATCGCGCTGAGGTCGTCCCCGTCGGCGGGGAGCCGGACGAGACCCGCGTCGGCCGTACCCTCCCGGAGCGCGCCGAACGCCTCGGCCGGGGTCACGGCGTGGAGGGTCAGCGGTACGTCGGGCAGGCGCTCGTTCCAGATCCGCACCCACTTCGAGGGGTCACGCCCGGCACATAGGCGAGCCGGAAGGAGGGCGGGTCCGCGGAGGGATCCGGAGAGGGGCCGAGGGGAAGCGTCCGAGCCTGTCACCCCGCCAGGTTACGGCAGCCGCCGTGGTCGGAGTCCGTCCACATGCTCGATACCCTGGTCGCATGACGTCGCACCAGAACACCCAGACGATGAAGCCCGCGACCGCGGCGAAGAAGCTGGGTGTGTACCTCGAGGCCACCCCCGCGGATTTCCAGGAGGGTGTCGTCTCGCGCACCGAGCTGAACGAGCTCCAGGCCGATCCGCCCGCCTGGCTCCAGGAGCTCCGGAAGAACGGCCCGCACCCCCGCCCGGTGGTCGCGTCGAAGCTGGGCGTGTCCATCGCCGGTCTCGCGCGCGGCGGCATCACCGAGCCCCTCACCACGGAGCAGATCGACGCGCTCAAGCAGGAGTCCCCCGAGTGGCTCCGGAAGGAGCGGGCCACCCAGGCGGAGGTCCGCAAGGAGACCGCCCGCATCAAGGAGCGCGACGAGGAGCGGGCGCGCCGCGCGCAGCAGGCCTGACCGTCGCGGGAGGTCCGGCCGCCTCCCCACCTCCTTCCTCCGGCCCGGTCACGACCGGGCCGGACCGGTGTGGCGCGGGGCCGGTGAGGGAGTCATCCCCTCATGAGTGATCACCCCTCACGAGGGACGCCGGCACCGCGCACCGGCCGCCGGTCGTCGTCGGCTTCGACGGGTCCGAGCACGGCCTCCGGGCCCTGGAATGGGCCCTGAGCACCGCGGAGGGCTCCGGTTCCCCGCTGGTCGTGGCCCACGTCCGCCCCGAGGGCCTCCAGCTCGGCGCCGCCCGCGTCGAGTCCCAGGGCGTGGTCCCGGAGCTTCCCGACACGGTGCTCAACGGCGTGGCGGCCGGGATGGAGCGGCGCGGGCCCCGCGTCCCCGTGCGGTACGAGTCCCTCGACGGGTCCGTGACCGACGCCCTGGCGGCGGTGGCCCGGGCGCCCGCCTCCTGGTGACCGGCTCCCGGGGCCGCGGCGGCCTCGCGAGCCTGCTGCTCGGCTCGACGAGCCGCGCCCTGGCCGCGAGCGCGCCCTGCCCGCTCGTCGTCGTCCCCACGAGGCTCGCGCGGCCGTCCCCGGGGACGGGCCGGAGGCGGGCAGGGTGCTCATGGGCCTGCACCCGGAGGAGTCCCCGGACGAGGTGCCGGCCTTCGCCTTCGAGGAGGCGCACCACCGGGGCGTGCCGCTGGAGGCCGTGACCGCGTTCCGGCTGCCCCCGCCGCAGGGGGCTCCTGCTCGCCGCGCCGTCCCCGGCGCTCAGGTGCCGCCCCCGCTGCCCCTGGCGGACGACGCCGAGGATCTCGTACGGGGAGCGGAGCGGGAGCAGGAGGAGCGTCTGCGGCCCTTCGCCGCCCGGTGGCCGGACGTGGAGCTGCGCCCGGTGGTGGTGCCCGGGGACGCGGCGGGGCGGCTCGTGGAGGGCTCGCGGGACGCGGGCCTGGTGGTCGTGGGGCGGCACCACCGGCACCACCTGGGCTCGCTGCTCATCGGCTCCGTCGCCCACGCGGTGCTGCACGGGGCCCACTGCCCGGTGGCGGTGGTCCCCGGCACCCGCCGGCCGGGGCGGACTGGTAGAAGAAGGGCCATGACCCCTTCCGAGCACGCCGCCGCAGCCCTGCGCAACGTCCAGCCGCCGCCCGCCCACGCCTCCCTCGGGGCGGGCGTCGTCGTGACCGACGGCTCCGGCCGGGTCCTCCTCGGGCTCCACCGCTCCGGGGTGTGGGAGCTGCCGGGCGGCAAGGTCGAGCCGGGCGAGTCGGTGGAAGCGGCGGCGGTGCGCGAGCTGGCCGAGGAGACGGCGCTGGTCGCGGACCCGGCCGACGTGGAGGTCCTCGGGCTGCTCCTGGACTCGGTCACCTCCGACCGCATGACCCGGATGACCGTGGCCACGGCGGTGGGCGCCTTCCGGGGACGCCGGCCGTGACCGAGCCCGACAAGATCGAGCGCTGGGAGTGGACGGACCCGGACCGGCTGCCGGAGGCGCTGTTCCTGCCCTCGGCCCAGGTCCTGCGGACGTGGCGGCCGGACCTGCCGATCCCCGACGGCCCGTTCCACCGGTACGCGATGGGGCGGCTGCCCGGCTGACGCGGGGCCCGGCGGTCCGGTGCCGTTCCCCGTCGCCGCGCGGGGTGCGACCGCCCTGGCTAGCGTGGCTGGGAGGAAGGAAGCACCCCGTCGACCGGAGGAGAGTCACCGCCATGGCCGCACGACCCGAAGGCACGCCGGTCTGGACCGACGCGATGTTCACCGACGCCGAGGGCGCCAAGACGTTCTACGAGGACGTGCTCGGCTGGACCTTCGCCGAGGCCTCCACGGAGTTCGGCGACTACACCCAGGCCTACCGGAACGGGAAGGCGGTCGCGGCCGTCGTCCCGCCGATGCCGGGACAGGACACCCCGCCGCAGTCGGCCTGGTGTCTCTACTTCTCCTCGCCGGACGCCGCCGCCACGGCGGAGCGGATCCGGACCGCGGGCGGCACCGTCCTGATGGAGCCGATGCGGATCGGGGACTCCGGGACGACGTGCCTCGCGCGGGACCCGGCGGGCGTCGTGTTCGGCGTCTGGCAGCCGGGAGAGCACGAGGGCTTCGAGCTGGAGGGCGAGGCCGGATCGTACGCCTGGGCGGAGGTGTTCACCCGGGAGCCGGAGAAGTCCGACGCCTTCTTCACGTCCGTCTTCGGTTACGGCTCGAAGCGGATGAAGGGCCAGGACGTCGACTACCGGGTCTTCGACCTGGGGAGCGATCCGGTCCTGGGGCGGATGACGATGACCGGCGACTTCCCGCCGGACGTCCCCTCGTACATCCAGATCTACTTCGCCGTCGACAACTGCGACAAGGCCGTGGAGGCGGCGGAGCGGCTCTCCGGGCGGAGGGTCTTCGGGCCGATGGACAGCCCGTTCGGCCGGTTCGCGGCGATCCTGGACCCGCAGGGGCCGCCTTCGCCGTGATCGACATGAGGACCACCGTGGGCGAGATGCCCGAGATGGAGTGACCCGCTCCGCGCCGGCGGGTCACGGCTTGAGGCTGGAGACCACGTCGGCGGTGGCGGCGACGCCCTCGTGGATGGTGGGCGCCATGCTGGTGCCGGCGAGGAAGAAGCCGAGCAGGGCGCAGACGATCGCGTGCGAGAGCTTCAGACCGCCGTTCCGCAGGAAGATCACGGCCAGGATCAGCAGGAGCAGCACCACAGAAATGGAACGGCCATCGCCTTCACGTTCCCTCCGACGCCGCACCGGAATTGCGGCTTTCGGCGGACAGTGTGGCGGAATGGGCGCTCCGTCCGGGCGTACGGCAGGGCGGCCATACGGGTGAGATCCGGTCCGGAGGGTCCCGGACGGTCACTTCGCGGCGGGCAGGCAGTCCCGCCACTCCGCCGTGCGGTCGCACCAGCGGTCCAGGAGGACGCGGTCGTGGCCGACGGCGAGGAGGCCCGCGCCGGTCTGCGCGCGGTAGGCCTCGACGGCGGCGACCAGGGCGGCCGTGGTGGAGGCGTCGAGCATGGCGGTCATCTCGTCGCAGACCAGCCAGCGGGGGCGCAGGGTCAGGGCGCGGGCGAGGCAGGCGCGCTGGAGCTGTCCGTCGCTGACCTCGTGGGGGCGGCGGACGAGCAGGTCGGGGTGAGGCCGACGGCCGGGGCCAGCTCGGCGAGGCGCCCGGGGGCCTCGGCGCGGCGGCCGGTGGCGCGCAGCGGTTCGACGACGAGGTCGGCGAGGGTGAGCCGGGGGTCGGCGGCGGTGCGGGGCTGCTGGAAGACGACGCCGACGGCGGTGCGCAGTTCGCGCGGGGCGCGGTGGCGCCAGGCCCGCACCTCGGTGCCGTCCAGGACGAGCCGGCCCGCGTCGGGGCGGTGGAGGAGGGCGGCGACCCGGGCGAGGGTGGACTTGCCGCAGCCGCTGGGGCCGAGGAGGCCGACGGACTCGCCGGGGGCGACGGTGAGGGAGGCGCCCCGGAAGACGGGGGCGCGGCGGTCGTAGCCGGCGGTGACGGCGTCGAGTTCAAGCACGGGGGTGCTCCGGGTGGTGGCAGGCCACCCCGGCCGTGGGCTCGGGGCGGGTGGCGCAGAGGTCGGTGGCGCGGGGGCAGCGCGGCGCGAAGGCGCAGCCCCGGGCAGGTCGGTGAGTTCCGGGGGCATGCCGGGGATCGGCGTGAAGGCCCGGTCGGGGAGGGCGTCGAGCAGGCCCCGGGCGTAGGGGTGGCGGGGCCGACGGGTCCGAAGAAGCGGTGGGCGGGGGCGATCTCGACGATCCGGCCCGCGTACATGACGGCGACGCGGTCCGCGACGCGCGGCGGCGGCCAGGTCGTGGGTGATGAGGAGCAGGGCGCGGCCGTCGTCGGCGTGGCGGCGCAGTTCGTCGACGGTGCGGTCGACGAGGTCGCGGTCGAGGCCGGTGGTGGGCTCGTCGGCGAGCAGCAGCCGGGCGTCGCCGATGAGGGCGAGGGCGGTGGCGGCGCGCTGGGCGAGGCCGCCGGAGAGCTCGTGCGGGTACCGGTCGAGGTGGTCGGCGGGGAAGGAGGTCCGCTCGGCGGCGGCCTCGGCGGCCTCGCGCCGGGCGCGGCGGGAGGTGCCGGTGAGGGCCCGTACGGTCTCTTCGAGCTGGGACCGCACGGTGCGGACGGGGGTGAGGTGGGCGGCGGGCTCTGCGGCACGAGGCCGGCGCGGCGGCCCCGTACGGTGCGGGCGAGGGTCTTCTCGTCGGCGGCGAGCAGGTCGGTGCCGCTCCCGCCGTCGGGGTCCGCGAGCAGGGCCGTGCCGGAGGTCTCGGCGTTGCCCGGGAGCAGGCCGAGGAGGGCGGAGGCGAGGACGGACTTGCCGCAGCCGCTCTCGCCGACGAGGGCGAGGCACTCCCCGCCGCGAGGTCGAAGTCGGCGTCGCTGACGGCGTCGACGGTGCGGCCGCCGCGCAGCCGGAAGCGGACGGTGAGGCCGCGGACGCTGAGGAGGGCGTCCCCGGCGCGCTCGGCGGTGACGGCGTCGAGCGCGCGCAGGAGCTTGCTCTCCGGGTCGGGGGCGTTCGGGGCCTTGGCGGCGCGGGGCGCGGTCACAGCATCAGCTCCGATCGGCGGCGCGGGTTGAGCCGGTCGCGCCACACGCCCGCGAGTCCGGCGATGGCGAGGGTCGGCACGATGAGGAGGAGGCCGGGGAAGAGGGTGGGCCACCAGTACCCGGCGAGGAGCGAGGAGCGCGCGTTCTGCACCAGGTTGCCCAGGCTGGCCCGGTGGCTGGGGAGGCCGAGGCCGAGGAAGGAGAGCGCGGACTCGTGCCACATGGCGTGCGGGACCATCAGGACGGCGGCGAGCCCGGCCTGCGGCAGGACGGGCAGCAGGTGCCGGACGGCGACGCGCCACGGCCCGCGCCGCCGGAGACGGCGGCGTCCACGAAGGGCCGGGTGCGCAGGGAGAGGACCTCGGAGCGCACGATCCGGGCGGTGGAGAGCCAGTGGGTGACGGCGACGGAGACGATGACGGGCCAGACGCCGGGCCGGAAGAGGGCGACGACGAAGATGCCGAGGAGCAGGTGCGGGACGGAGGAGAAGGCGTCGACGAGCCGCATGAGGGTGCGGTCGGCCCAGCCGCCGAGCGCGCCGGCGGCGGCTCCGACGGCGGTGCCGATGACGGTGGCGACGAGCGCGGCGACGAGTCCGACGAGGAGCGAGACCCGCAGGCCGTAGACGCAGCGCAGGAGGAGGTCGCGGCCGAGGTCGTCGGTGCCGAAGGGGTGGTCCCAGGACGGCGGCAGGAGCTTGCGGGAGAGGTCGACGGCCTGTTCGTCGAGCTGGACGAGCGGCGGCACGAGCAGCACGGCGAGGAGGACGACCGCGACGGTGACGGCGGAGGTCCCCAGGCGCAGGCGGTGGGTGCGCGGGTCAGCCATCGAAGCCCACCCTCGGGTCGGCCAGGCCGTACAGCAGGTCGGAGAGGAGGTTGCCGAGGAGGACGGCGGCGGTGGCCAGGACGGTGAGCGCGGCGAGCAGCGGGAAGTCCACGGAGGTGGCGGCCGTGACGGTGGCGGCGGCGATGCCGGGCCAACTGAAGACAGTCTCCACGAGGAGGGCGCCGGTGATCAGCTCGGGGACGCGGGAGCCGACGAGGGTGAGCATGGGGAGCATTCCGGAGCGGAGGGCGTGGCCGGTGAGGACGGTCCGCTCGCTCAGGCCGCGGGCGCGGGCGCCGCGCACGGGGTCCTCGTCGAGGGCGTCGCCGACGCCCTGGCGGACGTACAGGAAGAACCACGGGAGCTGGGAGGTCCCGAGGACGAGGGCGGGCAGCACGAGGTGGCAGGCGACCTGGTCGAAGGTGACGGTGTCGCTCGCGGTGTCGGTGAGTCCGCCGGCGGGCAGGGCGCCCAGCTTCAGGGCGAAGAACCAGATGGCGAGGAGGCCGAGCCAGAAGGCGGGGCGGCTTCCAGGGTGTACGCGACGGAGCTGACGGTCCGGTCGAGGAGGCCGCCGCGGCGGCGCCCGGCGAGGACGCCGAGGAGGGTGCCGAGCGCGATGGCCACGGCGAAGGCGGTGGCGGCGAGCAGGACGGACCAGCCGACGCGCTCGGTGATGACCTCGGCGACGGGCCGGCGCATGACGGCGGAGTCGCCGAAGTCACCGGTGAGGGCGGCGGTGAGCCAGTCCCACCAGCGGGTGAGGAGGGGCGGTCGACGCCGAGGTTGGCGCGGAGCTGGTCGAGGTTCTCCTGCGAGGCGGTGAGTCTGGCGGTGCCGGCGTAGGCCTTGACGGGGTCGAAGGGGAGGCCTCGGCGACGGCGAAGACCGCGAGGGTGACGCCGAGGAGGACGGGGACGGCGGCCAGGGCGCGCCGTCCCGTCATCCGCGCCATGGCCCCCAGGGGAGGCGGCGCTTCACTTCCGCGCCGCTCCGGCGCCCTTGGGCTTCCAGGTCTCGACGTTCCACCAGGGGCCGGCGGCGAGGCCGTGGTCGTGCGGCTCGGTCTGGGTGGAGAGGCCGTCCCAGGAGTCGTTCACGACGTAGAGGTGGTCGATGTGGGTGAGGAAGGTGTAGCCGGGGTTCTTCACCAGTTCGCGCTGGACGGTGTCGTACGCGGCGTGCCGCCGGGCGGGGTCGTTCGTGCGGCGGCCGTCCTCCAGGGCCTTGTCGACGGTCTTGTTGTCGTACCAGGCCATGTTGTTGAAGCCGTCGCCGCCGAGGGAGGACTTCAGGAGGAGGTACTGGTCGAAGTCGGGGTCGCCGGGCGAGCCGCCGCCGGCGAGGACGGCGTCGGTCTTCATCCGGGGCTCGATGACCTCCCAGGTGCCGGCCTGCGTGGTGATGTCGACGCCGGCCTTCTTGGCGTCGGAGGCGTAGGCGAGGGCGTGGTCCTGGCGGAGCTTGTCGCCGGAGAGGTACCAGAGCGGGAAGGCGGCGCGGACGCCGTTCTTGACGCGGACGCCGTCGGGGCCGGGCTTCCAGCCGGCCTCGTCGAGGATCTTCCGCGCCCCGGCGAGGTCGTGGCGGCGCTCGGTGCCCTTGGTGAACCAGGGGCTGTCGGTGGGGACGGGCCCGTAGGCGGGCTTTCCGGCGCCTTCGAGGATCTTGTCGACCATGGCCTCGCGGTCGACGGCGAGGTCGAGGGCGCGGCGGACGGCGGTGTCGCCGGTCACCCGGTTGTGGGTGGGGAGGGTGACCGTGCGGTAGTCGTAGGTCTTCGCCGCCCAGGTCTTCTTGGACGTGTCGGCCTTGAAGCCGGCGGCGAGGTTGGGCGGCAGGATGGCGCCGTCGAGGTCGCCGGCGCGCAGCCGGGTGGCGCGGACGTCGTCGTCCTTGATGATCGCCATGGTGAACTTCTTCACCGGCGGCGCGCCGTTCCAGTAGGTGGGGTTGGCCTTGAAGCTGAGCTTCTCGCCCTTGGACCAGCCGGTGAGGACGTACGGTCCGGTGCCGATCGGCTTGGTCGTGAAGGCGCCGGTGTTGACGTCCTGCTTCGCGGCGACGTGCTCGGGGGCGATGGCGTGGACGGTGCGCTCGGCGAAGGGGCGTAGGGGTACTTGAGCCGGAAGACGACGGTGTCGTCGCCGACCGCCTCGACGCTCTCGAGGGCGTCGAGTTCGGTGCGGGAGGGGTTGTTCGTCTTCGGGTCGAGGATCGTGCGGTACGTGAAGACGACGTCCTTCGCGGTGAAGGGGCGCCGTCGCTGAAGGTCACGCCGTCACGGAGCTCGTACGTGTAGGTGAGGCCGTCGTCGCTGACGCGGGGCAGTGCGCGGGCGAGGGCCGGCTTCAGCTTCATGTCGGCGTCGAAGGCGAGGAGGCCGTCGAATATCTTCGAGTTGCCGTCCTTGCCGTAGCCGAGGAGGGGCTGAGGCTCTCGGGCTCGTAGGCGATGCCGACGACCGCGGAATCCTTGGGCCCGCCGGTGCCGTCGGCGGTGGAGCCGGGGTTCGAGCAGGCCGCGGCGGTCAGGGCGAGGGAGCCCGCCAGCACCGTGGCCGCCGCGTTGCGGATGGATCGGGCGGTCATCGTGTCCGTACCCCTTTGAAGATCAACTGTTTTTGCCAACAGCTTGCAATTAAACAGTATGTATAAGGGGTACGGACACAGGGCCCCTTACAGGGCGCCGGGAGGTCCGCTCACCGGAGCGCCGGGAGGCTCGCTCACCGGGGCGCCGGGAGGTCCGTCAGGGCGGCGATCACGTCCTGGTGGCGGCCCGCCGAGCCGAACGCGATCTGGTCGGCCTTGGCCCGCTTGAGGGCGAGGTGCGCGGGGTGCTCCCAGGTCATGCCGATTCCGCCGTGCAGTTGGACGCACTCCTCGGCGGCGCGGACCGCGACCCCGGAGCAGTACGCCTGGGCGACGGACACGGTGAGCGGGCGTCCGGGGCGCCCTTGGCGAGGGCGTCGGCGGCGGCGCGGGCGGCCGCCCTGGCCCCGACGACGTCCAGCCAGAGCCGCGCCATGCGGTGCTTCAGGGCCTGGAAGGAGCCGACGGGCCGGTTGAACTGGTGGCGTTCGCGGGTGTGCCGGACGGTGTCCTCCAGGCACCGTTCGGCGAGGCCCAACTGCTCGGAGGCGAGCAGTCCGGCGCCCGCGAGCAGGCCGCGCCGGACGGCCGCGCGGGCCGCGTCGGGTCCGGCGAGCCGGGTGCCGGTGCCGGGTTCCGTGGTGACCCGGGCGAGCGGGCGGGTGAGGTCGAGCGGGGTCCGCGGCTCGACCGTCGCCTCACCGGCCGGTACGGCGTACAGGCCGTCGGCGCGCGGGACGAGGAGGACGTCGGCGGCGGGGACGTCGGCGACGGCCGCCGCGGAGGGGGCGGACGGCGGGTCCGCGTCCGGTGCCGTCGACAGGGGGACGGCGAGGACCGCGACCGTGCCGCCGCCCGCGACGGCGGCGAGCAGTTCGGCCGCCGGGGCGCTCTCCGCCGTGAGGGCGAGCAGGGTCTCGGTGGCCACCACCGCGCCGGTGAGGTACGGCAGCGGGGTGACCGCGCGGCCCAGCTCCTCCAGGACGACGGCGGCTCGCGGTGGCTCGCGCCCTGGCCGCCGAGCTCCTCGGGGACGAGGAGTCCGGCGGCGCCGATGTCGGTCGCGAGGGACTTCCAGAGGCCGGGGACGTACGGCGTGTCCGTCTCGATCCGGTCGAGGAGGACCGCGTGGCCGGCCCGGTCGGCGAGCAGGGCGCGGACCGCCGCCCGCAGGTCGTCCTCGGTGTCGGAGTAGAGCAGGTCGGGCTGGTCCGTCATCGCGCGAGGTCCTTCCAGGGGACGTCCTTGTCGTTGCGGGGCTCGGAGGGCAGGCCGAGGACCCGCTCGGCGACGATGTTGAGGAGCACCTCGCTGGTGCCGCCCTCGATCGAGTTGCCCTTGGAGCGCAGGTAGCGGTAGCCGGCGTCGCGGCCGGTGAAGTCGACCAGCTCGGGGCGGGTCATGGCCCACTCCCCGTACAGCAGGCCCTCGTCGCCGAGGAGTTCGACCTCCAGGCCGCTGATGGCCTGGTTGAGGCGGGCGAAGCCGAGCTTCATGGCGCTGCCCTCGGGGCCGGGCTGGCCGGCGACGAGCTGCTGGCGGAGGCGTTCGCCGGTGAGCCGGGCCACCTCGGCGTCGACCCAGAGGTCGAGGAGGCGCCGGTGCAGCTCGTGGGTGCGCAGCTCGGGGCGCTCGCGCCAGGTGGCGGCGGCCTTCCCGATCATGCCGCCCTCGCGGGGGATCCGGGCCCCGCCGATGGAGACCCGCTCGTTCATCAGGGTGGTCTGGGCGACCCGCCAGCCGTCGCCGGCCTCGCCGAGGCGGTGGGCGTCGGGGATGCGGACGCCGGTGAGGAAGACCTCGTTGAACTCGGCCTCGCCGGTGAGGCTGGCGCAGCGGCCTGACCTCCACGCCGGGGTCGGTCATGTCGCAGACGAAGTAGGTGATGCCCCGGTGCTTGGGGGCGTCCGGGTCGGTGCGGGCGATGAGGATGGCCCAGCGGGCGAGGTGGGCGCTGGAGGTCCACACCTTCTGCCCGTCGACCACCCACTCCTCGCCGTCCCGGACGGCCCGGGTGCCGAGGGCGGCGAGGTCGGAGCCGGCGCCGGGCTCGCTGAAGAGCTGGCACCACACCTCCTCGCCGACCCACAGCGGCTTCAGGAAGCGGCGCTTGACCTCGTCGGAGCCGTACGCGAGGAGGGTGGGGGCGGCCATGCCGAGGCCGATGCCGATCCGGCGCGGGTCGTTGTCGGGGCGCCGGCGGCGGCGAGTTCGGCGTCGACGACCGTCTGGAGGGCGCGGGGCGCGTCGAGGCCGCCGAGGCCGACGGGGTAGTGGACCCAGGCGAGTCCGGCGTCGAAGCGGGCGCGCAGGAAGTCGGTGCGGTCGGTGGTGGCGGGCGGGTGCGCGTCGAGGAGGGCGCGGGTGCGGGCCCGGAGGCCGTCGGCGTCGATCGGGTACGGGCCGGTCATGCGAGGACCCCTTCCGGGAGGACGACCAGGCGGCCGGTGGTGGCGCTGTCGGCGACGCGCCGGACGGCGTCGGCCGCGCCCGCGAAGGGGACGCGTTCCGCGACGAGCGGCTTGATCAGGCCCTTGGCGGCGTAGGCGGTGAGGGTCTCGTGGCAGCGGGCGACGGAAGCGGGGTCCTTCGCCGCGTACAGGCCCCAGTGGAGGCCGAGGACCGAGTAGTTCTTCACCAGGGCGTGGTTGAGGGCGGGGGCGGGGACGGTGCCGCTCGCGAAGCCGACGACCACGATCCGGCCCTCGAAGGCGACGCACTTCGCGGACTGCCGGTAGGCCTCGCCGCCGACCGGGTCGTAGATCACGTCGGCGCCCCGGCCGCCGGTCGCGGCCTTGACGGCGGCGACGACGTCCTCGGAGCGCCGGTCGATCACCAGGTCGCACCCCAGGGCGCGGGCGACGGCGGCCTTCTCGGGGCCGCCGACGACGCCGATGACGGTGGCGCCGGCCGCCTTGCCGAGCTGGACGGCCGCGCTGCCGACGCCGCCGGCCGCCGCGTGGACGAGGAGGGTCTCGCCCTCCTTCAGGGCGGCGCGGCGGTGCAGGCCGAACCAGCCGGTCTGGTAGCCGATGTGGAGGGCGGCGGCCTCGGCGTCGTCGAGGGCCTCGGGGCCGGGAGCAGCCCGGCGGCGTCGGCGAGGGCGTGGTCGGCGAAGCCGCCGTGCGGGAGGGCGGTGGTGGCGATGACCCTGCGGCCGTCCTCGGTCTCGGCGCAGACCTCCACGCCGGGGGTGAAGGGCAGCGGGGGCGCACCTGGTAGTGGCCGCGGCAGAGCAGCGCGTCGGGGAAGTTGACGTTCGCGGCGCGGACCCTCAGGAGGACCTGGCCCTCGCCGGGGACGGGCGGCTCCACCTCCTCGCGGCGCATCACCGCGTCCGGTTCGCCGTTCTCGTACACACGCCATGCCTGCATCCGGAAGCCTCCTCCGTACCGAGCGGTCGGTTGCATACTAAGCGGTCGCTTGCAGCGAGGGAACCGGTCAGCCGGACTTCCCGGCCGGGCCCTGACGTGCATGCGCTCCCCCGCGGTCCGAACAGGCTCAGGAACTCCACCGGGCCGTCGGAGGTCGGCCCGAACCAGTGCGGGACGCGCGTGTCGAACTCGGCCGCCTCCCCCGCCGTCAGGACGACCTCGCGCCCGCCGAGGTGGAGCCGGAGGCGGCCCGCGAGCACGTACAGCCACTCGTACCCCTCGTGCACCCGGGGCTCCGGGCGGTCGTACGGCTTCTCCTGGATCACCTTGTACGCCTGGAGGCCGCCGGGCTGCCGGGTCAGCGGGTACATCGTGCGCCCGTGCCGCACGATCGGCCTGGCCTTGACCCGGGGGTCGCCCACGGGCGGCGCGCCGACCAGTTCGTCGAGCGGGACGCGGTGGGCGCGGGCGAGCGGCAGGAGCAGTTCGAGACTGGGCCTGCGCCGCCCGGATTCGAGCCGGGAGAGGGTGCTCACGGAGATGCCGGTGGCGGCGGAGAGGTCGGCCAGGGTCACCCCGCGGTCCCGGCGGACGCGGCGGAGGCGGGGCCGACCTCGTTCAGGACGGCGTCGATGCGGTCGTCTTCGGTCATGGCCCCCATATTGCAGGAACGGCAAGTTCGTTTGCGGGTTCGGCAGGTCCGGAGCGAGCCTCGTCCCCATGAACGCACACACGGAGCAGTACGAGGTGGTGGTCGTCGGCGGCGGCGCGGCCGGGCTCAGCGCGGCCCTGGTCCTGGGCAGGTCCCGGCGGCGGACCCTGGTCGTCGACGCGGGCGAGCCCCGCAACGCCCCCACGCCCCACATGCAGGGCGTCCTCTCCCGGGACGGCACGAGCCCCGCCGCGTACCTGGCGGCGGGCCGGGCGGAGATCGCCGCGTACGGGGTGGAGTGGCGGGCCGGCCGGGTGACGGGGGGCGGTGCCGGACGGGCGGGACGGCTTCACCGTGTCGCTCGCGGACGGCACGGCGGTCGACGCGCGGCGGCTCGTGGTGACGACCGGGCTCGTCGACGAGCTGCCGGAGATCGAGGGGTGGCCGAGCGGTGGGGACGGGACGTGCTGCACTGCCCCTACTGCCACGGCTGGGAAGTCCGCGACCGGCCGTTCGGGGTGATCGCCCATCCGGCGATGCCGGCGCACCAGGCGCTGATGGTCTCCCACTGGTCCTCGGACGTGACCCTCTTCCCGCACACCGCCGCCGGGCTCTCGGATCGGGAGGCGGCGCTGCTCGACGCGGCGGGGTGGAGGTCGTGACCGGCGAGGTCGCCGGGCTCGCGGTGGAGGACGACCGGCTGACCGGGGTCCGGCTCGCCGACGGGAGGTGCGTGCCGCGCGAGGTGGTCTTCGTCGGGGCGACGCGGCTCGCGGCCCGGGACGGAGTGCTGCGACAGCTCGGCGCGAGGAGGGACGAGACGCCGTTCGGGGAGTTCGTCGCGGTGGACGGGACGGGCCGCACCAGCGTGCCCGGGGTGTGGGCCGCGGGGAACGTGACCGGTCCGCAGGAGCAGGTGGTCAACGCGGTGGGCCTGGGCTACCGGGCGGGCGTCACGATCAACACCGAGCTGCTGTTCGGCGACCTGGAGGCGGCGGTGGACGGCGGGACGACCGCGTGAGAGGCCCCGCCGCCTGAAAGGCCCCGCCCGGGACCGCCCCGGTCAGCGCGGGAACAGCTCGAAGGTGACGGCCGGCCGGCCGCCGAAGCGGTCGGCGGCCCCGCCCGTCGTCCCGGCGAGGAAGGACCGGACGTACTCCTCCGGGTCCTGGTCCGTCAGGGCCTCGATGTAGGTGCGGTGGCAGAGGAGCGAGCGGACCGCGCGCTCCAGGCCAGGGCCCGCGTCGACGGCGTGGGTGGGGGTGCTGGAGGCGGCGACCGCGACCCAGCGGACGCCGTCCCACGGCTCCAGGCCCCCTTCCGTCAGCTCGGGGAAGATCCAGCGGTTCCCGGCGTCGGCCGCCGCGTCCAGGACGGCCCGGCCGACGGCCCGGTGGTCGGGGTGTTCCACGGGCGCCGGGGCCGCCGCCCCAGGTGTCGCGGTGGTTGAGGGTGACGACGAGCTCCGGGCGGTGGCGGCGGATCGCGGCCGCGATGTCCCGGCGCAGTCCGGTGCCGTACTCGATCACGCCGTCCCGGTGGTCGAGGAACTCGACGGTGTCCACGCCGACGACGGCGGCGCTGTCCCGCTGTTCGCGCTCGCGCAGCGGCCGCAGACGTCCGGGGCGAGGGCGCCGATGCCGGCCTCGCCCCGGGTGGCCAGGACGTAGACGACCTCCTTCCCGGCGTCGGTCCAGCCCGCGACGGCGGCCGCGCAGCCGTACTCCAGGTCGTCGGGGTGGGCGACGACGGCGAGCGCGCGCCGCCAGTCGCCGGGCAGTTCGGCGAGGTCCGGGACAGCGTTGTCGGTCATGAGCGCAGGATACGGGCCGCCTCCGGGCCCGTCGGACGGTACGCACCGGCGAGGATCACCGACCGCGAGACGTGCCGGGGCCGGTCGGGTTGAGGCCGCGCCGGGCGGCGAGGGCGACGGCGAGCCGCTGGGCGCGGACGAGGGCGGCGACCGGGTCGATGGCGTCGGCGGCGAACAGGGCGCCGGTGGACTCCACTTCGTCGCGGAGGCCCGAGGGACGGGGCCGAGGCACCAGACGAGGCTGGTCCGGTCGCTGATGCTGATCGGGCCGTGGCGGTACTCCATCGCCGCGTACGACTCCGTCCAGGCGCGGGCCGTCTCGCGCAGTTTGAGGGCGGCGTCGTCGGCGAGCCCGACCGTCCAGCCGGTGCCGAGGAAGGTGAACTGGCCGCGCCGCTCCCAGACGGCGGGCAGCCGCTCGTACAGGACGAGTTCGGCGTCCGCGATCGCCGGTCTGAGGTCCACGCCGAGTCCGGCGCGCAGGAGTTGGAGGGCGGTGGTGGCGAACCGGGTCTGGACGACGGAGCGTTCGTCGGCGAACCCGAGGTCGAGGACCCGGTCGGCGAGCCGTCCGGCGGGGCTGTCGGGGGCGCCGGTGAGCACGAGCGCGGGGACGCGCCCGCGGCGCGGGCGAGGAGGTCCACGACCTCGGTGGTGGTGCCGGAGCGGGTGAGGGCCACGATCCGGTCGTAGCCGCGCCCGAGCGGGGTCCCGTCGGAGGCGGGGAAGGCGTCGGTCTCCCCGCGCCGAGGGACTCGCGCAGGGCGGCGTAGGCGCGGGCCATGAAGTACGAGGTGCCGCAGCCGACGACCGCGACGCGCTCGCCCCGTTCCGGCAGCAGCGCGGCGTACCGTTCGGCGTCCTCCGCGGCCCGGCGCCAGCAGTCGGGCTGTCCGGCGATCTCCGCGCCGACGTGGGTGCTCATGTCCGGTTCTCTCCTCGCGGGGGCCCTCGGGGCCCTGCCGCGAGTTCTACCGGCGCCCGCCGGAGGGCGCCATGTGCGCGGGGACCCACCGCTTGACTTTTGCGCGCCGCGGGCGTGGACGCCCGCCGGGCGGCGGGTCGCGCGAGGGGGACGTACCGGCCGCGGGGCGGGGCGCGGGTCAGGAGGCCGGAAGTCGTCCGCCGTCCTGATCCGGTCGCGGATCCAGACGCCGGCGGGCTTGAGCGATCCGGTGCCGGTCCAGGGCCGCCCTTGTCGCAGGTGCCGGTCTTGAAGACCGCGCCGCTGCGCTCGTCGTCGGAGAAGTTCCAGTTGACCCAACTGATCTTCTTCGAGGCCATGAGGTCGAGGTACTTCTGCGTCATGGTGAAGTCGTCGGAGCCCTCGCCCGCGTAGTTCTGGGTGCCGAACTCGGTGACGAAGACGGGCAGCTTGTCGGCGGCGCGGGAGAGGGTCTTCAGGTACTCGTCCCGGTGCGAGTACGCGTAGAAGTGGAAGGTGTACATGATGTTGGCCGCGTTCACCGGACTGGAGACGACCTCGGACTCGGTCGCGCCCTCCGAGACGCCGAACGAGGACCACGCGCGCGTGCCGACGAGGACCGGGGTCTCGGGGTCCTTGGCGCGGATGACGGGGACGAGCTGCTCCGCGTAGCTCTTGATCCTGGACCAGGACACGCCGCTGGGCTCGTTGGCGATCTCGTACAGCAGGTTGGTCTTGCTCCCGTGGCGCTGGGCGATCTCGGTGAAGAAGGTCTTGGCGCGGGCCAGGTTGTGGTGGGGGTCGCCCGGGTCGAGCATGTGCCAGTCGACGATCACGTACATGCCGCGCGCGGTGGCCTGTTCGATGAGCGCGTGGGCGAGGTCGGTGTACTTGCGCGGGTCGGTCTCGTAGCCGTCCTCCTGGACGTACGTGGAGACGCGCAGGACGTCGGCCTTCCAGTCCCCGGCGAGGGCGTCGAGCGAACCGCCCGTCAGACACCGGGCGTACCACTGGTGCCGTGCGAGGACATGCCCCGGAGCTGGATCGGCTTGCCGTACCGGTTGCAGAGCTTGGTGCCGCAGACCTTGAGCTGTCCGTTGATCGCGGCCGGGGTGGTGGTGGCCGCCTTGGCCGGCGCGGCGGGTACAGGGGCGGCGTTCACGGCCGGTGGGGCGGCGGCGAGGCCGAGGAGGAGGGCGCCGAGGGCGGTGCCGGCGACGCCGAGGCGACGCGCGCGGGGTCGTACGGTTCGTGCGGAAGTCATGGGGGTCTCCACGGAACGACGAACGAGGGCCGGAAACCGGAGGGTTGACGCCTCCGGGACTGGAAGGAAACCTTCCTAACGAATGGATAGCAGGGTCGTGGACCGCCCCGCAAGGGTCATGACGGCGGACGCCGTTCAGCGGGCTGGAGACCGGACGGCCGGGATCCGTCGTGGCGTCGGTTCGCCAGGAGGCCCTTGCGCACGAGGTAGTTCCGGGCCACGTCCTCCGGGAGGCGGCGCCAACTGTCCACCTGTTCGTTGAGCTGCGCCAGGTCGGCGGTGGTCAGGACGGCGTTGAGACGGTCGAGTGCGCGGACGACGCCCTCGCTCCCGGCGCGGTTCCGGTTGACCACGGGGACGATGAGGTCGGCGTTCTGCAGGCGCTTGTCGTCGGCGAGCAGGACGAGCCCGAAGTCGTCGAGGGTGGCGTCGGTGGTCGGTGAGGACCAGGTGGTCCCGGCCGCTCCGGACGGCCTGCTTCGCCTGGGTCGTACCGACGCCCTTGGGGTCGACGGCCGTCACGTCGATGCCGTAGACCTCCTTCAGGCCGGGGCGCAGTACGGCCGCCGGACGCACTCGTCCCCGGCCGCGAGCCGGACCGGCAGGCCGGAGGCGCCGAGGTCGCTGAGGGTCTTGAGGCGGTGCTCGGCTGCGAAGGCGGCGGTGACGGCGAAGGCGTTCTGGTCGACGGCCCGGCCGGGGTCGAGGACGGTCAGTCCGCGCGGTGTGGCGAGGGCCCGCAGGGCCTTCATGGTGGCGGCCGGTCGGGCGAGCCGACGGGCGGCGCGTCCGGCCCGTGGGCCTTGGCGTTCAGCCAGTCGGCGAAGGTGGCCGCGTACTCCGGCACGACGTCGATCTGCCCGTTCTCCAGGGCCGGTTCGTACAGCTCGCGGTTGGTGACGGAGAGGATCTTCGTGCGGTGTCCGGCGTCCTGGAGCAGCAGGGCGTACATCTGGGCGAGCAGGTCGCTCTCGGTGAACCCGGCCGATCCGACGACCAGCCGGCGCCCGTCCCCGGGCCGTCCGGTGACGGCGTCCCGGTCCTCCAGGGAGGGCCCGCGGCGCAGCCGAGCGGACCGGTGCAGCAGATCGCCGCCAGCAGGCAGAGGGCGCCGAGGGGACGGGACGCCCTCATGCGCCGCTCCCCGGGCACCCGCGGGGGTCAGGCGCCGGACCGCCTCGAAGACCCCTCCACCAGGAGGGCGAGCGCCGCGACGAGGACGGCCCCGGCGACGACCTGCGGGGTGGAGGCGAGGTTGAACCCGGCGGTGATGATCCGGCTGAGCCCGCCGCCGCCTGCGAGCGCGGCCACGGTGGCGGTGGCGACGAGCTGGACGGCGGCGATCCGCACGCCGGTGAGGACCAGTGGCAGCGCGAGGGGCAGTTCGACCCGGGCGAGCACCTGGCCGCCCGTCATGCCCATGCCCCGGGCGGCCCGCACGACGTCGGTCGACGCCCCGCATCCCGACGTACGCGTTGGTGAGCAGCGGGGACGGCGAACAGGACGAGGGCGATGATCGTGGGCCACTCCCCGTACGGGCCGAGCGGACTGAGCAGGAGCAGGACGAGGACGGCGAAGGTGGGGACGGCCCGGCCGGCGTTGGCGAGGTTCACGGCGAGCCCGCCGCCCCTGCCGAGGTGGCCGAGGACCAGCGCGGCCGGCAGGGCGATCGCGCAGCCGATGGCGAGACAGACGACGGTGAGGAAGACGTGCTCGCCGAGCCGGTGCCAGACGCCGTCCTCGCCGGACCAGTGGGCGGCGGTGGTGAGCCAGGACCAGGCGGCGGAGACGGTGTTCACGCGGACCGTGCCCGGGTCCAGGGGTGAGCAGCCGCTGGGCGCCGAGGAGGAGCAGGTCGGCGGCGACGGCGATGACGACGCAGAGGGCGGAGGCGGTGAGGACTTGGGCCTTGAAGTAGGTGTTCATCCCCGCGTAGATGAGGTTGCCGAGGCCGCCGTGGCCGACGATCGCGCCGATGGTGACGAGGGAGACGGCGGAGACGGTGGCGATGCGCAGCCCGGCCATGGCGGCGGGCAGGGCGAGGGGCAGCTCGACGGCGAGGAGGAGCCGGAGCGGCCTGTAGCCGAGGCCGCGCGCGGCCTGCCGGGTCTCCTCGGGGACGGCGCGGAGCCCGGCGAGGACGTTCCGGACGAGGAGGGTGAGCGAGTACAGGACGAGGCCGGCCACGACGAGGGCGGCGGAGAGTCCGTACAGGGCAGGAGCAGCGAGAACATCGCGAGCGCCGGGATCGTGTAGAGCAGGGTGGTGATCCCGAGGACGGGGCGGCGGCCCAGCGCAGACGGCGGGCGGCGATCGCCAGGGGCAGGGCGATCAAGAGGGCGAGGGCGACGGAGGCGCCGGTGAGCTGGAGGTGCTGGACGACGGCGTCGGCGAGGACCTCTCCGGGTGGAGAGGTAGGCGCCGCAGATCCACTCGTTGCGGGCGAGGCAGTCGTCGGGCGGCGCGGTCACGCTCCCATTCGAGGCGGTACGGGTCTCTCCGCACTCCGGCCGGGCCCGTCCGGGGCGGGGAGCCCCGCGGACGGGTCGCCGGCCGGGCGCTCAGGTCTCCTGGAGCACGGACAGGACGTTGCCCGCCGGGTCCGTGAACCAGGCGACGGCCGGTCCGCCGCCGCCCCGCACGATGCCCCTGTCGTCGGCGTCGAAGCCGGGGTAGCGCTCCATGCTCGCACCGCGTCCCACCAGCTCGTCGACGGTCCGCTCGATGTCGTCGACCTGGAAGTTGAGGATCGTGAAGGAGGCGGGGCGTGGTCCTCCTTGGGATACACGAGGACCCGCGCGCCGCCCGCCAGGACGAGGAGGAGCATCTCCATGCCCTCGGGTCCCGTCTCCTCCACCTCCAGGCCGAGGGTCTCGCCGTAGAACCGCCGGGCGGCGTCGATGTCGTCGACCGAGAAGCCGCTGAACGCCGAGGTCTCGCCGAACATGGCGCACTCCCTTCCGGAGTCCGTTCCGGGGCCTCCGGTGAGGCCCCTTCCAGGATCCTCCGACGGCGGGAGGCTCGCCGCTCCTCTCAGGGGCGATCGGCAACTGTCGCTTGTGCTCGGTGAGCTCGTAGCGGCGGACGATCGCGGCGAAGGCGGCCTCGGAGACCGGCTTGCCCTCCAGGAAGTCGTCGATCTCGTCGTACGTGACGCCGAGCGCCTCCTCGTCGGGCTTGCCCGGGTCGAGGGTCTCCAGGTCGGCCGTGGGGACCTTCCACACGAGCCCGTCCGGGGCGCCCAGCTCGGCGGCGATCGCGCGGACGCGCCGCTTGGTCAGGCCGGTCAGCGGCACGACGTCGGCGGCGCCGTCGCCGAACTTGGTGAAGAAGCCGGAGACGGCCTCGGCCGCCTGGTCGGTGCCGACGACGAGGCCGTTGTGGGCTCCGGCGACCGCGTACTGGGCGATCATCCGCTGCCGGCCTTGATGTTGCCCTGGACGAAGTCCCGGTGGTGGTCGTCGCGGAAGACCACGTCGGCGGCGACGCAGGCCTCCAGGGCCGCGTCGCTCGCCGCCTCACGTCCACGGTGAGGACCTCGTCGGGGCGGATGAAGTCGAGGGCGGCCTGCGCGTCCTTCTCGTCGGCCTGGACGCCGTAGGGCAGGCGCATCGCGTAGAAGACGGCGTCGTGGCCGGCGGCGCGGGCGCGCTCCACGGCGAGCTGGCAGAGCCGGCCGGCGGTGGTGGAGTCGATGCCGCCGCTGATGCCGAGCACGAGGCGCGCAGCCCGTTGGAGGTGAGCTGCTCGGTCAGGAAGGCCACCCGGCGCTCGATCTCCGCCGCCGGGTCGAAGGTGCCGGACACCTGGAGGTCCCGGGCGATCTGCTGCTGGAGGGCGGTGGACGCCGGGTCGGTCACGTGAGGTCTCCTCGTCGGGGTCGGTCGCCGTACGGCCCGTCGCACGCGGACGGGCTCGTACGGCTCTGTTCACGGCCGACTCTACGCACCGGAGCCCCGTGCCGTCGCCCCGCGCCGTCCCGTGCCTCTCCGGTCCGTCCCGGTGCGTTCCGGCAGGTCGGGCGGGTGCGCGCGGTCGCGGCGACGGTGCCGACGGCGGTGGCGGCCGGTGCCGCGTGCCGGTCCCGTGTCGCGGATGTCCCGGTCCGCCGGGTTCAAACGCGTCCGCCGGGTTCGAGCGAGCCGGGCGGGGCGGGCGCGTGTGTCCGCCGGGTCCGGGCGAGTCGGGCGGGGCGGGCGCGCGTGTCCGCCGGGTCCGGACGCGTCAGGCGTGCTCGGGGCCGCGCAGGGCGCGGTCGAGGCCGTCCTGCGGGAGGCCGGTGAGGGCGCGGACGAAGATCTCCTCGTAGGCGGGTTCGCCGATCGACGCGCGGACGGTGTCCGTGTACTTCTCGTGCAGGGCCCGCAGGCCGGGCAGGCCGCGCCGGGGCTGGCCGGTGGAGCGCCAGTACGCCTCGCCGGTGCCGGAGACGTCCGCGGCGCGCTCGCCTCGCCGGCCGCCGCGAGGGCGGTGGCGAGGACGTCGAGGCCGAGGGCGACGCCGAGGCTCGCGCCCAGGCGCCGGGTGCCTTCGAGCATGGCGCGGGCGTGGCCGGAGGCGGCGGCCGGGTCGCCTCCAGGAGGCCGGTGAGGGCGAGCTGGTACTCCAGGGCGGTGCGGGTCCAGTGCTCGTCGAGCTCCTCGCACAGGGCGCGCAGCCGGAGCGCCCGCTCCCGGGCTCTCCGCGAGCCGGCCCAGGCCGGTGAGGGCGAAGACCCGCACGAGGTGGCAGCGGAGCCGGGCGGCGGAGTCGGCGGGTCTGCCGCGGGCGGCGTCGAGGACGTGGCCCACGACGACGTGCGCGGCCGTCGGGCGGCCGGTGGTGAGGGCGAGGAGGCCGGCGAGGGCGGCGGCGTCGAGGGTGAGCTCGCCGGGCCGGTCCCGCCCGGCGCCCTCCCCGTGCTCCGCACGCCCGGCGCCGTCGACGGGGCCGGCGGAGCCGGGGTGCTCGGCGTGCTCGGCGTGCTCGGTGTGCTCGGTGTGTTCGGCGGCGTCGGCGTACTCGGCGTGCCGGGCCTCGCGGGCGCAGCGCTCGCTGACGTCCTGGGCGGGGCCGAACTCGCCCTGGAGCACGAGGGTGACGCCGAGGGCCCACAGGGCGCGGGCCCGGACGCGGCCGCGGGCCCCGCTGAGGAGCAGGGCCTGTTCGAGGCCGTCGCGGGCCTCGCGGAGGCGGCCGCGGCAGGACCAGGCGAAGGCGACGGAGCCGACGAGGTCGAGGGCCGCGTCGGGGTCGGTGCGCAGGAGCCGGTCCAGGGCGGTGCGCAGATCGGTGTGGTGGGCGTCGACGGTCCGGTACCAGCGGAGCTGGCGGGCGCCGTGCCACTCGGTCCCGGCCCGGCGGGCCAGGCCCCGGAAGTGGGCGGCGTGCCGGTCGGCGACGGTTCCGGTCTCGCCGGTGCGGTCCAGCCAGGTCGCCCCGTACTCGCGGATCGTGTCGAGCATCCGGTGGCGTCCGGCCGTGTCGGGCGGGCGGACCACGGAGGAGCGGACGAGTCCGTCGAGCGCCTCCGGCAGGGTCGCGCGGTTCAGCGGGCCGCCGACGCAGACGGCGGTCGCGGACGCGAGGTCGAAGGGCCGCGGAAGACGGAGAGGCGGGCCCAGAGGAGGCGTTCGAGCGGGGTGCTCAGCTCGTGGCTCCAGCCGATGGCGGCGCGCAGGGTCTGGTGGCGGCTGGGCCAGACGCGCTCGGTGTGGGCGAGCAGGTCGAAGCGGGCGCCGGGGCGGCGTCGAGTCGGGAGCCGAGCTGGTCGCGCACGGCTTCGGCGCCCTGGAGGCGGATCTGCGCCGCGGCGAGTTCGAGGGCGAGCGGGATGCCCTCCAGGCGTACGCAGATCTCGCCGGCGGGACCGGCGGCGGGAAGTCTCCCCGGCGGCCCGGCGGAGCAGGGCCAGGGCGTCCGGTCCCGCGGGCGGCAGCGGGTCGAGGACGATCGTCTCTCCCCTCGACGCCGAGGGGCGGCGGCCGGTGGCGAGGACGGTGAGGCCGGGGGCGGCGGCGAGGAGTTCGGTGACGAGCCGGGCGCAGGGCTCGGCCAGGTGCTCGCAGGAGTCCAGGACGAGCAGCAGTCGGTCGTCGGCGAGCCGGCGGCAGAGTCCGGTGGCGGCCATGCCGGGGGTGTGGTCGGCGAGGTCCACGGAGTCGGCGACGAGCGCGACGAGCAGCCGCTCGCCGTCGAGCTGGCCGAGGTCGGTCCACCAGGCCCCGTCCGGGTACCGCCCGGCGGCCCGGTGTGCGGCGCGCAGCGCGAGCCGGGTCTTCCCGACTCCCCCGACGCCGGTCACGGTGACGAGGCGGTGCTCCGCCAACGCGGCGGAGACGCGCTCCAGTTCCGTGCGGCGTCCCACGAAACCGGGGTTCTCGTCCGGCAGATGTCCACGCACGGGAGCAGTGTCCCTCATATGTCCCCCGAACGGGTGGGCACGGCCGGTTCGTTACGCACCTACGACCGACGACGCCTATTCTCCGCCCTCGACCGTCACCACGACCGAGTGCCATCCCTGGGCCCCGTCGGGCATCGTGGCGGTGCGCCGTTCGGGCTGGGTGGTGCCGGTGCCGTCGGTGGCGCGGACGGTGAGGGTGTGGCGGCCGGGGCGGCCTCCCAGGGTACGTCCACTGGCGCCAGGTGTCGCGGGTGTCCTCGGCGGCGAGGCGGGCCTCCCGCCAGGGGCTGTCGTCGACCCGCACCTCGACCCGGCGGACGCCCCGGTGCTGGGCCCAGGCGACCCCGGCGACCATGACGGTGCCGGCGGCGGGGCGGCCGAAGGGGCGGGGGTGTCGATGCGGGACTGGGTCTTGACGGGGCCTCGGCGGCCCAGCCGCGCGGGACCCAGTAGGCGTCGTACGCGTCGAAGGTGGTCAGCTCGATCGACTCGATCCACTTGCAGGCGGAGACGTAGCCGTAGAGGCCGGGGACGATCATGCGGACGGGGAAGCCGTGCTCGAAGGGGAGGGGTTCGCCGTTCATCCCGAAGGCGAGGAGGGCGTCGCGGCCGTCCATGACGTCCTCGACGGGGGTGCCGATGGTCATGCCGTCGACGGAGCGGGCCACCAGTTGGTCGGCGGGGCCGCCCTCGGAGGGCGGGCGGACTCCGGCCTCGCGCAGCAGGTCGGCGAGGGGACGCCGAGCCAGCGGGCGTTGCCGACGTACGGGCCGCCGACCTCGTTGGAGACGCAGGCCAGGGTGATGTCCCGCTCGACCGTCCGCCGGGCCATGAGGTCCCGCAGGGTGAGGGTGAGCTCTCGCGGACGCCCGTGCCGTGGAGGCGCAGGCGCCAGCGGTTCGCGTCCACCTTGGGGACGACGAGGGCGGTGTCGACGCGGTAGAAGTCCCGGTTGGGGGTCGTGAAGGGGCTGATGCCGGGGACGGCGAGCCGGGCTCCGGCGGGGACGGGCGGCGCCGGGGACGCCGGCCGGGGCAGCTGCACGGCCGCCCGCGAGGCGGTGGCGTTCTCCTCGACGGGCGAGCCGACGGCCCGGCCGAGGGCGGCGGCGCCGGTCGCGGCGAGGCCGGTGGACGCGGCGACGACGAGGAAGCTCCTGCGGTCCGCGCGGGCGGCGGCGGCGCCGGTCCCGGCCCGGGGGCGAGGAGGCGGCCGATGAGGACGTACAGGAGGAGGGCGCCCAGGGCGGCCCCGACGAGGGAGGGCACGGCGTCGACGGCGGACTCCGAGTCGGGGCGGGTGACGGCGGCGAGCGCCCCGAGGACGCCGAAGGCGCCGACCGCCGCCGAGCCGAGGCGCGCGGCGGCGCAGGGCGAGCAGCCCGATCCCGACGGCGAGCAGGGCGAGGACGAGGAGGATGCCGAGCTGGAGGACGGCCTTGTCGTTCTCGCCGAAGGTCCGGATCGCCCAGTCCTTGAGGCCCGCCGGGGTCCGGTCGACGAAGGCGCCGCCGACGGCCACGACGGGGCTCGCCTCGGGGCGCACCCGGGAGGCGACGAGGTCCGCGACGGCCAGGGAGACGTACGCGGCGAGGAGGCCGCCGAGCGCGGCGAGGAGACGGTCGGTGCGGGTGGCTTCTCGGGCGGGCCGGTGCCCGTCGCTGGTGGCGTTCATGAGGGGTACTTCGCCACGGAACGCCTCCCGGATGGGTGCTTTCGGGGTCTCCTCGGGGTCGCTTCACCCGCAGGGGAGCCGGGGCCGTCAGCCGTGACGGGGCGGTCCCTGAGGCGTGTCGGGGAAGTCCCTTGCCCACGGGCGGAGTTTCTCCGGATTGCGGACCACCCAGATCCGGGCGACGCGCCCCTCGGCGACGTCGAACGAGGCCACGGTCGCGACGACGCCGTCGCGCCGGGCCACCAGGCCGGGCGCGCCGTTGACCGAGCGTTCCAGGAGTTCGAGTCCCGGGGCCCTGTCGGCGATGGCGACCATGTACCGGGCGATGTGCGTGCCGCCCTCGACCGGGCGCAGGACGGTGCCGGCCATGCCGCCGCCGTCCGCGGTCATCACGGCGGCCGGGTCGAGGAGCCCGACCAGGGCCGCGATGTCCTTGGTCTCCCACGCCTCCTTGACGTGCCGCACCACGTCGGCCCGGCCGGTCGCCTGCGCCGGGCCGTGCGCGGTGTCCACCCGCCGCCGGGCGGAGGCCGCCAGTTGTCTGCAGGCCGCGGGGGTCCGGCCGAGGACTCCGGCGATCTCGGCGAACGGGTACCGGAAGACGTCGTGCAGGACGAACGCCACTCGCTCGGCGGGCGTCATCGACTCCAGGACGACGAGGAAGGCCATGGTCACCGACTCGTCCTGGACGATCCGGTCGGCGGGGTCCGCGGAGGCGCCGGCGCGGTCCCACTCGGCGCGGTCGGGCAGCGGTTCGGGGAGCCAGGCGCCGACGTAGCGTTCGCGGCGGGCCCGCGCCGAGCCGAGCAGGTCCAGGCAGATGCGGCCGGTCACCGTCGTCAGCCAGGCCCCCGGGGACAGGATCTCCTCCCGCCTGCCGCGCGGGAGTCCGTACCAGCGCGCATAGGCGTCCTGGACGGCGTCCTCGGCCTCGGTCACCGAACCGAGCAGCCGGTAGGCGACGTTGATCAGCCGCCCCCGCTCGCCGGCCGTCCCGTCCGTGCCGGTCCCCGCCGCCCCGACAGTCCCCATGCCCCGGCCGCCCCTCCTCGTCGTGCCTTCGCGGGCCCCGCCTTACCTTTCGGAGGCCTGCGTCGTCGAACGGGTGAGACCTTATCGACCGACTGCCCGGGGGCGGGAAGCCCGGGGCGGAAAAGGGACTGTGACATGGCCACTGAGGCGACGACGGCGACGGCGGACGTGCGGCGCGGTTCCTCTTCCTGAGGACCGCGATCGTCCTGCAGACCCTGGCCCTCTTCCTCCAGGCGGTCTCCGCCGGACTGCTGCTGACCACGTCGTACGGGGAGACGCTGCACGGCGTCGGGGCCCGGGTGACGTACGGGGCGTCGATGCTGTACGTGCTCGCGGCGGTGCTGGCGTGGAAGCCGGGCGGCGGCTCGCTCCGGCCGGTCCGGCACGCGTCGGGCTTCCTGGCGCTCGCCTCGGTCCAGGTGGTGGTGGGCATCGCGCACGTCCCGGCGGTCCACGTCCCGCTGGGCGTCCTGATGTTCGGCCTGAGCGTGCTGGCGCTCGCCCGGCGCTGAGGACCCGTGCCGTCCCGCCGCGTCAGGTGCCCCCGGGCGGCCCCCGTGCTCGCCCGGGGCGGCTGCTTCTCCACCGCGTCCGCTCCGACGACCGCGCCCGTGGACCTCCTGCCGCGCCGCAGGCGGCCTTCGAGGCGGGAGGCGAAGGTGGTGAGGGCGAAGTTGAGGACCACGAAGACCACGGCGACGACGGTGAAGCAGGCGATCGTGTTGGCCCCGTAGTTGGCGCTCATCGGGCGGACCGAGGCGAGGAGTTCGGAGAAGCCGAGCATCGCGCCGCCGAGCGCGGTGTCCTTGACGATGACGACGAGCTGGCTGACCAGGGCGGGCAGCATGGCGGTGACCGACTGCGGCAGGAGGACGTACGTCATGGTCTGGCCCTTGCGCATGCCGAGGGCCCTGGCCGCGTCGGTCTGGCCGGCGGGGAGGGAGAGGATGCCGGCGCGGACGACCTCCGCGAGGACGGAGGCGTTGTAGAGGACGAGGCCGGTGACGACGGCGTACAGGGGCGGACGTCCGGGCCGACGTCGGTGAACTCGGAGTAGGCGGCGTTCGCGAAGAGCATCAGGATGAGGACGGGGACCGCCCGGAAGAACTCGACGACGGTGCCGGCCGCGCGCGCACGGCGCGGTGGTCGGAGAGGCGGGAGACGCCGAGGAGGGCGCCGAGGGCAGGGCGATCACCATGGAGAGCGCGGCGGCGACCACGGTGTTCTTCAGGGCGGGCAGGACGTACGTCTCCCAGACGCGGGCGTCCGTGAAGAAGGGCGCCCACTTGGACCACGCGAGCTGGTTCTTGTCGGCGAGGCCCGCGACCACCCACCAGGCCGCGGCGGCGAGCGCGGCCAGGAAGAGCAGGGTCCACAGGAGGTTGCGGCGGCGGGCGCGCGGCCCGGGGACGTCGTAGAGGACGGTGGGGTGTCCTTACCGGGCCGTCCCCGCGCGCTCCGGCCCTCATCGCTTCACCGCCGCCTTCTTGGCGACCCGGCCGAGGAAGAGGCCGGTGGGCAGGGTGAGGCAGAGGAAACCGACGGCGAAGACCGCGGAGACGAGGATGAGCTGGGCCTCGTTCTCGATCATCTCGCGCATCAGCAGGGCGGCTTCGGCGACGCCGATGGCGGCGGCCACGGTGGTGTTCTTGGTGAGGGCGATGAGGACGTTGGCGAGGGGCCGACGACGGAGCGGAAGGCCTGCGGGAGCACGACGAACCGCAGGACCTGGGGAAGTTCAGGCCGATGGCGCGGGCGGCCTCGACCTGTCCGAGGGGACGGTGTTGATGCCGGAGCGGAGCGCCTCGCAGACGAACGCGCTGGTGTAGGCGGTGAGTCCGAGGACGGCGAGGCGGAAGTTGATGGTGGTGAACCGTTCGGCGGCCATGTCGACGCCGAGGGTCTGGAAGAGGCCGAGCGAGGTGAAGACGATGATGACGGTGAGGGGATGTTGCGGACGACGTTGACGTAGACGGCGCCGAAGCCCCGCATGAGGGGGACGGGGCTCACCCGCATGGCGGCGAGCAGCGTCCCCCAGACCAGGGAGCCGATCGCGGAGTAGACGGTGAGCTGCACCGTCACCCAGAAGGCTCCGAGCAGGTCGTACCCCTGGAGGAAGTCGAACACGGCGGCCCGCTCACTTCACGACGACGCCGATCTTCGGGGCGGGTTCGTTCCGGTACCCGGCCGGGCCGAAGTTCTTCTCGACCGCCGCGTCCCAGGAGCCGTCGGCGACCATCTTCTCCAGGGCCGTGTCGATCCTGTCCTTGAGGTCGCTGCCCTTCTGGACGCCGATGCCGTAGTTCTCGTTGCTCATCTTGAAGCCGCCGAGCTTGAACCTGTCCTTGAACTCACTCTGCGAGGCGTACCCGGCGAGGATCGAGTCGTCGGTGGTGACGGCGTCGACGACGCCGTTCTCCAGGCCGGTCAGGCACTCGGAGTAGCCGCCGTACTCCTGGAGCTGGGCGTCGGGGGCGAGCTTCGTCTTGACGTTCTGCGCGGAGGTGGAGCCGGTGACCGAGCAGAGCTTCTTGTCGTTCAGGTCGGACGGCTGCTTGATGGAGTCGTCGTCGGCGCGGACCAGGACGTCCTGGTGGGCGAGGAGGTAGGGGCTGGCGAAGTCGACCTTCCGCGCCCGCTCGTCGTTGATCGAGTACGAGGCCGCGACGAAGTCCACGTCGCCGCGCTGGAGCAGGGTCTCGCGGTCGGCGCTCTTGGCCTCCTTCCAGACGATGTCGGAGGGTCGTGGCCCAGCTCCTTGGCCACGTAGGTCGCCACGTCGACGTCGAAGCCGGTGTACGTGCCGTCGGGGGTCTTCAGGCCGATGCCGGGCTGGTCGAACTTGATGCCGACGGTGATCTCGTCCTCCCCGTGGTCGCGGGGACGCCGGTGGCGGCGGCGTTCGCGAACCCCGCGGAGGTGAGGGAGGACGACGGCCGCGGCGGCGGCCGTGAGGGACCTTCCGGTCCTGAGCGGGTTCATGAGGATCACCCCAGGGGTCTTTTCGGCCGGGCCCCGGCCCGGTGGTCCGGTGGCTCGACGGCTCGGTGGTGGAGGATCCCGGGGCGAGCGAGCGCGTCCCCGCCTGCCGGCCCCTCCTCACGTTCATGCTCCGCCCTCCGTCCGGCCCGCGCACGCCGGACGGGGCCCGCCGGGAGCGGGGGCGCACGGAGGGTGAGGGGGCCGTCCGGCCGGCGTGACCGGTGGCCCGAGCCTGCGCGCGCGGCGGCTCCTTGGCCGACACTGGGGTGGGAGTCGAGTGTGCGAGGAGGGCCCGCCATGAGCAGTGCCACGCCCAAGGTCAGCACGTTGCCCCCGGAGCACCGGGAGCGCCTGATGGCCTTCGCCGAGGACGTGTACTTCGAGTCCGGCCACCGCCTCTTCGAGGAACAGCAGCACGCCGATCGCTTCTGGATCGTGAAGACGGGCGCGGTGACGCTCGACGCGCGGGTGCCGGGGCGCGGGGCGCCCGTGATCGAGACCCTGCACCACGGCGAACTCGTCGGCCTCTCCTGGATGTTCCCGCCGTACCTGTGCCAGTCGGGCGCGGAGGCGATGACCCCGGTGCGGGCGTACGAGTTCAACGCCCCGGCCGTCCGGTCGATGTGCCGCTCCGACCCCGAGTTCGGCGCCTCGGTCCTGTTCTGGCTGGGCTCGATCCTGGCGCACCGCCTCCAGGTGACCCGGGTGCGGCTCCTCGACCTGTACGCCCCGCACGGGAGCGGGATCATGGCCTGAGCCCTGCCCGCGGGGCCGCCCCGGTGCGGCGGCGGACCGGACGGTACGGTGGGGGCGCACCGCTGATCCATCCGTACGCGCTCCCCGTACGCACCGGCGACCGGCTGTGAGGCCCGCATGACCGACCCGACGACGGCGCGCGGGGCGATCGCCCTCGTGACCGACGAGTTCACCGAACTGCCCTTCGACGAGGGCCCGCCGGCCGGTGACGGGCCGATCGGGTGGCCTGGTACTCCGCCGCGCACGCCCGCGCCGCCGCCCGTACCGGCGAGAGCGAGTCGGTGGTGTGCGGGACGGGCACGGTGGGCGGGGTGCGGGCGGTCCTGGTCTCCTTCGAGTTCCGGTTCCTCGGCGGTTCCCTCGGGGAGCGGACGGGGCGCGGTGGCCGCCGCCCACGCCCTGGCGCGGGCGCGGCGGCTGCCCGTGGTGGTCCTTCCGGCCACCGGCGGCAGCCGGATGCACGAGGGGATGCGGGCGCTCCTCCAGCTCCAGCTCCTGGCCCGCGAGTCGGAGCTGACCCGGGCCGCCGGGCTGCCGCAGGTCGCGGTCCTGCGGGATCCGACGACCGGGGCGGCTGGGCCACCCTCGGCGCGGGCTCCGACGTCGTCCTGAGCCCTGCCGGGCGCCCAGGTCGCCTTCGCCGGGTCGCGGGTGCGGCCGCCGGACGCGGATCCGTCGGCGTACACCGCCGAGGCGCAGCTCGCGCACGGCCACGTCGACGCGATCGTGCCGCCGGACGCGCTGCGCGCCGTCCTCGGGCGCTGGCTGTCCCTGCTCACCCGCCCGGCCGAGGGCCCGGTCCCGCCGCCGTACGCGCTCGGGGGCCCCGGTGCGGCGCCCGCCGCGAGCGGCCGGGAGGCCGTGGCGCGGGCCCGGCACCCGGACCGGCCCCGGGCCGGCGCCTACCTCGATGCCCACTTCACCCTGCGCGAGGAGATCTCCGGCGACCGCTGCGGCGGCGTCGACCCGGGGATGCGGTGCGGTTTCGGGCGGCTCCCCGACGGACGGACCGTCGCCTACGCCGCGCAGTGCGGCACCGCGACCCGTCCGGCCGGCTTCCGCACGGCCGCCCGGCTCGTGCGGCTCGCCGGACGTCTCGGGACGCCGGTGCTCACCCTGGTGGACACTCCGGGCGCCGCCAACGACGCGGAGGCGGGAGCGTTCGGGCGCGGGCAGCGCGATCGCGGACCTGTTCGCCGCCATGGCCACCGCGCGCACCCCGCTGACCTCGCTGCTCGTCGGGGAGGGCGGTTCGGGCGGGGCTCTCGCGCTCGCCGCCCCCGGGAACACCTGGACCGCCCCGGACGCGTACTTCTCCGTCATCGCGCCCGAGGCCGCCGCCGCCATCCTCAAGCGCCCGCCGGAGCAGGCCGGTGCGACCGCCGACCAGTTGCGGCTGCGGCCGGAGGACCTCGTCGGGCTCGGGATCGCCCGGGGCGTCGTGGGGCCCCGGCCGGTGTCCGCGGAGGGCGTCCGCGACGGCGCATGAGCGCGGGGAAGCGGGCAGGGGCGGTGTAGCGGGTCTCCGTGCGGACCGCGCCGGACGACACCGTGTACGACGGAGGTGACGTCATGGTTCCCCTGCTCCTCGTCCTCCTGGTGATCCTGATCCTGTTCGGCGCGGGTTTCGCGGTCGACGTGCTCTGGTACATCGCCATCGCCCTGCTGGTGCTGTGGGTGCTCGGCTTCTTCATGCGGAGCGGCAGCGGCCGCTGGTACCGCTGGTGAACGGAGGTCCCGACGGTCTGTGCCGTGTCCCGGACGGTGGTCGTCCGGGACACGGCACGAGGCTCTTCGGCCCGCCGGATCCGTCACTCGCCCAGGACCTTCTTGAGCTCCGCCCCGTCCATCGAGGAGCGGCCGTGCACGTCGCGGCGCTCGGCCTCGGCATAGAGCCTCGGCATAGAGCCTCGGCGTAGAGCCGGTCGTACGTCGGTCCCTGCGCGCCGCCGTGCGAGCGCTTGCCGCCCGTCGCTCCCGCTCGGGGCTCGGTCCGCGCGGCATCGTCCGCTCCTTCCGGTTCGGAGGCGTGTCCGTCTCCCGTCCGAACGGGCCCTTCGGCAAATCGTGCCAAACCATCGGATACGGGGCATCCTGATTCGAGACGCTTGACCGGCGGACCCGCGCCGTCGCCCTCTGCACGGGGCCGGGGCAGGTCCCGAGCACCGTCGAAGGAGCCCCATGTCCACCCCCGCACTCGATCCGTCACCCTCGGCCGTGGCCCGGAGGTCGCCGGGAATCCGGGGCTTCGATGCGCCGGGCAGCGCTGGACGGACTGCCCGTGCCCGCCCGGCCCACCACCGTCTCCACCGACGACGCCCAACAGCTCTCCGCCGCCCTCCTCACCCGCCTGACCGCACTCGACGAAGGCACCCCCGAACACGCCTACGTCCGCAACACCCTGGTCGAGCTCAACCTCAGCCTCGTCAAGTTCGCCGCCCGCCGCTTCCGCAACCGCGCCGAACCCACCGAGGACATCATCCAGGTCGGCACCATCGGACTGATCAAAGCCATCAACCGCTTCGACCCCGACCGCGCCGTCGACTTCTCCGCCTTCGCCCTGCCCACCATCGTCGGCGAGATGAAACGCTTCTTCCGCGACACGAGCTGGGCCGTCCGCGTCCCCCGCCGCCTCCAGGAACTACGCATCGACCTCGCCAAAACCGCCGACCACCTCGAACAACACCTCGGCCGCCGCCCCACCCGCACCGAACTCGCCCACCACCTCCACCTGAGCGAGGAAGAGATCGCCGAGGGCCAGCTCGCCGCCCACGGCTACGCCACCCGCTCCCTGGACACGCCCGCGGGGGACGACGAGGAGACCTCCGGCGCCGCTCCCCGGCACCTGGCGACCGCCGAGCCCGCCTACGAGCTGATCGAATCCCTCGCCGCGCTGCGGCTGCTGCTCGACCGGCTCGACGAACGCGACCGGCACATCCTGGCGCTGCGGTTCGGGGAGGAGCTCACCCAGGCCGAGATCGGCCGGCGGATCGGCCTCTCCCAGATGCAGGTCTCGCGGCTGCTCACCCGGATCCTCGGTGACCTCAGAGCCGCTCTGCTGGAGGACGGTCCGGCACCCGACCCGGCGGCCGGCTGACCTCCAGCCAGACCACCTTCCCCGCCGCCCCCGGCCCCCTGACCTCGTACCCCCAGGCCCCCGCCAGCTTGTCCAGGACCATCAGACCGTGTCCGCCCGGCAGCGCGGGCGAGCGGGCGCGCGCGGCCGGGGCGGCTCGGGGCTGAGGTCGGCGACCTCCACCCGCAGGCGCCCCCGTTCGTGCCGCAGGACGAACTCCTCGGGGCCCCCGGCGTGCAGACAGGCGTTGGTCACCACCTCCGACACCAACAGCAGCACGTCCTCCACCCGCTCCTCCCCCGCCTCGCTCCGCGCCGGAAGCCACCCCCAGTCCGCCAGCGCCTCCGCCGTGAAGTCCCGGCAGCGCGACACCACCCGCCGCGCCCCGCGCACCATCAGCCTCCGCACCTGGGCACCGTCCGCGTCGGCATCACCGTCAGTCATGGCCGGCCCCGCCTTCCCGCGGCGCCGGGTCGGCCAGGGCCCGGGCGGTGTCCTCGTACACCCGGAAGACGGCCCTGACCCCGGTGATGTCGAACATCCGGTCCACCGGCGGGCGCAGCCCGGCGAGGTCCAGGCGCCCGCCCGTCTCCCGCATCCGCAGGCGCGCCCTCAGGAGCGCGTTGAGCCCCGTCGAGTCGCAGAAGCCGAGGCCGGAGCAGTCGACGACGATCCGCCGGGCCCGTACGTGCTCCTCCACCGCCTCGCGCAGGGGGAGACCGTGTCGTGGTCGAGCTCCCCGCCCAGTTCGAGCACCACCACCCCGTCGGCCGTCGCGGGCCGGACCCGCACGTCGAACCGGGCCCGGCGGGGCGATCGCCGCGCCCCCGCGCCGCCGTCCACGTCCATGGGCTCGCCCCTCTCGTCGTCCTTCTCGGTGGCTCTTCCTCTCCCCAGTTTCGGGCAGGCGGCGCCGGACGACCCCCGGAGCGGACGGCGGGGACGAGGGGCGGCCGGGGCCTTTTCGCAGGGCCGGGTTTCCATGATCCCGATCGGTGAACGCGGGCGCGTGCCCTCCGGGCACGCTTCGGAGACGCGACGATGCCAGGGACTCTTCCCACCCCCGAGGAAAGGCGGCTCCCGTGCGCCGTGCCCTGATCGTCGTCGATGTACAGAAGGACTTCTGCGAGGGCGGCGACGTCCCCGTGAACGGCGCGACCGGCCTGGCCGTCGCCCTCGCCGACCTGGTCAGGGGCGCCGGCGGCCGGTACGCGCACGTCGTCGCCACCCGTGACCACCACGTCGACCCGGGCGACCACTTCTCGGACGAGCCCGACTTCGAGGACTCCTTCCCGGTGCACTGCGTCGCGGGCACCGAGGGCGCCGAGTTCCACCCGGACTTCGCGGCCGCCGTCGCCGCCGGGGCCGTGGAGGAGGTCTTCTCAAGGGTGCCCACTCCGCCGCGAAGAGCGGCTTCGAGGGCGCGACTGCGAGCGGCACCCCGCTGGGCGACTGGCTGCGCGCCCGCGGGTGGACGGGGTCGACGTCGTCGGGATCGGAACGGACCACTGCGTGAAGGCGACCGCCTTCGGCGGGGTCCGGGAGGGGTTCGACGTGCGCGTCCTGCTCGACCACACGGTCGGCGTCGCCGCCGACACCACCGACCGCGCGCTCGGCGAACTGCGCGCGGCGGGCGTCGGCCTCGTCGGCCGGCCGGTGGTCCTCGTCTGATCCGGTGACCGCCGGTCCGGCGGTGACCGTCGTACGACCTCGTGGCGGCCGTCAGAGGCCGGGCCCGTACCCCGGGTCCGGGGCCTGTCGCGGGTGCCACCCGGCCGCCAGGCCCCAGAGGCCCAGGCCCACGACGGCCGCGCAGACGAGGACCGCCGCCCACGGGCGCAGCCACCGCGTGGCCGCCGCCCAGGTCAGGGGCGGGACGACGAGCCCGGCGAAGAGGATGAGCGGCAGGTCCACGAGGATCACGCCCCAGTCCCGGGCGTGCCCTTCGAAACCGCCCTCGATGGTGTACGCGGCCCGGGACAGCGCGAAGGCGCCCGTGACGGCGGCGCCGAGGACGGCGAGCAGACATCCGACGGCGCCCTCCATCCGGTCGCGGGACTCCTCCGCGGGCTTCTCGCTCATGCCCGGGAGGGACGCGGAGGGCCCCGCCCGGTTCCCCGTGCTCCACCGCTCGCCGTCCGGGGCCGGGCGGGCGACCATGGAGGGCGGGGGCCCGTGGGGCGAGGCAGCGCTGGAGGCACCCGTGGCGCACCACCGCACCACCACCGACGTCCTGGTCGTCGGCGCGGGCCCGGTCGGCCTGAGCGCGGCCGCCGAACTGCGCCGGCACGGGGTGCACTGCCGGATCGTGGACCGGTTGCCGGCCCGGCTGCCGTACGCGAAGGCGGTGGGGATCCAGCCGCGCACCCTGGAACTGTGGGACCGCATGGGCCTGGTCCGCGAGGTCCTGGAGGCCGCCGTTCCGATACGGGGCAGCTCCTCTACGCCGACGGCGAGGAACGGGCCCGGATCGAGCTGGAGATGCCGCCCGAGGTGCCCTACGGCTTCGCCGCGCTCCCCCAGTACGAGACCGAACGCCTCCTGGAGGAGTACCTGGCCCGGTTGGGGACGGCCGTGGAGCGCGGGACCGGGCTGGTGTCGTTCGACCGGGACCGGGACGGGGTCACCGCGCGACTGCGCACCGCGTCCGGCGCCGACGAGGAGCTGCGGGTCCCGTATCTGATCGGCTGCGACGGGGCGCACAGCGTCGTGCGGAAGGCCCTGGGCCTGTCGTTCGAGGGCGGGGCGTTCCCGGAGGAGTACATGCTCGGGGACGTGGAGGCCGACTGGGACCTGCCGCACGGCTACGGCGTGCGGTCGAGCCGCCGGTCCGCCGACGGTTCGGCCGACGACCTCCTCGTCTGCATCCCGCTGCCGGGCGCGGGCCGCTACCGGATGTCGATGGGTCCCGCCCGGGCTGTCCGCCCGGGGAAGCGCGGCGCCGGACGGCGTCGCGCACGGCGTGCAGACCGGACGGACGCCGGAACTCTCCGACCTCCAGGCCGTCGTGGACCGGCTCGCGCCCCGGCCCGCGCGGCTCTCCCGACTGCGCTGGGCCTCGGTCTTCCGCATCAGCCACCGGATCGTGGACCGCTACGGCGGGGCCGGGTCTTCGTCGCGGGCGACGCGGCCCACATCCATCCGCCCACCGGCGCGCAGGGCATGAACACCGGGGTGCAGGACGCCTGCAACCTGGCTTGGAAGCTCGCCCTCGTGGTCCGGGGCGGGGCGGGTCCCGGACTGCTCGCCACGTACGACGCCGAGCGGCGTCCGGTCGGCGAGGAGGTGGTGGGCCGGACCGTGCGGCACGCCGTCCACGGCATCGAGTCCGGCTCCGACGACCGGCGGACCCTGCTCCTCCGCGAGGCCCAACTGCTCGTCGGCTACCGGGGCGGCCCGCTCGCCGGCGCTCCGTACGGGCCGGCCGACGCGCCGCAGCCCGGCGACCGGGCCCCGGACTGCGCCGGTCTGACCACCCCGGTCGCCGCCTTCCCGCTGCGGCTGCTCGACGTGCTGCGCGGCCGCGCGGGGCACGTGGTGCTCCTGTACGGCTCCGACGCCGCCGAACTGTCCGGCGCGGCGGAGGCGGCGCGGGCGGCGGGCGGGCTGCCGGCCGTGGTGGTCCTGCCGGCGGCCGGGACCGACCGTCCCGACCCCGCGCCCCTGTCCCCGTCCCCCGCTGTGCCCGTGTACCGCGACGCCGCCGGGGAGTTCGCGCGGCTCTACCGCCCCGACGGCGCCACCGGTCTCGTCGTCCGCCCGGACGGGCAGCTCGGCGCCCGGTTCCCCTGGGCGGTGCCGCGGCCGCCCTGAGCGCGTACCTCAGGGCCCTGTCCGTCTGACTGCGACCGCGCGGGCGGCCGTGGATCCTACGGGATCCCGTGGTCGCCCGAGGCCGTGACCGTCGCACTGAGGGTTCCGCCCCTTCGGGCGGAGGACCTCCTCCAGGGAGGAGAAGGCCGTGACGGGGTCCCGGTCGCGACCGCCGCGACGGCTCCCCGTCGCCGGTCGGTCCGTTCGAGGAGCCGGAGGCCGGTCCCGCCGCCCGCCTTGAACAGGGCCTCGCCCCGCACCCACAGCCGGAGGAGTTCCGGGCCGGGGTCCGGCGGGCGGCGGCCTCCCGCAGGGCGGCCTCGGGCAGGAGCCGCCGCAGGACGGACGGGGGTCCGGGCCGGCGCGTCGCGGGTTCCACGTCCACGCCGACCGGGCCGGAGCCGACGGCGGCCGCGACGAGGCCGTCGGCGTGGCTGAGGCTGACGCCGAGGTCGGGCCGGCCGTCGAGGCGGGGGCGCCCGTGACCGGTCCGGTCGCACGCGGCGCAGTACTGCTCCGGGCCCGAGGCCCCGAGGGGCAGACCGGTGAACCGGGCCGCGCACAGCCGGACGAGGAGACGGGCCGCCAGCACGTCGTCGCGGCGGGCGGGCACCCGCACCCGGTCGAGGCGCCGCCGTTCCCAGGGTGCGAGCAGTTCCTCGCACAGCTCCGGGCGGGCCAGGACCTCGCCGGTGGTCGCCACCACGGCGAGGACCGCCCGGCCCGCGTTCATCGGCGGGGATCCGGAAGGCTCACCCGGCAGTGCTCAGGAAACGCTCCCGGACGCGGCCGAGCGTGCGGAAGTCGTCGATGGTGACCTCCTGGAGGTCGATGGAGCGGCCGGAGAGCTCCTCCAGGAGGTCGACGAACTCCAGGAAGTCCATGGAGTCGATGAGACGTGCCTCGATGAGGTCCTCGTCGAGGTCGATCGGTCCGTCGAGGCCGGGGTTCTTCTCGTGCAGCCACTCGGCGATGCGTTCCATGGGGTGGGGTCGCTCCTCACTGTGCGCTGTGCTTCGTGCTCTGTGCTGTGCGTTTCGTGCTTCGTGCGCGGTGTGCGTACGGGGCTTCAGGCGCCGGCCTCGCGCAGGCGGTCGAGCGCCCGCGCGGGGTGCCGTGGGCGAGGACCATCGCGTGGACCCAGCGTTCGACGCCGAAGGCGACGCAGGCGCTGTACGCCGGTCCCCCGGAGCCCGCGCGGATGTCCAGGCGCTCGCCGAAGAAGTTGCGGTGCCGGTTCACGGAGGCGATCGCCGTGCCGTCGGGGGCGCTGAACTCGTGCTTGACCGGGTCGAGGGCCATGAGCCGGGCCCGGGAGCCGCCCTTGTCGTAGAAGGGGTCGTCGGCGACGGCCCGGGTGAGGTCGAGGCCGAGCCGCCCGGCCAGCTCCCGGACGAACGCGGCGCCGTGCTCCAGGTGCTCCAGGGCGCCTTCCTTGGTGCCGAGGTAGAGGACCTCCCGCATGTGGAAGCCCCACAGGCGCCGCAGACCGTCGAAGTGGGTCTCGTTGCGGAAGCAGCGGCCGGCGGCGGAGAGCCGCAGGCCGTCCTCGCCGACGTCCCGGCCCTCCAGGAGAGCAGCAGTCCGTAGCAGGTGGCGGACGGCAGCAGGTAGCCGGTCGGCCGGAGCGGGAGGTCGACCGGGGCTTCCCCGGCCGCCAGGCCGTCGAGCGCGTCGGGCGCGAACCGGCCGGCGGAGACGCCGAGGTGGGGAAGTTGCGGAAGAAGTCGAGGCGGGCGAGGCCCTCCACGGAGAGCAGGGGCGGCCCCACCACCTCGGGGGCGGAGAGCCGGGCGGCCAGGCCGGTGAGCAGCTCGTCCAGGCCGCGCAGCAGCGCGGTGTGGTCCGGGTCCAGGGTGATCAGACCCGGTCCCGGGCTCCTCAGGCCGCCGTCGGGCAGGACCGTGGTGCCGGGTGTGCTCATGGGGAACCGCTCCCTCTGGGGTGGGCGAACAGTCAGGGGTGCCGACGGGACGGACGGGGCGGACGCGCCGCGGCCCGGTCTCCGGCCGTGAACGGCCTCGCGGGCGGCCGGTGTCGACCGGGCACGGCGAAGAGACGTCTGACGCCCCGTCAGGGCCGGACCGCGCAAGGGGACAGTAAGCCAGTTCCCGAACTGTTGTCTAGACCAAAGTAACCGTCCTGACAACGTTTGCCCCGATCCCTCCGCGACTCAACTCGGTCTATTGAGATGGCACTTGCCACCCGCTAAGGTCTAAACCAATTCTGCCGCACGGCGTGGTGCCCGACCAGCGCCACGGCACGTCCGGCCGTCCGCGCCGTCCGCCGCCGACCCCTCGCCGGGGGTCGCCGCGTGCTGCCCGCCGGCCGGGGAGGAGCGCTTCCCGCCCCGGGCTCCCGGACCTCCTCCCCGACTCCCGCACCTGGAGGGACCCATGACGACCCCCGCCCCGCACCGTCCCCCGCGCCGCCCCCATCTGTACCGGGCGGCCTCGGACCTGCCGTACTTCAGCGCGGACGGCGAGTCCTACCTCGCGCAGACCACCCTGCGGGAGCTGAGGAAGTCGCGGCCGCTGCGGGTGCTGTCCGAGGAGGACTTCGCCCACTGGCAGACGTACGGCTACGTCGTCGTCCGGGAGGCGATTCCGGCGGAGGCGGCCCGGCGGCTCCTGGACTTCGCCTGGGAGTTCCAGGGGCTCGACCCGGAGCGGCCGGAGAGCTGGTACGAGGACCGGCCCTTCCGCTCCCAACTGGACCGGCAACTGCACGTCTACGGCTTCGTGGAGGCGTACCACCACCAGCTCCTGTGGGACAGCCGCCAGGCGCAGCGGGTGTACGACGCCTTCGTGGACGTGTGGGACTGCGAGGAGCTGTGGGTCACCCAGGACCGGCTCAACCTCAACCCGCCCAACGTCAGGAACCGCGACCGCGCCCTGATCGAACCCACCGACCGGGGGTTCGACATCGAGCTGCACTGGGACATCGACACCACGCTCGGCGTGCCGCCGCAGCGGGTGCAGGGGATCATCGCGCTCAACGACACCCGCCCGGAGTCGGGCGGGTTCCAGTGCTGCCCCGAGCTGTTCCGGCGGTTCGAGGAGTGGAAGGTCGGCCAGCCCGCCGACCGGGACCCGATCCGGCCCGCCGCGGACCGGGACGCGTACCCCGTCGTCCGCCCCGACCTGCGCCCCGGCGACCTGCTGATCTGGAACGGGCTCCTCGCCCACGGGGTGGCCCGCAACACCTCGGAGGACCAGGTGCGGGCCGTCCAGTACCTGTCGATGATGCCGGCCCTGGAGGAGCACGAGCGGCTGCGGAGGTCCCGCGTCGACTCCTGGCGGCACCTGCGCACCCCGCGCTGGAACCGCACCCTCGTGGGCGATCCCGTCCGGCACGAGTCCGAGCGCTACCCCACCGCCGTCCTGAACGAGCTGGGCGGCCGGCTGCTCGGGCTCACCTCGTGGAAGGACCGCGACGAGCGGGCGGGCAAGGACGGGGAGCCGTCGTGCGCCGCGTCTGCCTGACCCTGCCCACCGACCGGGCCTGCGCCGCGACCGTACGGGCGGTCGCGGAGGAGGCGGCCCACGGCGCCCGGCACTTCGACATCGAGGTGCACCTGCTGATCCTGGACTCGTCCGGGGCGGCGGACCTCGCCGCCCACCGGGAGGCGGTGGCCGCGCTGCCGCCGGAGCCCGGCGTGGTCGTCCACCACTTCGACGAGGACGAGCAGCGGGACTTCCTGCGCGGGGCGGTCGCCCGGTCCGGGGTCGCCGCACCGGACCGGGTGCTCGACCTGATGCTGCCGTCCGGGGTCTCCTACGGGGCCTGCACCAACCGGGCCTTCCTGATCGCGGAGGCCCTGGGCTGCGCCTCGGTGCACCGCAGGGACTCCGACAGCCGCTACCAGTACCTGGACGGGAAGCCCGTCCTCCCGATCCACCACGAGCTGACGGCGATCGGGCGGCGGGCCGCCGACGTGGCGGGGCTCGTGTCGCGCAGCCGGCTCGACCCGGCGCTCGCCGACCGGCCGGTGGCCATGGTCGGCGGCTCGTTCGTCGGCGAGATGTCCGTGGACGTGGCGGAGATCCGGGCCCTCGACCCCTCGTCCACGACGACCTCGTCGGCCTCTCCGTCCCGGCCGGGTATCCGGAGATCTGGCGGCGGAACCTCGTCGACGAGGCGTTCCGGGGCGCCGGGACCGCCGCGTTCACCGGCGACCTCACCACGCTCACCACCGTCGCCCCCACGCGCGTGGACATGTGCAACATCGCCTTCGCGCGCGAGGTCTACGGCCGGGTGCCGCTGCCGCCCGCCACCGACACCATCGGCAGCGACTACTTCCTCGTCCACCTGGTGCACGGCGCCCGGCTGCCCGGTGTGCTGCACAACCGGCACATCGTCAACTTCCACACGCTGGAGCGGCGTTCGGACGCGGGATTCCTCGCGTACCAACTGCGGCTGACGAAGTTCCTGCTCGCCGCCCCGCACCTCCAGGCCGTGCACGCCAAGGCGGCGGCCGGCGACGGGCCGCTCGACGCCGACGGGCTCGTCCGCGCCTCCGTCGTCGCCGCGGCGATCCGGGACGGGGCGGGACCCGACCCGGCGGAGGACGCCGAGCGGTTCGACGTGGTCGAGCGCTCCTACCGCAAGCTCGGCGGCCGGTACGCGGCCGCCGCCGACGTCCTCGCCGCCCGCCGCGAGCGCCTCCTCGACGAGGTGCGGCGGGACATGGCGGACTTCGCCCTCCTCGTCGACGCGTGGGGGTCCCTGGCCCGCGCGAGCGAGGGACACCCGCCGTCCCCGGCGCACGAGGGCCGCTCCCCGTCGGCCGCGCGCGAGACCCTCCCCCGTCCCCGAAAGGCACCGCATGAGCCGCCGTCCACGGCCCCTCCCCCGGCCCGGGGCGGTGGCCGCCCCGTGACCGTCCACGAGCGGGACCTCCCGCGCCCGTCGAAGACGCACGCCGTCACCGTCGCCTACGCGGGCGGCGAGGAGCGCCGGGGCCCGGTCACCCTGGGCCAGGCCAACATGATCCGGTGCATGCTGCGGGACGAGCCCGAGCACATCAACATCCACGACGTGTGGCCGGTGCCCGCGGGGACCCGGACGGACGCGGTGCTCGACGCCCTGCGCGCCCTGGTCGTACGGCACGAGGCGCTGCGCACCACGTTCCCGGAGGGGGCGGGGCCGCCGGGGGCGCCGTGCCCCGCGAGCAGGTCGTGGCGGCCGAGGGCGAGTTCACGGTCACCGTCCTCGACCACGAGGCGCTCCCCCGGACGCCGGGCGGTACGCCGACGCGGTGGCCCGCCGGTCCCGCGTCGCACGCTTCCGCCTGGACCGGGACTTCGGTCTGCGGATCTCCCTCGTCGTCCTGGACGGCGCGCCGGTCTTCGTCGCCCTGGCGGCGAGCCACGCCGTGACCGACGTCAGCGCCCTCGGCGTCCTGGAGGAGGACTGGCGGGCCCTCCTGAGCGGCCCCCTGCCGCCGCAGACCGCCTTCACGCCGCTGGACCTCGCCGCCGAGGAGGCCGCCCCGGCGGGCCTCCGGAGGTCGGCGGCGTCCCTGCGGTACTGGGAGCGGATCATCCGCACCGGCCCCCAGGCCATGTTCGACGGGCCGGGCGCCGAGGGCACCGAGGTCGGGACGCCGGAGGTGACGCTCCGGTCCCTGCGGGGCGCGCGGGCGCTCGCCCGGGTGGCCGGGCGCACCGGCGGGCTGCCGTCCACGGTGCTGCTCACGGCCTGGTGCGCGCTGGTCGCCCACCGGACGGGACAGAGCGCCTGCGTCGCCGCCGTCCCGACCTCCAACCGCTTCCACGACCGGCTCGTGCGCGCGGTGAACACCGTGTCGCAGGACGCGCTGCTCGCCCTCGACGTGCGGGTGCCGTCCTTCGACGCGCTGCTCGCCAAGGCGTGGGGGCGGCGCTCGACGCCTACCGGCACAGCCGGTTCGACGCGGTCGCCCTGTGGGAGATGATCGACCGGACCACCTTCGAGCGCGGCAGCCGGTTCGCCCGGGACGTGGTCTTCAACGACGTGAGCGCCCTGTCGGGGGCCGGCGGGACGGAGCCGGACGGGCCGGACCTCGAACTGGGCCGCGGCCCGGTCCAGGTCCTTCCGACCCGGCTGCTGGCCTTCGTGCACGAGACGGAGCCGCTGCTGCGGATCGGTCTGTGGGCCGACCCCGCGCTGTTCGCGCCGGGCGAGGCGGAGGGCTTCCTGACCGGTCTCGTACGGCTCCTGGAGGCCGCCGCCGAGGGGGACGTGCCGCTCGCCTCGCTGACCGGGGTGACGGGGGTCCGTCCGGTGGAGCGCGGCCCCGACTGGCTGCGGACGGACGGCTGCTGGTCTCGCCGCCGGCCGTCGCGGACGCCCTGGGCGACGCCCTCGGAGGCGTACCCGTGCACGTCGCGGCGGACGGGGCCGGGGAGGGCCTCACCGCGTTCGTCGCCTCCGGCGGCGCGCCCCTGACCCCCGCGCGGGCCCACGCCGCGCTGATGCACGTCCTCCCGGGCCGTCCCGGGGTCCTCGCCCCCGCCGGTACGTGATCGTCCAGGACCCGCCGGAGGAGGCGGACCGGACGGACGCGCGGCTCCGGCAGCACATCCTCACCGAAGGGAACGGCCGGACTCCGGCGGAACCGACATGACGACGAACGACGTGACGACGCACGACGCGCCCGTGGAGCGGGACCCCGACTCCCCGCCCAGCCCGTGGGGTTCGGGCCGCTTCCGGCTGTTCTTCACCGCCCGCAGCACCTCGCTGCTCGCCGACGGCATGCTGATGGTCTCGCTGACCACGGCCGTGCTCGGCGCGGGGTACGGGGCGAGCGGCGTGGGGTACGCGCTCGCCGCCTGGATGGCGCCGATCGTCCTCCTGGTGCTTCTTCGGCGGCGTCCTCGCCGACCGGTTCACCCCGCAGGTGATGATGGTCGGCGCGGACCTGGTGCGCATGGTGGCCATGCTCGCCCTCGCGGGGCTCCTCGCCCTCGGGGACGTACGGCTGTGGCACGTCATGGCGCTGCTCGCGGTCAGCGGCGCGGCGACCGCGATGTTCCAGCCCGGTCTGGCGAGCCTGGTGCCGCGGGTGGCCGAGGACATCCAGCGGGCCAACGCGCTGCTGCGGATATCGGAGTCGATCTGCACCCTGCTCGGCCCCGGCCTCGCCGGTCTCCTCGTGGCGTACTGGGACGTGGCCGGCTCCTTCCTGGTGATCGCGGCTTCTACGCGTGCAGCGCCCTGGGGCTCGCGCCGCTGCGGAGGCTCGGCACGGCCCCGGACGGGACCGACGAGCCGATCTGGCAGCGGCTCGCCACGGGCTGGCACGAGTTCCGGTCCCGTTCCTGGCTGTGGGGCGTCATCGCCGTGTGGGCCGTCTACGGCCTGTTCGTCTTCGGCCCGGCCCTGCCGCTGGGCGCCGCGCTCCTGACCGAGCAGCACGGTGCCGACGGGTACGGCTGGATCGCCTCCGCCGACGGCGCCGGGACGATCGTCGGCGGGCTGCTCGGTATGCGGGTGCGGCCCCGCCGGCCGCTGGTCGCGGGCGCGTGCGCCATGTTCTTCTTCTCGCTCAACCCCTGGCGCCCGCCCTGGGCTGGTCGTTCGCGCTCACGGCCGCCACGGGCGTCCTGGCGGGCTGCGGGTTCGCCTTCTGGGGCGTCATGTGGGCGACCAGCGTGCAGTCGCACATCCCGCTGGCCGTCCTGAGCCGGGTCTCGGCCTACGACGTGGCCGGGTCCATCATGGTCATCCCGGTGGGCCGGGCCCTGGCCGGTCCGGCGGCCGAGTCCGTGGGCGCCGACCGCGTGCTGCTCTTCTCGTCCGTCATGGGCGTCGTGTGCCTCGCGGTCATGCTGGCCGTGCCCGCCGTCCGGGCGCTGCGCCGGGCGCCGGAGAAGCCCTCCGGGGCGGACCGCGCGGTCGCGGACGGCTGAGCGGCACGGCCCCGGACCCCTCCCCGGGGAAACGGGTGTGCGATTGTCGTACGCGCGTGATAGTCACTACCTCCACGGGGCGGGTGATCACTGACCGCCCCGTTCGTACGGAACAAGGGGTGGGGACATGGCGTTGCTCCGTGGCTGGGGGCTCACGCTGGGGAAGAGGGCGGGCCGGCCCGCCGCACGACTGGAGAAGGACTCGGACGATCCCGAGGTGCTCCGTCTGAAGGGGGCCGCCGCCGCGGCGGACTGGGCCACCGTCCGGGAGGTGCTCGAAGCGCGTCCCGAGAGCGAGGGCCGGACGGACCTGTTGTGGACCGTCTGCGACACCGCCGGGGTCGAGAAGTGGATCACCGGCGTGGCCGAGGGCGAGCCGGGCGGCGCTGCCCCGCCTCGTGGCGGGCCTGCGCCACGTCAGTCGGGGCTGGGAGGCCCGGACCTCGGCGAGCGCGAAGAACGTCTCGCGGGAGCAGTTCGAGGTCTTCCACGAGCGGCTGCGCACGGCCGAGCGGTGGCTGTACGAGGCGGCCGAGCTCGAGCCGGCCTGGGCCTCGCCCTGGTACTGCCTCCAGATCAGCGGGCGCGGCCTGGAGGTCGGGCCGGAGATCGCGCGGCGCCGCTTCGAGGCGACGGTGCGGCGCGCCCCGCACCACCTGGAGGCGCACCAGCAGCAGTTGCAGCAGGTCTGCCGCAAGTGGGGCGGTTCGCACGAGGAGATGCACGACTTCGCGCGCGCGTCGATGCTGGCCGCCCCGGGCGGCACGCTCCTCGGCCAGCTCGTCGCGGTCGCGCACCTGGAGGAGTGGCTCTCCCTCGACTCCGGTCCCGACGCCGCCTACATCCGCCGGCCCGAGGTGGCCGCGTCCCTGAACGAGGCGGCGGACCGTTCGTACCGGCACCCGGACTTCGTCCGCCGGGGCGGCTGGCTCCAGGTGCTCAACAGCTTCGCCATGGCCTTCTCGCTCGCCGGGGACCGCGAGGCCGCCCGGGAGTGCTTCCGGGCCACCGAGGGCGGGTCACCGAGTTCCCCTGGTCCTACCTGAACGGCTCCGACCCCTCGCGGCCTACCGCGAGCGGCGCGCGGCGGCCGGCCGCTGAACCCGCGGGCGGCCGGGCTCCGTACCGGCTCCGCCCCCACCGGACCGGCGGCCGGTTCCACCGCCCCGCACCTCCTCTTCCTCCCGCCCGTCGTCGCGGGCGCGTTCACCGAAAGACTTCACCGGGTGTCTCCTTCCGAGTCAGCGCACACCTTCCAGGTCGACCTGCGCGGTCTGGTCGACCTGCTCTCCCACCACCTCTACTCCAGCCCCCGCGTCTACCTGCGCGAGCTGCTCCAGAACGCCGTGGACGCCATCACGGCCCGGCAGGCGCTCGACCCCGACGCGCCCGGCACCATCACGGTCCGCACCGGTGACGTCCTCACCGTCACGGACACCGGCGTCGGTCTGACCGAGGCCGACGTCCACCGCTTCCTCGCCACCATCGGGCGCAGCTCCAAGCGGACCGCCGACGGCGCCCTGGACGGCGCCGGGCTCGACGCCGCCCGGGGGGAGTTCATCGGCCAGTTCGGCATCGGCCTGCTCGCCTGCTTCGTCGTGGCCGACGAGATCACGGTGGTCAGCCGGTCCGCGTCGGACCCGTCGGCGCCCGCCGTCGAGTGGCGCGGCCACTCCGACGGCCGCTACACCCTCCGCGCCCTGCCCGCCTCCGAGGCGCCCGGGCCGGGCACCACCGTCCGGCTCGTGCCGCGCGCCGACAACGCCGAGTGGACGAGCCCGCGGGAGGTCGTGCGGCTCGCCCGGCACTACGGCGGGCTGCTGCGGCACGAGGTCACCGTCGTCGACTCCCGGGGCGAGACGCACCGGATCAACGAGGCGCCGCCGTGGGAGCGGAGCCACCGCTCCCCGCTGGCCCGCCGCGAGGCCCTCACCGCGTACTGCCGGGACCTGTTCGACTTCACCCCGCTCGACAGCATCGAGCTCGACCTGCCGGCGGCCGGTCTGCGCGGGGTCGCGTACGTGCTGCCGACGGCCGTCAGCCCGGCGCAGCGCGCGGGGCACCGGGTCCACCTCAAGGGCATGCTGCTCACCGACAAGGCCCCCGAACTCCTGCCGGAGTGGGCCTTCTTCGTGCGCTGCGTGGTCGACACGACCAGCCTGCGGCCCACCGCCTCCCGCGAGTCGCTGTACGAGGACGGCACGCTGTCCGCCGTACGGGACGCCCTCGGCGACCGGATCCGCGACTGGCTCACCGGGCTCGCCGCCAGCGACCCGGCGCTCCTGCACCGCTTCATCGACACCCACCACCTGGCGGTCAAGGCGCTGGCCCGGTACGACGACGAGCTGCTGCGGGTCGTGCTGCCGTGGCTGCCGTTCGAGACCACCGACGGCAACGTGACCCTGGAGGAGTTCGTACGGACGCACCCGGCGGTCCTGGTCACCCGGAGCGTCGAGGAGTTCCGCCAGGTCGCCCCCATCGCGGCGGCCGCCGGTCTGGGCGTCGTCAACGGCGGCTACACCTACGACCGCGACCTGGTGCACCGGCTGCCCGAGATCCGGCCGGGCACGTCCGTCACGGACCTGGACCCGGCCACGGTCACCGCGCACCTGGACGCCGTGGACCCGACCGCCGAGCTGCGGGCGGCGGCCTTCCTCGCGGTCGCCCGGGAGACGATCGGCGTCCACGACTGCGACGTCGTCCTGCGCGACTTCCAGCCGGTCACCGCGCCCGCCCTGCTGCTCGACAACCGGGAGGCGCGCCACGAGCGGACCCGGGCCGGCCTGGCCGCCGACAGCGACGGCCTGTGGGCCGACATCCTCGGCTCGCTGCGCCACGAGACCCCGCGCGCGCAGCTCGTCCTGAACCACCTCAACCCGCTGGTCCGCCAGGCGATCACGATCAGCGAGCGCGGGCTCGCCGTGACGACCGCCGAGGCCCTCTACGGCCAGGCGCTGCTGCTCAGCCGCCGTCCGCTGCGGGCGAGCGAGAGCGCCCTGCTGAACCGGGCCTTCATCGGCCTGCTGACCCACGCCATGCACCGTCCGGACGCGGCGGCACCCGGCTCCGAGCCCCGGAAGGAACTGTAGATGCTGGACACGCCCGAGGCCGTCGTCGAGGCGCTGCGCGAGAACCACGACCGCCCCCACGGCACGCAGCGGACCGTCACCGCGGAGGAGCTCGTCGAGGCCGCCGAGGTCTTCGACGAGCCCGACACCCTCGTCACGGCCCTCCTGGAGCTGATGACGGCGTACGAGTTCACCGGTGAGCAGCGCAAGTCCCCGGTGGTCTTCGCCCGGTTGCTCAAGCTGTGGGACACCGCTCCGAAGTCCTTCAGCGCGTGGGAGGCCCACCAGGTCTTCTGGCGCTTCAAGTGGGTGACGACGTCCCTGCTCCAGGTGCCGGAGATGCCCCTCGCCACCGTGCGGGGCTGGATCGACACGATGCGGCAGCGGTACGAGGAGGCCGGGCACGGCATGCAGCCGGTGGCGGCGATGCGCCACCACGTGGCCGCCCACACCGGCGCGGGCGTCGACGACGCCTACGACCTGTGGGTCACCCGGCCCCGTACCGAACTGAGCGACTGCGAGGCCTGCGAGACCCGGCACCGCGCCTGGCACCGAGTGGCGGCGGGCGACGACGCCGGGGCCCTCGACGCCTGGGGGCCCGTCCTGGCGGGCGAGCAGGGCTGCTCCGAGGAGCCGCAGATGAGCCAGGCGCGCGCCCTGCTGCCGCTGCTGCGCCTGGGCCGCGCGGACGAGGCCCGCTCCCACCACCTCACCGGCTACCGGCGGGTCCGGGGCAGCACCGGCATGCAGCACGAGGTCGGCCTGCACCTGAGTTCTGCGCGCTCTCGCGCAACGAGGGCCGGGGCCTGGAGGTCCTCGCGGAGAACCGCCCGCTGTTCGAGGCGACCGGCGCGCCGCTCGACCGGCTCGGCTTCCTGACCGGCGTGGAGGTGCTGCTCGCCCGGCTCGTGGAGGACGGGCACGGGGAGACGCCCGTCGCCGGGCCGCCCGGACGGAACTGGACCGCGGACGGGCTCTCGCCCACGTCCGCGCCGAGGCGGACCGGCTCGCCGCCGCCTTCGACGCGCGCAACGGCACCACGGCCGTCGGGGACCGGCGCCGGGAGCGCCTCGCCCGGCGTCCGCTGCTCGACGAGCCGCTGCCGCTCGGCCTGCGGACGGCCGCCGCGCCCCGCGCCACCACGGGCGCGGCCCCGGCGGCCCCCGCCGTCGCGGGTCCCGGGACGCCCGGGGTCCCCGAGGACTTCGTCGCCCTGGTGGCCGAGGCGCGGCGTCTGAACCACCTCGGCCACCCCGGGGACACCCGGCTCTGGGCGCGGATCGCCGAGCGGCTCGCGGACGGCTCGGCCGCGCCCGACGACCGGGTCGGCCCGGAGGAGCTGCTGCGGGCCGAGCTCGCCGAGGAGCGGGCGTACCGGCTCAGGCAGAAGGACGAGGACGCGGAGAGCGGCGCCGAGCTGGAGACGGCCGCCGGGCTCTACGAGGAGCTCGGGATGGAGTGGCGGGCCCTCGCCGCCCGGGCCCGCGCGCTCGCGTGGACGACCGGCGAGGACGACGCCGACGCCGAGCGCGACGAGGCGGTCCGGGTCCGTCTCGGCCGGTTGGTACGCGAGGCGGAACGCCTGAAGGACGAGGCCCCGCTGACCGGCGAGAAGCCCGGGGACGCCGAGGCCGCGGCCGGCGTCGACGTGGCGTCGGACCGCGTGCTCGCCCACCTCACCGTGCTGTACGCCGACGCCTACACCGCCTACCAGGAGGCGATGCGGCGGGAGCCGGAGGAGTCCGGCGCCGCCCCGGAGCGGTTCCGGGAGGCCGTGGGGAGGCTGCGCGCCGAGGCGGAGCGCCTGGGCGTGCCCCACCAGGTGGCCAACGCGCGCCAGTTCGTCGCGGACGAGGCCGGGCGCCGGGGCGACGTCGCCCTCGCCGAGTCGGAGCTGCGCGCGGCCCTCGTGGACGTCGAGGCCTCGGACCGGCCCTGGCGGGCTTCGCGTCCGCGCGCCCTGCTCGCTCAGATCATGCTGTCCCGGCAGGAGCCGGCGGAGGCGGCGGAGCTGCTGCACCGGGCGCTCGCGGACGCGGTGCGGTACGACGACGCGGACTTCCCCATGGCGCCGACGTACTCCCTGCTGGGGCACGCGTCCTCGCACCTCGGGGACCACGCCGGGCGGTGCGCCACCTCTCGGAGGCGGCCGCGCTGTTCGACCGGGGCGGGGAGCACGAGGACGCCGCCGGCGTACGGCTCCAACTGGCCGACGTGCTCGCGGAGTCGGGGCGGCAGGCGGACGCCGTGGCGGTCCTGGAGTCGCTGCTCTCCGAGGAGTCGGCCGCCGCGCTGGACGAGCGGATGGTGGCCCAGATCCGGCTGTCCCTGGCGCGCGGGCTGCGGGAGCTGGAGGAGTACCTGCCGTCGGCGGAGGAGTTCCTGCGGCTCGCGGGCACGGTCGCCGGGTGGGAGGACGACGCCCCGATCCGCACCCTGGTGACGGCCGACACGGCGATCGCGCTGGCCCTCGCCGACCGGTGGGAGGCGGCGGAGGCCGCGTACGAGCGCGCCCTCACCGCGCACGCCGAGGCGCCGAACCCGCCCCTGATCGTGCGGATGACGCGCGAGTTCGCCCGTCTGACGGCGGCGGCCCGGGGGCCGAGGGGTGGAGGACGCGCTCGCGCACCTGACGCGGGCCGACGCCGTCCTGGACGCCCTGCCGGCGGACGCCGAGGGCTTCGCCGTCTGGTACGAGCGCGGTGAGGTGCACTACCGCCGGGCCCGGGTCCTGACGGAGGCGGAGCGCTTCGAGGAGGCCCTGGCCGAGGCGGAGAAGGCGATCGCCGTCCACGAGGGGGCGGGGAGCACGGCGAGCTGGCGAGGGCCGAGGCGGTGCGGTTCGCCGCCCTGGTCGAGGGAACGGCCTCGGCCGGACCGGTGACGCGATCGCGCGGCTGACGACGGCGGCGGCGCGCTGCCGGAAGGCGGGCCACCCCGAGGCCGCGCAGGTCCCTCGACGCGCTGCGGCAGGACTACCTGTCGAGGCCCCGGGGCTGAGCGCCCGGGGCCGTGGGCCGGGTGGTCGCCGACGACCACCCGGCCCACGGGGCCTTCTTCGGCGCGGCCGGGCCCGCCGGATGCGCCTGGGCTAGCGGGTCACCGTCCACTTCTGGTTGGCGGTGCCCGAGCAGGTCCAGATCTGGAGCCGGGTGCCGTTGGCCGAGCTGTTGCCGGTGGCGTCCAGGCACTTGTTCGCGCGCGGGTTCACCACGTCCCGGGCGGCGTTGGCGACCCAGCGCTGGGCCTCCGTGCCGTTGCAGTCCCACAGTTGGAGGGGCGTTCCGTCGGCGGTGCCGGCGGAGGTGACGTCGAGGCACTTGCCGAGCGCGCGGAGGGTGCCGTCCGTGCCGACGGTCCACCGCTGGGCGGCGGTCCCGTTGCAGTCGTAGAGCTGGACGGGGTGCCGTTGGCGGTGTTGGCGGCGGCCACGTCGACGCACTTGCCGCCGATCCCGGTGATCGGTCCGCCGCCGGCGGGGGCGTCGGAGGTGGTGACGCGGACGTGGTCGACGACGAGCCGGCCCGGCAAGGGGTCGAGCGTCCGGGTCGCCGGGCCAGTAGCCGCCGACCGCGAGGTTGAGGATCAGGAAGAAGGGCTTGTCGAAGACCCAGGTCCGGCCGCCGAGGTCGGCGGGCGTACGGGTCTGGTAGACGTTCCCGTCCACGGACCAGGTGATCCGGCCGGGCGACCAGTCGACGGCGAAGGTGTGGAAGGCGTCGGCGAAGGCCTGCCCGCCGGGTAGGGTGTATCCGGCGCCGATGCCGCCGGAGCCGAGTAGCCGGGGCCGTGCAGGGTGCCGTGGACGGTGGAGGGCTCGAAGCCGACGTTCTCCATGATGTCGATCTCGCCCGAATCGGGCCAGCCGACCTGGCCGAGGTCGTTGCCGAGCATCCAGAACGCGGGCCACATGCCCTGGCCGCGCGGCACCTGCATGCGGGCCTCGACGTGCCCGTACTGGGCGGTGAACTTCCCGGCGGTGTTGAGCCGCGCCGAGGTGTACTCGCACCGCCCGTACCAGCACTGGTAGTTGCCCGGGTTCTCCTTGCGGGCGGTGATGACCAGGTGGCCCTGGCCGTCGAGCGCGGCGTTGCGGTTGCCGGCCGTGTAGTACTGCCGCTCGTGGTTGCTGACGTTGTCGCCGGTCTCGATCTGCCACTTGCCGCCGTCCGCGGCGGCGCACTCGCGGGCCGTCGAAGTCGTCGGAGAAGGTGACGGCGGCCGCGCCGGCGGCGGGAACGGCTTCCCCGGCGAGGGCGGTTCCCGCTACGGGACCGGCTCCCCGGCGGGGCTGGCCGAGGCCGCCGGGCCGAGCGCCGTGACGGCGAGGGCCAGGGCGAGGGCGGACAGGGCGGAGGACAGCGTGCGCCGTCGCGTGCGGGAGGAGGTCATGGCTCTCTCTTCCGTCGGGTGTGGGGGACGGCACGGTGGAGGCACGCCGCGGACACGTGTCACGTACATGACATGCTCATGGGTGGGCCACTTCGCCGCCCACCTGATTTAAGAAGTGAAGGAAGGGGCGTCAAGGGGTGTGACCGTGCGGGCGGTCCGGACTCCGTACGATTCCCTTCGTCGTCACCCTTGAGATCCGAAGGAGATCCCCATGGCCCAGGTCACGCTGAAGGGCAGCCCGGTACAGGTCAACGGCGTTCTGCCGGCCCCCGGCAGCCAGGCTCCCGACTTCACGCTCGTCGCCGAGGGCCTCGCCGACAAGTCCCTCAAGGACTTCGCCGGCGTGCGCAAGGTCCTCAACATCTTCCCGAGCGTCGACACCCCGACGTGCGCCTCCTCCGTTCGCGCCTTCAACGAGAAGGCCGGCGAGCTGGAGAACACCGTGGTGCTCTGCATCTCCGCCGACCTGCCCTTCGCGCAGGCCCGCTTCTGCGGCGCCGAGGGCCTGGAGAACGTCAAGAGCCTCTCGACGCTCCGGGGCCGCGAGTTCCACACGAACTACGGCGTGGAGATCGCGGACGGGCCGCTGGCCGGCCTGACCGCCCGCGCGGTCGTCGTCCTCGACGAGAACGACAAGGTCCTGCACGCGCAGCTCGTGGACGAGATCGCGGACGAGCCCGGCTACGACGAGGCGCTCGCCGCCCTGAAGTAGTCGCCGTCCCGAAGCAGTCACCTTCCCGAAGCAGTCGCCGCCGCTTCGGAGGGGGCCGTCACCGACCACCGGTGGCGGCCCCTCCGGCGTTACGCGCCCCTCTCCCCGAGCAGTCCGGGCAGAGCCCCCGGTACGTCACGTCGGCCTTCTCCACGGCGAAGCCGAAACGTTCCTCCGAGGGGAGGACCTCCAGCGGGTCCCCCGTCGGGTGGACATCCCGGATGAGCCCGCAGCCCGAGCAGACCAGGTGCTGGTGCGCCCGGCGCGCGTTCGGGTCGTAGCGCTTGGCCCGCCCGTCCGTGGAGAGCTCCACGACCTCCCCCAGGGCGACGAGCTCGCCGAGGGTGTTGTAGACCGTCGCCCGCGCGATCTCCGGCAGCCGCTCGACCGCGCGCGCGTGCACCTCGTCCGCCGTGAGGTGCACGTGGTCGCCGGCCAGGACCTCGGCGACCACGCGCCGCTGGGACGTCATCCGCCAGCCACGCGATCGCAGCCGTTCCAGCAGGTCGCTCATGTCGGTTCACCTCTTCGGCTTCGGCGCGGGGCCCGCGGTGAACCGGTGTGCGGCCGGTGCTCCTCGGACAGGATTTGGCGTTGTTCTTGACTTGGACAAGGTCCATCGTAGGATCGGTTCCGTTGATGGCCAAGGGACAGGAAGACTTCAGCGCGGCGGGAGTCCGAGACGTGACGGCTCTCCGGGCCCTGCCCGGCCGCTCTGCCGATCGCACTTCCCCAGCACTGTTCGTCCGCCAGGTCCGGAAGGATTCCGATGTCTGAGAACCGCGTGCCCGAGAACGAAGCGCCCGAGAACCACGACGCGATCGTCGTGGACGCGAAGCTGGACGAAGCCGGGGCGGCTGCCCGGTCGCGCACGGCCGCGCCGCCCACCCGACCCAGGGCGGCGGCAACAACCAGTGGTGGCCGAACCGGCTGAACCTGAAGATCCTGGCCAAGAACCCCGCCGTGGCCAACCCGCTCGGCGAGGGCTTCGACTACGCCGCGGCGTTCGAGAGCCTCGACCTGGCGGCCGTGAAGCGCGACATAGCCGAGGTCCTCACGACCTCCCAGGACTGGTGGCCGGCCGACTTCGGCCACTACGGCCCCCTCATGGTCCGGATGGCGTGGCACAGCGCGGGCACGTACCGCATCAGCGACGGCCGCGGCGGCGCTGGTGCCGGCCAGCAGCGCTTCGCGCCGCTCAACAGTTGGCCGGACAACGTCAACCTGGACAAGGCCCGCCGTCTGCTGTGGCCGGTCAAGAAGAAGTACGGCCAGAACCTCTCCTGGGCCGACCTCCTGATCCTCACCGGCAACGTGGCCCTGGAGACGATGGGCTTCGAGACCTTCGGCTTCGCCGGCGGCCGCGCGGACGTGTGGGAGCCCGACGAGGACGTCTACTGGGGCCCCGAGACCGCCTGGCTCGACGACAAGCGCTACACGGGCGACCGCGAGCTGGAGGAGCCCCTCGGCGCGGTCCAGATGGGCCTCATCTACGTCAACCCCGAGGGCCCGAACGGCAACCCGGACCCGGTCGCGGCGGCCCGCGACATCCGGGAGACCTTCCGCCGGATGGCGATGAACGACGAGGAGACCGTCGCGCTCATCGCGGGCGGCCACACCTTCGGCAAGACCCACGGCGCCGGCCCGTCTGAGAGCGTCGGCGACGACCCCGAGGCTGCGCCGATCGAGGCCCAGGGCCTCGGCTGGGCGAACTCCCACGGCACCGGCAAGGGCGGCGACACGATCACCAGCGGTCTGGAGGTCACCTGGACCACCACCCCGCGCGGTGGGGCCACGACTTCTTCGAGCACCTCTTCGCGTACGACTACGAGCTCACCAAGAGCCCGGCCGGTGCGCACCAATGGTGGCGAAGAACGCCGAGGCGATCATCCCCGACGCCCACGACCCGTCGAAGAAGCACCTCCCGACGATGCTCACCACCGACCTGTCGCTGCGCTTCGACCCGGCGTACGAGCAGATCTCGCGGCGCTTCCACGAGAACCCGGAGCAGTTCGCGGACGCCTTCGCCCGCGCCTGGTACAAGCTGACCCACCGTGACCTGGGCCCGGTCTCCCGCTACCTCGGCCCGGAGGTCCCTCCGAGGTGCTGCTGTGGCAGGACCCGCTGCCGGAGCGCGAGGGCGAGCTCCTGGACGCCGCGGACGTCGCCTCCCTCAAGGAGCGGATCCTCGGCTCCGACCTGACCGTCGCGCAGTTGGTCTCCGCGGCCTGGGCCTCGGCCTCCTCCTTCCGCGGCAGCGACAAGCGCGGCGGCGCCAACGGCGGCCGCATCCGCCTGGAGCCGCAGCGCACCTGGGAGGTCAACGACCCGGAGGAGCTGGCGCAGGTCCTCCGCGTCCTCGAAGGCGTCAAGGCTCTCCTTCGACGCCGAGGGCGGCAAGCAGGTCTCGATCGCCGACCTGGTCGTACTCGCGGGCTCCGCGGCCGTCGAGAAGGCCGCGAAGGACGCGGGCTTCGACGTCGAGGTGCCGTTCACGCCGGGCCGGGTGGACGCGAGCCAGGAGCAGACGGACGTCGAGTCCTTCGCCGCCCTGGAGCCGAGGGCGGACGGCTTCCGCAACTACCTCGGCAAGGGCAGCCGGCTTCCGGCCGAGTTCCTGCTCGTCGACCGGGCCAACCTGCTGAACCTGAGCGCCCCCGAACTGACCGTCCTGGTCGGCGGTCTACGCGTCCTGGGCGCCAACCACCAGGGCTCGAAGCACGGCGTCCTGACCACGGCCCCGGGCACCCTGACGAACGACTTCTTCGTCAACCTGCTCGACCTGAACACGGTCTGGCGGCCGGTGGCTGGGGACGCGGACCTCTTCGAGGCCCACGACGCCGCGACGGGCACGGTCACGTGGACGGGCACCCGCGCCGACCTCGTCTTCGGCTCCAACAGCGAACTGCGCGCGCTGGCCGAGGTCTACGCGAGCGACGACGCGAAGGAGAAGTTCGTGAAGGACTTCGTCTCCGCGTGGGACAAGGTGATGAACCTGGACCGGTTCGACCTCGTCTGACCCTCCCTCACCCCGCGGCCGGACGGCGCCCCCGTCGTCCGGCCGTGGCACCTCCGGCCCGGACGGCTCCCCCGCCGTCCGGGCCGGTCCTGTTCCCGACTCCGCCCTTCCGGCGCGCACACGGCGCCGTACGGGGAGGCAACCCCGGCACGTCCGCCGCCGTCCTCCGGGGCGAGAGGGGGCACCGAGGAGCCGGGCGGCCGAGGCCACCGGCGGTGCTCCCACGGGAACGAACGTGAGGAAGACCGCCTTGATACGTGGCATACGCGGCGTGACCACCGCCGCGGCCTTACTCGCGCTGGCGGCGGCGACGCCCGGCGCGGCACACGCCCGGCAACCGTCGCCCGGAGCACCGGCGACGGCGACGGCGACGGCGACGGCCCAGGGGTCCCGGCACGGGAACCCCGAACTCCCCCGGGCTGGCGGGTCGCCGGGACCGGCGCGCAGCGACAGCTCGTGTGGACGTCGTCCGCCCCCGTCCCCATGGGCGACGCCCGGGTCGAGTTCCACGCCGGCGACCGGCTGCTCGGCCGTCCGGCGGCCGATCCCGACGGGCACACCTTCCGGCTGCCCTCGGGGACGCCCGGCTCGACGGGGACGACCGGCTGCGGGTGACGGCTGGGGGCAAGCGGCTGGACGCCGCCGCCCCTCCGCCCGCCTCCGGCCCCTCGCCCCGCCCACCGGGCCGCAGGCCCCGCCCCGGTCCGCCGCGCCGGAGGCCCCGCTCCCGGCGAACCCGGTCGACCCGGGAGCGCCCGGCCCCTACCGCACCGTCGGCGGCGAGTACGTCCTGCCGTCCGTGTCGCTGCCCGACTTCCCCGTGCCCGTCGAGATGCGCGCCGTCGTGGTGGGCCCGGCCGGCGCGCCGGGCAAGCGGCCGGTGGCCCTCTTCCTGCACGGCCGGCACGCTACCTGCTACACGCCCGGCACCGAGGAGGCGACGGGCGCGTGGCCCTGCCCGGCGGGCACCCGGGAGATACCGAGCCACCGGGGATACCTGAACGCCCAGAAGCTCCTGGCCTCCCAGGGCTACGTGACGCTCTCCATATCCGCCAACGGCGTCAACGGGCAGGACCACAGCATCGACGACGCGGGCGCGCAGGCGCGCTCCTCCCTGGTCCGGTTGCACCTGGCCCGCTGGGCCGACTGGGCCGCGAACCGGTCGGCCGCGCCGGCCGCCGTGCGCGGGACCGCGCCCGCGGACCTCTCGCGCGTCCTGCTCGTCGGCCACTTCCCGCGGGGGCGAGGGCGTCAACCGGGCGGCCCTCGACAGCCTCTATCCGCCGCCCGCCGACCGGGACGGCCACCACGGGCCCGTACGGTGGAAGATCCGCGGCAACGTCCTGATCGGGCCCACGATCTTCGGCCAGAACCCGGCCCCCGACGTGCCCTCCACGACGATCCTGCCGGGCTGCGACGGGGACGTGAGCGACCTCCAGGGCCAGATCTACCTCGACGGCACCCGCGGCGTCGGCGGGGCACGGCCCTGCACAGCTCGGTCTACATGGTCGGGGCCAACCACAACTTCTTCAACAGCGAGTGGACCCCGGGACAGGCCCAGGCCCCGGCGTTCGACGACTTCTGGTCCGACGAGACGCCCGACCCGGTCTGCTCCCCCGGCGCGGCGACCCGGCTGACCGCCGGGCAGCAGCAGCGGGCGGGCGCCGCCTACATCGCGGCGTCGGCCCGGCTGTTCGTCGGAGGGGACGACCGGGTGCGGCCGCTGCTCGACGGCACCGGCCGCCGCGCGCCCTCGGCGGGCCCGGCGCGGGTCCTCACCCATGCCGTCGGCGGGCACCGCGCCCCGGCCTTCCTGCCGGACTCCTCGACGGCGGTCACCGGCTCGGGCCGGCTGTGCGCCCAGGTCGACCCCGACGCCGCACGCGCCTGCCTGAACCCCGAGGAGGGCGGCGCCTCCCCGCACTTCGCGGTCTGGGACGCCTCCCCGAGCCGGGCCGCGACGCCGTCGTACTGCGGTGGGCCGCCCCCGGCGAGCCGACCACGGTACGCCCGTCCCGGCCGGTCTCCCTGGCCGGCTCGACGTCCCTGGCCCTGCGCCTGGCCGTCCCGCCCAACAGCGCGGGCACCCGGTTCGACGTCGCCGTGACCGACGCGTCGGGCCGCCGCGCGCACCTGGGCCGCGCCCGCGTCGACGGTCTGCCCGGCAGCGCCCGGACCGCGTCCGTGTGGGCGCGCGAGGTCCGCGTCCCGCTGTCCGCCGCGCGCCGGGCGGGCCTGGACCTGAAGCGGATCGCGGCGCTCGAACTGTCCCCGGGCGGCGGCGCGGGCCGCGCGTGGCTCGTGGACGCGTGGGGCTGGCGCCCCGGCACCCCCGCGGTGCGGCCGGCTGCGCTGCCGCGCGTCGACATCGGCCGTCTGACGGTCGACGAGGGCGACTCCGGGGTGCGGACCTACCGCGTCCCGGTGCGGGTCTCCGGGCGGGGCAGCGGACAGGTCCGGCTGTTCACGCCCGGGCCCGACGGCGAAGGGGTCTCCTCGCGCCTGGTGACGGTGCGTCCGGGACGCCACGACATCGACATACCGGTCGAGGTCCGGGGCAACACCCGCTTCGGCTACGACGCGGCGCACGACGCGTTCGTGAAGGCCGTGCGCGGGGCCGTGGTCGGCGCGCACCGGGGCGGGGTGACCGCGCGGAACGACGATCCCCTGCCCGCGGTGACCGTGACGCCGGTCGCCGCCGACGTGACCGAGGGCGTGACCCTGACCTGGCGGGTGACGCTGTCCGCCGCCGCGGACGCCGAGATCATGGGCACGGTCGGCCTGCTGCCGGTGAGCGGCGGCGCCGAGCTGTCCACGGCCGACGTCGACCCGGAGTGGCTGGAGCAGCAGATCGGCGAGGTCCCGGACCCGGCCGTGCCGCTGTCCGAGGCGGTCCCGGGCGGGCTGCCCCTGTGGTTCTCCGTCCCCGCCGGGGAGACGGACGTCGAGGTGAGCGTGCCCACCGTCGCGGACGGCGTGGCGGAACCGGTGGAGTCGCTGCGGGCCGTCCTGTCGGTCTTCGACGGCTCCTGGGAGCCGGTCCCGGGCCCGGAGTTCACCGGAAGGGTGCGGGACGCGGCGTAACCCCTCCCCGTACGGGGAACAGGGCGGCCGGTGTGCCCCGGGAGGTTCCGGAGCACACCGGCCGCCCTTCCCGGTCGTCCCCTCCCGTGCCCTCCCCGACGACGGTTCCGGTCGTCGAGGACAGCGACCCGGACCCGGGGAAGCCCGGCGGCGGGCGAGCAGACCGGTCGACGTCCCGCTGCCCGTCCCCACGCTGTACGCGGACGACGGCCGGCTCGTCGCCTACCGGACCACCGCCTCGGGGCTCGCCCTGGACTTCGTCATGTCGAAGTGACGGTCCTTCGGGGTGCGGCCGGCACCGCCACGGCGCACGCTGGGAACGAGACGCGGCCGGTTCCGGAGCGACGGCGTGCCTCGGACGACCGTGTCCGGTCCCCTGCCCTCCGGGTGCCGGCCCCTTCCAGCACCCGAACCGGAGACAGACCATGAAAGACCTCACCTTCGAGCAGAAGCGCTCCGTGTCGCGCGCCGAAGCCGCGGAACAGCTCATGCAACTCGCGACGGCCCTGCGGGACGGCGGGGAGGTCGAGTGGAACATCGGCCACGGCACGCTGAGCCTGCGCGTCCCCGACGAGCTCCACAGCGAGATCGAGGTCGAGATCGGGGACGGCAGGATCGAGCTGGAGATCGAACTGGAGTGGTCGACCGCACGCCTCCGACCGACACCGCCGAAGCCCGGCGGGAGCGGAGGACAAGGAGGAGAAGGAGGAGAGGGAGGGAAGCCGCGGAAGGCGGGGCAGCGCAAGAGCGCCCCCGCCAAGCCCAAGCGCACCGGCACCGGCACGAGCACCGGCACCCGCAGGGCCGCCTCCGCGAAGCGTTCCGCCGCGGCGCCCTGACCCGGCACGCGGGTGCGCGCACGACCCTCCGGTGATGCAATGGGAGGCGACGCGCCGCCCGGCCGGAGGGGCGGGGCCGTCGCACGTCCGGGGTGGGCAGTCACCTGACGAGGAGTCGCCATGAACGCCGATGACACGTCCGCCGCCATGTCCGCCGACGCGTCCGAGATGGGACCCGTCGACTACCTGGTCCTGGAGTTCCCCGGCAACCGGATGACCGGGGAGGGCCTGTCCTCTCTGCTCGACCTGGTCGACCGGCACGTCATCCGCGTCCTCGACCTGTCCTTCGTACGCAAGGACACGGACGGTTCCGTCACCGCGCTGGAGATCGCCGACCTCGACGGCGACGGAGAGCTGACCTCGCCGTCTTCGACGGCGCGTCCTCCGGACTGCTGGACGAGGACGACCTGCGGGAGGCCGCGACCGTCCTCGAACCGGGCAGCTCGGCGGGCGTCATCGTGTACGAGAACCTCTGGGCCGCGCCGCTCGCCGCGGCGCTGCGCCGCGGCGGTGCCCGCATGGTCGCCGGCGGCAGGATCCCCGCCGAGGACCTCCTGGCGTCCCTGGACGCCGCCGAGGCCGAAGCGGGTTCCCTCTCCTGAGGGTCCTCTCCCCCACCCGACGGTTCTCCCGCCCGACGGCCCTCCCCACCCGACGACAAGGACTTCCGCCATGCCCGGACTTCTGCGCGGCGTCGCCCGCACCGCGGTCATCTCCGGTACGGCCACCGCCGTGTCCAACCGCGTCTCCCGCCGCCAGGCCGGCCGCTGGGCACAACAGGACGAGCAGCGGTACGCGCCGCCCCCGCAGCCCTACGGGACGGCACAGCCGCACGAGACGGCACAGCCCTACCAGGCGGCGCAGCCTCCGGCCGCGGTGCCGATGGAGACCAAGATCTCCCAGCTCGAACAGCTCGGCCGGCTCAGGGACCAAGGGTGCTCACCGCCGAGGAGTTCGAAGCGCAGAAGGGCCGCATCCTCGCGTCCTGAGCCGCACGCCCCGCCCGGGGACACGAACCGTGCGGGATCCCCAGGAGACCCGGAGGAGGCCGGATGCCGGGCCATGCCGACGGCCCCGCCCGTCCCGGCGCGCGGGAACGGCGCCGGCGCGCCACGCCGTTCCGGCGGCCCGGGCGCGCCGCGCGCAGGACCTGTCCCAGTTGCTGTGCGCGGTCGCCGGTCTGGGCCTCGGGCTGCTGGCTCCCCTGGCCACGGCGGGGCCCCAGGTGGACGCGGGCCGGGTGGTGGGCGTGCTGTTCACCCTGGGCTTCGGTGTCATCAGCCTGGTGAGCATCATCTACTCGGTGCTCTTCCTGGTCGTGCAGTTCTCCGCGAGCGCGTTCACCCCGCGCCTCGGCCTGTTCCGCCACGAACCGGTCGTCTGGCGGACGTTCGCCTTCACCATCGGCCTCTTCGTCTTCTGCATCACCTCGGGCCTCGCCATCGGCTCCCGGAAGAGCGTCTCCGTCCTCGTCCCGTGCGCGGCCGTGCTCCTCACCCTGGTCGCGCTCGGCCTGATGCGCACCCTGCAGATGAGGGCGTTCGACTCGATCCAGCTCGGTCCCTCGCTCACCGCGATCACCGCCCGCGCCCACCGTCTGCACGACGTCCTGTACGTCCGCCCGTACGTAGCGGCCGGAGCGGCCGGAGCGGCCGCCGAACCGCCGCCCCCGGAGGCCGGCGCCGACGCGGGCGCGGAGGTGCGCTGGGCGGGGCCGCCGGCCGTGCTGCAGCGCGTCGACGTGTCCGCCCTCCTGGGCACCGCCCGGGAGCACGACCTCTCGGTCGCCCTCCGCGTCGCCCCCGGTGCCACCCTGACGGAGGGCACCGTGATCGCGCGGGTGACCGGGGGCGACGTGCGGGCCGAGGCTCTCGTCAGGGCCCTGTCGACGGGGGTGGAGCGCACCTTCGACCAGGACCCCGAGCTGCCGTTCCGGCTCTCGCCGACATCGCCCTCCGCGCGCTGTCACCGGCGGTGAACGATCCGGCCACGGCGGTGGAGGCCCTGGACCGCCTGGAGCACCTGTTGGTCCGCCTCGCGGGTCGGGACCTGGCCGTCGGCCGGTTCCACGACTCCGCCGGACGGCTGCGGGTGAGCGTTCCGGTACCGGACTGGGACCGCTACGTCCGGACCGCCGTCGACGACGTGCTCTTCGCCGCCACCGGGTCCCCGATGGCGCTGCGCAGGACGCGCGACCTCCTGCGCGTGCTGGCCGAGCGGGCCCCCGACGGCCGGCGCGCCGTCGTGCTCGACCGGCTCCGGTGGGTCGAGCGGACCGGCGGCGAGGCGTACCCGCTGGTCTGGACGGACGGCGCCGGGCGGGACCGGGCGGGCCCTCCGGAGCGGGCACGCGTGGCACTCCCGGGTGAGGGGACCGAGAATGGGAGGGCCGGTCGGGATCTTCCCGGCGCCGTTCCCGGAGCACGGCAGGGACCCAGGTGATGACGCATGTGTCGATGGCTCGCGTACTCGGGCACGCCCGTACTGCTCGACACCATCCTGTACAAGCCCGCGCACTCCCTGATCGACCAGAGCCTGCACTCCAAGCTCGGCGTGGAGACCACCAACGGCGACGGGTTCGGCGTCGGCTGGTACACGGACGGCGTCGACTCCCCGGCGCTCTTCCGGGAGATCGGCCCCGCCTGGAGCAACCGCAACCTGCGGGAGCTGGCGGACCACGTCCGCTCACCGCTGTTCTTCGCCCACATCCGGGCGTCGACCGGGACGGCGGTGCAGCAGTCGAACTGCCATCCCTTCCGGCACGGCCGCTGGATGTTCATGCACAACGGCGCCATCGCGGGGTTCCACCTCGTGCGCCGTGAACTCACCCTGCTCGTCGACCCGGAGCTGTACGCGGACATCGAGGGACGACGGACTCCGAGGTGATGTTCCACCTGGCCCTCACCTTCGGCCTCGACTGGGACCCGCCCGCCGCCGTCGCCCGGATGGCGGGGTGGTGGAGCGCGTCGGCCGCGAGCACGGCGTGGAGTTCCCTCCAGATGACGCTCGCCATCACCGACGGCGAACGCCTCTGGGCCTTCCGCTACTCCAGCGAGCGGGCCTCCCGGTCCCTGTTCTACAGCAGCCGGGTGGACGCGCTGCGCCGGCTGCATCCCGACATGGCGTTCTGCGGGAGGCCTCGGAGGAGACCCGCCTCGTCGTGTCCGAGCCCCTCGGCGACCTGCCCGGCGCCTGGAACGAGGTGCCGGAGGGCAGTTACGGCGTCGTCCAGCCGGGCGGCGACGAACTGCACCCCTTCGCCCCTGCGGCGGCGTGACCCGGACGTCCCGCATCCCGTCACTCGTTTCCCGGCCGGGCCCTCTCGACGGCGCGGCCGGCGGCCCGGACACCACGGATCTCACGTGTGGCGGCGATGTCCGTGCAGGGATCGCCGGCAACCAGGAGCAGGTCGGCGCGCAGGCCCGGCCGGATGCCGCCTCGGTCGTGCAGGCCGAAAGCGCGCGCGGCGACGCCGGTCGCGGCGCGCAGTGCTTCCACGGGGCTCAGGCCGGCTTCGACGAGCAGGCCGAGTTCGTCGTGCAGGCTGCTGCCGTGCGGCACCGCGGCGGGGACTCCTGGCGCGTTGTTGGCGTCGGTGCCGGCGACGATGGTTGCCCCGGCCCGGTGGAGTGCGGTGACGGCGTCGCGGGCGTGGTCGTAGGAGAGCGCGGGGTTGCCGATGGCGCGCGCGGTGCCGCGCATCATGGTGAGCGTGGGGACGACGACGTGTCCACCCCCGCTGAGGGCCTGCACCAGTTCGTGGTCGAGGTCGGCGTCGAGGGGGCGTGGGTGAGCACGTCGATGCCTGCCTCGGCGGCCAGCGCGTAGGCCGCGGTGTTACCGGCGTGGGCCACCACGCGCAGCCCGGCCTCGTGGGCCGCCTCCACCACGGCGGTGGCGGTGGCCAGGTCGGGGCCGCCCGCGCCGGGACGTTCCAGGATCGGTTTGATGTGGTCGACGCCTTGGCCGACGCGTGCTGCGACGGTCCGGCGGGCCGCGTCCGCGGTGCCGACGAGGCTGTCGGCCGGGAATCCCGGGATGTGCGCGTGCGTACCGCCGGTTCCCGCGATCGGGGCGCCGCTGCTGCGGATGTCCGCGCCGGTCCCGGCCGCGCGCAGGGCCGAGACGAACGCCGCCGGCCAGGTGCCCATGTCGAGGGCGGTGGTCACTCCGAATCCCGCCAGCGTGCCCGGTTCCTCCGGGTCGAGGAAGTGCACGTGCGCGTCGATGAGGCCGGGCAGCAGGGTCGCGCCGGTCCCGTCGATCCGCTGTCCGGCAGGCGGGTTCGTGCCGGATTCGCCGACGTGGGTGATGACGCCCTTCTCGAAGGAGACGTCCCAGAGGCCCTCGAGCCGGTCCGTGCCGTCGAACGCCGCGACGTCGGTGAGGGTGGCGTGCGTCATGCCTGCTTTCCTTCGCGCAGCCAGGCGAAGGCTGTCTGCTTGATGTCGCGTTCCAGGTCGCTGCCCTTGGTCGCGAAGATTCGCCGCACCGGGAATCCGCTCTTCTCCAGCAGATGGGCCAGCGCCGCGTATGCGCGCGGGAACCGGGAGACGGCCGTGGCGTCGATGTCCACGATGCCGGCGGGGAAGGTGAAGGTGGCGAAGTCGTAGACGCTCTTGCGGTCCAAGATGCGCCATGCCCCGTCGCGCTTCTCCAGCCGGTCGACGAACCGGTTGTGGCCGTTGCAGCCGAGTTGGAGCCGGATGTTCTCGCCGATGACGACGGCGCTGGTCTCGCTGACGGCGCGCGCTCCGTCGTCCGAGAAGGTCACCACTGGCGCGGTGATCAGGTGCTTGGTCCTGAAGTCGGAGGCGCCCATCCGGGCGGAGGCGTCGACGAACTCGTGCCGGGCCCTCGAACCAGGTGATCTCGATGCGTCCGTCCGGGTGGAAGAGGTCGCGTAGCCGGTCCCATTGACCGAGGTCCCGGTGGATCCAGCCCGTATGAAAGCGATGGAATCGATGGGGAGCATTCATGGAGCTGCGGCACCTGCGGTACTTCGTGGCGGTGGCGGAAGAGCGGCACTTCGGGCGCGCGGCGGCACGACTGCACGTCACCCAGTCGACCCTCAGCGCCCAGGTGCAGGGATTGGAGCGCGAGGTGGGGGTCCGCTGTTCGCCCGGACGAGCCGGCGGGTGGAGCTCACCGAGGCGGGCGAACTCCTGCTGCCCGAGGCGCGTCGCGCTGGCGCAGGCCGGGCGGGCGCTGAGCGTGGCACGGCAGTCCGTCAGCGGCGAGGTCGGCAGAATCCGCGTCGGGTTCTCCGGCGTCGCGGCCTCCACGGAGTGCTCGCCGCCGACCTGCACCGCTTTCGCCGGGCACACCCCGGCGTCGAGATCGGCCTCACCGAACTCCCCGCCGGCGGCACAGGTCGAGGGCCTGCACGACGGCACGATCGACATCGGCTACTGTCCCGACCTCGGACTGGACACCGCGGACGGCCTGTCGGTGACCCCGCGCGCCCGCACGTCCCTGGCCGTCGCGATGCGCGGCGACCACGCGCTGGCCGCCGGCGCGTTCGTGACGGCGGACCAACTGCGCGACCTCGACCTCGTCGTGTTCGCGACGCACGAGGAGGAGGCGACCGTGACGTCCCACCTGCCCGCGGGCGAAGGGCACCGCGCACGCGTGCACGCGGTGGGCGGGACGCTCGGCGTTCTCGCCCTGGCCGCAGCCGGCGCCGGCGTGGCCGTTGTCCCCGCGGTGACGGAACACGTCAGCCTGCTCGATCTCACCTATCTGCCCTCGCGCGGTACGGACGGCCCAGCCCTCGTCTCCGTCAGCAGGACCGACGAACTGTCCGGCGCGGTCCGCGCCTTCGTCGACTGCCAGACGGACGCACCGTGACCGTGCCGGGGCGAAGTCGCAGGTGACGGGCCGAACAGGCCCTTGGCGCCTTCCAGGACCTCCGGCGTCCGCAACTGGCCGTCGACGACGCGGTCCATGTCGGTCAGGATGCGGATCGAGGGCCCCAGCACGGTGGCCGCCCGTGGGCGCACGGCCGGCACGACCATGGACTTCCCCGGGTCAGCGCACTCGCCCGCGCGGCTTCAGCGGGGTGGCGGGCAGTTCCGGAGCGGTCAGGCGGGCGCCGTCGTAACCGTGCAGCTCACCGAATCGCAAGCCGCTCTCCCAGTCGTTTCGCGCCTGTGCGATCTCCTCACCGGACCGGCCGACGAAGTTCCACCACCACTTGATCCGCATCCTGACCGACATGGACCGCGTCGTCGACGGCCAGTTGCGGACGCTGGAGAGGACCCGCGCCGCCGGTGTGGCGACGCGGATCCCGCACCCGAGCTCCGGGTGCCTTCGTCCTCCCGCTGGAAGGGGTTCTTCATCTGAACCGGTAGACGGACGGGCTGCGTGGCGTCGTGGGTGCTCGCGGGTGAAAGCACTCCCGCCGTCACGCTCTGCGGTGGTGCCACTGTGCCGGAGGGGCGCCCTCTTTCGTTCGTGTCCCGCTCTGCATTCGATCGCCTCGTCCGGTCGCGGGAGACGAGGCGCGGCCAAGGCTCCTGGAGCGTGGTGCGCGCCCCGGGAGCCTTCGGAGGTCGGCCGTCCTCCGCGGAGGACTAAAGCGCGATCCACTCGGTGGAGGTGGTGACCTCCTTCAGGACGTCCGGGAGCGGCTCGATGCCGAGCCCCGGGCCCGTCGGGACGTCGAGGTGGCCGTCCGCGAGGACGAACGGCTCCGTGATGTCCGTGGCGAAGTAGCGGTGCGAGCCCGAGGTGTCGCCCGGCAGGGTGAAGCCGGGGAGGGCCGCCAGGGCGACGTTGGCGGCGCGGCCGATGCCGGTCTCAGCATGCCGCCGCACCATACGGGGATGCCGTGGGCGCGGGCGATGTCGTGGATGCGGCGGGCTTCGAGGTAGCCGCCGACGCGGGCCGGCTTGATGTTGATGATCGAGCAGGCGCCGAGGGAGATGGCCGCGGCGGCGTCGGCGGCGGACTCGATGGACTCGTCCAGGCAGATCGGGGTGCGCAGCAGCTTGGCGAGCTGGGCGTGCTGGACCATGTCGTCGTTGGCGAGGGGCTGTTCGATGAGGAGGAGGCCGAAGTCGTCGAGCTTGGCGAGCTGCTGGGCGTCGACCAGGGTGTAGGCGGCGTTGGCGTCGACCTGGAGGAGGAGGTCGTCGCCGAAGCGTTCGCGTACGGCGCGGACCGGCTCGACGTCCCAGCCGGGCTCGATCTTCAGCTTGATCCGGACGTAGCCCTCGGAGACGTACTCGTCCACGGCATCCAGGAGCTCGGGTATCGAGTCCATGATGCCGACGGAGACGCCGTAGGGGACGCGGTCGCGGGCCGCGCCCAGGTAGGAGCCGAAGGACTCTCCCGACAGCTTGAGCCGGGCGTCGAGGACGGCCGTCTCAAGGACCGACTTGGCCATGTGGTGGCCGGTGAAGGGTTCCAGGGCGCGGCCGACGGACGCCGCGTCCACACCGGCCTTCGGCAGGGCCGGGACGAGGAAGCGGCGCAGGACGTCCTGTGCCCCGTCGACGTACTCGGAGCAGTAGCGGGGTTCGGACATGGCCGCGCACTCGGCCCAGCCCTCGGTTCCGTCGGAGGTGACGACGCGGACGAGGAGGACGTCGCGGCTGGTCTCGATGCCGAAGGAGGTCCGGAAGGGGCGACGAGCGGCATCGCGATGCGGCGCAGCTCGACGCCGGAGATCGTGGTCTTCATGTACGGGTGGCTCCTGGTGCGTTGGTCACGGGGTGGTGCGGTGGACGACGTAACTGCGGCGCTCGTGGAAGCCCGTGACGCGGGCGCCCTCGGCGAGCAGGCCGCTGAGGACGTGGCGTACGGCGAGCCGCCATTCTCGGGCGGCGCCCGGGTCGGTGCGGCGCAGGGACTCGATGTCGTCGGGGAGGTCGATGAGGACGGTGCGGGCGTCGCTCGGGACGACCGCGGGCGGCCGCCGTGGTCGCGGACGCCGTGGGCTGTGTCGGCGGGCAGGTCGAAGGTGTACGGCCCGCGGGTGCGGCCAGGTCCCAGGCGGTCAGGACGCGGTCGGACTCGTCGCCGCCGTTGATGGCGTCGTCCATGGCGCCGTAGAAGGACCGCAGGTACTCCTCGGGGCGGGCTCCGAGCTTGACGAGGTTGAAGTAGGCGTTGCGGCGGATCAGCGGGTCGTAGGTCCAGGTGATGCGCTTCAGGCCGCGGTCCAGGGCCCAGCGGCGCTGGTGCAGCTTGAGGGCGAGGCCGATGCCCCGTCCCTGGGAGGCGCCGGTGATGTGGGAGTGCAGGGTGGTGCCGACGGGGTCGCCGTAGAAGCCGACGGAGGCACCGACCAGGTGGCCCTGTTCGTAGGCGCCGGCCACGTAGTTGCCCGCGTGGGACAGGGCGCGCATCACCTCGGCGGAGACGGGCGGGCTGTCGGCGGCCGTGCCCCAGATCTCGGCGTAGAGGCGGCTGATGGTGTCGAGGTCCTCCATGGTGTGGAGTTCCCGGACGTCGAGTGCGGTCACCGCATCGCTCCGACCAGATGGGCCAGGAGCCGGGCGCGGTCCGGCATCGTGGCGGTGACGACGTGTTCGTGGTCGGCGTGGGCCCCGTCGCCGACGGCGCCGAGGCCGTCGAGGGTCGGGCAGCCCGCTCCGGCGGTGTAGTTGCCGTCCGAGGCGCCGCCGACGGCGGCCTGCCGCAGGGGGTCGAGGCCGAGGCGGACGGCGATGTCGCCGGCCAGGGCGAAGAGCTCGTGGGAGGCGTCCGCGTCCAACGGCGGGCGGTTGGGGCCGCCGGTGATGTCCAGGCGTGCCTCGGGGTGTTCGGGCCGCAGGGTTCTGATGAGCCGGTCTACCGCGTCCTGGGCGGCGGCGCTGGGGACGCGTACGTCCACGCTGAGGTCGGCCCGGGCGGGAACGGTGTTGTTCGCGGTGCCGGCCGACATCACGGTGGGGTGATCGTCGTCCCGGGGCCGGTCTCCGTGGTCGCCGTGTCCGTGATCCGCCTGAGGGCTAGGAGGTGGTGGGCGAGTTCGGTCGCCGCGTTGACGCCCTTCTCGGGTTCGAGGCCGGAGTGGGCGGCGCGGCCGTGGACGGTGATGTCGTAGAGGGAGACGCCCTTGCGTCCGGTCTTGAGCGCTCTCCCGGGGCGGAGGGTTCCAGGACGAGGGTGGCCGCGCACTGCCGTGCCAGGTCCTCGATGAGGTGGCGGGAGGTGTCCGATCCCACCTCCTCGTCGCCCGTGACGAGGACGCGGAGTCCGTCGAGGGTGGGCAGGGCGGCCAGGGCGTGGAACATCTGGACCAGACCGGCCTTCATGTCGAAGACGCCGGGACCGCGGGCGATGCCGTTCTCCACCGACCAGGGGTGGGTCTTGAGGGAGCCGATCGGCCAGACGGTGTCGTGGTGCCCCAGGAGCAGCACGCGCGGGGTGCCGAAGGTCCACTGGATGTGGGTGACGCCGTCGATGACCAGCGCTTCCGCACGGGCGCGGAGGAGCCGGGCGCCCTGCTCGGCGACCACCTGTGCGCTGCGGGCGACGGCGGCGTGGTCGGCGGAGTACGACTCGCAGGTGACGAGTTCTTCGAGGTCGGCGAGCATGGCGTCGAGATCGGGCGCGGGCGCGTGGTCCGCTCGCAGGGGTGGGGTTCTCGGTCAACCGGCACGGTGGTTCCTCCAGGTCGGGATGACCGCCACGCTAGGCAGGGCGGACGGGGTCCGGTTGGTGTCGCGGTGACAACCTGGGCGCCCGCTTCGTGCCGGGGACCCAAGCCGGGGGACAGGGCGGTGTCCGGCGGCTCGTACGGATCGCCGGGCACCACCGCGGTACGGGTCGTCAGCCCATGTGCCCGGCCATGAGCTGACGCAGGTTCCCGCCGAGGATCTTCAGGATGTGGTCCTCCGGCAGCCCTCTGCGGACCAGGGCCTCGGTGACCAGCGGCATGCCGGCCGGGCCTTCGAGGCCGGGGAAGTCGAACATCGGGTCCTCGTCGTCGAGGCTCTCGCAGCAGGGCGGGGTGACGTCGTGCATGACCTCGCGCACGAAGTCCGAGCCGAGGCCGACGTGGTCGATCCCGGCGAGGGAGACGATGTGCTCGATGTGGTCGACGATCCGGTCGGTGCTCACCTTCGCCCGGTCATCGGTGAGGAAGTCCGGTACGAAGTTCACGCACACCACACCGCCGGTGGCGGCCACGCCCCGGATCTGCTCGTCGGTGAGGTTGTGGTGGTGGTCGCGCAGGGCGCGGGCGCACGAGTGGGTGGCGATCAGGGCCGGGTGGCCAGTTCCAGGACGTGGGCGACGCCGCTCGCCCCCAGGTGGGAGATGTCGAAGAGCATGCCGAGGCGTTCCATCTCGCGCAGCGCCTCGATGCCGGGTGCGGTGAGCCGGCTGCCGGTGGCGTCCTCGCGGCTGCCGTCGGCGAGCGGAGTGCGTCCCCAGTGGGCGATCGAGGCCATCCGCACGCCGAGCCGGAAGAGGGTGGGGAAGAGTTCGACGGAGGCGTCGATGCCGGGGGCGCTCTCCAGGGCGAGGACCAGGGCGACCTTCCCTCGGCGAGGGCGGCGTCGATGCCGGCGCCATCGAGGCACAGGGCGACCTGGTCGGCGTTGGCCTCGGCGAGGACGTGAGCGCACTCGATCATGCGCAGGGTCTGCCGGAGGGATCCCTCGGGGCGGTACTGGTCGTCGATGAAGACCGGCAGCACCTGGATGTCGATGCCGCCCTCGCGTAGCTGCGGCAGCCAGCGTTCGCGGAAGAAGGAGCCCCAGCGCTTGGGCGGGCGGGCGGAGACGGCCATGAGGAGGTCGTTGTGCGCGTCGGCGACGACGGCGTGCTGGTGCAGGTCGTGGGACACGGCGGTCCTTTCGGGCGGTGAGGAGGCGTCCGGCGGCCCGTGACGGGGCGTCGGGCCGCCGGACGCGCGGGAGGAGGTGAGCGGGCCGCTCAGGCGCGGGCCAGGCGCGGGACCGCGTCGAGCAGGGTGCGGGTGTACTCGTGCCGCGGCGCCCCGACCACCTCTTCGACGGGGCCGGACTCCACGAGCCGGCCCTGGTGCATGACGGCGACGGCGTCGCAGACGTACCGCACGACGGCGAGGTTGTGCGAGATGAAGAGCATGGTCAGGCCGAGTTCGCCGCGCAGTTCGCGCAGCAGGTTGAGGACGGCTCCCTGGACGGAGACGTCGAGGGCGGAGGTGATCTCGTCGGCGATGAGCAGCTCGGGCCGTGCCGCGAGGGCGCGGGCGACGGCGACGCGCTGGCGCATGCCGCCGGAGAGTTCGCGGTACTTGCCCGCGTACGTGGCGGGAGGGCGACCAGTTCGAGGAGCCGCCCGACCTCCGCCACCCGCTGGGCGCGCGGGACCCGGGTGCCTTCGGCGATGGCGTCGCCGATGCTCATGCGCGGGTTCAGCGAGGAGTACGGGTCCTGGAAGACCATCTGGACGCGGCCGGGCGCGACGCCGGTGACCGTCCCCCGGTACGGGGTCAGGCCGGCCACGGCGCGGGCCACGGTGGACTTCCCGGAGCCGGACTCCCCGACGAGGCCGGTGACGGATCCCTTCGGCACCTCCAGGCTGACGCCGTCGACGGCGGTGAAGGAGCCGTACCGGACGGTGAGTCGGTCGATGTTCACAGGACCTCCCAGCAGGCCACGGAGTGGTCTTCCGTACGGGCGAGCAGCTTGGGCCGGATCGCGCAGCGGGCGGTGGTGAAGGCGCACCGGTCGGCGAAGGCGCAGCCGTCGCCGACGTCGCCGGGCGCGGGCTGGCGGCCGGGGATGGTGGTGAGGGGCCCGACCGGTCGGTGTCCATGTCGGGAAGTGAACCGACGAGGGCGCGGGTGTAGGGGTGGCGGGCGAGGTGGAGGGCGTCGGCGGGGAGTTCTCGACGATGCGGCCCGCGTACATGACGGCGATCCGGTCGCACAGTTCGCTGACGACGGCGATGTCGTGGGAGATGAACAGGGCGCCTGCCCGCGTCTCGTCGACCGCTTCGCGCAGGACCCGCAGGACCTCGCGCTGGACGGTGACGTCGAGGGCGGTGGTGGGCTCGTCCGCGATGATCAGGCGGGGCGTGTTCATCAGGCCCATGGCGATGACGGCGCGCTGGCGCATGCCGCCGGACAGTTCGTGCGGGTAGCGCTTGGCGACGTCGGCGGGGTGCTTGATGCGGACCCGGTCGAGGCGTTCGACGGCGCGGGCCCGTGCCTCGGTGCGGGTGGCACCGTCGTGCAGGGTGGCCACTTCCGCGAGCTGGCCGCCGACGCGCAGGGCGGGGTTGAGGGAGCTGGTGGGGTCCTGGAAGACCATGGCGAGCGACGAGCCGAGCAGCTTGCGGCGCTCGGAGTCGGTCAGGCCGTCCAGGTCCGCCCCGCCGAGCCGCATGCGGGCGCTGGCGACGAGGCCGGGATGGGGCACGATCTGCCCGATGGCGGCGGCGGTCATGCTCTTGCCGCTGCCCGATTCGCCCACCAGGCCGACGATCTCCCCGGCACGGACGGTCAGCGACACCTGCCGTATGGGGGTGATGTCGCCGGGGAAGGCGACGGTCAGGTCCCGGACCTCCAGGACGGCGTCCGGTGCGGGTTCGTCCCGGGCGGGGGTCACCGCGGGGGCGACGGGCTCGCCGACCTGTTCCCGGGTGTGCGCGGCAGCCTTGGCGAAGGTGTCGCCGAGGAGCATGAAGCCGAGGCCGGCGAGGCTGACGGCGAGGGCCGGGGCGACGACCACGGACGGGGTGACGTAGACGTGCCCGAAGGCTTCGTTGAGCAGCCGGCCCCAGTCGTACGAGGGTGCCTGGACACCCATGCCGAGGAAGGACATCGCGGACAGGCCGAGCAGGGCGCCGCCCATGGCCTGGGCGGCGTTGAGGATGAGCGGTTCGGCGATGTTGGGGAGGATGTGCCGAGTGAGGATGCGGCGGCGGGGCACGCGCAGCATGCGGGCCGCGGCGATGTAGTCCGATCCCGCGACGGTCGCCGTCATGGTGTGGGTGAGCCGGGCGAAGGCGGGTGCGAGGGCCACGCCGATGCCGAGGACGGCGCCTTGCGCGCCGAGCCCGGCGACGACGGCGGTGAACATGGCGAGCAGCAGGGTGGGAAGGCCACCAGCAGGTCGACCACGGCCACGACCGCGCGTCCGGCCGGTCGCGGCAGGATCTGCGGCAGGGTGCCGAGCAGGATGCCGGAGGCGGTGCCGATCAGAGTGGCGAGGAAGGCCAGGCCGAGGGTCAGCCGGGTGGCGACGAGGGTCCGGGCCAGCAGGTCCCGGCCGAGGGCGTCGGTGCCGAGCAGGTGCGCGGACGAGGCTCCCTGGCCGATTTCCTCGGGTTGATCCGGCCGGCGGCGTCCTGCCAGATCAGCGGTCCGACGACGGCGAGGAGGACCATGAGGGCGACGAGTACGGCGCCCAGCAGGCCGACGGGGTTTCTCAGCAGGCGGCGCATCAGCCCTCCCTGCGGGCGGAGGTGGACGGGGTGGAGAGGGCCGACTTGGGGTCGAGGATCCCGAGCAGGATGTCGACGAGGAAGTTGACGACGAGGACGAGCGCGCCGTAGACGAGGATCATGGCCTGTGCCACGGGGTAGTCCTTCTGCGTGATGGCCTCGACGGTGCGCAGGCCGAGCCCGGGCCAGGCGAAGACGTTCTCCACCAGGACGCTGCCGGTGATCAGTCCGCTGAGCAGCAGGCCGCCCATGGTCAGGGTCGCGGTGAGCGTGTTCGGCAGCAGGTGCACCGCGTACAGCCGCCACGCGGGAAGGCGCTTGGCGTGGGCCAGACGCATGTAGTCGGTGTCCAGTTCGCGCAGGGTCTCCACCCGCGCCAAACGGGCGATCATGGCCGCCGGTGCGATGGCGAGGGCCGTGACGGGCAGCACGAAGGAGGCGGGCCCGGTCAGACCGGCGGGCGGGAACAGGCCGAGGCCGAGCGCGAGGATGAGCAGCAGCACCAGGCCGTAAAGGTACTCGGGGATGGCGACGGCGGCACCGGTGAGCGTGGTGAAGACGGTCTCGTGCCTCGCCGACGTCCGTTGTGGGTGCGGACGGCGGCCCACAGGCCGAGCGGTACGGCCACGGCGAGGGCGACGAGGGTGGCGAGGACCGCGAGGGCCAGGGTAGGGCAGGCCCTGGCCGATGAGGTCGGTCACCGGCCGGGAGGAGAAGAACGAGGTGCCGAGGTCTCCGGAGAACATCTGCTGGACGTAGTGCGTGAGCTGACTCAACAGCGGCTGGTCGAGGCCGAGCTCGCTCCTGCGCTGGTCGACCAGTTCCTTCGGCGCGGTGGGGCCGAGCATCTGGCGCAGCGGGTCGCCGGGGATCAGGTGGATCATCGCGAACGACGCGACGACGAGCACGGCGAGGGAACCGGCCAGGCGCAGCGTCTGTCGGGCGAGGAAGAGCGGGGTCAGGCGTCGGACGCGGCGGCGTGGTGGGGCGGCCGGGGCGGTCTCGTGCGGGGTGAGGGCATCGGTCGTGGCGGTCACTTCCGTCCTCCCGTCATACGGATCGACGTCGCGTCGAAGAGGCCCGACGTGATGCGGAAGGTGGCGTTGTGGGCGGCGATGGTGACGGTCTTGTCGACGACGGGGACGATGTCGCCGCTCTCGAACAGGGCGTGCTCCGACCGGTCCCACAAGGCGCAGCCGGCGGTGCCGGGCAGCTTGCCCGCCCGGGCGGTGAGCTTCTCGTACTCCGTGTTGGTGAGGTGGGCGAAGTTGCCGCCGTCGGGGGTGAAGGGCCGGACAGAGTGCCGAGCAGATGGGTGGGCAGGGTGACGCCGAGAGGAGCCCAGTCCACGTCCCAGTCCTGGGTGACCGCTTCGATCTCGCCGTAGGCGGCGTCGGACACGGCCCGCAGTCGGACGTCGACGCCGATCTTCTTCCATTGCTCGGCCAGGTACTCGGCCGCGGCCGCCATCGTCTCGCCCGACGACGTGCCGTAGATCATGCGGAGCGTGAGCCGCTTCCCTCCTTCGCCCGGAAGCCGTCGGGGCCGCGGCGCCAGCCGGCCGCGTACAGCGTCGACTCGGCCTCGGCCGGGTCGTGGACGGCAGGTGGCCGGTGACGGTGTCGCCGGGCAGGGCTTGGGGTCCATGACCAGGCCGGTGGGCGGGCGGCCGGTGCCGCCGGTGGCGATCGCCCCGAGGGAGTCCATGTCGACGGCCTGGAGCAGGGCCCTGCGGACGGCAGGGTCGCTGCCGGGGTGGCCCTTGCCCTGGTGGAAGAAGAACTCCTGAGTGCCGTTGGCCTGGACGGTGGTGGTGACGCCGGGGATGTTGGTGACCCGGGCGCGGTCGGGGCCGGCGAGCTGCGCGCCGTTCAGTTCGTGGGACTGCAGCAGGTTGGCGGTCGTCGACTCGCTGCCGACGACCTTGAGCACGACCGAGCCGGGCATGGCGGGGTCGGCGGTGGTCGCCCTGTCCGGTCCCCAGGCGTAGTCGTCGCGCCTGGTGAAGGTGTAGCTCTGGTTCGGCTCGGCGGAGGTGAGCTGGAAGGACCCGATCCGGAGGTGCCGCTCGCCAGCCGGGCGCGGTCCTTCAGGCCCGGCCCGCAGACGATGAAGAGGTAGCGGGTGCTCTGCAGGATGAAGGCGAACGGTTCGGGCGTCGACAGGGTGACGGTGCGAGCGGTGTCGTCCGCCTTCGCGGTGAGTCCTTCGGGGACCACGACGCCGTACGCGGGCGACTTGACGGCGGGGTCGGTGAGGTGCGCGACGTTCGCGGCGACGGTGCTCGCGGTCACCGGGCTTCCGTCGGCGCAGGTGACGCCTCGGCGCAGGGTGAAGGTGACGGAGGTGGGCCCGACGTCCCACTTCTCGGCGAGTCCGGAGACCATCCGGCCGTCGGGCCCGGCGTGGACCAGGGTGTCGTACGCGAGCGACAGCGCGGTGTACGTGGTCGTGTTCTGAACCTGGGCGGGGTCGAGCAGTCCCGGGTCGCTCTTGATCGCGTAGCTGAAGGCGTCACCGCCGGACGACCCGGCCTGCGCGACGGTGCCGCAGCCGGCCGTCAGCAGTGACGCCGCGAGACAGGCGGATGTCGTCCTGGCTCTTTCATCGGGGGCTTCATAGGGGACTCCTTGGAGCGGGAGAGTTGCCCCACAGTCGCGGCTCGTGGCCGGAAATGATTCAGTCAGGGCGACGAAAGCCGCAGGGCTCGTTGGGTGCGGGATCCCAAGCCGGGCGACGGTCTCGGAGACCGGCGGCCCCGGACCGCGGGCGGTGCGGTCCGGGGCGGGGCGTGTCCGTGAGGAGGGGCGGCGTGCACGAGCGGAGCGTTCAGGTTCCGGCGCGGAGGTGGTCGACGGCGGCCCGGGCGGCGCGGCCGATCGCGCGGTCGGCGAGGGGTTGCCGCGTGGCCGCGGTCGAGGTGCGGAGGAAGACGCCGACGGCGTAGCGCCTGCCGTCCGGGTACTCGATCACGCCGGCCTCGTTGCGAACGGGGAAGTCGGTGCCCGTCTTCCCGGCGAGCCGCACGCCCGGTTCGGGGAAGCCGGAGACGAGGCGGTGCTGCCAGACCTGTTGGCCCATGATGTCCCGGACTTCGGCGCAGGCGCTCGCCGGCCCGGCCTCGTCGTGCCAGATCGCGGCGAGCAGCGCGGTCACCTCGCGCGGGGTGCTCGACGGGCTGGTGCCGGGGCGCAGGCGCGCAGGGCGAGGAGACGTTCGTCGGGGATGCCGGCGAGCTGGTCGTCGAGGGAGCGCTCGGGATCGAGCCCGAGTTCCCGGCGGATGTCGTCGTCGAGGGCGGCGCAGGAGGAGAACCCGAAGTCGGGGAAGCCCAGCTCGTCGAGTGTCGCGCGGACGCGGTCGGGTCCGACGATGTCCAGGAGCAGGTCGGTGGCGGCGTTGTCGCTGATCGTCATCATCATGAACGCGAGGTCGCGGGCGCTCATCTCGACGTCGTGGGCGCAGCCGTCGGTGCTGCTGCCGCCGGCCCGGTGGGCGGAGGTGACGGTGTGGCGCCGGGCCGGGTCGAGTTCCCCGGCCGCCACCTGCCGGGCGTACTCCAGGGCGATGGGGATCTTGAAGACGGAGGCGAGGACGACCTGGGCGTCGGCGCCGTGGCCGAACTCCGCTCCCGTGTCGAGGTCGCGGACGTGGAGGAGGCCTTCGGCCCGCGCCTGGGCGAAGACGGACGCGAGCGTGGTGTGGATCCGGCCGGCGTCGGTCGTCCGCGCTGCTGTGGTGGTCATGCTGTCTCCTGGGTGCGGTGGCGCGCGGTGTGCGGCGCAGGTGGTCGACGGCGGTCCGTGCGGCGCGGCCGATCGCGGTGTCGGCGGCCGGTCGCGGCCGCCCAGGGCGGGGGTGCGCAGGAAGACGGCGACGGCGTAGCGGCCGCCGTCGGGGTACTCGACGACGGCGGCCTCGTTGAGCACGCCCCACAGGGAGCCGTTCTTGGCCGCGACGCGGACGTCGTCGTCGAAGCCCGCGGCAAGGCGGTGGACGGACATCTGATGGCTCATGAGCTCTCGGACCTCCGCGCAGGCTTCGGCGGGCCGGCCCGGTCGCGCCAGATCGCCGTCAGCATGGACGTGGTCTCCCGTGGCGTACTGGACGCGGAACGGGTCGGGTCGAGCATGGCCAGGCCCCTGATCCGGTCCTCGCCAACGTGGTCGAGCTGGGCGTCGATGTCGCCGTCCGGGTCGAGGCCGAGTTCCTCCCAGACGGGGTTCCACAGCTCGCGGTAGCGCCCGACGGGCAGGCGGGGCAGCCGAGTTCGGCGGCGACGGCGCGGACCTGGTCCGTGCCGAGGACCTCCATGAGCTTGTCGGTGGCTGCGTTGTCGCTCATGGAGAGCATGAAGAAGGCGAGGTCGCGGGTGCTCAGGGTGACGTCGTGCCGGCAGCTATCGGTGCCGATACGCCGCCCTCGCGGTTGGCGGCGGTGATGGTGTGACGGGCGGCCCGGTCGAGGGCTCCGGTCGCGGCCTGGCGGGCGTAGGCGACCGCGACGGCGATCTTGCGGATGGAGGCGACGATGACGGGGGCGTCGGCGCGGAAGGCGACCTCGCGGGCGTCGCCTTCGCTGTGGTCGTCGATGTCGCGGGCGTGGACGAAGCCTCGGCTCCGGCCTCGTCGAAGATCGTACGGAGAGCCGAGGTCAGCGCGTCCGCGGTGGAGGGTGGTGCCATGGGGATCCAATCCTGCGGAGGTCAGCGGGCCTTGGGGGCGGCGCGGCCGCTGTAGTGGAGGTACGAGGGGCCGTCGGGGCGCCTTTCGAACACCACCGCGTCCCAGAGGGAGTCGCCCGCGTCGCGGCCGACGAACGTGGTCGCGTCGACGGCGACGAGGTCGAGGGTGCGGGACCGGGCGAGGCCGACGAGGATGCCCGTGGGTTCGGTGCGCAGGCGCAGCCCGCCCTCGTGCGCGGTGACGTGGATCCTGCTGCCGGCCCGCTCGTACACGCCCGTGAAGGGTTCGATGTCGACGTCGACGGGCGGCTCGGGTGGTGTGAGGGGGCGGGGACGTCGATCCCGTGCAGGTCTCCGAGGAGTTCGGTGACGAGGCGGTGCTGGAACTCGACGCTGCGGCCGCCGTTGATCAGTACGGCGACGACCGTGCCCGGCTCGGGCAGGACCCAGAGCGCGGCGTGCTGGCCGATGGTGTCGCCGGTGTGGGAGACGACCTGGTGGCCGTCCCATTCGTCCAGGCACCAGCCGATGCCCCACTGCCGCCCGCCGCCGTACGAATGGGGCAGGTCGACCTGCGCCCGACGCAGGGCGGCGGGGTCGGCGAGGAGCGCTCCGGGGTGAGGTGGGCGCGACCGAAGGCGACCACGTCCGCGGCCCGGGCGCAGATCAGTCCCGCGGGGCCGACGGACCGCGGCAGACCCCACTGCGCCACTACGGCGCCGTGCTCGTCGTGGCTGGCGGCGGCGCCGAAGCGCAGGACGTCCTCCGGCAGTGTCCAGGTGTGGGTGAGGCCGAGCGGGTCGCAGATCTGCTCGCGCAGGGCCTGGTCCCACACCTTCCGGTGAGCTGCTCGACGACACGGCCCGCGATGACGAAGCCGGAGTTGCAGTAGGAGTGGGAGTCCCCGACGGGGAAGGTCTGCTCCAGGTCGGCGCACGCCTCGACGTACCGGCGCAGGCAGTCGTCACCACGCCCGGTGTCCAGGAACAGATCTCCGTCGATGCCCGAGGTGTGGGTGAGCAGGTGGCGCAGGGTGATCGCGGCGGTGGCGTGGAGGTCGCCCACCGTGAACTCCGGCAGGATCTCCGCGACGGGGTGTCCAGCGTGATGCGGCCCTGTTCGACCAGGAGCATCATCTGGGTCGCGGTCCACACCTTGGTGACGGAGCCGATCTGAAACAGCGAGTCGGCGCGCACCGGCGCCCCGGTCGCCGTGTTGAGGACGCCCGTGGCGCACTCGTGCAGCTCGCTGCCGTACCAGTACGCCAAGCTCGCGCCGGGCACCTCGCAGTCGGCGGCGAGCGCTGCGAGGCGGCTCGTCCAGTGCTCGATGTCAGCCTTCACGCTCGCCCTCCGGGTGGCTTGGTGTGTCTGCTTGCGGCTCGGTGAGCTCGGCCGGAAGCGTACGTACGAAGACCTCCACATGGTTCGTACGGGGATACGAATGTGCGGGTCGGAGCTTGTCGGGGCGGACGGCTCCGAAGACGGCGGGCGTTCCTAGGGTGGCGGGCACCCGACGTACGAGGAGACGAGACGACGATGCCGCTGATCGACCGCGACGACTGCGCCCTGGTGATCATCGATGTGCAGACCGATTTCTACCCGCCCCACCGCCTCGACGTGGACCGGCAGCGGTTCCACGACATGGTGCGGCGCATCGCCTGGATCACGTCCGTGGCGGACCGCCTGGAGATCCCCGTCGTGGTGACCGAGGAGGACCCGGCGGCAAGCGGTCACACCGTGCCGGAGATCCGTGAGGTGCTGCCGGCCAAGGCGGTCACCCTGCCGAAGAACGCCTTCGCGGTGTGGGACAACCCTGACATCGCCGCCGCGGTCGAGGCCACCGGACGCACGACGATGATCCTGGCCGGCATCGAGACGGACATCTGCGTCGCCCACTCGGCGATCCGGATGCACCACGCCGGCAAGCGCGTCGTGGTCGTGGACGACGCCGCCTACTCTCCCGGCCAGGCCCACGAGCGGGAGCCTGCGGCGCCTGGTGGGCCGGGGCATCGAGACGCTCTCCACCAAGGAACTCTTCTACGACTGGGTGCGCACCATCCAGGACGCCGACGCCTTCCACGACACCCACGCGGACCTGACGCTCCCGCCGGGCGTCCGGCTCTGACCCGCTCAGTCGACGGCGGCGGCGCGGCCCGGCCTCCGGTCCCGCTCCCGCCGCCCTTCTGCGTCCGTCCCGGTTCCAGCAGGCGCAGTTGCAGCATCGCGGCGAACCGGGCCGACGGGTCCTGGAGGTCGATCTCCCCGACCTCGGCCACCCGGCGGATCCGGTAACGGAAGGTGTTGGGGTGGACGAACACGCTCGCCGAGGCGGTGATCACGTCCCCGAAGGCGTCCAGCCAGGCCCGCAGCGTCTCCACCAGGTGGGCGTTGTGCTTGGCGTCGTACGCGACGAGGCGGGCGAGAGGGCCGGACAGCTCGTCGCGGTTGGCGATGGCCAGGTCCCGCATCTCCAGGAGCAGGGCGTCGACGTGGACGTCGGCGATCGAGGCGACGCGCTTTCCCGTCCGGCCGGTGAACAGCACGCGCAGCGCCCGGTCGGCGTTGGCCCGCGATCGGGGAGCGCCGCGGGTTCCTCGGCGACCGAGCCGATCCCGATGACGGCGCCGGTGCGGTCGCCGGTGCGCTGGAGGAAGTTCGCCGCCACCTGCAGGGCGCGTTCCCGGGTGTGGGTGTGGTCGCCGGGGACGGGGAGGAGCGCGTACGCGACGTCGCCGAGCAGGGCCACGGCGGAGCGCGGCTGTACGGCGGTGAGGTGAACGGCCAGGGCGGCGGCCAGACGCTGGCGCTCCGCCGTCACGTGAGCGTGGTCCTCGCCTTGTCCGGGCGCGAGCCCCATGGCCATGACGAGCGCGGGTTCGTCGACGAGCCCGAGCCGGCCGAGCGCCTCGACGGCGCCGGCCCCGCCTTCGAGGGTGGTCGTGACGAGGTCGGCCCGCAGGCGATTCTCGGCGTCCGTACCGGCCCGGAAGCGGAGCATGTGGAGGGCGACGAGCTTCGCCGCCTCCGAGAACGCCTTCTCCCGCTCCGGGGTGAGGGGCTTGCGCAGCGCCGCCCACACGGAGCCGAGGAACTCGTCCCCCGCCCGGACGGCGACGGCGACCCGGGGCAGTGCCACCTCGCCGCCGAGCGTGGGCGCGGGAACGTGCACCAGGCCCTCGCCGCGGTACAGCTCCTTGAAGACGCCGTGCTCTTCGTGATGGCGCAGATACCGCTCGGGCACCTGGCGGGCCAGGATGCTCTCGACCCGGGGCGTCCGCCTCGTCCTGCCGGCCGGAGAACGCGAGGATGCGGGAGCGCCGGTCCTCGATGGTGACGGGGGCGTCGAGCAGCGTGGCGATGGCGTTGGCCAGGGCGAAGAGGTCCCCGGACGGCACTCCGCCCAGGGTCTGCTCCTCGCCCTCCCCCACGTCGCCTTCGGCGAGCAGGGTGCGCAGCATCGCCGCAAGCTGCGCCCACGAGGCACCGCGGGTCAGGGCGAGCAGCGCGACACCGGTCTCGTCCACGACCGGCTCCAGCTCGTCGGCGTCGTCGACCGGTCCGCGGACGACGAGCGCGGTGGCGCCGAGCGCGGCGAGGTACCGCAACAGCCGGCCGGTCTCCTCCGCACCGTGGACACCGACACCGAGCACGATGGCACGCTCGGGGTGGTGCTGTTCGTCGTACGGATCATGGATGCCGACGCCACCGATCTCCCCGGCCGCGTCGGGATCGCCGTACAGCAGGTCCAGGAGGGTGTGGCCGAAGTCCTCGAGCACCCGGCTGAGGCTCCTGGCGGGGTGCGTCGACATGTGCCTGATCATCTCCGCAGGTTAGGACGTGTGCAGCCCCGCGACGTGGTGCGTGCGGACGAGGATACGTCAGCCTGTTCGTACCAGGGTACGAACAGGTTCGGCGGGCTGCCACAGGCGGGCGACGGCGGCTTCGGCGAGGGCCTCGGTCGAGTCGATCAGCGGGAGCACCCGGGCGGCGGCCGCGCTGATCAGAGGGATCTCGGTGCAGGCGGCTATCACCGCCTGGGCGCCCTGCTCCTTGAGGCTCTCGGCAGCCGTGGCGATCCAGCGCTCGGGCCGGCCGGGATCGGCGCCGCCCTTGACCGCGCGGATCGCCGCGTCGACGTACTCCTCCTGGACAGCGGTGGGCACCTGCGCGACGTCGAGCCCGAGCCGGGCGCCGGCTCGCTCATAGAGGCCGGTCGACCGCGTGCCCCGGGTCGCCAGGACGCCCACCCGCTCAAGCCCGGGCGTGCGGCGGGCCGCCGCCTCGAGCGCGGCCCTGATCATGTCGAGGACCTCGACACCGGTCGCCTTGGACATCTGCTCGGCATAGGCGTGCGCGGTGTTGCAGGAACGGCGATGCAACTGGCTCCCGCGCGCTGGAGCCGGCGGGCGCCTTCCACGAGGGCGGGTACGGGCGACGGCCCTCTCCGAGCAGCGCCGCGGTCCGGTCCGGGACGGCAGGATCGGCCCACATGACGACGGGCAGGTGCGCCTGGTCGGAGCCGGCCGGGGTGCGCTCGACGAGCCGCCGGTAGAAGTCGGCCGTGGCGAGGGGCCCCATCCCGCCGAGGATGCCGAGGATCGGGCGGGTGACGTGACGCATGCGGAGCGGCCTTCCGTACGTTCCCGCTGTCGTCCGCGGGATCTCGACGCGATCGTCGTCCGATCCGGCCTGCGGGACGTCGTCGCCGGCACCAAAAGATGCGGCCCGGATTGGTACGGGCCGCCCGAGCGCCCCGCTCAGAGCGGCGAGTTCGGTCGAGCGGACGAACGGACCGCCCCGGACCTGTCGCGGGTGCCGAACTCATTCGCAGGGGAACGGATTTGACTGGCCTACGCCCCAGTCCCTCCCCGCCTGCCGGGCCGAGCTCGCTCGTCGTCAACACGAAAGCACACCATGCACACGTACGACCCTGCCCTCACCGACCTCGTCCTCGGCTTCCCTGCGGGACCGCCTCTCGAACCGGCCCGCGCTCAACCACCCGGGTGAGGGGGACAAGCTCGGCCAGGTCCTGGCGGGGCTGATCGGACCGGAAGGCAACGATCCGGCGGAGGTCCTGCGGCTGTGGACCGAGCATCTGGCACCCGCCACGATCACGGTCGACAGCCCCCGCTTCCTCTCCTTCGTCCCCGCCGCCCCCACGCAGGCCGCCGCCCTCTTCGACGCGCTCGTCTCGTGCTCGTCGATCCAGGGCGTCTCATGGCTCCTCGCCTCCGGCCCCATCGCCGCCGAGAACCAGGTGCTGCGCCTGCTCGCGGATCTCGCCGGCATGCCGGCTGCCGCGGGCGGCTGCTTCGTCTCCGGCGGTTCGGCCGGGAACCTCTCCGCCCTGGTGACCGCGCGCGACACGGCCCGGCGCCGCCGGGGCCTCGGCCGGTACGACCGCGTCAGGTTCGCCGTCTCCGACCAGGCCCACTCCTCCATCGGCAACGCCCTGCGCATCATCGGCGTCGAGCCGTTCACGGTGCCGACCGTGGATCACCGCCTGACCGGTCCTGCACTGCGCGCGGCGCTCCTCGCCGACGCGGACCCCTGCGACGTCATCGGAGTCGCGGCCACCGCCGGCACCACCAACGCCGGCATCATCGACGACCTCTCCGGAATCGCCACTGTGGCGCGGGAGTCCGGCCTCTGGCTCCACGTGGACGGCGCGTACGGAGGCGCCGGCCTCCTCGCCCCGAGCGTCCGGGACCGCTACCGGGGCATCGAGCACGCCGACTCCCTGGTCATCGACCCCCACAAGTGGCTCTTCGCTCCCTTCGACTGCGCCGCCCTCCTCTACCGCGACCCTCGCCTGGCCAGGGCGGCCCACACCCAGGACGCCTCCTACCTCGACGCCCTTCACACGGACGACGACACCCAGGGGAACCCGAGCGACTACGCCCACCACCTCAGCCGCCGCGCCCGGGGCCTCCCTTTGTGGTTCTCCCTCGCCGTCCACGGCACCCGCGCCTACAGCGAGGCCATGGAGAAGGCCCTCACCCTGGCCCGCACCACCGCCGCCCTCATCCGGAACACCCCGCACCTCGAACTCATCCGCGAACCGGAGCTGTCCGCCGTACTGTTCCGCCGGATCGGCTGGACCGCCGAGGACTACGCGGAATGGTCCGCCCGCCTCCTCGCCGGCCAGAAGGCGTTCGTGGCCCCGACAGGCTGGGAGGGCGCGACCGTCGCCCGGTTCGCCTTCCTCCACCCGGAGACCACTCCGGAGATAGTCGAGGAGATCGTGGGCACCATGGTCTGAACAACCCCGCTCCCCGACTTGTCGGCGAAGAAGAGCCTGTAGGGAACGCGGCCGGTGCGCCCCTCCCGCAGTGCGGACAGGGATCCGCCCGTGGGAGTAATGGTCAAGAGCTGTGGATCGGTGGGCGGAGCGAGGGCGAGGTGCCCTCGTGCTGTCGTGGTTCCCTCGATGGTTCGGTGAGTGCCGAACCGTCCGGCCGGTAGCGTGCCGAGTCCTGTGCGGGAGATGCCCGCGCTGGTAAACGCCGGAGGCGACCCGATGTCGGAGACAGATCTGAAGCAGCAGCTCGCCGAGCGATTCCGCGAAGTCAACGGCGACCATCCGATGACCGATACCGATGACGCATACGTCAGCGCGCAGTTCGTTGCCCTGGAGGAACTGTGCGCAATTCATGGCCGCGATGCCGATGCGGTCCGCCGGCTGATGCTGGGGCAGCATCTGCCGCTTCCGGGATATCTGCGCTCCGACGGTGCCGAGATGGTGCCGGCCGACCTGTTCGCCCTCGCCGACGAAGCCGGCGGCGTAGAGCTGCTCGAAGCGTGGTTCACCGCTCACTGGGCCGACCCGATCACCGGGAAGGCGGAGTGGAATGCGTATCTCAGCGGACAGTACGTGTGCCTGCACTCGGTGACCCCGGCCGCCATTCAGCGCAAAGATCACCTGACGACCGCGATCAGCGCCGCAGCGAACGAGCCGGACGCCGGTTCAGCACGGTGGTCCGAGCGGCTGCACGCACTGGTCGACGAACTCGACACGCTGGAACCGGCGTTCACGGCCTACGACCGTCTTCGGTTCGGCGGACCCACGTCCCGGGACACCTGCATCGACGCCCCGCGCGCCCGCTTCCCGCGCCCGTGACCCGGATCCATGCTGCCGGGCCATGGACCACGCAGGTTACGGTGCCGAGACCGTCATGCCGCCACTCCCTGCGCCACACCGCGAGGGCGCCTGATGAACCGTCAGTAAAGTCGGCAAAAGGTCGGCATCCAGTTGACCGCAGCCGCGACGACAGCCGCGGTGGAGCTGAGCACCCCTCGATCATGGATCGACGCAGAAGAGAAAAACCCGGGTCAGCGCACCCGCCCTCGCGCCTTCAGTGGAGTTGCCGGGACCTCCGGTGCGGCCAGACGCTCGCCGTGGTAGCCCTTGACCTCCCCGAAGCGGTCGCCGGCCATCCAGTCCTCGCGGGCCTGGCGGATCTCCTCGTCCGTGCGGCCCACGAAGTTCCACCACATGACGATCTCCTCGGCGAAGGGCTCGCCCCCGAGGAGCATCAGCCCGCGTCCGAGAGGGCGTGGAGGGGGAGTTCGGTGCGGCCGCAGCCGAGGTAGAGCATCGAGCCGGGCAGGACGGGCACGCCGTCGACGCGGGCCTCGCCGGACATGGCGAGGACGGCGTACTCGAAGTCGGGTTCCAGTGGAGGTTCGTCTCGGTGCCGGCCGTGAGGGCGAGGTCGGCGCCGACGATCGGGGTGTACGCGGTGCCCGGCGAGGCGGCCCCGTCGAGGGAGCCCAGGATCACCGTGGCCGTGAGGCCGGGGGCGGTGGCGCGGGGCAGGTCGGCGTGGTGCTCGAAGCGGGGCTCCACGTGCCGGTGGGCGTCGGGGAGGGCGACCCACAACTGGGCGCCGTGCAGGAGGCGGGCGTGCGGCCGGGGGCTCTCCTCGGAGTGGGAGATCGCCCGGCCGGAGGTCATCAGGCCCAGCTCGCGCGGGCGGACGGTCTGGAGGCTGCCGGTGGAGTCGCGGTGCAGCACCTCGCCCTCGTGGAGCCAACTGACGGTCTGGAGTCCCATGTGGGGTGGGCGGGACCTGCATGCCGGGCTCGTCGGCGATGTCGTCGGGCCCGTAATGGTCGACGAAGACCCAGGCGCCGACCATCCGGCGGCCCAGGTTCGGGAGCAGTCGGCGGACCTCGGTCGATTCGCCGAGCCGGACGTGGCGGGGCTGAGGAGTTCCCGTACCGGCTCGGCGACGACGAAGCCGCGTCCGCCGCAGACGGTCGGCGTGGCCTGGCGTTCGAGATTGCTCATGGCGTCCAACCTATGCGCGTCCGGGGCCGTGGGGCGTGACGCTCCGGCGGGGCTCGAGAAGTCGGGGAAGCGCCGGGAAGTCGTAGTGGAATGTTCAACCATTCCGGGTGGTTGATCCGGTCGACCGTCCCCACCGGGCGGCCCCGGACCTCCGGAAAGGAAGAGCGAGTGAGCGACACGTACTACGAGTTCGGCACGGCCGGGGAGCGCTGGGACCGGGCACGGCTGTTCTTCGACGCGAAGGAGTACGGGACCGCCGTCCGCATCCTGCGCGGCCTCGTCGCCGAGCACCCGGAGCAGACGGCCCAGCGGCTCCTCCTCGCCCGGGCGTACTACCACTCCGCACAGCTCTCCCGGGCCGAGACCGAGCTGCGCGCGATCCTGGAGCGCGACCCGGTCGAGCACTACGCCCGGCTGATGCTCGGCCGCGTGCTGGAGCGGCAGGGGCGCCCGGAGGAGGCCGCGCCGCACCTGCGGATGGCCGCCGCGATGACGGGCGACACCGTGTCCTGACGCGTTCTTGATACCCCCGCACGGTATATTCGGCGGCCGGGAGGTCCTGACCGTGCGGACACATCGGGCGGAACGCCGTCGACGAGCGGGAGGTGCCGCGGCGCACCTCCTGCTCGTCGTCGTGCTCGCGCTCGGCGTCTTCCTGATGCACACCGTGGGCCATCCCGAGGGCTCCGGCGGCGGCGCGCACGCGGCCGCCGCCACCGCCTCCCCATGCACGGCGGCGGAAGCTCCGACGCCGGTCACGATCCCGGCCCGGCGACGGACATGAGCACCCTGTGCGTGGCCGTCCTCGGCGTCTGGTTGCTGGCGCGGCTCGCCCTGGCCGCGCTGGGACGCGGCCCCGAGCGGCTCGTCCCTTCCTGGCGCGCTCGCGCACGCGCGGGCGCCGCACGCCCCGCCCCGCCGTCCTCCCGACCTCACCCGGCTGTCCGTCCTGCGGACATAGGCCGGCTGTCCTCCCTCACGGGCGCTCCATGCCGCCCGTGAGCCCCTTCGGCCTGCTCCTTTTCCGCCCGTACGGGACCGCACGAGCCCGTACGAACAGCACACGAGGTACCACTTCCATGCACATGCGTGTCCTCACGAACCACGCCACCCGGACGGCCGTCCTCGTCGGCGCCGTCGCCGCCGCCGGGCTCCTGCTCACCGCCTGCGGCGCGGACGGCACCGCCCCGCCGGCGTCCGCCTCCCCGTCCGCCACCGCCGCCGCGCCCGGGTCCGCCGCCTCGCAGGCGCCCGCCCGGGGCCCTTCAACGACGCGGACGTCCTGTTCGCGCAGATGATGATCCCCCACCACGAGCAGGCCCTGGAGATGGCGGAGCTCGCCGACGGGCGGGCCGAGAACGCCGGCGTCAAGAAGCTGGCCGCCGCGATCGAGCGGGCCCAGGATCCGGAGATCCGGACGATGCGGGCCTGGCTCGCGGGCTGGGACCGGCCCGCGTCCGCCGGCCACGGAGGCGGCCACGGGGGCGGTGACGGCTCCGGTCACGGCATGGCCGGGATGATGTCCGAGCAGGACATGAAGGACCTGGCCAAGGCCAGGGGCGGGGAGTTCGACCGCGCCTTCGCCGAGCTGATGATCGCCCACCACGAGGGCGCGGTCGCCATGGCGGAGGACGAGCGGCGGAACGGCGTCAACCCCACGGCCAGGAAGCTCGCCGACGACGTCGTACGGACCCAGTCCGCCGAGGTCGCCGAGCTGCGGAGGATCCTCGGCCGGCTCTGATCCCGGCTTCCGCCGCCCCCGGACCGGTCCCGCCGGTCCGGGGCGGTCCGCGCCGGGGTACTGGGGCTGCGGGCCGCCCGCCCGGCACCCCCGGTCACTCCCCCGCGCGGCGCTCCACGACCACCTCGCCGCCGACCACGACCGTCTCCGCGACGGTGCCCGGGATGTCCTCGGGGGCGATGCGGAGGATGTCGCGGGAGAGGACGACGAAGTCGGCCAGCTTGCCCACGGTCAGGGAACCGCGCTCGTGCTCCAGGAAGTTGGCGTACGCCGAGCCCATCGTGTAGCCCTCGACGGCGGTGGCGACGTCGATCGTCTCGCCGGCCGTCCAGGCCTCGCCGCCGCCGGGCGGGCGGCGGGTGACGGCGGCGTGGATGCCGACCATGGGGTCCATCTCGGCGACGTTCCAGTCGCTGGAGAGGGCGAGGACCGCGCCGGCCTCGCGCAGGCTGCGCAGCGGCCAGGCCTTGTGCCAGCGGTCGGGGCCGACGTTCTCGGCCCAGTTCTGGCCGGGGCCCGCGATGTCGGGGGCGGCGTGCCGGGGCTGCATGCAGGCGACGACGCCGAGCGCGGCGAAGCGCGGGGTGTCGTCGGGGTCGAGGCACTCGACGTGGACGACCTGGTGGCGCGCGTCGCGCGGTCCGTTGACGGCGCGGGCCCGTTCGACGGCGTCGAGGACGGTGCGGATGCCCCGGTCGCCGGTGGCGTGGACGAAGCACTGGAAGCCGCGCGCGTCGAGGCGGGTGAGCAGCTCGGCGAACTCCTCCGGCGGGTAGAAGGTGTCGCCGCGGTGGTGGGAGCAGCCCGCGTACGGCTCCAGGAGGGCGGCGGTGCGGGGCTCGACGACGTCGTCGATGTACAGCTTGAGCGGGCCGACCCGCAGCCGGTCGTCGTCGTGCTCGTCGGCCGCCGCCGCGAAGGCGTCGAGGTCCGCCTCGGTGGTGCCGCGCGGGTGGAAGAGGGCGGCGACGATCCGGGAGCGCAGCCGGCCCTCGTCGCGGGCGCGCTCGAAGAGGGCGAGGTCGTCGAGGGAGTTCTGCGGTTCGACGACGGTGGTGATGCCGAAGCCGATGGCGTCGTCGAGGCTCTTGGCGAGCCGTCCGTACTGGCGGTCGGGCGAGGCCCAGGGAGGCCGAGGTCGCGCAGGGCGCGGTGGCCGGCGCGGGAGAGGCCCTTGATCGCGAAGTCCTTGACGAAACCGGTGGGTTCGCCGGTCGCCGGTCGGTGACGGCCCGCCCGAAGGGCAGGTCGGTGTGGTCGCGGTCGACGCCGAGCCGCTTGAGCGCCGCGGTGTTCAGCCAGGCGGTGTGGACGTCGTAGCTGAGGACGAGGGCGGGGTGTCGCCGGTGGCCGGGTCGAGGTCGGCGGCGGTGGGCATGCGTCCGCCGGGCACGGCCGAGTAGTCGAAGGCCTCGGCCTCGATCCACTCGGCGTCCGGGTGGGCCGCGTGCCAGGTGCGGATCCGTTCGTGGATCGCGTCGAGGGTGCGGGCGCCGGCGAGTTGGACGCAGGCGTCGTCGGAGCCGAGGCGGACGTGGTTGTGGGCGTCGACGAAGCCGGGCAGGACGAGCCGTCCGCCGGCGTCGAGGACCCGGGTGCCGGGACCGGTCCAGGCGGCGGCCCCGTCGTCGGAGCCGATCCAGACGATGCGCCCGGCACGGACGGCCAGCGCCCGGGCCTCGGGGAGGTCCGGGTCGACGGTGTGGATCCGGGCGCCGGTGAGGACGAGGTCGGCGGGGCGGGGCGGGCGCGGGCGCGAGGGCGGTGCTGTTCATGCGGGGGGCTCCATGGCGTACGGGAGGGGTGGGGTGCGGTTCTCGGGGGTTCGCGGAGAGGGCTTCGGGGGTGCTCAGGGGCGGTGCGGGGCGACGCGCCCCCGGGTGAGGAGCACGTACACCAGGGCGGAGACGGCCGCGCCGAGCAGGGTGAGGTCCGCGCCGCCGAGCGGGGCGACGAGGGTCCCGTCCACAGCCTCGGAGTCGCAGGTGAGCGCGGAGAAGACGAGGCCGGCGAGGAGGGCGGCGAGACCGGCCGGGTGCCAGCCGGAGCGGTACCAGTAGGGGCCACCGGTGTCCGCGTGCAGCCCCGCGGAGTCGTAGGTGCAGCGGCGCAGCACCATGTCGGCGAGGGAAGACCCGCCCCAGGGGCGAAGACGATGATCAGGAGGGAGAGGAAGGAGAGGAGCGAGGTGGTGAAGTCGGTGAGGAAGAGGGCGCCGAGGGAGCCCGCGGCGGTGACGGCGGCGCTGATGACGATGGCGCGGGCCCGGCTCCAGGGGATGCCGAGGACCTGGAGGTTCAGGCTCGACGAGTAGAGCGTGATGATCGAGTTGGTGACGGAGCCGCCGAGGACCAGGGCGAGGAAGAGCGGCTGGAACCAGTGGGGAGCAGGCTCGGTGCCCGCGACGGCGTCGGTCATGTCGGCCTGGTCGCGGCGGCGGCCCCGGCGACGCCCAGGGCGACGGAGGAGACGAAGCCGCCGAGGGCGGCGCTGCGGGTGACGGCCTTGAGGGAGGTCGTGCGGGGCAGGTAGCGGGTGTAGTCGGCGGGCATCGGGAGGTACGAGAAGGGGCCCGCGAGCATGACGACGGAGGCGAGGCTCCAGCCCGCGGCGCCGGGCGCGGCGGCGGGGCGGAGGTGTCGGCGCCGGGCAGGACGAGGACCACCAGGGCGGCGAAGCCGACGGCGAGGACGTACGCCATCCAGCGTTCGGCGAACTGGACGGTGGCGTGGCCCCACAGGGCGATGGCGAAGGTCAGCGCGAGGGTGACGGCGAGGGCCGCGGCGCGGGAGGCGTGTCCGCCGCTCCAGCCGAGGTCGGCGAGGAAGGCTTCGAGGGCGAGGGTGCCCACCACCGTGTTCACGACGGTGTAGCCGATGCTGACGATCCAGTTGAGGAGGCCGGCGGGCCAGTTGCCGCGGCGGCCGAAGGCGGCGCGGGAGATGACGAGCGTGGCGGTGCCGGTGCGCACGCCGCTGAGGCCGGCCGCGCCGATGGCGAGGAAGGAGAGGCCGCCGAGCACGACGACGGCGGTGGCCTGCCAGAAGGAGAGCCCGAAGGCGACGGCGAGGGCGCCGTTGATCACGTAGGTGAAGGTCAGGTTCGAGCCGAACCAGAGCCAGAAGACGTCCTTGGCGCTGCCGTGCCGTTCGTCGTCGGGTATGGGGTCGATCCCGTGTTCCTCGACCTGGAACACCTCGTCGCGGCCCGTGGTCCCCGTGGTCACGGTCGCCGTCTCGTGTCCGAGCACACCGCACTTCCTGTCTTGAATGCCGTTCTAAGTTTTAGAACGGCATTCAAGATGTGCGAAAGGTTCCGGCCACGTCAAGACCCCGACCGATTCCCGTTAGGGTCGGTTCCGTACACGACGGGGACGGCGAGACGGCCGAACGGCGAGACGGTCGAACGGCGGGACGGGGACAGGCGGCGGTGGCAGGCACGGCACGACGGCGGGACGGGCACGTCACCCAGGAGCGGATGCTGGAGGAGGCCATGGCGGCGATCGCCGAGGACGGCCTCGCCTCCCTCACGATGTCGGCGCTCGCGGAGCGGCTCGGCACGAGCGGCGGCCACATCCTGTACTACTTCGGCAGCAAGGACCTGCTGCTGCTCGCCGCCCTGCGGTGGAGCGAGGCGGCGCTCGCCGAGGAGCGCTGCGCGCTGCTCGGCCGGCGGGTCGCGGCCGAGCGCAAGCTGGACCTCTTCCTGCGGCTCTACCTGCCGCGCGGGCCCCGCGACCCGCGCTGGACGCTGTGGATCGAGCTCTGGGCCCGCGCGGCCGGGAACGACGCGCTGCGCGAGGCGCAGGTCGAGCTGGACCGGGGCTGGCAGGAGGACCTGGAGGCCCTGCTCGCGGCGGGCGTGGCCCGGGGCGCTTCGCCCCGCTGGACGCCGCCGCCCGCGCCTCCGAACTCCTCGCCCTGCTCGACGGGTTGAGCACCCGGGTGGTCCTGGGCCAGGAGGCGGCGGGCGCCCTGGAGGTGGCCCGCTCGGCGGCGCTCGCCCTGGCCCCCGGCAGGCTCCCGGCGAGCGGTGACGGAGCCGGTGGCGGGGCCGGTGACAGGTCTCCGGCCCCGGTGACCCCGGGAGGCCCTCAGCCCCGGTAGGCCTCCAGGAGGCGCAGCCACGCCTCGCTCAGGGTCGGGTACGAGGGGACGGCGTGCCACAGGCGGGCGATCGGGACCTCGCCGACGACCGCGACCGTCGCCGAGTGGAGGAGCTCGCCGATCCCCGGGCCGACGAAGGAGGCGCCGACGACGACCTCCCGCTCCAGGTCCACGACCATCCGCGCGTGGCCGCGGTAGCCCGGCGCGTAGAGGCCGGCCCCGGCGACCTGGCGCAGGTCGAGGTCGACGGCCCGGACCCGCAGCCCGGCCCGCTCGGCCTCCGCGAGCGACAGGCCGACGGCGGCCGCCTCGGGGTCGGTGAAGACCACCTGCGGCACGGCGGCGTGGTCGGCCGTGGCCGCGTGCGCGCCCCAGTCCCCGGCGTCCGGAGCGTCTCGCCCTCGGCGCGGGCGGCGATGGCGGCGCCCGCGATCCGGGCCTGGTACTTGCCCTGGTGGGTCAGGAGCGCGCGGTGGTTGACGTCCCCGACGGCGTAGAGCCAGTCGGTGCCGGTGACCCGGAGGCTGTCGTCGACCTCCAGCCAGGAGCCGGGCTCCAGGCCGACCGTCTCCAGGCCGACGTCCTCGGTGCGCGGGGCCCGGCCGGTCGCGAAGAGCACCTCGTCGCCCTCGACGTGGTCGCCGCCCTCCAGGACCACGGTGACCGGGCCGGTGCCCCCGTCCCGTACGACCGCGGCGACCGTCGCGTCGCGGATGTCCGCGCCGCGTTCCCGGAGGGCCTCGGCCACGTGCTCGCCGACGAAGGGCTCCATGCGGGGCAGCAGGCCCCCGCCCCGTACGAGCATCGTGACCTTCGAGCCGAGGGCCTGCCAGGCGGTGGCCATCTCCGCGCCCACCACTCCCCCGCCCACCACGACGAGCCGCTCGGGCACGTGTTGGGCGGAGGTCGCCTCGCGGCTGGTCCAGGGCCGTGCGCCGGGCAGTCCGGGCAGTTCGGGCAGGACGGCGCGGCTGCCGGTGCAGATCGCGACCGCGTGCCGGGCGGCGAGCAGGTGGCGCTCGCCCTCGGGGCTCACGACCTCGACCCGGCGCGGTCTGGCGAGGCGGCCGTGGCCGCGCAGGACCCGGACGCCGATGGAGTCGAGCCAGTCGAGCTGTCCGTCGTCCTTCCAGTCGCCGACGACCTCGTTCCGGTGGGCGAGGACCGCCGCCGCGTCCAGGGCCGCCGGCCGCCTCGCGCAGCCCGGGAAGCGCGCGGGCGTCGGAGCGGGCGATCCCGGGGCGGAGCAGCGCCTTGCTGGGCATGCAGGCCCAGTACGAGCACTCGCCGCCGATCAGTTCGCTCTCGACGATCGCGGCGCTCAGGCCCGCCGCCCGCACCCGGTCGACGACGTTCTCGCCGACCGGTCCCGCGCCCAGCACCACCACGTCGTAGACCTGCTCGTCTTCCACCACATGCGTCATGATCCCAGTCTGCGGGCAGGGGCCCGGAATAGTGCGGCTCGATACGCCGTTGTGCCCGGCGAGTCCCCCGGGGACCGTGAGGACACCACCAGGAGACCCCCGAAAGGCAGGCAGGCATGAGCACCGTAGAGCTGACCAAGGACAACTTCGACGAGATCGTGAGCGACAACGAGTTCGTTCTGATCGATTTCTGGGCTTCGTGGTGCGGTCCCTGCCGTCAGTTCGGCCCGGTCTTCGAGGCGGCGTCCGAGCGCCACCAGGACCTCGTCTTCGCCAAGGTGGACACCGAGGCGCAGCAGGAGCTGGCGGCGGCGTTCGAGATCCAGTCGATCCCGACCCTGATGATCGTGCGCGACAAGGTGGCCGTGTTCGCGCAGCCGGGCGCGCTGCCGGAGGTCGCCCTGGAGGACCTCATCGGCCAGGCGCGGAAGCTGGACATGGACGAGGTCCGCAAGTCCGTCGCGGACGCGCAGGCGCAGGGGGCGCGCAGCAGTAGCCGGTCCGGAGGGACCGCAGGGACGCGAGAGGGGTACGGGAGGTCCTCCCGTACCCCTCTCCGGCGTGTCCGCGCGGGCTCAGCGCTCCAGGACCAGGGCGAGGCCCTGGCCGACGCCGATGCAGAGCGCGGCGAGGCCCGTGCCCGAGCCGGCCGCCGCGAGCTGGTGCGCCACGGACCCGGCTAGGCGGGCGCCGGAGGCGCTGAGGGGTGGCCGATCGCGACGGCCCGCCACGCGGGTTGACGATCTCCGGGTCGAGTTCCGGCCATTCGGCGAGGCAGCCGAGCGCCTGCGCCGCGAAGGCCTCGTTGAGCTCGAAGGTCCGCAGGTCGGCGAAGGAGCGCCCCGCCTTGTCCAGGGCCTGGCGGACCGCCTCGACCGGGCCGAGGCCGAAGAGCTGCGGCTCGATGCCGGTGACGGCGGAGGTGCGGATGCGGGCGAGCGGTTCGCGGCCGGTCTCGCGCAGTCCCTCCTCGTCGACGAGGAGCAGGGCGGCGGCGCCGTCGTTGAGCGGGGAGGAGTTGCCCGCCGTGACGGTGCCGCCCTCGGCGCGGAAGGAGGGCTTGAGCCGGGCGAGGGCCTCCGTGGAGGTGTTGTCCCGGATCGACTCGTCGCGGGTCAGGTCCGCGTCCGGGTAGGGCACGACCTCGTCGTCGTAGAGGCCCTTGGCCCAGGCCTCGGCGGCCTTGCGGTGGCTGGCGAGGGCGAAGGCGTCCTGCCGCTCGCGGGTGATGCCGTGCTTGTCGGCGATCAGCTCGGCGCCCTCGCCGAGGGAGACCGTCCACTCGGCGGGCATCCGGGGTTAGTCATGCGCCAGCCGAGCGTCGTGGAGTGGAGCTGCTGGTGGCCGGCGGGGAAGGCCCGCTCGGGCTTCTGGAGGACCCAGGGCGCGCGGGACATCGACTCGACGCCGCCGGCGATCGCCACGGAGGCGTCCCCGAGCGCGACGGCGCGGGCCGCCTGGATCACGGCCTCCAGGCCGGAGCCGCAGAGGCGGTTGACGGTGACGCCGGGGACGGTGACGGGCAGTCCGGCGAGCAGGGCGGCCATGCGCGCCACGTCGCGGTTGTCCTCGCCCGCGCCGTTGGCGTCGCCGAAGTAGACGTCGTCGACGCGGGCCGGGTCGAGTGCGGGCGAGCGGTCGACGAGCGCCCGCACGACATGGGCCGCGAGGTCGTCGGGGCGCACGGAGGAGAGGGCTCCCCGAACTTCCCGATCGGGGTGCGGACGGCGTCGACGATGTAGACGTCGCGGATGCTCATCGGTTCTCTCCCACGTGACCTTCGGAACGACTCTGTTCGTCTGTTCGCCCGGCGGGACCGTTCTCGTCCCACCGGGCGCGCAGAGTCTCTGCCCGCGGGACCGCCCTGTCAACGGGCCGTTCCGGGACGTACGGGGCGGTCCGGAGCATTTCGGCGGGAGGGAGGCCGGGTTCAGGGGCGGGGCGGACCAGGGGCGTGAGGGCGTAGTCGAGCTCCCGGCCGTCGACGAGCAGCGCCTCGACCGTGCCCGTCTCGGGGTCGATGTCGGCCCTGAGGCCGTGCCCTCGTAGATCGGGTAGCCGGACGCGCCCTGGTGTCCGGTGGCCTCCACGACGGCCGTGCGGACGGCGCTGTCCGCGACGGAGGCGCCGTGGCGGTCCTGGACGTGCTCGGGCACCAGCAGGATCTCGAATCGCTTCGGAACTGTGTTCATGCATCGACGCTAAGCGTTCGGCCGGGCTCGCGCCGGGCGACCCGCGAGGACGGCGGTTCCGCTTCGGGGCCGGCGCCGTCGCTCCTGCCCGGGGTCGTACTGTGTCGTCGGTACCGGGCGCACCGGCGGGGCCCGCCGGGCGCGAGGAGAGACGGAGGGGCGGCACCGTGCGTCTGCACACCACCACGTGGGGGTCCGGGGACCGGACGGCCCTGCTCGTCCACGGCATCATGGCCGACCACCGCACCTGGCGCCGGTCGGCCCGCGCTCGCGGAGCGCGGTTACCGGGTGGTCGCGGTGGACCTGCGGGGGCACGGGGCGAGCGGGCGGGGCGCGGGCCCGGAGGAGTACCGGCCGGAGGACTACGCCGACGACCTCGTGGAGACCGTGCCGGACGGCGTCGACCTGGCCGTCGGCCACTCGCTCGGGGCGCTCGTGCTCGCCCGGGCGGTGGAGCGGCTCGGTCCGGCCCGCGCGGTGTACTGCGACCCGGCCTGGCACCTGAGGCCGGGCCCCACCGGCTTCCGCCCCGAACTCTTCGTGCGGGGCAAGGAGTTGACCCGGGAGATGGTCCGGGGCTCAACCCCGCCTGGGCGGACGAGGACGTCGACGACGAGATGGCGGCGGTACGGGTGTGGGACGAGCGGACGGCGTACGGCCTGACGCCGTTCGTGGGCGCCGACCTGTGGCCGGCCCGGCCCGTCGTCCCTCGCTCGTGGCCCTCGCCGACCCGAGCCTGCTCGTCCCGCCCGGGAGCGCCCGGATGCTGGCGGAGCGCGGCTTCGAGGTCCGTACGGTGGCGAAGACCGGGCACACCGTCCACCGGGACGACTTCGACGGGTTCATGACCGCCCTGGACGGCTGGATCTGACGTACCGTTCAGTCATGGACGACGCGTCGATGGAGACCTCGATGGTGGGACTGCTCGGCCGGGTGTCCGGCACCGTCGGGCCCGGCCTCGTCGGCGAGGTGATCGTCCGGATCCGGGGCGGCGCCGAGCACTTCCTCGCCCATCCGGCCGTGCCGAAGGAGCGGATCGAGATCGGAACGGTCGTGACCGTCATGGAACATCTCCCTCCGCGTACCGTCTACGTCACAGCCGTGTACGGCGGTTGACCGGGCGTTGAGCCGCGCCCGTCGCGGGCGCACACTCCCCTCACCGGGTCCGCTCGGCCCCGGTGAAGGGGACCTTGTCCATGGGCATCGGAATCATCGCGGCCGTCGCCGTCGGCGCCGTCGCCGTTCTGATCGCTGTCTTCAAGATGATGTGGCGCGTCGCCGAACCCAACGAGGCGCTGATCATCTCCGGTTCCAACCACAAGAACGAGGGTCTCGGCGAGGGCATGGGGTTCCGCATCGTCACCGGGCGCGGCACGCTCGTGCTGCCCGGGGTGCAGGCGGTGCGCAAGCTCTCGCTCGACCTCAACGAGACGCAACTGTCCGTCGAGTGCGTCACCCACCAGGGCATTCCGCTCAAGGTGCGGGGCGTGGTGATCTTCAAGGTCGGCGACGACTTCGTGTCGATCGCCAACGCCGCCCGCCGCTTCCTCGACCAGCAGAAGCTGATGAGCGAGCGGGTGCACATCGTCTTCGCCGGTCATCTCCGCGCCATCGTCGGCGGGTTGACCGTGGAGGACATGATCCGTGACCGGGAGAAGCTGACCGGGCAGGCGCGGTCGGCCTGTGGCACGGAGATGGAGAAGCTCGGGCTGATCGTCGACTCGCTCCAGATCCACGAGATCGAGGACCCGACCGGGTACATCAAGAACCTGGCCGCCCCGCACGCCGCCGCCGTCCAGCGGGACGCGCGGATCGCGCAGGCGGAGGCGAACCGGCGGGCGACCGAGGCGGAGCAGCAGGCCGCGGCGCGCATGTCGGAGGCGACCCGGGACAGCGAGATCCTCCAGGCGGGCTACCAGGCCGAGCGGGACCAGGCTCGGCCCGGGCCCGGCAGGCCGGTCCGCTGGCCGAGGCGGCCTCGCGCCAGGAGGTCGTCGTGCAGGAGACGCGCGTCGCCGAGCTGGAGGGACACCGCAAGGAGCAGCAGCTCCAGGCGGAGGTGCGCAAGCCGGCCGACGCGACGGCGTACGAGACCCGGACGCTGGCGGAGGCCGAACGCGACGCCCGGATCTCGGCCGCCGAGGCCGAGGCGAAGGAGACCGAGCTGGCGAGCGCGGCCAAGGCCACGGCGACCCGGCTCACGGGCGAGGCGGAGGCGGCGGCCCAGCACGCGAAGGGGCTCGCGGTCGCCGAGGCCACGCGCGCGAAGGGTCTGGCGGAGGCGGAGGCGATCAAGGCGCGGGCGGCGGCGCTCGCGGAGAACCAGGAGGCCGTGGTCGCCCAGCAGTTGGCCGAGAAGTGGCCGGAGATCGTCTCCGCGGGCGCGTCCGCCTTCGGGAACGTGGACCAGATGGTGCTCCTGAACGGCGCCGACGGCATGGCGGACGTGTTCGCCAAGGCCCTGACCATGGGCGGCACCGGACTCGGCCTGGCCCGGCAACTGCTGGCCACGATGAGCCCGGCGGCGCGGGAGGAGCTGGGCGGGGTGGTGCCGCCGGCGCCCCGGACGGCGGAGACGGTGCGGGAGCGGGTGGAGGTCACGGTCCGCGACGGGGAGGAGTAGGACGGGGTGCGGACCGGGCCCGCGTCTCCATGGGCGGGGCGGGCCGACGCTCCGGGTGCGGGGCCGGCTTCGTGCCGGGCCCGGCGCTCCGGGTGCGGGACCGGCTTCGTGCCGGTCGGCTCCGTGCCGGACGGAGATCCCGGCGTACGGATCGGGCCCGGCGCCGTGACGGCGTCGGGCCCTTCGCGGTCCCGTCGCGGCCGGGACGTCGGCCGTGGTCTTCGGTCGTGGCCGGGACCGGTCCGGTCGTGGCCGAGCCGCCACGGCCGGACCCGTGTCAGTTGTGGCCGAACCTGCGTTCCTTGCGGTGGCCGTGCTCCACCGCCGGGATCGGCGCCTCCCTCGCGGTGATCCGGGAGGCCTTCTCCTTCGCGGCCGCGTCGGTGCGGTGTTCATGGCCGCCGGTGCGGGCCCCCTTGTTCACACGGGTCTGTTTCTTGCCCACGATCGTGCCTCCCGTGACGGGTTTCGGACATCGGTCCGCATCCCTTCAGCGTGGCACGCGGACACCGGGCCCGCACATCAGGCCGCAGGGCCGAGGACCCGGGCGAAGGCGGCGAGCGTCGGCGTGCCGGAGGCGCGGTCCAGGACGGCGAAGACGACCTCCTCGAAGTGGCCGGCGAACCGGCCGTCGCCGGTCAGCAGCGCCTTGAACGCGCCGGCGACCCGCTCCGGGTCGTTCCGGAAGACCCCGCAGCCCCAGGCGCCGAGGACGAGCCGCCGGTATCCGGCCGCGGCGGCCGTCTCCAGGACCCGTTCGGCGCGGGAGGCGAGGGCCGCGGGCAGCAGCCCGGCGCGTTCGGGGGCGGCGCGGCGGACGGCGCCCGCGTTGGGGGCGGGCGAGGTGAGGAAGCCGACGGTGAAGGGCTCGGCGAGCAGGTCGCCCCGGTCGTCGCGGAAGACCGGCACCCGGGGCGAGTGGACGACCCGGTCGGAGTAGAGGAGGTCCCGGTCCGCGCGGTGGTGGTCGTAGTACTCGGGGACGCGCAGCAGGGTGGCGTACAGGGCGGAGGACCGGCAGAGCGCCTCCTCCTGGGCCTGGGCGCCGTTGAGGTAGCCGCCGCCGGGGTTGCGGGCGGAGGCGAAGTTCAGGACGGCCACCGGGCGGGCGGGGTCGGCCGAGGTCAGCCGGCGGGCGGCGGCCAGGCTGCTCTCGCCGGTGACCTCCAGGACGGGCGTGCGGTCGGTGTCGGGGGTGACGGCGACGGGGCCGGGGCCGTGGAGCCGGGTTCCGGCCAGGGCGGCGGCCAGGTCGTCGGCGACGGAGACGGTCCGGCCGTCCCGGGTGCGGTAGTGGCCCGCGGCGACGATCTCTCGGTCCGCCGCGCGATCTCGCGCAGTCGTGTGCTCATGGGCGTCAGAATGATCGTTTCCTCCCTTTCGGGGCAACGGGTTTTCGCCGGTCCGTGACCAGGGTGAATGTTTCCGTGACGACGGGGAAATCCGGACGGACGGAGGCACGGGGAGCGCGTACGGCCCGTCCGGGGCGCTCTTGCACGCCGCTCGGTGGTGGCTTTAGGTGGAACCAGTGATGCTCCGGGGCGCCGTCCCCGGAGCCTGTTTCCGGCGCGTCCGGGACCGCGCCCACGGGACGGACCGTCCCGGGACCGGTCCCCCGGAGGACCAGGAGGTGCACGGATGTCGCCGAGCGGCATACCGCGTGGCGGCCCCCTCTCACCGAGGCGGAGGCGGAGGAACTGCTGCGATGTATCTGCTTCAAGACCGGCCCGCCCCGCACCGTGGGGGTGGAGCTGGAGTGGCTGGTCCACGAGCTGCGCGACCCCGGCTGCCCGTGCGGCCGCAGCGGCTCGCGGCGGCCCTCGACACCGTACGGGCCCTGCCCCTGGTGTCGGTCCTGACGTTCGAACCCGGCGGTCAGCTCGAGCTCAGCTCGCGACCCGCCGGATCCCTCATGGAGTGCCTGGACTCGCTCGCCGCCGACCTGCGGGCGGTGCGGGGCGCGCTCGGGCCGCTCGGCCTCGCGCTCAGCGGTTACGGGGTGGACCCCTGGCAGGCGGCGCGCGACCGGGTGCTCCACGAGCCGCGGTACGACGCGATGGAGGCCGCGCTCGACCGGACGGGACCGGCCGGGCGGGCGATGATGTGCGAGTCGGCGTCGGTGCAGATCTGCCTCGACGCCGGGGTCGACGGGCCGGGCCCGCTGAACTACCGGCGGCGGTGGCGGCTCGCCCACCTCCTGGGCGCGGTCCTCGTGGCCGCCTTCGCGAACTCCCCGGTGCACGGCGGGCGCCGCACCGGCTGGCGTTCGACCCGGCAGGCCCTGTGGACGGAGCTCGACCCCTGCGGACGCTCGCGCCGCGGCGGGCGCCCGCGCCCCGCCGGACGGCGACCCGCGGACCGAGTGGGCGGCGCACGTCCTGGACACCCCGGTGCTGTGCGTGCGGACCGACGAGGGCCGTGGGCGGTGCCGGAGGGGCTGACCTTCCGGGAGTGGCTGCGCACGGGGCTGCCCCGTCCGGCCGATGTCGACGACCTGCGCTACCACATGACGACCCTCTTCCCGCCGGTGCGGCCGCGCGGCCACCTGGAGCTGCGGATGGTCGACGCGCAGCCGGGACGGGACGGCTGGATGGTGCCGGCGGCCGTGACGACGGCGGTGTTCGACGACCCGGAGGCGGCGGAGACCGTGTACCGGGCGGTGAAGCCGCTCGCGGAGCGGGCCGGCGACGATCCCCCGCCGCGCAATCCGCTGTGGGTGGCGGCGGCCCGTGACGGTCTGGCCGATCCCGATCTGCACGCCGCCGCGCGGACGGTGTTCTCCGCCGCCCTGGAGGCGCTGCCCCGGATCGGGGCGAGCGAGGAGGTGCGGCGGGCGGTCGCCGCCTTCCGGGAGCGGTACGTGGTCCCCGGGAGCTCCCCGGCCGACACCCCCGAGGCGGTGACGTCATGACCGGAGACACGACCGGAAGGACCGGAGACACGACCGGAACGGCCGGGAACACGACCGGAACGGCCGGAGCGGAGGCCGGTGCCGAGAGCGCTGCGCGAGCGGGCCCTGGACGCGCTCGTCGCGGCGCGGGACCGCACCCTGCGGCTCACCTCCTGCGTCGAGGACGACGACCTCACCGCCCAGCACTCCCCCCTGATGTCGCCGCTCGTCTGGGACCTGGCGCACATCGGCAACCAGGAGGAGCAGTGGCTGTGGCGGGACGTCGCGGAGCGCGACGCGCTGCGGCCCGAGATCGACTCCTCTACGACGCCTTCGAGCACCCGCGCGCCGAGCGCCCGTCGCTGCCGCTGCTCTCGCCGGTCGAGGCGCGCGCCTACGCGGCGGACGTACGGCTCCGGGTCCTCGACGTGCTGGAGCGGGCGCCCCTGGAGGGGCGGCCGCTGCTGGACGCGGGCTTCGTCTTCGGCATGGTCGCCCAGCACGAACAGCAGCACGACGAGACGATGCTGATCACCCATCAGTTGCGGAAGGGGCCGCCCGTCCTGACCGCTCCCCCGCCGCCGGTCCACCGGCCCGGCCTGCTGCCGTCCGAGGTCCTGGTCCCCGGCGGCCCGTTCACCATGGGGACCTCGGACGAGCCGTGGGCCCTCGACAACGAGCGCCCGGCGCACCGGCGGGACGTGCCCGCCTTCCACATCGACACCGTGCCGGTCACCAACGGCGCCTACCAGGCCTTCCTCGCGGACGGCGGTTACACGGACCGGCGCTGGTGGCACCCCGAGGGGTGGGCGCAGATCCGGGAGCACGGCATCGGGGCGCCGCTGTTCTGGCGCCGGGACGGCGGGCAGTGGCTGCGCCGCCGGTTCGGGGCGACCGAGCCCGTACCGGAGGAGGAGCCGGTCCTGCACGTGAGCTGGTACGAGGCGGACGCCTACGCGCGCTGGCGGGGCGCCGGCTCCCGACGGAGGCCGAGTGGGAGAAGGCGGCCCGGTTCGACCCGGCCACCGGCCGCTCCCGCCGCTACCCGTGGGGCGACGCGGACCCGGGCCCCGAGCACGCGAACCTGGGGCAGCGGCACCTGGGCCCGGCGGCGGCCGGGAGCTACCCGGAGGGCGCCTCGCCGCTGGGCGTGCGGCAGTTGATCGGGGACGTGTGGGAGTGGACGGCGAGCGACTTCCTGCCGTACCCGGGCTTCACCGCCTTCCCGTACAAGGAGTACTCGGAGGTGTTCTTCGGGTCCGGACACAAGGTGCTGCGGGGCGGCTCGTTCGCGGTGGACCCGGTCGCCTGCCGGGGCACCTTCCGCAACTGGGACCTGCCGGTGCGGCGCCAGATCTTCTCCGGCTTCCGCACCGCCCGCTCCGCGGAGCTCGGCTGATGTGCCGTCACCTCGCCTACGTGGGCGGGCCGGTGGCGCTCGGCGAGCTGGTCGTGCGGCCGGAGCACGGACTGCTGCGCCAGTCCTGGGAACCCCGTACGCAGGCCAGCGGGGTGGTGAACGCCGACGGGTTCGGGGTGGGCTGGTACGCCGAGGGGGACCCGGTGCCCGCGCGCTACCGGCGCGCCGGGCCGATCTGGGGCGACCTCCCCTTCGCGGACCTCGCCCGGGTGGTGCGCTCCGGGGCGCTGCTCGCGGCGGTCCGGAGCGCCACGCTGCCCGGGGCCGACGGGGAGGCCGCGGCGGCGCCGTTCGCCTCCGGGCCCTGGCTGTTCAGCCACAACGGCGCGGTCACGGGCTGGCCCGACACCCTGTCCCCGCTCGCCGCGACGCTGTCCGCCGGGGAGCTGCTGCGCCTGGAGGCCCGGACCGACTCGGCCCTGGTGTGGGCGCTCGTCCTGCACCGGCTGCGGGCCGGGGACGCGCCCGGGGAGGCGCTCGCCGCCACCGTGCGGGAGGTCGCGCAGGCGGCCCCCGGCTCCCGGCTGAACCTGCTGCTCACCGACGGCGACCGGATCGCCGCGACCGCCTGGGGGACAGCCTCTGGTACCTGACGGGCCCCGGCCGGACGGTCGTGGCCTCCGAACCGTACGACGCCGATCCCCGCTGGCGGGAGGTGCCCGAGCGCACGCTCGTGACCGCCGACCGCGCCGACGTCGTCCTCACCCCGCTCAAGGAGCCGCCCGCGTGAGCCCGTACCAACTGACCCGCACCTCGCCCCGGACGCCGCCGGCGCCGATCTGCGCGCCGACGTCGTCCACGGTCTGACCCGCTCCCCCAAGGAGCTGCCGCCCAAGTGGTTCTACGACGCCCGGGGCAGCGAGCTGTTCGAGGAGATCACCCGGCTGCCCGAGTACTACCCGACGCGGGCGGAGCGGGAGATCCTGGCCGCGCGGGCGCCGGAGATCGCCGCGGAGACGGGGGCGAGGACCCTGGTGGAGCTGGGCTCCGGGTCCTCCGAGAAGACCCGGTTCCTGATCGACGCGCTGCTGCCGGGTCTGGACGCCTACGTGCCCGTGGACGTGAGCGAGTCGGCGCTGACCGGGGCGGCGGAGTCGCTGCTCGCGGAGCGGCCGGAGCTGCGGGTGCACGCCCTGGTCGCGGACTTCACCCGGGGCCTCGCGCTGCCCGGGACGCCGGGGCCGCGCCTGGTGGCCTTCCTCGGCGGCACCATCGGCAACCTGCTGCCCGGCGAGCGGCGCACCTTCCTGCGCTCGGTCCGCTCGATGCTCGCGCCGGGCGACTTCCTGCTGCTCGGCACGGACCTGGTGAAGGACGAGGCGACGCTGGTGGCCGCCTACGACGACGCGGCCGGGGTGACCGGGGAGTTCAACAAGAACGTGCTGGCCGTGATCGACCGCGAGCTGGGCGCGGACGCCGATCCGGAGGACTTCGAGCACGTGGCGGTGTGGGACGCCGAACGGGAGTGGATCGAGATGCGGCTGCGCGCCCGCCGCGCGCTCACCGTGAAGATCCCGGAGCTGGACCTCGTGGTGCCGTTCGCGGCGGGCGAGGAGTTGCGCACGGAGGTGTCGGCGAAGTTCCGTCAGGAGGGCGTACGGGAGGAGCTGGCGGCGGCGGGCTCGGCCTGGCCCGCTGGTGGACGGACAGCGGGGACAGGTTCGCGCTGTCGCTGGCGACGGCGCGCTGAGGGACGGTCGGCGGAAAGGCCGTCCGGTGGGCCACGGCCCGCTGGGCGGCGGCCGCCAGGGCGCGCCGGTCCGGGTGGCGGCCGCTCGGCAGGGGTCGGCGAGGCGGACCTCCGCGGTGAGGCGCCGGGTGGTGACGACCCGCCACAGGGAGGCGCCGAGCGGGTCGTCCCCGACGTACGCGGCGGCGTCGGCGGGCCGGTAGTCGATCCGTACGGGCTGCACGGCGCAGTCGGCGTCCAGGGCGGCCTGGAAGGCGGCGGGCCGGAACCTTCCCGTTCCCGGCCGCACCAGGTGGAGCCCTCGGGAAGACGGCCACCCGGCCGCCGCCCGCGAGGACGCCGGTCATCGCGCGCACGGTGCCGGGCAGGGCCCTGATCCGGTCCCGGTCGATGAAGAGGGTGCCGCCGAGCGCGGCGAGGACGCCGAGGACCGGCCAGTGGCGGACCTCTGCCTTGGCGACCATGCGGGCGGGCAGCACGGCCGCGAGGAGGGGACGTCCAGCCAGGAGACGTGGTGGGCGACGACGAGGAGCGGGCCGGTGGCGGCGGGGCTCCCCCGTACCGGACGCGGACGCCGAAGGCGCGGACCACCGTCCGCGTCCAGAGGCGGACGAGGGCGAGCCGGGCGGCGGGCGGGAGGAGCGCGGCGGCCGGGGCGAGCAGGACGCCGAGGAGGACGGCGCCGGTGCCGGCGGTCAGCCGGGCCACGGCTCGCGGGAGGCCGGCGCCGGCGTCGGGGCCGGGGGCCGGGGCGGGGTCGTCCGGGTGGGCGGTGCAGCGGCCCGGGGTGCAGGGCGCCGTGGGGAACCACGGCGGGAGGGCCGTGGTCCCGTTCACCGCGCCGGGGCGAGCGACAGGAAGTGGTCGAGGTAGCGCGGGTTGGTGCGGCGCAGCGAGAGCAGGACGTACAGGTCGGCGGTGCCGAAGTCGGGATCGTGCGCGGGGGCGCCGCAGACCCAGGCGCCGAGCCGGAGGTAGCCGCGCAGCAGCGGGGGCAGTTCGGTGCGGCCCTCGGGGCGGACGACGCCCTCGGCGTTCCAGAGGCGGTGCGGGGTGACCCAGTACTCCTCCGGGGCGAGGTGCTTGGCCCGGACGGTGTCCCAGGTGGCGGCGGCGAGGGTGCCGCCGTCGGCGAGCGGGACCGAGCAGCACCCGGCGAGCCAGTTGTGGCCGGTCTCGGCCATGTAGCGGGCGAGGCCGGCCCAGACGAGGGCGATGACGGCGCCGTTGCGGTGGGCGGGGTGGACGCAGGAGCGGCCGACCTCCACCAGGTCGTGCCGGACGGGGGCGAGCCGGGTGAGGTCGAACTCGCCCTCGGAGTAGAGGCGTCCGGCGACGGCGGCCCGCTCGGGCGGCAGGAGCCGGTAGGTGCCGACGACCTCGCCGGTGGTCTCCTCCCGTACGAGGAGGTGGTCGCAGTACGCGTCGAAGGCGTCGCTGTCGAGGCCGGGCTCGGGTCCGTCGAGCCGGGCCCCCAGCTCGCCGGCGAAGACCTGGTGGCGCAGCCGCTGGGCGGCGCGCACGTCCTCCTGGTGGCGGGCGAGGCCGACGACGTACCGGGGCGTGGGCTGCTCGTCCCGGGTCCGGGCCCGGGGCTGCGCGGGGACGGCGAGCGTGTGCGTCGGTGCGGACATGGCGGGCTCCTCCGGCGGACGGAAGGGAAGGGGCGGGGCCGGGGCCGCTCGCGCGGTGGCCCGGCTCCTTACTTCTTCCGTGACCGGCTGGATTCGACGTGACCGTCCGGGGGCTCGCGGGTGTGCGAACGCTGAATGCTATTCGGCGAGGGTCTCGGTGATCGCCTCCGACGCCTTGCGGGCCGCCTTCAGCGGGTCCCCGCCCTGGAGGACGGCCGTCATGTAGGGCTTGATGGGGTTGTCCGCCTCGACGTTCGCCCACTGCGGGGAGTTCGGTGGCCCGGCCGCGCGCGGCGCCCCGGGCCATGGCGGAGGTGGCCTCCTGGCCGGCGACGACGGAGGCGAGGCCCTTCTTGTTGGGCACGTAGCCCATGGCGCGGGCGAGTTCGGTCTGCCACTTCTCGCCGGCCATCGCCTTGACGACGTCGAGGGCGGCGCCGCGCTGGGGGCGTTCTCCGGGATGATGAGGTCGGAGCCGCCGGTGAAGACGGCGCAGGGCTGGCCGGCCTTCTTGCCGGGTATCGGGAAGTAGCCGAGCTTGTCCTTGAGCCCCGGGTCGGCCTTGAGGACCGCGGCGACGGCGCTGGGCGCGGCGATGAGCTGGGCCACGTCGCCCTTGGCGAAGACGTCGGCCTGCGGCGGGTTCTGCTCGTCGGCGTTCTTGGGGCCGGAGCCGAGGGACTGGAGCTCCTTGTAGAAGGCCATGCCGCGCTGGGCCGCCGGGCTGTCGAGGGCGCCCGTCCACTCGCCGCCCTTGTCGACGGCGAGTTCGCCGCCCTCGTCCCAGATGAAGCCGGCGAGGGTGTACCAGTCCTGGCCGGCGAGGTAGATGCCCTGGGAGCCGTTCTTGTTGAGCTTCTCGGTGTCGGCGAGCCACTGGTCGCGGGTGGCCGGCGGCTTGTCGATCCCGGCGTCCCGGAACAGGTCCTTGTTGTAGATGACGATCCGGTTGGCGGCGTACCAGGGGATGCCGTACTGGGCGCCGGAGATGTTGCCGGGCTCGGCGAGACCGGGCAGCCAGTCCTCGCTGCCGAGGTCGCGGACCGACTCCAGGGTGAGGTCGAAGACCTTCTCGGTGTCGGCGTACTGGGCGACCTGGGTGTTGCCGACCTCGATGACGTCGGGTCCGCCGGGGCCCTCGATCGCCTCGGTGACCTTCTTGCCGATGCCGGTCCACTCCTGGATGGTGAACCGGAGTTCGACCCCGTCGTGCTCCTCCTCGTACGCCTTCTTGAAGCGTTCGACGAAGTCCTCGCTGGCGCTGTCCCGCATCAGCCAGATGCTGACGGTCTTCGTGCCTCGTCGCCCGGCAGCATCCCGCAGCCCGAGAGGGCGAGCGCGTGGCGGCTGCCAGGGGACAGACGAGACGTCGGTTCTTCACGTGGGTCACCTTCTGCGGTTCAGCACAGGGTCGTGCGTATGGGGGCTGACCCGGCATGGGGGACCGAACGGGACGTTCGCGCGGGTATGTGGCCTGGATTCTGGTCTGGACCAACGGGATGGTCAAGTCCTTGACCATCCCGTTCCGCCCCCGGAGAGACGGTCTGTACCCTTACCGCCGGTAATTCCCGGTGCGCCGTGGGGGAGGTCGTCGTGTCGCGCCCCGGCGCGGCCTGGGGCACGGTGGAGGAACGCACCGAGAGGAGTCCGTCCCCCATGTCGAACCACACCTACCGCGTCACCGAGATCGTCGGCACCTCCACCGAGGGAGTCGACCAGGCCATCCGCAACGGCATCGAACGCGCCTCGCAGACCCTGAGGGCCTCGACTGGTTCGAGGTGACGCAGGTGCGCGGCCACCTCGTCGACGGCACGATCGAGCACTACCAGGTCGGCCTGAAGGTCGGCTTCCGACTGGAGGACGAGACCTGACGTACGGGGCCTGCTGACGTACGGGGCCTGGCGTACGGGGTCTGACGTACGGGACCGGCTCCGCGCGGCGGGATCAGGTCCGGCCCTCCTCCCGCGCCTCCCTCAGCACCTCGGAGGGGTCGCCCAGCGGGCCCGTACGACGGTGAAGCCGGCCGCCTCCGCCGCGTCGCAGACCTGCGGGTCGTCGTCGACCAGCATCCTGACCGGGCGGTCGGCGGCGAGCCGGCGCAGGATCTCCACCTTGGTCACCCGCGCCGGCCGGAAGTCGCGGTCGCGCCGCATGTGGACCGGCCCCGCGGGGAGCCCCTGCTCCGCCAGCCAGTCCACGGTCGCCCGGCGGCACCGCTCCGGCCGCCCGGTGAGGTAGACGACCTCGCACTCCCCGGCCGCCTCGCGGCACAGCGCGACGCCCTCCTCCAGCGGCGGATCGTCGGGCGCCGCCGCGAAGAACGCGCTCCAGTCCTTGGGCCTCCGCTCCAGGAAGTGCTGGCGGTGGGCGGTCGCGGCGAGGGTGTTGTCGAGGTCGAAGACGGCGAGGGCCTGTTGTCCTGGGTCACGGGCCCAGGGTAGGAGGCGCACGCGGGAGGCGATCTAGCGGATTCACGTGATGTGCCGGGCGCGGCCGGCCGGAAGGCTGGTGCCCCAGCACAGCCGCCGGAGGAAAGAACACATGTCGTCGCGCACGCCGACACCGACACCGATGCCGGTGTCGAGACCGATGTCGATGCCCGTACCGACGCTCGTCGCGCCGGTCCCGGATCCCGGGCTCCCCGGCCGTACCCGCTTCAGCACCGACGGGGTGCGTCCGCGCGGCGCCGGGCGTACTGGCGGGAGGCGTTGGCGACGACGTTCGGCTCCGTGGACATGACCGTGCCGGACGAGGTCCGGTTCGGCACGATCCGGACGGCACCGCTGGGGCGCGCGCAGGCCGTCACGGTGGAGGGCGGGCCCCAGACGGCGCGCCGCACGCGGAGCCTCATCGCGAGCAGCGACAACGAGGACTTCGTGGTCGTGAAGCTGCTGCACCGGGGCGGCGCCCGGGTCGAGCAGGACGCCCGGGACAACGCGGTGCGCCCCGGGCAGCTCTTCGTGTACGACATGGCGCGCCCCGTCCGGCTCACCCTCCCCGAGCCCTTCGAGACGAAGTCCCTGGTGCTGCCGCGGGCCGTGCTCGGCCTCGACGAGTCGGACCTGTCCCGGATCACGGCCTCGCCGCTCGGGCCCGAGACGCCGGTCGGCGGACTCCTCGCGCCCTTCCTGTCGCGGCTCGTGGACGCCGCCGAGGTCTGTCCGGAGCCCGCCGGCGAACTGGTCGCCCGCAACGTGGTGGACCTCCTGACCGTCCTCGCCGACGAGCGGCGGGGCGTGGACGCCCAGGACTCGCCCAGCGGCGCCTGGTGCTGAGGGCGCGGATACGCGCCCACATCGACACCCATCTGGCCGACCCCGACCTGACTCCGGCGACCGTGGCCCGCGCCCACCACATCTCCGTGCGCTACCTGCACAAGCTCTTCGAGGGCGAGGGGGACGGCGTCACCGTCGGCCGCTGGATCCAGCGGCGCCGCCTGGAGGAGTGCCGGCGGATGCTGGCCCGCCGGGACGGGGCCGGCATCACCGTCGCCGGCGTCGCCCACCGCTGGGGATTCAGCAGCCCCTCGCACTTCGGCCGGGTGTTCCGCGCGGCGTACGGCGTGTCCCCGGCCGACTGGCGGGAGTCCGCCGCACCGGCGCGAACGGCCCGGGCCCCTCGGACGGAGGAGGCGCGGGAGCCGCGCCGTCCGGCCGCATGACCGACCCGTGACTCCTTGTCGGATGTGCCCGGATGTGCGTTGAGCTGCGGTTCTTGCCATAGTGACCCCTGGGAACGCTCCGACGCCGGTGACGGCGGCCTCGGACGGTCCGTGTGCGTACCAGGGGAGGGGCGAGGTGGCGGGGTCGGGCGGACCGCTGTCCCGGCGCGGTCTGCGCGGCCGGGAGGGCGAGCTCGCGAAGCTGCGCGCCCTCGTCTCCTCCGTCGCCCACGACGGCAGCGGTCGCCTCGCCTTCCTGCGCGGCGAGGCGGGCATCGGGAAGAGCACGCTGCTCGCGGAGACGGTCGCCCTGGCCGAGGAGGCCGGGTACTCCACCGGCGTCGGCAGGGCCGACGAGCTGCACCACCTCGTGCCGCTGTCCTCCCTGGCGGGCTGTCTCCGGGCCGGTGACCGGCCGCTGCTGTCCGGCGACGCCTTCGCCGACCTCGCCCGCCACCACGACCAGCGGATCCGGCTCGTGGAGCGGCTCGCCGAGGCGATCGAGACGAGGGCGGGCGGGGCCCCGTGCTGATCGCCCTCGACGACGTGCAGTGGGCCGATCCGTTGAGCCGGTTCGCCCTGCGGCAGTTGCCCGGCCGGCTGCGGACCTCTCCGGTCCTGTGGCTGCTGACCGGGCGGACGGGGCCCGCGGGCGCGGGCGAGGAGGTGCTCGCCACCGCGCGGGACCGACTGCCGGTGACGTCGCTCCCCTGGGGCCGCTGTCCACCGCGGCCATCGGCCAGCTCGCCGGGGACGCGCTCGGCCCCGGCGTCGACGAACGGACCCGGGACCTCCTGGACGACGCCGCGGGGAACCCTTCCTCGCGGTGGAGCTGCTGCGCGGGTTGCGGGCGGCGGGGAGCGGGGCGAAGCCGTCGGCCCGGCCGGTGGTGACGGTGGCGGTGGCGGTGGCGGTGGCGGTGGCGGTGGCGGTGGCGGTGGCGGTGGCCAAGTCTTCGACCGGGCCGCGGGGCACGGGGCCAGACCGGCGAGCGGCTCGCGGAGAGCGGGGGCGAAACCGGCGACCGGGCCGCAGAACGCGGGAACCGAGCCGGCGAGCGGCTCGCGGAGAGCGGGGGCGAAACCGGCGAACGGCCCGGGGAGCGTGCCGTCGAGCGAACCGGCGGCCAGGACGCCGTCCGGTCCCGCGTCGCCCCCGTGCCGCCCGGCCTCGTGGCCGGGGTGCGCGGCAGGCTCGGCTCCCTGGCCCCGGACACCCTGCGCTTCCTGCGGGTGGGCGCCGTGCTGGGGCGCCGCTTCGCCTTCGACGACGCGGCCGCGCTCTGCGCCCTCCCCCGGCCGCGCTGATCGCGGTGCTCGACGAGGCCGTGCGGTCCGGGCTGCTCGACGACGACGGCGCGCTGCTGACCTTCCGGCACGACCTGCTGCGGCAGGCGGTGTACGCCGACGTCCCGCCGTCGGCGCGCAACGCGCTGCACCGGGCCGCCGCCCACCGGCTCGTCGCCTCCGGGCACCGGCCGATCGACGCGGTGTCGCACGTCCTGCGCGGCGCGCGGCCCGGCGACGAGGAGGCCGTCGTCCTCCTGCGCCGGGCGGCCGACGACGTCCTGTCGGTGACGCCGGGGCTCGCGGCCGACCTCATGGTGCGGGCCCTGGAGCTCGTACGGCCGTCGGACGCGGCGCGGTTCGACGTGGGCGAGCAGGCCGTCGTCTGCCTCACCCGGGCGGGGCGGAACCGGGAGGCCCTGGCGACCTGTGACCGGCTCCTCGCCGAGCAGCCGCCGCTGGCGGTGTTCGGGCGCCTGCAGGCCGCCCTCGGCGGGGCGTTGTGGAACCTGGACCTGGCCGAGGAGCTGTGCCGCCGGGCCGAGGCCGCCCTGGCCGTCGGCGGGACGCCGTCCGCGGTGAGCGCCCGGCTGTCGGCGCTGCGCGCGCTCGCCCTGTCGCGGAGCCGGGACCTGGACGCGGCCCGGTCCGCGGGCGAGGACGCGCTGGCGGCGGCGGTCGCGACGGGAGACCGCTCGGCCCACGTCCAGGCGCTGTCCGCGCTCGGCGAGATCGCGCTCAACGCGGGCGACGGGGCCGCCGCCTCGGAGCGCTTCACCGCGCTCAGCGCCGTCGACCGGGCCTTCCGGCCCGAGGAGGCCGTCGCCCACCAGCACATGGACCGGTTCGACCGGGCCGGGGAACTCCTGGAGCGGGCCGCCGGGGACGGGGACTCGCACCGCCAGGCCATGCTCCTGTGGGCGCAGGCCCAGCAGCACCTGGGCCTCGGGCGGCTCGACGACGCGGAGGCGCACCTCGTGACGATGGAGCGCCTGGAGGACGACCTGCGGGCGCCGGTCCAACAGGTGAACTCCCGGGTGATACGGGCCGGGATCGCGCTGCTGCGCGGCGACCGCGCGGGCGCCGGAAGGCATCTGACGGAGGCGCGGGAGCGGATGGCGGTGAAGCCGAACCCCGGGAACCGGGCCGCCGTGTGCTTCCTCGAATCCGTCGTCGCCGCCCACGACGGGGACGTCCGGGACGCCGTGGAGGCGCTCCACCGGCTCGGGCTGATCGGCCCGTTCATGCGCTGGCGGCTGCTGCGCACCCGGGTCGGCACCGCGGTCGGCATCGCCCTGCGGGCCGGGGACCGCGGGCTGGCGGACGACCTGGCCGGGCAGGCGGCCGCGCACGCCGCGCGCAATCCGGGGGTGCCGACGGCGGCGGGCGTGGCGGCGCTGGCCGCCGGGCTCGCCGCCGGCGACCTCGCCCTCCTCGACCGGTCCGTCTCCCTGCTCGCGGCCGGCCCCCGCCCGCTGGTCCTGGCGTCCGCCCGGACCGGACTCGGGCGGGCGCTGCTGGCGGCCGGGCGGGCGGCGGAGGCCCCGGCGGCCCTGTCGGCCGCCCAGGAGGCCTTCGCCGCCTCGGGCGCGTTCGCGGCCGCGGCCGACGTGCGGCTCCTCCTGGACGGCGCCGGGGCGGGCGGCACGCGAGGCGCCGGTGCGGGTGCGGGCGCCGGTGCCGGGCGCCCCTCCCCGTACGCGCACGGCCCGTCCAGGGCTGGGAGGCGCTCACCGCCTCGGAGCGGAAGGTGGCCCGGCTGATCGCCGCGGGGCACACCAACCGGTCGGCCGCCGATGCCCTCGTCGTCTCCCCCGCACACCGTCAACACCCACCTCACGGCCGTCTTCCGCAAGCTGTCCGTCACGTCGCGCGTGCAACTGACCCGCGTGGTCCTGGCCAGGGGCGACGCGGAGCGGGAGGCCCCGGCGGGCCGTCTACGCTGACCTGGCACGTCGTCGAGCGCAGCGGCATCCGCAGGAGCAGCGCACCCGCAGGAAGGGCACCACCGTGAAAGCACCAGCAGGGCCGGCGAAGCGACCCCCGCCGTCCTCGCGGCGGCCGTCGCCCTGGTCCTGGCCGCCACCGCGTGCGGCGCCGGCGCCGGCCCGGAGGCTCCGGCCGACGGCCGTACGGAACGGGTGACGTCCCTCACCGCGCTCGACTACTACACGGACACCACCGAGCACGCCCACTGGGGCGAACTGCTCACCCGCTGCGGCGAGAAGGCCGGGGTGACCGTCGAGCACCGCAGCGTCCCCGCGCCCTCGCTCGTGCCCACGGCCCTGCGGCAGGCCTCCGCCGGGACCCTGCCCGACCTGCTGATGCTCGACAACCCCGACCTCCAGCAGTTCGCCCGGTCCGGCGTGCTCGCCCCGCTGCGCGCGTACGGCGTCCGCACCGACGGCTTCGGCGCGGGCATCCTGTCGGCCGGCACGTACCGGGGCGAGGTGTACGGCCTGGCCCCCACCGTCAACACCCTGGCGCTCTTCTACGACAAGCGCGCGCTCGCCGAGGCCGGCGTGCCGGTCCCCCGCACCTGGGACGAGCTGCGGAAGGCGGCCCGGGCGACCACCCGCCCCGGCCGGTACGGCCTGGCGGTCGACGCCGACGCGTCCTTCGAGGCCACCTTCCAGTTCCTGCCCTTCCTGTGGTCCAACGGCGGCGACGAGCGCCGCCTGGACGATCCGCGGGCCGTCGAGGCCCTCGGCCTGTGGACCGGTCTCGTGCGCGACGGGTCCGTGTCCCGGTCCGTGCTCACCTGGAACCAGGCGGACGTCCACGAGCAGTTCCTCGGCGGCCGGGCGGCCATGATGGTCAACGGCCCCTGGCGGATCTCCGCGCTCGACGCGGCGGAGGACCTGGACTGGGGGTCGTCCCGCTGCCCGTGCCCCGGGCCGGCGACGCCCTGGTCACGCCCCTGGGCGGCGAGGTGTGGACCGTACCGCGCAACGACTCCGAGGCCCGCCGGCGGAAGGCGGCCGAGGTCCTCGCCTGTCTGAACGAGCCCGCGAGCATGCTGGCCCTGGCCGACCGGCACCACACGGTCCCGTCGCGCCCCGACGTGGCCGGCCGGTACGCCGCGCGGGTCCCGTCGATGGCCGCCTTCGTCCGGAGCGTCGAGGGCGCCCGGGCCCGCACCCGCGCGCTCGGCCCCGCCTGGCCGCGGACGGCCACTGCGATCCACACCGCCGTGCAGGAGGCGGTGTCGGGACAGCGGACGCCCGAGGAGGCACTGCGCCGTGCGCAGCGCACGGCGACGGGCTCCTGAGCGCGGGGCGCGGTCCGGCGCGGCGGCCCGTACGCGGCCCGGTCCGGCGCCCCGTACGCGATTCGGCGCGGCGGCCCGGGCGCGCCGGCGGGACGCGGCGGTCCGCGCCGCGTTCCTCGCGCCGGCCGCCGCGTACCTGCTGCTGTTCCTGGCCGGCCCCTCGTCGACAACGTGACGACGAGCCTGCGGAGCTTCACGGCCGACTCCTTCCTCACCGGCGGGGCGCCGTTCACGGGTGCGGAGAACCACCTCCTCCTGCTGCGGTCGGAGGAGTTCCGGCGGGCCCTCTCCACCACGGCCCTGTACACCGCCGGTTCCCTGGCCGCCCAGTTCGTCCTCGGCCTGGGCCTCGCCCTGTTCTTCCACCGTCGCTTCCCGCTCGCCCGGCCGGTCCGCGCGCTGATGCTGCTGCCGTGGCTGATGCCGCTGGTGGTGACCGGGACGGTGTGGCGGTGGATGCTGGAGACGGACGGCGGCGTGGTGAACGGGGTGCTGCGCGCCCTGCACCTCGTCCGCACCGGCGTCCCCTGGCTCACCGGCACCGACGAGGCCCTCCTGTCCGCGGTCCTCGTCAACACCTGGGTGGGCGTCCCCTTCGCCACGGCCCTCCTGTACGGCGGCCTCCAGGGGATACCGCGCCAGGTCCACGAGGCGGCGCTCCTGGACGGAGCGGGACCCGTGCGCCTCTTCCGGTACGTCACCTGGCCCCTGCTGCGGCCCACCGCGGGCGTCGTCCTCGTCCTCGGCGCCGTCTACACGCTCCGGTCGCCGGACGTGGTGCTCGTCCTGACCGGCGGCGGGCCCGCCGGCGCCACGCGGACGCTGGCCGCCCTGGCGTACGAGCAGTCCTTCCAGGAGCTCGACTTCGGGCGCGCCGCCGCCACGGGGAACGTGCTCGTGCTGGTCTCCCTCGTCCTCGCCCTGCTCCACCTGCGCGCCGGCCGGCGCGCCCGGACCCCTGAGACGGAGGAGAACCGTTGTTCCCCGTACGGCCACGACGGCGGCGGGGCCGGGCGACCACCCTCGTCGCGGTCGTCCTGCTCGCGCTGACGCTGTCACCGGTCCACTGGATGGTGACCGCCTCCCTGCGACCCGCGGAAGGCCCGTGGCGGGGCGGGTGGTTCCCCGCGGATCCCTCCGCCGCCGGATACGCGGCGGCGCTGCACGAGCAGGGCGGCCGTCTCGTCACCAGTCTGGTCGTGTCCCTCGGCACGGCGCTCCTCAGCCTGGTCCTTGCCGCTCCGGCGGCCCACGCCCTCGCGCTGCGCCCGGTCCGGGGCGCCGGCGCGTTCCTCTTCGGCGTGCTGCTGCTCCAGGCGGTGCCCGGCGTCACCGTGGCGAACGCGCTGCACGGCGCCTACGCCGACACCGGGCTCCTCGACTCCCACCTCGGCCTGGTGCTCGCCGACTCCACCGCCGGCGTCCCGTTCGCGATCCTCGTGCTGAGGTCCGCCGTGCGGGCGATCCCCCGGGAGGTCGTCGAGGCGGCGCTCCTCGACGGCGCGGGGCGGTGCGCCTGTTCCGTTCCGTGGTGCTGCCGCTCAGCCGGAACGCGCTGATCACCTCCGGCGTCTTCGCCTTCCTCTTCGCCTGGGGCGACACCCTGTTCGCCCTGACCCTGACCACCTCCGACGCCGTCCGGCCGGTCACCCTGGGCGTCTACGACTACCTCGGCGCCCACAGCACCCGGTGGGACGCGACCATGGCCACCGCCGTGCTCGCGTCCCTCCCGGCGGCCGTGCTCCTCGTCGTGGCCCAGCGCCACGTCACCGACGGCGCCGCCCGGAGCGTCCGGTCGGGGCGGTCCGCCACCCGTGGTTCCGCTTCTCCTCCTCGGTGATCCGTGCCCAGGGGTCGTTCACAGGGTCCTGCGCACGCCCGCCTGGCGTTCCAGGTTCCGCAGTTGCACCGCGAGGTCGCCCTCGACGGCCGTGTGGGCGGGACCGCTGCGCCCGATGGGCAGGACCTCCTCGCTGCGCATGTCCTCCAGCATCAGGGCGAAGGCGGCGTACGTCGCCACGAGCGCGACCAGGAGTCCGAGGGCGCCGGCCGTGTACGTGAGCCATTCGGCTCCGGTGAGTCCGGCCACGCCCGTGGCCGCCCAGCGCGGCAGGGAGACCACGAGCACGGCCCACAGGGCCCGCTTGGGCCGGGTCACGGCCACCATCAGCGCCCCGAAGCACAGGAACGCCAGGTTGAACACGCCGAGCACCCGGTGCCCGCCGGCCGCGTCGGTGCCGATCACCAGCGCGTACGCCAGCCAACTGCCGGCGAAGGTGCCCATGAGGGTCGCCGCGATGACGTCCCGGGCGCCGAAGGCCAGCACGCTCACGAGGAGTTGCAGGGCGAAGGCGGGGAGGACGCACAGGGCGACGGCCGTGCGGTCCCCGGCCTCGAAGACCCCGAGCTGGAGGCAGGCGGTCATCACGGAGGCGATGGCCACCGTGAAGAAGCCCAGGGCATGGGCGAGGCGATGGGGCGGAGGGTGATCCGGGTCATCGCCCGCAGGTCGGCTCGAAGCGGCGCCCGGGGGCGCCGGGGACGGGATCCGGCTCCGGCTCCGTCCCCGCCTCCGTGTCGGTCTTGGCATTCATACGGGTTCCTCGTTCGGTTCAGTGGGTGAAGCAGGGGTCCACGAAGGGCTGCGGCGCCCCGGGCGCGGAGCCCCGCGCCGCGCGCCAGCGGCGGTGCGCCTCGGACTCGGCCACGGCCTGCGCCATCAGCTCGGCCTGGCGCGCGCCGCCCGCCCCGTACCCGCCGAAGCGGGCGACCGGCGACCATTCCGGGGCGATCGGCGGCAGGGCCTCGTCGAGGCCCTCGTACTCGGCGGTCGCGTACACGACGCGGCCGCCGACGACGGTGAGGACCGACTCGATGTCGGGGATCGCGGCGTCGGGGACGGTGAAGTAGTCGTCCGAGAGGACCGTGAGGTCTCCGTAGAAGCCCTCCCGCAGCACGCCCTTGACGTCCTCTCGCCGGTGAGCCGCGCCCCGCCCCGGGTGTAGAGGGCGAGGGCCGTCTCCCGGCCGAGCAGTTCCGGGCCCGGCCGGAGGGGCGTGCCGCCGACGGTGCGTCCGGTCACCAGCCAGTGGAGCGAGACCCACGGGTTGTACGAGGAGACGCGGGTCGCGTCGGTGCCGGCGGCGACGGTGAGCCCCCGGTCGAGCATGGCCCGCACGGGCGGGGTGCGGCCCGCCGCCGCGGCGCCGTACCGCGCCAGGAAGGCGCCGCCCTGGAAGGACATGCGGTTCTGCACGGACACGGCGCCGCCGAGGGCGGCGATCCGGTCCAGGCTCCCGGCCGAGACCGTCTCGGCGTGGTCGAACAGCCAGCGTCCGGTGCCGGGGAAGAGGCCCTCGGCGGCGAGCTTCTCGAAGACGGCCAGGTCGCGGCGGATGGTCTCGTCGTACGTGGCGTGCAGCCGGAAGCCCCAGCCGTTCTCCGTCAGGAGCCGGACTGCCTGTTCGAACTCCGTCTCGTACCCCGCCGCGAGTTCGGGCCGGGGCTCGGAGAAGTTCTCGAAGTCGGCGGCGGCCCAGGTCAGGTTCTCCCCGGCGCCGTTGAGCCGCAGCCACTCGTCGCCGTCCCCGGGCCTCACCGTCTCCGTCCAGCGGCGGAGGTCGGCGAGCTCCTGCCCGGCCGTCTGCGGGAACAGGTGGTAGGCGATGCGCAGCGACAGCTCCCCCGAGCGGGCCAGGTCGACGACGGTGGCGTAGTCGTCGGGGAAGTTCTGAAGCCGCCGGCGGCGTCGACCGCCGAGGTCAGTCCGAAGCGGTTGAGCTCGCGCAGGAAGTGCCGGGTCGACGTGCGCTTGTCGGCCGCGTCGAGGGCGGGCGCCTTGGCGAGGGTGGAGTAGAGGAGCAGCGCGCCGGGGCGGCGAGGAGCACGCCGTTCGGCTCGCCGTCCCGGCCGCGGACGATCTGTCCGCCGCGCGGGTCGGGGGTGTCGCGGGTGTATCCGGCGGCGCGGAGGGCAGCCCGGTTCATCAGCGCCGACTGGTAGAGGTGCAGGACGAACACGGGGGTGTCGGGGCGGCCGCGTTCAGTTCGGCGACGGTGGGCATCCGGCGCTCGGCGAACTGCTCGGCGGTCCAGCCGCCGACGACCCGGATCCACTGGCCCTTCGGGGTGCGCCCGGCCTGCTCGCGCAGCATGGCCAGGGCCTGGCGGAGGCTGCGCACGCCGTCCCAGCGCAGTTCGAGGACGTAGTTCAGGCCGCCCCGGATGACGTGCAGGTGCGAGTCGTTGAGGCCCGGGACCACCCGGCGGCCGAGCGCGTCGACGACCCTGGTGTCCGGGCCGACGAGCGGGGCGAGTGCGTGGTCGTCGCCCAGGGCGGCCACCCGGCCGTCGCGGATCGCGACGGCGCGGGCGTGCGGGCGGTGCGGGTCGCCGGTGAACACCTTGGCGTTGCGGACCAGGAGGTCGGCGTGCGCGGCCTCCCGCCGGGGGCGGGCACGAGGCCCGCCACCGGCATGCTCGTCGACGGGCCCGTCATGCCAGGGCCTTGCGCAGGGTGGTGACCGCGAGGCCGATGGCCAGCTCCGCCGCGTGCGTCTCGCGGAGCGCGTTCAGCATCACGAAGTCGTGGATCGTGCCGAGCACGCGCAGGGCGGTGACCGGCACTCCGGCGGCGCGGAGGCGGGCCGCGTACGCCTCGCCCTCGTCGCGCAGGACGTCGGCCTCGGCGGTGATCACCAGGGCCGGCGGCAGTCCGGCGAGCTGCTCGGCGGAGGCGCGCAGCGGCGAGGCGGTGATCTGCGCGCGCTCGGCCGGGTCGGTCGTGTACTGGTCCCAGAACCAGCCCATGGCCTCGCGGCGCAGGAAGTAGCCCTCGGCGAACTCGTCGTACGAGCCGGTGTCGCGGGAGGCGTCGGTGACCGGGTAGAACAGCACCTGCTGGAGCAGGCGCACGTCGCCGCGCCGCTTGGCCATGAGGGTGAGGGCGGCGGTCATGTTGCCGCCGACGGAGTCGCCGGCGACGGCGATGCGGGTGCCGTCGAGGTCCTTGTGGTGTCCTTCGCGGGCGACCCACTGGGCGACGGTGTAGTTCTGCTCGACGGCGACCGGGTAGCGGGCCTCGGGCGACAGGTCGTACTCGGGGAAGACGACGGCCGCGCCGGCGCCGACGGCGAGTTCGCGGACCAGCCGGTCGTGGGTGTGGGCGTTGCCGAAGACCCAGCCGGCGCCGTGGACGTAGAGGACGACGGGGAGGGGACCCGTGCTGCCGCGCGGGCGGACGATCCGGGCGCGGACGTCGCCGGTGGGCCCGCCGTGCACGGTCACCCACTCCTCGTCGACGGCGGGTAGCGGGACGCCCTCGCCGCTCTGGACGTCGTCCACGGCCTTGCGGCCGTCGGCGACGGGGATCTGGTAGAGGTACGGCGGCTGGGCGGTGGCGTCGGCGAACGCCTGGGCGGCGGGCTCGAGTACGGGCTTGTCGGTCATGGCGGGGTGCTCCTTCGGGACGGGTCGCGGGGTGGGTTGCGGGGTGGGTTGCGGAGTGGCTTCCGGGGTGGGTGGAAAAGGGGACCTGCGGGTGCGGTCAGCCCAGGAAGTCGAGCAGCGCGCTGTTGACCTCGTCGGCGTGGGTCCACAGCAGGCCGTGCGGGGCGCCGGGCACGATCGTCAGGCGGGCGCCGTCGATCAGGCCGGACAGCGGGACGGCGGTCGCCTCGACGGGCAGGGTGCGGTCGGCGTCGCCGTGGACGATCAGGGTGGGCACGTCGATGCGCGGCAGGTCGGCCCGGAAGTCGGTGAGCCAGGCCTGCACGCAGTCGAGGGTGCCCTTGGCGGACGCGCCGACGGCGACGTTCCAACTGGCTTGGACGGCCTGCTCGCTGATGCGCTCGCCGCCCAGGACGTCGACGTTGTAGAAGTCGGCGAGGAAGTCCGTCATGAAGGCGTGGCGATCGGCGGCGACGGCCTCCTGGATGTCCTCGAAGACGCTGCCGTCGACGCCGCCGGGGTTGTCGTCGGTCTTGAGCAGGAAGGGCGGGACGACGCCGATCATGACGGCCTTGGAGATGCGCTCGGAGCCGTAGGCGCCGAGGTAGCGGGTGACCTCGCCGCTGCCCATGGAGAAGCCGACGAGGACGGCGTCGCGCAGGTCGAGGGCGGTGAGCACGGCGTGGAGGTCGGCGGCGAAGGTGTCGTAGTCGTAGCCGTACGCGGGCTGGTCCGAACGGCCGAAGCCGCGCCGGTCGTAGGTGACGACCCGGTGGCCGGCGGCGAGGAGGGCGGCGGTCTGCTTCTCCCAGGAGGCGCCGTTGAGCGGCCACCCGTGGATCAGGACGACCGGCTGCCCGGTGCCGTGGTCCTCGTAGTAGAGCTCGACGGGGCGGACTCGCGGTCGGCGACGTTGACGAAGGGCATGGGGTACTCCTTGTGCGGGTGAGGGATGAGAGGAAGGAGAAGGAGGAAGAAAGCGGTCGGGCCTAGAGGCCGTACGCCTCCAGGAGGCGCAGCCAGACCTCGCTGACCGTGGGGAACGCGGGGACCGCGTGCCACAGCCGGGTGAGCGGCACCTCTCCCACGACGGCGACCGTGGCCGTGTGAATGAGTTCGGTGGCCGGCGGCCCGGTGAGGGTGCAGCCGACGACGACCTGGCGGGACTCGTCGACGACGAGCGTGGCGAGGCCCCGGTAGCCGTCCGCGTGGAGCGCGGCGCCGGCCACCTCGTCGGTGCGGTACGCGACGACGCGGACCGGATCCCGGTTCGCGCGCCGCGCGTTCGGTCAGGCCGACGCGGGCGATCTCGGGACGGGTGAAGACGGCCTGCGGGACGGCGAAGCGGTCGGCGGCGGCGCTCCAGGGCTGGAGGGCCGGTCGCGGGCCGCCGTCCGGCCGCCCGCTCCGCGATCGCCGCGGCGCAGGCGCGGGCCTGGTACTTGGCCATGTGGGTCAGCGGCGCGCGGCCGTTGGCGTCGCCGACGGCGTAGAGCCAGTCGCCGTGCGGCAGGGTCACGCGACACGTGTCGTCGACCGGCAGCGGGTCCCCGCGGGCAGGCCGACCGCGTCGAGGCCGAGGTCGTCGGTGTTCGGCAGGCGGCCGGTGGCGGCGAGGACCTCGTCGCAGACGAGGGCGGAGCCGTCGTCCGTGTCCACGATCGCCTCGCGGGTCGCCGGGTCGCGGCGCACGCGGGTGGCCGAGACCCCGAAGCGGACGGTGACGCCGAGGGAGTTCAGGCCCCGGGCCACTCTTCGCCCGCGCACGGCTCCCAGTCGGTGAGCAGGGCCCGGTCGCGTACGAGGAGGGTGACGGAGGAGCCGAGGGAGCTCCAGGCGGTGGCCGACTCGCAGGCCACGATCCCGCCGCCGATGACGGCGAGCCGGGCGGGCACGGCGTCGGCCGTGGTGGCCTCCCTGCTGGTCCAGGCGCCGATCCGGTCGATGCCGGGGACCGGCGGCAGGGCGGGGCGGGTGCCGGGGCGAGGACGACCGCGTGCCGGGCGCGCAGGGTGCGTGCGGTGCCGTCGGCGCCGGTCGCCGTGACCAGGCGTGCGCCGGCGAGGCGGCCGTGCCCCCGTACCAGCGTCACCCCGGCGCCGCGGAGCCACTCCGCCTGGCCGGTGTCGTCGCCGCGGCCGGTGAACCGGTCGCGGCGGGCGAGGACGGCGGCCGGGTCGAGCGGCCCGGTCACCGCCTGCCGGGCCCCGTCGACGGACCGGGCTGCTTCGCGCGCCGCGCCGGGCCGCAGCAGGGCCTTGCTCGGCACGCAGGCCCGGTAGGAGCAGTCGCCGCCGACCGCGTCCTTCTCGACGAGGGCCGTGGTCAGTCCGGCGCGGGCGGTCCGGGCGGCGGCGACCTCGCCGCCCGGACTGCCGCCGACGACCACGACGTCGTACGTGTCGGTGTCCGGCATCAGCCGCGTACCAGCGGGGTGTCGACGAGGTGTTCGGCGAGGAACCACACCTGGGCCTCGCCGGTGCGGATGACCTCGGAGACGATCAGGTCGGTGTTGCCCTCGTCGCCCTCGGCCGAGATGCGGGCGGCGGCGTCGCGGGCGTCGGTGAGGATCCGCTCGTGGGCGTCGAGCAGCCGCGACAGCATGACGGGGACCGGCTCGACGCCGTCGGGCGGGCGCGGGACGCAGGTCAGTTCGGCCGCGTGGCGCGGGTCCCCGACGGCGACGCCGCCGAGGCTCTGGACCCGTTCGGCCAGCGCGTCCACGATCGCGAGCTGGCGTTCGGCGTGCCGGTCCAGCATGAGGTGGAGGGAGTAGAAGGTGGCTCCGCGCATGAGCCAGTGGTGCTTCTTGTAGAGCCCGTACAGGATCTGGGTGTCGGCGAGGAGGTGGTTGAGGCGCTGGCAGGCGTACATCCGGGTGTCGTGGCCGAGGGCGATCGGGAGCTGCTTGAGCGTGCCGAACGCCTGGATCTCCTCGCCCTTCGGTGCAGCAGCGGCTGGCCGCCGCCCGGAGGGCGGTGGGTGCGTGGTTCATGGGGTGCTTCCGTTACGGGGTGGGGTGGGTGGTGGGTCCGGCGCGGTGCAGGAGGAGCCGGGCGAGGAGCCCGGAGGCGACGCCGAGCGCGAGGACGGGGCCGCCCACCACGCGGGGTACGGGGCGAGGCCGAGCGCGGCGTCGGCGGACCAGGCGCCGGGGCCGGTGGCGGCCAGTGCCGTGGCGGTGCCGATGAGGACGAGGGGTACTCGTAGCCGTCGTTCTGCACCCAGAGCCCGTGGGGGCGCTTCACGGTGAGGGCGACGGTCATGACCCCGACGGCGCCGGTCGCCGCCGCGGGGGTGAGGAGCCCGGCGGCCAGGAGCAGGCCGGAGCCGATCTGGCCACCGCCCGCGGCGAGGGCCGTGAGGGCCCCGCCGCGGAAGCCGTCGGCCCGGAACTCCTCGGCGCCGCCTTCGAGTCCCCGGCCGCCGAGGCGGCGGCTGACCTTCTGCACGCCGTGACCGGCGATCAGGAGCCCCACCAGCAGACGCAGAATCAGAATGCCGGTGTCCACCGGTCTCAGCCGGCGGCGTGCGCGCCGATGACGGTCTGCGCGTACACGACACCCAGGCCGTACGCGCCCGCGTGGGCCTTGACGATCTCCATGACCGCGCCGTACGTCTCCTGGCGCGCCCAGTCGCGCTGGAGCTCCAGGAGGACCTGCACCCAGGTGACGGGGACGGCGCCGGCGGCCACCATCCGCTGGAGGGCGTGCTCGTGGGCGGCCGGGGTGACGCCGCCGGACGCGTCGGCGACGACGTACACCTCGCAGCCCTGTTCGAGCGCGGAGAGGGCGGGGAGGACCAGGCAGACCTCGGTCCACAGGCCGGACAGGACGATCTTCTTGCGTCCGGTCGCCCTGACCGCCTCCACCAGCGCCTCGTCCTCCCAGGCGTTCATGGTGGTGCGGTCGATGACCTCGTTCTTCGGGAAGACCTCGGCGAGCTGCGGCAGCAGGGGCCCGGAGAAGGACTCGGCGGCGACCGTGGTCAGGACGGCCGGCACGTCGAAGGCGCGGGCCGCCTTGGCGAGGCCGACGGTGTTGTTGATGATCGCGGCACGGTCGCCGCTGCCGGTGCCGAAGAACATCTGCGGCTGGTGGTCCACGAAGAGCATGACGGCGTTGTCGGGCGTGATCAGGTCCGCGCCGGGAGCGGCGTGCACCTGCGAGACGTCGAACATGTGGGGTCCTCTCGAAACGGTGGGAACCCGCCCGCCGCGACCGTGCGGCGGACGGAACGCCTCGAAAGTACGGCCGTCGCGAGCCCCCGTTTGTTCCGTCCGCGCACAGCTCCTGGCACCACAGTGCACACTCCCCGCCGATGTGCGGCGCCGGCGGCGGCTGGACGTGGGGAACGGCTCCGCCCAGTACTCCGGCTGAGGTGCCCGCCCCGGCGTCACCGCCTGCCCCGGCACGGCGCTCTACGAACGCACCGGCTGACCGGATCCCGGACCCCTCGGCAGCGCTCCCCGGCCCTGTGGGACAGTGGCGGGCGATTCCGAGGAAAGGCGACACACGATGACGTACGACGGGAGCGACGGCCTCGCGGTGCTCGACGACCCGGTGGGCGAGTGCTGCGCGGGCGTCACGCGGGCTCGGCCGCCGGCACGGCCGGACCGCCACGTACCTGCCGGAGGTCGCGACCTTCTCGGCGCTGCCCGCCGACGCGGACGCGGCGGACTGGGCCGACCTGGCGCGGCTCCTCGGCCGGGAGGCCTTCGCCGACATGTTCAGCTCCCCGGCCGTCCCGCCGCCGGACTGGGAGCCGGTCTTCGTCCTCGAAGGACGGCAGATGCTCCGGTCCGGCGGCGGGACCTCCGGTGCCGTCGACACCGGCGTGGTCGAGCTCGGCGCGGCCGACGTGCCCGAGATGCTCGACCTGGTCGCGCGCACCCGGCCGGGGCCGTTCTGGCCGCGCACCCGCGAACTCGGCACCTACCTCGGGATCCGCGACGGCGGCCGGCTGGTGGCCATGGCGGGCGAGCGGCTCCGGCCGCCGGGCTGGACCGAGATCAGCGCCGTCTGCACGGACCCCGAGGTACGCGGACGGGGCACGCCGCCTGCCTGGTGGGCGCGCTCGCCGACCGGGTCCTGGCCCGGGGCGAGCGCCCCTTCCCGCACGTGGCCGAGAAGAACACGGCGGCGATCGCGCTCTACGAGCGGCTCGGCTTCACGACCCGGAAGCACGTGACCTTCCGGGGCTTCCGCACCCCGTGACCGCTCCCCCGGCGTGCGCGGTGTCCGCGGTGTACGCGGTCAGTTCGCGTTCACGAGGTCGTGCGCCGGGACCGTCACGGTCCGCTTCCCGGCTTGCCGCCGAGGACGACCTTGCGCAGGGCGCTGTTGTTGTCGAGGTTGGTCTCCTTCAGGCGCTTGGCCGGGTTGGCGAGGACCTGGATGTAGTAGGTGCCGTTGGGCACGTCCGTGATGTCGAAGGACTGGCCCGGCAGGTCCTGGGTGTAGGTGTCGCCGGAGCCGACGTCGAGCACCTCGCGGACGGAGATCGAGTTCTCCTGGCCGCAGGCGGTCGCCAGGTCGGTGTTGTACGGGTGCCAGTTGGCGTTCTTCACCGTGTAGTCGACGGCGTCGGTGTTGGCCAGGCAGAAGGCCTCCTTGCCGCTGCGGACCGCCTCCTTCTTGTCGGCCTTCAGGAGCCGGTAGCTGGCGAAGTCGGTGAAGTGCCAGTGGACGTGGCCGGGGCGCGGGTCCCACTCCATGGTGCCGGTCGGGGTGTAGCCGACCTGCTTGCCCTTGGCGTCGTAGAAGTACTGGTAGGCGTCCATCTTCGCCTTGCCGGGCGAGCGGAAGCCGTCCACCACGAGCTGGGCCGGTCCGGCGTTCCACACGTTGGCGCTGAAGGCGAGGTAGTCCTTGCCCGGGACGTTCTCCGTGCCGTCGCTGATGGTGATGCCGTACGCGGGGAGCGAGCGCAGGTCGGGCTTGGGGACGTCCGGGACGGAGGCCTTGCCGGTGGGTCGCTCGGCGGCCGGCACGAGGGCGGGCGCCTTGCGCGAGCCGTCGGTCTGTCCGGTCGTGTCACCGGTCCGCGCCCCGGCCGCGTCGAGCGCCCCGGGCGCCGGCGAGTTCGGCCTGCCGCTTCTTCAGCGCCCACGGGAGGGCCGGCGGGGCGGCCTTCAGCGGTCCGTGGCCCACGTTGTACGAGGGGGTCGCGCCGCTGGTCTCGGGCGCGCCGGCCTGGACGGGCTTCACCGGGCCGTGCCCGGCGTGCGCGGCGTGACCGGCGGGCGCCTGGTGGGCGGCGCCGCGCCCACCGGCCGTACCGTGTCCGGCGTGCTCACCCGCCGTGCCGTGTCCGGCGTGCTCGCCCGCGGCGGCCGAGCGGGCGGCCCCGGCGCCGTTGCCCTCCTCCCAACTGCGTTCCTGGACGGTGACCTTCACCGTCGCGGGCTTGTCGGCGATGCCGAAGAGGTCCCGGTACTTCTTGGCGACCCCGACCCTGGCCGTGTACGTGCCCGCCGCGAGCTTCACGGGCTGGGTGTAGGAGCCGGCGTAGGTGTTGGAGGCCCACCCTTCTCGACGCCCCACACGGAGCCGAGGGTGAAGGGGTTGGTGGGGCAGCTCTCCGGATACTTCGAGGTGGCGGGCGCGTCGGGCCGGATCCGGCCGCTGGCGTTGTTCGGGCAGAAGCTCTCCGCCCGGCTGAGGACCTTCTTGCCGGCCTTGTCGGTGAGGGTGATCTCCGCGAAGCCGGGCAGCCCGGAGAAGTCCTTCACGGTCCCCTGCGGCAGCACCTTGGACCTGGCCTTGCCGCCCTCGTACACGGTCTGGGTGAGGACCACCGGGTCCTTGTAGGACTTCCGGGTCGCCCGGAGCTCCAGCGGTGACCCCTCCGCGGTCAGATAGGTGCCCAGGTCCAGGTAGACGCCCGGGTCCTCCTTCCAGGAAGTGAGCGTGACCGAGCCGGTCGCCGCGACGAGGCTCAGCCTGGGGCCCGTCGCGGCCTTCGCCTGCTCCGGCGAGGCGGCCATGAAGCCGGCCGTCACGGCCATGGCGGCGACGGCCGTGGTGCCGGCGAGCAGCGGACGCCTCAGCCGGTGGGTGCGGGTAGTGGTCATCGTTCCTCGTTCTCGTCGCTGTGCGAAGAAGGCGGATAGCGGGCACGGCCCGGCAGGACGGGAGGACCGTCCGGCCGGCGCGGCGAGAGGCACTCGCCGCGCCCGTGCGGTGAGAGGAGGGATTCGGCGCCCGGTTGTCCGGGGAGTCGAAATCGTCGGGATGTTGGCCGAATAGCGCCGCCGTGAGGGAAACGGCCGGTTCGGTGGCGCGGGAGGACCGGGTCGTACGAGATGTACGTGACGTACGAGGCTTGCGTGACGTACGAGGCGTACGAGGCGGCCCCGACTGCCCTGCCGCCGCCCCGGTCGCGCGGAGGCGGCCCGTCTCAGCGGTGCCGGGCGGCTCCGTCGCGCGCGGCGGCGTCGTCGTCCGGGGCGTTCCCTGCCGCGCCGCCGCCCGCCGGCCCGCCACCACGTCCGCGACGGCGACGGCGAGCGAGGCCACGACGAAGGCGATCGAGACGAGGAGGCCGTGGTCGTAGGCGGTGGCCCAGCCGTCCTGGGCGACCTGGCCGAAGAAGACGGAGCCGACCGCGGCGATGCCGACCGCCGAGCCGACCCGCTGGCCGGTCTGAGGGTGCCGCCCGCGCTGCCGGCCCGGCGCACGGGCACCTCGGAGAGGGTGAGGGTCTGGTTCGGGGCGATCACCAGGCCGCTGCCGAGCCCCGCGAGGAGCAGCGGGGCGAGCATGGCCCAGCCCGCGCCCCGGCCGGGCACCTGGTGCACGGCGAACGCCGTCCCGGCGAGGCCGATCGCCACCATCGCCAGGCCGACCACCACGAGGGCCGGCCGAAGCGGTCCACGAGCCGGCCGCCGATCCCGGCCGCGATCCCGGAGCCCAGGGCGAAGGGGGTGATGGTGAGCCCGGCCTGGAGCGCGCTGTAGTGCAGTCCGCTCTGGAGGTAGAGCGTGCTGACGAAGAAGATCGAGGTGAAGCCCGCGAAGTAGAGCAGGATCAGGAGCGAGCCGAGCCAGTAGGAGCGGACGCGGAAGAGCTCCAGGTCGATGAGGGGCTCGTTGCCCGCGCGGGCGCAGCGGCGCTCCCACCACACGAAGACCGCGAGCAGGACGGCGGCGACGGGGACGAGCAGGTACTTGCGGTTCCCGGGCCACTGCTGGGACTGGACGAAGGGCAGCAGGGCGAGGACCGCGGCGCCGAGGAGCACCACGCCGACCGGGTCGAGGCGGCCGAGCCGCACCGGCTTGGCGTCCGGGGTGTCGGGCAGCAGCCGCCGGGCGAGGAACAGGCACACGATCCCGATGGGGAGGTTGACGTAGAAGACCCAGCGCCAGCCCTCCTCGGGGCCCGCCGCCTGGATCAGCAGACCGCCGAGGAGGGGCCGACGGCGGTGGAGATGCCGACGACGGTGCCGAACATCCCGAAGGCCCTGCCGCGCTCGGAGCCCCGGAACATCTGCTGGATGAGCGCGGAGATCTGGGCGAGACGAGGCCGCCGGCCACGCCCTGCGCCAGTCGCGAGATCACCAGCCACGTGCTCGTCTGGGCCGCTCCGCAGGAGGCCGAGGCGAGCGTGAAGAGCGCGAGGCCGACGATGAAGACGCTGCGCCTGCCGCGCGCGTCGCCGAGGCGCCCGGCCGGGATGAGGAAGAGCCCGAAGGCGAGCGCGTACCCGGAGAGCACCCACTGGAGGTCCGACTCGGGGGTGTCGAGGCCGGTGCGGATGGAGGGCAGCGCGACGTTCACGATCGACACGTCGAGGAGGGTCATGAACCCCGCCACGAGGCAGACGCCGAGCGCCTTCCACCGGTTCGGGTCCGGTTCCTCCTGCGGCCGGTGCGGGGCCTGCGCCGACTCTTGCCGGGTCACGTGTCCTCCTGGTTCCCTCGGGTACGGCCCGGTGGACGGCGCGCGACACGGGCCGTGCGCGCCTCCCGGGCTGCGAAGACCCGGGTACCCGGCGCACGGCCTCCCGATGCCTCCTTTCACCCGGATCATCCGTTGATGTGGCAATGCCCGGGTGCCCGTGCGGGACACCCGGGCCGGGGAGGCGGTCCCGGGACCGTCAGGCCGCCGTGTCGAAGGTGTAGTGGGGCGTGTGGTCCAGCATGTCGGCCGGGGTCACGTCGTTCCACGGGCGCATGGTGTCGTGGAGGTCCACGACGTTCCGGGTGCCCGCGGCCGGCAGGTAGGCCGAGCCGGGGTGGCGGGCCTGCCAGTCGGCCCACAGCTTGTCGACGAAGGCGTGGTGCAGCCAGAAGACGGGGTCGTTGGGCGAGACCCCGGTGGCCATCTGGCCGCCGACCCAGACGTGGACGCGGTTGTGGAGGTTCACCCCGCGCCAGCCCTCCAGGTGGTTGCGGAAGCCGTCGGAGGCGCTGTTCCAGGGGCGGTGTCGTAGGTCTCCATGGCGAGGACGGAGTCCACCTCGGCGCGGGTGGGGAGTTGCCGGCCGCCGGCGCCGAGGTCGCGCCGGAGGAAGTCGCGTCCGTCGACGCGGACGGTGACCGTCCAGCGGTTGCCGGACCGGGCGAAGGGGCCGTCGGTGACCTGGCCGTCGCGGGCGCGGCCGGTGCCGCCGAGGAAGTCGGGCGCCCACAGCGAGGAGCGGGAGGTGCGGTCGGCGGTCCAGTCCCAGTAGGGCAGGGTGACGGTCGCGTCGACGGACTTCAGGGCCGCCTCGAACTCCAGGAGGAAGCGCCGGTGCCAGGGCAGGAAGGACGGCGAGCGGTGGCCGACGCGGTCGCCGTCGTCGGTGTCGCCCATGATGAAGGCGTTGTGCGTGGTGACGAAGGCGTCGTACCGCCCGGAGCGCTTGAGCTCCAGGAGGGCGTCGACGAAGCGGCGCTTCTCGTCGGCCGTGAGGGTGGCCTGGTTCTTGCGTACGGTCATGGTGGTGCGTGCTCCTGGATCGGTCGCGGAGGGTTCAGCCGAGGGCGAGGGGGACGAGCGGGGCGCCGCGGAGTTCGCGGACGGCCGCGCGGGCCAGCTCCCTGGGCGTGGCGACGGGCTCGTAGTGGTGGATGACGCTGATCCAGGTGCCGTCGGCGTTCCGCATGACGTGCAGTTCCCGCCCGTCGACGGTGACGGTGTAGCCGCCCGCGTGGTGTCCCCCGTGGTGGCCGCTGCCGTGCGCGGGCCCGCCCTGGATGCGGCGGCCCTGGTAGACCTCGTCGAAGGCGGCCGGGTCGGGGCCGGCCGCCGGGGCGGCGGCGCGGGGGCCGAGGCCGCGGCCGGGCCCGCCTGGGCGAGGAGCGTGACGGCGCCCGCGGCGCCTGCCGCGACGCCGAGCGCCCGGCGGCGGGTGATGCTGGACATGAGATACCCCCAAGTGGTCTGTGCGACCGGGGTTTGGTCATATGCCCCCGGCAGGGGACATCAGTACCCGGGGTGTCGGCACGGCGGAAATCGCCGGAGGGCGGTTGGCCGTGAAGTGGTCAACTTGCCACGGAAAGTGCAGGTTTGAACAGAGTTGATCTTGCTGTTCGGGGTACGGAACCACCCCGGAGCGAAGATCTTACGGAGAAAGCGGCTTTCCGTGAATGATCTTTCGCTCCGGGGTGCGAGGTGTGGCGGGGCCCACGCCCCCGGATTGTCCGGATCGGGCCTCAGCCGCGGCCGGCCTTGCGCCGCGCCCGCAGCCACTCCCGGTTCATCGCCGAGATCGACGGCAGCGGGATCCCCTTCGGACAGGCCGTCGCGCACTCGCCCGTGAGGGTGCAGCCGCCGAAGCCCTCCGCGTCCATCTGGGCGACCATGTCGAGGACCCGGGTCCCGCGCTCCGGGGAGCCCTGCGGCAGCACGTTGAGGTGGTTGACCTTGGCCGAGGTGAAGAGCATGGCCGAGCCGTTGGGGCAGGCCGCCACGCACGCGCCGCAGCCGATGCACTCGGCGTGCTCGAAGGCGGAGTCCGCGTCGGGCTTGGGGACCGGGGTGGCGTGGGCCTCGGGGCCGCGCCCGTGGGGCGGTGATGTAGCCGCCGGCCTGGATGACGCGGTCGAAGGCCGAGCGGTCGACCACCAGGTCCTTGACGACCGGGAAGGCGGAGGCGCGCCAGGGCTCGACGTCGATGGTGTCGCCGTCGCGGAAGGAGCGCATGTGGAGCTGGCAGGTCGTGGTGCGCTCGGGGCCGTGGGCGTCGCCGTTGATGACGAGGCTGCACGCGCCGCAGATGCCCTCGCGGCAGTCGTGGTCGAAGGCCACGGGGTCCTCGCCGCGCACGATGAGTTCCTCGTTGAGGGTGTCGAGCATCTCCAGAACGACATGTCTGGGGAGATGCCGTCCACCTCGTAGGTGGCCATGGCGCCGTCGGCGTCGGCGTTCCGCTGGCGCCAGACGCGCAGGTTGAGCTTCATGCGCAGCTCCGCTGGGTGGGGTGGACGTACTCGAAGGTCAGTTCCTCCTTGTGGAGGACGGGGCGGCGCCGTCGGTGAACTCCCAGGCCGCCGCGTAGGCGAACTCCTCGTCGCGGCGGGCCGCCTCGCCGTCGGGGGTCTGGGACTCCTCGCGGAAGTGGCCGCCGCAGGACTCGGCGCGGTGGAGCGCGTCGAGGCACATCAGCTCGGCGAGCTCCAGGTAGTCGACGATCCGGTTGGCCTTCTCCAGGGACTGGTTGAACTCCTCGCCGGTGCCGGGCACCTTGATCCGGCGCCAGAACTCCTCACGGATCCCGGGGATGCGGGCGAGCGCCTCGCGCAGCCCCTCCTCGGTGCGGGCCATGCCGCAGTGCTCCCACATGAGTTCGCCGAGTTCGCGGTGGAAGGAGTCGGGGTGCGGTCGCCGTCGACGGAGAGCAGCAGGTTCAGCCGGTCCCCGGTCTCGGCGAGCACCTCGCGGACCGCCGGGTGGTCGTCGGTGACCGGTTCGGCGTGCGGGTGGCGGGCGAGGTAGTCGTTGATGGTGGCGGGCAGGACGAAGTAGCCGTCGGCCAGGCCCTGCATCAGGGCGGAGGCGCCGAGCCGGTTGGCCCCGTGGTCGGAGAAGTTGGCCTCGCCGATGGCGAAGAGCCCGGGGACGGTGGTCTGGAGGTCGTAGTCGACCCAGAGGCCGCCCATCGTGTAGTGCACGGCGGGGTAGATCCGCATGGGGACCTCGTACGGGTTCTCGGCGGTGATCCGCTCGTACATGTCGAAGAGGTTGCCGTACTTCTCCTCGACGGCCTTGCGGCCCATCCGGCGGACGGCGTCGGCGAAGTCCAGGTAGACGCCCTGGCCGCCGGGGCCGACGCCGCGGCCCTCGTCGCAGACGTTCTTGGCGGCGCGCGAGGCGATGTCGCGGGGACGAGGTTGCCGAAGGAGGGGTAGATCCGCTCCAGGTAGTAGTCGCGCTCCTCCTCGGGGATCTCGGCGGCGGGCGGGTGTCGCCCTGGGCCTTCGGGACCCAGATGCGTCCGTCGTTGCGCAGCGACTCGCTCATCAGGGTGAGCTTGGACTGGTGGTCGCCGGTGCGCGGGATGCAGGTGGGGTGGATCTGGGTGAAGCAGGGGTTGGCGAAGTACGCGCCGCGCCGGTGGGCTCGCCAGACGGCGGTGGCGTTGGAGTTCATCGCGTTCGTCGACAGGTAGAAGACGTTCCCGCAGCCGCCGGTGGCCAGGACGACGGCGTCGGCGTAGTGGGTGGAGACCTCTCCGGTGATCAGGTCGCGGGCGACGATGCCCCGGGCCCGCCCGTCGACGACGATCAGGTCGAGCATCTCCGTACGGGCGTGCATCTCGACGTGTCCGGCGGCGATCTGCCGGGACAGCGCCTGGTAGGCGCCGAGGAGGAGTTGCTGGCCGGTCTGGCCGCGGGCGTAGAAGGTGCGGGAGACCTGGACGCCGCCGAAGGAGCGGGTGTCGAGGAGGCCGCCGTACTCGCGGGCGAAGGGGACGCCCTGGGCGACGCACTGGTCGATGATCTCGACGGAGATCTGGGCGAGGCGGTGGACGTTGGACTCGCGGGCCCGGAAGTCGCCGCCCTTGACGGTGTCGTAGAAGAGGCGGTGCACCGAGTCGCCGTCGTTGCGGTAGTTCTTGGCGGCGTTGATGCCGCCCTGGGCGGCGATGGAGTGGGCGCGGCGCGGGGAGTCCTGGAAGCAGAACTGGACGACCTGGTAGCCCTGTTCGGCCAGGGTGGCGCTGGCGGAGCCGCCGGCCAGGCCGGTGCCGACGACGATGATCCGGTGCTTGCGGCGGTTGGCGGGGTTGACCAGCTTCGCCTCGAAGCGGCGGGCGTCCCAGCGCTCGGCGACGGAGCCCGGCGGGGCCTTGGTGTCGGTGATCGGCTCGCCGACGGCGTAATCCTCGAAGCTCATGGTCAGCTCACCACCCGGTCATGACGGCGACGGGGACGGAGACGAAGCCCGCGGTCAGCGCGAGCGCGAGGCCGTTGGCGAGGCCCCGGAGGAGGCGCTCGCGGCGGGCGTTGCCGACGCCCAGGGTCTGTGCGGCGCTCCAGAAGCCGTGGCGGACGTGGAGGCCGACGGCGAGCATGGCGACGATGTAGAGGACGTTGCCGTACCAGGTGGAGAAGGTGTCGACGACGTTCTGGTAGGGCCTGCCCTCCTCGAAGCCGCCGGTGTGGACGGTGCCGGTGGTCAGGTCGAGGACGTGCCAGACGATGAACAGGGCGAGGATGATCCCGCCCCAGCGCATGGTGCGGGTGGCGTACGAGGCCCGCCTGCGGCGGTGCGCGTAGGCGATGGGGCGCGCCTTGATGTCGCGCCGGCTGAGCTGGTACGCGGAGACGGCGTGGGCGACGACGGCGGCGAGGAGCACGATCCGGACGATCCAGAGGGCCCACTCGTGGTGCAGGAGCGGGGCGCCCATGACGCGCAGCCAGTGGGCGTAGCCGTTGAACTCCTCGGGGCCGAAGAAGACCTTGAGGTTGCCGATCACGTGGGCGACGAGGTAGCCGAGCATGATCAGCCCGCTGACGGCCATGACCGTCTTCTTGCCGAGCGTCGAGAGCATGAATCCGCGTGACGGTGCGGGGACGGCGGGCGGTCCGCCGTCCGGTTCCCCGTGGGTGCCAGAGCCATGCCGTCGAGGCTAGGGTCGAAGGACCCGAGAGGTCCAAGACATGGTTCGGCTGCTCTCGATAGGCTCTCCCTATGCACATCGCCTAGGCTGGGCCCATGCAGTTCCAGCAGCTCCTCTACTTCGTCGCCGTGGCCGAGACCCGGCACTTCACCCGGGCCGCCGAGCGCGTCCACGTCTCGCAGCCCTCGCCTCCCAGCAGATCAAGGCACTGGAGCAGGAGCTGGGCGCGGAGCTGTTCAGCCGGGCCCGGGGAACATCACGCTCACCGACGCCGGGGAGGCCCTGCTGCCGCTGGCCCGCCGGATCCTCGCCGACACGGAGACGGCCCGCCTGGAGGTGCAGGAGCTGGCCCAGCTCAAGCGGGGCCGGGTGCGGCTCGGCGCGACCCCGAGCCTGTGCACGGGACTCCTGCCGGACGTGCTGCGCGCCTTCCACGACCTGCACCCGGGGATCGAGCTCCTGATCGAGGAGAGCGGCTCGCACGACCTCGTGCGGGAGCTGGCGCGCGGGGCGCTCGACCTGGCCCTCGTGGTGCTGCCGCTGCCGACCCCGTCACCCGCCCCGACCACGATCGAGCTGCTCCGGGAGGACCTGGTGGTGGTCTCCGCCGCCTCGGAGCCGGCGCCCCGGCGCCCGGTGCGGATCACGGACCTGCGCGACCAGCCGCTCGTGATGTTCCGGCACGGCTACGACCTGCGGGAGCTGACGGTGGCGGCCTGCCGGGCGGAGGGGTTCGAGCCCGCGTTCACCGTCGAGGGCGGGGAGCTGGACGCGGTGCTCGGTTTCGTACGGGCCGGGCTCGGGCTCGCGGTGGTGCCGGCGATGGTCGCCGCGCGGGCCGGCCGCGACCTGCGGGTGACGGCCCTGGCCCGGCCGGGCTGCGCCGCACCATCGCGCTGGCCCACCGCAGCGACGTGGCGCCGCCGAGGGCCGCGCGGGAGCTCCAGCGGGTCCTGCTGGCCTCCCGGAAGGTGCGGCCGGGGGCACGTCCGTCTGACCTTCCCCCGTCACGCCGTCCTCGTCACACCGCGTCCGCCAGGAGCAGCGCGTGGATGCGGTCCGGGGCGCCGGGGCGGGCGTAGTACCAGCCCTGGGCCGTGTCGCAGCCGAGCTCCCGGAGCTGGCGCGCCTGCGCCCCCGTCTCCACGCCCTCCACGGTGACCGCGAGCTCCAGGCTGTGGGCGAGCGAGACGATCCCCTCGACGATCTTCAGGTCGACCGGGTCCACCGGTGCTGCTGCATGCCCCGGGTGAAGGAACGGTCCAGCTTGAGGACGCTCACCGGGAGCCGCCGCAGGTTGGCCAGGTTCGAGTAGCCGGTGCCGAAGTCGTCGAGCGCGATGTCGACGCCCATCTCGGCGAGCTGCCGCAGCGGCTTCAGGAGGCCCTCGTCGGCGCCGATCAGGGCCGACTCGGTCACCTCCAGGCAGAGCGCGCCCGGGTCGAGCCCCGAGCGCTCCAGGACGTCGACGGTGTCGGCGACCAGGCGCGGGTGGTGGAGCTGCGTCGGGGAGAGGTTGACGTTGATGCGCAGCGGGCCGCCGTCGGCGTGCCGGGTCTGCCAGAAGCGGGCCTGGCGCACGGCCTCCTGGAGCACCCAGCGGCCGAGCGGCACGATCAGGCCGGTGTCCTCGGCGAGCGGGATGAAGCGGTCGGGACCGAGCACCCCGTGCTGCGGGTGGCACCAGCGGACGAGCGCCTCCGCGCCGTGCACGCTGCCGTCGCCGAGGTGGACGAGCGGCTGGTACTCGATGAAGAACTCGCCGCGCTCCAGGGCGGCCGGCAGGGCCGTGGTGAGCCCGTGCCGGGTGATGGCGCGGGCGTCGGCCTCGGGGTCGGCGAGCTCGAAGCGGTTGCCGCCCGCCGACTTGGCCCGGTACATGGTGATGTCGGCGCTCCGCAGCACCTCGGCCGGTCCGCTCCCCGCCGGGCCCTCGACGACGCCGAGGCTGCCGCGCACGGTCAGTTCGCGGCCGTCGATGCGCAGCGGGGTGGCGAGGGCGCCGAGGATGCGGTCGGCGAGGTCGGTGACGTCCCGCTCGCCGCCGGAGCCGGTGGTGAGGGCGACGAACTCGTCGCCGCCGAGCCGGGCCACCATCTCGTTGGCCCCGGTGACGCAGCTCTGCAACCGGTCCGCGACCTCGACGAGGAGCCGGTCGCCGGTGGAGTGGCCGAGGCTGTCGTTGATGACCTTGAAGCCGTCGAGGTCGAGGTAGCAGAGGCCGAAGCGGGCGTTGTCGCTGGGGGCGAGCGCCTTCTCCAGGCGCTCGAAGAACAGGGTCCGGTTGGGCAGTCCGGTGAGGGCGTCGTGGGTGGCCTCGTACCGCAGGCGCAGGTGGAGCAGGCGCCGTTCGGTGGTGTCCTCCAGGAGGGCCAACTGGTACTGGGGGCGGCCGTCGGCGTCCCGGAGGAGCGAGACGGTGAGGTTGGTCCACAGAACCGTTCCGTCACCGCGGTAGTAGGGCTTCTCGACCCGGTAGTGCTCCCGCTCGCCGCGGACCAGCTCCTCGTACAGCTTCCAGACGTGCGGCCCGTCCTCCGGGTGGACCCACTCGCTGACCTTGCGGCTGCGCAGCCGGCCCTCCATCCCGCCGAACATGCGGGTGAGGGTCTCGTTGACCTCCAGGAGGTTGCCGTCGAGGTCGGCGATGCCGATGCCGATGGCCGCCCCGTCGAAGACCGCGCGGAAGCGGCTCTCGGTGGCGTGCAGGGCGATCTCGGCGGCCGTGCGGGCAGCGAGCGCGGAGCGGGCGATGGCCTCCTGCTCGGCGAGGGTCCGCTCGCGCAGGGCCTGGGCGTAGCCGGCGGCCATGGCGTGCTGGAGCCGGGCGCAGCGGGCCCGCAGCTCCTCGGTCGGCAGGTCCGACTCCGTACCGCAGTAGAGCACCAGGTAGGAGTCGACGACGCCGAGGCTGCGGCCGAGCGCGTCCGGGTCGGTGCAGTGGGCGGCGACCAGGGCCGCGCCGGCGCGCTGGGCCGGGGCCGTGTCGAAGGGCCGGGCGTGCAGGGCGTCGCACAGGGTGCGGGCCAGCGGCAGCAGGTGCACCTCGAACTCGGCCCGGGTGAGCGACGTGGCGGTCACCGGGAAGATCGCGCGGCTCCAGATGGTGACGAACCGCCTGAGTCTGTCCTCCGGGCCGTCGGCCTCGGCGCCGGAGCCGGCCGGCTGGGACGGGACCTTCACGCCTTGCGCCCCACCCCTGCGAGGCCGGAGAAGGTGTGGGGATCCTCCTCCTCGACCGGACTCTCCGGACGCCAGACGGGCAGCGGGACGAGACCGGGCTCCAGCAGCTCGGTGCCCTCGAAGAAGCGGGCGACCTCCGCGCCCGAGCGCATCACCAGGGGGTTGCGGATGTTCCGGTAGACCCCGACGGTGCCGCCGGCCTGCTCCTCCATGGACGGGATGCCCTCGTACGAGGCGTGGGTGAGGACCAGGAAGCTGCCGGGCGCGAGGGCGTCGATCAGTTCGGCGACGGCCTCGTACGGCGGTCGTGGTCCTCCAGGAAGTGGAGGACGGCGACGAGGAGGAGGGCCACCGGCCGTTCGAGGTCGAGGAGTCGGGCCGCCTCGGGGCTGCGCAGGATGTCGGCCGGCTTGCGCAGGTCGGCGGAGACGACGGCGGTGCCCTCGACGCCCTCCAGGACGGCGCGGCTGTGCGCGACGGCGACCGGGTCGTGGTCGACGTAGACGACCCGCGCGGCCGGGTCGGCGGCGCGGGCGACCTCGTGCACGTTGCCGAAGGTGGGTATGCCGGAGCCTATGTCCAGGAACTGGGTGACGTCGTTGTCAACGGCGTGGCGGACGGCGCGCCGCATGAACGCCCGGTTCGCCTGCATGATCTTGGGCAGGCCGGGCATGAACTCCATGGCTTTGCGGGCGGCTTCCCGGTCGACTTCGAAATTGTGCGAGCCGCCCAGGTAGAAGTCGTACATTCGGGACACGCTCGGCACCGAAATGTCGATACCCGGCGGAGCCCAGGCGGGACGCTCCATCAATGTCTCCAACAAGTCGCCGTGGGATACGGCCATGTGTTCGCGGCCGGTGTTCGAGGTGAGGCTACTGATCGCCCGCCGGGAGGGCGAGTAGAAACGGAAATTCGCGGTCCGTTCTTGGTCACACGCCATTGGCACGTGCTCCGGGAGCGCCGACTTCACGCCTTCGGCCCGTGCATATTCACGTGCATACGAGCGTGCGTCGGTTCCGTCCGCGGTTCCGCACGCGCCCGGGAGGAGGTCCGGACCCCTTTCCTGGCTGGGGTGTTGCCGTGATCGGGGCCTGCCGCCGGTGCAGGATGCCCCGTCGACCGCGTGGCGCGACAGGGCGACAACCGGACAGTTCTCCTTCCGGCGGCCGGAACGGTTCCCGTCGGGAATCGAAGTGCGCGGTGATACCCGGGCATTGCGCCGAATCCGCCTACTGTCCGATAGAACGTCAAGTCCGCGCCTCCGGAGATCCCCCCATCCGGCGAATCCGCCGGGTTTCCGCCCCGGCGCACGCCACCCGCGATCAGGCTCGACGATGTGTCTCTGTACGGATCACTCCTCGCGCGGCCATTGGCGGCCCTGGCACTGGTGTGGCTGGTCGCCACCCCCGTGCCCGTCTCCGCCGACGCCTGCGCCCACGCCGTGACGGGCCCCGGCGGCACGCACACCGCGGTGACGTCCGCCGGGTCGGACGGGTGCCACGACCACGACCACGACCATCACCACCACCCGCACCCGCACCCGCACCCGCACGAACCGAGCCCGACGCCCACGCCGACGCCTGCTCCGCCGCCCACTCCGCCGCCCGAGTGCCCCTCCCCGACGCCCAGTCCCACCCCGACGCCCAGCCCGACGCCGCCACCGACACCGCCCCCACGCCGACGCCGACCGTGCCGCCCCGTCCCACCCCCGAACCGCCTCCCCTGCCCGCCCCGAAACCGCCGCCGCCTCCCCCCGTACGCACGACGCCGCCCCCGCCCCCCGTACGGACGCCGATCCCGCCCGTACCGAGGCCGTCCCGGACCGCCCCGCCGGTGCCGCGTCCCGCGCCGCCCGTCACCAGGGCGCCGGAGCCCGGGCCGACGTCCGCCGCCGCTCCCCCGCCCCCGACCTCCGCGCCGCCGCCGTCCCCCGCCCCCGTCGCGCTCCCCCACTACCGCCCGGTCACCCGGCCCCAGCCGAAGAGCCGCACGTCCGTGCTCACCACGACGCTGGTGATCATCGCCCCGGCGGTCCTCGCGACCGCGATCCTGCGCTCCCGGTCCCGCTGATCACGACCGGTCCCGCTGATCCCACTGATCCCACTGATCCCACTGATCCTGCTGATCCCACCGATCCCGCTGATCCCACCGGAGGAATCCGTGTCCGAATGGCTCGTCCTGTCCCTCGCGATGGCGGCGGCCTGCGCCGTCGTGCTCACCATCGTGGTCATCAACCACCGCCGGATCCCCGAGGACGACGACCCCAGCGAGACCCCGGACGTCATCGAGTACATGACGATGATGATCGGCGTGATCTACGCCATCGTCCTCGGCCTGGCCATCGCCGGCGTCTGGGAGGCGCGGGGGCCGCCCAGGAGACCGTGCGGCAGGAGGCCCAGGCGCTGCACGAGGTCTCGGCCCGCGCCGAGGTGTATCCGCAGGAGGTCCGCGCCCGCATCCGCGCCGACGTCGACGCGTACGTCTCCTACGTGGTCGACGACGAGTGGCGGCACATGTCCGAGACCGGGGAGCTGAGCGACGAGGGCACCGCGCTCCTGGAGAAGGTGCGGCGGAGCGTCACCGACTACCGGCCGGCGAACGACTTCGAGGGGCAGGCGTACCAGCCGCTGGTGGACCAGGTGGCCGCCGTCGACGACGCCCGGAACGCGCGCGGGCAGAACGCGGGCGAGACCATGCCCGGAGTGGTGTGGTTCGGTCTGATCGTCGGCGCCCTGGTGACGGTCGGCCTGATCTTCACGCTCCAGATCCGCAGGACCGGGCGGGAGCTGCTGCTCGCCGGTCTCTTCAGCGTGCTCATCGCCTTCCTGCTGTTCCTCATCTGGGACTTCGACGCGCCGTTCGGCCGGGGCATGTCGGCCACCGCCACGCCGTTCACCGACCTGTTCCCGCGGCTCACCGGATGAGAAGCGCCACCCGAGTGGGCCGCACGGGGACGCGCGTGACCCGTTCGCACCTCTGGGATCGCGGCCGGGGTGAAGCGCTCCTAGCGTTTCGGGCATCGAGGTGCACGCAGGCCCTTCGCGGGAACCCCTTCCGCGGCTGCCCCTCGGGACCCGGAGGATTCACCATGCGCGCGATACGTGCCGCATCCACCGCCCTGTCGGGGTGGCCGCCTTCGCCCTGGCCGCCCCCTTCGCCGTCGCGACGGAAGGTGCCCCGGCACCCCCGCCGCGGGCGCGGGGCGCCAAGGCCCCGGGCGATTTCGTCGTTTCGCCCTCGGTCGTCTCCCCCGGCGGACGGGTGACGCTGAGCGCCCCCGGCTGCGCCAGCACCGCGACGGCGGCGGCCGGTGTCTTCGACACCGCCGTCATCGCCCCGGGCTCGACGGCGACCGCCACCGTGGACCTGGACGTGCGGCCCGGCAGCGTCTACACGGTCGCGTTCAACTGCACGGGCGGCGTCCAGGACACCGTCGACCTCACGATCGCCGGCGGTGCCACGGCCACCGCCACGCCGACGATCCGCTCCACGATCCTCACCACCCCCCGGGGCGTGCAGGGCGGGCTCGGCGGCTCGGTCGACGACGGGGTCGGCCCCGTCGAACTGGCCGCGGGCGGTGCGCTCGTCCTGGCCGCCGCGGGCGGCGTCTTCTACGTGGTGCGCCGCCGCGGCGCCGAGTCCCGGCGCCACTGAGGTGCGGCGGACCGCAGGGGCGCGCGGGCGTTCGAGGACGCCCGTCGCCCCCGGGTCCTGACGAGGACCCGGGGGCGACGGGCACGGCGGGCCGACCGGGAGGTTCGGCCGGTCAGACCCCCGCGCCGGTCACACGGCGACGGCGGGCGATGAAGAGCCCGCCGCCGAGCGCGGCCGCGGCGACGAGGCTGCCGCCGACGGCCATCTCGGCGGAGCTGGGGGCCAGCGAGCCGCCGAGGCCGCCCTGGGCGCCGCGGCCCGGGAGGACCCGGAACGACTGCGTGGCCACGGAGTTGCTGCCGTTGCAGCGGACGGCCAGGTTGTAGTTGCCCGGGGTGGCGTGGTTGTAGACGCGGGCGACGGCGGTGGAGACGCCGTTGTTGTTGCCCGAGAGGGTGGTCTCCGGAAGGCGTTGGATGTGACCGTGCCGCCGCGGTTGCAGCCCCGCGCGGTGATGGTGAGCGTCGAGCCGGGGTGGACGTCGTAGGGGTTGACGGTGACGTCGGTCGGACCGCCGTTCCCGCCGCCGTTGCCACCTCCGTTCCCCCCGCTGTTACCGCCGCTGAGGACGGTGCCCGGACCGTGGGTGGCGGTGGCGAGGGGGCCGCGAGCCCGACCGCCGCGATCGCGGTGGCGGTCACCGCCAGAGTGCGTGCAGCACGCATGGTTGAACCTCCAGTGGAAGACGCCCCAAAGCGGTGCTCCGGGAGTTTCGACGAGTACGCCTTCCATGACGAACCATCACCATTCGTGACGGACTACGCATGTCGGCACTGGTCCACTCCGGTGAGGCGACACGCCGGGGCGAAGGGCGCCGGGCGTGCCGTATGCGCAGGTCAGCGGCTTCCGGAGTGCTTATCTGACGATTACTCGGATGGATCAGCCCGGTGTCACCCGCCTGTCGGCCCGTCCGTCGCCCGCCCGGCGGCCCGCCCACCGTCCGCCGGCCGTCCGCCCACCGTCTCCCGGGGCCCGCCCCGGCGCCCGTCCGGGGCGGCGCCCACCCGTTCGGACCGTCCGGCGCGACGGCCCGCCGGACCGCCCTTACCGTTCTGACGACGCCACGAAGGGAGAACCATGCCCGCGAAGGACTTCCGCGTCTCCGAGCGCAGGAGACTCCAACCCTGGGGCGTCCTGGCCCTCGCCATGCTGTCCGGACTCGCGATGATGCGCAACGGCGTGGACGCCGCCGCCGGCCGCCGCAGCCCGCCGCGGCCGCCCGCCCGGTGGCGCCCCCGACCGCCCCGGCGGCCCCTCCGCGGCGGCCGGTCTGGAGCTGCTGCCCTTCGCCCCGGCCTCCCGGATCAAGATCCCGGCGATCCGGGTCGCGGCCCCGATCATGGACGTCGGCCTGGACGCGGACGGCTGGGTGGCGGCGCCCCCGCCCCAGGACGCCAACCTCGCCGGCTGGTACCAGAACGGCATCTCCCCCGGTCAGCGGGGCACTTCGGTCGTCGTCGGCCACGTCGACAACACCCGGGGCCCGGCGGTCTTCTACGGCCTCGGCTCCCTGGAGAAGGGCCAGCACATCGAGGTCGAGCGGTACGACGGCCGGGTGGCGGTCTTCGAGATCTACGGCGTCGAGGTGTACGCGAAGGACGACTTCCCCGGCGTGCAGGTCTACGCCGACACGGGCCAGCCGGAGCTGCGGGTCATCACCTGCGGCGGCGGGTACACGCGCGCGCGGGGCTACGACGGGAACGTCGTCGTCTACGCCCGGATGGTCGGCTCCCGCTGACCCCGCGTCACGCGCGCAGGAGGGCCCGGCGCCTGGAGTGCCGGGCCCTCCTCCGCGTGCGGCGGCTCAGCGCCGGGGAACGGTGAGGTGGTAGCCGGCGTCGAGGAGCCGGGGCAGGTAGCGGCGGAGGGCGGCCACGCTCTGGGAGCGGTCGCCGCCCGCGTCGTGGTTGAGGACGACGACGCCGGGGCCGCGCCGTCGAGCACGCGGCGGACGATGGAGTCGGCGCCGGGCTCCGTCCAGTCCAGGGTGTCGACGGTCCAGGCGAGCGGCTCCATGCCGAGTTCGGCGCCGATCTCGAAGGAGTGCCGGTTCCAGGCCCCGTAGGGGGCGCGGTACCAGAGCGGGGCCGTGCCGAGGGCCCGTTCGACGACCTCGCTGGTGGAGCCCAGCTCGTCGCGGATGCGGGAGGGCCGCAGCTTGGGGATCAGGGGTGGGACCAGGAGTGGTTGCCGACGACGTGTCCCTCGTCGGCCATCCGCCGCAGCAGGTCCTGGTTCTCGACGGCCATCTCGCCGCAGACGAAGAACATCGCCCGGCAGTCGTGGCGGCGCAGGGTGTCGAGGATGCCGGGGTGTAGCGGGGTCGGGCCCGTCGTCGAAGGTCAGCACCATCGAGTGGCCGGCCCCGGACACGCTGAGGAAGGGCCGCTGCCGCACGGGCGGCAGCGCGCGCCGGTACGCCGGGGGCGCGTAGGCGGTCATCGGCTGGAGGCGGTACGCGTTCGGGTTCAGGCGGGCGGCCTTCGCCCCGGACCGGCGGCCGGACCCGCGGCTCCCGGCTCGGTCCCGGGACCGGCTCCCGGGGTGCGCCGGGGCACGGGGCGGCGCCGGAGGGCCGGTCGGGCGCGGCGAGCCGGTCCGCGGCGAGGACTCCGACGGTGGCGGTGGCGCCGAGCGCGGCGGCGAGGCGCAGCACCGCTCGACGCCCGCTGGGCATCTGATCCTTTTCATGACCAATGGTTCGTACGGATGAGGGTCCGCGCAGCCCAGCGACACCGGCCGCCCGTCCGAAAGCACCCGTTGGGCGGATAGTCTCGAAGGGTGACCGAACAGCAGGCCCACCGGTTCGAACGCGGCACCGACGGCCCGAAAGTGATCATGGCCGGGGTGGACGGCTCCGCCTCTCCCTGCGCGCCGCGGCGTACGCGGCGGGGCTCGCCCGGCGGCAGAACGCCCTGCTGGCGCTCGTGTACGTGCAGCCGCTGCTCCCGGCGGGCGCCGCGCTCGGCGCGCCGGTGGCGGGCGTGACGGAGGAGATCGCCGAGGCGCTCGCCGAGGAGATCCGCGCGTCGGCCGAGCGGGTGAAGGACCTGTGGCAGGTGCGGTGGGAGTTCCGCACCTTCCGGGGCGACGCCTACGCGGGCCTGGTCCTGGCGGCGGAGGAGCTGACGGCCGACGCCGTGGTGGTGGGCGCCTCGGAGTCGGCGGGCCACCGGTTCGTCGGCTCGGTGGCCGTCCGCCTGGTGAAGGCGGGCCGCTGGCCGGTCACCGTGGTCCCCTGACCGACGCCCCTTCCCCGTCCTTCTTGCCCCGTCCTACTTGCCCATCACGAGGCCGTCCTTGCCGGCGCCCCGGCTGAGCACCACCCGCCGGATCGTGTCGCGGATCCCGGCCCGGCGCGGGTCCCCGCCGTCGTCGGCGCCGAGGTTGACCACCCGGCCGCGTCCGGTGTCGAACCACTGGGGACGAACTCGGCCCGGGTGACCTCCCAGCGTCCCCCGGGGGTCCGGGGCGGGGCGAAGGTGAAGCGGCCGATGCTGCCCTGGTTGCCGCGCGGGTCGAAGGCGCCCTGGTGATCCACCATGTCGCCGGCGATCTGGTCGCCCATCCCGTAGATCACCCAGGTGCCGTTGACCTTCTCGTAGGCCTGCGGGACGTGGGCGTGGGTGCCGACGATCAGGTCGACGTCCGGGCGGCCGCCGGTCCGCGAGGCGGTCAGGGCCCGGCCGAGGGAGAGCTGCCGCTCGTCCGGCTCGGTCTGCCACTCGGTGCCCCAGTGGACGCTGACCACGACCACGTCGGCGCCGGCCGCACGGGCCGCGCGGGCGTCGGCGATCACCTTCTTCTCGTCGAGCAGCCCGACTGCTCAGGGCCGCCCCTTCGGGAGCGGGTAGCCGTTGGTGTCGTAGGTGTAGGCGAGCTGGGCGACGGTGGCGCCGCCCGCCTTCATCAGGGCGGGCTGGGCCGCCTCCTCGGCCGTGCGGGCCGATCCGGCGTGGCGGATGCCCGCCTCGTCGAGGGCGTCGAGGGTCCGGGCGAGGCCCTCGGCCCCGTCGTCGAGGGTGTGGTTGGAGGCGGTGGAGCAGGAGTCGTACCCGGTCGCCCTCAGCCCGGCGGCGACCTCGGGCGGCGACTTGAAGGCGGGGTAGCCGGTGTAGGGCCCGCCCTTCTTCCCGTAGACGGTCTCCATGTGGCAGATGGCCAGGTCGGCGCCGGAGACGACGGACTTCACGCCGGAGAGCATGGGGCGGAAGTCGTAGCCGTCGCCGGCGGAGTCCTCGGCCGCCCTGCGGATGATGGAGTCGTGCGGGAGGACGTCCCCGGAGGCCACGAGGGTGAACCCGGCGGGCGCGGAGGCCGCGCCGGGGGCGGCGGAGGGCCGGTGGCCGTCCGGCGGCTCCCGGCGCGCTGGTCTTCGGGGCGGCGGTGCCTCGGCCGGACCGCCGCCGCTTCCACCGCTTCCGCCGGTGCAGCCGGTCGCCGCCGCGAGCAGGGCGGCGGTGAGCGCCGCCACCCCCGCGGATCTGGTGCGTGAGGTCATGTGCGGCACTCCACCCGATTCATGTGATGAACATCTGTTCTGATGAATTGATCTCGTGGGAAGGCCGCAGTCAAGGGGCGGGGCCGGACCGGGTCATGAACCCCGCTGAAACGGACGCAAGGACTCCGCCCGACCGTTCGCCGTACCATTCGCCGCTCGGTGCGACCGTTCGTCGCAGATCGGTGTCCGTTCCCTGTCCCCCGCCGTCCGGATGCGTTCGTATACGGGCCGACGACGAGCCGCGGGAGAGGTGGGCAGCATGACGACGGCGACGACCGACGAACGGACCCTGGAGGAGTTGCAGCGGGACCACGGCCCCGCGCTGCTCTCCTTCCTGCTCGGCCTCACCTACGGGGACCGGCAGCGGGCCGAGGACCTCGTCCAGGAGACCCTCGTACGGGCCTGGCAGCACCCCGAGGCCTTCGACGGCCCCTACGCCTCCATGCGCCCCTGGCTCTTCACGGTGGCCCGCCGCCTCGCCATCGACGCGCGCCGCTCGCGCCTCGCCCGGCCCGCCGAGGTCGGCGACGGCGTCCTCGCCGTGACGCCCGACCCCGCCGACGCCACTGCCTCCGCCGAGGCCGCGCTCGACGTGCGGGCGGCCGTCCGGGAGCTGAGCCCCGAACACCGCGCGGTGCTCGTCCGGCTCTACTTCCACGGCCTCACCGTCAACGAGGCCGCCGTGGAGCTCGGCATCCCCGCCGGGACCGTCAAGTCCCGCTCCCACTACGCCCTGCGGCAGCTCGGCCGGTCGCTGCCCGGCTACCGGCCGCGCCGGAACCTGGCGATGGCGACGGGGCGTTGAGGACGGGTGTCGAGGGCGGGGCCTTGCGGACAAGGTGTCGAGGGCGGGGTGTCGAGGGCGGGGCATTGCGGACGCCGCCGTCTCCGCCGTCCCCCGCGTCACCCCCGGCGACCGGAATCCCACCCGTACCGATCCGGCCGGAGAACGTATCCGAAACCACTCGGGCGAGTTGAGCAAAGCGGGACCCGCGGGCGCCCCGTACGGAGGAGGCTCTCCCCGGGCCCCGTTGTCCGGGCCCTCACACGGCCCCGCACGCGCGGTCATGTCCGGGAGAAGGTGGGAGCGTTGCTGCCCGAGAGCACGAACGGCGCCGGCGGCACGAGCGGCGGCGGCCTCGCCGTCCCGATGGCCTGGCTGTGCGCCGAGTACCTGGCCGACGAGGTGCTGCGGGCCGCCGCGCTCGTGGCGCCCGGCTCGCTGGAGTACCGGGCGGGCCTCCGGGCCCTGGCCCTCACCGTCCACCTCGCGGAGGACCCGGACCGGCCGCCCGCCGGCCGGATCGACGAGTGGCTGCGGCACACGGCGTACGACCGCCCCTGGCCGCCCTGGGTCGAGGACCGGCTCGCCGAGCGGCGGGCGGCCGGCGGCGGGGGCCCGACCTGGCGCTCGCGGAGACCGCGTGGCGGCGGCTGCGGGACACCTGGATCCTCGCCGCCGACCTCGACGGACGGACGGACCTCGATCCGGGGTGCCCGGTCGACGAGGCCGAGCAGATCTGGCTGCCCGCCTGAAGCTGGGCCTTCCGCTCGCGCACCTCTCGCTCCACCTGCGCTGACCGGGGCGTCCGGCCGGGGCTCACGGAAGGTGCTCACGGAAGGTGCTCACGGAAGGGAAGCGTGCACCCCGGGGCGGTACTTGGGGATCCGCACCGTCACCTTCATGCCGGCGCCGACGCCCGTCTCGATGACGAGGCCGTACTCCGTCCCGTACACCCGGCGCAGCCGCTCGTCGACGTTGGAGAGGCCGATGCCGGAGCCCGCCGGGTGCTCCCCGCGCAGGACGGCGCGCAGCAGCTCCGGGTCCATGCCGATGCCGTCGTCCTCGACGGTCACCACGGCCTCGGCGCCCGCGTCCCGGGCGGCGATGACGACCCGGCAGCCCTTCTCCCGGTCCTGGAGGCCGTGCTTGACCGCGTTCTCCACCAGGGGCTGGAGGCAGAGGAACGGCAGGGTCACCGGCAGCACCTCGGGCGCGATCCGGAGGGTCACCTTCAACCGGTCGCCGAAGCGTGCCCCGCGAGCGCCAAGTACTGCTCGATGGAACGCAGTTCGTCGGCCAACTGGGCGAACTCGCCGTGCCTGCGGAAGGAGTAGCGGGTGAAGTCCGCGAACTCCAGGAGGAGTTCCCTGGCCCGCTCGGGGTCGGTGCGGACGAAGGAGGCGATGACGGCGAGGGAGTTGAAGATGAAGTGCGGGGAGATCTGGGCGCGCAGGGCCTTGATCTCGGCCTCCACGATCCGGGTGCGCGAGCGGTCGAGCTCGGCCAGTTCCAGTTGCACGGAGACCCAGCGGGCCACCTCGGTCGCGGCCCGCACCAGGACGGCCGACTCCCGCGAGCCGTAGGCGACGAGCGCGCCGAGGACCCCGTCCTCGCCGGTGAGCGGGGCGATCACCGCCCAGCGCAGCGGGCACGCCGGGTCGGCGCAGCCGGAGTCGGCGGAGCGGCTGCGGCCGGTCTCCAGGGTCTCGGCGGCCTGGGCGGGGACGTGCGCGCGGTGGTGGTCTCGCCGGGCCCGTCCCAGGCCAGGACCGCGCCCCGGTCGGTGAGGCAGAGCGCCTCGGTGCCGAGCAGCGAGCGGAGCGTGCGGGCGGCCCTGCGGGCGGTCTCCTCGGTGAGTCCGGCGCGCAGCGGGGGCGCGGCGAGCGAGGCGGTGTGCAGGGTGTGGAAGGTGGCCCGTTCGACGGGCGTACCGAGGTCGGGGTCGGCGTCCCGGCCCCCGCGCCGGGCGGCGAACCGGCCGAGGACGAAGCCCGCGGCGAGCAGCACGGCTCCGGCGGCGGCCGCGGCGGCGAGGGCGATGCCGCTCATCGGCGCGTGCCCGGGCGGAAGTCCGGGCGGGAGTCCGGGCGGAGGTCCGGGCGGTTCTCCTGGGCGGGGCGGTCCCGGATATCTCCTCCGGGAGGTGGAGCCGGGCGAGGAGCGCCGGGGTGCCGGGCGGGACCCGGCGGGGGTGGCGAGGGAGACCAGGACCATGGTGAGGAAGCCGAGCGGGACCGACCAGACGGCGGGCCAGGCCATCAGGGTGTGCGGCCAGCCGCCGGGCGCGAGTCCGGCCCGGGTGGCCATGACGGCGGCGAGGGCGGAGCCGCCGCCGAGCAGGAGTCCGGCCATCGCGCCGGCGGGGTGAGCCGCCGCCACCAGATGCCGAGGACGAGCAGCGGGCAGAAGGAGGAGGCGGAGACCGCGAAGGCGAGGCCGACGGCGTCGGCGACCGGCACCTTGGAGGCGACCACCCCGGCGCCGAGCGGGACGGCGGTGGCGAGCAGGGTCGCGAGCCGGAAGTGCCGGACGCCCCGGGAGGGCAGCACGTCCTGGGTGAGGACTCCGGCGACGGACATGGTGAGCCCGGAGGCGGTGGAGAGGAAGGCCGCGAAGGCGCCGCCCGCGAGGAGCGCCCCGAGCAGGTCGCCGGAGAGCCCGCCGAGGATCCGGTCGGGCAGGACGAGGACGGCGGCGTCGGCGGAGCCGGTGAGGGCGAGTTCGGGGGCGTAGATCCGGCCGAGGAAGCCGTAGAGCGGCGGCAGGAGGTAGAAGGCACCGACGAGCCCGAGGACCACGAGGGTGGTGCGGCGGGCGGCGCGGCCGTGCGGGCTGGTGTAGAAGCGGACGGCGACGTGCGGCAGGCCCATGGTGCCGAGGAAGGTCGCGAGGATCAGTCCGTACGTGGCGTAGAGCTGGTGTCCGTCGCGCCCGCCGGCCAGCGGCTGCGACCAGCCGAGGGGTCGGTGCCGCCGGCCAGCCGCTCGGGGAGCTCCGCGCCCGGCTCGAAGGCGAGCGTGGTGCCGCCGAGGACGTGGTGGGTGCCGGGGCCGAGGGTGAGGGTCCGCCCGGTGTACGGGACGGAGTCGACGCGGCCGGTGACGGTGACGGTCAGCGGGGCGTCGAGCCCGATCCGTACCGTGTCGGCGACCCGGACGACGGTGTGGCCGCGCAGCACGGCGGGGCGTCGAAGCGGGCGCGGGGCGCCCCGTCCCCGCACCAGGCGGCGAGCAGGAAGAGGGCGGGGACGAGCAGGGCGGTCAGCTTCAGCCAGTACTGGAAGGCCTGGACGAAGGTGATGCTGCGCATGCCGCCCGCCGCGACGGTGCCGGTGACGACGAGGGCGACGAGCAGGCCGCCGACCCAGTCGGGGGCGCCGGTGAGGATCTCCAGGGTGAGCCCGGCGCCCTGGAGCTGGGGCAGCAGGTACAGCCAGCCGATGCCGACGACGAAGAGGCTGGCGAGCCGCCGGGCGCGCCGGGACTCGAGGCGGGCCTCGGCGAAGTCGGAGAGGGTGTACGCGCCGGAGCGGCGCAGCGGGGCGGCGACGAGGACGAGTAGGACGAGGTACCCGGCGGTGTAGCCGACCGGGTACCAGAGCATGGCGGGGCCCTGGACGAGGACGAGTCCGGCGATGCCGAGGAAGGAGGCGGCGGAGAGGTACTCGCCGCTGATGGCGGCGGCGTTGAGGCCCGGCCGGACGGTCCGCGAGGCGACGTAGAAGTCGGAGGTGGTGCGGGAGATCCGCAGGCCGAGGGCGCCGATGAGGACGGTGGCGAGGACGACGGCGGTGACGGCGACGACCGCGTGGGTCCGGTTCACGCGGGAGTCCGTGCGGAGGGGCTCATCGTTCGACGAGGCCGGTGAAGTCGCGTTCGTTGCGCTCGGCGCGGCGGACGTACCCGTGGGCGATGGCCCAGACGACCGGGTGCACGCCGACGCCGAGGGCGAGCCAGACCAGGGCCTCGGGGGCGGGCAGCGCGAGGACGAGCGGGAGGGAGCCGACGAGCAGGGCGAGCGCGCCGAGGGCGGTGAGGGCGGCGCGGAGCTGGCTGCGCATCAGGGAGCGGACGTAGGTGTGCCCGAGGGTGGTCTGTTCGTCGATCTCGGAGCGGGCCGGGGGTGGGCGGGGCGCCGCCCGGCGGGGGCGGGCACGGTCCCGGCGCCGTGGGCGGAGGCGTGGGTGACGGTCTCGCGCCGGGGCCTGCGCGGCGGGTGGTGCTCGGACATCGGCGTCCGCTCCGGCATCTCTCGGCTTCGGGGGTTCTCGCGGGCTCTTCCGGGGTGGTGCGCGGGCGGCGCGGCCCGGGACGCGTGGAGTCTACGCAGCGGGGCCGGACGGCGGTAGACCTGCGGCGACGGGGGTGCGGGCGGACGCGGGGGTACGGAGGTACGGGGCCGGGTGCGGAAGTGCGGGCGGGTGCGGGGGCGCGGGTCAGCCGCCGGCCCGGCGCATCAGGAGGTCCCGCAGGGGCGGGCGTGGCGGCGGCTGACGGCGAGGTCGGTGTCGCCGATCCGTACGGAGGTGGCGCCGCCGTCGAGCCGCAGTTCGTCGATCCGGGCGAGGGAGACGAGGTGGCTGCGGTGGATGCGGACGAAGCCCCGGTCCGCCCAGCGCTCCTCCAGGGCGGAGAGCGGGATGCGGACGAGGTGGCTGCCCCGGTCGGTGTGGAGGCGGGCGTAGTCGCCGTGGGCCTCGACGTAGGCGATGTCGTCGACGGGGACGAAGCGGGTGACGCCGCCGAGTTCGACGGGGATCTGCTCCGGCGCGGCGGCGGGGGCGGGCGCGGCGGTGGCGTGGACCAGTTCGTGGACGCGGCGGACGGCTTCGGCGAGGCGCTCGCGGCGCACCGGCTTGAGGACGTAGTCGACGGCCTTCAGGTCGAAGGCCTGGAGGGCGAAGCCCTCGTGCGCGGTGACGAAGACGACGAGCGGGGGCGGGCGAAGCCGGCGAGCAGCCGGGCGACGTCGAGGCCGGTGAGGCCGGGCATGTGGATGTCGAGGAAGACGACGTCGACGGCGTCCTCCCCGTCGGGCCCCGACTCCAGGGCGCGGCCGATCCTGCGGAGCGCCGCGGTCGCGTCGCCCGCGCCCTCGGCGGTGCGGACGCGCGGGTCGGCGCGCAGCAGGTAGAGCAGTTCCCCGAGGGCGGGCTCCTCGTCGTCGACGGCCAGTACGCGCAGCATGCGGCGGAGTCTAGGGGTGTCCGGGAGGGACCGTCGCGCCCCGGGGGCGTCGTTCTCCGGCGGGTCGAGGAGGTCGAGTTCGGCGGTGAGGGCGGCGGCGAGGGCGGCGAGGTCGGGGACGGCGGCGCCGTCGGCGACGAGGCCGATGTGGACCCGGCCGCCGTACGGGGACATGGCCACGGCGAGGGACTGGCCCCGGGCGAGCGGGGCCATGGGGAAGAGGGCGCGCAGCGGGCGCCGCCGAGGGAGAGCGCGGAGCGGGGCAGCGGCACCTGGGTGACCAGGAGGTCGAAGAGGAGGCGGGCGGCGCCGGAGGCGAAGGGGCGCCGAAGCGGTGGGCGAGCGGGGGAGCTGGTCGGCGAGGAGGGCGACGGCTCCGGCGCCCCGGAAGGGGCCCGCCGCCTTGTTGCGGTCCATGGCGCGCCGGACGGCGGCGAGGCGGGCGGCCGGGTCGGGTTCGGTGACGGGCAGGTCGAGGAGGTAGCCGGAGAGGCTGTTGCCGGGGCCGGGCGGGGCTCCGGGCGGCGGCGCGAGACGGGGACGAGGGCCCGGGGGTCGGCGCCGGGCAGCGGCAGGCCGCGCTCGTCGAACCAGCGGCGCAGGGCTCCGGCGACGAGGGCCAGGAGGACGTCGTTGGCGGTGCCGCCGGTGGTGCGGCGGACGCGGTGGATCCGGTCGAGGGAGAGGGTCGCGGTGGCGATCCGGCGGGTGCCGCTGGAGTGGGCGGCGAGGGCGGCGGTGGGGCGTCCGTCGAGGCGGCTGGCGCGGACGACGGAGGCGCCGACCTCGACGGCCCGGCCGAGGTCGCCGAGGCGGTCCCGGGCGATGCCGAGGAGGCGTCCGGGGCCGGGGAGCCCGGGAAACCCGGAGGGCGACGGGCACGGGGGACGGGGCGGGAGCGGCGCGCGGTGCGATGGCCGGCGGCGATCTCGTCGAAGATCCCGGCGCCGATGGCGACGGCCCGCATGCCGTCGGCGAGGGCGTGGTGGAGTTTGACGAGGACGGCGAAGGAGCCGTCGGGCGCGCCGCTGAGCAGGTACATCTCCCAGGGCGGCAGGCCGCGTTCGACGGGGCGTTCCATGAGTTCGGCGGCGAGCCGGGCGGTCTCGGCGGGAAGTCGGCGCCGGGGAGGGTGATCTCGCGGACGTGGCGGCGGACGTCGAAGCCGGGGTCGGTGCTCCAGGCGGCGCCGCCGACGGGGATCAGGACGTCGCGGACGCGCATCCGGAGCCGGGGACGGCGGCGGCGCGGCGGGCGAGCAGTTCCAGGACGTCGGCCGGTTCGCCGCCGGGGGCGCGGGACGGGGCCGAAGTGGGCGAGGGCGCCGAGGTGCAGGGGTGGGCGGTGGATTCCAGGTGCCAGAAGGCCAGGTCCAGCGGGGCCAGGAGCTCGGTGGTCACGGGTGTCCTCACGTCCTGCGCGGAGGGGTGGAAGACCGCAGTCAATCGCGCACCGACAGTTACGGTCAAGTACGGTCAGTTAACGCTCCGTAAAGACTGTCGGTCGCGTGTCTCCGGAAGACGTCCTGGAAGACGTGTCCGGAGGACCTCCTCAGGACTCCGGGACGACGCTCTCCGGGACGACGCTCTCGACGACGAACTCGCACCACACGCACTTGCCGCCGCCCCGCGACTCCACTCCCCACGCGTCGGAGAGCTGGTCCACCAGGAGCAGCCCCCGGCCGGAGACGCCCGCCTCCCCGGCCTCGCGGCGCCGGGGCAGGGCGCTGGACCGGTCCTCGACCTCCACCCGCAGCCGCCGCGTGGGCCCGGGGAGGACCCGCAGGGTCACGATCGCCCCGCCGTCGGTGTGCATCAGGGCGTTGGTCATCAGCTCGTCGGCGACCAGCTCGATCTCGTCCGCGCGCTCCCCGCGCCCCAGGCCCGGACGGCGGCCCTGATCATGTGGCGGGCCGAGCGGAGCGCCTCCGGGTCGCTCTGGGCCACGTGCTGTTGGAACCGGCCGGCGCCGGGGCGGCGTACGTGCCGTGGCGGCGCAGCAGCAGGATCGCGACGTCGTCCTCGCCGCCCCGCTCGGCGACCACGTCGCACAGGTGGTCGGCGAGCTCCTGGAGGTCGGCGGGCCGCGCCGGACGAGGGAGGAGAGCCACTGGAGGCCCTCGTCGAGGTCGGCGCCCGGCTTCTCCACCAGGCCGTCGGTGTAGAGCAGCAGGGTCTGTCCGGGGTCCAGTTCGAGGGTGGTGACCGGGTAGTCGAGGCGGCCGAACTCCGCGGAGAGCCCGAGCGGGAGGCCTCCCTCGACCGGCAGCCTGCGGCACCGGCCGTCGGACTCCCTGATCAGCGGGTCGACGTGCCCGGCGCGGACCAGTTGGACGACCCCGGTGCGGAGGTCGACCTCGGCGTACGTGCAGGTGGCGAAGCGCTCGGTGTCGAGTTCGTGCAGGAAGACGGAGGCCCGCGCCATCACCGTGGCCGGGGTGTGGCCCTCGGCCGCGTAGGCCCGCAGCACGATCCGCAACTGGCCCATGACGGCCGCGGCGTGGGTGTCGTGGCCCTGGACGTCGCCGATGACGGCGCCGACCCGCCCGCCGGGCAGCGCGATGACGTCGTACCAGTCGCCGCCGATGTCCCGGCCGAGCCGGGCCGAGCGGTAGCGGACGGCGGTCTGGGCGCCGGGCACCTCCGGGATCCGGCGCGGGAGCATGGCCTGCTGGAGCCCCTCGGCGAGGTCGTGCTCCTGCTCGTACAGCATGGCCCGCTGGAGGCTCTGGGCGATGCTGCTGCCGAGGGCGACGAGCAGGGTCCGCTCGTCCTCGCTGAAGCCGTTCCGATCGCTGTAGAGCAGTCCGAGCGCGCCGATCGGGCGGGCCTGGGCGATGAGCGGGAGGTAGGCGGCGGCGGTGACGCCGAGGCCGCTGATGTGGGGCCAGAGCACCGGATAGGACTCGGAGAAGTCGCGCGGCGAGTCGATGAACCGGGGGCGCAGGGTGCGGATCACCTCGCTCATCGGGTACGGCTCGTCCACGCGGGTGAAGCGGGTGCCGGGCACGAAGGCGCCCTCGGGGCCCTCGGCGACCAGGTGGATGCGGCCCGCCTCCAGGAGGCCCATGACGAGGCTGGCGGCGCCGAAGTGTTCGAGGGCGTGCGAGTCGTTGAGGAGGTCGATGACGTCCTTCACCGTACGGGCGTGGGCGAGGGCGGCCGTGGTGCCTCGACGACGCCGGCGCCTGCGGCGTCCTCGTCGAGGCCGAGCCGGGCGGCGGACTCGGTGAGTTCGTGGGTGGCGTCGCGCAGGACGCCGATGATCCGCACGGGGCGGCCGGTGGCGTCGCGGTGGACCATTCCCTGGGTGTGGGTCCACTGGTGGACGCCGTCGCGGCGGTGGATGCGGAAGTACGCGCCGTACTGGTCGCTGCCGTCCTTGAGCGCCTGCGCCACCAGGGCGTCGAGGCGGCTGGCCTCGTCGGGCAGCACCCGCGAGTTCAGGGACTCGGGGCGTCCGTCGTACTCCTCGCGGCCCACGTCGAAGACGGCGAGGGCCGCGTCGTCCATCTCCATCGTCCCGGCGAGCAGGTCCCAGTCGAAGCCGCCCATCCGGAAGGCGGAGCCGTGCGCGGCGAGGATCGGGATCCCTTCCGGCGCCCCCTCCGGCGCACGGCGGACCGGGCCGTTCGCCTCCCCGCCCCCGTTGCCCGCGCTCATGGGGCCACGCTAGGCGCAGCACCGACCGTACGCACCACGGAGATCCGCTCCACCCCTCGGATTCACCCCTCGAACGCCTCGAAGGTGCCGGGTCCGTCCGGCACCGTCCCGGACGGGAAGAGCTCCTCGGGCGGCAGCTCCCCGTCCGGCGGGGCGGGCGGCTCCTCGAACGGGTCGGGGAGGGGCTCGGTGTACGGGTCGGGGCCGGCTCCGTGGACGGGTCGGGGCCTCGGGGCCGGGTCCGTCGGGGCGTCGGGGGTCGGCGGCACGTCCTCCGGCGGGGCGGGGCGGTCGGGGGTGCTGGGGGCGGGGTGGCCGGGCCGGAGCCGTCCGGGTCGGGCGTGCCGGAGCCGTCCAGGGTGCACGCGTCCGGGTCGCAGGACGGCTCCACGGCGGGCTTGCGGTCCTCTCGCCGTCGCTGCCCGTCCGGCGCTCGATCCAGGTGCGGTCGGTGGCGTTCACGATGACCAGGCTGGCGACGACGGCGCCGGTCGGGCGGACGACGACCACGTGGTCGGTCGAAGGCGTCCCAGGGGACGCCCACGTAGACGCTGCCCCGGTCCGCGCCGGGGGCGCGGAGCGGGTTGCCGCCGGCGCAGCGGACGCGCGGGGAGCCGTACTGGTCGACGAGGACGGCCGTGCCGCTCTCCAGGACGGCCTGGTGGGCCTCGGCCCGGCCGCCGCGGTAGCCGTGGGCGGTGACGCGGGCGTCCACGCGCAGGACGACCGGGGTCAGGCCGCGCAGCCAGGCGGCGACGCCGGCCTCGGGGACGCCGGAGGCCTCGGCGAAGGCCCGTGCCTTCTTCGCGTCCCCGGTGAGCAGGGAGACCTGCCGTTCGACGTCGCAGCTTCCGACGGCGCGGGTGCCGCCGTAGAGGCCGGGCGTGGCGCCGTCGAGTTCGCGGGCCTGCCGCCCCTCGGAGGGCCCCGGGCGGGGTGGAGGGGCGGACGGTGTTGCGGACGGTGGAGGCGGTGAAGGGTCGGGCCCCGGGACGGCGGCCGCCTGGAGGAGGACGTCCTGGGCGGGGGCCGCGACGGGCCGTCCCGCGCTCCCGGCCCCGGTCCCGCCGGAGGAGCACCCGGCGAGCAGCAGGGCGGAGGCGAACGCGGCCCCGGCGAGGCGCGCGCCGTCGCGGGAGCGGTCGCGCCCCCGTGGGGAGCGGTGGGGTTCGCCGCGTCCGGCGGAGGGGTGAGCGCACCTGGTACTCCCGACTTTCTCTCCCCGGGCCCGGGGCCCGGTTCCGGCCAGTCCCTCATGTCTGTCGCAGTGCGCGGGCACCCGCAAGCGGAGGGGGACCGACCGGGTCACCCCGCCGGAGAGAGCCGCTTGAACACGTTCAAGAAAAGTCCTACGCTCGACACGTCGCTTGAACACGTTCAAATGGGGGTGACGACGTGACCGCGCTGTCGATGCTGGTGGCCCCGGTCGTGATGATCGGGATGTTCTGGGTGGTCCCGACGGGGCTCGCGCTCCTCGACGGCCCGAGACCTCCCGGCCTGGACCGGCTCCGGCGCGTCTGGCCGCTGCTCGCCGTCCCCGGCGCCCTCTCCCTCTGGCTGCCCCGCTCCGGCGCCTCGGCCGGCCTCGCCGCCGTCTACGCCCTCGCCACCCTGGCGCTCGCGTGCCAGGCACCGGCCCGGCTGATGCTGACCCGCTCGCTCCGGCCGCGGGAGGTCGCCGTCCTCACCGCCCTGGCCGCGCCCTCGGTCGCGGGCATCGCGCTCGTCGCGGAACGGGCCTCGTACCCGCTCCTCGGCTTCGACCTCGACCTGCTCGCGCTCACCGTCCCGCACTTCCACTTCGCGGGCTTCGCCGCCGCCCTGGTCGCCGGTCTCGTCTGCCGCGCCTCCGAGGACGGGCTCACCGCACGCTTCGCCGCGCTCAGCGTCCCCGCCGGCACCCTGCTCGTCCTGATCGGCTACTTCGTCGACGACTGGGCCGAACTGGCCGGTGCCGTCGTCCTCACCGCCGGCATGGCCGCGGTCGCCGTCCTGACCCTGCGCGAGCGCCGCGACCTCGCGGCCGACGGGCCCACCCGCGCCCTGCTCGCCGTCTCCGCCCTCGTCCTCGTCGTCACCATGCTGCTCGCCCTGGACTGGGCGCTCGGCGAGGCCACCGACTTCCCGCACCTCGACCTGACCTGGACGGCCGCGACCCACGGCCTGGGTAACGCCCTCGGCTTCGCCGTCTGCGCCCTGCTCGCCCGCCGCCGCCTGCGGGCCGGCGACGGGGCCGGCGCCACCATCACCCCCACCCGCCCGCGAACGGAGATCCCGGCATGACCCGCCTCCTGAAGGACCTCTCCCGGCCCGACCGCCACCGTCCGGGCCCGACCTACCGCGAGGTCGGCGCCACCCGCACCCCCGAAGCGCTCCCCGAGGGCTACCACCACCTGCGGTACGGCGCGGTCGTCGGCCACGGCCGGGCTGCCTTCGCGACGGCGGGCACCGCCGTCACCGCCTGGCGGATGCACCGCCGCTCCGGCGCGGGCCTCGTGGCCGACGCCGACCGCGCGGGGCCCGGCGTCCGCGTGGAGGTGTCGGCGGGCGTCGGCCGCTTCCGGCTCGCCGTCCCCTGCGCGGTGATCTGGACGGCGTACGAGAAGGACCGCACCGGCTTCGCGTACGGCACCCTCGCCGGCCATCCGGAGCGCGGCGAGGAGTCCTTCCTCGTGACGCTCGAACCGGACGGCACCGTCCGGTTCACGGTCACCGCCTTCAGCCGCCCGGCCGTCTGGTACACCCGGCTGGCCGGTCCCCTGGTCCCGCTCCTCCAGCGCGCGTACGCCCGCCGACTCGCCCGGACCCTGCGGCGTCTCGTCAGGGCGTGATCCCCGACCGATACTGGAGGCGATGGAGTGGTTCACGGCACCCGACCTCTGGCTGAGCCGGATCGTCTTCCAGCGCGGCCTGGCCGGGCTCTACTTCATGGCGTTCCTGTCGGCCGCCCTCCAGTTCCGGGCGCTGATCGGGGAGCGCGGCATGCTCCCGGTGCCGGAGTACGTGCGCCGGACCCGGCCGCGCCACACGCCCTCGCTCTTCCACTGGCGCTACTCCGACCGCCTGTTCGCGGCGGTCTCTGGACCGGCGCCGCCCTGGCGCTCGCCCTGGTGGCGGGCGCCGGGGACGCCGTGCCGCTGCCGGTGTCGATGCTCCTGTGGCTGGTCCTCTGGGCGCTCTACCTGTCGATCGTGAACGTGGGCCAGACCTGGTACGCCTTCGGCTGGGAGTCGCTGCTCCTGGAGACCGGGTTCCTGGCCGTGTTCCTCGGCAACGACGACACGGCCCCGCCCCTCCTGGTGCTCCTGCTGCTGCGCTGGCTGCTCTTCCGGGTCGAGTTCGGGGCCGGGCTCATCAAGATCCGCGGCGACCGCTGCTGGCGGGACCTGACCTGCCTCTGCCACCACCACGAGACCCAGCCGATGCCCGGCCCGCTGAGCTGGTTCTTCCACCACCTCCCCGTCCGCTGCACAAGGCGGAGGCGGCGGCCAACCACGTCGTCCAGCTCGTCGTGCCGTTCTTCCTCTTCGCCCCGCAGCCGGTGGCCACGGTGGCGGCCGGACTGATGGTGGTCACCCAGCTCTGGCTGGTGCTCTCGGGCAACTTCGCCTGGCTGAACTGGATCACCATCGTGCTCGCCCTCTCCGCCGTGGACGCCTCCCCGCTCACCGGCGACCACCCGCAGCCGGACCCGCCGCTCTGGTACGCCGCCCCGGTCGTCGCGGTGACCGCGCTCGTCCTGGTCCGCAGCTACCGCCCGGCGCGCAACCTGCTCTCCCGGAACCAGGCGATGAACCGCTCGTACGACCCGTTCCACCTGGTCAACAGCTACGGCGCGTTCGGCACGGTCGGCCGGGTCCGGGACGAGATCGTGGTCGAGGGCACCGACGACCCGGCGCCGCACGAGGGCACCGTCTGGCGGGAGTACGGCTTCCGGGGCAAGCCGGGCGACCCGCGCCGGCTGCCGCGGCAGTTCGCCCCGTACCACCTGCGGCTCGACTGGCTGATGTGGTTCGCGGCGCTCTCGCCGGGGTACGCGCGCGCGTGGTTCGGGCCCTTCGTGGAGCGGCTGCTCGACGGCGACCGGGACACCCTGCGGCTGCTCGCCCACAACCCGTTCCCGGACGCGCCGCCGGTCCACGTCCGCGCCCGGCTCTACCGCTACCGCTACACGACCTGGCGCGAGCTGCGCGCGACCGGGGCGTGGTGGCACCGGACGCCACTGCGGGAGTACCTGCCGCCGACCCGGCTGCGGAAGCCCGTGGGTGGCCCCTGAGACCCTTGGGACGTGCCGGTGCCCCGGCCGGAAGTGCGGCCGGGGCACCGGGGGATCACTTCGGGGCGTCGGCTCAGTCGATGCCCGGCAGGATGTGGGGCTCGGCGAGGTCCTCCTCGTAGCCCGCGAGCCGGATCGGGGCCGAGCGGGCCCAGACTTCGAGGCTTCCCAGCTCGCCCTTGCGACGCGGCCGCTCGGTCGATGGGGTCGGTCGCGATTCCTGCTTGGTCAGTTCGGTGTCACCGCGCACTCCTTAGTGTCGCGCTACCTGTAGGACAAGTGCCGTGCGGTCGCGGTGGCGCCGTTCGTCGGGCGGGACCGCGGCCTTGGTGGCGGGCCAGTCCCGGGCCGGCCGTGAGGAAGGTGTGTCTCCTCGGTGGCCGACCGTGGACATCAGAGTAACCAAATGAGCGCGTATGCGCTCTACCGGGCCCGGAAGTGTGACGCGTTCGGGTGAAATAAGCGAAAGAGCGCCCCACCTGGCCGGTGGGGCGCTCTTGCCGGAACGGGAGCGCCGGGCTGTTCGCCGACGCGGGGCCGGACTACCAGTTGCCGGGGGCGTAGTCCTTGAGGAAGACGCCGTACAGGTCCTCGCCCGCCTCGCCGCGCACGACCGGGTCGTAGACCCGGGCCGCGCCGTCGACCAGGTCGAGCGGGGCGTGGAAGCCCTCTCCGCGAGGCGCAACTTGTCGAAGTGCGGACGCTCGTCGGTGATCCAGCCGGTGTCGACGGAGGTCATGAGGATGCCGTCGGTCTGGAACATCTCCTGGGCGCTGGTCCGCGTCACCATGTTCATCGCGGCCTTCGCCGCGTTGGTGTTCGGGTGCCCGGCGCCCTTGTAGCCGCGGCCGAAGACGCCCTCCATCGCGGAGACGTTCACGACGTAGGCGCGCCCGCTGGCCGCCTTGCGCGCGGCCTCGGCCATCACCGGCCGCAACTTGCTGATCAGGATGAACGGCGCCGTGTAGTTGCAGAGCTGCGTCTCCAGGAGCTCCACCGGGGAGATCTGGTCGATGCTCTGCACCCAGGTGTTGGTGTCGACGACGTCCGGCACGAGGCCGCCCGCGTCGATGGCGGTGCCGTCGAGGTGCCGGGCGATGCTGGCGTTGCCCGCGACCAGGGCGAGGTCCGCGACCTTCTGGGCCTCCAGGCCGCTCGTGCCGAGCGGCAGCGCGGCGATGCCGTCCACCGCGCCCGAGTTGAAGGCGCCGATGACGTGGTGGAGGGCAGCTCGCCGGCGGGCAGCGGGGCGCTCTCGCCCTCGACCAGGGCGGCGTACGCGGAGGGCAGGCGGCGCACGGTCTGGGTCGCGTTGTTGATGAGGATGTCCAGCGGACCGGCCTCGGTCACCTGGTCGGCGAGGGCCACGGCCTGGGCCGGGTCGCGCAGGTCGATGCCGACGACCTCCAGGCGGTGCAGCCAGTCCGCGGAGTCCTCCATCGCCTTGAAGCGGCGGATGGCGTCCTTGGGGAAGCGGGTGGTGACGGTGGTGGGCGCCGTCGCGCAGCAGCCGCAGCGCGATGTACATGCCGATCTTGGCGCGGCCGCCGGTGAGCAGGGCGCGCTTGCCGGTGAGGTCGGCGCGGGCCTCCCGCTTGGTCCGGTTCTCGGCGGCGCACTTCTGGCAGAGCTGGTGGTAGAAGTAGTCGACCTCGACGAACCGCGTCTTGCAGACGTAGCAGGAGCGGGGGCGCTGGAGTATGCCCGCGATCCGGCCCTCCTCGGTGACGGAGGTGGGCAGCAGGCCCTCGGTCTCGTCGTCGATGCGCTGCGCGGAGCCGGTGGCCGTGGCCTCGGTGACCGCCTTGTCGTTGGCGGTCTTGGCGGCCCGGCGCTCCTGGCGGCGGCGCTGCTTCACGGTCCGGTAGATCCCGGCGGTGGCGCGCCGGACGCGGATCGCGTCCGGGTGGTCGACCTCCAGCGCGTCGAGCTCGTCGAGGACGCCGAGGCAGACGGCCAGGCGCTCGGGGTCGATGCCCGGCCCGTGGTCCTGGGTTTCTTCGGTCACCGTCATGGCCTTCGGGTTCTCGTTCGCTCGTGCGTCGCCGCTCTCGGAGTGTCGCCGCTCTCGGGCTCTCGCCGTCGTCGGGCTTTCGAAAGGGCGAGTTTACGGAGCGGGGGCCGCGCCTCCAAACCCGTTCGGGGGCGTGGTCGAAGACACAGTCGCCGCACAGTCCGCCGCCGGGACAGCGGTAGTAGAGGCAGCAGCTCGCGCGGCGCAGCCGGGGCCGCGGACCGTGCCGGCGAGGTCGGGGTGGTCGAGGAGCTCGGCGACCAGGGCGGCGGCCCGGTCGGCCGCGTCGGGCCTGCCGTGGGCGCGGGCCCAGCGGGTCAGTTCGCGCAGGGCACCGGCGAGGGCGGAGCCGGCGTTGCCCCAGAGCAGCCGGGTCGCCATCCGGCCGTCGCGGCGCAGGGCCGCGTGGAGCGGGACGAGGTGGGCCTCCTGGACGGCCGCGCGGAGGTCGGCGGCGGTGGCGGGGCGGGTCGCGGAGCCGGCCCACCACAGGTCGTCGGGGAGGTCAGGGCCCCGTCCCAGTGCAGCTCGGCCGGGTCCAGGTCGGGGAAGCGGCCGTACAGGGCGGCGGGGCCGAGGGCGGTGGACCAGAGGCGGGCCGCGAGCCCGAGGTGGGCGACGGAGGCTCCGACGCGCCGCTCGGGGGCGGCGAGCCGGGCGGCGACCCGGTCCACGCGCGCGGTGAGGGGGCCGTCCTCCCCGCGTAGATCCGGGCGAGCGGTAGGTGGGCGCCGCCGGAAGGCGGCGGGTGGTCCGCAGGGCGAAGAACCCGCCCACCGATCCGCTCTCGACGAGATCCATCCGGCCCCCACGCTCCTGCTTCGTACCGTCGTCCGTCCCGGGCCCGGTCACGGCCCGGCGCCCACGGTAGCGCCCCCGGCGAAGGCCGGAGGACCGCTTCGCACCGGTTGCGCCTGCGGGGCGTACGCCCCGGGATGTACGCGGGGGTCCCGTACTGCGGGAGGGGTACGGGCGAAGGGGTCCTCCGGTACGACGACGTGAACGGCCCGGGAGGAGGATCGTGGAAGGCATGAGTCCCCTCGTGCTGTCCGTCGTCCTGGCCCTGGTCTCCGCGGTGGCCTACGCGGCCGCGGCGATCGTCCAGGAGCGGGTCGCGGCCTCCGCCGCGGGCCCGCGCTACGCACCGCTGCGCCGTTCGGCCTGGTGGGGGCGGTGCTGCTCAACGGCGTCGGGGCGGCCCTGCACGTCGCCGCCCTCGCGTACGGGCCGCTCAGCCTGGTCCAGCCGCTGGGCGCGCTCACCATCGTGTTCGCGCTGCCGATGGCCGCCTTCTTCGTCGGCCGCGGGGCCGGGCGGCGGGCCTGGCACGGCGCCCTCATGGCCACGGCGGGCCTCGCGGGCCTGCTGAGCCTCACGACCGGCGCCGACGCGCGGTCCCCGGGCGACGCGGACCGGTGGCTGCTCACGGGCGCCGCCTCCGGCGCGGTGGGCCTGCTCTTCGCGGGCGCGCACCTGAGTGGGCCGGTCGCCGCTGCGCGGCGTCCTCCTGGCGACGGCGGCGGGCGTCTCCTTCGGCGCCGCGTCGGTGTTCACCAAGGCGGTGGCCGGGGAGTGGACGCCGGAGGCGCCGCTGGCCGAGTGGACGGCGCTCCTGGTGCTCTCGGCGTTCGCCGTGGCCGGGCTGCTCCTGTCCCAGGCCTCCTACCGGGGCGCGGGGCTCGCCGCCCCGCTCGCCACCCTCACGGTGGTCAATCCGGTGGTCGCCGCCGCGGTGGGCGTGACGCTGTTCGGCGAGGGCTTCCGCTACGGCGCGGCGGGCGCCGTGGCCGCGCTGATCTGCGGCGCGGTCGCCGCGGGTGGTCTGGTCGAGCTCACGCTCGACCGGATGGCGCCCGCGCTGGGGCTCCCGCCCCCTCCCCGCCGCGCGGGGGCGGGGAAGGGCCGAGGGGTCAGACGGAGACGCCGCGCGCCCTGAGATAGGCCAGGGGGTCGATGTCGGAGCCGTAGCCGGGGCCCGTGCGGATCTCGAAGTGGAGATGCGGTCCCGAACTGTTGCCGGTCGACCCTGAGCGGGCGATGCGCTGCCCGGCGCCCACCCGCTGGCCCTCGCGGACGGTGAGGGCGGAGAGGTGGGCGTACTGGCTGTAGCGGCCGTCGTCGTGGCGGAGCACGATCTGGTAGCCGTACGCGCCTCCCCACCCGGCCGAGACGACCCGGCCGTCGGCCGCGGCCCTGACCGAGGTGCCGGTGGGGACGGGGAAGTCGACGCCCGTGTGGTAGCCGCTGGACCAGGAGGAGCCGGGCTTGCCGTAACGGGTGCCGATGCCCGCGGAGACGGGGGCGGAGTAGCGGACCTCCGGCGCGGCGGCCGGACGCGGCTTGGCGGCGGGCTTGGTGACGGGTTTGACGGCCGGCTTGGTGATCGGTTTGGCGGCGGGCCGGGAAACGGGCTTGGCGACCGGCTTGGCGGGGTTTTGACGACCGGTCGGGCGGCGGGCCGGGGACGGGCTTGGCCGCCGGCCGGACGGCGGGCCGGGGGCGGTCCCGGAGGACGTCGCCGTCGGCGGGGTGGTCTTCCCGGGCTTCCCGGCCGTGTCCGTCTTCCCGGCCCCGCCCGGCCGGCCGGTGCTGCTGGGCCGCGGGGGCTTCTTCGGCGGCGCGCTGATGCGCAGGGTGAGGCGCTGGCCGGGGATGATGAGGTCGGGGTCGTCGCCGACGACAGGCCGGTTGGTCTCGTACAGCCGCTGCCAGCCGCCCCGGACGTTCTCGTCGCGGGCGATCCGCGACAGGGAGTCGCCGGGCGTCACCGTGTACATCTCGCGCACGGTGGGCACGGTGGTCGGGCTCGCGCTCCGGGCCGGGCGTTCCGATAAGGCGCGCTGTCCGGGCAGGGAGGCCGTGCGCACCTGGTTCCCGCCGGACGGCTTCGCGGTGGCGGCACGGGTGGCGACCTCGGGCGCCTCACCGCCCCGGGCGAGACCGGCGCGGGGGCCGCAGGACGGCCAGGCGCCGGGGCCCTGCCCCTTCAGGACGCGCTCGGCGATCAGGACCTGCTGGTCCCGGGAGGCGAGGTCGGCGCGCGGCGCGTAGTGCGTGCCGCCGTACTCCTCCCAGGTGGACTGGGTGAACTGGAGGCCGCCGAAGTAGCCGTTCCCCGTGTTGACGTGCCAGTTGGAGGAGGATTCGCAGGCCGCGACCTTCTCCCAGACGTTCAGCGAGGCCGCTTGCACCGTGCCCGCGCCGATCAGCGGCAGCGCCATGCCGGCGCCTCCCGCCGTGATGGTGAGCGAGGCGCGGTTGACGCGGCTCGGCTGGTGACGGCGATGACGTCCGCGTACGGCCATGGGCCCCCTTGGAACACTGCGACAGCCGCCAAGTTAGGGTGGCGCACGCCCGTGACAAGCACTTCACGCAATCCCGCCCTCCTTCTGTCACCTCCGCGCGGGCGCCGGGCCTCCGCCGGCGGGGCCCGGCTGGGGCTGCGGCTCGGGTTCCGGCACGGGCCCGCCGGGCTGCGGGGCGGGGCCGGGACCGGGGTCCGGAGGGACGGGACCGGGCTCGGCGGGGGTACGGGATTGGGCGCGGGCACGGGGGGCGGGATGGGCGACGGGGGCAGCGGGTCGGGGGCGGGGTGGGTCATCACGGGCCTCTCGCTCGTCGGGTCGGTCGTCGGGTCGGTCGTCGGATCGGTCGCTTCCCAGGGTCGCGCGGGGAAGCGCCCGGCGCCCGCCGGACCGGCCCTTCGGGTCAGCCCCGGACCGCCGCTCCCCCGCTCGCCGCTCCCCCACCGGCCGCTTCGGCGGCCGCCGCGAGTCCGAGCCGGGGCTGGACAGGACGGGCATCGGGGTGGAGGCACGTCCGGCGGCGTCGGCCATGGACGCCTGGGCGAGGACGACGACACCGCCCTCCGCGACGGGGGCCCGGTCCACGGCCTCCGCCACGGCGTCGAGGTACCCCTCCCGATCCCCCGCCTCGAACCGTTCCCAGGCCCCTCCACCACCAGCGTGGCCACGGAGGGGCGTGCGATCCCGATTCCTCCGCGAGGAGGGCGAGGGTGGGCTCCAGGGTGGAGCGCACGGCGGCCACGGCTCCGGCGACGGCCCCGGGGCCCGCCTCCCGGGCCCGTACGAGCAGGTCCTCGTCGACGAGGTGCCGCAGGACGAGCCCGGGGTGGTGCCGGTCGCGCAGGGCGTCGAGGACGGGGACGTGGACCGGTGAGGTGTGCAGCAGGGCCAGGGTGCCGGCGGGGGTCACCACAGGTCCGGGGTGGCCCTGAGCTGCTCCTTCGCCGCCCGGACCACCTCGTCCGGTGGGACGGGCGCCTCGTCCGGGTGGCGTTCGGCCCACTTCGCGGCGTACGAGCAGAGCGGTACGACGGGGACGCCTCGCGGGCGGCGCTCGCGTAGAGCTCGCGCACGAGCGCCCCGGCGATGCCCTTCCCCTCGTGTCCCTCCTCGACGACGGTGTGCACCGCCACCAGGGCGTGGGGCTCGGCGTCGAGGACGAAGTAGACGACGACACCGACGGGGGCGTCCTCCTCGAACGCTTCCAGACGCCCGTTCGCCCGGTCGTCGCGGATCAGCGGGTCGCTCACGAGCGTGCCGTCCTTCCTCGGGCCGCCGGGCCCGTGCTCAGCCGTGGGCGGGCACGGCGTGCGGCGCGCGCACCGTGTCACTCCCGGGGACGGGCGCGGACGCGTCTTCCCCAGCTCCACGATGCGGTTGTCCCCGTCGACGTGCACGACGCGCGGCACGAAACTCCGCGCCTCCGCGTCCTCGACCTGCGCGTAACTGATGAGGATGACGAGGTCCCCGGGGTGCACGAGGTGCGCGGCGGCGCCGTTGATGCCGATGACCCCGGATCCCCGCTCGCCCTCGATGACGTACGTCTCCAGACGGGCGCCGTTGTCGATGTCGACGATGTGCACCAGCTCACCGGGGAGCAGGTCGGCCGCCTCCATCAACTCCACGTCGACGGTGACCGAACCGACGTAGTGCAGATCGGCCTGGGTGACGGTGGCGCGGTGGATCTTGGACTTGAATATCGTTCGTATCATTGAGGTACTCCTGGATATAAGCTCCCTGCCTGCGTTTTTGCAGGTCAAGGGCTGTTTCCACACCTTACAACGAGTCGCAAGTTCGGGCACCTGTCCCCAGGTTCTTCAAGACTCATGCTGACCACTTGCTGACTTTACTGACGCATCATCAGGCGACGCCGAGGGGCTGCATACGCATGCCCCGGCCCCACCGCGACGACCTGGCAAGCCTACGCAGTGCACCCGCAGAAGCCCTCGTGACCACCATCACTCTCGTGGTACGGCGGCGCACGATCCGTGTGGGCGCGATGACTCGCCACCGCCGGAAGCTGCAAACAGCGCGGCCGTCCAGCAGCAATCTCCGGCTGAGCAAACCCGGATCTTCTCGTGACCATGGGCTAGCCGGACCGGCGGCTCTGGCCAGTTCCGCAAGGCGGCCGGCAACGACATCGGAACCCGCCAGAGCGCAGAGCAATTCGGCACCGTGATCGCGCTCAGCCCAGCCTCGAAGGAGTCGTCTCAGCCATGGAACCGCAGTCTTTCGACACTACCCACTCACGACGGCGCCCGCCCGTCGAGCCCATCCTCATGGAGACTTCCGAGGTCGCCGTGATGCTGAGCATGTCGACGAACTGGGTCTACAGGGAAGCGTCGAAGCTGGGCTTGAAGGGGTACAAACTCGGCCGAGGCAAGAACGCCAAGGTTCTGCACAAAAGGACCGAGGTCTTCAAGTGGCTGGAGCAGCAGAAGGTCTATTGAGAGATCACCCCGCAACTACAGCAACAGCTTCCTCGCACGGACGCGCCGGCGACAGAAGGACACCGTCAGCGAAGTCGGGATCGTGGTCGCGCAGCATCCTCAGGAGACCCGGTGCACGGGCGGCGAGGAGGTCGACGACCGCGCTGGTGTAGGCAGGGGCGGTGGACTGGCTGATCCCGAACCCGGCAGCGATCTTCGCCAGAGTGATGTGCTCGCGCAGGTACACCAGTGCCATCATCGCTCGCTGGGACGGACGGAGCTTGCAGCGCCGGTCGCCCTCACGGGTGACGATCGGCATGGTGACCCACTCCACGAGTGCATGCGGCAGGTCGAGTCCGACAGGATGGATGACCAACGAGGGCCCCGGGCAACGTGATTGAGGCGTCAGGCATCTCGATCAACACTCCGGGGGCCTCGCTCGTTGCGCTTCACGGGCCGTCACCCGATCGGTGGCCACATCGAAGAAGCTCAGTCAGCGATCAGGGCCCGAGTCCATCTCGTCGAGGTGCGTCAATCGCCGGTGGGACGCCACGTACGAGCGCGGCGCACGGCGATCTCACCGCAGACGACGGCGACGACGAGGCCGCCGAGGGCGATGAGGAGGGAGCCGGTGGCGACGAGGCCGGCGGAGAGTTCGCCGCCGTCGCCGATGGCTAGGAGCATCTGTCCGAGCACGTAGATAGCGGCACCGGCTCCGACGCCGACGACTGCGAGCGGGACGGAAAGGTTCCAGAAGGCGACCTGCACGTAGAAGCGTCGGTCGTTGCGGAACGAGGCGATCGGGCCGAGACCACGCGCCTGGTCGTCGAAGACGGATGCCGCACCCACTATCCCGGCGAGGACGAGGGCCGCAAGGCCGATGAGTGCCGCGTCCAGGACCCATTTGACGTATCCGGCTCGTGCCTGTGCACCCAGCATTCCGGACTCCACGGGCACGGCGAGCATGGGTAGGCCCAGGGTGCGATAGGCGGCTTCCCAGACGCGGTCGGCTCCCGCGTCGCCCTCCGTGTTGAAGACGACGAGCGAGACCTTTTCGGGATCCGTGATGCCCGGGTGGCTGGATGTGACATCCACCCTGTCCGGGGTGAGCCCGAGGACGGCCAGCGCTCTCTGCGGTCCAGGTCCGATGTTCTTGATGACACCGGTTAGTGCAGTGCTCTTCTTGGGGCAGGTTGTCATCGGGCCGAAGAAGGCCAGGGACGTGCAGTTGCCGGAGAACACGACCCTGTCGTTCTCCGGGTACAAGAGGACCGAGGGCTGTCCGGGGAGGTCTTTGCGGAGCCGGTCGAACCGGGAGGGGCACCGGATGCGTTGATCAGAATCGCGTTTCGGTCCGTTGCACCAGCCAGTTGCTTGGCGACGATTTCCGGTCCTGCGAGCTGGCTGGTGACGACCTGCCCCAGTGTTGTCAGTCCCAGTCCCACGATCATGGATGCGCTGAGCACGGCGAGGACGACCGGGCGGGCCGCGAGCCACCGTCCGGCGATCACCCCCGCGGGGCCACCCCGGCGAACGGAGAAGGACGCGATGGCCGAACCCAGCGCACCGGACAGACGTCCCCGAGGCTGGGCAGGACACCAAGCACGAGGACGACACCCAAGAAGAAGACGACCCTGCCGGGACCGTCCGCGCGCCATGTCCCGTACAGGCACAGTGCGGTTCCCGCCCCGCACAGGATCCAGGCCGTTCGGCCCGATGCCCTCTTGGTCTGTTGGGGGCGAGTGGAGGTCCGCTTGGGCGGCCTGACGTACCGCAGAGCACTGACGCCCGCGATGAGTGCGGCCGTGGCCACGATCAGGACAGGGAGCCAGGGGCGTACACGGGCCAGATCGCCAGCGGCGACGGTATGCCCGGTGAAGGGAAGGCGGATGTCCCAAAACGTCGTCGCCCAGGCCGTGGCCGCGGCCAGCAGTGAACCCGCGGCCACGGGGACAGCGGCCTCACCGATCACCACGAGGAGGCGCGACAGGCGAGAAGCCCCGAGGGCTTCGAGCATGGAGATACGGCGGTCCCGCAGCTCCGAGCCACCGCGCACGACGACTACGAGGGCTGTCGCCGGCAGCACCGTGAACAGCAACAGCAGCACCCACAAGTCCACCGGGGATCGCTCGAACTGGTGACTGACCGTGAAATAGTCGAGGAACTGAGATCCCGGATGCCCGAAGCCGGAGATGAAGGTGTTGAGGGTCGTCTCATCGAAGATCCCCTCGATGGGGGATCGGGTGTAGACGAGCAGCTCATCGGGCTCGGTCAGGCCCTGCCGCCCGATGGTTCCCGCCATGGTGCCGTAGCGGGAGACGAGCACTCCGTCGGCATGCCTGGCAGCCTGCGGGGAGAGGAACACCTCGCCCTTCTCAGGCCACCGGTCAAGGCCGGGGGAGGGGCAGCGGAGGCGCTCAGAGGCTCGGTGAAGATCACGGACACCGCTTCGCCATCCGCGTAGTCCGGACGTTCAAGCCATCGGGCCACGGCTTCCTGCCGCTGGCCGGTCAAGACCGGAGAGCGGGCGTCCTGCCTCTCCTGTCTGGCCTCCAGGCTGGCATCCACCGCCAGGAGACTCCAGGTCACCATCAGGACAAGGAAGGATGCGGCGAAGAGCCCGAAGCGGTGCACCAGTCCGGACGCACCACTCGCCCGCCCCACGCGGTGTCCCAGACGGAGCATCGCCAGATGCCTGTTCACCTGGCCTCCCCCGAGTCGGCGATCAACCGGCCTTCCGCCAGCTCAAGGGCTCGGTCGGCGCGGTCCGCGATCTGCGGGTTGTGCGTGACAACGATCAAAGCGCACCCGAAGCGAGCAGGGAGACCGAACAGCAGGTCGGCCACCACGTCCCCGGTCCGCTGGTCGAGCGATCCAGTGGGTTCGTCCGCCAGCACCACCGAGGGCTTGCCGATCAGCGCCCGCGCGACGGCGACACGCTGGCGCTCCCCGCCCGACAGCGCTCCCGTCGTCTTGGACGACGCACCCTGCACACCGAGCTCGTCCAGCAGCTGCTGTGCGTCGGCGTACGCGCCCTTCGCGCTGCCGCCGGCGAGGAGGACGGGCAGGGCCGCGTTCTCCAGTGGGGACAACTCCGGGATCAGTTCACCGAATTGATAAACGGTCCCCACAGTGCGCAGCCGCAAGGCAGCACGCTCACCTGCGGATGCCTGCGTGATATCGACACCACCAACGCGCACCACACCTGAGGAAGGGCTGATCAAGCCACTCAGGCAGCACAGGAGCGTCGTCTTCCCCGAGCCGCTGGGGCCCGTGACCGCAACGGACGACCCGGCGGGCACGTTGAGGGTCAGGCCATCGAGAAGGCGACGATCGCCGATGCTGTAGTGCAGGTTCTGGACTTCCACCGCGGCCGTCTTCCGGCTGTGCAACTCGGTACTCACATGTCCTCTATCTACGCCGGGCGGCTGAGCCGATGCCTCTCATGAGAGGCATCGGCTCGGCGCGGTGACTTACCTGGTTGATCAGACCCGGTACACCCAGGGACCGTACGGGTCGGTGGCCCAGTCACGGATCTGCTGCGAGCGGTGCTTGGTCACGCGGTTCGTGTTGTCGGCCTCGCTGTGTTCGCAGTTGCCGTAACCGCGTTCCTCGTGAATGCTGCGCGACACGCCATCGTCACGCGTGTAGTGCGCCTTGACGGAGTTGCCATCCCTATCGAGGTCACACGCGAGGACCTTTCCCACGACACGAAGATGTATTGCTGGTCGAGGCTGTAGCTGTTGTAGATCCAGGACCTCCCGGCCTGGGCTGTGGCGGGCGCACTGAAGGCCGCCACGGTAACGACGACGGCAGCCAGCTTCGCTATGCGATGCATTCGGTAGTCCTCCCTTGGATGAGACCCCCACTGGGGCTCGGTACGACGCAAGAGCCACGTACGACGCCTGCCGACACCGCACCCGGCCTCCCCTGGCCAGGTGCATCCCGTGAACCCCTCGCGCACCTCCATCCTCAGCAGCGCTCGCCAGGAACACCACGGATCATTCCCTCCTTGGCCTGGAAGGTCCGCACCGATGAAACAGTCGAATTCGATCAAGAGCCATCAGAGGGAGTCGGCAACCGGAATGATCCACAGCTCTGGGCTACGGCGCCAGCACGCTCGATGGCCTCTCATCCGGAGGCAAGGTCCCCGGTCTGGTCTTGGACATCCCTTCCCTTGATCCACCGCAACAGGAATGGCTTGATCGTGTACTCACTCCGTCAAGTCCTCATGCTCATCGATGACGCCTTCGCATCCAGGGAGACGGCGACTGTTCACCGCCGGATGATGTCTGCGGCGTACTCGGCACCGAAGCCCTGACTCGCGGGTCCAGTTATCCCCGGTATTCTGGTGGAATCCGAGCAGTCGACTGATGACCATGGCGGGCAGTTCCGAGGCGACGTCCATCAGTGATGCGTGGCGGGCGAGTTGAGGCGGGACGCCGATCGCCTTCAGGCGCCGCCCGAGGGTGTGCGGGTCGATCGGCTGTCCCGGGTAGATGCTGTGGAACAGCCACTTGGGTTCCTCGATCGGGATGGTCGCCGCGCGGCCGTTCCTCCGCTCGGCGAGTCGGCGGATCAGGTCGTCCAGGGGTGCGGGGATCTCGACGGGGACGCGACCGAGCTTCAAGGCGAGCGTGTCGCCACGGTCGACGATGTGCTCGGTGGTGAGGCGGCTGATGCGGCCCACATGCTGGGCGAACAGCAGCAGGAGCAGGCCGGCGGCCCGGTCGGCGACAAGAAGTCGAGGACAGCGCGCGTACCGTCACCCGCGCCGGGTGGTGGATCGACCAGCGCCTCTCCCAGCCGGAAGACCTCACCGAACTGCTCCAGGCCGCGACCGGAGCCGACCGGCCGACCGAGAACCCCTACGTCTGACCGACCGGCGCCCCGCCTCGGTCCGCGCTGTTCTGGGCGGGGCCCGATCAGTGGCGGTTGGAGGATTCACTCATACCCGGCAGCGGCATATGAGGAGCTCGGCTGTCAGGGGCATAGGCCGGAGCGAAGGATCAGGGCACCGGCTCCAGCGATACCGTCGACTTGCCGTCGCGAGACCCTCACCTGGCATTGAAGTAGTCCACGTGCCAGTTCGGCATGTCCGGCTGCGGCGCCAGCCTCATCTCGATCTCCCCGGCGTTCACCGTGTGAATGGTGTTGCCGACCCGGCACCACGAGGCATCGTCGGCGAAGTACTCCCGCAGGGCTCGCCCCAGTTCGTCGAGATCACCCCCGAGCGCGCGCACCACCTCGGCCGATGCGCTGGCGATGGGCAGATCGGCGAACGAAACGTTCAAGGCCGTGATGTCGAGTCGGTCCTTCAGCAGTCGGACCTTTACCTGCGTCATGGCCTGGCTCTCGCGCACCCCACGCCCGACGGGTCGTCGACACCCCGAATTTCACCCGCCTGGGCTGGAACACGGCTGCTCGAGGAAGCGCTCCTCGTTCACCGGACCGAGCATCGTCGAACGATTCCCCCGGTCCGTCGCCACGTCCGCGGACACCGTACGGCGCAAGGCACGTCAGGTGCTTTCGGCACCTGTCCGGCGAACACCGGGCAGGTGCACCACGAGGAGCGTGAAGGCGGCCAGTGCGACGTTGCGGGTCGCGGCGTCCAGACCGTTCCAGTCGGACGACTGCCACATGGCGAACCACTCGCCGCCGATCGCGAGGAAGCCCATCCCGAAGAGCAGCAGCACCATCACCAGCCCCACCGTGCTCGCCGCGCGGGCGCGCTCGTACGCGCCCCGGCGCAGCCCCGTGATCCAGAGCCAGGTGGCGGCGAGGAGGACCAGCGCGGCCAGTGCCTCCCAGGCGATGATGGCGACGTAGGCGGCGTTCTGGAGGGCGGGGATTCGACCGCACGCCACATCAGGTCAGGGTCCTCGAACGTGGTGTCCATGCTCAGGACGTGCCGGACGAACTGCTGGTTGGTCCCGAAGTCCGTGATGTTCCCGAAGGCGACCAGGGTCATGCAGAGCGCGACGGTCGCCGTCAGCGCGGTCGCCGCGACGGGCGGCGCGCCCAGGTGGAGCAACCGGCTCCGGCGGGTGGCCGGGGCCGTTCCCGGTTGGTGGGGGCCGGAGTTGGTGCCGGTCGGCCGGTCGGCCTGTGCCATGGGTACGTCCTTCCTCGCGGCCCCGCGGACGCTCGTCGCCCGCGGGTCGTACCGTCACTTCCCGTTTGCGCGGCCCTTCAGCCTCCCTCTCATGTGCCGGGCCGCCGAGTCGTTGCGTGGTCTACCAACGGGGACGTGTCTAGACTGGTGTGGGGAACGACGCAGCCGCACGTGATGGGAGCGGGATCCATGGGCGGCAGGCACATCTGCGCGAGCTTCGAGACGTACACGGCGGTCGCCGTCGGCGGTCGCGTGGCGGAGGCTGCCACCACGCCCCTCCCTTCCGGATCGGGGGCCGACTCCCCGTCACCGGACGTGTCCGGTCCTACAGCGCGGGCCCGGCCGGGACGGAGGCCCTTGAAGGACCCCACCGCCGTTCGATGAGGGGTGGGCCACAGGGGGAACCGATCCGCGTGCGCGGAGGAGTACGTCATGGGCCGGAACGAGGAACGCGGACACCGGAACGACCCGGGCCCGGTGCCCGGCGAACCCCTGAGGATGTTTCCCGGAGTCGGCGAGCACCGGGGCGCCGACGGCGTCCTGCGCCGCTGCCTCGATCCCGGAGCCACCCTCTTCCGGGCACGGACCGCCCGCAGCGCCGTGAACGCCTTCGTACGAGAACGCGCGGGCGAGCTCGGGACCGGGGGCGCCGACCTCCGTGAGATCCGGGCCGACCGGGGCGCACGGACCCTGAACGTCCTCTACCAGCAGTTCCACCAGGACGTCCCCATCCGGGGCGCCGTGCTCCAGATGGTCGCCGACACGGGGCAGGCGGCCGTCGTGCAGGTCGAGAACGCGACGGAACCCGACGTCTCCGACGCCCCCGACCCGAGCGGGGCCCAGGCCCCCGACCTCGTCGCGAAGGCCGCCCTCGCACCCTTCCGGCAGGGCTACGCGACCGCTTCGGTCGTCCGTGACGACCTCGTCTACCTGCGGGACACCACCCGGCCCCCGCTGCCCGCGGCGGACCGCCCGACCGCCTCGCTCGCGCTGCTGCGCAAGGGCAGGCGGCGCCCGGACGGCAGGCTGCACCTCGTCCACGACCTGGTCGTCGAGACCACCGTCCCCTTCGAGCACTTCCGGGTCGTCGTCGACGCCGTCGACGGGAGACTGCTCTGGGTCGAGATCGCGGGGAAGTACGTGACGGCCACGTTCGGCGTCTACATGCCCGACCCGGTGACGCAGTCGAACGACGGCTCGCTCAGCTCCCTCTCGACCCACGACACCCTGAAGCAGTTCGTCCGTCCGGTCAACACGGACATCGCGGACGCCGACGAGCAGGGGCTGTTCCACCTGGACGGGGAGTGGTGCCGTTGCAGCGACTGGGACGCCCCCGAGTTCCCCCAGCCGACATCGGCCACGAAGGACTTCCAGTTCGGCAGCCACGTCCAGGACAAGGCGTTCCTCAGCGCGAACGCCTACTACTGGACCGACACCTTCGCCCGGTACCTCCGCGGCCTCGACGACGAGATGCTGAACGCCCGGATGGTCAAGGTGGAGATCGACCCGCAGGGCGCCGGGTCCACCGACCGGAGCGAGTGGATCGGCACGACGACGCCCCCGCGTATCCGCTTCGACATGAAGCGCGTGCCCGGCGCCGCCGACCTCGGCGTCATCGTGCACGAGTACACGCACGGGGTCGTCGAGTGGCTCAGCCCCGGCGCGACCGGCCCCTGGAGTACGAGCACAGCATCTGCGACGTCATGGCGGGCATCTTCCGGGACCGGTTCAACGGCGCGGGACACCGCAGGACCGAGACGTTCCCCTTCGACAACAACCTTCAGGACGAGTGGAGCAAGGGGCGACGGCTCGACCTGACCCAGCGCTTCGACGACACGGACTTCGACACGTACACCCCCGACGTGCGCACCTCCATGCTGGCGTCGGCGCTGTGGCGGTGCTACCTCGGCATGGGCGGCTCCTCGAAGAACGGGGAGGTGCGGAAGAAGGGCGGCGACAAGATGACCAAGCTGCTGCTCGCGATGATCCCGCGCCTGGGACAGGACACCCCCAGAGCAAGAAGAACGCCGTCCACCTGGCCGAGACCCTCATCGCCGTGGACACGACGCTCAACGGCGGCCTGCACAAGAGCCTGATGAACAACGCCTTCTCCGACCAGGGACTCTGGCCGAAGCCGGACGTCGACGTGTTCATCGCCGACTGGTCCGGTGACACCGGCGCCATACCGAGCGGCACCGGCAGCGACCCGACCTTCCAGTCGCCCGACATCTGGGTCCGCAACGAGCTCGACGGGGACGACCCGGCGGCCGGGCACCAGGAACCCATCGTCAACCGGCCGAACTACCTCTACGTACGCGTGCACAACCGAGGGACCGCGGAAGCCGGTGCCGAGCGGTTCGAGGTCCATACGCACCGGTGCAACCCCGGCACCGGCATGACGTGGCCCGACCACTTCACGTCCATCGGCTCGGAGGTCGTCCACCAGGCGATCCCGGCCGGCGGATCGGTGCGCGTCGGCCCCTTCCCCTGGACCCCCACCGTCGTCGGTCACGAGTGCCTGATCGCGATCGTCCACGGCCCGGACGACCCGGCCGGCGCCGCCATGTCCGGCCGGCCCCTGGCGCACGACCAGCTCGTGCGCCAGAGCAACAACGTCGGGCAGCGCAACGTCGCCCCCGGATGTCCGTCCTCGGCGGTCAGACCCGACTGTCCATCACGCTCCGCGGCGCGCCCGTGGCCACGGACGGCGCATGGGAGCTGGACGCCGGCGAGATGCCCCCGGACACCCGGATCACCGTCCGGACGCCGAGCCGCCTCGTGAACTCCTCCACCCTCAGCCACATCGCGGTGACGGAGTCCGGGCCGGTCCGCTCCACGCTCCTGATGGCGGGCGGCGACAAGGCGCTCGTCGAGGGCTTCCGGCTCGACGCCGCGGACGAGGTGGTGACCGACCTCGTCATCGACTTCTCCCACGAGGCCGAGCACCTCAAGCAGTACACCTTCGTCGCCACCCAGATCCAGGACCACGAGGTGGCCGGACGCATGACGATCGAGATCACCGCGGTCAAGGAGCTGGAGGAGTTCTTCTTCGGCAATCCGAAGAGCCACGAACTGCACATCAGCACCTGCCCCTTCTTCGAGAAGACCTCCCCGCGCACCGGCTCCCCTTCGCACGCCTCCAGGAGGCGGTGGCCCGCGGCTTCAACGGCTGCGCCCACTGCCTCCCCGAGTCCAACACCGGCTGACGCGAGCGGATATCGGACCCCCGGCGTAGGCTGGAGAAGGTGACTGCGAGATGACGGCGACGAACGGTTTCACGGACGGCCTGATGCTCCGGTACCTGGTACCGGACCACGTGAAGTCGCTGCTCGTTCCCGGCACCGACCCGCAGCACGAGCGCGTACGCTCCCTGCTGACGTCCGTCTACGACCCCGCCTCCCTCGACATCAGGTCGGTGGAGTCCGTCGAGGTCGTCCACAAGGAGTTCCAGACCGCCGTCCACGCCTCGATCGCCGTGCACGGGTCCTGGGACAAGACGATTCCCACGGCCGAACAGGCCCGGGCCACCGTCGAGGTGCCCGCGACTCCCCCGGTCCACTGGATCGACATGTCGCTGGAGACCGTCGTCGTGGTGAAGGCGGCGTCGGCCGGAGGTCTCCTCGCCTCCGTGGAGGCGGAGGCGGGCTGGACGACGGCCGACGGCGCCGCGGCACGGCAGGACGCGTACGAGCGGCCCTACCGGCTCCGGTACGCCGAACCACCCCCTTCGAACCGACGGCGCCCGCCCGCAGCCTCCCCCTGCGGGTCTCGGCGCTCTTCTTCGACCGCCTCGACCTCGCCGACGCGCTGCGCCGACTCGGCCAGGCCAAGCGGGCGGTCGACGCGGCGAGCCCGCAGCCGGCGGCCCACGACGGCGGCGCCCCGCTCGCCTCCAGCGCATGGCTCGCGGTCTTCCCGGCCGTCGCGACCGACGAGCCGTCACGGACGACCGAGCAACTGGCCGGCGCCCTGCTGGCGACCCAGGGGTACGTCGCCGCCTTCGAGACGGCGCCCTGAGGGCCCGGCGGGCCCCGGCCGCGCCCAAGCCCCTCGGAGGCCGGGCGCGCACACGGTGAGGAGCAGTCGATGCCGTTCAACTACGTCACTGTCACAGCGAGCAGTGAACTGTTCGCGCCCGCCACCAGGGCCTTCGGGGACATCCTCGTCATCGGCAAGGGAGCCGTGGGGAGGGGCGCCACCACCGCGCAGGCCTTCACCTACCCGGGCGAGGCCGTGAAGGCGTACCCGAAGGGAGCGACGGAACTCACGGTCAAGGCCGACGAGGGCGCCACCACCCTCACCACCCCGGCGAGCTTCCCGGCCGGCACCCGCGTCAGGGTGGGGAAGGGCCAGGACACCGAGTTCGTCACGATCAGGGCCGTCGCCCCGGCCGGCGGCGACAAGTTCACCTGGACCCTCGAAGCCGGTCTGACGGCGGAGCACCCGATCGGTGACCCCTGGTGTGGAGGACCCCAACGCCGTCGCCGCCGCCATCGCCACCGCCTTCCGGCAGACTCCGCCCCCGACCCGGGTCTGGGGCATCGAGGTGGACCCCGACACCCCGGCCTGGGCCACCGCGTTCACCCAGGCGGCGGACGTGCCGGTGCAGATCGTCGTCCTGGCCGACACCCCGCTGAACGGGACTCCCGCCAGCAACCACCCGGTGACACTCCTGGCGAAGCACGTCGTGGAGGTCTCCCACACCGGTGGGGACGGCATGGAACGCATCGGAGTGGCCGCGCTGGACCCCACGGAGACGCAGACGGCGCAAGTGGCCCGCAACGCGGGAGCGGTCAAGACCGACCGCATGGTGCTGGTCGCCCACAAGGAATCCCCCGACGACGTCGCCGCGGCGGTCGCCGGAGTGATCGCGGGCCACGAACCGCACCTCTCGCTGTTGCTCAAGCCGATCAACATCGGCATGTCCGGGCTCTTCACGGCCACGGAGATCCAGACCTACTACGACAACTCCGTCAACTGGGTGACCAGCCCGGTGATGCTCCCCGGCCACGCCCTCTACCTGGGCGAGGGCCTCACCGCCAGCCCGGCCGGCAACAAGAAGTACATCGACATCGTGCGGACGCTCGACGACATCGGTTTCCGCGTCAAGGCCGCGCTGATCGAGGCCATCGGAGACCTCCGCATCGACCGCCCCGGGCTGCGCACGGCCGTGACGCTCGTCCAGAGCGCCCTCTCCCCGCTGGTGACCCGGGACGTCATCGAGGAGTACGCCATCCACATCCCGCTGCTGGTACTGCTGGAACGGGAGCCCGCCACGCTCACGGCCGAGGAAGTCAAGCAGATCGGGAACGGACGGAGCACCAGGAAGGTCGACATGGAGGTCTCGGTCGTCTACGCGGGCGTGATCCACCAGATCGCCGTCAAGCTGGCCCTCAAGGGTTAAGGAGCGATGAGATGTCCGAGGTCAAGTGGGACACCAGGTTGACGGTGATGCTCGACACCACCGTGGTCACCCCCATCGACTCGTTCAACCCGACCTTCAACAGTCCGGTTCAGCCCCTGCACTCGCTGGAGGCCGACAACGTCGCCCACGTCGTCCAGCCCAAGGCGTTCACCTTCTCCATGGCGGTCAAGGCGATCGGCCCGGTGGTCGCCAAGCTCACCCAGATGGCACTGGAGCACACGAGCTTCGACATCGGGGTCCAGGAGGCGTCCGGCAGCGACTGGACGTTCCAGCAGATCGTGTTCAACGACTGCTACATCACCTCCGCCGCCAGCACGATCGTCATCGACGGCGTCCCCACGACCACTTTCAACTGCGTCTGCCTGGAAGTCACCCCCACCAGCGCCTGACCGGAGTGCGGAGAACCCCATGTCGCAGCAGGACGTCGAACAGCAGGGGGCGGTGCCCGGGGCCGGGGGCCGGAACCCGTCGTGGTCTCCGGCCCGGGGGCGGAGCTCCACTTCCACTTCCCGATCGAGGTGGTGGTGTCGGGAGACATCGCCGAGGAGACCCGCCGGGACCTCGTCGCCGAGGTCTGGGACGCCCTGCACGAAGCCCTCGGCTGAGGGCGCCGTCCGGAGTGTTCCCATGCGCAAGATCACCTGCTACTTCGAGATCACCGTGAGGATCACGGGCACCCCCACGCCCGCCGCCCTGGAACGCCTCGGCCCCGTGGTCGAGAAGGCGCTGGCGGCACGACTGCGCATGGCCAGGGCCGTGGTCGCGGAGGCGGGATACCCCGACGTCGTCCCGGTCGAGGCAGTGGACCGCTCGCGGGCGGCGCCGTGAACGCGCCCGTCGACGCCGCACCGGGCACCGCCGGAGGGACGGCGGTACGCGGCGTGGCGTACCGGCGACTGCACCTGCCGGCCTCGGTCGCCTTCACCGGGGACGACAGGCTGCGCGGCCACGAAGGACGACTGGCGGCGCTCCTGCTCCGCGCGGTCGCCTCGGCCGTCGCACAGGACGACCGGTGGAAGGGACCACCGGCTCCCCGTGGCGGTCGCCACCGGACGTTCCGGAACAGCCCCTCGACGCCGAGGGCCGGTCCGACGGGCAACGGGCGGCCGAGGAGCCGGCGGAACCCTCGGCCGGCGCGGAGCCCGCGCCGGCGGCCGGGACCACGCCGAGCGGCCACGGCAACCTCACCTTCGCGGCGGCCGTTCCCGACACCGGAGCGGACGAACACGAAGGCGCCGTCGCGCCCGGGACCGGTGCGGCGGAGGAGCGGACCGAGGAGCGGGCCGAGGAGCGGACCGAGGAGCGGACCGAGAAGCGGGAGAGCACCGCACAGCCGTCCGCGCCCGCGAGCGCGCTCCCCGCCGCGGCCGAACGGCCTTCCCCCGAAGCCGCGACCACCGCCACGACCTCCGCCACGACCTCCTCCACCGCGCCGCGGTCGGCGTCCGCGCCGCCCCCGCAGGCCGAGCCCGGCGAGGAGGACGAGCCTCCCGGAGAAGCCGCCGGGGAAGCCACCGGGGAGTACGCCGCCGTGACGGTGGTGTCCGAGGAGCGTTCGCTGAGCGAGGTCGTCCAGGGCCCGAGCCCGGTCGACGGCCGCGCCGTGATGGTCGTCGGCGCCACCGGGCTCGTGATGCTGGGCGGGGCGACCCGCCACGCGCGCTCACACAGCCTCGTCCACGCCGTCCAGCTCGGTGACCACCTCTTCGGCGCCCGCTCGTTCGCCGTGCTCGAAGGCCCCTCGGCACCCGGGAGAGCTTCTACTGGCCGTCGCCACCTCCCCACCGTCACCGACGAGACCATCGGCGACGCCGTGGGAAGGCGGATCTGGAGGCAAGGAGATCAGCCTGTTCCGGGGGATCACCGTGCTGCCCTCCGTCACCACCCCGGACGGCCACCGCTACGGGGTGAACCTGCTGTGGACCAGGGAACGCGGCTGGCTGTACGGCAGCAAGGAGGAGGGCAGACGCTGGTTGCGGCTCAGCGCGTCACCCACCGAGCCGTGGCTGTCGGCCGGACAACTGAGGTCCACGCCTTCCAGGAGCTCGACCGCATGGTGGCCGCCGGCCTCGCCGGGAACGACGCCTCCGCCGCGACGGCCGCCGCCCAGCTCGGCGACATGGACGCCAGGGCGTTTGCCCTCGTGACACCGAGACCCGGGCGAAGTACCTGGAGATCCTGATCAAGGCGTGGACGTTCGAGGACCAGCGGCACGCGATCGTCCAGATCATGCTCTCGCTGGAGGGCCTCGACCAACTACAGGCCGTCCGGGACCGGTTGATCCGGGCCGGTCTGTACGAGCAGCTCTTCGCCGACATGGGGCCCGATCTGTGGGAGCTGCTCACCGTGGTCGGCAAGCGGTTCGGCGACTACAAGCCCCTCACCCAGCGGGAGTTCCTCGGGCTCGTGGAAGAGGCGTTCAACCTGTCGATGCGGCACGACGCCGGACTCGCGCGGACGGTCGAGGGGAGGAGACCGCCGTCATCGGCCTCAAGCGGATGATCGAGTTCGAGGAGGCCGCCCGAGCGGCGACGGGGTTCGTCCTGTCGACGCTCGACGCCGTGAAGACGGTGCTGACCCAGCCCGAGAAGGTCCTCTCGGGACTCTTCCAGCTCGTCCGCCTCCTCGTCGTCTGCCACCTGGCCGGGTGGGGCCACCAGCCCTCGGTCAAGGAGATGCGGGCGCTCCTCCAGCACATCGGCACGGCGCTCGTCGACGGACTGCGCGGGCGGCGCTCCTCGGGGTCGGCCCGCGCGCGGTGACGAGGATCAAGTGGGCCGTGATCATCGAGGCACTGACCTGGATCACGGAGATCAAGGCCGTCGTCGAAGCCCTGGTCGGAGTCGAGCGGCTTGTCGCCGTCCTGCGCTTCCTGAAGATGCTCCGCGTGCTGGAGGGCGAGCAGATCGCGGCCCGGTTCACCCGGCTCGCCGAGGCCCTGCACGCCGGCAGCGCCGCGCTGAGGGGTTTCAAGGACGAGCACGCCCTGGCGGAGCTCCTGCTGATGCTGCCGGAGGAGGACGGCGCCCGCCTCGGCGTGGTCCTCAGCGAGGTCGACGTGCCCCGGGCAGCACCCTGGCCTGGCTGCTCGGGCATCCCCGCCTCGGCCCGGTCACCGCCGACCTGGAGCTGAAGGCCTCCGTCCTGCACCGTCTCGGCACCAAGTCGGGTGGCGTCACACCCGAGGTGGCACATGCCTTCGGGCGGCTGTCCGGGAAGGACGGCTTCGAGATCGCCGAGGTCGCCAGGATCGTCGAAGCCGTCCCGGAGGGCGAGGGCATCCGGTTCACCGCGATGCTGGACCGGATCGGCTACGGACGCATCGGGGCCGGGGCCGAGGTGAAGGCCGGCCTGCTGGCGGCGCTCGCCGGGGAGAGCCGGCGCATGGAGGCCGTCCACCGGTACGGGATCGACATCGTCCGCGAGATGCACGGGCGCGCCGGCGGCGGGCCGGAGGCCCTCGACGCCATGCTCGCCCGGCTCCAGAAGATCCGGGAGAAGGACCTCGCCGACGGCAGGGCGGTTCGGTTCGGCGAGTTCCTCGACGACCTGAAGCAAGGGAGGAAAGAGGCGTGGCGGAGGGTGGATCCGCCGCCCCGGGCACCCCGCGTCAGAGCCTCGGCCGCCGAACGGGCTCCCGTGCTGGAGCGCATCAAGGAGCTTCGCAGGCGCTACCCGAAGGGCAGGCTCAAGAACCCGGAGCTGATGGAGGAGGGACTGCGGCAGATCCGGCGGATCTCCGAGACCGACCCCGCGCGGGCGATGGAGCACCTGGAGCGGTTCGAGGAGGGGCTCAAGGCCCGGGGCACCCTCGAAGGGCAGGTCGCCGACATCATGGCGGAGGCCGGGGCCAAGGCGGGCCGCGAGGCCGAGGCCCTGCACCACGAGCCCGACGAGGCGCCGCCGGAGCGGCTCGGCGTCCGCGACGAGCTGAAGTCGAAGACCGCGGAGGCCCGGCGGGCGTCGCACGACCTCGCGGCGCGCATGGAGGCGATCGGTCAGCACCAGCCGTACGGGCACGACGCGCACCACATCATCGCGTACAGCGACCGTCGCGCCGGGCCGGCGCGGGAGATCCTCGAATGGGCGGGGATCACCCCTCGCGACGACCCGCTGAACGGCGTCTACCTGCCCCGCACCTCCATGGACCCGAAGATCGTCCCGGAGGCCGCCACGCGTCACCAGACGCTGCACACGGACAACTACTACAAGGAGATGACGAGGCGGCTCGTCGAGGCCAGGAAGCAGGCCGGCCGGGAGGGGTGATCCACGAGATGTCCAGGATCAAGCAAGAGCTCATCGACCACCACGGGTGGAAGGACCCCGGGCCCGGCACGGGCGCGGCCAAGCAGAACTTCGCCCAGTGGTTCGCCGAGTACCGGCACAACCTGGAGTGGATGACGGACGCGGAGCAGCTCGAGGCCCTCCAGAAGGTGACGGCCCCTCCGAGGAGGAGGAAGAAGGCCCCGGCGGCGCCTCGGAAGGCGGCCCCGCCGACCGGGACCGAGTCCGCCCCGAAGCCCCGGCCGAAGCCCAAGCCGAAGCCCGCGGCGAAAGCGGCAGCGAAGCCCAAGGCCGAGCCCACGGCGAAGTCCCGGCCCACACCCGGGGCGCAGCCCAAGCCTGAGCCTGAGCCCAAGCCGAAGCCGAAGCCGAAGCCGAAGCCGAAGCCCAGGAGCGAGCCCCAGCCGCCGGCGCACGTCGAACCGCAGCCGCGGCCCCAGGCCCCGCCGCCCGATGCCGAGTCCACCTCCGGGGCGCGGAAGGAGTACGAGCCGAAGGCGAAGCCGCGACCCGCACCCGGCCCGAAGTCCGGGGCGGAGCCACCACCGAAGTCGTCGCCGAAACCGAACCCGAAGCCGAAGCCGAAGACGAAGACGAAGCGGGAGCCGAAGGAGCGGAAGCCCGATCCCGAAGTGCGCCGGCGCGTGGCCACCGGGGAAGCCGCCCCGGCCGCCCCGGCCGCACCCACCGAGCCGGCCGACGCGCCCGCCGCCCGCGTACGCGTCGCACCCGACGCCCCCGCGTACGCGTCGACGTGGGCGAAACGCTCGACGACGTCGTCAAGGAACCGACGAAACCGGCGGGCAGGCAGATGCGCGCGCGCAAGGAGGCCGGGGAGAAATGACCGGACAAGGAAGGTGCGACGATGCCCGCCGGTGTGAACGTTCCCGTCCTGATCGGCGCGGTGCCGCTGTTCACGGTCACCAGCCTCTCCCTCGACGAGGGCTATCAGGTGGCCCGGATCGCCGGCAGCCGCCTCGCCCAGCTCGTCTCGCCGACGACCAGGACGATCAGTGTCGAAGCCGTACTCGTCGGCAGGACCCGGCTGTTGTCCAAGAAGGGCCTGGAGGCGATGGCCTTGACCTCGCGCGCGCTGGCGGGTTCCACGGCGCCCCTGATGAAGACGGCCGGGCTGCCGGTGGTCTGCGGGATGACCGTCAGCCTCGACATGCAGATCACCGGCCTGCGCTTCACCCAGTCCAACCAGAAGCGGGACGCCCTGGACGTCGCCATCACCCTCGAACAGGTCCCGCGCTCCAGCCTGACCGCCGTCCTCGGGGAAGCCCTGGACCTGGCACTCGCGGCCGGCTCCGTCGCGATCCCCGCCGTGAGCGAGATGATCCCGCCGGGCCGCCAACTGGGAGGTGGGCTGTGACGCCCGAACCGCTCTTCCACCGTCTGCCGGTCGAGCCCGACGCCGGGCTTCCCCAGGTCTTCCGCTGCCCGGTCGGGGACGCCGCCTATGACTTCGCCCTGTACGCCAGCTTCGAGGGCGGTGAGGACGATCCGCCGGAGACGCTGTACGACCTCGCGGAGTGGAGCCGCCTCCCTCAGCCGATGGAGACCGCCCTGCAGCCCACGCCCCCGGCCACCTGAGTGCTGCGGGTGACCGGTCCCGGCACCGACGGCCCGCGCGTCCTCTTCCTCCGCAAGCTCGTGCCCGAGCCGGATCTCGTCCACGAGGCGGGCTCGCTGGCGCTCAAGCTGGTCGAGGCGAGGGTGGCCCGCGGCAACCTCAACGGCGGCGGCCACTACGGCTCCCGGATCGTGATCGGGGTGGCGCGGCGATGGGCGTGATCCTCTGGTACCTGATCGACTTCCCGGTCCTGCGGCTGAAGGTCTCGAACGACGTCCGCAGCGGGTCGGTGCTCGCCGACGCCGAGATCGTCGTCACGTACGAGATCGGCGAACCGGGAAGGTTCGACATCACCTTCGCCGATCTGCCGCTCGACCTGCACGAGAAGCTGACCAGCGCTCTCGGGGAGAAGAAGGCGGGCCCGGAGGGCGGGGTCGACGTCGACATCCACCTCGGCTACCTGGACGACCCCTCCGGGCGGGACGTGGTCCTGTCCGGCAGGGTCGACGCGATCAAGTCCACCACCCGGTACCCTCCGCTGGCCATCCGCCTCACCGGCTACGAGGAGGCCTCCTACCGGCTGCTCGCCCACACCGACCCGGGGAGCGATCCGCCCAGGGCCGGCTTCTCGCTGCCCGGGACGACGCCCCACGACGCGGCGAAGCACATCGCCGGGCTCGCCGGGGTCGACGTCGTGGGGCTGCCGGAGCCGTGCGCCTACCTCCGCGAGATCACCAGGACCGGCAAGAACGCCTTCGCGCTGCTCAGGGCGGTCGCCGACCAGTACGGGTACGAGATCCTCGTCCAGGACGGGACCGTCCAGTGCGGCAAGACCCTCGCGCATCCGCCCGCCGGCAGGTTCCCCGACGTCCCCCGGTCGCCGCCCTCGCCGCCGCGATCGGCGGCGAGGAGTGCCTCGTGGTGCCGAAGACCATGACCCTCGCGCGGCTCGCCGAGTTCAAACCCGCCCGGTTGGGCACGGTCGGCAGACAGCCCTCGACACCGGCCCGAAGGACCCGGCCGAGGTGGAGGCCTTCGACTTCACGGTGCTCGGTGTCCCTCGCTCCGGGCCGGCATGATGGTGGCGGCCGGTGTGGAGGGGTACGAGAAACCGTTCCGGGGCTTCCGGATCCTCCAGCTCACCCACACGTTCTCGCCGCGCGGCGGATACACCTGCGCCGGCCGGGCGGTGGAGTTCGACAGGGACGGCGGCAACGCCCGGCTCAGCGAACTGGCCCGCAAGGCCACCGCCCACTCGATCGCCGACCTCATCTCCGGCAAGGTCCAGGAGCACGCCGCGGTCAACCCGTCCGTCGACGTCGGCGTCGTCGACCGGGCCGAGCCGGACCGGCGGACGGCGACCGTGCTGAGCGGCCAGCGGCCCGACGAGGCGATGGCCTCGCCCAGTGTGGACGTACCGGTCACCGGGGAGATCCGACGCGGCGCGACAAGCCGGTCGCCTCGCCGTTCGCCTGGCACAAGGTCGGCCTGTCGGTCCCGGTGTACGCGGGCATGCGCGCCCTGCTCAACCAGGTGCGGGACAACCCCGACGACACCGTGGTGGCCGGCTTCCTGTGGCCCAACGCCCCCAAGACGGACCGCCCGAAGTCCAAGGAGGGCGACTGGTGGCTCTGCCTGCCCACCGAACTCACCGGCGGCGCCGGCACCGCCCTGCCCACCGGCAAGGGCGTCAACGACCTGATCGCCGCGGACGGCCGCCGGGTCGTGGAGGCGATCGGCCTCAAGGTCGCGATCGGCGAGGACGCCTGCACGGCCGTCGGCGAACGACCGGAGGAAGGAAGTGCCGAGGTCTTCCTGCTCACCCACAAGTCGGGGACCACCGTCACGATCGACGCCGACGGGAGCGTCACCGTCGACGGCGGATCGCACGACGTGGTGCTCAAGTCGGGGGAGTGACCGTCACGATCGGCAAAGGAAAGGTGGCGATCGGCTGATGCCTCTGGTACTCGTCGAAGGCGCGACCGTCCAATGCACCCACCAGGGCAGGCTGACGCTCATGGCCGGCGACCCCGGGTCACCGTCAAGGGCAGGGGGTCGTCCTCGCCGGCAGGAGGGCGGCCTCGCCTTCGGCTCGGCGGCCACCCCCGTACCGGGCATGGTCTCGCCCTGCACCGCGACCACGCCCGGCGGACCCCAGCCCTGCGTCATCGCCCCGGCGACTCCCGACGGATGGTCGAGGAAGCTGACCGTCGGTGGCGCCCCGGTCCTGCTCGCCACGGCCTCCGGGGTCACCGCGAGCGGCCAGGGACCCGGCCGGTGGACGGTCGCCGACCCCGGCCAGACTGTGCTGGAGACCCGGTGACGGCCGGCGGCGGGCCGGTCGGACCGGGCGGCGACCGGCCCGCGGGCGGCCGGCTCGGCGGCTCCCCGCGGCGGGGCCCTCGCCGCCCGCCCCGCCGCGGACGCCCTCGCCGCCCACCGCCGCTTCCGGCGCGTCCTTCGCCGCCCAACCGTTCGCGACCGCCGCGGGCCCGGTGGCGCACGGTCCCGACCCGGCCGCGGCCGTCCTCCCGTACCTCCCCCACGAGTTCCCGCGCGAAGGAGCGCCCAGTCTCGGCCGCAGCCTCGCCCTCGACGAGGGGGACCTCGTCCTCGACGGACGTTCCCCGACCTCGCGCTCGTCGTCGGCGCCGAGGCGCTGCGCCAGGCACTGGAGCTGGGCGTCGCCACCCAGAGGGGGAGCGACCGGCTCAACACGCCGTTCGGCTTCGACCGCCTCGCCCTCGGCGCCTACGCCCACGACCTGCCCACCCGCAAGGAGTTCCTCACCATGGAGCTCGTCCGCTGCCTCAGCTCGGACCTCCGGGTCACCGACGTGCGCGAGGTCTTCTTCGACGACGACCCGCGCTACCTCGAACTCCGGCCCGGAATCGACGAGGAGGACCACCGCCGGAGGTGGCCGCCGCGCACGCGGCCCGCGTCCACACGGTCTTCGCCGTCGTCGACACCATCGCGAGCACCGCTCTCACCCTCCGCGCAAGGGGGACCCCATGACCTCCGAGGAACGGTTCGGCGTCACCAAGGACGGGTTCGTCGTCAAGGGCGTCGACCGGATCATCGCCGACCAGCAGGAGCGGGCCCGGGCCATGTTCGGCGACGACGTCGACCTGACCTCCGGCAGCGCCCTGCGCAAGGTCCTGGACGCCGCGGCCGTCGACACCCACGAGCTGTGGCGGGCCCTGGAATCCCAGTACTACGGCACCTTCATCAGCACCGCCCAGGGCCCCAGCCTGGACCTGCTCGGCCGCGACCTCGAGCCTGCGGCGCCGCGAACTGCGCGCCCGGGGCCCGGTCGTCCTGACGCTCGCCGACGCCGCTCCGGACCGCGACTACGTCCTCCCGCAAGGCACCGTCATGGTGACGGTGCCGTCGCCCGACGTCCCCGCACTCGCCTTCCGCAGCACGGACGCCGTCACCCTCACGACGGAGCGGTCGACGGCCACGGTCGAGGCCGAGGCCGTGGCGCGCGGTGCCGCGGGCAACATCGGCTTCGGCCGCGAGCTGCGTCTCGACCCCGATTGGGCCCGGCACAACCTCAATCTGGGCGCCGCCGTGATCAAGTCCGTCGCGGGCGGGACTTCCTGGGCGGCGAGCTCGGCGAGCCCGACGCCGTCTACCGGGCCCGGCTGCTCGGCGTCCCCCGCACCGTGTGGACCCAGGAGGCGCTGCTCGCCCGGATCCTCGACGTGAACGGCGTGTGCGCGACGGTGGTCCTCGACCCCCTCGGCGGGGTCGAGGCCACCCGGCGCGCCTTCGGGACCTTCCGCTTCGGCAGCCGCGGCTTCTCCGGGGCGCGCCAGACCGGCTCCCCCTACTTCTTCGACATCGTCGTCGCCCCCGAGCCCGGCTGGCCCTGGAACCGGGGCGAGGCGTCCCTCCCCGGCCTGTACGGCGAAGTCCTCGACGTCGTACGGCAGTGGCGGCCGGTGTCGATCTTCCCCGCCCTGCTCGCGGCCAACCAGGTCGACGTCGGGATCCGCGCCACCCTGGTCATCGAGGCGGGCCACGACGAGGAGGCCGTCAAGGGCGCGATCCTCGACGCCGTACGAGCCTCCGTCGACCGGCTGCGGCTCGGTCACGGCGTGCTCCACTCCGACATCGTCCTCAGCGCCCGCACCACCGCCGGGGTGGTCGACGTGCAGAACCTGAGGCTGCGCCGCTTCGCCCCCGCCTTCGGCCAGGCCTACTACGGCGGAGCCACGTACGGCGGAGCCGAGGAGCTGTCCGTGGGCGAGAACCTGGACCTCGCCCCCGACGAGATCGCCCACTTCTCCGTGGACACCTCCATGGCCGACCTCCGGGTCGTGGTCGCATGAGCGCGACGGGGCCCCACGCCCGCCTCCGCTTCCGCGACCCGCTGCCGGGCGGCGCCCTCGCCGTCATGCGGGGCGCGCTCCCCGCCCCGTACGACCGGGGGACGGAACGCATGACCGTCCCGCTCGGCGCCCGGCGGGAGGACGGGACGATCCCCGTCCCCGGGTACGACTTCGGCGCCTACGAACGCCACTACGGCAGACCGCCCGCGTCCCCCGCTACCTGCTCGCCCCCCGCCAGGACGTCACCTCGCCCGTCACCGTCGAGGTCGTGTTCACCCGGGCTGGCGGCGCGCGCCCGGAGAAGGTGAGCGTGCGCGTCCCGGCCGGCCACCCGGCCGACGGCGCCGTCACGGTGCCGATCCCCGGCCGTGCCGCCGACATCACCGACCGGCTGCGTCTGGTCTCCCTCACCCCCGCGACTCCCTCGGTCCCGTCACGACCGGCGCCTGGGAGGTGACCGCCCTCCTCGGGAACCTGGCCAAACTGCTCTGGGTCATCGGCGCCGAACACGAGACCGTCGCCGCCCACCTCCACGACGTGACGGGCCAGCGGGACACCGGCACCGCCCACGGCGCCAGCCTCGACCTGCTCGGCCTCGACCTGGGCGCCCCTCGCTTCCCACCGCGTCCGCACGGGGTCGACGAGGCCACCGTCGCCCTCTTCCACCTCGACGACGTCCCGCCGCGCGACGAGAAGGGCCTCCCGGAGCCCGGCGCCGAGGTGGACACCGTCGTCGACGCCGCCGCCCCCGGCGAGGAGGACCGCGAGGGCGTCAACCAGGGCGCCCACAGCGGCCGGACCGGCCGGTTCGGCCACGCCTTCGCGTTCGGTCCGGGAGCGGGCGCCATCAGCGTCGCGGACGCTCCCGCCTTCGCCCTCCCCGCCGGCGCCCCCTTCACCGTCGAAGCGATCGTGCGACCGGACCGGACCATCACGAACGGACCCGTGGTCGCCAAACGCGACCGGCTCGACGACCCCCGCAGCAAGGGCTGGGCCCTCGTCATCGGGACCTTCCACACCATCGACCGCAACCTCCGCTTCTCCCTCTCGGACGGCAGTGCGCAGGTGGACCTGTACGCCGACCGCGACCTGGGCGACGGCTCCTTCCACCACGTCGCCGGCACGCTCGCCCGCACGGGCACGACCACCACCGCCGTGCTCCGCCTCGACGGGCGGGAGGTGGCCCGGTACGTCACGACGCGCCCCTTCGGCACGCTGACCAGCAGCGCCGAAGTCGTCCTGGGCCAGGGCGAGGAGGTCCTGGCCGACGGGACGCGGACCACCCTCCAGTACCGGGGCCTGCTCGAAGAGGTGCGCCTCTCCTCCGTGGCCCGGGACACCTTCGCACCGGTCACCGGCGAGCCCGACGAGCAGTACCGCCGCCGGCTCGGCATCTTCCACCGCTGGCTCCTGCCCACCCCCGACGCGCTCCAGGACGCCGTGAACGAGGTGGCCGGGCCGGTGGCCGGCTCGGAGGACCCCGCCCCTTCGTGGTGCGCGAGCAGACGGAGCCCGTGGTCACCGGCGGACGGCTCCTGCGCGTCCTGCCGAGGACGCTTCCGGTGAGCCAGTCCATCGCCGCCGACGGAACGCTCGGCGCGTCCGAGGAGGCCGCCGTCGGCACCGCCCCCGGGACGAACCCGATTTCGACCCCGCGTGGCTGATCCGCCACCCCGGCCGGCCCGGACTCTCCTTCGCGGACGACGAGGACGCCCGCCGGATGCAACTGGGCGTCGTCCGCGCCCTGGACGCGCTCGTCGAGCGGCTCGCGCCGACCGCCGGCACCCTGCGCGTCCTCAGGGCGTACGACCCCGCGGCCGGCGCCGGCCTGCACGGCGTCGGGCGCGCCGTCCTCTCACGCACACGCCGCCCGTGGACGCGGCACGGCTCGGCGCCCTCGCGCACGCGGCCGGCTTCGGCTGGGTCCGGCACACCAGGGAGGGCCACGTCTACGCGGCCCAGCCCCGCGGGGACGTCTTCCGCATCGTGACGGACGAGACCGGAGAGGGCGGGATCCGGACACCGGCCCCGGCGCACGCCTGCCGGACGTCGTCGAGGGCGACGCGCTCGTCCTCCGCGTCGAGCCCGACCCTCGCGCCTCGCCGGCGCCGAGATCCGCTGGTCCGTCCTCCGCTCGGAAGCGGGCGACGCCGCCTTCCCGTCGAGCGAGCCGGGGACCCTGCACGCCCTCGCGGCCGGGGACGTCTCGGTCCGGGTCGAGGTCGCGCACCGCGGCCACGTCGGCAGCGGCACCCGCCGCATCCGGATCGGCCTGGACGACGCCGCCCTCGCGGCCGGGGAGACCATCAGCGGCACCGGCCGCCGCGGCGCCACCGAGGCCGCCACCGCGGGCCCGCCCACCCAGGACTTCGACCCGCGCATGCTGCACCTGCGCACCGACGACCTGACCCGCCCCCGCGCCGGGTCGACTACGGCAGCGGCCCCGGGCACCGGAACCGGATGATGCAACGGGTCACCGGCGAGGCCCTCGACCGACTGCTCGACCTGCTCGCCCCCGTCGGCGGCCGCCTCACCGTCCTCGCCTCGTACGTCCCCCAGGAGACGGCCGGACCGTCCCCGGGCCCCGGGCCGGCACCCGACCCCGACGCCGCCCTGCACGCCCAGGGCCGGGCCCTGCGGCTCCGCCACTCCACGCTGGCCGCCCCGGCACTCGCGGCGCGGGCCTTCGCGGCGGGCTTCCACCACATCCGGGTCGACCCGGCCCTGACCGGCGGATCGGAGACCGTCCGCGTCGCCGTGGCCCCCGGCGCGCAACCGACGGTCGACGGACCGGACGAGGTCGCGGTGGACGAGTCCGTCCCGCTGGAGGTCTCCCCGCCGCCGAGCCCGTCACGGCCTGCTTCGCCGCCGACGGCTCACGGCTCTTCCTGGCCGAGGCGGGCTCGCACCGGATCACCTCCTTCACCCTCACGGAGGTGGAGGAGCAGGCCCATCCCGACCTCGCCCTGACCGCCTCACGCGGGTCGCGCCCTTCCCCGGCGCTCTCGCCCTCGGCGGCGGCCGCCTCTTCGTCGCCCACGAACGGCTCGATCGCGTCGCGGTCCTCGGTCCGGCGGATCTGGAGCCCGCCGCCACCCCGCCGGAGCTCCTCTGCCCCCGTCCCGCCGCCCTGGCCGCCGACGCCACACGCCTCTACGTCGGCTGCGGCGACGCGACGCTCCGGGCCTTCGCCCTGGCGACCGGCCGGCCCGCCGGCCTGCTGAACCTGCCCGCCGCCCCCGCTCCTCGCGATCGCCTTCGGCGACCCCTCTCTGTACGCCGTCCTGGCCGACGGCCGTTGGTGCCGCGTCGAACGCTCGACGCTGACCCTGCACGAGACGGTCGACACCGGCGACCCGCGGGCCCACTCCCTCGCCGTCACGGTGGAGGGCGAGAAGCTGTACGTCATCAGCCCCGGCGGGGCGCCGGCGGCGACGGAAGGGTCCTGGTCTACCACCCGCCCGACGGGACACCGAAGTCCGTCATCGGCGGCTTTCCCGCCGGCACCGTGCCGGTGGCGCTGAGTCTGGGCGACGACGAGACCCTGCTGTACGTGGCGACCGACGACTCGCCCGCCGCCGCCGGCCGGGTCCACGTCGTCGACGTCGCGACCGACGTCCGCCTGCCCCAGGTCTTCAGCCCCGGCCGCGGCGGCCCCGCCCTCGCCGCGAGCCCCCCGACGCCCCGTACCCGCCCTGCCTCGTCATGGCCCCGCGCCGCAGCGGCACCGTGCTCCTCGCCGATCCCGCGCCGCTCGACGCGGATCCGCCCGCCCCGCCCCGGCTCGCCGTCGAACTGCCGCTGGGGACCGGCCTGGGCGAGGAACTCGTGTGGTCGTCCACCCCGGACGGCCCCGGCGCCGCGGAACCGATCACCCCCGGGCCCCGGTCTGCGCGGTCGCCGGTGTCGCCCCCGGACGCGTCCTGCTCCGGGCCGCCTACCTCCCCGGCGAGGGCCTGCTGCCCTACCAGTGCGAGGTCGGCCTCAAGCGCGAGTTGGACGACGAGCCCGGCGTGTCGGTCACCAAGGAGCAGTACGACCTGATCCTCAACCTCCTCGACTGGTTCCACCCCGTCGGCGTCGAGTGCCGCACCGACCGCCTGAGGACCCTGGCCGGCCTCGACGACGAGGAAGCGGAACGCCGCCGCCTCCACACGTTCCCGGCGTACCACGTCACGGACCCCTTCTCGTCCCCGTTCATCCGTCTACGCAAGGACGGTCGTGATGACTGAGCACTACGTGCCCCACTTCAGCCACAAGGACTGGATCGACCACCAGCACCGCGTCCAGGCGGGCGGCGAGGACGGCCTCAACAGCCGCTTCCACCAGTTGGAGGCCGAGTTCGCCGGGCTGGCGGAGAACCAGATCAACCCGATCATCGACGAGCTGGGAGTGTCGACGCGCCACCTCACGCTCGTCCCCGTCCTGAACCGGTACACCGAGGACGGATCCGAGCGGCCGCCCTGGCAGCAAGCCGTCGACATGGTGGAGAAGCCGGAACTCGCGGACCAGGCCCACGGCTTCATGAACGTGACGCTCCCCGACGGGGTCGCCGTGAAGTACCTGCTGATGACCGGGAGCAACCTGTCCGGCACCGGCACGCTGAGGGTCTCCTTCAAGAGCCGTGAGATCAACAACCGCGAGGACACCGAAACCCTCCTCACCGCCGAAAAGTTGGGGACTCCTGCCCCACCGCAGGGGGCGAGGTGAAGATCTCGAACAGGACGCACCGCTACTACCTCACGGTCCAGGCCGAGGGGTGGAGCGGGGAGGCGATCACGATCTTCTGCATCCAGATCACCTACGCGTGAGATCCGGTACGGAACGTGCTCCGGCCGCCAGAGAGGACGCGACCATGTCACCCGTGAAGCCCCCCACCTCACAGGACGGCCCCACCACCTTCTCTCCCGGCGCGCTCAAATGCGGTGTCTGGGGCGACTGCCTGACGGGCAGCGGCATCATCGGCAGCAGCGGGAAGGCGGCCGAGGCCGACGGGGAGCCCATCGGGGGCGTGTTCGGCATCAACATCCATCCCGACGGCGTGGGAGTCCTGGGCCGGTCCAAACGCGCCGAAGGAGGTACGGGCGTCGCGGGCATCAGCGCCGCCGGCGTCGGCGTGTCGGGCCTCGGCGAGGGGTCGAACCCGGGGTCCTCGGCACCGGCGTCCGGGGGCCCGGGGTGACGGCAAGAGCCACGCCGGTCCGGGCGTGCGGGGTGAGGGCGCCGTCCGGGACGCCGGCGTCCTCGGCATCGGCGTCGAGGGCCCCGGGGTGAAGGGCACGAGCGAGAAGGGCGCGGGGTGGCCGGGAGCACCGACGGCCCCGGCGCCGGCGTGTCGGGCACGACGGCCTCCGAAGGCCCCGGGGTGTCCGGCACGAGCACGGGCTCCGGCCCGGGCGTCACGGGCACCGGTGACACCGGCCCCGGAGTCCGGGGAACCAGCACCGCGGGCGACGGTGTCACCGGTACCGGAGGAGGGCGGGGAGCGGGCGTCGTCGGCACGGCCACCGCCGGCTTCGGGGTCTCCGCTACGAGCTCCCACGGCACGGGCGTCTTCGCCGAGACCCGCGGCGACACCGCGCCGGGCGTGGAGGCGAAGGCCGTCGGCGGACCGGGCCTGGCCGGGACGAGCACCGGCGGACCCGGTGTGAAGGGCACCAGCACGAAGGGCGACGGCCTGACCGGCCTGGGCGGAGGAGAGGGCGCGGGCGTCAAGGGCACGCGACCGCCACCGGCCCGGGGGTCGTGGGCACCAGCGGCGAAGGCGTCGGCCTCCGCGGCACGGGCGGAGGGGAGTCCGCCGGCGTCGAGGGCATCGGCTCGGACGGCGCGGGCGTGTGCGGCACGAGCACGCAGGCGACCGGAGTCTTCGGAACCAGCAAGCGGGGGACCGGAGTCGCCGGCGACAGCGAGGAGGGGCGGGCGTCACGGGGAAGGGCGGCGGGGCCGGTCCCGGCGTGCGGGGCACCGGCCGCGACGGGCCCGGGGTGTACGGCAGCAGCGATCGGGGCCCCGGCCTCTCCGGGACCGGCGGCGGATCGCGCCCCGGCGTCCTCGGCACCGCCGGTGGCGACACCGACGGTCTCGGCGCCGGCGTCTCGGGCACCAGCGGCAGCGGTCCCGGCGTCCTGGCCGAGAGTACGAACGGTGCGGGCGTCTCCGCGTCGAGCATCGGGGAACCGGCGTCTCGGGCACCAGCGGGAAGGGCACGGGGGTCTTCGGAGAGAGCCGGGGCGAGCACCCCGGTGTGAAGGGCGTCGGCGGCGACGGGCCCGGGGTGTACGGCAGCAGTACGGACAACCACGGGGTGAAGGGCGCGGGCGGCCGCGAGAACGCCGGCGTCCTGGGCGAATGCACCTTGGGCCCGGGCGTCTTGGGCAGGAGCGACCAGGCGTACGGGGTCGAAGCCCACGGCGCCACCGGCCTGTACGCGAGGGGGACGGAGAGGGCGGCGCTCCTGGACGGGGACGTCATCGTCACCGGGACGGTGTCCGACAGCGTGAACGTCGTCAGGATCGACCACCCGAGCGAGCCGGAGGACCGTTTCCTGGTCCACGCGGCGGTCGAGTCCGCGGAGTTGAAGAACGTCTACGACGGCACCGCCGTCCTCGACGAGGAGGGCCGCGCGACGGTCGAACTTCCCGAGTGGTTCGAGTCGCTCAACGAGTCCTTCCGCTATCAGCTCACCGCTGTCGGCGCCCCGGCGCCCGAGCTGCACGTCAGCCGCCCGCTCACCGGGCACGCCTTCGCCATCGCGGGCGGCGGGCCGGGGCTCGAGGTCTGCTGGCAGGTGACCGGAGTCCGCTGCGACGACTGGGCCCGGGCACATCCGCTGACCGCCGACGAGGAGAAGGCTCCGGAGGAGAAGGGCTTCTTCGTGCACCCCGAACTCGTCGGCCGTCCCCCGGACCAGGCCCTCTCCGCCCGCCGCCGCGCCCGGACCGCGCCACCGGTCACCGGACCGCGCGGCCGGACGGCGGGCACCGGCCGATCGTCGGCGGAGAAGCGGACGCGGAAGGACGACCCCGGCCATGATCCGCCGGACAGGCCCTGGGGCGGCGGTGCCGTGGCCCTGGCCGCGGTGCCGGGGGTCGAGCATCAGCTCGATCCGGGCCGTGCCGTCGACGAGGTTCTGACCGGTCAGCGCGACGTGGCCGACGGGGGTGCCGTCGGGAAGGAGGACGAGGAAGTCGTCGCGGTCGTCGTCCGTGGTCCCGATGTCTTCGATCAGGGACGGATGGCAGGCGTGCCCCGGGCCGGGACCACCGGTTTTCTCCGCCCGCCGGCGCCACCGGGACCCGCGTCACTTCCCGGGGCGGGTGGCCGTCAGGACGAGGGCGGCCTGGTCGTCGTCGATGCCGTGGTCGCCGGTGAAGTCCCGCACGGCCCGGGTGAGGGTCTCGACGACGTGGTGGGGGCCGGTCCGGTGGGGCGCCGGCCAGGGCCGCGACGAGGCGGTCCTCGCCGAACTGTTCGCCGTCGGCGCCGCGGGCCTCGGTGATGCCGTCGGTGTAGAGCAGGAGGCTCTCGTCCGGCCGCAGGAGGAGGCGGTGTGCGGTGAGGTGGGTCTCGGGCCCGATGCTCAGCAGGGCGCCGGGCACGTCGACGGTACGGACGGTTCCCCGGGCGTCCAAGTGGAGGGGCATGGTGTGGCCGGCGCGGACGAGTTCGACGTCCAGGCCGTGGTCGGTGGGGGTGAGCCGGCCATAGACGAGGGTGACGAAGCCGGTGCCGTGTCCGGCGGGCCGGTTGATCAGGGCCTGGTTGACCGCCGTGACGACGGCCTCGGGGCCGGGCAGGAGGGGGCCACGGCGCGGGCGGTGTGACGGACCAGGGCGGTGGTGGTGGCGGCGATGGCGCCGCGTCCGCAGACGTCACCGAGCAGGAACGCCCACCGGTCCCTCCAGGGGAAGACGTCGTAGAAGTCGCCGCCGATGTCGAGTCCCTCGCCGGCGGGGTGGTAGTAGGTGGCCACCTCGGCCCCGGGCACCCGGGGCAGGTCGGCAGGAGGAGTCCGGCCTGCAGGTCGCGGGCGAGGGCGGCGCGGTGGGTGTACTGGCGGGCGTTGCGCGCGGCCAGGGCGGCGCGCCGGGTGAGTTCCTCGGCCAGGGCGACGGTGTGCCCGTCGAAGGCGTGCTCGCCGGTGGACAGCAGGGTCACGGCGCCGAACGCCGTGCCCCGGTCGAGGAGGGCAGGCACACGTAACCGGTGACGCCCAGCTCGCGCCAGGGCCCGGGCCCGGAGGGGTGCGGCGGGCCACTTCGGTCACGCCGGAGGCCAGGACGCGGGCGACGGCGTCGTCGTCGGCGTCGTAGACGGGGATGTGCGAGGCCAGGAGATCCTGCTGGTGCCGGGTGGGGCGGCGGTGGCCACGCGGCGCACCCGGCCGCCCTCGACGACGTCGACCGTGCCCAGCGGGGCCAGTCTCGGCACGCAGGCCGTGGCCAGGCGGTGCAGCGTCTGGGGGCGTCCAGGTCGGAGGAGAGGGCGGTACTGGCGTTCAGGAGGAAGGCCAGGTCGTCGCGGGCGGACTGTTCGCGGGCCTCCGCCGCCCGGCGTGCCTGCTCGGCCCGGTGGCGCTCGATGGCCAGGGCGGCGGTGCCGGCGAAGACCCGGGCGAGCGCGAGGTCGGCCTCGCGCGGGGTCCGCGGGGTGCGGTGGTACATCGCGAAGGTGCCCAGGAGCGAGCCGTCGCGGGCCAGGATCGGGGTGGACTAGCAGGCGGCCACGCCGGCCTTGTCGGCCAGGTCGCGGAAGTCGTCCCAGAAGGGGTCGGTGGCGATGTCGGTGACGATCACCGGCCGGCGGCGGTGCGCGGCGGTGCCGTAGGAGCCCACGCCTCGCCGGTGGCGATGCCGTCGATGGCCCGGTTGTAGAAGTCGGGCAGGTTGGGGGCCGCGCCGTGGCGCAGCAGGTGGCCTCCGTCGGCGTCGGCGAGCAGGACCGACACCAGCACCTCTTCGGGGGCGAGTTCCTCGATGGCGCGGGCCATGCCCTCCAGGACCTCGGGCAGGGGGCCTGGCGGGCGATCTGTTCGAGGAGTGCCCGGTGCTCGGCCGTCAGCGCTGCGCGTGCTGGACCTGGGTGGTCTCCACCCCGATCACCCGTACGCCCATGACGTTGCCGCCGGCGTCCAGGCGGGGCTCGTAGGTGAAGTCGAAGAACGCCTCGCGCGCCTTCTCCCCTCCCCCAGCATCACCCGGGCGTTGCGGCCGACGTGGGCCTCGCCCGTGCGGTAGACCCGGTCCAGCAGGCCGATGAACCCCTGGGCGGTCAGCTCCGGCATGAGCTGCCCCAGTGGCACCCCGGTGCGGGTGCGCTCCGGTCCGCCGATCGCCGCGAAGAAGGCGGGGTTCGCCGCCTCCAGCATGTGCGCCGGCCCGGCCAGGGAGGCGAACACGGCCATCGACTGTCCGAACAGGGCCCGCAGGTCGCCCTCCGCGCCGCTGTCGGCCGCGCGTGCCGCCGGCACCTGGGCGGACCGGGTCGTCCGCCGTCCCGAGGCGCCCGTCATCCGGCGTTTTCCCCGCTCGGCCGCACCGGTTCGTCGGTGCCCGCGGCGAGCGCGCCGTGGTCGGCCGCGTGCGCGGCCAGGGCCTCGTCGGCGTCGGCGTACAGGGAGAAGATCTGGTTGAGCCCGGTCAGGGTGAACAGGCGGTCCAGGAAGGCGGGCACCGCCGCCAGGCGCAGGACCCGGGCCTGCCCGGAGAGCTGGTTGTAGAGCTTCAGCAGGGCGGTGATGCCGGTGGAGTCGCAGTAGGTGAGGTGGGAGCAGTCGATCACCACCGCGCCCGTGTCCCCTCCGGTGCCCAGCTCCCTGTCGCCGGCCTCGTACAACTGCACCGCGCTGTGGAAGTCGAGGTCCCCGCGCAGCACGAATACCACTCCTCGCGTGTCCCGTCTGACGTCTACCGCGAACACCCTCAGTTCCTCCGCATGCGGTTCCCGGCGGGAACCCGTGGTAAAGATCGGGAGAATAGTACGTTCACCCCGATGTGCCCGGAATCCCGTCTCCCGGGCGGGGGCCGCGTCCCTCGTCACCGTCGGGTTCGGTCGGGACCGAAGCGGACCCCTACCCCTCGTCGGCGCGCCACACCGGGACTTTCGGCACGTGCGTCAGTGGCGCGTGGTCAGGTCGGTCAGGCCGGAGATGGTCAGGACCGGGGCCAGGAGCGGGCCGGCGACGAGTTCGAGGCGGTCGGCGTGGGAGAAGAGGACGCTCAGGCCGGCGCTGTCGAGGTACTCGACGTCGGTCAGGTCGAGGACGAGGGGGCCCGGGGTGCCGTCGAGCGCGGCGGCCAGGCTGTGCGTGTTGCTCATGTCGATCTCGCCGACCGCGGTCAGCACGGCCGTGCCGTCCGGCCGCCGACCGGGCGTGAGGGTCAGGGGTGTGGTCATCAGGCGATCCTCGTGTGCATGTCGACGGTGGTTCCGGTGGGGCCCTGGGTGACGGTGACCTGCTGCATCAGGGCCCGCATCAGGGCCATGCCGCGGCCGCGGTGGGCGTTGCGCTCGGGTTGGGGCACCTTCCACCGTCCGGTGTCCGTGACGGTCAGGCGCAGGTTGTCGACGGACGCCTCGGCCCGGAAGTGGACGGCGTCGCCGGGGGCGTCAGGTGCCCGTGCTCGATGGCGTTGGCACAGGCCTCGCCCGCCGCCACGAGGATGTTCTGCGCGGTGCCGGGCGGCAGGTCGCACTGGTCGAGCCAGCCGCGCAGGGCCTTGCGGACGGGGGCGAGCTGTCCCGATTCCGCGGGGAAGGTCATCTCAGCGGGGCCGGGTGGCGGTAGAGCAGCAGGGCGACGTCGTCGTCGTAGCCGTCGGCGGGGGCCAGCCGGGACATGACGTCGGTGGCGAGGTCGTCGATCGCGGTGTTCCGGCCGTCCTGGAGCGCTTCGCCCGCCTGGTCGATGCCCGCGCTGAGCGGCCGACGGCGGCGTTCGACGAGTCCGTCGGTGTACAGCAGCAGGGTGGAGCGGGCGGAGAGGGTGCAGCGGCCCTCGGGGCGCCGGGTGCCGGGGCGGACGGCCAGGGCAGGGAGCGTCCGTCCTCCAGGAGCCGGGTGGTGCCGTCGGGGCGGACGAGGATGCCCGGGGGTGCCCGGCGCTGGAGTACGTGAGTTCTCCGGTCCCGGCGTCGAGGACCCCGCAGAAGACGGTGGTGCAGGCCGCGCCGGGAACGCCGGCGGCGAACCGGTCCAGGGCCATGAGCGCCTGGGCCGGGCCGGCGTCCTGCAGCAGCAGGGCGCGGCAGGCGCTGCGCAACTGGCCCATGACGCTGGCGGCCTCCAGGCCGCGGCCGACGCAGTCGCCGACGACGATCCCTATGCGGCCGTCGGGCAGGGTGACGGTGTCGTACCAGTCGCCGCCGACCTCCAAGGGCCGGGTGGCGGGCTCGTAGCGGACGGCGGCCGTCGGGCAGGTGGGACGGGCCGAGGATGGCGCGCTGCAGGGCGATGGCGGTCTCGCGCTGCTGGTCGATCTGGTGCGCGCGGGCCAGGCCCTGGGCCAGGCGGCCGGCCAGGAGGGACAGCAGGAGCTGGTCCTCGCCGGTGAAGGGGCGCTGTTCGTCCAGGTCGATCCGGAGGACGAGCGGGCCGTCGGGGTGCTCCAGGAGGACGGCGGCCCCGCTCGGGTCGGTGACGGGGCGAGCTCCGGCTGCCCGCGCAGACCGGCGAGCGCGTGGCGGTGTCCGGCGGGCAGTCCCCGCCAGGTGAGGGAGGGGTCGGTGGCGGTGAGGACGGGTTCGTCGCCGTGGCCGAAGACCGCGGCCGCGACGTGCCGGGCGCGCCACACCTCCTTCAGCTCCTCCAGGGCGCCGGTCATGGCGTCGGGCAGGCTGGTGGCCTGGGACAGGCGGGCGCCCAGGGCGGCCAGGGCGCTCTCGCGCTGGACGGCGTAGTGCTCCGCGGTCACGTCGCGGAAGGTCCCGACGATCACGGTGTGGCCGGTGTCGGGGTCCTGGACCTGGTTGAACGTGGCGGTCACCCACAGGCGGTGTCCGTCGCGGTGGGTGACGGGGATGGTGTAGCTGCCCCGTTCCTGGCCGGTCAGCGTGGCGAAGGCCTCGGCGACCTGGCGGTGGGCCTCGGGTGGACGGCGGCGTCGGGCCACCAGGGGTGGACCGGCCGGTAGGGCAGGTCCTCGGGGCCGTAACCGAGGATGGTGGTGAAGGAGGCGTTGATCTCGACGACCGCGCCCTCCTCGTCGCAGACGAAGAACGCCTCCTGGAGCGAGTCGATCAGGGCGGTGCGCCACCGGGCGTGGTGGTTGCGCAGCCGGGCCAGCTTCACGTTGGCCTCGACCCGGGCGAGGAGTTCGGCCGCCGCGAACGGCTTGACGAGGTAGTCGTCCGCGCCCGCCCGCAGGCCCTCGATGGAGGCCTCCTGCCCGGCGCGGGCGGACAGCAGCAGGACCGGCACCGAGGCGGTGCGCGGGTCGACGCGCAGCGTCCGGACCAGGTCCAGGCCGTTCAGACGGGGCATCATGACGTCGCTGACCACCATGTCGGGGCTTCCGCGCGGACGGCGTCGAGGGCCTGCCGGCCGTCGTCGACCGCGTGGACCAGGTGGCCGGCGCCGCGCAGCAGCCGGGTGAGGTACTCGCGCATGTCGGCGTTGTCGTCGGCGATCAGCACCCGCGCCGGGGCCGCCGGGCGGGCGGCCGCGCGTCGTCACCGGCGCCCGCGAGGTCCGGGGCGGCGTCGAACGCGGGGCCGTCGCCGCGGTCCCTTCGTCCGGCAGCCAGCGCAGGGCTTCCTGGACGAAGGGGTCGACGGTGGCGGGGCCGCGTCGGTGCCCGTGTCAGGCCGGACGGCGCCGGTGTCCGGCTCCGGCCCGGTGGCGTCGGCGCCCGTCTCCGGCCGGACGGCGTCGGCGGGCAGGTGGGCGGAGCCGAAGGGCAGCCGGATGGTGAAGCGGGTGCCTCCCCTCGGTGGAGGCGGCGGTGATGGCGCCGCCGTGCAGGCCCACCAGTTCCTTCACCAGGGCCAGGCCGATGCCGCTGCCCTCGCCGGAGCGGGAGCGGGCGTTCTCGATGCGGTGGAACCGCTCGAACAGCCGGGGCATCTCCTCGGCCGCCACGCCGATCCCGGTGTCCGCGACCGTCACCACGGCCTCGCCGTCCTCCGCGCGCACGCCCACGTGGATCGTGCCGTCGAAGGTGAACTTCAGCGCGTTGCTGAGCAGGTTGAGGACCACCTTCTCCCACATGCCGCGGTCGACGTGCACCGGCTCGGGCAGCGGCGCGCAGTCGACGTGGAAGGCCAGGCCGGCCTTGTCCACGGCGGAGCGGAACACGCTGGCCAGCTCGCCGGTGACCGCGGCCAGGTCGACCGGTTCGTAGCTCGCCCGCATCCGGCCCGCCTCGATGCGGGAGAAGTCGAGGAGCGTGTTGACCAGCTTGCCCAGCCGCAGCCCGTTGCGGTGAATGGCCTCCAGCTCCTCCCGTACGCGCGGATCCGCGTCGGCGAGCTGCTGCCGCAGTTCCTGGACCGGCCCCATGATCAGGGTCAGGGGGTGCGGAACTCGTGGCTGATGTTGGAGAAGAACGTCGTCTTGGCCCGGTCGAGCTCCGCGAGCTCTCGGCGCGGCGCTGCTGCGCCTGGTAGCCGCGGGCGCTGGCGACCCCGGCGGCCACGTGTCCGGCGACCAGTTCCACGAAGCCCCGGTACTCCTCGTCCAGGGCGCGGTAGCGGTTCAGGCCGGCCACCATGAACCCGTACGGCGCTCCGCCCTGCTGGAGCAGGGGGACGACGAGGGCCTCGGTGGGCGCCTCTCCCACGCCCCGGAGGGCAGGTCCGCGAACGGCTCGCCGTCCAGGGGTACGAGCACGGACTCCCCGCGGGCGGGGCGCCCGTCGGCCACACGGACGCGGAGTCCGCGGGGAGGGTCTCCGCGGCCGCCGGGTGGCCGGCCGGGATGCCGGCGGCCGAGGCGAGGCGGGCGGTGCCGTCGTCGTGGAAGAGGTAGGTCAGGGCGAAGGGCAGGTCGTGCGGGTTGCGGCCGAGCTGTTCGCCGGCGAAGTCGAGCATCTCCGGCTCGGTGCGGATGACGCTGGGGTCGGACCCCAGGTCGCGCAGGGTCGCCATGCGGCGCTCGCCGATGACCCGCTCCGTGTCCTCGCTGACCACGCACAGCATGCCGACCACGGCGCCGTCGTCGTCGCGCAGCGGGCTGTAGGAGAAGGTGTGGTAGCTCTCCTCGGGGTAGCCGGAGCGCTCCAGGAACAGCAGCAGCGCCTCGTCCCAGGTCGCCTCGCCGCCGGCCAGGACGGTGTCGACGCGGGAGCTGACGTCGTTCCAGATCTCGGACCACACCTCGCCGGCGGGGCGGCCCAGCGCCCAGGGGTACTTCTGGCCCAGGGTGTCGCGGCGGTAGGCGGCGTTGCAGAAGAACGTCAGCTCCGGCCCCCACGCCATCCACATGGCGAACTTGGACGACAGCAGGATGCTCACGGCGGTCCGCAGGCTCTGCGGCCATTCCTCCGGCGGTCCCAGCGGCGTCGCCGCCCAGTCCACCCGGGCGAGGTCCTCGCCGATCTCCTTGTCCGCGGCGAACACCCCGGTCACAGCCGTCGACGACGTGGCGGACCCATCGGCCTCCGAGCGCGTCACAGACCACCCTTTCGTTCGCCTCGGCCTTCGTGCGAGGCGCCGGCCGAGGATTCACCGGCGCGTTCCGTAGGATAAGACAACCGCGTGGGCGGCGGCCGGGGTGGTCGGCCCCGGGTGGAGGACCGACCGTACGGCGGCGGCCGCGCCCGCGGCCGGAGCCCCGTTCCGACGGCCGGGTCTCCGCGCCGCGCTTCCCCGCCGAGCCGGCCGGTGCCCGGCGGACGGCCGACGCGCACGCTCCCGTACCGGGGAGCGCGCCGTCACCACCCGCCGGTACTTGACGGGCCCGCCGGGTCAGGGCGCTGCCGCGCAGGGCCGCCTCGTAGGCCTCGTCGGGGTCGAGCCGGCGCAGTTCCTCGGCGATCAGCTCGGCGGTGGAGCGGACCTTGAGGGCGAGGACCCGGTGGGGCTGGCCGGGGATGGAGAGGCGGGCCACGGGTCCGTCGGGCCGGTCGATGAGGATCTCGCCGTCCGGGGTGCCCATGCGGACGGCGGTGACCACGGGGCCGTCGGTGACGACCCGGTCGACGGGGACGCCGAGCCGGACCTCGAACCAGCGGGCGAGGAGTTCGGCGTTGGGGTTCTCCGCCTCGCCTCGACGGCGGCGGAGGTGATGGTGAGCGGCGCCTGGTCGAGCGCGGCGGCCAGCATCGAGCGCCAGGGGTGAGCCGCGTCCAGGCGAGGTCCGTGTCGCCGGGGGCGTACGAGGCGGCGCGGGTCTCCAGGACGGAGAGCGGGTCCTCCACCGCGTACGCGTCGGTGATGCGGCGCTGGGCGAGCGAGCCGAGGGGGTCCTTGGAGGGGACCTCGGGGGCGTCGACGGGCCACCAGACCACGACGGGCGCGTCCGGCAGGAGCAGGGCAGGACCACGGACTCGGCGCGGGCGCAGAGTTCGCCGTGGAGCCGGAGCACGACCGTCTCGCCCGAACCGGCGTCGCTGCCGAGCCGGACCTCGGCGTCGAGCCGGGTCTCGTACGCTCGCGCGGGGCACGGGCGTGGCGCTTGATGACCACGAGGATGCGGGAGGGGTGCTCCCGGGAGGCCTCGTTGGCCGCCTTCACGGCGTCGTAGGCGTTCTCCTCGTCGGTCACGACGACGAGGGTGAGCACGGCGCCGACGGCGGGGGTGCCGACGTCCCTGCGGCCCTTCAGGATCGTCTTGTTGATCTCGCTGGAATTGGTGTCCGTCAGATCGATCTTCATGGTGTGGCGCCCGTCCCTTCCTCTCCGGCGAGCCTAACCCTCCGGCGCGGCGAACGCGTCCGGGTCCCCCGCGCCCCCGGCTAGGACGGCTCGGGGCCTCTTCGGGGTCCGGCGCCGGGTCCGGCGCGGAGTCCGCCCGGCCCTGGGCGCGGCGGCCGACGACCGCGGCGGCGGCGAACGCGGTGCCGAGGAAGGCGACGGCCACTACCCAGGGCCGGTCGAGGACGTGTCCGGTGAGGTGGTCCAGGGAGTAGCGCCCGGCGCCGGTGACGCCGATCGCGGCGGCGGTGAAGCCGAGGAAGGCGGGGTACTCGTAGCCGCCGCCCTGGGCGAAGAAGCCGGCCGGGGCGTGCACCGAGACGGCGCCCGCCATGGCGCCGGCCGCGGCGGCTCCGGCGGCCGGGGTGGCGAGGCCGAGGGCGAGGAGGGCGCCGCCGCCGGCCTCGCCGAGACCGGCGGCGATGGCGCTCTGCCGGCCCGGCGAGAAGCCCATCGCCTCCATCGCCCTGCTCGTGCCCTCGACGCCTCCGCCGCCGAACCAGCCGAAGAGCTTCTGCGTGCCGTGCGCGGCGAGCACGGCGCCGGTGCCGGCCCTCAGCACGAGCAGCCCGAGGTCGCGTCGGTTGGGGTGGCCCATGGGGTTCTCCAGGTGCGGGAGGGGGACGCGTACGCCGTCCACTGTCGTCGCCCGTCGGGACGCGCGCCGTCCGGGGCCCGGATCCCTACTCCACACGAGTCACCTTTGCGGCTTTTGTCCGCTGTTGTTTTAGTGGAGGGCTGTCGCCGTCCCCAAGACCGCCCCGGAGACCGTCGCGAGCCGCGCCCCGGAAAGCGGCCCGAGGAAAGGGACGCGCATGTCCTCCGGGTCCGCCGGGACCGCACCCCCACGAAAGGACGGGCCCGTCCCATGACACAGACTCACGACCGTTCCCATGAGCGCCCCCAGGACCGGGAGGCCCTGGCCGGGCCCCTCGGCATGCTGGCGGGCGCCGCCTGGCAGGCCCTGCTCCTCGCCGGCCTCGTGGCGCTGGTCCTCGGCGTCCTCGTCCTGGTCTGGCCGGGTGCCTCGCTGGTCGTGGCCGGTGTGCTCTTCGGCCTGTACCTGCTGTTCAGCGGTGTGATGCAGTTGGTCGCCGCCTTCGGCACCCATGTGAGCACCGCGCTGCGGGTCATGGCCTTCATCAGCGGCACCCTCTCGATCCTGCTCGGTCTGCTCTGCTTCCGGGGCGCGATGCAGTCGATCCTGCTGCTCGCGCTCTGGATCGGCATCGGCTGGCTCTTCCGGGGCATCACGCAGACCGTGGCGGCGGCCTCCGACCCGGCGATGCCGGCCCGGGGTGGCAGGTCTTCCTCGGCATCGTCAGCGCGCTGGCCGGGGTGGTCCTGATCGTGTCCCCGCTGGAGTCGGCGGCGGTGCTCACGCTCCTCGGCGGCATCTGGCTCGTCGCCGTCGGCGCCGTCGAGATCGTCACGGCCCTCCAGGTGCGCTCGCGCGCCAGGAAGCTGCCGCCGGGGGTCTGACGGGACCTCATGCGCCCGATCGCCGTCCTCCGCCGTCCGTCCGGTCCCCGGGCGGACGGCGGACGCCGTTGACGCGTGCGCTACATTTTGCCGGTCCTTGACCGCCGATCCCCGCGATCGCGACCCCTCCGGAGCCGGCATCCCATGAGCGACATCGTCAACGGCCTCGGCCGGACCAGGCCTACGGCGCCCTCGGCGTGGTCCTGCTGATCCTCGGCATCGTGCTCGTGGACCTGCTGACCCCCGGCAAGCTCGGGCGTCAGATCTGGGAGGACCGCAACCGCAACGCCGCGATCCTGCTGAGCTCGGCGCTCCTCGGCATCGGCGGCATCGTCTTCACCTCGATCTGGACGACGTACGACGACTTCGGCAAGGGCCTCGCCTCGACCGCCGCGTTCGGCCTGCTCGGGCTGGTGCTGATGGCGGTGGCCTTCCTCGTCGTCGACCTGGTCACGCCGGGGAAGCTGGGCGCCACCCTGGTCGACCCCCAGCCGCATCCGGCGGTCTGGGTGACCGCCTCCTGCAACATCGCGGTCTCGGCGATCGTCTCGGCCTCGATCGCCTGAACCCCGGAGCCCGGGTCACGGGTTACGGGTTACGGGTTACGGGTTCGGGTTCGGGTTACGGACACGGGCACGGGTTACGCGGGGCCCGTGGGCTCCGTGGGCTCCACCTCCAGGAAGCGGCGGCCACGCGGCCCCTTGTAGAGCAGGGCGTCCCAGCCGAGCCGGGCCAGGACCGGGACGCACGCGCCGAGCGTCTCCGCCTCCTCCCGCGCGGCACCCGAACCCGGCGGGCCCAGCCACTCCACCACGGCCGTGCCGGGCCGCTCCCCCGCCCGGACCCGGTAGCCGGTGGAGGCCCGCGCTCCGGCGGCGTCCACCGACGAGGGCGTGATCCCGCCGGACTCCAGGGCCAGGGCCACCGCCCGGACCGGCTGCCGTCGCTCCCAGTCGGCGGGCACGGCCTTCGGGTCGCCGCCCCGGCCCAGGGTCAGCCGTCTGATCTGGAGCAGCCCGTCGAGGGCGGTCCGGACCTCCCGGGAACGCTGCTCGGCGTCGGCCGGGGCAGGGGCGGGCCGTCGCCCGTGGCCGCCTCGAAGACGCCGCCGCCGCCCCCGTCCCCTCTCCCCGTACCGTCACCGCAGCCGCCGGATGTCGCCGCGGACCCGGTAGAAGCCGCCCGCGGCGGGGTGCAGGGCGTCGACCACGTACCGCGCGCCGGGTTCGCGGATCGCGCGCGGGAACTGGACGTTCCACGAGGAGTCGTAGCCCCCGAGACGACCCGCACCCGGGTCCGGCCCGACTCGCCGACGCACTCCACGACCACCGCGCCCGCCGGGGCGTCGCTGACGACGGTCACGGCGCCGGCGGTCGTGGCCGGCTCGTACACCGGCAGCGCGGCGGCGAGCTTGACGTCCCGGGCGACCGGGACCGTGCCCTGCTGGGCGGCCGTGATCGCGGCCTCGCTCGCGTCCACGCAGACCAGCGAGCCGTCGGTGGTCACGAGGTAGAGCCGCTCGTCCCGGTACTGCATGGAGAGCGCCGAACCGCCTCCCGTGCCGAGCTTCCACAGTCGGGTGCCGTCCTCCGCGAAGCAGTAGACGGAGGAGGACGAGTCGCCCGCGAAGACGAACCGGCCGCCGGGCGAGGTGGCGCAGGAGTACACCGGGCTGTCGCAGGAGTACACCGCCTCCACGCGTCCGTCCTTCTTCGCGAGCCGCTGCACCTTCTTGCGGCCCGTGCCCGCGTAGACCGCGGTGTCCTCCTGCCAGCCGAAGAGGACCGCGCCGTCGGTGGCCGTGTGCCACAGCTCGCCGCCGCCGTCCGGCGCGTGGGCCGCGACGCCGCGCGTGTCCCCGTAGTAGACGGCGTCGCCGTCGGCGCGGACCATCCAGGCGTGCTCGCCCCGGCCGCCGCGCGCCCACTGGTGCTCGTCCTCGTGGTCGATGACGGTGAGCCGGCCGGAGCGGTCGGCGACGTGCAGGACGCCCTCGTGGATGTCGAGCCAGAAGATGTCGACGTCGGTGGCGATGTCGTACGCGGCGAAGGGGAGCTTGGACGACAGGTCGTAGACCTTGCCGTCGTCGCAGCCCGCGTAGATCCAGAAGTCGTCGGCGACCAGGCACTTGACGCCGTCCGGCAGGCTGAAGCGGGCCTGGACCTCGCCGGCGCGGTCGAGCGTGAAGACGTCCCCCGCCTGGTTGCCGACCCAGCAGCGCTCCTCGTCGACGTGGATGCCGAAGGCGGCCGAGCCCGTCCGGAAGCGCCAGAGGACCGGGGCGACGGCCCGCGCGGTGGAGGGCGCCGAGGTCACCGCGCGGCGCGTCACCGGGCGGGCGGCGCGCGCTCCGCGCACCGCGGGCGCGTAGCCCTTGCGGGCCTTCTCCCCTATCTTCTTCGCGGCGGCGGCCCGGGCCTTCTCCGCGGTCGGGAACGCGGAGCGCTGCGTCTGTCCGTCGGTGCCGATCCGGCCGTAGCGGACCGTCACCGCGAGGTCCTCGACGGTCACTTCGTAGAACTTGTGGGCACCGCCGCCGTCCTGCGACAGCTCCAGGTAAGTCGTCGTCATGGGAAGAACGTTAGGGTGACCACTGACAACGCCCCGGTGCGGGCGAGGGGCGTGGTCAGTCACCGCGGCCGCCCGCCGCGGCGTGGGCCAGCGGGTCGGCCAGGACGTCGCGCAGGACGAGGGCCGCCGCGCCCCGGGCCGCGTCGGTGGCGGCGGAGGCCGGGCGCAGGCGGCCCGCCTCCGGGGTCCAGAGGCCGGAGACGACGCGGTCGGCGAGCTCCTCCGTCAGGGCGGGCGCCAGCCAGGGCATCAGGCGCGGGTAGATGCCGCCCAGGACGACGGCCTCGGGGTCCAGGAGGTTCACGGCCCCCGACAGGGCGCGGCCGAGCATGCGGCCCGCCTCGGCGAGGGCGGCGAGGGCGCGCGGTTCTCCGGCTCCGGCGCGGCGCGCCAGGTCGGGGACGCCGGCCACCCCGCCGAGGCGAGGAGGGCCGCCTGTCCCGCGTACTGCTCCAGGCAGCCGCGCGAGCCGCAGCGGCAGCGGGGCCTTCGGCGTCGACGACCGTGTGCCCGATCTCGCCGGCGAATCCGTGGGCGCCGCGCAGGAGTTCGCCGTGGACGACGATCGCGCCGCCGACGCCGATCTCCCCGTCAGGTGCAGGAAGGTGCGCACCTCGCCGAGGGCGCCGAACCACAGCTCGGCGAGGGCCGCCGAGTTGGCCTCGTTGTCGGAGGCGACGGGGAGGCCGGCGGTGGCGGGGCGCAGGGCGGTGAGGGCGTCGGCGAAGAGGCGTTCGGCGGGGACGTCGTGCCAGCCGAGGTTGGGGGCCTGCCGGACGGTTCCGCCGGAGACGAGGCCGGCAGGGCGAGCCCGGCCCCCGCCGGGACCAGGCCGAGCCCGGCCGCCTCGTCCAGGGTTCCGGCGGCGACGCGGGCGGCCCGGGCGAGGACCTCGCCGGCGCCGGTCCCGCGGTTGTCGAGGCGCTCGGTGCGCCGGACGCGGTCGGTGCCGGTCAGGTCGGCGACGCAGGCGGTGACGTAGTCGACGTTGATCTCGACGCCGAGTCCGGCGGGGCCGGTGTCGGCCGGTTTCAGGACGGTGCCCGGCCGTCCCGCCTGCCCGCTGAAGGTCTTGCCCGACTCGACGAGGAGGCCGAGGTCGAGGAGCTGCTCGACGAGGGAGGAGACGGCGGGCCGGGTGAGTCCGACGCGGGCCGCGACGGCGGCCCGCGTGGTCTCGCCCGCCTCGTGGACGGTCCGCAGGACGAGGCTCAGGTTGTGCCGGCGCACTCCCGACTTGTCGGCCTTGGGTTCCGTGGGCTGGTTCATGGTGAGCGAGAGCCTAGTCGTCCGTTTCGTTCGTACGGCAACGGCGTCCGGGGTGCGCGCGGCACGGGCGCCCGCCCGAGCCGCTCGCGGGCGACCCCGGCTTCGACCCCGGGGTCCGCGCGCACGGGCGCCCGCACGCGTGCGCGTACCCCGCGTCAAAACAGTTCGGTCACCGAACCGTTCTCCGTTAGGCTCCGGCCGTGACGCTTCCGCGCGACTACCGCGGCCAGACCTGTGCCCTCGCCCGCTCGTTGGAGACCGTCGGCGAGCGCTGGACGCTGCTGATCCTGCGCGACGCCTTCTACGGGGTCCGCAGGTTCGGCGAGTTCGCCGCGCATCTGGGCGTGCCCCGGGCCGTCCTCGCCGACCGGCTCGCCGCCCTCACCGGGGCGGGGGTGCTGGAACGCCGGAGCGGGAGCGGGCGGCGACGCTGGCCGTGGTGTCCGCTTCCGGTTCACCGATGGTGCCGTCCCTCTACCGCGACCTGACGGCGGGCCGTCCCACGGAGGTCGAGCACCTCTTCGGCGACCTGACCGCCCGGGCCCGCGCCCTCGGCGTCGCGACGCCCCTGCTCGACCTGGCGACCCTGCACCTGCGCGTCCACCAGCGCCGGGTGACGGCTCCGGCGGTGGCGGGAGCCTGAGACGGGCCGGCGCCCGGGGCCCGGCCGAGGCCGGTCCGTTGTCAGTGCCCTCCTCACCTTGACGTCATGAAGATCACCCAGCAGGTGCTCGCGGAGGCCTGGCAGCGGACGGCCGCGCGGCACCCCCTGCTCGACGGGGTGGGGCTGCCGCCGGTGGCGCGCTCGGAGGCCGAGTCGAAGGAGCGGGCGGGAGGGGAGGGCCGGCGGACGGGGGCTGTTCCTGCTGGTGGAGGAGGACGGGACGGTACGCGGTCGTCACGGCGCCCACCAGGAGGCCTTCGTCACCCGTGACCTCGACCAGGCCCTCTGTCTGATCGCTGAAGCAGCGGTGCGGCAGCACGGCGGCACTCTCGAGGAAGTGGCCGACGCGCTGGAGCGGATCGATCCGGCGTGGGGCGGACGGTTCCGCGGTGGCGGGCCGGACGACAGGGGACGGTCGAGGCGTGCGGGCGCGACCCCTGGAGGGGTTCGCCTGGATGGCCGGGTCCTGGCGCGACCAGGATCCGTACACCCATCTCGCCTTCTTCCGGGCGGCGCCCGGGCGGACCGTCGACGCCGAGCGGCTGGCCCTGCTGTGCGGGGCCGATCCCGCGCAGGTCGCGGCCGGCACGCGCCTGAAGGACCTGGAGGCCGTGAACGGCGGCCGGGACCACTGGGACCGCCAGTGGGAGAGCTGCTGCTTCGGGGAGGCGGGCGGGTGGACGTTCCTGCTGCACCACGAAACGCCCTCGGAGGCCTTCTCCGACGAGGGGGCGTGCGCGGCGCTCGGGATCGAGGAGAGCGTGTGGCTGAGCGCCACCTCCGCGAAGGCGATCTACACCTTCGACTACCTGCGGGGCGGCCGCCGCGTCGACGACGACCAGGGCATCATGGAGCTGATCTGGTACGAACGCGGCCGTGCCCCCATCTGCGGGGCGGCGAGCTGGACTTCCTCAACCGGGCCCTGCGCCGCGCCGAGCTGGACCACCCCGAGCTGACCGACACGTTCGAGCTGTACTTCCACGCCCTGGAGGAGTCCTCGGCCTGCGCCTGCCGCGCCGGGACTTCGCGGAGGGCGAGGTGCGGGCCGCGTACTGGGCCGGGGACGGTAGCCCGGGGACGGTAATCGACGCGACGGGGTGACGTACCGGGTGGCAGCCTGAAGCGATGCGATCCGAAACCGATGTCACCGAGAACGGCCTGCGGCGCCTGCTCGACGAGTGGGATCCGATCGGCGTCGCCGACGAGGTGCCGGACGAGTACGACTGCATGCTCGCCCCGCTCCTCCAGCGGCTCCGGAGCGGCGCCGGCCGGACGGAGATCGGCGAGTTCCTGCGGCACGAGCTGGAGCACCATTTCGGTCTCCCCCTCAGCCGTCGGACCCGGACGCGATGGCCGCCCGGCTGGTGTCCTGGTGGACGGCCGGTTCCGTGGACGGGGCCGCCTCAATCGATCTTTGACCTAATGGATGCAGCAGGCCAACAACCGTGACGAGGTGCTGCGGGCCATCGCCCGCATCCATGCCTCGCTGCTTCGCACCTGACTTGATCTCTCACCTGTGCGGCAGGGCCGTGGGTTGGTCGGCTTCTTGTTCCGGGACGTGGTGGTGCCCGTCCTGCGGGGTGTGTGGACGTCGTGGCGTGGGGTGGGCCGGGTGGTCGTCCGGGTCCCGGGTGGGGTTTCGGTGCTGCGGCCGGGCGGCCGCCGCCCAGGACGCGTGGTGGGTGAGCTTGCAGACGGTCTGCCGGCGGTTTGCCCAGGGGAGCCGGGAGCGGGTCCGGGCCCGGCTCCATCGTGTGACTCTTGACGAGCTCGGGGCGCGGGGTGAGCTGGACTGGCCGCGGTGGCGGCATCCGGCACCGCATTGCCCGCAAGGGGGTCGAGTCTCGCGGCGGCTGGGCCGGCACCGTTGGGTGGTGGAGAGAACCGCGTCCTGGCCGGCCGGCTGCCGACGGCTCCACCGACGCTACGAACGCAAGGCCGAACACTTCCTCGCCTTCGTCGGCATGGCCGCAGCCCTCATCGGCCACCGCCGGTTGATCCGGTGAGTCGGTCGGTCGGGAGCGACAGTCGGCCGGCGCCGGTGATGTCAGTGACAGCTCGTAGGGTGCGCTGGTATTCGACGAGGAGGTTCCATGGGCTTTTCAGGTCACCTGGTCTTTGCGCGCAGCGAGCGCCCACTGTTGGAAGCACCCCTGTTCAACAGCACCGGTCCAAGGATGAGGGACGACGTGCATGAGTGGCAGCCACGACCGGGCGGCTGGCAGACCCTGCAGTTGGGACAAGGCATCTGGGAGGACGAGTACCTGTCCGCCTTGGTCGAATGGACCGGTACACCGGCCTGCGTCGCCGACGTCTCCGACAGCAGCGTCGCCCTCGTGACCGGTCTGGACACCGACGGGCACCGCTGGCAGGCATGGCTCAACCTGGACAACGCCGCTGCCCTCCTCGTCGAGGAACCCGAGGATGTGGACGACGTGAGCCTGTGGATGGCCACCTCCGAGTTCGAAGAAGCCATCGGGCACAAGCGCGCAGAGCTCGATGCGGAGGTACCGGCCGACGCCGAAGGTGCTCTCACCTGGGCTTCAACGGCTGGTGTCCAGGCCGCGGCGAAGCAGCCTCGGATCGAGGGACTGCTGCGCGCGAGGGAGACATTCGTGGAGGAGCTGTTCGACTCGCTGCTAGACGGACTGGGCTTCCTGAAACCGCCCACTCCGCCCGGCAGTCACAAGAAACGACGTCTTAGTACCGGTTGTCGCCCCGGCGGTGGTAGGCGTCGCCGGCGGTCGGCATGGAGTTGTGGACGGACCGGGCGTTGAAGGAGATCCGGTCGGCCTGGGCCCGGTGGCGGGCCTCTTGTTCCTGGAGGAGGCCCTCGACCGTGTCCGTGCGGCCGGCGCCCCGGCGGTGCACGACGACGAAGGCCAGTACTCCGGCGCCGATGACGACGCCGAACAGGATGAGCAGAGCGGTCATATGTCCCTCCCCGTGGTTACCGGCAGGGTAACCACGGGGGTCGCGACCGGGCCAGGGTGCGGCGGTGAAGTGGATCAGGTCCGTTCCGTTCCCGGCCCCGTCCTCCCGTGCCCCGTCAGCTCAGCAGGGTCGGCGTCGCGGCCGTCAGGACTCCGGCGATCCTGTCCCAGGTCTCCCCGTCGCGGGGCAGCGGGGCAGGGTCCGGCCGGTGCCCGTGCCCCACGCGCCGGCCAGGGCGACGGGGTCGGAGCCGGTGGCGGCGCCCGCCGCGAGGGCGGCCGCGCCGAGGGCGACGAGTTCGCCGGCGGCGGGGACGACCAGGGGCGGCCGGAGAGCCTGCGGACGGTGTCGGTCCAGGCCCGGCCGCGCGCGCCGCCCCCGACCAGGCGCAGCGGACGGTCCCGTACGTCCGGTGCGGCCGGGTCGAGTCCGCAGGCGGCGAGGAGTTCGTCCAGGGCGCGCAGGACGGTGAAGGCAGCGCCCTCGTAGGCGGCGCCGAGGACCGCCCGGGGGTCCGTGCCGTGCCGGAGGCCGGTGACGAGTCCGGAGGCGTGCGGGAGGTCGGGGTGCGTTCGCCGTCGAGGTACGGCAGGACGACAACCCCGGCGCCGGGCACGGCGTCCTCCCGGTCCAGGCCGAGGAGCGCGGCGAACCGGTCGACGGCGAGGGTGCAGTTGAGCGTGCAGCCGAGCGGGAGGTACGTGCCGCCGCCGTCGGTGGCGGCGAAGCCGGCGAGCCCCGGGGCGGTGGGGCGGGTGCGGGTGGCGGCGAAGACCGTGCCGGAGGTGCCGAGGCTGACGACGGGGTGGTCGAGCAGGCCCGCGCCGCCGAGGCCGAGCCCGACGGCGGCGGCCATGTTGTCGCCGGTCCCGGCGGCGACGGCGACCGCGCGGGCAGCCCGAGGGCCTCGGCGGCGGCCGGGGCGAGGGTGCCCGCGCGGGTGGCGCCGGTGGGGGCGACGGCGGGCAGCAGGGCCGGGTCGAGGCCGACGAGGTCGAGGACCTCCGGGTCGTAGGCGCCGGTGGCGGTCCCGTACCAGCAGGTCCCGGAGGCGTCCCCGGGGTCGGTCACGGCGGTCCCCGAGAGGCGTTCGGTGAGGTGGTCGTGCGGGAGGCGGACGCCGGTGGCCGCGGCGGCCCGCTCGGGTTCGTGCTCGCGCAGCCACTGCCACTTGGCCGCGGTCATGGAGGCCACGGGGACGGATCCCGTCCGGGCCGTCCAGGCCTCCGGTCCGCCGAGGCGGGCGGCGAGGGCGGCGGCCTGGGGCGCGGAGCGGGTGTCGTTCCAGAGCAGCGCGGGCCGCAGGGGCGTCCGCCGGGGCCGAGGGTGACGAGGCCGTGCTGCTGGCCCGCGACCGCGATGCCGGTGACGGACGCGGCGGGGACGCCCGCGTCCCGTACGGCCGAGCGGACTGCGGTGACGAGCGCCGTCCACCACTCCCCCGGGTCGCTCTCGCGCGCCCCGGCGGTTCCGGTGACGGTGTGTGGGGCGCGGCCGACGGCGAGGAGCTCGCCGGTGTCGGCGTCGACGGCGGCGGCCTTGGTGGACTGCGTGGAGCTGTCCACGCCGATCACGACGGAGCGGCTCGCGGGCACGCCCTCACCTCGTCTCGGTCTCGTCTCCCGGCGGTCGTCCCCGGAGACCGTCTCCGGGGACGGGGTCTGGCGCGGCGGCGCCCCGTCCCGTATTAGTTATCTCAGAAAACAAATCCGGTGGCCAGTCCCCGGACCGCGCACGAGAGAAGGACACACCATGCCGGACCGCTTCTCCCCTCCCCGCGGACCGCTTCACCTTCGGCCTCTGGACCGTCGGCTGGCAGGGCCGCGACCCCTTCGGCGAGGCCACGCGGCCCGCCCTCGACCCCGTGGAGGCCGTCGAGCGGCTCGCCGGGCTCGGCGCGTACGGCGTCACCTTCCACGACGACGACCTGATCCCCTTCGGTACGCCGGAGGCCGAGCGCGACGCGATCGTGAAGCACTTCCGGGCCGCCCTGGACTGCACGGGGCTCGCGGTGCCGATGGCCACCACGAACCTCTTCGCCCACCCCGTCTTCAAGGACGGCGCCTTCACCGCCAACGACCGGGACGTGCGCCGCTTCGCCCTGCGCAAGACCCTGCGGAACATCGACCTCGCCGTCGAGCTCGGCGCCGGCGTCTACGTGGCGTGGGGCGGCCGGGAGGGCGCCGAGTCCGGCGCGGCGAAGGACGTGCGGGTCGCGCTCGACCGGATGAAGGAGGCCTTCGACCTGCTCGGCCAGTACGTCACCGAGCAGGGCTACGACCTGCGCTTCGCGATCGAGCCCAAGCCGAACGAGCCGCGCGGCGACATCCTGCTCCCCCACGGATCGGACACGCGCTCGCCTTCATCGAGCGCCTGGAGCACCCGGAGCTCGTCGGCGTGAACCCGGAGACCGGGCACGAGCAGATGGCCGGCCTCAACTTCCCGCACGGCATCGCGCAGGCGCTGTGGGTGGGCAAGCTGTTCCACATCGACCTCAACGGCCAGTCGGGCATCAAGTACGACCAGGACCTCCGCTTCGGGCGGGCGACCTGCGCCAGGCGTTCTGGCTGGTGGACCTCCTGGAGACGGCCGGGTACGAGGGACCGCGCCACTTCGACTTCAAGCCGGTGCGCACGGACGGCGCCGACGGGGTGTGGGAGTCCGCGAAGAACTGCATGCGCAACTACCTGATCCTGAAGGAGCGTTCGGCCGCCTTCCGGGCCGACCCGGACGTCGTGGCGGCGCTCGACGCCTCCCGGCTGCCCGAGCTCGCCGTGCCCACGGCCGCCGACGGCCTCGCCGGGCTGCTCGCCGACCCGACGGCGTACGAGACGTTCGACGCGGACGCGGCGGCGGCGCGCTCGATGGCCTTCGAGCGCCTCGACCAACTGGCCCTGGAGCACCTCCTCGGGGTGCGCCGGTAGGCGCGCGGCGCCGGCCGGCGCCCGGCGGCGCCCTTCGCCGGACCGCGGATGCCAGACTGAGGACCGCGTCAGACCCCGCGCCGAGCCGCCCCCGAGGAACCGTGATGCGTGTCGCCCTCTTCGTCACCTGCGTCAACGACGCCGTCTTCCCCTCGACGGGCGTGGCCACGGTCCGGCTGCTCGAACGCCTGGGCGTGGAGGTCGACTTCCCGGCCGCGCAGACCTGCTGCGGGCAGCCGCAGTTCAACACCGGCTACCGCGAGGAGACCGTTCCCTCGTGCGGCGCACGGTGCGGGCCTTCGAGGCGTACGACCACGTCGTCGTCCCGTCCGGTTCGTGCGCGGCCATGGTCCGGCAGCACTACGGCCCGTTCGAGGCGCGGGTGCCGGGGCGGCGGACCTGGCGCCGCGCGTGCACGAGCTGACGGAGTTCCTGGTGGACGTGCTCGGCGTGACGGACGTGGGCGCGCACTTCCCGCACCGGGTGACGTACCACCCCTCGTGTCACGGCCTGCGCCTGCTCGGGCTCGGGGAGCGGCCCCGGCGGCTCCTGGAGGCGGTGAAGGGCCTGGACCTGGTGGAGCTGCCGGGCGCGGAGGAGTGCTGCGGCTTCGGCGGCACCTTCGCGGTGAAGAACCCCGACGTGTCGGCGGCCATGGGCGCCGACAAGATCGGGAACGCCCTGTCCACGGGCGCGGGGGTGCTGTGCGGCGCGGACAACTCCTGTCTGCTGCACCTGGGCGGCATGCTGAGCAGACGGGGGCGCGCTGCGCGCGCTGCACCTGGCGGAGATCCTGGCGAGCACGGAAGAGGAGCCCTGGCGATGAGCGGCGACGAGAGGACGACCCCGCCGGGGTCCGGTCCGGCCTTCGTGGGGATGCCGGCCTTCCCGGAGGCGGCGCGGAAGGCGGTCGGCGACACGACCCTGCGGGCCAACCTCCGGCACGCGACCCGCACGATCCGGGACAAGCGGGCGCGGGCGGTGGCCGAGCTGGACGACTGGGCCGCCCTGCGCGAGGCGGGGAAGCGGATCAAGGACGAGACGCTCCGCCACCTGGACACGCACCTCCTCCGGTTGGAGGAGGCGGTGACGGCGGCGGGCGGGACCGTGCACTGGGCGGGGACGCGGCCGAGGCGAACTGGATCGTCACCGACCTCGTACGGGCCACCGGCGAGCGCGAGGTCGTGAAGGTCAAGTCGATGGCCACGCAGGAGATCGGGCTCAACGAGCACCTGGCGGCCGAGGGGATCACCGCGTACGAGACGGACCTCGCGGAGCTGATCGTGCAGCTCGGCGAGGACCGGCCCTCGCACATCCTGGTCCCGGCCATCCACCGCAACCGGGGCGAGATCCGCGACATCTTCCGCGAGAGGATGGGCAGTTGGGGCGTCCGGCGCCGGAGGGACTGGGCGACACTCCGGCCGAGCTTGCGGAGGCGGCCCGGCTGCACCTGCGGGAGAAGTTCCTGCGCGCCGAGGTCGGGATCTCCGGGGCGAACTTCATGGTCGCCGAGACCGGCACCCTGGTCGTGGTGGAGTCCGAGGCAACGGCCGCATGTGCCTGACCCTGCCCGAGACGCTGATCTCGGTCGTCGGCATCGAGAAGGTGGTGCCGACCTGGCGTGACCTGGAGGTCTTCCTCCAGACCCTGCCCCGCTCCTCCACGGCCGAGCGGATGAACCCGTACACGTCGATGTGGACCGGCACCACCGACGGCGACGGCCCTCGGCCTTCCACCTCGTCCTGCTCGACAACGGGCGCACCAAAGCCCTCGCCGACGAGGTGGGCGCCAGGCCCTGCGCTGCATCCGCTGCTCGGCCTGCCTGAACGTCTGCCCGGTGTACGAGCGGGCCGGCGGCCACGCGTACGGCTCGGTCTACCCCGGGCCCATCGGCGCGATCCTCACCCCGCAGCTCCGGGGCACGGCGAGCGAGGTCGACGCCTCCCTGCCGTACGCCTCCTCGCTCTGCGGCGCCTGTTACGAGGTGTGTCCGGTCGCCATCGACATCCCCGAGGTCCTCGTGCACCTGCGGGAAGGGTGGCGGAACAGGGCGGCCACCGCCTGGAGAGGGCCGCGGTCAGGGCCTCCGCCTGGGTCCTCGACCGTCCGGGCGTGCTGGCCGCCGGGGAGCGCCTCGCCTCCCGCACGCGCGCGCTGCATCCCCGGCGGGCGCCGGGGCCGGGGCCCGCCAGTGGGGCGAGAGCCGCGACCTGCCGGAGATGCCGGCCGAACCGTTCCGCGACTGGTGGAGGAAGAACCGCACATGACCGACTCACGCGCGCGCGTCCTCGCCCGGATCCGCACCGCCGTCGCGGACGCGGCCGAGCCGCCCGCCGTCGCCCGCGACTACCGGACGAGCCACACCGCCGAGGACCCGGCGGGCCTGCTCGACCTGCTCCACGAGAACCTCGTCGACTACCGGGCCCACGTCCACCGCACCGCCCCGGACGGCCTGGCCGCGCTGATCGCGCGGATCCTGACGGAGCGCGGCGCCCGCGGCGTCGTCGTCCCGCCCGGGCTGCCCGACGGCTGGCTCGCCGCCACGGAGGCCGTCCGGCGGACCGACGAACCCCGCTGACCCCGTACGCACTGGACGGCGTCGACGCCGTGGTGACGGGGTGCGCGGTGGCGGTCGCCGAGACCGGCACGATCGTCCTCGACGGCGGCCCGGGGCAGGGCCGCCGCGCCTCACCCTCGTCCCCGACCTGCACCTGTGCGTGGTCCGGGCCCCGGAACAGGTCGTCGCCTCGGTCCCCGGGCGCTCCCCCGGCTCGATCCGACGCGCCCGCTGACCTGGATCTCGGGCCCGTCCGCGACGAGCGACATCGAACTCGACCGCGTCGAGGGCGTCCACGGGCCCCGGACGCTGGAGGTGATCCTGGTGACGGGACGCTGACGGGGCCCGACCGGCCCGTCCTTCCTCTCTCTTCTTCAAGTCACCGTGTCAGCAAGGAACTTCGGGGTAGCCGGGTGGTGGCCGGTCCGCCTCCGGATCAGCTCTCAAGGTGATCGTCCCGAAGGAGTGGAACATGACGACGCAGTACGACAACCGTCCCACCGGCCAGCGCACCGCCGGGGCGAACGGCAATGTGCTGAGCATCATCGCGATCGTGCTGGGCGTGATCGCGATCATCTTCTTCCCGATCGTGTTCGGTGTGATCGGCGTGATCCTCGCCGTCATCGCCAAGTTCGTCCGGCACGAGCGGCTGTCCACCGTCGCTCTCGTGGTCAGCGCGGCAGGCCTGGTCCTCGGCATGGTCCTCGGCGCCGTGGTCGCGAGCGCGTGACCCGGCGGCCCGAGGGCCTGAACGTCTGAGGATCTGCATACGGAACCGTCCCGGACGGCGGCCGCGCCCCCTTACGAGCGGGGTACGACCACCGGCCGGGACGGTTCCGTATGCGCGCGCCCTGCCCGGCCGGCCGGGCCGGGTCAGCCGATCAGGTCCGGCGCGCGCAGCACCTCGGGCGGGACGCCCCAGGCGTCGACGAGGTCGGCGGCGAGGGGCGGACCTTGCGGCAGAGGTCGTTGACCTCGCGGGTGATCGCCTTGGAGCGCTGGACGGTCAGCCTGCCGTGCTCCATGAACCAGGCCCGGTCCGCCTCGATCGTCGAGAGGGCGAACAGGTCGCACAGCAGGCCGAGCGCCGCCTTGTTGCCGCCCTCGGGCAGCTCCCGCATCTTCTCGACGAACGCTTCGAGGACGAGGCGTTCGACGTGCGCGTGGGCGAGCGCGATGACGTGGTCCTGCACCTGCGAGAAGACGGCGCCGGGTCGCGCTTCTGGTCGATCCCGCGCTTGAGCCGCCGGGCGACGCCGGCGAGCATGTGCTCCTCGCGGTAGCGGACCATGGCGAGCTGGTACTCGGGGTCGAGCAGCCCGGCCTCCCGGTCCCACTCGTCGCCGCCCGGCAGCAGGTCGCGGACCCGTTCGAGCAGCTTGTGGGCCGAGGTGCGCTCCATGACCGTCTCGACCGCGAGGCCGGTGACGTAGCGGACCGTGCCGAGCTGGTCGAGGTCCTCGAACTCGCTGGCGTGGTCGGTGAGGAGGCCCTTGGCGACGAGCTGGAGCAGGACGTGGTTGTCGCCCTCGAAGGTGGTGAAGACGTCGCTGTCGGCCTTGAGGGCGGCGAACCGGTTGACGGCGAGGTAGCCGGCGCCGCCGCACGCCTCGCGGCACTCCTGGACGGTCCGGGTGGCGTGCCAGGTGCCGAGCGCCTTGGTGCCGGCGGCCCGCGATTCGAGCCGGCGCCGGGCCAGGGGGTCGTCCTCGGTGCCGGAGAAGACCTCGTGGAGCTGCGCGCGGACGACGTCCTGCGCGAAGTGCAGCGCGTACGTGCGGGCGACGAGGGCAGCAGGCGGCGCTGGTGGAGTCCGTAGTCGAGGAGGAGCTGCTCCTCCGCTCCCGGGTTCGCCTCGAACTGCCTGCGCCGCACGGCGTACTTCACGGCGATCGCCAGGGCGACCTTGGCGACGTTGACCCCGGCGCCGCCGACGCTGACCCGGCCCTGGACCAGCGTGCCGAGCATGGTGAAGAAGCGCCGGTTCGGGTTCTCGATCGGGCTCGTGTAGACGCCTTCGGGGGTGACGTCGGCGAACCGGTTGAGCAGCGCCTCGCGCGGCACCCGTACGCCGTCGAACCGGATGCGGCCGTTGTCGACGCCGTTGAGGCCCATCTTGCGTCCGTCGTCCTCGATGCGGACGCCGGGCACGACCCGGCCGCCGGACCGGAGCGGCACGAGGAACGCGTGCACGCCCTCGGACGTGCTGTCCACCTCCAACTGGGCGAAGACGACGGCCAGTTCGGCGTGGCGGGCGGCGTTGCCGATGTAGTCCTTGCGCGCCCCGTCGTCGGGGGTGGTGAGGACGAACTCCTGAGTCCCGGCGTCGTACCTGGCGACGGTGCCGAGCGCCTGGACGTTGGAGCCGTGGCCGCTCTCGGTCATCGCGAAGCAGCCCATCAGGCGCCCGGTGATCAGGTCCGGCAGATGGGCCGTGTGGTGGCGCTCGGTGCCCAGGTGCAGGATCGCGCCGCCGAAGAGCCCGAACTGCACGCCGCTCTTCACCAGGACCGACAGGTCGCCGAAGGCCAGCGTCTCGAACGCGGCGATCGAGGCCCCGACGTCACCGCCCCCGCCGTACTCGCGCGGGAAGCCCATGCCGGTCTGCCCCGTCGCGGCCATCGCGACCACGATCTCGCGCACCCGTTCGCGGAACGCGTCGATGCCGAGTTTCCTCGGCCTCCTCCAACACGGAGGAGTGCGTCACCAGGTTGGTCCGGACGAGGTCGCGGATCCCGGCGTACTCGCCGTCGAGCACCCCGGCCAGGGCCGGGACGTCGATCTCGGGCTGTACGTAGCCGCTTGCGGGGGTGGTTGCGTTGCTGGTGGCCATGCACCTTCGCTACCCCGGGCCGGGAGGGTCAAGCGGGGCGATCGGGTGGCGGTCCCGGCCGTGTTCCGCCGGACGGTTCTCAGGGCACGTGGAACTGCGGGCCGTAGGTCTCCGAGGTGCCGGGGATCGGCATCTCCATGAGTTCCACGGCGGGCGGCTCCAGCCTGCGCATGGCGCGCACCGCCGCGGTCAGGCTGTTCGCGTCCGTGTCGGCCCACGCGGTGTCGAGCGACTCCAGCATGCGGGCGTACGCGTCGTCGAAGGAGTCGAGGAGCCGCCGGGCCTCGTCGGCGGGGCGTCCCAGCCGCCGGCCGGGACCCTGGCCATGGGCCGGGTGTCGGGAAAGGGCACGGCGGCGCCGGTGTACTGCCAGCCGCCGCCCTCCTCGCGCAGTTCACGGCCGTGGTAGATCTCGGCGAACGCGTAGTAGTGGGCCACGTGGTCGTCTCCCGGCGCGTCCGCGGGCGAGGAGGAGGTGCCCTCGCCCTGTTCGCGGATGACGTCGATGACGTGCTCGACGTCGTCGAGCGTCCCGACCGGCACGAGCTCGTCCTCGCCGATCCGCTCCCGCAACTGCCGGGCCGTGGACAGCTCGGGGCGGCCGACCGGAACGTCCTCAGGAGTTCCTCGTAGAAGAGGCCGATGCTGAGCGAGTCGCCGTCCCGGTCGGCGAGGGGCGCGGCGGGGGCCTCGACGGCCATCATCACGTCGTGCACGAACGGCTTGGTCAGCCCCGACAGGTAGACGGTGAGGCCGGGTGCACCCCGCCGGGCAGCGGGCCGGGGTAGACGGGCGCCGCCGACTTCAGGGCGGGTCGGCCGCCCACCGCCGCGAGCAGGTTGCAGACCACTCCGAGGTGGTACATCTCGTCGAGGAGGACGCGCCGGACGAGCTGGGCGGCCCGGCTCCTGCGGTCCTTGATCGACCACCAGCCGCACAGGTAGGGCGGGATGGTGGAGAGCTCGATCCCGACGGCCACCTGGAGGGCCGACCGGAGCCAGTCGTCGCGGCGGTTCCCCAGGGGGACGGCGAGCAGGCGTCCCACCGTTCCGCGCTCGGGGGCGAGAGGCCCTGCCGGCGCCGGCCGGCCCGAGGCGTGGGCGGTGGCGGAGGCCGCCACCGGCGCGGTGGCCGCCAGGGCGGCGGACGCCAGGGCGGCGGACGCCAGGAAGCCGCGGCGTCCGAGCGGGGCGGCCTCCGGTCCCCCGGGGGCTCTGTTCGTCTCCGTCACCGCAGCCTCCGCGATCGCTCCGCACGGGTAGGCCCGTGGGTCGGGCAGCCACTGACGATCATGAAGCTAACAGCAGAGGCCCTCGCGCCCGGGCGCACGGACCGCGTGGCGCGTCCCGTCCTTCGTCGGCTCCGTCGGATCCATCGGCTTCGGCGGGTCCGGGGGCGGTCGCACGCGGAACGCCTTCCTGCGGGCCGGGCGACGGGGCGGTCGCGCGCGGAGGCACGGGGCCCCGCGCCTCCCGGCTCAGGCCTCTTCGGCCGCGGCCTCGCCGGGGACCGGGCGGCCCTGCGCCTGCGGTACGCCACCGTGCCGCAGAGCGCCAGGAGGAGGACGGCGACGGCGGTGATCCCGAGCGCCGTCTGCTCGGCGAACAGCCTTCCCAGTACTTCCAGGAGCCCGATCCCGGCGGTCGCGTAGATCAGCGCCCAGGCCGCTCCCCCCACGAACAGGGCGGGAGGTAGCGCGACAGGGGCATGCGCAGGGTGCCCGCGAGGAAGTTGGCGGCGGTCTGGAAGCCGACGGTCAGGAAGGAGACGGCCACCACCGGGGCGCCCCACCGCTGGATCGCCCGTTCCGCGCGCAGGAACTTGGCCGAGGAGATCCGTCCGGCGAGCCTGCTGCGCCGGGCTCCGGCGCCGGTGAGCCAGCCGACGGCGAACGTCCCTCCGGCGCGCAGGAGGACGATGGCGTACAGCGCGGCGGCCGTGAGCGCGATCTTATCCACGGCGCTCCGCCCCGCGTCCCGGACCGGGACGGACGTCTTCCGTCACCCGTTCCGAAGGGTCCGGCCCGGCGGGCCGGCGACGGGCGCGTGCCCGGTCTCCGTCTTTCACCTGGGATCCGCCCCTGCCCGTTCCGTCTCCTGCGTCTGTGCCGTGGCGGCCCCGGAAGCCGAGCCCGGCGCCGAGCCGGGTCCGTCCGGCATGGCAAGGTTAACCTAACCGAACGCCCGTGCATCGGGTACAGGGCCGGACTCCGGACAGGAGGACCTGTGCTTCCGGCGCCCCTGGTGGGCGGGGTGAGGTGACGGTGGGGGTCAGACGGGCTCGCCCACTCCCTGTCGCTCCGGGGAGGCGCCGTCGAAGAAGTCGACGAAGCTCCGGGGGCGCGGTCGCCCAGGCAGAGGTCCAGGATCTCGTGCGCGTCGGCGTAGAAGGCCTCGCTGCGCGGGAACAGGGCCTCCTCGTAGGCGGTGAGCGCCGCTTCGACGTCGCCGGGGTGCGCGGCGATCGCCTTTCCCAGTTCGGCGCCGTCGAACATCGCCAGGTTCGCGCCGTCGCCGGAGGGCGGCATCAGGTGCGCGGCGTCGCCGATGAGCGTCACCCCGGGCACGCGGTTCCACCGGTGTCCGTCCGGGAGCGTGTGGATCATGCGGGCGACCGGGGTCCCGCCGTCGGTGATCAGGGCGGTCAGGTGCGGCGCCCACCCGTCGAACTCGGCCGCGATCCGGGCGCGCGGCGGCCGGGTCGGTGAAGTCGACGGCGGCGATCCACTCGGCGGAGCGGCGGAGCTGGACGTAGGTGTGCAGGACGCCACCCGCCTCGCGGTGGGCCGTGATGCCCTGCCCCGGGGCGAGCGCGTACATGGCGCCCGCGCCCACCGCCCCGGCCGTCGCGGGGTGCCGCCGGTCGACGTCGCGCAGGTAGGTCTCGACGAAGGTCGTGCCGGTGTACGCGGGCACGGCGTCGGAGACCAGCGGCCTGACCTTCGACCAGGCGCCGTCGGCGCCGACGAGGACGCCGCCGGTCACGGTCGAGCTGTCGGAGAAGGCCACCTCGTGGCGTCCGTCGCCGAGGGGCGGACGGCGGTGACCTTGTGGCCCCAGCGGACGGTTCCGCCGGGCAGGGAGTCGAGCAGGATCCGGCGCAGGTCCCCGCGCAGCACCTCCGGGCGCCGGGCCGTGCCGTCGTCGGGCAGGTCGAGCAGCAGCGTGCCGTCCCGGTCGAGCACGCGTGCCGCCTCGGCGCCCTCGTGGATGATCGCGCGGAACTCCTCGGTGAGGCCGGCGTCCGCGAGCGCGCGCTGTCCGTCGCCCTCGTGGATGTCGAGCTGTCCGCCCTGGGTGCGGGACTCGGGCGAGGGTCGGCCTCGTAGACGGTCGCGGGGACGCCGTGGACGTGGAGGACGCGGGCGAGGACGAGGCCGCCGAGGCCCGCTCCGATGATCGTGACCGGTGTCGTCATGGTGGTCGTTCCCTTCGTCGCCATGATGGAACGTTGTTCCAGTCCCCATGTTGGAACGATGTTCCACACGTGTCAAACTGGTGCCATGGCGACCAGACCCCAGCGGGCCGCACGACGTACCGACGCGCTCTCCAAGGAGCGGATCGTCGAGGCCGCGATCGAGATCCTCGACACCGACGGCGAGAGCGCCCTGACCTTCCGCGTGCTCGCGGCGCGCCTGGCCACGGGGAGTGGGGCGATCTACTGGCACGTCGCCAACAAGGAGGAGCTGCTCGCGGCGGCCACCGACGGCGTCGTCGCCCGCGCCCTGACGGACGTGCCGGACGGCGGGGACCCGCGGGAGGCGATCCGGGCCGTCGCCCTGGGGGTCTTCGACGCGATCGACGCGCACCCGTGGGCGGGCGCCCACCTCTCCCGCGCGCCGTGGCTGGCCGCGATGCCGCAGATCTTCGAGGGCATCGGCGGACGGCTCGCCACGCTCGGCGTCCCCGAGGAGGCGTGGTTCGACTCCGCGTCCGCGCTCGTGAACTACGTCCTCGGCGTCGCCGGGCAGAACGCCGCGAACGCCCGCCTGCACGCGCACGGGACCGACCGGGAGGCCTTCCTGGGCGCGGTCGCCGAGCAGTGGGAACGGCTCGATCCCGCGCGGTACCCGTTCGTGCGCCGCCTGGCGGAGCAGTTGCCCCGGCACGACGACCGGGAGCAGTTCCTCGCCGGGATCGACCTCATCCTGGCCGGTGTGGAGGCCTCCCTGCGCGCGTGAGCGAACGGGAACCGGTGGTCCGGACCGCTCAGTCGGCCCGCCGCTCCGAGGGTTCCTCCCCGTCCGGAGGGGCCGGGGGCGAAGCGGACCGGGGCCTGAAGCGGGCCTTGCGGGCGGCGCGGCGGAACACCGTGAGGACCGCCGGGCCCGCGAGCACGAGGCAGACGAAGTTGGTGACGGCGCGGCCCGTGTCCCAGCCGAGGGAGGTGGCCAGGTCGAAGGCGACGTACCGCTGGAACTGCTCGGTGAACGGAAGCCCCGGAAGGTAGGCGATGGAGCTGTTCGGGTCGAGCGAGAAGGGCCAGAAGGAGAGGTTCAGGAGGAAGCCGAAGAGGTAGCCGGAGAGCGAGCCGTACACCGCGAGCAGGGCGACCTCGCGGCGCCCCGTGGCCTTCGGGAGGAAGCCGGCGAGCATGCCGACGAAGGCGCAGCCGAACATCTGGTACGGCATCCAGGGGCCGACGCCGCCCGTGATGAGGGCCGAGGCGAACAGGGACGTACAGCCCAGGGTGAAGCCGAAGCCGGGACCGTAGACCCGGCCCGCCAGGACCAGGACGAAGAACACCGTCTCGATGCCGGCCGTCCCCGCGCCGAGGGCGGAGGGCCGCGTTGACCGCGGAGAGGACGCCCAGCATCGCCAGGGCCTTGGAGTCGATGCCGCCCTCGGCGATCTCGGAGATCACCACGCAGAGCACGACGACGAGCAGGACGCCGAAGATCAGGGGCGGGGCGTAGTGCGAGCCGAACTTCCCGGGGGCGACGAGGAACGGCCAGAAGAACGCGACGACGCCGAGGAAGGCCGCCATGGCGATGACGGTCCCGGCGCGGGCGCGGATGCGGATGGCGGCGGTGCGCGTGGTCACGGGGCCGGGTCCGTTCCGCCGGCGTGCGCGTCGGCGTCGAGGACGGCCGCCGCCTGGTCCACCGTGAGGAAGGGCAGCGGGGCCAGGATCTTCGCGGTCTGGGGGCGAAGACCGGGGAGGCGACGATGACCTCGGTGGTGGGACCGTCGGCGACGACGTCCCCTCGGCCATGACGACGACCCGGTCGGCGGCGCGGGCGGCGAACTCCACGTCGTGGGTGGAGACGACGACGGAGCGGCCCTCGGCGGCGAGGGCGTCCACGATCGCGATCAGCTCGCCCTTGGCCCGGTAGTCGAGGCCGCGCGTGGGCTCGTCGAGGAGCAGGACGCGGGGGCGGCGGCGAGCTGGATCGCCAGGACGAGGGCCAGTTTCGCCCCTCGGACAGGTCGCGCGGATGGGTGGTGCCGGGGATGCCGGGCGCCAGCCGGTCCAGGACCGCACGGGCGGGGACGCCGCCGTCCGCGACCCCGGACTCGGCGTCGGCCTGGTCGAGTTCCTGCTCGACGCTCTCCAGGTAGAGCAGGTCGGTGGGGGTCTGCGGCACCAGGCCGACGAGCCGCCGGGCCTCCGCCGCCGGGAGCTTCCGGGGTCCCGGCGCGCCGGCCCGTCCGGCTCCCCGACGGAGACGGAACCGGCCCTGCGGGGTCCGGAGCCCTGGAGCGCCCAGAGCAGGGAGGACTTGCCGGAGCCGTTGCGGCCCATCAGGGCCGTGACCTCCCCGCCGCGCAGGTCGAGGTCGACCTCGCGGACGGCCGGCACGCCCTGGTACGTCACGGTGATGCCGCGGGCGCTGAGCAGGGCGGGGCGGTCGGTGCCGGAGCGGGCCGCACCGGTGGCGGGACGGTCCCGGCCAGCTCGGCACGGAGGGGGCCGCGGCCCGTCGGGCGTCGCGGACGGAGAGCGGCAGCGGGGACCAGCCGGCGGCGCGGCCGAGTTCGACGACCGGCGGTGCGACGGACGAGGTGCGGAAGACCTCGGCGGGCGGCCCGGAGACCACCCGCCCGTCGCCGGGGAGGTGGAGGACGCGGTCGGCGTACTGGACGACCCGCTCCAGGCGGTGTTCGGCGAGGAGCACGGTGACGCCGAGGTCGTGGACGAGCCGGGTGACGGCGGCGAGCACCTCCTCGGCGGCGGTCGGGTCGAGCGCGGAGGTGGGCTCGTCGAGGACGAGGATCCGGGGTGGGCGGTGAGGACGGAGCCGATGGCGACGCGCTGCTGCTGTCCGCCGGAGAGCTCGTGCAGCGCGCGGTGGCGCAGATCGGCCAGGCCGAGCAGGTCGAGGGTCTCCTCCACCCGCTTGCGCATGGTGGCCGGTGGCACCGCCAACTGCTCCATGGTGTAGGCGAGTTCCTCCTCGACGGTGTCGGTGACGAAGCCGTCGAGGGGTCCTGTCCGACGACGCCGACGACGTCGGCCAGTTCGCGCGGCGGGTGGTCGGCGGTGTCCCGGCCGTCCACGGTCACGCGCCCGTACAGGGTGCCGCCGGTGAAGTGCGGGACGAGGCCGTTGACGGCTCCCAGGAAGGTGGACTTGCCGACACCGGTGTGGCCGACGACGAGGCAGAGCTCGCCCTCCTCCACGGTGAGGTCCACGTCCCGCAGGACGGGCTCGGCCGTGTCCTCGTACCGGACGGTGACCTGGTCGAAGGTGATCACTCGGTTTCCTTGGTGCGCTGCGCCGGGACGGCCGGGCGGACGGGCGGACTCGGGGCGGGGACAGGAATCCCGCGGTTCCCGCCAGGAGGATCGCGGCGGCCGGCACCGGGGGCAGGGTGGGCCAGCTCAGCGGATAAAGGGAGGGGTTGAGTTCGGCCGCGTCGAAGCCCGCGTCGGCGAAGAGGAGCACGGCCGAGAGGACGCCGCAGCCGGCGACGGCCCACTCGGCGGCCCGCCAGGGATCGGGCCGGTAGGCGGTACGGGTGACCCGGCGCCCGCCGAGCCGGAGCCCGGCCACGCACAGCAGGCCGCCGGCGGCGAGCGCCGGGAAGCCGAGGAGGGCGGGGCGGTGGCGTCGAGGAGCCCGTACGCGCCGGCGCACAGACCGCACATGCCGAGCAGCATGAGGGCGCCGGTCGCGCGGCGGGAGCGGGGAGTGGCCGTCCCGGCGCGTCCGTAGCCGCGGGAGTCCATGGCGGCCGCGAGCCGCAGGGAGCGCTCCAGGGCGTCCTCCAGGACGGGGACGACGATGCCGCGCAGGGCGCGCAGGCCCTTGGTCTGCCCGGCGCGCAGCCGTCGTGCCCGGTGCACGCGCTGCACGCTCTGGACCAGTTGGGGCGCCACGCTGAGCGAGACGGTGACGGCGACGCCGAGTTCGTACAGGGCCCCGGGCAGCACCCCGCAGCGCGCGCTTCGGGTTGGCCAGGGTGTTGGCGGCGCCGATGCAGCACAGCATGCAGGCGAGCCGCAGGCCGTCGGTGGCGGCGGAGAGCAGCGCCTCCAGGGAGACCGGGCCGCCGATCCGGATGCCCGCGTACCAGTCGGGGGTGGGGAGGTGCGGCAGGGAGAAGAGGAAGTGGTCGCGGGGGTGATGCCGGTGGCGAAGACCGCGCGGAAGACGACCCGGATCGCCACGACGGTGAGGGCGAGGTAGAGGTAGTACGCGAAGCCGCGCGCCCAGGGGGCCTCGGTGCGGCGCACGGTGATGACGTATCCGAGGACCGCGAGGACCAGGAACAGCAGCAGCGGGTTGTTGGTGCGGCTGACGGCGGTGGCGAGGGCGAGGCCCAGATCCACCAGGCGACGGGGTGCAGGGTGCGGGGCAGGCGGCGGCCGCCCGCGTCCGGCGTGCGGACGGACGCGGGCGGCCGGGCCGCCCCGGTGGTGCGGGACACGCGGCTACTCCGTACGCCGGCGGCGCTTGGCCGCGAACACGGCGGCGGCGCCGATCAGCAGGCCCAGGACCCCGGTGACGACGGCGGGCACGTACGAGCCGGCGTCGTGGGCGGCGGGCGCGGCGGGGCCGCGTCGACCACCTCGGGCCCGGAGGCCGCCGCCGGAGCGCTGCTCGTGGGCGACGGGGTCGGCACGACGCTCTTCGACGGGCTCGTCGACGGGCTCGTCGACGGGATCTTCGACGCGGTCGGACTCGTCGTGGCCGAGGGGAGGGGGTCCGTGTCGGAGGGAGCGTCGGATCGCTCGGTGGCGGGTTCTCCGGGGCGGGTCCGGTGTCGACGCCCGGCGGCAGCGGAGCCGCCGTCCGGGTGTTCTCGGGCACGGGCTCGCCGCCCCCGGTGGGCCTCGTGTTCTTGGCGCGCAGTTGGTCGGGGGTCACGGTGGGCCGGCCCTGGGTGCCCTCGATGTCGGTGCCGCCGAAGATCCACAGGTCGACGCTGCCGGGCTTGGGCTTGTAGAGCATGGCGCCGAGCTGGCTGTACGTCCACGTGCTCTGGCCCGGGTCGGCGTGCCAGTACGACCAGTACGCGGAGGCCGGCGGGGTCAGGACGCAGTCGTCCTGCTGCGGCGTCGGGTACTGCTTGCCGCCCTGGTGGCCGCTGTAGCCGATCCGGCAGATGAACGCGGGACCGTCGTGCCCGGTGCCGGTGGTGGCCCAACCGCCCTGGTTGAGGAGTTCGTACCCGGTGGTGGGCGTCGTGCCGCAGGAGCGGTAGATCGGCCCGCCCCAGTGGCTGAAGTCGACGGCGAGCACGGCGCCGGACGAGGTGGTGCACCGCCCCATCGGTTGCGGGGCGGCCCCGGCCGGGGCCGCGGTGCCGGTGAGGGCCGCCACGGTGAGCCCCAGCGCGGCCGTCGTACGGGCGAGGGCGCGGGCGCCCTGCCGGCGGTCATGCCCGCCCGCCGTCGGTCTCGCGGCGCCTGCGGGCGGCATGGGTCGTGCCCCAGCCGACGAGGACGAGGAGGACGGCCGCGACGGCCGGGCCGGTCACCTGGGATCCGGTCGCGGCGAGGCTGCCCCGCCTCCCGTGCCGCTGCCCTGCCCCCGGTGAACCGGAGCCACTGCCGTCCTCGCCCGGGGTGATGATCACGGGTGTCGAGGTGCCCGGCTGCCCGGTGATGCTCGGGACGGGTTCCGGGGTGGTGCCGCTCATGTCACGGGTCAGCACGCCGAAGGAGATGCCGGTGGCCCCGCCGACGGCCTGGGTGGAGGCGCGGACGTCCGACCCCGGCTGACCGCCCTTGACGACGTTGAATCCGCCGTCCTTGTTCTGCTGCGAGGCCAGGAACTTCCGGGCCTTCGCGATCTTGTCCGCGTACTTCCCGGCGTCCAGCGACAGCCCCTGGACGGCGAGCGCCGCCGAGTTCACGGAGTTCCCGGAGGCGCCGGGGAAGCCGCCGTCGGGAAGCTGCTGGTCGGCCAGCCACACGAGGGCCCGGTCCACGGCCGTCTGCGAGTCGGTGTCGGGCAGCAGGTCGAGGGTCATCGCGGCCATCGCGGTCGAGTCGACCTCGATGTCGCTCTTCTCGCCGATGAGGCTGGGCCAGGCGCCCGTCGCCGGGTCGCGGAGGCTCTTGAGGTACGTGATCGGCTCGGCCGCGGCGGCCGTCTCGCCCGCACGGACCTGGGCGATGACGCCGAGCGACTGGGAGAAGACGGACGTGGCGTAGGTGTAGTTGCCCCTGCCCGCGCACTTGCGGGGCTCGGCCGGGGTCGCGGCCGGACAGGTGCCCTTGGCGAGCGCGGCGATCAGGTCCTGTCCGCCGAAGGCGCGGGGGTCGCGGCCCACGGCTTCGGCGAGCACGGCCGTCTTGCCGATGAACCCGCCACCGGCGTACTTCGTACCGATCTTCGTCCAGTCGTGGACGCCCCGGCCCGACGCGTCCTTGCCGCCCTTGTCGAGGAAGTCGACGATGTTGCGCAGGGTGGCGTTGTCGTGGCCGGTGGCGGCGAGCGCGTAGGCGCCGTCGATGGTCATGCCGTAGTCCGCGAAGCGGGGCTGCCCTCGTAGTACCGGCCCTGGATCAGGCGCTTGTGGTCGGCGAGGTAGACCGAACCCTTCTTCAGGTCCGGCCCCTCACCGGCCGGAGGCGTGGTGGGGCCGGTCGTCGGAGGGGTGGTGGAGGGATGGTCGGGGGTGCCGTCGGGGGCGTCGTCGGAGGGGTGGGCTCCGGCGTCGTCAGCGTCACCAGGTCGCTCTTCGCGCCCGCGAGGATGGCCGCGGCGGTGGCGTAGAGCAGCGGGTCCGTGGCGCCCTCCTCGAAGGCGAAGCCGCCGCCGGGGAGTTGCTGCCGGGAGAGCCAGGAGAGGCCGGCGTCCGCGTGGCCCCGGTCGCCCAGGGCGCGCAGGGTCTGGGCGGCCCAGCCGGTGGCGTAGGCGCTGCCCGGGATGCTGTACGAGGCGGCCGGCCATGCGCCTGTTGTGAACTGGGCCTTCTTGAGGGAGGAGCGGGCCCTGGTCACCACGGGGAGGTGGCCGCCGGCCCGCTGGAGGGCGAGTGCGACGAGTGCGGTGGTCGGCGCCTCGCTCTCGCACACCTGGCCGTCCAGGATCAGGAAGCTGGGGAACCCGCCGTCGTCGCACTGGAGTTGGGTCAGACGGGCCACCGAATCGGACGGCGGGGTGACGCCTCCGTTCAGCAGCGCGATGACGGCCAGGGTCTGGCCCTCGGTCTGTCCGGTCGTACGGAAGTCGCCCTTGGTCACGCAGCCGGGGACGGGCTGGGGTGCGTCCGAGCCGCTGAGGCAGACGTTCGCCAGGAGATCGCCGAGGAGGTCGTGGCCGCCGAAGTTCCGGGGGTCCTTGCCGGTGGCCTCGGCGACGAGGGCGAGGCGGGCGGCGGCGGTGGCGTCCGGCGCCTCGTCCTTCCCGGCCGGGTAGGCGTACGCGTCGGTGTGCTCGGGACGGCCGAGGAAGGCCGCGATCCGGCGGGCGGTGGGGTGCTGCTGTCGGTGGCCGCCAGGGCGTAGGCGACCTCGGTGGTGGCGAGGTAGTCGGGCGTCGTGTCGCCGTCGTTGACGACGCGCTGCCCGTTGGTCAGCCGCTCGGTGAGCCAGCGGGTCGCGGCGGGTAGATCGATCGTGCCCGGGGGCACGTTCGGCGCCGGCGGGTCACCGGGGGCCGGCGGGTCGCCGCCTCCGCGCGGACCTCGTCGGGCGTGAAGGAGGGCCTGCCCTTGGTGCCCCCGATGTCCGTGGCGCCGAAGACCCAGGCGTCCACGTCGCCCGGCCTCAGGGCGCGGGACATGGCGCCCAGCGGGCTGTAGGTCCACTTCCTCTGGCCGGGCGAGGCGATCCAGTACGACCAGTAGGCGGTGGCCTGCGGGGTGAGGACGCAGTCCTCCTCGGCGGGAGTGGGGTACTGCCTGCCCTTGCCGAAGGAACGGTTGCCTATGCGGCAGATGAAGGCGGGGCCGTCGTGGCCGGTCCCCTGGGTGGTGAATCCGGCCGTGTGCAGCAGTTCGTAGCCGGTCGTGGGCGTGGTGTCGCAGCCGCGCACCACCGGGCCGCCCCAGCGGCCGAAGTCGACGGCGACGACGGCGCCCTTCGTGCGCGTGCATTTCTTGATCGGGTCGGCCCCGGCCGGCGGGGCGGTCGTGAGGAACACCACTCCGGCGCCGAGCGTCACCAGGGAGGCGGTCACGAGGGACAGCAGCCGCCGTCCCGCCCCCGCCCTCCGACCCGCCTGCTGTTCGGTCCCCACCGCAGCCCCTCGTCTCTGCCGGGCGGCTGCGTGCGTGGCGATGCGCCCCGCACGGCTGCGATGCCGTGGGGAGGCGGTGACGACCACGCCGTAGTCCGCGACGGCGTTCCCTCGTGCTGTGTTCCGGCCCCAGGCATTCCGGCTCGCCCGGGACGAACCGGGCCTACGGTTGCGGGTCAGCGCCGGAATTCGACCGGCTTCCCCTGGTGCTGAATGCTTATCAGGCGGAATGGAACACGGATCCGATCGGGGCGTCAAGGTGCGGTGCGTCTCACCCCGGGGCGCACGGTGGCACGCGGCCCGCGCCGTCTCCGGGTGGCTGGCGGACCTCCGGTCGCTCGGGTAGCGTCCTGGCCTGCCACATGGGGGAATCCGGTGCGAATCCGGAGCTGACGCGCAGCGGTGTGGGACGGCGGAGCCGTCTCCGAGCCCGAATGCCCATACGGCGACGCAGTAACAGGAAGCCGTACCACGCGTTCCGGACGGCGGCTCCCCGGCCATGCCCGGCCGTGCCTCCGCACGGCGTCGCCCGGCGTGCACCGGAGCGGCCGGCGTCCGCCGATTCCAGGAGCAGGCCATGTCCCGTCCCCGTGCCTCACGCCGCCTCGCGCTCGTGGTGCCCGCCGCCCTCGGCGCCCTCGCCCTCGCCGCGCTGCCCGCCTTCGCGACCTCCAGCCCCGCGCAGATCGCCACGTCCAAGACCAATGGCGTCGCCTACCTCAAGTCCCTCCAGGCGGCCGACGGTTCCTACGCCGGGTCGGGGCTCTCCAACGAGTGGGCGTTCAGCGCCTTCGCCGCCGCCGGCACCGCCGTCGTCGACGTCGCCCCGGGCGGCGACACCACCAAGAACGCCCGGACCGTGTACCGCAACCTGCTCTCCACGTCCGGCTGGCCGTCCGCGACGCCGCTGGTCACCGACTACGAGCGCGGCACGCTCAACGCGTACGCGGCGGGCATCGACCCGGCCCGCGTCTCGGCCTCGCGCAACCTGATCGCCCACATCTACGCGTACTGGCAGACGGCCGAGCCGGGCTACGTCGGTCCGTCCTCGAACTTCAACGGCACCGTCTTCGCGGCCCTCGCCCTGGGCGGTGCCAAGACCCAGGCCGGCGCCGCCCGCGTCCCCCAGTCGCTCACGAACGCGCTGGTCGCCCGCATCCGCGCCAACCAGCACAACGACGGCGGCTGGACGTACCAGAAGGTCGAGGGCGACCCCACCGCCCTCAACACCGCGGGCGACGTCGACATGACGGGCGCCGCCATGGCCGCCCTCTGCGTGTCCGGCGTCCCGAACACCGACGCGGACGTCGTCCAGGCCAAGAACTTCCTCAAGGGCAAGCTGGTCGGCAACTCCGGCGCCTTCAACTCCCTGTACGGGGTGAACACCAGCTCCAACGGCTGGGGCGTCTCCGGGCTCAACGCCTGCGGCATCAACCCGCAGACCGGGGACTTCCTCACCGGCCTCAACAAGACGCCGGTCGACTTCCTGATCGCGAACCAGTACAACCCGGCCGGCGGCTTCAAGTACAAGCCCTCCGACACCGCCCCTCCGCCTACTCCTCGATCGACGCGCTGCGCGCGGTGGCCGGCGGCGGCTTCACGACCGCCCCGCCGGTCCCGGTCACCTCCGGGGCCACGCGGTGGGTCGCCCAGTCCGGGTTCACGGCGGGCACCGCCACGAAGCTGGCGCTGTCCGTGGACGACGGCGCCGGGAACCTGAAGGTGTGCTCGGTGGCCTTCACGCCGACGGGGACGACCACGACCCTCGGTGACGTCCTGGCCGCCGCGACGGGCGGCGCCACTCCGTCGGGCTGCGTCACGGCGGTGACCCCTCGTCCGGCACCGGCGCGATCACGGCCCTCAACGGCAAGGCCGGCAGCGGGGCGAACACCTGGAAGGTGAGCGTCGACGGCTCCTCCTTCGCCGGGGCCCTCCGCGAGAAGGTGATCTCCGTGGGCGACACCATCGCCCTGCGCTGGGGAGCCTGATCCCGGCGGGCGGGGCCCGGCGGCGGTGTGCCCGCCGCCGGGTCCCGTTCACGACCGCTGGAACGAGGTCCAGGTGAAGGCCACCTGGTCACCGGCCTTCAGCTTGAACTGGCAGCCGCCGACCGGGGTGGGGGTGCCGTTGACGGAGATGCTCCAGTAGGCCGAGCCGCCGCCGCTGACGTTCTTGATCGTGTCGACGGAGAAGTCGTCGAACGAGGCGTACCAGATGCCGTCCCAGGTGAAGTGCTTCTTCCTGGCGGCGTCGTCCAGGGCGGCGGTCGGCGTGGGCACGGCGCTCGGGTGGGCCGAGCCGTTGGTGCCGTCGCACTTGTGGGTGCCGCCGGTGGCCGTGGTCACGTCGTGGCCCCTGGTCCTGATCTTCCCCTTGAACAGCAGCCCGTCCGGGCCCTGGACCGTGAGGCCGACCTTGACCGGGGCGTTGGTGTGCGCAAGCGGCTCGGCGTGGGCGACGGCCGGCGCCGTGGTGAGCGCGAGTCCCAGGGCGGCCGTGGTGACGAGGGCGTGACGTACGAGGTTCGGGCGCATGCGTTGCCTTCCGTACGGGCGGGTGTGCGGCACCGCCCTGTACGCCACGGCATCCCGCGCGACGGCTTCCCCGGCGGGGAGCGGCCGTCGGCGGACCGACGCGTCGGGGCTTCGCGCTGCAGACCATGACAGGGGAAGCGGTACGACCGCGTGCTGGGTGGTCCGACTCGAGGCGCGCGAACGCCCCACACGGTTGCAGGTCAGCGCCGGATTCCCACCGGCTTCCCCCGGGTCACGCGACCATTCGGTTGTGTGCCCGGCCGGACCGGGCAGACGCATAGTACGACCCCAACGTCGTTATGAACAGCGGCGGTTGGCGGCCGGGACCGGGCCACCGCCGGTCACGCGGCGTCCGGCACCACCCGCTGGTCCGGGCCGTCGTACGAGGCGAGCGGGCGGATCGGGGCGTTGACGACCCGGGCGGTGAACGCGGAGGCGTTGAAGCCGTGTTCGGCGTACAGGACGAGGGAGGTCCCGAAGGAGCGGCTCGTGGCCAGGTCCTGGACCGGACAGCCGCGGTGGGTGAGGGAGTCGGTCTCCCGGACGACGGTGGAGATCCCGGTCCGGCGCCCGTGTCCGTACTCCGGCGGTCCTCCGCCCGCCGCGATCCGGTGCGTCCCGGGAACCGGGCGGGGTCCGGCCCGACTACTGCCGTGTCGGAGGGGCTGCCGGAGCCCCTCGCGGGTGCGGTGAGGGATGTGGGATGGGCGGGTGGGAGGTGCGGATGCGCGGGGTCACGTGCCGGCACGGCCGGGTCGAGGCCGTCGCGGACGTGGACCTGGAGATCGCCGCCGGCGACCGGGTGGCCCTGACCGGCACCAACGGGTCGGGCAAGACCACCCTGCTGCGCGCCGTGCTCGGTCTGCACCGCCGGGCGGCGGGCTCGATCCTCGTCGGGGCCGGGGCGCCCGTACGGCCGCCGAGTGGGCCTGGCGCAGACGCGCCTGCGCCTGGGTGCCCCAGAAGCCCGCGGCCGGCCGCTTCCCGCTGCTCGGCGCGGAGTTGCTGGCGAGCAGTGCGGCTCCGGCCGAGGCGACCGACGCGGCCGTACGGCTCGGGGTGGGGGCGCTGGTCGGGCGCCCGCTGCACACCCTCTCCGGAGGGCAGCTCCAGCGGATGTACCTGGCGCGGGCGATCGGCTGCGTGGCCGCCGGTGCCGGGGTGCTGCTCGCGGACGAGCCGACCGCCGCCCTCGACTTCGACGGTCAGGCGGAGGCGGCCGACGTCCTGACCTCGCTGCCGGTGACGCTCGTCGTGGTCACCCACGACCGGGCGCTCGCCGACCGGTGCGACCGGGTCCTGGAGATGGCCGCCGGCCGAGTGCGGGTGGTCCGGTGAGCGCCCTGGCGACCGCCGACCTCGGCACCCTGCTCCACCTGCTCCCCGTCCAGCGGGCCGGACTCGCTCTGCTCCTCGCGGCGGTCGGCCTGCCGGTCGTCGGCGTGGTGATCGTGGGCCTGGACATCATGCCGGTCCGGTTCGCGATGATGCACGTCGCCCTGCTCGGCATCGCGGTCGGACTGCTGACCGGCCTCGACCCGATGCTGTGCGCCCTGGTCGCCTGCGCCCTGGCCGGGGCGGGCGTGGCGCCCTGGCCCGCACCCCGGACGGGCTGTCCGGGGCGATGGGCCTGCTGATGAGCCTGGCGTCGCGGCGGCGCTGCTCGTCCTGGCCGTCTCCGGGGTGAACGCCTCGGGGCCTTCGCCCTGCTGTGGGGTCGGTCCTGTCGGTCGGCGCCCCCGACCTCGTCGTGCTCGCCGCCCTCGCCGCCGTGGTCCCCGGCCTGTTCTGGTGGCGGCGGCGGGACATCGGCCTGCTGCTGTACGACCGGGAGCTGGCCCAGTGCTCGGGCGTGCCCGTACGGGCGCTGACCGCCGCGCTCCTCGTCCTGGTCGCGGTGGCGGTCGCCGGGGCCGTCAAGCTCACCGGGGCGCTGCTCGTCGACGCCCTGACCCTGCTGCCCGCGCTGGCCGCGCGCCGGCTGGGCGGCTCCCTGAAGTCGATCACCCTGTGGGCGATCGGCATCGGGGTCGCGGTGAACCTCACCGGGTTCCTGCTGGCCCTGTGGCTGGACTGGCCGCCCGGGCCCGTCCTCGTCCTGACGGCGGGGGCGGTCGTCCTCGTCGTCCATGTCGCATCCGGACGGTCCGGACTGTCCGGGCCGTCCGGCCGTCCGGGCCGTCCGCATCCTTCGAACGGAGAATCAGCTCATGGCGCGCATCCGCGTCCGCGTCCCCGTCCCCACCCCTCCCTCCTCGCGCTGAGCGCGGTCGGGTTCACGCTCCTCACCGGCTGCGGCGGTGACGGGGCGGTGACAAGCCCCCGCCCGGGACGGGCGGAAGCCCGTGGTCGTCGTCACCACCACGTGGGAGGGTGCCTTCGCGAAGGCGGCGGGCGCCGAGGACGTGACCGTCATCGTCCCGCGGTCCGTCCACCACGCCCCCGACTACGACCCCAAGCCCTCCGACCTGGCCGCCGTGGCGAAGGCCGACTTCGTCCTCTACGCGCCCTTCGAACCGTACGCGGCGAAGATCAGGGAGGCGGCGGGATCGTCGGCGGAGCTGGTGGAGGTCGGCCTCGACAACGACCCCGACAAGGTCAAGGCCGAAGTGGACAGGCTGGCGAAGCTGTTCGGCACGCAGGAGGCGGCCACGCGGTGGAAGGCGGCGTTCGACACCGAGTACGGGAAGCTGAACAAGGACGTGCGGGCGGCCTGGCCGGACGGGAAGAGCCCGGTGGTGGTCGCCCAGGTCTTCACCACGTGGGCGGCGGAGCTGGCCGGGGCCGTCCCGGCGGGGACGTACGGGCCGGACCCGGTGACCCCGGCGCGACTCGCCGAACTGTCCGCCGAGAAGCCCTCCTTGGTCCTGGACAACGCCCACATGTCCACCGGAACCGTGCTGCCCGACTCCGGCGCGAAGCAGGTGGAGATCGTCAACTACCCGGGGACGACCTCGACCTCCTGTCGGTCTACCGGGACGCGGCGGCCGGGATCGGGAAGGCCCTGGGCGGGTCCTGACCGCCGGGGCCTTCCCGGTCCCGCGTCCGCCGGGGTCAGCCGGCCCCGGCGAACGCCGCCCGGTCCCCGGCGGCGTCCCGGACGGGCCCGAGGCGCTCCCGGAGCGCCGCGCGGTCGGCTTCTGCCGGCCGCCGTCAGCGGTATCCGTCCGACGACGAGCAGCCGTTCGGGGTGCTTGCGGCGCTCCACGCCCCGTGCCGTCAGGTGCCCGGTCAGCGCCTCCAGGGTCGGGGCCGTGTCTCCCCGGGGACCACGCAGGCCGCCAGCCGCTCCCCCATCAGGGGGTCGGGCACGCCGAGGCAGACGACGTCCCGGACCAGCGGGTGGGAGCGCAGTTCGCGCTCGACCTCGGCGGGGCTGATGTTGGCGCCGCCCCGGATGACGACGTCCTTGAGGCGGCCGACGACGTGCAGCACCCCTTCGGGGTCCAGACGGCCGAGGTCCCCGGTGCGCACCCAGCCGTCGACGGTGCGGTAGCGGGCGTCCAGTTCGGGCGCGCCGACGTAGCAGAGCGGGGACATGGGGCCCCGGGAGACGATCTCGCCGACGGCCCCGTCGGCAGTGCCTCCCCGGTGCCCGGGTCGACGATCCGGATCTCGGTGACGCGCGGGTCCGGCAGGCCGGCGACCACGGTCGCGCCGTCCGCGGGCGGCACCGTACGGCCCAGTCCGGTATGGCAGTTGACGCCGTCGGCGGAGCCGTACAGGTTGACCACCGGGCAGCCGAAGGCGTCGGCCGCGGCCCTCGCGGTGGCTCCGTCGAGCGGTGCTCCGCCGAGGACGAGGGCGGTGGGGCGGGAAGCGCCTCGGGCACGGCGTCCGTGGCCTCTGTCGTCTCCGTGACCTTTGTGGCCTCTGTCGTCTCCGTGGCGTCGAGGTGCTCCAGCATCATGCGGACCATCGTCGGGACGCCCAGGACGTGGGTCGGGCGGTGTGCGCGTACGGCCGCGAGGGCCGCGTCGGGGGTGAAGTGGTCGAGCAGGACGAGGGTGCCGCCGTGCCGGGCGAGGGTGACCGGGGTGCCGTTGGAGCCGAACGCCGAGGCCAGCGGCACGAGGAAGAGGCAGCGCGGCGGCGTCCGGTCGGGGATGAGCGAGGCGAGGAAGTTGCCCCGCCCGCCAGCCAGCGCGTTGTGCGAGTACGCGATCATCTTGGGCTCGGACTCGGAACCGGACGAGACCAGGATGCGGGCCGGGCCGTCCGGGTCGGGGCGGGCCGGGACGAACGCCGCCGGGTCGCCGCGCAGCAGCTCCGACCAGGCGACGGCCCCTCGGGCACCTCCCCGGGTCCGACCGCGACGACGTGCCGTAGGGTCGGCAACGAGCGTGCGAGGGAGTGGAGTTCGGTCGCGTGACGCACGTCCCGGTGCGCGGCGGCGGCGATGACGGTGACGGCCCCGGACCGGCGCAGCAGGGACTCGGCCTCCAGGGCGCCACGGCCCACGGGGAAGGGGGAGGGCGACGGCGCCGAGGGCGGCCAGGGCGAGGTCCGCGACGACGGCGGCGCGGCCGTTCGGGAGCTGGACGCCGACCACGTCGCCGGGGCCGACGCCCAGGCCGCGCAGGCCGCCGGCGAGACATCGGACCTTGCGGTCCAGGGCGGCGTAGCAGAGCTTGCCCCGGGCGTCGAGGACGGCGGTGCGGTGGGGGTCGGCGATCCGCCGGGCCCTGAAGAGGCTGTAGAGGTCGAGGTCGGGGCAGGTGCCGTCGGCCGCCCAGGCGCGGCGGAGTCCGGCGGGCAGCAGGTCGCGCAGGGGGACGGTCATGCGAGGCTCCAGGGTCGGGGACGGCGGGGGCGCCGTGTGCGTCGCGGTGGATCGGGTGCGTGAACCGCGGGTCGCCGCGCAGGTCGGACAGGTCGGTGGTGACCTTGGTGGCGGCCAGCCCGCGGTCTTGGAGGAGGGCCAGCGCCTCGCCGGTGGGAAGGCCGGACAGGTCGTGCGCCGCGACCGCGGCGGCGTCGGCGTCCGCAGGGGCGATCCAGCCGTCGGCCACCGGCAGCGGGCGCCGGAACCCGGCCGGCATCCGGGGGCTCCGGCCCCGCGCGATCCGGTCCAGGGCGGGAGCGGTGAGGGTGTCGGCGGCGCCGAGCAGGGAGGAGTCGACGCGGACGCCCCGGCCGGTGCGCTCCCGCAGCAGCAGTCCGGCCAGGACCGCCTCGGCGCCGTGCAGACCGCCCAGCACGTCGAGCAGGGTCATCAGGGAGGGGCGGGCGGCTCGCCCTCGGGACGCACCGCCTCGCCGACCCCGGTGCGGGCCTGGACCATGAAGTCGGTGCCCATGGGGCGTCGGGCACCCGCCCGCCCCAGCCGCCCGTGTACGCGTACACCAGGGCCGGGTTGTCCCGGGCCAGGTCGTCGGAGTCGAGGCCGAGCTCGGCGGCCTTGCCCGGCGCCCAGTTGTGCAGGAACACGTCCGCCCCGGCCGCCGCCGCCCGCAGCTCCCGGCGGCCTCCGGGCGACTTGATGTCGATCTCGACGGCCTCCTTGCCCCGGTTGAGGGCGAGCCAGCGGGCGGAGACGCCCGAGCAGGCCGGGGGCATGCCGCGCAGCGGGTCGCCGCCCGGCGGCTCGATCCGGACGACCTCGGCGCCGAGCAGGCCGAGGAGGTGCGCGGCGAGCGGGGCCTGGATGCGGCGGCCCGCCTCCAGGACGGTCAGCCCGGCGAGGGGTCTGCCGGGCGACGGACGGGGGCCGCCGGCGCGACGACGGAGCGGACTTCCGTACGGGCTCCTGTACCGGCTTCCGTACGGGCTCCTGTACTGGCTTGCGCACGGGCTCCCGCACTGGCTTGCGCACAGGCTCCCGCGGGAGCGCCGCCGAGGAGGCGGAAGTCCCAGGGGCCGCGTCACCGGCCTCCGCGTACCGCTCGGCCAGGGTCCGCAGGGCGCACACCTGGGCGCCGGAGAGGGCGGCGGCGCGGCGGACCTCCGCGAACGTCCGGCGCCGGGTGGTCGCGTGGAGGACGGGCGGGAAGGGCGCGCAGGCGGTGGCGTAGCGGAACTGGAAGGGGCGCCATCCGGCCCGTATCGCGTCGGCGGGTGCGTCCAGGGCGCGCCAGAAGGCCGCCCACGCGCCCGGGTCGAGCGTCTCCAGTTCGAAGAGGACGCCGTCGACGGAGGTGAACGGCGGCCCACCGGGCGCGAGTTCGGCGGCCTCGCCCTCGTCGGCGCCGGCAGCGGCCAGGTACTGGGAGACGGCTAGAGTCCGGCGAGGTCCGCCCCGGTGTCCACCCGGGTCGTCCCCGCCCCCGGGCCTGGCCGATCAGCGCGGCCAGCAACCCCTGGACCACGAGCACGCCGGTGGCGGTGGCCGCGCAGTCGGCGGCGAGACCGGCCGGGGCGCCGTCGCGGCGCCCGTGCACGGCCATGATCCCGGTGGCGGCCTGGACCGTGGCCTCGTCGACGAGCCCGCTGCCGGGCGCGCCCCAGCGGGCGGTCGCGCGGACCGGTGCGAAGCCCTCCCCGGACAGGACGGTCCCGCCGGCCGGGTCCGGGGTCCCGGGGCCGTCCTGCCGGGCTCCGAGCCGGCGCAGGTGCGCGGCCACGACCGCCGTGACCGGCGCGGGGCCCGAGACCGCCGCGGCCGTCGCGTCGAGCGGCCGGACCGCCGCCGTGGTTGCCGGTGACGCCATGCCTCTCCTCTCCCGGCGCGCGGCGGTGACCGGCGCCCAGGTCGTACGGGGCGTGCGTGCTGTGTGTGTCGCACGGGTCGTTCAGGTCGTTCAGGTCGTTCAGGTCGTTCAGGTCGTACGGAACGCGGGAACCGGGCTGCCGTCGCGCCCGACCAGTTCCACGGACAGACAGTCGGACACACGTTCCCGGGAGTTCCCGGAGGACCGAGGAGGAGCCGCCGTGCCGCACCCGACGCCCGAGGACGCCACCGGACGCCGAGCCGTCGCCCCCGAACCGCTCTCCTCCGGAGCGGAACGGGAGGAAAGGATCCGGAGGTTCGTCACCGACCGGGTCGTGCCCCGCGAACCGGTGCTGGACGCGGGCGGTCCGGCCGCCGGCGAGGCCTTGGCGAACTGCGCGCCACCGCCCGGGAGGAGGGGCTGTGGGCGCTGCCGCTTCCGGCCGAACTGGGCGGCGGAGGGCTCCCGTTCGCCGAGTACGCCGTACTGGCGGAGACCGAGGGCGCCAGTGACCACGGCCCCGCCGCGCTGGGCTCCGCGCCCCTGCTCGACGTGACGATGCTGTCCCGGCACGCCACCGGGGCGGTACGGGAGGCCTTCCTGCGGCCCCTGGTCGCGGGAGGGGTGCGGGCCTGTTACGCCATGACGGAGCCGGACGTCCCGGGGACCAACCCCGGGGGACCCGTACCACCGCGCGGCGGGCGCCCGGCGGCGGATGGCGCGTCAGCGGACGCAAGTGGTTCGTCTCCGGGGCGGCCGGCGCCGACCTGGTGACCGTGCTGGCCCGGACCGGCGGGGCGCCGGGCGACCGCGAGGGGCTGTCGCTCCTCCTGGTCCCCACCGCATCGCGGGGCTTCCGGGTGGTGCGGGACCTGCCCGTGCTCGGTGCGACGGGCCAGTACGAGATCGCGTTCGACGACGTCGTCGTACCGGAGGAGCACCTGAGTGGGGCCGGAGGGCGGGGCGCTGGCCGTCACGGGCGAACGGCTTTCCCTGGGGCGGACGTTGCGGTGCCTGCGCTGGCTCGGGCAGGCACGGAGGGCCTTCGACCTGATGTGCGAGCGGGCCGTGTCCCGGGCGGTGCGCGCGGACCGCTCGCCGGTCACCAGCTCGTCCAGCAGCACGTGTTCGACGCCCTGCTCGCGCTGCGCACCACCCGGCCCCTCGTCCACGAGGCGGTGGCGTTGATCGCCGCCGGGCGGGACGCCCGTACGGAGGTGGGGCTGGCCAAGGTCGCCGCCGCGCGGATGCTCCAGCAGGTCGCCGACTCGGCCGTGCAGGTCTTCGGCGCCGCCGGGCTGGGTCCCGACACGCCGCTCCCCGCGCTGTTCCGGGGCGGGAGGGCCGCGCGGATCCTCGACGGCCCGGACGAGCTGCACGTCACCTCGGTCGCCCGGCGGGTCCTGCGCGGCTACGGCGACGGTGCTCCTACACGTGACTGAGGTCGACGAGTCCGGTCAGCGCGGCCAGGCCGAGGGCCAGGAAGAAGTCCCCCAGATCAGTTCGTGCCGCGGGCGAGGCCCCGGCCGGCTTCGTAACAGCCGTCCAGGAGCGCGCCGTCGGCCGTGTGGCGCCCGGCCAGTTCGCCGAGGACGGCGACGGCGCGGTCCGCGCACGCGCCGGACCGCTCACCGGGCACGCGGGCGAGTTTGAGCAGGGCGACGGCGGTGATCGCGGCGGCGGAGGTGTCGAGCGGTCCGTCCGGGCGGTGGACGTCGGCGGGCGGTACGAGCGGGCCGGTGAGCACGCCGTCGAGGGCGAGCAACCGCCGGGCCGCGTCGGCGAACCGGCCGGGGGCGCGGGCGGTCACCCCGGGCCGGAGCAGGGCGTCGGCGACCGCGAGGAGCAGCTAGGCCCGGCCCCGGCTCCAGCCGGGCCGCGGCTCGTCGCACGGCCGCCAGAGGCCCGTGGCGCCGTCGTGACGCCAGGCGGGCACGGGCTCGGGACCGATGCCGATGTGGGCGTCGGTGTCGGTGTCGGCGTCGGTGCCGGCACGGGCGCCTGTACGGGCATCGGCACCGAGGCAGAGGTCGAGGTGGTGGCGGAGGTGGTCGGCGGCGGCGTCCGGGGCGACGGTGGCGAGCAGCGGCACCGTCCCCGGGACGCCGTCGGCACGGGCCAGGAGCCGGGGCCCGCCGAAGGCGCTGCCTCAGGGACGATCCCCAGGGCGGGATCGTAGTCGGCGAGCAGGGCCCGCGCGGCCCGGTCGCGAAGGAGCAGGGCGGCTTCGGTGCCGGTGCCGGTGCCGGTCTTGGTCTCGCTCCCGGTTTCGGTGCCGGCTCCGGTCTCGGTCTCGGTCCCGGTCCCGGTCCCGGTCCCGGTTTCGGTGCCGGTCTCGCTCCCGGTTTCGGTGCCGATTCCAGTGCCGGTCTTGGCCCCGGTTCCGCTCCCGGCCCTGGTGCCGGTCGCCGCCCCGGTTCCGCTCCCGGCCCGTCCCCCGGTACCGAAGGCACCGGCCCTGAGGTCGCCGGGCGTCGGGGCGCCGTCCGCGAGCGCGGTGCCGTACCAGAGGATCAGTCCCCGGGTGACCGTGTCGGCCCCGGCCCAGGGTTCCAGCCGGGCCGTGCACGCGGCGGCGGCGCGGCGGTCGGACGCGGCGCGGGTGCGCAGGGCCCGGAGCCACAGCAGCCCGGCCCAGAAACCGCCGGTCCACGCGCCGCCGCGGCCGGTCGTCGTCCGTGCCGTCGGCGGGGTCGGCGTACAGGGGAAACGGTCCCCGACGGCCCGCTCGATCACGCCGACCCGCTCCGTCACCGCAGCCAGGGCGGGCCCGGCCCATCCCTCGGCGCTCATGCGGCGGCCTCCCGCCCGGCCCCGGGGACGGGGATCACGCCCCGCTCCCCCGCGCGTCCCGCCGGAACCAGGCGTACGCGACGGCCCCGGCCACCGCGAACTCGGCGGCGACCAGCAGCCAGCCGAGTGCCGTAGCGGCCCGCCTCCGCGAGCGGGGCGAAGCACGGCGGCCCCAGCGCGAAGCCCGCGAAGAACCCCGCGGCGACCAGTGCCGAGTCCTGTCCGGCCCGGCCCGGGGCGGTCCGCTGCATGACCAGGACCATCGACACGGCGTTCGCGGAGACGGCGAAGACCCCCACCGCCGCCGCGCCGACCCACACCAGCGGCCCGGCCCAGCGCGCGGCGGCGAGCAGGCAGGCGGCCACGAGGGCGCCGCAGGCGAGCAGCGCGGGCAGGCGTTCGGCGCGTCCGGGGCGCGCGGCCCGGGACCAGCCGACCCGGCCCGCGATCCCGGTGATCCCGAGCACGGCGACCAGCGCCGCCGCGACCGTCGCGCCGAGGTCCAGCGCCCTGGCCCCGTACAGCGCGAGATAGGTGTTGACCGAGGCGATGCCCGCCCCCAGGAACAGGGAGTAGACGCAGAGCCAGGCGGTCATGCCCCGTGGGGGCCCGAGCGCCGGCGCCGGCCGGTCGGTGCGCGGAGGGTCGGCGGGCAGTGCGCGGTGGGCCAGGGCGGCGGTGACGAGCGCCGCGCCGGCCGCGGTCCAGACGGCGGCGCGCCAGCCGAGGCCGGCCGCGAGGGCGGCCAGCGGCAACCCGGCCGCGAACGCGCCCAGTTGCACCCCCGACTGTTTCGCCCCGGTGACCGTGCCGCGCCGCTCGGGGGCGACGGCCGCCAGGATCGCCTTGTTGGTGGCCGGGTTGGCGAGCGCCTGCGGGACGCCGCCGAGGGCGACCGCGCCGAGCAGCAGGGCGGGTCCGGGAGCCGTGCCGATCAGGGCGAGGGCGAGGGACGCGACCAGCAGGAGGACCACGAGCGAGCGCCGGGGGCCGGTCTGGTCCACGATCCGTCCGCCGACCGGGGACAGCAGGGCCGCGGTGCCGAACCCGACCGTCGTGGTCAGTCCGAGCACGGTCGCCGACACGTCGAGGTCGGCGAGCAGGCGCGGTCCGAGCGCGCCCAGGAGGAAGAGCTGGAGCATGGAGAACGCCATCGCTCCGGTGAGGAGGGCGGTCAGTCGGCGCGTCGGCCCCCGGCGGACGCCGCCGATCCCTTCGCGGGCGGCGAGGAGCGCGCCGGCCCCTCCCCCGGGAGGAAGACCGTGCCGTCCCGTGCGATGCCACAAGCGTCTCCGTTCCCGATGCCGAAGTACGTCCCGGCCCGCGGCCGTCGGTCGCCGACCCGAGGCCGTCGGTCGCCGGTCCCGGCGTTCGTCACCGGTGACCGGTAACTGGTGACCGGTCGCCGGTCGCCGGTCACCGGTCACCGGTCACCGGTCACCGGTCACCGGTCACCGGTCACCGGTCACCGGGGAGCATCCGGCGAACGTACGCCGGCTGTTCACCGGTCCCACCCCGGAGAGCGACGGTCAGGAAGTCGTACGGACGGGTGCCCCAGTTCCCCGACCGCCTTGTGGTGTACGTCACTTGAGCCCATGCCCGTGGTCGCGGCGCCTCGGGCGCTCCGGCGGTGTTCCGGGGCGCCCGCCCGGGTGCGAGGATGAGCCGCCATGACTCCAGGCCGATGTTCCCGAGCCGTACGGGCCGCGCTGTTCGCGGCCGCGTGCGTGCTGCTCGCGGCCCTCGGCCACGTCCTGATGTCGGGGACGCCCCTGCCCTGGTGGGGCGTCCTGGCGGCATCGGCGGGCACGGCGGCGGCGGCCTGGCCGCTGACCGCGCGCGAGCGGTCCCTGCCGGTCGTCACCGGGGCGTCCGTGGCCGTCCAGGCCCTGCTGCACACCGTCTTCACCCTGGCGCAGTCGGTCGCCCGCCCGTCGTCGGCGCCGCCGAACGGGGTGTCCTTCGCCCGGCAGTGGGCCGAGTTCCTGACCTGCGGTCTCGGTCCGGACGACCCCCTGTCCGTCCAGGACGCGCTCCGGATCGTCGAGGCCGCCGGGCTCGGCGGGAAGGTGTCGCAGCCTCCCCCGGCCCCTCCTTCGCCGACGCGCACGCCGCGCACCTGGCCCACGGAGCGCTGAACGCGCCCACCGGGACAGGAGCGGCCGGGCACGACCTGACGCACATGACCGGGGCCGGGACGACGGCCGCGCACGGCATGCCCGGCCACGACCTGACGCACCTGGCCGCGGCCTGGGCGACCGGCACGGACGGCGCGCCCGGGCACGACATGGCGGGCGGGTCCGGGACGGGCATGCTGGCCGCCCACCTGCTGGCCGCGCTCCTCTGCGGCCTCTGGCTCGCCCACGCGGAACGGAGCGCCTTCCGTCTGCTGCGCGCCTTCGCGCACCGGCTGTGGGTGCCCCTGCGCCTCCTGTTCGCCCTGTCCGCCCTGTTCGCACCGACAGCCCGCCACCCCCGCCCGTACCTGCCGCGGGACTTCGGCGCGCCCCTCCTCCGGGGCCGCCTCCTCGCCCACTCCCTCACCTCACGGGGCCCTCCGGCCGGAACCGCTGTCGCCTGACAGCCGGCTTCCCCGGGCCACCGACGGATCGGACGACCGTCGCGTCCCCGGGCACCGGACCGCCCCTCTCCGCGGGCGGCCGTCCCCTTTCACCGGCCCCGCCGCGTGCGGGACCGTTCCTTCACCCGTGAGGACCCGTGGCGATGACCCCTGCCCCGCCCACCACCCCGTGGCGCTCCGGCGCACGCAAGAAGCCCTGGCACACCCCCGCATCCGACGAGGTCACGACCGGGCTCGCCCTGGCCGCCCGGGGCGGCGACCCGGACAAGACCGACCACTTCGTACGCGCCCTCCACCACGACGTACGGCGTTACGTGGCCCACCTCAGCGCCGACCCGCAGGCCGCCGACGACCTGACGCAGGACGTCTTCGTCCGCGCCCCGACGGCGCTGCCCCGGTTCGAGGGGCGCTCGTCCGCGCGGACCTGGCTGCTGTCGATAGCCCGCCGGACGGTGGTGGACGACCTCCGGCGGACCGCCGCCCGTCCCCGCCTGTCGGATCGGTACGACTGGCAGACGGCCGCCGAGCAGAGCCAGCCGACCGGCGTGCCCGGCTTCGAGGAGGGGTCGCGCTGGCGGAGCTGCTCGCGCTGCTCACTCCCGACCGGCGCGAGGCGTTCCTCCTCACCCAGCTCCTCGGCCTGGGGTACGCGGAGGCGGCCGAGGCGATCGGGTGCCCCATCGGCACCGTCCGCTCCCGGGTGGCCCGTGCGCGGGCGACCTGACGGCCCTGCTCACCGGGACCGACCCGGCTCCCGCGCCCCCGGGTGCCGCCGGTCCGGTCCGCACGCCCGTGAGGAGACGCGTACGGATGGCGACACCGGCCTGACCGCGGAACGGTGATGGCCGAGGGCCTGTCCGCCGGACAGGCCCGAGGGGACGGCCGTCACCACCTCCGCCGCCACGGTCGCCACCGCGATCCGCCGCTCAGACGCCCAGCTTGGCCCGGACGCCGCCGGCGGCCGCCGCGGGGCCCGCCGTGGCCCGGACCGAGCGGCGCACCAGGCGGGCGTCGTGCCGCAGGTCCCGGGCCGCGTGACGGCCGCGCCACAGCAGCGAGGGGGCGCTGCCGGTGTCGTCGGCGGCGATCAGCAGGCCGCCCAGCATGGACATGTTCTTGAAGAAGTGGATGCGCTGCTGGGCCCGGTCGGAGGGGTCCTCCGCCTCCCAGAAGCGATGCGCCGCCAGAGTGGTGGGCACCAGGGTCGCGGCGAGGGCCAGCGCCGACAGCCGGGGGCAGCGGCCGAGCCCCAGCAGGACGCCGCCCACCACCTGCACGGCGCCGTTGAGCCGGACGAGTCGCTCGGTGTCGTCCGGCAGCGCGGTGATGCGATCGGCCAGGGGCGGACGACGGATTCGGCCACGGGGCCAAGGCCCCGGGATTGCGCACGGAATTCATGCCGCCGGCGATGAACATCGAGGCCAGGAGCGGACGGCCGGCGATACGGAGAAGACTCATGGGGCTGCCTTCAGAAACGATCGTCCAGGAACGATCGAAGATGTGATGCCTACGGGAATCATCGGATGCCCCGCCGGACCGGCGCCATTCGGCACGCACCGGATCCGGGCGCTCGTCGTCGCGGAGGCACCGGAGGGAGTCCGGCGGTCGGGGCGGAGGAGAATCGGGTCACGGGTGGTGGACCGGGTCCGGGCCACGGCCGGCCGGTGCGACCGGTGCGACCGGTGCGGCCGGTGCGACCGGTGCGACCACGGTGCCGTGGCCGCCGCCCGGCTCCGCCACGCGCACGATTCGCCGGACAGCACCTCAGGAGGGAAAGCATGACCGAGACCAGGAGGAGCAGTGGGAGGAGTACCCGGGCCGACGCCGGCGGGGGCGAGAGGCGTCACGGAGCGGCTTGCAGCGCCTGATGCGCTACGTCCCCCTGGTCGCCCCCGTCCTGCTGTGGGCCGTGCCGTGCTGGATCCTCCTGCACACCGGTCAGCACTGGCCGCTCCCCGTCGCCCTGACCGGCACCGCGCTGTTCGCCCTCGGCCTAGTCGGCATGCCGCTCGCGATGGTGCGCGGCCACGGCCGGCGCCAGCGGGACCGGGCGGCGATCGTCGGCGACACGCTGCTGGGCGGCGTCTGGATCCTGTTCACCTGGTCCGTCCTGCTCGGCGTCCTGCTGCGGCTCGCCCTGGCCGTGACCGGCGTCGGCGACGGCCAGGACCGGGCGCGTGCCGTCACCTGGGCGGTCCTCGGCACGACCGCCGTCCTGCTCGCCTGGGGGTACGCCGAGGCCCGGCGCGTGCCGCGCGTGCGCCGGCTCGACGTGGAGCTCCCCCGTCTGGGGGCCGGGCTCGACGGCACGCGCGTCGTCCTGATCACCGACACCCACTACGGTCCGCTCGACCGCGCCCGCTGGTCGGCGCGGGTCTGCGAGACGGTGAACGCCCTGGAGGCCGACCTGGTCTGCCACACCGGCGACATCGCGGACGGCACGGCCGAGCGCCGTCGCGCCCAGGCCGCCCCGCTGGGCACCGTGCGGGCGACCCGGGCCCTGGTCTACGTCACCGGGAACCACGAGTACTACAGCGAGGCCCAGGGCTGGGTCGACCTGATGGACGAGCTGGGCTGGGAGCCCCTGCGCAACCGCCACCTGCTGCTCGAACGCGGCGGTGACACCCTCGTGGTCGCCGGCGTCGACGACGTCACGGCCGAGTCCTCCGGCCTGGCGGGCCACCGCGCCCACCTCGCCGGAGCCCTCCGGGGCGCCGACCCCGACCTCCCCGTGCTCCTCCTCGCCCACCAGCCCAAGTTCGTCGACCGCGCGGCAGCCGCCGGCATCGACCTCCAGCTCTCCGGCCACACCCACGGCGGCCAGATCTGGCCCTTCCACCATCTGGTCCGCCTCGACCAGCCGGTCGTCGCGGGCCTCAGCCGCCACGGCGCCCGCACCCTCCTCTACACCAGCCGCGGCACCGGCTTCTGGGGCCCGCCCTTCCGCGTCTTCGCCCCCAGCGAGATCACCCTGCTCGTCCTCCGCTCCCCGCGGCGGCCCGCCTCGTCCTGAGGCGTGCCGCCGTCCCGGGACGGGCCGGCCGGTGTCTCATTCCCACCGCATGCCGTACATCCCGGCCCCGCTCCCGCGACGGTGAAGTGCGCGCGATGGTGGTGCCGAGGAACAGCGTGGCCAGTCGCTGTTCGGGGGTGGTGCGGCGCGGGGAGTAGAAGGCGGTGCACCGGGACGGGAGGCCGTCCGGGTGGAAGTCGGTCTCCAGGACGAGGACGTCGGCGGGGCGGTACAGCACGTGGCGGGTGTGGCTCCAGGGCCCGCCGCCCGGGTAGCGCAGGGTGTAGTCGACGGCCGCCGTCTCCCCGCGCGCGAGGACCCGGTCGAGGATCAGCTCCACCACCGTGTACTCGGCCGTGGCCGGCGTGCGGATCCGCCCCGCCCGGCACCCGTCGAGCCCTTCCACCAGCAGGTCGGCGCCGGACGTGTGGACGACCAGGAGCACGCGGTCGACGTGGTCCCGTTCCGCGCGCAGCACCCGGCGGAAGCGGGAGCCGGTGCAGCGGTGGTCGGGGCCCAGGACGCTGCGGACGTGCACGGAGAGGTGCGAGACGTCCGTCAGCGCCCGCGCGGTCTCCTCGCCGAGGAGCCGCAGCGCGTCGTCGAGGGCCGCCGGTTCGCTCCACAGGTGGTGGCGGTCGGCGGGGCTCGAGAGCGCCGCGCTCCAGCGTCCTCTCGGCCGGGGAGGGCCGAGCAGGGTGAGCAGGGCGCGGTGCGGCAGGCCCAGGATCTCTCCAGGTGTCCCACCGCGCGGAGGGACTGGTCGCGTTCGGGCCGGTTGCTGCCGCTCTGCCAGTAACTGAGCGCCGCGGGGCTGACCTTGATCCCCCTTTCGAGGAGCTTGGCGCTGAGGCGCTGCAGGCTGAATCCGCTGCGGGCGATCGACGTGCGCAGCGCCTCGGCGAACTGGCCGGTGTACAGGGCGTATTCGGCCGCGGACCTGGACTCGCGGCGATCGTTCCGGTTCGTCTTCGTCATGGCCGTCCTGATCGTCGTCGTCCTGATCGTCCCGGGGCCCGGAGCACGGAGGGGGTCGCCCCTCCCCGTACCGGACGGATGCTGCTGACCCCGCTCGCCGGGCGTCAAGAGGACCGACTGAACGATCAGGAAGTGGCGTACGGCCGGGCGGTGACACCGTGTCCGGCGCCCTTCGGCGCGCCCCCGCGTAAGCGAGTGCGCGCGCACGCTCCGCCCGCACCGCGCGGCACACGCCTCCCCCGCTACCTTCGTTCACGGCTCGGAGCACCGCCCCGCCCGGGGAAAGGGCTCCGTCGCGGACGGACGGACCGACCCGCCGTGCCCACGGGTGCCCCACCCCGATGGCACGGGGTTCGGTTCCCGTTCATCCGGGCGTTCCCGTACCGCTCTAGCCTTCGCGTGCTCCTCTCCCCGAGAAAGGAAGTCCGTTGTCCTTCCCCCGCTCCGTCCGTCCCGCCCGCGCCGCCGCCCTGTCGGCGGCCGTCCTGGCCGCGCTCGCCCTGACGGCGCCCGCCCACGCGGCGCCCGTCGCCGTCACCGCGAGCGTCGAGACCGCCCCGGTCTCCCACAGCGGTGACGCCGCCGACGACCCGGCGATCTGGGTGCACCCCACCGACCCCGCCAAGTCCGTCGTCGTGGGCACGGACAAGAAGGGCGCCCTGGAGGTCTACGACCTGACCGGCGCCCGCATCCAGCGCATCAGCGGCGACTACGGCAACAACGTGGACGTGCGCGGGAACGTCGTCGTGAGCGCCGATGACGAGGCTGCCGGCGGCGACGGCGCCCTGCACGTCTACCGCATCGACCCGGCGACCCGGAAGCTCACCCACCTGAAGGACGTGCCCACCGAGGTCACCGCGCACGGCATCTGCCTCTACACCTCCCGCGCCTCCGGGAAGCTGTACGCCTTCCCCAACTCCACCTCCGGCAGGGTCGAGCAGTGGGAGCTCGCCGTCAGCGGGAACACGGTGACGGCGACCTCGGTGCGCCTGTGGGACGCGGGTTCCGCCGTCGAGGGCTGCTACGCCGACGACAGCACCGGCAAGCTCTACCTCGGCGAGGAGGACGTCGGCGTCTGGGTGTACGGGCCGAGCCCACCGCCGGGACCGGCCGCACCAGCCTCGACTCGACGACCGGCTCCGGCGGCCGCATCACGGCCGACGTCGAGGGCATCGCCGCGGCCGGAAACCGCCTCTTCGTCTCCCTCGCAGGGCAGCAACGACTACACCGTGTACGACCGGACCAGCCAGGCCTACCTCGGCCGCTTCGCCGTCACCAACGGCGACAGGGCCGACGACTGCGAGGACACCGACGGCATCGACGCCACCTCGGCCGCCCTCGGCCCGGCCTTCCCGCAGGGCGTGTTCGTCTGCCAGGACGGCTCCAACGGCACCCCAGGCACCAGCGGCAACCAGAACTTCAAGTTCGTCCCGCTGGAGCGCGTCACCGTCGGCGCCCGCTGACCCGACGGGGTCCCCGACCGCCCTCGTCCGTCCGGGGGACGCGGTCGTCGTCGGCGCGTGTTCCGGGGGTCAGGCGTCCGGGGCGTGGTGCACGCGGCGGCCCGACACGAAGGTCTGCTCCACCCGGGTCCCGGCGATCTCCCCGGCCGGGCGGGCGAAGGGTCGCGGTCCAGGACGGCGAGGTCGGCGAGCCTGCCCGGGGCGATGGTGCCGGTGTCGTCGAGGTGGTTCACGTGGGCGCTGCCCGCCGTGTACGCGGCCAGGGCGGCGGCGAGCGTGATGCGCTGTTCGGGCAGGAAGACGGGGCGGTCGGAGCCGGGCTGGTGGCGGTTGACGGCGGTGTGCAGGCCGGCGATCGGGTCGGGCTGGAGACCGGCCAGTCGCTGCCCGCCGCGAGGGTCGCGCCGGCGGCGACGAGGTCCGCGAAGGGGTACTGCCGGGCGGTCCGCTCGGCGCCGAGGAACGGGATGGTCAGCTCGTCCATCTGCGGTTCGTGGGCGGCCCAGAGCGGCTGGACGGTGGCGGTGGCCCCCAGGGCGCGGAAGCGCGGGACGTCGGCGGCGTCGACCACCTGGAGGTGGGCGAGGTGGTGGCGGTTGTCGCGCCGGCCGTTGGCGCGGCGGGCGGCCTCGACGGCGTCGAGGGCCTCGCGCACGGCCCGGTCGCCGAGGGCGTGGAAGTGGACCTGGAAGCCTTCGGCGTCGAGGCGCGTGACGATCCCGTTCAGCTCCTCCGGGGCGACGAAGGAGATCCCCGCGTTGCCCGAGGCGCAGCCGCACCGGGTGAGGTAGGGGCGAGCATCGCGGCGGTGTGGTTCTCCGCGATGCCGTCCTGCATGATCTTGACCGTGTGGCAGTTCAGCGTTCCGAGCGTGAACTCCTCCCTCCGCGAAAGGAGTTCGGGGAGCTGGTCGAGGCCGCGGTCGCGGTCCCACCACAAGGCACCGCGGACCCGCGCGGTCAGCAGGCCCCGCTCGGCGGCGCGCCGGTAGGCGGGTGCCGGGTCGGCGGTCGAGGCGTGGTCCCCGAGCAGGGCGTCCTGCCACGCGGTGATGCCGAAGGAGTGCAGCACGGCTCTGGGCGCGCAGCAGCCCGGCGAGCTGCTCCTCGGGGGTGACGGCGGGGACGTGGTCGGCGACCAGGCGCATGGCCCCTCCTGGAGCATCCCGGTGGGCCGGCCGTCGGCGTCCCGCTCGATCCGCCCGTCGGCGGGGTCGGCCGTGTCCCGGGTGATCCCGGCGGTCTCCAGGGCCCGGCTGTTGGCCCAGGCGCCGTGGTGGTCGCGGTTGACCAGGTAGGCGGGCCGGTCGGGGACGAGGGAGTCCAGCAGGCGGCGGTCGGGCGTGCCGCCGGGGAAGGTCTCCATGGACCAGCCCCCGCCGGTGATCCACGGAGCGTCGGGGCGGGCGTCGGCGTAGGCGCGGATCGTCGCCGCGCAGTCGTCCGGGGTGGTGGCGCCGGTCAGGTCGCACTGGCCCATCTCCACGCCGGCGCCGACGGGGTGGGCGTGGGCGTCCTGGAAGCCGGGGACCAGGAGCCTGCCGCCGAGGTCGACGACCTCGGTGGTGGGCCCGATCAGGTCGTGGACCTCGTCGTGTCCGACTGCGACGATCCGCTCGCCGCGGACGGCGACCGAGGTCGCGAGGGACGGAGCGGATCGACGGTGTGGACGGGGCCGCCGGTGAAGACGAGATCGGCGGATGTACGGGCGGGCATCGTGACTCCAGAGCGGTACGGACGGGTTGGGGACGGCCGAGGCGCGCCGGTGGCCCCTCAGGGCCTGTCCGGCGCGCGTCGGGGCCGGGCGGGCCCGGGGCATGTCCGGCGGATCGGGGGCGGAAAAGGCTTAGGGCGCGTCCATCGGCAGCGCCAGGGCGTCGGCGTCGGTGCCCCGCCCGGTGGTGAAGTAGGGCGAGCGGCGGCGCCACTTGGCGACGGCGGCGGCGACCAGGCCGGTGAGGACGATCAGGGCGGGGATCAGGAGCATGAACCAGCCGTTGTCCGGGGTCGCCTCGAAGTGGTCGCTCATGGTGGCGTACCGGTAGGCGAGGTAGAGGCCGAGGCCGAACAGGGCCAAGGCGCCGGCGGCGGGGACGAGCACACTGCGCAGGGCCTCCAGGGGCCTTCCCGCAGCGCGTGCCGGAAGCGCACGGCGCAGGCCAGCGCCGTGAGCCCGTAGTAGAGGGAGACGATCAGGCCGATGGAGTTGACCGCGGTCAGGATCATCAGGTTGATCCGGGGGATGCCGACCGCGAGGACGGCGACGGCCGCCGCCGTCGCCATGATCATGACGGTGCCGACGGCGGGCGAGCCGTAGCGGGGTGGATCCTGGTCCACAGGCGTCCGAGCGTCTGGTCCCGGCCCATGGCGAGGGCGCCTCGGGCGGTCGGGATGACGGAGGACTGGAGCGAGGCGAAGGCGGAGCACATCAGCGCGGCGAGCGGCAGCGACGCCCACGGCTCCGGGGCGAGCACGAGGCCGAGGTGGGTCAGCGCCTGCGGTCCCTGGCGATCAGTTCGCCGTTGTCCATCACCCGCTGGAAGGCGATGGCGGCGAACACGAGCAGACCGAGCATGGCAAGCAGGGCGATGAACCCGCCCCGGGAGACGTCGGAGGGTCCTTCGCCTCCTCGTTCACGCTGAACGCGGCGTCCCAGCCCCAGAAGACGAACACGGCGAGCACCAGGCCCTGGGCCATGGACTGGCCCGAGCCGATCGCGAAGGGGTTGAGCCAGCTCCACGAGAACGGCTGGTCCCCCGAGACGATCGCCCAGGTACAGAACACCAGCAGGACGGCGTACTCGAAGACGAGCAGGGCCCACTGCAGCCGGGTCGCCGAGCGCACCCCGTCACGGCCGTCACCGTCACCGCCACGAGCGCCACCAGGCCGATCACCGTGCTCACCCCCGTCGAGCCGGGGTCGAGCGCGACGCCGAGGAAGCTGTGGAGGCCGAGTTTGTCGGCGAACTGCAGGATCACCGAGCCGGTCACCGCGCCGGTGTACGCCATGAAGACGACGCTGGCGACGAGCACCACCCAGCCGGTCAGGAAGCCCGGCCAGGCGCCGAGGGAGCGTCCGACCCAGGTGTAGCCGTTGCCGCAGTTCGGCTCGGTGCGGTTCAGCCGGGCGTACGACAGGGCGATGCCGAGGATCGGCAGGACCGCGACGATCAGCAGCGCCGGCGTCTGCCGTCCGGCGTACAGGGCCAGCGCCCCCATGCCGATGCCGATGCTGGTCGTCGCGGCCGTGCTGGACGCCGCGATCGCGATGCCGTCGCGCACGCCCAGGGTGCGGCGCATCGCCGTCGCGGGCGGTTTCGTCTCGGGGATGACAGCAGCCATGGTGCGCGCTCCTTCGCGTGGCGGAAACCAGGCCTCGCACGCCTCGGGAGCGGTGCGGTCCCGGGCGGTGGTGAACGAGGGGTGTGCGCCGATGAAACAACCGCGCCATACTTACGTCAATAAGTTGTCATAAGCAGGGAGGACGGCGGGCCGACCGGACGGGCCGCCGTGGACACGGAGGGCGACATGACCGAACCGCAGCGCATTCCCGCCGGACGCAAGCGCCGGCGCCCCACCCGGGCGGCACCGTGCTCAGCGAGGAGCTGATCGTCACGACCGCGCTGGAGCTCGTCGAGGCCCCGGGGCACAGCGCCTCACCGTGCGCCGGCTCGGCACGGCGCTGGGGTGCGACCCGTCGGCCGTCTACCGCTACTTCGCCCACACCGACGCGCTGCTCCTGGCGGTGGCCGACCGGCTCGTCGGCGACTCCCTCGACGGCTTCGCGCCCGGGGAGGACTGGGTCGCCTCCCTGCGGGACTTCGCGACGCGGGTCCACCGGTCGATGCTGCGCCATCCGCGCCTGGCCACGGTCCGCGCCTCCCGGTTCACCGCCGGGCCTGCCGAGTGCCGCGCGGTGGACACCGGCATCGGCATCCTCCTGCGGGCGGGCTTCTCCCCGCCGACGCGGTGCGGTACTACCACGTCTTCATCGACACCGTCCTCGCCCACGCGGCCCTGGACGCGGAGGCCCTCGGCCTCGACGACGCCCAGAAGGAACAGCAGGTGCGGGCCTGGAACGACATCTACGGCGATCCGCGGACGGACGCCCACCCGAACCTGCGGACCGTCCGCGAGCACCTGCCGCGCATGACCCGCTCGGCCTTCCCCGAGACGCTCGAACTCTGCTGGCGCAGTTCGAGGCGCGCCTGGGGCAGCGGGAAGGACGGCGCGCGCCGGAGCCGGGGCGCTGATCGGGCCCGGAGGGTTCCCCACAGGAAGCGGTGCGGGACGTGCGAGCCCACCGGCCCGTGGCGCGGGTGGCCGTACGCCTGGGGGTGTCCTTCCGGTCAGGGCACGGCACGCACGAGGACGAGCGAGCCCCGGTAGGTCGGTTGCGTACGCAGGTGGCCGAAGCGCTCGTCCCAGGCCCCGGAGGCCAGGTCGTGGCGCAGGGCGCGGTCGAAGCGCTCGCGGGCGCCGTCGTCGACGAAGCTCCAGGCCGGGCAGGCCTGGCGGGCGGCCGGGTCGAGGAGCAGCTCGGGGCGTCCGTAGTACGCCTCGTTGAAGCCGTCGGTGCAGTCGAGCGGGATGGGGACGGCGTCGACGGTGCCGGTTCCGCCGAGGGCCGTCAGGATCTCGTCGACCGGAGGGTGGCGGCGGGCCTCCGTCTCCAGGACCTCCGGGGAGTAGGCGTACAGCCAGAAGTCCCTGACCATGGCCGGGTCGCAGGTGAGGACCGCGACCGGGCCGCGGGCCACCCGGCGCATCTCCCGGAGGCCGGCGGTCACGTCGCCCCACTGGTGCACGCCGAGAAGGGCCAGGGCGGCGTCGAACGCGCCGTCGGCGAAGGGCAGGCCGTCGGTGGCGTCCTCGTACGATCCTTTCCCCGCACCGACGTTGAGCACGGACCGGGCTTCCCCAGGGACCCGGCGATGAAACGGGCGATGCGTTCGTCGGGCCGGCCGTAGGAGAGGGGGCCGGAGCCGACCGCACCGGACCCGGTCACGCCGTGGTCGAAGTCTCCGGCGCCCGCGTCGGTGCCCGTGCCGGCGTCGTGCGCCAGTGTCGTCATCTGCCTTACCTCGCCTCGTGAGCAGGAACAGCACGAACGGGCGGAGGACGCTTTCGCGGGCGGCCCGTCCGGCCGCCTCCGCTTCGACGCCCGTTCTCACCTATCTTGCATATGCGACTCCACCAGCTCAATAGATCCCACGAATGCTCGGCCTATGCGCCGATTCACCAGGCATCTGCGCTTTGGAGGTTCGGTGTCGGTCTCCCGCACCACCCCGGCGATACGGCTGGAGAAAGCGACGGCCCCCGGGGACCCGGCCCCGGTGGATCACCCGACAGGAAGGAGTGACCGCCCCGCACGGACCGTGGGTGGTGGCCGCGCGCGAAAGCCTCCGGCCGGGCCGGCTCGGACCGGGCCACTGCGTCGAGATCTCCACCGGCGCCCCCCGTCCCGCCCGGCGCGTCCGCCGTGCTGCCGCCGGAGGCGGCCTCGGTCACGGCCGGCCGCGCGTCGGGGCCCGGCCTCGCCGACGCGCGCCGCCCAGGAACGGAAAGGACGGGAGGCGGGGTTTCAGCCGCCCGGGGTGACGACCTCTCCGCCGAGGCCGACGTACACGGTGTCGAAGACCGGGCGGTGCTTGAGGTCCGTCAGGCCGCTGTAGCGCCGGTAGTTCGCCGCCGTGTCGGCCGGGTTGCCGTTCCTCTGCCGGATGAGCAGGGTGGTGGAGCCGCCACCGTCCAGATTGATCGCGTCCATCACGCCCAGCTCCCTCAACGGCTTGGTGACGTCCACGAAGAAACCGCCGTCGTAGACCGCGATGTCGGCCTCGCCCGTCACGGGGTTCTCGTCGCGGGGTCCGGTGAGCGTCGCGAGCACGGTGCGGCCCTGGTCGTCCACGCCCACCACCGTCCGGGAGTCCTTGCATATGATCTGCTCGCCCTGGCTCACCAGGCGCGCGCACGACGTGGTCGCCCCGCCCGTCGCGGCTGCTCGGGAACTTGTTCACACCGTTCATGATCAGACGGTGACCGCCGGAGACGATGTCCACGGACTCGTCGAGCGGTATGTCACGGCCGTCGAACATGTCGGTGACCTTCTGCTCCAGCGTGAGCCTGGCACCTGCGGCGTACATCTCCTTCAGCCACGCGGTCGGCTGCGTACCGACGACTTGGAGGACGTGCTTGCCCCTGGGGACGTCCTTGCCGCCGCGGACGGTGCTCCAGGTGGAGGGGCGGGTCAGACTGCCGTCCGGCTCGACGACGACCTCGAAGCCCTCCGAGTTGTCCGAGCCGATCGCGGGGTTCAGGTCCGGCTTCGGGGTCTTCATCCCGTACCGGTCGTTGAAGAGGACGAATTCCGTCGGGTCCTGGTAGGCGGTCATCGACCGGCCCTCGGAGTCCGTGTACGTGCGCCCCTCCGTGTCGTTCGGGTCGTCGGGGTCCTTGTCGCCGACGCCGTCCGTCTCGTCGCGAGGGCAGGCCAGTGCGCCGCCGGGGTTCCGGTTGACGTCGTCGACGACCTGTCGGTGGGTCCGCCGGCCGCCGGGGGCCGGTCGCTGGTGACGGCGATGCTCGTCGACACCTCCGTGATGTACGGGATGCCGTACTGGAGGACGAGGACCGGCGGCTGGTCTTGTCCGGGTTGCAGGCGGCGCCCAGCAGGACTCCGTCCCGGACGGTCGCACCGTAGCTCTGCACCGACTCCTCCTCTCCCACGGCCGCTTGGGCGTGGCGGCCCTCGGGCGAGAAGAAGCTGCCGTTGATTCCGGCGACGGGGAGGTTCTTGTTGGCATTGAGCTGGTCGCGGACGATCTCGGCGTCGCCGGCGGCGCGGCCGTACGAACTCTCGATCCGCAGGGCGCCCTTGGCGGGGTCGATGCGCAGGACGTTCAGTTCGCGGCGCGGCTTTCCGTGGCGGAGATCGCCGGGCGGCGGGGCGGCCTCCTGGTAACGGAAGTGCTCGACGCCAGGGGCGAGGATCTCGTTGGTGTCCGTGCCGGTGATCGCCTCCCAGGTGGTCAGCGGCGGTGTGGCCGTGGTGGCGACGGCAGCGGAAGGACCGGGAAGGGGCGCGACGAGCAGGGCGGTCGCCAGAGCGGTGACACCGGCCGGCACGATACGGCGGATGCCGCTCCCGGCAGTGCGGCGGAGGGCCTTGCTCATGAGCAGTCCTCCTCGGCGCTGAAGCGGTGGGAGTTGAAGGTGTCGGCGTGGCTCACGCCGGTCGAGGTCGCATCGCCGGGCAGCACGCGGAAGGGCCGGTCCGTCGCAGTGAGCCGGTCGAGGTGTTCGGTGTAGAAGCACGCCGTTCTGTCCGTGCGGTTCACGACCGACTCGACCTGGTTGCCCCAGACGTCGGGGTGGTAGGCGCGGTAGTCCTGGGTGACGCCGGTCATCCGGCCCCGGCCGGACGGCTCCTGGAAGAGGCAGAGCATGCCGTCGGCGCAGCGCTCGAACCCGGTGAAGCAGTGGCCCTGCGAGGGAGCCAGCTAGTGAGTTCACCTTGCCGCCGAGGTTCGGGGCGAGGGTTGCCAGGTTGCCCTTGGAGCCGGGTGCCGGCCTTCACCTCGCCGCCGTAGCCGGGCTCGGTGTAGAGGCAGGCCCAGTAGGGGAGCTGTTGTACAGGGACTCGGCGCGGTTGCTCCAGGCGCCGTAGGACTGGGCACCGGAGTTCGCGGTCACTCCGTACGCGTGTACCGCATCGCCTTCGTCGCTGACGCCGTCAGCGGCACTGTAGAGGCAGAGGGAAGCGGTCGGGCAGGCCTCGTAGCCGGCGGCACTGGCCGGCCAGGCCACGAGCGCGGATCCGAACAGCGCCAGGACGCTCGCCGTCAGGACGGCGCGCGGTGTGGTGGTCTTCAAAGCTCTCCTACGTGGTTTCCAGTGCGTTCGCACGAGCTGGGGCCGGCGGGACCCGTGACGGGCCCCGGCCGCGCTGCGGTGAGCAGTAAGCGGCATGTGGTCGCAGCGCACGCGGCAGGGACCGTGCCCGCGCGGCCGGCGAAGAGGTGACATCGGCGGCGCGGCCCGGTGCAGGCCGTGTGAACAGGCACATTGTCGTTCGCCCGGGCGCCCGGAACAAGCGGCTTTGCGCGGCTGGGAAGCGGGGCGGCGGCGGGCGGGGCGCCAGAGCGGGCACGACGACGAGCGGCAGGCCGGTAGCGGTGGCGGTGGCGGTGGCGGTGGCGGTGGGATTACGCCGATGTCTCACCTCCCGCCGGGCGCACCGCGTCGGAGTAGAGGGCGAACAGGCGGGGTGCCGGTCCCGTCGGGCCCGGTTTCGCACAGGCGGTTCCAGCAGGTGGCCGCCAGGCCAGGCGCGCCCCGGGCCAGGGCCGGGGCAGGAGTTCCGGCGGCAGGAGGGGATCGGGCTCCATCGCCGCGGTGAAGTGGACGGCGAGTTCGATGGCCGTGGTGAGCCGCTCGGCACCGGAGGGGCCCGGTTCTCCGGCGAGCCCGGTCAGGCAGGCTTCGGCGAAGGCCGCGAGGCGGTCGTACCGTCGGGCGATCTCGGTGAGCGGCCACAGCGCGGCGGCCAGTGCGCGGGTTCGGTGACGTCCCCGACGCTCAGCTCCGTCGTGGTGAGACGGGTGAGGGTGTCGATGACGCCGAGGTGCCGGGCGTGGGCCTCGACGAGTTCGGTGACGGGATTCGCGGTGACGTACAGGCCGTTCTGGACCGGTGCGGCGCCGAGGTGGACCAGGTGTTCGCGCAGCGCGTCGCGGGCGGTGCGGCGCGATTCGGGGACGGCGAAGGCGAACAGGTGCCAGGTGCCGTCCCAGGGGTTGTGGCCGGCGTCCTGCCGGTAGGCGTGGCGGACGTGGGCGGCGTCGGGCGCGAGGGATCCGTTGACGTCGGCCACGGCGCGGAGCGTGGCCTTGCGGCCGCGGCCCTCCCGGGTGAACCGGCCTTCGTCGACGAGGCGTTTGACGCAGAGCCTGATCTGCTGGTCGCTCATGCCGAGCAGGCCGGCGACGGCGTAGAGCTGGTCGGCGTCCACGGTGCCGTCCTCGCGGACCAGGGCGTGGACGACCAGCCGGTGGGGATCTCCGGCCGGTCGGTCCGGCCGCCGGGGCGGGTGGGGTCGGTCATCGCGCCCTCCGTCCGCCGGTCGCGTCCGCCGGGGTGACCGGGCGGTGCATGGTGGTGACCGCGCCGAAACCCATCAGGTCCCGCAGGTAGGGGGTCCGCTCGGTGCGGTGACCGGTGAAGCCGTGCCGTTCGTACAGTGCCCGGGCGCGGGGTTGGTGTCGATGACGTCCAGGCGGATGCGGTGGCAGCCGTGGTCGGCGGCGAGGGCCGCCGTCTCCGTGAGGAGGAGGCCGCCGATGCCCCGCCCCCGGTACGCCGCGTCGACGGCGATCCCGTCCATGACGAGTTCACCGGCGGCGGGGGTCCGTTCGAACAGGGCGAGGACCGCCAGTCGGGGCAGGCCGCGGAAGACTCCGTAGGCGGACACGACGTCCCTCGCGCCGCCGCCGGTCAGCGCCCGGCCGCCGAGCCGGTGGCTCGCCACGCCGACCACCCGGCCGCCGGCGAGCGCGACGACGCCCCGGTCGTGGTCGAGGTGGGCGGCGATGAACGCGCGCCCCTTCCCGGGCGGGCCGAGGGCGGGGCCAAGCTTGCGGCCGAACGCCTCCTGCAGAGGGCCGCCACCCGTTCTTCGGCGCCGTCGGGAACGCCCCGGCGCACCACCGCCCCTCCGTTCTCCACCGCCGGCCCCTTCCGCTCCGTCGCCTCCATGCCGCTCCTCCCCTCACGGGACCGCCTTGTGCGATCAACTCCGGTACGTTCATCCCAGCAACGAGCGTTACTGAGATGATCGTTCACGGGGAGGATGCGTGCTCATGGGATTCCGGATGCCGAAGCGACGCGGGTGGCGCTGGACGGCGTGGGTGATGGCGGGCGTCCTGGTGGTGGCCGCGGGGCTCACCGGGGTGGTGTGGCAGAACACCTACGCGCTGCGCGAGGAGAAGGTGTCGCTGTGGCACGGGGAAAGCTGCTCCAGGGGTGCTGGCCCGGCCCGACCGGGGTCCCGGCCCCTTCGGACTGGTGGTGTTCGTCCACGGCGACGGGCCGGTCGACGCGACGCACGAGACGTTCTACCGGCCGTTGTGGGAGTCCTTCGCCCGCGCCGGATACGCGTCGCTGTCGTTCGACAAACCCGGCGTCGGGGGATCGGAGGGCGACTGGCTGGACCAGAGCATGGAGGACCGGGCCGAGGAGACGCTGGCCGCCGTGAGGTGGGCCCGCGGCAGGCCGGACGTCGACGGCCGCCGCATCGGCCTGTGGGGAGCGAGCCAGGCCGGCTGGGTGCTGCCCAAGGTCGCCGCGCGGGACCGGCGGCTGCGGTTCGTCATCGCCGTCTCCCCGGCCGTCAACTGGCTGCGGCAGGGCCGCTACAACCTCCTCGCCGAACTGGACCGGGACGGCGCGAGCGGCCGGGAGAGGGAGGCGGCGCTGCGCCGGCGCGAGGCCACCCTGGCCCTGCTCGGGAGGAGGGCCTCCTTCGCCGCGTACCGGGCCGCGCTCGGTGACGCGGAGGGCATGACGGAGGCCCGGTGGGCGTTCGTCACCAGGAACCACCGGTCGGACGCGACCGCCGACCTGCGGGCCATGGCCGGCACACCGCTGCTCCTGGTGCTGGCCGGTCACGACGTCAACGTGGACGTCGGCGAGACCGAGGCCGTCTACCGCGAGGTCCTGCCGGCGTCCTCCCTGACGGTGGCGCACTATCCGAACGCCACGCACTCCCTGGTCGACCACGAGGTGGAGGACTCGGACCTGCGCCTGACGCTGACCGCCGTCTCGCCCCCGCCGGCTCTACACCGACGGGTTCCTCGCGGACCAGGCCCGGTTCGTCCGGCGGCCGGACTCCGGCGGCGGAACGACGCCGGAGGGGTGAAGTGCGCGGCCGGCGGTACGGGGACGCCGTCGCCCGCACCGGTGTGCGCGCCGCCGCACCGGTGCGGCCGGAATTCCGCGGCGCGTACGGGCGGTTCTCAGCGCGGCACGGTGTCGTCGGCCCTGAACGGGCCGCCGTGGCCGGGGACGATGAGGTCCGCGGCGGCCAGCACCCGGAGCCGGGAGGCGCGCAGCACCTCGCGGTCGGGGGCCACGGGATCGTCCGCCGGGCCGTTCGCGTGCCACCACAGGTCACCGGCGAAGGCGACCACGCCCGACTCCGTGCCCGCGAGCAGGGTGATGTCCTCGGCGCTGTGGCCCGGGGTGCGGATCAGCCGCAGCGACGGGGTGAGTTCGTAGCCCTCCGCGTCCCGGTTCCTCCACTGGTGGCCGAGGTACTCCACCTTGTGGTCGTGCACCCGGGCCCGTCCGAAGAGGCCCACGTTCATGGTGTTGTCCGGGTGGTGGTGGCTGAGCACCACGTCGGTGATGTCGTCGGGGCCGAGCCCCCGTTCCGCGAGGGGGCGAGGATCAGGTCGCGGCTCGCCACCATGCCCGGGTCGAAGATCACGTGCCGGCCGGCGTCGGAGACGTAGGAGACGGTGGCGGCGACTCCGGGGCCGGTGGAGCCGACGTATCCGGTGGTCAGGACGGTGTATGCGGCGCTGCGGCCGAGCGGTGCGTCTGTCATGGCCTCGATGTTCCCGGACGGGAAGCCCGCTCACGAGTGGCACGTCTGCCGCTGATCGCGGGATTCGTGCCACACTGGCCGCGTGCCTCCTTCGCGACCGTCGCCGCGTACGCCCCGCCGGGTGTCGGCATGCTCGCCGTCGGCATCGTCGCCGAGGTCTTCGGCCCGCACGGCGAGGCGGTGCCCGGCTTCGACTTCGCCCTGTGCGCCGACCGGCCCGGACCGGTGCCCACCGACCTCGGGGTGCCGCTCGACGTCCGGCACGGCCTGGACTGGCTCGTCTCGGCCGATCTGGTGATCGCCCTGCCGTGGGCCGGCTTCCGCACACCGCCCGCTCCCGCCGTGCTCGACGCGCTGTCGGCCGCGTACGCGCGCGGCGCGTTGGTCGCGGCCCACTGCGTGGGGACCTTCGCGCTCGCCGCCGCCGGGCTGCTCGACGGCCGACGGGCCACCACCCACTGGCGGTTCGCCGAACTGCTCGCCCGCCGCCACTCCGAAGTCGTCGTCGAACCCGATGCCCTCTACGTCGACGAAGGACGCGTCGTCACGGGCGCGGGAGCCGCCGCGGGCTTCGACCTCTGCCTTCACCTGCTGAGGCGGGAGCACGGGGCCGCGATGGCCAACGCCGTCGCCCGGGACGTGGTGCTGCCCTCCCACCGCGACGGCGGGCAGGCGCAGTACCTGGCCGCCCCCGTCCCCGAGGACTGCCGCGACGAACGCCTCGCCGAGGTCCTCGCGTGGGCCCGCGAGAACCTCCACCAGCCGCTTCCGGTCGCGGAACTGGCCCGGCGCGCCCTGATGAGCAAACGGTCCTTCGCCCGCCGCTTCGCCGCCGCGACCGGCACCACCCCGCACGCCTGGGTGCGGAGCCTGCGCCTGAGCGGCGCCGAGGAGCTCCTGGAGACCACGGACCTGCCGGTCGAGGAGATCGCCCGCCGCGTCGGCTACGGAAGCGCGACCGTCCTGCGCGAACAGTTCGTACGCCGCCGGGGAGTGCCGCCCGCGCCTACCGCCGCGCCTTCACGAACACGCCGTGACGGAGCGGGCGGGAGAGCCGCGCGGTTCCACGAGCCCCGCCACGACCAAAAGGGCTTTTAATCCGTTTTGCTTTGTTTTCCGCTCCTCCTGCCGGGTAGCAGGGCGGAAGTGAAGGAACGTGCCGTTCCGCAAGGACCGCCGCGTTCCCCATGTCCCGTATCCCGTATCCCGACCCGTCCGTACTGGAGCTTCCATGTCGGAGCAGCGCAAGAGCCCGTTCGCCACTGTCAGCCCGTACACCGGGGAGACCCTCGCGGAGTTCCCGGTGATCGAAGGCGAGGAGGTCGACTCCTCCTCGAAACCGCGGGTCACGCCTTCGAGGCGTGGCGGAGGCGGCCGATCGCGGATCGGGCCGCGGTGCTCGGGCGGGCGGCCGGACTGATGCGGGAGCGCAAGGAGCCGCTGGCCCGGCTCCTCACCGAGGAGATGGGCAAGCTGATCGCGGAGGCCCGCGGCGAGGTGGACCTCGCGGCCTCGATCCTGTCGTACTACGCCGAGCACGGGCCCGGCTTCGCGGCGAACGAGCCCCTGGACGTCGAGGAGGGGGAGGCGTACCTCGTCGACGAGCCGCTCGGCGTCCTCCTCGGCGTGATGCCGTGGAACTTCCCGTACTACCAGGTGGTGCGCTTCGCCGGCCCGAACCTGGTCCTCGGCAACACCGTCCTCGTCAAGCACGCCGGGCTCTGTCCGCAGTCCGCGCTGGCCTTGGAGACGGTGTTCCGCGACGCGGGGCTCCCCGGGCACGTACACCAACCTGTTCGTGAGCCACGACGAGATCTCGCGCGTCATCGACAGCCCGGTCGTCCGGGGAGTGTCGCTGACCGGCAGCGAGCGGGCGGGTGCCCAGGTCGCCGAGCGGGCCGGACGCAACATGAAGCCGAGCCTGCTGGAACTGGGCGGCAGCGACGCCTTCATCGTCCTGGACGGCGAGAACCTGGAGCGCACGATCGGCGCCGCGGTGGCCGGCCGGATGGCGAACACCGGACAGAGCTGCGTGGCGTCGAAGCGGTTCATCGTCCTCGACGAGGTCTACGACGACTTCGTCGGAGGAATGCGCCGCGCGTTCGAAGCGCTGGTGCCCGGCGACCCGGCGGACGAGGCGACCACCCTGGGCCCCCTCTCGTCGGAGCAGGCGGCCGTCGGCCTGGTCAAACAGATCGGCGAGACGGTGGAGCAGGGAGCCGAGCTCGTCACCGGCGGCCGCCGGATCGACCGCCCGGGCGCCTTCGTCGAGCCGACGATCCTCACCGGCGTCAAGCCCGGGATGCGCGCCTACGCGGAGGAGCTCTTCGGTCCCGCCGCCGTGATCCACCGGGTGGCCGACGAGGACGAGGCGGTCGCCCTCGCCAACGACAGCCAGTACGGTCTGGGCGGTTCCGTCTTCTGCGCGGACGTGGAACGCGGCCGCCGGGTCGCCGAGCGGGTGGAGACCGGCATGGTCTGGGTCAACCACCCGACCTCCACGCGGCCCGACCTGCCCTTCGGCGGCATCAAGCGTTCCGGTTACGGACGCGAGCTCTCCGGACTCGGCATGCGGGAGTTCGTCAACCGCAAGCTGGTGCGCGTCCTGCCCCCGACGCGGAGCTGGGCGGCATCGCCGGCTGAACCGAGTCGGCACCGATGCCGGAGGAAGACCGGCCGGTGTCGTACGGCGCCCCTCGTCGCACACCGAAGAGCACTCGACGAACGCCCGACGAACCCTGACGAACCCCGACGAACCCCGACGAACCCCGACGAACAAGGAGACACACGGTGTCCGCAGTACCGGAGCTCACCCTCAACAACGGCGTACGGATCCCCCAGTTGGGCTTCGGCACCTTCCAGATCCCGCCGGAGGAGACGCGCGAGAAGACCCTGGCGGCCCTGGAGGCCGGGTACCGCCACATCGACACGGCGGAGATGTACGGCAACGAGAAGCAGGTCGGCCAGGCGGTCCGGGACTCGGGCCTCGACCGCGGCGACGTCTTCGTGACCAGCAAGCTGAACAACGACGCCCACGCGTACGACGACGCGCTCAAGGCCTTCGACGGAACGATGGAGGAGCTGGGCCTGGACCGTCTGGACCTCTTCCTCGTCCACTGGCCCCTGCCCGGCCGGGGCGACTTCGTGGAGACCTGGAAGGCGATGGAGGAGATCTACCGCTCCGGGCGGGCCAGGGCGATCGGGGTGTCGAACTTCCAGCCGTCGCACCTGCGCCGGCTCCTCGAAAACAGCGTGGTGGTGCCGGCCGTCAACCAGGTCGAAGCGCACCCGTACCTCACCCAGGACGTCGTACGGGCCTTCGGCTCGGAGCACGGGATCGCCACGGAGGCGTGGTCGCCGATCGCCCAGGGCAAGGTGCTCGGCGACCCGGTGATCCAGGGCATCGCGGACCGGCTCGGCAAGTCGACGGCACAGGTGACCCTGCGCTGGCACCTGCAGCGCGGGGACGTCGTCTTCCCAAGTCGTCGTCCCCGGAGCGCATGGCGGAGAACTTCGACCTCTTCGACTTCGGAGCTCACGGAGGGCGACATGGGCGAGATCTCCGCGCTGAACCGCGACGAGCGCACCGGCCCGGACCCCGACCGGTTCAACGGCTGAGCGCACACCGCCCGGGCGACCACGCCCCCGGAGGGGAGACGGCCCGACGGGGACTGGGAGGCCCGCGCCCGCGACCGGTGGCCGCGCTCGGACGCGATCCGGCGGTGCGGAAGCCCGGGACGCCCCGGAGGCGGGTTCTCGCACACGAGTGCCCGCCCTTCGTGGAGCGCCGCGTAGGCTGGTCGCGTAGCTGGTTCGCCCCGTCCGCCAGGCGGGAGGCGTCGTAAGAGGAACCCGGTGGGAATCCGGGACTGCCCCGCAGCGGTGAGCGGGAACGACCGCCGTCATACGCACTGGGCCCGGGAAACGGGTCCGGGAAGCGACGGCCAGTAGGAGTCGCGTACGACGTGACGCGCCCGCGAGTCCGAAGATCTGCCCGCTGCCCGCGCGCCCCACCCCGTGCGCGCGGAACAGCCCTGCCGCGACTCGCGAAGGAGAGTTGACGTGGCCGATCCCACCGTCATCAGCCCTGCCCCCGCCACCCGTCCCGCCAAGACGCCGGACGACTCCCGGGTGGTCCTCGCCCACATCATGAGCGAGCACGACACCAACCTCTACGGCACCATCCACGGCGGCGTGATGATGAAGCTCATCGACGACGCCGCGGCGGCGGCCGCCGGGCGGCACGCCGACGGCCCGGCCGTCACCGTCTCCGTCGACCGGATGATCTTCCTCGCCCCCGTACGGGCCGGGGACCTGCTCAGCGTCGAGGCGGGGCTCGAACGCGCCGGGCGGACGTCGATGACCGTCGGAGTCCGCGTGACCTCCGAGCGCTGGAACAGCACCGGCCCCGCCACCGAGGTTGCCACCGCCTTCCTGACCTTCGTCGCCGTGGACGCCGACGGCACCCCGCGTCCGGTGCCCGCCCTGGACGCACTGCTGCCCGGCCCGTCCTGACGGGACGGGCGGAACCGGCCCTCCCCGGCCGGGCGGCGGCGCCGGGACCACCGCGGAGTCGCGCGGCCGCCCGGCTTCCGTCCGGGGCGCGGCGACGACGTACGCTGGGACGTGCCGCCCGTCCGGAGTCCCCGGGATCCGGTCCCGGACGGCGGGCGTGAGCCCCGACCAGTACGGCGAACGCGAACGAGGAGACCGTGGGCGAGTCGAGGGTGCGACCGGCGTGGACCCCGAGAACTGGTCCGCCGGTCTGCACCGCATGTGGCAAGCCGCACAGGACGCCGAGGACGTCACGGACATGGCCCGGCACATCTACGCCCTGATGCTGGCGGAGCGGGCCGTGGTCGCCGTCACGGGAAGCAGGTGGGACGGCCGCGACCTGCGGTACGTCCGGCGGCTGGCGGCCGACGGCGCCGCGACGGCGGCCACCACGACCCCTCGCCCCGGCAGTGTGCGGACCGTGTCCTCCCGACCGCCCGCCGAGGACGGGGAGGGCGCTGGGGCCGCGCGCCGGTGCGGCTGTACGAGCACGACCTCACCGCGGCCGACGCGGACTTCGCTCCCGAGGCGGCGCTGCTGGCCGAGGCGGGGCGCGGTGGGCCCTGGAGGCCCGCTTCTCGCTCGGGGGCGGCGACTGGGCGTCCTTCTCGCTGGGGCTGAGCCGCCGGCAGGACGCCGGTCCCTCCCTGCCGACGCGGCTGCTCCAGGTGAGCGAGGTCCTGGTGGCCGGCAACCGGAGGGTGCTGGAGCACAGGGCCGCGGAACGCCGTCGGGTCGAAGAGGCGTTCTGGCCGAGGCGTCCCTCCAGATGGACGCCACCCTCGACGCGCCGGAGACGCTGGAACGCATCGCCCGGCTCGCCGTGCCGGCGGTCGCGGAGGCCTGCGTGGTGCACCTGCGCCGGCCGGGCGGCGGGCTGTCGCCGGTCGCCACCGTGCACGTGGCGGCCGCCGTGCAGCCCTGGCTGCGCGGCGTGGCCGCGGACGACCCGTGGCTGGACGAGGCCCTGCGAGCCGCGGCGGAGCGGCCGCACGGCACCCTGATCGCGGGCGAGTCCCTGGAGGCGTCCGTGTTCGGGCCGCACGGCGAAGGACCGGGCCGGAACGTGCGGGCCGTGAGCATCAGCCCGCTGCGGGCCCGGGGAAGCTGCTGGGTACGCTGACGTTCGTCTACCACCGCCCCGAGCGCGAGATCGTCGACCTGCGGGTGCTGGACGACCTGGCCGGCAGGGCGGCACTGGCCATCGACACCACCACCGCCTACGAACAGCGCCGCCGCAACACCGAGCAGCTCCAGCGGCACCTGCTGCCGGACGCGCTGCCCGACTGGCCCGGCGCCGAGCTGACCGCGGCCTACGAGGTGGCCGACGACTCCCTGGAGGTGGGCGGCGACTTCTACGACGCCGTGGTGCGCCGGGACGGCGCGCTGGCCCTCTTCGTCGGAGACGTGTGCGGCCGGGTGCCGAGGCCGCGGCGCTGACCGGCCTGGCCCGGCACACCCTGCGCGTCCTGCTGGAGGACAAGGTGCCGCCCGGCGAGGCGCTGCGCCGCCTCAACAGCGTGCTGACCGCGCAGCGGCAGAGCGCGCGGTTCGTCACCGCGTTCGTCGGCGTCCTCGTGCCGGACGGCGACGGGTACGCCGTCGAGGCGGCCTCGGCCGGGCACCTGCGTCCGCTGATCCGCCGCGCGGACGGGCGGATCGACGAGGTCCGGGCCTCCGGACTGCTGCTGGGAGTCGTACCGGACGCCCTGTACGAACCGGGGAGGGCCGTGCTGGAACCGGGCGACGCGCTGGTGATGTTCACCGACGGGCTGACGGAGGCCCGCTCGGCGGACGGGACGATGTTCGAGAGCATGCTGCCCGAGGCGGTACGGGAGTGCTGCCGCGACGGGAGCGGTGCCGCCGGGCTGATCGCCCGCGCGGCCGCCTTCCGTGCCCTGGGCGACGACGACACCGCGGTGCTGATCGCCCGGGTGACTGAGGAACGCGTGGAGGACGCACGATGAACCGGGTGCCGGAGACGACGGACGCACGGCCCACGACCCCCGACCGGATCCTGGTCGTGGAGGACAGTCCGGAGGACGCCGAGGCGATCGAGCGCGCGCTGCGCCGCACCCATCCCGACCTGGCGCTGGAGTTCGCCGACCGCGGGAGGGCCTGGTGGAGGCGCTGCTCTCCCGCGAGGACCTCCCCGGCCTGATCCTGCTGGACCTCAACATGCCCGGGACGGGCGGACAGGCGGTGCTGGAGCGGATCCGTTCCCGGCCGGAGCTGGACGCGGTGACGGTGGTGGTCTTCACCTCCTCCACCGCCCCCGCCGAGGTCGACGCCTGCTACGCGGCGGGAGCGGACAGCTACGTCTACAAGCCGGTCAACTTCACGCTCTTCCAGACCGTGCTGAAGGGCGCCGTCGACTACTGGCGTCAGGCCGGGTCCGGCGCGGACGCCCCGAGCGTGAGTAGAACGCCGTCCCCCGCCGGGGACGGCCTCCAGCCAGATGCGGCCCCCGTGCCGCTCGACGATCCGCTTGACCAGGGCCAGCCCCACCCCCGTCCCCCCGCCGTGCTCGGTCGGCCCGTGGAGACGGCGGAACAGGTCGAAGACGTCGGCGTGCCGCTCCGCCGGGATGCCGATCCCGTTGTCCCGGACGACGACGACCCGCTCCGGTCCGGCGGGCGTGCCCGCGCCGTCGCCGGCGGGCGGGACCGGGCGGCGCTCCACGGTGACCTCGACCCGGCGCTCCCCGTCCCGCCGGGCGTACTTGGCGGCGTTGACCAGCAGGTTGACCAGGATCTCGTCCAGGCGGTCGGCGTCCGCCCACACCCGCGGCAGCGTCCCGCGGACCACCTCCACCCGCTGCTCGGCCAGCCGGGGTCCGGCCACCTCCAGGGCCGCGTCCAGGGCGTCGCCGAGCTCCACCTCGCGCACCCGCAGGCCGGCGCGGCCCAGCCGGGCGTAGTGCAGCAGCGAGTTGAGCAGCTCGTCCATGCGCCCGGCGAGCCGCTGCATGGTCCGCAGCCGCCGCAGCGTGACCGCGTCGAGCCCGTCCCCCGCGTCTCCATGGCGAACGTCGCCGCGTTCGAGATGCCGCGCAGCGGCTCCTTGAGGTCGTGGGCGGCGGCGTGGGCGAAGGAGTCGAGATCGACGTTGCGCATCCGCAACTCCTCGTTGACCGCGTCCAGGACCTCGGCGTGCCGCAGGACCAGGGCGGTCAGCAGCCGCCACAGTTCCCTGGCCGCCACCCGGTCCCCGACGGTCCAGGGCAGGCTGCGTCCGCGCACGACGGCCCGGAAGACGGCCCCCGAGCCGCGCGGCGTCAGCCGCTCGCCGCGCGGCCCGACCCGTACCGGCGCCGAGGGGTCGGCCGCCCACTGCCGCGGCATCGGCCGCTCCGGGCGGCGCCAGGCGATGTACTCCCCGAGCCGGACAGCGGCACCATCAGCACCCCCGCCGGTCCTCCGCCGGCCGCCTCCGCCCCTCCTCCCGGGGCTGCCGTTTCCACCCCTCCTCCCGGACCGGCCTCCTCCACCCCTCCTCCCGGCCCGTCCTCCGCCGCCTCTCCTCCCGGCCCGGCCTCCTCCCGCTCCTCCGCGAGGCGGTCGGTGCACCACACCACGCCCGGCGTCAGCGTGCGCGCCCGCGCCTCCAGCGCCCGCAGCAGGCCGGGGCGAACGGCTCGCCCGCGCCCAGGGTGTGCTCGGCCCGCCGGAGCACCACCCCGTCCGCGCCCAGCAGGTCCGTCAGCGGACTGCCGCCGGCGCCGAGGTCCTCCCCGAGGCGTCCGCCCCCGAGCACCTCGGCCACCGCCGCGGCCCGCGCGGTGGACCCCACGAGCGCGTCCGCGCGCTCGCGCTCCTCGATCGCGGACATCTGCAACGAGAACGCGGCGCCGAACATCTCGCACGCTGAACGCACCTCCGGGGTGATCCGCGCGGGCTCCGCCCCGTGGCAGGCGATCAGCCCCCACAGTCGCCCCTCGCGCAGCACCGACACCGACATGGAGGAGCGCACGCCGATGTTGCGCAGGTACTCCAGGTGGAAGCCGGAGACGGTGCGCAGCGCGGCCTGCGACAGGTCCAGGGGGTGCCGGTGGCCTCCCGCACGGGCGGGTGCAGGCCGACGGAGACGTCGTCCACGTCCCCGATCACCCGGATCCAGTTCTCCCGGTACAGCCGCCGGGCCTGCGGAGGGATGTCGGTCGCCGGGAACCAGAGCCCCAGCCAGGGCTCCCAGTCCTCCCGGACGTCCTCGGCGACCACCTCGCCCGGACCGTCCTCGCCGTCGAAGCGGTAGGCGACCACCCGGTCGAACCCGGTCAGCGTCCGCACCTCGCGGACCGCCACCCGGCAGCAGTCCTCCACGTTCCCGGCGGACCGCAGCCGGGCCAGCGCCCGGCGCACCCCTGGTAGAACCCGCGCGCCCCGGCGTCGGCGGCGCCCCGCGGCTCGAACTCCATGATCAGCAGCCCGTCCCGGCGGTGGGCGGACACGTCGAGCCCCCGGTCCGGGGCCGTCGCGCCGTCCGGGAGGTCGAGCGCGGCCGGCACCCCGCCCTCCTCCCCGGCCGCCCGCACCGCCTCCTCGAAGGCCTCGGCCGGCACCAGACGCGTCACCGGCCCGCCGACCAGGTCCACCGCCTCCACGCCCAGCAGGGCCCCCGTGTTGCGCGCGGCGACCTCGATCACGCCCGTCTCCGGGTCCACCGCCACCAGCGAACCGCAGGACTGCACGCCACCGAGCAGATGGATCGGCTCGCGCACGCACTCCGCGAGGTCGAAGCCCCTTCCGCGGCCCCTTCGGCCTCCCGCGTCCGCCGCGACAGCCACTGCTGCTCCACTGGTTCACCGCTCCTCCGGATCCGACCGGAACGTCCCGTCGGCCCTGGCTCCCCATCTTCCCCGTTCGCCGGCGGCCGGGCGGGAGGACGCCCGCCGGCGCCACGTGCCGACGGCGGCGCTCGCCACGGCTTGTAAGGTGCTCTCCGGAACGGTGCACCCATTCGGCCGCACCGGCAGAGGCGAAAGGGGACCCATGCGTGACGCATCCGCCACCGCGGACGGGCACTCGAGCGTGGTGTTCTCCAGTGACGCCGAGTGGGCCGAGCGGCTGGTCGCCTTCGTCCGCGCGGGACTGCGGCGCGACGAGCAGGTGCAGTACTTCGCGGACGTCACCGCGCCCGATCTGGTGATGCGGACCTCACCCGGCACGGCGTCGACGCCGTCTCCGCCGTGCGGCGCGGTCAGCTCACGGTGACGACCGCCGCCGAGACCTATCTGGCGGGACCGTGCTTCGATCCCGACGCGATGGTCGGCCTGTGGCACGAAGCCGTCGCATCGGCCGTGACGGACGGATACGCGGGGCTGCGGGCCATCGGAGAGATGTCCTGGGAGTGCGCGACGTGGCCGGCGCCGAGCGCCTGCTCGAGTACGAGCTGCGCATCCACCACGAGGTCTTCGCCCGCCTCCCCTGACGGCGTGGTGCTTCTACGACCGGCGCCTGATGCCCCCGGACGCCCTCGACGTCCTGATCGGAGCGCACCTGACGCGGCTGGGGACCACCGGGGCCTCCCCCGTACGCCCGGCCTGCTGGTCGCTCCCTGCCCGACCGCCCCGGCCTGCGGCTGGAGGGGACGGCGGGGTACGAGAACCGCCACGTCACTGCCGGCGTCGCGGGCGCCGTGGCCGGCTCCCCGCACCGCGGATGGACCTGGACCTCACGCGTCTCGACCACCTCGACGTCGCGGCGCTGGCCGACATCGCCCGTGCGGCGGTGCGACGGCCCGCCGGGACGCCCGTCCGGCTCCTCGGAGCACCGCCCTCGCTGACGCGCCTGCTGGAGGTCTTCCCCGAACTCGGTCACGGTCTGGAGGTGACCGGCCGATGACGACGTCCACGCGTCCGCCGTCCGACACGGACCCCGTCGCGGCCTTCGACCACCCCGTCCTCTTCTACGCCACGGAGGAGGAGTACCTGAGCGGCGTCGGCGGAGCTGTCCGTGCCGCCGCCGCCCAGGGCCGTCCGGTCCTGGCCGCCGTGCCCGGCGAGCGTCTGCGCCTGCTGCGGGACGGCCTGGGAACCGACCATCCGGACGTCGTCTGGACCGACATGCGGCAAGCCGGCCGCAACCCCGGGCGGATCCTGTCGATGCTGCAGGACTTCGCCGCCCGCAACGCCGCCGGGCGTCCGTTCATCGTGGGCGAGACGATCTGGGTGGGCCGCACCTCCGCGGAGGCCAGGGAGGCCACCCGTCATGAGGCGCTGATGAACATCGCCTTCGCCCGCAGCGACGCCACCGTCCTGTGCCCCTACGAGACCGCGCTGCCCGAACGGGTCCTGGCCCAGGCGCACCGGACCCATCCCGTCCTCGCGGGCTCCGACGACTACCGGCCCAGCCCCGCGCACACGGACCCCCACGAGGTCTGCCGGGACTGCGACACCCCGCTGCCCGAACCCGAGGACGCCGTCGTCCTGCACTTCGGCGAGCAGGACCTCGCCGACGCGCGGAACGTCGCGGGGCGCTGGGCCGAGGCGGCGAACATGTCGCCGCTCCGCCGCACCGACTGGCTGCTGGCCGTCAGCGAGGCGGTCACCAACTCGGTGCGCCACGGCGGGGAGGGCACCCTGCGCCTGTGGCGCACGGCCGACACCCTGATCGCCGAAACCCGTGACAGCGGTCGGATGCCCGATCCCCTCATCGGCCGCCGCCGTCCCGACCCCTACTCGGCAGCGGGCGGCCGGGGCGTGTGGATGATGCACCAGCTCTGCGACCTGGTGGAGATGCGCGCCTCCGCCTCCGGCCTGGTCGTGCGCCTGCACATGGAGGTCGCCTGAGCACGATCCGAGGAGCCCTCCGTGTCCGCCGCCCGACGCCGCGGACCGAAACGAACGAGCCCCTCCTTCCCGCCGTGCTGTCCTGCCCCGCGGTCGTGGCGGCCGTCGCCCCGGGCGCCCGGCTCCAGTTCGGCGAGCGCCAAGGCCCTGACACCCACCACGTACGGGCGGGCAGCCCGGCTCCCGGCCGCGTGGGCGTCGACGCCGCCGGCCGGGAACCGGTCCTGCGCGTCCTCGTCACCCCCGGCCGGTGGGACGCAGCTCGCGCCGGAGGGCGGACAGGGCGAACGCGTGCGCGGAGGCGTGCAGCCAGCGGGACCGCCCGAACATCACGTCCTCGGAGAGCCCGCTCAGCATGGCCACGGCCCGGACGGTGAAGTCGGGGAGGTCCACGTCGGTGAAGCTCCCCGCGTCCCGGCCCTCGCGGACGATGGCCTCCAGGCGTTCGTCCCAGCCGTCCAGCAGCTCGGTGAGGACCTGCCGACCGGCTTCGTCGTGACGCTGGGCCAGTACCTGCGTCCACAGCGCGTAGCGTTCGTCGCCCTGGTGGCGGGGAGGTAGAAGCGGACGAACAGGTCCAGCTTCTCGTCAGGGGACGCGGCTTGGTCGGCGGCGCTCTGGAACCGGGCCCAGAGGTCCGCCTGGCTCCACGCGAGGACTTCGAGCAGGAGCCGGTCCTTCTGCCGAAGTGGTAGAGGATGTGCCCGGTGCTCATGCCGGCCCGCGCGGCGATGTCCGCCATGCGCAGGGCGGCCGTGCCCTTCTCGGCGATGACCCCGATGGCGGCCCGCATGGCCCGCTCCCGCGCCTCGTCCCCGCTGGGCTGACGTTTCCTGTCGATCGGGATCCGGGCGGCGGGGCGCGGGGCGGGTCCTGTCTCTGACGTCGGCATGAACTCACTCTCGGTTCCGGAGATCCAGGTCCCAAGTCTAGATTCCAGCCATCTAGACTCTTACTCTAGACTGAAAATCTAGTCATACCGACGAGGACCACAGAGGCCGGTTCCGTACGCGGTCGCCCCTCCCCATCGGCGGCCCGCCCCTACCCAGCACCCGGGAGACGCTCGCATGACGCGTGGATTCGATGTCGTGGAGACCTGTATCGCCGACCTGCGCACGGCGCTGGAGAAGGGCGAGACGAGCGCGGTCGAGCTGCTCGACGCCTACCTCGCGCGGATCGAGGCGTACGACCGGCCCGGTACGGCCACCGCCCTGAACGCGATGGTGGTGATGAATCCGCACGCCCGCGAGGAAGCGGAGGAGTCCGACGCCCGGCGCGCCCGCGGCGAGACGCTGGGCCCGCTGGACGGCATCCCGTACACCGCCAAGGACAGCTACCTCGCCAAGGGGCTCACGGCCGCGTCCGGCTCCCCGGCCTTCGAGCACCTCGTCGCCCGGCGCGACGCCTTCGCCGTCGAGCGGCTGCGCGCGGGCGGCGCCGTCCTCATCGGCCTGACCAACATGCCGCCGATGGCGAACGGCGGCATGCAGCGCGGCGTGTACGGCCGCGCGGAGAGCCCGTACAGCGCCGACTGGCTCACCAGCGCCTACGGCTCCGGCTCCTCCAACGGCTCCGGCACCGCGACGGCGGCGTCCTTCGGCGCGTTCGGACTCGGTGAGGAGACCTGGTCCTCGGCCGCGCCCCCGCCTCGAACAACGCCCTGTGCGCCTACACCCCCAGCCGCGGCGTGATCTCGGTGCGCGGCAACTGGCCGCTCGTACCGACCATGGACGTCGTGGTCCCGCACACCCGCACCATGGCCGACCTGCTCGAACTGCTCGACGTCCTCGTCGCCGACGACCCGCACACGCGCGGGGACCTGTGGCGCGCACAGCCGTGGATGACGCTGCCCTCGCCCTCCCGGGTGCGCCCCGCCTCCTACCCGGCCCTCGCCCCCGCCGGCGCCGAGGCCGCGTCCGCCGCGCTCACCGGCAAGCGCGTCGGCGTGCCCCGGATGTACATCAACGCCGACCCCGACGCCGGAACGAACCCCGACGGGGCATCGGCGGCCAGACCGGGCAGCGCGTCGACACCCGCCCCTCGGTGATCGCCCTGTGGAAGCCGCCCGCCGCGACCTGGAGGCCGCCGGAGCCGAGGTCGTCGAGGTCGACTTCCCGTGGTGTCGAACTACGAGTCCGACCGCCCCGGAACGCCCTCGCTGCTCACCCGCGGCCTGGTCAGCCGCGCGTACCTCGCCTTCGAGATCGAGGACCTGTCCGCCTGGTCCTGGGACGACTTCCTGCGCGCCAACGGCGACCCGGCGTTCCCCACCCTGGCCGACGTCGACGGGGACCGCATCTGGCCGAAGCGGGAGGGCGAGCTGCCCGACCGGTACGACGGCTTCGACGACACCATCGGCGAGTACCCCCGCTTCGTGCGCGAGCGCCCGTACGCGTCCCTCGCCGACATGCCGCTCCTGGAGCAGGGGCTGCGCGGCCTGGAGGAGACGCGCCGCGTCGACCTGGAGCAGTGGATGGACGGACTGGGCCTGGACGCGGTGGTCTTCCCCGCGGTGGCCGACGTGGGCCCCGCCGACATGGACGTGAACCCGGCGTCCGCGGACCTCGGCTGGCGCAACGGCGTCTGGGTCGCCAACGGCAACCTGGTCCCCGCCACCTCGGCATCCCGACCGTCACCGTCCCCATGGGCACCATGACGGACACCGGCATGCCCGTCGGCCTGACCTTCGCGGGCCGCGCCTACGACGACAACGCCCTGCTGACCCTCGCCGCGGCCTTCGAGCAGACCGGCGACCGGCGCGCGGAGCCGCCGCGCACCCTGCGCCTGCCGGCGGAGTGATCCCGCGGAGGCCCTCCGAGCGGATCGCAACGGCCGGCAGCCGTTCCACCGCCCCCGGTCACCCCAAGAAGCTCAACCGCACCTGACGCTCGGCGTTGTCGACGTTGGTGTCCACCAGGCACACCGACTGCCAGGTTCCCAGGGCCAGTTCGCCGTCGACGACCGGAAGGGTTGCGTGCGGGGGACGAGGGCCGGGAGGACGTGGTCGCGGCCGTGGCCCCGGCTTCCGTGGCGGTGCTGCCAGCGTTCGTCGGCGGGGAGGAGGCGGTGGAGGGCCGAGAGGAGGTCGTCGTCGCTGCCCGCCCCCGTCTCGATCAGGGCGATCCCCGTGGTCGCGTGGGGCGCGAAGACGTTGAGGAGGCCGTCGCGGCCCTGGGCCACCTCCGCCAGGAAGGACGCGCACTCCCGGGTCAGGTCGTGGACCGTCTCCGACGATCCGGTGGTGACGTCCAGGGTGCGGGTTTCGAATCCGTGGCTCATGGCTCCATGGTGGCCGACCCGGCGGTTCTCTCAAACTCTCCACGCGGGTGCCCGGCGCCCGCCCCGCCGTCGCCCCGGCGGCACCGTGCGGCCCTCCCGGAAGGTCCGGCGGCAGACCGGGAACCCGGGCTCCCCGGCCGCCGTCACCGTGAAGTCTCGGCGGATCGGGGCGCGCCCGTCCCGCGTCCCGTGCCCCACCCCTCAAGAAGACTCGCGTACGACCAGTTCCGTCGGCAGCACACGGCGGCGACTCCCCGCGCGATCCGCCTGCGGGCCCCCGGCGCCTCCGGGTCCTCCGGGCCTTCCGCGATCTTCCCTATCAGCATCCGCGCCATCGTCCGGCCCATCTCCTCGATCGGCTGGCGCACGCTGGTCAGCGGCGGGTCCATGAGCCGTGCCACCGGCGAGTCGTCGACCCCGACGAGGGCGACGTCCTCGGGCACCCGACGGCCCGCCTCCCGCAGGGCCCCGCGCGCGCCGGCCGCCATCACGTCGGAGGCGGCGAAGACCGCGTCCAGGTCCGGTCTGCGGTCGAGCAGCAGCCGCATGGCCCGCCGGCCGCCCTCCTCGGTGAAGTCGCCCGCCGAGACCAGCTCCTCGTCGGGCGCGAGTCCGGCCTCCGTGAGGCCGGCCCGGTAGCTGCCGAGCCGGGCGCGCGCCACGTACATGTCGAGCGGCCCGGTGACGGTCGCGATCCGGCTCCGGCCGCGCGCCACCAGGTGGGCGACGGCCGCCCGCCCCGCCCCGATGTTGTCGGAGTCCACGTACGGCACGGGTTCGGCCTCCGTGCGGCGTCCGTTCATGACGACCGGCAGGCCCAGCTCCCCGATCCGGTCGGGCAGGGGGTCGTCGCCGTGGACGGAGGCGAGCAGCACGCCGTCGACGCGCTGGGCCGCGAGGTACTGCTCGAAGCGCTGCCGCTCCTGTTCGGTGCGGACCAGGGTGAGCAGCAACTGCTTGTCGGATTCGGCCAGTTCGGCGCTGACGCCGCGGATGAGGTCGAGGAAGTACGGCTCCGCGAAGAGCCGGGCCTCGACCTCGGGGATGACGAGCGCGATCGCGTCGGTGCGGCTGCCGGCCAGGGCGCGGGCGGCCTGGTTGGGCACGTAGCCGAGTTCCGCGACGGCTCTGGCGACGGCCGTCCTGGTCCGTTCGCTGACCCGGGGGAGCCGTTGATGACCCGGGAGACCGTGCCCCGGCCGACCCCGGCCCTGGCCGCGACCTGTTCCAGGGTGGGTCTGCCGTTCTGCCGTCCGTTCACGACTTCGGTGGCTCCCCTCGGAGGACGTACGGGCTGTCCGTTCGGCCCCCAGCAGTATGGGAGCGCTCCCACATTAGATCATCCGGAGCCCTCCGCACCATGAGGCACGTCCAGGGGATGGCGTGACGGATGGCCGGGCCGGGGCGCCGGGAGGGCGCGAAACCCCGGAAAACCTTCCCGTAACGAATCCGCGTTCCTCTCTTGACACCCGCGCCCGGCAGGCAGCAACCTTCCGGCAACGACGTGGGAGCGCTCCCATAGACGAGGCACACACCCCGCGACGGGTCCGGGACGGCCGCCGCCGAGCCGCGTTCAGCCGGCCGGACCCCTTGGCGCACAACGAGCACCACCTTGGACGAGGAGAGTGGAATGCGCACTTCCAGCAGCAGACGCGGGCGCCGCACGGCGATCGCGGCGGTCGCCGTCGCCGTGACCGGCACGACCCTGCTCACCGGCTGCGGCAGCGACGGTGACGACGGCGCCAAGAGCGGCGGCACGATCACGCTGCGGGTCGGGACCTTCGGTTCCTTCGGCTACGACGACAAGACCGGCGCCAAGCTCTACGCCGAGTACGAGAAGGCCCACCCCGGCATCAAGATCGAGGAGTCGAACGTCGCCGACGGGCAGAAGTACTGGGACACGCTGAAGCTGCGCCTCTCCCGCAACAGCGGTCTCGCGGACGTCCAGGCGATCGAGGTCGGCTACATCGCCGAGGCGACCGGCCCGACCATGGCGGACAAGTGGGTCGACCTGGGCAAGGAGGGCGGCGCGAAGCTCGACGCCTTCCTCGACTGGAAGGTCAAGCAGGCCACCACCGCCGACGGCCGGGTGATCGGCCTCGGCACCGACATCGGCCCCATGGCCGTCTGCTACGACAAGGACCTCTTCGCCAAGGCCAAGCTGCCCACCGACCGCGACGCCGTCGGGAAGCTGTGGGCCGGCGACTGGTCCAAGTTCCTGGAGGTCGGAAGGCCTACCAGAAGAACGCGCCCGCGGGCACCGCCTTCCACGACTCGGCGAGCGGCCTCTTCAACGCGGTCGTCTCCAGCGACCCGGTGCAGTACGCCGACGCCAGCGGCAAGCTCGACTGGGAGAACAGCCCCGGCGTGAAGAAGGCCTGGGACACCGCCGTCGCGGCGGCGCAGGGCGGACTCACCGCCAAACTGCGCCAGTTCGACGAGAAGGGCACCTGGAACGCGGCCTTCAAGAACGCGAAGTTCGCCACCGTCGCCTGCCCGAGCTGGATGACCGGCATCATCAAGGACCAGGCCGGACCGGCCAATCAGGGCAAGTGGGACATCGCCGCGCCGCCGGTGGCCGGCAACTGGGCGGGCCTTCCTCGCCGTGCCGAAGTCCGGGAAGCACGTCAAGGAGGCGGCCGAGCTGGCCGCCTGGCTGACCGCCCCGGCGCAGCACGCCAAGGTGTTCGCGGTCAACGGCAACATCCCCTCGTCCAAGGACACGCTCACCTCGGTCGCCGTCCAGGAGGCCAAGCTGCCGTACTTCGGCGACACCCCGGTCGGCAAGATCTTCTCCAGTGCCGCGGCCGGGATCACGCCCGCGAGCATCAGCCGCTACGACGGCCAGGTGAAGACCTTCCTCACCGACAACGGCATCCTCGACATCGAACAGCGCGGCACCGACCCGGCCAAGGCCTGGGAGAACGTCAAGAAGCTGGTCGACGACAAGATCGACCAGTAGCGGGGCCGCGTGCCGGTCCGCCGCCGCCTGCCGGGCGGCGGACCGGCACCGTCCGCACCAGCGCACGCATCGACCTGGAAGGACGCCCCCGTGGCCACCTCCGTCCGGGCGCGGTCCGACGGCTCCCCGCCGCCCGCCGCCCCGCCCTCCTCCCCCGGCCCGCGCGGCCGCCGCCCCGCCCCCGGCGGCTGGCGCAGCACCCTCTACCGCTGGGACCTGAAGGCGGTTCCGTACGTCTTCGTCGCCCCCTTCTTCCTCACCTTCGCCGCCTTCGGCCTCTTCCCGCTGATCTACACCGGCTGGCTCTCCCTCCACCGGGTGGAGCTCGGCGGCGGGGCCGAGTGGAAGGGCCTGGAGAACTACACCGACCTCGCGACCAGCGAGTTCTTCTGGAACGCGCTCGTCAACACCTTCACCATCGGGGTCCTCTCGACCGTCCCGCAGCTCCTCATGGCCCTGGGCCTGGCGCACCTGCTGAACTACAAGCTGCGGGGCCGCGGCTTCTTCCGGGTCGCGATCCTCGCCCCGTACGCCACCTCGATCGCGGCGGCGACCCTGGTCTTCGCCCAGTTGTTCAACGCCGACTACGGGATGATCAACAGCCTCCTGGAGTGGGCCGGCGTCGGCCCGGTCGACTGGGAGGCGTCCAAGTGGCCCGCGCAGATCGCCATCTCGACGATCGTGACCTGGCGCTGGACCGGCTACAACGCGCTGATCTACCTGGCCGCCATGCAGACCGTGCCGCAGGACCTGTACGAGGCGGCGTCCCTGGACGGGGCCTCGCGCCGGCGCCAGTTCCTCAGCGTCACCATCCCCTCCATCCGGCCCACCATCCTCTTCACGATCGTGGTCTCCACCATCGGCGCCACCCAGCTCTTCGGCGAGCCGATGCTCTACGGCGGCAGCGTCGGCATCAGCGGCGGCAGCGGCAACCAGTTCCAGACGCTGAGCCTGCTGATGTACGAGAAGGGTGGGTCACCGGCGCCCTCGGCCAGGCCTCGGCCATCGCCTGGGTGATGCTGCTGCTCCTGCTGATCGTCGGCGGCGTCCAGGCGCTCGTCTCCCGCCACCACCGCAAGAAGCTGGGGACTGACCTCATGGCCCGCACACTCGACACGCCCCGGCCGGCGAGCCCGGCGGCCGAACGCCCCGCGTCCGGAAGGCGCTTCCGGCAGTCGGCCGGCCGCCAGCACCACGCCGGGCCGCTGACGTACGTCCTGCTCGTCCTCGCCGCGGCGGTCTCGCTCTTCCCGCTGTACTGGAACGTGGTCGCCGCCTCGCACACCGGCGAGCGGGTCGTGGCGGCCCCGGCGCCGCTGCTGCCCGGCCCCCGCCTGTTCGACAACCTCACCTTCGCCTGGAACCAGGTCGACATGGGCGAGGCCCTGGTCAACACCACGATCGTGGCGAGCCTGGTGGCCGTGTCCACCGTCCTCTTCTCCACGCTCGCCGGCTTCGCCTTCGCCAAACTCCCCTTCCGGGGACGGACGATGCTGCTCTCGCTCGTGGTCGCCACGATGACGATCCCGCCGCAGCTCAGCGTCATCCCGCTCTACCGGATCGTCACGGACCTCGGCTGGGTCGACCAGCTCCAGTCGGTCGTGCTGCCCTCGCTCGTCGCCGCCTTCGGCGTGTTCTTCATGCGCCAGTTCCTCGTCGAGGCGCTGCCCGTGGAGCTGGTGGAGGCGGCCCGGATGGACGGCGCGCACAGCCTCCGGGTGATCTGGCACGTGGTCTTCCCGGTGGCCCGGCCCGCGATGGCGGTGCTCGGCATGCTGGTCTTCGTCCAGTCGTGGAACGACTTCTTCTGGCCCTTCATCGCCCTCACCCCGGACGGCAACCCCACCCTCCAGGTGGCGCTCGCCGGGCTCGGCGCGGGCAACCACAGCGTGGACCACGCCATCGTGCTGACCGGCGCCCTGATCTCCACCGTGCCGCTGCTGCTCGTCTTCGCCTTCCTCGGCAAGCACATCGTGGGCGGCATCACGGCCGGCGCCGTCAAGAGCTGACCGGCCCCTCCCCCACCACCACGTACCGATCCCGCACCAGCGTTGGGAGCTCCCTCCTATGACCGCGTCCGACACCCGGCCGCTCACCGCCGTCCGCTCGTTCCCGCCCGGCTTCCTGTGGGGCGCGGCCACCGCCGCGTACCAGATCGAGGGGCGGCGGCGGAGGACGGCCGCACCCTCCATCTGGGACACCTTCTCGCACACCCCCGGCAGGGTCTTCGAGGGCCACACCGGTGACGTGGCCGTGGACCACTACCACCGGTTCCGCGAGGACGTCGCCCTGATGTCCGAACTCGGCCTGAACGCCTACCGGTTCTCCGTCTCCTGGTCCCGGGTGCAGCCCACCGGGCGCGGTCCCGCCGTCCAGAAGGGCCTGGACTTCTACCGGGCGCTCGTGGACGAGCTGCTGGCCGCCGGGATCGAGCCGGCCCTGACGCTCTACCACTGGGACCTGCCGCAGGAGCTGGAGGACGCGGGGCTGGCTGGAGCGGGCGACCGCCGAGCGGTTCGCCGAGTACGCGGGGATCGTCGCGGACGCCGTCGGCGACCGGGTCTCGCGGTGGACCACGCTCAACGAGCCCTGGTGCAGCGCCTTCCTGGGGTACGGCTCCGGGGTGCACGCCCCGGGCCGCACCGACCCGGTGGCCGCCCTGCGCGCGGCCCACCACCTCAACCTGGGGCACGGGCTCGCGGTCCGGGCGCTGCGGGCCGCGCTGCCGGCGGGCCGTCCGCAGCAGCTCTCCGTCTCCCTCAACCTGCACGAGGTGCGGCCGCTGTCCGGTTCCGCCGGGGACCTGGACGCGGCCCGCCGCATCGACGCCGTCGGCAACCGGGTCTGGCTGGGGCCGATGCTGGAGGGCGCCTACCCGGAGGACCTGCTCGCCGACACCGCGCACCTCACCGACTGGTCCTTCGTGCGGGACGGGGACACGGCCACGGCGAAGCAGCCGCTGGACCTGCTCGCGATCAACTACTACGCGCCGACCCTGGTGTCGGAGGTCGCGGAGGGCGCCGAGAAACCGCAGGACGACGGGCACGGCGACAGCGAGCACTCCCCGTGGCCGGGGGCGGACCGGGTCGCCTTCCACCGGGCGCCGGGCGAGCGGACGGCGATGGGCTGGCCGGTCGACGCGAGCGCGCTGTACGACCTGCTGAAGCGGGTGTCCGCCGCGTACCCCGGTCTGCCGCTGGTGATCAGCGAGAACGGTGCGGCGTACGAGGACGCGGTCGGCCCGGACGGCTCGGTGCACGACCCGGAGCGCGCCGCGTACGTGCACGCGCACCTGGAGGCGGTGCACCGGGCGCTCGCGGACGGCGTGGACGTGCGCGGCTACTTCCTCTGGTCGCTGCTGGACAACTTCGAGTGGGCGTACGGCTACGCGAAGCGGTTCGGGGCGGTCCGGGTCGACTACGACACCCTGGAGCGGACGCCGAAGTCGAGCGCCCGCTGGTACGCGCGGGTGGCGCGGTCGGGCGAGCTGACGGCCCCGGACGCGGGCTGACGCGGAGACGCCCCGAGGGCCGTGCCGGATCACCGGCACGGCCCTCGGGCTTCCCTGACGCGACGTCAGATGTCGATCACCCGGTAGCCGATGACGTAGACGCCGCCGGAGCCCTCGACGGCGCGCCACTGGTCTCGGCGCCGGCCTCGGAGCCGGTGACCAGGGTGGCGCCGAGCTTGTCGTCGCCGCTGGTCGAGTCGTAGTCCCACAGGGTCAGGGTGCGGGCCTGCTGCTTGCCCAGGACGAGGGCCGCGCTGCTGTTGCCGTCGGCCATGGAGCGGACGTAACCGGTGCCCATGGTCTGGTACTTGAGGCTGCCGCCGGGCCAGACCTTGACGGCGTTGCCGTTGGCGTCGGTGATCTTGAGGTAGGCCTCGTCGTGGTCGCCCTCGCTGTTCTTCTGGCAGTGCAGCTCGACGAGCTCGATCTTCACGTAGTCGATCGGCTCGGCGTGCGCGGTGCCGGCGAAGGCGCCGAGGCTGCCGAGTCCGAGCAGGGCGGTGGCGGCCAGTCGGACGGCTCGGTTCGTGCGCATGTGGTTGTCCCCCACACATCGGGTCACTGGCGTGACGTGGAGTCCGGTCCGCCCCCGTGGCGGTCCCGGTGTGCCGTTTCCCCGGCACGACTCCACTGTGCCCGGCTCCCCCGGCCGGGCTCTACGCGCGTTCCGCTGGCCGGAACGGGCCGCTGGAAAGGCCTTCCCGGAAGACCTTCTCAAGGGACGAGGGCGGCCGACGGGAGCGGTCTTCGCCGGCCGCCGCCGGCGAGCGCGCGGGTGATCGCGGCGCCGGCCCCGGCGACGGCGTGGGCCAGCGCGTCGAGCCGACGGCCCGCCGGGACCATGGCGGCGAGCGCGGCGACCGTGCGCCCGTCCGGGGCGCGGACCGGCAGCGAGGCGCAGCACACCCTTCCACCACGTCCTCCCGGTCGAGGACGGCGCCGCCCCTCAGGGGCCCCCGCAGGCTCGGCCGGCGGCGGTGTCGAGCCGGAACGCGAGTCCGTTCCGTACGGGGAGGAGGGGTTCCAGGTCCCCGGCACCGAGCCGACCGTGAGCGCCGTCTCCTCGCGCAGGACGACCAGGACGACGCTGGCGCCGGTGGCGGCCCGCAGGCGCTGGAGCGGGAGCCGGGCGGCGGGGCGCAGGCCGGGGTGCGGCTCCCAGGCCTGGCCGAGGCGGTAGAGCTGCGGGCCGACCCGGTAGCGGTTTCCGGCCCGCTCGACGGCGCCGACGCCGGTCAACTGGTCGAGCAGCCGGTGGACGGTGCCCTTGGGCACTCCGCAGGCGAGCGCCAGTTCGGTCACCCCGGCCTCGTCGCCGTTCCGGCGCAGGGCGTCGAGCAGGGCGAACGCCCTTCGAGCACGCCCCGGCCGCGCGGGGCCCCTCCCGCGCGTCCCGTGTCGCGGTCGTCCCGGTGCCGGTCGTTCCCGTTCCCGTTCTCGTTTCCGTTCCCTTGCCCGTGTCCATGCGTCCCCTCGCTCCCTACGCCCGGCCGTGGTCCCCGACGGCACGGCTCCGGGCACGCCTTCCACCATGCCGCAGACCGGACGTTCCGGCGAAGGGGCTCGGACCGCGCGTCGTGGCGCGAACGGGCGGCCGTTCGACACATCCCCTCTAGGGTGTCTACTCATGAAAGACGCTCTTCCGCCCGTTGCCCGGGCGCGCCGTCGGCGGGCCGCCGGCTTCGCCGCCGGGGCCGTCGCCGTGGCGGCGGCCGCGACCGTGTTCGCGGCCGCTCCGTCCCGGCCCTCTCCCTCTCCCGCGTCCTCGCCGTCCGCGTCCCGCTCCCCGGCGCGGGACACCGAGGCGGCGGGGAACCCTGGATCCGCCCCGCCGGGGCGCCGCTGACCGTGTTCGCCCACCGGGGGCCTCCTCCGCCGCGCCCGAGAACACGCTGGTCTCCGACGAGGTCGCCCGCCGGGGCGGGGCGCGGTGGATCGAGAACGACGTCCAGCCGAGCAAGGACGGCGTGCCGTACGTCCTGCACGACACGACCGTCGACCGGACGACCGACGGCACGGGTGCGGTCCGGTCCCTGACCTCCGCCCAACTGGACGCGCTGGACGCGGGCTCCTGGTTCGCCCCGGCCTACGCCGGCACCCGCGTCCCGACCTTGGCCGCCCAACTGGCGGACCTCCGGGAGCGCGGCGGCGACCTGCTCCTGGAGATCAAGGGCCGGCACAGCCGCGCCGAGGTGGACCGGATCGTGCGGGAGGTCCGGGAGCAGGCCATGACGCGCCGGGTCTTCGTCCAGAGCTTCGACGTCACCTCCCTGCGGTACGCGCACGAGCTGGCGCCCGAGCTCCCGATCGGCCTCCTGCGCGACACCGTGGACGCCGATCCGGTCGCGCTCGCGAAGGAGCTGGACCTCACCGCGTACAACGTCTCGCACGTCGCCCTGGCCCAGCGGCCGGAGGTGGTCGGCGCGCTGCACGCGGCGGGCGTGGCGGTGAACGTCTGGACGGTCGACGCCCCCGCCCGCTGGAAGGCCATGGACGACCTCGGAGTGGACGGAATCATCACCAACCGGCCGACGGAGCTGGGTGGTTGGACGGCGGGCCGGAGCGCGGGCTAGAGCCCGTCTGGCTGTCGCGCGTACCGCTCAGTCCGTTCCCCGGAACGTGTTGCGGTAGGCGCGCGGTGAGACCCCGAGGGCTTCCCGGAAGTGCAGGCGCATCGCCGTGCCGGTGCCGAAACCGGCCCGCGCGGCGATGCGGTCCACCGGCTCGTCGGTCCGTTCCAGGAGGCGCCGGGCGTACTGGAGCCGCTGTTCGGCCAGCCAGCGGATCGGGGTCGCGCCGGTCTCCCGCAGGAAGCGCCGGCTCAGCGTGCGCACGCTCATGGACGCCTCCCTGGCCAGGTCCTCCAGGGTCAGCGGCTCCCCCAGGTGCCCGAGGGCGTAGGCGCGGGCGGCCGCCGTGGAGTCGGCGCCGGGTCCGGGCACCGGCTGCTCGACGTACTGCGCCTGTCCGCCCTCCCGGTGCGGCGGTACGACGGTGCGCCGGGCGACCGTGTTGGCGACCTCGGCCCCGTGGTCGCCGCGGATCATGTGCAGGCACAGGTCGATGCCGGCGGCGACCCCCGCGGACGTGAGGACGCCCCCGTCGTCCGTGTACAGCACGTCGGGGTCCACCCGGATCTCCGGGTACAGGGACCGCAGTTCGTCGCAGGACTTCCAGTGGGTCGTCGCCCGCCGTCCCGCGAGGAGTCCGGCCGCCGCGAGGACGAACGTGCCGGTGCAGATCGAGGCCACCCGCGCGCCGCGCGGACGTGCGCCAGCGCCCGGCGCAGGGGCTCCGACAGCCGTCCCCGCTCCTGGGGTCCGTAGTCCTCCGTGGCGGCCGGGACGAGCACGGTGTCGGCCCGTTCCAGCGCGCGGGGGCCGTGGGCGACGTTCACGGTGAAGTCCGCGTCCGTGATCAGCTCGCCGGGCTCCGGGGCGCAGGTCACCACCGAGTACAGCGGTCGGCCTCCGGCGTCGACGGCCGTTCCGAAGAGCCGGTGGACGATGCCCAGTTCCATGGGCAGCAGCCCGGGGCGGACCAGGGTGACCACGCGGTGCGGCACGTCCTCGCTCCCCTCCCGATGGCCGACCCCTGATGGCCGGATCCTTTCACTCTACGTCCATCCGGCCAGTGGTTCGGGACCGGTCCCCCTCCGAGGATGGGACCCATGGAAGAAGCGAACACCGGACATCTCCGGCACTCCCCGGACCGTGCCGACCGCCTCGCTCCCGATCCCGGACCGGGCTCCGGCCCCGGGTCCGGGGCGGACCCCGGCTCCCGGTCCGCGGGCCAGCGCGCCTGGTGGGTGGCCGCCGTGGCGACGCTCGTCATCGTCGTCGCCGGCTCCTTCTCCACCCTGCCCGGCATCCTCCAGGACCCGCTCCAGGAGGAGTTCCGCTGGACGCGCGGCACCATCGGCGTCGCCACGTCGGTGAACATGGTCCTGTACGGGCTCACCGCGCCGTTCGCCGCCGCCCTCATGGACCGCTTCGGGATCCGGCGCGCGGTGGTCGCCGCCCTGGCCGCCGTGGCGGCCGGCGCCCTGCTCACCACGGTGATGACCGCGCCCTGGCAGTTCACCCTCTTCTGGGGGTTCCTGGTCGGTCTCGGCACCGGTTCCACGGCCATGGCGTTCGGGGCCACCGTCACCCACCGCTGGTTCGCCGCCCGGCGCGGTCTGGTGACCGGGATCCTCTCCTCGGGCAGCGTCTTCGGACAGATGGTGTTCCTGCCCGCCCTGTCCTGGACGATCGACCGCTACGACTGGCGTCCCGCCCTGGTCGGCCCGGCCCTCGCGGCGGTGGCCGTGGTGCCGCTCGTCCTGCTGGTCCTGCGCGACCATCCCGCCGACATCGGCGCGCGCCCCTACGGGAGCACCGGGTTCGTCGCCAAGCCGCCCCCGGTCCGCGGCGTCGCCCGCCGCACCCTCGCCGTGCTCCGCGACTCCGCCCGCACCACGCCCTTCTGGCTGCTCGCCGCCCTGTTCGCGCTCTGCGGCGCGACCACCAACGGCATCATGTGGACCCACTTCGCCCCCGCCGCCCACGACCACGGCATGGCCGTCACGACCGCCTCGTCGCTGCTCGCCCTCATCGGCGTCTTCAACGTCGCGGGCACCATCGGCTCGGGCTGGCTCACCGACCGCACGGACCCCCGCCGTCTGCTCGCCGTCTGCTTCACCCTGCGCGGCGTGCTGCTGATGCTGCTCCCGCTCATGATGGCGGCCACGGTGACCCCGGCCATGACGGGCTTCGTCGTCGTCTTCGGCCTCCTCGACCTCGCCACCGTGCCCCCGTCATCGCGCTGTGCCGGACCTTCTACGGCGACGACGGCGCCATCGTCTTCGGCTGGGTCAACGCCGCCCATCAGGTCGGGGCCGCGCTGGCCGCCCTGCTCGGCGGTATCGCCCGCGACGCCTTCGGAAGCTACGACCCGGTCTGGTTCGTACTCGGCACCGCCTGCGCCGGTGCCGCGCTCCTCGCCCTGGTCGTCCGCACCTCCTCCGCCGCCCCGGACGGCGGTCCCGTCCCGCCGGAGCGGCGGAAGGCCGCGGGACGATCCCACTCGGCGGGCCTTTCCCGAATGGGCGGAGGCGGGTAGAGCAGAGCGTTGGCGGCGGACAGGTCGTCGACGACACCGACCACCTCCCCTTCCGTGCCGGTCCACTCCTCGATCACCGCTCGATCACCTGGTGGCCGACCACATCTCGTCCCGCTTACTCCCAAGGCTCCGCCTGAGCCCGCTGGGCTGTCCGGTCGCCTGCCCGCCCGGCAACACGGGCGGGTCCGCTCGCCAGGCGGCACTGCTGCACCGGCTCGTCGACGCCGTCGCCGGCTGCGCGGTGCCCGCCGCCGAGCCGGAGCCTGCCGCTCCGTTCTTTGTCAGTCTGTCCAGACGTCCCACCACTGCTGGGACTGGAAGTTCTTCTGCCAGAGCTGTACGCGGGCGCCGTTGCCCGTGACGTTGGCGTTGCGGTCGAGGACGATGCTGCCGCCCCCGTAGAAGCGCGCGTTGTAGATCGCGCGGTCGCCCGCCGGGTGGGACCAGCTCTGCTGCGCGGTGTTGTTGCAGTCCCAGATCTGGACCTTGGTGCCGTTGGCGCCGCCGCCGTTGAGATCGGCATCCAGGCACTTGCCGGGGAAGCGGTAGCTCTCCAAGGCGCCGTTGTTCCACAGGTACCAGCGCTGCTGAGACGTGCCGTTGCACTGCCAGACCTGGACGACCGTGCCGTTGCCGCCGCCGTTCGCGTCGACGTCCAGGCATTGGGTGGTGGGGCGGTTCGCGAAGTCGTTGGTGATGCGGACGGGCAGGTCGAGAACCTTCTTGAGGGCCGGTGCGGCCAGGCCCGGGGCAGGTGCGGTCCAGTGGACGGGGTGGGACGGGGCGCTGCGCTCGTCGGGGAGGTGCCGGCGTCGGCCGAGGGGTGAAGGCCAGAGCGGTGGCGAAGGCCGCGGTGGTCACCACGGCCCAGCGTACGGTGCGGGGCATTTGCTCTCCTCATTGCTGGATGGTCAGTCCGTGAAGCACAAGTCGAATCCCGTACGGAGAGCACTTCAGCACAGCGGGCGGGGCAGGCGACACCGGCGAACAGGCCAAGCCTGTGCGGTTCCTGTGGGGATCGCGCGGGAGGAGTACGCCTTGTGGGCCAGGACCAGGTCCGGCCTGGTGCGAGGCCGTCCTCGCCGACGGGGAACGCACGGACGGGCCGGGACTTCCGTGAAGGCGGGGACGTCTCCGGCCTGACCGGCGGTGAGGACGAACGCCGGCGGCCGGGGCTCCTCCTTGCGGGCCCCGGCAGCGTGCTGGTGAGCGCGCACGATGGTCACGCCCGTGGCCACCTCGCTTCGGCGTCCGGTCCGGGAGCAACGGCTCGATCCGCGCCCACCGCGCATCGGTCAACGGCACACCCGGACCAGCGACCGGCTGATCCAAACGAAATGGCCTGGGAGGAGGCGGGTCAGGAGGGCGTGCGGGCGTCCCGGGCGGGACCGTCGAGTTCGGCCAGGAGGCCCGGGTTGACCACGCGCAGGATCGTCGCGATCCGTTCGGGGTCGGCGGCGGGCCAGAGGACGGCGCGGGCCGCGCGGTACTTGGCGGCGAGCCGTTCCCGCTGCTCGGGCGGGAGCGCGGCGGACCGGTCGGTGCGGCTGTTGTGCGCGTTGTCGGCGATCTTCACGAGGGTGGCGTCGGGGTCGGCGGTGATCCGCCGGATCTTCTCCTCGTACGTGAGGTCGGGCCGGTTGGTGACGGCTTCGACGAGGGCGACGACCCGGTCCGGGATCCCGGCGGCGCGGAGCCGCTCCGCCGTCCAGTCGGTGTCCTCGACGACGTCGTGCAACAGACCGGCCATGGCCAGGTCCGGGCCGAGGGGCGCCAGGCCGGCCGCGACCGCGCGGACGTGTTCGACGTACGGGACGCCGGTCTTGTCGACCTGTCCGGCGTGCGCGCGGTCGGCCAGTGCGTCCACCTCGGCGAGAGTCTTCATGCCCCCATCATCGCGGGGCGCGGCGGACGGCGGCGCGGCGGGCCCCGGCCTCCCGACACACGTTCGTCACACGGGAACGGGAATGCCGGTCCGGGAAGGGCCCGTTGCCGGGTGCATGACTCTCGGAGCAACGCTCAGCTCGACCTCACGTCAGCTTCCGATCGACGACACGGTGCGGCTCGCGCGGGAGGCGCGCGACGCCGGCCTGCACTCCGCGTGGTTCGGCCAGTCCTTCGCGTACGACTCGCCCTCGCTCGCCGCGATCGTCGGGCGCGAGGTGCCGGGCCTCCAGGTCGGGACGGCGGCGCTCCCGGTCTTCGGCCGGCACCCGCTGCTCGTCTCGTCCCAGGCGCAGACGGCGCAGGCCGCCACCGGCGGCCGCTACCACCTCGGGCTCGCCCTCGGCACCCGCCATCTGACCGAGACCGGTTTCGGCCTCCCGTACGAGCGGCCGATCGGGCTGCTCAGGGAGTTCCTGACCGCGCTGCGTCCGCTGCTCGAAACGGGCAGCGCCGACTTCCACGGGGAGCTCCTGACCGCCACGACCCCCTACCCGGCATCGGTGCCGGGCGCCGAGCCGCCCGTGCCGGTCCTGGTCGCCGCGATGGGGCCGCAGGCGCTGCGGGTCAGCGGTGAACTCGCCGACGGCATCCTGCCGTTCCTGGCCGGTCCCCGGGCGCTCGCCGAGCACGTCGTCCCGGCGCTCGGGCCGCCGCCGAGGCGGCGGGCCGTCCCGCGCCTCGGGTCGTGGCCCTCGTGCCGGGCGTGGTGACGTCCGACGCGGACGCCGTGCGGGAGACCGCGGCCGAGGCCCTCGCGCTCTACGAGCGGATCCTCCTACCAGCGGGTGATCGGGCTCTCGGGGCCGAACGGGCCGCAGAGCTGGCCCTGATCGGCGACGAGGAGACCGTCGCCGCGGGGATACGACGCTACCGCGAGGCGGGGGCGACGGAGGTGGTGTTCACCGCGACGGAGATGAACGGCGAGGAGGACCGGCGCCGCACCTGGAAGCTGCTCGGAGAGCTGAACAAGGACCAGGGGCGCCCGGCGGTTCCTAGGGGTGTCCGGCGGTTCAGGGGCGGAGGTGCGGGGCTCCGGCAGGGTGCGGGTGCGGAGGTCGGTGATCGGAACGGTCGAGGCGAGGGCCGCCGCGTGGGCCTCGGGGGCCGCCAGGGCGTAGAGGTGGACGGGGGTGTCCGGCCATCCGGGGACCGGGCCCGCGGTCACCCGCGGACCGCGCACGTCGAGGTGGCGGGGGCGGCGCGCAGGCCGAGGCCGGTGAGCTTCATCGCCGCCTCCTTGCGGGTCCAGGCGGTCAGCAGCCAGTCGGGCCGTTCGTGGGCGGGCAGTGCCGTGAAGTGCTCCCGCTCGGCCGGCGTCAGCACCGCCCCGGGCAGGACGTCGGGGTTCCGGAGGGAGCCGCGGGCCTCGATGTCGACGCCGACCGCGCCGTGCCCGGTCACGGCGATGAGCAGGTGCTCCTCCGTGTGCGACACCGAGTAGTCGACCGGGGCGGCGTGCCGTGCGCGAAGCGCGGCCGGCCGTGCGGGACGGGGGCTCGGTCGCGCAGTGGACGCAGTCGCGCCGGACCGCGACGGCGTGGGGCGGCACGCCCAGGTAGTGGGCGCCGACGAGGCGCTGGGCCGCGCGGGAGGTCAGGAAGACGTCGCGTGCGGGGCCCGGGTGAAGCGGGCGGCGGAGGCGCGTTCCTGCCGGTCGAGGAGGGCGTACCAGTCCGGGCGCGGCCGGACGGGGACGTGCCAGAGGTGGCATTCCCCGGGGCGGGTATGCCGGGGCGGGTGCCCTCGTGGACTGCTGCCGGCGCCTCGGTCATGTCTTCCGTCGCGTTCGGGTGTGGGGTGGGGGTGTCGGGGCGCCGGGTTCCTCCACACGCCGCGCGCTCGCGGTGGTCCGGTGCTCGCGGGAGGGGCTGTCGGCCGCTGCTCCGGGGGGATAATAGGGTGGTTTCACCGGGCGGGGAACGCATATTCCACCGAATGGCTCGAAGTGACATACTCCTGGCACGGCTGACGGCGACTCAGGTGCGCTGCCCGTGCGGCCCCGCCTCGGGGAGGCCGGGCGCCGTGGAACGCGGTCGCCGGTCCGAAGGGTCACGAAGTACCGTGGGCGGGAGGTTTCGGCAGGTCGAGACGGGGTGCACGATGAGGACCGGGGTCCGGGCACAGCAGCGCGAACAGACCCGGCAGACCCTGGTGCGCGAGAGCCGGCGGCTCTTCTCGGCCCAGGGCTACGCATCCGTCCACCTGTCTGAGGTCGTCCAAGCCGCCGGCGTCACCAAGGGGCGCTCTACCACCACTTCGAGGGCGGCAAGGCCGCGCTCTTCCGGGCGGTCCTCGAACAGGTCCAGCAGGAGGTCGCCACCCGTGTCGCGGCGACGGCCGACGCCCAGGAGGACTCCTGGAGCCAGCTCACGGCCGGCTGCCACGCCTTCCTGGAAGCCACTACGGACCCCTCCGTCCAGCGCATCATGCTGGTGGACGGGCCCGCGGTGCTCGGCTGGCGGAGCTGGCGGGCGATGACCGAGGCCACCTCCGGCCGCCACCTGGCCCACGCCCTCACGGCGCTCGTCCTGGAGGGCACCGTCCCGGCCCAGCCGGTGGCGCCGCTGACGCATCTGCTGTCCGGCGCGATGAACGAGGCCGCCCTGTGGCTGGCCGCGTCGGAGGACGCCGCCGACCTGGCGGCCACCCGGCAGGCCCTGACGCGGATACTGGAAGCCCTGCGGGCCGGTTGACGGCCCGCGGCGCTCCCCGCCGGGGGCGCCTCGCGCCGGTCAGGCCGCCACGACGTCGACGCGGACCCCGTTGGGGTCGACGACGACGGCGTGCCGCCGGCCCCCGTACTCCGCGGCCTCCACGGCCCCGTGGGCGGCCAGCTCTCCCACGCCTCGTCCCCGTCCGCCACGGCCAGGGTGAGCCGCAGCGCGCGCACGGGCGTACGGAGGGGTTCGGGCAGCGAGGGGTGGGTGTGGTCGAGGAGGGCGAGTTCGTGCCGCCGGTGCCCGTCCCGGACCAGGGGCGCGTACCACGGGGTCGTGTGCGCGGCGGTGAAGCCGAAGAGTCTCGCGTAGAAGCCGCGGGTCTCGTCCATGCGCGAGGTGCAGATCACCGGACAGAAGCTGGTCAGCATGGAGGGGCTCCGCTCACGTACCTACGGTATGTCAGACGACGCTAAAGGCATACTGACGGTATGTCAATGTGACTCCTGGTGGTACAACGAGCGACCGGCGGGGCGTCACGCGCCGGCGTGACGCGGAGGCGCGGGGCTCGTTGAGACGGAACGACCGATCCCCTACAGAACGGCGCCGCCATGACGTCCTCCGCCCTGACCAGCTTCTATCCGGTCCTCTGCACCGAGCAGATCGACGAGTCCGTCGCCTTCTACCGCACGCACTTCGGGTTCGAGACGACCTACACGAGCGACTGGTACGTCAGCCTGCGCCGGCCCGAGCCGCCGCACCACGAACTGGCCCTGGTCGCCGCGGGCCACCCCACCGTGCCCGAGGGGTACCGCCGGCCCGCCGCGGGCCTCCTCCTCAACTTCGAGGTGGCCGACGTGGACGCCGAGTACGCGCGACTGGTGCGGGAGGCCGGCCTCCCGGTCGAACTCGACCTGCGCAGCGAGGCGTTCGGACAGCGCCACTTCATCGTGGCCGGCCCGGACGGCGTCCTGGTGGACGTCATCACGCCCATCCCCCCGTCGGGCGAGTACGTCGACGCCTACCAGGAGGGGATCGGATAACGGGCCGGTGCCGCGTCCGGTGCCCGCGCACGACGGGTCCGGCCCGCGTCCTCGTGACGCGGGCCGGACCCGGGCGGCCCTTCCGGGCGGTACGGGGTGCTTCCGTCAGCCCTCCGCACCGACGGGCGCGGCCACGTCGGCCGGGCCCTCGGACTCGTCGGCACCCTCGCCCGCGCCCGTCGCGGGCAGCTTCACGACGACGGCCACCAGCACGGCCGAGGCGACCGCCACGACCGCCCCGATGCCGCCGACGATGTTCAGGCCGTCGGTGAAGACGTCCCGCGCGGAGGCCAGCAGGCCGGAGGCCGCTTCCGCGGGCAGGCCCCGCGCGGCCTCCACGGCGCCGGCCAGCGTGTCCCCGGCGTACTCCGGAGCCCCCTCGGGGACCTTCACGCCCGCCTGGTACACGGCGGCTCCGAGGCTGCCGAGCAGTGCCACGCCCAGCGCCATGCCCAGCTCGGTGCTGGTCTCCGACAGGGCTGCCGCCCCGCCGGCCCGCTCCGGCGGGGCCGACCCGACCACGATGTCGGTGCCCAGCGCGATCAGCGGGCCGCCGCCCGCGTACACGAAGGCGAAGCCGGTCACCACCTGGGCGATGCCCGAGGAGCTGTCGGCCAGGAACAACGTCAGGTGGCCGACCGCGGAGACGGCCAGGCCGGCCGCGACCACGTACGCGGGCGGAAGCGGCTCGCCGCCATCGGCGACACCACCGCGGTGACGATCAGCGCAAACGCCGCCGGCAGCAGCCACAGGCCTGCCTCCATCGGCGTCAGGCCGCCGACGAGCTGGAGGAACTGCGTCACCATCAGGTACGTCCCGCCCGCCACGAGCATGCTGAGCAGCAGCGTCACCAGCGCGGTGCGGAACGTGGGGTGCGGAAGAGCGCCAGGTCCATCAGCGGACTCTCCAGGAGCGCTGCCGGCGGACGAAGAGCACCCCGACGACCAGGCCCACGACGAGCGCGGCGACCGGCACCGCCCCGAACCCGTCGTTGGCGATCTCCTTCAGGCCGTAGATCACCGGCAGGATCGCGGCCAGCGACAGCGCGGCGCTCGTCAGGTCGAGGCCGCCGGCCTCCTCGTCACGGTACTCCGGGAGCAGCAGCGGACCGGCCACCAGCAGCAGCGCCATGATCGGCACGCCGAGCAGGAAGACCGAGCCCCACCAGAAGTACTCCAGCATGGCGCCGCCGACCACCGGGCCGAGCGCGATGCCCACGGAGAACATCGTGACCCAGACGGCGATCGCCACACCGCGCTGCCGGGCGTCGTGGAACATGTTCATGATCAGGGCGAGCGTGGAGGGCATCAGCGTGGCCCCGGCCAGACCCATCGCCGCCCGCGCCGCGATCAGCGTGGCCGGACCGTCGGCGAAGACGGCGGCCAGCGAGGCGACGCCGAACGCCGCCGCGCCGATCAGCAGCAGCTTCCGGCGGCCGATCCGGTCGCCCAGGGTGCCCATGGTCACCAGGAAGCCCGCGATCAGGAAGCCGTAGATGTCGATGATCCACAGCATCTGGGAGGCGGAGGGTCCAGGGCCGCGCCGATGTGCGGCACGGCGAGGTGCAGCACGCTCACGTCGATGGAGAGCAGCAGGGTCGGCAGTGCCAGGACTGCCAGCCCCAGCCACTCGCGTGGCCCTGCCTGTGCAGGGGTGTCGACGTTGGTGGTCAAGGGGGTCCTTTCGGGGTCGTGTTCATCGGTGTCCGGCTCGGACGCCGGACAGGGGATCGGGGGCATCGCCGCCGGGGGCGGCGCGGCGGCGGGGCGGGCAGCAGGAGCGCCGCCACGGCCGCCGCGTTGGCGGGGGCGTACAGGTAGAAGTGGCCTCCGGTGAACGTCCGGTGGGCGAAGCCGCCGGAGGTCTCCAGCGACCACAGGTGCATCCGGTCGCCGATCACCACCGGGTCGTCCACCGCGCCCAGGGCGAGGATCGGGGCGCGGACGCCGGAGCGGGGCCGCCGGTACGTCTCCATCGCCTCCAGGTCGGCGCGGATCGCCCGGAGCGACGGGCCGATCAGATCGGCGCGTTCCCTCAGCCCCGGTGACATCCCGCCGATGTCCGTCAGGTGCTCCAGCAGCTCCGCGTCGGTCCGCAGGTGCGCGAAGGGCGGCTCGCTGGGGAAGCACGGCGGCTGCCGCGCCGACACCGCGAGCAGCGCCGGGGCAGTCCCTTCGCCTCCATGGCGCGGGTCAGCTCGTACCCGAGGACGCTGCCGAAGCTGTGTCCGACGACCGCGTACGGCAGCGGCTCCAGCTCGGCCAGTTCGCGGGCGAGGGCGTCGACCATCGGCTCGACCCGGTTCACCAGCGGCTCGTTGACGCGTGCGCCCCGGCCGGGCATCTGGGCCACGACGCACTCGACGTCGTCGGGCAGCACCTGCCACCAGGAGCGGAACGCGGACGGCCACCCGCCGGCATGCGGGAGCGCCACGAGCCGGAACCGCGGGCGGGCCCGGGGCGCGGGCCCCGGACCGCCGGCAGCCGTACGGCGGGCACCGCTGCCCGCCCTCATCCACCAGCCGCTCATCCGGGCCCCGCGTCCCCGGACACGCCGTGTCCGGCCGTCACGGGCCGCCCGCCGGCCGGGCGGCCGGCCAGCAGCGGGTGGTGCTCTCCAGGTGCCGGATCACCCGCTCCTGGTGGCGCTGGAGGCGCTGGCCCGGAAGGTGCTCCAGGAGTGCAGGAACGGGTCCTCGGGTGCCGGCAGTCCGGCGATCCCGGTGGCCGTGCCCAGCACCAGCATCGGCTGGTACCACGCCGAGTAGCCGCCCTCGTGCGCGAACACCACCCGGCCGCCGGACAGTTCGTCGGCGAGCCGGCACATCGCCGAGGCCATGGCGTGGAAGGTCCGGCTGGTGCACATCATCCGGCCCATCGGTCGTGGCCGCCCGCGTCCACGCCCGCCGCCACCAGGATCAGGTCGGGGCGAAGGCGCGGGCCGCGGGCTCCACGATCCGCTCCACGACGGCCAGGTAGGCGCCGTGGCCGGACCCGGCGGGCAGCGGCACGTTGAGCGTGCTGCCCGCCCCCGCGCCGGCGCCGGTCTCCCCGACGAGACCGGACGCGGCCGGGAACAGCCCGTCCTGGTGGACGGAGACGTACAGGACGTCGGGGTCCTCGTAGAAGGTGCGCTGGATGCCGTTGCCGTGGTGGACGTCCCAGTCGAGGATCAGCACCCGCCGCGCCCCGTGGCGCCGGGCTGCGCGGGCGGCCACCGCCAGGTTGTTGTAGAGGCACAGCGCCATCGCCCGGTCGGGTTCGGCGTGGTGGCCGGGCGGGCGCACCAGGCAGTAGGCGCGGTCGAACCGGCCGTCCAGGACGCCCGTCGCGGCCTGGACGCAGGCGCCGGCGGCGAGCCTGGCCGCCCGCGCGCTGTGGTAGTTGACGTGCGCGTACACGCCGGCGTCGCCCGCGCCGGCCGCCGAGGCGGCCTCGACCCGCTCGACGTGGCCGGGCGCGTGCACGAGGAGCAACTCCTCGTCGGTGGCGGGCGCCGGGGTGTGGGCGGTGTAGTGGTCCATCACCCCGGTCGCCTTGACCAGCCCCTCGGCACGCCGCAGGTCGGGGTCGACCGCGAACTGCCGCAGCGGTTCGACGCCCGGTTCGACCGGCACGTACCCCGAACCGGCGCCGGGGTCGTGCCAGAAGCAGATCTCGTGGCTGAACCACGCGAGACGGGAGGCGCTCACCAGCCGGCCACTCCCAGCGAGGCGCGGCTGACGCCGGACGCCTTCTCGATGTACTGGAGGTAGTACTCGCGCTCCTCGTCGGGCGTGCGCTTGGTGCGCAGCGTCGTCTCCAGCAGGCGGAGGATCTCCTCGGCCTCGGCGGGGTCAGGCCCTCTCGCCGATCTCCTTCTCCAGCGCGCGGATGCGCGCCGCCGGCTCGGCCACGCCGGACGCGAACGCCGCCGGGTCGCTGCCGTTGTTGCGGGTGGAGGCGATGGTCTTCAGAACCGCTCCGAAGAACGCCGTGGTGTCGGTCATGGTCGGATCCCCTTGCTCGCGGTGCATCGGTCGGTACGTCGGTCGGTGCGCAGGTCGGTCGGTGCGCCGGCCGGTGGGCCGGCCCGTCGGTCATGGACGAGGCCGCAGGCGCGGCCGGCCTTCTCGAGCGTGAGGACCGCCGCGTCCAGGTCGGCGTCCGTGTGGCTGAGGTTGACGATCGTCCGCAGCCGGGGAAGGGTCCGCGGCACGGCCGGGTACACGATCGGCTGGACGAAGAGCCCGTCGAGCTGGCACAGCCGCGCCATCTCCACGGCCTGGTCGGCGTCGGCGCAGACGAGGGGCACGACGGGCGTCTCACTGGCGAGCGTGTCGAAGCCCAGGGCGTGCAGTCGGTCGCGGTACCTCGTGGTCCTGGCCCGCAGTTCGCGGGTGAGGGACGGCGCCGCGGCCATCACCTCGACGGCGGCCTTGGCGGCGGCCACCTGGGCGGGCGTCGCCGCCGCCGAGAACATCCAGCCGCGCGCGTTGTTCTTCAGGGCGAAGATCAGGTCGCGCGAACCGGCGACGTAGCCGCCCGCGCTCGGCACGGTCTTGGAGAGCGTGCCCATCTTGACGTGGACCCGGTCCGGGTCGATGCCGAAGTGCTCGGTGATGCCGCGCCCGGTGTCGCCCAGCACGCCGAGGCTATGCGCCTCGTCGACCATGAGCGGGGCGTCGTACCGCTCGCACAGCTCCAGGATGCCGGGCAGGTCCGCCACGTCGCCGTCCATGCTGAACACCGCGTCCGTGACCACCAGGCGGCCGCCGTCGCCCGCCTTGCGCAGCGCGCGTTCGAGGTCGGCGAGGTCGTTGTGGGCGTAGGTGACGACCTTGGCGCCGGACAGCCGGTACCCGTCCAGGATGCTGGCGTGGTTGTAGACGTCGCCGACGACGGTGTCGCCGGGGCCGACGAGGGCGCCGACCGTGGCCACGTTCGCCATGTAGCCGCTGGAGAACACGATGGCGTCCTCCGCGCCGAGGAAGCGGGCGAGCGCCAGCTCCAGCTCGCGGTGCAGGTGCAGGGTGCCGGCCAGCAGCCGTACGCCGTGCGCGCCGGTCCCGTGCCGTTCGACGGCGCGCAGCGCCTGGTCGTCGATGTAGGGGTGCCCGATGAGCCCGAGGTAGCTGTACGAGGCGAAGTTCAGGAACCAGCGGCCGTCGAACTTGATGCGGGAGCCCGACGCCTCCTCGATCACCGGCTCGTAGAAGTACTCGCCCCTCGCGACGATCCCGCGGTCGTCGCCCGAGAGCGCGTCGATGCGGCGGTCGAGGAAGGTGCCGTGCGGGGCGTCGGCCAGCCGGCCGGGCAGGGTGCGGCGGGGAACGCGGGCCGCGGCGGCCGGCTCCGTGCCGGGGGCGGGGCGGGCCGGGCGGCGGGCGCCGGGGCGGGGCCCGTCCGGGGGACGCCGTCCGGGTGGGCACGGGGGCCGGGGCGGGCCGGGCCGCGGGGCGGGCTCCGTGTCGCGGAAGCGGTCCCAGTCGGGCACGAAGCCGTCGGCGGCCCGGACGGGGCCGGCTCCGGAGGGGCGGTCGCGCCGGGGTGCGCACGGCGCTCGCCGGGGCGGGGGCCGACGGGGCGGGGCCGGGGCGGGGGCCGACGGGGCGGGGGCCGGGGCCGACGGGGCCTCGTAGGGCGACGTGCGGGGCGCGGGTGTGGACGGGGCGGGCGCCTGGGTAGCCGGGGCCGCCGGGGCGGCGGCACGCGGCAGGCCCTCCAGGTGGGTGAGGAGCGTGCCGACCCGGGTCTGCTCGAAGAACACCATCGGGTTCACGTCGAGCCCGTCGGAGGCCAGCGAGGCGGCCAGTTCGACGGCCATCATGGAGTCGAGGCCCAGCTCAGCAGGTCGTCCTCGGCGGAGACCGAGTCGACGTGCAGGACCTTCCGGAGGGCGAGGGTGAGTGACGGCCAGAGGCCGGCGTCGGAGCGTGACAGCGGTCATGGTGCGTCCTTCGCGTTCGCGGCGGAGAGTACGTAGTGCGCGGGCGGGCGGCCCAGGGCCGTACGGAGCAGGGCGACGCCGTCGTCCGCGGTGAGCGCGGCGACGCCGTGCGCGGCGGCCGCGGGGCGACGGCCTCGCCCATGCCGACCGTCCACAGGCCCCAGCCGAGGCTGTACCAGGGCAGGCCCTCGGACCGCCGGCGGGCGGCGTAGCCGTCCAGGTAGCCGTTGGCCGCCGCGTAGGCGCTCTGGCCGAGGTTGGCCCGGACGGCCGCGATCGAGGAGAACAGGACGACGAAGCCCGGGTGTTCGCCGCCCGAGACGAGGTCGGCGAGGGCGTGCGCACCGCCGACCTTGGGGCCGAGGACGGCGTCCACCCGGTCCGGCGTCAGGCTGCGGGCGAGCCCGTCGCGCAGTACGCCCGCCGCGTGGAACACCCCGTCGAAGGGGCCGGACAGCACCGTGCCGAGGGAGCGCACGTCGGCGGCGACGACGTCGAGGTCGCAGCGCCCGGCGAGCCGGTCGAGGCGCTCGCGGGCCTCGCCCCGTTCCGGGACGGTCCGCCCGACCAGGGTCAGTCGGGCGCAGCCCTCGTCCGCGAGGAACTCCGCGACGCGCAGGCCGATGCCGCCCATGCCGCCGGTGATCAGGAACCGGCCGCCCCGGTACCGCACTTCGCGGGCGGGCGCCGGTGGTGCCGGCAGCAGGAAGGGCTCGTACCAGGTGCCGTCCCGGAGGAGTGAGTTCCGCGCCGTCCCGGCGCAGTGCCTCCCGGAGGGCGGCGCCGTCGTCGCCCTCCGCTTCCGCCGCCCGGCCCCGGCCGGAGCCGAGGTCGGCCAGGCGGACCCTGGTGCGGGGGTGCTCGACGCGCAGGGTGCGGCCGAGGCCCCACAGGGCCGTCATGAAGGGGTCGACGGCTTCTCTCGGCCACCGCGTGCGCGGTGCCGGTGACGATCAGCAGGTCGGGCATGGGCGGTCGGGCGGCGAGCCGGCGGACCAGGGCGAAGACGTCCTGGAGGGCCCGGGTCGCCGCCGCCGCGTCGTCCGCCGCGACCGGCCCGTCGGGGCCACGTAGACGACGTCCCGCAGGACGGTGCCTCCGGCAGGGCGTCGAGGCCCTCCTCGGCGAGCCGCTCGGGCGTCAGGTGGAGGACGGGACGGCCCTCGATCGTGCGGGGCGCGTGTGCCGTGTGTGCCGCGTGTGCTGTGTGTGCCGCGTGTGCCGCCACCAGCAGGACGGTGCCTCGGCACGGGTCGCGGAGCCGGTGTCGGCCGCTTCCTCGGGGACGGTCGCCGGGGCGGGGGCGGTGGGGCCGGTGGCGTGGGCAGGGGCCGGGGCGGCCTCGCGCCAGACCAGGGTCTCGGTCGTCGGGACCACCGCCGGTGCCCGCCCGGCGGCGGCCGGGGTGCCTCCGGTCGCGGCGGGCGCCACGGCGGCGGCGGCCGGCCGGGGCGCTGCGGCGGGTGCCGTGGGTCCCACGGCCTTGAGGGTGATCCGGTCCAGTTCCAGGAGCACCTCCCCTGCTGGTTGCAGACCACGGCCCGGCTGCGCACGACGCCCCCGGACGCGGCACCGGTGGCGGCCCCGGCGGGTTCGTCCCGCTCCACCAGGGCGATCACCGTGCCGGAGATCCGGCGGCGGGCCACCAACCGCTCGACGTACCAGGGCAGGCACGCCCCGGCCGAGCCGTCGTCGAGCATGCCGAGCGCCTGGAAGACGCTGTCGAGCAGCGGCGGCGGTACGAACGGGGGCACTGCCCGCCGCCCGCGCCCTCCTCGGCGCGGAGCATCAGCAGCATGCGGCCGGGGCCCCGGTGCGCCGACCGGACGACCCGGTAGGCGGGCCCGTACGCGATGCCGCTCGCGTCCCGCCAGGCCGCCACGTCCGCCAGCGGGACCCGCTGCGTGCAGCCCGCCCCGAGCCCGGCCACGTCGACGTAGCGGGGCGGCGGGAGCGGTGTGCCGGTCACGCGGGCGGCGCTGTGCTCGACCGGCCGTTCGCCGGGCGCGGACGGTACGGAGCGGACCGCGTACCGGCCGTCCCCGGCCTCCGCCACTCGATGCCGGCCTCGGGGCCGGGGACGGTCAGCGGCGTCTTGAACGCGAGCTGCTCCAGCCTCCACACCCGGTCGGGCCGGTCGGCGTCACCGGCGGAGAGCAGCGCGTCGATCTGCACGGCGGCGGGGACGACGGGACGCCGCCGATCCGGTGGTCGGCGACCAGCGGATCGGCGGCCCTGAGGGTGATCCGGCGGGCGCTCACGTGCGCAGCCCGAAGTGGCCGGTGGCCCGCACGAGGCCGTTCACCTGGATGTCGACCGCGTGCTCGCGCCGGGGTAGTACGTGCGCGTCTGGACCTCCCGGATCGGGTGGGACTTCTCCAGCCTGCGCTTCTCGCCGGGGCCGAGTTCGAGCGTGGTCAGCTTGAAGACCTTGGGGATGCTGCGCCCGTTCTTGCGGACGTGGTGCACCACGTAGTCGACGGCGATGCTGTGCCGACGGTCGTCGGTGTTCTCGATGTCGAAGTCGATGACGAGGGTGTCGCCGACGGTGACCGCGTCCGGGGAGATCCGCAGCCGGGGCACGAGCACGTGTTCGCCGCCGGTCGCCCCGAGGAGGGCCAGGGCCTGCTGGTCGCCCTTCTTCACGAGGGTGCGCAGGCCGTGCTTGACGATCCAGCGGGTCTCGGGGTGGGCTCTCCTCCAGCCAGCGCAGGGCGGTGGCGAGCGCGACCTCGGGGTGGTCCTTGGAGATGTCGTTGAGGTTGTTGGCGACGGACTTGCGCACGTACTCGGAGGAGTCGCTGCGCAGCGGTTCGAGGATCTCCAGGACCGGGTGCGGGTCCTTGACGAAGACGGTGAGCGTGCGGTGCCAGGGCAGCCGGGAGCGGATGCCCTCGGTGGCCAGCCGGCGCACGTTGTGGCTGGGACTGACGGCCCAGCGGGCGACGCGGGCCATCGTCAGCTCGTAGTGCTGTTCGAGGTAGGGCCGGATGGCGTACTCACCGGTGTGCCGCTTGGTGATCTCCTCGATGGCGTCGAGGGACGGCTCGGGTGGTCGAGGCCGTACTCCTCGACGAAGCGGGCCACCGGCATGAGGAACCAACTGGTGTTGAATATGCCCTCGCCCTCGGCGAGTTCGTCCTCGAGGATGGCGAGGAGGATCGGCACGGCCGCCGTGTAGTCCTCGGGGAGCCGCGTCCGCAGTCCCTCCGCGAGGACCATGACGCGGTCCTTCAGCTCCAGTCCGATGATGCGCTCCTCGACCTCGGACGCGTAGTCCTCCACGTCGAAGCCGGGGTGGACGGCCCGGATCTTGCCGCCGATGAGACGGGCCGCGTCGCCGTTGAAGTGACGCTTCAGTCCGTATTCGCTAGCCATGGTGCTGGTGCCTCTCGTTCCTGTGGTGCGGGTGTTGCCCGTCTTGCGGGTTCTGCGGGTCCTGCGGGTCCTGCGGATGGTTCGGGATGGTGGGGTCGGGGCGGGCGGGGAGACCCAGTAGCGCTGCCGGTTGAAGGGGTAGGTGGGCAGGGTCGCCGTCCGATGCCCCTTGCCGGCATGCACACCAGCCCAGTCCACCGCCCCCGAACCCGCATTCGCATACGCCGCCAGCGCCGCGTACACCTCCGCCTGATCCCCACGATCACGCCGCAACGTCCCCAACCACACCGGCTCCACCCCACGCCACGACGCACGCGCCAACGACGTCAACTGCGGCTGCGCACCGATCTCCCACACCACACCCGCACCCACACCACCATCACCTTCGCCCAGCAGCCCGACAGCCTCCGCGAACCGCACCGGCTCACGAATCCCCCGCGCCCAATGCCCCGCATCCACCGCCGAGGCCGCCGTATGCCACCCACCCGACACCGACGAAGCAAACGCCACCCGAGGAGCCGACAACACCACCCCCGACACCGCCTCACCGAACGGCACCACCGCACCCTCCATCAACACCGAATGAAAGGCATGACTCACCGCCAACGGCCGCGCCCGCAACCCCGACTCCTCACAGAACCGACCCACCACACCCGCCGGACCCGAAACCGTCACCGAACGAGGCGAATTGAACGCCGCCACCTCCACACCAGGGAAAGCCCGCAGCGCATCCACCACCGCGTCCACATCCCCGTGCACCACCGCCATCGCACCCTCACCCGGCTGCGACTCCATCAACCCACCCCGCACCACCGCCAAACGCAACAGATCACCCAGACCCACCACCCCCGCAACCCACGCAGCCGTCAACTCACCCAGACTGTGACCCACCACCACATCCGCACCCACCCCCACCGACTCCAACCACCGCACCAACCCCACCTGCACCGCCACAATCCCCACCTGAGCAAAACGAGTGCGGCCGAGGACGCCGGAGGCATCGGTGAACAGCAGGTCCAGCAGGGGGACTTCGAGGTGGCCGGTGAGCAGGTCGGCGCACTCGTCGAGCGCCGCCCGGAACGCCGGCTCCGTGCGGTAGAGCCCCTGGCCCATGCCCCTGTACTGCGAGCCCTGTCCGGTGAACATGAACGCGACCGGGCGGAGCTCCGGCCTCCCTTGCGGGTGACCGCGGAGGCGCCCGAGGCGACGTCCCGCAGCGCCACCGCGAGCTCACCCGCGTCGCCTCCCGAGACGACCGTGCCGAACCTGCCCTCCGCCCGGCCGGTGTTCGCCGTGAACGCGAAGTCACCCACGTGGTCCTCGCCCACGGCGGCCAGGGCGTCCGCGTAGGCACCGGCCAGGGTGCGGACGGTGGTCTCGTCGGCCGCGTCCACCCGGACGAGGTACGACTCCTGCGCCACCACCTCCCGCACCGGGGTGGCGGGCGGCTCCTCCAGGATCACGTGGGCGTTGACCCCACCCATCCCGAACGCGCTCACCGCACCACGACGCGGACCGTCCTCCGGACGCGGCCACTCCATGACCCGGTCCGCCAGGAAGAACGGCGTGTCCTCGAAGCGGATGTGGTCGTTGGGCCGCACCACGTGCAACGACGGCGGGATCACACCCCGTTCCATCGACAACAGCACCTTGACGACTCCCGCGAGACCGGCGGCGGGCTCCAGGTGTCCGACGTTGCTCTTGAGCGAGCCGAGCGCGCAGAACTGGGAACGGTCCGTCACCGCACGCCACGCGCGCGTCAGGCCTTCGACCTCGATCGGGTCGCCCAGACTCGTCCCCGTCCCGTGCGCCTCCACCAGACCGATCGACTCCACCGACACCCCCGCGTCCGCAAGAGCCGCCGAGACGACCTCCGCCTGGGCGCGCGGGCTGGGCGCCGAGTAGCGGGTGGTACGGCCGCCGTGGTTCACGGCCGCGCCCTTGACGACGCCCCGGATCCGGTCGCCGTCGCGCAGCGCGTCGTCGCAGCGCCGCAGCACCACGGCCACGGCGCCCTCACCGGGGACGAAGCCGTCGGCGGTGCTGTCGAAGGCGCGGCTGCGGTGACGCGGGGAGAGCGCCCTCATGTCGCCCATCGACCGGAAGTACTCCGGGCTGATGCCGGCGTGCACGGCGCCGATGACCGCCGTGTCGATGTCGCCGGAGCGCAGGTGCTGGAGCGCGGAGTGCAGGGCGACCAGGGACGACGAGCAGAGCGTGTTGACGACCGTGCTGGGGCCGCGCCAGTCCATCAGGTACGAGAGCCGGTTGGCGATCATCGCCTCCAGGCCCAGGCCGCGTCCCTCGGACACGCCGTGGCGGAAACGCTCCTCGTGGTAGTGGTCGTGGCTGTACGCGATCCACAGCCCGGTGCGGTCCTCGCCGGCGCGGGCCCCTCCGCGTCCGCCGTCCTCCAGGGCCTCCCAGATCGTCTCGTAGACGATGCGGGCCTGCGGGTCGATCAGCGGCGCCTCACGGGCGGACATTCGGAAGGGGCCGGGTCGAACATGTCCACCCGGTCGAGGAAGGAGGCGTGCGGGAGGGGCCCGGAGACGTCGCCCCGACGGCTCTCGGGCAGCGGGCCCACGGTGTCGCGGCCCTCGACGAGCAGGTCGGCGAAGGCGGCCGGCGTACCGGCCGTGGGCAGCCTGACCGCGGCGCCCACGACCGCGACGTCGCGCGGCCGGGTCGCGGGGCGGCCGCGGCCTCGTCGGCCGCGCGGGGCCCGGGGACGGCCGTGACGACCGCCGCCGGGGCGGGCGGCCGGGGACCGGGGCGGCGCCGACGGGGCCGCCGGGGGTGCCGGGGTCTCGTGGGCCGTCTCCCCGCGGGGGCGGCCTCGGCGACCGGGGCAGGCGGAGTCGGAGCGGGCTCCGTGACCGCCGGAGCCGACGGACTCGGGAGGCGGTCGACGAGTTCCGGTGCCTCCTCCGTCAGGAAGTCGGCGAACTGGCGGGGCGTCGGGTACTCGAAGAAGACCGTCGGGTAGAGCGACAGGCCGTGCTCCCGGGAGATCCGCTCGCTCAGCCCCACCAGGCCGACCGAGTCGAAGCCGGCGGAGAGGAACTCGGTGTCGGCGTGCTCCTCGGACGTTCCCGTCAGCGCCAGGAACCAGGCCAGCACCCGCGCGGAAGGCGCGGCGACGGGGCCGGTCCGGCCACGGGGACGGCCACGGCCGCAGGGGCGGGCTCGGCCGGGAGCGGTGGAACGGCAGCGGGTTCGGGTCCGGTACGGGCTCGGCCGCCGGCGCGGCCGGAACCGTCCGTACGGCGGCCGGAGCCGGGGCGGCGGCCGGCGCGGGCGCGGTCACGGCTCCGCCGGTCGCGGTGTCCTCGCGGAACGCCGCGGCCGGGACGCGCTTGGAGGACATGTCGCCGAAGACCAGCAGCGGCGTGCCCGACTCGTCGGTGACGGTCTGGGTGACCCGGCACGCCTCGTCGTTCCAGAAGGCGATCTCGGTACGGACGTACGCGGCGTCGTCCAGCGGGCCGAGGACGTCGAGCCGGCCGACCGACAGCGGAATGAACGCGGAGGCGTCGGCGGCGCCGAAGACCGGGTTGGCCGGGTCGATGGCCGCCACGGTCACGCTGTCCAGGAGGCCCGGGAAGAGCTGGACGCCGGGCGGGTTCAGCTCCCGCTGGCGGGGGCCCTCGATCCGGGCGAGGGTGCCGCCGTCCGGCAGGCCGGCCACCCAGGAGATGTTCCGGTAGTAGCGCCCGTGGTGGTAGCCGATCCGCCGCAGCCACCGGTACACGCCGGAGCCCGCGTGGACGGCGGAGTCCGCGCAGTCGGCCAGCAGGGCGGCGACCGGGAGGCGGGGCGCCGGCTCGGCACGGGTGGCGAGGCGGCCGGTGACGTAGACGTCGCCGGTCTCGCCGTCCTCCACCCGGAACCGTCCGTCCCCGTCGACCCGGCCGAGCACGCGGCGGGCCCCGGTGGGGATGAGGGGCGGTGGAAGAGGACGTCCAGCGCGCCGTGGAACGGGTCGCCGCGCAGTGCGGCGCCCTCGCGCAGGAAGTCGAACCAGGCGACGCCCGGGAGCATCAGCGTGCGGTACACGGAGTGCTGGGCGAGGGGCGCCTCGCCCGGCCCGAACACCCGGGCGTACGCATATCCGGCGGGCCCGTCGTCGGTCACCGGCTCGGCGGGCGAGCCGGGTTCGGCGGACCGGAGCGGTTCGGCGAGGTTCAGGGCGCGTCCGCGCGGCTGGGCGGCCGGCAGCAGGCGCTTGCTCCAGGCGGCGCCGGTGGTCTTCTGAACGCGGCCCAGTCGATGTCGCTCCCGGCCTCGAACAGTTCGGCGGTGAGGGCCGCCAGTACGGTCGCGGCCGTCCGCTCGTCGTGCGCCCCGGCCAGGCGCGCGCCGGCGTCGGGACCGGTGGTGTCCGGGTGCCCGGGGCCGCGGGACGGGTCGTCGTCGCGCCGCAGGACCTCGCCGAGCGCCCGCTCCAGCGGCAGGGTGCCCCGTACGAAGTCGGCGACCGCCTCCCAACCGGGCGGGAGGTCGACGGCGGCGCCGGGCAGCCCCAAGGTCGCGCAGCGCGATGGCGAGGGCGACTCCGGAGAGGATGCGCAGCAGTTCGCCGGAGAACGCGGCGAGCGGGGTGCCGGTGGCCGTCTCGAAGAGGCGCACGACCTCGTGCACGGCGGGGTGGAGCGGTCGAGGACGGTGAGCCACGCGGGCGGCGCGGCGGCGGCCTCGGGACGTACGGAGACGGTGGTGCGGGACGTACCGGCGCCCGTGCCGACGACCTCGGGGGTGCCGGGGGCTCCGGGGGTCCCGAGGACTCCGGGAACTCCGGGAACTCCGGGAACTCCGGGAACTCCCGGGGAGAGGAGCCTGGCGCGCAGGGCGGCCGTCAGCTCCCGCGCGTCCTCTCCGACGACGGCCAGCCGCACGGCGCGGTGCGGCCGGGCGAGCCGGGCGGTGGCGCACACGTCCGCCAGTTCCTCGGGCCGGTCCTGGAGGGACGGCAGGAACTCCACCCACTGGGCGCACAGTTCGCGCAGCCCGTAGGCGGTGTCGGCGGAGAGCGTCAGGACGTGGACCGGCCGCCGGGCCCCGGCCGGAGCCGTCCCGGTCCGGCGGGCCGGGGCGGGGACCGCCTCGGCCACGACGTGCGCGTTGGTGCCGCCGAAGCCGAAGCCGCTCACGGCGGCCCGGCGGACCGGCACGTCGGGCCAGGGCCGGGGGTCCCGGGCAGGTGGAAGGGGCTGTCGGCCAGGTTGAGGCGGGGGTTCGGGGACTCGACGGCCACCGCGGGGACGGTGCCCTCCCGCAGCGACACGATGATCTTCGCGAGGCCGGCGAGGCCGGAGGCCGAATGGAGGTGACCGATCCGGCGCTTCACCGAGCCGAGCGCGACCGAGTTGCGCGGGACGCCGTGGCGCCCGAACACCTCGGTGAGGGCCCGCACTTCGATGGGGTCGCCGATGGCGGTTCCGGTGCCGTGCGCCTCGACGTACTGCACGGTCGCCGGGTCGACGGTCCGGTACACCTTGTCGAGCAGTTCCCGCTGGGCTTCCAGGTTGGGCGTGGTGACGCCCATGGTGCGGCCGTCGTTGTTGACCGCGACCCCGCTGATCGCGCCGAGGACCAGGTCCCCGTCGCGCAGCGCCGCCGCCATCGGCTTCAGGACCAGGGCGGCGGCCCCTCGCCGGGGACGTAGCCGTTGGCCCGGCTGTCGAAGGTGTGGCAGAGCCCGTCCGGGGAAAGCGCCCCGGTCCGGGAGAGGAGGACGAAGGTCAGCGGGTCGATCAACAGGTCGACCGCGCCGACGAGGCCAGTTCGCAGCTTCCGGACGCGAGGCTCTGGCAGGCGAGCCAGACCGCCGAGAGCGACGAGGAGCAGGCCGTGTCGACGACGAGGCTGGGGCCCGCGAGGTCGAAGCGGTCGGACAGCCAGGCCGCCATGAAGTTCTGCGACCGGCCCCACAGGGCGGCTGGGCCGGGCCCGGCGGCTCCGGCCGGGGCGGGTGCCGCCGGGTCCGGGACGCCGGGCGCGACCGTGCCGCGGCCACGGTCGAAGCCGTAGGCGTTCATCCGGGCGCCGACGAACACGCCCGCGTCGAGCCTGCGGCGCGCGCCGAGGTAGCCGGAGTCCTCCAGGGCCCGGGCGCCGACCTCCAGCATGATCCGCTGCTGCGGGTCGAGGAGGACGGCGTCCTCGGCGGTCATGCCGAAGGCCTCGTGGTCGAAGGAGAACGGGTCGACCAGGAAGGCGCCCCGGTGGTGGGTGCCGCGGTGCGGCGCCTCGCCGAGGTACAGGTGGCGGGCCCACCGGCTCGGCGGGACCTCGCCGACCTCGACGCCGTCGCGGCCCAGCATGGCCGTCAGGTCGGTCACGTCCTCGGCGCCGGGGAGCCTCACCGCGAGGCCGATGACGGCGATGCGGGTGTCGAGCTCGCTCACGGTTGTCCTTTCGTTCTGCTCGCCGGTCACGCCTGGACTACCCCGCGTCCGCCGTCGCGGTCGAGCAGGGGACGCAGCAGGGCGCTCAGGGCGGAGCCGGCGGCCCCGTCGTGGTCGGACGAGGAGGTGTGCGCCGCGGGCGCGGGCGCCGGAGGGTCGGTGGGTACGGCCGGGGCATCGGGTACGAGCGGGGCTGCGGGTACGGCCGGTGCTGCGGGTACGGCCGGTGCTGCGGGTACGGACGGGGCGGCGGACACGGCGAGTTCGGCCGCGATGTCGTCGGCCGTACGGGCCCGCATCAGGAGGGACGGGTCGACGGTGAGGCCGCCGCCCCGTTCGAGGGCGGTGGTCAGTTCCGCGATCATCAGGGAGTCCAGGCCGAGCCTCTGGAGGGCCGGTCACCGGGGTCCTCCCCAGCACGTGGAGGAAGGCGTCCCGGACGCGGGCGCGCACGGCGGTGGTGGCCCCCGGTCGCCCACCGCCGCCGAACCCGCGGGAGGGGCGGCCGGTGCCGCCGGAACGGCCGGGCCGACCGGAGCGGCGGGGGCGGGTGCGGCGGTGGCCGCGGTCTCCCCTCCTCCGGGGCGGGCGCGGTGCCGGGGAAGACGACGGCGCCGCCCGACCGCAGGTGGTCGAAGAAGGCGTCGAGTGCTTCCTCGGCGCCGACCGAGTGCGCGGCGGAGAAGGCGTCGTCGGCCCTCATCCCGATGCCCGTCCAGTTCGGCCAGGCGTGCGCGGTGACCGCGGTGACCTCGTCGTCCTCCCGTTCGGCGAGAGCCAGTTGGAAGGCGTTGGCGAGGCTGTAGTCGACCAGGCCGCGACCCGCCGACGCCTGGGTGCCGGCGATCGAGGAGACGAGGACGGCGAAGTCGGCGCGCCGCTCCTTGGCCAGGCGGACGACGTGCAGCGAGCCGGCCACCTTGGGCGCGAGCACCTCCTCGGCGTCGCTCCAGGGGCGGCGGTGCATCGCCCCGAAGGGGTTGACCCGGCCGGAGGCGTGCACGACGCCGACCAGTCGGCCCCAGCGCCGGGCGAGCCGGTCCGCGACGGCGGCGAGGGCCGCCGGGTCGGAGACGTCGCAGGGCAGGTACTCGACCTCGGCCCCGCCGGTCGCCAGCTCCCGCAGCGCCTGCGCGCGGGTGGCGTCGAGGTCCGACCGGCCGACGACGGCGACGCGCCGGGCGCCCCGCGCGACGAGGCGTTCGGTCAGCCGCAGCCCGACGGCTCCGAGTCCTCCGGTGACTAGGCAGTAGCCCTCGGACGGGAGGGAGTACGGGCGGCCGGGCCGGGCGGGCGCGGTCTCCGGGACGTACCGGACGCCCTGCCGGTAGGCGGCGACGGTGGTCCCCGCGTCGGCCGGGTCGGTGGCGCCGGCCTCCGGGGCGCCGGACGCCAGTGCGGTGAGGTCGGCGAGTGCGGTGAGCTCGGCGACGAGGTCGGCGGCCTGGGAGGCGGCCGGGTCGGCGGGGTCCAGGTGGACGACGGCGGTGGGCCGGCCCTTCGGCGCCCGCGGCCCGCACGGCCATGGTGGTCGCGGCCCGGACCGGGTCCGGCCGGTGTCGCCGCCGTGCGTGCCGTGACCGGTCCGGGCGGCGGAGTGGAGGTCCGCTCCGCCGAACGAGGCCCAGAGCACCCCGGCCCGTTGCGGCAGCGTCCTCATCAGATCGCTCAACTCAGCCCAGGAGGGGCCGAGTTCGGCGGGGCCCGCGGGGCGGGCGTCCCGGGCGCCGACCACGAGGGCGGCGTCGGCCGGAGCGCCGGGCGCGACGACGGTCACGCCCCGGTCGCGCAGCAGCCCGGTCAGGGCCTGCCCGAGGGCGGGGTCGGCGACGGCCAGGCGCACCGTCGCCGGTCCGGCGGAGGCCGCCGGGGTCAGCGCGCGGGCGCGCCACCGGACCCGTACGGCCGGGGTGCTCGGCCGCCCGTCCCGCGCCGGGGTCCCGGCGCGGTCGGTCTCGTCGGGGCCGGTCGTGTCGGGGCCGCGCCAGAACGCGGTCCTGGCGAACGGGTAGGTGGGCAGGTCCGTGACGCGGGCTCCCGCGGGGACAGCCCGGCCCAGTCGACGTGCGCGTATCCGGCCCTGGCCAGCTCTGCCGCGCCGGCCGGGTGGCCGGGGTCGGCGGTCGTCCCGCCGGGGCCGCCGCGTCGGCGGTGAGGTCGATGTCGATACGGGCGACGGCAGGGTCCCGTCCGCGACGGAGCGGAGCGCCGCCGCGAGGTCCGCCGCCGAGCGTCCGTGCACGGCGGTCTGGAACTCCAGCGGGGAGCGGCCGGTGTTGGCCGTGGCACAGGTCGGCGGTCTCGGCGGCGTCGCGCGCCGTCTCGAAGCGGGCGGCGTACGCGGCGGCCAGCGTCCGTACGGCCGTCTCGTCCGCACCGGTGACGCGCACCACGAGCGACTCCGGGCGGGTACGTCCCGGGCGGGGGCGGCGGGCGACTCCTCCAGGATCACGTGGGCGTTGACCCCGCCCATCCCGAACGCGCTCACCGCGCCACGACGCGGACCGTCCTCCGGACGCGGCCACTCCATGACCCGGTCCGCCAGGAAGAACGGCGTGTCCTCGAAGCGGATGTGGTCGTTGGGCCGCACCACGTGCAACGACGGCGGCACCACACCCCGTTCCATCGACAACAGCACCTTCACCAGACCCGCCAGACCCGCCGCCGGCTCCAAGTGCCCGACATTGCCCTTCAGCGAACCGATCGCACAGAACTGCGAACGGTCCGTCACCGCACGCCACGCACGCGTCAGACCCTCCACCTCGATCGGATCACCCAGACCCGTCCCCGTCCCGTGCGCCTCCACCAGACCGATCGACTCCACCGACACCCCCGCATCCGCAAGAGCCGCCGAGATCACCGACTGCTGCGCCGCACTACTGGGAACCGTCAACCCACTCGTACGACCACCGTGGTTCACCGCCGTACCCTTCACGACACCCCGCACCCGGTCACCGTCACGCAACGCCGCCCGCAACGGCTTCAACACCACCGTCACCACCCCTCACCCGGCACGAACCCGTCCGCACCCGAATCGAACGGCCGCGAGCGGCCGGAGGGCGACAGGGCGCGCAGGTTCCGCATGGCGACGTAGTGCAGCGGGGACACGGCGACCCGGACGCCGGCGACGACGGCCTGCTCGCACTCCCCGGCACGGATGCTCCGCACCGCCGTGTGCAGCGCCACCAGCGACGACGAACACAACGTGTCGATCGTCATGCTCGGCCCGTGCAGATCCAGGAAGAAACTCACCCGGTTCGCCAGGAAGGCGTTGTGGTTGCCCAGTCCGGCGGGGGCGTCCAGCTCCGGGGAGAGGTTGTAGTCCTTGTAGTGCTGGTAGCTGGCCCCGACGAACACGCCCGTGGCGGGCGACAGTCCGTGCGGCGGCAGGCCGGCCGACTCCAGCGCCTCCCAGGTAGGTGGAGCAGCCAGCGGGCCTGCGGGTCGAGCGCCTCGGCCTGCTTGGGGAAGAAGTCGAAGAACCGGGCGTCGAACTCCTCGACGCCTTCGAGGAATCCGCCGGTGTCGGGCTCCCGCCCGTCGGCGTGCCGGCCCCAGCGGTGCGCCGGCGCGGGGCCGATCCGGTCGACGGATCCGGCGAGGACGTCCCACAGGCCCTGCGGGTCCGTGGCGCCGGGCAGGGCCACGGCCAGCCCGATCACGGCGACGTCGTCGGCGGAGACGGCTCGCCGGGGTCCGCGCCGTAGAGCGCGGCCGGGTCGGCGGCCTGGGCGGCGGCGGCCCGGACGGCGTCGGCCCGAGCGGCGTCGGCCCCGTGGGCGGCCCGGCCGGTGACCGGTCCGGCGGCCGCGTCGGTGGCCCGCGGCGCCGCTTCGGCGACGGGTGCCACCTCGGGCCGTACGAAGGCGCCCTCCGGAGCCAGTTCGGCGACGTGGGCGGCGAGGGTGCGGCAGTCGGCGGCATCCAGGACGTCCGTCGGGCTGAGCGGCACGCCGTACCGCTCGTCCAGGTCGGCGGCGACGGCCGTCGCGAGCAGGGAGTCGATGCCGACGGCGGACAGCGACGTGGTCGCGGTGATCCGGGGTCGTGCAGGGCCTCCCGCACCGCCTCGACGACGGCCGCCTCGGCCGCCGCGAGCCGTGCCGAGCGGGGTGCGGGACCGGACGCGGCGGTGGTACCGGCGGGGAATCGGCGGGGAACCGGCCGCGGTGACGGTGCCCGTCGCGTGCGTGTTCCCGGTCACCGTTCGGTACTCGATGCCGTCGAGGCGGACCAGGACCCGGCCGTCGGCCGCCAGCAGGGCGGCGTCGCCGCGCCGGGTGCCGTCGGCGCCCGGTTCGGCACCGTCCAGCAGCACGAACGCGGTGCGCGCGGGGTCGCCCCAGCGTGCCGCCCGGTCGACGGAGACCGGCAGGAAGGTGCCGGTCGGCGCCTCGGGGTCGGCGAGCGTGAGCACGGCCATGGCCTGGAGGGCGGCGTCGAGCGCCGCCACCTCGGCCGCCAGGGGGCCACCGGCCGGGACGTCGACGCGGGCCAGGACCCGGCGGGGGCCGTAGTGGACCTCGGCGATCGACCGCAGCGGGGCCGTCAGTTCCATGCCCTTGGCGGCGAACCAGGCGTAGAGGCCCGCGGGCGCCAGGTCGCGGTCCAGCTCCGCGCGCAGGGCGTCCAGGTCCCGCGCGGCGGGCGCGGGCCCGGCCTGGGCGGCGCCGGTGGTGAGCCGGGCGATGGTACGGCCGGCGTGCCGGAAGGCGGCCGGACCGGTGCGGCCCGGCTCGTCCAGGTCGGTGGTGAGCGCGTGGGGGCCGCTCCCCGGCCGGTGAAGGCGACGGCGCGCAGTTCGCCGGCCGCCCGCAGCCCGAGGGCGAGGGCACGGCACCGGGCACGGTCTGCTCGCCGAACAGGCGGTGCGCGCGCGAGAGCCCGCGCACGGCCTCGGCTACGTCCTCGCCCCGGGCCACGTCCTCGCCCCGGGCCGCCACCTCGTCCTGGGCCGCGGCCGAGGAGGCCGACGCGGCCGGGGAGGCGACAGGGGCGGCGGGGGCGGCCGCGGGCGCCGCGCCGAACGGATACGGCGGCAGCGGCCGACGGCGTACCGCCGGGCCCGGGTACACGGACGCCCAGTCGACGGTCTTGCCCCGGCGTGGCGGAGGGCGTGGACGCCGAGTCCGGCCGTCGCGGTCTCCACCACGGCGGAGCCGCGCACGACGGTGCCGGGGGCCCGGTCGGCGAGCCGCAGGGCGTGGTCCAGTCCGGCGCCGATCTCCTCGGCGGTGCCGCCGAGCACGGCGATCCGGTACGCCCGGTGGTCGCGTCCGACGGCGCTGGAGCGGCACAGTTCCGGCAGGCCGGAGGCGGTCTCCCCGCGGAGCAGCGCCCGCGTGTCCGCGACGCGCCGCAGCAGGGCCTCCGTGGTGTGGCCGGAGAGGACGAGCAGGTGCTCGCCGGGGTGCCGTCCGCGCGGGCGGCCTCGGCGGCCGGTTCGCCGCCGGTCTCGCCGGCGCGGTCGCCCGCGACGTACTCCTCGACGACGACGTGGGCGTTGGTGCCGCCCATGCCGAAGGAGCTGACGCCGAAGCGCCGCGGCCCGTCCGAGGTCCACGGGCGGGGCTCGGTCGGGATCTCGAACGGCCCGGAGGACAGGTCGAGGTGGCTGCTGGGCTTCTCGAACCCGGCGACCGGGGGATCTCCCCGTGCCGCAGGCACAGCAGGGCCTTGACGAGTCCGGCGAGCCCGGCGGCGGGCTCCAGGTGCCCGACGTTGCCCTTGACGGCGCCGAGGTGGCACGGTCCCTCGCGCTCGGGGTCGTCGCCGAACACCTCGGTGAGGGCGGCGATCTCGATGGGGTCGCCGAGCCGGGTCGCGGTGCCGTGGGTCTCGACGAGGGAGATGTCGGCCGGGGCGAGCCCGGCGTCGTCCAGCGCCGCGCGGACGACGGCGGCCTGGGCCTCGCTGCTGGGGGCACGGGCAGGCGCTGCCGCGCCCGCCGTGGTTGACGGCCGTGCCCCGGACGACGCCCCAGACCAGGTCGCCGTCGCGCTCCGCGTCCGCGAGCGGCTTCAGCAGGACGGCGAGGGCCCCTCGCCGGGCAGGAAGCCGTCCGCGTGCTCGTCGAAGGGCTTCGGCAGGCCCTCCGACAGGGCGCCGAGCTGGCTGAGGCTGCGGTAGTACCACGGCGTCAGGCCGACCTGGCAGGCCGCCACGATCGCGGCGCCGCAGTGGCCGGCGCGGAGCGCGGCGACCGCCTGCTGGAGCGCGACGAGCGAGGACGAGCAGAGGGTGTCGACGGTCTGCGAAGGGCCGGTGAGGTCGAGGGCGTACGAGATCCGGTTGGCGAGCACCGCGTTCATGGAGCCGAGCGCGGTGTGCGGGCCCACGGTCTCCAGGCCCTGTGCGTCGCGGTGGTGGGTGTAGGTGGCGCCGACGAAGACGCCGATGTCACGGCGGCCGGCGAGGCCGGCGTCGTCCCGTACCGCCCATGCGTGATCAAGGAGCAGCTTCTGCTGGACGTCCATCTCCTCGGCCTCGCGCACGGAGATGCCGAAGAAGGCCGGGTCGAACCGGTCGGTGCCGGAGAGGAAGGCGCCCTTGCGGCAGTACGTGCCCGTCATGCGGGGTCCGCGCTGCTCGAGTGGGCGTCGACGTCCCAGCGTTCGGCGGGTACGTCGGTGAAGGCGTGGCCTCCCGCGCGCAGGAGCGGCCACAGCTCCGCCACGCCTCCGGGCGCGCCGGGGAGGTCACCGGAGACGGCGACGACGGCGACGTCCGGGGCGCGCCCGCCGGGCGCCGGGCGCCGGGAGCGCGGCGGGGCGGCGGGGACGGTCGCGGTCGCGGGGACGGGGGCGGTCGCGGCGGCGGGACCGGTCGCGGGACCTGTCGCGTCCTCGGGGACGGCGGGTTCGGCGGGTCGGGCGGCCTCCGTGGCGGCTTCCGTGCCGGCGGCCCCGGCGGCCGTCCCGGTGTTCTCGTCTCCGGACGACACCGGCAGGGCGGCCGCCGCACCGTAGCGTTCGACCAGCGCCTCCGCGAGTTCGCCGAAGGCGCCGTACTCCAGGAAGAGCGTGGCCGGGAGGCCGACGCCCCACCGGCGGGACAGCTCCTCGGACAGCTCGACGCTCATGATCGAGCTCATGCCGTATTCCGACAGGGGCGCCTCGCGGTCGAGTGACGCGACCCCAGCCGTTCCGCGAGGAACACCGCCAGTGCGTCGGCGACGCGTTCCGCGGCGTCCCCGGCGGGCTCACCGGAGCCGTCGGCGTTTCCCGTCTGCTCGGAGGCGGCGCCCACGGGAACGGCGGAGGCGGCGGAGTCGGCGCGGGCCTCCGGGTCGTCCGGCTCGACGATCTCGGTGCCGGCGTCCGGGTGGGCGATGACGAGCTGCCGGCGGGCCGCTCCGTCCCCAGGACGGCGATGAGGGCGTCCAGGCCCTCCGCCGTGGTCAACGGCCGGACGCCGCGCGCCCGGAGCTGATCCGCCACGGCGGTGCCCATGCCGACCTCGCCCCACAGGCCCCAGTCGACGCTGAGCCACGGCGCGCCGTGGGCGTGGGCGTAGCCGTCGAGGTAGGCGTTGGCGGCGGCGTAGCCGCCCTGTCCGAGGTTGCCGAAGGTGCCGGAGACGGAGGCGAACAGCACCGCGAAGTCCAGGTCCGCTCCGGCCACGGCGGCGGCCAGCTCGCGCACCCCGTCGGCCTTGGGCCGCATCACGGCCGCGACGTCCTCGGCGGTGGCGCTGCGGATCAGCCCGTCCTTGAGGGTGCCCGCGGCGTGGACGACGCCGTGCACCTCGCCGTGCTCCCGCCGCATCCGCTCCACCAGGGCCGTCAGGGCGCCGGGGGCGGTGATGTCCGCGCTGTACGAGACGGCCAGGCAGCCGTGGGCGGCGAGCGCGGCGGCCCGCTCGTCGGAGCCGGGGTTCCCGCCGGAGCGGGAGACCAGCGCGACGACTCCGGCACCCTCGCGGGCGAACCGCTCGGCCACCTCCAGGCCCAGGCCGCCGTGGCCGCCGAGGACGAGGTAACGTCCGCCGGGCCGGACGGGGCCCTGCCCGGCGGGGCGCGGCGGGGTGTACGCCGAGCGGTCGCGCACGCGGACGGGCACGTGCCGGACGCCGTCGCGATAGCCGGTCTCGACGGGCCCGCGGGCGTCGCTGAGTTCCGCCGCGAGGGCGGGGAGCAGCGTGCCGGGGCCGCCGCCGAGGTCGACGAGGCGCGGGCGCAGGCCCGGATACTCGATGGCGGCGGTGCGCATCAGGCCCCAGAGGGCGGCGCGGGCGGGGACCGGCCGGTCTCCGTCGGCGACGGGCTGGCCGTCGCGGGTGACGACGAGGAAGCGGGACTTGCGCTGCCGCTCGCCGAGGGTCCGCAGGGCGGCGAGGCAGGCGTACAGGCCGAGGCCCAGTTCCTCCTCCTCGCCGCGGCCGCCGTCGGCCGGGCCGTCGGCGTTCCACAGGTGGACCACGCCCGCGACGGGGTCGCCGACCCGCTCCCAGAGCGCCCGGAAGGCGTCCGGGTCGAGCCGCTCCAGCGTCAGCCGGTCGGGGCCGGGGGCGTCGTCCGGCGGGGCGGCCGGGCCCGCGGCGACCTCCACGACGCGGGCGCCGTCGGCGCGCAGCGCCTCGGCGGCACCGGTGCCGAGCCGGTCGGCCGGACCGTGGTGGAAGACCACCCAGGTGCCGGTCGCCGCCTCGCGGCGGGCGGCGTCGCCCTCCTCGGGGCGCCAGTCGATACGGGAGACGGGCAGCGGCTCCCGCCGGACTGGGACGGCGGCCGGCGCGCCGGTCGCCGCGGCGGGCGTACGGGTCAGGGTGGTCGCGGCGGGCGTACGGGTCACGGTGGTCGTGCGCCGCATCCGTACGCCCCGGAACTCGGCGAGGACGTCGCCCGCGGGGCCCAGCAGCAGCGCGTCGGCGGTGGCGTAGGCACCGTCGTCGCCGGTGCGGCGGACGTGGACGGTGACCTCGCCCGTCAACGCCGACAGTTCGGCGAAGAGGGCGAGCCGGTCCACGCCGATCGGCAGCATGGGAAGGGGCCGCCCGGGCCCGTCAGGTCCTGGAGGGCGCAACTGACGACCTGGAAGACGCCGTCCACCAGCAGCGGGTGGGCGTACCAGGGCACCGGCTCGGCGTCGGACCGCAGGGTGGCGCGGGCCGTGCCGCCGTCGCCGACGGACAGCGCGCGAACGGTGCGGAAGTCGGGGCCGTACTGGAGCCCCTCGCGCTCCCACCCGGTGTAGAGCCGCTCGGGGGCGACGTCCCGCGCGGCGGTGGGCCTGTGGTCCGCGTCGGCGCGCGGAGGCCGCGCGTCCGCCGGAGGAACCGCCCGGCGCCGGTCGACAGGTGCTTGCGGCTGCCGGCCACGACGGTGGTCAGCTCGAAGCGGGTCCGGTCGGTGCCGGGGGTCACGTCGAGGCGGACCGGCGCGGTGGCCCCGTCGGCGATCGCGAGGGGCGGAGGAACGACACGCCGGTCAGCTCCAGGGGGGCGAACGGTCGGCGCCGGGCGACGCCCACGAGCGCCATCTCCAGTTGCACGGCGGCGGGCAGCAGCCCGGTTCCCCGCGGAGCGGTGCTGGGCGATGAAGGGCTCCTGGCCCGTGAACGTCTTCTCGTACGTCTCGGCCGGATTCGTCACTGTCCCTCGCTCCGGTGCTCGTAGTGACGGTCGAACAGCGGGTGGCCCACGGTGCTCGCCGCGCGTTCGCGGCGGGCCGGGGGTGCCACCAGGTCCTGCCGGTTGAAGGGTAGGTGGGCAGGGTCGTCGTCCGATGCCCCTTGCCGGCATGCACACCAGCCCAGTCCACCGCCCCCGAACCCGCATTCGCATACGCCGCCAGCGCCGCGTGCACCTCCGCCTGATCCCCACGATCACGCCGCAACGTCCCCAACCACACCGGCTCCACCCCACGCCACGACGCACGCGCCAACGACGTCAACTGCGGCTGCGCACCGATCTCCCACACCACACCCGCACCCACACCACCCAGCAGCCCCACAGCCTCCGCGAACCGCACCGGCTCACGAATCCCCCGCCCCCAATGCCCCGCATCCACCGCCGAGGCCGCCGTATGCCACCCACCCGACACCGACGAAGCAAACGCCACCCGAGGAGCCGACAACACCACCCCCGACACCGCCTCACCGAACGGCACCACCGCACCCTCCATCAACACCGAATGAAAGGCATGACTCACCGCCAACGGCCGCGCCCGCAACCCCGACTCCTCACAGAACCGACCCACCACACCCGCCGGACCCGAAACCGTCACCGAACGAGGCGAATTGAACGCCGCCACCTCCACACCAGGGAAAGCCCGCAGCGCATCCACCACCGCGTCCACATCCCCGTGCACCACCGCCATCGCACCCTCACCCGGCTGCGACTCCATCAACCCACCCCGCACCACCGCCAACCGCAACAGATCACCCAGACCCACCACCCCCGCAGCCCACGCAGCCGTCAACTCACCCAGACTGTGACCCACCACCACATCCGCACCCACCCCCACCGACTCCAACCACCGCACCAACCCCACCTGCACCGCCACAATCCCCACCTGAGCAAAACGAGTGGAATCGAGCAGCCCCGCCGACGAGCCGAACAACAGCTCCGTCAGCGGTACTTCGAGGTGGCCGGCGAGCAGGGACGCGCACTCGTCGAGCGCCGCCCGGAACACGGGCTCGGTCTCGTACAGGCCCCGGCCCATGCCCGCGTACTGCGAGCCCTGTCCGGTGAACATGAAGACCACGGGCGCCGCACTCCCGCCGCGCCGGCGGGTGACCGCGGAGGCGCCCGAGGCGACGTCCCGCAGCGCGACCGCGAGCTCGCCCGCGTCGCCCCCGAGACGACCGTGCCGAACCTGCCCTCCGCCCGGCCGGTGTTCGCCGTGAACGCGAAGTCACCCACGTGGTCCTCGCCCACGGCGGCCAGGGCGTCCGCGTAGGACCCGGCCAGGGTGCGGACGGTGGTCTCGTCGGCCGCGTCCACCCGGACGAGGTACGACTCCTGCGCCACCACCTCCCGCACCGGGGCGGCGGGCGGCTCCTCCAGGATCACGTGGGCGTTGACCCCGCCCATCCCGAACGCGCTCACCGCACCACGACGCGGACCGTCCCCCGAACGCGGCCACTCCATGACCCGGTCCGCCAGGAAGAACGGCGTCTCCTCGAAACGAATGTGGTCGTTGGGCCGCACCACGTGCAACGACGGCGGCACCACACCCCGTTCCATCGACAACAGCACCTTCACCAGACCCGCCAGACCCGCCGCCGGCTCCAAGTGCCCGACATTCCCTTCAGCGAACCGATCGCACAGAACTGCGAACGGTCCGTCACCGCACGCCACGCACGCGTCAGACCCTCCACCTCGATCGGATCACCCAGACCCGTCCCCGTCCCGTGCGCCTCCACCAGACCGATCGACTCCACCGACACCCCCGCATCCGCAAGAGCCGCCGAGATCACCGACTGCTGCGCCGCACTACTGGGAACCGTCAACCCACTCGTACGACCACCGTGGTTCACCGCCGTCCCCTTCACGACACCCCGCACCCGGTCACCGTCACGCAACGCCGCCCGCAACGGCTTCAACACCACCGTCACCACCCCCTCACCCGGCACGAACCCGTCCGCACCCGAGTCGAACGGCCGCAGGGCGTTGGACGGGGAGAACGAGCGGAGGCGGGAGCCGAGTTGGAAGTACTGGGGGACATGCCCAGGTGCACGCCGGCGACGACGGCCTGCTCGCACTCCCCGGCACGGATGCTCCGCACCGCCGTGTGCAGCGCCACCAGCGACGACGAACACAACGTGTCGATCGTCATGCTCGGCCCGTGCAGATCCAGGAAGAAACTCACCCGGTTCGCCAGGATCGCGTTGTGGTTGCCCAGTCCCGCGGGCGTCTGGACGACGTCCCCGACGACGGTGTCGCGATAGTGCTGGTAGCTGGCGCCGACGAAGACGCCGGTGGCCGGCTGGGCCTTGCCCGCCAGGCCCGCGTCCTCCAGGGCCCGCCAGGCGGACTGGACGAGGTGGCGCTGCTGCGGGTCGATCCACTCGGCCTCGGCGGGCGAGAGCCGGAAGAAGCCGGGGTCGAAGTCGGTCAGACCCTCGACGAAGCCCGCCCGCCGCAGGTAGACGGTGCCGGGGGCACCGTCCGTCCCGTAGTAGGCGTCGATGTCCCAGCGGGAGGCCGGGACCTCGGTCAGGCAGTCCTCGCCCTCCACCAGGACCCGCCACAGCTCGTCGGTGTTCCCGGCGTGGGGAACACCCCGTCGATGCCGATGACGGCGATGTCGTGCGTGTCGGCGTCCGCCGCCGCGGGGGCGGCGGGGACGATTGCGGACGCGGCGGGGACGGCCGCGGACACGGCGGCGGCCGCGACCGGAGCCGCTGCCGGGCCGGGGTCCGGAGCTTCGGCCGGGGCCGGGGCGGGCGCGGCGGTCGGCGCCGGGGCCAGGGCCGGAGCCGGTACGTGCGCCGGCTCGTCGCCCGGTCCGGCCGGGCCGCCCGGCCCGCCCGCGTCGGCACCAGCGGGGAGGCCGCCCGCGTCGGCGGGCGGCGCGGTGACGCCGTACTCGTCCCGCAGCTCCCGCGCGAGGCGGTCGACCGTGCCGACCTCCAGGACGAGCGTCACCGGGATGTCGACGCCGAGGCGGGCCCGGATGTCCTGGGCCAGCGAGACGGCGAGCATCGAGTCGAGTCCCTGCTCCTGGAGCGGGCGGTCGGCCTCCAGTTCGGCGGCGTCCAGTTCCAGGGCGGCGGCCACCCACCCGGTCAGTGCCGCCTCCAGCGCGCGGCTCGGCCGGCCGCCGGGCAGGTGCCCGTTGGCGGTGGGCACGGGGCCGGCGCCGGTGCCGGGGCGGGAGCGGGGGCGCGGCCGGGAGTGCGGCCGGAACCGGGCGGTGACCGTGGCCGGTGTCACCGGCCGCGGCCGGCCCGGACGGGGCCGCGGAGAGCCGCTTCCAGGTGATGCCCCGCGCCTCCAGCACGGGCTCGTCGCCGTCGAGGACGACCAGGCTGGCGGTCAGCAGGCCGGAGTCCGGCTCGGAGTCCCGGTCACGCCGGGCGTACACGCGGGCGGTGCCGGGGAGCCTGCCGAGGACGGTGAGCCGCTCGACGGTGAAGGGGACGTACAGGCCCTGCGCGCCGCACGCGGCGAGCGCGATCTGGAAGGCGCCGTCCAGGATCCGGGCGTCCACGGTCCCGGCGGCGTCGCCGCGCAGCACGCCCAGGGCCTCCCCCGGGGCGACCGACAGGGACGCCACAGTGCGGAAGCCGGTGCCGTAGTCCAGCCCGGCGCGGGCGAACGCGGCGTACATCGCGTCGAGTCCGACCTCGGTGAAGCCGTGCGCGGGGGCGGGACGATCGGCGCGGGCCGCTCGGGCGCGGTCAGCGTGGCGGTGCACACCAGGGCGCCGGAGCCGTCGCGGAAGGCGAGGGCGTCGCCGTCGCGCGCGGCCGTGAGGGTCGCGGGGGCCTCGACGGCCGCCCGGAAGGTGAGGTCGCGCAGGCCGAAGCGGTCCTGTCCGAGGAAGTCGGCGACCTTGGCCGGGTAGCCGGCGCCCGGCAGGGTGGGCCGGCCGAGGACGAGGTGCTCCGCCGCCTCCGGGTGGTCCGTCCACCGGCTGCGCGTACGGGCGGCGGGCGCGGGCGCCTCCTGCCGCGCGGGTTCGAGCCACAGGTGCTTCTCGGCGTGCGGCGCGGTCGGAAGCGCACCCCGGCCGGCGGCGCGGCCCGGCGGCGAGGTCGGCGCCCGAGACGAACGCCTCCGCCGCGGCGGCGAGTTCGCCGCGGTCCGCGGGCGTGCCGGTGGGCAGGCCATACGGGCGTGCCGCCGTGGACGCGATCCCCACGTGGAGGGAGCGGACGTCCTCGACGCCGGCCAGGAACAACTGGAGCTTGTCCTGGAGCTGTTCGGCGCTGTCCGCCACGCATGCCAGCCGGTGCGCCCCGGCCGGACGCAGCCGGCTCGCCTCGGCCAGGGCCTCCAGGGAGGGGCAGTAGGCGGAGCGCAGCATGAGCACGAGCCTGCGGGCGAGGGTGCGCAGCGCGTCGTCGGAGCCGGCCGAGAGGACGAGGAGCTGCGGACCGGAGTCCGTGGCGCCCCGCTCCGTGCCGGGTGCGGCCTCGACCACGACGTGGGCGTTCGCGCCGCCGAAGCCGAAGCTGCTGACTCCGGCGACGCGCGGGCCGGGGCCCCACGGGAGGAGCCGGTCGGCGACGAACAGCGGCGAGCCGTCGAAGTCGAACGACCGGTTCGGCGTCTCGTAGTTCAGGGACGGCGGGATGTGGGCCGCCTGGAGCGCCAGCACCGTCTTGATGAGGCCGGCGATGCCCGCGGCGGGCTCCAGGTGGCCGATGTTGGTCTTCACGGAGCCCACCGCGACCGGCGCGCGGCCGGCGGGCTCGCCGAGGACCGCGTGGAGGGCCTCCAGCTCGATGAGGTCGCCGAGCTGGGTGCCGGTGCCGTGCGCCTCGACGTAGCCGATGTCGGCGGCGGTGCGCCCGGAGCGGGCCAGCGCCCGGCGGAGCACGGCTTCCTGGGCCGGCCTGCTGGGCGCGGTGAGGAAGCCGGCGCTGCCGCCGGTGTGGTTGACGGCGGTGCCGCGGATGACGGAGAGGACCGGGTCCCCGTCGCGCTCGGCGTCGGAGAGCCGCTTGAGGATGAGGGCGCCGGCGCCCTCGCCGCGTACGTAGCCGTCGGCGGCGTCGTCGAAGGCCCGGCAGGTGCCCCGTGGCGAGAGCATGCCGTTGCGGGTGAAGGAGCGGGTCTTGGCCGGGGTGAGCACCAGGTTGGCGGCGGCCACGACGGCGGCGTCGACCTCGCCGGCCCGCAGGTGCATGGCGGCCTCGTGCAGGGCGACGAGGGACGACGAGCAGGCCGTGTCGACGGCGAAGCTCGGGCCGGACCAGTCGAAGACGTGGGACAGGCGGTTGGCGACCATCGAGGGGCCGTGCCGGTGGCCACGTGCGGGTCGGAGTGGCCGATGCTCCGGGCCACGATCTCCGGGAAGTCGCTGGCGATGGCGCCGACGAAGACGCCGGTGGACGCGCCGAGGGAGGTGTGGTCCCGGCCGCAGCTCTCCATGGCCTCGGCGGTGACGCTGAGCAGGATCCGCTGGAGCGGGTCCATGCGGCGCGCCTCGCGGTCGGTGAGCCCGAAGCGGGCGGCGTCGAAGCGCTCGACGCCGTCGACCCAGCCCATCCGCACGTCGTCGGCGCCCGCCTCGGACCACAGGTGGGCCCAGCCGCGCTTGCCCTCGGGGGCGTCGCCGATGCTGGACACGCCGGCGACGAGGTTCTGCCAGAGCTCGTCCGGGGTGCTCGCGCCGGGGAACCGGCACGCCATGCCGATGACGGCGAGGGCGTCGTCGTCGGCAGGCCGCGCGGCCGCGGATCCGGGGGCGGAGGCGGCGGGCGCGGCCGCCGGTGGCCGGTGCGACGGGCGTGGCCGACGCGGGGTTCGGTCCGGGCGGGCCCGGCCGGGGTCCCGACGGCGACGGGAGCCGTCTCGGGGGCCGTCGCCGTCTCCTGGTCGCGCAGGAGTACGACGCCTTCGGCGCCCAGGAGGCGGGCCAGCTTCACCGGGGTTCCCGAGGCGAAGAGGGCGGGGTGGTGACGGGCGCGCCCAGCTCGTCGCCGAGGCGCGCGGCGGCGACGGTGACGTTCACCGAATCGCCGCCCAGGTCGAAGAAGTTGGCGTGGACGTCGAAGCCGGGGTGGCCCAGCGTGGCCGCGAAGACCCGCGCGATGGACCGCGCCAGCGCCTCCTCCGTCATACCGGGCTCGGCGGACCCGGCCGTCGCGCCGGACCCGGCGAGTACGAAGCTGTCCCCGGCCGTCGCGCCGGATCCGGCGGATACGGAGGTGTCCCCGGCCGTCGCCGGCACGGGTGCCGGATCCCCGGCCGCCGCGACCGTCGCGGGCCTGGGTGCCACCGCCCCGGGCGCGGACCCGGGGCTCGTCGCGGACCCGGCGGCGGACTCGGGCTCCTCGCCCGAGCGCAGGATGCTGTCGCGCGTGGGCGGCGGGAGCTTGGCGCGGGCCACCTTGCCGTTGTCGGTGAGCGGCAGGACGTCGAGGTCCACATAGGCGTCCGGCACCATGTAGGCGGGCAGGGCGGCGCCGACCAGGACGTCGAGCCGCGCCTTGCCCGGTACGGCGTCGCCCACCAGGTAGGCGGTGAGCCTCGGTTCGCCGCGGCCCTCGAAGCGCGCCGCGACGACGACGGCGGCCGTGACGCCGTCGATCCTCTCCAGGACCCGCTCGATCTCGGCGGGCTCGATGCGGTGGCCCCGCACCTTGACCTGGGCGTCGGTGCGGCCGAGCCACTCGACCGCGCCGTCCGCGTGCAGGCGGACCTCGTCGCCGGTGCGGTAGAGCCTCGTCCCGGTGGCGGGGTGGCCGACGAAGACCTCCCGGGTCAGGTCGGGCCGTCCTGCGTAGCCGCGGGCCAGCCCGGTGCCGGAGAGGTACAGCTCGCCGGTGCTCCCGGCCGCGCACGGGTTCAGCTCCTCGTCGAGGACGTGGAGCTCCATGTGCGGGAGGGGTTCGCCGAGCGGGAGGAAGGCGCCGACCGGTCCGACCCGGTGGGCCGCGGCCCAGATCGTGGCCTCGGTGGGGCCGTACAGGTTCCACAGGGCGCGGGCGGGCTCGTGCAGCCGCTCGGCGGTGGCGGGCGACAGGGCCTCGCCGCCGGAGAGGACGGTCAGCCCGGCGTGCGGGGTCCAGCCGGTCCCCAGGAGCAGGCGCCAGAGGCTCGGCGTGGCCTGGGCCACGGAGACCCCGCTCGCCAGCTCGGCCAGTCGGTACGGGTCGGCCGCGGTCTCGCGGGAGGCGAGGACGACCGTCGCGCCGACGGTGAGCGGCAGGAGGAGTTCCAGCAGGGAGATGTCGAAGGCGACCGTGGTGTGGGCGAGGACGGTGTCGTCCGCGGTGACGCCCAGGCGTCCGCCGATGCCGGTGAGGAAGTCGGCGAGCGCCCCGTGGCCGATCTCGACGCCCTTCGGGTCGCCGGTCGAGCCGCTGGTGAAGAGGGTGTACGCCAGGTCGGCGGCGGTCACGCGCGGGGGCACTGCCTGGGCCGCCCCGTCCGCCCCGGGCACCCGCCGCGCGGGGCCCAGGGACGCGCCCAGGTCGTGGGTGCGGGCGTCGGTGAGGATGAGGTCGCAGTCCGAGACGTCCACGTACCGCCGCAGCCGGTCCACGGGGTAGCCCGGGTCCAGGGGCAGGAAGGAGGCGCCGGCCCGCAGGACGCCGAGCACGGCGGGGAGCAGCGCGGTGTCGCGCTCCAGCAGGACGCCGACCACCGAGCCCCGCTCGACGCCCTCGTCGTGCAGGCGGGCCGCGACGGCGTCCGCCCAGCCGTCGAGACCGGCGTAGTCGAGGGTGCGGTTCCCGGCGCGGACGGCGACGGCTCCGGGCCGCTCGGCGGCCGCGGCGGCGAAGAGGTCCAGTACGGTCGGGCCGCCGGGCTCTCGTCGGGCTCCCCACCGGCCTCCCCGGCGGTCCGCGCGCCGGAGGCGGCGGCCTCGGCGGAGTCAGTGGCCTCGCCGGAATCGGCGGAGTCGGCGGGCCGGGCGGACCCGGCGGCCTCCGCCGGCGGCTCGTCGCCCCGGAGCAGCGCCGCCATGGCCAGGTCCTCGACGCGCTCGACGAAGTCCAGCGCCTCCTCCTCGCCCATGGCGGTCTCCCGCACGAAGACCGTGGGCGGGCCGTCGGTCAGGCACAGCAGGGCGATCTCGGTGTGGGGTCGGCGGACGCCTCCTCGCCGGGAGCGCGCTCCAGCACCATGACGCGGGTGAAGCTCGGCTCGTCGGTGCCGAGCGGCCGTCCGGCCAGGCCGAGGCGGACCTCGAGGTCGCCGGTGTAGCCGTGGCGGGCGGAGGCCTCGTCGAGCCTCTCGCGCAGGGTGCGGGCGGTCCCCCGTCGTAGCGGACGGGGAAGCGGGCGGCCGTCAGCCCGTGCGTGCGCTCCGCGAGGTCGCGGGCGCCGGACGGGGACCAGGCGAAGTCGAAGACCTCCTCGCCGACGCGCTCGGCGACGGCCGCGAGGAAGGCGCGGAGGACGGCGACGCTCTCGTCGCGCGAGGCGGGGACGTACGCCAGCTCGTAGTGCCCGTAGTGGGCGGTGGCCGCGGAGAAGTCGTCGGCGGCCAGCGGGGCGGGCCGCACGTCCTCCAGGCGGGCGCGCCACCACGGCTCGTGGGGGCGCAGGAGCTCCTGGGCGGCGGAGATGTCGGCCAGCCGCTCCTCCGTGACGGCCGGGAGGGCGGCGCCGGGGCGATGCCGAGCCGCTGGGCGGCGGCCTGGCCGCTGAGCGTGCTGCCGTCGACGGCCCGCCAGTCGCTGAGGACGAGGTCGGCGTCGGGAGCGGCCAGGGTGATGGCCGTGGTGGTGACGGACAGCACGGTGGTCCCGGTGCGGGTCTCGTCGCGCGGGATCAGCCGGGCCTGCAGGGTGTGGACGGCGCCCCGTTCGGTGACGAGGGCGGGCAGGCCGAGCGGGTTGGGGAAGGAGCCGTGGTCGAGGGCCCTGACGAGCCGTACGGCCTCGGCGGCGGTGGTGCCGGCGTGGATGACGCCGCCGCCCGCCATGCGCGCGGACCGGCGGTAGAAGCGGCGCTCGCGGTCGCTCGTGTCGAGGACCTCGGGGAGGGTGCGCCGGACGACGTGCGGGACGAGGTCGGCGAACAGCTCGATCCCCGCCTCGGCCGCCTCGTAGGTGAGGGAGAGGGCGGTGGCGTGGTCGCGGACCGGGAACCAGCGCTCCAGGAGCACGCCGCCGGCGTCGACGGCCTCGGTCATCAGGTGCCAGGTGGCCGCGTGGCGCGGGGCGCCCTCGTACAGGGCCCAGGCGGGGACGTGGCTGCCGGAGTAGCGCGGCAGCGGGCCGTCGTGGAAGTTGATCGCGGCGGTCTTCGGCAGGTCGAGCACGGCTCCGGGCAGGATGCGGAAGTTGACCATGCTGAACAGGTAGTCGAACGGCCGCTCCGACAGGAGCGCCACGAGGTCGCCGGCCGGGTCGTGCACGGGGACCCCGTGGGCGCCGGCCCAGGCGGCGACGGCGGGGTCGTCGCTGAGGACGCCCTCGATCGTCACACCGGCGTCGAGCAGCCGGGTGCCGCACTGCGTGAGGACGCGGGTGCCGCCGATCAGGTAGCAGTTGGGCTTCATGCTCACCGCTCCGCCTTTCCGGGGCCGGCGGCCTCGCCGCCGTCCTCGGGCGCCCCGGCGGTCTCGCGCGCGACCCAGGCGTCGATCTGGGCGACGACCTCCTCGTCGTAGGAGAGCTGGCCGGGGGTCCACAGCGGGTTGGAGAGGCCGCGGTGGGTCCGCTCGCACATCTCCCAGTCCTCGTAGTTGGCCTTGTCCCACAGTGCGAAGACGTCCTCGTGCGAGAAGTCGCCCTTGGCGGTCTCGGTGGGGTGGAACAGCCAGAAGTGGCGGACGAAGCAGGTGCCGGGGCTCTCCGGCCAGACCCACTGCATCATCACGTAGTCGGCCGTGAACCCGAAGAGCAGATTGGGCAGGATGGTGATCCAGTTGATCTTCCGGAGGTCGCCCTCGGGGACGTTCGGCATCGGTGTGCGGGGCTGCGCCCCGACAGGGAGACGGAGTTGTAGCCGGTGCGGATCGACTGCCAGGCGCCGACGATGTCGCCCCTGAGGTCGTAGGTGCCCGCGTCGTCGAAGTCGGTGATGCGGTGCAGGTCCTTGTGGGCGGTGGGGAAGTGGAGGCTCTCGTTGACGTTGTGCGCGACGAGCTTCCAGTTCGAGGCGACCGGGTAGTCCTTGGCCTCGACGCACTCCAGGTCGGCGAGGTCGTAGACCTTGGCGAACTCGCCGAACTCGCCCAGCGACTCGTCGAGGTCCGGGGCGTCGTCGGACAGCGCCACGAAGACCACGCCGAAGCGGACCTCGGTCCGCACGGGCAGCAGGCCGTTCTTCTCCTTGTCGAAGAAGTGGTCCAGGTACGTGCCGTTGAGGCTCTTGAGCTTGCCGTTCCGGTCGTAGACCCAGCAGTGGTAGAGGCAGACGAGGCTCTGGCGCTTCCCGGTGGCCTCTTCGACGAGCTTGTAGCCGCGGTGCCGGCAGTAGTTGTGGTAGCCCTGGATCCCGTTGTCGCCGTGGATCAGCAGGATGGAACCGGAGCCGATGTTGAGGGTGCTGTAGGCGCCCTTCTCCTTCAGGCGGGAGACGTGGTCGACCGGGAGCCAGCGCCGGCCGTAGATGCGGGACATCTCGCGGCGGAACTGCTCCTCGCCCGTGTAGAACCCGTGCGACCTGCCGACGCCGCCGGTCTCGAAGTAGGGCCTGTCCTCATTCTGGTCACTGATGAGATCGAACATGCTGGACGCACGCGTCATCTGCTGGTCTCCCTCGAACGAAGCGCATGGAATGCCGTGTCGGCGGCGCGGCGGTCCGGGGCCCGTGGACGGGCCGCACCGGGCCCCGGCGCGCCGGGACGGCGGGGTGACGGGGGTGCTCTGGGGGAGGGGTGTGCGGATCCGGCGGGCCCGGCGCGCCGGTGTCCGGGAGCGGACCGGACCGGGCACCGGTGTCCCCCGTGGGGGCGGGCGGTGTCCGGGACGGTCGTCCCGGCACGGGAGCGCGGAGGGGCGGCGTGGGAGGAGGCCGCGGCGCACACGGTTGGCGCGGAGCACCGGCGCGAGCGCCCGGGGCGGGCCGGGCGCACGGTGTCCGACGGAGGGTACGGCTCCGGGGACCGGGAGGTCCCCGGAGGAGGGCGGCGGGAGCCGCGGGCGGCGCGGTCAGGCGGCGGGGTCGTAGATCCGCTCGTCCTGCGGCACGCCGGCGTCGTCGTAGAGCCGCTCCAGGGCGTCCGGCGCGTAGATCTCGTAGTCGGGGACGATGCCGCCGATCAGACCGAGCATCTTGTTCGTCCACTCCTGGGACTTGCTCATCGCGCTCATCGTCGCCTTGAAGAACGGCGGCAGTTCGGTGAGCTCGCCCAGCGTCGTCGTGAAGTCGTAGACGCCGGCGCTCTCCTCGTCGCGGAGCTTGTTGTACTCGGCCAGCGCCTCCTCCATGGGGCGCTCGCCCGCGAGGCCCTGGTGGATGCGCTCCGCGAGCAGCTCGCCGTGCAGGAACGAGTCCGTGATGCCCCAGCCGGTGTAGGGGTCCTTGTGGTAGCCGGCGTCACCGACCAGCGCCCAGCCGGGGCCGTACGCACGGCGGTAGTAGTTGTCCGGGTAGCGCATGGGGCGGAAGTCCTCCGCGCGCCGGGCCGTGTCGCGGAACTGCTCGCCCATCTCCGGGGAGACGTCGTCGATGACGGCCCGGAAGTTGGCCTCGACGTCCTGGCGGAACTCCTTGAGGTACCGCTTGGTGCAGATGGTGGCCACCATGGTGAGGCCGTCGTTGGTCGGCCAGGTGCCGAACCACTTCTCGTTCATGCCGTTCTTGTGGTGCAGGCCCCACGATTCGAGACCGGTGTAGTACGAGTAGTAGACGAAGCCGGGGGCGGGGCGCACGTTGTACAGCTCCGCGCCCACCTTCTTGGCGACCGTGGAGTGGAAGCCGTCGGCGCCGACGACGATCGTGGCGCGGAACTCGCGCTCCGGGCCGTCCCCTTCGCGTCCGCGGATGCCCGTGACGCGGCCGTCGGAGACCACCACGTCGGTGACGGTGAAGCCCTCCAGGACCTCGGCGCCGGCCCGGCGGGCGGCGTTGACGAGTATCTCGTCCAGCACGGTGCGGCGCGGGCAGTAGACGGCGTCGACGCCGTCGACGGGGTCCGCGAAGCCGTTGAGCTCGATGCCCCGGTACGCGTAGTGCATCGTGCGGAGCGCGGGCGTCCCGGCCGCGATGATCTCGTCGAGCAGGCCCCACTCCTTGAGGCGCAGCAGGCCCGCCTGGTGGATGTAGTGGGTCGACACCGAGTCGCTCGGGAAAGAGGCCCTGTCCACCACGAGAACGCGGTGTCCCTGACGGGCGAGGTGCATGGCCAGAGGCGCTCCGGCGCAACGGCCGCCAACAACAACGACATCGTACATACGGAGATCCCCCGCCTGGTCGGTTTCAGGACCTGAAGGTCAGTCAGTCCTGCGGTACGAGTGTGGTACGGAGGCTATGGAGGAGGCAGATCCAGGTCAAGCGTCGGTAATGATCTAGTAATGCGTGAGGGAAGAGATTTAGCCACTTGAAGGACTCATTCCGCCTTACTGGCGGACGTTATGACCGATATGCCGTACGGATTCAAGCAATAATGTGATGCACGCCACACCCCAAGGAGAGGTAAAGAACAAGCCTTTCATCGCCCTCGGCCGACGCAAACCAAAAGAAGTGGTTCCGCTTTCGGAAGACCGGAATTGAGCCTTCGAAAGGAGCCGTGCACCGATCGGTGAATACGGCAGCGAAAAGCCCGGCGGCCGGTTCGGCGGCCCGCGGAAGAACACGCCCGCCGGCGCGCGGAGAAACGGCACCGCGAACGGCGGCGGCCCGCGCCGGGACGATCGGACCACTATGCCTGACGCCCCGTCAGCGCGGTAGACCCGGGACACGGGTCCGCGCGACGCGGTTCGCTACGCCCGGCGCCCGTCCGCCGGGGCCCGTTCCGGTTCGGCCCCGCCCTCCCCTCGGTGTCCAGGTGCGGCAGGATCCGGTCCAGCCAGTGCGGTGTCCACCAGGCGTGCCGGCCGAGGAGGGTCATCACGGCGGGGACGAGCAGCAGGCGGACCACGGTGGCGTCGATGAGGACGCTGGCGGCGAGGCCGAGGCCGAGCATCTTGACGACGATGTTGTCGGAGACGACGAAGGCCGCGAAGACGCTGACCATGATGAGCGCGGCGCAGGTGATGACCCGGGCGGTGATCTCCAGGGCGTGGGCGACCGCCGCCTTGGGGTCGCCGGTGCGCAGCCAGGCCTCGCGGACGCGGGAGAGCAGGAAGATCTCGTAGTCCATGCTCAGGCCGAAGACGATGGCGAACATCATCATCGGGACGTAGCTCTCGATGGGGACCTTGCCGGAGACGCCGAGGGCGGGTCCGCCCCAGCCCCACTGGAAGACGGCGACGACGACGCCGTACGAGGCGGCGATGGACAGGACGTTGAGGACGGCGGCCTTGAGGGCGACCAGGAGGCCCCTGAAGACGATCAGGATGACGAGGAAGGCGAGGGCGACCACCACGGCGATGATGAGCGGGAGGCGGCTGGAGACGATGTCGAGGAAGTCGACCTGGGCGGCCGTGGTGCCGGTGACGTAGGTCTGCGCGTCGGTGCCGGCGGCCGCCTGCGGCAGGACGTCGTCGACGAGGCGGTCGGTCAGCTCGGTGGTCCGCTCGTCCTGCGGGGAGGCGACCGAGTAGGCGGTGCCGACGAGGACCTGTCCGTCGGAGGTGGGCTGGAGGGGGTGACGGAGGCGGCGTCCGGGACGTCGGCGAGGGACTGCTGGAGCTTGGTGGCGAGGGCCGCCCGGTCGTCGGCGGGGACGGCCGACTGGTCGACGACGAGGGTCAGGGGCCGTTGGCGCCGGGGCCGAAGGCCGTGGAGACGAGGTCGTAGGCGCGCCGGTCGGTGAAGGACTCGGGGTCGGCGCCGTCGCCGATGTGGCCGAGCTGGATGAAGAGCAGCGGGAAGGCCAGGACGAGGAGGAGCAGGACGCCGCCGGTCAGGAACCACCAGGGCCGCTTCTCCACCCGTTGGGCGTAGCGGTGCCAGGTTCCGTGGGCGGGCGCCCCGGGTGCGGCGTCGGTCTCCGCGACGGGCCTGCGGAGGTGGTAGCGGTCGATGCGGCGGCCGACGAGTCCGAGCAGGGCGGGGACGAGGGTGAGCGCGGAGAGCACGGCGGTGACGACCGTGAAGGCGGCGGCGAGGCCGAGTTTGCCGATGAAGGTGACGCCGGAGACCCACAGGCCGGACAGGGCGATGATGACGGTGCAGCCGGAGACCAGGACGGCGCGGCCGCTGGTGGTGGTCGCGAGGCCCGCCGCGTCGGCGGGATCGTGGCCGTCCATGAGGTTCTGCCGGTGCCGGGTGATGAGGAAGAGGGCGTAGTCGATGCCGACGCCCAGACCGATCATCGTGGCGAGGGTGGGCGAGACGGTGCCGAAGGTGAAGGCGGCGGCCACGAGACCGAGGAGGGCGAGGCCGCAGACCGCCCCGAGGAGCGCCGTGACGAGGGGCAGGACGGCGGCGATCAGGCTGCCGAAGCCGATGACGAGGACCACGATCGCGACGGCGAAGCCGATGGCCTCGCTGGTGCGGTCGTCGGCCTCGGGGCGGGCCAGTTCGCCGAGGGTGCCGCCGTACTCGACGGTGACGCCGGCGTCGCGGAGCGGCTGGACGGCCGTGTCGACGCCGTTCAGGTAGTCGGTGCCGAGCGTGGAGGGCTGCACGCCGAAGCGGACGGTGATGTAGGCGGTCTTGCCGTCGGTGGAGAGCGGCCCGGTGTCGGGGGTTCCGGCGGGGGTGGCGGGCGGGGTGGTGCCCGGCGGCGGCAGCGGGTTCTGGGCGCTGAGGACGTCGGGCAGCTTCTCCAGGGCGGTGACGGTGGAGTTGACGGCGGACGCCTCGTCCGTGAGGGGCCGGAGGGCCGGTTCAGGACGATCTGGGCGCCGTAGCCGCCGGCCGCGGGGTCGTGTGCCTTGAGGACGTCGAGGCCTTGGGCGGACTGCACTCCGGGGAGGTCGAAGTCGTCGGAGTACTGGCCGCCGACGGCCCGGTCGAGGAGCTGGAGGCCCACCACGGCCGCCAGCCACAGGACGATGACGACGACGAAGTGGCGGGCGCACCAGTGTCCCGTGCGGTACAGCGCGCCCCTCTGCGGTGACGGCCGTCCCTCGGCCGGGCTTCCTGCGTTCATGGCGTGGCCGTGTCCCGGTAGGGGGTCCCCGAGCGGTTCCGGCGCCGACGACGTACGGGCCGACCCGTCCATTCTTCGTCCGCGGCCGCGCTTCGGCATCTCGGCGGGCCGCGGAGGCCGGGGAGGGCCGTTCAGGTCAGCAGGCGGTTGGTGTGGGAGGAGCGGCGGGCGGCGGCGAGGAGGGCGTGGATGCGGGGCCCGCCTCGTCGATGTCGGTGACGGGGGTGGGAAGGGCAGCCGGGCGTCCTGGTGGCCGGTGGGGTGTTCGAGGCGCAGGGTGATGCCGTAGCGGTCCAGGGCGACGGGGAGGGCGCGGACCATGTCCCGGTCGGGGCGCGGCCGGACGAGGCGGAGCAGCAGGGGACGAGTTCGGCGTGGTCGTCGACCAGGTGGGTGAGCATGGCCGCCTCGCAGGTGGCCATCGGGTCGGGCTCGGTCGCCTGGAGTTCGTCGAGCGCGACGAAGGTGCGCCCGTCGGCGTCCTCCAGGAGTGCCTGGCCGAACTCCATGCAGGTGCTCCGGCTGGCGTCGGACTCGTAGGGGCGTCGAGGAGACCGGTGAGGGTGACGCGGGCGCGGAGGCGGTCGCGGACCGGGGTGGGGGCGATGTCGGTGAATTCGAGGCGCACGGGGAGGCGGGCGGTCTCCCGGTGGGGCAGTCCTCGGAGGGGTCGTGCAGGTGGATGTGGCCCATCGGTCCCGTGCCGTCGAGACGGTGCACCTCCTGCTCGCCGCCGTCGGTGACGACGGTCATGGAGTGGGCCGCGGTCAGGATCGAGCGCACGCGTTCGGCGGGGGTGGGACGGGCGGCGCGGGTGCTGGAGGGACGCATGCGAGTTCTCCCGGAGCAGGGGACGGAAAGACCGAAGACCAAACTTAGGCAAGCCTAACCTAACCCGCAAGGGGTGAAGAGAAGAAGGTCACAGTCGTGCGCTCTCCTGCTCGCTTGTCGATCTCCCCTAGCATCCGAGCATGACGGTCCTGCCTGACGACGGGCTTTCCCTGGCGTCCGAATTCCCAGACGCGCCACATGAGCAGTGGCAAAACCTCGTGGCGGGCGTCCTGCGCAAATCGGGCAAGGAGGTCTCCGGCGCCGAAGCCGAGGACGCCCTGTCCACCCTGCTGGAGGACGGCCTCGACACGCGCCCGCTGTACACCGCGCGCGATGCCGCGCCCGACCCCGGCCTGCCTGGCTTCGCGCCCTTCGTGCGCGGCGGCCGGGCCGAGGGCAACACCACCGGCGGCTGGGACGTACGCCAGCGCCACCTGACCGCCGACAACGGCGCGGTCCTCTCCGACCTGGAGAACGGCGTCACCTCCCTCTGGCTGGGCGTCGGCGGCACGGCCATCCCGGTCGACGCCCTGGACCGGACCCTCGACGGCGTCTACCTCGACCTCGCGCCCGTCGTCCTCGACGCGGGCGACGAGACCGCGGCCGCCGCCGAGCGCCTCCTGCGCCTGTACGAGGAGCGGGCGTCGCCCCGGACGCGGCCCGGGGCAACCTGGGCGCGGACCCGCTGGGCCACGAGGCCCGCACGGGCCGGCAGGCGTACGACCTCGCGTCCGTCGCCGGTCTCGCGCGCCGCTGCGCCGACGGGTACCCGGGCCTGCGGGCCCTGACCGTGGACGCCCTGCCCTACCACGAGGCGGGCGGCTCGGCCGCGCAGGAGCTGGGCTGCTCCCTCGCGACCGGTGTGGCCTACCTGCGCGGGCTGACCGGGGCGGGCCTGAGCGTCACGGAGGCCCTCGGGCAGGTCGAGTTCCGCTACGCGGCCACCGCCGACCAGTTCCTCACGATCGCCAAGCTCGCGCGGCGCGCCGGCTCTGGGCCCGGGTGGCTGAGGCCTCCGGCGCCCCGGAGGCGGGCGCGCAGCGCCAGCACGCGGTGACCTCGCCGGTGATGATGACCCGCCGCGACCCGTGGGTGAACATGCTGCGCACCACGATCGCCACGCTCGCCGCCGGGGTCGGCGGCGCCGAGAGCGTCACCGTGCTGCCCTTCGACGACGCGCTCGGCCTGCCGGACGCCTTCGCCCGCCGCATCGCCCGCAACACCTCCACCGTCCTCATCGAGGAGTTCCACCTCGCCCGGGTCGTCGACCCGGCCGGCGGCTCCTGGTACGTGGAGCGGCTCACCGACGAACTGGCGCACGCCGCCTGGGAGTTCTTCCGCACGATCGAGCGGGAGGGCGGCCAGGAGGCCGCCCTGCGCTCCGGCTTCACCGGCGAGCGCCTGGCCGCGACCTGGGCCGCCCGGAGCAAGAAGCTCGCCACCCGCCGCGAACCGATCACCGGCGTCAGCGAGTTCCCGCACCTCGCGGAGAAGCCCGTCGAGCGCGCCCCCGCGCCCGAGCCGCCCTCCGGCGGTCTGCCCCGCGTCCGGCGCGACGAGGCGTACGAGGCGCTGCGCGCCCGGTCCGACGCCCACCTCGCCGCGACCGGCGCCCGGCCCCGGTCTACCTGGCCGCGCTCGGCCCGGCGGCCGCGCACTCGGCCCGGTTGACGTTCGCCGCCAACCTCTTCCAGGCGGGCGGCATCGAGCCGGTCACCGGGGGCACGTTCGAGGAGAGCGGCGCCCGCGAGGCCTGCCTCTGCTCCAGCGACGCGCTGTACGAGGAGCGGGCGGAGGAGACCGCGGCCGGGCTGCGCGCGACGGGGGCGGAGCACGTCCTCTCGCCGGCCGCCCCGCGCGGTACTCCGGTGTCGACACGTACCTCTTCGCGGGCTGTGACGCCGTCGCCCTGCTCTCCACCGCCCTCGACCGCATGGGAGTGTCCCGATGACCGTCCCCGACTTCTCCGGGATCGAACTCGGGTCGCCTGCTGCCGCCGGCGGCCCCGACGAGTGGCGCACGGCCGTCAAGAAGGCGACCGGCGGCGACGACCTGCTCTGGGAGACCCCGGAGGGCATCGGCGTCAAGCCGCTCTACACCGGGCAGGACCTGGAGGGCCTCGACTTCCTGGACACCCGTCCGGGCATGGCGCCGTACCTGCGCGGCCCGTACCCGACGATGTACGTCAACCAGCCCTGGACGATCCGCCAGTACGCGGGCTTCTCCACAGCCGAGGAGTCCAACGCCTTCTACCGGCGCAACCTGGCGGCCGGACAGAAGGGCCTGTCGGTCGCCTTCGACCTGCCGACCCACCGCGGCTACGACAGCGACCACCCGCGCGTCACCGGCGACGTCGGCATGGCGGGCGTCGCCATCGACTCGATCTACGACATGCGCCAGTTGTTCGACGGCATCCCGCTGGACAGGATGACGGTGTCGATGACGATGAACGGCGCCGTCCTGCCGGTCCTCGCGCTCTACATCGTGGCCGCCGAGGAACAGGGCGTACCGCCCGAGAAGCTGGCCGGGACCATCCAGAACGACATCCTCAAGGAGTTCATGGTCCGCAACACCTACATCTACCCGCCCGGCCCTTCGATGCGGATCATCTCCGACATCTTCGCGTACACCTCGCAGCGGATGCCGCGCTACAACTCGATCTCCATCTCGGGCTACCACATCCAGGAGGCGGGCGCGACGGCCGACCTGGAGCTGGCGTACACGCTCGCGGACGGCGTCGAGTACATCCGCGCGGGCCGCGAGGCCGGGCTCGACGTGGACGCGTTCGCCCCGCGCCTGTCGTTCTTCTGGGCGATCGGCATGAACTTCTTCATGGAGGTCGCCAAGCTGCGCGCGGCCCGCCTCCTGTGGGCCAAGCTGGTCAGGCAGTTCGACCCGAAGAACACCAAGTCCCTCTCCCTGCGCACGCATTCGCAGACCTCGGGCTGGTCGCTGACCGCGCAGGACGTGTTCAACAACGTCACCCGCACCTGCGTGGAGGCGATGGCGGCGACCCAGGGCCACACCCAGTCGCTGCACACCAACGCGCTCGACGAGGCGCTCGCCCTGCCGACCGACTTCTCGGCGCGCATCGCCCGCAACACCCAGCTCCTCCTCCAGCAGGAGTCGGGCACCTGCCGGACCATCGACCCGTGGGGCGGCAGCGCGTACGTCGAGCGGCTGACCTACGACCTCGCGCGCCGCGCCTGGCAGCACATCCAGGAGGTCGAGGGGCCGGCGGCATGGCGAAGGCCATCGACGCGGGCATCCCCAAGCTGCGCGTGGAGGAGGCCGCGGCCCGCACCCAGGCCCGGATCGACTCCGGCCGGCAGCCGGTGATCGGCGTCAACAAGTACCGGGTGGAGACCGACGAGCAGATCGACGTGCTCAAGGTCGACAACTCCTCCGTGCGCGCCCAGCAGATCGCCAAGCTGCGCCGACTGCGCGAGGAGCGCGACGAGACTGCCTGCCGGGACGCGCTCGACGCGCTCACCCGCGCGGCGGGCGGCGAGGGCAACCTCCTCGAACTGGCCGTGAACGCGGCCCGCGCGAAGGCCACCGTCGGCGAGATCTCGGACGCCCTGGAGAAGGTGTACGGGCGCCACGCCGGCCAGATCCGTACCATTTCCGGTGTGTACCGCAACGAAGCCGGCGAGTCCCCTCCGTGGAGCGCACCCGGACCCTGGTCGACGCCTTCGGCGAGGCCGAGGGACGGCGTCCGCGCATCCTGGTCGCCAAGATGGGCCAGGACGGCCACGACCGCGGCCAGAAGGTGATCGCCACGGCCTTCGCCGACCTGGGCTTCGACGTGGACGTCGGCCCGCTGTTCCAGACCCCGGCCGAGGTCGCCCGCCAGGCCGTCGAGGCGGACGTGCACATCGTCGGGGTCTCCTCGCTGGCCGCGGGTCACCTGACCCTCGTGCCGGCGCTCCGGAGGAGCTGGCGGCGGAGGGCCGCGAGGACATCATGATCGTGGTCGGCGGGGTGATTCCCCGCAGGACGTGGCGACGCTCCTGGAGATGGGCGCGGCGGCGGTCTTCCCGCCCGGCACCGTCATCCCGGACGCGGCCCACGACCTGGTGACGCGCCTCGCCGCCGGACTCGGGCACGACCTGTGATCGGACTCGACACGTACGTGAAGGGGTGCTCGACGGAAGCGCGCGCTGATCGCCCGGGCGATCACCCTCGTCGAGTCCACCCGGCCCCAGCACCGGGCCCTCGCCCAGGAGCTGCTCACCGAGCTGCTGCCGCACAGCGGCCGGGCGGTGCGGATCGGGATCAGCGGGGTGCCCGGGGTCGGCAAGTCGACCTTCATCGACGCGTTCGGGACGATGCTGACCGGGCTCGGCCACCGGGTGGCGGTCCTCGCCGTCGACCCGTCGTCGAGCCGTACGGGCGGCTCCATCCTCGGCGACAAGACGCGGATGGAGCGGCTCGCCGTCGACCCGGCGGCCTTCGTCCGCTCCCTCCCCCACCGCCGGCACGCTCGGCGGGGTCGCGAAGGCGACCCGGGAGTCGATCGTCGTCATGGAGGCGGCGGGGTACGACGTGGTCCTGGTGGAGACGGTGGGCGTCGGGCAGTCGGAGACGGCCGTCGCCAACATGGTCGACTCCTTCCTGCTGCTCACCCTGGCCCGCACCGGCGACCAGCTCCAGGGCATCAAGAAGGGCGTCCTGGAGCTGGCCGACGTGGTCGCCGTCAACAAGGCGGACGGCCCGCACGAGCGCGACGCGCGGGCCGCCGCGCGCGAACTGGCGGGCGCGCTGCGGCTGATGCACGGCGCCGACGCGTTCTGGACGCCGCCGGTGCTCAGTTGCAGCGCCCGGGAGTCCTCGGGCCTCGACGACGTGTGGGGACGCCTGAGCGGCACCGCGCGCTGCTCGACTCGACCGGCCGCCTCACCGCCAAGCGCCAGGACCAGCAGGTCGACTGGACCTGGACCATGGTCCGCGAGGAGCTCCTCGACCGGCTGCGCACGAACCCGGCGGTCCAGGAACTCGCACCGCTCCTGGAGCGCCGGGTCAGGGACGGCGAGCTGACGGCGACGCTGGCCGCCGAGCGCGTCCTGAAGGCGTTCGGGGACTCCGCCTAGGGCCTGTCCGGCGGGAACGACCGACGCCGGGGGTGACGGGACCGTAGGAGGTCGGTCCCGTCGCCCCCGGCGCGTTCCCGGTGGCGCGGCCCCGGTCAGACCCGGTCGGCCGCGATCAGGACGTACTGGAAGGAGCCGTCCTTGTACGACTCGATGAACGCCTCCTCGATGCCGGTGACCAGCGACGACGTGGCCCGCAGCTCCCAGTAGGGCAGGGTCGCCGGGGTCAGGTCGACGACGGCCTGCGGGACGAGCCGGTTGTCGGCCATCGCCCGCAGGTACTCCCGGCGGGAGTGGATGTTGCACTCGAAGTGCGCGTTGATCTGCGAGACCCACTTCGACGGCTGGCCGTACTTCGGGTTCCAGCAGCCGGTGATGGTGACGTACCGGCCGCCGGTCTTCAGGAACCGGGCGTGCTCGGCGAAGAGGTCGTCCAGGTCGACGTACATGCTCGACTCGTTGTTCCAGGAGGCGGCAATACTGCCCTTCTCGAACGGGGTGTCGAGCATGTTGCAGACGCGGGCGCGGACGTGGTCCTCGATGCCCAGCTCCTTCGCGCGCCGGTTGCCGAACTCGGCCTGCGCGGAGGAGAGGGTGACGCCCTCGACCCGGCAGCCGAAGCGCTGGTGGGCCATGACGCTCGACCCGCCCCGGCCGCAGCCGGCGTCGACGAGGGTGTCCTCGCGGCCGATGTCCCCGAGGTGGTCGAGGAGGACGTCGGTCTGCGCCGACTCCAGGCGGTGCAGCTCGGCGACGAGCCTCTTCTCGTACGCGGCGTCCTCCGGATCCCCGAGGGCGGCGCGGTCGACGTCGCCGACGCCGTAGTGGTGGTGGTAGAGCCCGTCGACGTCGCCGAGGCGCAGGTTCACGGGCCGGGCCTCGGCGTTCCAGTAGCGCGCGATGTCGCCCTGGTAGGGGGTCGCGGGCCGGGGACGAACGCGGCGGCGGTGGTCGTGTCGGTGCTGGTCACTGAGGTTTCCGTTTCTTACCAGAAGTCGGGCAGGCTGTAGCGGTAGGTGTTGGTCCGGTGCCAGTGGTGGTTGCCGTCGACCCACACGGCCACGCCCCGCAGGAAGCGCAGCACGCTCGGGACGGGGCAGGCGGCGGCCAGGGCGGCGGCCTCGGCCTCGAAGTCGCGCATGAGGTCGTTGTGGACCTCGACCGCCTTCAGGTAGGCGTCCTTCTCGGAGAGCGACTCGCGCTCGGCGAGCACCACGGGCAGGTTCAGGTGGCGGCCTGGACTGTCGAGTTCCTTGGTGTACGAGTACAGGTCGTTGACGATGGTGCTGGCGTTGCCGGCGAGGGCGAGGACCCGCTGCATGTCCGGCCGGGCGTGCAGGTCGGCGGGGAGTTCGTAGCCGCCGACGGTGTCGGTGATGGTGGGACAGGGGCGGAAGTTGTTGAACTGCCGCATCGCGAGGTACTCCCACACCTCCGGCAGGTGGTCGGTCTCGGCCCAGGCGGCCTCGGCGAGGTAGCCCAGGTGCAGCCGGGCCATGTCGTGCCGGTACCGGTCGGCCTGGGAGGGGTGGCCTGCCGGACGAAGTACTCCATCGCGGAGCGGTACGCGCGCCGGGGGCGTCCGCGTGGAGCGAGTCCGCCCACTGTGCCTGGTAGGCCGACGTGGTGTGCAGCGGGTCGAGGGCGGTGTGGGCGAGGAGGAGGCGGCCGCCGAGGCCGACGGGGAACCGCCGTGGTCCTCGCAGTAGCAGTCGTCGACCGCGTTCTCGGCGACCATGAGGCGGGTGGCGACCATCAGGTGGTCGACGGTCGGGGCGTCGGGGTGGCAGGCGACCATGTAGCGGCCGACCAGGAAGCCGTCGAACTCCCCCTCCCAGTCGTCGGGGAAGAGGTCGACCTCGTCGACCGCCCACTCCTTGACGCGGCGGCTGACCTCCGCCACGCGCGCGGGGTCGGGCTCCGGCACCGGGTGGAAGTAGAGGCCGGGGATCGGACGGCCTTCCGCCGGGTCCGCCGACACCGCCGGCCCTTCCGACGCGGGGGCTCCGCGCGCGGGACCAGAGAGGCCCGCCGTGCCCAGACCGCTGGGACCGCGCAGGATCCGTTCGAGGGCGGGCCGGAGCGGGGCTTCGGGGACGGCGGAAGCGGCGGGGACGGTGGGGGCGGCGGAAGCGGTGGGGACGGCGGGGGCAGGGGCGCGGTGGGAGCGGTGGGAGCGGTGGGCAGGGTGAGCGCGTGGGACGCGGCCGTGGGCAGGCTCGACCGCAGGGGGAGGCCCGGGCTCGGGCATCCGTGACTCCTTGGAGGGTGGGCGGGCCGCCCGGTTCCGGGCGTGCTCGCCCGGCCCGGGGCTCCGGGCGGTGCTGAACGGGCGGGTGCGCGGGGCGCCGGGGCCTCAGCGCCTGCGGGCGATCTCCACGTTCTCCAGGACACCGAGCGCGTTGGGCACCAGGACGGCGGCGGAGTAGTAGGTGGTGACCAGGTAGGAGATGATCGACTTCTCGTCGATGCCCATGAAGCGGACCGAGAGGCCCGGTTCGTACTCCTCCGCCAGGCCGGTCTGCCACAGGCCGATGACGCCCTGGTCGTCCTCGCCGGTGCGCAGGGCGAGGATCGAGCTGGTGTTCTCCGCGGTGACGGGGATCTTGTCGCAGGGCAGGATCGGGACCCCGCGCCAGGACCGGACGCGCCGGCCGTGGAGGTCGACATGGTCGGGGTGGATGCCGCGGGCGTTGAGCTCGCGCCCGATCGCCGCGATCGTGCGGGGTGGGCGAGGAAGAACCTGGTGCCCCGGCGGCGGGTGAGCAGCTCGTCGAGGTCGTCCGGGGTGGGCGGGCCGGAGTGCGGCTGGATCCGCTGCTTGAAGTCGGCGTTGTGGAGGAGGCCGAACTCCCGGTTGTTGATCAGCTCGTGCTCCTGGCGCTCGCGCAGCGCCTCGACGGTCAGCCTGAGCTGTTCCTCGGTCTGGTTCATCGGGCCGTTGTAGAGGTCGGCGACGCGGGTGTGGACCTTGAGGACGGTCTGGGCGACGGAGAGTTCGTACTCGCGCGGCGCGAGCTCGTAGTCGACGAAGGCGCCCGGCAGCGCGACCTCGCCGGTGTGGCCGGACGACATCGGGATCGCGGCCTCGCCGTACTTGTTCTTCGGTAGGTGGGCCCGGGAGCCGAGCTCCCGGACGTGGGCCTGAGGCCGGGCGCCGAGGCCAGGACGGCGGCGAAGTCGGCGTGGGAGAGGGTGAGCAGGGTGCCGGCGGTCTCGGCGGTGGCGGTGCCGCCCCAGCGCGCGTCGGCGTCGAGGAGGGCGCCCTCGCCGAAGTGGTCGCCGTCGGCGAGGACGGCGACGGTGTCCTCGCCGCCGTACTTGCCCGGACAGGTCTGGCCGATCCGGCCGTGGGCGATCAGGTGGATGCCCTCGGCGGGCTCGCCGTGCCGGACCAGCACCTCACCGGCGCGGAAGTCGCGCTGGACGCACCGGGCGGCGAGCGCGGTCAGCACCCGCTCGTCGTCGAAGCCGCGCAGGAGGGCCAGTTCGCCGAGTTCGCGCGGGATGACCCGGACCCGGGCGCCGTCCTGGACGAACTCGACGCGCCCGTCGCCGACGGTGTGGCTGAGCCGGCGGTTCACCCGGTAGGCGCCGCCCCCGGTCTCCACCCAGGGGAGCATCCGCAGCAGCCAGCGGGAGGTGATCTCCTGCGTCTGCGGGGCGGACTTGGCCGTGGGCGAGCCCGCGGGCGGCCGCGGTGCTCAGACTGGACTGCCTGGGCGGCGCGAGCCGCGCTTCCGGGCGGTCGTCAACGGTCATCGGGCGGGCTCTCTTCACGAAGGCGGTGGTCGGCGCCCGGGCGCGTCCCACCGCCGCAAGGAGAAACGGGGTGCGGGGATCCGGCGGTTCGCCCGGATCCCGGGGAACAGTAACGGCCGACGCACCCGGCCCACCCCATGGGAACGGGGCCTTTACCTCCATGCAGTGATCTTGATCCGAACAGGGTTTACCCGCCCGAACATAGGCTTTCGAGCCATCCGTTCGCGTGTCGGCCAGCGTCCGGGGTCAGCGCCCCAACTGGGCGTCCAGCCACTGGAGGACCTCGGGGGTCACCGGGTCGGTGATGTCGGCGAACTCCTCGTGCTTCTTCAGGAACTTCGCCACGTACGGGCAGACGGGGACGATGCGCAGGCCGGAGGCGCGCACGTCGGCGAGGGCCCGCTCGACGAGGATCGCGGCCAGTCCCTGGCCCGCGTAGGCGTCGTCGACCTCGGTGTGGAAGAAGACCCGCCGGTCGTCGCGGTCGCGATAGGCCGTCAGACCGGCGCGCTCGCCGTCGACGAGGATCTCGTAGCGGTGCCGGACGTCCACGCGGCGCACGTCGGGGGCGGGGGCCTGCTGGGTCATGGGGGTGCCTTTCGGATGGCGGAGGGAGGGAGCGGGGTGCCTGGGCGTCAGCGGTACGTGCCGAGGGCGTCGTTCATGTGGGTGAGGACGCGGAGGGCGGCGCGCAGGTCGTCGGGGTCGAGGAGCGGCAGCACCCCTCGCGCTCCCGGTCGAACGCCGCGTCGCCGCGCCGCACCAGGCCGGTGCCGGCCGGGGTGAGGCGGACGGCGTTCTCGCGGCGGCTGTGCGGGGCCGGCCGGACCTCCACGAGGCCCGCGGAGACCGCGTGGTCGATCTGGCGGCTGACGGTGCCCTTGGTCAGGCCGAGCCGGTCGGCGACCTGCTGTTGGTTGAGCGTCCCGGGGTGGGCGTCGATGACGGAGAGGACCAGGAACTGCGCCAGGGAGATGCCCAACTCCCGCTGGAACAGCGCCTCTCCGTTGCGGTCCATCAGTCCCGCGACCCGGCGGGTGAGGTACCAGAGCGTGGCCAGGTCGTCGGGCAGCGGCGGCTGGTTGTCCATGGGGTCAGGGTAGCCCAGGCGTTTGACAGACAACCGTTTCGACTGCAACCGTTGCCTCAGAAACGGTCCTTCGTCCTCCGGGAGTCCCCGTGCGCGTCCTGCTGGTCCTCGACCACCCCTACACCCTCGCCTCGGCCGAGAACGTGCCGCACCGGCGCAGCTTCACCGCCGCCGTCGCGGCCGCCGCCGTGCGCGGCGCCACCGCGGCCGGACACGAGGTGGACGTCATCGACCTGGCCGCCGACGGGTTCTCGCCCGTCATGACCCGGGAGGACCTCGTCGCCTGGCGCCGGGGCGCCGTGGTCGATCCCCTGGTGGGCGACTACCAGCGGCGGCTGCTGGCCGCCGACCACCTGGTGTTCGCCTTCCCGGTGTGGTGGGAGGCGATGCCGGCGGCCACCAAGGGCTTCCTCGACCGGGTGCTCACCAAGGGCGTGGTGTTCGCCGAACGGCCCGGCGCCCGGGGCAATCCGTTCCGCAACCTGATGCCGCGCCTCGGCGGGGTCACCGTCCTGTCCGTCATGACCACCCCGGACAAGGCCTACCGCTGGTGGTACCGCGACCCGCTGACCAAGATCCTCTTCAAGGGCACCTTCGGCAAGATCGGCGTCGGGAACCTGCGGTGGGTCAACTTCGACCGCGTCGCCGGGAGGACCCCGGAGCAGCGCCGGCGGCTGCTCGACGCCACCGAGAGGCGGTTCGCCGCCCTCGCCCCGGGCCGGGGAGGAGCCCCCGCCCGCAAGGGTCCGCTCGCCCGCAAGGGCCCGCTCACCCGCAGCGGTACGTGAAGGTCCCCTCGGCCGCGCGGGCGGCGGGCGACGTGATCACTAGGCGCGCCACGGCCCGGTGGGTGCCGGGTCCGCGGAAGGTCCACAGGAGGTGGAGCCGGGCCTCCTTCTGCCCCCGGGCCAGGGTCTCGCGCAGGGGCGCGGACCGGGACCCGTCGCTGCGTTCCCAGTGGTACGTCAGGGTGCCGGGCCGGCCGTCGGTGCGCACGACGCCCACGACGTCCGCCGTGCCGTCGCAGCCCAGCGGGTTCCCGGGGCGGTGACGGCGACGTCCCGCACCGCCGCCCGGGGGCCGTACTCCCGCCAGGCGAGGCAGAGCAGGACGGCGGCCAGGACCAGCGCGGCGGGCGCGTAACGGCGGAGCCGCCGGGGGCGGGCCGGGCGCGGCGGCGGGGCGCCGGGCAGGGTGCCGTGCCAGATCTCGACCGCCGTGGGGCTGTTCCCGGCGCGGCGGGCGGCGGCCGCGGTCACCCCCGGCCCGAAGCGTAGGACCTCGCCCTCCCGCCGGTCGGGCACCGGTTCCGGCGCCGGCCCCTGGAACCAGTGGCTGCCGAGTTCGGTGGCGCTGTAGTCGTCGTCGTTCACGCGATCACGCACCGTCGGACGAAGACCTGCTGGAGGGAACCGCCGTTCGCGGCGGCCGGGTCGGTGGTCGCGCGCGCTCCCCAGTAGCAGCCGGAGCCCCGGAAGGCGTGCGGGAGCGTCAGGGTGTACCGGGTGTCCCCTTCGCGCCGGACGGTCTCGGAGCCGTCCGCCGCGCCCGGCGACCCCTTCTCGTCGCCGGTGAACCACTCGACGAGGAGCGCCACCGGTCCCGTGCCGTCCGTCGTGATCTCGACGGTGGCCTCGCCGGTGGTGGCCCCGGTCTGCCGCAGGCCCGTGACGGAGACGGCCGTCACGGAGACGGGCGGCGTCGTCGGGGGCGTGGTCGGCGGGGTGGTGGGGGCGTGGTCGGCGGCGTCGACGGAGGTTCCGCGGTCGGAGCGGTCGGAGCGGTCGGGACGGTCGGAGTGGTCGGAGGAGTCGGGACGGTCGAGGGGGCGTCGCGGTCGGCGTGCCGTCCGTCGGGGAGGGCGTGTCCGGCGAAGCGGAGAGTCCGGGATCCGTCGGCGTGGGTGCGGGCGTGGACGCGGAGGAGAGCGAGGGGAGGGAGCGGGAGGGGAGGACGTACGCGGATCCGGCGGGGACGCGCTCGACGCGGTGTCCGTCGTCGCGAAGGCCTGCGCGGCCCGGTCCCCGTCCGGCTCCCCTCCCCGGCCCGTGCGGCGAGGGCGAGCAGCAGCGCCAGGACGAGCGCGGCCGCCCCGGCGGGCAGGCCGCGGGGAACCGGCGCCGGAGGCGCGGCGCCCCCGGCCGGGCGAACGTGGTCGTGGCGAGCGCGGTCGTGCCCCGGGCCGTACCGCCGGAGGAGGGAAGAGCAGCGGCAGGAGCGCGGCGAGGGCCGCGAGGCGGCCCCGGCCGCGCTCCTCCCAGTCCGGGCCGTACGCGGCCGTGGCGACCGACTCCAGTTCGCCGACGAACGCGGCGGCGTTCTCCGGGCGTTCGTGCGGCGCCTTGGCGAGGCCCCGCCGGATGAGCGGGCGCAGCGGCTCCGGCGCCTCCCCGTCGGGGACGGGGCCTCCAGGTGCTGGAGGGCGAGCTCGGCGAAGTTGTCGCCCGCGAAGGGCTTGCGTCCGGTCAGGCACTCGAAGAAGGTCGCGGTCGCCGCGTAGACGTCGGCCGCCGGGGAGGCGGGGGCGCCGTTCCACTGCTCGGGCGCCATGTAGGCGGGCGTCCCGGCGACGCCGGGCCTGCTGTCGCGTCCGGTCGCGATCCCGAAGTCGACCAGCTTGGACGACCCGTCGGCGGCGACCAGGACGTTCTCGGGCTTGTAGTCGCGGTGCACGACGCCCGCCCGGTGGGCGGCGGCGAGGCCCAGGAGCGAGCCCTTGAGCACCACGAGCGCGGCCTTGGGGCCGGTCGCGCCCTCCCGGGACAGGAGGGCGCGCAGCGCGACGCCGTCCACCAGCTCCATCACGATGGCCGCGCCCGGCGGCGCCTCGACGTACTCGTAGAACCCGACGACGTACGGGCTGTCAAGGGAGCCGAGCACCCGGGCCTCGGAGCGGAAGCCGTGGACGAACGCCCCGTCCGAACGGAGCCGCTCCCCAGGTACTTCACGGCCACCGGCGTGCCGGTCGCGTCGTGCACGGCCAGCACCACGCGCCCGCCGGCGCCCGCCCCCAGCTCCCGGGTCTCCGTGTAGCCCGGGACCACCCACGCGTTCATCCCCGTTCCTCCCCGGCACCGCCGCGGTCCTCCCCACAGGGACAGATTCTCGCCACGGCCGGTTCCGGAGGAAGGAAGAAGAGGGGAACGACGGAAGGGAGCGGCGGTGCCGGGGATCAGCCCGTCAGGGTGAACGTCTGGGCGGCCGAACCGTCGCAGGGCTGCTGGGACAGCCGGGCTCCGTCGGCGGTCGAGGCGTTGTCGACGGCGAGGCACTTGGCGCTGTGGCGGGCGACGAAGCGGTACCGGCCGCCGGTGCCGACGGCCTCGGGCCGCCACTGCTGGTTGGTGCCGCCCACGTAGCTCCACAGGTGGACCCTGACACCGGCGGCGGTGGCGCCGGAACCGCCGTCGACGTCCCAGACGCGGGAGTTGAACTGGTTGACGACCTGGTAGTGGCCGTCGCTCGTGGGACGGAACTGCCACTTCTGGTTGGCGCCCGTGCCGCAGCTCCACTGCTGGAGGGCGGTCCCGTCGGCCGTGCCCCAGTCGGCGGCGTCCAGGCAGGCGCCGCTGTGGGCGCCTGCGACGCGGTACCAGGCGGCCGGGTCGATCGGAGCGCCGGGGTGCTGCCGCCGCCGGTCCAGACGACGGTCGCCACGGCGCCGGCCGGGAGGGTGTAGGCGAGGACCTCCCGCCCTCGGTCAGGGAGAAGCGCCGGTCGCTGCTCGCGGTGTTGACGACGTAGGCGGCGAAGGAGCCGTCCGGGTTCTGGAAGGCGACGTTCTGCACGCCCCCGGCGCCCTGGCTGGTGGAGCCGATCCGGGTGGCGCCGGGCTTGACGAACTTGGTGACGTGGCCGAGGACGTAGTACTCGGCGTTGCGGGTGACGTCGCCGTTCGCGATCTCGACGACGCCGTTGCAGCGGTCGGCGCAGTGGCCCTGGTGCGGGCCGCCGTTCCGGTCGAGGGCGAGGTTCCAGGTGACGACGGTCTCGCCGCCGTTGCGCATGTTCTGCACGACGAGGTTCTCCGCGTGCCACCGGAGGGTGTCGGCGAAGGTGGTGGCCGGGTTCGCGCTGTCGGTGCCCGAGCACTCGGTGAAGAAGACGCGCTTCCCGGCATCGACGACCTGCTGCTGGGCGGAGGGCTGCCCGCCGTAGCAGTGGAAGGCCGCTCCGATGACGCGCTGGATCCCCTGCGTGGAGGCGAAGACCTCCAGCGGGTAGTTCGGGTGGTCCCAGTTGTGGTCGTAGGCGAGGACGTTGGTCGGCAGTCCGGCGGCGGTGAGGGTCCGGTCGAGGACCTTCAGGAACGCGGCCTGCTCGGCCGCCGTCATCGACGTCGAGGGGTAACTGGTGGCGAACTCGGGCTCGTTCTGGACCGTGAGGTCGGTGAGAGTGATGCCCTGCTGCCCGTACGCCTTGATCGCCTTGACCAGGTAGTCGGCGTAGGCCTGGTACTGGTCGGCCCTCAGGCTGCCGCCGTTGAGCGAGTTGCCGGTCTTCATCCAGGCGGGCGGCGACCAGGGGGAGCCCATGAACCGGATCGCCGGGTTGAGGGCGGTCGCCTGCTTGAGGACCGGGATGATCTCCTGCTGGTCGCGGGCGAGGGAGAACGAGCCCTTGGTGTCCTCGTACGTAGAGAAACCGCCGGAGTTGAAGTCGGTGCTGCCCAGCGGCTGGCGCAGGTAGTTCAGCCCGATGCCCTCGCTCGGGGAGAAGAGCGACTTCATCAGCTCGGCCCGCTTGTCGGCGGGCAGGCCCTGGACGAGGTGGGCGGACGCCTCGGTGACCGAGGCGCCGGCGCCGGTGAACCTCTGTCCCCGGTTGCCGGCGTCGACGCGGATGTCGACGGGCTGGACCGTACCGGTGAAGGGGACGGTCTCGGCGGCGAGCTTCCGGGCCCCGTCCGGAGTGGTGACCCAGACCTGGGCGGTGGGGTCGGCGGCCTGGCGCCGCCGGCGCCGGTGGCGCCGAGGCACGCGACGGCGAGGACGAGTGCGGCGCCCGCGGCGCGGGCCCGTGCGGTCGTTCGGTGGGACACGGTGCGGCTCTCCTTCGGTGGGGGTGACCTGACACGAGGGGGTGGTGCGTCCGTGCGGAACGTGGCGCGTGGGGTACGGGCGTCAGCCGAGGTCGAGGTCCAGGTCGAGGTCCAGGTCCAGGTCCAGGTCGAGGTCCAGGTCCAGGTCCAGGTCCAGGTCGAGCGTCAGGCGCAGGTCGCGGCTGGAGCGGCCGACGCGCAGGCGGCGACGTCCGGCGGCCGGGCGCCAGCTCCGGCGCTCCTCGTCCCAGGACTGGAAGACCCGCCGGGGCAGGGTCAGGGCGACCGTCGCGGTGCCGCCCGCGGGGACTCGGCGACGGCGAACCCGGCCAGGACGCGGACGGGTTCGCCGGGGCGCCGTCGGGGCCTCCAGATACGCCTGGACGACCTCCCGCCCGGTCCGGGGGCCGGTGTTGGTGAGGGTCACCGCGATCTGGGCTCGTCCCCGCCCGCGGCGCCGGCGCCGGTGGCGGTGGCGGTGGCGGTGGCGGTGGCGGACGGTGCGAGGGTCTCGGCGCGGTCGTAGGACCAGGTGGTCCAGCCGAGTCCGTGGCCGAAGGGGAAGGCGGGCTCGGTGCCGGCGCGGTCGTAGCCGCGGTGGCCGATGTGGAGCCCCTCGTGGTAGTCGAGGACGCCGTCGACGGGGACGGCGTCGGGGACCGGGACGTCCTCGGCGCGGGCGGGCAGGGTCCAGGGCAGGCGGCCGGAGGGTTCGGCGCGGCCGAACAGGACGTCGGCGAGGGCGTGTCCCGCCTCCTGGCCGGGCAGCCACGCCCAGAGCAGGGCGGGCACCTCGCCGGCCCAGGGCAGCAGGACCGGGGCGCCGGCGTTGACCACCACGACGGTACGGGGTTGGCCGCGGCCACCGCGCGTACAAGGCGGTGCTGCTGCGGGGTCAGTTCCAGGTCGGGGCGGTCCCAGCCCTCGGACTCGACCTCCTCGTTCGTCCCGACGACCACCACGGCGACGTCGGCCGCGCGGGCCGCCCCGACGGCCTCGGCGATCTCGTCCTCGACGCCGGGGCCGGGCGGCAGGTGGCGCACGTGGGCGGTGACGAAGCGGCCGTAGGAGTCGGCGTCGACGACCCGGAGGTCGATCCTCAGGTCCAGGCGGACCGGTGCGGCGTCCACCCGCACGGTGCGGCGGTGGGTCCCGGGGTGGTGGTGGCCGGACTCCAGGATCAGTTCGACGCCCCGGTCGTCCTCGCCGGTGTGGACCGGCGTGCCGTCGAGGGCGACTGTGAAGCGTCCGGCGCAGCCGAACTCCAGGAGGTGCTCGCCCGGTTCGGCGAGGGTGATCCGGCCGGTCAGGACCACGTCGGTGACGCCGTCCGGCACGTCGAAGACCCCCAGTCGCCGGTGCGGCGGACCTCCTCGCCCACCGGGGTGCCGTCCCCGGAGAGGTACGCGGCGCGCATCCCGGTGAGGAGCGCGGGGTCGACGAAGGGGGCGTGCCGCCGGGACGAGCCGCCGCGGTGCACGGTGAGGCCGACCCCGTCCGGCAGGGCGGCCCGCAGCCCTCCGCGTATCCCACCGTGCGGACGGCGGGGACGTGGGCGCTGCCGCCGCCCTGGAGGTACGGCTCGACGGCGTTCGGCCCGATCAGCGCCACGCTGCCCAGCCGGCCCGGGTCCAGGGGAGGAGGGCCTGTTCGTCGCGCAGCAGGACGGTGCCCCGGGTGAGGACCTCGCGCAGCGCGGCGAAGTCCGCCTCGCCGACCGGTGCGGGCGCGGGCGCGGCCGGCAGGGGCGGGGCTGCCCGCCGGGCGTCCAGGGCTCGGTGAGCTTGCCGACGCGGGCGGCGAGCCGCATCAGCCGCAGGATCTTGTCGTCGACGGCCGCCTCGTCCACCTCGCCGCGGCGGACCGCCTCGACGAGGGCGTCGCCCCACGGCCCGTCGGGGCCGGGCATGACCAGGTCGAGGCCGGCGACGGCGGTGGCCGCGGTCGTCCGGGTGGCGGCCCAGTCGCTGATCACCGCCCCGTCGTAGCCCCACTCGTCCTTCAGGACGCCCCGCAGGACGCGCCGGTGTTCGAGGAGCGGGGCGGACTCGGTGCCGTCGTCGAGGCCCGAGTACGCGCCCATCACGCTCCACGGCCCGGCCTCGGCGAGGATGCGCTCGAACGGGGCGAGGTAGACCTCGCGGAGCGTACGGGGTCGATCCTGGCGCGGTACCGCGTCCGGTCCGTCTCGGAGTCGTTCGCGACGAAGTGCTTCAGGCAGGCGGCGACGCCCTCGTCCTGGAGGCCCCGCACGAGCGCCGCGCCGAGCGCGCCGGAGAGCAGGGGTCCTCCGAGAGGCACTCGAAGTGGCGGCCGGCGACCGGGGTGCGCTGGAGGTTGACCAGCGGGGCCAGGACGACGTCCACCTCCTTCCGGCGGGCCTCGGCGGCGAAGACGCGTCCGAGGCGCTCGGCCAGCTCCGTGTCCCAGGTGGCGCCGGTGGCGCTCGGGGCCGGGGCGAGGAGGCCGGTCTCGCCGGGCACCTCGCCGGTCCCCCGGACGCCCTGCGGTCCGTCGGAGGTGACGACGGGGTGGAGTCCGAGCCTCGGCTCCCCGTGCAGCGCCCACAGGGACGCCCCGGTCAGCAGCCGCACCTTGGCCGTCAGGTCCAGGGTGTCGATCAGCGCGCCCCAGCGGTTTTCGTCCGCCGCCTCCGGCCGGGCCGGAGGGGCGGGACGCGCGGGCGACAGGGCAGACATGGGGATCCCCTCCGGCCGTGACGACGGCGTGTCGTCGTGGTGACGGCCACATGAAAGCACACCCGCTAAGTACTTAGTAAGTGGTCTGGCTCACACTCCCCGAAGCGCCACCCGGAGCGCCACCCGGAGCGCCTCCCGGAGCGTCTCCCGAGCCGGTCTCCCGGCCTCCGGGGGCACCTATGCTGGCGCGCGTGAGCGACAACCCGGTAGGTAAGACGAAGCGCCCGCCCCGTACGCCCCGCAGCGCCGAGGCCAAGCGGCGACGGCAGGACATCCTGCACATCGCCATGGACACCTTCGCCGCCCGCGGCTACCACAACGCGCCGATCCAGGAGATCGCCGACCGCGCCGGGCTCACCCAGGCCGGGGTCCTGCACTACTTCCGGACCAAGGCCCAACTGCTCACCAGCGTCCTGGAACTCCGCGACCAGTCCGACATCGAGCAGCTCGGGCCCGACCGGCCGCGCGGGACGGAGTTCCTGCGCCACCTCGTCGACACCGCCCGCCGCAACGCCGAGCGCGAGGGCATCGTGCGGCTGTACGCGGTGCTCTCGGCCGAGTCCGTCACCGTCGACCACCCGGCGCAGACCTACTTCCGCGACCGCTACACCGGGCTGCGCGCCTTCGTGGCCGACGCGCTGCGCGAGGCGGGCGGCCTCGCCGACGACGACGCCCGCGTCGAGCCGGCCGCGAGCGCGATCATCGCCGTCATGGACGGCCTCCAGGTCCAGTGGCTCCTCGCGCCCGACGCGGTCGACATGACCGTGTCGACGGAACTCGCCCTGGACTCCCTCCTCACCACGCTCGCGCCGGACCGCTTCCCGCCGGGAGCCCCCGGCGAAGTGACCGGACGGCCGCGCGGTTCCGGAGAAGCCGCGGGGCCCGTGGGGCGTCTTCCTCCGGAGCCGGATCACACGGAGGAGGCGCGTCATGGAGCTGACCGCGGAGATGGCCGCCTGCCGGGAAGGGCGGGGCGAACCGGAGCGTCCGGTGGGCGAGTTCCGCAGGACGGTGCTGCTCGCCCCGCCGGCGGCCGGGTCCGACGGGGCCTGATGCCGGCCGTCCGGGGCGGTGTCCGCCGGCTGTACGCGTTCACGGACGAGGAGGCGCTCGCCCGCTTCGCGCACGCGCGCGGCGCAGGGGACCGGGAGTGGGAGTACCTGTCGGTCCTCGGCGCACACCTGGTCGACGTGGTCGTCCCCCTGGTCGGCGGTCCGGCGGGGATCGCGGTGAACGTGGCCGACGAGAACGGTTCGATGCTGTTCCCGCCGGTCCTGGGCATCGTGCCCGAGTCCTGCGCCGTCGACCGCACGGACGCCGCCTGATGGCGGGCAAGGGGGACCTGGAGGTCTCGCCACCGACTACGAGGACTTCTGCGAGCGCTGGGAGTGGGGCGTGCGCAGCCTCGTGCAGAACGCGAGCGTCCTCGCGCGCTCCCTCGGCATCGCCGCCGGCACGCTGTGGGAGGAGGACCAGTACGTCCAGGGCGCCTTCAAGGTCGTGGCCAACGCCGCGTACGGCAATCCGCACGCGAGCGAGGACGAGATCGAGGCCAAGGAGTGGGGCGACATCTTCCGGGCCGACGTCTACAAGCCCGACTACAGCGCGGAGTCCTTCCGGAAGGGCGACGAGGAGATCCGGCGGACCTGGTCGGACGACCGGGACGAGGCGGTCTCCCGCGCCGTGGTGCTCACCAGCTACTGGTACGAGGTGCCCGGGTCGCGCGGCGCGCTGGCCCTCGCGTGGAGCGCGAACCTGTTCGTCCGTTCCTGGCTGTGGTGGTCGGGGCGGTTCGTGTACGGCGATCCGGAGGGCGACATCGGCATCGCCTCGGACCCCTGCCCGCCCCTGCCCGCCCCTGCCCGCCGCGTCCGCCCTGCCGGAGTGGGCCGCGCCCCTGCCGGCCCGTGTCGGGCGGGGAGAGGGCTCGGCGCCGTGACGGACGCGGGACGGACGCGGAGGGCCGGGGCGGGGATCCGGACGCGGTCAGCGGCTCGCGTACGGCAGCAGGGCCATCTCGCGGGCGTTCTTGATCGCGGCGGCGAGGGCCCGCTGCTGCTGGGCGGTCACGCGGGTGACGCGCCGGCTGCGGATCTTGCCCCGGTCGGAGAGGAACCTGCGCAGCAGGTCGGTGTCCTTGTAGTCGATGTACGTGATCCCGGCCGCGTCCAGCGGGTTGGGGCGGGACGTGGCGGGTTTGCGGGGCTCGGAGCGTCGGGCCACGGGGTTTCTCCTTGGGTGGGCGTGTCGTACGGCGGGGTCAGGCGTCGAGGAGGGGGCGAAGGCCGCGGGCAGGCGCTTCCACTCCTCCGGGCCCGACGCGTACTCGGCGTCGGTCAGCAGGCAGGAGTCGAGGAGCCGTTCGAGGCCGTCCCGGTCGAGGCCGGGCGAGGTGAAGACGAGGTGCTGGCAGCAGTCGCCGTGGTCGGCGTGCCAGTCGAGCGCGGCGGCCGCCCGGCGTACGGGCGGGACCATCTCCCAGGCCGCGTCCGGCAGCGAGGCGAGCCAGGGGCCCGCGCTCTCCACGCACAGCGCCCCGCCGGCCGCGTCCCAGGCGAGCAGCGTGTCCGGGCGGTCGGCGAGCCAGAACCGGCCGCGGCTGCGGGCCGCCGCGCAGCACAGGTCCTCCAGGGCCGCGTAGAGGCGCTCGGGATGGAACGGGCGGCGGCGGTGCCAGACGAAGGTGGTCACGCCGGCCTCGTCCGCGTCCTGGGGCAGCAGCGCGCACGCGGGTGCTGGGCGGCCGCGGCGGCCTCGACGTCGAAGCCCGCGAACGCGGCCCGGGCGAGTTCGGCCGAGGCGGCCGGCACGCGGCGGGCGGTGGGGTGCAGTTGGGCGAGGAGGGCGTGGTCCTCGTCGTCCGCCTCCGCGCTGTCGACCACGGCGAGGACGGGGCGTACTCCAACTGGCGGGCCCAGGTGTCGCCGACGGTCCGCCGGTCGGTGGGGGCGGCGGCGAGCCCCGCCTCCGCGAGGTCGTCGCCGTCGGCGAGGTAGGGCAGGACGAGCGCGGGGTCCACGGCGGTGATCACGCCCGTCACGGCCAGGCGGTCCCCGCCGTGTCCGGCGATGACCTCGGCCATGGCCCTGGGCTCGACCGAGTCCCACAGTTCGACCACCGCGAGCCGGGTGAGGCCGTCGTCCGCGAGGCGTTCCAGCTCGGGGACGAGGTCCTCGCGCAGCGCGCAGCAGGCGCAGTCGTTCACCAGCGGCGTCTCGCCCCGGGAGACGGGCCCGGAGGCGTCCCGTACGAGGCGGAGCACGGTGCCGTCGGGGGCCGAGGCGAGGTCGTGGTGGAGCGCCACGCTCCCCGGGACGGCCCGCAGGAGGCGGTCGACGACCTCCTTGCGGGCCTCGGCGTGGAGCCCGGCGACGATCACGACGGGGAGTTCGCGCACGTGCTCCATCAGCGGGCTCCGTAGCGGCGCTCGAAGCGTTCCACGCGGCCCGCGGTGTCCAGGACGCGGGCGGTGCCGGTGTAGAAGGGGTGGCTCGCCGAGGAGATCTCGACGTCGACGAGCGGGTAGGTACGGCCGTCCTCCCAGTCGATCGTCTTGTCGCTGGTCATGGTGGACCGGGTGAGGAAAGCGGTGCCGGAGGCCGAGTCGCGGAAGACGACGGGGCCGTAGGCGGGGTGGATGCCGGGCTTCATGGCGGGGACCTTTCGGGCGGTGGGGTGGCGGGTCGGGGTCAGCGCTCTTCGCGGAAGTCGACGTGCCGGCGGGCGACGGGGTCGTACTTGCGCAGCACCATGCGGTCGGGGTCGTTGCGGCGGTTCTTGCGGGTGACGTAGGTGAAGCCGGTGCCGGCGGTGGAGCGGAGCTTGACGACCGGGCGGAGTTCGTTGCGTGCCATGGGGCTAGTATATGACAACGGTTTTCATTATCGAAAACCACCCGTCCACGACCCCGCCCCCGAGAGGTGAACCACCCATGTCCGCCCACTGCCAACTGACCGGCGCCGAGCCGGGATTCGGAAACGCGATCTCCCATTCGCACCGGCGCACCCCGCGCCGCTTCGACCCGAACATCCAGCGCAAGCGCTACTGGCTGCCCGGCGAGGGGCGCCACATCCGCCTGACCCTGAGCGCCAGGGCGATCAAGGCGGTGGACGTGATCGGCGTCGAGGCCGCCGTGGCCCGGATCCGGGCGCGGGAGGGAAGGTCTGATGGCGAAGAAGAGCAAGATCGCGCGGAACGAGCACCGCAAGGAGGTCGTCGCGCGGTACGCCGCCCGGCGGGCCGAGCTCAAGGAGATCATCCGCCGTCCGTCCACCGCTCCGGCCGAGCGGGAGGCCGCGCGGGCCGAGCTGGGCCGGCAGCCGCGCGACGCCAGTGCCACCCGGGTGCGCAACCGCGACGGCGTCGACGGACGCCCCCGCGGTCACCTGCGCAAGTTCGGCCTCTCCCGGGTGCGCGTCCGGCAACAGGCGCACGCGGGCTTCCTGCCCGGGGTGACCAAGTCGTCCTGGTAGACGCCGGGGACGGTCCGGCCGCGCGGATCCACGCGGCCGGACCGTCCCGCTCGGACGCGGGGCGTGACTCCGAATTGAAAATGGCAGCCATTTTCATCTAGCCTCTCCTCGCACCTCTTCTCCCCGCATCCCTTCTCCCCCGCATCCCTTCTCCCCCCGCACCCCCCCCCCCGCATCCCTCACCCTCGTCCCAGGAGTCCACGATGGCCGTTCCCAAGCGGAAGACGTCCCGCAGCAACACCCGCCACCGCCGTGCCCAGTGGAAGGCGGTGACGCCGCAGCTCGTGCCCGTCACGGTCGACGGCACCGTCCACCACGTGCCCCAGCGCCTCGTGAAGGCGTACGAGCGCGGTCTCCTCCGCCCCGAGGGCTGAGCGCGTGACCTCGTACGACCGCCTGCCGGTCACCGTCCTGTCCGGCTTCCTCGGCGCGGGGAAGACCACCCTGCTCAACCACGTCCTGGGCAACCGCGAGGGCCTGCGCGTCGCGGTCGTCGTCAACGACATGAGCGAGGTCAACATCGACGCCGCACTCGTCCGCGGCGGGCGGCGCTCTCGCGCACCGAGGAGCGGCTGGTCGAGATGACCAACGGTGCATCTGCTGCACCCTGCGCGACGACCTCCTGGAGGAGGTCGACCGGCTCGCCCGCGAAGGGCGCTTCGACCACCTGCTCATCGAGTCCAGCGGCATCTCCGAGCCCCTGCCGGTCGCCGCCACCTTCTCCTTCCCCCGCGACGACGGCGCCACCCTCGGCGACCTCGCCCGCCTCGACACCATGGTCACCGTCGTCGACGCCGCGAACTTCCTGCGCGAGCTCGCGGGCGGCGACGAGCTGGCGGCGCGCGGCCTCGCCGCCCACGAGGACGACGAGCGCACGATCAGCGACCTGCTCGTCGACCAGGTCGAGTTCGCCGACGTCATCGTCCTCAACAAGCTCGACCTGGTGGGTCCGGAGGACGCCCGGCGGCTGCGGGCGGCGCTGACCCGGCTCAATCCCGCCGCCCGCGTCGTGCCCGCCGTCCGCGGCCGCGTCGCCCTCGCCCACGTCCTGGGCACCGGCCTCTTCGACGTGGAGAAGGCGCAGCAGGCGCCGGGCTGGGTCAGGGAGCTGAACGGCGACCACGTCCCCGAGACGGAGGAGTACGGCATCTCCTCCGTCGTGTTCCGGTCCGCCACCGCCTTCCACCCCGGCAGGCTGTGGGCGTTCGTCACCCGGGACCTCGACAGCGGCGCCTTCGGGAACGTCCTGCGCTCCAAGGGATTCTTCCGGCTCGCCTCCCGCCCCCGCGTGACCGGGCTGTGGTCCCAGGCCGGCGCCGTCGCCCGCTTCGAGCCCTCCGGCACGGACGGCCCCGGCACCGCCCGGGGCCAGGAGCTGGTCTTCATCGGCACCGGGCTGGACGGGGAGGCGCTCCTCTCGGCGCTGGACGCCTGCCTGCTCGCCCCCGGCGAGAGCGTGCCGGCCGTGGACGAGTTCCCCGCCTGGGAGACGTACGGAGCCGACGACGCCTGTGACGCGCACGACCACGGGCACGGGCCCTGCCGGGGCGGCGGCCTGAGGACTCCGGGCCGGACGGTGGTCGCAGCCACGGCACCGTCCGGCCCGGGCATTCCCCTTCCGCCCCCTTGCTTCGACGACCCGATCGCGCTGGGGAGCGTTCACGGGGGTCTCGTCGCGAACGGCCTCGGCGTCGGGGCGGTGACGCACCCGGGCGCGGCCCTCGCCGCCGGCACCCCGGCGCTCACGGTCCGGGGTCGCCCGTGAGCACCCTTGTGGGCCGCTTCCCGCGGGTGGAACGATGCGACGGCATCCGCCCGACCCGACCGGAAGGACCCTCGTGACCGACGAGCGGCAACGGCCCCCGCGGCAGTCGTGTTCGACGCGCTGGGAGCGGCGTACGAGAAGGCGTTCGCCGGCTCCGAGGCGCACCGGCGCTCGCTGGAGTGGTTGCTCGGACGGCTCGCGCCGGGCAGCCGGGTCCTCGACGTGGGCAGCGGCACGGGACGGCCCACCGCCGAGGCGCTCGCGGGCGCCGGTCACGAGGTGCTCGGCGTCGACGTCTCCCCGTCATGGTGGAGCTGGCCTCCCGTCAGGTGCCGTCCGTCTCCTTCCGGTGCGTCGACGTCCGCGAACTGCCCGTCGACGAGGGCTCGTTCGACGCGGTCTGCGTGTACTTCTCCCTGCTCCAGTTGGACCGGAGCGAGCAGAGGGACGTCGTCCGGCGGCTGGCGCGGGCGCTGACGCCGGACGGTCATCTGGTCCTGGCGACCGTGCCGCTGGACGTGGAGGGCGTGGAGGCCGTCTTCATGGGGCAGCCCGTGCGCGTGACCAGCTTCGGCGCGCCGGACCTCGTCGCCGTGGCCGAGGAGGCGGGCCTCGACGTGCTGGAGCGCGAGGAGACGCTGTTCACCCCGGCCCACCCGGACGCCGGTCCGGAACCGCACGTGTTCTGCACTGCCGCCGGCGCCGGGCGGCACGGCGGACGCCTGACGGGCGCCGGGCGCCGGGCGTCGGGCGTCGGGCGTCGGGCGTCGGGTCAGCCGGTGCCTCTCACCACGAGGGACACCACGACCGTCGTCGCACCGGCCGCGCCCAGCGCGGCGGCGAGCAGCCGGCGGCGGAGGCGGTCGTAGCGGTCGCCGTACTCGCGGCGGAGTCCGTCCGCGCGGGCGGCGGCGTCCCGGAGCATGCGGCGGCGCACGGCGAGGTGTTCCCGCGCGAACTCGCGGGCGATCTCCGACCGCTCCCGGGGCCCCAGCCACGGGAACCGGTCGGCAAAGACGGCGCCGGCCTCCGTGGCCTCGGTCCTGACCCGGTGCGCCAGCAGGTACCCCTCCAGTCGGGCGATGCCCGCGGCCGCCTCCACCGCCGGGGCTCGTGCCTCCCCGGGGCCGTACGCGGTCATGCGTTCCGGCCGGCGTCGGGGCCCTCGTGGGTGGCGGCGCCGGAGTCGTCGAGCACGTCCCGCTTGTCCCCCTTGCCCTGGTCGAGGGCGGCGACCTCGGGGTAGTTGAGGTCGAAGGCGGGCGACTCGGAGCGGATGCGCGGGATGGTGACGAAGTTGTGCCGGGGCGGCGGGCAGGAGGTGGCCCACTCCAGGAGCGGCCGAAGCCCCACGGGTCGTCGACGGTGACGCGGGGGCGGTCCTGGCCGTCTTCCAGACGTTGTAGAAGAACGGCAGGGTGGACGCCCCCAGCAGGAACGCGCCGATGGAGGACACCGTGTTCAGCGCCGTGAAGCCGTCGGCGTCCAGGTAGTCCGCGTAACGGCGTGGCATGCCTTCGGCGCCCAGCCAGTGCTGGACGAGGAAGGTGCCGTGGAAACCGGTGAAGAGGGTCCAGAAGTGGACCTTGCCCAGGCGCTCGTCGAGCATCCTGCCGGTCATCTTGGGCCACCAGAAGTAGAACCCGGCGAACGTCGCGAAGACGACCGTGCCGAAGACGACGTAGTGGAAGTGGGCGACGACGAAGTAGCTGTCCGTGACGTGGAAGTCCATCGGCGGCGAGGCGAGGATGATGCCGGTCAGGCCGCCGAACAGGAAGGTGACGAGGAAGCCGATCGACCACAGCATGGGCGTCTCGAAGGAGAGCGACCCCTTCCACATCGTGCCGATCCAGTTGAAGAACTTCACCCCGGTCGGGACGGCGATCAGGAAGGTCATGAAGGAGAAGAACGGCAGCAGGACCGCTCCGGTGGCGAACATGTGGTGCGCCCACACCGTCACCGACAGGCCGGCGATCGCGATCGTGGCGCCGATCAGACCCACGTAGCCGAAGATCGGCTTCCGGGAGAAGACCGGCAGGATCTCGGTGACGATGCCGAAGAACGGCAGCGCGATGATGTAGACCTCCGGGTGCCCGAAGAACCAGAAGAGGTGCTGCCACAGCAGCGCCCCGCCGTTGGCCGGGTCGTAGACGTGCGCCCCGAACTTCCGGTCCGCCTCCAGGGCGAACAGGGCGGCGGCGAGGACGGGGAACGCGAACAGCACCAGCACCGACGTCAGCAGCACGTTCCAGGTGAAGATCGGCATCCGGAACATCGTCATGCCCGGTGCGCGCATGCAGATGACGGTGGTGATGAAGTTGACCGCGCCGAGGATCGTGCCGAAGCCGGCGAGCGCGAGGCCCATGATCCACATGTCGCCGCCGACGTACGGCGAGCGCTCCCCGCCGCTCAGGGGCGTGTAGGCGGTCCAGCCGAAGTCCGCCGTGCCCTGGGGGTGAAGATCCCCGCGAAGGCGATCAGGCCGCCGAAGAGGAACAGCCAGTACGACAGCATGTTCAGGCGGGGAAGGCGACGTCGGGCGAGCCGATCTGCAGGGGCATGATCGCGTTGGCGAAACCGGCGAACGTGGGGGTGGCGAACAGCAGCAGCATCACCGTCCCGTGCAGGGTGAACACCTGGTTGTACTGCTCGGGCGAGACGATCTGCAGGCCCGGCCGCGCCAGCTCCGCCCGGAGCACGAGCGCCAGCAGGCCTCCCAGCAGGAAGAACACGAACGACGTGATGAGGTAGAGGTGCCCGATCTTCTTGTGGTCGGTCGTCGTCAGCCAGTCCACGACGACCCGCCCCGGGCTCTTTCCCCTCACGGGCGCGAGGGCGGGCGGCTCCGTGGCGACGGTCATGGGAACTCCTGCGGAGGGCTCGGAGAAAAGCACGCGGGCAGGGCGACCGTAGACCAATTTTTCCGGCGAAACGAACAAATACGGGCACTCGCCGCGAAACGCTTCACTTCACGGGCCGTGACCTGCGCCGTCCCACCACCACGGACAGGAAGCACCTGTACGGCGGACACGGAGAACGGCTCGCCGCACGGTTTCCGTCGTGCGGTCCGGGGCACACGCGCGAAACGGGATGTCCCCCGTTCGGAGTAAGGAGACGGCTGATGCTGATGGCCCACCCCTTGGTGCTGGAGAACCTCGTCGCGCAGTACGGGACGCTGCGGGCCCTGTACGCCGAGAACGGTTCGGCCGAGGTGCGCCGACAGCTCGAGGACGTCACCTACACGCTGTGCGTGTCCACCGGCACCCGTGACATCGACGCCGCCCTGATCGCCTCCCGCCGTCAACTGGCCCGCGCGCGTTCCGAGATCGACTTCGCACTCGTCGGCTGACCGCGGCGGTCGCACCGCACCGCGGACACCGTCCCCACAGGGGCGGCCACCGGCCTCATGGACCGGCGGTCGCCCCTGTCGGCGTGCGGTGACGCGGTGCTCAGTATCCCGCCCGTCCCGCGCCGCCGGAGGTGTGCTTCACGTCGTCGGCGGCTTCGCGGCCGACCCGGCGCAGTTCCTGGGCGGTCTCCCGGCCCGCGTCCCGCGCGTGCTCCTTGGTCGTCCCGACGGCCTCCTGGGCGGTGCTCTTCACCGACTCGACGGCGTCCGCGGCGGGTCCGCGCAGTTCCTCCCGGACCTCCTGCGCCGCGTCCACGGCCGTCCGCTTCACCGGCTCCAGCAGTTCGTCGGAGTGCTCCTTGAGCTGCTGCCCCAGGCGCTCCTCCGCCTCGGTGGTCGGCAGGAGGGCCGAGGCCAGCATGCCGGCTCCGAAGGCGATCAGACCGGCGGCCAGCGGGCTGCCCTGGGTCTGCCGACGCACCCGCTCCGGAGCCTGCTGGACCGCTTCGCTCACGCTGTCGCCCGCCTCCCGCGCCGTGTCCGCGACGCTGCCGGCCGCACGGTTCAGACCCTCGGACGCCCCGTGCGCCGAGTCGTGTGCGCTGCCCATGACGCGCTCCTTCACTCCGCTCACCTGATGTCGTATCGAATCGGCCTTGCGACGGGCGACCCTGCCCGGGGCGATCCGGTCGGCCAGGCGGTCGACGTTGCGGGCCAGATGGGCCCGTCGTTCCTCCACGTCATTCCTCAGCTCGTCGGGTGTCGTGCCCACTTGGCGTCCTCCTTGAGGGTCTCCACGGTCTGTTCCGGCTTGAGGTTGACGGCGCGCAGGCGCTTGCGCCCGGCGGAGTAGAGCACACCGCCCGCGACCGCCCAGAGAGCGGTGACGATCAGGGCCGCCCAGGCCAGGTTCATCACGTTGCCCAGGGCGAAGACGACGGTCAGGCTGCCGAGCAGCGCCACCACGTGGGCCGCGTAGCCCGCTCCGCCGAGCATGCCGACCGCCTTGCCCGCCTTGACGGACTCCTGCTTGATCTCGGCCTTCGCCAGCTCTATCTCGTCCCGGACGAGGCGGGACAGGTCCTGCCCGATCTCGCTGACCAGGTCGCCGATCGACGGTTCGGGCGCCTCGCCCGGCGGCACGGCCGCCGAGGTGGGGCGCTCCTGGAAGGAGAGGGCCATGGTCAGATCCCCCCGCCGGACGCGAGGGGCCGCCGTACGTCTGCCCGCCGCCCGCGGGCGGATGGTTCGGCGGGGCCGGCGTGACGTGCGGGGGCTGGGACTGGCCGTAGGTGTCGAGCGGGTCCTCGTACGTGCCCGGCGTGGCGCGCGGCAGGGGATCGGGAGCCGTGAGGGGCGCTGCTCCGTCCCGTACGTGCCGGCGCGCGGTTCCGGAGAGCGGCTCTCCCCGCCCGTGCCGCCCGCGCCGCCGGAGGACGCCGCGCCGATGCTCTTGCCCGCGCGGGCCACCACGAAGCCGGCCAGCGCCGCGCCGGCGAGGAAGACGCCCGGGCGCCGGCGGGCGAAGCCCTGTAGGTCGCTCACCAGGCCGTCGGGGCCGCGCTTCTCCATGTGGGAGGCCACCCGGTGGCCTCCGTCGGCGGCCCGGCGGGCCAGGTCGGCCACCGTGGAGTCCGGCTTGCCGTTCTCCCCAGTTCGCGCAGCTCCTGCGACAGGCGCCGTACGTTCTCCGCGAGGCGCTGGGTCTGGGTCTCGGCCTGGCCCTGCAACTGGGTGCGCAGTTCGCCCGCCAAGTCCTTGGCCTGGGCCGCGGCTTCGCCGACGACGTTGCCGGCCTGCTCCTTCGCCGTGCCGCCCACTTCCGCGGCCTTTCCGCCCACCAGCGAAGCGCCGTCTCCCGCCTTGTCCTGAGCGGTTCGCGCTACTTCCGCCGCCCTGCTCTCGTTCTGCCGGTTCGAGTCCTGGAAGTCACTCAAGGCTCCTCCTGGGTGCCGGAAGGGGTTCCGTCTGCTTGCTGAATCCCCCACCTGCCCCCTTCCGGTCCGCTCATACGCCCGGACATCGAGGCGATGCCAGACTTCTCGCCATCCGGCTCACTCGCGCCCCGGTCAGGCGGGTTCACGCGGTGCCACCGCGTGACGCTTCCCGTCCGCCGTGATCGGCGGTGAACCGTGCCCCAGTGGGTACTCGCCCCCGGGGCACCCGTACGCGGTGGCCGCGAAGCCGTACGAACCGTGCCGAGGGAAGGAACGGAGCCATGGAGCAGAGCACCCCGTCGCAGGCCGAGGGAGAACGGCCCGAGGACAGCGGCCCGGAGGGGCGGAGCACCGGGACGCCGAACCGGAGCGGACCACGCCGTCGCAGGCCGAAGGGGAGCGGGAGCCGGACGACGACGAGAGCGCATGACGACGAGCGGGCGGCCGCCCGCGCACCCGCTCAGGAGGGCGGCGGCGCGTGCCGTCCGGCCCGTGATCCCGCGTACGCGGCGAGGCGCAGCGACCGGAGGCGGTCGACGGGGCGGAAGCCGGGCAGGAAGTGGAGGTAGGGGTCGAACGCGCCGCCGTCCGGAGGGGCGGGGGCGCCTCCCCGTGGAGGGTGAGCGGGCCAGGGGCCGCCAGGCCGCGCCCGCTCCCTCCGCCCCGAAGCAGAGCTGGAACACCAGGGCCGCCTGGCCGCGGCGGCTCCCACCGTCGTGGGGTCGGCGGGGATCCGCGGGGACCCGGGCGCCGGGAACGCGGCTACCACGCCCCGCCGCCCGCCGACGACGTACGACAGGAGGCTGGAGTACGGGCCGGCCGTGGCGGACGTACGGGGAAGCGGTACGTGCCGGGTCCACCGGCCGCGGCCGCCGGTCGTGAGCAGCAGGTCCAAGGGGCGGTCCGGCCCGCCGGCGTCCTCCACCCGCAGCGCGAGGCCCAGCCCGTCCGGCAGCGGGTGCGGCAGCCCGGCGCCCCGGGACCAGCGGGCCGTCACCGCGTAGGAGCCGGGGCGTCGAGCCACGGCACGCCCCCGTGGTCCCGGCGGCCGGGCACGGCAAGGCGTCCCGCGAGGCCGTCCCACGGGGTGCAGGGCCGGCCGGTCCCCGCGCCGGTGGGCGGCGGCCCGTGCCGTGCGGAAGGCGATGCGGTCGAGGAGGTCCATGGGGCTGTCCGTTCCTGGTGCCGAGGGCGGTGTCCCGGTGGGATCCGGTGTGCCCGTCGTCTGCCCCGGATCGTGCCGGTCGACCGGACAGGCCTCAGGCCTCCGGGCCCAGGCCTCCGGGCCCGGCTTCCAGTCCTCGGCGAGGAGGCCCAGCAGCACCTCGTCGAGGAACGTGCCCAGCACCCAGGCCGAGGAGCGCAGGACGCCCTCGCGGACGAGGCCGATGTGCGCGGACCGGCTGTGGGTGTCGATGCCCCACAGCGTGGCCGTGCCGATCAGCGTGCCGCCCTCCAGCTCCACCACGGAGAAGGGGACGTGCCCTCCGCCGTGCTGTCCGCGACGAGCCTCGGGTCCTTCGATCCGGGCGTGATCGGCCGCCACGGAGCGCCTTCGGCCCGCGAGGCGTTGACCACGTCGTCGTGGAGTTCCGTCCGCAGGACCGGGATGTCTTCCTCGTGCCGGGCCCTGAGCCCGACCTTGCCACCTCTGAGCATGCGGACTTCCTGTCCGACCGGGTTCGCGGACGGCAAACGAATAAGCGACCGCACCGGCACCGCGCCCGGCCGTGCGTCTCCCGCTCAGGCCTTGCGGGCCAGCAGGTGGACCTCCTGGAACTGGCGCCGGTCGGCGGGCTGCGGCTCGCGGACCGCCCGGGCCGCCTCCACGAGGCCGGACCCGCGCAGCGTCGCGGCGAGGTGGTCGGGCCACCACCGGTAGGCGGGCGCGACCGCGTGGTCGAAGACCTGCGTCGGGTGCGCCGGGCCCTCGCCCCCGAGAAGGCGATCAGGAGGTGCCCGCCGGGCGCCAGGACGCGGTGGAACTCCGCCAGGACGACGGGGAGTTCCGCCGGCGGGACGTGGATGACGGACCAGCGCGAGAGCACGCCGTCCAGCGCGCCGTCGGCGATGTCGAGGGCGGTCATCGAGCCCACGTCGAACCGCAGGTCCGGGTGGGCCCGGCAGGCCAGCGCGATCATCGCGGGAGAGGCGTCGACGCCGAACGCCGACAGTCCCAGGCCGTCCAGGTGGGCGGTGACGTGGCCGGGCCCGCAGCCCAGGTCCGCGACCCGGCCCTCCCCGTCCGCGCGTACGGCCTCGGCGAAGACGCCGAGCATCGCGCGGTCCAGGGGCTGTCCCGCAGCGAGTCGCGGAACATCTCCTCGTAGGTGGAGGCGACGGCGTCGTAGGCCTCGCGGGTGGAGGTGTGGGCATCGTGGTCGACCATGCGCGCGACAGTAGCCAGAGGGCGATCGAGGTGGCGTACGGGGCCTCCCGGCCCCGGTGCGGACGTCCTGCTCCGCGCCGGGCCGGCAGGCCCCGCCCCGTCGTGCCTCAGAGGGCGCCGACGATGTCCTCGACCCGGGCCTTCGCGTCGCCGAAGAGCATCGAGGTGTTCTCCTTGAAGAAGAGCGGGTTCTGCACGCCCGCGTATCCGGAGGCCATCGAGCGCTTGAAGACGATGACCTTGCCGGCCTCCCAGACGGTGAGGACCGGCATGCCCGCGATCGGGCTGCCGGGGTCCTCGGCCCCGGCCGGGTTCACCGTGTCGTTGGCGCCGATCACCAGGACGACGTCGGTCGCGGCGAAGTCCTCGTTGATCTCGTCCATCTCCAGGACGATGTCGTACGGCACCTTGGCCTCGGCGAGAGCACGTTCATGTGGCCGGGCAGGCGCCCGGCGACCGGGTGGATGCCGAACCGTACGTCGACGCCCCTGGCCCGGAGCTTCGAGGTGAGCTCCGCGACCGGGTACTGGGCCTGGGCGACGGCCATGCCGTACCCGGGCGTGATGACCACGGACCGGGCGGAGCCGAGCAGTTCGGCGGCGCTCTGGGCGGTGATCTCGGTGTGCTCGCCGTAGTCGACGTCCGCGCCGGACGCCGCCTCGATGCCGAGCCGCCGGCGATGACCGCGAAGAAGGAGCGGTTCATCGCCCTGCACATGATGTAGCTGAGGTAGGCGCCGGACGAGCCGACGAGGGCGCCGGTGACGATCAGCAGGTCGTTGCCGAGCAGGAAGCCGGAGGCCGCCGCGGCCCAGCCGGAGTAGCTGTTGAGCATCGAGACCACGACCGGCATGTCACCGCCGCCGATCGAGGCCACCAGGTGCCAGCCGAGGGCGAGCGCCAGGACCGTCACGGCGATGAGCAGCCACAGCTCCGGCGTGATCACGAACCACACCGTCAGGGCGACGAACAGGCCGAGCGAGCCGAGGTTCAGGGCGTTCTTGCCCGGCAGCACCAGCGGCTTGAGTCGATCTTCGCGGCGAGCTTGAGGTACGCCACGACGGAGCCGGTGAAGGTCACCGCGCCGATGAACAGGCCGATGAACACCTCGGCGTGGTGGATGCCGAGGGTGCCGAGCGCGTCCAGGGCCTTCGCCTCGTGGCCGTCCGGGTCGTGCTCGACGTTCAGGAAGCCGTTCCAGCTCACCAGGACGGCGGCCAGACCGACGAAGGAGTGCAGCAGCGCGATCAGTTCGGGCATGCCGGTCATCTCGACGCCGCGGGCCCGCTGGAGGCCGATCAGGGCGCCGATCAGCATCGCGACGGCCATGAGGCCGAGGCCGGCGGTGCTGACGTCGCCGTCCACCGCGAGCACGACCGTCGCGACGAGCGCGACGCCCATGCCGAGCATCCCGAACGCGTTGCCGAGCCGGGCCGTTTCGTGCTTGGAGAGTCCCGCCAGCGCCAGGATGAACAGCAGCGCGGCGACGAGGTAGGCCGCCTGGGCGGCAATGGTCGCAGACATGTCAGCTCCGGTTGAACATGGCGAGCATGCGACGCGTCACCGCGAAGCCGCCGAAGACGTTGATACTGGCCAGGAGGATCGCCACGGACGACAGCACCGTGACCGCCGTACTGGTGTGGCCGATCTGGAGGAGCGCGCCGACGACGATGATCCCGGAGATCGCGTTCGTCACCGACATCAGCGGCGTGTGCAGCGCGTGGTGGACGTGGCCGATCACGTAGTAGCCGATCACGATCGCGAGCACGAAGACCGTCACGTGGGGCAGCAGCGCCGCCGGCGCGAACGCGGCGAGGAGGAAGAGCGCCAGGGCGCCGAGGGCCACGCCGCCGAACCGCTGCCGCACCGTCATCGGCGCCTTCTTGGGCGCGGGCTCCCCGCGGCCGCCGCGGGGCGGGGGCCGGGGCCGCCGAGACCTGGACCGGCGGGGGCGGCCAGGCCGTCTCCCCTTGCGCACGACGGTGATCGAGCGCTGGACCGGGTCGTCCCAGTCGAGGACGAGGCGGGCGTCCTTGTCGGGCGTCATCAGCTTCAGCAGGTTCACCAGGTTGGTGCCGTACAACTGCGAGGCCTGCGCGGGGAGTCGGCCCGCGAGGTCGGTGTAGCCGATGATCGTCACGCCGTTCTCCGTGACGGTCTTCTCGCCCTTCACCGTGCCTCGACGTTGCCGCCGTTGGCGGCCGCCATGTCGACGATCACCGAGCCCGGCCTCATGCCCGCCACCATCTCGGCGGTGATCAGCGTCGGCGCGGGGCGGCCGGGGATCAGCGCGGTGGTGACGACGATGTCGACCTCGCGGCACTGGGCGGCGTAGAGCTCGGCCTCGCGCGCCTTGTAGTCGTCGCCCATCTCCTTGGCGTAACCGGTCTTGGAGACCTCGGTCTCGGGGACTCGATCGACAGGTACTCGCCGCCGAGCGAGCGCACCTGGTCGGCCACCTCCGGCCGGGGGTCGGTGGCGCGCACGATCGCGCCGAGCGAGCCTGCGGCGCCGATCGCCGCCAGGCCGGCGACGCCGGCGCCCGCGACGAGCACCTTGGCGGGCGGCACCTTGCCGGCCGCCGTCACCTGGCCGGTGAAGAACCGGCCGAACTCGTGCGCCGCCTCGATGACGGCCCGGTAGCCGGCGATGTTCGCCATCGACGACAGGACGTCCATCGACTGCGCCCGGCTGATGCGCGGCACGGCGTCCATCGAGAGCGCGGTGAAGGGGCGCCGGCTCAGCTCCTCGACCATCGCCGGGTCGAAGGCCGGGGAGAACAGGGCGATCACCGTCGCCTCCGGCCGGACCCGGTCGAGCTGGGACGGGGCCGGGGCGTTGACCCCCAGCACCACGTCCGCCGCCACCGCGTCGCCGACGGTCGCACCGGCGGCCTCGTAGGCGCCGTCGGTGAAGCCGGCCGCGACGCCCGCGCCGGGGTCGACGACCACGCCGTACCCCAGTTTGCGGATCTGTTCGACCGTGGCCGGCGTGGCCGAAACGCGACTCTCACCTGCCCGCGCTTCCTTGAGGACTCCGACAATCACGAGTGTTCTCCGTTCGCTGCTCTGGCCGTCAACGGCGTGTTCCGACTCGATCAGAAGTGCGCCCGCGATGGTCCGGAGCACGCCGCTCAGCTTGACGCCGAGACCTCTTCTTGAACAGCACCCGCCGGTGAGGCACACGCAACACTTTGACGGGCCCCGGGGGCGTACTCCACGTGACGGCGTACGTCCCCGGGGCGGAACCGGAACCGGAACCGGAACTGGAATCGGAACCGGGGCCGAGGCAGGAGCCGGAGCCGGAGCCTCAGCCGATGCGGGCTCCCGTGCCGCCGACCCGGACGCGCGGATCGCCCGTGCGCAACGTCACCGTGAGCTCGCCGGGCGACCCAGGTCCTCGCCCTGGCGCAGGGTGAGGACGGCGTCCTCGGGGACCAGGCCGAGGTCGCGCGCGTAGGCGCCGAACGCGGCGGCCGCGGCACCGGTCGCCGGGTTCTCGACGACGCCGCCGACGGGGAACGGGTCGCGGACGTGGAAGACGGTGGCCGACTCCCGCCACACCAACTGGACCGTGGTCAGGTCCAGTCGGTGCATCAGGGCTTCGAGGCGCGCGAAGTCGTACGCGAGGTCGGCGAGACGGGCACGGGTCGCCGCCGCGAGCACGAGGTGGCGGGCGCCGGCGAAGGCGATGCGGGGCGGGAAGGCGGGGTCGAGGTCGGCGGCCGGCCAGTCGAGCGCGGCGAGCGCCTCCGCGAGGTCGGCGTCGGCGATCCCCTCGACGTGCGGCTCGACGCTGGTGAGGGTGGCCCGGAGCGTCCCGCCCTCCTCGGTCACCTCCACCGGCACGGTGCCGGCGGGCGTCGCGAACACCAGCCTCCCGGGGCCCGTCCGCTCGGCGAGCGCGAGGGCGGTGGCGACGGTGGCGTGCCCGCAGAACGGCACCTCGGCCTTGGGGCTGAAGTAACGGATGGTGTACGCCCGTTCCCCTCGCCGCCGAGGAACCTCCGGGGCGCCGTCAGAACGCGGACTCCGAGTATCCGAGGTCGGCCGCGATCGCCAGCATGGCGTCGTCGTCGAGGCCGGTGGCGTCCAGGACGACGCCGGCGGGGTTGCCGCCGTCGGGGTTGCCGGAGAACGCGGTGTAGCGCAGCACCTCGGGCTGCGGCGTGTCGATCGTCATGCTCGTGGCAACCCGGGGCGGACCCGGGGTATTCCTGGTCCGGAGCCCCTCGGTCGCGGGGAGTAGGTCCCGCGCCCCAGGCGCGCGCCGTACCCGGCTGGCTAGGGTCGGGCGTCATGGAGATCATGGAAACCGCCCGCCGCCGGACGTCGGAGGCGTGCGCGACACCCTGAGCGGCTCGCCGCCGAGCGGTACGTGTGGCTGTCGACGTCCCACCCCGAGCACGGGCCGCACCAGGTGCCGCTCTGGTTCCTGTGGGACGGGCGGGCGGTGTGGATGTGCACCGGCGCCGCCTCCCCGACCGCCCGGAACGTCCGCGCGGAGCCCCGCGTGCGCCTGGCCCTGCCGGACGCCTTCGACGTGGTGCTGCTCCAGGGCGAGGCGGAGTGCTTCCCGGACCAGGAGGTTCCTCGGAGGCGGCGCGGGCGTTCGCCGACAGGTTCGGCTGGGATCCGCGCCGGGGAGGACTCCTTCCTGTACCTGCGCGTCGTCCCCGGGACCGTGCGCGCCTGGCACGGCGAGCCGGAGCTGCGCGGGCGGGTCGTCATGCGCGACGGGAACTGGCTGGAATGACGCCCGGTCTCCACCGCGGTGCACGGCCCGCGGCCCCGGTGTCAGTCCGTCGAAGTAGTGTTCCCGCCACCGTAAGCCGACCAGGAGGATCCAGAGAAGTGACCGGCCTGTCCCCTTTCCCGCTGCCGTTCCAGTCTTCCCGTTCCCTGGCGCTCGCGACGCCGCGGACGCTGCGGGAACTCCAGATGATGCGGTGCAGCGCGCACATCCGGGAGAAGCCGGGATGGTTCGACAAGAGGAACGACGCCGACGTCGTCGCCCGGTGGACGCGTGAAGCCGTCGCCCAGGGGCTCACCGAAGCGCAGGTGCGCTACGTACTCGCCGAACTCGCGCACCACGCCGCGCTGCGGGACGGACGCACCGGCGTGGAGGTGTCCGGCGTCGACGGGGTGTGGCAGTCGGACGCGCTGATCGACGACGGGCTCCGGTCCCGGCTGCGCGAGGCGGTCCGGGTGCTGGAGGAGGTCCCCGAGGCGGAGAGGGACTGGCACCCCGGATCCGGCGGACAGGTGCTGGACCTGGTGCACCCCTCGCTCTTCTGCCTGGTGAGGGAGGTGAGCGGCGCTCCCGGGCGGGCTTGGCCGGGCCCGACGACCCCTACTCGAAGCACGAGCTCTCGGAGCGGTTCCAGTGGCTGCCCACGGACGTCGACGTCAGCGACGACGGCGCCGTCTCCTTCCGCTCGTACGTCAACAACGTCCACCCCGAGAACCACCGCGAACTGGCCGCCGTCCTGCCGGACCTGTTCGCGCGCATGCGCCCGCTCTTCGAGAACGTGCTCACCGATCTGCGCCGGCCGCGGCCCCCGCGGATCGAGGCCGATCCCTACGGGTGGTACGACTCGAAGCCGGAGTACCCGAACAGGTCCGCCCACGGCGACGACGCGGCCTACCAGGAGGCTCGCGGCGCGTGGGAGGAGGCCATGGACGACTGGTGGGAGAACCGCAGCCCGGTCGTCCCGGACGCCCCGGTCTTCACCCCGCCCGAGGCGCCCGACGCGTCCGCCCGGGTCGACCTGCGCGGCCGCGGCCTCCAGGTGATCGTCAAGCTCGCCACCCTCCACCTCACGCCGGAGAAGCCCGAGTACGCCGGCGGTTCCTGGCACGTCGAGGGGATGCTGAACGAGCGGATCGTCTCGACCGGCATCTTCTACTGGGACAGCGAGAACATCACCGAGAGCCGGCTGGGTTTCCGGGCGGCGCTCGACGACCCGGACTACGAGCAGAACGACGACGACGGCCTGCGCGAGGTCTACGGCCTGGAGGACGAGGACGCGCTGAACCAGGTGCTGGGATCGGCGTCGACCCCGGCGGGCCGCTGCCTGGCCTTCCCGAACGTCCTGCAGCACCGTGTGAGCCCGTTCCGCCTCGCGGACCCCACCCGCCCGGGGCACCGCAAGATCCTCGCGTTCTTCCTGGTCGACCCGTCGGAGAGGATCGTCTCGACGTCCGACGTGCCGCCGCAGCAGCCCTGGTCCGACACCTCGACCATGACGCGCGAACAGGCCGAGGAGTACCGCGAACAGCTCATGCGGGAACGCAAGTTCTTCGTCGCCGAGCACAACGAGCAGCTCTACGAGCGGGAGTTCTCGCTCTGCGAGCACTGAGCGCCGGAGGACCGGCGGCCTACCGGGCGGGCCCGCCCTCCCGGTCGGTCAGCAGCGCTTCGGCGGCGGCCGTCGCCACCACCTCGGCGAGCGCGGACAGGGCGGGCGAGTCCAGCTTCCACTGCTGCCAGTACAGCGGGACGTCCAGGGCCGCTCGGGTGCCAGTTCCACGAGCCGCCCGGAGCGCAGGAGCGGTTCCGCCTGCGGTTCGGGCACCATGCCCCAGCCGAGGCCGAAGGCCACCGCGTCCCGGAAGCCGTCGGACGTGGGCACCAGGTGGCGGATCCGCCCGGCGCTCGAACGGCCCCGCGTGAGGGACCGGACGAAGGCGTCCTGGAGGCCGTCGCGCCGGTCGAAGGTCACGATCGGGGCCTCGCGGAGGTCCTCCGCCAGGAACCCGGTGAGGTGGCGGGCGACGAACCCGGGCGCGGCGACGGCCCGGTAGCGGGCCAGGCCGAGCCGCCGCACCGTGCAGCCGGCCACCGGGTCGGGAGACGAGGTCACGGCCGCCATGACCTGCCCCTCGCGCAGCAGGGCGGTGGTGTGGGCCTCGTCCTCCCGGTGGAGCTCGAAGCAGATCGGCGGGTCCTGCGGGACCCGGGTGAGCGCGGGCAGGAACCAGGTGGCCAGGGAGTCGGCGTTGACCGCGACCGGGATCCGGACCGGCCCCTGGTCGGCCGCCAGGCCCAGTTCCGCGCGGGCGTCCCGTTCCAGCCGCGCCAACTGGCGGGCGAACCGCACCACCACCTCGCCGGACTCGGTGGGGCGCACCGGTTTGACGCGCATCAGCAGGACCCGGCCGGTGCGCTGCTCCAGCGCCTTGACGCGCTGGCTGACGGCGGAGGGGTCACGTGCAGGGCGGCGGCCGCGGCGTCGAAGGTGCCTTCGTCGACCACGGCGAGCAGGGTCCGGACCTGGTCCAGGGGAGATCGTCCATAAGCAGGGCTAAGGATACTTAAGAACCTTTAGCTGTACTCACTCCCGTGTCCTTCCTAGGGTCGACGCCATGACCAGCAGCATCGTCACCGCCCTCCTCGCCGGGTTCGGCACGGGACTCTCCCTCATCGTCGCCATCGGCGCCCAGAACGCCTTCGTCCTGCGCCAGGGCGCACGCCGCCACGCCGTCCTGTCGGTGGTCGCGATCTGCGCCGTCTCGGACGCGGTGCTGATCGCGCTCGGCGTGGCGGGAGTGGGCGCGGTGGTCACCGCGTGGCCGGCGGCGCTGACCGCCGTGGGCCTGGCGGGCGGGGCGTTCCTGCTCGGTTACGGCTTCCTCGCGGCCAGGCGGGCCTGGCGCCCCGATCCGGCCGCCGCCCTGACCGCGGGCGGACTGGAGGCCGGATCGGCCCGCCGCGCGGTCCTGACCTGCCTGGCCATGACGTGGCTGAACCCGCACGTGTATCTGGACACCGTCCTGCTCCTCGGCTCGCTCGCCTCCGACCGCGGCGACCTGCGCTGGCCTTCGGCACGGGCGCGGCCCTGGCCAGCCTGAGCTGGTTCTCCGCACTTGGCTTCGGCGCCCGGTCACTGAGCGGCGTCCTCTCCCGCCCGAGGGCCTGGCGGGTACTGGACGGGCTGGTCGCGGCGACCATGCTGGCGACGGGCGGCATGCTGCTCGCCGGCGCCCAGGGTGACGGTGTCGGTCCCGGGACCGACGGCGGACTTCCGGGGCGGCGACGGGGAGCAGACCGCCGCCCTGTGGCGGGCCGGCGCGCGGGAATGGGGCCCGTGCGCACCTCGGAGTTCAGCGGTCCGCGGGAGGGCCGGCCGATCAACGCGGCGCTCGCCCGGCTCGGCGTGGCACCGGCCGGCCCCGGCGCGCCGGACCACCGCGATCTGTTCGTGGAAGCAGGCCGCGGCCGAACGAGCCGCCCATGAGCGGCTGTCCGGCGCTCCGGTCCCGCGAGGAAGCCGAGGCCGCCCTGCGCGCCTGGGCGGTGGAGTAGGGCCTGCCCCCGCCACCACGGGCCTCGGGGCCTGACCGCCGTGGACGCCGGCGGCCGGGGCCGGAGGTTCCCGTCGTACTCGGGGACGTCGTTCCACGCGAGGCCGAACGGCGCGGGGGCTTCACCGTGCTCAGGGCGAGGTCAGCAGCTCTCGACGGGGCGCGTCAGGACACGTCGCCGCGCACTCCGTCACCGAACACGCCGTCGGTGTACGTCACGTACTTCGGCGTGAACTCGCCCTTCCCGGTGACGGTCCCGGTGACGTTCTCCCCGGGCGCCAGCTTCACGGTGGCGATCTGGTCCTGGTCCATCCCGAGCTCGGCCGTGTGCTTGCCGCCGCCGGTGTCGGTGAGGGTGAAGTACAAGGGGTTGACGTCGATCTCCTTGTCACCGCTGTTCGTGACGGTGACGGTGACGCTGGTGAAAGCGCTGCTGCCGTCGTGGAGCACGGACGGCTTGAAGCCGGTCCGCTCGGCCACGACCTTCACCGGCGCGTCCTCGGCCGGCTCCTCCTTCGGAGCCTTGCTCGTCGGCGCGGGCGCCTCGCTCTCCTCCGGCGCGGCCTCGCTGTTCTTCCCCGGCGCCGCGGACGCCGCAGGCGCCGCGGCGCCGTCCTTGCCGGACTCCCCGCCGCCCAGGATGCCGATCAGGACGAACAGACCGAAGAGACCGCCGACGACGATCCCGATGATCGCGCCGGTGCCCATGCGCTTCTTCGGTGGCGGCCCGTACGGGCCGGGCTGCCCCGGCTGAGGCTGGGGTTCCCCTGCTGCGGCGGGGTCTGCGGGGGTCCGGACGGAGGCTGGGACACGATCGCTCCATGTGCTTCTGGTGTGACGGCCGGGTGGACGTCCGACCGTACGAGGGCCGGTGGCCACCTGTCCGGACAAGCCGGAGCGATCATCCGGACGGGGCAGCGCTCGATCACCTGACCAGCACGGACACCGCCCGGCCCCGGCGCCTCGATCGCGTTCGGTCAGGCCCTTCCCCGCGGGCGTGCCCGCCGGTCACCCGGATGCGGACGGGTACGGGCCGCTCCCGGGGAACCGGTGCAGGGACGCGCGGACACCGAACGGAGACCTGCCATGACGTACGACGGAAGTGCGGCACCCGCCGCCCTGCTGCCCCTGCTGCGCACGTCCGTGGAGCGGTTGCACGACTCGGCGGCGGCCCTGACGGACGACGACGTGCGGCCCCTCGCCGCTGCCCGACTGGACCCGCGCGCACGTGCTCACGCACATCGCCCGCAGTGCCGACTCGCGCACCCGGCTGCTGATCGCCGCCCGGACGGGCGCGGACCTCGCGCAGTACGACGACGAGGCACAGCGGGAGCGGGAGATCGAGGAGGGCGCCGGGCGCTCGGCCGCCGAGCTGACGGCGGACCTGCGCACCGCGCTGAACGGGTTCTGACGGCCGCCGCCGAGCACCCGGACGCGGCGTGGGAGGTGCCGGTGCGCTGGCTGGGCGGGGAGGCGCCCCGTCCGGGGAGCCGTCGGCAGCCTGCTGCGCGAGGTGGAGGTGCACCACACCGACCTGGGGTGCGGGCACCGGCCCGCGGACTGGCCGCCGTTCTTCGTCGCCCGCGAGCTCGCGACCACGACCGCCGGGCTGCGGGAGCGCGACGACGTGCCCGGCATGGTGCTGATCGCCGACGAGGACCGGGTGCTGCGTCCGGTCGGCGACGGGCGCGGGCCACGGGTGTCCGGGCCGGCGGCGGCCCTCCTGGGCTGGCTGACCGGCCGCGCGGACGGACGCGACCTCGTCCTCGACCCGCCCGGTCCGCTGCCGGACGTGCCTGCCTGGCGGAGCTGACTGGGCGGCCGGCCGTCGAGCGGCGGTGGGCTCGGCGGCCGGACCCGCGGTCAGACCAGGGGCGGTGGCGGACTCGGTGATGGGCAGCACGTCTGGCCGGGCCGCCGCCAGGTAGTCGGCGGTGGACAGGCGAAGGGACCGGTCCAGCCGGGCGGCGTTGAAGTACATCTCCTCCTCCCGCAGGAGTTCCGGGTCGACGACCAGCGCGACGTCGGGGTCGAACGAGAAGGGCGGGATGGAGCCGCTGACGGCGCCGGTGAGCGACTCGGCCATGTCCTGCGGCGCGAACATCGCCTTGACGCCCCGGTAGTGCTCCCGGATCGCCTCGATGTCCACCCGCAGGTGGCCGGGCACCACGGCGATGACGTAGCGGCCCTTCTTCTTCGTCACCCCGACCCGCACGACGATGCACTTGGCCGCCTGTTCGATGCGGTTACGCGCAGGGCGCTGATCTTCTCGGTGTTCCCCTCCTCGACGTGTTCGAGGACGGAGTAACGGGCGCCGGTGCTGTCGAGCAGGTCGACGATCTGTTCGTAGGGGTGGGGCGGGTGGTGCTGGATTCCACGGGGGTCTCCTTGAGCCGTGGCGGGGCCGGCCGGTCAGCCCCACGCCACCGCGCGGGTCAGGGTGTCGTCGGTGAAGCCGAGGAAGAAGCCCAGGGTGGTGCGCGTGGCACCGCGGACCTCTTCTATCTCGTGGTAGTGGGTGGGATTGATCAGGTACACATCGTAGGTCTGCGGCCGGAAGACGTGTCGCGGAACGCCCTCGACCACTCCGGCGCGGTACCCCAGTTCGGTGGGCACCTTCCACCGCTCGTCCCGCGGCTCCCACGGTTTGGCGTACGTGATCAACTCCCCGCCGCCGTCGCATTCCTGGAGGCACACCACGCAACTGAGCTGCCGGACCACCCCGGCCAGGGACAGTCCGGTGCCCTGCGCGTCGCGTGCGATGTGGTCGTTGTGCAGCGGGTTGCGCACGCCGTCGGCGTGCAGCCGGATCACGGCCTCGCCGTAGGCCCTGCCGTCCGGCTCCCGGGCCGGTTGCAGGGACTCCAGGCCGAAGGTGCGCCGCAGCGCCGCGCGCACCCGCGCCGGCAGGTCGAAACCGGCGTCGGCCATCCGCCGGTTGGCCCGTGCGGACTGTTCGAAGTACGGGTCCAGGCGGTCGAGGTGCGCGGCGAGGTAGGGGCCGACGGTGGTCAGGGAGCCGTTGCTGTAGTTCACGGTCGACGCCGATCCCAGCAGGTCGAGGGCGCTTCGGCGGGCCCGGTCGAAGTCGGGCGGCTCCAGCAGACCGCGGAGCCGGATCACGGCGGTCTCCCCGCGCCGAGGCGGCGCAGGGGTTCGGGGCCCAGGTCGGGGTGGTGCGCGACGTCGTAGGTGGTGCGGTCCCAGGTGACCGCCCGCCGCGTCGTCGCTTGCGTCTCATGCCGCACGGTGGTCGCTCCTCGCGTGCCGGGGGTGAAGGGCAGGTCGGTGATCGTGTGCGGGGCGAGTGCCTCCCACCGGTGCGCGGGGCGAGGGCGGGGACGACCTCGGAGGCGATGACGTCGGCCTCGGGCAGGCGCAGCCGGCGCAGGGTGAAGTAGTCCTGGTAGGGGCCGTCGGGGGCGTCCAGTGGACGACGTAGGCGCGCCGGGGATTGATGAGCAGGGAGTTGCCGCTGGTGCCGCCGGGCGGGATGTCCGCCAGCCGGGTCAGGGCGAGTTCGGTGTCCAGTTCGAACCACGTGCGGCAGCAGGTAGTCGAAGTACTCGGCGGAGTCGAAGGCCGACGCGCTCAGGCCCAGGCGCCGGTGGACGGTCGGCAGGAAGCCGTTGTGCATGAAGTACCAGGGCCCGTGTCGTCGAGCCGCTCCAGCGGGTGGGTGAAGCGCGGGCCGGTCTTCTCGGGCAGGGTGGCGTGGCGCACGTGGACGGCGAGCATGTCGGTGCGCAGGTCCAGGAGTTCGGCGCTGCGCGGGCTCTCGGCGAGGGCGCGGTGGTCGCGCAGGGCGCCGAGCGTGCCGTCGTCCCTGCGCCACACCGCTCCCCAGCCGTTGGGGTGCACGCGGGTCGGCACGTCCTGAAGGGCCGTCACGCCGGTGCTCATGCCAAGGGCGGCGTCCAGGACGGCCGCCGGGTCGAAGCGGCCACGGGCGATGATGAGCCGGCACATGGCGTCTCTCCTTTCGCGGGTTCTCTCACGGGCTCCCGCACGGTCCTCTTCACGGGCGCTCACGCGGGCGGGAAGGGTGGCGCAGTCGGTGAGCAGGCGCCGGACGGCGTCCGGGTCCTCACCCCGGACGACGACTCGTCCCAGGACCGCCGCGTGGCGCTTGCGGTCCGAGGCCAGTACGGCGGCGTGCGCGGGGTCGAGGGAGGCCTCCGGGGGACGGGGCGGCGGGCAGCACCGTCACCCGGGGCCCCGGACCGCGCCAGTTCTCCGGCGCGGTGCACCTGTCCGGGGTGGGTGCAGGCGAGCTGTCCGTAGAAGGGGCCCCTCGGTCCCGGGGCGCGTGCGGGGCGGGTTCTCGCCGAGGTGGGCGGCGAGCGCCAGGTCGGCCCAGCGGGCCCCGACGGCCCGCTCGACCAGTGCCACCAGGCCGCCGCCGGACAGCCGGTAGCCCATTTCGAGGAAGTAGAGGCCTCCGTCGTGGGCGGCGACGGCGTCGAGGTGGAAGGGACCGTCGCGGTATCCGGTCGCCGTCAGCGCCGTCTGCGCCAGGGCGCACAGCCCGGGGTCCGCGGCGGACGGCGGCAGCATCAGGTGGCCGGCCTCGCGGAAGCCGCGCGGCCCCCGGCCCGGTTCCGGTCCGGTCTCCGGTTCCGGTCCTGGCGCGCTTGTTTCCGGCCCAGCAGCACGATCTTCTCGCACACGCTCAGCACGTGGGCCCGTCCGTCGTGGGCGACGCCCTGCACGGAGTACTCCGTACCGCTCACGTACTCCTCGGTCAGGACGCCGGTGAAGGCGCCGCCGCCGTAGTTGGCGGTGCGTGCCAGGAGCCGGCGGGCGCGGTGGTCCTCCCGCTCGTCCTCGACGAGGTGCACGCCCAGTCCGCCCCTCCGTCCACGGGCTTGACCACGCGCGGGTACGGGACGCCGGCGCCCTGGCCGTCCGTACCGTGGCGGGCTGGCGCACCTGCGGGGCGAGCGCGGTCAGCAGCGCCCGCTGGCGTGCCTTGTCGGGGGCGCGGAACGGTGGGCGGCCGGGGAGGGCGGGCGGTACGGACAGGGTGGCGGCCGCGTCGAAGGCGGCCGCCGCGTACCGTTCGAAACCCGCGAGGAGCACCGCGGGCCGCACGGCCGCGTTCCGCAGGGCGGCGAGCACCTGGGCGGGGTCGTGCGGCTGCCGGACGGCGATCTCCTCGTCGAAGGGCGCCCGGCCCAGTCGTCCGCGCCAGGCGAGGTAGGCGGGGGTCTCGACCAGCACGGCGGGCAGCCCGCGGCCGCGGCGGCGTCCCGGTAGGGGTCCAGTCCGTCCCGGGTGGCGCCGAGCTGGACGAGGGCCGGGGCGGAGGCGGTCACCGGATCACCGTCCGGACAGCAGCTCGTGGACGGTCGGCCCGTCCGCGCTGTGCCTGGTCCTGATCAGCTCCTTGTGGGGATCGTCCTCCAGGATGCGGTTGACCAGCGCTCCGCTGCCGGGCCGGTCGTCGGCGTACAACCGGCGCGCCTGGGGCAGCGTCAGCCCGCTGATCTCCTCCAGGGCGGCGGCCAGTTCGAGGCCGGGGCCGGTGACGGGTTCGTCCGCCGGCGCCGCCAGCAGCGCGCGGAGGGCCGGTTCGGCGGCCGCCAGCTCCGGGTGCTCCGCGCGCAGGAAGGCGGACAGCCGCTGTCCCCGGGCGGTGAACGGGGCGTGCACCAGGCACACCAGGTGCTGGGGGTGAGGCCGTACGCCTCCACGGCGAACCGCTCGACCGCGTCCCGTACGGCGGCCCGTGCCGGGGTGCCCGCGTAGCGCTCCGCCATCCGGTCGATGAGCCGCTGCGGGAAGTCCTTGCGCCGCATCAGCCGCAGCGCGAAGGACACGTACTCGTCCATGCCGTCGTCGTAGGACCGTCCGTAGACGTGCTCGCAGGTCAGGCCGCGCAGATGGGCCATGAGGGCGGGGTTGGCGCAGTCGGACTCGGTGAAGCTGAAGGCGAGGTCGTCGAAGCGGAAGCCGAGGAACTCGGTCAGCAGTTCCCAGTGGCTGCCGGAGTCGTAGGGGTGTCGTCGAAGATGGAGAAGAAGGACAGGTCGGCGGGCACGTCGGCGTGCACCCCGGGCCTTCGGGGGCCGCCTCTCCGTGGATGGTCCGCGCGTAGGCGCGGCTCACCGTGTCCAGCGCGCCCAGGACGCGGGGAAACCGGTGCGCCGCCGTGCCCGCGGGTCGTGGCCCACCTGGCGGCCCAGGCGGTTGATCCACACGGCGTAGTCGCGCTGCTCCTCCCGCGAGTCCCCCGTGACGATGAGGTCGGCGCCCCGGCCGTGGGCGGCGGCCAGGCCGAAGGAGTTGGCCATGGAGAGGTTGCAGGCGTTGCAGAAGGTGGGGCGGGCCTGGGCGGCCGTGCGGTGACCCGTCATCAGGATGTCGGCGCGGTTGCGGGCGGTCACCGCGGGGTCCGCGGGCAGGTCGTGCCGGAACGGGCGTATCCGGCCGCCGTCCAGCAGCAGCAGTTCGCAGGACGGGTCGTCGTACATGCCCAGCGCGCGGTAGGTCCGGTCGATGTTCTCCATCACGGCCCGCGGCATGCCCGCGTGGCGGTCGGTCGCGCTGCGGAGGGTGAACGGGCTCCGTCGCGCCGGGCCGCGAAGAGCTGGACGGCGCGGACGAACGCGACGGTGTAGTTGCTGTCCTTGCCGCCGCCGTACCCCACCAGGACGGTGCTGTCCCGCACGCCGCCGTGCGGACGCAGGGCCTCGACGAGCCGGTCGGCGGCCGACCGGACGGCCTGCCGGTCCCGTGGGGCGAGGTGGTCGAGCAGGTCGCGCAGGACGTCCGCGTGGCGGTCCCGCAAGGAGGAGGGGAGGAGGTGGGCGGGCGGGGCTGGGATGTCGGGTCATGGCGTCCTCTTCGACGTGGGCGGTCACGCGGTGGGGTGCTGTCGCCCGCTCGGGCGGTGAACACGGCGTAGCGCACCTCGCAGGTACGGCCGCCGTCCTGGTCGCCGAACCAGAGCTGTCCGGGGCCGGGGAGCATTTCGCTGATCTCCAGTGGGCCGCCCTCCGGTGCTCTGGCGGCCATCCAGGAGGCAGCCCGCCAGGAGCGGGCTGTCCAGGTCGCAGTAGACGGGTTTGGGTTCGCCCGGGCAGCGCACGTACACGTGGCGGGGCAGTTCGAGCCGGGCGCGGAGCCGCTGGAGGCGGGCGAAGGCGTCGGGTTCTCGTCGACGCCGGGCGCGGCGATCTCGGCGGGTCGACGCGCCACAGTTCGCGCTGGAGCACGACCTCCCCGACGCTGATCCGCGGCAGGTGCGTCCGGCCGGCGCCGCCGACCGCCTTGGTCTCGGTGGTGGTCGGGAAGCCGAACGGCGCGAACGGATTGTGCCGCAGCATCGGCCAGGCCAGCGGCGGGACGGTCAGCCGCAGCCGCCGGCCGTCGGGGGCGAGCAGCCGCAGTCGTCCGTCGGCCAGTTCCACGGTCAGCTCGGCCAGCCGCAGCCGGTCGGGCCCCGGGGCGTCGGAGCGGTCGTGCGCCTCGATGTCCGGTCCCGTGGGGGCGATCCGCGGGAACGTCTTGTTCAGGTGGCACTGGGTGACGTCGGCCAGGGTCTCGTCCGGTGCGAGCAGTCGTGCGTAGAGCTCGGCCTCCTCGGACGGGAACGAGGGAAAGGCCTGTTCGACGAAGGGGCGATGGAGCCGTGGCTGAGGTGGTCGTCCATGGCGTGCAGGTCGCCCACCACCAGGGTCGGTTCCCCGTGTTCCAGGTGCTCGCGGTCGGCGGCGGCGATCATCAGGTCGGGGTTGCACACGGCGGGTTCGTCCAGTCCGTACCGGTCGATGAGGGCCGTGACGCGGGCGCGGTCCACGTGGTGGCGGTGCGCGGTGGCGCCGGCGGGCGGCAACAGCGCGTCCTCCAGTTCCCCGGCGATGGCGCTCACCCGTGTCTCGCAGTCCCGGTAGCGGTCGGCGAGCCGGTCGAGGTCGGTGACGAACGCGGTCAGGTAGTCGCCGGCGGGGACGCGGGCCGCCGGGCCGAAGCGGTGCCGGAACCAGTCGGCGAGGAGCTCCCGCTCCAGCCGCAGTCGCCAGCGCGGGCGCAGCAGGAACAGGTCGTACAGCAGGGAGAGTTCGCCGCTCATCCGGTTGACGAGCGGCTCGCCGAGCACGAGGTCCCCGGCGACCCCGGTGCAGTGTTCGTGGAACAGGCTGTGGTCGCTGTAGAAGCCGCGCTGCGGTCGGTGCGGCGGCAGGCCGGTGATGTCGGTGAACAGCGACTTCAGGTCGCTCAGGGCCTGGGGCCGCCGGTCGGGGGCGCGCTCTGCAGGGCGGTGACGGCCCGCGCGAGGCGTGCGCAGGCCCGGGACGCGGGGTGCCCGTCTCCCAGGACGGCCAGTCGGTCGCGCAGGGACTCCAGCGCGTCCTCGACTCCGTAGGTCAGGTCCGGTTCTCCGGCCACGGCGCCCAGGTCCCGCAGGGCTGCGACGTCCTCCGCGACCTCGCGGGGTTCGCGGCCGATGTCGGTGGCGAGCCGCGCGACGGTGGTCTCCCCGTCGCACCGGTCGAACAGCTCAGCAGGGCCGGGGTCAGGTCGTGGGGCGGCGCGGGGTGGACGGTTTCGCGCACCTCGGTGCTCATGCGGCGCTGGTCGAGGCGGACGAGGTGCAGCCGGCCGCCTTCGGTACGGGCGCCGGGGGCGCGGCGGGCCGGTCGAGCAGCCGCACGTCCTCGTGCGCCTCGCGCAGGGCCCCGGCGACCGCCTCCACCGCCCACCGGGAGAGCACGGTGTGGCGGCGCAGCGGCGCGGGCCGCCAGTGCACGCCGGTGCGCGAGCCGTCCAGCCGGGCCGGGGCGAGCGGGCCGAAGTGGCTGGTCGTGTCGTTCTTGGCGCACACCCGCTGGAGGTAGCGCACCAGGGTGGCCGTGTTGTTGCGGTCCTGCTTGCTCCACGTGCCCCGGGGTCGGCCCGGTGCAGCCAGCGGACCAGCCGGGCGTGGGCGGAGTCGTTGGACACCAGGAGCATGTCCTGGAGCGAGGGGTGGTGCGGAAGAGGTCCAGGACCCGCTCGGCGCCGCCGAGGCAGGCCGCCGCGTACGCCTGGCGGTGGGCGTGATCGGCGTCGTCACGGCGGCGCAGGGCTTCCTCGTGGCGTCGCGCCGTGCGGGCGAACGGCTCGGACAGCGGCTGCGTCGCGCGGCGGGTAGGGGCGGCCCCGGCGCATGGCCCGCAGCAGGGAGCGGTCGGCGTTGTTCGTCGCCTCCCCGCGCGAGGTCTCGGCCTGCCGGGCGAAGGCGTCCAGTTCTTCCTGGGCGGCCAGTCGCAGGCGGGCCAGGCGCAGGCACTCCGGGTCGCTCAGCGCGTGGAGCAGGGCGAAGGGGTAGCCGGCCATGCGCAGGACGGCCGCGGACGCGGGCTGCCAGGGCAGGGCGGGCCGGTGGGGCGACGGCGTGGTGACGGGATCGGGGACAGTGCGGTCATGGCGCTCCTCGGAGCCGCTGGTGGAAGGGGGAACCGGGGGTCAGCACGCCGCCTTTCGCTCCTTGGTCCGCTCGTCCGCCCACGTCACCCGCCGGGGTCGCGTCCGGCGCGCCGGGACAGGGCTCCCACGGGGCGGTGCTCAGCAGGAACAGCGCCCCGAGCACCAGCCAGCCGGCCTCCCGCGCTCCGCTGACCAGGGCGGTGACCAGCGCGGGGCCCAGTGCCGTCGCGCCCGACTCGGTGCTGGCGGTGAGGCCCTGTACTGGCCCTCGGCCTCCTTGACCATGAAGCCGAGGGACAGGCCCCAGCGGGAGGAGACGTAGAACAGCTCGCCGACGACGTGCGCGCCCATCCCGAGGACGATGACCAGGGTGGCCAGCAGCGGGTTGCCCGCCCAGGCCGCCGCGGCGAAGACCAGGCAGCAGCAGGCGAGGGCGAGGGCGGAGACGCGGTTGGAGCGCACGGAGCGGGGATGTCCACCGCCTGCCGGGTGACGCGCACCTGGAACAGGGCGATGGCCAGGAGCTGACCGCGACCGCCAGGCCGGCCGTCCACAGCGGCGCCTCGGTGCCCTCCGCGATCCACAGCGGCAGGCCGCTGGAGAGCAGCGGCCAGCACAGCGACAGGAGCGCGGTGGTGCTCATCAGCCCCACGTACGGCAGGTCGCGCAGCACCGCCGTGCCCTTCTGCCGCCGTTCGACCGGAGTCGCCGGGACGTGCGGCAGGGCCAGGGTCAGGACCGCGGTGACGGCGAAGGTGACGGCGTTGACCAGGATGGACGCCACGAAGACGGAGCGCCCGCCGTGGGCCAGGACCAGCATGGCGGCGCCGGCGCCCGCGGCGTAGGCGATGTGCTGCACGACCCGGCCCTGGGCCAGGACGCGCAGGCTGTTCTCCTTGTCCATGAGCTGGTAGACGAGGCTGACCCGGACGCCGACGCCCGAGCTCTGCACGGCGGAGTAGCAGCAGGAGACGAGGAGCAGCGACCAGAAGCCGTCCACGAAGACGTAGGCGGCGGAGGCCGCGCCGCGCAGCAGGACGATCAGGAAGAGGACTTCGCGCGGCCCGCGGCGGTCGGCCGCGGTGCCGACGGGTATCGCCGCGAGGAAGCCCGCCACTCCCCCGATCCCGATGGCCAGGCCCATGCTCTCGGCGGGGATGTGCTGGATGCGGGTGAAGTAGATGGCCCAGATGCTGAACCACAGGCCGTCGCCGAAGCCGTTGACCGCCCGACCGCCGAGTAAGAGGGGTACGGTGGCGCGCTTCTTCATCCGGGCGCGTTCCTCCTTCGTACCACCGGAGCCGGCGGTCATGCGGCCACGGCGACGTTCTGTGCGGCCCCGTGCCGTTCCACGCTGATGACGCCGTCCTGGCCGTCGGCGAAGTAGCGCGCCAGGCAGCCCGCCGGGGCGCCTCCGATGACGACCGGTCCCAGCACGGGCGCCACCTGCGTGGTGTACACCTCGCCGTCGGCGCCCTGCGTGGTCATCGGCCGGCGCACGGATTCCACCCGTTGCTGCGCGACGCAGTCCTGTCGCTGCACGGCCCGGCGCACCTCGGCGCGCCAGGTCGCCCGGTCGGTGTCCCGGCCCATGGTGACCTGCTCGCCCTTCATGCCGGTGGCGCCCTTGAGGAGGAACTCCTCCTGCCGCTCCAGCAGCAGGTCCTCCAGCGGCCACCGGCGGCCCCGGTGGACGACTTCGCGGTCGCCGGTCACGCGGGTCCACGGCACGTAGCGGTCCACCAGACGCCGTTCCTCGGGGGTCATCGAGGGGTGCCCTCGGACGCGATGCCGAGGAGCTTCTTGTTGAAGAGCAGCGAGGAGGTCTCCGAGGAGACCAACTGGCAGCCCGCCTCCAGGACTTCGCCCACCGGCGTCCAGTCCACGCCCAGCTCGGTCCACTCCTGGACGGTGAAGTGGCGCAGTCCCACCGGGTAGCGCAACTCTCCGGTGGGGCCCAGCACGCCCTCCACCAGGTCCTCGGGTTCGAAGAAGGCGGCGTCGAATCCGCGCGAGCGCAGGTGGTCCACCTCGACGTCGAAGTAGCGGGTGCTGCTGACGCCGCGCACGAGGTCGGCGACGCTCCCCTGAGGACGACCGCGCGGGCGGTGCCCTCGCGGGCGCACATCGCCTCGAACATGTCGGCGCGGGCCTGGAAGGGACGGTGGGCGAAGAGCGACCGGTCGGCGTAGACGTCGTCGACCCAGGCGTCCGCGAGGAGCTGCGTCTGCACCACCGCGCCGACGCCGCCCCCGGCGTTGTACTCGATGAGCTGGATCCCGTCGGGGTGACGAAGGCGTCCGGCCGGGCGATGGCGGCGGCGTAGCGCCACTCCCAGGCCTCGTCGGAGGTGAACAGCGGGCATTCGGCGGGATCGACGCCCAGTGCGGCGAGCCGTTCGGCGCGGTCCCCGCCGAGCCCGTGGGCCACCTTCACCAGCACCTGGAGCACCCGGGCGGCGGCGGTGTGCAGCTCCTCGTAGACGGAACGGGGCAGCAGCACCGGTGGAGGGGAACCGCCCCGGCGGAAGGGCACGTCACGCATGCCGTACAGCAGCCGTTCGCGCACGTGCTGGGCGGACGGGGCCGCCAGTCCGGTTCCGGGGAGCTCGCAGGACGTCGCTGACATGGTTCTCCTTGTTCTCGCGCGCGGGGTGATCAGGCGGTGGGATCCTGGGGCGGCCGCCGTCCCCAGGCCTGGAAGAGCAGCGGGTGGACGACGACGGTGTCCGGTGCGAGGACGTGGGCGCGCACCCGGCCGATGCAGTCGTCCAGCTCGCCGGCGGTGATCAGGTCCTGGTCGACCAGGGCGTCCCGGCACAGCTCGGCCCGGTCGGCCAGGAGGGTCTGGTAGGGGTGGTCCGGCTGGAAGGCCCGGGCGAAGACGTCGACGCGTACGTCGAGCAGGCCGGCGTCGCGCAGCAGGCGGGCAGCCTGCGGCCGAGCCGTACGTCCATGCCGTTGCGCCGCCACAGCTCCGCGACGACGCCGACCAGCCGGTCCCAGGCGGTGGGGCGGGTCGCAGACCCGGGTGACCCAGTCCACGTCCTGCACGGCGAGCGTGCCGCCGGGCCGGGTCAGGGCGGTCATCTCGGCGAGCACGGCGTCGCTGTGGGGACGTTCATCAGGACCAGGCGGGTGTGGACGAAGTCGAAGCTGCCGGGCTCCTCGCCGCTCACGGCCGCGTCCCCGTGGACCAGGCGGACGTTGTCCAGGCCCCGGGCGGCGACCTCCTCCCGGGCCCGCTCCACCATCGAGGCCTGGACGTCCAGTCCGACGACCTCGCCCCGGGACCGACCCGGTCGGCGAGCAGGTCCATGATGCCCAGCGGGCCGCAGCCGACGTCGAGGGCCCGCTCGCCCGGTCCGGGACCGCACCGTTCGAGGAGCTGCCGGGCCTCCGGGCGGAACAGCTCGCCCTGGAAGAGCATCCGGTCCAGTTCGAGGCGGCGGCGCCCATCAGGTACTGGTCGGCCACGGTCATGGGGCGGCTCCTTGGAGTGAAGGCGTCGTACGGGGGTCGCTCGGCGGAGGCGGGGACGGGGGCAGGGCGCGCAGTCGGGTCCGCAGCCGGAGCACCGCCTCGCGCAGCGGCGTCAGCCGGGCCGGGGTCCACTCCTCGGGTACGTCCGGCCAGTGCGGGCGCAGCGCGGACAGCGCGGCCGGGGTGAGCCGGACGGCGCCGCCGGCCCCGGCGGCCGCCCCGTCGAGCCGGCCGGCCTCGGTGTTCCACCGCACCGCTTCGTCGCGGGATAGGCCGGGCGGCAGCCGCAGGGCGACGTGCCGGTGCGTGACGGTCACGGGTAGCCACCGGGCAGTCTGGCGGGGCCGGGCAGGTGCCCGGTGTGGCTGGGGCCCGCGCCCGCGAGGGCGGCGAGGGGGCCGCGGCGGCCAGCGCCCCCACCTCGTTGAGGTGGCTCCGGGCGCGCCGGCGGACCGCGGTCAGTTCGCCGGTCAGGTCGACGGGGACCCGTCCAGCCAGGCCCGTGCGTCGAGGCCGGGCGCTTCGGGGGTGTGCAGGTGGGCGTGGTGGGCCAGCAGGTGCAGTCGCCGGGGTCGGCGACGCCGGTCCGGGCGGCCAGCGCGGCGGCCAGGGTGGCGACGTTGCCCACCCCGCAGACCACCGGTGCGCCGAGGGCGGTGAGGAGCGGGTTGACGGCGTCGGGGAAGCAGGCGTTGACGAGCAGGGTGTCCGGTGCGGCCCGTTCGGCCGCCCGGGCGTAGCGCAGGACGTGTCCGGTCTGCAGGGCAGGGTCAGGGCGAACCCGGCTCGGGACACCAGGTCCGTCCAGGCGGAGGGGCGGTGCGGCTCTCCGCGGGGCTGTGTTCGGAGGTGCAGACCACCAGGACGTCGGGGCGGACGGAGGCCAGCAGGCGCTCCAGCCCGTCCGGGTCGCCGGGGTCGGCCCCGTGTCCCCGGCAGGTGGGGGAGCGCCGCTCAGTGCCGCGTGGTCACGGGCCAGCTCGGCTAGTTCGCCCGCCCGGCCCGCGTCGGAGCCGAGGACGGACAGGTCGAGCGGTTCCCGGTGCCGGGCCAGGGCGCGCAGCAGGGTTCCGGCGAAGGCGCCGGTCCCGGCGATCGCGATGCGCGGCGGGCTCATCGGCCGCCTCCGAGGAAGGCGTCGAGGTCGAGCAGGCGCGGTTCGGGCAGCCCGGGCAGCGTGCGCTGACGTCCAGCCGTGGCGGGCGCTGGGCGTCGGTGAAGTAGGTGGGCGTCATGCGCGGGCCGTCCGGTCCCGCGGTCCAGCTCAGCAGCGGGTTGGCCACCAGCAGGTCACGGACCCGGGGGTGTCGTTGCGTACGTACAGGCGTATCCGCTTGCGGGAGAAGTGGTTGGGCGGCAACTGGACGCGGGGGCGAACTTGCGCTTCCACTGGAAGATGCCCTTGCTGAGGAACGCCTCGGTGCCGAAGAAGTCCACGTGCGGTACGCGCCGCGCGCAGGCCCACCGCAGCAGCAGGTGGTACACCGCTTTGAACGCGCCGTCCGCGTAGTGCTGTTCGTCGCCGTCCAGGACGCCGAGGAGCCGGGTGGTGAGCGTACGGCGGTCCGGCGACCAGTGGCACAGCACGCCGGCCACCCGCCGGCCGCCGCTGGTCACGAACAGCAGCGTGCCCCGCGGCAGGATGGCGTGCGCGCCACGGGCAGGCTCGGTGCGGCTGCGGTCGCCGTGGCGGCGCCGCATGGTCGGCCGGTGCATACGCCGGTAGAAGAAGTCGAGGGCCTCCGGGAGGGGTCCTCCTGGAGTTCCCAGTCGTGCCGGCGCTGGTTGCGGTTGAACTCCCATCGTTCGCGCCGGGAGATCTGCCGTTGGAGCTCCTCCTGGGACGGGGGACGTCGACCACCAGGTGCACCCGGAAGGGCGCGGTGAGCGCGGTGGTGTCGGGCAGCCGGTCCATCCGCGCGGCGTCGGCCCCCACGACCACGAGGTCGGCCGGCGGCCACCGTCCCTCGGCGAGGTGCCGCCAGCCGATGCGGGCGGTCTGACGGTACGTCACGGGTGCGCCCAGGCGGGCGCGTTGGTGTTCGAGGAGCTGCAGGATGTTGGCCTCTCCTGGGGGAGGCCGGCGTAGGCGATGACGGGTGCGCCGGGCGGGCCGTGCGAGACGGTGGCCCGGACGCTGCGGGCGCGGTGTCGGCCAGCCGGCGGGCGGTCCGCCAGCCGACGCCCGGGCTGTTGTTCCAGGCGTACGCCGCCCGGAGCGCAGCGGCGAGGTGGGGCGGGCGGGGCCGTCGGGCGGGGCCGGGTCGGCGGTCCGGGCGGGTGGGAGGAGAGCAGGCAAGGGGTCCCCTGACGGAAGAAGACGGGCTCCGGCGCGGGCTGCCGGAGGTCAGGCGGCCGCCTCCCGCACCAGTGCGCGCAGGTCGTCGAGGGAGTCGACGGGCCGGAGGTGTTCGTCGCGTACGGGGCGGAAGTCGCCGCTGTGGTAGGAGCCCGAGGCGTGCACCAGGACCTCGGGGTCGGTGAGCAGTCCCCGGTCGATGGCGTTGAACACGCCGGTGAGCGCCATGACGAGCGACCACTCCCGCAGTCGGCGCGGGTCGCTCGGCAGGACGACGCCGTGCGGGGCGAGCAGCTCGCGGATCGCGGGATAGCGCTCGACGCACTCGACGAGCGACACGACGATGCCGCCGCCGCCCTGCCGGCGGATGATCTCGTTCATCCGCGGGGAGGTGGCCGGGGTGTGGGTGTAGAAGGTGGGGTCGAGCTGTTCGTCGGCCGCGTGGGCGGCGAACGGGAAGCGGGGGTCCTCGCTCTGGACGAGGAGTCCGTCGCGGGCCTCCCACACGGGCCGGTGGTCGAAGCTGCCGTGGTGGAGGCTGGCGACCATGTCGGGCGTGCCGAGGTGCTGGACCAGGAAGTAGCCGGCGCCTTCGGCGGGCCACTGGCGGCTGGTGTGCCACTGCTGGCCGTGGAAGTGGCCGAGCAGTCCGAAGGCGCTGGACACCGCGTGGGCGTGGACGCGCGGTTCCCGCGGGAGGTTGTCGCGCTCGAAGAGGGCGCGTACGGCGTCGGCGACCATGTAGTTGCCCAGGTCCATGGTGTGCCACAGCCGGACCCCGTGGGCGGCGAAGACGGCGTCGGCCTCCGCGTCCACCACGGCCCGCGCGAGCTCCTTGACCTGCGCGGAGCCTCCGCCGTGCGAGACGGCCACCGGTGGGCGCGGCGCCGTTCCGCGTCCTGCGCGAGCGGCGAGTCCCACAGCTTGGCGGCGGAGACGGAGGGCACCACGCAGGCGATGCGCAGCTCCCGCTCGGTCACCAGGCCCGACTCGTGGGCGCGCAGCACGGCGTCGCGCAGTGCCGTGGCCTTGTTCGCGCTGGACGGGGTGACGATCATGACCGGTTCGCCGGTGCGGCGGACGTGGGCGACGGCCCGGGCCACGATCACCAGGGAGGCGAACGTCTTGGTGGTGCGGGTCCGCGGGTTGTGCATCAGGTTGAGCAGGCCCAGGCGGGTGCCGGCCCGCTCCCCGAGGTGGTGCGCGCTCATGGTGGAGGGCGCGAAGAACGTCTCCAGCGACGGGCTCGGCTCGGGCAGTTCCCAGCGGGGCGAGAACCCCGCGGGGGTCTCGGCGGCGTCCCCTGCCGCGGCCAGGATCCGGCGCAGTTCCCGGTCGTAGCGGGTCAGCGCGGCGGGGCACACGACGCTCTCCGGGGAGGCGGCGGGAGTGTTGGAGGCGGCGGCGGGGCCGTCGTGTCGCGGGTGGCCGGCCCGGGTGTCGTGGTCGTCATCGGGCGGCTCCCTGGAGCACGTCGCCGCGGGTCAGTTCCGCGACGGGGGTCTCGGCGGGTCGTGGCCGACGGTCACGGGCCGGTTGCTCCGGTCCACGAAGACGACGTACGGCTTGTTGTCCCTGGCCTCCTGCTCGGCCACCGTGCGGTATCCGATGATGATGACCAGGTCGCCCGGGGAGATCAGCCGGGCGGCCGCGCCGTTGATGCCGATGACCCCGCTGTCGGCCTCGCCCTCGATGACGTAGGTGGTGAGCCGGTTGCCGTTGTCGATGTCGACGATGTCGACCTGCTCGCCGGGCAGCAGGTCGGCCGCCTCCATCAGGGTGCGGTCGATGGTCACCGAGCCGACGTAGTGCAGGTCCGCCTGGGTGACCGTGGCGCGGTGGATCTTGCTGTGCAGCATGGTCCGGTACATGGGTACCCCTCCGGGGGTGTCAGCCGGCTATCTGGATGCGGCGCAGGTGGCGGTTGCGGTCGCTGAAGGCGTTGCGCGCGTGCAGGAGCCGCCAGTTGTCCCACACCAACATGTCGCGTTCGCGGTAGTCCACGGCGACGTGGTCGCGCTCGAAGCTCTTGTGCCAGCGGTCCTGGAGCTCCGCGACCGGGTCGTCGTCGTCCCGGATGAGGTTGTTGCAACTGAACCGGACGATCGGCCCCTCAGGGTGGTCCTCCAGAACGGGGTGGCGGGTGTGCAGGTCGAGGCCGAGCCGCTGCACGCCCTCGGTGGTCTTCCACGCGTAGTCCGTGTCCAGCAGCCGCTGCCTCTCCTGCTCCGACAGCGCTTCCACCAGGGGACGCGTGTCCATGAGGGTGGTCTCGCCGCCGGGTCCCTCGGCCGGGGAGACGCACCACAGGGCGATGTAGCGGGGCGGGGTGACGGCGAAGTCGTACCCCTCGGAGTGCGGGGTGAGGGGCGGTGTTGCCCGCGTGGTAGACGTCGTCCATGCCCGGTTCGGGACGTACGTCGCCCACCACGGCGCCCGTGTAGTTGGGCACGAAGTCGCCCAGGCTCCGGCACAGGCGCACCGGGTCGAACTCCTCGGTCACGTTGCACAGCAGCACGTAACCGTGTTCGTCCATGAGCTGGTGGAAGGTCTCATCAGCAGCTCCTCCTGGAGCGGCTGCCGGTTGAAGTCGAGCTGGGACAGGATGCTGACGGGGAATGGGCCACGTACTCCTCCGTGGACATGCGAGTGCTGACCACTCGGCGGTCTGATGTCCGCGGCGGCTGCCGAGCCGCGGGCGGATGTCGTAGGGCGCCGTGTCCCGCACGGCGCTTGCCGCGAAGGAACACGCGGCGACCGGGTTCGTCGGATCCGGCGGGGCGCGCGACGCGTCTGCCGGATCGAGGGGTACGCCCGGCCGGGCCTCGGCACGGGCGTCGTTCACTCCCTGGCGGCGAGGGGACTGTGCGTCCTTCCCGTCGACCGGATCGGAACACTGCCACAAGCCTCTTCCGGCCGGCCCCCGTGACCTCCAAATGCTTTCGCTAACGCATCAGTTCACGCCGAATATGCCAGCGGGAACTCGCTTCCCGCGGGTCGCCGGAACCCTGGTCAGCCCGGCCCGCGATCCGTGCCGGGCGCACGGGACGCGCCCTCAGGTCGGCTGAAACCCTTCCCGCCGCTCCGGGGAAGCAGGGCCTCCGACAGCCCCTCCCACCCCGAACATCCCTACGCCGCACACGTCCCCCACAAGCGGAATGTCCGGTGTGGCGGGGAACCGGCCGTGCGGGCGGGCCCGCTCCTGGGCCGCGTCGGGCGGCCGAGCCCGCTCAGGCGTTCGCGGCGGCGTCGTCGACGATGAACGCCTCGCCCTCAAGGCCGACCAGGAAGTAGCAGAAGTTCTGCTCCACCGGGTTCTGCCGGTCGTCGAGCGCTTCGGTGTCGACACCGACGCACGCCTACCAGAACGAGCGGTCCGCATCGACCAGCGTCACGAACGCCCGCCCGGTCCCGGTGGTCCTGGCGGCCAGGCCGACGAGGTCCTCGAAGACCGCCTCGGGCCCGGTGTCCAGCAGGGCGGCGGCTTCCACCGCGGCCAGGCGCGCGGGGTCCGAGAGCGCGGCCGGCAGGCCGTCCGCCCGCGGCCCACCGGGGAAATCCGTGCTCGCCACCTGTCCGGTCGCCCCTTCCCCGCCGATGGGAGCACCAGTACGGACGAGCACAGCGTGCCGGCGAACAGGGGCCACCCTGGTGATCCACCGGGCAGGTCCCGCGGGCCCCGCGTGGGCGACGATGGACACTGGAGTCATGAGCACTCTGTACGAGAGCGGCGTGCGGGCTTCGACGACGAGGGACGCCGCCGGTGAGTGATCACGAGCGTGACGCGCGGGGGCGGCGGATGCTGGCCGGTCTGCTGGCCGCGAGCCACCTGATGCCGCTGGAACTGCTGCCCTCCACCGTGACCGAGCACACCAGGACCGTGGGCTTCACCCAGGTCCTGATCTACCTGGGGACCTCCAGCGCGACGTGCTGCGGCTGCTGACCGGCCGGGGCCTGGACGCCGGGCAGGACACGGCCGGCGAGGAGGCCGAGCTGAAGATCGAAGGCAGCCTGGCCGGGCGCGCCTACCAGTACGGGCAGATCCTGCCCGAGGGCCGGAGGACGCGGTCGAGAGGCATTGGTGGGTGCCGTTGCTGGACGGCACCGAACGCCTGGGCGTTTTGCGGATCACGACCGCCGACGACGACGTGCGGGCACGCGAGGACATGACCCTGCTGGCCGCGCTGATCGCCCTGATCCTGCACAGCAAGGAGCCCAACAGCGACGCGCTCGCCCGGCTGACCCGGGCCCGGCCGATGAACATCGCGGCCGAGATGCAGTGGAACCTGACGCCGCCGCGCAGCTACGCGGACGGCCGGGTGGTGATCTCCGCGTCCATGGAGCCCGCCTACACCATCAGCGGCGACGCCTACGACTACGCCACCGCCGATCATGTGGTGCACCTGGCGGTGTTCGACGCGATGGGTCACGACACCGCCGCGGGCCTGACCGCCAACCTCGCCGTCGCGGCCTGCCGCAACTCCCGCCGCCAGGGCCTGGGGCTGGCCGAGGTCAGCGAGAGGACCGAGGAAGTGCTGATCGAGCAGTACGGTCACAAGCGCTACGCCACCGGCATCCTGGCCGATCTCGACACCCGCACCGGCCTGCTGACCTGGGTCAACCGCGGGCATCACCCGCCGGTCCTCATGCGCGCCGGCCGCTGGCACAGCCATCTGGACTGCCGCCCCACCCATCCGATGGGCACCGGTCTGGGCCTGCCCACCACGCTGTGCCGCGAACAGCTCCAGCCCGGCGACCGGATCGTGCTCTACACCGACGGCATCATCGAGGCGCGCGACGCCGGCGGTCAGGAGTTCGGTGTGGAGCGCTTCACCGACTTCCTCGACCGCCAGCAGGCCGAGGGCCTGCCCGTGCCCGAGACCCTGCGCCGCCTCATGCACGCCGTCCTGGAGCATCACGACGGACAGTTGCAGGACGACGCCACCGTCCTGTTCTGCGAATGGCTCGGCCCCCGGCCGCGCCCAGCCGGCTGGCCGCGGCCCTGGCCGGCCTGCCGCCCGAAGAACCCGTCGCCCCGCACCACCACGCCAGGAGCACCCCCGATGAGCACCGGTCTCAAGGTCATCGTCCAGGAACAAGACGACCGCCTCGTCCTGCTCACCGTCGCCGGCGCGCCTTGGACCACGACACCTCCGCCGTCCTGCTCGAACAGGCCACCGCCGCCATGGGCACCCCCACCACCTGGTCCTGGACATGTCCGGAGTCACCTTCGCGACTCCTCCGGCCTCAACACCCTCCTGCGCCTGAACCGCCACACCCGGGCCGACCACACCGCCTCACCCTGGTCGCCGTCCCCGCCCAGCTCCGGCGACTTCTGAGGATCACCGGCACGGACACCGTCCTCACCCTGCGCGACAACCTCGCCGAGGCCCGGGCCGTCCACGACAGGACATAGACAGGGCCACCGCCTTCGTCGTGTTCCTCCCGATGCGCGGCCCAGGTCAGGCGTTCAGGGCGTCTTCGAGGGTGGGGTGGCAGGGGACGACGGTGTCGACGCCGATCAAGTCCGCCACGACCCGCGGAGCCGTGCCGTCCGTAGAGCACCTCGGCGCCCGGGGCGCGGGCGAAGAAGCCGGTCGCCGCGTCGAGGTCGGGAACGGTGACCCCGATGTGGTCGATGCCGCGGCGGACAGGGCCGCGTGGGGCTCAGGAAGCGGCGCCGGACGGACGCAGACGGCGTAGGGGCTGTTCGAGTTCGCGCTGGTAGAAGTCGATGAATCCGTCTTCTCCAGGACGTCCTCTTCGCGCACGGTGGCGGTGGCCGCGTCGAAGTCGACCGGGTTGGGCAGTTCGCTCATGACCTTCCATCCGGCCAGCGCCCACCGTGACGTCCTCAGCACTTCCCGGGCGGCGGTGCGCTCGTCCGGCGCCCAGGCCGCGGGCACCTCCGCGTACCCGAACCCGGAGCCGCCGGGTGAGCCGGTCGGTACGGCTCCACTGCCACGAGCCGTACAGCCCCTCGGGTCCCGGCCGGCCGCGGTGGACGCGGTCCGCCGCCCGTAGGCACGGGCGCCTCCATCGGCGTCTTCCCGGAGCGGTGAACCCTTCTTGCCGTGCGGTCCGATCGGCCCTCAGGGCTTCCCCGCCGGGCCGGATCCGTGAAGGGGATGAAGGCGGGCACCGGTCACGGCGTCCCGACGGTTCGCGGTCGCCGTCTTCGCTTTCCGGACGACGGCGGTCCCGGTCCTTCGCTCGTGGCACCACTGATGTCGACCGGAAGGGGCAGAGACGATGACGGAAACGAGTCACCCCTTCCGAGAGCGGGAACCGATGAGAGAGCAGAACCAGCGGGTCGGCGGGTTCGCCGTCCGTGAGGTGGAACCGGTGCGGTCGCGCCGTGCCTCCACCGTCCACGCCGTGGCGGTGCCGCGATGAGCGCCGGTTCCGCCGGCACTTCCCCGCCCGGTCTTCGGCGCGCCCTGACCACTCCCCTGCTCTACTTCTTCATCCTCGGCGACGTGCTGGGCGCCGGGGTGTACGTCCTGGTGGGGCAGGTCGCCGCCGCCTCCGGGGGCGCGGTGGGTGCCGCTCCTCGTGGCCCTGGTGCTGGCCCTGCTGACCGCCGCCTCCTACGCGGAGCTGGTGACGAAGTACCCGCGGGCCGGCGGCGCCTCCCACTACGCCACGCGGGCGTTCGGCCCGGCGGTCGGGTTCGTCGCCGGGTTCTGCATGCTGGCGGCCGGCGTCGTCTCGGTCGCCGCGCTCGCCTGCGGCTTCGCCGGCGACTACCTCGGCGCGTTCGTCACCCTGCCCGTCGCGCTGGTGGCCGTGGTCTTCCTGATCCTGCTGGCCCTGGTCAACACGCGGGGCATCAAGGAGTCGACCCGCGCCAACGCCGTCGCCACCGTGGTCGAGGTCGGCGGCCTGCTGGTCGTCGTGGTGCTCGGTGCCTGGCTGCTGCTGCGCGGGAGGGCGATCCGGGGCGCCTGTTCCAGCTCGGCACGCCGGAGAAGGGCGCCGCGGCGGCCGTGCTGAGCGGATCCGTCCTGGCCTTCTACTCCTTCGTCGGCTTCGAGACCTCGGTGAACGTCGCCGAGGAGACCCGCGACCCCCGGCGCTCCTACCCCCGCGCCCTGTTCGCCGCGCTCGCCACCGCCGGGGCCGTCTACGTCCTGGTGGGCGTCGCCGCCTCGCTCACCGTGCCCACCGGTGTCCTCGCCTCCTCCAGCGGCCCCTCCTGGAGGTCGTCCGCGAGGCCGGTGGCGTCCCCTGCGGCTGTTCAGCGCCGTCGCCCTGGTCGCCGTCGCCAACGGGGCGCTGCTCACCGGCATCATGGCCTCGCGCCTGGCGTACGGATGGCACGCGACGGGCTGCTGCCCGCCGCCCTGACCCGGGTGCTGCCCGGCCGCCGCACCCCTGGGCGGCGATCGCCGCCACCACCGCCCCCGCCCTCCTGCTGGCCCTGACCGGCAGCGTCGCCACCCTGGCCTCCACCCTCGTGCTGCTGCTCCTGGTGGTCTTCCTGATCGTCAACACCGCCGTCCTCGTGCTGCGTTCCGACCCGGGCGAGCCGGACCACTTCCGGGCCCCGACCGTCCTGCCCGTCCTCGGCGCCGCCTCCTGCGTGCTGCTCGCCACCCAGGTCGAGGCCGAGGTGTGGCTGCGCGGCTCGGTGGTCCTCGCCCTGGCGGTGGTCCTCGCCGTCGTCGCGGCCAAGCGACGCCGCCGCCCGGAGACGGAGGAGGACGCGAAGGCCTGAACGGTCGGGTGACACCCCGGTGAGGTCAGCGGCTGGACCCGGTGCGCGGGGCGCGCACCGGGTCCAGTCGTCGGTGACGGGGTCGTGGCGCACGAGTCCGAGGCGGGCGAAGTCGCGCAGCCATCCCTCCATGGGCCAGGTGCCCCATCGTTCCCGGTACACGGCGCCGTTGCGGAGGATGTCGTCCAGGTGCTCGACGGGCGGGCGGCTCACCGGGTGGTGCTGGTGGTGGGCGGGGCGCCGCCGACCCACCACAGGTCCACGTCCCGCGCCGCCGCGGTGCGGCCGAAGTCGGTGTCCTCGCCGCCGTATCCGGTGTAGCGCTCGCAGAAGCCGCCGATCCGCCGCCAGGTGGGTGCCGTCACGGCGAAGGACAGGGACCAGAACAGCCGGTGGTCACCGCCGGTGAGCACCTCGTCGTCCGCCGGTACGGGCCGTCCCGGATGCGGCGGTGCGAGGGCCGGCAGGGCTTCGAGGCGGTAGCCGCCCGGCGGCGGGGCGGCAGGTAGGCGACGGTGCCGCACAGCAGGGCGCCGTCGCGGGCCGTTTCGGCGTAGCGGGACAGGAGAGCGGGCCGGGGACGCAGTCCACGTCCAGGAAGACGAGGAGGTCCGCCCCGGCGTCCAGGGCGCGGCGGGCGCCGGCGTTGCGGGCGGCGGCCAGCGGGAGCCGTCCGGCGTCCCGGGCCAGGGAAGGACGTCGGCCGTGGGCCGCCGGTCCCGCAGCACCCCGGCGGCGTCGGGGTCGTCGAGGTCACGACCACGTAATGGTCGGGGCGAGGCCGGACGCGGCGAGGCCCTGCTGTTGGAGGGCGAGGTGCCGGTGGCGGCCCGCGACCAGGGTGATCACCGCGACGCGCACGGGTGCTCCTTCTCGTCGTCGGTGCGGGCGGCCAGGCCGTCGAGCAGCCGGGCGGCGCGAGCGGCGCCGTCGCCGGGGCCCACAGCCGCCAGCGCTCGCCGCCGGTGCGCCGGGCGGTGTCGAGGAGCGCGGGCCACTCGTGCGGTTCGGGCCAGTGTTCGCGGACGGTGGCGAGTCCGGCCCCGGCCAGGGCGCGGGCGGTGGCGTGCTGTTCGCCGTGCGGCCGGGTCTGCGGTACGACGACGGCGGGGTGCGGGCGGCGGCGCACTCGGCGAGGGCGTTCTGTCCGGCGTGGGTGACCACGACCGTGGCCCGGCACAGCAGGGGCCAGGGGTCGTCGGTCCAGCCGCCGGGACCGCCGAGCACGGTCCAGCGCCAGTCCGGTGGCCTCCGCCGCCTTCCGCACGTCGGCCTCGGTCAGTTCGGGAGCCCCCGGCGCCCATCATGAGCAGCACCTCGCGTGCTCCGGCGGGACGTTCGGGGCGGGGCGGTCGTCGTGGCGGGAGAAGGCGCCGGTGTACTCGGTCTTGGCGCGCCACTGCGGGGCCAGCCGGGTTCGGGCAGAGTGGCGGGCCAAGGGGCGAGCAGGGCGTCGGCCAGGTCGTACGCGAGGCGGTGGGCCGGGTCGGAGCGGTCGCCGCGCATCGCGGAGACCACGACCGGCACGCCCATCAGCCGGGCCAGGACGGCGATCTCCACCGAGACGTCGCTGACGAGGAGGGCGGGGCGGCGCGTTCGATCCAGGCGGCGACGGCCGCCGACCTGGCGCGCAGTCCGGCGTGGTGGCGGGGCACCCAGTGCAGCCGTCCGTGGCCCGTGGGGTCGGCGGCGGCGTCGCCGGGCCGGTGTCCGGGGCAGGTGGATCCACTCGCCGGTCCAGCCGTCCGGGCGGGGCAGGGAGGAGAGGCCGGTGACCGGGGCGCGGGCGTGCCGGGCGACACACAGGGCGCGGTGCAGGTGGCCGCGGCCCTGGTGGTGGACGTAGTAGCCGATCACGCGGCCAGCTCCTCGTACAGGGCGGTGTACCCGTCGGTCATGGCGTCCAGCGAGCAGAAGCGCTCGGCGCGTTCGCGCGGCCCCGCGGTCCAGGCGTACGGTCTCGTGGATCAGGTCGGCGAGGGCGCCGACGTCGTCGGCCGGGGCGAGCCGGCCGCAGTCGGGGTGAGGATCTCGCCCAGCGCGCCCCGGTCGAAGCCGCACACCGGGGTGCCGCAGGCCAGTGCCTCGGCGACGACCAGGCCGTACGGCTCGTCCCAGCAGGGGTGACCAGGGCGGCGGCGGCCCCGCCCACCAGGCGGGCCAGGTCGTCGCGGCCCAGGTGCCCCACGTACTCGACGCCGTCCCCGAGGAGCGGGGCGAGGCGGTCGGCGAAGTACCGCCGGTCCCCCACCGGCCCCGCCACGCGCAGCGGCAGCCCCGCCTTGCGGGCCGCCTCGGCCGCGAGGTGCGGCCCCTTCTCCGGGACAATCCGGCCGCTCCACACCAGGTGGGGACCGCCCGGGCCGACGGGCCACCGGCGGGTGTCGACGCCGTTGCGCACCACCCGGACCGCGGGGACGGTGGCGTGCCACGCCTTCGCGGTGTGGGCGCTGACGGCGGTGAAGGTGACCGGGCAGTGGTCCTGGGACTGGACGGCGGACTCCAGCCAGGGGTCGGCGGGGTGTGTAGGTGGTCACCACCGGCAGCCGCAGGGCGGGCGCCATCGCGACCGGCAGGTGGTGGAGGCTGTTGTTGTGGACGACGTCGAAGCGCCGTTCGCCGTCCCGGGCCAGGTCCAGCATGAGCCGGAGATAGGCGTGGTGCTCGGCCATCCAGCCGGCCGCGGGCATGCTGACGTCCGCGCGGGCCGCCTCGGTCAGCACCGGTCGGCGCACCGGCAGTTCGTTCAGTCCGAGGGACGGGTCGGAGCCGGGCGCGGCGAACAACCCGACGTGGTGCCCACGCTCGGTCAGCGCCTTCGCCAGCGTCCAGGTGTGGGCTTCGAGACCGCCCGCGAACGGTTCGCGGACGGGGAAGCGGGCGGAGGCGATCAGGGCGATCCGCAGAGGAGCCGCGCGGGGGCGCGGGGTTCCTCATCGCAGCAGTCCGTCGTAGAGCTCGCGGTGGGCGGCGGCGATCCGGGCCCGTTCGGCCGCCCGGTCGTCGGCCGAGGCCCGCCGCACCGGCTGCGTTCGGTACGCTCGCGCACCGCCTCCTCCAGCGACCCCGCGTCGAGGCCGTCGCGCTGGGAGTGGCCGTAGGTGAGGCAGGGGCGCTGCTGGGCGTAGTACCCGCAGTCGGGCGCCGCGACGGCGGTGCCCAGGTCGTGGCACGCCTCCAGCCAGCCGGAGTGGGTGCCGAAGGTGTAGGGCAGCACGGACAGGTCCAGGCCGCCCAGGTACTTCCACAGGTCGTCGTCGTCGTCGAAGTAGTCGTGCACCCGCAGGGTCAGCGCCCCGCGGTCGGCGAGCTTCCTCAGCTCCGCCATGAGGACGGGGTCGTGGGCGTGCGCGGCCGGGTCGTCCACGTCGTGGTGGATGTTCACGGCCAGTTCCGCGCCGTCCAGTCCGGCGACGGTCTCGGCCAGGACGCGCACCACCGGCAGTACGGCCATGTTGGCCCGCAGGCTCTTGGCGTGCACCCCGACCCGGAAGCCCTCCCGGTGCGGGCGGGGCGGGTGACGAGGGCCGGCTCCACCACGTGCGGGTGGGGCAGCACGGTGGCCGTGCGGTTCCACCGGGCGGCGATCTCGGCCGCCGCGCCGGGGTGAGCGTGATCAGCCGGTCGGCCGCCGGGACCAGCACGTCCAGGGCCGCCAGGTGGGGTCCCGGATCGGCCTGGTGCGGGTTGCGCAGGTCGTGCGCGGTGTAGACGAGCGGCTTGCCGTGGCGGCGCAGGGCGGCGACGAGGGCGGCGAGCGCGTCGGGCCCCTGGGCGTCGAAGCCGAAGTGGAGGTGGAAGACGTCGAACTCCTCGTGGTGCGCGTCCACCCAGTCCGGGTCGAGCATCACCGGCGGCCACCAGCGCTGGAGGTGCTCGGCGCCCCGTTGGGCCGCGGGTCGGCGAGGCGTACGACCCCGTCCGCCCCGTCCGGGTCGGCGCAGTGCCGCACGTAGACGTGTCCGGCCGGCACGGAGGCCACCCGCACCACGTCGCGGCGGCGGGACGACCGAACGGTCCGTCCCGCCACCGACGAGGGTCACTCTCGCGGAACGTGCCGGACAGGCGCTCACGAGCGGCGAGCAGGGCCGCCTCGGGATCCTTGACGCCCGTCGTCACGCACAAGGTGTAGGAGACGTCCTCCAGCCGCTGCCGTGTCTCGGTCACCTCCTCCCCGGCACTCAGGAGAGCCAGTGCCTCGTACTGCTCCACGAGGTTCCTCAGTACCGTCGGGTGCGCCATCAGCATGGGTCGTTCTCCTTGAGAAGGGGCGCTCGGCCCGTGCCCGGTCCGGTGGGCGTCATGCGTGACGACGGCCTCCAGAGCCGTGCGGACTGCCCGGTACAGCCGGGTGCCCCCACGGCGGCCGGGGAAAACCCCGCCTCGCCGAATGACCTCAGGTCTTCGCGGAGGGACTGCGCCGGTTCGTTCCACGGCCGGAACTCGTCGTACGTACGGCGGGCGGGGGCGGAGGATTCACGCTCGGCGGCGGGTTCAGCGGTCGGCGTCCTGGAGGGTGGCGGACGGCGGGACGCCGTAGGCGTCGCGGTAGGCGGCGGCGAAGCGGCCCTGGTGGGCGAAGCCCCACTTCATGGCGACGGCGCTGACGGTGGTGCCCGGGGCGGCGGCCTTCAGCTCGGCGTGGGCGCGGTCGAGGCGGACCCGGCGCAGGTACCCGAGCGGGGTGGTGCCGGCGTGGCGGTTGAAGGCGTACTGGGCGGCCCGCGGGGTGACGTACGCGGCGGCGGCGATGTCGGCGAGGCCGATGTCCCGGTGCGCGTTGTCCTCGATGAAGGCGACGGCCCGGCGCAGGGTCGCGCCGCCGGCGTCGCGGCTGTCCACCCGGTCGGGCTCCTCGTCCCTCGTGGAGTTCGGCAGACAGGCGAGGGTGACGGCGGCCAGGTGGCGGACGGCGGTGGCGATGACCAGACCTCCGGCGTCCGGGTCGACGAGGACGTGGTCCCGCAGGAACGCCATGGTGGCGCCCAGGCGCCGGTTGGCGGCGGGGTCGACCGCGCGGTTGCCGGTGAGGGCGACCGGCCCCGGGTGCACGCGCCGGTGACGGCGACCTCGGTCAGCAGCTCGGTGTCGAACATGACGACCGTGTAGCGGGCGGCGCGGACCTCGCCGGTGTAGGGCCGGTCGGGCTGGGTGATCAGGAACGACTCGCCCGGACCGTAGACCTCGTCACGGCCCTGGGTGGTGGCCGTCAGCGCGCCGGTGTGGAGGGTCAGCAGGGCGACCCGGTTCAGCGCTCCGGCGTCGTAGGCCATCGTGAAGTCGAGCGCCACCTTGTCGACGTTGATCCTCTCGGCCGCCGTACGCACGATGCGGGCACGCGTGTCGCGCGGCCGGCCGCCGATCCGCATCGGGGCGTACGCCCGCGACATGAACGCCTCGGTCTCCTCCAGGTTGCCGCTGTCAAAACGAAGGGTTTCCACCCCAGTGCCTCCAGGCCCGATCCGTCCGGGATTGTGCCCGGCCCTTCGACCGTACGCCCGACCACGGATCACGTGCGAACGCTTGTTCTGTCCGGGCTGCCGGACGGACACGGTCGCAGGCGATGTCCCGCCGGTCCGTCCCGGGGACCTGCCGAGCGTACGCGGGCCGCACGGGATCCGACTGCCGCCTATCCACCAAACGAAACCTCCGGGGACGGGGCCGGAGCCGCACATGCCGGACGCCCTGCCGGCCTTCATCGACGGCCATGCCGCCGAATCGATCCCCTCACCGTCCGCCCCGCGGGCCTCGGGCGGCCGGCGGGGCGGAGGGAGGGGAAGGGTCAGATCGCCGGGGAAGCGGTCCCAGACGCGGTGTTTGGCCAGGAGGGGGTCAGGCCGGCCAGGACCGCCTGGCCGTTGTCGGCGAGACCACGCCGGGTGCGTCGGTGGGGACGGAGGAGGCGTTGAGGACGGTTTCGGCGCCGGCCCAGCCGCCGATGGCCTTGGCGTGCCGGAATGCTTCGGAGAGGAGGAGTGCCAGGCGCGGGTCGACCGGCGTCGTGCCCTGGCCGGGTGTGCCGGCTTTGGCGTCGCGGGCTCCTTGGGCGTCGGCGCCGGGGGCGGGGCGCCGGCGACGATGAGGGCGTCGAACTCGATCGAGCGGGCGGTGGCGAAGGTGCGCTGGACGGTGATCGGGTCGTCGGTGTCGCCGATCGTGCCGCCCGCGGGTGCGATCACCAGCGGGACCATGCCCGCCTCGAGCACCGCCCGGCGCAGGGTCCTCACGCCGTCGGCGTCGGTGGAGGCGTCGGTGACGATGCCGATGACCCGCCCGTCGGCGGGCCACTCCCGGCCGATCTGGGAGAGCGCGGGGCTGGGCTGGGCGTCGGGTGCGGGTGCGGTGGCTGTCGGGACGGGCAGGCCGAGGCCGGTGGCGACCTGGGTGCACAGTTCGGTGTCGATGTTGGCGAGCGCCTGGAGCTGGCGTTCCTTGATGGCCTGGTCCCAGCACTTGCCGAGTTCGAAGGTGTAGGCGGCGATGATGTGCTCGCGTTCGACCGGGGTCATGCTCAGCCAGAACAGGCGGACCTGGCTGAAGTGGTCGGCGAAGGAGGCGGGTGCCTTGCGGACCTTGCGCGCGGCCGGCAGCTCCACGGGGACCTCGACGAAGGCGCCGGTGTCCGCGCCCGCGAAGAACGGGCAGCCGCCGTCCAGCGAGTTCGGCTTGTAGGGCGCGACGCCGGTGTGCACGGCCTGCTGGTGGAAGCCGTCGCGGAGCATGTCGTTGACGGGGGCGTGGGGCCGGTTGATCGGGATCTGGTGGAAGTTGGGTCCGGCCAGGCGGGTGATCTGGGTGTCGAGGTAGGAGAAGAGGCGTCCGGCGAGCAGCGGGTCGTCGGTGACGTCGATGCCGGGCACCAGGTGGCCGACGTGGAAGGCGACCTGCTCGGTCTCGGCGAAGTAGTTGGACGGGTTGCGGTCCAGGGTGAGCAGGCCGATGGGCTGGACCGGGGCGAGCTCCTCGGGCACGATCTTCGTCGCATCGAGCAGGTCGATGCCCTCGAAGGTCTGCTCGGGGGTGTCGGGAAGGTCTGGATGCCCAGCTCCCACTGCGGGCAGGCGCCCGCCTCGATGGCATCGGCCAGGTCCCGGCGGTGGAAGTCCGGATCCACGCCGCACGCGATCTGCGCCTCCTCCCAGACCTGGGAGTGCACGCCCAGCTTGGGCTTCCAGTGGAACTTCACCAGCGTCGTGGCGCCCTCGGCGTTGACCAGGCGGAAGGTGTGGACGCCGAAGCCCTCCATCGTCCGGTACGAGCGCGGGATGCCCCGGTCGGACATGTTCCACATGGTGTGGTGCTGCGCCTCGGTGTGCAGGGAGACGAAGTCCCAGAAGGTGTCGTGCGCGCTCTGCGCCTGCGGGATCTCCCGGTCCGGATGCGGCTTGCCCGCGTGGATGACGTCGGGGAACTTGATGGCGTCCTGGATGAAGAAGACCGGGATGTTGTTCCCGACCAGATCGAAGACACCCTCCTCGGTGTAGAACTTCGTCGCGAAGCCCCGGGTGTCACGAACCGTGTCGGCCGAACCACGCGAACCCAGCACGGTCGAGAACCGCACGAAGACCGGCGTCTCGGCGTCGGCCGCCAGGAACGCCGCCTTCGTCACGCCCGCCGCACTGCCGTAGGAGCGGAAGACGCCGTGCGCGCCGGCACCACGGGCGTGGACCACGCGCTCCGGGATCCGCTCGTGGTCGAAGTGCATGATCTTCTCGCGCAGGTGGTGGTCCTGGAGCAGGACCGGCCCGCGCGGACCCGCCTTGAGCGAATGATCGGTGTCATACAACCGGGTGCCCTGCGCGGTGGTCAGGTACGAGCCGCTCTGCGCGACCCGCGCCTGCTCCGCACCGGTGGGCTGGCCGGTGGGCTGACCGTCTCCGGACCGCTCTGGTCCGGCTTCGGCGGCAGCGGCCCGCGCGGCTCGGTGGGCTCCTCCACCGGCACCGCCTCCGGGGAAGGGGCCCCGGGGACGCCCTCGGCGGGGCCGTTCTCCCGGAAGGGCTCGGTCAGCTTCTCGACAGCCGCTTTGAGGGGGTTCTCGGGGACATCGTCTTCCTTCGAGCTCGAAACAGGGACCGTGCGGGACTGCCACAGCCATGACCGCCGTCGCCGACGCCGTAACGGATGGGCCGCCGTCGTCCGCCCAGCGGCACAACCTCTGCACACGGGTGCCCCTGCACCACCGGGGAACCACAGGATTTCGTTCAGTGGACGAAACGACCGCGGCTGCGGGAGACGACGGAAGGACGCGGTGCTCCCCACCCACCCTGCGCACGGATCGGCCGATATGCCCGCCCGGACCGGTGCCCGAGGCCCGTTCGAGGGGCCGTTACGGCACGACGGACGACACGGGGAGCACGCGCGGACCCCACGGGACCTGGGAAGAAGCCCGGAGAGGGGCAACGGCCCGTCCAGGTGTGAACCATGTGCGCGAGCTTGGGCCGGACGGGAGCGCCGTGTCGCTCCGCCTGCGGTTCCGGGCCGTGCCGTGCCGTGCGAAGTCGCACGATCGAGGTCTGCGAAGACCGGGCGGCCGCACCGTTCAGGGGCGCGGGTTCACGCGGTGCCACCGCGGGCGGGCGTCGGGGCCCCGGCGTCCGGCGACGGACGCGCAGCGCGGGCACACCCGCCGTACCCGGTCGGCGGCGCCACCGGACTCGGGGAAGGTGTCGGTCCAGGCGACGTGCGACAGCCGCGTCAACCGGGAGCGGTGCAGGGAGAGTCCGCACACGGTCTGGTTGAGGCCGGGTTCCCAGGCGTGCACCTCACCGGCGGGCAGACGGCGTCCGTCCTCCTCGTCGGTCCAGATGCCCGAGGCCGCGACGGCGTAGTGCTTCTTTCCTGCCACGTCGGGCGACTGCCCCGAGCGGCGGCGGCCACGCGTGCTCGCATCCGTTTCCGCACGGGACACGGGAGCGTTCACGCCTCCGGTTCGGTGGAGTCGAAGGTGAGGGCGTCCAAGGAGCAGACATGGGCGGACATGTTGTGCTCCATCATGCGCAGGGCGGCGTCGGCGAGGTCCGCGTCGATGTGGGCGACGGCTTCGGGGGCGAGGCTGACGTCGAAGTGCCGGATGTGGGCGTCCAGTGCCGAGTAGAGGATGCACTGTTCGGTGACCTGCCCGCACAGGACCACGCGCCGGACCTCCAGATGTCCCAGGAGGTAGGCCAGGGGGTTTCGAAGAAGGCCGAATGCCGGGCCTTGACGACGAAGAGCGACTCCTCGTCGGGGGCGATGGTCTTGACCAGGTCCGGGTGACGGCCGGCGAGTGCCGCCTCGAGGATCTCACCGTGGTGGGAGCGCCATCGGCCGAAGTTGTCGTTGACGTAGATCACCGGGGCGCCGGCCTTGCGAGCCCGCCTCAGGAGCTCTTCCACGCCCGGTAGCGCCTCGCGCACGGAGGGGACGAGGAGGTCGGCGTCCTCGTGTTCGTAGGCGTTCAGCATGTCGATCACGACGAGCGCTGTCCGCGCCATGGTGGTCACCTCTTCTTCCGCTCCTCCCGCCGGAGCCGCTCCTCCCGCCGGAGCCGCTGCGCCCGGACGGACACTGCGCCCGGGCGGGCACTGCGGTCGGCCGGTGCGGTGATGCGCGTCGACGGGGCCCGACCGCCCGGGGGCCGGACGGCAAAGGCTCTGCGCACGGCTGTCCGTCCGGAGGACGACGGGGTGAAGACCGTGTCGCCGGTCCCGAGGGAGGCGCCTGCCCCGGGCGACGCGTTCGTAATATCGGAGCCGTCCGCTCAGGCCGGCGCCGTCTTCCTCCGGGCGGTGGCGGGCTCGCGGGCGGCCGGGCGGCGGGGTTCGGGACGCCAGGTGGTGACCAGGGCGGCGGCCAGGAGCAGCTCGGCGATGTCACCGCCGTAGTACATGATCTCCGCGCCCGCCCGGACCTGCGGGACGGGCGCGTGGATGTCGGCCCAGAAGCCGCCGTACATCATCTGGGAGACGACCGCGTGGATCGCGACGGCGACGCCGAGGTAGACCAGCCGTGCGCGCACGCCGGGGCGGGAGGGGCGGGGTCGGGGCCGGCGATGGCGTGGGCGAACAGGCAGCCGGACAGCAGGAAGTGCGCGTGCAGCAGCCAGTGCGCGGCCGGGTTGTGCGTGGTCGCGTTGTAGAGGGGGGTGAAGTAGAGGATGACGAGGCTGCCCGTGGACAGCGTCAGCGCGACCGCGGGGTGGGTGGTCAGCCGGACGGGCGGGCTGTGCAGCACGGCCGTCAGCCGCCGTCCCCCGGTTGTGGGCAGGGTGCGCAGCAGGAGGGTGACGGGGCCGCCAGGACGAGCGCGAGGGGCGCGTACATGCCGATGAGCATGTGCTGGGCCGCGTGGCCGCGGAAGTCCTCGTGCGCGAAGGGCGCCAGGGGCGGCAGGAGGGCGACGCCGAGCAGGGCGGTGCCGGTCAGGAAGCCGGCCGTCCGCCGGCGGCTCCAGCCCAGGACCGGGTTGCGGCGTCGGGCCCTGCGCACGAGGAGCAGGTAGGAGCAGGCCGCGGCCGACAGGAGGAGTACGGGCAGCGGCCACCCGGGAAGGCCGCCGCCCGTGCCGTGCCCGTGTGCGGGCATGTCGTGGTCCATCAGGCCCGCCGCCCTTCGCCGTACTCGGCCGGGGTGCCCGGGTCGAAGGGCCGGCCGCCGCGCCGGAGCAGGTGACCGCCGGCCAGGAACAGGCCGCCCAGGACGAGGAAACCGGCGTCCCACCAGGCCTGGTGGGGGCCGCCGTGGACGTGGTGGATGCCCAGGATCTGGTGGTCCAGGAGTCCTTCGACCAGGTTGAACAGGCCCCATCCGGTGAGCATCCAGCCCCACAGGACCGGCGAGGTCCACACCGCCCGCCGGTTGTGCGTGACCCGCGAGTAGAGGACGGCCAGGCCCAGCAGGACGGCGATCCAGCACACGGTGTGGAAGACGCCGTCCCACAGGGTGTTCATCTCCAGCCCGGAGACGGTGCGCGGGTCGTAGTACTTCACCCGATGCGGTCGTGGTTGGTGCTGGTGAGCATGTGGTGCCATTGCAGGAGCTGGTGGAGCAGGATGCCGTCGACGAACCCGCCCAGCCCCACCCCGAGCACGATGCCCGGCAACCGGATACTGGCGGGTTGCGGGAGGCCGGCCTGCGCCCGGCCCGTCGTGGTGGCCATCATTCGTCTCGGCTCCTGGTTCCGGCCCTCCCCGGAAGGAGATGCCCGAGCCCAGGTTCCCCTCCTCGTCGCTGAGGCGCACCTCGCCGAGGGCAATGTGGCCGAGACCCTGCGCCACTACGCCGGTACCGCGGCCGGCTGCGCGACGAGTCGGGCATCACTCCCTCACGCGGCCGCAGAGCGCTGTTCGCTCCCTTCCTCGCCCGGCCCCTGGACCCGTGGGACGCGACGCGACGAAGACGCGTGCCGTCGCCGTCCTCCGGGCGCACACATGAGGCCGCGCACCGGCACGAGGAGCGCGTAGCCGGCCGGTCCGCGCCGGCGGGAAGCCGCCCCGAGTCCGTTTCGCCACTCGCTGGTGGGTGAGAGGCGGTTCATGACGTACGAACCGGATTTCGAGGGTCGTCTTCCTGCGGACGGCGTCGTACGGCGGGTGCTGAAACGCGCACTGCCGGCGGCGTCGGGTCCCGGCCGGGTCCTGCGGGCATGGACCGTCTGGAGCGCGCCGCCGTTCTCGACGGCTGTGCCGGACGCCTGGCCGACGTGGTCCGGACGCTCCCCCTGGGCCGGGGCGGGACGTCCTGCACGGACGGTGGCTGGGCCACCCCGTCCATCCGGTGATGGTGCAGGTGCCCATCGGTGCCTGGTTCTCGGCGGCGGTGCTCGACGTGGTGCCCGGACAGCGGCGGGCGGCGGGCACGCTGATCGGCGTGGGACTCGCGGCCGCGGCTCCGGCCGCCGTGGCGGGCTGGGTCGACTGGGCCGAACTGGAGCGCCGCCAGATGCGGGTCGGTCTGGTGCACGCGGCGGCCAACGCCACGGGAGTGGTCCTGTACGCGGGGTCCCTGGCGGCACGGGTACGGGGTCGGGCCTTCCTGGGCAAGGCCCTGGGATTCGCCGGCCTGACCGTCGTGGGCGTCGGCGGGGCGATCGGCGGCCACATGGCCTACCGGCAGGGCTCCGGCGTCAATCGCGCGGCGTCGGCACCGGAGCTGGTGGCGCCGGGGTGGCACGGGATCGGAACGGTCGAGGACCTCCCCCTCGGCCGGGCGGTCCGGCGGCACGTCGGCGACGTGGCCGTCCTGGCCGTGCGCGAGGACGCGGACCGCGTGCACGTCCTGCTCGACGCGTGCGGCCACGACTCCGGCCCCCTGTCCGAGGGCGTGGTCGAGGACGGCCGGGTGCGCTGCCCGCTCCACGGGTGCGTCTTCCGCCTGGAGGACGGCTGGAACGTGCGCGGTCCCGCGACCGCCCCGCAACCCGCCTTCGACACCCACGTGGCCGACGGGCGGGTCGAGGTGCGGCTGCGGGCCCCTGAGACGCGGGACACCGGCTCCTCCTCCCCCGACGAGACGTGACGTCTCCGCACGGTTGACACGGGCGGAACCGGTGGACCGGCCGGGCACCTCGGCACCGGACCCGGGCACGGGGAGGGCGGCCACCACTCCCTTCCGCCGGCCGACGACGTACGACAGGAGGATGGAATACGGACCGGCCGTGGCGGACGCGCGGGGAAGTGGCAGGTGCCGGGACCAGCGGGCGGTCACCGCGTACGAGCCCGGAACGTCGAGCCACGGCACGCCCCAGGGGTCCCGGTTCCGGTGACCGGGCACGACGGACGTCCCGCGACGACCACTCCGCGGGGGTGTAGGGCCGGTCGGCCGCCGCGACGGCGGGCAACGGCCCGTGCCGTACGGAAGGCCACGGGATCGAGAGGGCTCATCCGGTCACTCGTCCCCTTCCGGACCGGGGCGACCGTCGCCGTAGGTGACGCGATCGCTCTCGGCGTACGGCATGCTCCTCCGAGTGGGTGGGTGGTCTTCGGGCCGGAGTCAGGGCCGGGTGCGGCGCGGCCGACACGGTGGTGGTGGCGCCGGGAGGGCAGTGCACGAGCCGTTCGCCGAGGCCTTCGCGCCGTGCGGCGTCGAGGAAGGCCGAGAGGGGCGACCTCGACGAGATGGCGCAGCGCTTCGTCCAGGACACCGCCCGCCGCACCCCGCGCTTCGTCGCCAACGAACCCGGCGCCCGTGACGTCGCCGAGTACCGCGCCAAGACCGAACAGGTCCGCGCCGACAACGACCTGCCCGACACCGAGGGCCTCGTCTTCATCGAGGTCACCGTCACCGACCCCTCCGAGTTCGAGGCCGGACTCACCGTCCGCGGCGAGGTGCTGCATGGCCGCTACCACGTCCTGACAGTCGAGGCCTCCTCGGCCAGGGCGAGGTCGCCCCGGTCACCCGCGAGATCCTGCGCGAGGCGGAGCCCGACCGGGACCGCCGCCCCCGCGTCCACGTCGGCTAGCGCGGTCCGAGCCGGAACCTCAACCGGCAGATCACGGCGTCGGTGTCCCTGCGCACGGCATGGGCGACGACCGCGCCCCGCTGGTTCTGCAGCAGACGCTGCCACAGGCGTTCCGGTTCCACCTCGGGGACCAGGACGATGATCCGGGTGTCCGGCTCGGCCGCACGCAGCTCGCGCACGTAGGCGGCGATGGGCCTGCCGAGCGTGCGCTTCTCGGAGGGGAGCCGGATCAGCGACACGCCGGGACTCCACAGCGTCCAGTCCCGCTCCAGGGCCTCGGTGGCAGCCAGGTCCTCGGCGTCCGGGTGGCAGACGGTGACGGCCCGCACCTCGTCGCCGAGGGAGACCGCGGCGGTGAGGGCCTCGCTGGTGAGCCGGGTCAGGGAGGAGACGGGAACGAGGACGAGGGAACGCTCGCGGTGCGGCGGCTCGGGGAGCCGGCCGACGCCGAGGCGCTCGCCGATCCTGCCGTACGACCGGCGCACGGACTCGAAGAGGAGGACGAGGAGGGCAGGGCCACGAGGATCAGCCAGGCGCCGTCGTGGAATTTGGTGATCGTGACGACGATCGCGGAAACACTGTCAGAACGGCACCGAGGCCGTTGAGGAGGGCTTTCGCAGCCCAGCGGGTACCGCGTTCCCGACGCCAGTGCAGCACCATGCCGGTCTGGGCGATCGTGAAGCCGACGAACACGCCGATCGCGAAGAGCGGGACGAGGGTGTTGGTGTCGCCTCCGGAGAAGACCAGCAAGGCGGCGGAGACCACGGCGAGCCCGACCACACCAGTGCCGGTGCACCTGCCGGTCGGCCTTGAGACCGAAGACGTGCGGCAGGTAATTGTCCCGGGCGAGCAGTTTGAGCAGGACGGGCAGGCCACCGAAGGAGGTGTTGGCGGAGAGCGCGAGCAGCACCATGGTGGCGAACTGGACGACGTAGAAGGCCCCGTTGTGCCCCAAGGAGGCGTCGGCGAGCTGGGCGAGGACGGTAACGCCTTCCACCGGCTGGAGTCCGAAGCGGGAGATCAGTACGGACAGGCCGATCAGCATCACGCCGAGCAGCGCGCCGAGCGCGACCTCCGCGCGCATCGCCCGGCGGGCCGCTGGGGTACGGAACGACGGCACTGCGTTCGCGATCGCCTCGACCCCGGTGAGAGCCGAGCAGCCCGAGGCGAACGCCTTCAGCAGGAGCAGGGCGCCCACGGTGGTGGCGTTGTCGGTGAGGACGGAGGCGTGACCGGCGGAGGCGGCTGTGGAGACGGGAGCGTCACGGAACAGGCCGACGACGATCAGGAGCAGGATCGCGCCGATGAAGACGGCGGTCGGGGCGATGAAGGCGCGGGCCGAGTCGACGATGCCCCGCATGTTCACGGCCGTGATGAGCACGAGGACGCCGAGACAGAGCACCAGCCGGTCGTCGTAGAGGCCGGGAAGGCGGAGGTGAGGGCGGCGACGCCGGCGGTGACGGCGACGGCGACGTTGAGGACGTAGTCGAGGACGAGCGAGGCGGCCGCGACCAGGCTCGCACGGCGGCCGAGACGGGCCTTGGCCACGGCGTAGGAACCGCCACCGTCCGGGAAGGCCGCGATGACCTGCCGGTACGAGGCGACGAGGACCGCCAGCAGTCCCGCGATGGCCAGAGTGACCGGGAGGGTGAAGCCGAGCCCGTGACCGCCGGCGGCCGCCAGGACGAGGACGATCGCCTCGGTCCGTACGCCACCGACGCCATCGCGTCCAGCGACAGCGCGGCGAGACCGGTGACGGTGGTCAGTTTGTGCCGACTCCCGGCGTCGGGCGGTTCGGCACTGGGGGTGGCGCTCTTCTCGGCGATCAGAGCGGTCGGAGCGGTCATGCGGACGGATCCCTTCGGATGTGGCTCCGCCCAGCGTGAGGCCCGAGAACGAGGCCCCGTTCACTCCTGGCACGTTCTTGGCGCCGGTCGGCCCGTTCCTCACGCTTCCTTGACGCCGGCCCGGCCTCGGCGTCAGGGAAGCGTGAGGACTTCCGGCCCGAGGACCCGCTCGGAGCTCGTTCGGCCTACGGTCCTGCCATGAACAGGTACGACGGGAGGACGTCCGCCGACTGCCGTGTGCGCCGCGTTTCGGTAGCCCTCGCCGCTGCGGTCGTGCCGGTCGGCACCTTGGGGGTGGTCGCCGACAGCATGTGGTTGCTCGGTGCGGCCGCGTGGCTCCTCATCGTCGCCTTCCTCATGGAGCTCGTGTACCGCCCTTGAGCTCTCTTGCGCCGCCCGAGTCGGGTGCCCCATCGAAGATCGTGGATACCGCGCTCGGCCACCTCCTCGGTTCCGAGCAGACCATCAGCACGACCGGTGCCGGACACGCCGACGACGAACCGCCTCCGGCTCGCTCCGTGACCACCATCGCCCGACCAGCGGTCAGGTAAGTCGGCAAGAGGTCAGCATCGATCCGATCGCACCCTGACACACGAGGCCGGACACGGGACAGGATGCGGATCGAGGGTCCCGCCATGGTGGCCGCTAGTGGGAGCATGGCCGACTCGGCCATGGGTTTCCCCAGGTCAGCGCACCCGCCCGCGCGGCTTCAGCGGAGTGGTGGGCAGTGCCGGGGCGGGCAGGCGGGCGCCGTCGTAGCCGTGCACCTCGCCGAACCGCAGGCTCTTCTCCCAGTCGCTTCGCGCCTGTGCGATCTCCTCACCGGATCGGGCGACGAAGTTCCACCACATAGCACGGGTTTGCCGTTTCTTCCCAGCTCAGGGGCTTGATCGACCATCCGGGGTCAGCAAAGGTCAGCAAGACGCCCGGGAGTCGACAACCATGGCCACCATCAAACTCGTCCGCGGCATGGGCAGCTTCTTCAGGAGTGCGGGCACCCCGAGAGCCGATGGCCGAGGTGCCCGCACGAGTACAAGATCCGCTACCGCAACGCGGCCGGACGGCAATCCGAGGAATCCGGCTTCTCCACCCAGGACAAGGCCAAGGCCCGCCTCGCCGAGATGTACCAGGCCCGGAAGAACAACCCGCACAACCAGCACAAGGCCGAGCGCATCCAGAAGTACAGCCCGATGCAGTTCAAGCAGTACGTCACCGAGTGGAAGGCCGGCCAGCGCGACCTCAGCCCCAGCTCCCTGCGCCACCTCAACTCACTGCTCGTCCACCACCTCTACCCCGCCTTCCAGAGCTGCCGGATGGGCACCTTCGACCACAAGGTCGTCGAAGCCTTCATCCAGACCATGGAACGCAACGGCGTCGGCCTGGCCACCCAGTCCAACGCCTTCGACAAACTCAAGTCGATCCTGCTGGACGCCCACCGACTCGGCCTCTACGACGACAACCCGCTCGACGGCGTCAAGCCCCCGCAGTACGACCCCAAGCGCGCCGTCATCCCCTCCCCCGCCCAGCTCCACGACATACGCACCGCCGGCGACGACGTGTTCCGCCTCGTCACCGACCTCATGAGCGGCTGCGGCATGCGCAACGGGGAAGCACTGGCCGTCAACATCAACAACATCGTGGCCGACGACGTATACCGGATCACCGAGCAGGTCAACCAGACCACGAAGACCTACGCGCCCCTCAAACACCGCAAGGCCGGCGACTACCGAGACGTCCCGCTCCCGGCCCGGGTCAAGCTCTCCATCGAGTGGTACGCGGACACGTACGGCACCGTCGACGGCTACCTGCTCCGCAACCCACGAGACCTCTCCATGCCGATGCCCAACCACTACATCGGGAACCAGTGGAGGCGCATCAAGAAGGACGGCCTCGTCGAGATCCCCGAAGGCATGGTCGTCTACGGCTTCCGCCACTTCTTCGCCTCCAACTGCCTCACCCACAACATCCCCATCACAGACGTCGCGGAATGGATGGGTCACCACAGCCTCGACATCACCTTCAAGATCTACCGACACCTCATGCCCGGCTCGATCGGCCACGCCGCCCAGGTCCTGGACCTCGGCCTCGCCGCCTGAGCCCACAGGCCCTCCCCCGGGCGGGGAGGGCCTTGCACGCATCCGATCGAACGATCTCAACCACTCGACAGCCGCTGCTGTTTCACCCACGCTTGAACCTCAGCCACCTTGAACTGAAGCTTGGCGTTCCGCCCGCGCCCGAACCTGTACGGAACGAGACCCGCGCGAGCAGCCTCGCGATACACCCACGGCACCGACATGTTCAGATACTCCGCGGTTTCCTTAGCGTTCATGAAAATCTGGCCCATCGGGTCCCTCTCGACGACATTCGGCATCCGCCAGAGAGGATTACATGCAAAGAATCGTTTGACTGAACCGAAAAATACGCTATTAAGCATCACCCTGACTGGACGACCGAAGCCGTCTTTTACATCAAGCGCAAGGAGACGGCGCGGGGCGGGCTCGCGGTGAACATCATCGAGTGCTGACTCCGTGGGCCCTGACCAGCGCGTTTCCGTCTTCCAGCGCCGTCAGGACCTTCCTTGTTTACACGACGGAAAGTACCTGAATCCCCCTAGGGCAGATGTAAAATCCCTGAGAGGCATCCGGGCCTCTCCATGCGTTGAAGGGTTACGGAGCTGCCTTCCAGGCCGGAGCGGTGGGAGGCCACGCCAGCGGGCTACCGCTATGCGGTCGCCTCACTCCACCAGGCAGGGTTGCCCCGCCCTGGCCATCACACAGCAGGGGCAAGCCCTCCAACTGCCGCCAGGCCTCCCTTGCGGCCGGCATCCACTTCGGCACTCCTTCCGCCCTCGCCCGTTCAGAGGTCCCGGCTTCGTTATACGGACACAGGCAGCCGGCTCCGCCACCCGGGGACGCCGCGTAGGTACTGCCACCCCTACCGGGCGCAGCAGCAAGACAGCGAGTCCGGCTACGGGGTGGGCAGGCGGCGGGCGAGATCAGCGGCGAGTTGTCCGGCCGCCGGGCCGCGCCCGTCGGGGTCGAGCTGTTCCAGGGTCTGGAGGCACTCGATCGCTTCGCGGGCTTCGGTGTCGGTGAGCAGGGCGAGGCGCGGCTCGTCCGGGTAGGTACCGACTACTGGCTCAGTGGTGTCGTAGCGCATACCGTGATCAACTTTCTCGTCCTCGCAGAGGCACGGCCGGACTTGGGCTCGATCGGCATGTGCCTCTGTAGGGCGGTACGCGACAGAGGTCATGGTGCTTGCCCCAGTGCGGGAAGGCAGAAGACGTCCAGCGGAAGTAGGCATAGTCCAGGACGGTGGCGTCGAAGGTGTCGCGCACGGTGCGGTCCAGACCGGGGAGCCGGGCAGGCGCACCGGGCGAGGACCTCGGCAGATCGTCGCGAGTGATCCGTCTCCGCTACCGTCCCGCATGATTTCCATAGTGAGATCACCGAGGGAGCTGCCACCCCGTGGGGCAGCTCCTCCGTCGACGAGTGCCCCGCAGTACCAGGCCAGCCTCGACGAGCAGTTCACTACGTGGGGAGATGGGACGTCAGCCGGCAACCTGGCAGTCACGGCGTCCTGCGGCTCGAATATTTTCCGACTGACGAGTTCTTATTCCGTTTGACTGCTACGTCACCTTTTCTACACCTGCATACGGCACGCTTCTCGCAAGCCGCAAAAACCTGGGCAGAGCCCGATACTGCAAACACTCCCCGCACCGCCCTGACACCCTGCACTTTCACCACTCCATTACGACCGTGATTCGCTTAAGCACATTCGCATTTTTCCCATCTGCACGACCGGTCTCCGACGGACGTGACGGTTCCGCTTAGGAGGCCGGAGGGCACCTGAAGGTTGACCGAACGGAAAGGGTTCTCACCTGCACTTACTTCACAAGTGATCTGTTTCGATCATAAAGAAAGCGCACTACGCGTCAGAAAGCTCCTGAAACTACATCCTGGCGATCATCTCTTTGGCGAATAGCCGGTCATTGTCGCTCATTTATTGGAGCCGTTGCAGGAGATAGGCGGTTGCATGACGAGAAGGTCGAATGACGTGGTGCGAATCCACTGGGTGTGACTATATGGTGGCTCTCAGGCACGCAGTCCGATGATGGCTGCCAGCGTGCAGATGGCCCCGGGGTGCCTCCCGGGGCCATCGCAATCAGCCATCAAACCTCAGGATAGAGAAGAGGAATTTCATGACCTCCGGAGCGAACCGGGAGCCTGTCACGACTCCCCGGCTCACCCCCAGGGCATTATCCCGTCCAAGGACACGGGTGAAACCAATTGGTCCTCGCTGATCGACTTCCGTCTGTGCGGAAGCTTCCTCGTCGTCGTGGTGGTGACGGTCGTCATCGTCGTCGTGCTCTCCGGGCCGTACGCCGCTGACTTCTGGCCCTTCCTGCTGCCGGTGGTGGCAGTGCTGGTGAAGGTCAGCCGCCGGAGCATGGTGCGCGTGGTGCGCGTCTACCAGGTCTGACCCCTTTCCGGGTGCGGGCCGCTTCACGGCGGCCCGCACCCGGCCTTGGCCGCTTACGCCCTGACGCGGCGGGTGACCACCCGCGGGGCAGCGAAGGGAGAACACCGATGGCGACGCCATCACCGGAGGCCCGGTGCGAGTACTGCCTGGGTCCCGTCAAACGTTCGACGAGGGGCGGACGCCCCCGTATCTACTGCCGACCTCTCTGCCGGCGCCGGGCCCAGCGCGAACGGGACCATGCGCAACGTGCGCCCCGGTCCGCGGGTCTGTCATGGCAGCCGATCGCCCACGACCTGGTCACCAACACCCTCTACCTCCACGGCAACAAGAAACTGCCACTCAAGGACGTCCTCGCGCTCGCCGGCAGCGTGGGCAGGGACGCGGAGTGCCTGGCGGCCGTGGCGGTTGACGCCGCTCGGAACGGAGGCGAGGGCTGGTCCGAGATCGCCGTGGCGGCGGGCCGCAGCGAAGCGTCGGCGAGGGCGAAGTGGGGCGGTTCTCAGGTCTCCCGCCTGGTGGCCGCACGCCGGCCCGTACTGGCGAAAATCGAGTGGGACCCGGCGACGGTTCCAACGAAGGTTTCCCGCGTACCGCGTCAGGGCGGGCGAGCCGCGGCGTCTTCGGGGGTCCCGGGGGCTCGGGTCCGCGCTGCGCACGCTGTACCGGAAGGCGCGGACGAGCCTCGTGCGGGTGTCGGCCGCCACCGGCCTGCCCGTCTCCATGGTCTCGGCCCTGCTGGAGGACCGGACGGTGGCCTCCTGGCCGGAGGTCTACGCCCTCGCCCACGCGCTGGGCGGGGAGCCGGAGGACCTGCGGCACCTGTGGGAGTGCACCGCGCAGGACGAGGTGGCTCTCGACCCGAACGGGGAAAGCGAGCGGTTGGCCGCGGCGCTGCGCGGTGCCCGGCTGGCGGCCGGGTCGCCGGCGCTCGCGACCGTGTGCCCGCCCGGCATCGAGGTCAGCGCCGTGCAGGCGGCCCTGCGGGGAAGAGCCGTTCCGCCCTGGTCGGTCCTGCGGGTTTTCCTCGCCGCCCTGGGGGCGGATCCGGTTTCCTTCGAGGCTTTGTGGCTGGCCGCACGCGTGGCGGACCTGGCTGAGCGGGAAGGAGAACTCCGGTCATGAGGCGGGCTCGCATCTCTGATATCCGGATCGGGTTCGAGGCGTTCTGCGAGGCGAACAGGGAGCCCTACGTCCGGTACGCCGAGAAATGGATCGACGACCTCGCGGAGGCAAGGCGCTGTGTCGAGGCTGTGTTCGATGCCCTGGAGCCCCGGTGGGTGAGCGTGCTGGGCACGCAGTCCCCCGCCGCCCGGGTCTGGAAGGACCTGCGGGCCGAGGCCGCGCACCGGACACCGGATGTCGGCAGCCCGGCGGGGAAGTTTCACGCCGTTCTTCGTGACGACCAGGCCGACATCGTCCTGCTCCACCACGACCTGCGTCTGCCGCTGGAGCGCGCTGCCCGCCTGATGGGCCTGGACAGGCCCATCGCTCAGGCCCTTCTGCGCGGAGCCGAACGCGATCTCAGCGAGCGGTTCGAGGCGTAACCCGCCCGGCGCACACCTGCTCCCCGGGTGTGCGCCGGGCGCTTTCATGCCCGGCGTCTCGCGTATCTGACCATCACTGCACTCATCAGAGTGACTAGCCGTCAGCTATCTCCCCTCCTAGGATAAGTCCTTACATCCAGGCAGAGTTGGCCCAGACCAGGGTCCAGGGGAGCGCGTATGGCCTACGGGGAGAAACCCCAAACTCACGTCATCGACAGCAGTCATGCCAGCGCGGCGCGCATGTATGACTGGCTCTTGGGGGAACGCAGAACTACGAGGTCGACAGGTCCGCCTGCGCGAAGCTCCTGGAGATCGCGCCGAGCACCCAGCATCTGGCCCGCAACAACCGTGACTTCCTCCGGCGGGTCGTACGCTTCCTCGCCGAGAAGAAGCACATCACCCAGTTCCTCGACCACGGCAGCGGCCTGCCCACCCAGGACAACGTCCACGAAGTCGCCCAGCGCGTCTACCAAGACACCAAGGTCGTGTACGTCGACAACGACCCGATGGTCCTCGCGCATGCCGAGACCTACCTCGACGACAACGAGAACACCATGGTCGTCAACCTCGACATGCGGCGCACGCAGGAAATAAGGAAGGCCACCAGCGACTTCCTCAACTGGGACGAGCCCATCGCCGCCCTGTTCGTCTCCGTCCTGCATTGCATCCCCGACACCGAGGACGAGAACGATCCGGCCGCCGTCATAAGGGCCGTCGCCGAGCAGCTCCCGGCCGGCAGCTACATGGTCATCTGCCAGCTCGTCAGCGACGACGAGAAGGTCCGCGATGGCGTTACCCAGCTCATGCGGGACGCAACCGAAGGACGATGGGCCGCGTACGCGAACCCGACGAGGTAAGACGCTACTTCGACGCACTCGACATCATCGACCCACCTGGGCTGGTCGACGTGATCGACTGGCATCCTGACACCCCACCGCCGCCCAAGGACATGCGGTTGACCGACTGGATCGAGTGGGGCGGCGTCGGCCGCGTCAAGAAAACCCAGTGACACCACGCGGAGCAGCCGACCCGCAGCCCCGCTTCTAGCCCGGCTGCTCCGCCGTCAGCCCCTCCCAGTGCGCAACAGCCCGCTCCAGGGCCTCGGTGTTCTTCTTGCTCTTGTAGACGTTGGCCCGGAGGTTGTCCAGCAGCTTCCGGGTGCGGTCCAGCTGGGTCTTGTTGGTGATGTAGTTCGCGCCGTCCGCGTGTTCCGAGTACGCCAGCTCCTTGCTCTGCCCGTCGTCGAAGGTCATGTGGAACACCGATGTCGGAGGAGCGATAAAGCCCTCCGGGAGGATCCGCACGCTGGCGTTCTTGGCAGAGTGGGTGTCACGGAGGAAGCGGATCTGTTCCGCCATCATGCCGGCGGGCCCGTAGGGCTGGTACAGGACCTTCTCCCAGATCAGCGCCACGAATCGGGGCCGCCGCTGGCCGAGCATCAGCTGACGCTGCTTCCTGAGCCCGACGATGAGTTCAACCTCATTGTCGGAGCGCTCCAGCTCTATCATCCGGGTCAGCGCACGCGCGTAGTCCTCGGTCTGCAAAAGCCCGGGAACCACACGGGACTCGTAAACAGTGATCCAGTCGGCAGAGCGCTCCAGGCGGATGAGCCGCTTGAGATAGGTCGGCGTCACATCGGCGAACCGCGCGAAGAGGTCCTCGTTGCTCGTCTGCTGGTAAAGCTGCTCGAGGTCGGCACGCTCAAGCCGGGAAACGCCGTAGAAGAGCGCCAGGTCGTTCAAGTCGCGGTACTTGACAGGGCTCTGCCCCCGCTCCATCCGGCTGATCTTCGACGTCGACCCACGGATCACCCGCGCCGCGTCCGCCAGCGTGTAGCCCCGCCGCTCACGGTAGACCCGAAGCTCATCGCCCAGCATCCTGTCGCTGAGGCGGTCTCCCCGCCCTGCATCGGCACTACCAACGCGCTACGGTCAGGCTGACGCATGTGAGCAGCGGCGGGCATACAGTCTCCGGCAGATTGTGGGCAGTCATTTATCCACAGAATGCAGGAGAGATGCCCGCCGCCACAAATTATGGCCAAAGCCTCACTCGGTGTTCACCTCAGACATCGAGGCGGTCGAACTCCTCCGCCTTGGCGCCCGACAGGAAGGCACTCCACTCCGCTGGCGTGAACACCAGGGCCGGCCCCTTGGGGAACCGCGAGTTCCGAAGAGCGACCGCACCATCCTCCAGACCCGCGGCCTCGACGCACTCCCCGGCGCCGATGCTCGCGCTTGCCTTCCTCCACGTAACACCCTGGATGGCATCCGCCGGGATACCGTTCTCCACCACCATCGCCGCGACCTCCCTCTCTGTCGACTCTACCGGCTGCGACCCCTTCTGCCCAATTCCCATACGGGAACCCAAAGAGCCGCAGATGCAACATTAGAAGCCCACCCCTGCATGGTCATTTCCCCGAAAGAGTGCAGTTCGATTCCTCTTTCGAATAATCGGATCTTCGCCAGATACCCGCGGTAAATCTTCCGCACACAAGGCGTCCAGCTTCCGAGTCGTCTACCGAAGAGCTCTCTGTTCTGCTGCCGGCAGGACAAGGTCCCACTACCGTGGACCGGCATGACGATCCTGATCATCGGAGCAACCGGGTTTCTCGGAAGCGAACTGGTACGCCAGGGGTGTTCCGCAGGGCGTGCGACGGCCGCGACCTTCCGCTCCTGTCCCGGGAACGTCCCCGGCGTCCTGTGGCATCACCTGGACCTGCGAGATCCCCTGCAGCTCGACGCGGTCCTCGATGCGGTGGCGCCGGAGTTGGTGATCAACGCCTCCAGTGGCGAGGCCGACTGGGCGACCACCGCCGACGGCCCCGTCCGCCTCGCCGCGACCACCGCACGACGCGGCATCCGTCTGGTGCACGTCTCCAGCGACAGCGTTTTCTCCGGGGCCGACTCCCCTACGACGAGACGGCCCTGCCCGACTCCGGTGACCCCCTACGGGGCGCGAAGGCCGCCGCCGAGACCGCCGTCCGTCTCTCCACCCCGACGCGGTCGTCGCCCGCACCTCGCTGATCATTGGTGACGGTGGCTCCTCCCACGAACGGATCGTGCACGAGCTGGCCACCGGCACACGGGAAGGGGTTCTGTTCCGTGACGACGTCCGCTGTCCCGTGCACGTCGCCGATCTGGCAGCCGCCCTGTGGGAACTCGCGGCGTCCGGCGCCACCGGGGTCTTCCACCTGGCCGGCCCCGACGCCGTCAGCCGCTACGAGCTCGGCATCCTCATCGCCCGGCGCGACGGCATCGACCCCGCCCTGCTGCTCGCCGGGCGCCGCGTGGACAGCCCCTTCCCCGGCGCCCTCGACGTACGCCTCGAAAACACCGCCACACAACGCCGGCTCCGCACCCGGCTCCGCGGCGCCCGGGAGTTCCTCCGCACCGGCCCAGGACCCACCGCAGCCGGTGAGGGTCCCGACGACGCCCCGTCCTGAGCCTCCCGGCGGTCACCGGTTCATGGACCCGTAGCGGTTCAGGCACGAGCGGGCCTTGGACTCGGTGATGCCGAGCCCCTCCACGACGGCCTCGTCCGGGACGTCCGCGAGCCCGATCCGCTCGTCTTCCATCGCCGCCTCCCAGCGCTCGCACACACATGTGCCCCGCAGGGACGAGCGGAGCGCCCCGGGGCGGTTCCGCAACCCGGGGAGCGCGGCGCCCGGCGGGAGAGCGCCGCTCCCGCCTCGCTCGCCCACGATCGGCGGACGCCGGCAAGACGTTCCCTAACGGCGGCCCGACGTCCCCTCCTGCTCGTCCAGGGCGGCCAGGAGGCGGCGGAGGGAGGCGCGCGTGGCGCGGATCTCCTCGTCGGGGAGGTCCGCGAAGAGGGAGCGGTGCCGTTCCTCGGCCCGTGCGGTCACGCGGGCCAGCGCGTCCTTGCCGGCGGGCGTCGGAGTCAGTAGGGGCGAGGACCGGTGGTCCGGGTTCACCGCGAGATCGGCCAGCCCGAGCGCCACGAGGTCATGGGCGACGCGCTGGACGTTCTGCCGGCTGACGCCCAGGCGCCGCGCGGCCTGGGGGCCGTGAGCGGCTCCTCGGACACGACGCTCAGCACCTGCCACCGTGCCTGGGTGAGTCCTTCCGCGCCGGCGGTCTCTCACCCAGCCGCCGCAGCGCGCCGGCTGCCTCGTAGACGTCGGCGATCAGCAGAGCCGCCTCGTCGGGCATCACGCACTCCTCTCTTGACAACATGTTACCTTAAGCGCAACATGTTGCCATCTCATCCGTTCTCGATCCCCCAGGACACGACATGCCCAGGACCGACCTCTACCGGAATGTTCACATGGGACAGCGCGCCCGCATGTTCGCGCTGGCCACCGACCTCGGAGCCGCCGACCTCGACGAGCCTGGCGCCCTCACGGCGCACGCCGAGCGCTGCCTCGCCCTGACCGAGGAACTCCGCCGGCACGCCGACCACGAGGACACCTTCATCCACCCCCTGCTGCGGGAGCGCGCCCCGGCCGCCGCCGAGGCGCTGGACGCCGAACACGTCCGCCTCGACGCCGCCTTCGTCGCGCTCGACGCACGCGCCCGCGACCTGCCCGCCACCCCCGCCGACGGCCTGCCGGAAGCCCGGCACGAGCTGTACCTGGCCCTCGACGAGGTGGTCTCCGCCTACCTGGCCCATCTGCACGCCGAGGAGACGGTCGCGATGCCGGCCCTGTGGGAGCACACCGCCGAGGACGAGCTGGAGGCCGTCTTCGCCGCCTTCCGCGCCTCCCGCACCGCCGACGAGACCCTGGCGGACCTCCGCGCGATGCTGCCCGCCCTGCCGGCCCCGACCCGGGCCGCGATCGTCCGCGGCGCCGTCGCGGCGACGCCGGGCGAGGAGCACCGCACCCTGGCCGCCGTCACCACCACCCTCACCCCCGACCAGCGCCACCGCCTCTACGCCGACCTCGGCCTACCGGAGGCCTGGGCACTCCACGGCTGAGAGCCGGACCCCGCGCACCGCATCGGCGCCGGGTACTTGGAAGGCCGTCACCAAGGCCACCGACGGTCACGCGGGGCCGATGCACCCGAACCAGGACTGGTCGTACGGTGTCCGGCCGGGCGGGTGGACCGGCCATTCGGCCAGGGCAGCGGTGTAGCGGTAGACGGTGTCGTCACCCCAGGCGTGGCCGGCCACGGGCTGGCCGTCGGCGCGGACGTAGCTTCCGGCGAGCCAGGCTTCGAGGATCGCGCGAGGATCGGGTGCTTTCACCTGCGCCAGGCTATCTCCTTGGCCGCCTCGGCCTCCTTGGCTGCCGCTGGGTGGAGGGTGTCCGTGCCCGGATGCCGACGGGCAGGAGCGTGAAGTGGCTGTTGTGCGGTCCCAACGGGCGTAGGGCGAGGAAGTCGCGCTTGTCGAGGGTGAAGACGTAGGTGGTCTGCCAGGTTGCGGACAGGACGACGGTGGTGGCGTCGGCCAGATCGAGCATGAGGTCGGCATAGTGTTTTCGGATCTTCTGGGCGCGCTCGATGTCCAGGGAGGTGAGTTCGGGGACCACGAGTCGTCCCTGGGCCATCTTCTGCTGGAGTTCGTCGAGCATGGACATCGCGGTTCGGTACCCCATTCGCTCGCGGCCGAGGTGGTCCAGCTCCGCGAGGACGAGCGGCGACATGATGAGGGTGGGTGCGGCGTCGAGCACGTCTCGGGCCGCTTTGTGGTCGGGATCGGCCTGGTGGTACCCGGCGAGCACTGCCGAGGTGTCGGCCATGACGACGTTTCGCCCCGCGGGCAGAATCACGGGGTGTCGCCCTTGGGCGTCGGCACGGCAGTTTGGAGCAGTGCTGCGATCAGTTCTTCGTCGTCCTCGTCGAGCTGCTCCGGCTGCACGACGATGAAGGGAAGTGCTCGTCGTGTACGGCGGTTTCGAGGGTGTGCCGGACCTGCTGCATGGCGTCCAGCCAGAGGCCCACGAAGTCGTCGAGTCCGGGGCTGGGGCGGGCTGCAGCTTGCCTTTCAGTTGGTGGATCAGGGTGGTGTCAAGGGGCTCAAGGTGCAGCAGCCGTGTGAACATCGCTTGCCAGGCCTGGCGGTCGCGCCGGCGGGCGATGCGGGCGGCTGCGAGCAGGTCGCGCGTCTCGGGTTCGATGTTGATGCCGGTGTGCTTGGCCTCGAAGGCGCGGCCGGTTCCCCCGACGAACAGGGTGATGTCGGAGTTCTGGCTTTCTGCGGGCGCCGTCTCGGCAGGCAGGCTGTGCGAATCCTCGAAGAAGGGCTCGTCCCAGACGCGGTGGGCGAGGACGGCTTTGTGGATGCTTCGCGGATCAACTCGGCTGTGGTGCGGCCAGTCTGTCGAGCAATGTCGTTGAGGGCTTCGATGTCAGCCGGGTCGGCGAGTTCCGGCGGGAGGACGGTGGGATCGAGGTCTGCCATGACACCAACCTAGTTTGGTCGGCGCCGACAAGACGCCGGGTCCCGGCATACCGGCTCGGCGGGGCAAACCGGAATGGGTATTGAACTTTACAGAACAGACAAACTACCCCAGCCCTCCTACCGCCCTGGTCAAGGTCCGCACGGAAAGTGCGGAGCGCGGGCGGGCGGGGCCGAGCCGTGCGGCGAGTGGTGGGCTAAGGACGGCTTGCCTGTTCCGTAAAGTTCAGTCACCGAATCAAATGCACCGGAAGAGCACCCGCACCCCCAGGCGGCCCCGTACGACACTCCCCGGAGAGGTCCCCGCCGGCGCACGACCGGCGGGGACTTCGGGCCGGGCGGGTCAGTCCGCAGCGCTGTCGTCGACCGCCGCCTTGAGGCGGGCGGCACAGATGGTGGCACGGGCCTGGATGCAGGCGGCGGCCAGGGCGGTGATGCAGGCGGCGATGACGATCACGTAGTCCCCCACGGGTCGGGGGTCTCCAGCCGGGCGACTGGCGATGCGCAGGACAGTACGAGGAGGCCGGGAATCCGGCTCGACAATGCCCCGACCTGCCCATATCACTCTCCGCACCCACGAACCTATCCCTTATTAGAGGTATGCACCTATTTGCGGCATGACCTCCGCAGGCCTGTGACCTGCGGTTTCACCCGCGCCAGCGATTGCCCGGCGCTGAACACATCGGTTACGGAACGTATCCGGCGCCGCCCCGGTGGGGCACTGGCCCGCCCCGGCCGGACAGCCGGTGCGCCGAGCGGGAAGAGGAAGTTGGCCCGGCGGCACGGAGGGGCAAGAATCCCCGTCCATGAACGAAGACACCTGGACGGCGATATCCGCCGTCGCCACCGCGGCGTCCGCCGTGACGACGGCCCTGGCATTCGGCGCCGTGGTGTGGCAGTCCCGCCTCACCCGCAAGGCCCTTAGGGTCTCGCAGGACGTCGCCCTGGACACCGCCCGCTCCCGGCTCGACGCCGGGGCGCCGCAGGTCACCGTCCGTCTTGAAGAACCCACCTGGCCGCCGCTCGCACCCGCGCAGTTCGGTATGCCGCTCGGCCCCTGGCCCGCGACCCATTCCTGGCACTTCCCCGGGGCCAGGACGACCGCATCTTCCTCCAGGCCGAGGTCGTGATCGAGAACCACGGCAGCTGGCCCGTCCAGGTCCAGTTCGACGGCGACCTCGTCACCCCCGTCGGCGAGGACCGGCGCATCCGTCCGGCGCCCTCCCCGCCCTCGTCCCGGGTCGGGAAGCCTCCGGTGCCCCGGGCGCGCTCCGGGTCTTCCTCCAGAAGGCGTACACCATCCAGGAGTTCACCGAGAACCACGACGCCCACGAGGCCGGTCAGCCTCTCCCCACACCGTCACCGGCACCGTCACCGTCCACGACGACCGCGACAACGGCGTCGTGGACACCTGAACCTGCTGCTGACCGGCCACCCCGTCATGCCCGACCCCAACCGGGGCAGCGTCTGGATCGTCGTCCCCGAGCACATCGACGGCTCCTCCGGGCGGCGGAGCCTCACCTACGACCTCTCCCCCGCGCGAACGCACCTACTGGGTCTCCCGCCGCCGCCAGGAACCCCTGGACGCCGCCCCCGCCCCGCGGCAGGCCGGATGAGCGTCCTCGCGGGCCGTCGCCGTGGCGTCCTGCGTACGCACGGAAATCGGGGAACCTACGGATGATGGGGCATTCCACCGCCACGTCCCTGCCCACCCGTCGAAAGGCCGATCCCACGCCTCTCCCTTTCACCGGCACCCCAGCGCCCCGCCCTGCCCGGCCGCGTCCGGTCCTTCGTCCGGCGGGCCCGAGGTCGGCTCCGTCCTACGCTCCCGCGTAGGCCAGGCGGAACAACTCGACGGCACGCTCCACGTCCTGCCCCGAGCGGAGCTGGACCTCCAGGTCCCCGTGCCGTGATGCCCCAGGTCCGTCACGTCCCGGGTGAAGCCCTCCTCGACGCCGACGTCCGCCGGCACACAGCGGAGGTACACCAGGAGCTTGTCCTTGCGCGCCGTGACGCAGGCGAAGTTCCGCAGGCGCCGGTAGGCGTCGTACTGCTTGCGCCGGACCTTTGCCACGTCCTCACCCAGCCCCAGCAGCACCTCTCCACCGCCGCCGCCAGCTCCGCCATGGCGTCGGCCGTTCGGCGGTCGCGCTCCCCAGCCACCGTCCGGCGCCGAGGTGCGCGCGGGGCCCGCTTCCCTGCCCGGCGGCCGATGCGACCGTCTCCAGGGTGATGTGGTGATCGCCGTAGAGCCGGTAGCGCACCAGGTCGAACCTAGCGGCTCCCGCCCCGGCCGAGCGCCGGATTCGAAACCGGATCGGCCCCGCCCGAAGCCCGCAGGGGCCATCCGTGCCGCCGACGCCTCCCATCCGTCCGCCGGTACTGGCATAGTCGGTGACCTCGGCTCCGGAATCGGCGGTCCCGGTGCCTCCTACGGCCACAGCAAGTGGTGTTCCCAGGGCGCATCGGCCGTGTTCCGTTCGTAGTTCAGGCGGGTGTGAGCACGGCTCGCGTCCGCCTGCCAGAACTCCACGGACGTAGGGGCCAGGGTGTAGAGCGTCCAGCTCTTGTCGACGAGCGACGGGTCCTGTTCGACCAGGTTCAAGGGCGCCTCGATCGCCGCGTCCCGCTGGGCGGGGCCCTCCAGGTGCTGGCTCTGGCGGCCCAGCAAGGCCTCCGCGCGGGCCGTCGCCGAGCGGGCGAGGAAGTCCGCCGCCGCGTCTTCGGGCGACTGGACCCACCGACCGGCTGCGCCGGCTGCTTGCCGACCACGGCGCCCGCATGGTGGTCGACACCGTCGCCTGCCGTCCCGGCCACCCCATGCTGCTGGCCGAACTCTCCTCCGCACGATGGGTCGTGGGGCTCCCGGGCAACCCGTACGCGGCCCTGGTGGCCGCCCGCACTCTTCTCGGCCCGCTCGTCGCGGGCCTGTCCGGACGCCGGCTCGGTCCGCTCGTCCCGATGCCCGTGCACGGGCAGGTGAAGCCAACTCCCGGCCACACCCGTCTCGTTCCCGTCGCCTGGGCCGAGGACGGATGCAGGATCATCGGCGGCCACCGCGCGGCGTTCTGCGCGGGGCCGCCCGCGGTGACGCCCTGGCCGCGATCGGACCCGAATGGACCGACGGCGCCCCGGCGCCCGTCATGTTGCCGGGGCGTGAGCGGACTCCTCCCACTCCACCGGTGTCAGGGAAGGCCGATGTGGACGTTGGTCGACTCCACCCGGGCGGTCACCGTGGCCCCGACGCCGAGCGCCGCTTCTCCGACGGCCTCGCGGGGCACGAGCGACACCAGCAGGTGCGGACCGGACCTCCACCCGAGCAGCCTGCCTCATGCTGTACGGCGCCACCGTCGCACCTTGACGGGCTACCCCGGGAACGGCCCTGAGGCGTGGGCCCCGGGGCCCAGCGGCCTGGCGGGTCGGCGATTGCAGGGCCGGCCCGTCACTCGTACTGGTACGTCAGCGGTGCGGGCGGCTGGACGAGGGCGTCGGTCATCGCTGGGTCCCGGCGATCGTGACGTGGTGGCCGACGTGCGCGAGGCGGAGGGCGTAGCGGACGAGGCCGGGGCCGTAGAGGCGATCGGCGCTCTCGCGGACGCAAGTGTCGGAGAGCGAGGTGATCAGCTCGGTGTCGCCGTACAGTAGGGCGGCCCTGGCGGCGGTCCGCAGCGCGGCGATCTCCTCAGCGGCGAGGTCACCGCTCGCAGCAGTGATGCGGTGGGCCCGGTCTGCCTTGGATCTGTGGAAATGGTTGTGCAGATGGCCTCGTCGAGTCGATGGCGAGGGCCTTCCGGGGGTCCCGGTGGTGTGCGGCGGGGCAGCGTACAACCCCCACTGACAATTCTTCCGGGTCTCTTCGTCCAGGTTGCAGAGGGTCTGAGCACCTGCTTTCATCTCCCCATCCAGCCAACCTGATGGATAGTCACAAACCTTTGGCCAGTGCTTACTTGCATGCCGTTCCTAGGGGAGCTCCACCCATGCCGAGCCCGTTCACCGTGGCCGAAGACCCGTGGATCCCGGTCCGTATCCGCACCGACCTCACCGCCGACGAGCGTGCCGAGCTCCTCCGGGTCCTGCCCGCAGCCGAGGAAGGCCGTCGCTGCCTCGTCGGTCTGCGCTCCCTGTTCACCACCGCTCACCTCATCGCCGACCTCGACCTCGATCACCCGCCCGTCGAGTCAGTCCTGCGCCGCATGCTCGCCGCGATCACCGCCCGCGTCACCGGTCTGGACACCGGTACCGGCGATGACTGGCTCGACGAGCGCGACGGCGTCCTCACCACGGGCCGCTTCACCTCGAAGGCCGTCGACGCCTACTTCGACGAGCACGCTCCCCGCTTCGGCCTCCACGGCACACCCCGTCCCTTCCTGCAGGATCCTCGCCTCGCCAAGGAGTGCACCGGTGGCCCCGCCCGGCCGCCTCGCCATGAACCGGGCCTCCGGAAACAACCCCGTGTGGGGCAACCACACGCCCGAGACCATGCCCTCACCATGGCGGACGCCGCCGGCTGGCTCCTCGCCTGGCACGGCTACGGCCCCGCCGGCATGGGCGCCGTACGCACCCACGCCGGCCGCAGCACCAAATCCTGCAAGGCGGGCCCCTACCGCTGCCTCATCTCCTACTTCCCCACGACCCCAACAGCCTCTTCACCACCCTCATCGTCTCCGTCCCCGCCCCCGCGGCCTGGCTCACCAACCCCGGCGACGACCACGCCCCTGGGAAACCGACACCCTTCCCGACCCTCTCCACCCCTCCGCCCCCGCCGGCCTCATCTCCCTCCTTACCGGTCGGACCTCCCACGCCACCCTCCTCACCCCCAGGAGGACCACCGTCAGATCACTGGCTGCCGCGTTGCCTGGGGCACCGCCACCGACCTCCCCACCGCCATCGACCCCTACGTCGTCGACCGCGAGAAGGGCGGCCCTCTCCGAGCCGACCGCACCCGAGCCGTCTTCCGCGACCTAGACGCCCTCCTCCTCAAACACCGCCCCGGCAGCAAGATCGCCGTCCGCCGCCCCACCGTCTTCGACTCCATCGCCGACCTGCCCCCGCACACCCTCACCACCCTCGGCATCCGCGCCCTGGGCTGGGACCAGGACAAGCAGGACAAGAACTTCGGCTGGTACGCCGCCACCACGCCCCCGTCTGCCACTACCTCGAAGAACGCGACCCCGACGGCGCCACCGCCCTCGCCACCCTCCGCGCCCACACCGAAGCCACCGCCTCCGACCTCTACAAGGCCCTCGCCACCGCCTGGCACGCCCTCAACCCCCGCCGCAAGGACGACGAGCGCGCCGCCTTCACCACCCCGGCCATCACCCGCTTCTACGCCCTGGCCGAACCCGAGTTCTGGAAGACCGCCGAGAACCCCGCCCAACGCCCCGCCTTCAAACGCACCGCCATCGCCGTCTTCGACACCGCGACCACCAGCATGGCCACCACCGTCCGCGCCATGGACGCCGTCGCGAAGGCCCGCGCCAAGCTGACGAACCCTCCAAGCGCCGCTGACCTGCTCTCTTACGCGCCCGGAGCCATCAACGCGGCCCCGGGCAAGACGGCCCTTCCTCTGCACAGCGCTCGCCCCCCGGTGATGGCGCCCGCTCGCCGCGCGCACGACTCCTCCGCCACAGCCCGCCGCCCGAGTGCATAGCCAACCGCCCGAGCCCGCCGTCAACCACCCAACGGCACCACCACCGCCTTCCCCGCGCACGCCAAGACCCCTGAACCCCCGAAAAGAGCACCATGACCGACACCACCCCGGCCGAGACGCCGACACCCCCGCCCCGCCCGACTGGCTCACCGGCCCGATCGCCTTCATGGAACGCGTCGCCGACGTCTGCGCCACCCCCGGCGGCCGCGTCGACCTGCGCACCGGCACCACCCGCAACGGCCTCGCCGAACCCTGGCGGATGCTCCCCCACCTCAACGCCTACATCCCCGCCACGGCCGCGACGCCGAGACCGCGCACCTGGCCGTCGCCGCCATGTACGCGGCCCAGGCCGACAACCCCACCCTCAAGGGCGCTAGCCGCACCGGCGGCTACGACCCCGCCCACGGCAACCTCGGCGCCACCTCGCCCACGCCGTCCGCCGCGGCGTCCTGCGCGAGGAATCCGCCGCCGAACGCCTCCAGTCCCTCGCCCGCCAGAACACCCTCGACGACCTCCTGCGCCAGCTGCGCCCCTCGTCGACCGCCTCGCCGGCGAGAACCTGCCGCTGTCCTGGCCGCTGCTGCTCAGCGACGTACGCCGGTGGCCTACCTACCGCACCGACATCGCCCGCGCCTGGATGCGCACCTTCTACGCCCCCGTCCCCACCGACTCCGAGGAGAACCCGAAGTGACCGTCTTCATCAACATCAACGTCCTGCACCCCTTCCCCTGTCCAACCTCAACCGCGACGACCTCAACAGCCCCAAGATCGCCGTGTACGGCGGCGTCGAACGCTCCCGCGTCTCCTCGCAGTCCACCAAGCGCACCACCCGCCACCAGACCGAGAAGACCTCGGCGACAAGGCGCTGCGCACCCGACGCGTCCCGGCCAAGGTCGCAGCGGAACTCCAGGACCGCGGCTGGACCAAGGAAGAGGCGGACAAGGCCGGGCAGGCCGTCGCCCTGGCCTCCGGCGTCCGAGGCCTCGCCATCGCCGAGGCCGGCACCACCACCGTCATGCTCTACCTCCCCGAGGCCGGCATCAGCGCCCTGGCCGACCTCGTCGAGAAGAACCGCGACACCATCACCAAGGCCGCCGCCCACGCCGAGGCCGAAGCCGCCGCGGACAAAACGGGAAGCAAGACCAAGGCACCCAAGCTCGACAAGGAGACCGCCGCCGAGGTCAAGGCCGTCCAGGCCGAAGTCCGCGCGATCCTCGCCTCCCGCAACGCCTCGATCGCCGCGTTCGGCCGCATGCTCGCCAACACCCCCGAGGTCACCGTCGACGGCGCCGTGTCCGTCGCCCACTCCATCACCACCCACGCCACCGCCGAACAGAGCGACTTCTTCACCGCCGTCGACGACGTCCCCGGCACCGACAACGGCTCCGCCCACATGGGCAACGCCCCCACACCTCCGGCACGTTCTACAAGCACGCCACCGTCAACGTCGGCGAACTCATCCGCAACCTCGACAGCGACACCAACACCGCCCGCGACTTCCTCACCTCCTTCCTACGCGAGTTCACCGTCTCCGTCCCCCAGGCCAAGAAGAACTCCACCGCCCCTTCACCCCGCCCGCCCTCACCTACTCACCGTGCGCACCGACCAGCCCATCAACCTGGCCACCGCGTTCGAAGCACCCGTCACCGCCACCGACACCTCCGGCTACACCACCCCGAGCATCACCGCCCTGACCAAGCACGTCGAAGCGGTCAACGACTTCTACGGAACCACCGGCCTCAAGGCCGCCGCGTACTCCGGCACCGCCCCCACCCTCGACCAGGCCACCACCCTCGGAACCCACATCAAGAACCTGGACGACCTCGTCGAGCACATCGTCAACGCCGCCCTGGACACACAGGAGAACGCCGAATGACCAGCGGCTTCCACCTCCACCCGACCGGCCCCTCCAGTCCTACGGCGGCCCCCAGGGCGGCCGCGTCCGCGACACCCACCCCCACCCCACCCGCTCCGCCCTCACCGGCATGATCGCCGCCGCACAAGGCCGACCCCGCGGAACCGACCTCACCGACCTCGACGCCCTCACCTACACCATCCGCGTCGACCGGCTCGGCGAACGCCTCCGCGACTGGCACACCGTCGGCGGCGGCTATCCCAAACACCAGACCGTCATGACCGCCGACGGCAGCGCCGCGGCGCCGCCGTCATCTTCGAGGACTACTTCCTCGCCGACGCCGCCTTCACCGTCGCCGTCACCGGCCCCCAGCACTCCTGGGCCAGGCGGCCACCGCGCTCGCCCGTCCTGTCTTCCCCCGTACCTCGGCCGCCGCGCCTGCCCGCCCGCACTCCCCGTCCTCATCGGCACCAGCACCGACCCCATCACCGACCTCGACCGGCTCCCCTCCACCGCGAGCAGCCACGCAAGGACCAGCCCACCGTCGACATCCTTTCATCGCCGAACACCCCCCGCCGACGAACCCCACAGACCACCCACCCGGCACATCAGCGACGCCCCCTGCCTGACTGCCGCTACGCCGCCCGGCCCGTCTGGGAAACCCGACGTTCCCTCCCCGCCGCCCTCTGCACCGGCTACGGCACCCCGTACCTCACGGCCCTCACCGCGACCCGCACCATCACCTGACCAACCCGACCGACCCGCACCCGCACTCGCGGGAGTCCTCCACCGGAGCCCATCATGACCACCATCTCCGCCACCGCGTACCTCACCCGCGTCCAGCTCAACCCCCGCAGCCGTGAAGCCGCCCGCGACCCGACCGACGTCCAAAACCTCCACCGCCGCGCCATGTCCCTCATCCCCGACCAGCTTCGGCTCCGCCGAAACCCGCCAGGCCTCCGGCCTCCTCTACCGCCCTCGAACGCACCCCCGCGCCCACACCCTCCTCCTTCAGTCCTACGCCCCCTCGACCTCGACGCCCTCCCCGTCGGCTACGCCCTCGCCACCGACGACCGCGACCTCACCCGCCTTCTCCACTGGCTCGCCCCCGGCCGCACCGTCCGCTACCGCATCGACGCTCAGCCCTACCGCTCCTCCCCAGCCCCGTCGACGACCGCGACACCGAAGGCTGCCGCAAGCGCGGCACCAAGATCCACATCTTCGGCGACGACGCCATCACCTGGTGGCATCGCAAAGCCACACAAGCCGGCCTCACCACCACCAGCGGCGTCCTCGCCACCCAGCAGCCCGACGTCACCGGCTGGAAAGACGACCCCGCGAAACCGGCAAGCGCATCCACATCTACGGCAAACGCACCCGCTTCGAAGGCACCGCCACCATCACCGACCCCGACGCACTGCGCACCGCGATCCTCCAAGGAGTAGGGCGTAACTGCGCCTACGGCGCCGGCCTCCCTCCATCGCCCCCTCAACCACACCCGACCTCCGACAACCCACGAAAGAAGGCACCGGCCAGAACCCGCTCTTCGCAGCCCCGACGTTCTACATTGGCAAAGAAAAGCAAAGCCCACCCAACGCCGCAGGTCGCGAAGGGGAGCGACCCGCACGCGCGGGAGTCAACCGACGGCCAGCTCGGTGGCGGTCTGCCTGTGTGCGGAGCGACCCGCACGCGCGGGAGTCAACCGGTGTTCGCGCGGCCGCGGACGATGCCGGACCCGAGCGACCCGCACGCGCGGGAGTCAACCGCGCACGAGCTCGGGGCCGTGCCCACCGACCCAGAGCGACCAGCACGCGCGGGAGTCAACCGCTCTACCTGGGCGAGCAATCCGAATGGCGGGCGAGCGACCCGCACGCGCGGGAGTCAACCGAAATCCGCGAATCCGGTGGAGAGGTCACGACCGGAGCGACCCACACGCGCGGGAGTCAACCGGCGTCGGACTCCACGAACAGGTCGCCGAGGGAGAGCGACCCGCACGTGCGGGAGTCAACCGTTCCGCCGCGCCAAGCGGGTGCAGGCGACCGCGAGCGACCCGCACGCGCGGGAGTGCACCGGTCCAACCGGTGTGGTTGATGTCCTACCGCTACTTGGCCTGCATCTGCGGGAGTCGGCCGGCGGGGTACTCGGTGAGGTCAAGTATCCGAAGGCTGCCTGCCTACGCCGGAGTGCGGCGACAGTCGATCAACGTGCGAACCGGGCTCGCCTGCATGTGCGAACGCACTTGATGGCGTGCATGAGGAGTGAGATGTCTGACCGGGTTGGTGTATGGATCTGGGCCAAGTTCAGCAATTTGCCGTGGCCGTATCCGCTGATCTGCCACATGCTCGACACCGCTGCGATGGTCGGTGTGCTGTGGGACGAGTTCCTCGACGAAGGGCAGCGCCGGCAGATCGCCGACGGCTTCGGTACATCGGTCGACGAAGCCCGGGCCATGGCCATGTTTTGGGCTGGGCTGCACGACATCGGGAAGTGCTGTCCGCACTTCGTCGGCCAGCCCTCCGGGCCGAAGCCAGAGCTCCTTGACGAGCCCGAGTTCGCTGCGGCAGCCGGGTGGATGCACGAGGAACCGATCCGGCACGAACGGGTCTCGCACCTGGTGGTGCCGACCCTCCTGGCCCGGTACGGCTACCCGGCGGGGTTGCGGCCGTCGCGGTCCGTCGCGCACCAGGTGGGGCAGATCCTCGGTGGCCACCACGGCCGGTACGGACTGGCGCTGGATAGGGCCACCATGGCCGACCCGGGCAAGGCCGAGCCCCGTGTCGGAACGGCGTCCGGCTGGGTCGCACAGCGCCATGCCCTGACCGACGCCCTGTTCGACGCATGCGGCCGCCCTGTCCCGCCTACCCGCGTGGCGCCGGCCGGAACGGCGGTGATCGTGACCGGGCTGATCGTCCTGGCCGACTGGCTCGCCTCCCAGACCGACTGGCTCCTCGCCCGAGGAACCCAGTGGTACACCGCCAAGGACGATGACCACGTCGCGCACTACGCCCGCGCCGTCAAGGCCGCTCCCAGACATGTACAGGCCGCACAGCTCGGCACCGCCTCCTGGAAACCCGCCGGCACCTTCCAGGAGGTCTTCCCCACATTACCCGCCCCCACCCCTCCAGGCCGACCTCGCAGCACACCTGCCCGACGTGACGAAGGGACCGGGACTGCTGCTCGTGACTGCGCCGACCGGCGACGGGAAAACCGAATCCGCCCTCTACGCCGCCCGCATCATGGGCTAGGCCTCAGGCCGGACCGGCCTGGCACTCTTCCCGCCGACGATGGCCACCACCGACGCCATGTGGCTGCGCACCCGCACCTACACCGCCGCCTCGACGCTCACCGACACCCCGGTCACCCTCGTCCACTCCATGGCCTGGCTGAACACCGACTACGACCATGCCGGTGACATCCTCACCGAGGGCTGCACCAACACCTTCGCAGGAGACTGGATCCGCGGCCGCCACCGCCCCTGCTCTCCCCCGTCACCGTCGGCACCTGGGACCAGGGCACGATCGCCACTCTGCCCGTCCGCTTCAACGCCATGCGCTGGCTCGCGATGTCCGGGAAAACCATCATCGTCGACGAAGCCCACGCCTACGACGCCTTCGGCCACGCCCTGACCGTCCGCCTCCTCGAATGGCTCGGCCACCTCGGCGCACCCGTCATCCTGCTCTCCGCCACCCTCGCCGGATCGATCGCCCGCCGCCTCGTCGACGCCTACCGCACCGGCGCCGGCCACACCACCCCCAGCACCACCACCCCCGCCTACCCCGGCTGGCTCTACACCGACGCCACCACCGGCCACATCACCGCCTCCGACACCATCCCCACCACCCGCGCCCGCTCCCTCACCGTCGACCTGCTCGACACCCGGCACACCCACGACCCCACCGACACCACCGGCCGCGCCTCCGCCCTCGACCAACTCCTCGCCCCGCTCTACGACACCACCGCCGACTCCGGCGCCGCCCTCCTCGTCTGCAACACCGTCCCCGACGCCCAAGCCACCTACCGACAGCTGACCGCACGCACCGGAACCCGCCGCCCCCGCATCCTCCTTCTCCACGCCCGCATGCCCTCTGGCAACGCGACGAGACCACCCGCAGCCTCCTCGCCATCCTCGGCCCCAAAGCCACCCGCCCCACCACCCCCGTCATCGTCGTCTCCACCCAGCTCGCCGAACAGTCCCTCGACATCGACGCCGACCTCGTCGTCAGCGACCTCGCCCCCTCGCCCAACTCCTCCAGCGAGCCGGCCGCGGCCACCGCCACGAACTCGGCACCCGCGGCACCCGACCGGCCTGGGCCCCCACCCCCGCCCTCGCCATCCTCAACCCCACCGGACAACTCCCCCACGCCCCTGGGGCAACGTCTACGACCCAGCCCTCCTGCGCCGCACCCGCGACCTCCTCACCAGCCGGAAAGACACACCGATCGACGTACCCGGCCACATCGCCACGATGATCGAAACCGTCTACGCCGACCTCAACGAACTCGCCGACCAAGCCCTCACCGACGACCAGCAGCGCGCCGCCCGCGAAGCCGCCGACACCGCCACCGGCGATGCCCGCACCATCCCCACCCCGGCCACGGTCACCGACCTGTACCCCTCACCACCTACGACGGCGACGAAGACGACCTCGTCACCCGACTCGGCGCGGACAGCCTCCGCCTCCTCCCCACCTACACCACCCCCGACGGCCAGACCTACCTCGACCCCGCCTGCACCCGCCCACTGCCCACCCCGCCACCCGAGCACAAACAGCTCGACCGCGACACCGTCGCCGCCCTCGTACGCCTCACCGTCACCCGCCCCGGCACCTACCTCCCCACCAGCGACCCGCACACCAAACCCCCGCCGACTGGTCCCGCACCCCCATCGCACGAGACCTCCGCCTCCTCCCCCACCCCACCACCGCAGGCATACCGCAGCCGTATACCGCCGGCAGACACACCCTCCACCTCGACCCCGAACTCGGAATCGTCCGCACCCCTGTCACACCCCGCCATTAGACTCCGCCCAGCCACCGCACCTTGACAAAGAATCCGTCCCCGCAGATGCGGGGTCTTCCGCGGGACCAGATCCGCCAGTACGGCAACGCTGTATCGTCCCCACCCCTGCGGGGTGCGCAGACGCCGACGATCTGGCCCGGCCCGTACGCCCCGCGCTTCCCGACCAACGGGGTGTACCGGCGTGGGCGGCCTGGCGCGCCTTGCCGGTGTACCGCTGGCGTAGTGTGTTCTCGCCGAAGCGAGGGTCTTCCGGAGTTCTGGTGCCCGGTCGGCATGGAACGGGCGTTATCCCGGCGCCTGCGGGGAGGGGGCGCCTCGGTGCTGCGTGCCCGGGTGGCGGAGATGGTCGTCCCCGCGCCTGCGGGTTTTACTCCCGCGCGGTCGCCAGGGCGGCGTAGACGCCGGCGTCGTCCCCGCGGCCGCGGGGTTGCTCCTTGTCCTGGGTCTCCTTCTTCGAGCCGGTACCATCATCCCCGCGTCTGCGGGGTTGCTCCGTCCAGCTTCGCGCGACCGCTTTCCATCACCTGTCGTCCCGCGCCCGCGGGGTTGCTCTACGCAGGTCACCAAGCAGGACGTGACGCGCGGGTCATCCCCGTGCCTGCCGGGTTGCTCCCACATACGGATATCCGTATGCGACGGTCCCGGATCGTCCCCGATCCGCAAGGATTGCTCGTACGCCGGCCCGGCCGCCCACGGCCTCGATGTGTCGTCCTCGCGCCCACGAGGATTGCTTTGCGGACTCGGCCGTACTGACCACCCAGGCCGAGGCCGTCCCCGCTTCCGCAGGGATTACTCGCCGAGTGTGGTGCCGAGATGCCGGAGCATGAGGTTGTCCTCGTGCCCGCGGGGTTGCCCTCCACGCTCCCCGACGCGGCGATCGAAGTCTCGTCGTCCCCGCGCCTGCGGGGTCGCTCCCCCTCGACGCGGCCCCCGACCGCCCTCGGTGTCGTCCTCGCGCCCGCTGGGGGTCCCCGTCGTCCCCGCGCCCGCGGGAATTTCTCGCCGAGCGGGCCGTCGACCACCTCACCGGCCGCGTCGTCCCCGCGCCCGCAGGGGTTGCTCCGGGCGGCCGTCCAGGAGGGAGCGGCCGATCGGGTCGTCCCCGCGCCCGCGGGGTTGCTCCTGCAGCCGGAATCCGACAGCCAGCCGGCCATCGTCGTCCCCGCGCCCGCAGGGGTTGTCCGCACGCCTGCGCCATCGCACTCCTGGACCACCCGTCGTCCCGCGCCCGCGGGGTTGTCCCGGTCCCACGCCTGGGCGGCGCTCCTCGCGCTCGTCGTCCCCACGCCCGCGGGGGTTGTCCGGTGGCGGTCATCATCACGGCCACCGGCATGATGTCGTCCCCGCGCCCGCAGGGGTTGTCCCTCGCTCGCTTTGTAGCCCCACTGGTCGGCGCGTCGTCCCGCGCCCGCGGGGTTGTCCCCACGTCGCACAGATCGCCCCTGCTGGCTCCTGGTCGTCCCCGCGCCTGCGGGGTTGCTCCCGATGGTGATCCACCGGCTCTCCGACCTGCTGTCGTCCCTGCGCCCGCGGGGGTTGTCCCGTGACGGTGACGGGGGTGCCCGGAAGCGCGCCGTCGTCCCCGCGCCTGCGGGGTTGTCCCGGGTCGCTGGACTCGGCGCATTTGGCGGTGTCGTCGTCCTCGCGCCCGTGGGGTTGTCCCTGGCCGAGGCGATGCAGCACCACCGCGTCCCGGTCGTCCCGTGCCCGCGGGGTTGCTCGGCCCAGATGCGGGCGCGGGCCTCCCGCTCGAGTCGTCCCCGTGCCCGCGGGGGTTGCTCGGCCCAGATGCGGGCGCGGGCCTCCCGCTCGGAGTCGTCCCGCGCCCGCGGGGTTGCTCCCCGAGACCCTCACCGTCCTCGCCGCCGGGCTGTCGTCCCGCGCCCGCGGGGTTGCTCATTGGTCGTCTTGACCTCGTCCTTGGACATCTGGTTGTCCCCGCGCCTGCGGGGTTGTCCCGCGATGGCCCGGCGGCTCGGACTCCAGGGGCCGTCGTCCCCCGCGCTCGTGGGGTTGCTCGCCTGCCGCTCAGACCGGAGGGACCCCCGCTCGTCGTCCCCGCACTCGCGGGGTTGCTCGGACCTGCTGCTCGAAGACCTCGCCAACTAGTCGTCGTCCCCGCGCCGGCGGGGTTGCTCCACCTTCCTGCTGGGGTTCTCCGGGCTTGGCTTGTCGTCCCCGCATCCACGGGGTTGTCCCGTGCACGGCGGGATCATCGACGAGCTGCTCGTGTCGTCCTCGCGTCCGCAGGGGTTCTCGACGAACGCCGCACTCCCGGACGGGACGAAGGTGTCGTCCCGCGCCCGCGGGGTTGTCCGGTGTACGTGAGCGGGACGACGACGGCTTGGTTGTCGTCCCCGCGCCTGCGGGGTTGTCCGCAGGTCAAGGAGCGGTACGCCGCCCGACGGTACGTCGTCCCCGCGCCCGCAGGGATTGCTCGACCTGGAGCGCCACGTAGGCGCGAAGGGGTATGTCGTCCCTGCGTCTGCGTGGGGTTGCTCCCGGGAGAGGACACAGCCGGATACCGCGTCGTCGTCCCCGCGCCCGCGGGGCTGCTCGTACTACACGAGCGGACCCGACCCGCGCTGGAGGTCGCCCCGGTGCCCACTGGGGTTTCCCCTCGTACGCCTCACCATCACCTATCTCCCCACCAGCGACCCGCCCCTCCCCGTCGACTGGGCCCGCACCCCCATCGCACGAGACCTCCGCCTCCTCCCCCACCACCGCAGGCATACCGAAGCCCTACACCGCCAGCAGCCACACCCTCCACCTCGACCCCGAACTCGGAATCGTCCGCACCCCTGTCACACCCCGCCATTAGACTCCGCCCCAGCCACCGCACCTTGACAAAGAATCCATCCCCGCACATGCGGGGTTGCTCGATCTCGGCCAGCACGGCGAGGTCGCCGTTGATGTCGTTCCCGTGCCTGCGGGGTTGCTCCAGCTACAGGTTCCGATCCGGCAGTGGGCCTGTGTCGTCCCCGCGCCCGCGGGGTTGCTCCTCCTTCGCGTCGCCCGTCAGGGCCGCGCCGAAGTCGTCCCGCGCCCGCGGGGGTTGCTCGACCCACGCCTTCACCATGCCCCCGCCCTCGTGTCGTCCCGCCCCCGCGGGGTTGTCCCGTGCACGGTGGGATCATCGACGAGCTGCTCGTGTCGTCCTCGCGTCCGCAGGGGTTGCTCCTCGAGTCGGCCTGCCTGGAACTGACCCGCCTCGTCGTCCCCGCACTTGCGGGGTTGCTCTGCCTGAGCACCTACGGATTTTTCGGAGGTGGCGTCGTCCCCGCGCCCGCGGGGTTGCTCGCGGACGGCTGTTTCACTGAGTGAAACGCGCGAAGTCGTCCCCGCGCCCGCAGGGAATGCTCCCGGCTCACCGTCCCGTACGAGCTGCCCGCCGGGTCGTCCCCGCGCCTGCGGGGTTGTTCGTCGATTCTCTTCCGCGGTGGCACGGGTTCCTGTCGTCCCCGCGTCCGCGGGGTTGCTCCTGCGGGACGACGCCGGATCGCAGGTACCTGAGTCGTCCCCGCGCTCGCGGGGGTTGCTCGTCGACGGGGCAGCAGCGCCGCATCGAGCAGATCCTCGGCAACGTCGACACGGTCCTCCCCTGCCGACGCGGGGGTGTTCCGATCGTCTGGTTTATGCGGTCCTGGAGCAGTATGTCTTCTGTCAGTGCAGGGGCGCTCCCTAGCTGAGGCCGCCGCGCGCGAGCTGGATCTCGTTCTCCTCACCGACACGGGGGTGTTTCGACGGACAAGACACCTAGGAGGTCAGCGACTGGGTTTTCCCCGCCTCCGCAGGGGTTGCTCCCCGCGGCCGCTGACGAGGAGGGCGAGGCGTCGTCCCCGCACCTGCGGGGGTTGTCCGAACGGGCTTGCGCAGGACGGCACCGAGGCGCTGTTATGCCCGCGCCCGCGGGGTTGCTCCGGATGATCCGGGGCGAGTTCGTGGGCAACGTGGTAGTCCCGCGCCCGCGGGGTTGCTCCAGCTCGGCGCGGGCCTTCTTCCGCCCGGCACCGTCGTCCCCGCGCTCGCGGGGGTTGCTCGACGTGGGTCTGTACCGCCGTATGCGGCTGTGGTCGTCCCCGCGCCTGCGGGGTTGCTCGACCGTCGCGGCAGTCGGCTCCCCGGCGCTCGCGTCGTCCCCGTGCTCGCGGAGGTTGCTGGCCCGCTGGGATTTGGAGCGCGCCGAGCTGATGACAGTCCCGCGCCCGCGGGGTTGTCCCCGCGCCGCCTGGACCGGGCCTGAGCCGCGTAGTCGTCCTCGCACCCGCGGGGGTTGCTCTCAAGGGAAGGTCGAGAGCAGGCCCGCCGTATCGTCGTCCCCGCGCCTGCGGGGGTGTTCGGCTGGCCTGATCGCCTTCCTCCGCCTCACCGCGTCCTCCTGCCGAAGCAGGGGTGTTCCAATCGTCTGGTTGATCCGGTTCTGGAGCGGGGTGGCTTCCCCGTCAGCGCGGGGGCGCTCCGTAGCGAAGGCTGCCGCGCGCGAGCTGCATCTCGTCCTCCTCACCGGCGCGGAGTGTTCCATGGCCGTACGGTCACGCCAAGAACATGAGGTTGTCCTCCCGCTGACGCGGGGCTGCTCCTGGCCGAACGGACCGCCGGCCTGCAGCCCGAGGTCGCCCTTGCGTCTGCGGGTTTACTCGACGATCGCCCACGACAGGCGGAGTGCCTTCTCGTCGGCCCCGCGCCCGCAGAGGTCGCTCCCTGACAATGACTGGTGGTGGCAGCCTCGCCGGGTCGTCCCGCGCCCGCGGGGTTGTCCCGTGAAGCCGCTCCCGTACGACAGGAGCATCACGTCGTCCCCGCGCCCGCGGGGTTGTCCGCCCCACTCCTTGGGGTGCACGCGCATGGAGAAGTCGTCCCCGCGCCCGTGGGGGCGTCCCCACGCCCGCGGGGGTTGCTCGTTCTGGCACTTCGGAGGAGAGAAGCTCGTCTTGTCGTCCCCGCGCCTGCGGGGTTGCTCGGCACCCGCCCTCGTGGCGCGCGGGAGGCACCGGGTCGTCCCCGCGCCCACGGGGGTTTCCCAGCTTCTGTTCGCCGGCCACGAGCGACGTAGTGTCGTCCCCGCGCACGCGGGGTTGCTCGGAAGTCCGCGTCGCGTCCGGCACCGCAGGCACGTCGTCCCGCGCCCGCGGGGTTGCTCCTTCTCCATGCCGCTCGGGTAGAGGCTCAGCACGTCGTCCCCGCGCACGCGAGGGTTGCTCGTCGCCCTGTGTGTCCGGCGCGTGCGGGTCGACGTCGTCCCCGCGCCTGCGGGGTTGTCCCTGCGTGACGCTGTCGACGGACGGTGTCCCGGTGTCGTCCCCGCGCCCGCGGGGTTGCTCGACCGCCCGCGACGACCTCGCGTTCCTCGCCCAGTCGTCCGCGTCCGTGGGGGTTACTCCGACGACACGGTGAACGCCAGCGCGATCCTGTCGTTGTCCCCGCGTCCGCAGGGGTTGCTCCCTCGGGCCGCTCACCGTGTACAGGCCGGACGGGTCGTCCCCGCGCCTGCGGGGTTGCTCGCGACCGACGACATCGACACCCAGGTGATCGAGTCGTCCCCGCGCCAGCGGGGTTGCTCCTTCGGGTTGCTCGCGGCAGCCTCTTCCAGCTCGTCGTCCCTGCTCCCGCGGGGGTTACTCCGTGAGGGTGGTCAGGAGCTGCGGCGGAACTGGTCGTCCGCGTCCGCGGGGGTTGTCCGAGGTCGGGCTCTAGTGATCAGGGTCGTCCCCGCGCTCGCGGGGGTTGCTCGTTCTGGCGCGGCGTGTTCACCGGGACCCTCATGTCGTCCCCGCGCCCGCGGAGGTTGCTCTCTGGCCGGCACGTACCAGTCGGCAGGGCAGTAGTCGTCCCCGCGTCCGCGGGGTTGTCTGCCGCCGCGCGTTGCGGCTGACCAGTACGGAGCGTCGTCCCCGCGCCCGCGGGAGTTGTCCCGCGATCACGAGCGGGGCGATCACGAGCGTCGTATCGTCCCCGCGCCCGCGGGGGTTGTCCCGAGTCCCTGTCCGACGCGGCGGAGCAGCTGCGGGTCGTCCCCGCGCCCGCGGAGGTTGCTCGAACTCGGTGGCCGCGTACGCGGCGTTCCAGCGGTCGTCCCCGCGCCCGCAGGGGTTGCTCCTCGGAGGCCGGCCTGCAGTAGAGACGGCTGGAGCCGTCCCCGCGCCTGCGGGGTTGCTCCCCGTAGTTGTCGTGCTCGGGCGTGATCAGACGGTCGTCCTCGCGCCCGCGAGGTTGCGCCCTGGTCGGTCTCGGATTCTCAGACCCGTACCGTTGTTCCCGTGTCCACGGGAGTTGCCCCGGTGGACACGACATCCAGATCGCCATGGGCCAATTCTTCCCGCGTCTGCGGGGTTGCTTCTCGTCCGGGCCCGGCCCTCGGCCGCGCGCTTGTCGTCCCCGCGCCCGCAGGGGTTGCTCCGCGGCGGCCATCTTCAGCACCCCGACGCCCAGGTCGTTCCCGCGCCCGCGGGAGTTGCTCCCTGCGGTAATCACCCCGGAGGGGGTACTGACCGTCGCCCCCGCGCCTGCGGGAGTTGCTCCGCGCACGAGATCGAGCGGACGGTCGCCTCGGGGCCGTTCCCGCGCTCGCGGGGTTGCCCTCCGGGCACGTGCCCGGAGGGCAAGGTGGTGGTCGTCCTCGCGCCCGCGGGGGTTGCTCGGGGGCCGTCAGGGGCGTTAGGACGGCCGATGTCGTCCCCGCGCCCGCGGGGGTTGCTCCCGCGCCGCCGACACCACCCAGCAGTAGCCCGCGTCGTCTCCGCGCCCGCGGGGTTGCTCGGCTGCGAGCTCGGCAGAGGCAGCGCCCGCGTTGTCGTCCCCGCGCCCGCGGGGGTTGCTCACTACGGACATGCAGGTCGGAGGGGATCCGGCGTCGTCCCCGCGCCCGCAGAGGTTGCTCGGGCGACCACGTCACCCGCATGGGCCAGGCCCTGCCGTCCTCGCGCCTGCGGGGGTTGCTCGACGAGGCCGGTTGGCTGCGCGCGCAGATGGCTGTCGTCCCCGCGCCCGTAGGGGTTGCGCCGGCACGATGTCGAGATCGATGCCGGACAGGCCGTCGGCCCCGCGTCTGCGGGGTTGCTCCTGCTGCCGGGTGCTGAGGATGATGGCTCCGTCGTCGTCCCGCGCCCGCGGGGTTGCTCGACGACGCAGGCCTCGCCGGACGTGCTGAGCGCGTCGTCTCCGCGCTCGCGGGGTTACTCGACGGTGAGCAGGGCGCACCGTTCGGCGGTCATGCCGTCCCGCGTCCGCGGGGTTGCTCGTGGACGGCACCTGCACCATGCTCGACGCGTCGTCGTCCCCGCGTCCCCGTGCCTGCGGGGTTGCTCAATTGTGAGCGAACGGAACCGTCGCTACCTGCCGTCGTCCCCGTCAGCGCGGGGTGCTCCGTAGCGAAGGCTGTCGCGCGCGAGCTGCATCTCGTCCTCCTCGTCGGCGTGGGGTGTTCCATGGCCGTACGGTCACGCCGAGAACATGAGGTTGTCCTCCCTGCTGACATGGGGGTTGCCCGGCCAAGATCGTCAGTGGGGAGCTGTCCCACGGGTCGTCCCCGCGCCCGCAGGGGTTGCCCCTGGGCATCGATACGGCCTCGTCCGAGGTGGACGTCGTCCCCGTGCCCGCGGGGTTGCTCGCCGCTCATGGTCAGGACGGACACCCAGACCGCTTCGTCCCCGTACCCGCGGGGTTGCTCCGCTTGGCGGCACCTGACCGCCGTCGCCCGCGCGTCGTCCCCGCGCCCGCAGGGGTTGTTCGTAGGGCACACCGTGGAAGATCATCCGGAGCATGTCGTCCCCGCGCTCGCGGGGTTGCTCCAGGAAGGTCGTCGCGGTGACCGCGAGGGCGACGTCGTCCCCGCGCCCGCGGGGGTTGCTCCCGGCCTGCCCCAGCGCCGACTCCCCCGACCGTGTCGTCCCGCGCCCGCGGGGGTTGCTCGGGCATCGCCGCAGGTGAATACGCCTACGGCGCGTCGTCCCCGCGCCCGCGGGGTTGCTCCGTGGTCGTCGAGCCGGCCATGAAGCTGATGCGGCCATCCCCGCGCCTGCGGGGGTTGCTCGGACTTCACCTGCGAGGCCGTGGGCCTCGGGGGCCGTCCCCGCGCCTGCGGGGTTGCTCCCGCACGGACCTGAAGGGGCTGTGCGACTACCTGTCGTCCCCACGCCTGCGGGGATTGCTCGGCAGCAGGAGGGAGCACGGCCCCAAGAGCAGGGTCGTCCCCGCGCCTGTAGGGGTTGCTCGACCGCTTGGGCGCCTCCGCCCGGCTCGATCAGGTCGTACCCGCGCCTGCGGGGTTGCTCAGCCTTGCGCAGGGCGGCGCTGACGGCCTGGTGGTCGTCCCCGTGCCTGCGGGGTTGCTCGCCGCGGGTGACCGGGGCGCTCGTGTGGTGCTCGTCGTCCCCGCGCCCGCAGGGGTTGCTCAACCACCGCCCCCAGCCCTCACCTACCCGGCGTCGTCCGCCCCGCGGGGTTGTCCGAGCGCGACCGCGAGGTGCTGACCGAGCCACAGTTCGTCCCCGCGCCTGCGGGGTTGCTCGCGGCGCCCGCTGGTCGAGCAGGACCGCGACATGTTGTCCTCACGTCCGCGGGGGTTGCTCCGGCACGTCGACGGACACTTCCGAGGGCCGGGGTCGTCACCGCGCTCGCGGGGGGCGAGCTTGTCGACTATGGGGCCCGCGACGTCGCCCCTGCGCCTGCGGGGGTTGCTCGCACTACCGCGTCGGCCCGTCCCGGGACTGGGGGTCGTTCCCGCGTCCGCAGGAGTTGCTCCATCTAGGTCAAGGTTCTCGGCCGGGCGGTCTCGTCGTCCCCGCGCCCGCGAGTTGCTCGACGAGGACGGACCGAGAGATCCTGTCGTCCCCGCGCTCGCGGGAGTTGCTCCACCCCGGCGTCCAGCAGTACGCCGGCTCGCGTCGTCCCGCGCCCGCGGGGGTTGCTCAGCCATGGTGGGAACCACGATCTGCCGGACCGCGTCGTCCCCGCGCCTGCGGGGGTTGCTCGGCACAGCTCGCCGGTGAGATGCGGGACCTGGTGTCGTCCCCGCGCCCGCAGGGGTTGCTCCGCGGCGGCCATCTTCAGCGCCCCGACGCCCAGGTCGTTCCCGCTCCCGCGGGGTTGCGCCGAGACGGTCAGCGCGGCCGGGCGGATGACGGGGTCGCCTCCGCCTCTGCGGGAGTTGCTCCATCTGAGCTGGCGAGATCGGCACCTACGAGGGCCGTCCCTCCCCCGCAGGGGTTGCTCGGTGCCGTCACGGGTCTCCGGCGGCCCTTCGACGTCGTCCCCGCGCCCGCGGGGATTGCTCCCACCGTGAGTCGTCCCTGCGCTCGCGGGGTTGCTCCCGGCCGCATTCCTCACCGCCGGCCGCGCGCTGTCGTCCCCGCGCTCGCGGGGTTGCTCGGCGTGCACCTTTACCCGTAACGCGGCTCCCACGTCGTCCCTGCGCCCGCGGGGTTGCTCTCCGGCTTTCAGGACGTGCCGCTGCCGCTCGGAGTCGTCCCCGCGTCCGCAGGGGTCCCAGGTACAGCGGCGGCGCTCGCCGCGATCCCTTGTCGTCTCCGCGCCTGCGGGGTTGCTCCTCCGGCATGGCCAGGCCGGGCGGATCGTCGTCATCCCGCGCCCGCGGGAGTTGTCCTCGGAGTGTTCGGCAGGTGTGGGTCAGGCGGTCGGTCGTCCCGCGCCCGCGGGGTTGCTCGTGCGTGCCATACTCCTGCACGATCGCGGGCACGTCGTCCCGCGCCCGCGGGGGTTGCTCGGCGGGTATGCCCGACTGGTACATCAGCGTCCGGTCGTTCCCGCGCCCGCGGCGGTTGCTCGGCCGCGCGGAAGGACTACCCGTCGACCCTGACGTCGTTCTCGTGCCCGCGGGGTTGCTCCTGGCCGAGCGCACCGGGGCCGAGTCCGTCACCGTCGTCCCCGCGCCCGCAGGGGTTGCTCCATGACGCTGAACCACTTCGCGGACGTCTCTTGTCGTCCCGCGCCGCGGGGGTTGGTCCCACTGGGGGCGTGAGCTCTCACGTCGGAGGCGTCGTCCCCGTGCCCGCGGGGTTGCTCGACCTCCGCGCGGGAGCGCCGTGGCACCGTGGTGTCGTCCCCGTGCCCGCGAGGGTTGTCCGCCGTTCAGGCGCAGCAGCCGGATGGCGTGTCCGTCGTCCCTGCGCCCGCCGGGGTTGCTCCGCGCCAACCGTCGCCGAGCTGACCGCTGGCGCGTCGTCTCCGCGCCCGCAGGTGTTGCTCCGCCGCGCATGAGCGCGCCCAGCGGGTCTTCGCGTCGTCCCCGTGCGCGGAGGCTGCTCGCCCGTGTCAGCCGTCCGGGTCGAGACCTGGAGGCCATCCCCGCACTCGCGGGGTTGCTCGGTCGAAGGAATCCTCCCGTTCCACGCCTACGTGTCGTCCCCGCGTCCGCAGGGATTGCTCGACCCACCTCGCCGCCTGCGCAGCCGTCTGGTTGTCGTCCCGCGCCCGCGGGGTTGCTCGAGCGCCACGAGCACCGCGTACGGCATCAACCGGTCGTCCCCGCACACGCGGGGATCGCTCCACCGTCTACCACGTCGACAAGATCCCCGTGACGTTGTCCCCGCGCCTGCGGGGTCGTCCACACTTGGCGGCCGGGAGGCTCGCGCGGGTGTCGTCGTCCGCAGGGGTTGTTCCTTCGAAGGCCGGCCGACGCCGTAGTAGTACAGATCATCCTCGCGTCCGCGGGGTTGCTCCACCCTCGTCGTCACCAAGTCCCGTGCCCGCATGTCGTCCCCGCGCCTGCAGGGGTTGATCGGCCCTGAACGCCCTGGAGGGCCTCAACCTCGCGTCGTCCCTGCGACTGCGGGGTTGCTCCACGGGCAGCGCCCGGTCGTCCTGTTCGTGCTCGTCGTCCCCGCGTCTGCGGGGTGTTTCGGCCAGCCTGATCGCCTTCCTCCATCTCACCGCGTCCTCCCTGCCGAAGCAGGAGTGTTCGGATCGTCTGGTTGATCCGGTTCTGGAGCGGGATATCTTCCCCGTCAGCACGGGGTGCTCCGTAGCGAAGGCCGCCGCGCGAGCTGCATCTCGTCCTCATCGCCGGCGCGGGTGTTCCGTGGCCGTACGGCCACGCCAAGAACGTGAGGTTGTCCTCCCCGCTGACGTGGGGCTGCTCCTGGCCGAACGGACCGTCGGCCTGCACCCTGAGGTCGCCCCGCGTCCGCGGGGTTGCTCGCGGTCGGCGGCGAGCGGGGCGGCCATCACGCAGTCGTCCCCGCGCCTGCGGGGTTGCTCCTCGGGGCGGCGCCGTCCGCGTCGACCCGGGTGTCGTCCCCGCGCCCGCGGGGGTTGCTCCCCGGGTACGGGCGAGCCTGCCCGACCGACTGAGTCGTCCCCGCGCCCGCGGGGTTGTCCGATCAAGACCTACAGTCGGTCGCCCGTCATCTGGTCGTCCCTACGCCCGCAGGGGTTGCTCGTCGACGATGCTCCGGGCGATCCTCGACGCGCTGTCGTCCCCTCGTCCGCGAGGGTTGCTCGCCGCGCCGGCTCGGGTACGTCCTGGAGCAGCTCGTCGTCCCCGCGTTCGCGGGGTTGCTCCAGGCCCAGGGGCAGTCGATCAGGAGGTCGTCGCCTTCCCGTGTCCGGTCTCCGTGAGGGTGGCGAGTGTCCCGCTGCTCCTGACGAATTGGCTGGAGCCATGCCGTTACGGCTGGCCGTGCCGGTCGTTGAGGTCGTTATGGCTATGCGTGAAGGTTCTTCCCGGTCCTGCGTGATGTGCAGTGCCGGTCTTCTCGGCGGTACGGCGTATCTGGTCGAAGGTCACCGGGGACGGGGCGCCGGATCCCGGCTCGCTTCCTGATCTGCGCGGCGTGCTACGAGCGGGGGTGTCCGGACCCGGACACGGGCCTGACTCATGGCGGCCTCCACTCGGCGAACCGAGTCCGCCGAGTGGTGGGCCCTGGCAGGCCGGGCGCGGCCCTTCCACCTCAGGCGTGCGTCGCCGGATGCGGCCTGGTGGTGGTGCGCGGGGCGGAGGCGCTGATGCGGGGAGTGACCTGCTCGCGGGCCTGCCGGACATCCCTCACGCGCAAACGTAACGGGGGCGCGGGTCGGGCCGTTCCTGCGGCGCCTGCGGCGAGACCGTTACGGCTGGGCGTGCAGATTCTGGGTACTGCGATGCCCGGTGCCGCCAGAAGGCCTACCGCCGACGGCAGACCGGCCAAGCGCGAGACCCGACCGACAGACCAAACAACCCGCACGGACAGCCGTAACGACACGGCCCAGTCGATTCATCAGGATCAGCGGGACGTCCGCCACCGTCACGGAGACCGGACATCCCCGCGCCCACAGGGGTTGCTCCCTCGACGTGTCCTCGGCATCCCCCATCACCCCGTCGTCCTCGCGCCCGCGGGGTTACTCCCTCGACCGGCTCGCCTGTGGGCTGACCGTTCAGTCGTCCCCGCGCCCGCGAGGGTTGCCTCCGCAGGCCTTGGTACCCGGAGCCGAGGCCGCGTCGTCCTCGCGCCTGCAAGGAGTTGCTCCCACATACGGATATCCGTATGTGACGGCCCCGCGCCTGCGGGGTTGCTCGGCGGGCTTACTCCTCACCCTGGACGGTCTCCTGTCGTCCTGCGCCCGCGGGGTTGTCCGATCGGCGGAAGCTCCGCCCGCCCCTGCTGCTGTCGTCCCCGCGCCTGCGGGGGTTGCTCCCTACGGAGGGACGGACGGGTCCTTGGTGGTTCTTCGTGCCCGCGCCCGTAGGTTGTGCTCGCTGCGCGAGGCCGAGCTCGCCGGATACGACGGGTCGCCTCCGTCCGCAGGGTTACGTCGTCCCCGCGCCTGCGGGGTTGCTCCTTGTGATCGAGTGGGTCTACACCAAGGGCATGTCGTCCCCGCGCCCGCGGGGTTGCTCCTCGCCCGCCTCGCCCACGCCATCCACCTCGTCGTCGTCCCCGCGCTCGCGGGGGTTGCTCCCAGGACTCCGACATCGCACGGGCAATCATGGCGTCGTCCCCGCGCCTGCGGGGTTGCTCGCCGCGGTGGTCGGCACGCTCCTCGGGTTGCCCGTCGTCCCCGCGCTCGCGGAGGTTGCTCGGCGTGGCTCATCTTGAGCGCGCCGACGCTCAGGTCGTCCCCGCGCTCGCGGGGTTGTCCGGTCACGGCGGCGGAATTGCCCGCCGTGGTGCCGTCGTCACCGCGCCCGCGGGGTTGCTCGTTGGCTACTCTGACGGCATGACGAGCCGATCGGTCGTCCCCGCGCCTGCGGGGGTTGCTCGCGCCTGACGGTGGTGGCCACGTCGGTACCGGAGTTGTCCCGCACCCGCGGGTGTTGCTCGGAGACCGTGAGGAAACCCGCACGGCCGCACTTGTCGTCCTCGCGCCCGCGGGTGTTGCTCGGGCAACCACGTCACCCGCGTGGGCCAGGCCCTGTCGTCCCCGTGCCCACGGGGTTGCTCCTCGGCAGTAACAAGCGGCACCCGACCGTCGGCGTCGTTCCCGCGCCCGCAGGGGTTACTCGCGATCGACCCTGTACGAGCTTATGGACACGGCGTCGTCCCCGCACCTGCGGGGTTGTCCGAACGGGCTTGCGCAGGACGGCACCGAGGCGGTGTTGTCCCGCGCCCGCGGGGTTGCCCCAGCTTCTGTTCGCCGGCCACGAGCGACGCAGTGTTGTCCCCACGCCCCCTCACCGACCCGGAACACCAGCCGGGTTGTCCCCGCGCCCGCGGGGTTGCTCGACCAGCGCACGGAGGCCGAACGCCTCTCGGAGTCATCTCCGCGGCTGCAAGCATTGCTCAAGCTCCGAGTCCCGGGGCGTCGGCCCCGCTCGTCGTCCCCGCGCCCGCAAGGGCTGGCTCCGTGTTCTTCCACGTGTCCGCGATCTCTGCACTGTCGTTCCCGCGTCCGCGGTTGCTCCCACATACGGATATCCGTATGTGAAGACTCCGGGTCGTCCCCGCGCGGGGTTACTCGAACCGGATCCGCTCCCGCATCGTCAGCGCCCGGTCGTCCCTGCGTCAGCGGGGCTGCTCGTCGGCGTGGGCGCCTGCGTCCGTCACCCCCGATGGCCAGACTTACCTCGGTCCCCGAACTCGGAATCGTCCGAACCCCTCACACCCCGCCGTTAGACTCCACCCCAGCCACCGCATCTTGACAAGAGAATCCATCCCCGCAGATGCGGGGTCTTCCGGTATCGAGCAGATCCTCGGCAACGTCGACACCGTCCTCCCCGCCGACGCGGGGTGTACCGACCGACCTGATCGTCTTTCTCCGCGTCACCGTGTCCTCGCTACCGACGCAGGGGTGTTCCGATCGCCTGGTTTATCCGGCCCTGGAGCAGGATGTCTTCCCTGTCAGTGCGAGGGCGCTCCGTAGCTGAGGCCGCCGCGCGCGAGCTGGATCTCGTCCTCCCCACCGACACGAGGGTGTTTCGACGGACAAGACACATGGGAGGTCAGCGACTGGGTTCTCCCCGCCTCCGCAGGGGTTGCTCCCTCGCGACCGTCGACGAGGACGGCGAGGCGTCGTCCACGCGCTCGCGGGGATTGCTCACCGAAGGCGGCCCGCGCCCCGCACCGCCCGAAGTCGTCCCCGTGCCCACGAGGGTTGCTCCTCCGTGATCTCATTCTTCACCTCCCTGCCGGGGTCGTCCCCGCGTCCGCAGGGGTTGCTCCTGGATGCCGTTGCTGGTCGGGACACCGGCCCAGTCGTCCCCGCGCCTGCGGGGTTGCTCGAGCCGGCGGATCTCCAGCGGGCTCGGGGCGATGTCGTCCCCGCGCCCGCGGGGTTGCTCCCGCTTCCGGTATGTGGTCGACGGCCGACCATCGTCGTTCCCGCGTCCGCGGGGTTGCTCGTCCACGACAGCCGCGACCGGCACTAGCCGTCGACCGCGCCCGCGCCCCCGCCCGCGAGGGTTGTCCGCCCTCGGCCACGGCCACTTCGTAGGCGGAGGCGTCGTCCCCGCGCTCGCGGGGTCGTCCCCGGACTGGACGGACACGTTCGCGGACGTGCCCGGTCGTCCCCGCGCCCGCGGAGGTTGTCCGGCGGCTCCGAGCTGTACCCGGGCGTTGGTCGTGTCGTCCCCGTGCCTGCGGGAGTTGCTCGCCCTTGCGGATGAGCGTGAGGGTGCCGAGAGCGTCGTCCCGCGCCCGCGGGGTTGCTCGCTCGGTGCACTGGGCACAGACCTCTTCGGACAGTCGTCCCCGCGCTCGCGGGGGTTGTTCGATGTCCGTCATGAACGAACGCGCCCCGTAATGGTCGTCCCCGCGCCCGCCGGGGTTGTCCGAGAAGGCGCCCCGTCCCGAGTCGCTCGACGGCGTCGTCCCGCGCCCGCGGGGGTTGTCCGAGGTCGGGCATGTGATGCTCCTAGTGGTCAGGGTCATCCTCGCGTCCGTGGGGGCGTTCACCGCTGGCCCCCGAGCCCCCGGCCGCGTCGTCCTCACGTCCACGGGGGTTGTCCTGCACGGCGGGATCATCGATGAGCTGTTCGTGTCGTCCCCACGCCCGCAGGGGTTGCTCAAGGTGGGCACCCGCCCGGAGGTACACCTCGTCGTCGTCCCCGCACCCGCGGGGTTGCTCCCGCACGCCCCGCGCGCTCCAGGTCTCCGCCACGTCGTCCCCGCGCTCGCGGGGTTGCTCCTAGAAGCGCTGCCAGGCAGGGCCACTCACGACGCCGTCCCTGCGCTCGCGGGGGTTACTCGGTCGAAGGAATCCTCCCGTTCCACGCCTACGTGTCGTCCCCGCATCCGCAGGGGTTGCTCGAAGGCCGCGTTCCCCGCGTCCGCCGTCCCCGAGTCGTCCCCGCGCCCGCAGGGGTTGCGCCGGCACGATGTCGAGATTGATGTCGGACAGGCCGTCGGCCCCGCGTCTGCGGGGTTGCTCGCACCAGGCGGTCGAGGCCAAGCTCGCGGTCGTTCCCGCTCCTGCGGGGTTGCTCCTGCTGCCGGGTGCTGAGGGTGATGGCTCCGTCGTCGTCCCCGCGCCCGCGGGGGTTACTCCGAACTCCGCGACGGGTGGCTCGGCACCGTCCAGTCGTCGCCGCGCCCGCGGGGTTGCTCGGGCCCCGCCTGGCGGTCGGTGCGGACCGTGTGGTCGTCCCGCGCCCGCGGGGTTGCCCCCACATTCCCGTCGGGGTCCGGAGCCAGCGCACGTCGTCCCCGCGCCCGCGGGGTTGCTCCCCGAGCACGAGCGGCCGGACCCGGACCCGGAGTCGTCTCCGCGCCCACGGGGTTGTCCAGGAAGTTGAGCGACCGGGCCGACGCCGAGAAGGTCGTCCCCCGCACCTGCGGGAATTGTTCGCTCACGCCGGCGTAGCGCGAGCTCTACGACACGTCGTCTCCGCGCCTGCGGGGTTGCTCGACGGGGTACACCCAGAGCTTCGGCGCGGTCCCGTCGTCCCCGCGTCCACGGGGTTGCTCGCCGCCCCTCCCGCGCCACGAAGGCGTGAGAGGTCGTCCCCACGCCCGCCCTGGCCTTGCTGCTGATCCCGCTGTCGACCGGGCCGGTCACCGCCGTCGCCCTGGTCTTCCTCATGGCCCTGGCCGGGTTCACCGTCAACCCCGTGGTCACCGCGCTCGCCGTCCGCTTCGCCGGCGACGCCCCCACCCCGACCTCGGTGCTGACCACCTCCGCCTACAACACCGGCATCGCCGCCGGCTCCGCCCTCGCCGGAACAGCCCTGGACTCCTCCCTCGGCCTGACCGGACCGGCCCTGGTCGGCGCCCTCTCCGCCACCCTCACCCTCCTGCCGCTCATCGCCCTCGCCCTCACCGGCACCCGGCGCCCGGCCCGGATCGTCACCCAGCGCACCACCCCGGCCCCCGCCCCGACGGCGCCACTGCACCGGTGCCCTCGCGGCACTGACCCACCCCCGGGCCCACCCCTACGGCCCGCTTCTCGATCGGAGAACGCCCATGACCGTCACCTTCGACTTCACCGGCAAGACTGCCTTCGTCACCGGCGCCGCCGACGGCATCGGACGGGCCACCGCCTCGCCTTCGCCCGCGCGGGCGCACGGGTCGCCCTCGCCGACCTGTCCGGCGACGGACTGCGCGAGACCGCCCGCCTCATCGAGGCCGACGGCAGCGAATCCCTCACCCTCACCTGCGACGTCACCAGCGAGGACGATGTCCAGGCCGCGGTCGACCGGACCGTCGAACACTTCGGGAGCCTGGACGCCGCCTTCAACAACGCCGGCGTCGAACAGCCCGTCCAGTCGGCCGCCGACACCACCAAGGACGACTGGGACCGCATCCTCGGCGTCAGCCTCACCGGAGCGTTCCTGTGCACCCGCGCCCAGATCCGCCAGATGCTCCGCCAAGACGGCGGCGGCGCGATCGTCAACGTCTCCTCCGGCGCCGGCATCAAGCGCTTCCAGGACCAGGGCGCCTACGCCGCCGCCAAGCACGGCATCATCGGCTTCACCCGCTCCGCCGCCCTCGACCACGCCGCACAAGGCATCCGCATCAACGCCGTCTACCCCGGGATCATCGACACCGAGATGATCCGCCGCTTCGGCGACACCCGCCCCGGCGGACGCGAAGGACTCATCGTCGACGAACCCGTCGGCCGCCTCGTCACGCCCGAGGAGATCCTCCGCCGTCCTCTGGCTCTGCTCCACCGACGCCGCCTTCAACACCGGCACCGCCCTCGTCGTCGACGGTGGCCAGACCACCTGAACCCGCCGGCATCCCCGTAGCCACCTCGCACAACGCCGGTGAGGGCTCGGGCGAACAGCCCTCTGCCCGGAGCCGACCGAATACGGAATACCCGGCGCCCCTTGTCGATTGGTTCTCCTAGAAGACGCGGGAGGGGCATTGGTGGCGGAGCTGATGTTGTTCCGGCGGGACGCCGACGGACGGGACGTGGAGCTGTCTGGTTCGACGGTGGCGCTGGAGGTGGAGCTGCAGCGGCGGGTCGAGGCCGGCCTGGAGCAGATGCTCGGGATCCGGTTCCTGGCGTCGGAGTATCCGACCGGTCCGTGGCACTGGGGGCGGATCGACACGCTCGGGCTGGACGAGAACGGCAGCCCGGTGGTGATCGAGTTCAAGAAGGGCTCGGACAGCGGGGTGCTGTCCCAGGCCGTCTCCTACCTGTCCTGGCTGGAGTCGGCGCACCACGAGTTCGAGGCGCTCGTGCGGAAGGTGCTGGGCGCGGAGGCGGCCGAGTCGATCGACTGGCGGCGCCCGCGGATGGTCTGCGTCGCGGCCGGCTTCTCCCACCACGACCGGGTGGCGGTGCAGCGGCTGCCCGAGCGGATCGACCTGGTGCGCTACCGGATCTTCGAGGGCGGTCTGCTGAGCCTGCTGCACATCGACTCTCGCCCGGCTCGCCGAGCGCCGCTTCGTCCCGGCGGAACCGCGAGCGGGAGGCGGTGGTCGGCGGCCCGCCGGCGACCTCGGTGGCTCCCCGCCGGCAGGCGCCGGGCTCGTGCCGGAGTGCTTGCGGGACCTGTACGCCGAGCTGGACGAGGCGCTCACGGCGTGGGGCGAGGTCGAGGTGGTGCCCTCAAGCACTACATCGCCTACCGGCGGCTGGTGAACGTGGCCTCCGTGATCTTCCGTCCGAAGCACGGAGCGATCCTGGTCTACCTCAGACTCGACCCAGACTCGGTCGTGCTGGAGGAGGGCTTCACCCGGGACATGCGGGGCATCGGGCACCTGGGGACCGGGGACCTGGAGGTCCGTCTCGTCTCGGCGGCGGACCTGGAGAAGGCGGCGGCACTGATCCGCCGGGCGTTCGAGGCGGCCTGACACAACGAGAAGGGCGGTTGGAGCATCGGTTCTCGATGCTCCAACCGCCCTTCGGCGTCTGCGGCCCGCCGGCTCCGGGCTCTGTCCGGTCTCATGGTCACGCCTCTGGGCCGGCCAGGTCGAAGTCGTCCTTCGTCAGCTCGGCGCGCAGCCGCTCCTCGGCGACGTCGGCGTAGTGGGAGGACAGCTCGACGCCCACGAAGTGGCGTCCTCGCGCAGGGCCGCGACGCCCGTGGAGCCGCTGCCGGTGAACGGGTCGAGCACGGTGCCGCCCTCGGGGCAGACCTGGACGAGCTGCCGCATCACCTCGACGGGCTTCTGGGTGATGTGGACCCGGCTCTTGCGGGGCTGCGAGGCGATGTAGTGGCCGGGCAGGTAGAGGTCGCGCGTGTTGTCGAGGGAGCCCTTGACGCCCCAGACGATGAACTCGGAGTCCTGCTTCGGCCCGCCCTTGCGGGGCCGGCTGGAGGGCTTGATCCACGGCATCGTGCCGCTCCAGGTCCAGCCGGCCATCTGCAGGGCGTCGGTCGTGGTCGGTTCCTGGCGCCAGTCGGTGAAGACCATGGCCACCGCGTGCTCGGTCGAGGCCCGGTACGACTCGGTCAGCAGCTCGGTCAGCCAGGAACGGTAGGAGCGCTGGTCGCGGTTCTCGCCGGGGAAGTTCGCGAGGTCGTGCGCCGAGTTGCTGGTGACGTACTTGGCACGCGCGGTGCGTCCGGTGCGGTCGGCGCTGGTGCGTCCGCCGGAGTTGTACGGCGGGTCGGTGATCACCGCGTCGACGCTCTCGTCCGGGAGGGACTTCAGGACGGTCAGGGCGTCGCCTCGGTGCAGCGTGTAGGTCATGGAAGGGCCTTTCTCAGGGCGTGGCGGGTCCGCTCCCGCTCCGGGCAGCGCTCAACGGCGTTCTTCCGGGGTGGGGTTGTGCCGGAGGTTAGCGGCGATCTCCGGCCGGGCCTAACGAGGCGGTTCGGGCCGACGGCCCGGGTGCAAGGGTCGTTTGGTGCGGCCGGAATCCCGGTCTACTGTCTCGCCGTGTCACCGGGAAAGAGCCCCGCTCCACCCCTGTTGACCTGTGCTTTTCCGTGCTGTCTCGTCCAATCGAGCGGTACGAAGGGCACGTTGCCCACGCGTTTCCCGATGCCGTCCGGAGGTCCTCGTGTACTGCCTGAGATTACGAGCGCGGCTGGCTGCCGCGCGTGACCTGAGACCGGCGTCCGGGAGCTACCAACTCCCTTGACCCGGGCCCGCCCGAGCGGCGGATGCACATCGGCGCGGTGCCGGCGGCTTTGCACGAGAAGTCGGCACCGCGTCTCCTACGAACCCCCGAGGAGCCGCTGCGATGCAGCATGCCCTGAAACGCCCGTGCCCCGATCCGTCGCCGTCACTCGGCCGGCACCGCCGCCCCGGTGAGCGGCGGCGGCGATGAAGAAGACCGCTGGAGCCGTCGTCGGGCTCTGCGCGACCGGCCCGCTGCTGCTGGCCGCTCCGGTCCTCGCCTACTCGGCCGGGACCGCCTCGGCCTCCTGCTCGGCCGACGGTGCACAGGCTGTGGACACCGGTGCCGTCGCCCAGCAGGTGAAGGCCATCCTGGGGGCGGCGAGAAGGGCTCGCTCTCCGTGCCGGGCCTGGACGATCCGGCCGAGCAGGTACCGAACGCCAAGACGATCCAGGCCACCGGCGTCGCGATGAACATCCCGGCCCGGGGGCAGGTCGTGGCCCTGGCGACCGCTCTGCAGGAGAGCGGCCTGCGGAACCTGACCTGGGGCGACCGCGATTCGCTGGGCCTGTTCCAGCAGCGGCCGTCGATGGGCTGGGGACGGCGAACGAGATCCTCGACCCGGTGCACGCCTCGACGAAGTTCTACGAGGGGCTCAAGAAGGTCTCGGGCTGGGAGTCCCTGTCCGTCACTCAGGCCGCGCAGGCGGTGCAGAGGTCGGGCTTCCCGAGGCGTATGCCAAGTGGGAGCCGCTGGCTACCGCCCTGCAGAAGGCCATCGAGCCGCTGCTGGCGAAGACCGGCAGTCCGTCGCCGAGTCCGTCGCCGTCCGGCGGGGTCGACGTCGGCGGTCCCCGCCCGGTCTCGCGGGCGGCTGCGCGGCCGACGGGGACGGGACCGACTTCGGGACCATCCCGCCCGGCGCGGTGCCGACCGAGTACAAGATCCCCACCGGCGCCCCGTTGAAGGCGCAGACGGCGATCCGGTGGGCGCTCGGCCAGCTCGGCACCCCGTATCAGTGGGGCGGGACCTGCGAGAACTCCCACGGCAAGGACGCGATGGGCCGGTGCGACTGCTCCTCGTTGATGCAGCAGGCATACAAGGCCGCCGGGGTCACCCTGTCCCGTACGACGTACACCCAGGTCAAGGAAGGCAAGCCGGTCGCGGTCGTTGCCCTGCAGCCGGGTGACCTGCTCTTCACCGAGGGGACGGCCGCCGTCCCCGAGCACGTCGGCATGTTCATCGGCAGGGCCTGATCGTCCACGCCCCCGTACCGGCGACGTGGTCCGCATCACGACCCTCAGCCGCTGGAAGCCGCAGCTCCTCGCGATCCGCCGAGTCCTCTGACCGGCACTTCCTCCCCTTCCCTCCTCGCTCCGCTGCTCTGCCCTCATGGGCTTCGGCGCGCAGCAAATCGAACTGGAGTTCTCCATGTATCTGGCCGAACAGGTCATCCAGCTCGCCTACGACCCCGGCATCAAGCCGCACGAGGGCGGGCTGCCGGGCCTGCCCGTCCTCAAGCAGGTGATGGGCTCGATCAACCTCTTCGGGATCATCGCCGCAGTCGGCGCCCTCGCCGTCAGCGCGGGCGTGTGGGCCTGGGGCCACCACTCCGGCGGCCACCAGGCCGAAGCGAACGGCAAGAAGGGCGTGCTGGTGTCCGCCGGCGCGGCTCTTCTGCTCGGCGCGGCCAACGGCGTGGTCGCCTTCTTCAGCACGCTGGGGACGCAGGTCCGCTGATGCCCTCGCACTCTCGAACCCCGGCGGCGCATCGCGCGTGCGCCGCCGGGCGCTGCTCGGCACCGTCGTCCTGGCCGTGCTCGTCGCCCTCGCCGGCCTGGCCGCCTACCTCACCCGCGACGGCCGGAACCCTCCCGAACCCCTGCCCCACCGGCGAGTTCGCCCACAGCCTCCGTCCCGTCTGCTCCTTCGTCCGAGACGCCCGCACCGCACACCCGGCCGCGCGCTCTTCCGGTTCCGCCGAAGACCCGTGACCCGATCGCGTACGGGAAGGCAGCCGCAGCGGCACTGTGGTCGTACGACACCCGCGCGTACACGCAGCCCGAGCTGCGCAAGGCCCTTCGCGGGTGGGTGACCTCCGAAGTCAAGTACGCCGATGCGGCCTCGGTCGACAAGGCCGTCCCCTCCGCCGTGCTGTGGAAGGAGATGGCCGCCAACGGCCAGTTCGCCACCGCCAAGGTCCACGAGGGCACTTCCCGAACGCCTTCACCCGGGCCCTTCAGGAAGACCCCGGCGCGATCACGCAGGCGTACGTCTACGCGGTGACGGTCTCCGGCAAGCAGTCGATCGCCTGGAAGGGCTCGCCCGCCGGCGGCGCGGAGAGCCGGTCCACCACCCTCGCGGTCCAGTGCCGGCCCGACCGCCCCTGCGCCCTGGCCGGCGTCATGCCGGCCGTCTCGCCCTGACCCCTCACTCCAGAAAGGAGGTACGACCATGGGAGTCTGCGACCTTCCCCTGATGGACAAGATGTGCGGAGCCGTCGACTTCGCCACCAACCCCGCCGGGGCCGTCACCGACGGCATCGGCGCGTGGATCGCGAAGTCCGCCGGCGAGCTGGCGGCCAGCGCGGCCGACCTCGCCGCCAGGGCCGTCGACCAGACCACCGCCATCGACCTGTCCGCCGGATGGTTCCGGGACAACTACGCGCTGCTGCTGCCCATCGGGCTCGCGCTCACCGTCGGCACGTTCTGCATCCAGTTGATGCTCGCGGCCTGGCGGCGCGACGAGCGCGCCCTGGCGCAGGCCGCGGTCGGCACCATGACCGGCGTCCTGTTCAGCTTCTGCGCCGTCTCCTTCACCAGCGTCGCCATCACCGTGGTCGACGCCCTGTCCGACGGCCTGTTCCAGGCCGCCAGCACCTCCGTCGACGACGCGATCCGCCGCGTGGTGAAGGTCAACCAACTGGGGGCGATGTACGGCCTGGGCTGGGGCGTTCCGGCCCTGGTCGCCCTGGGGTGCGCGATCGGCGCCTTCCTGTACTGGGGCGTCATGGTCGCCCGGAAGGTCGGCGTCCTGATCATGGTCGCGCTCGCCGTGTTCGCCGGGGCCGGCGGCGGCTGGGAGGTCGCCAAGCGGTGGCGGCGCGGCTGGATCGAGGCCACCGCCACGCTGATTGTCAGCAAACTGCTGATGACCGTGGTCTTCCTGATCGGCGTCTCCGCCATGGGCAAGGCCGACGCCAACGACGGCATGTCGGCCCTGTCCGACGCGATGGCCGGCCTCGTCGTGATGGTCCTGGTGCTGCTGTGCCCGTACGCCACGTACAAGTTCGTCCACTGGGCCAGCGACGGCGGCGGCCACGACGACCTGCACCGCACCGGTGTCGCCGGCATGGCGGTCGCCGTCGGGGCGGCGAAGACTGCGGGCACCCTGGCGATGCAGGCCGGCACCGGAGCCCCGCCCGCAGGGCCCGAACAAGGTCCCCGGCGCGGACACCGACGGTGTCGCCTCCGGCATCAACCCCGCTGGCAGCACCCTCAGCAAGGAGGGCATCGACGGCGGTCCGCCCAAGCCGCAGACCCGCTTCCGCTACGGCGAGGACCTCAACGCCACCGGCGACAAGGGCCGGGCCCTGATCCAGCGCCCGGGAATCCCGCCGCTGATCACGCGCCCCGGCGAAGAAGAGGCGGAAGGTTCCCCGGCGGTCGTCCAGGACGCCACCGACGGCTCCGGTCACCTCGCCGGCGCGTCGGCTCCAGGCGGTGGGATGACTTCGATGCCCCCTGCCGGACCCGCGCCCTCGTCCTCCGGGGAGCCCGGTCGCGCCGACGCCGCCCGCCGGTCCGCCGGCCACCGGCTCGCTGGCGCCGCCGACGACGAACTGGGTGTTCCCCACCCAGCCGCCCGAGGGTTCCTGACCCACCACACCCCGGGGCGGGCTGCCCTTCGCGCAGCCCGCCCCCGCCCTCCCCGACCAGCAGAAAGGTTTCGCCATGATCTCCAGAAGAGCGCCGCGCGCCCCGCCTCCTTCCGCCCGCTCTCACCGTCTGGAACCACCATGTCCGGCAAGCACCAGGCCGAAGCCCCTCGGCCACCGTGAAGTTCCCCACCGCAGCAGGCGCGGCATCCTGCTCGGCCTGACTGCCCCGCAGCTCTCGTCGCCGGCCTCACCGGCCTTCTCCTCCTCGCCGTGGTCCTGGCCCGGGGCGTGGTCGGCGCTCTTCAGCTCATCCCGCTGTGGGCGCTGATCGCCCTGGTCGTCTTCGTCCGTCACCGGGGCCGTGCCCTGGCGGACTGGGCTCCGATCGTCACCCGGTACGTGCTGCGCCGGATGCGCGGCCAGCTCGTCTGGCTCACCCGCCCCTCCCGCCGGCCCACCCGCGAAGGGCTGCTCCACCTTCCCGGCACCGCCGCCAGCCTGCGCGTGGCCACGGCGCCCGACGGCCGGTACGGGCGGTTCACGATCCGCACAGCGGCACGCTGACCGCGGTGGTCAAGGTCTCTCCCGCGCCTACGCGCTGCTCGACCCGGGCACCCAGCAGGCCAACGTCAACGGCTGGGGACGCGCCCTGGCGGCGCTCGCCCGCACCGGGCAGGTCGCCCGCATCCAGGTCATCGAGCGCACCGTCCCGGACTCCGGCGACGCGCTGCGCCGCTACTGGGAAGAGCACGGCCGGCCCGACGCCCCGATGGCCGGCGCGATCTACGGCGAGCTGATCCAGAGCGCGGGTCCGGCCGCCGCCCCGCACGAGGCGTACGTCGCGCTGTCGCTGGACACCAAGGCGGTACGGCGCCTGATCAACCAGGCTGGCGGCGGGCTGACCGGCGCGTTCAGCGTCCTGGCGCAGCTCACCTCGACCTTCGAGCAGGCCGCTCGGACCGCCGGGCTCAATCCGACCGGCTGGCTCACCGCCCGCGAGATCGCTGCCGTGGTGCGCACCGCGTACGACCCGACGGCGCTCGCGGCGCTGGACCGGTGGTCGACCGCCGGACGCCCCGAGGCCGATCCCGCCGCCGCCGGCCCCGTCGTGGTCGTCGAGAAGGCCGACCACATCGCGACCGACTCCGCCGTCCACGCCACCTACTGGGTGGAGAACTGGCCCAGGACCGAGACGTCGGCCGGTTTCCTGCACCAGCTCCTGTTCACCGGCGGGGTCCGGCGCACGCTCTCGCTCTCCTACGAGCCGAAGGGCCTGGACGCCGCCCTGCGCGACGTCCAGCGCAAGAAGGCCAGCGTGATCGCCGATGCCGCCGAGCGGGCCCGGCGCGGCCAGGTCGACTCCGAGGCGGACTTGATCGAGTACCAGGACATCAAGTCCCGCGAGCGCCAGCTCATCGCCGGGCACGCCGATGTCGCCCTGACCGGGCTGCTGACCGTCTCGGCCGACTCCGAGGACGAACTGCGTTCTGCCTGTGCGGTCGTGGAGACCGCCGCCGTCGGCGCCCAGCTCGACGTCCGGCCGCTGACCTGGCAGCAGGCCGAGGCGTTCACCGCCGCCGCCCTGCCGCTCGCGCTCGCCGCCCGACCGCGGCCCTCCCTTCATTCCGAAAGAGCACCTCCATGTCCCGCACCCCCAGCACCACCGCGCAGGACTTCGTGCCCTTCGCCACCGCCGCGCTCGACTTCCACCGTGCGCTCAACCTCCCCGGCGGCCCGCTCGTCACCACCCGGGCCGAGCTGGACGCCCTGCACTCCCACCTCGTCTCGCTGCACGGGCTGCTCGACGCCCACACTGCCCGGACCGGGCAGCTCGTGCCCGGCGAGGGCGAGCAGCTCCGTGCCGCCCGCACCCGGATCTGGCAGGCCGCCGAGCACCTCCACGCCGCCTACCACGCAGCCCCCGGCAGGGCTCGGGCGAGGTGCCCGACCCCGAGGCGTGCCGGGCCGGCCTGCCCGAGGGGGCGCCGGAGCTGTCCGTCTGCCAGCGCCACCAGCGCACCGCGCACCTGGTGCGCCGCCGCACGACCCCGGCCGACCTGCACGCGCCGTTCACCGGCCTCGTCCGCCGCTGACCTCCTGGAGAAACGTTCATGTCCCGTACCCGCGCCAGCGCCTCCCCCTGTTCGTGCCGCACAAGGCGTCGCGTGCCGAGCAGCGGGCCGCCCGAGCCGGTTTCGCCGAGGCCCGCCACAAGGCCCGCCTCGCCGGCACCCCGCCCAAGCACCGCGCCGAGCAGACCCTCGACCCGGAACTGCGCCCCACCTACCCGCCGACGGGCCGCCCGGGTCCGGCTCGGCCCGGGGCGGCAAGCTCCGCCTGCCCGCCCACCGGATGACCACCGCCACCGCTTCGGGCGCCTACCCCTTCGTGGCCGAGGGCGGCCTGGGCGCGGAGGGTGTCTTCATCGGCCGCGACGTCCACGCCGAGGCCGCCTTCTGCTTCGACCCGTTCTCGCTCTACAACAGCGGCCGGATCGAGGGCTTCACCAACCCCAACGTCGTCCTCGCCGGGATCATCGGCATGGGCAAGTCCGCGCTCGCGAAGTCCATCGCCACCCGGTCGATCGCCCACGGCTACCGGATCTACATCCCGTGCGACCCGAAGGGCGAGTGGAGCGGCGTCGCGCAGGCCCTTGGCGGCTACAGCATCGCCCTGGGCCCCGGCCTCCCGGGTCGGTTGAACCCGCTGGACGCCCCCGCCCGGCCCGCCTCGGTCAGCGAGGAGGACTGGGCGACCGAGGTGCGAAAGCGCCGGCTGCTGCTCCTGGCCGGCCTGGCGCGCACCGTCCTCAAGCGCGACCTGCTGCCGATGGAGCACACCGCCCTCGACCTCGCTCTCGACCTGGTCGTCGTCGAGGCCACCGCCCGGGGCACGGTGCCGCTGCTCGGCGAGATCGCGTACGCCCTCGGCTCCCCCGAACGCCTCGACCACGCCCTGGGCCACCAGGCCGGACACCTCGGATCGGCCGCCCAGGACCTCGCGCACGCCCTGCGCCGCCTGGTCCACGGCGACCTCAGCGGCATGTTCGACGCCCCGAGCACCGTGGCATTCGACCCGACCGCGCCGATGCTGTCCATCGACCTCTCCCGCCTCGGCGGCTCCGGCGACGACACCGCGCTGGTCCTCGCCATGACGTGTGCGAGCGCGTGGATGGAGTCCGCCCTCGCCGACCCCGACGGCGGCCGACGCTGGGTGATCTACGACGAAGCCTGGCGACTGATGCGGCACGTCGGCCTGCTCGAACGCATGCAGAGCCAGTGGAAGTTGTCCCGTGGGCTCGGCATCGCGAACTTGATGGTCATCCACAGGCTCAGCGATCTGCTCTCGGCGGGCGACGCCGGCTCGCGCGGCCGGGTGCTGGCCGAGGGCCTCCTGGCCGACTGCTCCACCCGCATCATCTACCGCCAAGAACCCGACCAGCTCGACGCCGCCGCCTCCCTGCTCGGCCTGACCGGCGTCGAGACCCAGGCGGTCTCCGCCCTGACCAAGGGCCGGGGCCTGTGGAAGGTCGCCGGCCGCTCCTTCATCACCCAGCACATCCTGCACCCGGCCGAACGCGAACTGTTCGACACCGACGCCCGCATGTCGGCCTAGCCCAACCAGTCACACCTGTAAGGAAGTTACGTCTTGTCTTCCACTGTACTGCGGGCAGATCACGGGCCTCGTGGAAACGCCCGGATCCCGGCCGCCGGCGGGAACGACCCGCTCGCCGGCGCCCGGCCGGAGGAGTTCGAGGAGGTGTTCTCCGCGATCCTCGACGGGGACTTCGGCGCGGTGGCCCGGCTGCACCAGGTGCTCGAAACCGCCTCCGCGTGGTGCCGCGAGCACGGTGTCCGCGGCAGTGCCGCCGAGCTGGACGTCCTCGCCGGGCACCTGACCGATCTCGGCGAGGAGCTGCACCTCGTGCGCGAGGGCGCGGGCGACGAGATCCGCTTTCGCTCGCACCGGGCGGCGGCAGCGGACCGTACCTCCCCGGCCGCCTCGGCACGCGTCGCCGGCCCGTCGGCGGTGACGTCCACTCCTGCGCCGCCGGGGCCCGTCCGCCCGCTGCCGCGCTCACGGTGAAGACCGGCCAGGAACAAGGAACGATCATGACCACTTCTCCCTCTTCGCCCGCCCCGGCCGAGAACCAGCCGCCGACGGCCGCCGACCGCCGGGAGTGGCGGCGGCACCTCCCGGCACTGGCCTCGGCCGCCGCCGGCATCAACCACGCGTCCAACGCCTGGGACGCGGTCTCCGACTCCTTCTGCGACATGGACGGCTGGCCCGTCGACGAGAAGGGCTACGCGGACGGCAAGGTCAAGCGCGACGCCGAAGCCTGGAAGCACGTCGAGGTCTTCCTCGACCACGGCCCCAAGGTCCTGGCCGCCGTCCGCGCCGCCACCGACAGCTCCGACTACGCCGAGGGCCGATCAGCGAAGACCTGTACCGGCTGCGCGGGACCGACACCACCCTGGAGCAGGCCGGTCGGCTCCGGCACGAGTGGGACCAGATCATGGCCCTCATGGACGCCTCGCAGCCGGGCTCCCTGAAGCTCTACCGGGAGAGCGCGGAGGAGAACCGCAACGCCGAGGGCTGGCACTACGCACACGAACTGTCCGACCAGGGTCCCGCGCTCGTCCGGGCCGCCGAGTACCTGGCCGACCGGTCGGACGCCGAACGGCCTTCGCACGCCGAACGCGCCCGGGTGGCCCTGACCCGGTCCACCCCGGCAACCGCCGGGTTCCGTCCGATGCCCCTCCTGCGGCCCCGGCACCGAATCCGCCGGCCCCGGGTCGTTCTCGCTGACGCCCTTAGCACCGAGACGCGGCGGCACCAAACCGGCCGATCACCGGATCCTCATGAACCGCCCCCATCAGTCCTGCGCGTCTGCGGCTCGTACCGTCGGCCCGGGGCACCTGACCACGGAGAAAGCGCATGTTCCCCAACAGCCCGTTGATCACCTTCGAGAAAAAGGGGTCACACGTCCGCGCGTGGATCAACGCATCCACGGCTCTGTCCGCTGCCGGCACTTCCGAGCGGAATCACCGGTACGGCTACCTCACCACTCCCCTGCGCCAGCGTGGACTGGAGTGCACCGTCGAGTTCGGCCTCAGCGACTACTTCGTCCGAGCCGAACTCCCCGACGACAGTTCGCTGGTCATCTCACCGCCGCAGGAACGGCCCCTTGGGGACACCGAGCCCGTCGAGGGCTGGACCGTGCAGCGCCACCGGCACTCCCCGCCCCAGGTGTACGAGCTGATCTACGACTCGGAGCCCAACGGCCCCGATGCCCGGCACGGCGGCGACGTCCAGACCCTGCTCGCCGCCATCGACGAGCGCCTGGACCAGCTCGGTGTTCCGCCGCGCCAGAAGCAGGAACGATCCGCCGATGAACTCGCCGCCGGTACGGTGCTCTACCGCGCGGGCTTCGTCCCCGCCGTGGCGTTCGGTGGGGAGGACTACTACCGGCTGCCCTCGACCATGACCGATCCGGCCGAGCAGCGGGTGGTGGTGACGCGGGCCTTCGACCTGCTGCAGGCCGAGGGCTTCAACGTCTCTTGTGATCCTGGCCTGTTGGATCCGAGCCTGTCTCTTGCCCGGAGCTACGGGAGGAGTCTCGGTGACCGGCTCGGGCACCTGGCCCAGTCCGTCCAGGGGCGACGCACACGGGCGAGGCCGTCGCCGCTCTGAGTGAGCTGACCGCTCCCGGCGACGGTGTTCTCCAGCGGGTCGTCGAGGTCCTCGACACGACGGCCGACTGGTGGAGGGGATGGGCGGCACGGCCGATCAGCGTTACGCGGACCGCTTGCGCCTCATCGCCGAGGACCTGGGCTCCTACACGGCCGAGCTTCAGTCGATACGCAATGACCTGGCCGACCGCCACATCCCCCACCCCGAAAAGGGGCAGGCGGTCTCGTCACGGGTGAGTGCCGCGCTCGCGTCTTCGCCGTCGGCCGGCCAGCGCACAGTCCCAGCCGGCGTGCCGACGGAACCGTCCACGCGTGCCGTCCCACCGCCCGCGCGTCCTCGTCCGCTCCCGGCCGCTGACCGCCTTCCCGTACCGGAGCGCCCCTGTGCCCCGCACCAGCAGAACCGTTCCGACCCTCGACCGCCCCTGCCTTCGGAGCCCGTCCCGAATGGATCCGCCATGCCCACCCCCGATCAAGAATCGCTCCCCGACGTCGTGGTCGGCCACCACCCCGACTACGGCATCGTCGCCGCGAACCCCAAGGACCTGCCGGCCAGTACGTGGATGCTGGAGCGCCTCGACTTCCGCCCCGTTCCGGGCGAACTGACCCTGTACGCCCTGACCGATCCGCAGCGTGACGGCGCAGATCGTGCCGCCCGTGCCGTCACGCTGCTGCGCAACGCCGACTTGCGGGTTGACGTGGACGCCGCCTTCGACCCTTGCTCGCGCCTGGGGCGGCGCCCGGTCGGGGCCGGGCCGTGCTCAGTGAGCTTGCGGTCGCCTTCGCCGAGCATCCGCGGCTCGGCATTGTCGCGGCCCTCGACAGCCGCGCATCCGGGCTCACCGGGCTCGTTCTGGTGGAACACGGCTGGCGGCACAACCCGGGGCTCGACATCTACGCGCTGCCCGACACCGTCGGCCGGGACGAGGCGCTGGGGAAGGTCGCCGGCGCCACGGTGGCGCTGCACCGCTCCGGCGTCCAGGTCGCGGTGCAGCCCCGCCTCGCCCAGGACGTCGCCGCGCGCCGCCGCCCTGCTCCCGTACCGGACGCGCCCCGTGAGCGCGGCCAGGTCGACCCTCGTACATCTCCGATCAGCGCCGCCGCGCTCGCCGCGAGCCCGGCCCGCGCCGGCCTTCCGGGCAAGGCGCCGGCCTCCGCCCCCGTCGCCCCTGCGGCGGTCCGGCCGGTCGACCCCGCATCGCGTTCTCCCGCGACCGCTGATCCAACACCCCTGAAGGAAGTAGTCCCATGGCCGTGAAGACCATCTGGCCGATCCACTACGCCTGCGGTCACCAGGACGACCGCGATCTGTCCGACCGTCCGGCCGACCGCCGGGCCGGGTTCGCCGAGTGGCTCGCCAAGCAGAAGTGCACCGACTGCTGGCGGGCCGATACCGACAAGCGCACCGACCAGGACAAGGCCGACTGGCTCAAGGCCAGGCAGGAGGAGTCCGAGGCTTGGGCGGTGAAGTTCCGGATGCCGCCCCTGGAGGGGACCGAGCGGTCCGTCCCCTGGGGTGTGCGCTGCCGTCACCAGATCATGGACGCCGCCCACACCGCCCTGGTCGTCGAAGGCGACACCAGCGTGGCGCAGTGGGAGAAGATCGAGGACAGCGCCCGTACCATTATCCGCGCCGGGTGGTGGATCGACCAGCGCTTCTCCCAGCCGGAAGACCTCCCCGAGCTGCTCCAGGCCGCCACCGGAGCCGACCGGCCGACCGAGAACCCCCACTTCTGACCGACCGGTGCCCCGCCTCGGTTCACGCTGTTCTTGGCGGGCCCGACCAGTGACGGTTAAAGGAACCACTCATACCTGTCAGTGGCCAGTGGCGCCGAGGACGACGATCTTGCTGGGCATGCGGGACCCCTTCCGGTAGGAAGACTCGTGGCGAGAGACGGGGCTGGGGCGGGTGCCGGTCACCTCTCGGCGCGGGGGACCACCCGTCCTTGGCCTGGGCGATGGCGTCGGGGATGGTGGTGCCGCGGAAGCCGATCCGGTCGACCAGCGGGCGGATGAGGCCGGGTACGCGGGCGGCCAGTGCGAAGCTGCGCGGTGCGACGATCATCGGGGAGCGGCGTTCGATCCCGGTCGTGATGGCGTCGACGACTTCGTCCAGGGGGATCATTTTCCACAGGCCGGACCGGTTGCCGCCCCAGAGGGTGTTGCCGGCGTCGTCGGTGTGGATGTCGTCCATCATCGGGGTTTTGAAGAAGGTCGGTGGGCGCTGCCCACGGCCACTTTCTCGTGTCGCAGTTCGAGGCGGGTGGCGTCGCACAGTGCCCACAGTCCGGCCTTGCTGGCGACGTAGGGGCCGTTGAGCGGGGAGTGGACGAAGGCGGCCATGGAGGAGATGGCGAGCAGGTAGCCCTTGGTCTGCTTGACGTGCGGGAGGGTGGCACGGAAGGTGCGCCAGGCGCCGGAGAGGTTGATGTCGATGACCCGTTCCCACAGTTCGGGGTCGAGGGTTTCGAGGGGGCCATGGATGCGATTCCGGCGCCCGCGATGGCGACGTCGAGGCGGCCGAAGTGCGCGGCGGCGTCGTCGGCCGCCGACCGGAGGCTGTCGAGATCGCGTACGTCGGCGGCCCAGCCCCGGGCGGCGGTCTGCGGTCCGAGGTCGGCGGCCTGTTGGCGTGCGAGGTCTCCGTCGAGGTCGAGGAGGGCCAGGTTGGCGCCGCGTTCGCGCAAGGAGCGTGCGAGGGCCGTGCCGAGGCCGCCGGTGGAGCCGGTGAGCAGTACGGTGCGGCCGGCGAGGTTGTAGCGGGGCATGGTAGTCCTTCGGGATAGGGGTGGTGTGCAGGCCGGGTTCAGACGACGGGCACGTGGCGTGTGAGGAAGGCCAGCTGGTCGGTGACGTTGCGTTCGAAGTCCTCGCCCACGTAGATGTCGAAGTGGCCGGCGCCGTAGAGCTTGATCTCGCCCCTGGGTGCCTGGGCCGCGTATTTCTGGGTGGGGCCCGGTGGTGCGACGGAGTCGCGTTCGCAGACGGCGAAGAAGGCCGGGCAGGTGATGTCCTTGGCCCTGCGGCCGGGGAAGCTGCGGACGATGTCGAGAGCGAACGGGCGGCGACGTCCTTGGGGACGTCCGTGCCGGGCGGCAGGATCCGCTCCACGCCGGCGGCGGCGTCGGGACTCGTCATGAGCGCGGTGGAGCCCGGTGCGCCGTAGGTGGGGACCATGACGGGGGCGCGGTGGACCAGGCGTGATCCGACCACGTCTGCGAGCGCGCGGGCGGTGAGCTTGAGCGAGGTCAGCGGGGGATGGCCAGGGAGGAGGCGAGGCCGTCGGTGAAGGGGCACTGCGCGATCACGGCCGCGATCCGCCGGTCCTCGGCGGCGGTGACGATCACGTGCCCGCCCCCGAACGAGGTGCCCCACACGACCACGCGTCCGGGGTCGGCCTGCTCAAGGGTGCGGGCGTGGGCGACGGCCGCCCTCCAGTCCTCGCGCTGCCGCTCGATGTCGAGCAGCTGGCGTGGCTGGCCCCGCTGGCGCCGAAGTGACGGTAGTCGAAGACCAGGCACAGGTAGCCGGCGGCGCTGAACCGCTCGGCGAAGGCGTCGAGGCGCTCTCCTTGACGCCGCCCAGCCCATGAGCCATCACCACGACCGGACGAGCCGTCGTAGCGGCGTCTTCCTCGGAGATCGCGGGTGTGTAGAGCCAGGCGGCGCAGGAGTCGCTGCCGGAAGAGAAGGTCACGTCCGTTCGAGGCATGATCGTCCTGGTTCCTGATGGGGTCGCTGTCGGCCATAAACCGGCTGGTGGGGAGCGGCCCTGTGATCACAGGGCCTCCCGGTCCCCACAAAAGCGCTGTCGACATCAGTGTGCGAGCCGAACGCCCGAGGGTCGAGGTACGAAATCACTCAGAATCCACGGTTCAGTGGTGTGAAATAGACCTGTGAACCAAAACTCGGACCGCAGTCCCGACCTCTGGCCGTCACCGTCGCGGGAGGCGCGGGAGGTGATCCGGCGCGGCGCCGAGCAGGCCCTCGACCCGCGCCCGGAGTGGCTCGCCGAACTGTTCGACGCAGTCATGCACAGCGAGCGGACCGAACCGGCGTACACCGATCCCGTGCTCCAGGAGGGGACGCGCCGGGCCAACGTGTCCAACCTGCTCCACTGGGCCACCGCCAACGTGCGCGACCCGGGCGCGCGGGTAAGCGCGAACCGCAGCCCCGACGTGCTCGACGCCAGCCGCGACATGGTCCGCCGGGGCTTCGACGAGACCGCTCTGGAGACCTGGCGCCTCGGTCAGAGCGTGGCCTGGCGCCGCTGGATGGAGATCTGCTTCGGCCTCACCGACGACCGGGCCGTCCTGTACGAAGTCCTGGCCGTGACGTCGCAATCGATCTCCGCCTTCATCGACGACACCGTCGCCGCCGTCGCCGAGACCATCCGGACCGAGCGCCACGAACTCACCCACGGCACCCACCCCGAACGCCTCGCGACGGTCTCCCTCCTCCTCGAAGGCGCGCCCGTCCCGCAGGAGACCGCCGAGGCACGGCTCGGCCACCGCCTGACCGGGCCCCATCTCGGGGCGATCGTCTGGGGGCACGACGTGCCCGGGGACCGGCTCGAAAACGCGGCCGAACTCCTCCTTGCCGCGACCGGCGCCACCCGGCGCCTCACCGTGCTCGCCACCGGCTCCTCGCTCTGGCTGTGGCTCCCCGTCTCCACCGCACCGCACTCGGACGAGTTGAACACCGCCTTCGCGACTCTTCCCTCGGTCCACGTCGCTGTCGGACGCCCGGCAGGGCCTCGACGGGTTCCGGCAGACGCACCTCGAAGCCGCCGCCGTCCAGCGCATGATGGTCCGGCTCGCCACCTCCCGGCGCGCGGGCACCTACGCCGACACGCAGCTGGTGGCGCTGCTCAGTCGTGATGTCGCCGAGGCCGACCGGTTCATCGACGACACCCTGGGCGATCTCGCCGGCGCCGATCCCGACCTCGCCCTGACACTGCGCACCTACCTCGACGAACAGTGCAACGCCGCCCGGGTCGCCGAGCGGCTCCACACCCACCGCAACACCATCGTCCGACGACTCGGGCGCTGCGACGAACTCCTGCCCCGCCGCGCCGCCGACGACCCCGTCGGCATCGGAGCCGCACTCCACCTGCTCGCCTGGCGCGGCCCTCGCGGCGACAGCTGACGCGCCGTGCCACTCCCACGAGCCCTATGCAGTGACGCGACTTGAGGCAGCCGGGCACACCAGTATTCGTCCACATGAAGGCTGTCGTATGTGGCGAAGGGTGTCCTCCTGGTTCATGGGTTGAAGCGACTGACCACCTGATCCAAACGACAAGCCCTAGGATCAGGCACCAACTCCATTGAGACCGTCGAGAAATCGAAGCGCAGATTGCCCCACACGGTTTCGGGGCGTGGCCCAGTGTCGCCGTGGTGGTATTCGAACACAGCGCTCGTCAGGTACTCGCGGGTCCGATGCCAGTCCACGTGCCAGTTCGGCGTGTCCGGCTGCGGCGCCAGCCTCATCTCGATCTCCCCGGCGTTCACCATGTGAATAGTGTTGCCGATCCGGCACCACGGGGCATCGTCGGCGAAGCCCTCCCGCAGGGTTCGCCCCAGTTCGTCGAGATCACCCCCGAACGCGCTCACCACCTCGGCCGATGCGCTGGCGACGGGCAGATCGGCGAACGAGACGTTCAAGGCCGTGATGTCGAGTCGGTCCTTCAGCAGTCGGACCTTTACCTGCGTCATGGCCTGACTCTCGCGCACCCCACGCCCGACGGGTCGTCGACACCCCGAATTTCACCCGCCTGGGCTGGAACACGGCTGCAAGTACGCACGCCGCTCCCGGCTTACTACGTGAAGTGGTCAGCAGGGCATCACTCCTGGGCCGAGCCACGGGGAGACGATCGGGGCACTTCACACGGCATCGGTGCCAGGGCAGGGGCATCTATCAGTGATCTCCGGCCGGGCCAAATCGCGGTTTCTGCGGATCCTCTCCCTGTCGATCCGACTCCCCGCGCTCAGGAGGCCCGTGTGCCTGCCCCTTCGATCATCATCACGTCCGAGTTCAGCGGCAGCGTCGTGGCCAAGGGCGCCACCGACGACCTCTCCGCCCAGCTCCTGAAGCACGCCGGCTTCCAGCAGATCGACGACTGGCACGGCCGACGCCATCGTCTTCCCACCACCATGCCGGTCATCGACAAGGTCGCCATCGCCAGCCACGCGGCCGAGATGCTCCGCGCCGCCCGCTACGAGGTCACCCTCCCGCCCTCCCTGGACACGGCCCGGATGAGTCCCCGGTGCCCGTCCTCGGTCCGTACGCCGCCGGGGCGGAGCTGCTCCAGATCACCGACCGGATCCGGGCGGCCGAGAACGGGGCCGATCTCCAGCGGGCCGTCGACCACCTCCTTCACCCCGAGCACGGGGCCCTGGAGCGCGTCCGCGAAGCGCTGGAGGTAGCGGGCGAGCACATCAACGACCTGGACGACGAGGCGTACGCGCTCGCCGACCGGTTCGGCTTCGCTGCGGAGTTCGTCAGCTCGGCGCAGTCCGAACTCGTCGACTCCGAGGCCGAGCTGCGCCGTGTCGGCAACGCCCCTCGGCCGAGGCGCGAGCCCGTTCCTCGATGCCACCCGATCACCGGGTGCCGCCCTGGCCACGTCGCCGGCCGTAGCCAAGGCCAATCTCTCCCCGTCCCCCGGCGTCGAGACGACAACCGCCGGCACGACCGTGCGCCCTCGCACGCTCCCGGTCCGCGACGGTGACCCGGGTGCTCTCTACCTCCACGCCCGGCGCCGGTCTGCCGCGCGCCTACCTGATGCGGGCGGTCGACGCCCTCGCCAGTGCGACCGCCCACTACGCGGTCCCGCTCCTGGTCCTGATCACCACCGGCTCCACCGCGCTGACCGGCATCGCCTTTCTGCTGGAGTGGGTGCCCCGGCTGGGCGCCTTCACCTTCGCCGGGACGCTCGTCGACCGGTGGGGCGCCGGCCGCGTCTTCCGGGCCTCGAACCTGGTCCGCACCGTGGTGGTCGCCGGGGCCGGGGCGCTGCTGTTCGTCCTGCCCGGCGCCGGACCGGTGACGACCGGCGTCGTGCTGGCCTTCGGATCGGTCTCCGGACTGCTGGCGGAGGTCTCCTTCGTCGCGATGGAGACCCTGGGCGCCGAGGCCGGCCGCCGGATGGGCGACGCGGCCCACCGGTGCAGGCCGCGCAGACCGGCATCGACCAGGGCGCGATCCTCCTCGGCCCGCTCCTGGGCGGCCTGCTGCTCCTGGCCTCCCCACCGCGCTGCTGACGGTCGTCGCACTGCTGTCCCTGACCGCGGCGGCGACCGCCTCGGGCCACGTGAGCGGCGTCGACCACCAGCCGACCTCCAGCAGCCTTCGGACCGGATGGACAACTCTTCGCCGTACGCCGGCGCTGGTCTGGCTGGTCGGCGGTCTGGCCGCCTCCAACCTGGCCACCGGGGTACTGCAGGCCGCCGCCCCGATCACCGTCGTACGCCATTTCCACTCCTCCACCGCCGCCGTGGGGGCGGTGTGGAGCGCGGCGGCCGTGGCCACCCTGCTCGCCGTGTGGGTCAGCCGCCGGGCGATCGACCGCTTCGGCATCTGGCCGGTTGGCGCGGCCACGGGCGCGCTCGCCACGGTGGCGTGCCTGGCGACCGCGCTGGCCCCCACCTTCCCCGCGTACACCGTGCCGGTGGCGGTGGTGATGGCCAGTGAAGGGGCCATGACGGTCGTGCTGCGCACCCTGCGCGCCCGCCTCATCCCGGCCCAGGCGTACGGCTCGACCCTGGCGGTGACGATCATCCTGGTGCTGCTGCCGCTCCCGCTGGCCGGCGCCCTGATCGCACTCGTGCCCCCGGCCGGAATCCCCCACCTGCTACTGGCGTGCGCCGCCGTCCAGGGCCTGGCGCTGAGCGCGTGCTTCGCCGGCCTGCGCCGCCACCAGACCGCCTGCGCACCGCCTCAGCCGGTGGCCGCCCCGTAACGGGTCCTCGAACGCCCGGCGCTCCTCGTCTTCTCCCCTTTTTCTTCCCGCTCCCGCTCTACGGAGGTTCTTCCATGTCCCGTTCCGCTCGTCCGCTGCTGGTCGTCGTCGGCGGCGCCGATCCCGTGTATCGGGGCTACTGCTTCGAGCAGGCCGCCGCCGCGTACCGCTCGCGCTGATCGACACCAAGCCGCCGTCCGAACTGCAGCACCTGATGGTCGACCACGAGGTCGCCGACACCCAGGACCTGCAGGCCGTGGTCGCGGCCGGTCTGGCTCTCGCCGAACGGCACCCGATCGCCGGGGTGGTCACCTGGGACGAGTACGCGCTCGTGCCGGCCGCCGAACTCGCCGCCCGCCTAGGCGTGGCCGGCAACAGCGCCGAGGCGATGACCGCCTGCCGGGACAAGGCGAGCAGCCGTCGCCGGTTCGCCGAGCACGGCGTTCCCTCGGCGATCTCCACCCGGGTCCACACCCTTGCCGAGGCGACCCTCATGGCGCGGTTCACCGGCTTCCCGGTCGTGCTCAAGCCCTCCTCGCACGCGGCCAGCATCGGCGTGGTCCGCGTCGACACCGTCGAAGAGCTTCCCGATGCCTGGGAGTTCGCCGTGGCCGGGGCCGGTGAGCAGGGCCCGGAGGGCAGCGGGGTGCTGGTCGAGGAGTACCTGGACGGCCCCGAGGTATCGGTGGAGTGCGTCACCCGGGGCGGGGTGACCACCGCGCTGGCCGTCACCCAAAAGGAAGTCGCCTTCGCCCCGTACTTCGAGGAGGTCGGCCACACCGTGGACGCAGGCGACCCGCTCCTTGCCGAGGTCGCGCCCGTCGCCGCCCAGGCCGTCCGCGCCCTGGGGGTCAGCGACGGGGTTCAGCACGTCGAGATGCGCCTTACCGCGTCCGGTCCGCGGATCATCGAGGTCAACGCCCGGATCGGCGGGGACCTGATCGGCAAGCTCGTCCGCCTCGCCACCGGCCTCGACCTGCCCCGGATCGCCGCCGACGTCGCCTGCGGCACGGCCCCCGACCTGACGCCCACGGCTCACGCCACCGCCGCGATCAAGATCCTGTACCCCCGGCCGACGGCGTCCTGTCCGAGCGGAGCCTGGCGGCCGTCCCCGGCCCGCAGTACCCGTGGCTGCACCGGGTGACCTGGCTGCGCGAGGTCGGCGAGGGTCGTGCTGCCGCCGGCGGGCGACCTGGACACCAGCCGGGTCGGCTTCCTCCTCGTCACCGCCGACAGCCCCGCCGCCGCCCGCGACCGGCTCTCGCTCCTCGCCGACGGCCTGACCCTGTCGGTCACCCCGTGACCCTGGCGCCACTGTCCCCCGCCACCAGAACGGGGCCACTTCTGTAGGCGGGAGCACGTGTGGCTCCCGCCCGGTCCGGCCGCCCAGGGCAACCATCGAGGAGAAAACGTGCCCGAGTACTACTCCAGCATCGGCGAGGCCATCGGCGCCGCGATGCAGCACAACATCCGGCTCGCCCATCGCAGCGCGCCACCCCGACCCGAGAAGCCGTTGCAGGTCCGGCACCTGCCCAGCGCTTCCACCGACCCGTACTCCGTACGCGGGATGATCGCCCGTCTCACCGAGGACGCGACGCCCGACGAGGTCGCGGGGATCCTTGAGGAGGTCAACGACACGCTCACCGGCGCGCTGTCCGAGCTGAGCGAACTCGTCGGCGCTGCCGCCGACTGGACCCGTGTCCGCCTGGAGTTCCCGCTCCCCGTGGCCCACAACCCCACCTGGGAGACCTGGAAGCGGCTGGCCGCTGCCCACGACTATCTCAAAGACGTGCGGCGAGAGTTGGAGGCGGCTGAGGACGGGGTCGCCGAGTGCCCGGTCAAGCGCGGAAACCCCCAGGAGTACGCCAAGGTCCACACCTTGCGGTCCCGGGAACTGCTCGACGACGTCTTCGACGCCGGCCCGGCCGCCGCCGCATCTTCCGCCCCGGCCCCGGACACCGACCACCGGCGTGCCGCCCCTGCGTCTGCGCCACAGACCGACGGCGCGGAAGTCCCGCCCCGTACTTCACCGTCCTGTTCTCCGGAAGGATCTTCCATGGGCAACCTCGCCGACACCTACGGCACCGACGTCGAGATCTACCCCTGGGGCGACGAGATCGTCTGGGCCGACTGCCGGACCGGCCTGCCCGAATCGGGCCACCGCATCCTGCGCTCCTGCGGGTTCACCGCCCCGGGCGATCCGGGCGACTCCTCCTGCTACAACCTCCCGTCGGGCCTCCCCGGCCCCGAACGGAAGATCGCCGCCACCTCGGCCGCCAACCTGCTGACCGACCTGGGATACCGGGTCGCGATCGACCCGGACCTGGTCGCCCGCACCGCCGAGGGAACCTCGACCCCGAGGTTCGGCGTCAGGCAGCCGCCCTCCAGGTCTCGCCCGTCGCGGCCAAGACCGGCACCGAGACCAGCACTCCGGCGCCCGCCACGCCACCGTCGCCCGCAGCACGGCCCGCCGGCCGCCAGCGCTGAAACGTTCCCCTCCGACCCTCCAGGAGCAGACCCGTGAACCACACGAGAGCCGAGCGCGCCCCGCCCCTGCCCGCTCGCACCCTCTAGGAACCGCCGTGCCCTCCCCGCATACCAGCGCGCCGTCGACCACCACCGGCTCCGACGCGCTCCTCTACCTCCTGTTCGGCGTCCTCGGCGCCGCCATGGCCTTCGGCTCTCTCGCCTGGCTGACCGGCAACCTCACCAACACCCTGATCGGCAGCGGACCGTGGGCCCCGTTCCGTGCCACCGAGGCCCTGCTGCACCCCGAGGTGCTGTGGCCGACCCTGGACGCCACCGCGCTGCTGGTCGGCGCCCGCCTCGTGCCCGGCCTGCTCACCCTGGGCCTGATCACCACCGGCCTGGTGCTGTGGACGCTGGCGCGCCGGCTCCAAGTCCGGTCTCGCCCGCAAGGCCGACCTGGCGCCGCTGCTGGACAAGGAGATCACCGCGAAGGCGAAGAGCCTGCGCCCGTCCCTGGGCGGCCGGGAGGGCAAAGAGGTCACTCCCGCTGACCGCGGCATCCTGCTCGGCACCCTCGACCCCGGCCGGCCGAGGTCCGCGCGTCCTGGGAGGACGTGATCGTCGCGATCATGGCCCCGCGCTCCGGCAAGACCTCCGGGCTCGCGATCCCTCGATCCTCGCAGCTCCCGGCCCGGTCCTGCTCACCAGTAACAAGGCCGCGAACGACGCCTTCACCGCCACCGTGGACGCCCGCGCCGAGGTCGGCACGATCTGGACCCTCGACCCGCAGCAGATCGCGCACCACCCGCGCGAGATGTGGTGGGACATCCTGGCCGACGCCCGCGATCTCGCCGGGCGAAACGTCTCGCGGGCACTTCGTCACCGCGAGCGTGGACGAGTCGTCCGGCTCCGACTTCTGGTCCACCGCCGCCGCCAACACGCTCGGCGCGCTGTTCCTGGCCGCCGCCAGCCACCGGCGGCCGATCACCGACGTGCTGGCCTGGCTCGCCACCCCGCCGACCGCACCCCGGTCGACCTGCTCACCGACGCCGGCCACGACGCGGTCGCCGCCCAGCTCCAGGGCACCGTCTCCGGCGCCACCGAAACCCGCGACGGCATTTACGAGACGGCCAGGCAGTACGCGAGTTGCCTGCTCGACCCCGACGTCGCCGCCTGGGTCACCCCGCACAAGGACCTCCCGGAATTCCGGCCGTTTGCCTTCGCCACCTCCCGCGACACCCTGTATCTGCTGAGCAAGGACGGCGGCGGCTCGGCGTCGGCGATCATCGCGGCGGCGGCCGACGCCGTGATGCGCGCGGCCGTCATCGTCGCCGAGCGCTCCGGCGGCCGGCTCGACCCGCCCGCCCTGTGCGTCCTCGACGAGGCGGCGAACGTCTGCCGGATCGCGGACCTCCCGGACCTGTACTCCCACCTGGGCAGCCGGGGTGTCATTCCGATGACGATCCTGCAGTCCTACCGGCAGGGCCAGCGCTGCTGGGGCGAGGCCGGCATGGACGCCCTGTGGTCCGCCGCCACCGTCAAGATCGTCGGATCCGGTATCGACGACGCGGACTTCGCCGACCGCCTCAGCCGTCAGGTCGGCGACCACGACGTCCAGACCACCTCCGTCTCGACGAGCGAGCGGCAAGTCCACCTCGGTGAGCATGCGCACCGAGAGGATCCTGCCGCCCGACGCGATCCGCGCGCTGCCCAAGGGCAAGGTGCTACTGCTGGCCACCGGCATCCGGGTCGCCATGCTCTCCATCCGACCCTGGTACAAGGAGCCTCCGCCAAGGTGGTCGGACCGGCCTCCGCCCGCGCCACCAAGGCGATCACCGAACGGGCCCTGGCGAAGGCCATCGGGCACGACGACTTCGGGCTCTCCGCATGAGCGCGCCCGCGCCGCGACCCCGGCGGCTGCCGGACGCGCCGGTCGTTCTGCGCGACGGCTGGTGGTGGATGTTCAGCAGGGCCGGCTCGATTCCCGTCTCCGATGCCGCGTTCGCCGCCGTCCTGGACGACTTCGCCCAGGCGATGGCCGCCGCCGACCGGGCGGTCGCCGACCTCCGCACCCGGCAGAGCGAATCCCCCGCTCCTGACCCGGGAGGCCGACGGTGAACCCGCTGCTGAAAGCAGAGCAGGCCGTCCTCGGCGCCGTGCTCCTCGACCCGGACCAGCTCGCCCACCTGGACTGGCTCGCACCGGATCACTTCTACCGGCCCGTCCACCAGGCCCTGTTCGCCGCGCTCCGCACGCTCCGAAGCGACGGCCACCCGGCGATCGGCGCCGAGGAACCGGTGCCGCTGTCGTGGGTGACCGACGCCGTCGACGAGGCCGGCCGCCACGTCCGGGGCTGACCGCGTGGTACGCGCACAGCCTGATCTCGGCCTGTCCGCGTCCCGTACACGCTCCGGTGTACGGCCGCATGGTGCTGGAGGGGCGATCCACCGCACCGTCGCCGAGCACGCGATCCGCCTTCACCAGGTGGCGCGGGCCGACGCCCTGCGAGGCGAGGTCGAGGGAGCGCTGCGCTCGGCGGACGTCCTGGCCGGGGTGCTCACCGATCTCGCGCGGCGCTGGGGAACCGAACCGCGCCCCGTCGCGCCCACCACGGCGCCGGCCGCCGTCCCGCCGCCGGTCCGGGACGATCAGGTCGCCGAGGACGAGCGGTTCCTCCTGGCCGTCCTCACCGAACAACCGAAGGCCGTGGCCGAGGTGGTGGATTGGCTGCGGCCGGTCGACTTCGCCGACCCGGCCCACGGACAGCTCTACCGGTGCCTCGGTGCCCTGCACCACCGGGGCGAGCCCATCGACCGGATCACCCTGCTCTGGGAAGCCCAGCGGCGCGGCCTGCTGGCCGACGGCACCCTGTCGGGCGCACAGGTCACCGCCCTGTGCGACGACGTGATCCCCGGAAGCGCCGCGTGGTTCGGGGAGAGGGTGATGCGCTCCTCCCTCACCCGGACCGCCGCCGCCTCCGCACGCGCCGTCCGGGCGCTGGCCGAGGACGAAGCCCTTGGTCCCGGGCGGCTGATCAACCACGCGCTGCACGCGCTCGGCCCGCTCGACGAGGTGCGCGCCCGCTGGCGGGCCGCGAACGGCAGCCCGGCCTCGAAGCCGCCGACCGCCCCTTCGGCGGGCGGGCCGCCCGCGGCCCGGGTGCAGGCCGCCCGCGCCCGCAGCACGCCGCACCCCGCCCCGTCGCCCCCGGCCCGGACCGGCCCCGTCCCCGCGCCGGCTGCCGCCCGGCCGCCCTCGCGCGGCCACTCCTGACCCTCTCGCCACCAGCCATGTTCCTTTCTCTTCCTGGAGTTCGTCTTGACCGACACCTCTTCCTCCGACGTCCTGGCCCTGCGCGCCACGGCATCGGGCTTCGACGCCGTACGCGGCACACTGTCGGCCGCCGGGGTCCCGACCGCCCGCTCGACGCCGTCGCCGTCGCCCGCCAGCTCTCCGTCCTCGGCACGCTGCTCACCGACGTAGTCGACGAGGTCCTCTTCCGGGCGGCCGAGCAGAAGCGGGACGGGCACACCCCTCCCGCCGTCATGGGCTTCGCCGCTGCCGTCCAGCCCGCCTGCCAGGCGATCTCCGCGCTCGGAGTGGTGGCGCACCAGCTCTCCGCCCGGGACCAGGCCGGGCACCTCGGCGACGAGCCCGGCGCCCAGGACGCCGGTGACGTAGATCGGCTGGTGATAAGCAACGCGCTCGGCATGGCGGACCAGGCCCTGCGGGAGACCTCCGAGGGCCTGCGCGCCGCAGCAGAGACGATCTCGCCCTCCTCCACTCGCGTCGAAGCCGCCCGCAGCCGTTCCACGACCGCGGCACCCTCCCCACACCGCCGTCCCCTACCGTCCCGCCGGCAGCTCCGCCGGGCCGGAACTCGCGAGGGCGGTAACATGCCTGCCCTCCTCGCGCGCCCTCCGCTGATCGGGTCGCTGTGCTCGGGGTACGGCGGCCTCGACCTGGGCGTGCAGTCCGTCTTCGGCGGCACCCTGGCCTGGCACGCGGAGATCGATCCGAACGCCTCGCGCATCCTGGCCCGCCACTGGCCGGGCATCCCGAACCTGGGCGACATCGCGGCCGTCGACTGGTCCACCGTTCCCCGGGTGTGCGTCCTGACGGCCGGCTTCCCCTGTCAAAGACGTCTCGGTCGCCGGCCGCCGGCCGGACTCAACGCCCAGACCCGCTCCGGGCTGTGGCTGCACGTCGCCCGTGCGGTCGCGGCCTTCCGACCCTGCCTGGTTGTGATCGAGAATGTGCGCGGCCTCCTCACCTCCCCTGCCGGTTCCCCTGGCGACGTGGAACCCTGCCCGTGGTGTCTGGGAGACACCGCAGGTCAGCCTCCTCTGCGAGCACTCGGTGCCGTACTCGGATCCCTGGCCGACCTCGGGTACGACGCGCAGTGGCTCGTGCTTCGCGCCTCCGACGTCGGGGCCCCGCACCGCCGCGAGCGGACCTTCCTCACCGCCTGGCCCGCCCGAGACCCTGCTCAAGACGCCGACCAGCAACATCGGCAAGAACGGCGGCTCGCAGCATCCGGCGAAGCGGAAGAGCGGCGGGCACGGCCCGAACCTGGCCGACGAGGTCGAGTGGCTGCTGCCGACCCCGAAGGCGTCGGACGGGATCAAGGGCTCGCCGAACCAGCGGCACGGCAACGGGGACATGACCCTACCCAGCGCGGCGGCGTCACTGCCCAGGGCCGGCGGCACGGGCACGTCGGGGCGCCGCCGAGGGAAGGAGTGGCGCCCGTCCTCGCCGACGGTGGTCCTCCCGCTCTGGACGGAGGAGGCGCCGAAGGCCGAGGAGGAGGCAGGCGGTGGGGCCGTACGCAGCCGCCGTCACCCGATGGGAGAGGCTCACCCGTCCCGCGCCCGATCCCACCGATCCGGCCGGGCGGCTCCGCCCGGAGTTCGTGGAGTGGATGCAGGGCCTCGCCCCGGGCTGGGTCACCGCCACCCCGGGCCTCGGACGCCCGGCGCAGCTCACCGCGCTCGGCAACGGCGTCGTTCCCCAACAGGCCGCTCGCGCTCTGCGGTTGCTCGCACCGCCCTTCCCGCGCTGCCCTAGCTGCGCGGGCGGGTAGCGCTCCACTACCGGGTTTTCCCGGCCGGGCCAAACCGCGGTTTCCCCGGATCCTCTCGGGCATGTCGCCGTCTCACAGATGGAGCACGCCCCGATGTCCGACACCAGCCCGACTACCCCGGCCCCGAGCCGTTCCGGCTCTCCGACGGGGACCTCGACGACCTCGCCAGCACGCTCGCCAAGACCATGGCCGAGGTCAAACAGCACGGCGTCATCCTCGACCGCCTCGGCTCCGAACCCGACCCCGCACCCGCTGCCGGCCAGCAAGGGGACGGCACTTCGAAGCCGAGGCGGCCGACGCCAAGACCGACGGCCCCGCCTCGGTGTTCATCCTCGCCCTGGGCGGCGAGGCGTACGCCGCCGAACTCGCCGCCCTCGCCGACTGGGTGAACTACCTCTTCCTCCCCGTCTACGGGCGGGAGATCAGCACGATGCGCCCGTGGTGCGCGCAGTGGCACGAGCACCCGGAAGCCGTCGCCCGCCTTCACGCGCTCTGGCTCGCCTGGCAGCAGTTCACCGACACGGAGGCCGGCCTGTCCGGTCCCTCGACCTGGCACCGCGACCACCTGGATCAGACGCTGGCGCACCTGCGTGCTCCCGACGGTCCCTTCGCGGCGTGCACGACGAGCGCGAACCGCCCCAACCACTGGTGCTGGCCACCCCGGCGGAGGTGGCGGTGTGAACGACGGCTTCGACTTCGATTTCGACCTCGACGAACTCGCGCCTGCCGACGACGCCTCGGCGGAGGCGGTGGAGAGGTTCTGGTCCGGCGACCTGACCGCCGTGACGAAGCACCACATCGCCCCTGACCGCTCCCGTGGCTACGTCGTCGCCCACGACCGGACGGCCGTGTGGGGCGCCCGGTGCGCCGCAGGTCATGGCGATAGCGGTCGCGCGGGATCTCCAGCAGTTCACCTTCACCCTGGAGACCAGCCACCACGCCACGGTGCCCTTCGCCCAGAACTGGTTGGTCGAACGCGGCTGCCCGCCCGCGAAGATCGCCCAGATCGCCAAGGGCTACCTGGATCCCGCCGACGACCTCACGCTCCAGGTCGAGCAGCAGATCCGGGAGTCCGGAACACGCTACGAGGTCCTCGACACCTACACCTCCGACTCCGGCCCGTGCGAGACGTGGACGCTGACCCGCGACTCCCAGGCCGACCAGGTACCGGTTCGCCTCTTCCTCGAGGAATGGGACCACGACGCCGGCACGTACACGGTGCGCGAGGGCGCCTTCGCCGACGTGGACGCCGCCCGCTCCTGGCTGGAGGACCGCGACGGTCCGCTGCCCGAGCCGCCGGAGTACCGCTACGACGACGGCGCCGTCCTGCGGGCCCGGACCCGGGCCGCCTCGCCCGCTCGGCCGGCACTTCCGCGATACCGAAGACCGGCCCCGCCGCCCCCACGCCGGTTGCCGTACCGGTGCAGCGTCCGGTGCAGGGGCGGCTGCTGTGAGCCGCGCCCGCTTCGCCTTCGCCGCGCACCCCGACGCCATCGCCGACCTGCGGGAACTCCCCGACAACATCCGTGATCTGGCGCTGCTGGAGCTGCAGAACCTGGTCCACGGCAGTAACGACTGCCTGCCGTTGAAGGGCCGCCTCGCCGGCTACCACAAGGTCTACGTCGACCCTTCCGTGGCCTACCGGATGGTCATCCAGTTCCGCCCGGCGCCGACCTCGACCCACAAGCGCGAGATCTACCTCGTCGCCGCCGGCAGTCGGCACGACTACGCCGTCTACCGCGCGGCGCACCAGCGCACCGGCCCCCAGCAGGGCCTCGAAGCCGACTCCGCAGCCGAGGCCCGCGTACGCGCCGCCCGGTCCCGCTCGGCGCTCGCCCCCGACCGGACGGCGGCGGGCCCGACGACTCTTCCCCCGCAGCGGCTCCGTCCCCGGCTGCCGCTCCCCGAAAGGTTTCCCAGCGATGACCGCTCCCCTGACCCGTACCGAGCTGGCGGACCTTCTCACCGAGGCCGCGCAGAGCGTCTCGGGCATCGTGACCGCCGAGTACCCGACGGCCGCCGGCCGCTCCTACCTGCACCCCGTGCTGGGCCCGCTGTCCGCCGGGCCCCGGGTGGTCGGCGAGTTGAACGACCGGCTCGAAGGGCTCGTGGCGGCCGTGCCCCGGCCGGCCACGCCGGCGGGCCTGTTCGCCCTGGCCTCCTACGCCGCCGCGCTGGGGTGGCTCACCGAGTCCTTCACCGAGCTGACCGTCTCGGTCGACCGGATCTGCACCCGCGTGGGCATCCCTCCGAGCCCCGGAGCCTGGTCTCCGCCACGTCCGGTGACGTCAAGCGGGACGACGCGTTCGACTTCGCGTTCAGCGCGCTGGAACTGGCGGCGATCCGGACCGCGGCCGAGGCCGCCGGCCTCACGTCGGACGACTACGTCGAGGTCCTCTCCCAGTCGCTGCTCGCCGCCGCCCGGATCACCGACGACTGCATGGAGATCTCCAGCAGCCTGCTCGAAGACGCCGCGTACATCCTGGACGAGGCCAGCGATCAGGTCCGGACCGACGACGGGCCGAACAGCCTGCCCGCCCTGGTCCGCTCCCTGCTCGCCCGGATGGAGACGGCCCGGTGAACCCCTACGACCCGAACACGAACCCCGGCACCCACCTCGTCGCCGAGACCCTCGGCGTCTCGGAGGTCAGCACGATCAACATCACGCATCGCACGGGTGGGCCGTTGTACGAGGCCGCGACACGGGTGATCGGAGCCGCGTACGAACTGGACGAGCGGCACGGCCAGGTGACGGACGCGGCCAAGGACGCTCTCCGGCTGCTCGAACCCGTCGGGCGCGGCGAAATCCGCGGTGCAGGCGTCTCGTACGCGATCCTGCGGACTTCGGTCCCGAAGCTCGGAGACCTCCTCACCCGGCAGGATCGGGCCTACGACCGGTTCGTCGAGGCCATCTCCGCGTACCAGAGCCTCCTGCCCGAACCCGACACCGAGCACTCGACGGTGAAGGCCCACGAGGCGAACCAGGGCAGGAGGCCGGCCGGGACGACGACTGGGCCATCGCGGGCGACCGCCGGCTCAGGGCTCTCGAAGCCGTCGAGGCCGGCGGCCTGCGGTTCCACCAGAGCGAGATCTACGGCTACGTCTACCTCTCCGACAGCCGAGGCCCGCACCCCGCCCCCGAAGGTCTGGCCCGAAACCGTTCAGCGGCTGGTCGCCGACGGGCTGCTGCACCAGGACACCAGCGAGAGCCTGTACCGGCCCGGACAGCTCCTCTCGCTCACCCCGCAGGGCGAAGCCGCCCTTCGCGAAGCGCGTATGGCGACGCCGCGCGTGAACGCCGCCCTCAGCCACAGCAATACCCCGGCGAACCCCGGCCCCGGCGTCGACTCCGCCACCGGAACGCCTGACACGACCTCCCGCTCCCGCTGGGGCATCGAGGGTGCTGACCCGCTCAGGGTTCTCGAAGCCGTCGAGGCCGGCGACGTTCGGTACCACAAACCCGGGATCGCCGGCTTCCCCTACTTCACAGACAGTCGGAACCAGCCACACAGCCCGGAAATCAAGAACCAAACCGTCTACCACCTGGTGGGCGAAGGGCTTATACACCAGGACCCCCGCACGGGCATGTACTGGCCTTCTGGAACGGTTCTCTCGCTCACTCCGCAGGGTGAAGCTGCCCTGCGCGAGGCGCGTACGACGGCGCCGCGCGTGACCGCCGCCCTCCGCCGCAGCAGCACTCCGGCGAGCCCCGGCCCCATTACCGGCCCGGCCACCGCGCGCCTCGCCGGGGCGTCCCCACGGCCTCCCGCTTCCGCTGACTCCTCCCCGACAGGACACACCCATGCCCACCCCCGCACAGCCCCCCTCCTTCTCCTTCAATTCGTTCGACGCGCAGTGCGTCGAGGACGCACTTGCCCGGCTCGGGCCGAAGTGGACCACCTGGTCGGCGATGGTCCTGGCCCAGGAGAACCGCCCCATGCGCGTGCGCGAGGTCGCCGACCAGATCCCCTTCATCAGCCAGCAGTTCGTCGGCAAGCGCCTGGCCAGGATGTACTCCGACGGGCTGGTCGACCGCGCCGACGGACCTCGTGGGGCCTCGTACCGGCTCAGCGCGCTCGGGGAGTCGCTGACCCCGTGTACCGCACGTTGTCGGACTGGTCCCGGGCCCACCTGTCGCCCGGGACGATGGCCGAAGCCCAACGCGTCGAGGACGCCCTGCAGCGGCTGAATCTTCAGGACTCGACCGCGGTGATCCAGGTCCTCGGCGCGAATGGCCCGATGCGGTTCGTCCACATCTCCGAGGAAGCCGGTCTGGACAATACGTGGGCCCGGCATCGGCTTCTGCGGCTGCAGGCCGACGGCCTGGTCACCCGCACCGGCTCACGCCACGGCGACCCGTACATCCTGACCAGTGCCGGTGAGGCGCTGGGAGCCGTCTACGCGACCGTCGAGCACTGGAGCGAGCCGATCACCGGGCGGAGGGCTTCGCCGACTCCCCGCCCGGTCGCGGCTGCCACGCGGACCCACGCGGGCGTCCCGCTGGGGCGGACGGTGCCCGGACGGCGGCGGCCCTGCGGCGCAGTGCTGCCGCGCCGACCTCGCTGTTCAGCCATGCGCCGCAACCGCGGGTGCCGGCGGCCGTGACCGCCCAGTCGGCCCCGGGCCGGGGACGGTGAGCGTGGTGGTGAGAGCAAGAGCCGCCCTGCCGCTGCCACGGCGCCCGCGTGCACGCCGGCCGACCGCCCTGCCGCGCACGCGGGCGCGTTCTCCCCTACGCGCCCGGAGCTTCGACCATGCACACCCCTGATGCCTCGTACCTCTATGAGGAGGTCCTGGTCAGTCCCATGTACCTGGCCGGGTCCAGCGGGGTCGGCGACGCCGGCTTCGCCCCGGTCTCCCACTGGCCGCACCACTACCTCGACGACGGCCCCTGCCAGCTCCTTGTCACCTCGCCCGACCGGAGGATCCAGATCGGCTGGTTCGGCGACGACTTCGAGCTGTGGAAGATCAGCGCCGCCAAGGAGGCCGTTGCCGCGCCCCGCTGGACGGCCACCTTCAACCACGTCACGCCACCCGAGATCGTCGCCGGCCTCACCACCGCGCTGGCCCGCGACTACGCCGAGGCCGACCCCTACGACGGCAACGGGCGCTTCCTGGCGAACCCGTCGGTGTACTGGGCTGATGCCGTCCGGCCGTTGACCGACGCCGGCTGGAAGCGCGGCGTGCCCGCCGAGCGCGGCACCGTCGAGATCGTTGCCCCCGACGGCCAGGCCGGTGTCATGATCGACAACCGTCCCTCCGGGTGGGACGACGAGACCGTCACGCTGTGGGCCGGCCCTCGGGGCTGGGGTACGCGAGCGGAGGCGGTCTTCACAGCCCGCACCCCGTCCCACCTGATCGCCGCGACGGCGGCTGTCATGGCTCAGTCGGCTCCCGTAGTACGGGAACGGCACCAGATCGACCGGCGGGTGGAGCGCCTGGTCACGCTGACCCCGGTCGCTCACGCCGTGGCGGTCGCGCCGGCCACCGAGCCTTCGGTCTCCCGCGCTCCGACCCCGCTCGACGTGCGCCGCACCGCGGTCACCCAGGCCGTCCACCGTGCCGCGCGTGCTCCGCGCACCGCCGCCGACCTGCGGGTGATGGCCGCCCAGAGCCGCTCTGCGGGTGCGGCGCAGTACCGGCCGGGCAGCCCCGCGCCCGCAGCCACCGCCCGGCCGTCGGCGAACTCTCGGCTCCACGGCGCAGTCGCTGAGTTCCGCGCCGGTTCCCCGGACGCCGCCTCCGCTCGAAGCACCTGTTCACAAGGGAAGTTCTGCCATGCCCACTGCCACCATGCTCGACCAGGCCACGACCATGATCGAGAAAGCCTGGGGCCAGCCCATCGAGGTCCTCGAAGCCCTCGCGGTCCGCCGCCCGTGCGAGGACCCGCTCCTGCGCTCGGCCATCCACACCCGTACCGCCCTGGTCATCAGCGACAACTCGGCGACCGTTCACAAGGACCGTCTGCACGCCCTCACCCGGCCCGGGTATGTGCCGGCCTTCTACGAGCTGGACCGGATCACCGACTCGGCCGTCGACCTGCGCATCGCCCACTCGGAGAGCCATGCGTACCTGCAGGCGATCCGGCGCGTGGTGGAAGCCCGTGAAGCCGCCGCGCCCGCAGCACGGGCACCGGCGGACCGCCTGACCCAGGCCGCTGTCGCCCGCTCCGGGCACGCACCCGCAGCCCCAGGCCCGGCGCTCGACCGACCCGTTCCTTCGGCCGTCGTCGGGCCGCCGGCGCCCGGGTCGGGGCCGCATCGCTGAACCGTCAGGCCAGGTCCTCGTCGCGGTGGGCGTCCCCGGTACGGGGCCCACCGCGCGGGCCAGCTCCTCCACCGTCAGCTCGACGCGCCCGCCGTCCGCGACGCGGCGCTCCACCACCGTCTCTTCGCCCGGCCACCGGTCGGCTGCGCGCCGACGCCCCACTGGCCGTCGGCGACCATCGCGATGTCGCCCACGGTCCAGGGCCGTCCGGCGGCGCGGATCTTGCGTTCCAGTCCGGCGCCGTCCCAGTGTCTGCTCGCCTCGGCCATCCCCTGCTCCCCTTCACTGCCGTGCGGCCCCTTCGCCGCAACCCAGGTATGACAACCGTGGTCGCCGTTCCATTCCCGTCCCGCCGGCCGCCCGCCGATGACCTCCAGTTCGCCCACGGCAGACGGCCGCCCCCGGGAAACGGCTACGTACTTCGGCATGGGCCATGCCAACGTACGCGTGTTGGGAAAAACCGCAGGTCAACGAAGGGATCGTCCAACCGTGAACGCCTCCGCCACCCTCCTGCCCGCCGTCGTCCGCCCCGCCGCGGAAGACCGCCACTGGCTCTCCTCCGACCACTGCGCCACTCCGGTGCTCGAACTCCTGGACGCTCTTGGCTGGGCGATCGCCGAGACCCCGGAGGCCAACGTCCACGCGACCAGCCCGGACGGCCGCGTCTACGTCGGCTGGCTCCCCGAAGACCCCTCCGCCTGGGCGCGCGAGATCGTCTGGCGCGTCCAGGTGCTGCCCACCGGGGCGAGGTGTGGGTCCAGGAGTTCGGCGTCCACACCCCTCCGAGGCCGTCGCCGGGTTCTCGCCGCCCTCGTCGCGCACTCCTCGCGCTGACCGCCGAACCACGGGGCGGGCCGACGACGGCCCGCCCCGTTCACCGCGCTCGTCCCGGCGGACCGGCCGCTCCTCTTCTTCCCGACCGAAAGGCACTGAAATGACCATCTACTCCGATGACCTCGTGAGAATCGCGAACCACGTCGTCGGCTCCGGCACCGCCGTGTTCGCGGCCTACGACGCCATCACGGGTTCCGGCATGGCCTCACGCGGTATCCCCCAGGTCTGCTGCGGGGTGCTGCTGGTGTACACCGCCGGGATCTTCCAGGACTACCTCCGCCGCCGTGACACCCGTGTCGTCGCCTACCTGTCCGGCAACCCCGACGCGCCCCTCTCCAAGATCAGTTTCGCTACTGGGATGAACCACGATCGCGTCGCCAGCTCGCTGCAGCGCCTGATCTCCGACGGCCTGGTCGTCGCGGAGACCGGGCCTTCCGCTCACCCGGTACTACCGGCTGGCTTCCTGACTCCGCCGTCCCCTTCCACCCACGAGGAGCCGCCTCACCATGGCCTTCCGCGCCTCGCTCACACACCACCACGCCGACGACACGCTCTGCCCGGCGGACCACAAGCACACCAGCTCCGGCAAGCCGCTCCACGCCGACTGCCCCGGCCGCTCGTACACGAAGGCCGTCTGCTCGTGCGGCGGCTGGGAGATGAAGGATCGCGGCAAGGGCTACGTCAACGAGTGCCGTCGGCGGCATCTCGCCGACCACGACGAGGGTCCGAAGGTCCTTCGCGACCTGCTCCGCCTCGACGTCCCCTGACCCGCCGCCAGCCCGGCTCCGTCTTCCCGTCCCGTTCTCGGAGGTTTCCTTGCCCCAGTACCTGACCGTCGGCCACCTGCTCCGCCAGCTCCAGGACCTCGACCCCCGCCTGCCGGTCCGCCTCGCCGTCAACCCCGACTTCCCCTTCGCCCACTACGTGGCGGCCGAGGTCGTCGTCCGCGACGGCATGGCGTTCATCGCCGAAGACGGCCAGGAGGGCTACCTCCCGGCAAGGGCGCGCGACGCCCTCTCCTGGGCCTGACCCCCGTTCCCTCGACGCCACGGAGGCTTCCATCTCGCCGTACCCCCGCTCTTCCTCCCTCCTTCCGCTGCACGGCCTCGCCGTGCGCCCGATGCCGGACGGCGTACGGGGCGCGCTCGTCCAGCGCGTCTCCGCCCGGTCCGACGGCCCGTTCGACGTCACCTGGCTCGCCGCCGGGACCCCCAGACTCCCCCTCGGGCGCATCCGTTTGCACTGGGAGCCCGCTCCCCTCGCCGGCTGGAACGTCACCGCCCGCCTGGGCCTGGCCGCCACCGAGGTGCACCTCGCCTCCTGGCCCGCCGCCCCGGACGACTGGCCGCGCCTGGTCCGCCCGACCGTCCACGAGGTCACCGGCCTGTGCGCCGCCATCGCGTTCGCGACCAGCGCCCTCGACTTCTCCAACCGCCTCGCCGAGGCCTGACCGGCAACCACAGAAGGCCGCCCCGCGCCGACCGCGCAGGGCGGTTTTTCCGTACGCCCGCCCGGCCTGGGCGTGCGCGTACGCTCATCTCGACGAACGAGGAGGACATGATGGTCGACGACCAGAAGCTCTGGGGATACCCGGAGGTCGCCGCCCACCTGGGCATCGGCGTCGGCGCGGCCCGCAGCCGCAAGAGCCGGGGCAGCCTGCCCACGCCGGACGACGACAGCGTGCCGGACCGGCCCCGCTGGAAGCCGTCCACGTTCCAGGGCTGGAAGCCGGTCGGCCGGGGCTTCCGCAGCGACCTGCACGGCACACCGCCTCCCCGACCTCGTCCCCCGACCCGGAAGCGTCATGAACAGCCTTCTCGCCGGAGCCTTCGTGGTCACTGCCGCCGGCGCGGTGACCGCCGTCGTCGCCGCTGCCCAGGACAACTTCGGGCTCTGCGCCTTCGCCCTGTTCACCGTCGCGGCCGGTGCCGTCGGCGCCTACCTGATCAGCCGTTCACAGGACGCCGCGACCGACCGCACCGTCCTTCGCCGACTCCGGGAATCGCCCCACCAGTCCGTCGAGGCCCTCGCGCACGAGGCTGGTCTCCGTCCGGCCGCCGTCCGGCTCAGCGTCCACCGGCTGGCCAAAGCGGGCATGCTTCCCCCGAAGGCCGATCCCGCTGAATGACGACTCGCCCACCCCTAGGATTCAGATGCATGAGCGACTCCCCGATGCCGTCCCTGCCGTTCCCCGCGCCCGACAACGCCGTGCTCGGGACGATCGTCAACAGCGCTATCGCCTCGGTCCGCAACGGTGAAGCCTCGGTGCAGGAGGCGATCCTGCATGCGGCGGTCCAAGGTTGGTACGAGGGCCACGTCCAGGGCGAGGACGAGTGCCCCGGATGCGATTTCCGGGGCGGGCTGCCGAAGAACACCAAGCGCGGCTGACTACTTGAACGCCGAGGGGCGCCACCGATACGTCGGTGGCGCCCCTCGGCGTTCGGCCCCGTGCTCGTCTACTCCAGGTAGGTGCCGGCGAAGGCACCGTCGAAGCCGAGCGCGACCAGGCCCTCCTCGACGCTCGGGTAGGTCGTCCCGTACGGGCCGGCGATCAGGGCGTCGAAGTCGCGTCGGTTGATCCCGGGTTCGAGCCACTGGTTGCCGCACCGACAGCGGACCCAGACGTTGCGACCGTGGTTGATGAGCAGCCAGTCGCGTCGGGCCCGGCAGGTCGAGCACATCACGGGGATGCCGCCGAGGGCGAGTTCGTGCGGGTGGCTGACGCAGCGGGTCACGCCGGGGCCGTCGGCTGGCTGCATCTCGTTCTGGAGCTGTAGCAGGGGGTCGGTGCCGGCGGGGAGGACGGGCAGCGCGGGTGCCGGCTTCGTGGTGTGGTCGGTGGTTCTGAGCACGAGCGTCATCTCCCGGTCGAGGGCGTACTTTCATCCGTAACAGCCGGTGGAACCGTCTGTCCAGGCATTTCGTGGAGCCCGGTCGGCCGGTGGCCGGCCTTCCGAGCGTGCTGGTCAGCGGCGCGGTGGGCGGCTGCGCGGGTCGGGGACGGCAGGGCGTGGTGTCGCTGCGGGGGTGTTCCGTTCACTGGTGCGGTTGGCCGAGGGCTTCGTCGGACGGGTGCCGACTGGCGGGCGGCGGAGAGCTTCGCCCGGGTGGGCGGGGAGCTGGGCGAGGCGGCGCAGGCGCCAGACCAGGACGTCGTTCACGTCCGCGGCGGTGTCGAGTTCGCGCATATCGATCGCCTGTCGCAGCAGGGTCTCGGGGTCGTGGCCTGCCTGCTCGGCCTGGGCAAGGGTGGCGAGCAGGGCGTCGGTCCTCGCCGGCACGCCGTCCGCTCGTCCGTCCTGCTCCGGCAGGACCGCGCGGAGGGTGGTCTCGTACGTCCGACGCTGGGCCTCGGGCAGGGCGCGGCCCTGGTCGTGCAGGGCTCGCATCGGGGTGGCGGCGGCCTGACGGTAGGCGATGCGCAGGTGCTCGGCGGCCTGCCGAGAGGCGTGGGCCTGCTGGGCGTGACCGCGGGCGGAGTGCCAGCGAGCGGCGGCGAGGGTGACCAGGACCAGGGTGGACAGGAGCATGGCGGTGGTGCCGCCGTCTCGCCCCGGCCGAGCGCACCGCCGGCCCGGATGATGCCCCGGGCGGCCGAGCGCAGCGCCCGGGTGTCGGCGCGCTCGGCGCGGACGTGGCTGCGGGTGGCCCGTTCGAAGGCGCGGGCGGCGGCGGCCAGCTCGGCGCGGGTGGCGGCCGGGGAGGTCTGGGCGACCGCGTCCAGGAGTTCGCCGACGCCGACGAGCTGGGCGGCGGCTTCCTCCTCGTCACCCTCGCCGTCGAGGAGGACGGCGGCACGCTCGGCGGTGCCGGTGGCGCCGCGCCGCTCCCGGGCGGGCGCGGACCACTGCGGCCGGCCTTCTGCGGTCGACGGCGCTGCCTGGTCGGCGGTGCTGTCGGCCAGGCGGTGCCGGATCTTCGGGAGGGAGAGGTCGGGGCCAGCTTGGAGCCGGGGTACCAGACGGGTTCGCCGTGGCGGTTGCGGTCGCCGGGCAGAGCCACGTTGTAGCCGAGCGCGTCGCCGGACGGGGCGTGGCGGAGCTTCACCCGCAGGCCCGCCTCGCGCAGCCGGGTGAAGAACTCCTCTTCGGTGGCCGCTCCGGCGAGGGCCTGGCGGACGGCTTCGCGGAGCGTCTCGCGGGGAGCTTCGGTCCATCCAGTGCGCTCGGCCTTGAAGCGTTCGGCGCTGGTGGGGGTCTTGGCTCCGGTGCCGTCGCCGGGCTTGAGACGGCGCAGACCCATCTCCTTCTCGATGCGCCGGCATTCGGCCTGGGCCTTTTGAAGTCGTAGTTCATCCTCGGGCGGCGAAGGTCGCCTCGGACCATGGTGGCCAGGATGTGGATGTGGTCGTCGGCGTGGCGTACGGCGACCCAGCGGCAGCCGTCGGGGTCGCCTTCAGAGGCGAGGTTGACGGCGTGGACCAGGCGGCGGGCGACGGTGTTCCACTCCTCGTCGGTCAGGGTCCGGTCGCCGGGGTCGGTGCGGACCGAGCAGTGCCAGACGTGTTCGGCCGGGCGTTGGCGCCGGCCTGCTTGACGCGCAGGTCGAGCGCGGCGGCGAGGCGGGCGAGGGTGGCCTTCGGGTCGGGGTCGAGGCTGGTGTCGCGTCCGGGGTCGGGGGCGAAGCCGTCCCAGCTCCCGACGAGGTGGGGTCGACGTGCTCGTCACGCTTGCCGGGGCCGTACAGGTAGACGAGCAGGCCGTGGGTGCGGGAGCCGCGCCGGATCTTGGGGACCATCAGGTTCGCCTCCTCACCAGGGCGTCGGCGGCATCGTCGACACGGGCCGTGAGCCGGATCAGGACGGTGAGTGCGTGGTCGAGTTCGCCGGGGCGGGGCTGCCCGCCGCTGTTGTAGGTGTAGGCGATCTGGTTGATGTTGTTGCCGATCCGGGCCAGCGCGGTGCGCAGGGCGGCGAGTTCGTCGATGGCCGTGTCGAGTTGTTCGTTGGTGTGCAGGGTGGTCGAACCGCGGGCGGCGGCGAGGCCGGCGGTGGCGAGGAAGCGGGCGACGGTGACGCCGCGCTGCGTGGCGGCGGCGGTGATCTCGGCTTTCTCGTCGTCGGAGAGGCGGGTGGTCGTCTTGCGGGCGCGCTCGCTGGGGTTACGGGTGCGGCGGCGCGGTGTGCGGTCGGGGAAGGCGGGCGGGCTCGGGCTCGGCGGCTCGCGGTGGTCGTCGTGGTCGGCTTCTCCCCGGTGACCGGCGCCCCTGGTGCCGGTTGCCCGGCTGGTCCCCGTGCGCCCTCGCTCGGGGACCAGCTGGGCTTCCCCGCCTTCCGGGGCAGGGGGGGTGCGTACGACGGGCCGTAGGACCGTCGTACGCGACAACCTGCTCCGCCGGGAGCCGTGGTGGGGTCACGCTGCGGTCCGGCGCCGGTCACCGCCGGGTCGTCGCTGTTCACCGGCTCGTCTCCGGGTCCTGCTGCTGGATTTCGCGGACGAGTTCCTCGATCCAGTCCATGGCCAGGACCGGGTGGTGCAGGGTCCAGGGCCGGTCGTGCTCTTCGCGCTGCACGATCCAGGTGGTGTCGGGGCCGGACTGGGCTCGGTGGAGGTGACCGCGCTGGTGCAGGACGGTCAGCCAGGAGTCGACTTCGGCGGGCGTGGCCGGACGAGTGCGCATCGGGTGCTCTCCGCTTCTGCTCGGAAGGGATACGGGCGGGGTGTCCGGAGCGGGTGACCGGCCGGGGTGACCGGGTCGGTCACCCGCTCCGTGGAGGTTCGGTCAGGGCCGGGTGGAGGTGACCGGCGGCCGGTGCTGCTCGCGGAGCTGGGCCATCAGGGCGGTCAGGGTGTCGCTGGAGAGCGGGATCTGCTGACCTCGGATCGCCTGGGCGACCACCTTGCGGGTCAGCTTGTCTTCGGCCCTGACCGCTGACCGGGCGATCTTCAGCAGTTCCTCGGTGTCCGGGTCAGGGCGCCGGTCACCGGGTGTCCGGGCAGCCCGGTCAGTGACCGGCGGCTGGGTGACCGGCGGGCGGTGACCGCCGCCGGGCTGTCCTGGCCGTCGGTGACCGGGTCGGTGTCGGTGGCGCGGTCAGTGACCGGCCGCGCCGTGTCCGGCTGTCCGGGCAGGTCAACGGCCTCGTGCGGCTGACCGGGGTGACCGGTGACCGGCACCGGGCTGTCCGCCGGCTCGTGTCCCCGGTCAGTGACCGGGGGCGGACGCCTTCTTGTCCAGGGACAGCGGCGGCCGTTCGGTCAGCGCGGTGACCGGCTGACCGGAGGTGACCTGACCGGCCGCCGGCTGCTGCTGACCGGCCCGGTCGGTCCGGGTGACCTCGACGGCCTCGCCCCGGTCGACCTGACCCGGGTGACCCGGGTGGGCGAGGTGACCGTCCTGACCGAGGTCCTCGCGGTCACCGTTCTTGACCGGCCCCCGGGCGATGAGGATGTAGAGGTGGACGGCGCCGGCCAGGGCGAGCGGGGCGATGGTGGACAGCACCGCGACCACCGTGTCGCCGAGCCGCAGGCCGGTGGCGGCGACCGTGTTCTCGTTGAGCCTGACCGCGTGAAGGGCGTTGGCCCAGATGCTGGCGGCGGTGGCCGTGCCGAAGAGCGTCCAGACGTAGAGCCGGGCGCGCAGCGGGCGTCGCGCAGGACCAGGAGGGCACGGACGCCGTAGGCGATGAACCCGTCGATCACCAGGGGAAGAGGTAGGTCAGGAAGCCCCGGATGTGGATGGCGACGGCCATCTGCTGCAGCGCGTCGTACGACAGGGCGCACCCCGCGCCGCCCAGGGCGATAACGACCATGCGGTCCCAGCCGGATATGTGCACCGTCTTCGGCGTGCTCGTGGCGCTCACGCCGCCGTCCCGAAATCGTCGCGGACCAGACGCTCGCCGTCGGCCTCGGCAGCCGGGGTGGCCGTCGTGGGCTGGTTCAGGTCCCGGTGGCTCAGGGCGCGGCGGAGTTCGCGGTAGAGCTTCTGGGCGTGCTCCTCGGTGACCTGCAGCAGCCAGGCCAGGCGCTGCGCGGTGATCCCGTGACGGTAAGCGGCGTGGAGGACCGCGGTGCGCTCGTCCTGGGTGAGGTGGACGTTTCGCCCGGCGATGGTGTCGTTGACGCGGCTGTAGTCGAGGCGGCGGGAGAGCTTCTTGTGCATCGGCCTGCGCTCTTCCTCGGTCAGTCCGCCCCGGATGCCTTCGGCGTCGCCGCCTTCCAGGGCGGCGTCCAGGCAGACCTGCCGGACCGGGCACTGGCCGCACAGGGCCTTCGCGGCGGTGATCTTGTCGATCTCGCCGGGCTCCGGGAAGAAGATCTCGGGGTCGACCGGGTGGTATTCGGTGCTCTGGCAGACGGCATCGGCCCGCCAGGTCTGGTCACCGAGGAGGCGGTGGCGGGCAGGGCTGTTCGTCGTACGGGTCATGCGGGGTTGCTCGATCGCTCTCCGCGCGCAGGGGCGTCGGCGGAGAGGTGCGCTGGGTCGGGAAGGTGCTCGGGGCGGCGCGCGGAGGGCGCGGCCCGGCGGGGCGGCCTGCGGCGGGTCAGACGGCGGCGCTGTAGCGTCTGCGGTCGACCTCGTCGAACTCGACCCGGGTAGTCATCTGCCGAAGGCGGGAGGCGACGCGGTCGCCGACGTAGGCCCGGAGGTCCCGGATCGCCATGTTGGTGGTGATCAGGGTCGGGAGCATGAGGTTGTACCGACGGTTGATCAGCCGGTAGGTGATCTCCTCGACCCACTCGCTGGCCTTCGCCGCGCCGAGGTCGTCGAGGATCAGCAGCGGGCAGCGGTTGACCGCCGCGAGCTCCCGCTCGCTGTCAACGCCGGGCCGGGGGCGCAGCTCGGCGTACAGGTCGGCGGCGGTGGTCGCGCGCCAGCGCACGCCGACCCCGTTCTGCACCAGCAGCCGGACGGCGCCGTACGCCTGGTGAGTCTTGCCCGCGCCGACGACGCCGGCCATCAGCAGGCTCGGGCCGGTGGTGACCTGCCGCCGGGCTCCCCGGCTGGGGGCGACGCCCGCTTCGGCGACCTCCCGGGCCCAGTTCAGAACCGTGGGGTGGTCGGCGACGGCCGCCCGGTAGCGCAGGGGCATCCCGGCCGACAGGGCCTCCAGCGGGGAGACCGGCTCGGGCCCGTCGGTGAGCGCGGCGACGGCGGCCGGGTCGATGTTGCGGGCGGCCAGGATCCGGGCCATCCGGTCCAGGGTTCCCTCGCCGAGAGTCTGCGGTTCGCGGCTGTGGGTGCGCATCACAGCTCCTCGGCGTAGGCGGCGGCAGCGTTGATCGGGTTGGTCCACGCCTGGTGGCGGGCACGTTAGGCCGGATTCCCGGCCGCGCCAAACCGCCCGAGCGCCCGTTCATCGCCCTCGTTGACCATGCTGGTCAGCACGCTCGGGTGCTTGGGGTTGGCCGCGAAGTTCGCCAGCCCGGCCCGGATGTGCTCCGGGGCGATGCCCTCGCCCAGGAGCTTCTTGGCGATCCGCCCGAGGTGCCCGATCACGTCGCTGGGCGGTCGCTCCTCGCAGGCCGCGACATACTCGCCGACGAGCTGGTTGGCCGAGACGCCGGCTGCGGGCGCCGTGCGCCCCGTAGGGACAAGAGATCCAGGATCCAGGATCCTAGATCCAGGCGCGAGCCCTCCCCGAGGTTTCGGGAAGGTTCGGGGAGTCCTCGGAGAAACCTCTCTGACCTGCACTCTTCGCTCCAGCCCAGCGGGGAGCGCCGTCCGCGCTATCGGCGGCTTCCTGCTGGCCGGCGGAGGCGCCGCCCGCGTGCCCGGGAGGCGTCGAGACGGTCTTGGCGGGCAGGTCGAGGGCTCGGGGAACGTTCGGCGAAGTCTCGGCAAGTCCTCGGGGAGCGGTGGGCGAGCCCTCGGTCCGCTTGGTGCAGGCGCCCTTGCAAGGGGCGCACCGGTCGGCGGCCTGGTGCTGCGGGCAGGAGGGCAGCCGGGACTGGCTCGGCTTGTCGATCTTCTGGTGGTCGGACCAGGTCACGATGTGGAGGTACCGGCGGCCGTCGCAGCCCGTGTACCGGCAGACCAAGCCGGCGTTCTCGAGCTGGTGAAGGTCGTCTTCGACGTGGACCGAGGTGTGCTCGGATCGCAGGGGCCACAGGAGCCCTGCGATGATCGCGGCGTTGTCGCGATGGCGGCCGTGGTCGTCGGCCTGAGTGAGCAGTCCGAAGAAGGTCCGCTCGGCCTCGACGCTCACCTCGGCGAGCGACTCGGAGGTGAACGCCTCCGGCTTGATGGTCCGTATCCGCGCCATGTCAGCGGCCCCGGCCAGCGGCGATCGGCTCGCTGTGGGTGAGGGTGGCATCGGCGAGATGGAGGGTGTGCGGTCGAGTCCAGTCCACCTCCGGCCAGACCCGCAGGATCCAGCGACCCGCCACCCTGGCGGTGGTACAGCTCACCTCCATGGTCTTCCCGGTCTCGTCCTTGACGACCGCGTGCAGGTGGGGCCACGTCTGCGTCGGGTCCGTGAAGCTGACCCGAATGATGGCCGCGCTCGGGATCATGTCGGCGAGCTGGGCGGCGAGGCGGTGCTGGAGGCCGGTTTCCGGGCAGGCCGGGGTTCCACTTGGCATGGCGAGCATGCGATACTCCGTTGTTCGTAGGAGCGCGGTGCGGCGGTCTCGTGCAAGAAGCCCTGCCACCCGCGTGATGTGTAATTGGCGCCCCTGGTGCCAGCCCGGCGCTTGGGAGTTGGTACCTCCCGGGCGCCGGTTTCAGTTTCCGAGCCACGTCACGGGTCGTGCGCTCGCATTCACTCCCCCTCCTCTCTGGTGATCCTTCCGTCCTCATCGGGCGCCGCCCGGCGAGGGACGACGAACATACGTAGACGCGTTCCGCAAGTCCACCCCGGATCCAGAGATCGTCACAAGCCGCGCAGGGTCTACGATCGCCGGTCCCAAAGCCGACGGCGCGTTGCGCAAATGTCGACGGCGGCGCAACATGCATAGGTATCCCAGGGCTGGCGCCACGGGTCACAGATGCTCAACCATCAGGTGCGATACCGAAACGTACGTGAATTTCGAAAATGCATCAACCCTGGACTACAGTTACCCCAGACGCGGCCCCCGCCAGCCTCGCCGACCTCACCGCCACTCCAGGAGTTCACGTGCTCAAACGCCAGTTCGACGGCAAGCGTGTACGTGCTGTCCGACGGGCGGCAGAACTCCACCAGGCGGAGCTGGCCAAGGCCGTAGGCGTCAGCGCCTCCCTTGTCGCGCGCTGGGAGAAAGGTTCGGAATTTCCCAAGGGTGAAAAACTGCCGGCGATCGCCGCGGCGCTGGGCCAGGCCCTCAATGATCTGTTCCCTATGAGGGCAGCCTCCCAGACCTGCACCTCTTGAGGTGCGACGCCGGCCTCTCCGTGGCGGAGGCCGCTGATGCTCTCGGCACGTCCCGCGTTCCGGTGAACTACGCCGAAGCCGGCCGGCGAAGGCTCAGTGATGCCTACGTAGGGAAGCTCGCACAGGCGTACGAGGTAACCGAAGAGGAGTTGCTGGCCGCCCAAGACATGTCCTTCGGGATCAGCCCGCGTCCGCGCGTGACGAGCAGGCGTCCGTTCCTCGTGCGCTTGGGGAAAAGGTCACCTTCCTCCTGGAACACGGATACGAAGAGCAGGAAGCCCCCTCGAACGAGGAAATTGCGCAGGTGATCAATGATCACGCGCGCGAGGAGGTCGTCACAGCCGACGGCATCGCCGCTCTCCGCGCAGGTACCGTGACCGATGTGCCCGATGTGGTACGCGCCGGCCTGGCGAAGGCGCTCAGGGTCGACGACGCCCTTCTCCAGGACGGCTCGGAGGTCAGCCCTGCGGCCCGCGAGTTCATGGCGGCGCTCGAATTCTTCAAGGGGATCCATAGAGGGCAGATCCTCGGCCTGGCCGCCCGCGGCAACCATGAAGGTCTGTCCGCCGAGATGATGGACAGCATCAACCGAGTTGTCAGGGAGCTGAAGCACAAGCTGCCAGGGACTCCGGACGACGGTCAGTAGCACCGTCGGCCAGGAGTCCTCACAGGCGGAGGGACGCCCAAGGCGTTTCCGCTCTGCCGGGATGCTGATAGCGATCATCGACCGGCGTAGAGCAGGCCGGTACGAGTTACGTCTCAGCCGGGCGTCCTGGTCGACTACTTCCTCGCGGAGCATCTGATGGGCGAAGCCGAGAACCGGGACCCCGACGAGAACAGCGACGTGGCCTGGGTGCCGCGCGCAGACCTGACCCGCTTCATCCCTGAGCAGCACATCTACCCGCCGATCCTGGAGGCACTGGCGTGACCGAGACGACGACTGAGCAGGGCATCTCCACCGCGATCATCGTCCACGACGACCGTGTGCTGATGATCCGGCGGCGGGAGCGGGAGGGAAGCTGCTGTGGGCTTTACCGGGCGGCGGCATCGAAGCGGGCGAGACCGCCGAGCAGGCCGCGGTGCGGGAGACGGCCGAGGAGGTCGACCTGAAGGTCGAGGCTGTCCGCTCCCTCGGTGAGCGTGTCCACCCGCAGACCGGCCGGCACATGTCCTACGTCGCGTGTGAGGTCGTCGGCGGCGAGGCCCGGGTCGCGGACGAGGAAGAGCTGGCCGAGGTCGCGTGGATCCGGCTGGACGAGATCCCCGACTACGTGCCGTGGGGGCTCTTCGGGCCGGTGCAGGAGTACCTCGACGAGACACTGAACGCCGGGGAGTAGACGTATGACGGAGCCGACCGCCCTCTACCGCCTCTACGACACTGACGACCGCCTGCTCTACATCGGGATCACGAAGAACCTGGAGCAGCGCTGGACCGGACACAAGTACTCGCCGACCTCATCCGCGTGGTGGCCCGCAGTCCACCGCAAGGTCATCGAGTGGCACCCGACCAGGGAAGCGGCTGACGAAGCCGAGACGGCCGCCATCGTCAGCGAGGTGCCGCTGCACAACAAGGACAAGACGCCGAGCAGTTGGAACGTGAAGAGGACGAAGCGTTCCGCAGAACTCGACTGGACCATCGCGCTTGAGGAGCCGTACTCCCAGCAGGCGGCCCGGATCCTGGCTGCAGAACTTGAGGCCGGCTCGGTTCAGCCGGGTGAGCCCGTGCCCACCATCAAGGACTTGCACCAGCGGTTCGGCCTGTCGGCTGCGACCTGTGGCGTGATTCTGCAGACGCTCGCCGCCCGGGGTCTGGTGCACCAGAGGGGAAAGGGGGTCGCTACTACCGGTCTCGTCCTGGCTCCGTCGTGCAGCTACCAGCTCAGCAGCGACCCAGGAAGCCGTCTCCACAGGAGGCGGCGGCCCTGGTTCGCGCTGTGGCTGTGGATGGCATCGAGGTCGAGGTGGTGGAGGGCAGGACCCGGTCGAACCGGCGCGCTCGATCCGTACTCGGCGCCCACCTGCAGATCCGCCCTTACTCCCCGGACCCCGCCCTTCGAGAACCCCACGTGAACGTAGAGCTGAGCCCGAAGGAGGTCATCGAGCTCGACGCCGAGGGGCTCGCCAGGTTCATCGATCAGCTCGAAGCGCAGTGCGAGGCGCTGCGAGAGATCCATGGACGGCTGCTTGCCGCACAGGACGACCGCGCCGCCTGACCCCACCCTCTCTCCGCCCGCCGCTCCTCCCCGGGGTGGCGGGCGTCGTCGCGTCTGGGTATTGAGTGGCTAACTCTCGGCTCGTTCGCTTCCCCTATTGATGCCTTTGAGTCGGTCGACGACGTACTGGGCCGCCTCCATGTCGTCGAGGCTCGGGCGGCGGTCGCCGATTGGCCCCTCGATGACGTTGTAGCCCTGGTTCCGTTCGGCCTCCAATGCCTTCCGGTAATCGATCTCTAGTCTCACTTCACGCTCGAAGACGGTCAGAACTTGGATGATCGTGTTGCGGTCACGGGGACTATCGAGGGCGATGCGGTGGAGGCTATGCACGGCGCCTAGTCTCTCGGTCTGCTTGTCGCTCGCGAGGAGCTTGATGGCGGCGACGTATCGTTCGGTGACCTGAGCTTCTCGGGTCATCTCTTGGGCGATGCGGTCCTTCTTGCGGTCGTGGGACGCCTGACTCTGGGCATGGCGGAACTGGTCTTGGGCCAGGTAGAACTGGGCCTGTGACAGCTCGAACTGCTGCTGCGTGTGCTTGAACTGTTCCTGCGCGAGCTTGTGGTTGCGGCTGGTGTAGTACAGGCCGATACCGGCGATGACTCCGGCGCCGAGGGCGACGAGCATGGTGCGGACGCCGGTGATGACGACGCCATCGGCGGGCTGGAGGTCAGAGGATCGGATGTGGGCTCCGTCGAGGAGCCAGGGCCTCGCCAGAGGAGGAGGCCGTAGCCGATGATGGCGAGGGTGAGGGCCAGCCATCGGGCTGCCCGCACCAGCTTGGTCTTCATGTTCGGCATCTTGGTGGGGAGCTGGCGTGGAAGGTAGGCCGAAGTCTTCGGTTCAGAGCTAGATTTGAGCTACACATCATTCCGCTTCATAGCGAAGAGCCCGTCACCCCTGCCTCGGGGTGGCGGGCGTCGTCGTACCTGGCGGGGTTCTGCGTTCACCCTCCCGACCGTGATCGCCTGGTCTAGCGTCGTGCTCGTCTCGCCGTGTCGAGGCTGCTGCACCAAGGGGAGGAAGAGTGATGAGGCGTAGGACGTGGGTCGCGGCGTTATGCGTGCCGCTGCTGCTGGCTGTGGCCGGCTGCTCGGACAGCGAGCCGACGCCTGCCGCGAGCGCGTCGGAGCGTCCGTGCATGAACGAGCTTTGCCGGACGTATGAGCAGGGCTATCGGGCCGGGGAGCAGGCTCTTGTCAGCGGGGAGGAGGTGACGCTTTCTCCAGCGGAGCGTGCGCGGTTGCCTGTCAGTGACGGGACGGTGTCTGGCGCGGTCGAGGCTGACATGGCGGTTGCCAAGATCTTGTGCGGGCGGAAGGCGGAGGAGTTCGCGGAGAACGATCCGATGGGTGTGGACCAGCCGGAGTACCGGGAGGCGTTCGTCGACGGCTGTACAGATGGCGCTCTGCCTGGTGGTTCGGGGAAGCTGTCGCGGCACAAGTACGAAGAGGTGGCGCCGAGCTAGTCGCCCTGCGCCCCGCCCGCCACTCCTCCCCGGGGTGGCGGGTGTCGTCGCGTCTAGGCTGCTGTCGGGTCCCGAGGCGATATCGGCGTCTCGGGGCCCGTCTACTTCGCGAGGTCTTTGCCGAGGGTGGCGGCGGCGACGAGAAGTGATCCGGATGTGACGAGCAGCGCGCCGAGGGCGATCTTTTCGCCGTTGGAAGCTCGGCTCCACCATGAGCCGTGGGGACTTCAGTGGTGGGCTTAGTAGAGCCCTGCTGGCTCTGCTGATGATCGTGAAGGCGATGCCGTAGGCGCAGACCAGAAACGCTATTACGACCAAAGGGAAGTAGCCGATCATTCGGGGTTTGACGGTTCCGGCTCATCCGGAAGTCCGGTGATGAAGAGAGCGAGGAACAGGACGACGAAGGCAGGCATCGAGAGCAGGAGGATCTTTCCCGTTCGACGCATCTCCCGCGCCCCTGAGAGTTCACGCTCGTCCCTTCCTCCGGCTCCCTTGAGGAATAGCTGTATGCGCGCCGCTTGACCGTGTACCCAGGTGGCGTCTGCGCCGGAGACTTGAGTCTCCACCCGGATCGTATCGATGTTGATGCTTACTTTGCGGTCGCCGCTACTACCTGCGGCTTCCAGGGCGAGGTTGTCCCACTTGTCGAGGTTGCCGCTGGCGTTGCTGTTTCGGACGTGGTCGACAAGGTCGTCGAGGGTGACGGCGCTGTAGCGGGTGCCGTCCCGCTGGGTGGATACGGAGATTGCGGCTATGGGGATGCCTTCGGGGGCGAGGCTGAAGAGCCGGTTGAGTTCGCTCTTGCCGAGCCGGCATCCGAGGTAGACCGCACGCACTTCGGTCTGCTGGGTGGGGACTGACATGTCAGGGATCCTGCCCGGCGGCGGGTACGGCCGCAGGCTGGTTGCGGATCGGTGACCAACTCGTAGCCGAGGACCTGGCGCCACTCAGCGCAGATGGGCGTTTTCCAGCCAACACTTGAGCGGGGCTGAATGCCACACCAGACTGAATCCCCGTGTGCCACTACCGCGAGATAACCGGCTTCCGAGCTGCAGGATTCAGCTTGGTACAGCTTAATCGCGGTCGCGCGACCCAACTTGAAGGCGCTCAATCCTGATGGCTCATTCCATCCAGTGCCCTAGGGTCGTCCCACAGCCGGGCGCCTGCTCGATATACCGGAAGCCGATTTACAGGAAAAAGCTGGTCCTGGTGTTCGTCGCAGCACGGCGGAAGGTTGGTCGTCGCCGTCCGGGGAGCCCGGGCCGGCTGCTCGTGTACTGCTGTGAGGAGGGAGCTCTCATGCGTGACCGCCGTTTTCCGGTCGTCCCCGACCGGGTCGTCTCGCCTCCTCCCCCGGGCGGGTCGGGGAAGGCGTGCCGGTCAGCGGTCTGCGCCTGGTTCGGCGACGCCGTTTCTTCGTCCGCAAGACGACGGGGAGGGGCGGCGCCGGATCTCGACCGTGCCGACGCGGCTGGTTCGCAACGCGCTCTAGGGTCACTCTGCGGTCGAGGCGGCACGGAAGGCGATCCCTTTCGGTCGTCTCCAAGCCGGGCTTCTTCGCCGCGTCCCACCAGCGGCTACTGCCGCCGATGGAGGTCGCGCAGGTCACTGACCTGCAGGCTATTCACTGATTTACCACGCCGTGGGGTGGGTAAATCCAGTGTCTCCCGCCCCGGCGCCGGTTATCGATGGCCGGTTCCGCCCGCACCTTTATGGTCCTGGAATGCGAACGACCGGGCGGTTGCTGCCGCCCGGCCGTCTCGACTGCGAGTTGCTGCTCGCTGTCTCGGTAACCCCTACTCGCCTGAATGGAGGCTCCGTGTCGAGCCTAGCTGAGCCCTGCCTGATCACTCCTGGAGATCTGTTCTCCCTGCCCCTGGACGTGCTGCTCGCTGCGGCGGGCGCTCTGCTGGTGGAGTCGTCGATCCCTGATGTCGACTTCTTCGGTGCCGTGCTCGTGTCGCCGGCGGGGCTGAGTCTGCATCTGCCGCGGGAGCGTCCGGCTGCCGAGCGGGATACGGTCGCGCGCCTTCTGCTGGCCCGGGTGCTGGGGGTGCCGACGACACCGCTGCCGGCCGGGCTTGTGGTGGAGGAGGCCGAGGTCTAGCCGGACACGTGAACGCGCCCGTCACCTGCCCGGGGTGGCGGGCGTCGTTGCGCCAGCTGCCGGCACTATGCCTCTTCGCCGCCTGGGTCGAGGGGCTGTGCGGCGGCCCACCGCTGGACGAACTCGGCTCCGGCGGGGGTAAGCCGGTAGGCCTCTAGGGCGGGGACGCCGTTGAAGACGGCTTGTCCGCCTCCATGGAACTTGCATGAGGTAGCCGTCTTGTACGAGGTACATCAGGTGTAGCCATGAACCGGTGCCCAGTGGCATGACAGGCGGGTTGGCCGGGTCGGCTTTCCCGGTGCGGAAGATGTTCGCGTAGGTCTCGATGAGGCGCCGTTCCAAGTCGCTGTAGCGGCTGTTGAGGACAGCGAGGTTGGCCTTGTACTGGCGGAGGGCTTTGCGGTCGATCTGGTCGGGGCCGCTGCCTTTGCGCCGGTGGCAGGTGGGGCAAAGGGCAATGAGGTTTTCGAACTCGTACTTCTTCACCTTTGCCCAGTCGTCGATGTGCTCGATGTCGACGGGGTGCTGGCGGCAGGTGGGGACGGCGCAACGGTGGCCGGCTTCGACCAGGACGCGTCGGCGGAGTTCGGCAGGTATGGCGGGGCGACCTTCTGGCATGGCGGCACCTTATGGCCGGGAGTGTTGCGGTGTGAGGGTTTCCCGGTGGAGGGCGTTGGCGAGCTTGGCCGCCGGCATGGGCGAGCGCCCGCCTGTCGGGGGATGAAGGCGGGCGCTCGGAGGTGGTTCCAGGGGTGGGGCCGGTTCGGATGCGGGCCGATCGGCTAGACGGTGACCGCGGGCTGTGCGGCTTCGACGGCCGCGTCGATGAGCCGTTCGTACTCGTGTCCGTCGAGGAGTGCTTCGAGGGAGGCGTTCAACACCCAGCCGAGGTCGAGGGTCTCGGATGGTTCGTGGCGGCCGTCGACCTGAAGGAGGGGCTTGAGGTGCTCGTGCCGGAATTGGAGGGTGCTGAAGGGCCACCGGTTGCGGTGGTCGTGGATGGCCTGCTGTGCGCATCGGATGAAGTGGGTGTAGTCCTCACCCATGAGGCGTTGCATGAGTTCGACCTGGGCGTAGGCAGCCTGGATCTTGAGGGGCCAGTCCGCAGGCCGCCCGAAGCGTTCTTTGAGGGCGCGCTGAAGCGCGTGCTGCCGCTGGATGGCGTGGGCGTAGTCGGTCACAGGGTCTGTGATAGCTCTGGTCGGGATGGCGTCGGGGCAGAACGAGGCCCTCCACCCGTTCGGGTGGAGGGCTTCGTCGTGCCTGCTAGCTGCTGCCTGCCCAGGTGGCTTGAAGGGCTGTGATGCGCCCTGTTTCTCGGTTGACGATCAGGGAGATCATGCCGAGGCCGTCGCCGAAGATGCCTTCGCGCGTGACCCCGTCTTCTTGACCCCACTGCTTTGTCACCGCGATGGGGTCGCGTTCGAGCTGGTCGATGTATTCGAACAGGGCGACCTGTCCTTCGAAGGCCAGGCTCTCGATGATCTTCATCGTGTGAGGGCTACGGCTGAAGTGCCAGTTCACGCGGCATTATGTCCTTGACGACGTTGGGCTTCGATCTGGGCCTTGAGCTCTTCGTACTGGGAGACGCTTTCGCGGGTCTCCTGATCGTAGCCGTCCGGTAGCCGCCCGTGTTCGCGAACGTAGGACCGGACTCGTTCGAGTTCGCCTCTGCCTGCCTCGATGTCCCCGATGAACTGCACCCAGCGCTCAAGGATCACAGGAAGCTTCGACACCTCGGTGAAGGAGACTTCCCGCTGGAAGGTTGCCCGTAGTTCGGGGTACGGCAGGGCGTGACTGATGCTGTCGATGGTCCACGCGTGGCTGCTCATGCTCGACCCCTGAAATCACGAATCCCAAATCCCATTACAGTGCTCCGAGACTAGCGCCCGGCCGGGCGGCCGGGCGGGCTCGTGGCACAACGCACTAGGTGATTCGTTAGGTTGGTCGTCATGGCTGCGCAGAGCGTGACTCTTCGCGTTGGTCGGCGTTGCGAGTACGTGGACGACTACGCGCCTGTGACAGGCGACTACCGCAACGCTCCTCGCCTGCCGCTGCTGACCGCAGAGGAGGCGCGGCAGGCGGTCCGGCACCCATTCCTGCTGGAGCAGCTCGACCTGTCCCCGCGGGGGCGCGGCGGCCGGGCAGCTCGCGTCGGAGCTGGCCCGGCGGCTGCCTGCCGACTAGGTGAGCCTCTCCATCATCCGGCGGTACAGCTCGTCGCCTTCGAGCGCCACGACTCCGCCCGGCCCAAGGATGTCGATCTCGGCCAGGTCTGCACGCTCCCACCCGCTGGCCAGGTAGGCGACGGCCTCGTCCAGCGTATCGAACTCCTCCTCGCCTTGCTGTCCGTACCGCCAGTACCGGGCGGTGTACGGCGTAGCACCTTCTTCGCTGTCGCTCACGCCGCGGCCCGCCTCTCGGCGAGCGGGAGCCGGAGCACGTCGCTGTGCCCGTACTCGGCGCCGCATCCCGGACAGGTGATGCCCCGCACGTCGAGGGTGATCCGCAACGCCTGTCCGCAGGTACAGACGACGTTGACGTGCCGGGCGGGCTTCTCGCCGGTGACGGTGCGGGCGAGCGTGCGGTGGATCGCGGCTACTTCGTCGGCGAATTCGTCGATGGCGGGTGCTGGCTGACCGCGCGGCCGAGGTTGAACCGGAGCGTGCGGCAGACGTGGGTCAACCTGCTGGTGACGGTGCCGGTTTCGTTGACCTCGGCGTAGCCGCTGAACTCCCAGTCGCGGACCCAGGTTTCCAGCGGCGCGAGAATCGGGCCGCGTTCGGTCTGGAGGTTGAGCACGGACAGGTTGAGCGGGCAGGGGCGGTCTTGCTCCCGGAGACGGCCGGGCCGCTGCTGCTGCCGCGGGCGAGGTGCTGGTCGAGCCGGGCTAACAGGCCGGGGATGGCGGCGAGATGGGAGGCGGTCCGGTCTTCGCATGAGCCGCACAGGTACCGGCCGAGTTCGTGGTCGCGGAGGTCGCGGGTGCAGCGGAGGCAGGCGGGAAGTCGTTCACGGCGGGCTCCGTTCGGGCGGTGCGGGTGGGTCTGCGGGCGGGTTCTCGGGGTCTGGCGTCCGCAGATGCGCCGGAATCCTGTAAGGCGCTTAGGCGGACGCTCAGGGCCCTTCTGGGCCTGTTCCGCCCTAGGGCCTAGGCCGTTTCTTATGATCACCTCGCGGCCCAGATGTGGATGGCCGCGAGGTGCAGGGCCGCCCGGTAGACCGTCGCTGTCTTGTCGTAGCGGGTGGCCAGGCCGCGCCACTGCTTGAGCTTGTTGATGCACCGCTCGACGGTGTTCCGCTGCTTGTAGGCGGTCTTGTCGAAGACTGGGGCCTGCCGCCCTTGCCGCCGAGGCGTTTGCGGTTGGCGATCTGGTCGGCCGGCTGTGGGATCACTGCACGGATCCTGCGCTTGCGCAGGTGCTCGCGGATCGCGCGGGAGGAGCAGGCCTTGTCGGCCAGCACGGTCGTCGGCCGGGTCCTGGGTCGGTCATTGGGCCTGGCCACCCGGATGCCGGCCATGACCTGTGTGAATGCCGGTGCGTCACCCGCCTGGCCGGGTGTGACGACGAAGGCCAGCGGCCGGCAGCGGCCGTCGGCGGCGAGGTGGATCTTCGTGGTCAGACCGCCGCGGGACCGTCCGAGGGCATGGTCGTGCGGCTCGCCGGCCGGGGCCCCTTTGACGGGCCCCGGCGGCGTGCTGGTGGGCGCGGACGATTGTGGAGTCGACGGCGACGACCCAGTCCAGGTCGCCTTCGGCGTCGGCCTGGGCGAGCAGGGCGGCGAAGACGCGGTCCCATGTGCCGTCGATCGCCCACATCCGCAGCCTGCTGTAGGCGCCCTTCCACGAGCCGAAACGCTCGGGCAGGTCCATCCACGGCGTGCCGGTGCGGTACTTGAACGCGATCGCGTCGATCACCTGCCGGTGATCACGCCACCGCCCACCCCGCCGAGGGGTCCGGTCCGGCAGCAACGGCTCGATCCGCGCCCACTGCGCGTCAGTCAACGACACACATCAACCAACGATCAGATGATCCGAGAGAAACGGCCTAGTCCCTTCGCTGATCACGGCCGTTAAGTTCCGGCGCCGGAGACGGGCGCTCGTTCGCCCTCTTCACCGCGCCGAGACCGGTCGAGCCGCTGTGGACACGGCGCCGGGCTACGACGCGGTGAGGTCCACGCCGAGCAGCTCGGAGAGAATGGCCACTGTCTGCGCGGGGTCCTCGTTGTGTACCCCCGTGATGCCGAGCTGTCCGGCCACCTGGACGTACTCCTTGGTGTCGTCGACGAAGACGCACTGCTCGGCCGGCAGGTCCATCATCTTGAGCGTGAGTTCGAAGAGCTCGGGGTCGGGCTTGCGCAGCAGGTGGTGCTCGGAGATCACCACGACGTCGTACAGCCGCTCAAGGTCGTAGCCGGCGTAGAGGTCCCAGGGCTCCAGGCCGACGCTGTTGGACAGGATGCCGACCTTGATCCCGGCCTTGCGGGCCGCCGCAGCCGCATTGATCATCAGAGGCTCGGGGCGCAGGGTACCGAAAATTCGGCCCATCAGGCCCTCGGCCGGAACCTTCAGCATCTCGCCTGCGAACTCGTTCCACTCCGTCTGGGAGATCGCTCCACGCTCAAGGTCACTGGTGACCCGGACACCGCTCTCGTCCGCGTACAGGGCCATGAGGCAGGCGTTTTCCTTGAGTCCCTCGCGCTGCTCGAATGCCCTCACTGCGGGCGCCAGGGGTGGTGAGAACGCCTCCGAAATCGAGGATGAGGCCGGTGGGGCGGTTGGACATGCGGAAAACTCCATTGCTGAGATTTTGGACGCCGTTCAGAGGGGACAGCGTCGCGGCCCTGGCTACGTGGCAACGGGGTATCTGTGCGTCGCAGGCCGGGGAGCACTTACGGGGCGGAGCAAGACGTACCAGTCCGCACAATCCACGGTACCAGCCCGGGCCACGCGGCAAGTGGTGCTAAATCTCACGGCCCGATCAGCAGTTGAAGACCACTGCGCTCCTTTGCTCCGTACGCCAGACAAAGGAGCGTGAATCGCGATGGCGGCCTGCGGAGGTCAATCTCAGCTAATGGTCCGCTGCGGCTTCCAGACTTTCGCAGTGCACAAGCAGGCCTCGAGCTTGATCCGTAGTGATGCGTGAGTACGCCGTACTCACTCGCGCCAGCCACGCTGCTTCACTAGCAGTGTCAACGAACGGTTTTTCCCTCAGGAGAGCTGCTGCAGCGTACGGATCAATAGGCGCATTGCTGGCAGCGACCTGAAGTGCAGCCTTGATCCAGTACGCTCTGCCGCTGGCTCAGGATCGGGATGCGTAGCAGCGACGTCCTCTGCAGCAAACATCAAACTCGCCGGAGCGTAGTAACGCAGATTTTCACAGACGTCAGCAATTTCCTGAGTCCATCGATCCACTCGGACATCGATAGGGACTCGTATACGCATGAGTTCCGCGATACGCCCTTCGGGCGGATACAGGCTTGTTCCAGGAAACGCGTTCATCAAGTCAAACCAGAGCGAATACGTCTTATAGAGGGTGCGCCACGTCGTCCACCGGGCCGCCACAGCACGGGTGGTGGGGATGCTCGCCCCTGCAGCGACGATCAAGAAAAGTGCATTCATCCACATCGACGTGATATCTACGAGAAATTCAACCGTGGAGGGGGGCAAGGGAAAGCGACCGCAACCCAGAGGATCGTTATGCGGGCAAGCGTGTGGATCAGCCCCATCCACATCGAAATTCCCATCAAGCCGAGCCCGATGCGCATACTGGTGCTTTCGGCCCATCTCGCGGCTCTCGTCCACTGATAACCACAAACTGCTGTCGTGACGAGCGGGAAAAGATAGAAAGAGGTCATGTAGACCGCAGCTCCCCATTGCCCGGAATGATCAATGAGGAAATTCTGGCTCGGCTTGTCGCGGTCCACCACGCTGAAGAATAGAACTGTGAGCAGAGCGACACCCACTGCTCCCGCCCTGTAGGATGCGCGGGCGATCCATCGGGAGACTGCCACGTGGCGAGGCACGGCTGCTTGCGAACTCGTCCCGTAGCTGGTGGCAACGTATGTGAGGGCCGCAACGATTGCTGCGGTGCTGGAAAAGTGCCGAAGTAGCGCGCTCAGGTCCACAACAGGAATACGTTCAACCGCGTCCATTACCACTGGTGTATAGAGCCACAACGCTACGGCGAACCCCGCGTATCCACCCCAGAGCGCTCGGCGATGCGAATCGCCGTATCGAACTGCGGGAAATCTCCATACGGCGATGATGGTCATTACTGCCGCAGTTAGATATTTAGAGTAGTCGAACACGCGATCAATGGTTATCTGTGCTGGCTGTATGTTTCGTCGGCCCAGAAGGGCAGCCGACTGCAGCCTCATTTTCCAGCAGGTGGTCTTTACGTTCGGTGCGACGAAATCGTCGAGGCCGGGAGCCTTGTTTCTACGATCGCCGTCCGATCAAAACTAGGAACGGCGCCGCGGTGGGGCCACCGGGTGAGCGAGCGAGGACTCCAGAAGGCTGATCAGGTCATTCCCCATGCCCGACGAACTACGGCGCGGCATACACCTCATCAGCGTGGCCGAAATTTCAGCCACCTTTTCGTCAGGGGTGTCAAAGACTGCACGTCCTTGAATCAGAGCTGAAGGGAAACGCGAAAGGATTTCCTCACGAATTCGCTTAGGTACGTGATGATGGATCTGGTCAGGTGTCAGGCAGGTCCCATGGTCCAGCCACTCGTGCGCAAGCTCGTGGCAGATAACGTGCTCGGTTTGATTGCGGCTTGGGCGGCGACGATAAAGAATAATCGTGAGTTCTGACGTTTTGACCCGAAGGCCGCACGCTGTACCCAGTCCGCCGTCAGAGTCTTCCAGCGGCTCTAGCAGAATCTGGCGCCCCCGCACACCCTCCATGTTCCGCACCAGCGCTTCGACGCTGAAGGGAGCAGGGACAGGAAGGTCGGATAGCAGCATCTGGCATTCCCTCACGAGGGCGCGTCGTGAGGAAGTTCCACGCCAAGACATAGTCGCTCCATTGAAATGCCACTGAATGCCCACTGCCAGCCCCGTCCCGGTACTCGTGCGCGAGGCGTTGGTAGCAAAAGCTTGCACTTGAGGCGCGCGGTGGTCAGCTGGCACGTCTCGTCTGCCCCTAATCGTACAAGGGAGATCCATGATCCATATAAGGAAGGCATGTTGCGAAGGTCACCCGCAGCGATATTCCTGTGCCCTCGATTTCAAGATCGCGATTGAGTGTCGACACCTTGACTGATCTTTAGCGGGTGACGCGGAGGGTTAGTTCGCGGAACCAGCGGCTGGTGGTCATGATGTCGTATCGGCTCGCATTGTCGAGAGCCGCCTTGGCCAGGGCCCTGTTCTTCCTATGGGTGTCCTGGCCCATCGCATCTAGGGCTGCAGACAGCGAGCGCGGGTCACCAGGGGTGTAAGGAACGCCAGCGCTCCCGAGGGTTTCCCGTACACCGGGGAGATCGGAGTAGATGACCGGGAGCCCATGGGCTTGGGCCTCGATGAGGACGAGTCCGAAAGCCTCCAGGCCCTTGGTCGTGAAGACGAAGGCGTCGAAGGTCGGCAGGCGGCGCCACAGTTCCGATCGGGGAGGAACGGATCGAAGCGAACGCGGTCTCGCAGTCCGAGTTCGGCGACCTGCTGCTCCAGGTGCTCCCGCAAGATGCCGTGGCCGATCACGGTCAGGCGGTGTGGCTGGTCGGTCAGTGCGAGGGCTTCGATGGCGGTGATCGTGGATTTGTTGTCGTCGAGGCGGCCGGCGTGCACCAGGGAGAGCGGGCCAGCTCGGCCGGCGGCCGATCGCGTACTTGGACACCGCTCAGAGGGATGCCCCACGGAATGATGGTGAGCTGGTCGGTGACCCGACGTCCGGTGAGGCGGTCGACGTGGTCGGCGAGTGCAGGAGTCGGGACGACGATCGCGGCGCTTGCGGCAGCAACTTCGTTCAGGCTCTCGCAGCCCTTCGAGCTGCGGTCGGCGGCCATCACGTCGGGGCCGTGGACGATGGCGATGATCGGGATGGTGCCGGCGGTTCGGGTGAGGGCCAGGCTGAGAGCGAGCCCGGGGTAGTGAGCGTGGATGACATCCGGCTGGAGCTTCTCCATGAGCGCTCCGACCTCACCCGTCAGCTTCTGAAGGTAGGGGCGAAGTCCGGGCCGTGAGGGCGTTTCGCCGTGGAGAGGGTGATCAGTTGACTGAACGCGTCCGTCCAAGCCCGGTCGACCGGCGTCCTGCCCAGGAAGATCGTGCGGATTTCGGGCATCGCCCGGTAGAGATCGCCGGTGAGGATCATGCCCCCGGACGAAGGTGCGGAGGGGCGGTTGATTCCGGTCAGGATGCTCAAGGGCTTGACGGGCATACGGGAATTCCTCCGTTCATGGGTGATCTTCGGGCCCTCAAGGTCGTTTCAGCTCGTAAGCCGTCGGTGGCGTTCTGCACCTCGCGCTGACGGGGAGGTGCCCACCACGACGCTAGGTACGGCGCGAAATCGACCCTGATTTCTTCGGTCGGATGCAAATAGCCTTTGCCTCCCGACTCTGCTATCCAGGCTCTTACTTCTGCTCTGGGATAGACAGGACTGATGCCCATCTCCCCTTTGGGAAGGGTTCCGTTGAAAGGGGTGGGAATTCCCTCATGATTCCAGTAGTTCCACACTTCCAGCGCTTTTGCTTTCTCGAAGCAGTGGTATAGCTGCGGGTAGCGGGGAGATACCGCATCTCGCGGAAGACCATCTGACCGACTAGGCCGGGCGCGGCTTGCTGGAGCGTACCGAGATCGGTCCCTTGGAAGGTGAAGGATGCCGTGTCCTGGGAGGGGTGCAGCATGGTCCGGGCGCACAGGTGGGAGAGGCGTCGCCGGACGTACTCGGCAACTCCTGGGGCGAGAGCCGGTTCGATGCCCTCGATGAGCTGGATGAGCCGGTGGTGGCACGGGTTGAACAGGGCCAGGTCGAACAACTGGTCCATGCCCTTTACCGCGGTGAAGGCAAGCCGTTTGCAGAGCCAGTTGTTCAGCTCCCCCGCCTGGGCATAGGACTTGGTCTCCGGGGCGGTGGAGTGGAGCATCAGGTATTCGGACAGCACCTCGAAGTACAGGTAGCCGAGGAACGGTACGGCAGGCACGGCGGCGGCCAGGTGGTCGATGAACTTGGGCGCCGAGGTGGCGTGACCGGCGGCGTTGTGCAGAGCGATGTCGAGGAACGGTCCAGCGGCTCGCAGCCCGGCCAGCACGGCACAGCCGAGCCGGTCGTTCTCGGCCGGGGTGAGGAAGCTCTGGTAGCGCAGGTAGGTGCGGAGGTGGATGGGGCCGAGGTGCAGGTAGTCGATGCCCTTGGACCGGATCGGGGCATCCGGGGTGATCTCGAAGACCATGGGCGTGACGGAGGGCTTCGTCCGCATCAAGTAGGTGCCGAGGTTGTGGGGCGCAGCCCTTCGCGCTCACTGACGAGGGGCGAGCAGTACAGCGCCCCGACCAGGCATCCGGTGGAGACGTGCAGTTGCTGGCTGGTGCGGATGGCGTCGATGTGCTTGGTGGTGTGCAGCAGGTACATCGGCTTTCCGCTGGCCAGTGCGTCCGTCATGGCGTTGTGACGGATCAGCCAGCCATTGGGGGTTGAGCTTTCTAGGTAATGGCGCCAGTCGCTCTCGCTGTCGGCCAGCGAGGCGGGAATCCGGCGTTGCGCGGGTCTGGTGTAGTCCGTGTGGGCGTGTTCCCATTCAGCACGCACGAGAACTCCTGGAGATGGCAGAGGGGCAGCAGGGCGGAGGATTTCGGGGAACTAGAGGGTCTCGATGTTCGGTCCGGAGAGACGGTTTCGGCAGTCGAAGACGTAGGCGGCGTGCTTCTCGATCGCCGGGAGGTCGAATCGGGGTGGTCCATGAGGAGCACCACGGCGTCAGCCGCCGCGATCTCCTCCGGGCTCGCATCAATGCAGGGCACGTTCAGCTTGTTCTCGCCGCCGTCCGGGATGTTGGGGTCGGCGCCGCGGACATCGGCGCCCAGGTCGATGAGGAGTTCGGCGACACGTGCCGAAGGGGAATTGCGGAGATCGGTGGCGTTGAACTTGTAGGTCAAGCCCAGTAGCAGGATCCGGGACCCGCTGACGGACTTGCCGCGCTTGTCGAGTGCTTCCGCGAGACGCCGGACGACGTAGTCGGGCATGTGGCGGTTCACATCGTCGGCCAGTTCCACGAACCTGAAGGGGACGCCGAGTTCCTCCCGGATCTTCCACGAGAGGAACAGCGGGTCGACGGGCAGGCAGTGGCCACCGACCCCCGGCCCCGGGGTGAATCGTGTGAATCCGAAGGGCTTGGTCGAGGCGGCGTCGATCGCCTCCCAGACGTCCACACCGAGTGGAGCGGCCAGCGTCGCCAGTTCGTTGATCATGGAGATGTTGACGAACCGGAAGACGTTCTCGATCAGCTTGGCCATCTCGGCGACCTTCGGCCCGGACACCGGAACCGTGGTCTGGAAGATGCCGTCGTAGAAACCCTTGATCACGTCTAGGGACTTCGCATCCACCCCGGACACCAGTTTCGGCGTCCCCTCGAACGACCACCTCGCGTTCCCCGGGGCGATGCGCTCGGGGCTGAATCCGGCCAGGAAGTCCACTCCGCCCTTGAGGCCGGAGGCCTTCTCCAGGATCGGCACCAACACCTCCTCCGTGGTGCCGGGGTAGGTCGTGGACTCCAGAACCACCGTCGCGCCGGGACGAAGGTGCTCGCCCAGCGTCTGGGCGCAGGACTCGATGTAGGACAGGTCCGGCACGCCGTCCCGCAGGGGGTCGGCACGGTAATCACCGCGATGTCGTAGCCGACCAGTGCGCCGGCGTCGGCGGTCGCGGAGTAGGCCCCGGAGTCCAGGACCGTGCGAAGCCGCGAGGAGGCCACGTCCGTCACATACGAACGACCAGCCGTGAGCCGTGCGGTGCGCTCCAGATCCACGTCGTACCCGACGACGCGGTGGCCCACCTCGGCGGCGCGTACGGCGAGCGGCAGTCCCACGTAGCCTTGGCCGGCGACGACAACCTTCATGACGACTCCAATCTGGGTAAGGAGCGGCTGTGCCCCTGGTTTCTGTGGTGATGCCGGTACACAATTCGGCGGCCACGCTCGGGTCCTCGGTTCGATCGGTCTTGGCACAGACCCACGCCGATTTCGAGCTGCTGATCACCGACGACGCGTCCTCGGACGACTCGATGGACCTGCTGCGGGAGCTGGCCCGGCAGGACGAGCGGGTCCTGCCGGAGGCGGCGGACCGGCAGGGAGGCGCGGCCCGGGCCCGGAACCTGGCCATCGCGCGGGCCCGGGGCGATTACGTCGCTTTCCTCGACAGCGACGACTGGTGGCTCCCCGCGAAGCTGGAGAAGCAGCTCGCCTTCGCCGCGACGGCCGGAACACCGCTGACGTTCACCTCCTACTACAAGATGGACGCCGACCACGTCGGAGAGGCGGTCGACTTCCTCCCGAACGAGCGGGTGGTGTGGGCGCCGACCCGGGTGGACTACCGCGCGATGCTGGTCCACGACCACATCGGGGCCCTGACCGCCATGTACGACCGCAACGTCCTGGGGACGAGGCTGATGCCGGACATGACCCGGCGGCAGGACTACGCGATGTGGCTGTCGATCATGCGTGACGGTGTGGACGCCCGAGCGGTACGGGAACCGCTGGCGGTCTACCGGGCCGGACGGGCGGGATCGCTGTCCTCGAACAAGCTGGCGCTGATCCCTTTCAACTGGGCCCTGTACCGGGAGCACGAACACCTCTCGGCACCGAGGTCCGCGCGTGCGTTGGCGGGCGCGGCCTGGCACTCGTTGCGCAAGTCACGCATCTAGCGCCTGGTCCGCAGGCGGGGCGAGCGGTGCGCCCGGCCGGGCCACGTGATCGGGGGTGGGACTCGGTTGGGCACCGGCGCCGTCGGCCGGCTACATGGCCGTGCCGGAGCCGGACGGTGCGCGCAGGAACAGCTGGAGGAGCAGCCGCCGGTCGGCGACCGGGACGGTTTCCTGACCGTTCTGGAGCGCCTCCCGGCCGTGCAGGAAGCGGCGCTGGTTCACGATGAGGCAGTCCCCGGTCCGGAGCATGAAGGAGACCTGCCCCGGACAAGTTCTTCGACGAGCTCCCGGGCCGCGTCGACGTGCGCCTGGCCGAGTTCGGACCGCTCCAGCATCTTGGCGGTGAACCGGACGAACCCCTCACCTGGGGCGGAGCCCTCCAGGATCGGAAACGGCTTGTACTCCTCGCCCACACCGTGCAGCTCGAAGAAGGTCCCGTAGTGGTAGGCCGCCTCGCTCAGCAGGGCACGGGTGTTCTCCGACAGCCGCGCCACCGCCGCGTGGGCGTCGGAGAGGATGCTGGGACCGCCGCCGAGCGGATCGGGGCGGACGCACAGAAGCGTGGTGTAGTCCGGGGGCAGGCTGGCGTTCACCAAATCCATGTGGAACGCGTTGTAGCCGATGCCGCTGGACTTGCCGGGGTCCTTGTCGATCTTGACCCCGATGTCCTTCCACAGGGCCAGCGCGGGAAGGGCGAGAAGGGGACGGCGACCTCGGCCGCGAAGGCCGTCGCCAGCCGCAGGAACCGCTCGTCGCCGGCTCCCAGCGCCTTGGCGAGGTTCCCCAGGCGCAGTACGGCGTATCCGCCGCCCTCCCCGGTCAGCGCGTGGTGCAGCGTCGTGGCGGTCTCCTCGAACTGCGGGGCGGCCTTCAGCTCGGCCCGATACTCCTCCATGGTGGCCTTCGCCAAAACGAGCCGGTCAGGTCCCAGGGCGGGAGGGAGCGGTCAAACAGAGCGGCTTCGAGGCTGCCCGGGATATCGATGAACACGAAAGGCTTCCTTTCCATGGGTGAGTTACGTGAGGACTAGAAGGGGAGAAGGCACAACAACTGAGCCCGCCCCCTTGTAGGGCTCCACCGTTATGACGGGGATCAGGGCTGGGCACCTGGTCAACGGGGCGGTGGCCTAGCCCGTGCGGAGCTGAACGGAAGGAGCGGAGAGCAGGTTCGCTCGGCAGTGCTTGGAGTGGCGGATGCCGCCGAGGTGTGCTCAAGGCTCCGTTGGAGCCGTTCGAGATCGCGAAGAGCACCCGGCTTGCCCGGGACGTGACGGCGTAGGGCGATCAGCGCCGAGCCGAGGTCTCGGGCACGATCCGGGGCGGCGCGGACGGCGAGACGCCACTGGTGGTGGGCGCGGTCGACGGTGGCGATCACCTCCGGAGTGCCGGGCGGCTGCAGCAGCACGAGCCGGGCGCGTGCGGCGCCCACCCACAGGTGGCAGCTCTGTGCCGGGTCGCCGGCGAGCCGGGCCAGTTCGGCCCGTACCTCTATCCAGTGGATGGCCTGCGGGGAAGCGACGCCGTACCGGCGCAGGTCGCGAGCCTCCCAGACCGCGGCGAGGGCCAGGGCGTCCTGGTGCCGGCCGACCTGTGCGGTCTGCAGGATTGCTCGAGCACGTCGCCCTGCGACGGGACGCCTGTCCCGGGGCCGGGCGCGGGCCCGGGAAGCGGCGTCGAGGGCGTGACGCTCGCGGCTTCGACGCGCGGGGACGGCGCCGGATGCCGCAGACGGCCCGTGATGAATCCGAGCAGGCTGTGGCGACGGGCTTCCCGCGGGAGGCGATGCCTCCCGGAGACGGGTACGACCCGGGAGCGGGAAGCCGGCCCTCCAGCCCTGCTGTCCCGGTGGACGGGGCGGTCCGGGGGCGGGGCGGTGCGGATGATCGAGGTCAGCCAGCCGTCGAGGCGCTGGGCCGTCGGCCGTACTTCGGGGTCGGGGTGCAGGAGCTGCTCGACCGCGGGCCGCAGTGGTCCGCAGTGCTCGGCCAGGGCGGGCGGCTCGGTGCTCGCGGCCAGCAGCAGTTCCTCCGTGTCCCCGTCGGGGTACGGGGGTATGCCCTCAAGGGCTTTGAACAGGGTGGCTCCGAGTGCCCACAGGTCGGTCCAGGGACCGGCCGGCATCAGCAGCGGCCCCCTGACCCTCGTGGCCTGCTCGGGTGCCCACCGCTCCGCGACCGGGCCGATCAGCGCAATCCGCAGCTGCCGGACCACCTCCAGGTCCTCCGGGACGGCGGGACCGGCGGGCCGCTCCTCGACCGGCACGGTGTCGGGGTTGCCGACTTCGGCGCCGGCCCGGGACGGGGTGGTCCCGGCGGCGGGGGCATGGTCGCGCTGGGCGTCGGCCTGCCGGGCGTCTCCCAGCCACCCACCCGCCGTCGGCCCCTGGACCGGGCGGCGCTGGAGACGCTCCCGCTCCGGGCGGGCCCGGGGTGCTGCGGCGGACGGGGCGCTGCTCGGGGCCGCCGGGGTGTCTTCCGCGCGGGAGTGAGGGAGCGGCCGGGGCGGGTGTCCGCAGAGGGTCTCGTGAAGAACACCTTCGGCGAGCCCGCCCAGCAGCACCCGGCCCTTGACGTCGACGAGCACCGTCGCCGTGGTGATGTTGCGGTGGAGCCAGCCGTGGCGGTGGAGGTGGACCAGGGCCCGCACTACGCTCTGGGCCACCTCCGCGGCCCTGTACGCGGACGGCGGTCCGTCGGCGAGCAGGGAGGCGAGCGTACGGGCGGGCACCCATTCGGTGACCAGCCAGAGCTGGCCGCTGTGGGGCACCGCGTCGTGGACCTGTACGAGGTGGGAGTGCTCGGGCAGAGCACGCAGGGCGCGCACCGCCTCGACGGCACGGCGGACGGCGGCGTGCTCGCCCTGCCGCCGGCCCCGGCGGGCAGGTCGACGGCATTGAGGCGGACCGTGGTCCCGGTACGCAGGTCGACGGCGCGCCCGCCGTCACCGGTGGGCCGGTAGCGGTCCGCGACGATCCCCTCGGCGTCAGCCACCGCGCACCCCCTCGCTGGCCACGGTGGTCGAGGGCAGTGAGGCCAGGGCCAGGGCGGTCTCCACCTGGTAGCCGGCCGTCCGCGCCAGCGGCAGCGTGCGGGGCCTCAGGCCGGTCTCGGCCCGGTGACACCACGCCCGGAAGACGGTGTCAATCTCCTCGCGCGCCCGCTTCAGCGCCCTGCTCGCCGGCTCGTCGACGAGGAGGGCGTCGACATGCTGCCGGAGCGCGCCCGCGCTCCGGGCCGGGACCAGCAGCACGAGATCCTGGTCCCGGCCCGCGACGGGGTGCTCGCGGATCTGCCGGGCCATCAGCGGCATGATCAACCGGTACTCGCGCACCGAGGCCGCGAACGGGCTGTCGCCTCCGGGACGGTGTACTGAAGGCGGTCGGCCGTACGAGCGGCGTCGTCGAGGATCTCGACGGCGGCCGGGGCCGGCAGGTCGAGCCGGTCGGTCGCCCACATCGGCACCTCGGGGAAAACACCCCACCCACCACGCCTCTCGGTGTAATGGATGCTGCTGGCCCCGGCGGGCGTCCACTCCCGCTCGGCGGTGCCCGTTGGCGCCGGGGCGGACGGCTGAGGCATGACGAAAACACCGTTGCCTGGGGAGGGAAGTTCGATGCAGTCCATCGGCATCTGCGTGACCGGGAGCCCCTGCCGGCCCGCGAGGTGGGCCAGCAGCTCCGGCAGGCCGGGAGGCTGTGTCCCGGTCGTCATGTAGAAGGCGCCCGCGCTGTCCGAATTGTGCATCGAGATGGTCAGGGCCGGGCGCAGGGCGTCGATCTGTGCCTTGAGCGCGCGGGTCTCCGGCAGCCGCATCGCGTAGTGCGGCGTCGGGAAACCCCACTCCGGCTGATGACCGACCGCCGGCCGGTGCATCCCGCCGTGGTACCCCACGACGCTGAGGTCCCAACCGGTCGACCAAAGGTGCTCGTTGAGCGCGACACCGTCGGGGTCGCCGCAGGCTACGAGGTGCCACGTCACCCGCTCACGGACCGCCGGGCAGGCCACCGCGATCCGGGCGAGCGCCAAGGCCGACGCCATGCCGATCGGTTCGTTGGCGTGCGGGGTGCCGTGGACGAGGACGGGGACCGGTCCGCCCGGCACGGTGAGCATCCGAAGCGGCCGACCCGCGCGCGAGCGGCCGATCGTCCGCAGCGAACACCGGTCGGGATGCTCGTCCGCCAGGGCGTGCAAGGCCCGGTCCAGCTCGGCCAGGGTCGGCGGCCGGACGTCGATGTAGTCCGCCACGAGGAGGTCGGCAGGAAAGGGCTCTTCGAGGAGGGCGGGCCAGACAGCGCAGGGGCGGTGAGGGTGTTCACGTCCTCGGCCTCCGTTCGGGGCTGCCGGACCCGGGTACTGCCGTGGCTCTGGCTGGCGCGAGCGCCAACTGTTCTTCGACAGGAGCCGGGTTCGGGATTGCGGCGGTCGAGCGGAGACCGGCGGTACGGTCCGTCGCGGGCCGGTGACGGTGACGCAGGCCCTGGCGGGGAGGTAAGGGCGAGCAGCGGTTCACGGTGCCGCTCCGGCGGGCTCGGTGGTCACGGTGGTGTGCTCGCCGCCGACGGACGCGGTCCCGATCGCCACGGCCGCCAGGATTTCGGCCAGGTGGCTGAATGCCTGCGGAAGTTGCCGAGTTGGCGTCCAGCTGCCGGGTCGTACTCCTCGGCGAGGAGGCCGACGTCGTTGCGCAGCGACCGCAGCGCGGCGAGGACGTCCTGGGCCTCGTCGACGCGGCCGATCCTGGCGAGGCACTCGGCCAGCCAGCCGGTGCAGATCAGGAAATGCCCTCGTCGCCACTCAGGCCGTCGACGCCGACGTGCTCGCCCTCGGTCCGGTAGCGCAGCAGCAGCCTGCTTTCGGTGCCCAGCTCGCGCTGGACGGCCTCGATCGTGCCGATGACCCGCTTGTCGTCCGCCGGCAGGAACCCGGCGAGCATGGCGTACAGGAGGGCGGCATCGAGCTCCCTCGACCCGTAGGACTGAGTGAAGATGTTCCACTCGGGGTCGAAGCCCTTCTCGCACACCTCGGCGTGGATCGCCTCGCGCAGCGCCTTCCACCGCTCCAGCGGACCGGTCGCCCAGCCGCGTTCGATGACCTGGACGGCCCGGTCGAAGGTCACCCAGGCCATCACCTTGGAGTGGACGAAGTGGCGGCGCGGTCCGCGGACCTCCCAGACGCCCATGTCGGGCTCGGCCCACAGCGGTTCCAGCTCCGTAGCGAGGTCGACGATGACGGCGGCGATGCCGGGCGTGGCGTCCGGGCCGACGCCGAGCGCGAACTCAAGCAGAGTGTCTGCGAGTTCGCCGTACACGTCGAGCTGGAGCTGGTCGGCCGCGCCGTTGCCGATCCGCACCGGCGCAGAGCCCTCATATCCGGGCAGGTGCGCCAGGACTTCCTCGCGCAGGTCCGTCGTACCGTCGACTCGGTACATGATCCGCCAGCGCCCCGGGGTGCCGGCGCACGAGCGGATCACCCAGTCCTTCCAGGCCAGGGCCTCGCCCAGGTAGCCGCAGCGGGCGAGAGCGGTCGCGGCGAAGGCGCCGTCGCGGAGCCACGATGCACGGTAGTCCCAGTTCCGGTCGCCGCCGATCTCCTCGGGCAGGGAGGTGGTCGGCGCGGCCACGATCGCCCCGGTCGGGGCGTAGATCAGGGCGGACAGGGTCAGCAGGGAGCGCAGGACCTCCGCCCGGTCGTCCCCGGTGTAGGTGCAGCGATCCGCCCACTCCCGCCAGTGGTCGAGGGTGTACTGCAGCAGCGCGTCGGGGCCGGCTGCGGCGCCGGACGTCGATCCCCTCCCGCCACACCAAGCTGAACGCGACTGTCTCGCCCTCGCTGACCGTGAAGGCGGCGTGGACGTCGCCGAGTTCGTCGTGCGTCTGGAGGGGGACGGTGGCCTGTGCCCACAGCCGTCCGCCGGCCGCGGGGACGTCGATGGCCACGTGCCGTCCGTCGGCGCGGTCGAGGCGGGGACGACGAGTCCGTACTCGGGCCGGGTCCGCAGCAGGCTCCGCATCGGCACGTCGCCCTGGACGCCGGTCACGATGCGGACCACCTGCGGCGCCTCGACACCACCCGGCACCATGAAGTCGTTGACGCGTACCACTCCGGTCTCGGTGACCCACTCGATCTCGTGGACCATCGAGTTGTCCGCGTACCGGCGCACCGGGACGGGCGCGGCGGAGGCGTCGGCCAGGTGGACGGGCGCGAGGTCCCAGAAGCCGTGGTCGGCGGTGCCCAGGAGACGGGCGAACAGGGCGTCGGAGTCGAAACGCGGGAGGCACAGCCAGTCGATGCTGCCGGTGCGCCGGACCAGGGCCGCGCCCCGCTGGTCGCCGATCAGGCATAGTCCTCGATCAGCCCCGGGCCGTCCTCGGCCGGGACGGGTACGGCGACGTGGAGGCGGGGACCGTCGGGGCCGTCCCGGTGGGCGAGGAGGCCCTCGGCGAGCAGCGGTCGGCACACCCGGGCTATGCGACGCCCGTCGAGACCACGCCGCTGCACTCGCAGCGGTGCGCCGACCGGATGGTGGCCGGAGAGGACCGCGTCGCGAACCTCCCGTACGAGCTGGATGTCCGCCGGGTGCGGCTCGGCCGGGCGTAGGCGCCGCACCGGCTTCTGGGGCACGAGGGCGATCTCGCCGTCGGCGTCCAGCTCCCGCAGCGCCTCGCGGGTCAGCCACACCGACTGTCCGGCACGGACGGCCAGGGCCCCGACCGGGGCAGCGCCTGGTCGTACGGGATCTCCTCGACGATGCCGCGCAGTGCGGCGGATGCCTCGGTGAGGATCCTCAGGTCGGCGCGGGCGCTCACGCGGCCACCGCCGTCGCGGGTCGGTGCGGGGGACGATCCGCCCGTCGGGCAGCAGCTCCCCGGTGTCCTCGAAGAGCAGGACGCCGTTGCACAGCAGGCTCCACCCCTGCTCGGGGTAGTGGACGACCAGGAGGGCCGCCTCGTGGTCGGGCGCCGAGGCGTCGGGGCAGGGCGGGTGGTGCTGGCACATGGGATGTCCTTGTGGATAGGAGTGATCAGGAAGTGGAGCGGTGGACGGGAGGCAGGGCTCCTCGTGCTCACCGGCTCGTCGCGCGGGCGGGGCGGTTGCAGGGGAGTGCACCGCGGGCGAGGAGGCGGTCGGTGATGTCGACCGGGGTGGGGCCCGCAGGCGGCGGACGAGACGGTCGGCGACCATCAGGCGGGTGTCCGGCGAGTCGAGGGGACGAGCGGTCTTGATGGGACGGACGGGTCTCGCCATCGGTGGGTAGTAGGTGCCTCCACCGCCACCAGCTCCGCGTCGCGGACGTAGACCGCCACGTGCCCTCGCTTCCCCAGCCGGGGGCACTGGTGCGCCGAGACCCGGGCGTGGAACAGGCACACGGGAGGCTCGGTCGTCGTCACGCCCTCGGTCCAGTCGTATTCCGGGTCTTCGGGCGAGCCCGCCGGCCGGGGCAGGATCCACAGCATGCCGTGCTCGGTGCGGGTGGCCGGCCCCATGCCCACCTGGCACAACAACCGGTCCATCGCCTGGCGCTGGAGGAGCGGGTTCATCACCGCGTACTCCGGCCTGCCCGTCCGGGCCCCGTGGACCTGGGGCCACAACTGGCCCTCGGCGTCACGTTCTTCGGTGCCACGGTGGGAGACACCGTCGGGGCCGATGTGCAGCGGCGGGGTGACGACCCGCTGGCCGGACCACAGGGCGACGGCGGGCACCGGCAGCAGCCGGGGCCGGGGTGAAGCGGTGGTCACCGCACCTCCCGCAGCACCTGGGCGAGCGGCAGGTCCTGCCGGTACGAGTACGGCCCCGCGACGGCGAACCCGCACGCGCACACCGCGGCGGCGGACGGATCCTTCATCGGTGACCTCTCGTACGGGAAGTGGAGGAGGGTTTCTCCGCCGGGCGGCCGGCTTCGCGCGGGGAACGCGTGGCCAGGGCCGCCCGGCGGAGTCGGGCCGGCGCCGTGTTCGGTCTGACGGGACCACCCGGCGGCCGGGGCGCCGCGCCCTCCGGCGGGCGCGGCGCCGTTCCCGGGAGCCCGCCGCTACATCGGCGGGCCGTTCACCGGGGCCCGGTTGCAGGTCCTCCCGGCCACGCCTCTGCGGGCAACGGCGGGGAGGACGGTCTGAACGCGTCCAGGCAGGTCAGGACGCAGCGTCAGCCGACGCGGAGGCCGACTGCTTGCGGTCCTGCCGGACCGCGCGCTCGTATTCTTCGTCGAAAAGCCGCAGGAACTTCTGGTCGCGGCGGTGGGTGGCCTCGTCGGTCCGGAAGACCTGGTGCAGCGCCCAGTACTCCCGGCCCCGGGCCGCCCCAGGAGGTGCCGGATCTGCACGACCAGCGCCGTCTCGTTCAGCAGACGCGTCCTGAACTTCCACTGGATGAAGGCGAGCTGCTGGTTCACGGCGACGTTGCGGGCGAACTGCTCGGGGACAACCCGTTCAAGTCCCACAGTGCGAGCTTCAGCTCGTCCCCCGTGATGCCCTCGCACAGCCGCTGGTGGAGGTCCACCCCGTGGGCGTCGAGGCGCTCCCGGTGGCGCCGCTCGGCCAGCGCGTTACTGACGACCCCGACGGCGGCCCCGACGACGGCGAGGACGATGACGGCGGAGGAAGGCTTCATGGTGTGCGTTCCTTTCATAGAGAGTGGAGAACCGCGCCAGTTCCGTACGCGCAGGCGTCGAACGAGAACAGCGAGGGGCGTACAGGGCCGACCGCTACCTCCCCACGGAGCTGCGGCCGGGGCGCCATCGGCGCCGCCTCCGCCGGCTGGGTACCAGCGCTTCCTGCTGGTCCTCGTAGCCGGTGGAAACCCCGGACTGGGGGCAGGGCAGCACGCCGCCCCTGCGGAGGGGGAAGGATCAGGCGGCGTCCGCGAGTACGACGGCCGGCGATCCGTCGTACTCCTCGGCGTCGAGGGACGGCTCCGCCGCCAGGCGCTCCCGCAGCTGCTGCAACGCGAAGTCGGCCGGCGGGAGGCCCACGGAGGCCCGGCGCGCGTCGAGACCGTCCGGCTCGCCCACGGCCAGCCGCTCCGGTCCGTCGGAGCCGGAGCCGAGGCGGTACTGCGTGCCGTACCACTGCGCTTTGCGCGAGTTGAGGATGGCCCGGTCGTAGAGGTGAGCCCACTGCGGCAGGGACGCGGTGCCCCGTTCTACGGCGTCGTGCATCATCCGGACGGCGACGCGCTGGAGGTCGGTGCGGGTATCGGCGCGAAGCGCGATCCTCCACGCGGCCCTCGCTCCGCCCACTCCCACGAGCGGCACGTCCGGCCACGCCCCGTACTGGGCGATGGCTCGGGACAGGAACTCGATACTGGTGTGGTCGAGGTGGCGCCCTCGACCGATGATCGGTTGGTCGGCCGACCGCGCACGGGCCAGACGAGCCCAGTGCTCGTCGGCCGCCTGCGCACGGGCGATCAGCTCGCGGGCCAGGTCGGGGTCCCGAGGGACGGCGGTGTTCATGGCACTCCGGGTCTGTGATGAGCGGGCGGTATGCCGCAGGGCGATGTGCGCCACCGGGTCGTCGCGGTGCCGGCGGAAGGTGAGCGGAAGTGGAAGAGGGGCATCACGTGGCGTCGTCCCCCGTCAGGTCGAGCAGGTCCAAAAGCGCCTGGGCGTAGCGACGCAGGTAGCCGACCATGTCGTCCTCTTTGGCCATTCGGTCGTGGAGTGCACGCACTCGATCGATCAAGCCGGTAAGAACTGGGTCGCCCCGGACCGTCGCCCGGGTGATGGCCGGGTGGTCGCACGCCTGAACTGGAAGAGGATCCAGTTCACGTCCTCCTCGGAGAACGGCTCCGCTTCAGAACGCCGCCCCGGGGACGGCGGTACGGGAGGCGGTTCAACAGTGTGCCAACCGCGGACGGCTCCGTCGGAGGTGCCGGCGCGTGACACGGGTCCAGGACCATGTCGATGGCGGCGAGCAGGTCCTCGTCGTCCCTCTCGGAGTTCGCCACGGAATCGCGGAGCGTACCCAGGAGCCGGATCATCGTGCCTCGTCCGTGCTCGGCTGCCAGCATCAGGCGCCTCCCGCCGGGGCCGACAGCGCGGCCCAGGTCGTACGGCCGTCCGGGCTCACACCCCACTCCCGCGACAAGGCATCCACCAGACACAGTCCCCGCCCGCCAAGGGCGTCGTCGTCCGCGTCCCTGACTCGGGCGGGGCTCGTCGCGGACCTCGACCTGCAGCGCGTCCTCGGCGCACCGGAAGACGCGTAAGCGGACCTGGCCCTCACCGTGCACGACCCCGTTCGTGACCAGCTCGGAGACGACGAGGGCGGCCACCTCCACCGCATCGGTCCGAAGGCCCCATCGGCACAACCGGGCGACGGTGGACTGCCGGGCACGGGCGACAAGCTCCGGCTTCGGAGCTATCGCGATCTCGAACGCGTCCTCAACCACGCCCTCGACCGTGTTCGTGCTGATGCCGACGTTCACTGCCGGCCTCCCGTCCCGGCGTCGCCAGGAGAAGGAAACCGCGCAGCTGATCGAGGCGGTCGAGTTGCTCCTCGTACTCGTCCAGGTGCTGGCTGACATCGTCGTACGCGGGTACGACCACACCATCGATGTCGCCGGCGCGTACCAAGCGCAGAACGAGACGCCACCCGGGACGGTGAGCCGGTGCTGCCGCGATGCGGTCGACAACGTCCGGGCCCTTGACCTTCCAGCCCTCGGCGGTGACCTGTACACGTACTTTGGCGAGCGTTGCTTCCTGGTTCCGGCCGCCAATGGCGTGGCTGTAGAGGCGCACACGAGGGGTTCGGCCATGCGTCGCGAGGTCACTCAACCGCTGGGCGAGAGCGTCGCGGCGGACGGACCCGAGCCGGACGAGAGGATTCGGCAAGGCACCCGGGGCTCCAGGCGCCACCGACTGCGGCTGAGCCGCTCCTCTTCCATCCAGGCCGGGACCTTTCGTCCCCAACCTGCTGGGCGGGTCAGGGTGGAGAGGATCCCGGCCGGCGGGTGCAGAGGGATCTGCGCGTAGAAAGCGGCCCGGTTCAGGTACTCGGTCAGCTGCTCGGAGAGCGGGAGCGGCATCGACGGCCTCTTTCGCTGAACGCCCGGCCCGTACTGCCGGCCAATCCCGGTGGCCTTCACACCGGTCGACGCGGCGCGCTGATCAATCCCAAGGGGCCAGGTAACGCCCGGCGTTGCAGCCGTACCCATGGGCTCCTCCTCGTCACGATGCGGACACTCAGCGTCGTGTGTGAAGAGTTGACGCGCCTATGACGTCGTTAGGACTTCTCACCGACTTCTCAAGCGCCAAGATGTCAGGGCATGACTTCTCGCTGACTTCTTGCGGGAGAGGGTTCCGATGGACGGCCGTTGCGGTATCCCATGGAGGGGTACTGATTCCGTGGAGGGGACATGGACGAGGTTCAGCGCACGGTGCTTTTCACGCTGGTCACCGAAAGGGGCATCCGTCCCTATTCGGAATTCAGCAACGAATACGCCCGCGCTGCTGTCCAGTTACAGGAGGAGGGCTGCGACGTCGCGCCCACCCCTGGGCCACGCCACTACGAGCGTTGGCTGAGGGTTGGCGGCGTCAAAACAACGCCCTATGCCTCATCAGGGCGAGTGTTGGAGCGCATGTTCCAGAGGCCTGCAGCGGAACTCTTTGCCCCGCCTCCGCCATTGAAGAGCTTGGCCTGGAACGCTCTCCTCGGGCCTCCTCCCCGCCCGCGCTCAACGAAAGTGATTTGCTGATGACTGCTCGGGACGCTGCCTCGCACTCAAGCGAAGCCGCCTCGCTCTACTTGGACGAGATGACCCTCGACCAACTCCATGACGATTTGGTCCAACTGGCGCGAAACTACGGTCGTATCGCTCCCGCCGAGGCATACCAGACCGGTACCACCCTGCTGAACCAGGTTCAGGTACTCCTCGACCGCACTCGCTCTCCTCAGCAGCACACCAAGCTCTACTACGCCGCCGCGCAGGCCAGCGCACTGCTCTCCGCGCTGTCCTTCGACCTGGGGGCCCTGGTCCCCGCCCTCACGTTCGCCCGGTCCTCCGCCCAGTACGGCAAGACGATCGAGAACGGCTCGGTGCAGGCGTACGCCCACGGGCTGATGGCCCTCGTGGCGTTCTGGGACTCCCGCCCCGCGAGGCCGTCCGCCTGGCCAGGCGGGGCCAGGAGTTCGGCGGCTTGGGGACACCGCTCGGCGTCGCCTGTACGCCATCGAGGCCCGCGCCCACGGTCATCTGCGCGACGCCGAGCAAGCGGAGCGCTCTATCCGCGATGCGCTCGACCAGACCAGCGGCAGTAGTGACGAGTTGCACGACGAGATCGGCGGCGAGTTCGCGTTCGACGATGCTCGCACAGCAATGAGCAACGCGACCACGTGCCTGCTGCTCCGTGACGGCCTGAGGGCGGAGGAGTATGCCGAGAGCGCCCTCGACACGCTCAGCACGCTCCCGACGGAAGAACAGCCGATCGTGGTCGCGGGGCTGGCTGCCGTCGACCTCGCCCGGGCACGCCTGCTCCGCGACGAGATCGAGGGCGCCCAGGAAGCCCTGACGCGTGTCTTCCAGGTGCCGCCGCATTGGCGCAGCTCCGGGTTGATGGAGCGGCTGGCTGCGGCTCGCATCGAGCTGACCCGCCCCGGGATCAGCACATCACCCGCAGCGCTCTCGCTGGCGGAGCAGATCGAAACGTACAGCGCCCTCTCCCCGACCCGTCGGCTCGGCGCCACGAACCCGCTGGCGATAGAAGCCTGACAACCTACCGGCCGAGCACGGCCAAGATCTCCGCCTCCCTCCCAGGCGAGATTCCGTGCTCGGCCCAGCGGGGTGCTCGACCGGAACGCCGCCTCCATGGAGCCACGCCCAGGTGTCGGCGACGGTCTCCGCCAACGGCCGGCACACCAGCCCGGCCGCCTGAGCCCGGGTGGACTCGACCTTCCACACACCCTCGTGTGTCCGCCACAGAGGCAATCTCCGTCCACTGCTGCACGTCAGGTCCAGCAGCAATTTGTCCGGAGCCCACACGAGCTGCGCGTTCCTCCAGTGACGAGCACGCAGGCCGTGAGGAGATCGCTCATGGTGTCCCTGCCGATCGGTGCGACGACGTTGTACGCCCCGCCCCGGTCGACAGCTGCCTGGTCAAGGGCGAACGCAGCCACATCACGTACGTCGACCGGCTGGATCGACCTGCCAGGCGCCCCCGGAGCGAGCATCCGGCCCCCACGCGCTGCTCGGGTGAGCCACCACGGCAGACGGCCGACGTACTCGCCGGGGCCGAGGATGACGCCGGGCCGCAGAACGACCGCGCGCTCCTTACCGAATGTCGAGGTGGTCGCCCGTTCGGCCCCGGCCTTCTGTCGGCCGTAGTACCAGTCCGGCCCCTGCCAATCGTCGGAAGGCGGCCGTACTCCACGTCGGCGTCCGGCGGCCCGTCCAGGACTTCGGAGTCCTCGGTAAGCGGGTCGCTCGGCCAGCCTCGGTAAGCGTTCACCGTGGACACGTAAACGTACCGACCGGCGACCGGCTCCAGGGCGTGGGCACCAGCGAGGACATCGCGCGGTGCCATCTCGGACGCGGAGGTGTCCACTACCGCGTCCCATGGCCCTTCACCGGCCAACCGAGCGAGATCCGTGGCGACGGTGCGGTCTCCGCGGACCGTCCGAACGCCCTCCGGCGCGGCTCCGGACCGGCCACGGTTGAAGACCGTCACCTCCCACCCGCGATCGAGCGCGGCTTGTGCGACCGCCCGCCCCAGGAACCAACCCCCACCGAGCACAAGAATCCTCATGCTGGCGATTATGACCGCCCGCCACGGGAGATGTGCTGATGCCAGACCCTTTCGTTAGGGCTACGAAAACACCTCGCCCTGATGGAAGCAGGACGAGGCGTTGCGAAGGCAGCCTCGGCTGTACCGGGTCGCAGGGGCCGAGGCGCCTCCTTCGGAACTACCGAGAGCCGATGACCCGGCTGGCGTCCTTGGCCGCTTCCGTGAGGGCCTGGTCGATGTACTGAGGGGACCGACCGCCGGCGAGGGCGCGGCTTACCACCTCCGTCGACAGTCTTTACAACTCGGGCGGGGCTCACCAGACATTGGAACTCGTCAGTGAGCACCCGCCAGAGCCAGCCGATCCGGCACTTCCCGCCGGGACCAGTTGCCGACATCCAGGCAGCAGGCGTCAGCCACTACCTGACTCCCCGTCAAGAAAGTCAGCAAGAAGTCAGCATCGATCCGATTGAACCCTGATACACAAGCTCAAACACGAGACTCGACGCGCCTCCTCTCGAACCCTGTAGACCTCAGAGCCCCGGGCGCAGGACAGAATGCGGATCGAGGCCGCAGCATGGCAGCCGTCAGCGGAAGCATGGCCAGCCTGTCTACAGTTTTCCCAGGTCAGCGCACTCGTCCGCGTGGTTTCAGCGGAGTGGTGGGCAGCGCCGGGGCGGGCAGGCGGGCGCCGTCGTAGCCATGTACCTCGCCGAAGCGCTCGCCCTTCTCCCAGTCGTTGCGCGCCTGTACGATCTCCTCACCGGATCGGGCGACGAAGTTCCACCACATGACGATCTCCTCCTCGAACGGCGGTCCGCCGAGGAGGACCGTGCGGGCCGGGGCGGTCGACTCGTTCGTCAGGGTGAGGGCGTCCGGGCCGGGGCCGTACAGCCCAGTTCGGCCGGGTGGAGGAGGGTGCTGGCTAGGCGGACCTCCCCTTCGTCGACGAGCAGGCCGTGTTCGAAGGCGGGGTCCGTGGGAGGGTGACGGTCGCGCCCGGGTCGAGGAGGATCTCGGCGCCGAGCAGCGGGGTGAAGGTCCGCACCGGGGAGGTCTCGCCGGCCAGGGAGCCGAGGAAGACCCTGACGTCCGCCCCGTCGAGGCGGACGGTCCCGGGGGCGTAGTGCTGGAAGTCGCGGGCGGTGTCCCGGTGTTCCCCGGGCAGGGCGACCCACAACTGTACGCCGTGCAGGACCGTCGTACGGGCGGTGGAGACCTCGGAGTGGCTGATGCCGTGACCACCCGTCATGAGGTTGAGCTCGCCAGGGCGTACGAGCGCGTGGCTGCCCAGGCTGTCGCGGTGCTCGATCTCGCCGCTGAAGAGCCAGCTCACGGTCTGGAGGCCGATGTGCGGGTGCGGGGCCACGTCCATGCCGCCGGACTCCGCGACGTCGTCGGGACCGTAGTGGTCGGCGAAGCACCAGGCCCCGATGAGGCTACGGGTCCGCTGCGGGAGCGTGCGCCGTACGGTCATCGCCCGCGGGCCGCCCAGGGGACGTCCCGCGCGGACAGCACCTCCACCCCGATCCCGGCGGCTCCGGGCTCCGTCCCCGTCCCCGTCTTGTCGCTCATGCGCGTCCCCTCCGGAAACCTGTAGTTTCACTTTAAACAATCATGGACGATGATAGCTTCCGCGACCGCGGAAGGCCCCGAGGACGGAGTGCGCAGTGAGCGATGCGGCGGGAACCCCCACGACCGGGCGGATCCACCTCGACAAGCAGAGCCCCCAGGCCTACCACGCCCTGGTCCGGACGGCCGAGGCGGTCCGCGCCACGGCCGCCGACGCGGGGCTCGACCGGATCCTGGTGGAGCTCGTCAACCTCCGGGTGTCCCAGATCAACGGCTGCGCCTCCTGCCTCGACGTGCACACCCGGGCTGCCCTGCGCGCCGGCGAGACGACCCGCCGCCTCGGCGTGCTCGCCGCCTGGCGCGACACCGAGCTCTTCACCGCGCGCGAGCGCGCGGCGCTGGCCTCGCCGAGGCCACCACCCGCCCCGCCGACGCGCTCGCGCAGGAGCGCGCCTATGACGACGCCCGCCGGACCCTCACCGACGACGAGATCTCCGCCGTGATCTGGGTGGCGATCACCATCAACGCGTTCAACCGGGTGTCGATCCTGAGCAAGCACCCCGTACGGGACGCCTCCCCGGCGCCTGATCCACCGGACGGGGTGTACGGGCGGCTCACGAGGCGTCCGCCTCGGCGAGGCGTTCCCGGGCCTCGGTGAGGCGCTGGGGATCGGCCGCGGCGCCGAGGGCGAGGCACCGGGAGAAGGCGTCCCGGGCCCCGGCGCGGTCCCCGGCGGCCAGCAGACTGTTGCCGAGGTGGACCAGGGCACGGCTCTCCATGGCCGCGTTGCCGCCGGCACGGCAGAGCTCCACGGCGACGCGCAGGTGCTCGGCGGCCTCGGACCAGTTCCCGAGCTGGGCGTGGGCCCTGCCGATGAGCACCCGCAGGTTCGTGCGGGTGAAGTCGGCGATGTGCGGTTCGATGCGGTCGCCGGCCTGGTCGAGGAAGGAGAGCGTGTCCAGGATCTCCGCGACGGACTCCTCCTGCCGCCCCCGTCCACCAGGATCTGATCGTGCTCGACCCTGCACTGGAGCGCGCCGTGGAGGTCGCCGGCGGCCTCGAACAGCGTGGCCGCCTCACCGTTGTGACGCGCCGCCGCCGCGTAGTCGCCGAGCAGTCTGAAGGCCCAGGCGGTGTACTTGTGGGCCCACCCCTGCTGGGCGAGGTCGCCGGCGCGCACGGCCGCGGCGAGGGCCTGGGCCGAGCGGTCGAGACCGTCGTGGTGGCGGCCTTCGCAGACGAGCAGGGCCCAGGCGTGGTAGTTGAGGTGGGTCGCCTCCAGGACGGGGTCGCCGAGGGCCTGGGCGCAGCGGGCGGCCGTGGCGAAGACCTCGGGCCAGTGCCCCAGAAGATCCACTGGTCGGAGAACCAGTGCAGCGCCTCGGCGACCTCCACCACGACGGCGTGGTCCCCGCCGCGGCGGCCGCGCGCAGGGCGGCCAGCCAGTTGACGCCCTCGACCCGGAGCCACCGGCGGGCGTGCTCGGCGGTGGACAGGTCGACGGTGCCCTGCCACGTGGCGGGCGGGCGCCGTGGCCGGGCTCGTACCAGCGACCGGCCATGACGGTGGTTTCGAGGAGCCAGCGGTGCAGCGCCGTCCGGGCGGCCTCGGCCGCCCCGGCCGGCTCCTCGGCCCGCAGCCGGTCGCGGGCGTACAGGCGCAGCAGGTCGTGGAAGCGGTAGCGGTCCCGGTCCGCGCCCAGGAGACCGGTCTCGACGAGTTCCTCGAGGGTGTCCTCGGCGTCGAACGGTGACTGCCCGGTCAGCCGGGCGGCGCCGGCGACTCCGGCGTCGGGCCCGTCGACCAGCGCCAGCAGCCGGAACATGCGCGCGGCCGTGGGGGTGAGCTGGCGGTAGGACAGGTCGAAGGCCGCCGACAGACGGAGGTCGCCGGCGGCCAGGGCGTCCAGGCGGCGCTCTTCGAGGGCGAGGCGGTCGGCGAGGCGACGCACCGTCCAGCCGGTGCGCGTGGCCAGCCAGTTGCCCGCCACCCGCAGGGCCAGCGGCAGGTGCCCGCAGTGGCCGGCCACCTCGGCCAGCGCGCCCGGTTCCGCCTCCGCGCGTTCCTGTCCCACCAGGGAGGTCAGGAAGACGGCGGCCTCGGCCGGGGAGTTCGCCGAGGGCAGGCGGTGGACGCTCTCCAGGCCGGTGAGCATCCTCCGGCTGGTGACCACCACCATCCCCGCGCCCGCGCCCGGGAGCAGCGGACGCACCTGGGCCTCGTCGCGGGCGTTGTCGAGGACCAGCAGACACCGCCGCTCGGCCAGCACCCGCCGGCACAGCTCCGGGTGCCCCTGCGGACCGGCCATGGCCAGGTCCCGGTCGGCCACCCCCAGCGCCTTCAGGACGCGGAGCAGGAGTTCGGCCGCGTCCGGCGCGTCGTCGTCCGTGCCCCGCAGGTCGAACATGAGCTGCCCGTCCGGGAAGCGCCCGGCCAGGTCGTGGGCGGCGCGCAGCGCCAGGGTGGTCTTGCCCGCGCCGGGCGGCCCGGACACCGCCACCACCACCGGTATCCCCGCGGTCCCCTGCCCGGTCAGCGCCCTCAGCCGCGCCAGCTCCGCCTCCCGGCCCACGAAGTCGTCGATGCCGCGGGGAAGGCGTGCAGCCCCGCCGGGCGCGGGCGGGGGTGGCGGCCGACCCGGGCGACGGCGAGCAACCGCTCCCGCTCCGTCCCGTCCAGCCGCAGCCCGTCCGCGAGCGCGGCCACCGTCCTGCGCTGGGGAGTCGCGACCCGTCCCCGCTCCAGGTCCCCGATCCCGCGGACGCTCACCCCCGACGCCTCCGCCAACGCCTCCAGGGTCAGCGACGCGTCCAGGCGCAACCGCCGCAACAGCGCCCCGAACTCCAGACCTGCTCCGGTCACCCGCTCATTCCTCCGCCGCACCCGAATCGAACAATGTGCCCATCCTGCCCGAGCGGGGGTTCCGGAGCGTGCCCCGGCCTCCGGCATTCCTGCCTGTGGTTCTGCCTGGAGGCGGAAAAGGGCCGCTGCTTGGCTGTGTGGTGCGGGCAGGCGCCGGCCCCACCGAAGTGGTCCGCCGGCCGCGCCCCCACCCCTCTCCCCCGCCCCACTCCCCCTCTCCCCGACCGGAGGCCGACATGAGCCCGGTGTTGACGACCGCCTCGGTGCCCGACCGGGACAAGGTCGCGTACTGGAACGACGCGGTGAGCAGGACGCTGGTGCCGGTGACGGTCACCCCCGGGGCGACGGCCCGTTCGAGGGCCGGATCACCACCGACCGCCTCGGACACCTGCGGGTCTCCACCGTGGAGGCCGACGCGGGACGGACCAGCCGTACGCCGACCCTGATCGCCGGGTCGTCCGGGTCGTCCGGGTCGTCCGGGGCGCCGGTGGCGGTCGGTGTCCAGGTGTCCGGCACGGCCGTCTTCGTGCAGGACGGCCGCCGGGCCGAGCTGGGTGCGGGCGACCTGGTGGTGTACGACACGGCCCGGCCGTACTCCTTCGACCATCCGCGGCGGTTCGCCCTGCACGTCTTCCAGTTCCCGCGCCACGCCCTCGGCGTGTCGGACCACGACCTCCGGCAGGTCACCGGCCGGGCCGTCGGCACCGGGGACGGCTTCGGCGCGACGCTGTTCCCGTTCCTGGTGGACCTGGCTCTCCCCGGCCGACGGGCACCCGCCGGCCGTCGCGAACTGGCTGGCCGGCCACGTGGTCGACCTGTTCGCCACCCTGATCACCGAACGGGCCCGGCCGGAGGGGACCGACGCGGACGCGCGGAGCCGGCTGATGATGCGCGTCCTCGACCACATCAACCGGAACCTGGGCGACCCGGACCTGTCCCCGGAGCGCATCGCGCGGGAGCACCGGATCTCCGTCCGGTACCTGCACCGCCTGTTCGAGGGCGAGGGACCACCGTCGGCCGGCTCGTCAAGCAGCGGCGCCTGGAGGAGTGCGGCCGCGAGCTGGCCCGTCCCGGCGGGACGGCCCCACCGTGGCGGCCGTGGCCCAGAGGTGGGCTTCGTCAGCCCCGCCCACTTCAGCCGGGCTTCCGCGCTGCCTACGGCGTCTCCCCCCGGGAGTGGCGCGGTCGGCACACCGGCCGGGACGGTCTCGTGCGGTCCCCGGTGTCGGGCGGGTAGGACCCCCGTCCCGGGAACTGCCGTGCCGCGGGGAGCGTCCTCCGATGTCGACGGTCGGCGAACGACCGCGCCGCCCCGCGGTGTGACGGGGCTCACGTGCCTTCTTCGGAAACGGTGTCGACCGTCGAGGCCGTGCCAGGCGTATGCCCGGTGAAGCGAGAGACCCGGGAGTTGCCGTTGACCGTCGAAGAGTTCGAAGCGTTCTACGTCCAGTCGGTCGGGCGGCTCACCGGGCAGCTCTACGTCATGCTCGGCGACCTGCAGGAGGCTGAAGACGTTGTCCAGGAGGCGTTCGTCAAGGGCTGGAACCGGCGGCGCCACCTGGACGGCGACAGCGGACCGGAGGCGTGGATCCGCACGGTCGCCTGGCGCCTCGCCGTGAGCCGGTGGCGCTTCCGGAGGCGTACGGCCGACGCCTGGAACTGGCGGGCGGCCCCGCCCCACACGGCCGGGCCGGGACCGGAGCACGTGGTCCTGGTCGACGCCCTGCGGACCCTGCCCGCCCAGCAGCGGCGCACCGTCACCCTGCACTACCTGTGCGACCTCACCGTCGAGCAGATCGCGGGCGAGACCGGGCTGTCCGCCAGCACCGTCAAGACACACCTCGGCCGGGGCGCGCCGCCCTCGCCGACCGGCTCAAGGACACCGAGCAGGAGGCCGGATCCCGGTGAACGACCCCACCGATCCCTCTCTGAGGGCCCTGTTCCGGGCCGCCGCCGACCACGGCAGCCGGGAGGCCACGACCCTGCCCGTCGCCCAGGTCGTCGAACGGGGCCGGCGGGCCCGGCGGCGCCGGGTGGCCCTCGCCACGGTCACGGCGGGCGTCGTCGCCGTCCTCGGCGTGGCCACGGCCGCCTCGCTCGCCCCCGGCCCCGCCGGACCCGCCCTGCCCGCGACGAGCCCCTCCGTGCCCGATCCCGGCCCCAGTCCCACCCACCGTCCCGGGCCCCTGCCCCGGGAGACGGAGAACAGCACTCCGCCGGGACCCGGCAGCGCGACGACGGAGAACCGACGGACCCGTCCGCCGACGCCCTCCGGCGGGACGACGACACCGACGGCCCCGCCGGAGACGGCGACGACCACGGCGACGACGACACCGCCGCCGGGCTGACCGGCCCGCCGCCTCCCCGTTCTCCCGGACGCTCCCGACCGGCCGATCAACCAGCCGACCCGCCGATCAACCGATCAACCGATCAACCAATTGGTCGACCGGTCGGTCAACCGGCCGACCGACCCACCCACCGGCCGACCTCCGACCGCGTCCGTGCTCCCGGGGCGGCCCCGCACCGCCGGGCCGTCCCGCCCTTCCCCGTACCCGCGTACCCGCGCGCACCGCCCCTTCGGCGTGCCCGCGTCCTCACGGAGAGACCTCACCCATGCCGATCTCGGCACCGCCCTCCCCGGGCGCGCCCCCGTACGGACGGATCCCGCCGTGCGCACCGCCCTCGTGGAAGGCCCGCCCGCGGCCGTACCGCCGCCCCGGCTCCGCCCCGCCGACCGCGAGGTCCTGTGGCTGTACCTGCTGACGCGGGCGGCCGTGTGGACGACCGCGTACTGCGCCCGCTGGCTGTTCCCGGCGTCCGGTGACGCCCGGGTGCCCGAGCGGTCCTCGCGCCCTTCGAGCGCTGGGACTGGGGGCACTTCCTGAACATAGCCAGGGACGGGTACTTCCCCGGGGCCGGGCGAGGGGGACAACCGGGAGGCGTTCTTCCCCGGCCTCCCCTGGTCCTGCGCGCCGTGCACCTGCTCGTGCCCCACTGGACCGCCGCCGGGCTGCTCGTCTCGCTCGTCGCCGGGGCCGTCGCCGCCGTGGCCCTCGCCCGGATCGCCGCGCTCCACCTGCCCGGCTCCCGCGCGGGCGGCCGCGCCGCGCTGTTCCTCCTGGTGTCGCCCTGCGCGGTCTTCCTGGCCGCCGGGTACAGCGAGGCCCTCTTCCTCGCCCTCGCCCTGCCGGCCTGGCTCGCGGCCCGGCGGCAGCGGTGGCTCTCGCCTCGGTGCTCGCCGCCGGCGCCACCACCGTCCGCGTCAGCGGGTTCTTCCTCGCCGCCGCGCTCGTCGTCCTCTTCCTGACGACGCGGCGGGACGAGGGGCGGGCCGGAGGCGCGAGGCCGCCTGGCTCGTCCTCCCCGGTCTGCCCGCGCTCCTCTACTTCCGGTACCTGTACGGGCGGACCGGCGACCCCATGGCGTGGAAGCACGCGCAGGAGCGCGGCTGGTACCGGCACTTCCGCGCCCCCTGGGAGGCCTGGTCGCAGACCTGGCACGAGGCCTTCGACCACACCCAGGCCACCGGTTACGCCGCCCAGTTCCAGGCCGACCTCCTCGCCATGGTGCTCGGCCTGGCGCTGCTCGCCGTCCTCGTCGTGCGGCGCCGCTGGCCGGAGGCCGTGTACATCGCGCTGACGCTGTGGGCGCTCGGCACCTCGTACTGGTACATGTCCGTGGCCCGCAGCACCCTCCTGTGGTGGCCGCTGTGGGTCGGCCTGGCCGTCTGGAGCGTGCGCCGGCGGTGGGTCACGCTCGCCTACCTGTGCCTGGTCGCGCCCCTGAGCACCGTCCTGGCGATCACCTTCATGACGGGACGCTGGGCGGGCTGACCGCCGGGGAGCGGCTGCCGCGCGTGGCCGCGCAGGGTGGCGAGGGAGACCTCCAGGCTCTCCGCGAAGACCCGTCCCGGCCCCGGTTCCACCGGGAGCAGGGAGGGACGACCAGGACGACGCAGCCCGCCGCGTCGGCCGAGGCGGTCCCGTCCGGCGAGTCCTCGACGGCCACGCAGGACGCGACCGGAACTCCCAGGCGGCGGGCGGCCGTCCGGTACGGGTCGGGGTGCGGCTTCGTACGGTCGGTGTCGTCGGCCGAGAGGGTGAAGGCGAACGGGACGTGCGCGAGCGCTCCGCCGGTCACCGAGTCGACCACCGACCGGGGAGGCGCTGACCAGCGCGAACGGCACGCCCGCGCGCTCCAGTTCGGCGAGCAGCCGGCCCGCCCCGGGCGCAGCGGCGCGCCCGCGTCGACGCGCCGCCGGAAGGCGGTGGTGAGCGCGGAGGCGATCCCGGCCGTGCCCGGCGTGCCCGTGGTCCGTACGAGGTGGGCGGCGGTGTCTCGACGGCGCGGCCGACGACCTCGGGGGCGTCGGCGGCCGTCAGGCGGTGGCCGAGCCGGGCGGCGACCTCTCCGTGGCGTCCCACCAGAGGGTCTCGGTGTCGACGAGGGTGCCGTCCATGTCGAAGAGGACCGCGGCGAGTTCACTCACCGGCCGTCTCCCGGGCCACGACGAGGGCGGGTGGCGGACGGCGCCGAGGGCGACGCGTACGCCCGGGGCGAGCGCTCCGCGTCCCGCGACGGCAGGTCGGCCTTGACCGGCGTGCCGGCGCGGTCGAGGTGGACGCGGGTGACCGGGCCGAGGAAGGAGGTGGAGACCACCGTCGCGTCGCCGTCGGGGTCCTCGGTCACGGTGAGGTTCTCGGGGCGGACGAGCACGTCGACCCCGGGTCCCTTCGGCGCCTCGCCGTCGACGGGCAGCCGGGCGCCCGCGACCTCGACGAGGCCGGGGTCCACGAGGCGGCCCGGCAGCCGGTTCATGGTGCCGACGAACGCGGCGACGAACGCGGTCGCGGGGCGCCGGTACAACTCGGCCGGGGCCGCGCACTGTTCGAGGCGTCCGGCGTTGAGGACGGCGACGCGGTCCGCCATGGACAGCGCCTCCTCCTGGTCGTGGGTGACGAAGACCGTGGTGATGCCGAGGTCGAGCTGGAGCCGCCGGATCTCCTCCCGCAGGCTGAGGCGGACCTTGGCGTCGAGCGCGGAGAGCGGCTCGTCGAGGAGCAGGACGCGGGGCGCAGGGCGAGGGCGCGGGCGAGGGCCACGCGCTGCTGCTGGCCGCCCGACATCTGGTGCGGGTAGCGGTCGCCGTGCTGCGGCAGGCCCACCAGGTCGAGGAGTTCGGCGGCGCGGGCGCGCTGCTGGCCGCCCCCACCTTCCGTACGCGCAGGCCGAAGGCGACGTTGTCGCGGGCGGTGAGGTGGGGAAGAGGCTGTACGACTGGAAGACCATCCCGGCGTCGCGGCGGTTGGCCGGCACGTGGGTGACGTCGGCGCCGTCGACGAGGACCTCGCCCGCGTCGGGCCGCTCGAAGCCGGCGAGGACGCGCAGCGCGGTGGTCTTGCCGCAGCCCGACGGGCCGAGCAGGGCGAGGAGTTCGCCCGGTTCGACCGTCAGGTCGAGTCCGTCGAGGGCGGTGGTGGGGCCGAACGAGCGGCGCAGGCCGCGGAATTCGACGCGGGCCCCGATGACGGCCGCGGTCTCCGTCCGTTCCGCTGTTGCTGAGGACATGGTGGGTCAGGACTCCTTGCGGACGGTGCGGCGGGAGGTACGGGGGCGGGGCGCCGGTCGGCGTCGTCCCCGCCCGGGAGAGGACGAGCAGCAGGGCCCAGGTGACGAGCAGGCTGAGGAGCGAGACGGCCACCGACATGCGGGCCTGGGCGCCGGAGATGGAGACGATCCACACCGCGAAGGGCCGGAAGCCGAGGAGCGAGGCGACGGTGAACTCGCCGAGGACCAGGGCGAGGGTGAGGAAGGCGGCGCCCGCGAGCGAGGAGCGCAGGTTGGGCAGGATCACGCGGACCATCACGTACGTGCGGCTCGCCCCGCAGTTGCGGGCGGCCTCGACGAGGGTCGGGACGTCGACGGCGCGCAGTCCGGCGTCGAGGGAGCGGTACACGAACGGCAGGGCCATGACGGTGTACGCGAGGACCAGGACGACGGGAAGTCCTCGTTCTGGACGGCGAGGAACGTCTGGTAGAGCGGGGTCCGCGAGAGGTGGTCGGGCCCCCAGCGCAGGACCGTGCTGATGCCGGTGACCAGGGCGATCGGCGGCACCACGAGCGGCAGCGTGCACAGCACCTCGATCACCGGGCGCAGCCGGGCGCGCCGAGCCGTACGGCCACCAGGGCGGGCACGGCGAGGAGCAGGGACAGCGCGATCGTGGCGGCGGCGAGCCCGAGGGAGAGCGTCAGACTGCTCAGGAAGCCCTCGGCGCCGAGGAGTTCGGTGTACGCGGCGAAGGAGACGCCCTGGCCGGGGGTGTGGACCGTGAACACGAACGAGGCGATCAGCGGGACCAGGAAGTACGCGCCGCCGAGGCCCAGGACGAGTCCGCGCCACACGCGGGGGCGGCGACGGGGGCTCCGTACGGGGGCGGCGGGCCGGTGGTCCACCCGTGTCCCGGTCTCCGGGGCGGTGGGGGTCATCGCAGCCATCGGGCGCTCCTGCGCTGGAGGGGGAGGTAGACGGCCATGACGAGTCCGGCGACAAGGATCATGTCGAGGCCGAGGGCGAGGGCGACGTTCTCCTGGCCGACCAGGACGTTCCCGGAGAGCGCGTCGGCGATCTTCAGGGTGACCAGGGGACGGAGCCGCCGACGAGCGCGGCGGCCGTCGCGTGGGCGGCGAAGGCGCTGCCGAAGAGCAGCACGAACCCGCCGAGCAGCGAGGGCGCGAGGACCGGGAGGGCCACGTGGCGCCAGTACTGCCGGGCGCCGGCGCCCGCGTTCCGCGCGGCCTCGCGCCACTGGGGCCGCAGGCCGTCGAGAGCGGGGACGGTCACCAGGACCATCAGCGGGACGAGGAAGTACAGGTAGACGACGGTGAGGCCGGTGAACGAGTACAGGTTCCAGCCGAGGGAGGCGAGGTCGGCGAGCTGCGTGACGACGCCGGAGATGCCGAGGGTCGCGATGAACGCGAACGCCAGCGGGACGCCGCCGAAGTTGGCGAGGACGCCGGAGGCGGTGAGGACCGCGCCGCGCAGGGCCCGGGAGCGGGAGGTGACGACGGCCTGGGCGATGAGGACGCCGAGGACGGTGCCAAGGAGCGCGGTGAGGGCGGAGAGCTGGACGCTGCCGATCAGGGAGCCCAGGTAGGGGCCCTGGAGGAGCGGCCCAGGTGTTCGCCGGTCGCGGTCGTGGCGCCGGTGGCCGGGTCGGTGCGGGTCACGGCCCCGTACACCAGGGCGCCGAGCGGGAGCCCGAAGGACAGGGCGGTGAAGGCGATCAGCGGGAGGGCGGCGAGCCAGGTGCGGGCGCCGCCGCCGGCGGCGGGTGCCGCCGGCGGTTCCCGTGGCGGGGGCGGCCTGCGGCGCGGCGGCGGCCCCGTGGTGGGGGTGGAGGAGGCGGAGGACATCAGGAGACGGCCTTGTCCCACTTCTCGGCGAGGGTGGCCTTGGCCTTGTCGAGTTCGGAGGAGGACGGAAGGAGGGGTGCCCCGACCTTCGGGAGCTTGGCGACGAAGGTCTTGTCGGCGGTGCCGTCGGCGGTCATGGCCGGGAGCAGGACGGGCGGGCGTACCCCTTGAGCCAGAGGTTCTGGCCCTCGGTGCTGTAGAGGAACTCCATCCACAGGCGGGCGGCCGCCGGGTGGGGGCGTCCTTGTTGATGGCCTGGGAGTAGTACTGGGCGTAGACGCCGTCGGTGGGGACGGCGACCTTCCAGTCGACGCCCTTGGACCTGAACTGGTCGGCGTAACCGGCGTTCAGGTAGTCCCAGTCGATGCTGATGGGCGTCTCGCCCTTCTCGACCGTGGCCGGGGTGGACTCGACGGGGATGAAGTTGCCGCTCTTCTTCAGCTCGCCGAAGAAGTCGATGCCGGGCTGGATGTCCGCGAAGGAGCCCTTGCGGGCGAGGGCGGCCGCGTAGACGCCGCCGAAGGCCGAGCCGGACTTGGTCGGGTTGCCGTTGAGGGCGACCTTGCCCTTGTACTCGGGCTTGAGGAGGTCGGCGAAGGTCGTCGGGCAGTTCGGGATCCGCTTCGCGTCGCAGCCGATGGAGACGTAGCCGCCGTAGTCGTTGTACCAGCGGCCGGCCTCGTCCTTCTGGCCGGCGGGGATCTTGTCCCAGGCCTCGACCTTGTACGGGGCGAAGAGGCCTCTCGGCGCCGCTGCGGGCGAAGGCGATGCCGAGGTCGAGGACGTCGGGGCGCGCTTCTGGCCCTTGCGGGACTTGACGGCGGCGATCTCGTCGGCGCTGGAGGCGTCCGGGTTCTCGCTCTCCACCTCGATGCCGTACTTCGTCTCGAACGCCTTGATCAGCTCGCCGTAGTTGGCCCAGTCCGGCGGGAGCGCGATGACGTGGAGCGCGCCCTCCTTCCTGGCCGCCGCGGTGAGGGCGTCCAGGCCGCCGAAGCCTCGGCGGAGGCCGCGGTGGCGGCCTTCGCGCCGTCGCCCTTGCCGCCGGCCTCGCCCTCGGGGGCGGCGCCGCAGGCGGTGACGGTGGTGAGGACGACGGCGCCGAGCAGGACGGCGGCGCCGCGGGCGGGGGTTCTGTGCACGGGTTCTCCCAGGAGCGAGGGTGAAACTTGTCTGGACAAGACGCCCCTAGTTCGCCCGGACGTCCCGTCCGGCGGGTGAACGGCGCATGACGGCTCCCCCACGCCTCCCGGAAGAGCCGGTGGCGGTGAACCCCAGGTGAACGCGGTGGAGTTGAAGCTTCCCGATGAGCCGCCCCTGTCCGTACCTCGGGTTAGGGTGGTCGGAAGGACAGCGCGCACCGTGACCGGGTGTGCACAGCCACGCGTGCGAAGGGGGAGGCCGTGACGGCGCTCTACGTGGAGATCGCGGAGGGGCTCCGCCGCTCGATCCTCAGCGGCGAGTACCCCGTCGGGGCCCGGCTGCCGTCCGAGAGCGACCTCGCCGACCGCTGGTCCGCCTCGCGCGGCACCGTGCGCCAGGCCGTCGCCCTCCTCACCTCGGAGGGGCTCGTCGGCTCCCGGCAGGGCGCCCGCCGCATCGTGCTCCGCCGCGAGCGCCGGCACAGCTTCGCCGAGCTGCACAGCTTCGCCCAGTGGGCGCGGGCCATGGGCTACCGGGCCACGAGCCGCTTCCTGCACCGCGAGCGGCGCCCCGCCACCCCCGAGGAGGCGCGCCGGCTCGTCCTGCCGGAGGGGCCGGGGTCCTCGACGTGCTGCGGCTGCGGTACCTGGACGGCGAGCCGGTGATGGTGGAGCGCACCGCGTACGCGGCCTGGGTCGCCCCGGCCGTCGAGGCCCTGCCGGTGGACTGCGCCTCGATCATGGACAGCATGGCCGAGGGGCCGGGATCGTCGCCCACTACGGCGAGCACCTCATCGACGCCGTGCCGGCCGGCAGCGACGACGCCCGGCTGCTCCGCGTGCGCCGGGCAGTCCCCTGCTCCGGCAGCGCCACCTCACCAGCAATCCGGACGGCCGCCCCATCGAGTGGACCGAGGACCGCTACCGGGCGGGGAGCGTCACCTTCAACGTGAGCAACTCCGTCGGCACGGCCCCGCTGGTCCGGGACCCGGGCGCGCTCCTCATGTGACGGCTCCCCTCGTGTGACGGCCGCCCTCGTGTGACGGCCGCCTCATCCGTGGCGCGGCGCCCGCGGCGGGTTCTCGGGCCGTCGCCCGGTCGATCGCCGCCCCGACGGCGGCGACGCGGTCGGCGAGCAGTCCGAGGGCCGCGATCCTTTCATGGTGCGGTACGAGCCCTGGAGCCGGAACGGCGGCGCGGTGCGGGCCGCGTCGCTGCGGGCGGCGGAAGCTGATCGACGGGATCCGGTGGCGGGTGCGGACTGGTGCTCCGTGGCGGGATCTGCCGTCGGAGCACGGGCCGTGGCAGACGGTCACGGGCTCTTCCGGCGCCGGCGGCACGACGGCACCCGGCCCGGACTGTTGACCCGGCTGCGGGCCCGGGCGGATGCGGCAGGGCTGATCACGTGGGAGGTCGACGCCGACTCCACGATCTGCCGGGCCCATCGGCACGCCACGGGTGCCCGCCGCGGCCAGGCCCGGCACGCGGTCGAGTGCGGGATCAACCGGCTCAAGCGCAGCCGGGCGGTGTCCACCCGGTTCGACAAGCTCGCCGTCCGCTTCGAGGCCACTGTCCTGGTCGCCGCGATCGGCGAATGGTTATGACCGGACCGGGCTGTCGGTCCCTCATGCCATGCTGACCGCGACCAGGGCCGCCAGGGTGAGGGGGAGACCACGATGGGGGCGCAGTACTACGGCGCCGGCAGTGAGAACGGCGACCGCGTCGACGACCCCTCCGAGGACGCGCTGTTCATGCTGATCAGCGACCTCGACGACTCCGACAACACCTTCGTCGTCGTCCAACCCGACGAGGACGCCCCCGTCTGGTTCGCTTCCGTGGCCGTCCTGGACGAGGGCGGCTACGAGATCGTCCGCCGTGACACCACCCGCAACGAACACGAGGTCATCACGGCGACCGGCATCAACGACATCGCCCGCGACCTCACCATCTGGATGGCCGCCCGCGACTTCCCCGGACGGCCGAACAGCCAGGTCAGCGCGTTCTAAAACACCGCCTAGGGCGTGTCCGGGCCCCCGCCCGGAACTCGGTGCCTCCGGGGCCCGCTCGCAGAACCGCGGAGTACGTACGGCCGGCCATGAGCACAGGGGGAGACCATCCACCGACCGGCAGGACGACCGCATTCCACGGAACGCCGTCCGGGGTAGCATTCCCCGGCCGATCACCCACGGCCCACCACCGGCCGGGCGCGCCGGCCGGTCGAGCGCCGGGCCGGGCCGCCCCGTGCCCCGCAGGAGGCCCCTCGTGACGACACTCCCCGACCACGGACCGGCTGGTCCTCGGCTGCATGGGACTCGGCGGCCCCTGGGACGCCGAGTCGTACACGGCGGCCGACATCGAGACCGCGGAGAAGGCCGTCGAGGCCGCGCTGGACAGCGGGATCACCGCCTTCGACCACGCCGACATCTACGGTCAGGGCAAGGCCGAAGCGGTCTTCGGCGAGGTCCTGTCCTGCCACCCCCGCTGCGCGCGCGCATCGGCATCCAGTCGAAGTGCGGCATCGTGCTCGCCCGCGACGACCGTCCGGGCCTGTACGACCTGCGGGGCGCGTCGATCGTGCGGAGGGTCGAGGAGAGCCTGACCCGGCTGCGCACCGACGTGCTCGACACGCTCCTGCTGCACCGCCCCGACCCGCTCGCGGACCCCGAGGACGTGGCGGACGCCCTGCACTCCCTCCACGAGCAGGGCCTCGTCCGCCGGTTCGGCGTCTCCAACATGAACGCCCCGCAGATCGCCCGCCTCCAGGCCCACCTCTCGCTGCCGCTGACGGTCGACCAGTTGGAGATGAGCCTGGCGAGGCGCGACTGGCTGGAGGACGGGGTCCTCGTCAACACCCCCGCCTCGGCCGCCAACGGCTTCCCGGCGGGCACCGTCGAACACTGCCTGGCCCACGGCGTCGCCCTGCAGGCCTGGGCGCCGCTCGCCCAGGGACGCTTCACCGGCCGGCAGGAGACCAAGGAGGAACACGCCACGGCCGCCCTGGTGGCCCGCCTGGCCGAGGCCAAGGACACGACCCCGGAGACGATCGTCCTGTGGTGGCTCCAGCGGCACCCGGCCCGCGTCGTCCCCGTCATCGGCACCACCAGCCCCACCCGCATCAGATCCTGCCGCGACGCCGCCACCACCGACCCCCGCCTCACCCACGAGGAGTGGTACGACCTCTGGACCACGGCCCGCGGCCTGCCGCTGCCGTGACCGGAGGGTGCCCTACGGGGCCCGTCCTCGAAGGAGTCCTGTCCGGAGCGGGCAGGACGGCCCACCGACTCGACGGGAGGGGAAGTCAGGCCCCGGGCGCCTGCGCGGACGAGTCCGAGGGGTCAGTCCGGCGCAGGCCGCCACCACCTCCGCCCGGTGCCGGGACTCCGTGCCGGCCAGTGCCGCTTCCACCCGCCGGGTGTACTCGCGCTCCCGTCGCTCCTCCGCCCGGTGGCGCACCCACCACCGCGCCGTCCCGGCGAGCAGAGTCAGGACGAGGGCCACTGTCAGCCACCCGTACTCCCCGGCCGTTCCCAGCACCGCGAACACCGCACCGGTCATCGCGTTCATCCCCTTCTCTCGTCAGAACCGTCCCGGGAGCCGCCACCGGGCGGGCCCACCGGTACGGCCAACTCTTCGCGCGGTCGGGGATTTCCCTCAGCGTGGGGAAACTCGGAGGAAACGATCACCGGACGAGGGGACGGTTTCGTGGGTGGCGGAAGGCCCGTGACCACAGGTGGCGAGCAGCAGCCCGAACTCAGGAGCTGGCCGAGTGGTTCAAGGAGAGACTGCGGGCCGCCGGGTACGCGAGCCCGAACGCCTTTCTGAACCGGGTGACTCGCCGCCCCGCCGACCGGCGCGTACCGCCGCCGCACAAGAACGCCGTGTACGAGATCCTCGGCGCCCGGAAACTGCACGACCTCGCGACCTACGAACGGTTCGCCACCGCGCTGGGCCTGTCTCCGGAGCTGGTCACCGAGGTGTGGCGGCGGGCCCGGTTCGCGCTGGATCGCCGGGAGATGGCCGCACGGCGAAGGGCTCCGAGGCCGGGGCCAGGCACGTGGGTCGGGCTCCCGCAGCCCGAACCCTGGCTGGAGGATCTGCTGGCCGGGCAGGCGGAGGCCGCCGAACAGTTCCCGTACGACCTTCTTGGTGTCCACAAGCCACCGTTGTCGCACATCCACGTCGAGCAGGACGTCCAGCCCCTTCCGGCGAGCGCGGCCGAGCACGTGCCGCGCGTCACGGGGCCCGTCCCCACCCTCGCCGCCGCGCTCTCCGCACATGACCACCTCTTCGTCACCGGTGGGCCCGGCGCGGGAAGACCACCCTCGGACGCCACCTCGTCCGGCAGATCGCCGGGTACTGGCTGCGCGAGGACGGCGCCGAGGACCCGTGGTGCGCGGAAGCGGTCGTCGCGCTCCGAGTCACTGCGTCCGACCTGCGGACCGGGCGTGCCTTCCACCAGCAGCTCAGCGACGCGGTCGGCCGGACCGGCACCCTGCGCAGCGACGTCCCCGCCGACCGGTTCGCGGTGCGTCCGCACGATGTGCGGTGGCTCGTCGTCGTCGACGGCCTCGACGAGGTCGCCAGGCCCGACGACCGGAAGCGCATCCTGAAGAACCTGGCCCGGGAGATCCGGCCGCACGGCGCCTTCCGGTTCCTGATCACCTCGCGTCCACTGCCGCAGGAAGAACTCGCGCCCTTCCACGGTCTGTCCTCCCTCGGGTTCTACACCCTGAAGGGATTCGACACCGCACAGCAACGCTCCTTCGCCGAACGCTGGTTCGCCGTGCAGGGAGCTCCCGATCCGGCCGCCGAGGCCGCCGCCTTCCTGGAGGAGGTCGGTCAGGCGGGCCTGGGCGAGGTGCTCCAGGTACCGCTGCTCACCACCATTGCCGCCGCCCACCGCAGCCGTAACCCCGGTGCGCGCTGCCGCGCGGCCGGGTCTCCCTCTACGAGCACTTCCTCGCCGATCTCGCCACCGCGCGCGAGGGCGCCGCCGAGGTCGGCAAGGACTTCCTGGCCCGCTGGGAGCGACGCGGGCAGGGACGTCTCGCCACATGGCTCCTCGACCACCGGGAGGAACTGGTCGCCCACCTCGCGAAGGTCCGCACGACGGCCGCCGGGCGGCCTCCGTCTCACTGCTTGACGCCGCCATCGACCGGCTGGCCACCGTTCTTCCTCCGGATCTTGCCTGGCCGCACGGCGCCCGGGAGGAGCTCGGCCAGTTCCTCGCGCAGAGCGGGATCCTCGTCCACGACCGGGGCGAGGTCTCCTTCCTGCACCTGTCGTTCGCGGAGTTCCTGGCCGCACGCGACGACGCCGCGGGGATCCCGGCGCACTTCCCGGGCCTCGACGACTGGGCCGAGGCGATCCGGAACCCCTCCTCGCGCAACCGGGTGCTCTTCACCTTCGCGCTGTGGGCCCGCCGTCCCGGCCACGACGTGACGCCGGTCGTACGCCACCTGCTCGCCGGGGACCTTGACCACCGGATCATGGCGCTCCGGCTGATCACCTCCGGGGTACGGCTCGGCGAAGCGCTGGAGGACGCGGTGCTGGAGCGGGTCGTGGACCTCGGGCACGACTCGGACTCCTTCGATCCGTACCGCAGCCGGGAGTCGCAGGTGCTGCGGGAGCTCTCCCAACTGCGGGGAACCGGCGACTCGCGGTGACGCTGCGGCGGATCGCGGAGAGCGACGGCCTGGACGTCTCCCTGCGGGTGGACGCGGCCGCCGCATACGCCGAGGTCGCCTCGCTTCCCGAGGGGATCGCGCTGGTGCGGGAGATCAGCCGGGAAGGCTCCCCGAGGGTGCCCTGGAGTGCTGCCGGGTGCTGGCATCGCTCGACCCGGCCGACACCGGGTTCCGGGGCGGGCTGCTCCGGGAGGTGCTCGACTCGCCGGCGGTACGCGACTGGGACCGGCTCACGGCCGCCGAGGAGCTCGCCGCGCTGGGCCGTACGGAGGGACTGGCGGAGTTCGTCCGCTCGGTGATCGCCGGCCCCGAGGAGAACGGCAGTGTGCTCAAACGGGCCGGGGAGTTCTGGTACGAGCTGGAGGGCGGGCCGCCGCCCCGCACGTCAGTGGCGGCGGTGGCCGCCCGGGCCCGTACCCGGAGCTGGGCGAAGGCCACCCTGGCCTGGGTCTTGCTCCTCTTCGGGCGCGTCGAGGAAGCGCTTCCGTGGGTGGCGTACACCCTCGACAACTCCATATCCGATGAAGAGATCGGCGACATCGTGCAGGGCTGGCTCGACCAGCAGGGCGAACGGGCGGCGGACGGCCTGGTGGAACTGTTGCGCGACTACCAGGTCTGGAACTCGGACGAGCGCCCGGGCATCGCCCTCAGTCTCGCCAGGGCGGGATTCCGGCGTCAGGCGGCCGAACTGACCCGGCTCAGCCTCGACAACCCCGATCCGGACCTGGGGAGCCGTCTCAACCTGGAGATGATGACCCTCGTCGACGCACTGGGCCCAGCGAGCGCGGAAGAGATCCAGGACCTACTGGACCGGCACCGGGCGACACCGGCGTCCTGGGCGTCAGGCCCTGCGGGACCTGGGTCAGGCCGGGGCCGGGGCGGTGGAGCTCTCCCTGGCGCGCCGTCTGCTGCGTCATCCGGGCAGCGGTCACAGCGAGTTCACGTCCGCCGCCCGTACGCTCTTCCGCTTCGCGCCCGCCGAAGCCTGTGCCGAGGTGCTCGCCGCGCTGCGCAACCGTCCCTACGGCGGCCCCGCGCTCCGGGCGGTCCTGCTTCCGCTCCTCGCCGAACACGGCGAAGCGCGGTGGCCGTACGGGCCCTGGGGCAGGATCTGCTGGCCGATCCCGGTCTCGTCGACCGTGAGTTGGTCGCCGTGGCCGAGGCGTGGCTGACCGTCGAGGGCCGCGCGGCGGCGGCCGGGATCGTCGAGCGGATCAGGAGGGCCGTGCCCCTGACCTCGGGGCAGTGCGGGGTCCTTGCCGACGCCTTGGCCGAGCGGGGCCTCGAAGCGGCGGCCGTCACGTTGTGGTGCCAGGTGGCCGCGGCTCCCGAGGCGGGCACCGAGACCCGCTGGCGGGCCGTACGGAATGCGCTCGCCGCCGGTGGGACGGACTCTGTCGAGCAGGCGCTGCGTACGGCGCTGCGGACCGCCCCTCCGCGGAGGAGAATCTGCTGCTGCGTCGGCTGCTGGCCTGGGTCCAGCCGCCGGCCGCTCCCATCGGCTGATCCGAGCGAGCCGGCTTGGGAACGCCAGGGCCGTTTCGGATTGCTCCGAAACGGCCCTCGGGTTACGACTCCTTCGAGTCGGGACGACAGGATTTGAACCTGCGACCCCTTGACCCCCAGTCAAGTGCGCTACCAAGCTGCGCCACGTCCCGATGCGCGTCCTCGGCGGGTTGTTCCCGCGTCGGCGTGCAGGGGAAACATTACCTCACTCCGGAGGGTGGGACGACGCACGGGCTGTCACCGCGTCGGAGGTGACGAGGGACGCGCCGCAGGCGGTGGCCAGGGCGGTCGCCTCGGCGAGGGCCTCGGGGAGCCGGTGACGCGGGCCAGGTCGAGGCGGGCGCGGGCTTCCTCGTAGCGGGACGGGGACGCGGCCAGATGGGCGACCGCCTCGGTGAGGAGCCGGCGGGACTCGGGCGGGTCGGCGAGCAGGGCCGCGCAGCGGAGTGCCTCACCGAGGGCCGTGGGGGTGCCGATGCGTTCGGCGTGGGTACGGGCCTCGGCGGCGAGCGCGGCCGCGCGGTCCGGGTCCGTGGGGGCGAGCGCCCGTGCGAGGTCCAGGGGCCAGGGCGCCCACACGATGTGGTGGCGGCCCCGGCCGACCAGCGCCTCGGCCGCGGCCTCCAGGGTGGCCACCGCCTCCTCGACGCGTCCCTCCGCGAGCAGGAGCCGGCCGAGGATGCTGGGCCCGTCGGGCAGGACGATCGCGTCCGGCCACGGCGGCCCGAAGGAGTAGTGGTCGGCCACGCTCCGCGCCTCCGCCGTGCGGCCCCGGGCGACGAGCGTGTCCACGAGCAGGCAGGCGGTGTCCCAGTGCACCGGAGGCCGTTGCCGACCCGGTCGGCCAGGCGCAGACCCTCCTCCAGGTAGTGCTGCGCCCTCGGCAAGTTGCCGCGGCGCCGGTGGACCAGGCCCAGGAGCGTGTGGGCGAACGCGAGGTGGGCGCCGCTCCAGCCCGAGATCTCGAAGGCGCGGACCGCCTCCGTGAAGAGGATCCCGGCCTGGTCGGGGCGGTCGGAGAACGCGTACGCGATGCCGGTGAGCGCCGGGATCTCGAAGCCCCACGTGGCGTCGGTCCAGCCGAGACCGCGGGCCGGTATGCCGTCCACGAGGGCCAGGTCGCAGAGGCGTACGACCTCGTCGGCGGGCTCGCCCCGCATCATGGCGTCGAACCCGCGCACCGTGAGCAGGGCCCGCTCGGAGTTGTCCGCGCCGGTGAAGTGCGCGGTGAGGTCGGCCAGGCGGCGGGAGCGGCCGGGGCCGTCCTCCTCGGCGGCCTGGAACCCCTCGTACATGAAGTTCGCGGCCTGCAGGCGGCGGCGGTCGGTGCCGGGCGGGGTGCGGACGGCCTCGGCCGCGAGGACCCGCGCGGCGTCCCGGAGCTGGTTGTTGTGGGCGAGGGCCTGCGCGAGCCGGTAGGTCGCGTCGATGCGCAGGTCGTCGTCCAGGCCCGGCAGGTCGAGCGCGGAGCTCAGGTGGCGGACGGTGGCGGCGGGCGCGGTCAGCAGGGAGGCGCAGCCGAGTTCGTACAGCACCCTGGCGTACGAGTCCGGGCCCGGCGGCTCGGCCAGGGCCCGCTCCAGACAGCGCCGGGCCGCGTCCGGGGCACCCACGGCGAGGTGCTCGACGGCGGCGGCCCGCAGTTGGTCGACGACGTCCTGGTCCTCGTCCGGGTGCACTTCGAGGAGGTGCCGGAGACGGCGGCCGGCCCGTGGCCGGCCTCGGTGAGCGCCCAGGCCGCCCGTCCGTGCATGGCGGTCCGCGCGGCCGGTGACATCGAGCCGTACACGGCGGACGCGATGAGGGGTGGGCGAACTCCAGGTGGGCGGCCCGTCCCGTGGGGGTCGCGGGTGTCGCGGCGGGGTCGGTTCCGGTGTCCGCTCCCGGTCCGGCGGTCGGTTCCGTCTGTGCCTGCCGGTCCGCCTCCGTCGTCACGATCCTCGCCTGGCGGAGGAGTTCGGTGTGCTCGGCGACCTGCGCCCCGCTCGTACCGGTGAGCAGCGCCAGGAGGTCCGGTGTGCTGTCCGCGCCGAGGACGGCGATCGTCCAGGCCAGGCGGGTCGGGCCGACGCCGAGCTCTTCGAGGCGGGCGACGAGTCCGCCGCCGCGCGCTTCGGCGCCGAGGCCGCGCAGGAGGGAGGCGGAGGTCGCGACGGGTTCGAGCATCCGGTCGCGGGCCTTGGCGAGGAGTTCGACCGTCTCGTACGGGTTGCCGGAGGTCACCGACCACAGCTCGCGGCAGAACGGCTCGTCCGCGTGGCCGCCCAGCGTGTCCCGGGCGAGCGCGGCGGTCGCGCCGGGCGTGAGCGCGTGCAGGCCCAGGGTCACGACGGCGCGGTCGGCGAGCGCGGCGAGGACGGCCGGCACCCCGGTGCGCTGCGGGCCTTCCGGCAGGGACGGTGGGCCAGGACGACGAGGGCGGGCAGGCGGCGGTCCTGCCGGAGCCGGGTGAAGGCGTCGAGCCACGCCAGGGATTCGGCGTCGGCCCAGTGCGCGTCGTCCACGAGCAGGACCGGGGCCGGTCCCGCAGCCGGTCCGCGAGCCGTCCCAGGAGTTTGGCCAGACCGTCCCGCACGCCCTGCGGGTCGGCCGGCGCGGCCGACGGCGGAGGCGGCGGTGCGAGGCCGAGCGCAGGAGCGAGCAGGTCGAAGTGGCCGCCGAAGAGGAGGCGGACGTCCTCCTCGTCGAAGCGGTCGAGCGCGGGCTGGAGCAGTTGGCGGGTGACGTGGAACGGGACCGAGGTGAGGGTCTCGCCGCCCCGGGCCCTCAGGACGGTGCAGCGGTCCCGGGCGGTCCGGTGTATCGCGTCGAGCAGGGTGGTCTTGCCGATCCCCGCCTCTCCCCGGTAGACGAGGATGCCGCCGCGCACCGGACCGTCCGCCGCCGCTCCGGCGACGAGTTCGTCGACGGCATGGGCGGCCGCGGCGAGTTCCGGGTCGCGTTCGAGCAGTCCGCCGCGGGACCCGTCCGGGGCCACGGGAACGAACGGCGTGACGGGCGACGGCTGTTCGGGATCCGACGACACCGGTGACTCACTCCCCTACCCGAGCTCCTTGCGCGCCGCGGCCGGCGAGACCCACGCGGACCGGCACGAAGCGCTTGTCGGACGAGCCTAGCGTTCCTGATCGTTCCGGGGGCGACAATGGAGGGGTGAACCGGACCACGAGTGACCGAGGCAGGGACCGCGACGGGGAGGGGCGGCCCGCAGCGCCCGTCCCCGCGACGGGCTCGGCCGGCCGCTGCCGTACGGGGCGGAGGGGTGCCCCGGCAGCCGGAGGGGTCGTACGGGGTCCCGGCGCGACCCTGCGCGAGGCGCAGCGGCTGCTCGACGCCGGGATGCCGTTCCACGCGCACGAGGTCTTCGAGGACGCCTGGAAGTCCGGTCCGGAGGCGGAGCGGGACCTGTGGTAGGGGCTCGCCCAGCTCGCCGTGGGTCTGACGCACGCCGCCCGGGGAACGCGGCGGGCGGGGCGCGCCTGCTGCGGCGCGGCGCCGACCGGTTGGCGCGCGGGGTGCACGGAGCGGACGGGGCGAGCGGGGCGGACGGGGCGAGCGGGGCGGGTGCGTCGGGATCCGGGAGGGACGGGAGGGCGGAGGCCGGTCCGCCGGAAGCCGATGCGTCGGAAGTCGGTACGCCGGAGGGCGGAGCCCCCGGGGCCGGTACGCCAGGAGCCGGTGCGGCGGAGGGCAGAGCCCCCGAGGCCGGTGCACCGGAAGCCGGTACGTCGGAGACCAGAGCCCCCGACACCGGTGCACCGGAAGCCCGAGCGCCAGAAGCCCGTGCGTCGGAAGTCCGGGCCCCGCCCCCGGCCCGTACGGGATCGACGTCGGCGGGCTCGTCTCCTGGGCGCGGGCGTTGGCCGACCGTACGGAAGGGGCGGAGGGCCGGGGTCCCGTCGTGGTCGACGCCGTCGTCGAGGCGCCGCGGCTGCGCCGGGACGTCTCCTGACGCCGTCCGCCGGGCCCACTGCTCCCCGTCCCCTCGCTCTCCTCGCGCAGGACGGCCGCGTGGCCGGTCGACGGGTCCTTGACCGCCGTGAGGAGCATGACCGTGCCGCGGCGGGCGAGGGCCTCGGCGGCGGCCGGGCGGCGAGTCCGGCCCCGTAGCGGCGGCGGAACTGCTCGTACTCGCCCTCGGGGCCGTGGTACCAGCGGCGGAGTTCTACGGAGGGCGTGAGGGCCTCGGGCCATTCGTCGACGTGCGCGTCCGCCCTGGCGAGGCCGCGCGGCCGGAGGCGGTCGACGAGGACCCGCACCCCGTCGTCGGGCGACGGGGTCTCGTAGGCGCGGCGGACGCGGACGGCGGGGTGCTCGCGGCCGTGGGGCCGGGGTGCCGGACGGCACCCCGGCTCACCCGGCGACGCGCAGCGCCGGGAGGAGGACGGCGTCGACGAAGGTCCGCATGGTCGAGGTGTCCGTGAACCGCTCCTCGCAGATCCGCTCGACGCGGAGCATGCCGAGGAAGGAGGGGGCCACGAAGCCGACGGCGGGGTTGTCGGCGTCGACCTCGCCCCGCTCGACTGCGCGCGCCACGATCGCGTCGATGGCCGCGATCTCGGGGGCGATGACGGTCTCGCGGAACGCGGCGCGCAGGTCGGGATGCTGGATGTACGCCTGGGTGACGGCCTCCATGAGGCCGGCGTCGCGCTCGTGGTGGGAGGCGGCGATGCGGGCGGCCTCGCGCAGGTCGCCGGCGAGGGTGCCGGTGTCGATGCCGGCGAAGACGACGCAGCGGCGCCGGGCGAGGGCGGCGGTGACGAGCCGCGGCTTCGTTCCCCACTGCCGGTAGAGCGTGGCCTTGCCGCACTTGGTGAGGGCCGCGACGCCCTCCATGGTCACCGAGTCGTAGCCGCCCTCGCGCAGGAGGCGGAGCACCGCGTCGTAGAGCTCGGTCTCGCGCTCCGGCGTGATCTTGCTGCGCCGGGCTGCGGCGGTCGCGGCCTGTGTGGACATCGGTCCCTCCCGTACGGGTCTCCCTCTGCACATACGAGAGTAGGGGTGCACAATCGAGACGCAAACGTATCGAGACGCTTGCGTCTCGCTAAAAACGGATCTAGGCTTCCTGCGTTTGTTGCCGATTTGACGGATTAGAGGGCCGCACGATGGCTGCCGGGATACGCGGGATACGAGGACCACGTCCTGCCGGACCTGGGGCGACGCCTACCCCGGCCCCGCCGGCCCCGACGCCGGAGAGGGGGAGGGGCGGACGGAGAGGGCCCGGGAGCGGCCCCGCGACCGCCCCTCCTGCGCGAGCTGCTGCTCGTCACCGCCCTGTTCCTCGTCTACAAGTTCGGCCGGCTCTTCGCCAACGGCCACGAGGCCCGCGCCTTCCGGAACGCCGACCGCGTCTGGGACGCCGAGCGCGCGCTCCATCTCCCGGGCGAGGGAGCGGTCCAGCAGCTCCTGATGCACGGCGAACCGCTGGTCCGGGCCGCGAACACGTACTACGCGACCGTGCACTTCCCCGCCACGGTCGCCTTCCTCGTCTGGCTGTACCTGCGCCGCCCGGCCCACTACCTGTGGTCGCGGCGCGTGCTCGCGCTCTCACCGCCGCCGCGCTCGCGCTGCACCTGCTGATGCCGCTCGCGCCGCCCCGGATGCTCGCCGCCGCCGGACTCGTCGACACCGCCCGCGTCTACGGCCCCTCCGTGTACGGGGCGGTGCCGGAGACGGACTCGATGGCGAACCAGTTCGCCGCCATGCCGTCGCTGCACTTCGGCTGGGCCCTGATGGTCGCGGTCGGCCTGATCGCCGCCACCCGTTCCCGGTGGCGGGCGCTCTGGCTGCTGCACCCGCTGCTCACCCTGTTCGTCGTCGTCGGGACCGCCAACCACTACTGGTTCGACGCGCTCGCCGCCGCCGCGCTCCTCGGCCTCGCGCTGCTCGCCGTCCGCGCCCCCGGGCACCGGGCGGCGCCCCCATCCGTACGCCGCCCGCTCGAGACGGCCCCCTCCCGGTCGGAGCCCTGCGATGAACCCCGCCGCCGGCACCGTGCTCGCGGTGCTCCTCTCCCTCGTCTCCGCCGCCGGGTACGCGCTCGCCGCCGTCGCCCAGTCCCGGCTCGCCGCCGCGTCCCCGCCGCCCCCGACGGGCACGGGCGCTGCGCGCGCTGCTCGCCCGCGGGCAGTGGTGGTGGGCGGTCGGCCTGAACGCCGCCGGGGCCCTCGCCCACGTGGCCGCCCTGCACTACGGGCCGCTGACCCTGGTCCAGCCGCTCGGCGCGCTGACCCTCGTGGCGGCGCTGCCGCTCGGCGCGTACCGCGCGCGCCGGCGGGTGACCCGTACCGAGTGGCGCGGGGCCCTGTGGACCCTGGCCGGTCTCGTCGGCCTGGTCGCCGTCACCGGGCCCGCGGCCCCGGCGAGGCGCTCAGCCTGCGCGAGTCGCTGGTCGTCGCCGCGGCGACGGCGCTCCTGATCGCCGCCTCGCCCCGGGCCGCCACCACGGGAGCGGCGGGCGGGCCGGGCGCGGACTCGGGCACGCCACGGCGTCCGGCATCGCCTCCGGCGTCGCCTCGGCGCTCACCCAGACCCTGACGGCCGCGCTCGCCCGCGACCTGCCCGGCACCGAACCGACCTGGTGGCAGACCGCGCTGCTCGCGGTGCTCATATCCGGCTTCGCCACGGGCGGGCTGCTGCTCTCGCAGGCCGCCTACCGGGGCGGGCTCGCGGCGCCGCTGGCCGTCGTCAACCTCTCCAACCCGGCGGCCGCCGCCGTGATCGGCGTGGTCCTCCTCGGCGAGACCTTCCGGGCCGGGGCCTGGGGCTGGTGCGCCGCCGCCGGCGCGTCGCTGATCGCGGCGCGGGGCGTGGTGCTCCTGACGAAGGGCGGCAGCGGGGGTACGGGAGACACCGGGGCCGGTGGCGCTGCGGAGAACGGTGGCGCCGTGGGGGTCGGGGTCGTCGCGGGGGCCGGTGCCGTCGCGGGCCCCGTCGGCCGTACCGGTGCCGGTGCCGGTGGCCTCGTGGCGGCCGGTGCCGTCGCGGGCCTCGCCGGCCGTACCGGTGCCGGTGCCGCCCCGGAGGGCAACGCCGGCGCGGGGCCGCCGGAGGCCTTCCCGCGGCCCGGATCGCCGGACTCGCCGCACCGGAGGTCGAACCGGCGGGCGTCCCGCTCGCCGGGTGAGGACGGGCGGCCCCTTCACCACCCTCCCATTCGTCACCTTGACGACAACTGGATCCACCCCCTATCGTCAACGTGACGACAAGGGGGATTCCATGGCCGACATCACCCGGCGGGCCGGCTGGCGCCACCTGCGCTCCGCGCCCACCGCGCACATCCGCCACCAGCGACGGGGAAAGCTCGTCCACGACGGCGAAGGGCTCAGCTTCTGGTTCCGGCCGCGCACCGCCGCCCTCTCCGAGGTCCCGGTGAACGACCGGGAGCTGGCGATGGCCTTCCACGCCCGCACGGCCGACTTCCAGGACGTGAGCGTGCAGTCCACCGTCACGTACCGGATCGGTGACCCGGGCGCGGCGGCCACCCGGCTCGACTTCTCCGTCGACCCCGACACGGGCGCCTGGCGCGGCACCCCGCTGGAGCAGATCGCCACCCTCCTCACCGAGACCGCCCAGCAGCACGCCCTCGACGTCCTCGCCCGCACGCCCCTGGCCGCCGCGCTCGTCGACGGCGTGGCGGCGGTGCGGGACCGCATCGCGACCGGCCTCGCCGCCGAGCCGCGCCTGCCGGAGACCGGCATCGAGGTCGTCGCGGTCCGGGTCGTGGCGATCCGCCCCGAGCCCGAGGTGGAGCGCGCCCTGCGCACCCCCGCCCGCGAGCAGATCCAGCAGGAGGCCGACCGGGCCACCTACGAGCGCCGGGCCGTCGCCGTCGAACGGGAACGCGCCATCGCCGAGAACGAGCTGGCCAGCAAGATCGAGCTGGCCCGGCAGGAGGAGCGGCTCGTCGAGCAGCGCGGCACCAACGCGCCGCGAGGCCGAGGAGAACGCCGCCGCCGACGCGGTGCGGGCCGAGGCCGAGGCCGTACGGAAGGTCCGGCTCGCGCGGGCCGAGGCGGAGGCCGCCCGCGAGGTCGGCGAGGCGCGCGCCGGGGCGCAGTCCGCGTGGCTGCGGGCGCACGCGGAGGCCGATCCGGCCACCCTGCACGCCCTCGCCGTGCACCGGGCCGCCGAGAACCTGCCCCGGATCGAGCACCTGACGCTCTCCCCGACGTGCTCACCGGGCTGCTCGCCAGGCTGGGCGGCGAGGGCGGGGCCGGCGGAACGGGCGGGGCCCGGTCGTGAGCCTCGCGCCGCGCGCGGTGCTCGTGCACCGGACGACGGAGTACGAGGAGCTGCTCGCCCGGCACGGCACGCACGGGCAGGCTGCGTTCTTCCTCTCCGCGCGCGGCCGCTCGGTCGAGGACGTGCGGGAGCGGCACGAGCGGGCCCACCGGGCGCTCGCCGAGGTGGCGGGCGCGGTGCCGCTGACGTGGCGGCAGACCCGGGTGGAGCGCGCCGATCTGGACCGGTTCCTGTTCGGGCCGGAGGACGTCGTCGTGGTCGTCGGACAGGACGGTCTGGTCGCCAACGCGGCGAAGTACCTGACCGGGCAGCCGGTCGTCGGCATCGACGCGGACCCGGGGCGCAATCCGGGCGTCCTGGTCCGGCACCGGGCGGACCGGGCGCGGCGGCTGCTGCCGTACGCGGCGGGAGCGGGCGCGGCGGCCGACGAGCTGACGATGGTCGAGGCCGTCACCGACGACACGCAGCGGCTCCTGGCGCTCAACGAGATCTACGTCGGGCCGCCGGGCCACCAGACCGCCCGCTACACGCTCGGGCTCGACGGGACGGACGCGCCGGCCGAGGCCCAGGCGTCGTCGGGCGTCCTCGTCGGCACCGGCACGGGGCCACGGGCTGGCTGCGCTCCCTGTGGGAGCAGCGCTCCAGCACCCTCGCGCTGCCCGCGCCGTCGGACCCCGGCTCGCCTGGTTCGTCCGCGAGGCCTGGCCGTCGCCGACCACCGGCACCACCCGCGTCGAAGGACTCCTCGGCCCCGGGCACGGCCTGCGCCTCACCGTCGAGTCGGACCGTCTGATCGCCTTCGGCGACGGCGTCGAGTCGGACGCGCTCGAACTGACGTGGGGCCAGACGGTCCACCTCACCGTCGCCGCGGCCCGCCTGCGTCTGGTGCACTGAGCCGGGGGCGGGGGTGGGTACGGGAGGGCGCCGGTCGGCGCCGGACCAAGGCGGGAAGACGTCGATCGGTGCCGCGGCGGGGATCCTCCTGGGCACGGGCGAGGGGATGCACGGATGCCCCTCGCGGCCGGATTCGATCGGTGCGGTCCGGGGCGCGGTACGGGCGGCGTTATGATCGGCGCGCTTTGCCCGGATATCCGCCCGGCCGTCGCCGGACCGTCCGGGCCGCCCCGTGCGCTCCCGTCGCTTCCCGGTCGTCGAAGGACACCCCATGGCCCCCGGCTCGCTGACCGTCTCCCCGCCACGCCGCAGGACTGGGGCTGGTGCGCTCCTGGGCCGCCGAGGAGGGTGGAACCCCGGGCGCTCCGACGTCACGGCGTTCTTCGCGCAAGACCCCGGCGGCTTCTTCCTCGGCCGGATCGACGGGGAGCCCGTCTCCGCCGTGTCGGTCGTCGGCTACGACGACGCCTACGCCTTCCTCGGCTTCTACCTCGTGCGTCCCGAACTCCGCGGCCTCGGCCACGGCCTGGCCACCTGGCGGGCCGCCTTCGCCCGCGCGGGCGGCCGGACCGTCGGGCTCGACGGGGTGCCCGCGCAGCAGGACAACTACCGGCGCTCCGGCTTCACGACGGCGTACCGCACGGCGCGGTACGTGGGCGAGGTGCCGGCCCCGGACGGCCCGGTGACCGGTCTGGTGGCCGCCGAGCGGGTCGGCGCGGCCGCCCTCGCCGCGTACGACGACGCCTGCCACCACGCGCACCGGCCGCGGTTCCTCTCCGCCTGGCTCGCCACCCCGGGCACCGCGCCCTGGCCCGGGTCGTCGACGGACGCCCGACCGGGTACGGGGTGGTTCGTCCCGCCCAGGACGAGGCCCGGATCGGGCCGCTGTTCGCGGACACCCCGGCGGACGCGGCGGCCCTGCTCGACGGACTCGCGGCCGAGGCGCGGGCTTCGGCTCGGACCGGATCGCGGTCGACGTGCCGGAGGTCAATCCGGCGGCGGTGCGCCTGGCCCTGGAGCGCGGTCTGGAGCCGACGTTCGAGACGGCCCGGATGTACACCGGACCCGTCCGGCCGGTCGCCCGCGAGCGCGTCTTCGGCGTCACGACGCTCGAACTGGGCTGAGCGAAGAACTGACGAAGGACTGACGAAGGGCTCCGGCGGGCCCGCGCCCCTCCCCTCACCGACCCCCGCCACCCCCTGAGGGGTGACAAGGGTTTTCCCGTATCGGGTTCACCTCCCCGTTCCCTACTGTCCTCCGCACCGGCAGATGTCATCCCTCGGGCCGCACCGTGACAGGTGCACGCGGAGGGTGACGTCCGCCGGTGACGGCCTTGACCCGGGCCGTCGCGCCGGTGGCGGCGCACGGGCCCCCAAGCCCAGGGAACGCCGGACCGCGACCCCACATCGCCCCGTGTGTTCCGCGCCGCCGCCACTGCTCCGCAGTTACGTCGTAATCGAAAGGGCCACACCTTGAACGGTTCCAGGCGGAGAGTCATATCCGTGGTCGCGGGCGCCGCGATCCTCGGTGCCGCTGCCACCACCTCCGGGGCGTTCGCCGCCGCCCCGGCCGCTCCGACCCCGAAGCCCGCCCCGGCTTCGCAGACGATCCGGGCGCTGCCCAGCGCCCCGGTCGAGAAGCTCATCGTCACCTACAAGAGCCAGGCCGCCGAGGCCGGTTCCAACACCGCCGCGAAGAGCGACACGGCCGAGAAGGCCGCGAAGACGGGCGAGAAGCTCTCCTTCGAGCGCCGCCTCGCCGCCGGCGGCGCCCTGGTCGACCTGGGCGACAGCGCCACCCAGCAGGACGTGTCGAAGGTGATGGACGCCTTCCGCGCCGACCCGGCTGTCGCCTCCGTCGAGCCCGACATCCGCGCCTACGCGATGGCGGCCACGCCGAACGACACCGAGTACGCCAAGCAGTGGGACCTCTTCGAGGCCACCGGCGGCATGAACGTCCCGGGAGCCTGGGACAAGACGACCGGCTCCGGCGTCACCGTCGCCGTCATCGACACCGGCTACGCCGCCCACTCGGACCTGGCGGCCAACGTCGTCTCCGGTTACGACTTCATCTCGTCGTCCGCCGACGCCCGCGACAACAACGGCCGTGACGCGGACCCCAAGGACGAGGGCGACTGGAACGCCACCGACAACGAGTGCGGCAGCGGTTCCAAGGCCTCCAGCTCCTCCTGGCACGGCACCCACGTGGCCGGCACCATCGCCGGCGTCACGAACAACACCAAGGGCATCGCGGGCATCGCGTACAACGCGAAGATCCAGCCCGTGCGCGTGCTCGGCAAGTGCGGCGGCTCGTCCGCCGACATCGCCGACGCCATCACCTGAGCCTCCGGCGGCACCGTGCCGGGCGTCCCGGCCAACCCGACCCCGGCGAAGGTCATCAACCTGAGCCTGGGCGGCGCGAGCTCCACCTGCCCGAGCGTCTACCAGACCGCCATCAACGGCGCCGTCTCGCGCGGCACCACCGTCGTCGTGGCCGCGGGCAACAGCAACCTCAACACCTCCGGCTTCACCCCCGCCAACTGCTCGAACGTCATCACCGTGGCGTCGACCAGCCGCGAGGGCAACCGGTCGTACTACTCCAACTTCGGCACCGCCGTGGACGTGGCAGCGCCCGGCGGCGAGACCCGCCGCGCCACCGACACGCCCGGTACCGTCACCACCCCCGAGAACGGCATCCTCTCGACGCTGAACTCGGGTACGACCACCCAGTCGGCCGAGAACTACAAGCCCTACCAGGGCACCTCGATGGCGGCGCCGCACATCGCCGGCCTCGCCGCCCTCCTGAAGTCGGCCAAGAGCACCCTCACCCCGGCCGACATCGAGTCCGCGATCAAGGCCAACGCCCGTCCGCTGCCGGGCACCTGCACCGGCGGCTGCGGCGCGGGCATCGCCGACGCGACGAAGACGGTGAACGCCGTCACCACCACCACGCCGCCGGCCGGCAACGTCTTCACCAACACGACCCGCGTGGCGGTCCCGGACAACACCACCGTGTCGTCCTCGATCTCCGTCACCGGCCGCACCGGTAACGCCCCCGCCGCCCTCAAGGTCGGCGTGGACATCACGCACACCTGGCGCGGGGACCTGGTCATCGACCTGGTCGCCCCCGACGGCACGGTGCGCAACCTGAAGGCGTCGTCGTCCTCGGACAGCGCCGACAACGTCGTGACGACCTACACGGTCGACGCGTCGAGCGAGGTCGCCAACGGCACCTGGAAGCTCCAGGTCCGCGATGTGGCCACGGGTGACACCGGCTACATCAACGCGTGGAGCCTCACCTTCTGAAGCACCACCGCACCACCTTCGACCCACCCCCACATCAGCATCATTGCTGGTCAGCGACGCGCTCGTGGTCTACACCACGGGCGCGTCCTGGCGTTGTGGGAGCGCGTGCCACCGGAGCGCGCTGTCCGTATGCCGGACAAGGGCCTGGACTCCGCCGGTGGGCTCCGTATTCTCTGCGCACGGGGCTCGTGGGCCGGGGGCCCGAGCGGCCGGAGGTGGTGGACAGTGACGACAGCTCCGCACGTCGCCCTGCGCCCCGCGGGCGTGGGGCGAACCCCGCGCCGGTGGGCCGCGAAGAGCTCCTCGCCCGGCTGGAACGCGCCCTGCACACGCGGGGCCGCGCGCTGCTCACCGGGCCCGCCGGCGTCGGCAAGACCGAGGTCGCGCTCGCCGAGGCGGCCCGTGCCGAGGCGCGCGGCGAGACCGTGCTGTGGCTCGCGTCCCTGCCGTCCGACCGCGAGATGCCCGGCGCCTCGGCTGCCGCGCTCGTCGCCTCCGTGGCGGCGACGGTGACCTGGGCCGGACCCGGCGCCGTCGGTCCCGAACCGTCCGACGCGCCCGGAGCCGGGCGTCCGTCCCGGTCCTCCCGGCCGTCGGCTCCCCCAGGAGCCCCGGCGCGCGGACCCCCGCCCCGGCCTCCGCCGCCGGTGCGGACACCACGGGGCGTACGCCACCGGCGTGTTCGCCTCCGGGATCTTCGACGAGCTGCCCGGCCCCCAGCGCACCGCCGTCGCCATGCTCTGCCGCGAGGCGCCGATCGACGCGGACGGCTGGGACACGATCGCCCTGCGCCTCGGCATCGCCCGGATCCTGCGCACCCTGACCTGCCGGGGCCCGTCCTGCTCGTCGTCGACGGGGTGCAGCACGTGGACCCGGACAGCGCGGACCTGCTGCGGTTCGCCCTCCACCTGGCGCCGCCCGCGCTGCGGGTGGTGGCCGTGGAGACCCCCGAGCCGTACGGGGAGGCCCACGATCCGTACGGCGAGCCCCACCGCTCCGAGGACCCGCACGCCCGCCACCTCTGGGTGCCCTCGGAGGCGGACGTGCTGCGCGTCCCGCCGCTGCACGCCGACGAGATCGCCGAACTCCTCATCCACCACCGGCTGCCCTCCCGGATGGCCGGCCGCATCCACCGCGCGAGCGGCGGCAATCCGCGGCTGGCGCTCGCGGTGGGCCGTTCGCTGGCGGACGCGCGGACCCCCGTGCACCACGCCGAGGCCCTGACGCTCTCCGGGCGCGCCCGCGACCTGGCCCGCCAGCTCTGGGGCCGCGCCCCCGCCGTACGGGAGACGCTGCTGCTGGCCGCCCTGGCGCTGCGCCCGTCGGCGACGCTGGTGCGCCGGGCCGGGCGGCCCAACGCGGAGGCGGACCTGGCGGCGGCCGAGCGGGCCGATCTGGTGTCGCTGGCCGAGGACGGTTCGGTGACCTTCACCGCGGGGCTGCTGCCCTCCACGCTGGTGCACGACGCCTGCTGGGCCGAGCGGAGCGCCGGGCACGCGGCCCTCGCGGAGGTCGTGGACGATCCCGTGGAGGCCGTACGGCACCGGGCGCTCGCCACCGACAGTCCGGACGAGGAGCTGGCCGCCGAGGTCGCGGCCGCCGCCGATCTGGCCCGGCGGCGCGGGAACAGCGCGCTCGCCGCCGAACTGGCCCTGCTCGCGGCCGAGTCGACGCCGGGGCGCCACGGCACGCGGCGGATCGCGCGGCTCGTCGACGCGGCCGAGGAGGCCGCGCGGGCGGCCCGCGCCGACCTCGCGATGCGGGCCGCGACCGATCTGCTCGCCCGGGACGCCGTGCCCGCCGACCGGGTGCGGGCGCGGCTCGCCGTGCTCGACACGGCGGGCCAGGGCCTGACCGGCCTCGACGAGATGTACGTCCACGCCATGGAGGACTCCGAGGGCGACACCGCCCTGCGGGCCGCCGTGCAGCTCCGGCTCGCCCTCAAGTACGTGCTCGCGGACGGCGATCCGGAGCGCTCGCGGACGGCGGCGGTCGAATCGGCCGCGCTGGCAGCCTCGATGGGCGATCCGCGCACGGCCTCGCAGGCGCTGACCGTGCAGGCGCGGATGGAGCGGGCGCTCGGTTCGCCGGACGCGGAGTCCGTGCTCGACCGGGCGCGGGCCCTGGAGCTGGCCGAGCGTCCGCTCGGCATCCGCAACGCCGCCCAGATCCTGACGATCCGCCACGCCCTGTTCGACGACCGGCTCGTGGAGGCCCGCGACGAGCTGGGCGCGCTCCTGCCGTTGGTGCAGCGGCGCGGCTCCGTCGAGGACGCCATCGAGCTCTTCCGCACGCTGGCCGAGATCGAGTCCCGGATCGGGCCGTGCGGCGGCCCTCGCCCATGCCGGGCAGTCCCTCGCCCTCACCCTGGAGGCGGGCTCTCCCCGGGCCCGCCTGGTACGCGCTCGCGCTCGCGGAGACGGCGGGCGGCAGCTTCGCGCGGGCCGCGAGCTACGCGCGCCGCAGCGTGCAGGCCTCGGAGGAGGAGGGCGACCGGGTCTTCCTCTCCCGCAGCCGGTACGCGCTCGGCCGGGTCCAACTGGTCAACGGGGACGTGGCGGCCGCCCTGGAGACCCTGCGCCGGGTCCAGGCCGACGAGCGCGCCCAGTCGACCGTGGACCCGTCGATGCTCCGCTGGCACGAGGAGTTGGCCGAGGCGCTCCTCGCGAACGACGCCGGGGACGAGGCCCTGGCGCTCCTCGCGGAGGTGCGGCCGGTGGCGGAGCGCCTCGGGCGGTCCACGGTCCTGCTCGGCTGCGACCGGGCGTACGCCCTGTGCCTGGCCGCCGAGGGGCGTACGGACGAGGCGGCGGAGCTGCTGACCCGCACGGCCGGGGACTTCGGCCGTGCCGGGCTGCCCTGGAGCGGGGCCGGGCGCTGATCGCCCTGGCCCGGGTGGAGCGCCGCCGGAGGCGCCGGTCGGCGGCGCAGGCCGCCCTGCACGAGGCGGCGTCGGTGTTCGAGCGGGCCGGGGCGGCGCCGTGGCTGGCCCTCGCGGGCGAGACCCCGGCGGGCGAGGGCCGGCGGGCGGTCCCGGGGCGAGGAGACCGCTCCCGCGCTCTCCTCCCTGACGGAGGCGGAGCTGCGGCTCGCGCGGCTCGTGGGCCAGGGCGCCAGCAACCAGGAGGCGGCGGCGAAGCTGTACCTGAGCGTGAAGACGGTCGAGGCGCGGCTCACCCGCATCTACCAGAAGCTCGACGTGCGCTCCCGGGCGCAGTTGGCGACGGCGCTCAGGCCGTGAACTCCGTGAACTCAGTGAGCCCTGTGGCCGCCGTGAGCGCCGTGGCGTAGGTGCCCCGGACGGTGGTCCCTTCGGGCCGCTGCCACGTGCCGGTCACCCGGCCCCGGGCGCCGTCGGCCGTCCCGCCGTCCCCGTCGGCCCGCAGGACGCGGCGCACCCGCAGGACGAGCGGCGCGGGCGCGCCGGGCTCCCGCACCACCACGTCGGTGTGGTCGGGGCCCTCCTCGACCCGTACGGGCTCCGCCCCGGCTCCCCGTGCCGCCCGGGGCGAGCGGCGAGACGGCGACGGTGGGGTCGGGGGTGTCGGTCGCGGTCTGGGCCTGCGGCTCGGCGCGGCCGTCGAGCAGGGCGTGCAACCGCTCGACGAGGACGGGGTCGTGGACGCCGTCGTAGACCCAGCGCTTCCCCAGGACGCCGTGCTCGGCGGTGCCGACGAGGGCGTGCTCGGCGCCCGCCAGCGGGTCCGCGCGGTAGGTCAGGGGCACCTGGTAGGCGACCGCGTCGGGGCCGGTGCCGTCGGTCACCACCATGAACTCGATGCCCACCTCGCCCTCGGGGTCGTCGAGCGGAACCCGCCCGCCCTGACCGGCCGGGGGCCGTCGGCGCAGGCGGCGTACCAGGGGCGGGTGGGCAGCCACGCGGTGAGCAGTTCCGTCTTGCCGGGCTGCATCGTGGTGCGGTGGATGACGGCCATCGTGCGCTTCTCCCTCTCGGTCGGGCTTTCCCGATCACCGTACGAGGTCGTGCGGCGGCTCCTCGCGTCCCACTCGCACCACGCCTGACAACGTCACAAATGACACATATAGGATCCTTGCGGCGCTCGTCTGCGTCCGCGTCCTCGTCCTCGTCCTCGTCCGAAACAGGAGCAGGAATGACCGGTGGACCCGAGCCCGTCAACGCCGACGCCCGCGCGGAACTGGAGAAGGAGCTCGCCGAGCTGCGCGCCGAGCGCGACTCGTCGCCGCCACCCTGCGGGACGGCGGCGGCGACCAGACGGGCGACAGGGCCGACCAGGCCGACGAGTTGATGCGGGCCGACGAGGCCGACCGGCTGAACGGGCGGATCCGGGAGGTCGAGGACCGGCTGGAGGAGGCGTCCGTCGCCGCGCCCCCGGCCGCCGGCACGGTCGGCGTCGGCAGCAGCGTGACCGTGCGGTTCGAGGACGGCACCGAGTCCACCGTGCGCATCGCCGAATTGGCCGACGCGCTCGACCCCGGCCTGGTGACCGGCGACAGCCCGCTCGGCGGGGCGCTCTCGGCCACGGCGCCGGCGACACCGTCACGTACGAGACGCCCGAGGGCCGGGCGACCGCGACCGTGGTCTCGGTCGGCTGACGGCACCGTGCCGGTCACCAAGCTCACGTACACGGTGGGCGGCAGGGTCCGGTTCCTCCAGCGGCTGGGGCTCACGGCCGTCGCCCCGATCGCCGTGGGCGTCGTCGACGCGTGCTTCTTCGGGCCGTGGCGGGGCTCGGGACCGGCCTCGCCGCCCTTCGCGCTGCGGCAGGGCGTGATCGAGGAGTACCGGACGGCGGCGCCGGCCGCACCGGTCGCACGGCCGGGAGGCGCACCACGACACCGGCCGCCGGCCACCCGACTGGCTGCGCCGGGACGGCGGACGACCGCCTGATCGAGCTGAGCCGGAAGGGCGGCGGCGTCGTGGGCGGAACCTGGACTCCGAGCGGATCTCCCACGGCCTCGACCGCACGAGCGAGGAGAGCCGCTTCGTGCGCGAGCCGTGGTGGCGCGGCTGAACCCCTTCCCGGAGCCGCCGGGGGCTCAGCCCGTGACGATGCCGGTGACCAGGTTGATGGTGGTCGCCAGGATGCAGGCCCCGAAGACGTACGACAGCAGGCAGTGGCGCAGGACGATCGCGCGGAGTCCGGCGGTGGAGACGTCGGTGTCCGAGACCTGGTAGGTCATGCCGAGGTTGAAGCTGAAGTAGAGGAAGTCGCTGTACCGGGGCGCTTCCCGGGTGTTGAAGTCGATCCCGCCGCCCGGCTCCGGGACGTAGTAGTGGTACGCGTAGCGGGTGGCGTACATCAGGTGGAGCGCCGCCCAGGCCATGAAGACGCCGCAGAGGGCCGTCGCGGCCGCCGCGTGGCTCAGGTCGGTGCGGCCGACCAGGAGCAGCACGACGATGCCGACCAGGCCGGCCAGGGAGGTCGCGACGACGGCGAGTTCCTCGACGACGGGCCGGAACTCCTCGCGGCGGACGTTGCGGTGGGTGGCGGCGGCGTCCATGGGCCACAGGACGGTCCAGCCGGCGACGACGAAGGCGGTCTCCGCGGCGGCGATGCCGGCGAGGACGCCGAGCGGCGCGTGGGTCGTCACGGCGACGCACGCGCCGGCCGCCGCGCCCACGAGCGCCGACCCGACGAGCCGGGGACGGCACCGAGCAACCGGGGGCGCACGGCTCAGGCCTCCGTATGAGGGGACTGGGGTACGGCCATGGCGCTCCTGCTGGAGGACGGCCCCGCGCGACGGGACCAGAAGGACGGGAGGGACGGGAGGGGCGGGAAGCGAAGGACACCGCGGGACAGCGACAGCGTAGGCGCGCGTGATCCGCCGCGCAGCCCGGCGCGGTGGGCTCTCCGGGCCGGGTGGCATGCGGGTGGGGCGGACATAGCCTGCCCGGAGGGGTGGTTTCGTACCGCGACGCCCTGCCCCGCGGGGCGAGAGGGCGAGGATCCTTGAGCACCGACCAGGACGAGCCGGCGGGACGGCAGCCACCGGCGCCTCGACGGCTACCTCGCCGTCCCGTACGACATCCCCGGGGTGCGCGGCCGGTTACGTGCCCGAGATGAACGTGCTGTGCGCGCCGGACGACCACAGCGCCCAGAACGACCAGCCGACCCTGAAGCACGTCCGGGTCGCCGTCGTCCCCGCGGGCGCCCCCGCGTGACGGCACGGCCACGGCCCCGGGCGCACCCCGCGTGGCGCGCGCCGCTCCCCGGACGGCTACCGTCGGCGGTCGGGCGGCGTGACACCGCGGCCCCGGGATCCGGCGTCCGGTCCATCGGCCGGAGCCAGAGGGAGGAGGAACCATGGGACGAGTGACCGCGCGGCGGCGCGTCCTGCGCGTGCGGGAGGGAGGGCCTCCTACCGCCCGGACACGCTGGCCGCCGAGGAGCCGATGGAGATCAGGGTGGGCGGGCGTCCGCTGACCGTGACGATGCGCACCCCGGGCGACGACTTCGACCTCGCGGCCGGGTTCCTGGTGAGCGAGGGCGTGGTGCACGCGGCCGGGGACGTGGCCGGGATCCGGTACTGCGCGGGCGCCACCTCCGACGGCGGCAACACGTACAACGTGGTCGACGTCGTCCTGGCACCCGGCACGGCCGCCCCCGACGCCTCCCTGGAGCGGAACTTCTACACGACGTCCTCGTGCGGGCTGTGCGGCAAGGCGAGCCTGGACGCGGTGCGCACGACGGCCGCCTGGACGGTCGCGGAGGACCCGCTGCGGATCGGTACGGAGGTGCTCACGGCCCTTCCCGACCGGCTGCGGGCCGCGCAGCGGGTCTTCGACAGCACGGGCGGCCTGCACGCGGCCGGGCTCTTCTCGGCCGAGGGCGAGCTGCTCTGCCTGCGGGAGGACGTGGGCCGGCACAACGCCGTGGACAAGGTCGTCGGCCACGCCCTGCGGTCGGGGCTGCTGCGCTGCGCGGGACGGTCCTGATGGTGAGCGGCCGGGCCTCCTTCGAGCTGGTGCAGAAGGCGGTGATGGCGGGGATCCCGATGCTCGCGGCCGTCTCCGCGCCCTCCTCGCTCGCCGTGGACCTGGCGGCGGAGAGCGGACTGACCCTGGTCGGGTTCTGCGGGGCACGTCGATGAACGTGTACTGCGGGGACGAGCGCCTGAGACCGTGCCGGTGGCCTGAGGCCGGCCACCGGGGCCCGCGGGCGGTGTCCGGCCTGCCGGACTGCCCGCGCGGGCGCCCGGCGGCCCTACGCCGCTTCGGCGGGACTCTCCGCGTCTCGCGGTGGGCGCCGCCCCGGCGTCGCCCTTGCGGACCGTGCAGTGGATCGAGTCGCCCACCACGTCGGCCACGATCGTGTCGCCGGGTTCGGCGTCGCCGCCGAGCAGCAGGGAGGCGACCCGGTTGTCGAGTTCGGTCTGGATGGTGCGGCGCAGCGGCCGGGCGCCGAACGCCGGCTGGTGGCCGTGGGCGACGAGGAGCTTCTTGGCCGCCTCGGTGACCTCCAGGGTCATGCCCTGCGCGTGGACGCGGTGCTTGCTGCGGTCCAGGAGGTGGTCGACGATCTCCGACAGGTCCTCCTCGGTGAGGCTGTGGAAGACGATGATGTCGTCGATGCGGTTGAGGAACTCGGGCAGGAAGCGGCCCCGCAGGTCCTCCATCAGTCGGTCCTTGAGCTCGGCCGCGTCCCCCTGGTGGTCGAGGATGCGGTGGGCGCCGATGTTGGACGTCATGATGACGACGCAGTGGCGGAAGTCGACCGTGCGGCCCTGGCCGTCCGTGAGGCGCCCGTCGTCGAGGATCTGGAGGAGGGTGTTGAAGACGTCCGGGTGCCCCTTCTCGATCTCGTCGAACAGGACCACGCTGTAGGGCTGGCGGCGGACCTTCTCGGTGAGCTGGCCGGCCTCCTCGCAGCCGACGTACCCGGGAGGCGCTCCGACGAGCCGGGCGACCGTGTGCTTCTCCTGGAACTCGCTCATGTCGAACCGGATCATGCGGCCCTCGTCGCCGAAGAGCAGGTCGGCGAGCGTCTTGGCGAGTTCGGTCTTGCCGACGCCGGTGGGGCCGAGGAAGAGGAAGGAGCCCACGGGGCGGTCGGGGTCGCCCATGCCGGCCCGGTTGCGGCGCACGGCCTCGGAGACCGCCGTGACCGCCTCGTCCTGGCCGACGATCCTGGCGTGCATCTCCTCCTCCAGCCTGAGGAGCTGCTCTTCTCGCCGGCGGTGAGCCGGGAGACCGGGATGCCGGTGCGGCGGGACACGATGTCGGCGATGTCGGCGGCCGTGACGGAGACGACGCCCTCGCGCCGCTCCTCGATGCCCGCGAGCTCGCCCTCGACCTCGGCGATCCGCCGCTTGAGGTCGGAGGCCTTCGAACTCCTCGCCCGCGACGGCCTGGTCCTTCTCGCGGCGCAGCTTCGCCAGCGTGTCCTCGCGGCCGACCACCTCGGTGGAGCGCCCGCCGCCGCGCAGCCGCACCCGGGCGCCGGCCTGGTCCATCAGGTCGATGGCCTTGTCGGGCAGGAAGCGGTCGCTGATGTAGCGGTCGGAGAGCTCCGCCGCCGCCGTGAGGGCGCCGTCGGCGAAGCGGACCCGGTGGTGGGCCTCGTAGGCGTCCCGCAGCCCTTCGAGGATCTGCACGGTCTCCTCGACGGTCGGCTCGGGGATCAGGACGGGCTGGAAGCGGCGTTCGAGGGCGGCGTCCTTCTCGATGTGCTTGCGGTACTCGTCGATGGTGGTCGCGCCGACCACGTGCAGCTCGCCGCGGGCGAGGGCCGGCTTGAGCATGTTGCCGGCGTCCATCGAGCCCTCGCCGGTGGCGCCGGCGCCGACGACGGTGTGCAGCTCGTCGATGAAGAGGACGATGTCGCCCCGGGCCTCCTGGACGTCCTCGATGACCTTCTTCAGGCGCTCCTCGAACTGTCCGCGGTACTGGGCGCCGGCCACCATCCCGGAGAGGTCGAGGGAGACGACCCGCTTGTCCTTGAGGGTGTCGGGCACCTCGCCGGCCACGATGCGCTGGGCGAGGCCCTCCACGATGGCGGTCTTGCCGACGCCGGGCTCGCCGATGAGGACGGGGTTGTTCTTGGAGCGCCGGGAGAGGATCTCGACGGTCTGCTCGATCTCCTCGGCCCGTCCGACCACGGGGTCGAGCTTCCCGGCCCTCGCCTCCTCGGTGAGGTCCCGGCCGAACTCGTCGAGGGCGGTGGCCGGCTGCTTCGGGGCGGCGGGGGCGCCCTCTCCGCCGAAGGCCGCCCGGTCCGCGGCGCCGCGCAGCTTCGAGACGTCCAGGTCCTCGGCGCGCAGGAAGCGGGAGGCGCCGGAGTCGGGGTCGCCGAGGAGGGCGCCGAGGATGTGCTCGGGGCCGATGTAGGAGACGCCGGCGGCCTGGGAGCGGGCGTGGGCGAGGGCGAGGGTGCGCTTGGCCGCCGGGGTGAGGCCGGGCTCCGAGGAGGGCTCGGCGGACTCCCCGGGCAGCGCCTCGGCGATCCGGTCCGCGAGGGCGTCGGGGTCCACGCCGCCCTGGGCGAGCAGCCTGCGGGAGGGGTCGACCCGGGTGGCGGCCCACAGCAGGTGCTCGGTGTCGAGGTCGGACGTGCCGTCCTCGGCCGCCTTGCGGGTGGCCAGGTTGAGCAGTTCGTGCGAGGACTCCGTGAGCAGCCTTCCGATGGGCACGCGCTGCACGGCCGGGGCGAGGAGGCCGGCGACATGCCGAAGAACCGGTTCAGCATCTCGCTGAACGGATCGGAGGAACCGAAAGGTGAACCGAACGCCATCGACATGTCTGCTCCAGAGAAGCGTGGGGGAATCCTCTCACTGAAACGCCATGTCCACCGCTCCGCAAACGGACGAACGGGACGGCCGGGGCCGTGGCCGGGGCCCCGGGACCGGCGCGAACGGAACGTCCGCCGCGCCGGCCCGTCCCACGGCCCGGGTGGGCGGTCTGGCTACTCCTCCTCGTCCCACGGCGGTTCGGACTCGTCGAAGTCGAAGGGCGGTTCGTCGTCGTACGGGGCGGCGGGCGCGGGCTCGGACGCCGCTTCCGTCCGGGCGGGCGCGACCGGAGCCGGGGCGTCTCCCGCCGGGGCCGGGGCCGGGTCCTGTCCGGCCGGGGCCGCGGGGCCGGTCTCCGCCAGGGTCTCCAGGACGCCCTCGGCGTACTTGGTCAGCTTGGCCTCGCCGACCCCGCCGACGGTGCCCAGTTGCTCGACCGTGATGGGGCGCAGGGTCGCGATCTCCCGCAGCGTCGCGTCGTGGAAGACGACGTACGCCGGGACGCTCCTGCTCGCGGGCGGTCGCGGCCCGCCAGGCGCGGAGCGCCTCGAAGACCGGCACGGCTCGGCCGGCAGGTCGACCGGCACGCGGGCGCCCTTTCCGGAGCGGCTCCCGGGCTCCTTCCGGGCCGGGGCGACCGCCTTCTCCTTGCGCATCTGGACGGTGCGGCGTCCGCCCAGGACCTCGCCGCTCTGCTCGGTGAGGACGAGCGTCCCGTAGTCCCCTCGACCGCGATCAGCCCCTGGGCGAGGAGCTGGCGGACGATCCCGCGCCACTCGGCGGTGCCCAGGTCGGAGCCGACGCCGAACACCGAGAGGGCGTCGTGGTCGAACTGGATGACCTTCGCCGTCCGCTTGCCCTGGAGGATGTCGATGATCTGGCCCGCGCCGAACTTCTGGCGCCGCTCCTTGGCGAGCCGCCACACCGTGGACAGCAGCTTCTGCGCGGCGACCGTGCCGTCCCAGGACTCGGCCGGGGTCAGGCAGGTGTCGCAGTTGCCGCAGGGCTCGCCCTTCTGCCCGAAGTACTCCAGGAGGCGGACCCGGCGGCAGTCGACGGTCTCGCAGAGCGCCAGCATGGCGTCCAGGTGCATGGCGAGGCTCCGGCGGTGCTGCTCGTCGCCCTCGGAGGAGTCGATGAGCTTGCGCTGCTGGACCACGTCCTGGAGGCCGTACGCCAGCCACGCCGTGGCCGGTTCGCCGTCGCGGCCGGCGCGGCCGGTCTCCTGGTAGTAGCCCTCGACGGACTTCGGCAGGTCGAGGTGGGCCACGAACCGCACGTCCGGCTTGTCGATGCCCATGCCGAAGGCGATCGTCGCCACCACGACGACCCCGTCCTCGCGCAGGAAGCGGGCCTGGTTCGCGGCGCGGGTGCGGGCGTCCATGCCCGCGTGGTACGGCACGGCGTCGATGCCCTGCTCGACCAGGAGCGCGGCGGTCTTCTCGACGGAGGACCGCGAGAGGCAGTAGACGACTCCGGCGTCCCCCGCGTGCTCGGTCCTGATCAGCTCCAGGAGCTGCTTGGTCGGGTTGTTCTTGGGGACGATGCGGTACTGGATGTTCGGCCGGTCGAAGCCGGCGACGAAGTGCCGGGCGTCCTCCAGGCCCAGCCGCTTCGCGATCTCGGCGTGGGTGGCCTCGGTGGCCGTCGCCGTCAGCGCGATCCGCGGCACCTTCGGCCACCGCTCGTGCAGCATGGACAGGGCGAGGTAGTCGGGCCGGAAGTCGTGGCCCCACTGGGCGACGCAGTGCGCCTCGTCGATCGCGAAGAGCGACACCCGGCCCCGGTCCAGGAGCCGCTGCGTGCCCTCGGTCCGCAGCCGCTCGGGGGCCAGGTAGAGCAGGTCCAGCTCGTCCGCGAGGAACGCCTGCTCGACGGCCTGCCGCTCGTACGGGTCCTGTGTGGAGTTCAGGAACCCGGCCCGCACCCCGAGTGCCCGCAGCGCGTCCACCTGGTCCTGCATGAGCGCGATGAGGGGCGAGATCACGATGCCCGTGCCGTCTCTGACCAGGGCCGGGATCTGGTAGCAGAGCGACTTGCCGCCGCCGGTCGGCATCAGCACGAGCGCGTCGCCGCCGCCGACGACCTGCTCGATGATCTCCTGCTGCTCCCCGCGGAAGGAGTTGTAGCCGAAGACACGGTGGAGCACCCGGGCGGGCTCGGAGATCTCTGGGAAGCGTCGGAGAGGACCATTCGTGAAGCGTATCCGTCCGCGCCGACAGCCCGGTCCCGTCCGCCGCAACCTGTGGAAAACCCGGCCGAGCGGGCTCTCCGGCCGCCTGTGGACGACCCGCCCGGGTCCCCTCGGCCCGTCACCGGCGCAGCTCGGCTCCCTCCCTGGTGTCGTCGAGGAAGCCGCCCGACTGGTGCTGCCACAGCTTGGCGTAGGCGCCCTCCGCGTCGAGCAGCGCCTGGTGCGTGCCCTGCTCGACGACCCGGCCGCGGTCGAGGACGACGAGCCGGTCCATGCCGGCCACCGTGCTCAGCCGGTGGGCGACGACGAGCGCGGTCCGCCCTCCATGAGGCGCCACAGCGCCTCCTGGACGAGGATCTCGCTCTCGGAGTCCAGGGCGCTGGTGGCCTCGTCGAGGAGGAGGACCGGGGCGTCGCGCAGGATCGCCCGGGCGAGGGCGACTCGCTGGCGCTGGCCCCCGGAGAGCTTCACGCCCCGCTCGCCCACCATGGTGTCGAAGCCGTCGGGGAGCCCGTCGACGAACTCCGTGACGTGCGCCGCCCCGGCCGCGCGCCGGATCTCGGCGTCGGTGGCGTCCGGCCGGGCGAAGGCGATGTTGTCCCGCAGGCTCCGGTGGAACATCGCCGGCTCCTGCGGGACGTAGGCGATCATGCTCCGCAGGTCGGCCTGGCGCAGTCTGCCGATGTCCTGCCCGCCGACGAGGATCCGGCCGCCGTCGACGTCCGTCATCCGCAGCAGCAGTCGGGTCAGGGTGGTCTTGCCCCCGCCGGACCTGCCGACGAAGCCGATCTTCGCCCCGTCGGGCACGTCCAGGTCGAGCCCCTCGAAGAGCGGCTTCGCGCCCGCGTGGGCGAAGGTGACCTTCTCGAAGCGGACGCCGGCGTCCCGGGCGCCAGCGGCTCCGGGTCCTCGGGGTCGAGCACGGCGGGCGGTTCGAGGAGCAGTTCGGTGAACTGTCCGGCCTCCGTCATCGCGCTCTCCAGGCGCCGGTAGATCTGGTTGAACTCGAACATGATCCGGGTCGCGTTGGAGTAATAGGTGAAGGCCACGATGACGGCCTCCACGCCGTGTTCTCCCCCGCCGAGGGTGACGGCGAGGACGAGTCCCAGGACGTTCGTCAGGACGGACATCGGCGCGACCAGCGTGTCGATGCGCAGATTGCCGTAGTCCCAGGACCGCAGGGTGAGCTTCCGCGACTCCGCGACGCGGGAGCGGTGCTCGGCGGCCTCCCGGTCCTCGGCGGCGAACGCCCGGACCGTGTCCATGTTCGTGAGGCTGTCGGCGACGTGGCCCGCCACCCGGGCGATCGCCTGTTCGCGCTGGCGACGAGCGCTGGCGGCGCCGGATCAGCGGGGCGACGCACACGCCCGTGAAGGCGATCAGCGTCAGGAGGCCGACCACGAGCAGCGGGTCGTAGCGCCAGAGCACCACCGAGGCGAAGAGCAGCGGCACGAAGTTGCCCATGATCGAGAAGGTCAGCGTGTCGACGAACACCTCGAAGCGGGAGGCGAAGCCGAGGACCCGCTTGGTCAGCGATCCGGCGAAGTTGTCGTGGAAGAACGAGGAGTCCTTGGCGAACAGCTCGTCCATGCCGACGACGTACAGGTGCTCGATGCCCCGGGCGTCGAGCCGGTTCAGGCAGTGCAGTCCGACGCGCCACAGCGCCTCGCTGAACAGCAGCACGCCGGCGAACCCGAGGACGTACGGAAGGTGCGCGCCGATGCCGTCGACGCCTGCGCCGTCCCCGGCGACCTGTCCGACGAGCTTGGCGACGACGAGCGGCGCGACGTAGAAGATGCCGATGTTGCCGAGCGCCGGCAGCAGCATGGCCGGCGCGGTCAGCCGCCGCAGACGGAGCAGCTCCCGTCCGTAGTGGCGCAGCGCGAGGAGGACCGAACCCGTGGAGGGTAATCCTTCCTGTTTTTCGGATGATCCCATCCCCAACCCCCTTTCTGTCGTACCGAAGGCGGGAAAGGGGAAGTCTTCCGTGCAAATGCCTCCGGGGTCCACGTGTTTTCCGGGGGTCCGCGGGGCTCCTCGGGGCCGGGCAACCCGCCGCGCCCGGGGCGCGTCCTTCCGCACAGGACCCGAGGCCGCCCGGCGGCCACCGACCCAGGAGCCAGGACACCCCATGAGCGACAAGGCCCGGACCCTCTTCGACGCGCTCGACCTCGACCGGGACGGCACGCTGACCCGTACCGAGGTCATCAACGCCCTGCGGTCCAAGGGCCCCACCCTCAGCCGCGCGGGGCGTGATCCCCTTCTGGGGCGTGGGGACCGACGACGACTCCTCGGCCCTGTTCGACGAGGCCGACCTGAACGGCGACCGGGTGCTGTCCTTCGAGGAGTTCGCGACGCTGGTGAACCGGCGCTTCGGCTGGTGATCCCCGGCACCCCTTCCGTATGCGCAAACGGCACCGCGCGGGTGGCGCGGTGCCGTTGCGGAGCCGGTGACGGCCGGGGAACGGGGTCGGGCCGGATCAGACGGAGACGGCGGGGAGCACCCCGGTGACCGGCGCGGCCAGGTCGGTGAGCTGGTGGAGCTGCTGGAGGTCGTGGATCCGGTTCAGCCCGCCCAACTGCTCGGAGATGCCGGGAAGCTGCGCGGCCTGCTCCTCGGGGAGGCCCGTCGCGGCGAGGGAGTCGAGCTCCGTGACGGGGTTGATCGGCGGGCCGAGCGGACCGGCGGCGGGGCCGCGCTCGCCGCGGACGCGCCCAGGCACGAGAAGGCGGCGGCGACGGCGAGGACGGAGGAGATGCGTCGTGCTGAGGTCATGCCTCACCAACGCGGTCGGCCCGCCGGCGGTCACGGCCGCCCCCGTCCCCACCGCCCGAACGGGGGCCTGCGCCGGTGTGTAGCCGCCCGGTCACGGTTCCGCGCGCGGAGGGATCGGCGGGTCCCGCGGACGGGATCGGATCCGGACGGTTGGCGCGCGGGATCCGGGGAACCCGCCTAACGTGACCGAAGTACCCCAGTCGACCAGAAAAGGGCATAGCAGTCATGGGTGAGAGCCACGTGGACAAGGCCAAGGGCAAGCTCAAGGAGGCCGCCGGCAAGGCGACCGGCAACGAGCGGCTCAAGAGCGAGGGTCAGGCGGACCAGATGAAGGGCCAGGCCCGCAAGGTGGGCGAGAAGGCCCAGGGGAAGGTCGAGGGCGTCCGCGACTCCCTCGAGCGCGACTCCTAGGGCTCGCACCTCCGAAACGCTCGGGCCGCCGTACCGCGCTCTGGAGGACGGCTCGAACAGCGGAAGGACTGCCCGGCACCCGCCGGGCGGTCCTCCTCGCGTTTCCGGGCTCCTCCGCCGGCGCGGAGCGCCCTCAGGGGTCGTCCGCACGGGGAAGCTGAAGGCGTGCCCCTGCTGCTTGAGCCACGGCAGCACCTGCCGCAGCGCCGCGACGGTCTGGCCGCGGTCGCCACCGCCGTCGTGGAAGAGGATGGTCGGGCCGTTGGACAGCTCGTTCTTGACCGTGTTCACGATCGAGGCCGTGCCGGGCAGCTCGAAGTCCTTGGTGTCCACGTTCCAGCCGAGCGGACGCATGCCGGCCGCGGCGGCGATCCGCCGGCTGTCCGGGGTGAAGGCGCCGCCCGGCGCCCGGTAGTACTCGACCTTCGCTCCCCCGGCCGCGTCCTCGATCATCTTCTTCGCGTCCAGGATCTGCTGCTTCTGGTACGCGACGGACTTCTTGTCCATCGAGGTGTCGTGGGAGATCGTGTGGTCGCAGAGCCGGTGCCCTTCCGCGACGACCTTCTTGACGAGGTCGGGGTGCCGCTTCGCCTCGGGTCCCACCATGCAGAAGACGGCCTTGACGCCGTTCTCCTTCAGGATGTCCAGCATCTGGGGCGTCCAGCGCGGGTCGGGCCCGTCGTCGATCGTGATGTTCACCGCCGTGCCGCCCGCCTCGGCATCGTGCGCGATGCTCTCCGGCATCTTCTTCGGCGGCGCCTGGCGGGTCCCTTGGCGTCCCCGGACGGCGACTGCCCGGCCGTCGGCCGCCCGCCGCCCGTGCCGGCCTCCGCCTCCGTCTGCGTGACCGCGCTCGCCGCCCACACCGCCAGGCTGAGCCCGACCGCGGAGGCGACCACGGCTATGTGCGCTGTGTACTTGTTCCGCCCCATGGAATTGCCCACTCCCCGTTGTTCCAGGTCCTTCTCCCAGGTGAGAGGACGGTACAAGCGGTGGGAAGGTTTCACCCAAACGGCGGGACCTACGTCCCGGAAGCGGAGGACGCACGTCCCAACGCCGGAGGACGTACGGCCCTCAGCCCGGCAGGGCGTACGGTCCTCGGTCCGGAGGGTCGTGCGTTCTTCCGCTCCGGCGCGCATCCCACTCCGTGGTTTCCCGTCGCCCGGCCGGCCGTTGCCGAACGCCCCGCCGACGGCACCGAAAACCGGCCCTGGCCGGGAGCGAGCGGTGTCCGGCCGGCGCGGCGGCCCGCCGGGCGCGCGGAACTGTTGCGTACGCGCCAATGGTGTAGCCCACGGCGTGGAGACGCGCCGGGAGCCGGACCGGCCGGCGGCGCGGGGCCGCACCCGTCGCGGCGTGCGCGGATGTGAGCGGCCGGGGCCCTCACGGTTCCCCCGCGGCTCCTTCACGGGAAGCGCACTTTCGGCCGTGGCGCGCCCGGTCCGCCCGCGCGGGGGCAGACGCCGGGCCGCGGCCGTCCCTAGCCTCCCGGGCCATGCGATCCCACCTCACGAGACGCCTGGGTCTCACCGCCGTCCTCGCCCTCTTCCTCGCCGTGTTCGGCCTGGCCCCGGCCGCGAGCGCCTCCGCGTCGCTCGCCCCCGCCGAGCTGTCGTTCAGCACCGACGCCGCCACGACCACCCCCGGCGGCACGGTGAACCTGTCCATGACGCTGACGAACAACAAGACCCACGACATCTGGTTCGTCTACCAGACGATCGACCCGACCTGGCTGACCACCCAGCGCCCGGACCTGAAGTACTCCTTCAGCGGCTGTTCGCTCGCCGGCCCCGGCGGCAGCACCCCTGCGCCGGCACCGGCCCCGCCAACCTCGGCGGCAACTACGGGACCACCGTGCCGCCCGGCCAGAGCAGGACCGTGACCCTGACCCTCCAGGTCGCCGCCGACTCCGGCTGCAACGGCAACATCGGCTTCTACTCGTACTTCTACGCCGAGTTCAGCGACAGCTCCAGCGCGAGCGGCGGTCCGGTCTACACGCCCGAGACCCGCGTCCTCTGCGCCTGACGGGTTCGAGGGTCAGGCGGGGCGCGTCCGAAAACAGACTCCGCCCCCGCCCGATCCGCCGGTCTACACCACTGGCGGTCACTGCGGCGGCCCCACGGTTCACCGGCGCCGCTTCACCCTCTCCCACCTGCGCCCCGGGGCCCGGGCGCGAGGATGACCGCGCCCCGGGGCGACCTCCGAACCGATGGTCACACCGGAACCCTCGCCCCGGGCACCCTCGTTTTTCCGCCACCTTTCGCGACGGGACCACAAAAGCTCCACAGATACCTCACCATTTGACGCGACGGATGCGTGGACGACCGGCCTTCGAGGGGATGCCGGCGCCCACGAGGGGTGCGTCCGCTCCTCGGAGCCGTACCCACCCCTGCTCCGGGAGGGGACACCACCGCATGAAGCGGCTCATAGGCACCACTCTGTTCACCACGGGCGCGCTCGTCGCCGCCCTGGTCCTGCCGGGCGCCTCGGCGCAGGCGTCCGAACCGGAACCCCGCATCGACCTGCGGGTCCTGGTCGTGACCGACGGCGGCCCGGCCACCGAGGCCATCGCCGCCGAACTGGACGCCGCGGGAACGCCGTACACGAAGGTCGACCTGAACCGCGCCGACCGGCCCGTCATCGACGCCGGCTACCTGGCGGACACCGTGGGCGACCGGAACCGGGCCAAGTTCCAGGCCGTCGTCCTGCCGAACGACAACCCGTTCCCGGCCGGCTCCGCGGAGATGACCGCGCTCGCGAACTACGAGCGGACCTACGACATCCCGCAGGTCGACGCGTACACCTACGCCCGGCCCGAGGTCGGCCTCCAGTACGCCGTCTACGGCGGGTACGCGGGGAGCCTCGACGGAGTGGGGCCCAGACGACCGCCGCCGGGCTCTCGGGGCCGTTCGGCTACCTCGAAGGCGCCGTGCCCTTCGAGGACAACTCGCCTGCGGTCGGAGAGAGTTACGCCTACCTGTCGACTCCGGCGGCGGGCGCGGACTTCACCCCGTACGTCGAGGCCGCGATACCCGGGACGACCAAGCGCGGGTCCCTGGTCGGCGAGTACCGGCACGACGGGCGCCGCGAGCTGGTCGTCACCTTCGTCTACAACCAGTACCAGCAGCAGTTCCGCCTGCTCTCCCGCGGCATCGTGGAGTGGATGACCGGCGGGACGCACCTGGGCTCCTCCCGGAACTACTTCGCCGTCCACGTCGACGACGTGTTCGCGGCGGACGACCGCTGGAACTCCACGCTCAACTGCACGCCCGGCGACGTGGACTGCACCGACCCCGACGCGGTGCCGGACCCGATCCGGATGACGGCCGCCGACGTGGACCACGCCGCCTCCTGGCAGACCTCCCGCGGCTTCACCCTGGACATGGCGTACAACGCCGCCGGTACCGTCGACTTCCGCGCGGACAACAACGGCGCGGACCCGCTGGCCGACCGGTTCGTCGCCAAGCGCAACGACTTCCGCTGGATCAACCACACCTACACGCACGCCTTCCTCGGCTGCGAGCAGAACACGAGCGTGGTGCCGTGGCAGTGCGCCACCCACCCGAACGGCTCGGTCAAGTGGGTCTCCCGGCAGAGCGTCTCCGACGAGATCGCGCTCAACCGCGTGTGGGGCCAGACCGCCGGACTCCCGCTGCAGAACGACGAGCTGGTCACCGGCGAGCACTCCGGGCTGCGCGTCCTTCCCCAGCAGAACGTCGACAACCCCAATCTGGGGCCGGCCCTCGGCGACAACGGCATCGGCTGGCTGGGCTCGGACAACTCCCGTGAACCCGGCCAGCGCCAGGTCGGCACCGCCACGACGGTCCCCCGCTACCCGATGAACGTCTTCTACAACGCGGGCCGGGCGGCCGAGCAGGTCGACGAGTACAACTGGATCTACACCAGCCGCGCGCAGGGCGGCAGCGGGATCTGCGAGGACAACCCGGCCACCACCACCTGCCTGGCCGCCCCGCTCGACCCCGCCACCGGCTACACGGGCCACATCGTGCCCCTGGAGCGGCAGATCGCCCTGGGCCACGTCCTCGCCAACGACCCCAAGCCGCACTTCATCCACCAGTCGAACCTGGCCGAGGACCGCATCGCCTACCCGGTCCTGGACGGCGTCCTCGACGCCTACGACGCGCTGTTCGCCCCGAGCACCCCGGTGGTGAACCTGCGGATGAAGGACATCGGCCAGGAGCTCCAGCGGCGCTCCGCCTGGCGCACGGCCGTCCAGAGCGGCCAGGTCACCGCGTACCGCATCGGCGAGACGGTGACCGTCGAGGGTCCGAGCGGCACGACGGTCCCGGTGACCGTGCCCGAGGGCACCCTGCGGCCCGACGGCTCTGCCTTCGGCGAGGCGTACGCGGGCGGGCGCTCCGGCTGGACGTCCCTCGCGGGCACCTCGCTGGCCCTGGAGGTGCCCTCCGTCCAGGCCCTGACGGCGGACGGTCCCGCCCCGGCGCGGGTCGCGGCCCCGGCCCCGGCCGCCCGGATCCCCGCGGGCGTGGCCGACCCGGTCACCCCCGGCGCGAACGGCTGACCACCGCACCGCCGGCGCCGTCCCCGTCCGGCGGCGAGGTCCCGGCCGCCCACCGGCGGCCGGGACCGGCACGACCACTCCCACCACGGCCGTGGAGTCCACACCCATGCACGTACACCGCGCCGCGCGGCGCTCCGGCGCCCCGCGCGTCACCCTCCCGACCGAAGGCACCTACCCGCACAGCCACGGGGGTGTCAGCGTCTGGTGCGACCAGCTCGTCACCGGCATGCCGGACGTCGACTTCGACGTCCTCGCCGTCACCGGCTCCGGCCGCGAGCCGCTCGCCTGGGACCTGCCGCCGCACGTCTCCCGCGTCCTGTCCGTCCCCATGTGGGGGCCGGCGCCGGAGGGCCGGCCGCCCCGCGGCAGGGCCGGCAGACAACTGGCCGACGTCTACGAGAAGTTCCTGACGGCGCTGCTCGACCCGGGCGCCGAGGCCGGCTTCGGCCCCGCCCTGTACGCTCTCGCGCGCGCCGCCGGGGACGGGCGGCTCAGCCCGTTCCTGCGGAGCGACGCGGCGATCTCGGTGCTCACCTCCGTGTGGCGGCGGCCGGGCATCGCCGTGCGGGAGGCCGGGCCGACCGTGCACGACGCGCTCACCGCCACGGCCCTGCTCGAACACGCGCTGCGGCCCCTGTCCGCGCCGCCGCCCGCGGAGGGGTCGCGCACGCCGTCAGCGGCGGGTGGCCGTCCTCCCGGGCCTCGCCGCCCTCGAACGGAACGGGGTGCCGCTGCTGCTCACCGAGCACGGCGTGTACCTGCGCGAGCGCTACCTCGGCTACCGCACCGCCCCCTACCGCTGGCCGGTGAAGGCCGTGATCCTGGGCTTCTTCCGGCTGCTCGCGGAGGAGAGCTACCGCCGGGCGGCCCTGATCACCCCGGGCAACCGCTACAACCGGCTGTGGGAGGAGGAGGGCGGCGCCGACCCCGAGGCGATCCGCACCGTCTACAACGGCGTCGACCCCGCCGCCTTCCCGCCCGCGGGGCCCGAGCCCGACGCCCCCACCCTCAGTTGGGCCGGGCGCGTGGACCCGATCAAGGACCTGGAGACCCTGATCCGCGCCCTCGCCCTGGTCCGAGCGGATGCCCGCCGTCCGGCTGCGGCTCTTCGGCGGCACGCCCCGGGGCGGAGAGGCCTACCGGGAGCGCTGCGAGGCCCTGGCGGCCGAGCTCGGCCACGCGGACGCGGTGACCTTCGAGGGGCGCGTCGACGACATCAAGGACGCCTACGCGGCCGGCAACGTCGTGATGCTGTCCAGCATCAGCGAGGGCTTCCCCTTCACCCTGATCGAGGCGATGTCGTGCGGGCGCGCGACCGTCTCCACCGATGTCGGCGGGGTCCGGGAGGCCGTCGGCGACACCGGGCTCGTGGTGCCGCCGCGCGACCCGGCCGCGATGGCGGACGCCGCGCTCGCCCTCCTCGGCGACGCGGCCCGGCGCCGGGCGATGGGCGAGGCGGCCCGGCTGCGGGTGATCGAACGGTTCACCCTCCGGCAGACCGTCGACACCTTCCGTGCGATCTACCACGAACTGGCTGCCGGCGGACGGCGGTCGGAGCCCGTCCGGATCGTGCTGCCCGTCGCGGCGGTCAGCGGCACGAGGAGCCTCGCCGGATGAGCGGCCCGATATTCCTCGAACCCGGCGGGGCCGAGCAGGACACGCTCGCCATCCGCCTGGCCGTGCCGCGCCCCCGTCGCTTCCTGGACGACGCGACGCTCGCGATCCGGCTCCCCTCGAAGGGCCCCGACGAGGAGGCGGTCAGCGCGCTCGCCGCCGAACTCGCCGACCGCGTCGGCCCGGCCGTCCACCCCTACGAGGTGGCCGCGCTCCTGGAGGCGGACGGCCTGTCCGCCTCCGTGATCAAGGAGCGGTACGGCCATCCCACCCTGTTCTCGCTGGCGGCGGCGCTGTACGAGCGGGTGCCCCGGGCGTTCCCCGAGCCGGCCGCGCCGCCCGACCCGTGGCGGCCGGACACGGTCCGGTGCCTGCTGCGCGGCGTGCTGTTCGCGCTCCCGGCCCTGGCCTATCTGCTCACCGGCCCGCTGTGGCGCATCGACGAGCACGCCCCCGTCCTGATCACCGCGGGCGTCGTCTCCTGGGCGTGGGGGCAGGGGCTCGGGCACCGGGCGCACCTGCGGCTCACCACGGGGAGGCGGGAGGCGTCGCGCACACTGCTCGCCGGTTCCCTGCTCGGGGCGTGCGTGGCCACCGGCCTCGCCGCGATCCCCGCCGGGGCGGCCCGGCCACCGTCGCGGCGGCGGCCCAGTCGCTGTACCTGGCGGCGTCGGGCGTCCTGCTCGTGCTCGGCCGGGAGCGGCTGCTGCTCGCCGCGCTCAGCCCGCTGATCGCGGGCGCCGCGGTCCTGCCCTGGTGGGAGCCCGGCACCCTGCTGCGGCTCACCTTCCTGCTGCTCGCGCTCCTCGCCACGCTCGCCGTCGCCCTGCGGGTCCTGGCCTCCGGCCTCGCCGTCCCGGCCGCCGAGGGCCCGCGCCCCAAGCTGCGCGGCTCCGTGCCGTACGGCCTGTTCGGGCTCGCCGCGGCGGTGCTCGTGACCCTGGAGGGCCGCCAGGACGCGTACGCGGTCATCGTCCTGACGCTGAGCATGGGCCCGGCGGAGTGGTTGCTCTACCGCTACCGCGGCTGGTCGGTCGCCGCGCTGCGCCAGCGCGACCCCCGGGCGTTCCTGCTCCGCTCCTCCGGCGTCCTCGCCCTCTGTCTCGTCTGCTACCTGATGCTCCTGCTGGTCCCCGCGCTGCTCCTGGGCTCCGGGCCGGTCGCGCTGCTCTCCCTCGCGGCGGTGCTGTGGGCCGCCCTCCTGCTCCAGGCGTTCGGCGTGGCCTGGCCGCCGGCGGTGGTCTGTCTGACGACCGCCGCGGGCGCCGTGCTCATCACCCGGGCGGACCTGCCCGACGGGTCCGCCGTGCTGCCGTCGGTCTGCGCCGCGGCCGCGGTCTGCCTGGCGGCCTGTGTCGTCGCCCTCCTGGGCCGGCCGTCCCCGCACGTCTGAGGGACCGCCCGCCGCTCGTCACGCACGACCACCGTCCCGAATCTGTTCCTGTCGAAAGGACCGAAGAGTTGACCTCCGCACCGCTCGCCGCCGTCACCGGGGCCGAAGGGTTCATCGGCTCGCACCTCACGGAGGCGCTCGTCGCCTCCGGCCACCGGGTCAGGGCCATGGCCCAGTACAACTCGTTCTCCTCGTACGGCTGGCTGGAGACCCTCTCCCCGAGGTCCTCGACCAGGTGGAGATCGTGCTCGGCGACGTCCGCGACCCGGGCTCGGTGCGCGGCCTGCTCGACGGCGCCGACTGCGCGTACCACCTGGCCGCGCTCATCGCGATCCCGTACTCCTACCAGGCGCCGCACAGTTACGTGGACACCAACGTGACCGGCACCCTCAACGTCCTCGAAGCCGTGCGCGCCCTGGGGACGCCCCGCCTGGTGCACACCTCGACCAGCGAGACGTACGGCACGGCGCAGACGGTCCCGATCACCGAGGACCACCCCATCAACACCCAGTCCCCGTACGCCGCTTCGAAGGCGGGCGGCGACCGGCTCGCGGACAGCTACCACGCCAGCTTCGGCACCCCCGTGGTGACGCTCCGCCCGTTCAACACCTTCGGCCCCCGGCAGTCGATGCGGGCCGTGATCCCCACCGTCATCGGCCAGGTGGCGGCCGGGGAGCACCCTCACCCTCGGGGACCTGCGCCCCACGCGGGACTTCACCTACGTGAAGGACACCGCGCGGGCGTTCTCGCGGTGGGCACGGCCCCGGCGGAGGACGTCGTGGGCCGCACCTTCAACGCGGGCACGGGCGGGGAGATCTCCGTCGGCGACCTGGTCGCGCTGATCGGGAAGGTCATGGACACCCCGCTCGACGTCCGCGAGGACGCGGCCCGGCTGCGGCCGGCCGACTCCGAGGTGATGCGGCTGGTCGCGGACGCGTCCCGGCTGACCGCGGCGACCGGCTGGCAGCCGGGCCACTCCCTGGAGGAGGGCCTCGCGCGGACCGCCGAGTGGTTCACCGACCCCGCGAACCTGGCCCGCTACAAGACCGGCATCTACAACATCTGACCCGTCCGGCACGTCCCGCAGGAGGTATGCCATGCACGCTGTGATCCTGGCCGGTGGAAAGGGCGTCCGGCTGCGGCCGTACACCACCGCCCTGCCCAAGCCGCTCGTCCCCATCGGCGACGAGCACGCGATCCTGGAGATCGTGCTGCGCCAGTTGTCGCAGGCCGGCTTCACCCACTGCACCCTCGCCATCGGACACCTCGGCGAGATCATCCGCGCCTACGTGGGCGACGGTTCGCAGTGGGGCCTGAGCATCGACTACGCCACCGAGGAGAACCCGCTCGGCACCATGGGGCCGCTGCTCAACCTGCGGGACCGGTTGCCGGAGCACTTCCTCGTCATGAACGGCGACGTGCTCACCGATCTCGACTACGCCGACGTGCTGCGCCGGCACGAGACGTCGGGCGCGCCGCTGACCATCGCCACGTACGCCCGCAAGGTGCACATCGACTTCGGGGTGCTGACCACCGACGACAGCCGGGTGGTGGCCTTCACCGAGAAGCCCAGCATCGACTACCGGGTGTCCATGGGGTGTACGGCGTCTCGCGGAAGACCCTCGACGCCTACACCCCGGGGCTCCCCTCGGCTTCGACGAGCTGGTGCTCGACCTGCTCGCCGCCGAGACGCCCCCGCACGCCTACGACTTCGACGGCTACTGGCTGGACATCGGCCGTCCCGACGACTACGACCGGGCCAACGCGGAGTTCACCAGCCGCAAGTCCCTCCTGCTCAAGGGAGCCTGAACAGCAATGCGCATCCTCGTCCTCGGCGCCGGCGGATACCTGGGCGGCCACGTCACCGAGCGGCTGCGCGCCCTCCCGGGCGCGCGGGTCCTCGTCGGCGGCCGTTCCCCGGGGCCGACGTGGCCGTCGACCTCGCCGCCGACCGCCCCTACCTCCTGGCGGGGGCGCTCGCGAAGGCCGCGCCCGACGCCGTGGTCAACTGCGCGGGCGCGACCGGCGGCGACGCCGTCACGCTCGCGGAGGTGAACGCGCGCGGGCCCGCCGCCCTGTGCGCGGCCCTGCGCGAGGCCGCCCCCGGGGCCCGGCTCGTCCACCTGGGCTCGGCCGCCGAGTACGGCCCTGGCACGCCCGGTCTGCGGGTGACCGAGTCGGAGCCGTGCGCCCGGCGGGGCCGTACGGGGCGACCAAGCTGGCGGGGACGGTGGCGGTGACGTCGTCGGGACTCGACGCGGTGGTGCTGCGGGTGGGCAATCCGGTGGGCGCCGGGGCGCCCGCCACGGGCCTGCCGGGCCGGGTGGCCGCGCTGCTCGCCGAGGTGGCGGACCCGGGGACCCGGAGGGGAGCTGCGGCTCGGCGACCTCTCCGCGTACCGCGACTTCGTGGACGTACGGGACGTGGCGCGCGCGGTGGAACGGGCGGCGACCGCGCTGGGCCCGCTGCCGCCGGTCCTGAACGTCGGCGGCGGCGAGGCGCTTCCCGTACGGGAGGTGGTGCGGCGGCTCGCGGACGCGGCCGGGTTCCGCGGCCGGATCGTGGAGTCGGGCGCGGACGGGGCGGTTCGGAGCGGTCCGCGCGCGTGTCCTGGCAGTGCTCGGACATCGCCGCGGCCGCCGCCGCCCTGGGCTGGGCCCCGGCCCACTCCCTCGACGCGTCGCTCGCGGCGCTGTGGGAGGCCCGGCCCCGCTCCTTCGCGGCCGACGGGGTGGCGGCGTCGTGAGCCTGCTGATCCCGTTGTACGTCCATCCGGCCGAGGATCCGGACGCATGGAACCGGCTGATCAACGGCGCCGCGCACACCTACGCCGTCGTGCTCAACCCGGCGAGCGGCCCCGGCGACGCGCCGGACCTGGCGTTCGCCGCCGCGGCCCGCGCGCTGCGCTCCGCGGGGCCCGGCTGCTCGGCTACGTGGACACGGACTACGGCATGCGCGACGCGGAGGTCATCACCGAGGAGGCGCTCCGGCACCGCGAGTGGTACGGGGTGGACGGCTGCTTCCTGGACCAGACGACGGCGGGCGCGACGGCCTGCCGGCCGCGCGGCGCGTGGTGCGTTCGCTGCGCAGGGAGGGCGTCTCCCGTGGTCATCAACCCGGGGTGCACCCCGCCCCCGGCTACGTGCGGCTCGCGGACCTGACGGTCACCTTCGAGGGCCACTGGTCGACGTACGTCTCGACGTTCAGCCGCCCGTCGTGGACGGCGCGGTTACCGTCCGAACGGCTCTGTCACCTGGTGTACGGGGTGCCCGCCCCGCTCGTCCCGCTGGCCGTGCGCACCGCGCGCGAACGGGGCGCGGGGGTCTGCGGCCCGGTCACGGGCGAGCCGCCGAACCCGTGGGCGGGTCTGACGCCGGCCCTGGCGGAGGCGGACCGGTGAGGCGGCGACCGGGCGCGGCCCTCACGGCCGCGCTCCTGGCCCTGACCGTCCTGGCGGGCTGCTCGGGAGAACCGGAGGGGCCGGCCGGGGCGCGGACACGGGCGGACCGGGCACGCACCCTTCCGCGACCGCCCGGCCGACGGGCCCCGCACCCCCTCCGCGCCCGCTCCCACGACCGGCGGCCCGACGACGTCCCGCCCGTCCGGCCCCACGCCCGGCCGGCCCACGACCACCCGGCCCGCGCCGGACCGCACGCCCACCCGTCCTCCCGCGTCCGGCGCGCACTGGCGGCCCCGCCCCGGGCTCTCCTGGCAGTGGCAGCTCAACGGCAAGGTGGACCCGTCCGTCGACGTGCCGGTGTACGACATCGACGGCTTCGAGAACAGCGCCGCCGACGTGGCCCGACTGCACCGGGACGGGCGGAAGGTGATCTGTTACGTCAACGTGGGGGCCTGGGAGGACTACCGCCCCGACCGGGACGCCTTCCCCGGCTCCGTCCTGGGCGGCCCCAACGGCTGGCACGGCGAACGCTGGCTGGACATCCGCCGCGTGGACGTCCTGCGCCCCCTGATGGAACGACGGTTCGACATGTGCCGCGACAAGGGCTTCGACGCGGTGGAACCGGACCTGGTGGAGGGCTACGGCAACGACACCGGCTTCCCGCTGACGGCGGACGACCAGCTCCGCTACAACCGCATGATCGCGGACATCGCCCATGAGCGCGGCCTGGCGGTGGGCCTCAAGAACGACCTCCCCAGATCCCCCGTCTGGTGGACCACTTCGACTTCGCGGTCAACGAGGAGTGCGCCCAGTTCGACGAGTGCGGCCTGCTCGAACCCTTCATCGCGGCGGGCAAGGCGGTCTTCCACGTGGAGTACGAGGAGCCCCCGTCCCGCTTCTGCCCCCGGTCCCGCTCCCTGCGCCTGTCGTCGATGCTGAAGAACCCGGAGCTGGACGTGTGGCGGAAGCCCTGCTGATCCGGAACCGCCTCCTGTCCTCCCGGCTTGTCCTCCCGGCCCCGGTGAAGCCGCCCGCATGCCTCACGACAGGCGGGGCAGACGCCCTCGCATACCGTCGACGCAGGCGAAGGCGAGGAGGAGGACCCGTGGAATCCGTGGACCGGAGCACAGCGGCGGACAGGGCCACAGGTGTCCCTGCCGAGGCCGCTTCCACCCTCACCCTGCGGGTCAACGGCAAGGACCGGACCCTCACCGTCGACAACCGCACCACCCTTCTGGACGCCCTGCGCGACCACCTGGACCTCACCGGTTCGAAGAAGGGCTGCGACCACGGGCAGTGCGGGGCGTGCACCGTGCTCCTCGACGGGCGGCGGGTGAACGGCTGTCTGCTGCTCGCCGTCGCCTGCGCGGGCGCCTCCGTCACCACGGTCGAGGGGCTCGCCGACGGCGACCGGCTCCACCCGGTCCAGGAGGCCTTCGTCGCCCGGGACGCCCTGCAGTGCGGCTACTGCACCCCCGGGCAGATCTGCTCGGCCGTCGCCCTCCTCGACGAGGCCGCCGACGGGCAGCCGTCATACGTGACGCCGCCGGAGCGGTCGCCGGACGGCCCGGTCTCCCTCACGCCGGAGGAGATCCGCGAGCGCATGAGCGGGAACATCTGCCGCTGCGGCGCCTATCCGAACATCGTCGACGCGATCGAGGAGGCCGCGCGGTGAAGCCCTTCGCGTACGTCCGGCCGGAGCGCACCGAGGAGGCCATCGACCGGTTCGCGGCCCAGCCCGGCGCCCGGTTCCTCGCGGGCGGGACCAATCTCGTGGACCTGATGAAGCTGGGGGTCGCGGGGCCACCGCTCCTCATCGACATCAACGGTCTGCCGCTCGACGCCGTCGAGGAGACCGCCGCGGGCGGCCTGCACGTCGGCGCGACCGCGCGCAACAGCGACGTGGCCGCCCATCCGCTCGTGCGCGAGCGCTACCCCGCCCTCTCGCAGGCCCTGCTGGCCGGCGCCTCCCCGCAGTTGCGGAACGCGGCCACCACCGGGGGCAACCTGCTCCAGCGCACCCGCTGCCCGTACTTCCAGGATGCGTCGAAGCCGTGCAACAAGCGCGTGCCCGGCTCGGGCTGCCCGGCCAGGGAAGGGGTGCACCGCGACCTCGCCGTGCTCGGCCACTCCGCCCACTGCGTCGCCACGCACCCGTCGGACATGGCGGTCGCCCTCGCCGCCCTGGACGCGGAGGTCTGCCTGCGCGGCCCCGCGGGCGAGCGGACGGTGCCGGTCGCGGAGTTCCACCGGCTGCCCGGCGACCGTCCGGACCGGGACACCGTCATCGAGGACGGCGAGCTGATCACCGGCGTGACGCTGCCCGCGCCCCCGCCCGGCGCACGCGGCACTTACCGCAAGGCCCGCGACCGCGCCTCGTACGCCTTCGCGCTCGCCTCCGTCGCCGCCGTCCTGACCGTCGAGGACGGGCGGATCGGGCACGCGGCCCTCGCCTTCGGCGGTCTGGCCCACAAGCCCTGGCGGGCCCGCGCGGCGGAGGAGGTGCTGCGCGGCGCCCCGGCGACCGCCGAGACGTACCGACGGGCCGCCGACGCCGAGCTCGCCGCCGCCGAGCCGCTGCGCGACAACGGCTTCAAGGTCCCCTCGCCCGCAACCTCGCCGTGAGCGTGCTGCACGACCTCGCGTCCCGCGCCGACACGGCCTGACCACCCGACGCCCACCACAGGAGGCACCGCGCCATGACCAGCCAGCTCGTGCGGCCGACGACGGGGCCGTCCGCCGCGACGCCCGGCAGAAGGTGACGGGCGAGGCCCGCTACGCCGTCGACCGGACGCCGTCCGGCTGCCTCCACGCCTGCCCCGTGCCCGCCACCGTCGCCCGCGGCCGGGTCACGGCCGTGCACGCCGACGCGGTCCTGGAGCGCCCCGGCGTGCGCGCCGTGCTCACCCACGAGAACGCGCCCCGGCTCGGCGCGTCGGACGACCCGACACTCCTGCTGCTCCAGGACGACCGGGTGCCGCACCGCGGCTGGTACGTGGCCGTCGTCGTCGCCGACACGCCGGAGATCGCGCGCGAGGCCGCCGAGGCCCTCGACGTCGACTACGCCACCGAGGACCACGACGTCCTGCTGCGCGCCGACCACCCGGACCTCTACACGCCGGAGGAGGCCAACGGCGGCCATCCGGCCGTGCGCGAGCGCGGCGACTTCGCCGCGGCGTTCACCGCCTCCCCGGTGCGGATCGACGCGACGTACTCCATGAGCGCCCTGCACAACCATCCGATGGAGCCCCACGCGTCCACGGCCCGCTGGGAGGACGGCGGCCTCACCGTGTACGACTCCAGCCAGGGGGCGTCGACGGTGCGGGACGTGCTCGCGGGCCTGTTCGAGCTGCCCCGGAGCGGGTCACGGTCGTCTCGGCCTTCGTCGGCGGCGGCTTCGGTTCGAAGGGCACGCCCCGGCCCCCGTGCGTCCTGGCGGCGATGGCCTCCCGGCACACCGGCCGCCCGGTGCGGCTCGTCCTGCCCCGCCGGGAGCTCCCGGCGGTCGTGGGGCACCGTGCGCCCACCGTCCAGCGCCTGCGGATCGGCGCGTCCGAGGACGGGGTGATCAGCGCCCTCTCCCACGAGGTCGTCACCCAGACGTCGACGGTGAAGGAGTTCGTGGAGCAGGCCGCCGTCCCCGCCCGCGCCATGTACACCTCCCCGCACAGCTTCACCGGTCACCGGGTGGTGGCCCTGGACGTGCCGTCCCCGTCGTGGATGCGGGCGCCGGGCGAGGCGTCCGGCATGTACGCCCTGGAGTCGGCCATGGACGAGCTGGCCGGGGCGGTGGGCGTCGACCCGGTGGAGCTCCGGCTGCGCAACGAGCCGGACGCGGAGCCCGACAGCGGCAAGCCGTTCAGCAGCCGGGGTCTCGCCGACTGCCTGCGGGAGGGCGCGCGGCGCTTCGGCTGGAGGGCCGCGACCCCGGCCGGGCGTCCGCCGCGACGGGGACCTGCTGTGGGGCACGGGGTCGCCTCGGCGACCTATCCCGTCCTCCTGAGCCCGTGCAAGGCGTCGGCGCACGCGGGGCCGGACGGGCGGTACACCGTACGGGTCGACGCCACCGACATCGGCACGGGCGCGCGCACCGTCCTGGCCCAGATCGCCGCCGAGGCCCTCGGCGTCCCGCTGGACGCGGTGCGGGTCGAGCTCGGCAGCAGCGTCCTGCCCGACGCCCCCGTGGCGGGCGGTTCCTCCGGCACGGGCTCCTGGGGCTGGGCCGTGCACAAGGCCTGCACCGCCCTGCGCGAGACGCTGGCCGACCGCTCGGGAGCGCTGCCGTCCGAGGGGGTCACCGCCGAGGCGGACACCGAGGAGGAGACGGGCGAGGACTCCCCGTACGCCCGGCACGCCTTCGGCGCCCACTTCGCGGAGGTCCGCGTCGACACCGTCACCGGCGAGGTGCGGGTGAGCCGGCTGCTCGGCGTCTACGCGGCGGGGCGGATCCTCAACTCCCGCACGGCCCGCTCGCAGTTCATCGGCGGGATGACGATGGCCTCGGCATGGCGCTGACGGAGCACAGCACCATGGACGCCGCCTTCGGCGACTACACCGAGCGCGACCTGGCCTCCTACCACGTGCCGGCCTGCGCGGACGTGCCGGCGATCCAGGCGCACTGGTGGACGAGCACGACCCCCACCTCAATCCGATGGGCAGCAAGGGCATCGGGGAGATCGGCATCGTCGGCACGGCCGCGGCGATCGCCAACGCCGTCCACCACGCGACCGGCGTGCGCCTGCGCGACCTGCCCCTGACCCCGGACCGGCTCCTGCCGCACCTGTCGGAGGTGGACGGCACGCGGTAGGAGGGCCGACCCCGGACGCACGGAAGGCCGTCCTCTCGATGTGAGAGAACGGCCTCCGACCTGCGTTTCCGCGTGGTCGGGACGACAGGATTTGAACCTGCGACCCCTTGACCCCCAGTCAAGTGCGCTACCAAGCTGCGCCACGTCCCGTTGCCCGCCCGACCTGGGGTTTTCCCCGGCCGAACGCGCATGAGAACAATACCGCACTTTCCCGGGTGGTCACGAACCCCTTTCCCGGCGCCCCCGGAGGAGGGCGGGCGAGGAGGGGCGGGCCGCCCGCGAGGAGGCGATGAGGAGACGGCGAGGAGGGGCGACATGCCGCTCTTCTGCGGGGAAGCCGCTCACATGGTGAAGATATGGACCTCGCAGCCATATGTCCGGACTCTCCTTGCCCCTGGCATGTGGCAGAAACATGCCCACGGGCGAGAGGGTGCGGATAGGGCCGAGCAGGCCAAGGCCACCCGAAACATAGTCGAACCCGATCGTCAACCGCTCCTGTTTCAGACAAACTTCGTTCCGTTATTGATCCCTCACAGAAAGATCAACACCATGAAGAGGTCGGCCTGTTCGGGACGGGACCACTGCCGATGCACCACCTGGTCGGACAACCCGACGATCAGGCGTTTCGCGGGAGGAACTCGTCATGGACAGCTACTTCGGCAGTCGGCTCCATCATGAGCTCAGGGAGACGGTGAGGGACTTCGCGGAGCGCGAGGTCCGGCCGCGCATAGCCGAGATGGAGGCGTCCCGGACGGTCCACCACGAGCTGTCCCGGATGATCGCCGAGCAGGGCTGGCTGGGCGCGACGATCAGTCCCGAGTACGGCGGCATGGGCGCCGGCCACCTGGCGAAGACCATCATCATCGAGGAGCTCTCCCGGGTCAGCGGCGCCATGGGCGCCATGGTCCAGGCCTCCCAACTGGGCACCGCCAAGATCGTGCACTTCGGCAGCGACGAGCAGCGCAAGACCTGGCTCCCGGCGATCGCCGCCGGCGAGTGCCTGCCGACCATCGCGGTCACCGAGCCCGACGCCGGCGGCCACGTCCTCGGCATGAGCGCCAGTGCGGTCCGGGACGGCGACGACTACGTCCTCAACGGCAGCAAGGTCTACGTCGGCAACAGCCACGTGGGCGATCTGCACGGCGTCGTGGTCAGGACCGGTCCCGGCTCGAAAGGACTCAGTGCGTTTCTGGTCGAATCCGATCGACCGGGTTTCAGGACCGGTCCGCAGCAGACGGCCATGGGACTCCACGGCTTCAGCTTCGGCGAGCTGATCTTCGAGAACTGCCGGGTGCCGGCCGCCAACCGGCTCGGCGACGAGGGCGACGGCCTCTCCGTCGCGTACTCCTCCAGCGTGCTCTACGGGCGGGCCAACCTCACCGCCGTCTCCCTCGGCATCCACCGGGCGATCCTGGAGGAGACCACCCGCTTCGCCTCCGAGCGCATCCGCTACGGAAAGCCGCTCCACGCCCTCCCCACGGTCAAGCTGAAGCTGGGCCAGATGCAGTCCCGGCTCATGACCGCCCGGCTGGCCGCGTACCACGCCGTGCACCTGCTCGACCAGGGCCTCTCCTGCGACGCCGAGCTGATGAACGCCAAGCTGGTCAACGTCGAGTCGGCGATCGACTCCGGCCGCAACGCCATGGAGGTCCACGCCGCCGCCGGCCTCTTCACCGACCGGGCCATCGAGCGGTACCTCCGGGACGCGCACCACATCTTCGCCCCGGCCGGCACCTCCGACATCCAGCTCTGCGCCTGGCCGAGGTCGCCCTCGGCCAGGACAAGGGAAGCTGGTCGGAGCGGCTCTCCGAGGTGGTCCGCACCCCGTGCCGGAGCCGCTGCCCGTCTGATCCGCGACCGGTCCCGACGGGCCGGGGCCCGGTACGGCCACCGCCGTACCGGGCCCCGGCCCGTCGTCGGGCGCCGGCGGTCAGAGCACGCCGTCCTCGCGGCGGTGGATCTGCTCCACCAGCTCCGCGGCCATCGCCTTGATGGTCTCCAGACCGGCGCGGCCCCACGGGCGCACGTCGGTGTCGACCACGCAGATGGTGCCGAGCGCGACCCCGGTGCGGTCGATCAGCGGCGCCCCCATGTAGGAGCGGATGCCGATCTCGTCCACGACCGGGTTGCCCGCGAAGCGCGGGTAGTCGCAGACGTCCTCCAGGACGAGCGCCTTGCGCCGCACCACCACGTGCGGGCAGTAGCCGTGGTCACGGGCCATGAAGCGGCCGACGCCGCCCCCGCTGCCGCGGCGGCGCCCAGGTCGCTGCCGGAGTGGGTGCCCTCGGGGTGTGGAGGCCCGCGAAGAACTGCCGGTTCTCGTCGATGAAGTTGACCATCGAGAACGGGGCGCCGGTCATCTCGGCGAGCCGGTGCGCGAAGTCGTCGAACGCCGGCTCCGGCCGCTCCCCCAGACCGAGTTCGCGCAGCCGCCGCACCCGGGCCGGTGCTTCCTTGTCGTTCGGGGTCAGCAGGAGGTGACCGGTCGGGTCGTAGGTCATGGCGTGGCTCCGTAGCTCGGCACGGTGTCCGGGATGGTGGTGAGCAGGTACTGGACGAGGGTGAGCAGGGTGCGGATGCCCGAGCTGGAGATCCGGGCGTCGCAGAGGACGACCGGCACCTGCGGGTCGAGGTCGAGCGCGGCCCGCACCTCGTCCGGCTCGTAGCGGTGGGCGCCGTCGAACTCGTTGATCGCGACGACGAAGTGGATCCCCCGCCGCTCGAAGAAGTCGACGGCGGCGAAGCACTCCTGGAGCCTGCGGGTGTCGGCGAGGACGACCGCCCCGAGCGCCCCTCGGAGAGCTCGTCCCACATGAACCAGAAGCGCTCCTGGCCGGGGGTGCCGAAGAGGTACAGCACGTGGTTGTTGTCGAGCGTGATGCGGCCGAAGTCCATGGCGACGGTGGTCGTGGTCTTGGACTCCACGCCCTCCAGACTGTCGGTGGCCGCGCTGACCGAGGTCAGCAGCTCCTCGGTGCTCAGCGGTTCGATCTCGCTGACGGCGCCCACGAGGGTCGTCTTGCCCACGCCGAAGCCGCCCGCCACCAGGATCTTGACCGCGGTGGGGAAGGAGTCGGCGGGGAAGGGGTCGGCCGCGGAGCTCTCGTGGCGCTCAGAGCCGTTGTCGTAGGCCATCGAGCACCGCCTCCAGCAAGGAACGGTCGGTGGGGTTGGCGTGGAAGCGGGGCGCCCGGGCGGTGAGCGCCCCGCAGTCCACGAGGTCGGAGAGCAGGACCTTGGTGACGACGGCCGGCAGCCTCAGGTGCGCCGCGACCTCGGCCACCGAGGTGGGCCCGCCGCACAGCCCGAGGGCCAGGCTGTGCTCGGGGCCCATGTGCGCCTGGGGGACGAACCGGTCGCCATCACCATCGACAGCAGGTCGAGGGCGGTGGTGGGCTTGGTCCGGCCGCCGCTGACGGTGTACGGACGGATCAGCCGGCCGGCCGCGTCGTCGAGCCAGGGTCCTTCCTGGGGGACGTCACGGTTACTGTCCGAAGCCGCCGAGGGCGCCGGCGGCCTGCCGGGCGGGAGTGACCAGATACGGCCGGACGCTCTTGACGAGCATCGCCATCTCGTAGCCGAGGACGGCGGCGTCCGCCTCGCGCCCGGCGAGGACGGCCAGGCAGGTGCCGGAGCCGGCGGTGGAGACGAACAGGAGGGTGGAGTCCAGCTCCACGACCACCTGGCGGACCTCGCCGCCGTCGCCGAAGCGGGCGCCCGCGCTCCGGCCGAGCGAGTACAGGCCGGAGGCGAGCGCCGCCATGTGGTCGGCGGCGTCGGGGTCGAGTCCGTGGACGGATTTGACGAGGCCGTCGGAGGAGAGCAGAACGGCGTTGCGGGTGTACGGGACCCGCTGGACCAGTCCGCTCAGCAGCCAGTCGAGGTCCGAGGAATGGCCGGTCGGCGCATTGCTCGCCATGGTGCATCTACTCCTTGTACGGGTCGCCGGGACGCGGCGACTCATGGGGGCGGGCTGGGATTCCGCGAGGCCGATGCCGCGCTGGAACGCGGCCATCAGACCCGGGTCGTGCAGGGCGTGCTCCTCGGTCCTGCGGGCCGCCGGCTCGTCGCGCAGTTGCGGGACGAGGTGCTCCTGGGCGCGCCGCTTGGGGAGCAGGGGCCTGCCGTCGTCCTCGGCGGGGGTGCCGGGGGCAGGGGCGAGACCAGGGAGGCCGGCGGGCCCTGGTGTCCGGTGTCGGCCGGACGGTCGGGGACCAAGGGCACGGGACCGGTGTCCCCGTATCCGCCGGGCCGCTCGGTCGTACGGGGGTACGCGTACGAGCCGGTGGCGGGGGTCTCCTCGTGGCGGGCGGCGGCCCGCTCCGGGAGGGCGCGGACGCCGGTGCGTGGGAGGCGGGCGCTCCGTTCGCCTGCGCGGGCACGGGCGCCTGCGGGTGGGACGGGGCGGAGGGCGCCTGGTGGAGCGGGGCCCGCGCCGGTACGGGGCCGGGTGCGGGTCGGGGACCGGGGCGTGGGACGGGGCCTGTACGGGGACGGGGCCGTGGCCGCGGGCTGCGCCGGGGGCTGGGGCTGCACCGGGGACTGGGGCTGGAGCTGCACCTGGCCGGGCGGGATCGCCGAGGACCCGGCGGTCGCGGCGGCCTGGCGCTCGTGCTGGGCGAGGCCTCCGGGTCGGCGCCGAGGAGGCCCTGCGGGAGGACGAGCACGGCCTGGACGCCGCCGTAGATGTTGGACTGGAGGCGTACGGCGATGCCGTGCCGCCGGGCGAGCGCCGAGACGACGAAGAGGCCGATGCGGCCGTCCTGGAGCAGGTGCGAGACGTTGACCTGGTCGGGGTCGGCAAGGAGGGCGTTCATCTTGTTCTGCTCGGCGGCGGGCATGCCGAGTCCGCGGTCCTCGACCTCGATCGCGAGGCCCGCCGTGACGTACTGGGCGCGCAGCAGCACGGTGGTGTGCGGCGCGGAGAACAGCGTCGCGTTCTCGACGAGTTCGGCGAGGAGGTGGATGACGTCGGCCACGGCATGGCCCCGGAGCGTACCGTCGATCGGGGGACGAGCTTCACGCGCGGGTACTGCTCGACCTCGGCGATGGAGGAGCGGAGCACCTCGGTCATGGTGACCGGGTTCGACCACTGGCGGCGGAGATGGCGCCGCCGAGCACGGCGAGGTTCTCGGCGTGGCGGCGGATGCGGGTGGCCAGGTGGTCGACGTGGAACAGGCCCTTGAGCAGCTCCGGGTCCTCGACTCGTTCTCCAGCTCGTCGAGGAGCTGGATCTCGCGGTGGACCAGGGACTGGAGGCGCCGGGCGAGGTTGACGAAGACCTCGACCTTCTGTTCGTTCCCGACGCTGCTGGAGAGCCGGGACGCCTGCACGACGGCCGCCACGGCGGCTTCGTGAGAGCGCGTCAGTTCCTGGGTGAGGAGGTCGAATTCGTCACCTGTGGCGGAGGCGGCCGGCGGGACGGGCCGGGACGGGATCCCCTCCCCTGCGCAGTTGTTCGACGATCGCGCGCAGTTCGCTCTAGCCGCGGGCGCTGGTGCGGCGCAGGGCGTTGCAGCGGTCGAGGACCGTCTTGGCGGCGCGGTCGGCGCCGAGCGCGGCGGCCGCGACGGAGGCGACGGTGAGGGCGGCGGCGCCGGTGAGCGCGGCCCAGAGGCCGGGGTGGGGGTGGCTCCGGTGGAGCGGATGGTGAAGAGGACGGCCGCCGCGCCGCCGAGGGCCACCGCGACGGCGGGGAGGACCGAGGTGCGCAGGAGTTGGGGCCGTATGCGGGCTTCCGCGGGGAGCGGCGCGGGGACTGCGCCGTGGGGGTGCTGCCGTTGCCGGTGGCGGAGCGGGCGCCCGGCCGGCCGTGCCGCCCGCCCTCGCGTCGGTCGGAACGCGGAGCGGGTGCGCGAAGTTGAGACATGAGTGTCCTTGGTACGTGCCCAGGAGTCGGCGTACTGCGGGGAGCGTGTCAGGGGGCGAGCCGGGTGTTCTCCCGGATGGACTACGGGGATCGTCTACGGGGTCGTCTACAGGGGCGGGGAGCCTACCGATGATCATCAACCACACACCGTAGTCGTCAACCGTTCATGTGCGGTGCGCAGTTGGCAAACTTACCCGTAGTGCGACCCGGTCCGGTATCGCCCCTCGCACAACAGGCCGAGAACCGTCGGCCGAAAGTCGTTCCCGCGGTGCGGGGTGATCGTCCGGGAGCGGGAACGGAAGGGGGCGGAGGCGCCTTCGCACCCCCGCCCTCCATGGAAATCGTCCCCGACCGGAATTCTCGGCGGAAAGGCGGACCCGTCCGGTCCGCCCCTCCCCACGGGCGCCCGCGCTCTCCCGCTGGCCCGGATCCGCGCCCGCGGCGCACGCCTCCCGCCGCCCGGCCGGCACCCGCTCCGGCGGCCGGATCCGTACGCGCGGCGGCGCCGGCCGCGACCGGTCCCTCACCTTGGGTGAGGGCGGTCCTCCCCGGCGCGGCCCTCGGGTGCGGGGCGAGGTCGGCCCCCACCAGTTCCGCCACGCGCCGGACGTGCTCGGTCAGGTAGAAGTGGCCGCCCTCGTACGCGTGGAAGCGGCACTCCCCGGTGCCGTGCCGCTTCCAGTCCAGGACCGCGTCCGCCGGGGTGCGGGGATCGCGGTCGCCCGTGAGCACCGTCAGCGGACAGGTCGGTTCGGGACCGGGCCGCCACCGGTAGGTGCGTACGGCCCGGTAGTCCGCCCGCAACGCGGGCATGATCAGCCCAGGACCGCCGGATCGGACAGCAGCTCGGCGCTGGTGCCGTCCAGCGTGCGCAGGTCGGCGAGGATGTCCTCGTCACCGGTGATCTCCCCTCGCCCCCGACCCCGCGGGAGGGGCCGGGCATCCGGACACGTACAGCCGCGCCGGGTTCAGGAGGCGGGCCGCCTCGTACGCCACCAGGGCGCCCATGCTGTGTCCGAACAGCACCAGCGGGCGTTCGTCCAGGGCGGGTTCGAGCGCGGCGACGACCTGCCGGGCCAGTTCGTGGAGGTCGTCGACCGCGGGCTCGTGCCAGCGGTCCTGGCGGCCGGGGTACTGGACGGCCAGCACGTCGGCCACCGGGGACAGCTCGGCGGAGAGGGGGACGAAATAGCCTGCCGCGCCGCCCGCGTGCGGCAGGCACACCAGTCGGACCGGGCGGGTCGCCGGATCGGGCGTGGTGTGGAACCTGCGCAGCCACGTCCTGGGGCCCACCGGCGCCGTCACGCCCGGCCCTCCTTCACGTCCGTGAGCGCCGCGGCGGTCGCCTCGCGCACCGTGCCGTCGGGGCGGGTGAACACGTACGTCAGCTTCGGCAGCGCCTCCTCCAGGGCGTCGAGCATCGTCCGGTGGTCGGCGCACGAACCCCAGATGACGTCCAGCGGCGTGGTCATCACCCCGCCCGGCCGAGGCGCACCGTGTCGACGCCGCAGACCCGGCGGCTCATCAGGTTGAGGTGGCCCGAGAGCCGGCCGTTGACCTCGATGACGCGCGGGCCGTCGGCCGTGAGCTTCAGCTCGGTGTGGGTGATGCCGTAGCGCACTCCCAGCGCCTCCAGGGCGCGGGTGGTGAGGTCGGTGACCTCCTCCAGCACGTCGGCCGGCAGGTGCGAGGGCCAGAAACTGCCCAGCTCCCGGAACGGCGCGAGCAGCGGAACTTGCCGGTCACCGCCAGGTGCCGCACGCCCCGCGGCGTACAGACGCTCTCCACGGACACGTAGTCGCCGTACGGCGCGCTCGGTACGCCTTCGAGGAGTTCCTCGACCGTGTACGCGGCCTCCGTGCCGTCCGGGAACAGCCGCGGCAGTAGTTCCGCCGCCTCGGCGGCGGTCGTGACGGCGTAGGTGTCGCGGCTGCCGCCGCCGCGCACCGGCTTGACGATGGCGGGCAGGCCCACGGCGTCGTACACCTCCGGCCACCCGTCGGGTGACCTCAGCGGGTGCGAACGGACCTTGTCGACCCCGGCGTCGCGCAGCACCCGGCGCTGGCGGATCTTGTCGGTGAGCGTCGCGGCCACCTCCGGGGTGTGGGACGGCAGGCCCAGCGCCTCGGCGAGCTCCGCGGTCTTGCGGACCATGCGTTCGCTGTACGTCACCACCGCGTCCGGGGCCAGGTCCCGCACGCGCGCGAGGTCGCCCTCGGCGGTGCCGGTGAGCGCCACGACGGCGCCGAAGTCCTCCAGGACGGGCCGCAGCCGTTCGGCGTGGCCGGTGGGCGGGACGAGGAACACGACGTCCCCGAGGTCCGCCAGGCCGACCCCGATCTCGCCCGCGGAGGCCGCGCCGTCGTCGTAGAGCACCGCCAGGGTGCGCCGCCGCCCGGTCACGCCGCGCCTCCGGCGGCAGCCGTGAGCGCGGCCTCGAAGTGGCGGGCGTACTCGCGCACGCGCGCCTCGTCGAGCAGCGCGGGGTCGTAGGCGACCGAGACGCGGCTGCCGGCTCGGTGCCGTCGACCTCGAAGTCGACGCGGAAGGGGAAGCTCGGCTTGCCCTTCACCCACCAGTCGCGGGTGGGCAGGCCCCGGGTGCCGTCCAGGTCATGGTAGACGTGGAAGTTCATGAAGTTGAAGGTCACGTCGAAGGCCGGCCGGCCCAGGCGGTTCTCGATCCGCGCGAGCGGGAAGGCGCGGTGGGGCGCTCCGTCCCGCTCCGACGCGTGGGCCCTGCGGGCCAGTTCGGGAGGGGCGCGTCGAGGCCCGTCAGCCGCAGCGGCACCGTGTTGAGGTAGAGGCCGACCATCAGGTCGGCGCCCGGCCGCTCCGGGCGGGTGTTGACGACGACACCGGTCACCACGTCGTCGCGGCCCGTCCAGAGCGACAGGGCGCGCGCGTGGGCGGCGAGTGCCAGCGACTTGAGCGAGGTGCCGGTGTCGCGGGCGGTGGCGCGCATTCCGTCGAGCACCGGGCCGGGCACCGTGAATTCGACGCCGGCGACCGCGTTGGCCGCGCCGTGGAACTGGCCTCGGGAGAAGAGCAGCGGCTCGGCGTCGGCCTGCCGGTGCCAGAAGTCGGCGGCCTCGGTGGAGGCGAGCAGCTCGCGTTCGACGACGAGGAAGTCGTGCTCGCCGGTGGCGGGCGGCCGGGGCAGCTCGGCGTCCTCGCCCCGCAGCCCGGCGGCGGAGGCACAGCCGCAGTGAGCGCCGGCCCGCGCCCCGGACGCGGCCCGGTCCGCCGATCCGCGTTCACCGCCTCACCGCCTCACCGCTCGCCGGCGAGGTCGAGGTCGTCGCCGCGCGGCTCGGGCGCGGCCCCGACGGGCCGGGGGCGGCGCCACGGGCGGGCGAGGGCCGGGAGATCCCGCGCCACCACGGGTCCGAGGGCAGCTTCCCCGCCGGCTCGAACGGCTCGCCGGGGCGGGGAACGCCACTGCCTGACCGGCCTCCTCCGCCGCGTCCCCCGTCCACTCCCCCGGCTCGGCCCACGGGTGCGGGGCCAGGTTGAAGGTGCCCCAGTGGATCGGCAGCAGCACGCCGTGCGGGCGCCCGCCCTGGAGGTCGAGGTGGGCGCGCAGGCCCTCGGCGGGGGTCATGTGGATGTCGGGCCAGAACTCCGCGTAGGCGCCGAGCTGGATCATGGTGGCGTCGAAGGGGCCGTGCTCCGCGCCGATGTCCCGGAAGCCGGAGAAGTAGCCGGTGTCGCCGCTGTGGAAGATCCGGTGCCCGGGCCCCTCGGCGACCCAGGAGGCCCAGAGGGTGTGCTGCTTGTTGCGCAGGCCGCGGCCGCAGAAGTGGCGGGCCGGGGTGGCCGTGAGGCGCAGGTCGCCGATCTCCGTGGACTCGTTCCAGTCCAGCTCCCGCAGCCGGGAGGCCGGTACGCCCCAGCGCTCCAGGTGCGCGCCGACGCCGAGCGGCACCGCGAAGAGGGTGTCGGTGGTGGCGAGCTCCTTGATCGTCGGCAGATCCAGGTGGTCGTAGTGGTCGTGGGAGATCACCACCACGTCGACCGGGCCGAGCGCGGCGAGCGGGGCGGGCACCGGGTGGAGCCGCTTGGGGCCCGCGAACGGGAACGGGGAGCAGCGGTCGCCCCAGACCGGGTCGAAGAGGACCCGGTGGCCGTCGATCTCCGCGAGGACGCTGGAGTGCCCCGTCCAGGTGAGGCGCAGGCCGGAGGCCGGGGACGGGCCAGGTCGGCCACGGTGGTGGGGTGGACGGGGATCGAACCGGCGGGGCCCTGCTCGCGCGCCCCTCCTTCTCGAAGTAGACCCTGGCGAACTCGACGGCGGAGCCGGACGGGCTCCGGCGCGCCTCCTCGGGGTTCTGGAAGATCCCGTTCCGGAAGTTCGGGGAACGGCGGATGCGGGCGAGGCGTTCGCCGGCGGGTTCCGCGCCGAAGGACTCGGGGCGCGGCACGCGCGGCCGGATCCGCGGTGAACGGTCTGGGCCTGTACCGGTCACAGGACCTCCTGATCTCTGGGGGTCATTCCATTATGGGCGGCCCGCGAGCGGAGGAACGGGGCGGTGGGGCGGGGCGGTGGGACCGGGCGGCGCCGGACCCCAGCCCCGGCGGGGAGCGGCGGAGGCACGACCGGCGGCGGCGGTCGCGGAGGGTGCGGGGACGCGTACGCACCGGAGCCTTTATTGATCATGCTCTTGTCATGTGCTGTGTAGGCTGCCGGGCGTGACGAGAGTGCGGTTGAGCGTGGCCGAGCGGCGGGAGGAGCTGCTGCGGGCCGCGGTGGAGCAGATCGAGGCGCGCGGGGTCGCGGCCGTGCGGATCGCCGACGTGGCCTCAGCGCTCGGCGTGAGCAACGCACTCGTGCTCTACCACTTCGCTTCCAAGGAACAGTTGGTCGCGGCCGCCTTCGCGCACGCCGCCGAGGCCGACCTCGCCCATCTGCGGCGGTTGCTCGGCCGGCGCACCACGGCGGTGCGGCGGCTGCGGGCGGCGGTCCGCTGGTACGCCCCGACCGGGCAGGCCAAGGGCTGGCGGCTGTGGATCGAGGGCTGGGCCGCGTCGCTGCGCGACCCGGAGCTGCGCCGGGTCGCCGCCTCCCTCGACCAGGAGTGGAAGGCGGCGCTGACCCGGGTGATCGCGGAGGGCGCCGCGGCCGGGGAGTTCCCCTGCCCGGACCCGGCCGAGGCGGCCTGGCGGCTCACCGCCCTCCTCGACGGCCTCGCCGTCCAGACCACCGCCTACGCCGGTTCCCTCTCCCGCACCGCGATGCTCCGCTGGCCGACGCCGCCCTCGCCCGGGAACTGGGCCTCCCGGACGGGGAGCGGGCCGGAGAAGGACCGGACCCGGATCCTGAAGCGGATCCGGGTCCGGGCCCTAAAGCGGGTCCGGGTCCGGGCCCCGGATCCGGATCCGGATCCGGGCAGGACGAGCGGCCCGCGGGGCCTGGTCCGCCGGAACGGTCCGGCGGGGCCCCGGCCCGTCAGAGCAGTTCGAAGACCGCCGAGACGGTGACCTGCTCCTCGATCTCGCCGGGGGCCAGCGGGACGCCCGGCTCCTCGGCGGCGAGGGCGGGAGCGGCCCCGCCGGGGCCGGGGCGCACGGACTCGCCCTCGCTCAGCGAGACGAGGCGGCCGAGCCGGTGGCCGCTGAGCCGGGCGTGCTGCTCCGCCTTGTCGTACGCGTCCCGGAAGGCGGCCTCCCGCGCCTTGGCCCGCAGCGCCGACGGGTCGGCCACGTCGAACACGACGCCGTTGATCCGGCCCGCGTCCCGGGTGGACTCGTTGACCGCGCCGACGACCTGCCCGGTCCTGTCGATGTCCCGGACCTTCACGGAGAAGGCCTGACCGGCCTGGTAGCCGGTGACCCGGCTCTCCCCCTCGGCGCTCTGGGTGTAGACCGGGGCCAGCGAGAGGCTGTCGGTACGGATGTCCCGCTCGGCGATCCCCTGCTGGTGGAGCACCACGAGCAGGGCCTCGGCCGCGGTCTTCTGCGCCGCCATCGCCTCCTTCGCCGTCGCCCGGCTCGCCTCGACGCCGATGGACAGGATCGCCAGGTCGGGCGCGGCGGACGCGCGTCCGTGCCCGGCGACGGTGACCGTGGCGGGCTCGGCCTCCCGGACGGCGGTAGGGCGGGCCGCCCGCCGGGCGCGGCGGCCAGGGCGGGGCGGTGGCGCCGACGAGGAGGCCGCCGAGCACGGCGGTGGCGGCGAGGAGGCGGGTGGTGCGGGCGGCGCGGGCGGCGCGTGGCCGGCGGGTCGTCACAGGCGGTCCCTTCGGGTGTGGGTGCCGGGGCTCCGGCGGGCACATCCCAGCACCCGGCGCCGCCGCGCCCCGTGCGCCACTCCTGACCGGCGTCCCCGTACCCCTGTCCGTACCAGCCGGGTACCGCCACCGGGGCATCCGGCTCAGGTCTGGACGAGCGGCTCGTACGCCTCCGGGCGGAGGCCGAAGGTCCAGGCGACGCCCTCCCGCGCGGTCCGGGTGGCGGGCGGCACCCGCAGCCAGTACGTGCGGTGGGTGCCGTCCGGTTCGGGCGTGGAGTTGACGACCTCGACCATCACCACGTCCTCGTCGTCGGCCAGGCCGATCCGCCACAGCACGCCCGTCTCGTCGCGGTGCTCGTGCCGGGCCCCGGAGGTGGTGAGGTAGCGGTCGTAGCCGTAGTGCTCCAGCATCACGCGCCGCAGTTCGGCGTTGCCCTCCTCCCGGATCCGCTCGGGGGTGAGGACCGGGAGGCCGGCCAGGAAGGCGGCGGAGACCGTCATGCCCCGCCAGGCGTGGAGGGCGAACCCGTCGGGGTAGGCGAGCGCGGGCCCGTCGCCCCGGTCGAGGCGCCCCGCCTCGTCGCGGTGGAGTGCGACGGGCCGCTCGCAGACCACGGCGACGTTCTCGTACGGCCACCACCAGCCCGCGTGCGCGGCGACGGCGGCGAGTCCGGCGAGGCGCTCGCCGTGCCCGTCGAAGGCGGCGAGCCAGGCGGCGTCGTGCTGGCCGAGGACGGCGTCGAGCAGGACGAGACGGACGTCGCCCGGCCCCCGCCCGCCGTCCGTTCCTCGTGGGCCTGCGTCACCGCGGCCCGTATCCGGTCGGCCAGGGCCCGGTTGAGGTCCCAGAGCACCGCCCCGTCGTCTGCCAGTGCGCCGCCCAGCCCGCCGGGCCGAGCGCGTCGTGGAGGCGGCGGCGCTCCTCGGCCCACGGCCGGGTGCGCACCTCCTCCCGCACCGACCGGCCCCGGTCGGCCAGGCCGTCCAGGAGCGCGACGGCGGCGAGCGGCGAGTCCGCCCAGAGGACGCGCCGCGGCTCGGTGAGGCCCGCCGTGCGGTAGGCGAGCCGGACGCCGGCCTCGGCGGCGGCGCGGTCGGCGGGCCCGGTGGCCGCGGCGACGGCCCGCCACTTGTCCTGTGCGGTGGTGCGGTTCATGTCTCGGTGTCCCCGGGTTCCTCGGGTCGGTCGGTCGATGTGCGGGTGCGTCAGTCCGCGACGATCCGGTGGGCGCCGGGCACGTACTCCCGCTGGCGGACCACCCGGTACCAGCCCTTCGGCAGCGGTATCGGGGCGTGCTCCTCGTGCACCACCCGGCCGCCCTCGGGCAGTTCGAGCAGGAAGGGCCGTAGGGCCCCGGCTCCCGCACGAGCCGGCCGGGGCCGGGGACCGCGTGGGCGTGTCCGGTGACCTCGCCGAGGGCGAGGACGAGGCGGCCCCGGGCGTCCTCGGCTCCCCCGCCGCCGTCCTGGCGCGCTCCGGAACGGCCGTCTCGTCGACGGACACGATCAGCACGTCTCCCTGCCGGTACATGGCTCTCCCCTCCCCGTCCGGCACGGTCGTCCGAACACGAGAACGACGCTAGAGGCCGGCACTGACAATCGCCCCCGGGGCCCGCGCGGCATCCGATCCGGGGCCCGCGCGGCATCCGGTCCGGGGCCCGCGCGACACCCGGTCCGGGCCGCTCGGCACCCGGCGCGAGCCGGTACGGCACCCGGCGCTGCGCACTGTCGGTGCCGCTTGGTAGAACTCAGGGGTTCAGCGACCCACGCCGTCCGTCCTCTGGAGCACCCTCATGACCATCGGCCACCACCTGCAGGAGTTCCACGGCCTTCCCGTCTTCGAGTTCCCGGACGCCGCCGCGACGGTCGAACTGCCCGACGCGGCCGGGGTCGCCTGGCGGATCTCCGCGCCGACGTACTCCGACCCCGGGGACGAGCACTGGGGCCCGCGCTTCGAGCGGTTCCTGAAGGCGGTCGACGCCCCGCGGGTGCGCGCGCTCGTCGTCGGCGGCTGGGACGAGCCGTACGAGACCTCGTCCGCCGACGTCGTCACCGCCCTGATGGGCGCCAACGACCGGCTCACCGGCCTGGAGGCGGTCTTCCTCGGCGACATGACCTTCGAGGACTGCGAAATCTCCTGGATCGTCCAGTCCGACGTGACGCCGCTGCTCGCCGCCTATCCGACGCTGCGCGAGCTGGGGTGCGCGGCGGCACGGACCTCGCCTTCCCGCCGGTCCGGCACACCGCCCTGGAGACCCTGGTGGTGGAGACGGGCGGTCTCGGCGCCGAGGTCGTGCGCGGGATCGTCGGCAGCGACCTGCCCGCCCTGGAGAACCTGGAACTCTGGCTCGGCACCGACGAGTACGGCGGCGACAGCACCCCGAGGACCTGGCCCCGCTGCTCGCCGGCACGTCCTTCCCCGCCCTGCGCCACCTGGGCCTGCGCAACAGCGTGATCGAGGACGCGGTCGCCGCCGCCGTGGCGGGCGCGCCCGTCGTCGCCCGGATCGAGCGGCTCGACCTGTCCATGGGCGTGCTCACCGACGAGGGCGCGACGGCCCTGCTCGACGGGCAGCCCCTGACCCACCTGTCGCACCTCGACCTGTCGCACCACTACCTCTCGGAGCCGATGCGGGAGCGGGTGCGGGCCGCGCTCGTCCCGCACGGCGTGACCGTGGTCCTCGACGACGCGCAGGTGCCGGAGGAGTACGGCGACGGCGAGGTCCACCGGTACGTCGCGGTCGCCGAATGACCTCCGGCCCGCGCCCCGTGGTCGTCGGCGTTCCGGCGGGCCGCCGCGTCGCGTTCTTCCAGGACGCGCTGCGGTCCGCCGGGCTGCCCGGGGCGCGGGTCGTGTCCTGGCCGGACGTGCTGCGGGGCCGGGCGCGGTTCGCAGCGGGTGAGACCGTGCGCCTGGACTCGCCGGGCGAGGAGCCGGAGGCCGACCGGCTGCTGCGCGGGGTCGACGATCCGGCCCGGGTCGAGGGCACCGGCCGCTGGTACGCGCGGTTCACCGCCGCCGTGGCGGACCTCGCCCGGAGCGTGGGGGCGGCGGGCGCGGTCCTCGTCGACGACCCCGCCGAGCTCCCGGTCCTGTTCGACAAGCGGCTGACCCACGGTCGGCTGCGGGCGGCCGGCGTGCCGGTGCCCGAGTCGCCGACCTCCGGCGCCGCCGCGCCGGCCGTGCGCGGCTGGGCGGACGTGCGGGCGGTGACGGCCGGGGCGGGGATGCGCCGGGTGTTCGTGAAGCTCGCGCACGGCTCCTCCGCCTCGGGGGTCCTCGCGGTGGAGACGAACGGCGCGGGCCGGGTCCAGGCCACCACCTCGGTGGAGCGCGGGCCGGACGGACGGCTCTTCAACTCCCTGCGGGTACGGCGCTACACGAGCGAGCGGGAGGTCGGCGCGATCGTGGACGCCCTGGCCCCCGACGGCCTGCACGTCGAGCGGTGGCTGCCGAAGGCGACCCAGGACGGGCGGGCCGCCGACCTGCGGGTGGTGGTGGTCGACGGGCGGGCCACCCACGCGGTGCTCCGCACCAGCCGCTCCCCCCGACCAATCTGCACCTGGGCGGGGCCCGGGGCGACCTGGACGCGGCCCGGGCCGCGATCGCCGCCGCCGGCGGACGCTGGGCGGACGCGCTCGGGATGTGCGAGCGGGCCGCCGCCGCGTTCCCCGGGACCCGGTGCGTGGGCGTCGACCTGCTGCCCGCCTCGGGATGGCGGCGCTTCGCCGTGGGCGAGGTCAACGCCTTCGGCGACCTGCTGCCCCGGCTCACGGGCCTGCCCGGCGGCGGGGCCGAGGGCCTCGACACCTACGCGGCCCAGGTGGCCGCACTGTTCCCCCGTACACCTTGCGACGCAAGCCCCACCAGCACCACGAGCACTACAAGCACCGCCCGCACCACAGGAACGAGCACCGCGTGAACCAGCCCGACATGAACGCGATCGTCGGCAGCCACGACCTGCTCCTGGTCACCCTCGACACGCTCCGGTACGACGTGGCTGCCGAGCTGGCGGCCGCGGGCCGCATCCCGAACCTGGCCCGGCACCTGCCCGGCGGCGTCTGGGAGCGGCGGCACGCGCCGGGGAGCTTCACCTACGCCTCCCACCAGGCGATCTTCGCCGGCTTCCTGCCGACCCCCGCCGCGCAGGGGCCCCATCCCCGGCTGTTCGCGGCCCGGTTCGCGGGGAGCGAGTCGACCGCCGAGGGCACCTGGGTCCACGACACCCCCGACTTCGTCTCCGGCCTCGCCGCCGAGGGCTACCGGACGGTCTGCGTCGGCGGGGTCGGCTTCTTCGACAAGCGGCCGCCGCTCGGCTCCGTGCTCCCCGGGCTGTTCCGGGAGAGCCACTGGGAGCCCTCCTTCGGCGTCGCGTCCCCGACCTCGTTCGCGTCCCAGGTCGAGCGCGCCGAGGAGGTCGTGGCCGGACTTCCCCACGAGGAGCGGCTCTTCCTCTTCGTCAACGTGTCGGCGCTGCACCAGCCCAACTGGTTCCACCTGCCGGGGGCGACCCGCGAGGCGGGCGACTCCCGGGAGACGCACGCGGCGGCCCTGGAGTACGTCGACCGGCACATCGGACGCCTCTTCGCCGCGATGGGCTCCCGGCGCCCCTGTTTCGCGATCGTCTGCTCCGACCACGGCACGGCGTACGGGGAGGACGGCTTCACCGGTCACCGGCTCGGCCACGAGGTCGTGTGGACGGTGCCGTACGCGCAGTTCGTCCTGCCGGGCCCCGACGGACCCACCGGACCCACCGGACCCGACGGACCTGCCGGACCCGCCGAGGAGGCCGCCGCGTGAACACCACCGACCACGCCCCGGGAGGCCGCCGCGTGACAACCGCCGGAACCCCCGCCCCCGCCCGTACCGCAGCTACGTCTACGCCTACCCGCACAAGACGGCGTACCGGGAGCTGCCCGATCCGCCGGAGCTCGCCGCGCTCTGGGCCGGGGAGCCGAAGGACGCGCTCGCTCTACGCGCACGTGCCGTTCTGCGAGGTCCGCTGCGGCTTCTGCAACCTCTTCACCCGGATCGGCGCCCCCGGCGAGCTGACCACCCGTTACCTGGACGCCCTCGACCGGCAGGCGACCGCCGTGCGCGAGGCGCTCGGGGACGGGGAGCCGGCGCGGTTCGCGACGGCCGCGTTCGGCGGCGGCACGCCCACCTTCCTGACCGCCGCCGAGCTGGAGCGGCTCTGCGACATCGCCGAGCAGCGCATGGGGCGGACCTGCGGGCGGTGCCGCTGTCGGTGGAGACCTCGCCCGCGACCGCGACCGCCGACCGGCTCGGGCTGCTCGTCGAGCGGGCGCGACCCGGCTCAGCATCGGGGTGCAGAGCTTCGTGGAGGCCGAGGCGCGGGCGGCGGTCCGGCCGCAGCGCCGCGCGGACGTGGAGGCGGCGCTCGGCCGGATCCGGGACACCGGCGTCCCCGTGCTCAACATCGACCTGATCTACGGGATCGACGGGCAGACCGAGGAGTCCTGGCGCCGCTCGCTGGACGCGGCCCTGGCCTGGCGCCCGGAGGAGCTGTACCTCTACCCGCTGTACGTCCGGCCGCTGACCGGTCTGGGCCGGACGCCGCCGGAGGACGACCGGGAGTGGGACGAGCGGCGGCTGCGGCTCTACCGGCACGGCCGGGACCACCTCCTGGCCCACGGCTACGAGCAGGTGTCGATGCGGATGTTCCGGCGGCGGGACGCGGCGCCGCTCGGCCCGGACGACCACGCCTGCCAGACGGACGGGATGATCGGCCTGGGCTGCGGGGCCCGTTCGTACACCTCGGCCCTGCACTACTCCTTCGACTACGCCGTCGACATGCGGGAGATCCGCTCGATCATCGACGCGTACACGGAGACCGGCGACTTCTCGCGCGCCCGGGTGGGCCGGTGGGTCGACGCCGGGGAGGCCCGGCGCCGCCACCTGCTCCAGTCGCTGCTCCAGGCGGAGGGGATGCCGGTGGCCGGGTACGAGGAGCGGTTCGGGTCCTCGCCCTTCGCGGACTTCCCCGGGGAGCTGGGCCGGTTCGAGGCGCTCGGCTGGCTGGACGGGGAGGCGCCGGCGGGCTGCTGCGGCTCTCCCCGAGGGGCTCGCGCACTCGGACGGGCTCGGTCCCGAGCTGTTCTCCCCGGGGTGCGGGCCGCGATGGCCGCGTACGAGCCGAAGTAGGGGGCGGCCGTGGACCTGACGCTGCTCTACCGGGGCCGCTCTCCTCCTGCGACTACGACTGCCCGTACTGCCCCTTCGCCAAGCGCCGGGACAGCCGGGAGCAGTTGCGCGCGGACCGGGCGGCGCTCGAACGGTTCACCGGGTGGGCCGCCGCGCAGACCGGCGACCGGCTGCGGATCCTGTTCACGCCGTGGGGCGAGGGCCTGGTGCGCTCCTGGTACCGCCGGACGCTCGTCGAGCTGTCGCGGCTGCCGCACGTCGAGCGGGTGGCGATCCAGACCAATCTGAGCTGCCGGACCGACTGGCTGGCGGAGGCGGACCGGGAAAGCGTGGGGCTGTGGTGCACGTACCACCCCGGGCAGACGCCGTACGAGCGCTTCCTCGGCAAGTGCCGCGACCTGGCGGACCGGGGCGTCCGGTTCAGCGTGGGCGTGGTGGGGCTCCCGGAGCACCGGGAGGACGCGCGGCGACTGCGGGAGGCGCTGCCGCCGCACGTGTACCTGTGGGTGAACGCGGCCGAGGGGCACGCGTACACCGACGCGGAGGCCGACGGGTGGACGGAGCTGGACCCCTCTTCCCGTACAGCCGGCACCCGCACCGCTCGGCGGGGCTGCCCTGCCGGACCGGGGAGTCGGTGGTGTCGGTGGACGGCGGGGGACGGTGCGGCGCTGCCACTTCGTCAAGGCCGAACTGGGGAACCTGTACGACGGTTCGTACCGTTCCGCCCTGCGTCCCCGCGCCTGTCCCTCGCCGTCTGCGACTGCCACATCGGCTACGTCCACCTGGAGACGCTGCCGCTGTACGACGTGTTCGCGGGCGGGGTCCTGGAGCGGGTCCCCGCCGCCGTACCGCCCGCTAGACCCGCTGGAGGGGCATGAGGTCGGGGCGCTTGGCCTCGACGTGGTCCCCGGAGCTCTCGCCGCGCAGCCGGCGCCCGATCCAGGGCACGAGGTACTCCCGCGCCCACTGGATGTTGTCGCGGCGCGCTTCGAGCGAGCCGCGCGGCGGGACCGGCGGCCACGCCTGGTCGGGGTCGGCGGGCACTGGCAGGCCGAGGACCTGGGCGGCGCGCAGGGCGACCCGGGTGTGTCCCTCGGGCGAGAGGTGCAGCCGGTCGCCGTCCCAGGCCCGCCGGTCCTGGACGGACCTGAGCGACCACAGGTCGAGGACCGGGCAGTCGTAGCGGTCCGCGATGGCGCGGACGTGCGCGGTGTAGGTGGCGATCTTGCCGCGCAGGTGCCGGAGCACGGGCACGTCACGGGTGTCGAAGCCGGTGGTCACCATGACGGTCCCGACGGCGGAGGTCAGGTCGGCGACGGCGCGCTCGAAGCGCTCGGCCACGTCGTCCGGGTCGGTGCCGGGGCGGATGATGTCGTTGCCGCCCGCGCAGAAGGTCACCAGGTCGGGGGCGAGTTCCTTCGCCCGGGGACCTGTTCCGCCACGATCTGGTCGAGGAGGCGCCCGCGTACGGCCAGGTTGGCGTAGCGGAAGGCCTCGTGCTCCGGCAGTTGGTCGGCGAGCAGGACCGCGAAGCGGTCCGCCCAGCCGACGTACGTCCCGTCGGGGCCGGGGTCTCCGACGCCCTCGGTGAAGCTGTCGCCGATCGCCGCGTACGACCCGAATGCGTTCTTGTCTCTTGATCTCGAATCGTCTGCCACGGGGGCACATCCTTCCCTTTCGCGTGTGACCTACGCGACCGTAAGGAGGGGTTGACGGTGGGTGATATATGCCACCGATAAAGATTCGCCCAAGTCGGAATAGGCCGAAGGCCCGGCGCGCGTGCGCCGGGCCTTCGGAAAAGGGCGTGTCCTTCGGGACGTCAGAGGGAGACGCCGTGCTGGCGCAGGTAGGCCAGCGGGTCGATGTCCGAGCCGTAGCTCGGGGTGGTGCGGATCTCGAAGTGCAGGTGCGGGCCGGTGGAGTTGCCGGTGGAACCGGAGAGGCCGATCTGCTGCCCGCCGCTGACGCTCTGCCCGGCCGAGACCGAGAGGGAGGAGAGGTGGGCGTACTGCGAGTAGTTGCCGTCCTCGTGCTTGATGACGACCTCGTTGCCGTACGAGCCGCTCCAGCCGGCGGAGACGACCGTGCCGGCGCCGACGGCGCGGACGGTGGTGCCGGAGGAGGCGATGAAGTCGACGCCGGTGTGGTAGCCGGAGGACCACATGGAGCCGGAGGCGTGGTACGGGGTGGAGAAGCCGGCGAGGGCGACCGGGGAGACCCAGCCGGTGGAGGAGGCGGTGGAGGCCGAGGAGCCGGTGGAGCTCTCCTCGGCCTTCGGGGCGGCGGCGGCCGGGGCGGCGGGGCGGCTGCTGTCGCGGGAGGCGCGCGGGGCCTCGTCGCCGTTCTTGCCGGAGGCCTGGGCGCCGGTGGTGCTCTTGGGGCCGGCGGGGCGGAACCCTTGGCGCCGATGGTGAGCTTCATGCCGGGCAGGATGAGGGAGGGTCGGCGCCGATGGTCCGGCGGTTGTCCTCGTAGACCTTCTGCCAGCCGCCCTGGAGGTGGTGGTCGGCGGCGATCTTCGACAGGTAGTCGCCGGCGACGACGGAGTACGTCCGGGGCCGGTCTCCGCGGCGGCCTTCGCGGGCGCGGCCTTCGCGGCGACGGCGTGGGCGGTGACGACGGACTGGACGGAGGCGGCGGCCGGGGCGGCCTGCTCGGCGGCGTGGGCCCCCGTGGCGCCGAGGAGCGGGAGGGCGACGACGGCGCCTCCCGTACCGGCGGCGGCGAATCCGCGGGTGAGGGGTTGCTCTTGGGACGGCGGTGCTTACCCTTCGCGGGCATGGCGAATCCTCTCCGGCGCCTGCGAGGTGAGCTGTCGGGTTCGGACTGGAGATGTCCGGCCGCGCTCTCGCGCGGCTTCACCCCGAGCCGTCCTGCGTCGCGGGACCGGCGTACTTCCTGGGTCCCCCGCTCCTGCCACGCATGGGATGGGTGGAATTCCGGGCGGTGGCAGGATTCGGCGGTCCGTCCGGATTGAGCGTGACGCTAGACGAGCGGGGTCGGCGCGAACAAGCCGTTGTTTTGTCCCGGGATTCCGCCCTAGATCGTTCCCCCGGAATTCCGGTCACCCTCCGTGGAGGACGTTCTTCCGACTCCCTTTTCCCGCACGGAAATCGCGCCGGGCCCCCGGCCACGATCCGTCACTTCTATGACCCTGCTCACGCGCCGAATCCCATCTCGCCCGTAAACAGGGCGCGTTATACCCAATAGACCAATTCGGACAGATCACCCATTCCCGTCCGAGGGGTGCGCCGCACCGCTCCCGTCTGGATGATTGCCCCAGGAACCGATCAGGAACCGACGTCGCGTCGGACATCCGCGCGCCAACCTTCCAGGAGCATCCGTGACGCAGCAGTTGCCGCAGGTCCCGCCCGTCGAAGCCGACGAGCCCGAGCTGACGGAGGTCCGCAACTTCCGGGACGTGGGCGGTCTGCCGACGACGGACGGCCGGGCGGTCCGTCCCGGCCGCCTCTTCCGCAGCGGCCACCTCGCCCACGCGACCGAGAGCGACGCCGCCTTCCTCTCCGGTCTCGGGCTGCACACGGTCTTCGACTTCCGCAACGAGGCCGACCGGCGGATCGAGGGCCCGGACGTCGAGCTGCCCGGGGTGCGGAACGTGAACATACCCCTCAACGACCCGGCCGACGGCAAGGAGTTCTGGCGGCTGGTGCGGGACGGCGAGACCGCGCAGTTGCGGGAGGTCCTCGGCGACGGGCAGGCCGCGGCCCGGATGTCCGATTCGTACTGCCGGATGGTGGTCGAGCGCACCGCCGAGCACAGCCGGATCCTGCACTCCATGGCCGAGGAGAGCGTCCCGGCCCTGATGCACTGCGCGGCGGGCAAGGACCGCGCCGGGCTCGCCGTCGCGATCACCCTGCTCGCCGTCGGGGTCGAGCGGGCGGCGATCGAGGCCGACTACGTGAAGTCGAACGAGCCGCACCGCCGCTACAGGTGCGCCGCAGCTCCACCGCCCCGGACGCCATGGGGCCCGAGGTGATGGAGCTGCTGAGCCCGCTCTTCGACGCGCGGGCGGAGTACCTGCGGGCCGCCTTCGGGACGATCGAGACGACCTGGGGCTCGGTGGACGCCTACTCCGAGGGCCTGGGGCTGTCCCCGGAGACCCGCGAGCGGCTGCGGGAGCGCCTGCTCACCGAGGCGTAGGGCCTGCCGGCTGGGGTCCTACTTCGCGCCCATCGCGAAGAGCAGGTAGAGGAAGCCGGCGAAGAGGTGACCGGCGATCAGGTAGGCGAAGAGACGGAGCACCAGGCCCTTGGGGAACTTGCCTTCCCGCGCTCCTCGCCGGTGACGGCCGCAGGTTTATCGGGCATGTCGGTCCTTTCCTGAAAAATGGTTACAGCGGCTTTGTGGCGGTCAGCGCCGGTGCGGGGTCCCGTCGCCGAGGCACAGCTCGGCGACGGGGCTCTGGAGCAGGGTGTGGACGAAGAGCAGCTCGGCCCCGCCGGGGTGGCGGCGCCGATCCGGTGCGGAGTGAGCGAGTCGAAGTGCGCACCGTCCCCGGGATCGAGGACGTGGACCGTCTCCCCGAGCGCGAGCCGCACCCGCCCCTCCAGGACGTGGATCCACTCCTCGCCGGGGTGGACGCGCACGATGTCGGCCCGGGTGGCGTACGGCACGTGGACCCGCAGGCACTGGAGGGCGCGTCCGGCGCCGCCCGCCTGGCGGTAGATCCAGCCGTCGGCCTCGACGGGCTCGGAGCGGTCGCCCCGGACGACGGGGTCGTGTTCGGCCGGGGTCTCCCCAGGAGCTCGGAGACCGTCGTACCGTAGATGCGGGACAGGGCGAGCAGCATCGGCAGCGAGGGCTGCCGGTTCCCCGTCTCCAGGCGCGAGAGGTGGGCCGGCGAGAGGCCGGCCCGCCGGGCGGCGGCCTCCAGGGTGAGTCCCCGGCGGCGGCGCAGGGCCCGCAGTCGCGGGGCGACGTCCGGCAGGACGTCGGTGGCGGAGGCCGGGGAGGTGTCCCCGGGGACGTGGTCCATGCCTCCATTTCGCCAGGATCGTGCCTCTGAGGCAAGTTTCTTGCCCCAGAGGCAAAACCCGAAGAACCGCGCGGAGACCCGGACGGACCACACGGGGACCCGGAAGGACCCGGAAGGACCGTACGGGGACCCGGAAGGGCCCGTCGCGGATCAGCGCTGGGCGACCGCCTGCCTGACCAGCGTCTTCCCGAAGTCCCACATCAGCCCGCCCCCGCCGTGGGCCTCGTCCATGACCGCCGTGAAGGCGGTGACGAACCGGTCCACGTCCGCCTCGTCGACGACGAGCGGCGGGATCAGCTTGATCACCTCCAGGTGGTCACCGGAGACCTGGGTGAGGATCCTGTGCCGCTGGAGCAGCGGGACGACGACCATCTGGGCGAAGAGGCCCTTGCGGGCCGCCTGGAGCATCGTCCAGCGCCCGCGCAGTCCGAGCGAGGACGGCCGGCCGAACTCGATGCCGATCATCAGCCCGCGCCCGCGGATCTCGTGGAGCAGCTCGTAGCGGGGCACCAGCTCCTTCAGGCGGCCGGAGAGCAGGTCGCCGATCCGGCGCGCGCGGGCGACCGTGCCCTCCTCCTCCATCACGGAGAGGACGGCGAGCCCGGCGGCCATGGCCTGCGCGTTCGACCCGAAGCTCGCCGAGTGGACCAGGACCCGGTCCATGGACGAGTAGACCTTCTTGAAGATCCGGTCCTTGCCGAGGGTGGCGCCGACCGGCACGTAGCCGCCGGAGAGCGCCTTGGCGACGCAGACCAGGTCCGGCTCGACGCCCTCCTCGTGCTGATACGCGTAGAAGTCGCCGGTCCTGCCCAGACCGGTCTGCACCTCGTCCGCGATCAGCAGGGCGCCGTGCCGGTGCAGCAGTTCCTGGGCCCCGCGCAGGAAGCCGGGCGGCGCCTCGTGGACGCCCTTGCCCTGGATCGGCTCCACGACGAAGCCGGCCACGTCCCCTTGCGCAGCTCCCGTTCCAGGGCGTCGAGGTCGCCGAGGGCGATCGCGGTGTCCGGCAGGAGCGGGGCGAAGCCGTCCCGGAAGCCCCGCTCCCCGTTGACGGAGAGGGAGCCGGTGGTGAGCCCGTGGAAGGCGTGGTCGCAGTAGACGATCCTGGGCCGCCCGGTGGCGTACCGGGCGAACTTGAGGGCGGTCTCCACGGCCTCGGTGCCGCTGTTGCCGAAGAAGACCCGGTCGAGGTGGGGCTGTGGGCGAGCAGCCGCTCGGCGAGGAGGCCGGGCAGCGGCGGGCAGTCGAAGCGGGTGAGGTCGGCGAGCCCGGCGTCCAGGACGTCGTGGAGGGCCTTGCGGACGACGGGGTGGTGCCGCCCGAGGCCCATCACGCCGAACCCGGCGAGCATGTCCAGGTGGTCGTTCCCGTCGGCGTCCCAGAAGTGGGCGCCCTCGGCCCGCTCGTACACCTTGTCGAAGCCGATGGTGTGGAGCATGCGCGGGAGCTGGGGGTTGAGGTACCGGGAGTGCAGTTCGTACCGCTCGCCGCCGCGCTCGGCGAGCAGGGCCCGCAGGTCGAACCCGCCGCCGGTCACGCGCCGCTCACCTGCTGTTCCCGGAGGCCGTCTCCCGGACCGCGCGCAGGGACTCCTTGAGGGAGCCCATGGTGGCGAGGACGGCGGTGGGCTCGTAGCCGCAGTGCGCCATGCAGTTGGCGCAGCGCGGGTCCTTGCCCCGGCCGTACTTCTCCCAGTCGGTCTCCTCCACGAGCTCGCGGTACGTGGGGACGTAGCCGTCGCTCATCAGGTAGCAGGGCCGCTGCCAGCCGAAGAGGGAGTAGTTGGGGATCGCCCAGGCGGTGCAGGGGAAGTCGGCCTTGCCCTCCAGGAAGTCCAGGAAGAGCGGCGAGTGGTTCAGGCGCCAGCGGCGCCGGTTCCCACCGGCGAACGCCTTCCTGAAGAGCTCCCGGGTCTGCTCGACGCCCAGGAAGTGCTCCTGGTCGGGGGCCTTCTCGTAGGCGTAGGCGGGCGAGATCATCATCTCGTCGACCTGGAGGTCGTCGTTGAGGAAGTTGAGCACCTCGATGATCGTCTGCGGGGTGTCGGTGTTGAAGAAGGTCGAGTTGGTGGTGACCCGGAAGCCGCGCCGCTTGGCCTCCTTGATCGCCGCCACCGCCTCGTCGAACACGCCCTCCTTGGCCACGGACTCGTCGTGCCGCTCGCGCAGTCCGTCGATGTGCACGGCGAAGGCGAAGTACGGCGAGGGGTGAAGTTCTCCAGCTTCTTGCGGAGCAGCATCGCGTTGGTGCAGAGGAAGACGTACTTCCTCTTCGCCACCAACTGGCGCACGATTTCGTGGATCTGAGGGTGCATCAGGGGCTCGCCGCCCGCGATGGACACCATGGGGGCGCCGGACTCCAGGACCGCGCCGACCGCCTGGGCGACCGGCATGCGCTGCTTGAGGACACCCGCCGGGTGCTGGATCTTCCCGCAGCCCTCGCACTTGAGGTTGCAGGCGAAGAGCGGTTCGAGCTCGACGATCAGCGGGAACTTGTCGCGCTTGCGGAGCTTCTGTTCGAAGAGGTAGGTCCCGACCCGGATGGACTGACGGAGCGGCATGGCCATAACTCGCTCACCTCCTGGGGAGCAGCAAAGAACGGTGCCATTCGAAGAAAGCGGGAAGGACGGCACGAAGGACGCGAAAGGCTGATATTCCCCGCGTACCGTGCCAATACGGACCAGCTCATGTTCTGGAGCGTCCACGACCACCCGGACGGCCGCAACCGGACGCGCGCCCGGCCCCTCCCCGAAGGCCCCGGCGGCCCGTGCGGTACGCAGGGTCGCGGCGGACTCCATGTCGACGGCGATCGCGCCGGTGCCCGCAGCGCGGCCCGCTCGGGTCCCCGCACCACGTGGTCGGAGCCGCTCAGCGGACCGAGGTGCACGGTCCGGCCCGGCACCGCCCTGACCAGGGCCTTCACCAGGAGGTCCGGGTCGGTGCACGCGGTCGTGCCGTCGGGCCCGCGGGTCTCGTCGGCGACCACCAGGTCCCCGGGGTGCATGCCCGGGGCGAGCCCCGCGCAGAACCCGGAGGCGATCACGGCCGCGTCCCAGCGGCGCCGCTCCCCCAGCGCCCGGGAGACCGCCTCGCGGGCCCGTTCGGGCCCCATGCCCGTCCGCAGCACGGTGACCGGGCCGGGGGCGCCGCCCCGGTCGCCGCTGCGCAGGGCGAGCTGCTCGATGCCGAGCGCGCAGGCGATCAGGAGCGGCGGGGCGGTGGCGCCGGGGCCGGCGCGCGGCCCATCAGCCCTCCTTGCGGGGCGACGGCTCCCCGTACACGTACCGGCCGAGCGCCGTGAGCGGGAAGACGAGCCGGTAGAGGTGGTAGTTGATCGAGAAGTCCCAGGGAAGCCGGTGCCGGTGAAGTACGGCTCGTCCCACGAACCGTCCGGGAGCTGGGTCTCGACCAGCCAGGCGATCCCCCGCCGGACCGGCTCGGACTCGCGCTCGCCCGCGGCGAGCAGGGCGAGCAGCGCCCACGCGGTCTGGGAGGCGGTGGAGGCGCCGCGCCCGACCCACTGCTCGTCCTGGTACGAGCGGAGGTCTCGCCCCAGCCGCCGTCCTCGTTCTGTACGGAGCCGAGCCAGGCGACGGCCCGGCGTACCGCCGGGTGGGTGGCGGGGATCCCCGCGGCGGCGAGGGCGGGGAGCACCGAGCCCGTCCCGTACACGTGGTTGACGCCCCAGCGGCCGAACCAGCCGCCGTGCGGCTCCTGTTCGGCGAGCAGCCACTCGATCCCCCGCTGGGTGCGGGGGTCCTGGGCGAGGCCCTCGTGGGCCAGCATCTCCACCACGTGGGCGGTGACGTCGGCGGAGGGCGGGTCGACGACCTCGCCGAAGTCGCAGAAGGGCAGCTTGTTGGGAAGGGGCTGGTGTTGTCGGCGTCGAAGGCGCCCCAGGCGCCGTTGCGGGACTGCATGCCGAGGGTCCAGCGCGCGCCCCGGGCGGCGGCGGCCCCGACCCGGGCGGGGTCGGGGTGCCGGACCCGGCGCAGGGCGAGCAGGACCTCGGCGGTGTCGTCGGTGTCGGGGTAGTTGTCGTTGTGGAACTCGAACGCCCAGCCGCCCGGCGGGAGTCCGGGCCGGCGCACCGCCCAGTCCCCGGTGCGGGTGATCTCCTCGTCGAGCATCCAGTCGACGGCCTTGACCAGGGCCGGGTGGTCGGGCGGGAGCCCGGCGTCGGCGAGGGCGACGGTGGCGAGGCAGGTGTCCCAGACGGGCGACTGACAGGCCTCGACCATCCGGGAACCGTCCTCGCGCCGGACGGCGAACCGGTCGAGGGACTCCAGGCCGGCCCGCATGACGGGGTGGCCGAGGTCGTAGCCGAGGAGGTGGAGGGCGATGACCGAGTAGACGGCGGGGGCTGGATGCCGCCCCAGCAGCCGTCGTTCTCCTGGCGCTCGACGATCCACCGCGCGGCGAGGTTCATGGCCACCCTGCGCAGCGGGCGCGGCGCCACCCGGTGGTAGAGGTGCAGCGCCCGGTCGAGCCGCTGGAAGACGCCGTCCCAGCCGGTCGGCGGGGCGAGCGGGCGGGGCGGGTTCGGGCGGGCCGGATCGGTGTGCAGCTCGTCGAGCGGGAAGGGGCGGGGCGGACCGGGCGCTTCGCGGAGACCACGGTGAGCGGCACGATCGTCTGGCGGGCCCAGCAGCCGAAGTCGTAGATGTTGAGCGGGAACCACTTGGGCAGGAAGAGCAGCTCCGGAGGCAGCTCGGGCAGGTCCTCCCAGCGCCACCAGCCGAAGAGGGCGAGCCAGATCCGGGTGAAGACCCGGGCGGCCGCGATGCCGCCGCGGGCGCGGACCCACGCGGAGGCGCGGGCCATGTGCGGGGCCTCGGGCGGGTCCCCGGCGAGCCGCAGGGCCACGTAGGCCTCGACGGTGGCGGAGAGTTCGCCGGGCCCGCCGTAGAAGGTGGCCCAGGCGCCGTCCTCGCGCTGCTCGCGGCGGATGTGGAGGGCCGCGGCCCGGGTGGTGTCGGGGTCGAGGATGCCCAGGAACTGGCGGAGGAGCAGGTCCTCGGCGTCCATGGTGACGTTGGTCTCCAGGTCGCCCTTCCACCAGCCCGCCGGATCCTGGCGGGCGAGCAGGTGCTCGGCGGCCCGTGCCGCGGCCCGCGCGGCGGTCTCGCCGAGACCTCCCGGGGCGGGGCGGCCCTCCGGGAGGGTTCTTCCCGGGGCGGCCCCTTCCGGGAGGGTTCTTCCCGGGGCCGGGGCGGCCCTTCCGGGAGGGCGGTGTCGGTCGTCTTGCCGGCCACGGCCGTCCGGGGGCTCACGGCCCCGGCGTTTCCGTCGGTCGTCGCTGTCATGGCTTCCCCTTCGCGCAGTCTGTTTCCTTCTGCTCCTGCGGGTTTGCCGTCGGCCGGCGCCGGGTGGCACCGGCCGGCGACCGCGAACTCATATCAGGGTGATGGTGATCATCTCTTCCGTACGACCACGAAGTCGGCGAGGGCGACGAGCTGGTCCCGCACCCGGGCGGGCATGTCCACCTCGTCCAGGGCCGCGATCGCGACGGCGTGCTGGCGGCGGGCCTCCTGGGAGGTCCATTCCCGGCCTCCGGCCTCCTCGATGAGGGCGGCGCGGGCGGCGAACTCCTCCTCGGAGAAGGAGTCGAAGTCGCTGGACTTGGCGTCCGCGGCGAGCAGCTCGCCGAGCCGCTCGGAGGCCGGCCGCCGGCGGCGAGGGCGGCGACGACGGGCAGGGACTTCTTGCGCTGGCGCAGGTCGCTCCAGGTCTGCTTGCCGGTGGACTCTGGGTCGCCCCAGATGCCGAGCAGGTCGTCCACGGCCTGGAAGGCGAGGCCGAGGTGGTAGCCGTACTCCTCCAGCTTGTCGGCGGTCCGGTCGTCGGCCCCGCCGAGGACCGCGCCGATGGAGACGGCGCAGGCCAGGAGGGCGCCGGTCTTGTTGCCCTCCATCTCCAGGCACTCCGCGACGGTGACCCGCTCGCGGTGCTCGTAGGAGATGTCCTGGGCCTGTCCGTCGATGAGCTTGCGGGTGGCCGTGGTGAGGCGGCGGGTGGCCCGTCCGGCCTCGACGGTGCCGAGTTCGAGGAGCAGCTCGTTGGCGAGGGCGAAGAGGGCGTCGCCGACGAGGATGGCCTGCGCGGGGCCGTGCACCTTCCACACCGTGTCGCGGTGGCGGCGCTGCTCGTCGCCGTCCATCAGGTCGTCGTGGAGCAGCGAGAAGTTGTGGACGAGCTCCACGGCGACGGCGCCGGGGATCCCGACCTCGGGCGCGGCGCCCGCGGCCTCGGCCGACAGCAGGGCGAGCGCGGGGCGGACGGCCTTGCCGCCGTCGCCGTCGGCGGGGTTGCCCTGCGCGTCGATCCAGCCGAAGTGGTAGGCGGCCACGGTGTCCATGGGCGGCGCGAGGCGGTCGACGGCCGCCCGCAGTACGGGGGCGGACAGGGCCCGTCCCCGCTCCAGCAGTGCGGACACGTCCGCGGTGTCGACGGCCGGGTGTCCCGGCGGCGCTGTCGGCACGGTCTCTCCTCTTGTTCCGGTACTCACACTCATACCGCCTCCTGCAGCGGATGGTCATGGCGGCGGCCGAGGGCGGAGAGCGCGGCGCCCGCGGCGCTGAAACCATTGCGGACGGCCCCTCCATGGTCGCGGGCCAGTTGGTGGCGGTCCAGGCTCCGGCCAGGTGGAGGCCCGGTGCCCGGGTGCGGGCGCCGGGGCGGAGCCGGCCGGTGCCCGGGCGGGTCGAACGTCGCCGTCCGCTCCCTGGTGACGAAGAAGTCGCGCACCCCGGCGCCGCGGGCGGCGGGCAGCAGCCGCTCCAGCTCCGGGAGGTAGCGCTCGCGCAGGGCGGCGACGGGCTCGTCGATGTCGTCCTGGGCGGCGGACTGGGAGACGGCGAGGTACTGGCCGCCGCCCGTGAGGCCCGAGGCGTCGGTGCGGTCGAAGACCCACTGCACCGGGGAGCCGAGGGCGGTGAAGAAGGGCCGCTTCAGCACCTTGCGGTCGTAGACGACGTGCAGGTTGAGGATGGGGGCGGTGCCGATGTCGAGGAGCCGGTCGGGGTCGTCGAGGGCGCCGTCGGGCAGCAGGGCGTGGGTCTCGTGCTGCGGTACGGCGAGGACGACGGCGTCGGCCTCGATCGTCTCGCCCGGCACCTCCACGGCCCAGCGCCCGTCGGCGGTGCGGGAGATCCGCTCGGCCTTGGTGCGCAGTTCGGTGCGCACCCCGAGGGCGGCGAGGGCCTTTCCGGCCAGGGTGTCGTGGAGTTCGCCGAGCGGGACGCGGGCCCAGCCGATGTCGGCGGCGCCGGGCTCGGAGAGGAGTCCGGTCTTGAAGACCATGGCGGCCAGGCCCATGGAGGCGTGCGGGGCGGTGGCGTTGAGGGTGGCGACGCCGACGAGGTCCCACAGGGCCTCGACGGCGCGCGGGGACTGTCCGTGGCGGCCGAGCCAGGTGGCGAAGTCGATGCCGTCCAGGGCCGGGTCGGCGGGGTCGAGCCGGCTCAGGGCGAGCGCGGCCCGGCCGACGCTCACGCGCTCGACGGCGCTGAGGTGGGGGTAGGTCGCCAGGCTGCGGGCGAGGTGGAACGGGACGGGCAGGTCGTCGCGGCGGATCCGGCCGAGCCGGGGGCCGCGGCGGTGGCCGACGTCGAGGACGGGCACGTCGAGGCGGTCCTGGACGGGGGCGAGGTGGGCGCCGTCGATCCGGTCGAGGAACCAGCGGTAGGCGGTGCAGCAGCGCAGGTAGACGTGCTGGCCGTTGTCGACGGTCAGGTCGCCGCGGCGGAAGGAGAAGGCGAGACCGCCGAGCCGGGGCCGGCCTTCGAGGAGGGTGACGCGGACGCCCGCGTCGGCGAGCTGGAGCGCGGCGGTGGTCCCGGCGAGGCCGCCGCCGACGACGACGGCGTGGGCCTGCCGGGCGTCCCGCCCGGTCGCGTCCTGGGTCACGCGGCCTCCGATCGGTTCGTCGTGGTCGGACCCGTCGGGCCCGGGCCGCACGCGGCGGCCGTGGTCGGGGACGCCGGGACGGCGCCGGGGTTGCCGCACGGCCGACGGCCGCATGGGGGCGACCGCGCGGACGGCGGTCGTACGGACGGTGGCCGCGCGGACGGCGGACGCACGGGAAACGGTCGCGCCGGGGACGGCCGCGCGAACGGTGATCGTACGGGGGCGGCGCCGGGTCGGCGGTTCGCCGCGCGGACGGGAAGCGCACCGGGAACGATCGGGAGCGCGGTGCCGGGAGCGGCCGGGCGCTCCGGCGCGTAGGGGCTCATCGGGTGCGCCTCCCGGCGTCGCGGCGGGCGACGTGGCGGGTGTCGAGGCCGGAGAGGCCGCGCACCGCGACGTACGCCTTCTCGCGGCCCGGCAGGGAGACGCGGCCGCGCAGGACCGCCTCCGGGTCGCGCTCGATCCGGTCGAGCAGGCGCCGGTAGATGCCGGCCATGGCGGCGACGCAGGCGCCGCTGCGCCGGTCGAGCAGGGGAAGCAGCCGGTAGCCCTCGGCGAACAGGGCGCGGGCGCGCCGCACTTCGAAGTGGACGAGCCCGGCGAAGTCGGAGCCCTCGGGCAGGGGGCCGCCGAAGCCGTCCCCGCAGCCGAACTTGGCGAGGTCGTCGGCGGGCAGGTAGGTGCGCCCGTTCTCCGCGTCCTCGCGCACGTCCCTGAGGATGTTGGTGAGTTGGAGCGCGAGCCCCAGGGTGTCGGCGTACTCGGGGCGCGGTCGGCGCCGTGGGCGCCCGGGTGGGTGCCGAAGACGCCGAGGGAGAGGCGGCCGATGGCGCCGGCGACGCAGCGGCAGTAGACCTCGAGGTCGTCCCAGGTCGCGTAGGTGGCGCCGTGGACGTCCATGAGGACGCCGTCGATGAGTTCGTCGAGGCCGTCGAGCGGGATCGGGAAGCGCCGGGCGGAGTCGGCGAGGGCGACGGCGACCGGGTCGGTGTCGTCCTCGTCGACCTTGTCGGAGCGGATCCGGTCGAGCAGGTCCCGGGTGGCCTCCAGGCGTTCCTTCTTCTCGCCGGGCGCGAGGGTGCCGTCGCCGATGTCGTCGACGCGTCGCGAGAAGGCGTAGAGCGCGGACATCGCCTGGCGCTTCTCGGCCGGCAGCAGCCGGATGCCGTAGGCGAAGTTGCGGGCCTGCTGCCCGGTGACCGCCTCGCAGTAGCTGTAGGCGGCCTGTACCGGCGCGGACGGCTGGTGCTGTCCCTCCACGGTCACGGTCACCCCTCTCCCCGCGCCCGGAGCAGGACCGCTCCCGCCCGGCGCAGCAGGCTCGGCTTGGTGGGCCCGGGCGGGCCGGTCAGTACGTCGTATCCGGCGTCGGTGATCGCGTCGAGGGCCGCGAGTCCCCCGGCGGTGAATCCGGCGAGGAGGAGGCGGAGGCGGCCGCGGACGCTGCCGACGAGGGGGACGCCCGCGTGGAGCAGCGCGCGGGCCCGCTCGGCCTCGAAGGCGATCAGGGCGCGGACGGAGGCGCCGGCGGTGGGCCGGGCGAGGTCGTCCTCGGTGACGTGGAAGCGCTTGAGGTCCTCGGCGGGCAGGTAGATCCGGTCGCGGCCGAGGTCCTCGGCGACGTCCTGGAGGTGCTCGACGATCTGGAGGGCGGTGCAGATCTCGTCGGAGCGCCGGATCCGCTCGGGGGTCTCGGTGCCGGTGATCCCGAGGACGAGGCGGCCGACGGGGTTGGCGGAGAGTGCGCAGTACGCGAGGAGGTCGTCGTACGTCTCGTAGCGGCCGACCACCTGGTCCTGGCGGTTGGCGGCGATCAGGCCGAGGAAGGGCCCCGGGGCGAGTCCGCACCGCTCGACGGTCGGCTGGAGGGCGCAGCAGGGGTGGCGCGGGGTGGAGTCGAAGACGCGGTGGAGGTCGGCCTCGAAGGCGTCGAGGAGGGCGAGCCGGTCCTCGGCGTGCTCGGGGGCGACGCCTAGGTGGCGGGCGTCGGCGCCGCCGGGGCGAGGTCGCCGTCGCCGATGTCGTCGACGAGCCGGGCGTAGCCGTAGACGGCCATGAGGTCGTCGCGCCAGGCGCGGGGCAGGAAGAAGGGGGCGACGGGGAAGTTCTCGTCCGCAGCCTTGCCGAGGGTGGCACGCGAGGTGGCGCCGGGGCGCGCCTGCCGGGGGTCCGTCACCGGTCGCTGCCCGACGGAGGGACGGCGACACCCTCGTGGAGCTGGAGATTCTGCGTCATGGCCGTCACGTCTCCCGTTCTACACTGCTGACCCAATCCATCCTATTTCGGACACGCCGCCGACCCCTGCCCGTAGGGCCGCCACCCGGGGCCCGATGGCCGTGGGGTATCGCCCTACTTGCCGCGAAACAGACCGGTCCAGCTTACGTTGTACGACGACCGTCGCCATTCCGGGGTGGCGGGCGCCGGGAACCTCACCCGTACGGGCCGTCAATCCGCCCGCACCGCAAGGGAGTTCGGGTCGACCCGAGACTCAGGGAGCGCGTGTCCCGGTGACGACCATGGCGAGGGTGGACTCGACGACGGCGTTCCTGCGCTGTGCGGGAAGGCGCCGAAGGGGCCCTTCGAGCAGCAGGAGTGACAGTCCGTGCACGGCCGACCACGCGGCGGCGCCGGCGGCGGGCGGACGGTCCGCTGCGGGCGTTGCTCCGGGCGAGGGCGTCGAGGGCCTCGCCGAGCAGGGCGAAGGCCCGCACCTCCGGCTCGTGCGGCTGCCGCTCCGGCGCCGCCGCGCCCGCCCCGGCGTCCGTCCCGGCCGGGCGGGGCAGGCAGAACGCGGCCCGGTAGAGTCCCGGCTGCTCCACGGCGAAGCCGACGTACCCCGGCAGAGGGCGGCGAGCCGGCGCTCGGCCGCGAGGACGGGGTCGTCGGCGCCGGGTTCGCGGGCGGCGGCGCGCTCCATGGAGTCGGCGAGCATCCGCTGGGCGTGGGCCCTGACCGTACGGAGGAGCTCGCCCCGGCCGTCGAAGTGCCGGTAGGCGGCGGTGGGCGAGACGCCGACCCGGCGGGCCGCCTCGCGCAGCACGACCCGTTCGGGGCCTCCCTCGGTGGCGAGGCCGACGGCCGCGCAGATCAGCGCGTTCCGCAGATCGCCGTGGTGGTAGGTCTTTCCCCGAGATCGCTGCCATGGGCTCATCCTGCCCGATGTTGACCGCATGAACATTCCGGGCGGGCGCACGGCGCGCGGAAACGGCGCCGCCCCGGCGCGGGGGACGCGACGGGGACGGCGGCTCGGGCGGGGGCGCTCAGCGGGCGGTCTCCCGCTCGTACGCCTTGAGGACCTCGTCCGTGGGGCCGTCCATGAGGAGCTGGCCCTTCTCCAGCCAGAGCACCCGGTCGCAGGTGTCCCGGATGGACTTGTTGCTGTGGCTCACCAGGAAGACCGTGCCGGCCTCCTTGCGCAGCTCGCGGATGCGCTCCTCGGAGCGGATCTGGAACTTGCGGTCACCGGTGGCGAGGGCCTCGTCGATGAGGAGGACGTCGTGGTTCTTGGCGGCCGCGATGGCGAAGCGGAGCCGGGCGCCCATGCCGGAGGAGTACGTGCGCATGGGCAGGCTGATGAAGTCGCCCTTCTCGTTGATGCCGGAGAAGTCGACGATGCCCTCGTAGCGGGAGCGGACCTCCTCGCGGCTCATGCCCATGGCGAGGCCGCCGAGGATCACGTTGCGCTCGCCGGTGAGGTCGTTCATCAGGGCCGCGTTGACGCCGAGGAGCGAGGGCTGGCCGTCGGTGTAGACCTTGCCGCTCTCGGTGGGGAGGAGGCCGGCGATGGCGCGCAGCAGGGTGGACTTGCCGGAGCCGTTGGAGCCGATGAGGCCGATGGCCTCGCCCCGGTAGGCGGTGAAGGTGACGCCGCGGACCGCGTGGACCTTGCGGACGCCCCGGGAGACCTCGGCCTTGCCGCGGCCGACGATCCGGCTGAGCGCCGCCGTGGCGCTGCCCTTGCCCCCGCCGCCGGCGTTGACCCGGTAGACGATGTGGACCTCGTCGCAGATGACGGTGGGGACGTTGCTCTTGGTCGGGTCAGCCACGGCCGTACCTCTCCTCGGCCTTCCAGAAGTAGACGAAGCCGCCGATGCCGAAGGCCAGGGCCCAGCCGAGGGCGGTCATCCAGACGTGGGACGGCAGGTTCTCCGCGCCGTAGCCCTCGATGAGGGAGAAGCGGATCAGGTCCATGTAGACGGCCGCCGGGTTGTACATGAGGACGTCGGCGATCCAGGCGGGCTTGTCGGAGAGCATCGCGGGGATCGAGAACATCACGCCGGAGGCGTACATCCAGGTGCGCATGACGAACGGCATGAGCTGGGCGAGGTCGGGCGTCCTGGCCCCATCCTGGCCATGATCATGGCCAGGCCGATGTTGAAGACGAACTGCAGGAACAGCGCGGGGACCACCAGCAGCCAGCGGAGCGAGGGATAGCTGCCGAAGGAGATCGCGACCGCCACGAGCACGATCATCGAGAACAGGAGCTGCTGGAGCTGCTGGAGGGAGAAGGAGATCGGGAGGGTGGCGCGCGGGAAGTGCAGGGCCCGGACGAGGCCCAGGTTGCCCGAGATCGCCCGGACGCCGGCCATCACCGAGCTCTGGGTGAAGGTGAACACGAAGATGCCGGTGACCAGGAACGGGATGTAGACGTCCTTGGACAGTCCCTTCCCGGCCCCCAGGATCAGCCCGAAGATCAGGTAGTAGACCAGGGCGTTCAGGAGGGGGTCGCCACCTGCCACACCTGGCCCAGCTTCGCCTGGCTGTACTGGGCGGTCAGCTTGGCGGAGGAGAAGGCCAGGATGAAGTGGCGACGGCTCCACAGCTCACGGACGTACTCGAACAGGCCGGGCCGGGCGCCGCTGACCGAGAGGCCGTACTTCGCGGCAAGGTCGGCCGGAGCCAGGCCCTCGTCGACGGACGGGGGCGCGCTCGTCGCGACCGCCCCGCCCTGGTGTGTGTCACTCACAAGTCGAAACTTTCATGTTCAAGATGCGCGGCACGTCGGGTACCACGATGTCAGACGACCGGGGGCGACCCAGCCGGGTCAGCCGCCACACCGTACGCCACCTCATGGGGCGGCGCGGTCCGCAGGGGTGGTCCAGCCCGCCCGGAATCCGCCGCACCACGCCTTCAGTGCGGAGGGCGAGGGCCGCCGGGCCAGCGTGAGCAGCAGCCAGACGCCGAGGTAGACCGGCACCAGGGGCGCGGGCAGATTGCGACGGGCCAGCCACACGCGGTTGCGAGCCACGTTGAAGTGGTAGGAGGCGTGCCGGGAAGGTGCTGTCGTGGGGTGCAGCAGCACCATGTCGGAACGGTAGTCGATCATCCAGTCGGCGTCGAGCGCGCGCCAGGCGAGGTCGGTCTCCTCGTGCGCGTAGAAGAACTCGTCGGGCAGACCGCCGACTTCGGCGAAGACCTTGGTGCGGACGGCGTTGGCGCCGCCGAGGAAGGTGGTCACCCGCGAGGAGCGCATCGGGTCGGCGGCGCGCAGCCGCGGCACGTGCCGGCGCTGGGTGGCGCCGGTCTCCGGGTCGGCGATGCGGAAGCTGATGATGCCGAGGCGCGGGTCGGCGGTGAAGGCCTGCCGGACCAGCTCGGCGGTGTCGGCGTGGGCGAGCAGGCCGTCGTCGTCGAGGAAGAGCAGGACGTCGACGTCGGTGCCGCCGGGGCCGAAGGCCTCGATGCCGACGTTCCGGCCGGCGGGGATGCCGACGTTCTCCGGCAGGTCGACGGTGCGGACGGTCGGGCACCCCGGTGACCGGGGTGCCCTGGCCGACGACGACGACCTCGACGGTCGCCCTCCTGCGCGGCGATCGAGTCGATCAGCGCGCGCAGGTCGTCGGGGCGGTCGCCCATCGTGATGACGACGGCCCCCACCCTGAGCGGCGTGTTCACGGCCGGCCTCACTTCAGCCTGCTGGAGACCATGATCGACACCAGGTGCAGCACGGTCTGGAGCAGGGCGATGCCGGCGAGGACGGCGACGCCGAGCCGGGAGAAGAAGAGGTCGCCCCTGACCTGGTCCGCGATCGCGAGGACCAGGATGAGCAGGGAGGCCTCGATCCCGAGGATCAGCCGGTGGAACTTGAGCGCGGCGGCGGCCCGGCGGGCCAGCGCCATGCCGGAGGAGCGCGGCTCGGCGGCGGACTCCTTGACCGGCGGGAGGCCGCCCTGGTGGCGGGCGACGCCGACGAGGTCGGTCTCGGCCTTGATCAGGATGGCGCCGAGGGCGGCGAGGGTGCCCAGGAAGGCCCACAGCCAGTCGATCCGCCCGGTGCCCCACAGGTCGGCGGCGCGCAGGCCGAAGCCGACGAGGACCGCCGCGTCGCACAGGTAGGCGCCGACCCGGTCCAGGTAGACGCCGCCGAGCGAGAACTGCTTCTTCCAGCGGGCCAGCTCGCCGTCGACGCAGTCGAGCAGCAGGTAGAGCTGGACCATGAGCACGCCGAGGACGGCGCCCGGGATGCCCGGCACGAGGAGCGCCGGGGCGGCGAGCGCGCCGAAGACGGTCATGAGGTAGGTCAGTTGGTTGGGAGTGACCCGGGTGTTCGCCAACTGCCGGGTGATCCGCAGCGAGATCTCCCGCATGTACAGACGGCCGCCCCAGTGCTCGCCGCTCCGCCGGTCCTTCACGCCCGGGGGTGGACGACCGGGCGGAGCTCAGCTACCGATGGCTTGTGCATAGTCGGCGTACGCGTCCCTGATCTCGTCGTCGGACAGGTCGAGGTGTTCCAGGATGGTGAAGCGGCCCGGTCGGGTCTGCGGGGCGAAGGACACCGCGTGGACGAACTCGTCCACGGTGAAGCCCATCTCCTCCGGCGTGACGGGCAGGCCGTGCCGGCGCAGCGTGGCGACCATCTGCGCGGACTCCGCCCGGGCGCCGCGCAGGTGCATGGCGAAGGCCGCCCCGAGGCCGCACTGCTCGCCGTGGCCGGCGGCGCGGGCCGGGTAGAGCAGGTCGAAGGCGTGGCTGATCTCGTGGCAGGCGCCCGAGGAGGGGCGGCTGTCGCCGCTGATCGACATGGCGATGCCGGACATCACCAGGCCCTCGGAGAGGGTGACGAGGAAGTCGTCGTCGCCGACGCCGCCGGGGTGGCGGAGCACGGCCTCCGGCGCTGCGGGCCATGGCGGCCGCGAGGCCGTCGACGTGCTCGCCGGTCTCGCGGTGGAGAGCTCCCAGTCCGCCAGGGCGGAGATGTTGGAGATCGCGTCGCCGATGCCGGAGCGGATGAAGCGGACCGGGGCGTCCCTGATCACGTCCAGGTCGACGACGAGGGCGATCGGGGTGGGGACGCCGTAGGAGCCGCGCCCGTTGTCGTTGTCCAGGGTGGAGATCGGGGAGCAGATCCCGTCGTGCGACAGGTTGGTGGCGATGGCCACCAGCGGCAGCCCGACCCGGGCCGCCGCGTACTTGGTCACGTCGATGATCTTGCCGCCGCCGAGGGCCACCACCGCGTCGTACCGCTTGCCGCGCATGGCGTCGGCGAGCTTCACGGCCTCGTCGATGGTGCCGCCGGCGACCGGGTACCAGTCGGCGCCGGGCAGCTCGGCGGCGAAGCGGTCCCGGAGCTTGAGGCCGGAGCCCCGCTGATGGCGACGGCGATCTTGCCGTTGCTGGAGATCTGCCGGTCCGCGAGGAGCGCGGACAGGTCGTCCAGCGCTCCTCCGCGGATGTCGACGACGACCGGCGACGGGATCAGCCGGGTCAGTACTGGCACGCGATCTCACGGCCCTTCGCGAGGTCGTCGTGGTTGTCGATCTCGACCCACTTGACGTCGCCGATGGGGGCCACGTCAACGGTGAAGCCGCGGTTGACCAGCTCCTGGTAGCCGTCCTCGTAGTAGAGGTCGGGGTCGCGCTCGAAGGTGGCCTTGAGGGCGTCGGCGAGCTCCTCGGCGGCCTCGGCCTCGATCAGGGTGACGCCGATGTACTCGCCGGTGGCGGTCGCCGGGTCCATGAGCTTGGTGATCCGCCGGACGCCCTCGCCCTCGGCGGTGATGACCTTCATCTCCTCGTCGGCGAGGTTCTTCACCGCGTCGAGGGCGAGGATGATCTTCTGCCCGTCGCCGCGGGCGGCGAGCAGGGTCTTCTCGACGGAGACGGGTGGACGGTGTCGCCGTTGGCGAGGATCACACCGCGCTTGAGGACCTCGCGGGCGCACCACAGGGAGTAGGCGTTGTTCCACTCCTCGGCCTTGTCGTTGTCGACGAGGGTGATCTTCAGCCCGTACTTCGCCTCCAGGGCCTCCTTGCGGTCGTAGACGGCCTCCTTGCGGTAGCCGACGACGATCGCGACCTCGGTGAGGCCGATCTCGGCGAAGTTCTTCAGGGTCAGGTCGAGGATCGTGGTGTCCCCGTCGACCGGCACGAGGGCCTTCGGAAGGGTGTCGGTGTAGGGGCGCAGACGCCGTCCGGCACCGGCTGCCAGTACGAGACCGATCATGCTGTTTCTCCTTCGTCGTGAACGGCGGGTGCTCCGGCGGAGACCCAGAAGCGGATGGACTCCACGAGCACCACCAGCGCGACGGCGACCGCGAGGGCGGTCAGTGCCAGGGCGAAGTCGTCGCCGCGGCCCGCGAGGAGGGCGGCGAGGACGGTCACCAGGAGCGTGCGCCCCTCGTGTCCGCCGGTGACGCGCACCAGCCAGGCGGGCGGCGCGCCGGTGCCGCCGCGAATGCGGTACACCGTGTCGTAGTGATGGTAGGCGACCGCCGCGACCAGCCCGAACGCCGCCGGGAGGGCCCCCGGGGAGTCGGAGCGGACGGCCAGGACGAGGACGGTGGTGTACTCGGCGGCGCGGAAGAGCGGGGGACGAGCCAGTCGAGGGCGCCCTTGAGGGGGCGGGCGACGGCGACGCCGGCGAGCACCGCGTATCCGGCGGCCGCGGCGGCGGTGACACCCGGCCCCGCGCCGAGCGCGCAGCCGACGACGAGCGCGGCGCCCAGGAACGCGACGACGGGGCGGGGAGCGCGAGGCGGCGGGCCGCCTTGGCGACGGCCTGCGCGAGCGGGCCGGAGTCCGCGAGGTCGGCGAGGGCGCGGGCGGCCCGGTCGGTCCTCCCGCCTTGCGGGTCAGGGAGCGCAGGACGCGGCCGGCGGTGGTGTAGCAGGCGCCGAAGGCGCAGCCGACGATCAGCGCCCAGAAGACGATCCGGGGGCTGGTGACGGCGGTGAGGACGGCGATCATCGCCCAGCGCTCGCCGATCGGCAGGATGATCATGCGGCGGGCCCAGACGGTCCAGCCGAGGCCGTCGAGCCGGTCGGAGAGGGCCAGGCCGGTCTTCGCGGTGGCGCCCGTGCCATCGGCGTTGGCCTCGTTGAAGGAGAAGTCCACGACGTGGCGACAGGTCATCAGGACCATGGAGCCGAGCGCGAGGGCCCAGACGTCGTCGCCGTCGCGGGCGGCGCCGAGGGCGAGGCCCGCGTAGAAGGCGTACTCCTTGGCGCGGTCGAAGGTGGCGTCGAGCCAGGCGCCCATCGTCGAGTACTTCAGCGCGTAGCGGGCGAGCTGCCCGTCGGTGCAGTCCAGGACGAAGGAGACGAGGAGGAGCACGCCGGCGGCGACGTAGCCGCCGCGCTCGCCGGTCGCCGCGCAGCTTGCCGCGATCAGGGCGGTGAGCAGCGAGGCGGTGGTGACCTGGTTGGGGGTCAGGCCGCGGCGCGCGCACCAGCGGGCGATGTAGCGCGAGTACGGGCTGATGAAGAAGGTGGTGAAGAAGCCGTCGTGCGCCTTCACGGCCGAGCGGAGGCGTACGGCCTCGTCGTCGACGGCCTCGACGGCGGCGCGCGCCGCGTGGCGGGCCTCGGCGTCGGTGGGCACGGTGGCGACGAGGGTGCCGAGCTGGGGGCGGTGCACGGCGACGCCGTCGGCGTCGAGGGCGTCGGCGAGGCTGCCGGGGAGGTCGTCGGCGGGGGCGGCGGGGCCCCGGACGTCACGGAGACCTCGCTCAGGGCCCGGGCCAGGGCGGGCGGGCCCCGCCCTGCGCGGTGAGCGCGCCGGGGACTCCGGCGGCCGGGAACCGGGGGTCGGTGAGGGCGAGGCGCAGCGCGTGCAGGTGGCCGACGAACCGGGGGTCGACGAGCGCGACGCGCTCGCCCGCCGGGACGGCGGTCAGCAGGGCGCCGGCCTCCTCGGCGCCGGAGGCGATCCGGACGTCGAAGCCGAGCGACCGCAGATCACCGTCGAGCGAGGATCCGGGTGCCGGGGGCCGGTGAGGATGGCGGTCGACAGACGAACTCACTCCTTGGAGCTGACGGAGGGGCCGGCGGGGCCCATGGCGGCCCCGGGCGCGGCGGTGCGGCCCGGCACCGGGCGGCGACACGTCGGCTGAGGCTATCCGATGAACAGAAGGACGAGTTCACCGAGGCTTCGCGGGCAGGACTCCCCGGGCACGCTCGTGTCCGCCCCGGTGCGCCCCGCCCGCCGGAGATCATGATGGGCGATCGTCCGCCCGGCCCACAAACCCCGGTTCGGGGGCTGTGCGGGGCCGTCTTCGAGCCCCTCTCCGCACGCCCTGTCCGGAATGCATCACCGCAGGTCAGAGCATATGACAACGGTGTTCAGTACCGTGTTGCGCATACCCCCACCCGTAGTTGACTTGCGCACCGGGGCATACGGACGACACGACCGGGAGGCCACGCCATGGGGCTGGACACGATCACGGGCACGGCCACGGGGGCCCGCCGCCCACGGGCACCGCGGGGCCGCGTACCGGAACCGGTTGCGGATCGCGCTCGGCATCACGCTCTCCGTGATGGTGATCGAGATCATCGGCGGCGTGGTCGCGGACTCGCTCGCGCTGATCGCGGACGCGGCCCACATGGCGACCGACGCGGTCGGCCTCGCGATGGCGCTCCTGGCGATCCACTTCGCGAACCGGCCGCCCTCGGGCAACCGCACCTTCGGGTACGCGCGGGCGGAGATCCTGGCGGCGCTCGCCAACTGCCTGCTGCTGCTCGGCGTGGGCGGCTACGTGCTGTTCGAGGCGGTCCAGCGGTTCCTCGAACCGGCCGGGACTAGGGCGGCCTCGCCATCGCGTTCGCGACGGTCGGCCTGGTGGCGAACGTGATCTCGCTGTCGCTGCTGATGCGGGGCCAGCAGGAGAGCCTCAACGTGCGCGGGGCGTACCTGGAGGTGCTCGCGGACGCCCTCGGCTCGGTCACCGTGATCGTCGCGTCCGGGATCATCCTGGCCACGGGCTGGCAGTACGCGGACCCGATCGCCTCGCTGGTGATCGGCCTGATGATCGTCCCGCGCACGGTCAAGCTGCTGCGCGAGACCCTGGACGTGCTCCTGGAGGCGGCCCCCAAGGGCGTCGACATGGCGGAGGTGCGGGCCCACATACTGGCCCTGCCGGGGTCGAGGACGTGCACGACCTGCACGCCTGGACGATCACCTCGGGCATGCCGGTCCTCTCGGCGCACGTGGTCGTCGACCAGGGGCCCTCGACTCGGTGGGGCACGAGAAGATGCTGCACGCGCTCCAGGGCTGCCTGGGCTCGCACTTCGACGTGGAGCACTGCACCTTCCAACTGGAGCCGGTCGGCCACGCGGAGCACGAGGCGAGGCTGTGCCTGTAGCGCACCGGGTCGCCTGTTAGTCTTTTCGTACGAACGTGTGGTGAGAGGAGCTGGGGTCGATGACCGTCGCGATGGAGGCTGCCCCGTGCGGCAGCGCCCGGTCGTCCCTCAGCCTCCGGGTCTCCGGCTGACCTGATCCCGGTCTTCCCACCGGTACGTCACGTCGTCGGCCGGGGCCCTCTCATCCAAGGGTTTCCCACGTTGTCCGACAACGCTCTTCACGATGCCTTCTTCGCCCTGCACCACGGCCTGCCGCGCCAGGGTCCGGGCTCCGACACCACCACCCGCCGGCTCCTCTCCCTCGCGGGGCCGCTCCCCGCGCGTCCGCGCGTGCTCGACCTGGGCTGCGGTCCGGGCCGTTCCGCGCTGCTCCTGGCCGCCGAGGCGGGCGCCGAGGTGACCGCCGTCGACACCCACGAGCCGTTCCTCGCCGAGCTGCGGGAGTCCGCCGCCGCGCGCGGGCTCGACGGCACGGACCCCGACGGCGGCTCCGTCCGCGCCCTCCGCGCCGACATGGGCGCCCCGCCCTTCCCCGACGGCTCCTTCGACCTGGTCTGGGCCGAGAGCTCGGTCTTCGTGCTCGGTTTCGACCGGGCCCTCGCCGAGTGGCGCCGTCTCCTCGCGCCCGGCGGCACGCTCGTGCTCACCGAGTGCGTGTGGACCACCGGGGAGCTGGGCCCGGCGGCCCGCGCCTTCTGGGAGGAGCACTACCCGCTCCGCACCGTCGCCGGAACGCGGCGGCCGCGGTCGCGGCCGGCTACCACGTCCTGGGCACCTTCGGTCAGCCGGAGGGCGACTGGGACGAGTACTACGGTCCGCTCGCCGCGCGCGCCGGGGCGGCGGACACCTCCGTGCCCGGCATGGCCGAGGCGGTCGCCGGGGCCCGCGCCGAGATCGCGCTGCGGCGCGAGCACGGCTCCGACTACGGCTACGCCGGTTTCGTCCTGCGGCCCGCCGATCCGCGCCGGCGCACCCGGCCGGAGGCGCCCGGCGAGGAGGCGGAGGTCCGGCGGGTCGAGACGGCGGCCTTCGGGTCGGCGGCGGAGGCCGATCTGGTCGACGCGCTCCGGGCGGACCCCGAGGCCTGGCTGCCGGGTCTGTCGTACGTGGCCGAGGCCCCGGACGGCACGATCGCGGCGCACGCCCTGATCACCCGTTGCCGGGTGGGCGGCGCCCCGGCGGCGGCGCTCGCCCCGGTCGCGGTGGTGCCGGAACACCAGCGGACGGGGGCCGGACAGGCCGTCGTCCGGGCGGTCCTCGACGCGGCCCGGCTGCGGGGCGAGACGCTGGTGCTCGTCCTGGGGCACCCGGAGTACTACTCCCGGTTCGGGTTCGAACGGGCGTCCGCGTATGGAATCAGGCCAGGTTTCGAGGTTCCGGACGAGGCGATGAGGGCGCTCGTCCTGGACGACTCCGCGCCCGTTCCCTCGGGCGCCCTCGTCTATCCCGCCGCTTTCGGGTGTAGTGCCGCCCCGGACCCCTCCCGCTCCCGCCGCCCCGGTTGTACTCCGGTGCGGTGGGAGCGGCCGCGTCCGGCCGTCGAAGTACGGACAAGCCGCTTTTGTACGGCAGACTGAGGGGGCCCCACCGGGCCGAGGACCGAAGCGAAGGATGGGTATGCCGACCACACCAGCCACCGCGGCTCAGATCTCTCCGGAGATCGCGTCGAACGGTGTCCAGCCGTCCGGAGACCCGGCCCCGATCATGCTCGAACTGGTCGACGAGGACGGAAGGACCATCGGTACGGCGGAGAAGCTCACCGCCCACCAGGCGCCGGGGCAGCTCCACCGGGCCTTCTCCGTCTTCCTCTTCGACGAGTCGGGCCGGCTGCTCCTCCAGCGGCGGGCGCTCGGCAAGTACCACTCCCCGGCGTCTGGTCGAACACCTGCTGCGGCCACCCCTACCCGGGCGAGGCCCCGTTCGCGGCGGCGGCCCGGCGCACCTTCGAGGAGCTGGGCGTCTCGCCCCTCGCTGCTCGCGGAGGCCGGCACGGTCCGCTACAACCACCCGGACCCGGCCTCGGGCCTGGTGGAGCAGGAGTTCAACCACCTCTTCGTCGGCCTGGTGCAGGCCGAGCCGCGCCCGGACCCGGAGGAGATCGAGGACACCGCCTTCGTGACCCCCGCCGAGCTGTCCGAGCGGCACGCCGCCGCGCCGTTCTCCGCCTGGTTCATGACGGTGCTCGACGCGGCGCGTCCGGCCGTCAGGGAGCTGACGGGTCCGTCCGGGGCTGGTGACCACCGGTCCCCGAGGTGCCGTCCCCGGCCCCGGTGCCATCGGGGCCAGGGGCAGCGCCGCCCAGATGATCTTGCCGCCGCTCGCGGTGTGCTCGACGTCGCAGGCGCCGCCGGCCTCCTGGGCGATCTCCCGGACCAGGAGCAGGCCCCGGCCGCCGGTCTGCCCCCAGTCGGCCTCCAGGGCCTTGGGACGGTAGGGGTGGTTGTCCTCGACGGACACCCGGATCCACTCGGGGCCGATCGCCACCTCGACCGCTATCTCCGGGGACAGCAGCGCCGCGTGCCGCACGGCGTTGGTGACCAGCTCGGAGACGATCAGCAGCAGGCCGTCCATGATCTCGTCGTGGAGGGGGACGCCCTGGCGGACCAGCAGGTCGCGCACGGCGTGCCGGGCCTGCGGGACGGAGACGTCGACCGCGGCAGCGGTGAAGCGCCAGACTCCTTCGTAGGACGGGTGTCGGGCAGGGCCGCCTTCGCGGGGCTCCACCGTCCGGTTCCCACCCTCGTGCTCGATTCTCGCCACGGATCGAGTCTTGGCAATCCGCGGGGCGGACTCACCTCCTGACCAGAAGTCGACACTTATCGGCTGCCTTCTGATCGGGTGAGTATGCCGATGTCAGTTGTTCGACTGATCGCGCACGCTTTCTGAGGACTCCGGAGAGGGCCTCGGAGAAGGCTCCGGCGAGGGGTCCGGCGGGGTCTTCGGGGAGGGGCCGAAACCGGTTCGGGCGGGGTCACCATACTGACGATCCGTCGGCCGCCCACCCCGATCGCGATCAGGCCGAGGCCGTCGAAGAGCAGCGCGAGCGAGAAGAAGACCCCGAGGACGTACCGGCTGCTGTGCGGCCAGTCGAAGAGGACGAGCAGACCGAGCAGCAGGCCGAAGGCGCCCTGGAAGAGGGTCCAGCCGAACTGCGGGCCGCGCACCACCACGCTGCCGACGAGCCGAAACAGCCCGCCGGTCAGGAAGAGCAGGGCCGCGAACATCGTCAGCGCCTCCGCCGATCCCTCGGGGTGCCGGATCACCACGACGCCGGCCGCGATGTTCAGGGCGGCCACCACCGCGGCGAGCCAGAAGTAGCCGGTGCCCCGCGACTGGACGGCCTGGATCAGTCCGACGGCGCCGCCGACCAGCAGCAGCCAGCCGAAGAGCAGCATCGAGGTCAGGGTGGCGGCGCCCGTGTAGACGAGGCCGACGATCCCGCCGATCACCAGCAGGGCGCCGAGCGCGGCGAGCCAGCCGAAGCCGCGGTTCAGCTTCTTCCCCGGCGCCGCGCGTCCCCGGCCGGGTCGGGGCGTCCTTCGCCTCGCGGCGGTCCTCGGTCATCCGGTGCCTCCTCGGCGGGGCGGCCCCTTCCTGATCGTACGTTCGGGCGTGCCGGATAGCATCCGGCCCATGGAGCCGAAGCTGCGGGAGAGCGTCACGGACGGGATCGCCACCGTCGTCATCGCCAATCCGGCCAAGCGCAACGCGATGAGCGCCGGCATGTGGCGCGCCCTGCCGGACGTCCTGGAGCGGCTCGCCGCCGACCCGGCGGTCCGGGTCCTGGTCCTGACCGGCGAGGGCGACACCTTCTGCGCCGGGGCGGACATCGCGGCGCTGCGGGAGCCCGGGGACGAGCAGCAGCGCCTGGCGGTACGGGCGGAGGAGGCGCTCGCGGCCTTCCCCAAGCCGACCCTGGCGGCCGTCCGGGGCTTCTGCGTCGGGGCGGCAGCCAGCTCGCCGCCGCCTGCGACCTGCGGTTCGCCGAGGAGGGCGCCCGCTTCGGGGTCACCCCCGCGAAGCTCGGCATCGTCTACCCGTCCTCGTCGACCCGCCGCCTCGCCGCCCTCGTGGGCCCGTCGGCCGCCAAGTACCTGCTGTTCTCCGGCGAACTGATCGACGCGGAGCGGGCGCTGCGGACGGGGCTCGTGGACGAGCTCCACCCGGCGGGCGAACTGGACAAGCGGGTGGCGGAGTTCTGCCGGGTGCTCGCCTCCCGTTCGCTGCTCACCCAGGCGGCGGCCAAGGAGTTCGCCGACGGGCGCACGGACCGGGACGCCCACTGGACGGAGCAGGCGCGCGGCAGCGACGACACCGCGGAGGGGTCGCCGCCTTCCTGGAGCGCCGCCCGCCCCGCTTCACGTACGGGCTCTGAGGCCCGTACGGGCTACGCGGTCCCCGGCAGCCCGGCCTCCGCGCGCCACTTCGCGACGAGTCCGGCCGGGGCCTTCTCCGGCGAACCCGCGTCGTAGGGCGGCTGCGGGTCGTACTCGGTGAGGAGCTGGACCGTCTGGGCGGTCTGGGGCATGCCCCCATCCTCGGCCGGGGCGGGACGCGTCCACAACGACGAGAACCCCACCTTTCCTGCCGTCGCCTCGGGCCGGCGGGGGACGCCTGATGCCCTCGGCGGAGGGAACGTGCCGCTCCCGCCGCCGGAAGGGGCGCCTGCCCCGCCGGTCGCGGGGACGCGTCGACTCCCGCGGACCGAGGGAACACACCCGCTCCCGTCGACGGCGGGAATGCGCCCGCCCCCAGCGGTAGGGTGTGCCCGCCCCGAGGACCGAGGGGAAGTGTCCATTCCCGCCGGCCGAGGAACCGCTCCCCTGTCGCCGACGGGGGATACGTCTGCTCCCCGCGGCGGCGGGGCGGGCCCACCCTCGCCGACGGAAGAGGACACCTGCCCTCACCGGTCGCGGAGACGTCTGCCCCGCCACCGGAGGCGGCACGTCGGCCCCCGCCGCACGAGGGGACGTGGTCGCTCCCGCCGCCGGAGGCGGCACGTCGGCTCCCGCCGCACGAGGGGACGTGGTCGCTCCCGCCGCCGGAGGCGGCACGTCGGCCCCCGCCGCCCGAGAGGACGTGGTCGCTCCCGCCGCCGGAGGCCCCGCGCCTGTTCCCGTCGTACCGACCAGTCGGTAACGTTCGGGGCATGATGAACGCCCTTCCGCCGCGTGCGGGACGCCGCTGCCACAACGCTCTGAACCCGCTGCACTCCTCGCTGTACTTCTCGCCGGACCTGGACCGCGAGTTTCTCCGCCCTCGGCTTCGCCGACCAGAGCGCGATGCGGCTCGCCGCCCGGAGCGCCCCGCTCGGTGCGGTGGGCGCGGGCACGGTCGCCGCGACCTTCTACAACTACAACCACGAGCTGCTCGCCCGGCACCTGCCCGCCGTGTGGGAGACCGCCTCCCCGCCGAGGTCCTGGCCGCGCGGCTGCGCGCCGTCGACGCCACCCTGCGCCGGCTGCTCGGCGAGGACGCCGTCGCCTCCCCGGAGATGGCCGAGGCGGCGGAGCTCGCGCTGCGGGCCGCCGAGGCCTGCACCCGGCACGCCCGGCCCCTGTACTCGGCCAACGCCGACCTGCCGGTCCCCGAGGAGCCCCACCTCGCCTACTGGCACGCCACCACCCTGCTGCGCGAGCACCGGGGCGACGGGCACCTCGCGGCCCTGCTCTCCGCCGGGCTCGACCCCGTCGAGGCCCTCGCCTCCCACACCGCCACCGGCAGGGGCATGGCCCCGCGCTGGGTCCTCGGCTCCCGGGGCTGGCGGCGCGTCGACTGGGAGGGGCGGTGCAGCGGCTGCGCGACCGGGGCCTGATCGACGCCGAGGGCGAGCTGACCGAGGCCGGGACGGCCCTGCGCGCCGAGCTCGAGGAGCACACCGACCGGCTGGACTCCGCCCCGTACGAGCACCTCGGCGCGCCCGGCGTCGAGCGCCTCACGGAGCTGGGCCGCGGCTTCCTCTTCGCGGCGGCGGCCGCGGGCGCCTTCCCGGAGGACCTCGTCGGCAAGGGCTGAAGGACGCGCGGGACGGGTCGGTTGCCGCGTACGGGTGACCGACCCGGCACAATGCAGTCGCAAGCTTGAGGCACGAGAAGGCGAGTCGGGACACCGTGACGACGTCCATCGAAGCAAGGATCGCCGAGGAACTCGGCGTACGCGAGCGACAGGTGAGGGCAGCCGTCGAGCTCCTCGACGGCGGTTCGACCGTGCCGTTCATCGCGCGCTACCGCAAGGAAGCGACCGAGATGCTCGACGACGCGCAGCTCCGCACCCTGGAGGAGCGGCTGCGCTACCTGCGCGAACTGGAGGACCGCCGGTCGGCCGTCCTCGACTCGGTCCGCGAGCAGGGCAAGCTGACGGAGGACCTGGAGGCCCGGATCCTGGGCGCCGACACCAAGGCGCGCCTGGAGGACATCTACCTGCCCTTCAAGCCGAAGCGCCGGACCAAGGCGCAGATCGCCCGCGAGGCCGGTCTGGAGCCGCTGGCGGAGGGGCTGCTCGCGGACCCGTCCGTGGAGCCGTCGGCCGCCGCGGCGGCCTTCGTGGACGCCGACAAGGGGTCGCGGACGCGGCGGCGGCCCTGGAGGGCGCGCGGGCGATCCTCGCGGAGAAGTTCTCCGAGGACGCCGACCTCATCGGCGAGCTGCGCGAGCGCATGTGGGGCCGGGGCCGTCTGGTGGCGAAGGTGCGGGACGGCAAGGGCGACAGCAAGGAGGGCCGGGGGCGAAGTTCGCCGACTACTTCGACTTCGCCGAGCCGTTCACGGCGCTGCCCTCGCACCGGGTGCTCGCCATGCTGCGCGGCGAGAAGGAGGACGTGCTCGCCCTGGACCTGGAGCCGGAGGAGCCCGTCGAGGGCCCTTCCTCGTACGAGGGGATCGTCGCGCACCGCTTCGGCGTGGCCGACCGGGGGCGCCCCGGGGACAAGTGGCTCCGGGACACCGTCCGCTGGGCCTGGCGGACCCGGATCCTGGTGCACCTCGGGATCGACCTGCGGCTGCGGCTGCGGACGGCCGCCGAGGACGAGGCCGTGCGGGTCTTCGCGGCGAACCTGCGGGACCTGCTGCTCGCCGCGCCGGCCGGCACCCGGGCGACCCTGGGCCTCGACCCCGGTTTCCGGACGGGCGTGAAGGTCGCCGTCGTGGACGCGACCGGCAAGGTCGTCGCCACCGACACGATCCACCCCCACGTCCCGGCGAACAAGTGGGACCAGGCCCTGGCGACCCTCGCGCGGCTCGCGAAGGAGCACGCGGTCGAGCTGGTCGCGATCGGCAACGGCACGGCCTCCCGCGAGACCGACAGGCTGGCGGCCGAACTCGTCGCCGGGCACCCCGAGCTGAACCTGACCAAGGTGATGGTCTCGGAGGCCGGCGCCTCGGTCTACTCGGCCTCCGCGTTCGCCTCGCAGGAACTCCCGGGCCTGGACGTGTCGTTGCGCGGCGCCGTCTCCATCGCCCGGCGGCTCCAGGACCCGCTGGCGGAGCTGGTGAAGATCGACCCGAAGTCGATCGGCGTCGGCCAGTACCAGCACGACCTGGCCGAGGTGAAGCTCGCGCTCGCTCGACGCGGTGGTCGAGGACTGTGTGAACGGCGTCGGCGTGGACGTGAACACCGCCTCCGCGCCGCTCCTCTCGCGCGTCTCGGGCATCAGCTCCGGCCTCGCGGAGAACATCGTGGCGCACCGGGACGCCCACGGGCCCTTCCGCTCCCGCCGGGCGCTCAAGGACGTGGCGCGGCTCGGCCCGAAGGCGTACGAGCAGTGCGCGGGCTTCCTGCGCATCCGGGGCGGCGACGACCCGCTGGACGCCTCCTCCGTGCACCCGGAGGCGTACCCGGTGGTGCGCCGGATGGCGAAGACGACCGGCGGCGAGGTCGCGTCGCTGATCGGCGACACCGGCACGCTGCGCTCGCTGCGGGCGGACGACTTCGTCGACGAGACCTTCGGTCTGCCGACGGTGACGGACATCCTGCGCGAGCTGGAGAAGCCGGGCCGCGACCCGCGTCCGGCGTTCCGGACGGCCACCTTCAAGGAGGGCGTCGAGAAGATCGGCGACCTGGCGTCCGGGATGGTCCTGGAGGGCGTCGTCACCAACGTGGCGGCGTTCGGGGCGTTCGTGGACATCGGCGTGCACCAGGACGGCCTGGTGCACGTGTCCGCGATGTCGAAGACCTTCGTGAAGGACCCGCGCGACGTGGTGAAGCCCGGCGACGTGGTCAAGGTGAAGGTCCTGGACGTGGACGTGCCGCGCAAGCGGATCTCGCTGACGCTGCGGCTCGACGACGAGCCGGGCGCGGACGCGGCGGGCGGCGCGGGCGGCCGCGGCCGGGGCGAGCGCGGCGACCGGGGCGAGCGCTCGGCCGGCCGCCGCAGCAGCGGCAGGGCGGCGGTAGTGGTGGCGGCGGTGGCCGCCGGGCCGAGCGCGACGGCCAGGGCGGCCGGGGCGGTGGCGGCCGGGACCGGGGCGCGGCCCCGGCGCCCGCCAACAGCGCCATGGCCGACGCCCTCCGCAAGGCGGGCCTGCTGGGCGAGGGCGGCGGCAAGCGCCGATAGCGCCGGGGTACGGGAAGGGGCCGCGGTCCCTTCCCGTACGGGTCCCGCACGGGCGTCGCTACGGCAGGAAGCGCAGGGCCCAGTCGGCGCGGTGGGCGACGGCGAGGTCGTCGTCCTCCGTCAGGGGCCGGAGGAGGGCCTCGGCCTGCTTCGGGTCCGCCTGGACGAGGTCGACGATCTCGGCGGCCAGGCCGTCCTGGTCGTCGCCGAGGTCGACGGCGGAGGCCCGCACCAGGACCGGGAGGCCGCCGGTGCCGCCGATGCCCGCGACGACGCCGCCGAGCAGCTCGCGGGCGTACCCGTTGCGCTCTCGACCGCCCGGCCGAGCTCGGCCTCCAGGCGCGGCAGCAGCTCCGGGCCGCCCGTCGCCGCGATCTCGTCGGCGAGGTCGATCGTCGCGTCGACGTCCGCGTCGAGGTCGTCCAGCATCGCGAGGAGCCGGGTGATGCCGTCGTCGGTCATGTGGTGCCTCCTGAAGAGTGCCGTCCGCGGGGACGGGGCCGGCCGCGCCCCGCGGAGAGCCGTCGTGCGTACAGTTCACGGCCCGGGTCGCGCCCGTGCAGGCGGGCGGCCCGGGCCGGGCCGGGGTGTCTCAGAGTTCGGTGACCTTGCCGTCCGCGACCTCGACGCGGCGGGTGGTGCGGACGGCGTCGAGCATGCGCCGGTCGTGGGTGACGAGCAGCAGCGTGCCGGTGTACGAGTCGAGGGCGGACTCGAGCTGTTCGATCGCCGGGAGGTCCAGGTGGTTGGTCGGCTCGTCGAGGACCAGCAGGTTCACGCCCCGGCCCTGGAGCAGCGCGAGCGCGGCCCGGGTCCGCTCGCCCGGCGAGAGCGTGGTGGCGGGCCGCAGCACGTGGACGGCCTTCAGGCCGAACTTGGCGAGCAGGGTCCTGACCTCGGCGGGCTCGGTGTCGGGCACGGCCGCGCAGAACGCCTCCAGGAGGGTCTCGGTGCCGTGGAAGAGCTTGCGGGCCTGGTCGACCTCGCCGACGACGACGCCCGGGCCGAGCGACGCGTCGCCCGAGTCCAGCGGGAGGCGGCCGAGGAGGGCGGCGAGCAGGGTCGACTTCCCGGCGCCGTTGGCACCGGTGACGGCGACCCGGTCGGCCCAGTCGATCTGGAGGGTGACGGGGCCGAAGGAGAAGTCGCCGCGGCGCACCTCGGCCTCGCGCAGGGTCGCCACGACCGAGCCGGAGCGCGGGGCGGCGGCGATCTCCATGCGCAGCTCCCACTCCTTGCGGGGCTCCTCGACGACGTCGAGGCGCTCGATCATGCGCTGGGTCTGCCGGGCCTTCGCGGCCTGCTTCTCGCTGGCCTCGCTGCGGGCGTTGCGGCCGAGCTTGTCGCCGTCGGTGGCCTTGCGGCGGGCGTTCCGGACGCCCTTGTCCATCCAGGACCGCTGCATGTGGCCGCGCGCTTCCAGGGCCGCCTTCCTCCCGGCGTACTCCTCGAACTCCTCGCGCGCGTGGCGCCGGGCGGTCTCCCGCTCCTCCAGGTAGGCCTCGCAACCGCCGCCGTACAGGGTGATCTGCTGCTGGGCGAGGTCGAGTTCGAGGACCTTGGTGACGGTGCGGGCGAGGAACTCGCGGTCGTGGCTGACGACGACCGTCCCGGCGCGCAGCCCCTTCACGAAGGCCTCCAGGCGCTCCAGGCCTTCGAGGTCCAGGTCGTTGGTGGGCTCGTCGAGCAGGAAGACGTCATAGCGGGAGAGGAGGAGGGAGGCGAGGCCGGCGCGGGCGGCCTGGCCGCCGGAGAGGGAGGTCATCGGCTGGTCGAGGCCGACGGTGAGCCCGAGGGAGCCTGCGACCTCCTCGGCGCGCTCGTCGAGGTCGGCGCCGCCGAGGTCCAGCCAGCGCTCCAGGCTGACGGCGTACGCGTCGTCGGCGCCGGGGTGCCGTCGACGAGGCCCTGGGTGGCCTCGTCCATCGCGCTCTGGGCGGCGGCGACGCCGGTGCGCCGGGCGAGGAACTCCCGCACGGTCTCGCCCGCGCGCCGCTCGGGCTCCTGCGGGAGGTGGCCGACGGAGGCGGTGGGCGGGGAGAGCTTCAGCTCGCCCTCCTCCGGGGCGTCGAGCCCGGCGAGCAGCCGCAGCAGGGTCGACTTGCCGGCGCCGTTGACGCCGACGAGGCCGATGACGTCGCCGGGGGCGACGACGAGGTCGAGCTGGGCGAAGAGGGTGCGCTCGCCGTGGCCGGCGGCGAGGTCCTTGGCGACGAGGGTTGCAGTCATCAGGGGACGAATCCTAGGCGACGGGAGGAACCGTCTGGGGTCCCGGGGCGCGGTGGGGCGGGGGCGGGCGGGGCCAGGGGTGCGGGCAGAGGCCGGGGACGCGGCGGAGGCCCGGGTCAGCTGCGGGAGGCGCCCGCCGGGACGGGGACGGTCCCGGGCCGGGTCCCGTCGAGGAGCCGGAGGAGCACGGCCCGGTGGGTGGGGCCGGAAGCGGTAGGGGCCGGTACCGGGGTAGCCGTCGCGCGCGAGGTCCACGGCGGGGCCGGTCCACCAGGCGAAGTCGCGCCAGACGACGTCGTCGCCGTCGCGCTCCACGACGGCCGTGACGGCTCCGCAGCCGGGGTCGTCGCAGTCGGGGCAGGAGTGGATCACGTACCGGCCGCCCGGGAGGCCGTGGTCGCCGGCGTCGAGGAGGCGGCGGACGTGCTCGGCCCGGAGGACGGGCGGGAGGTCCGACGCCAGGGGGAGACGGTGTCCGCGCCGTCGGCCCCGTCGAGCCGGTGGAGCAGCGGCCTGCCGCCGACCAGGAGGTCGGTGGGGCGGGGTCGGTCGCGGGGGTCAGGTCGAGGCTGGTGTACGCGGACGGCATGCTTCGAGTATTTCCCGCGGAGCGGCCCGTTCCATGGCTGATCCGTCCTGGAAATGTCCCGGTCCGGGTACGGACGCCGCTCCTGGTCCGCGAACCACCGGGTCGAACGGCCGCGGGGCGGTCGCCGGCCTTTCGGTCGGCGACCGCCCCGCGCGAGTGTTACTTGCCGAACGGCGGGCGGCTGCTGTTGTCCGCGTCGGCGCACTGCTTGGCGCGCTTCTCCAGGGCGGCGGCCTTGGCGAGGGCCTTCTTGGCCTCCGTCGTGGCGCCGAGGCGCTTGAGCTTGGCGGCGCGGTCGCGCTCCTTGCGGGCGTCGGCCTTCAGCTTGCTGACGTTGCAGGTGTAGGCGGCCGCCGCGGGCTCGGCGGTCACCGTCTGGCCGGCCAGCACACCGCCGGCCAGCAGCATGGTGGCGAGCAGGGCCGGCAGGACGCGGCGCGCGGTCTGGGTGGGGCGCATGGCGTTTCTCCAACTCCCGGGCCGGGAAGACCCGTTCGAGGCATGGTCAGTACCGGCAGGTAACTTTACCTCGGCAAACATCGGCATCGCGCCAGGGGTCCGGGGCCCACAGGGTCGTCAACACTCCTCCACAGGACTCCCACTGACGAGGTGGTAGGCGGCCCGTCCGTCGAGCAGCAGGGGGACGAGCGCGCGCTGCGACTGCCGCAGCGGTACGAACGCCCCGCTCCCTCCCGCCGTACGGTGACGCCGTGCAGGGCGAGTTCGTCCCCGGCCTCGGCGTACTGCGCGGCGTCCAGGCGGTAGCCGCAGGGCGGGTCGGCCAGGATCTCCTCCGGCTCCGGCGGGTCGTTGTCGGCGCCACCGAGGAAGACCGGGCCCCGGTCGGCGAGGCCGGTGAGCCGGGCACGGGCGGTGGCCGCCGCCAGCGGGCCGCGCCGCGCGTCGAGGTAGGTGAACATCCCCTTCAGGGCGGCGTGCTGACTGGCGACCCGGCGCCGGTGGTTGCGGGCCGGGTCGTCCTTCTCGGCCGGGTCGAGCGCGTCCACCCGGGTCTCGACGAGCAGGCCGGCGGCGTGCTTGATGCCGGCCGTGTTCCGCAGGATCCGCTCCTGGCCGTCGCCCGCGACCTGCCGGACCGGTTCGCCGGTGAGCGGGTCGGTCCAGATGCCGTAGATCCCGGTGCTGTACCCGGCTAGTCCGGCGGCCGGGCGGACGTACGTCTCGGAGAGCGTCCGGGACTCGTCGTGGACGTGCGGATCGGCGTCGAGGCTGCGGGGCCAGAGCGCGAGCAGGTCCTTCTCGTAGTACCGGGGGTGGCGCCGTACTCGTGCAGGTCGTACACGAGGTGGGGGCGGCGGTCGCGGACGACGGCGGCGATCGCCCGTGCCTCGGCGGTCCGCAGGGCGATGTGGTCGCGGTTGACGTCGACGCCGTCGGCGTTGCCCCGGGTGCTGGCCTCCCGGCCGTCGGGGTTCGCGGTCGGGACGACCAGGACGGTGGTGCGGTCGAGGAAGCGGCGGGTCTGCGGGTCCCGGGCGAACGCGAGGTCGCGGATCGTGCTCAGACAGGCCTCGCGGCCGGCGGGCTCGTCGCCGTGCTGGCTGCACACGAGGAGCACGGTCGTGGCGGCCCGGGCCGCGCCGAGTGCGGCGAGGCGGAGCGGGCGGCCCTGGGCGGTGGTGCCGGTCTCGCGCAGCGACACCCGGTCGCCCGCCCGGTCGACGGCCGCGAGGAAGTCCCGCTCCTCGGCCTCGGTGGTTCACCGGGCGCCCCGGCTCGTCTCGAAGCCGGTGCGCGGCGGCGGTTGCGCGGGGCGCTGCCGGCGGTCTCGGCGGGGACGGCGACGAGCGGCAGGGCGAGGGCGGCGGCGCCCGCCAGGAGGGCGAGCGCGCGCCGTGGGCCCCGCCGCGCGGTGGGGGCGTCATCGGGCGGCCCCCGCTCCGGGCAGGCGCGGCCCGGCGACGGCGGCCGGCGGGACGGATCCGCCCGGCGGCAGGAGGAGGGACGGCGGGGCGGAGAGCGCCGGGGCCGGTCCGCTCGTGGCCCGGACGAAGGCGCCCGCGCCGCCGACCAGGGCAGCTCGCCCGGGTGCGGGCGAGGTCCAGGGTGAGGGTGGGGGTGGTCGACGGGGGTCGAGCAGGTCCCGGTCGGTGCCGCCGACGATCAGGGCCAGTCGGTGGCCCGCCGGGACGATGTGGTCGGTGGCGGCGAGGTCCAGGGTGAGGGTGTACGCCCTGCCGGGGGTCAGCGGGCGTCCTTCCGGGGGTCGGCCCAGGTGCCGAGGTCGGCCCAGCCCCGGCTGACGACCGTGTGCCCGACGTCGGCGGTGCGGGCCGCGGTCTCCTTGTAGCAGGCGCTGTCGCCGAGGGTGCTCGCGCCCCAGCAGGTGCGCTCGTCGAGGGTGGTGATGCCCTCCCCGCCGCCGCGTAGTCGCGGATGGTGGCGGGGCCGAGGTCGACGAGGACGGCGGAGAGGTGGGCGGTGACGGTGGTCGGGTTGGCGGTGACCGTCACCCGGGAGGAGCCGGCGATCCGCAGGTCGCGGGAGAGCGGCCGGGTGACGAACCCGGCCTTCTCGGGGGTCGCGGTGTCGATCCGGGCCGCCCAGTCCAGCTCGCCGAGGGCCGGGTCGTCGGTGAAGGTCGCGGTGGAGCCGGGGGCGGCGGGGCGCGGCCGAGGACGCCGGGGCTGCCGGCGGCGCCGGGGGCGGGGCGCAGGGTGGTGGTCGCGGTGCCGGTCGGCGGCCAGTGCCGGTCGGTGGTCCAGTGGTCCGGGGCGCGCTCGACGTCGGCGACGGGCTCGCGGTCGATGCCGTTGTCGTAGCCGAGGAGGTAGTGGTCGAACCAGCGGTGCAGGGTGCGGACCCAGTCGGCGCGCCGGAAGTCGAAGGGGTCGACGTGACCGGTCTGCGAGAGCCAGACCTTCCGTTCGACGCCGTGGGCGGCGAGGGCGTCCCACCACCGGCCGAACTGCCCCGCCCGCACGTTGAGGTCCTGGAGTCCGTGCACGGCGAAGACGCTGGCCTTCACCCGGCCGGCGTCCTTGACGTGGTCGCGCTCGCTCCAGGCGGCGGTCCAGTCGCCGCTGTAGGGGGTGGCGGCGGTGATGCGGTCCTGGACGGCGCCGCAGCGGGCCCGTGCCTCCGGGCTGCCGACGTAGTCGGAGAGCCAGCTCGGGTTGGCGTCGTAGAGGGGCGCGCCCTGGGAGTGGAAGTAGTCGTACCAGGAGGAGATGGCGCCGATGGGGACGATCGTTTTCAGCCCTTCGACGCCGGTGGCGGCCACGCCGTTGGCGATGGTGCCGTCCCAGCTCTTGCCGATCATGCCGACGTCGCCGGTGCTCCAGTCGGTGGCGCGGGCCGGGGCCGTGCCGGTGCGGGTGGTGTAGCCGCGGGCGCGGCCGTTCAGCCAGTCGACGACGGCCTTGGCGGACCGCACGTCGGAGCGCCCGCCGACGTCGTCGCAGCCGTCGGAGCGGCTGGTCCCGGCGAGGTCGACGGCGACGAAGGCGTAGCCGCGCGGGACGAAGAAGTTGTCGTAGTACAGCGGAAACCGGACCGGTTTCCCGTCCGCGTCGTACGTCTTTTCTGGCTCTCGTTGCCGCGTCCGCAGCAGGCGTAGTACGGGCTGGCGTCCATGATCACCGGGATCCTGCGGCCGGCCGCGGCGGGTTCCCGGGGCGGACGACGTCGACGGCGACCCGGTCGGCGCGTCCGTCGCCGTCGCCGTCGAGTCCGGTGTCGACCCAGACGGACTCGCGGACGGCGTCGGCGTACGAGTGGACGGGGCGCGACTCGCGCACGGACCCGGCCGCGGGCGCGGCGGGCCCGTCCGGGCGCCGGCCGGGGTGACGAGGGTCGCGAGCAGCGGCCGTGGCCGCCGCCACGAGGGTTCCGTACGGCGCTCGGGCTCCGCGGGTGATCCGCTTTCGCATCGGCATGGGCGGGAACGTACCCCGGTCAACTCCCGTGCAAAAGAGCGCCGGAGGGAATCAGGGTCCATTCGGGGGATCCCGTGGGTGGAGGGGTTCGTGTCGGCCGAATGGCGATCGTGTGACAGGAGGTCCTCTGGACGTGACGGTCCGTCGGGGCGCTGAATAGGGTCCTCGCTAAGGACTGACGACCACCCGCGCGTCTTACGTTTCTTATGACTTGGGGAGCACCTGTGCACCGCAGAATCATCGTTCCGAGCGCCCTCGCGGCCTCCCCTGCTGCTGGCGATCCCGGCATCGGCGGCCGACTTCACCCCTGGGGCCCCGGGCATCGGCGACTCCTACTACCCGGCCAGCGGCAACGGCGGCTACGACGTCTCGCACTACGACCTGCGCCTGAGGTACCAGCCCGCCACGGACCTCCTGGAGGGCACGGCGACGATACTCGCCACCACCAAGCAGAACCTGTCCCGGTTCAACCTCGACCTCGGTCTGAAGGTCAGCGAGGTCCGGGTGAACGGCCGGGTCGCGAAGTTCACCGCTTCGGGCGACCACGAGCTGGAGGTCACCCCGGCCGTCCCGCTGGAGAAGAACAAGGAGATCTCGGTGGTCGTCGCTACGCGGGCAAGCCCTCCGAGTTCAAGGTGGACGGCTGGTCGGCCTGGGCCCGCACCCCGGACGGCGGCGTCGCCGCGCAGGAGCCGGACTCGGCCGTGTGGTGGTTCCCGTCCAACGACCACCCGCTGGACAAGGCCACCTTCGACGTCTCGGTCTCGGTGCCGGCCGGTCACCAGGCCATCAGCAACGGCGTGTTGCAGTCGCAGTCCACGTCGCTGGGCTGGACCCGCTTCAACTGGCGCTCCGACAAGCCGCAGGCGACCTATCTGGCGACGCTCGCCGTCGGCAAGTTCGACATCACGACGGACCGGACCGCGAACGGCCTGCCGGTCCTCAACGCGTACAGCAAGGACCTGGGCGCCAACGCGGGCGCGGCGCGCGCCTCCATCGAGCGCACGACCGAGGTGGCGGAGTGGCTGGAGTCGGTCTTCGGGCCGTACCCCTTCAACGCGCTCGGCGGTTACGTGCCCAATGTGACCAGCGGTTTCGCCCTGGAGACGCAGACCCGGCCGTTCTACAGCCCGCGGCAGTTCGCCAACGGCGCGAACGTGTCGGTGGTCGTCCACGAGCTGGCGCACCAGTGGTACGGCGACAGCGTGTCCGTCCGGGACTGGAAGGACATCTGGATCAACGAGGGCTTCGCCCGCTACAGCCAGTGGCTGTGGTCGGAGAAGGAGGGCGAGGGCACGGCCCAGGAGCTGGCGGACTACGTGTACGCGCTGCGGGGTGCCGACGACCCGTTCTGGACGGTGAAGCCGGGTGACCCGGGCGCGGAGAACCAGTTCCACGGCGCCGTCTACGACCGGGGCGCGCTGGCGCTCCAGGCGCTGCGCAACGAGGTCGGGGACGAGGACTTCTTCGCGATCCTGAAGGGCTGGCCGAAGCAGTTCGCGTACGGCAACGCGCGGGTGGCCGACTTCGTGCGGTACGCGGAGCGGGTCTCCGGCGAGCCGCTGGCCGAGCTGTTCGACACCTGGCTGTACGAGCCGTCGAAGCCGGCCGCTCCGGCGGCGGCCGACGCCGGCCTCTCCGCCCCGACGGCCGCGAAGGCCGGGGCGGCGGCGACGGCCCGGGCGGGCGCGGCGGCCGCCGCGAAGCCGGTGCGGCCGAAGTCGTGGAAGAAGATCGCGGCGACGAACACGATCCACGACCACGAGCGCGGCCACGAGGGCCACGGCGGTCACTGAGCCGTACCGCGTCCCTGGAGTGGGCCCGGGGCCGTCCGTCAGCGCCGCGCGCGGCGGGCGGCCCTCCGGGCTTCCCCTGGCCAGGGGGAGGTAGCGCAGCCGCTCGGGCAGGACGGGGACCACGGCCCGCAGGACCCGGCAGAGCCGGCGCAGGGCGCGCTCCTGCGCGTCCGTCCACTCCAGGCCGATGGCCTCGCGGGCGTCCGGGGGCATGAAGCCCGCGGTGAGGAAGCGCGCAGCCGCAGGAAGGGGCGGCGCAGGAGGGCCAGAGGAGGCGGAGGAGGAGCCGGACCGGCAGCGGGCCCCGGTCGGGGGCGGGGACGGGCAGGTCGGTGTCGAGGAGCTCCCGTACGACGACGGTGGCCTCCAGCTCCTCGGCGAGCACTTTCCGGTAGTACGGCCAGAACTCCTCGATCGTCTGCGGCATGTCCCGGTCGTGGATGCCGAGGACGCGGCCGACCCGGAGCCACTCGGCGTAGAGCTGCCGTTCCTGGGCGTCGGTGAGGGGGCGGACGAGCAGGCGCAGGCCGTGCCGGTAGACGGGGAAGCCGGTGGCGTGGACCCAGGAGTAGTAGGCGGGGGTGAGGGCGTGGTAGCGGCGTCCGTGGGCGTCGGTGCCCCGGATCGTGCGGTGCAGCTCGCGGAGCCGGCGGCCCTCGCGGGCGGCCTCCTCGCCGCCGTAGATCCAGAGCTGGACCGAGCGCAGGGAGCGTTCGCCGCGGCCCCAGGGGTCGGTGCGGAAGACGGAGTGCTCGTCGACGCCGGCGCCGATCGCGGGGTGGGCGACCTGCATGGTGAGGGCGGCGGGCAGCATGAGGAGCGCCCGGACGTCGCCGGCGACGCTCCACAGCACCCCGCCGACGGGCGGCGGTGCGGGTCGGCCTGCTGCACGCGTTCCACGGTCGTTTCTCCTCTGCGGTCGTCTCCAGGGTGCACCCGGGGCGGCGGACATGACGAAGGGCCGTCGCCCGGGCGACGGCCCCTTCCGGGTGTACGGGTCAGGCGCGGTCGGCGCCGACCGGCTCGCCGACGATGCGGGCGGCGAGGGCGTGGGCCCAGGCGTCGACGTCGGCGTTGAGCTCGCGCTCGGCGGCGGCGCGCTCCTCGGCGATCTTCGCGGTGCCGGTGGCGAGGATGGCGTCGCGCTCGGTGGTGCCTCGGCGCGGGCGGCGGCGATGGCGGCGGAGCCCTCCTCGACGGCCTTGGAGCGGATGCGCGCGGCCTCGTGGCGGGCCTCGGCGAGCTCGGCCTCGTACTGCTCGCGGACGCGGGCGGCCTCGGTGCGCAGGTCGTCGGCGCGGTCGGTGCCGCCCTCGATGGCGTCCTCGCGCTCGTCGAGCGTGCGCTTGATCTTCGGCAGGATGCCCTTCGCCAGGATGAGGAAGGTGATGCCGAACAACACCAGGCCGAGGATGAGCTCGGCCCAGACGGGGTTGAGCGGACCGAGGTCCATCTTGAAGATCTGCGAGTTCGCGAGGGTCATGCGCGCATTCTACCTGGAGCAAATGGGTGCAAATACGGCACCGGAGTGAGAGTTGGCACGCTCGTGCGGGTCCGGCCAGATTCCCGGCACCCAGAGGCTACCGGAAGGTAACCACGGCTGATTGTATGTGCGGCGCCAGGCCAATCCCCCACGCCTCCACGGGAGTTCACGTGTCGTTCGCCGCGCTCCGCCGCGCCCCCGGCGCCGCCCTTTCCCTCGCCCTCGCCGCCGCCACCCTGACGGCGACGGCCCCGGCCGCGTCCGCCGCGACCACCGAGGCCCCCGGCTGAAGGTCCTCACCTACAACACGTTCGTCTTCTCGAAGACCCTCTACCCGAACTGGGGCAGGACCACCGGGCGAAGGCGATCCCCGCCGCCCCCTTCTTCCAGGGCAGGACGTCGTCGTCCTCCAGGAGGCCTTCGACAACTCCGCCTCCGACGCGCTCAAGGCGAACGCCGCCGGGCAGTACCCGCACCAGACCCCGGTCGTGGGCCGGAGCAGGAGCGGGTGGGACGCCACCGGCGGGTCCTACTCCGCGACCACGCCCGAGGACGGCGGCGTGACGATCCTCAGCAAGTGGCCGATCGTCCGCAAGGAGCAGTACGTCTACAAGGACGCCTGCGGCGCCGACTGGTGGTCGAACAAGGGCTTCGCCTACGCGGTGCTCGACGTGAACGGCAGCCGGGTCCACGTCCTCGGCACCCACGCCCAGTCCACCGACCCGGGCTGTTCGGCGGGCGAGGCGGCGCAGACGCGCAGCCGCCAGTTCAAGGCGATCGACGCCTTCCTCGACGCCAAGAAGATCCCGGCGGGCGAGCAGGTGATCGTCGCGGGCGACATGAACGTCGACTCGCACACGCCCGAGTACGACACCATGCTCGCCGACGCGGGCCTGGTGGGGCCGACGCCCGCACCGGCCACCCGTACTCCTTCGACACCGAGCTGAACTCGATCGCCTCCGAGCGCTACCCGGACGACCCGCGCGAGGACCTCGACTACGTCCTCTACCGCGCCGGGAACGCCCGGCCGGCCGGCTGGACCAACCACGTGGTCCTGGAGAAGAGCGCCCCGTGGACGGTCAGTAGCTGGGGCACCAGCTACAGCTACAGCAACCTCTCCGACCACTACCCGGTCACCGGCTTCTGACGGCGGGCCGGGGCCGCGGCTCAGTAGCCGGGGCCCCCGAAGAGAAGAGGCCGTAGAGCCAGGCGCCGAGCACCGCGGCGACGCAGAGCAGGACGAAACAGGAGGCGGCACTGGTGTGCCGCTCCTTCCGGGGACGGCCGGGACGGGGGCGCGAGCCTTCCGCCCCGGCTTCTCGCGCTTCCCGGCCCTCTCCCGCGACCCACCCCGAGCGCCGACTCGTCCGTCGCGGCGACGTCGGCGAGCAGACCGCGGCAGACCGCCGCCAGCTCCGCCGTCCCGGCCGTCAGGTCGACGACCACCTCCGTGCGCGCCGGCGCCGTCGTCCCCCGTCCAGGATCCGCCCGGCCCGCAGCAGCGCTCGGTCCTTGCCCCCGGTCGGGGCCAGGCTGATCCAGCGGCGCACGTGCTCGCCCCGGATCACCACCCCGCCGCCCCGCTCGCGGTAGACGGTGTGCTCCCGCCACAGGATCCCGGCCAATTCCCCGGCCGTGTCCCTGAGTTCCGCGTACATCGATTCCCCCACTCCCTGTCCCCCGCTGCGACAGCGGCCGACTCTAACCTCCGCGCCCGGGCCCCGTGCCGCCACTCCCGGCCCGGCGCCCCTTACGCGCCGAAGTCGTACGCCGTGACCGGTATCCCCCGGTCCACGAGCCACGGGCCGCAAGGGGCTCCCGTTCATGGCGATCACCCTACGGGCGGCAACTGACAATCGCGCCGGCCTTTTACACAGGTGGTGAGACAGCAATACTGTTCAAGCGGTCCGGACACGCGGGCCGACGGCTGGGGAAACGAGGCGGCTCGGATGGACGTCGGGAGTGACGTGGAGCGGGGACCGAGCTACACCGTCGACGAGCTGGCCGCGCGGGCCGGGGTGACGGTGCGGACCGTGCGGTTCTACGGGACCCGGGGCTCCTTCCGCCGCCCGTCATCGGGGCCCGGCGGGTCGGGCACTACGGGCCGGAGCACCTCTCCCGGCTCGCCCTCATCGAGGAGCTCCAGCGGCAGGGCATGACGCTCGCCGCGATCGAACGGTACCTGGAGCAGCTCCCGCCCGACCTCAGCGCGCGGGACCTCGCGGTCCACCGGGCCCTGGTGGCCTCGTGGGCGCCCGAGTCCGCCGAGTCGATCACCCTGCGCGAGCTGGAGCGGCGGGCCGGGCGGCGCTGGCCGCGCGGGACGTCGACCGGCTCGCCGCGATGGGGGTCCTGGAGCGGACCGACGACGCCGGCACGTACCGGCTCGACGGCTCGCTGCTGCGGCTCGGCGTGGAGATGCTGGACGTGCCCATCGAGCACGAGACGATCCTGGCCTCCCGGACCGTGCTCCTGGAGCACGCGCGGGCCGCCGCCCAGGAGCTCGCCCGGCTCTTCCGGGAGGAGGTGTGGAACCCGTACCGGGAGAGCGGCGAGGACCCGGACCACCTGAAAGCGATGAGGTCGCTCTCGGCCCACATGCAGCCGATGGTGATCCAGGCCCTCGTCACGGCCTTCCAGCGCTCGCTGAGCGAGGAGCTGCGGACGGCGTTCCGCGGTCCCTGACCGGTCAGGCGTCGGTGAAGACCTCGCCCCGCCCCGCCCCTCCACCAGGAGGGCCGGCGGGGCGAAGCGCTCGCCGTACGTCTCCGCCAGCTCGCGGGCGCGGGCGACGAAGCCGGCGACGCCGCCCTCGTAGCCGTTGATGTACTGGAGGATGCCGCCGCTCCAGGCCGGGAAGCCGATGCCCATGATGGAGCCGATGTTGGCGTCGGCGACCGAGGTCAGGACGCCCTCCTCCAGGAGGCGGACGGTGTCGATGGCCTCGGAGAACAGCATCCGCTCCTGCATGTCGCGGAAGGGGATCTCGTACCCCGGCTTGGTGAAGTGCTCGCGCAGGCCGGTCCAGAGCTTGCCGCGCTTGCCGTTCTCGTCGTACTCGTAGAAGCCGGCGCCGCCGCTGCGGCCGGGGCGCTCGAACTCGTCGACCATGCGGTCGATCACGGCCTCGCCCGGGTGGGTCGCCCAGACGCCGCCGGCCTCCTCGATCGCCCGCTTGGTCTCGTTGCGGATCTTGCGGGGCAGGGTCAGGGTCAGCTCGTCCATCAGGGAGAGGATCTTGGCCGGGTAGCCGGCCTGCGCCGCCGCCTGCTCGACGGAGGCGGGCTCGATGCCCTCGCCGACCATGGCGACGCCCTCGTTGAGGAACTGGCCGATCACCCGCGAGGTGAAGAAGCCGCGCGAGTCGTTGACCACGATCGGCGTCTTGTTGATCTGCCGGACCAGGTCGAAGGCGCGGGCCAGGGCCTCGTCGCTCGTCCGCTCGCCCTTGATGATCTCCACGAGCGGCATCTTGTCGACGGGCGAGAAGAAGTGCAGGCCGATGAAGTCGGCCTGGCGCCCACGCCCTCGGCGAGGACGGTGATCGGCAGGGTGGAGGTGTTGGAGCAGAGCAGCGCGTCGGGCTCCACGACGGACTGGATCTCCTGGAACACCTTGTGCTTGAGGGCGGTGTCCTCGAAGACGGCCTCGACGACCGCGTCGCAGCCCGCGAGGTCGGCGGCCTCGGCGGTGGGGGTGATGCGGGCGAGGAGGGCGTCGGCCTTCTCCTGGCGGTGCGGCCGCGCGAGACGGCCTTGGCGCACAGCTTCTCGGAGTACTCCTTGCCCTTGGCGGCGGACTCGGCGGAGACGTCCTTGAGGACGACCTCGATGCCGGCGCGGGCGCAGGAGTAGGCGATGCCGGCGCCCATCATGCCGGCGCCGAGGACGGCGACCTTGCGGACCTCGCGGGGCTCGATCCCCTTGGGGCGGCTGGCGCCGGAGTTGACGGCCTGGAGGTCGAAGAAGAACGCCTGGATCATGTTCTTCGCCGTCTGGCCGGTGACCAGCTCGGTGAAGTAGCGGGACTCGATGACGGACGCGGTCTCGAAGTCGACCTGGGAGCCCTCGACGGCGGCGGCCATGATGGCGGCGGGCGCCGGGTAGGGGCGCCGTTGAGCTGCTTGCGCAGGTTGGCCGGGAAGGCCGGCAGGTTGGCGGCGAACTTCGGGTGCGAGGGGTGCCGCCGGGGATCTTGTGGCCGGGCACGTCCCAGGGCTGGTGCGACTCGGGGTGGGTGTCGATGAAGGCGACGGCCTTCGCGAGCATCTCCTCGGGGGTGGCGGCCAGCTCGTGCACCAGGCCGTTGTCCAGGGCCCGCCTGGGGTTGTACTGGGTGCCCTGGAGCAGCACCTTGAGGAGGGCGTCGGTGATGCCCATCAGGCGCACGGTGCGGGTGACGCCGCCGCCGCCCGGCAGCAGGCCGAGGGTGACCTCGGGCAGGCCGATCTTGGAGCCGGAGGCGTCGAGGGCGATCCGGTGGTGGGAGGCGAGGGCGATCTCGTAGCCGCCGCCGAGCGCGGCGCCGTTGATCGCGGCCACGACCGGCTTGCCGATCGTCTCGATGCGGCGCAGGGCCTTCTTCATCTCCAGGGCGCCCTCGAAGATGTCCCGGGCGTGCTCGGGGCCCGCCTGGATCATGTCCTTGAGGTCGCCGCCGGCGAAGAAGGTCTTCTTCGCGGAGGTGTAGACGATGCCCCGGATGGAGTCCTTCTCGGCCTCCACGCGGTCGGCGATCGCGATGATCGAGGCCCGGAAGGCCTGGTTCATGGTGTTGGCGGACTGGTTCGGGTCGTCCAGGACGAGGGTGACGATCCCGGTCTCGTCCTGCTCCCAGCGGATGGTGGTGCTCTCGCTCATGACTGATGCTTCTCCGTAAGAAGGGGTTCGGACGGGACGGTCAGACGCGCTCGACGACGGTGGCGATGCCCATGCCGCCGCCCACGCACAGGGTGGCCATGCCGTAGCGCTTGTCCTGGCGCTCCAGCTCGTCCACGAGGGTGCCTAGGATCATCGCGCCGGTGGCGCCGAGCGGGTGGCCGAGCGCGATGGCGCCGCCGTTGACGTTGACCTTGTCCAGCGAGATGCCCATGTCCTTGACGAAGCGCAGGACGACGGCGGCGAAGGCCTCGTTGATCTCGACCAGGTCGATGTCGTCCATGGTCAGACCGGCCTTGGCCAGGGCCTTGCGGGCGGCCGGGGCCGGGCCGGTGAGCATGATGGTCGGCTCGGATCCGGAGACGGCCACCGAGACGATCCGGGCGCGCGGCGTCAGCCCGTACCGCTCGCCGACCTCCTTCGAGCCGACGGCGACGAGCGCGGCGCCGTCGACGATGCCGGAGGAGTTGCCCGCGTGGTGGACGTGGTCGATCTCCTCGATCCAGTGGTACTTCTGCAGCGCCACCGCGTCGAAGCCGCCCAGTTCGCCGATGTCCGCGAAGGACGGCTTGAGCTTCGCCAGGGAGTCGGCGGTGGTGCCGGGGCGCAGGAACTCGTCGTGGTCGAGGACGGTGAGGCCCGCGCGGTCCTTGACGGGGACGACGGAGCGGGCGAACCGGCCGTCCTTCCACGCCTCGGCGGCGCGCTCCTGCGAGAGGGCCGCGTACTCGTCGACGTCGCGGCGCGAGAAGCCCTCGATGGTGGCGATGAGGTCGGCGCCGATGCCCTGGGGACGAAGTCGGTCTCCAGGTTGGTCATCGGGTCGGCGAACCAGGCGCCGCCGTCGGAGCCCATCGGGACGCGGGACATGGACTCCACGCCGCCGGCCAGGACGAGGTCCTCCCAGCCGGAGCGGACCTTCATGGCGGCTATGTTGACCGCTTCGAGGCCGGAGGCGCAGAAGCGGTTCTCCTGGACGCCGGCGACGGTGTCGGGAAGTCCGGCGGCGATGGCCGAGACGCGGGCGATGTCGGAGCCCTGGTCGCCGACCGGGCCGACGACGCCGAGGACGATGTCGTCGATGGCGGCCGGGTCGAGACCGGGGTTGCGGCTCTGGATCTCCTTGATCAGGCCGACGACCAGGTCGATCGGCTTGGTGCCGTGCAGGGAGCCGGTGGCCTTGCCACGACCGCGCGGGGTGCGGATCGCGTCGTACACGTACGCTTCGGTGCTCACGGGAAGCCTTTCGCGATGAGGGTGGAGGGGTTGCGCCGGAGGTGTCGCGGGGGTGGAGGTCAGCCGAGGAGGGAACGGCCGATGATCTCCTTCATGATCTCGGTGGTGCCGCCGTAGATGGTCTGGATGCGGCCGTCGGTGTAGGCCCTGGCGACCGGGAACTCCGTCATGTAGCCGTATCCGCCGTGCAGTTGCAGGCAGCGGTCGGCGACCTTCTTCTGGAGCTCGGTCGCCCACCACTTGGCCATCGAGGCGTCCACGGCGTCGAGCGCGCCGTTCGCGTGCTCCTCGATGCAGCGGTCCAGGAAGGCCCGGGTGACGGCGCACTCGGTGGCCATCTCCGCGATCTCGAAGCGGATGTGCTGGAGCCGGGAGAGTGGGCGGCCGAAGGCCTCGCGCTCCTTGACGTAGGTGGTGGTGATCTCCAGGAGGTGCTCGGCGGCGGCGATGCCGGCGACGGCGATGGCCATCCGCTCCTGGGCGAGGTTGGTCATCAGGTGGATGAAGGCGCCGTTGAGCTCGCCGAGCAGGTTCTCCTTGGGGACGCGGACGTCGTGGAAGAACAGCTCGGCGGTGTCCTGGGACTTCTGGCCGATCTTGTCGAGGTTGCGGCCGCGCTCGAAGCCCTCCGCGCCGCGCCCACGACGAGCAGGGAGAGGCCGTGGGCGCCGCCCTCGGGGGTGGTGCGGGCGACGACGACCACGAGGTCGGCCAGGATGCCGTTGGAGATGAAGGTCTTGGAACCGTTGAGGACCCAGTGGTCGCCGCGGTCCTCGGCGGTGGTGCGGATGCCCTGGAGGTCGGAGCCCGCGCCCGGCTCGGTCATGGCGATGGCGGTGATGGTCTCGCCGGAGCAGAAGCCGGGCAGCCAGCGCCGCTTCTGCTCGTCGGTGGCGAGGGAGGTGAGGTACGGGCCGATGATGTCGTTGTGCAGGCCGAGGGCGAGGCCGGGGGTGCCGGCCCGGGTGAACTCCTCGGCCAGGACGGCGCCGTAGCGGAAGTCGGGGTTGCCGCCGCCCCCGTACTCCTCGTCGACGGCGATGCCGAGCAGGCCCTGGCGTCCGGCGGCGAGCCAGGCCTCGCGGGAGACGATGCCGTCCTTCTCCCACTGCTCGTAGTGGGGCAGCACCTCCTTCTCCAGGAAGGTGCGCACGACCGCCCGGAAGGCTTCGTGGTCCTCGGTGTAGATGCGGCGCTTCATGCGGAAGTCTCCTGGGGGTGCAGGGAGGGTACGGCCCAGTCGCGGGCGACCTCGGCGGTGTCGGCACCGGGCAGGGCGGGGCCCGTACGCAGGGTGCCGGGGGTGGCGGAGAAGCGGGGTGCGGGGGCCGGCTGGACCTGCCCGCCGTGCTCGGTGAAGGTGCCGCGGGCGGCCAGGTGCGGGTGGGACGGGGCCTCGTCCAGGAGAGGACGGGGCCACGCAGGCGTCGGAGCCGTCGAAGACGTCGGTCCACTCCTGCCGGGTGCGGCCCAGGAACGTCTTGGCGACGGCCTCGCGCAGCTCGGGCCAGCGGGCGAGGTCGTAGCGGGTGGCGGCGGCCTCCTCGCCGATGCCGAGGAGGCGGACGAACTCGGCGTAGAACCGCTCCTCCAGGGCGCCGACCGCCATGTGGCCGCCGTCGGAGGTCGCGTAGACGCCGTAGAAGGGGCAGCCGCCGTCGAGGAGGTTGGTGCCGCGCCGGTCCTGCCAGCTCCCGGCGGCCAGCATGCCCCGGATCATGGTGGTGAGGTGGGCGGTGCCGTCGACGATCGCGGCGTCCACGACCTGGCCCTCGCCGTGGGCGCGGGCGTGCTGGAGCGCGGCGAGGACGCCGATGACCAGGTAGAGCGAGCCCCGGCGTAGTCCCCGAGCAGGTTGGCGGGGATGGCCGGCGGGCCCTCCGGGTCCGGGCCGATCATGCCGAGGGCGCCGGTGATCGCGATGTAGCCGATGTCGTGGCCGGCGGTCGGGCGAGCGGCCCGTCCTGGCCCCAGCCGGTCATCCGGCCGTAGACCAGGCGCGGGTTGCGGGCCAGGCAGGCGTCCGGGCCGACGCCGAGGCGCTCGGCCACGCCGGGCCGGTAGCCCTCGATCAGGACGTCCGCGCGCTCGGCCAGGTCGAGGACGGTCGCGGGCCGTCCCCGGCCTTGAGGTCGACCAGGACCGAGCGCTTGTTGCGGTTGGTGAGGTCGCGGGCGGGGTCGATGCCGAGGCCGGGGCCGCCGGGGCGGTCGATCCGGACGACGTCCGCGCCGAGGTCGGCGAGCAGCATCGCGGCGAAGGGACCGGGGCCGATGCCGGCCAGTTCCACCACGCGCACCCCGGCGAGGGGGCCCGTGCGGGTGGTGTGCGTCGTGCTCATCGAACCCCCGGGAGTGTGTGACACCAATGATGTAACACCGGAGATGCTAGGAACGTGTTCCACTCGGCACAAGCCCCCGGCCGAGCAAGCGCTTGGAAATTCCGGAGAGGCCCCTTCGCCCGGGAGCTCGGGAGGTCCGGAGGGGTCTTCCGCTATCCTCCGCCGACGACGACCGCGCACGGCGGCGCGGTCCGGCCGAAGCGAGGGGCTGCATGGACACAGGGGCGGGCGTGGCGAGCGGGGCGGGGACGGGCCCGGAGCGCGGGGCAGGCCGTACGACGTGGTCCTCTTCGGGGCCACCGGGTTCGTGGGCGAGCTGACCGCGGAGTATCTGGCCGAGCACGCCCCCGCCGGGTGCCGCTGGGCGCTGGGGGACGCAGCCTCGGCAGGCTGGAGGCGCTGCGGGACCGACTGGCCTCGGACCGGCCGCACCTGGCCGGCCTCCCGCTGGTCGTGGCGGACTCCGCCGACCCGGCGTCGCTGCGCGAACTGGCCGGATCCGCACGGGTGGTGGCGACGACGGTCGGCCCCTACGTCTGGTACGGCGAGGGGCTCGTCGCCGCCTGCGCGGAGGCCGGCACGGACTATCTGGACCTGACGGGCGAGGCCGAGTTCGTGGACCTCGTGTACGTGCGGCACGACGCGCGCGCCCGGGAGACCGGCGCCCGGATCGTGCACGCCTGCGGCTTCGACTCGGTCCCGCACGACCTGGGCGTGCACTTCACCGTGGGGCAGCTCCCGGAGGGCGTGCCGCTGCGGGTGGACGGTTTCGTACGGGCCGGGGCCGCGTTCTCCGGCGGCACCTTCGCCTCCGCGCTCACCGCGCTCGGCCGGGGCCGGGAGGTCCTGCGGGCCGCGCGCGAACGGCGCCTGCACGAGCCCCGGCTGGTGGGCTGGCGGTCGCGCGCTCCGCTCGGCGGCCCCCGGTTCAGCCGGGAGACGGGCACGTGGGCGCTGCCGCTGCCGACGCTCGACCCGCAGGTCGTGGCGCGCTCGGCGGCGGCCCTGGACCGGTACGGGCCGGACTTCCGCTACCGGCACTACGCCTCCGTGAAGACGCTCCCGATGGCGCTCGGCGGCGCCGCCGCCGTCGGCGCGGGCGTGGTGGCGGCCCAGCTCCCGCCCGTGCGGAGCCGGCTGATGGAGCGGTACAGCGCCGGGGAGGGCCCGTCGGCCGAGCGGCGCGCCCGTAGCTGGTTCTCCGTGCGGTTCGTGGGCGAGGGCGGCGGGCGGCGGGTCTTCACCGAGGTGTCGGGCGGCGACCCGGGCTACGACGAGACGGCCAAGATGCTCGCAGAGTCGGCCCTCTGCCTCGCCTTCGACCCGCTGCCGAAGACGGCGGGCCAGGTGACGACGGCGGTCGCGATGGGCGACGCCCTCACCGCCCGGCTGCGGGAGGCGGGCATCCGCTTCCGGGTGGCGCACCGGGGCTAGGCACGGCGGATCGGGCCCTGATCCACCGGGGGCGAGGCTCGGTCCTGCGGGGTTGAGGCCCGGTCCGGCGGGTCAGGGCCGTACGAGGCGGAAGGGGTGGCCGGCCGGGTCCGCGTAGACGCGCCGGGCCGGGTCGCCTCCCCGTCGTCCAGCGGTACGGCTCCGAGCGCGAGGACGGCCTCGTCGGCGGCGGCCAGGTCGTCGACCCGCACGTCGAAGTGGAACTGCTGCTCGGGCGCGCCCCAGACGGGCGACCGGTGGCCCGGGACGCTCTGGAAGGCGAGGACCGGGCCGCCGTCGCCGCGCAGGACCACGCACCCCTCGCCGACGGCCCACCGGGGTCGGGCGCGTCGACCACGCCGCCGACCAACCGCTGGTAGAACAGGGCGAGTTCGTACGCGTCGGGGCAGTCGAGGACGACGCACCGCAGCCGCCCGATCACGCGCGGCCCCCGGTGGCGGCGGGGATCGGACTCGGGCCGCGCGGGACGCGGCGCGGCGGAACGGGAAGGGGAGTCGTCATGGCCCCCACCCTGCCGGGCGGCCCGGGGATCCGGTATCCGTACGCGTACTCAGAAGGCGCCGGACGCACCGGAAGGGCCCGGACGCTCCCCGAGCGCCTCCGCGAGGCGCGGCGGCAGAGGGCGTCGGCACGGCGGGTGGTCTCCGGACGCGGTAGCGCGGGGTGAGGTGGAGGGTGTGGGCACAGGCGCCGGCGAGGGAGATCCGGTGGCCGACGGAGACGAAGACCGGTTTGACCCCGGCCCGGGTGCGCACGGCCCGCCCCACCTCCTCCCCGTCGGCGAGCAGCGGGGACGCGTCGCCGCGCGCGGGGCCCGGCTGCTCGTACGCGAAGGCGAAGGGGTTCTTGGCGACGCCGACGGACGGCCGCCCGGTGAGCACGCCGAGGTGGCTGGCGAGGCCGAAGCGGCGGGGTGGGCGAGGCCGTAGCCGTCGCAGACCAGGAGGCCGGGGTCGGCGGTCAGGGCGTCGAGCGCGGCGAGCACGGTCGGGATCTCCCGGAAGGCGAGGAGGCCGGGGACGTACGGGAACGAGACCCGGCCGACCGCCGTCGCCTCTTCCACGACCTCCAGGGTCCGCGCGTCGAGCACGACGGCCGCGGCGGCGACGAGGTCGCGCTCGTCGCCGTAGGCCACGTCGAGCCCCGTGACGTGGCCTCGCCGACCGCCGGCCCCTCCTCGTCCCGCACCAGCCGGTCCCTCAGCTCCCGCTGGACGGCGAGGGCGGTGGTCTCGTCGGCGGGCCAGCCCGCCGGAATCTCGATGATCGTCATGATGCGGACCACCCTACGGCCGGCCGGACCTCCGTTCCGAAGGGCGGAACGGGGCCCGGGGCGGGGCGGCGGCCGGTAGCCTGGCGATCATGTTCGTACTGGAATTGACCTACACCGCCCCCGTCGAGCGGGTGGACGCGCTGCTCGACGCGCACGTCGAGTGGCTCGACGCGCAGTACGCCGTCGGCGTCTTCCTCGCGTCCGGCCGGAAGAACCCCGGGACGGCGGGGTGATCCTGGCCGCCGGGGTCGACCGCGCGGAGATCGAGAGGATCGCGGCGGCCGACCCGTTCAGCACCGGGGGCGTGTGCGCGTACCGGATCACGGAGTTCTACGCGACCAAGACGGTCGAGGGGATCGCCGCGTACCGGGAGCAGTTGCCCTCCTAGCCTCGCGTCAGGCGGGCGACGCGGCCCTGTTCGCCCGCGGCCCAGCAGGAGCCGTCCGGGACGCAGTCGACCGTGTCGTACGAGCCGGTGTCGACCGTGCGCCAGGTGCGGCCGCCGTCGGTGGTGAGGTCCGTGCCGGTGGGACCGACGGCGAGCGCGGACGTCCTGGCGTGCGGGAGCCAGGCGACGCCCGAGCGGTAGGCGGGCGGCGGCGCGGCCGAGGGGCGCCAGGTGCGGCCCGCGTCGGCGGTGACGGCGGCGGCCTCGGGGACGACTGGTCCTTGCGGTAGTCGCCGCCGACGGCGATGCCGTGCGCGCGGTCGCGGAAGGCGAGCCCGAAGACGCCCCGGGCAGGGTCCCCGGCCGGGATCGGCGAGGCGGTGGCGGTCCAGGTCAGGCCCCGGTCGGCGGAGTGCAGCACGCGCGCCGCGGCCGCGCCGCCCGTCGCGAGCCACACGTCCCGGGGTCCGGCCGACACCAGGCACTGGCCGCTCGCCGCGAAGCCCGCCTCGCCGGGGAGCGCGTCCGGCATCCCCCGGTCCGGCAGGACCCGCCAGGACCGGCCGCCGTCGCGGGTCGAGAGGATGCGGTACTTCCCGTCGACCGGGTCGCTCATGGCGAGGCCGTTGCGGCGGTCGAAGAAGGTCATGCAGTCGTAGAAGGCGCGCGGGTCGGTGTTGCGGAAGGACTCGGTCCAGGTGGCGCCGCCGTCCTCGGTGCGCAGCACCCGCGAGGCCTCCCCTCCCCGATGGCGAGGACGACGGCCCGGCGGGCGTCGAAGGCCTCCACGTCGCGGAACTCCAGCCCCTCCGCGCCGGGCGGCGAGACGTTCCGCCAGCTCCGGCCGCCGTCGGTGGTGCGCAGCACCGTGCCCTTGGAGCCCGCGGCCCAGGCGGTGCGGCGGTCGACCGCCGCGAGCCCCCGGAAGCGGGCGTCGGTCCCGGTGGGCGTGAGCCGCCAGCCGGGCACGGGCCGCTGGTCGGGCGTGAGCCGCCGGTCGCTCGCCGGCTCGGGCCGCCGGTCGGGCGTGGTCGCCGGGTGCCGGTCGCTCGCCGACGCGGGTCGTCCGTCGGTCGCGGCCGTGGGGTCTCCCCGGCCCGCGCCGGGCGGCCAGGGTCAGCGCGAGCGCCGCCCCGACCAGTCCCGCCGACATCGTTCGTCTCGTCTTCCCCATGGACGTCATGGCGCCGGAAGCTAGCGCCCCCGCCCTCTCCCCCGTCCAGGGTGCGTCCCCGGCCCGGCCTTCCTGGGCCGGTCGGTATGAGCGACCGCGCGGACGGGCGTGTGCCGAGCAGCGGCCGGGGCCCGAGGAGTACGAGGGCGAGGGCATCACCGTCACGTTCGAGCCGTGCCGCTGTCCGCGCGCGGCCGAGTGCGTCCACGGTCTGCCCGAGGTGTTCGCCACCTCCCGGCGCCCGTGGGTGCTGTCTGGCGCCGCCGCGCCCGACCGGGTCGCGGGTGGTCCTGTGCGGCTGCGGAGCCTCCGGATTCCGGCCGTACCGCGATCTTTCGGGCCCTTGCTCCGCATCGGCCGGAGAGCTTTCCGGACAGAGTTGAGCCGGTGGCGGAAAGGCTCCGGCCTGGCCGGACGCCCCTCCCGGTAGGGTCGGTGACGCAGCTCACGTGGATCCGGAGTGCACGTTCCGGCCTCCTCGCCCGTCTTGCCGGGTGTCAGGAGCCCCGGTGTCGGGGAGACGCACAGGATCCGAAACCCGCGCGAGAGGAGCCGGTCTTGTCCGCCGTCATCGAGCAGGCCGTCCAGGCCCGTCTGGTCGCATCCGCTCCCCGGATGGAGACCGTCCCCGCCACCCTGCGGTACGACCGCGAGGATCCGTACGCCGTCAGCATGGCCTTCCCCCTCCCGCGACCCTGGAGGGCGTCGAGGTCTCCTGGGCCTTCGCGCGCGAGCTGCTCGTCCAGGGGTCGAGCGCCCGGCCGGAGTCGGGGACGTGCGGCTGCGCCCGTACGGGTACGACCGGACCGTGGTCGAGTTCCACGCCCCGGAGGGGTGGCCATGGTCCACGTCCGGACCTCGGAGCTGCGCCGCTTCCTGGAGCGCTCGCAGCACCTGGTGCCGGAGGGGCGCGAGCACCAGTACCTGGACTGGGACCAGGACCTGACGGAGCTGTTCCGCGAGCGCCCGTGACCCCTCGCCGCCGGACCGTCCGTTAAATCGTTCGCCGCCCTCCCGATCGGGCTCGTATCGTCGGCACCGACCTTGTCGTCACCCGATCGGAGAAGGACGTTGCTCGTCTGAGGTTGCGAGACACCGAGCCGCGCGTGCCCCTGTGCCGCGTGTGCCGTTCTCGACCTCGGCGTACGAGCCGTTCTCCCGCTGCCCGCGCCCCGGTGTCTCCACGCGTTGCATCCCGTCACGCCCGCGCTCGCGCAACCGGAGGCCTTCATGGCGCATCACCCCACCTTCCTCACCTGTTCCTCGCTCTCCTTCTCCTGGCCGGACGGCACGGAGGTCTTCGACGACTTCCGGCTCGTGGTCGGCCCCGGCCGCACCGGGCTCGTCGGGCTCAACGGCTCCGGCAAGTCCACGCTCCTCAAGCTGCTCGCGGGCGAGCTGACGCCCTCCTCCGGCACGGTCCGGGTCACGGGCGAACTCGGCCACCTGCCGCAGAACCTCGTCCTGGACACCTCGCGCCGGGTCGACGAGATCCTCGGCATCGACGCGAAGCGGGCCGCCCTGCACGCCATCGAGGCGGGCGACCCGGCCGAGGAGCACTTCGCCGCCCTCGCCGACGACTGGGACGTCGAGGAGCGGGCCCGGGCCACCCTGGACCAGCTCGGGCTCGGCGGCATCGGCCTGGACCGGACCGTCGGCGAGATCTCGGGCGGCGAGTCCGTGCTGCTGCGCCTCGCCGCGCTGCTGCTCGCCCGGCCCGACGTCCTGCTGCTCGACGAGCCGACCAACAACCTGGACCTGCACGCCCGCGCGCCTCTACGAGGCGGTGGAGAAGTGGTCTGGGGTCCTGGTCGTGGTCAGCCACGACCGCGAACTCCTGGAGCGGGTCGACCAGATCGCCGACCTGCGCGACGGCGAGGTCGCCTGGTACGGCGGCTCCTGGTCGGACTACGAGGCGGCGCTCGCCGCCGAACAGGAGGCGGCGGAGCGGATGGTGCGGGTCGCCGAGGCCGACGTGCAGCGGCAGAAGCGGGAACTCGCCGACACTCAGATGAAGTTGGCGCGCCGCAAGCGGTACGGGCAGAAGAGCTTCGAGAACAAGGTCGCCTCCAAGCTGGTGGCGAACAGCCAGAAGCGCAACGCCCAGGTCACCGCCGGCAAGCAGCGCACGCTTCACGGCGAGCGCCTCTCGGAGGCCCGGGAGCGGCTCGACGCGGCGGTGGAGGCGGTGCGGGACGACGACGAGATCCGCGTCGAGCTGCCGCGCACCTCGGTGCCGCCGGGCCGCGAGGTGCTGCACCTGCGGGACCTGGAGCTGCGGTACGGGGCCCGCGTCGAGGGGCGTTCGAGCTGCGCGGGCCGGAGCGGATCGCCCTCGTGGGGCGGAACGGCGCCGGGAAGACGACGCTGCTCCGGACGATCGCCGGGGAGCTCGAACCGCCGGCCGGCGAGGTGGACGCGCGGGTGCCGCTGCGCTTCCTGCCGCAGCGGCTCGACGTCCTCGACGACGGGCTGAGCGTGGTGGAGAACGTGGCCCGCTTCGCGCCCGCCGCGACGCCGAACGCGATCAGGGCCCGGCTCGCCCGGTTCCTGTTCCGGGGGCGCGGGCCGACCGGGCCGTGGGCACGCTCTCGGGCGGGGAGCGGTTCCGGGCGACGCTCGCGGCGCTGCTCCTCGCGGAGCCGGCCCCGCAGTTGCTGATGCTGGACGAGCCGACGAACAACCTGGACATGGCGTCGGTGCGGAAGCTGACGGCGGCCCTCGACGCCTACGAGGGGGCGCTGGTCGTGGCGAGCCACGACGTGGCGTTCCTGGAGTCGCTCGGGATCACCCGCTGGCTGCTGCTCGACGGCGCGCTGCGGCCGACGACCGCCGAGGAGGTCCGGGAGGTGGCCGGGGAGCGGGTCTGACGGTCGCGCGCCCGCCGCCGCCGAACGCCCCGGGCGGGATGCGCACCCAGCGCCGCCGGATGCTCGCGCCGCGTAGTCGGCCGGGCGTCCGGCAGACGCCGCGCCGGACGTGACCTGCGTCTCCGCCCCCGGGTCGAGCAGGGAGCATAACGGAACGTAACCGGACAACGTCCGGGGCGGGGTTGGTGGACGCCTTACGGAGCCTTAACCTACGGTTTCGTAACCTACGAATCCGTAGGTACGCACGTATGCGTTCTTCCGTCCCCTTCCGTCCCCCTCCGTCCCCAGGAGTTCCCTTGACGCTCACCTCTCCCCACCTCGGCAGCTCGGCAGAGTGGACCGACGCGGCTCCTCCACGCCCTGGAAGAGGTCGTGGAGAAGGAGCTCAACCGGCACCTGAAGGTCACCAAGGACTGGATGCCGCACGAGTACGTGCCGTGGTCCGCCGGCCGGAACTTCCCGGGCTTCTTCGAGGACGGCGAGGCCTGGGACCCGCAGCAGTCGAAGGTGACCGAGATCGGCCGGATCGCCCTCGTGGTCAACCTGCTCACCGAGGACAACCTGCCGAGCTACCACCACGAGATCGCCACCCTCTTCGGCCGCGACGGCGCCTGGGGCACCTGGGTGCACCGCTGGACCGCCGAGGAGGGCCGGCACGGCATCGTGATGCGCGACTACCTGCTCGCCTCGCGCGCCGTCGACCCGGACAAGCTGGAGCAGTTCCGGATGGCGCACATGAGCGAGGGCTTCGAGTCCGACAACCGGCACTCGATGCTGCACTCCGTGGCGTACGTCGCCTTCCAGGAGCTCGCCACCCGCATCTCGCACCGCAACACCGGCCACCGATCCGGCGACCCGGTCTGCGACCGGATGCTCGCCCGCATCGCCACCGACGAGAACCTGCACATGGTCTTCTACCGCAACCTGCTGGGCGCGGCCTTCGAGATCGCCCCGGACCCGACCATGCAGGCCGTGCGGGACGTCGTGGTCAACTTCCGGATGCCCGGACACGGCATGCCCGGCTTCGAGCGGGCGGCGGCGCAGATGGCGATCGGCGAGATCTACAACATGCGCATCCACCACGACGACGTGCTCCAGCCCGTGCTGCGCTTCCTCAAGGTCCTCCAGATCGACGGCCTGGGGCCGGAGGGCCTGCGCGCCCAGGAGGAGCTGGGCCTGTACATGAACGGCCTGGATGGCGAGGCGAGCAAGTTCGACGAGAAGCTCGCGGCCCGCAAGGCCCGGATCGCGGCCCGCGCGGCGGGTTGACGCCCGACGGCCGACTGGCCGGGTCGCCGCGCGGCGGGCGGACGGTCCGCCGCGCGGGCTCAGCCCCGGCTGCGCTTCAGCCGGAACCGCTCCTTCTCCGAGAGCCCGCCCCACACGCCGAACCGCTCGTCGTGCGCGAGGGCGTACTCAGGCAGGCCACCCGCCCCTCGCAGGCCCCGCAGAGCTGCTTCGCCTCGCGGGTGGAGGAGCCGGGCGCCGGGAAGAAGAACTCCGGGCCGGCCTGGGCGCACAGTGCGTTCTCCTGCCAGGTCATGTCGGGCTCCGGTGCGGTCAGTACGTTCGTGTCGGTCTGCATGCCGTACACGGTGCCGGAGCGTCGTAAACGAGCCATCAACGTTCGATCAATGCGGCGCGCCGAACTCTTCGCCGAAAGACCCGTTCACTGCCTCAGCGCGTGACCCCCAGGGCCGGTAGGACCGTTTCGGCCACCCGGTAGGCCTCCTCCAGGAGGGGGTTGCCGGAGAGGATGAAGGTGTCGACGCCCAGCTCCCGGAACTCCTGGAGGCGTGCGACGACCTGGGCCGTGGAGCCGACGACCGCCGTGCCGGGGCCGGGGCGGAAGAGGCTCATGCCCGGCCAGAGGTTGGGGTGGGTCTCCAGTTCGCGGGCGCGGGCCGGGACCCGGCCGCCGTGCTGGCGGAACTGGCGCTGCCAGCCGACGCCGTCCTCCCCGGACCGCTCGCCGAGCTGCCGGGCGTACGTCGCCTCGCTGGTGACGTCGAGGAGCCGGTCGGCGGCGGCCCAGGCCTCGTCCTCGGTGTCGCGGACGATGAGGTGGAGGCGCAGGCCGATGCGGAGGGTGCGCCCGTGGGCGGCGGCCCGGGCCCGTACGCGATCGAGCTTCTCCCTCAGGAGGTGCGGCGGTTCGCCCCAGGTGAGGTAGACGTCGACGTGTTCGGCGGCCATCTCGATGCCGGCGGCCGAGGAGCCGCCGAACCAGAGCGGCACGTGCGGTTCCTGGACCGGGCGCAGGTCGCGGAACGAGGCGCCCGCGTTCTTCAGGTCGTAGAAGCGCCCCTTGTGGTCGAAGACCTCCCCGCCGTGAGCCGCTTCACGATCGACCAGTACTCGGCGCTCAATTCGTACCGCTCGTCGTGCTCGACGTGCAGTCCGTACTCGCGCAGGGAGGCGGTCGAGCCGTTGACGACGTTGAAGCGGAGCCGGCCGCCGAAGAGGTGGTCGAAGCTGAGCGCCATCTTGGCGAGGAGGGTGGGGAGATCAGGCCGGGGTGGACGGCGAGGAGGGGCTTGAAGCGGGTGCTGGTGGAGGCGGCGAGCGCGGAGCCGAGCGGCCAGACGTCGTAGAGGTCGGTGGCGAGCAGCGCGCCCGTGTAGCCGAGGCGTTCGACCGTCGCGGCGAGGTGCCGGAGGTAGCCGAGGTCGACGGGGCGGCGGCCCTCCGGCTCCCACGGGTAGGCGCCCTCGCGCGGGATGACGTACCAGAGGACCTCGGGGCCTGCGTCGGTGGGGTCACGGGTCAGGCCTTCCGGGGCAGCGCGTCCGCGACGGTGACCGCGCGGTCGATGAATCCGGTGCGGTGGAAGACGTCCGCCGCCCGCTGCTGCTCGGCGACGAACTCCTCGGTGACCTCCTCGATCGTCCAGGGCAGGGCGCGCAGCGCGGTCTCCCAGTCGTCCACCGTGCCGCCCTGGTCGGCGGCGGCGGTCCCGGCGGCCTCGCGCGGATGGGCGGCGGCCCACTCGTCGGCCCGGCGCAGGGCCCGGACGAGCGCCTCGACGACCTCGGGCCGCTGCTCGGCCAGGTCGCGGCGGGTGAAGAAGACGGACCGGTCGCTGATGACCTCGCCGGTGGGGATCAGGGTGCGCAGGCCGCCGGCGCGGCGGGCGGCGGCCAGTTCGGCGCCCTGGGCGACCCAGGCGGCGATCTCGCCGGAGCGGAGCTTCTCCTCGCTGCCGGAGTCCCCGCGCACGGGGGTGATGTCGGTGGCGTACGAGAGGCCCGCGTCGTCCAGGGCCTGGGCGACGAGGTGGGTCTGCCAGGAGCCGACGGCGAGGTGGACGGTACCGCCCTTCAGGTCGGCGACGGTGCGGACCGGGCCGTCCTCGGGGACGAGGAGGGCGCCGTGGTCGGGCGGGGCGCGGAGACCGCCGCGTAGACGATGTCGTGCCCGGCGGCCTGCGCGGTGACGGGCGGGGTGGAGCCGGTGCCGCCGAAGTCGATGGTGCCGTCGGCGAGGTACGCGCCGGTGCGGACCCCGTCGGTGTACGGGTGCCAGGTCGCGGTCTCGCCGAGGGCGGCGAGCTCCTCCTCCGCGCAGCCGAGGCGGGAGAGGTGGGAGAGGGAGGGGTTGCTGCGGTGGACACCGATGACGACGGTCATGCGGGCGCTCCTTCGAAGGACTCTTCGGATGGGACGGTGGTGGGGTCGGCTGCTCCCCCCGGGGCGGGCGTTCTCCGGGGCGGGCGTTCCTCCGGGGGCGGGCGTTTCCTCGGGCGCGTGGACGCCGAGGTCCGCGAGGAGGCGGCGGCGGAGGGCGACGAAGGCCGGGTCGCCGGGGTCGCGGGGGCGGTCGACGGCGACGGGTTCGTCGGTGACGAGCCGGCCGTCGCGCAGGACGGCGACCCGGTCCGCGAGGCGCACGGCCTCGTCGACGTCGTGGGTGACGAGCAGGACGGCGGGGCGGTGGATCCGGCGCAGTTCGCCGACCAGGTCCTGCATGCGGAGCCGGGTCAGCGCGTCGAGGGCGGCGAACGGCTCGTCGAGCAGCAGGAGTTCGGGCTCCCGCACCAGGGCGCGGGCCAGGGCGACCCGCTGGGCCTCGCCGCCGGAGAGGGTGGCCGGCCAGGCGTCGGCGTGCCGTTCGAGCCCGACCTCCGCGAGGGCCCGCAGGCCGGTCTCCCGGGTCGCCGCCCCGCGCGGGAGGCCGACGGTCACGTTGGCGAGGACCTTCTTGGAGGGGACGAGCCGGGGCTCCTGGAAGACGATCGTGCGGGCGGCGGGGACGAGGGCCTCTCCGCCGTCGGAGCCGTCGAGGGCGCCGAGGATGCGGAGCAGGGTCGTCTTGCCGCTGCCGCTCGCCCCGAGCAGGGCGAGGAACTCGCCGCGCGCCAGGGTGAGGTCGAGTCCGTCGAGGACCGCGCGGGTGCCGAAGACCCGGCGCAGGCCCCGGACCCGTACCGCCGTCCCTCCGGCCGGAGTGGTGGGGCGGTCATCGGGCTCCTCCCCGGGGCCGGCCGTGCGCCAGGGCATGAGGACCCGTTCCAGGCCGCGCACGAGGACGTCGGCGGTGAGGCCGAGCAGGCCGTAGACGAGGATGCAGACGGCGAGGACGTCGGTGCGGGCGTAGCTCTGGGCCTGGGACATCAGATAGCCGATGCCCTCGGTGGCGTTGATCTCCTCGGCGGCGATGAGCGCGATGACGCTCAGCGTCATGGAGAGCCGCAGTCCGGCGAGGAGCGAGGGCAGGGCGCCGGGCAGGACGACCTGGCGGACGATCGCGAGCCGGCCGAGGCCGAAGCTGCGCATGGCCTCGACGAGCTTGCGGTCGGTGTTCCGGACGCCGCCGACGGTGGAGACGTACATCGGGAAGGTGGTGGCGACCGCGATGAGCAGGATCTTCGCGGTCTCGTTGATCCCGAACCAGACCATGAAGAGGGGACGAGGGAGAGGAAGGGACGGTGCGCAGGGTCTGGAGGGAGGAGTCGAGGAGTTCGTCGCCGAGCCGGGTGAATCCGGTGGTGATGCCGAGGACGAGCCCGGCGGCGAGGCCGATGACGAGCCCGATGCCCGAGCGGGTGAGGGAGGTGGCGAGCGCGTCGGGCAACTGCCCGTTGCCCCACAACTCCCCCACCGCGCGCAGCACTTGCGCGGGCGAGGCGAGCACGTCGGGGTGAGGAGCCCGGTGGCCGAGGAGACCCACCAGAGGACGAGGGAGGGCGACGGGCCGAGGGCCCGGACGGTGAGGGAGGACGCGCGGGAGCGGGCGCGGTGGGCGGGCGGGCGCGGGGCGACGAGCCCGGCGGTGTCCCCTCCGGTTCCGGGGGACTCCCCGGCGCTCTCCCGATGACGACCGGGGCCGTCACGACAGCTTCTCCACGTCGAGGAGGTGGGCGGCGATGTCGACCTCGTCCGGGGTGACCTTCTGGTCGGCGTAGAACCGGGCGACGGCCTCGAAGCGCTTGACGTCCTCGGGGCCGATCGGGTCGACGGTGCCCGCCTTGGCGGTGAAGGCGATCTGGACCTCCTTGGCCTTGCCGTTGACGGCGGTGGGGCCGGCGTCGGTGAAGACGTTGAGGTAGGCGGCCGGGTCCTTCTTCTCCTTGGCGCTGTTCTCGTGGAGGTAGGCGTAGAGCGCCTCGACGACCTCGGGGTGCTCCTTCGCGAACTTCGAACGGACCGCGTTCAGGCTGTAGTTGTCGGAGCCGATGGCGGTTCCGTCGGCGACGAAACGGGCCTTGCCCGAGCCGATCTCGGCGACGGCGTAGGTGGACCAGACGGCCCAGGCGTCGACCTGGCCGGCGTTGAAGACGGCGGCGGTCTGGTCGGGGCGGAGGTAGACGCGCTCGACCTTGTCGGCGGGGATGCCGGCCCCGGCGAGGGCCTTGAGGAGGAGGTACTCGCCGGTGCCGCCCTTGTTGACGGCCACCTTGCGGCCGACGAGGTCCTTCACGGAGGTGATGTCGGAGCCCTCGCGGACGAGGATGCCCTCGCCGACGGGGTCGGGGTCGGTCGCGGTGAAGAAGGCGAAGCCGGGGCTCTGGGAGAGGGAGGTGATGCCGGAGGTGATCGAGCCGGTCGCGATGTCGAGCTGGTCGGCGTTCATCGCCTGGGCGGCGGGGCGAAGGGCCGGCGCTGCCGGTCCAGGCCATCTTGGCGCCGACCGCGGCGAGCGCCTTGTCGAGGCTGCCGTCCTTCTTGCCGCGGGCGAGGACGCCGGAGTTGCCGGGGTCGGGGATGCGGACGGTGACCGTTCCCTTCGCCCCCTTCGAGCCGTCGCCCCGCCCGCGGCCGTGTCGGCGGCCGGGCTGCCGCCGCAGGCGGTGACGGTGGCGAGGGCGGCGAGGGCCGCCAGGGCGGCGAACGGGGTGAGTGGGCGCATGGCGGTCGTCCTTCGGGGTCGGGTGCGGGTGTGCTGGTGTCAGGTGCGGATGTACTTGTGTCGGGCGCGGGGTGGGGCGGGTGTGCTCGTGTCGCTCACGGGACGGGGCGGTGGGGCGGGTTCGCGTGGACCGGTTACGGGCGGGGACGCGTGGACCGGCTACGGGGCGGGTTCGTGCGGACCGGTTACGGAGCGGGGCGGCGGTCGCGGGGCCGGCCGCGAGCAGGCGGGCGCGGCGCAGCGGTTCGGGGTCGGCCCAGGCCCGTACGTCCACGGCCTCGGGCAGGAAGCCGTGGGCGCGCAGGGCCTCCTCCTGCCGGGCGAGGAGGCCGAGTCGGGTGTCGGACAGGTCGGGGTGGAGGGTGCGGTGGGTGCCGGGCCGGTAGGCGCCCGCGACGCCCTCCGCGCCCGCGCCGGTCTCGGCGCCGAGGATGTGGGCGACCTCGTCCGGCTCCCCCGCGGCCCAGTCGGCGGCGCGGAGCAGGACGGAGAGGAACCGGTCGACGAGGTCGGGGCGCTCGTCCAGGAGGTCCTGGTGCACGGTGAGGGGTCGGGGAGTGCCGTTGTTGACGCGGTGCGCGGGGTCGGGCAGCTCGTCGAGCTCGACGGCCACCTCGGCCCCGGCGCGCCGGGCGGCCTCGACGGCGAGGGCGCCCTTCACGTAGACGGCGTCGACCTCGCCCCGGCGCAGGGCGGCCAGCTCGGCGGCCCACTGGCCCTCGTACCCGTCGGCGGGCACGTCGACGAGGACGGCGTCGGCGAGTCCGTACCCCGCCGAGGCGAGCACGCCCTCGAAGCCGCGCAGGGCCATCGCGCGCCAGAAGTCGACGGGGACGGAGTGGCGGGGCACGGCGAGCCGGAGTCCGCGCAGGGCGGCGGCTCCGCGCACCGGGGAGCCGGGGGCGACGAGCACCGCCTGCCGCTCCTCGATCCAGGTGAGGCCGACGAGCCGGGTGCGCTCGCCCCGGGAACGGGCCCACAGCGCGGGGACGTTGCCGCCCTCGCGGAAGAGGCCGGGGAGGGCGTGGGTGAAGTGGGTGGCGCGGTCGGCGCCGGGTTCGGCGTCCTGGAGCGAGCGGACGGCGATGCCGTCGGCCGCGAACTCCCCGGCCAGCCAGCCCCGGTCGGCGGCGACGCCGGTGGCGGTGGGGACGGGGCAGCGGGTGAACCAGAGCGTGTCGGGAACGCGGGCGTGCGTCATGGAGGGCTTCCCGGGGTGTGGGTGTGTCGGGACGGGGACGGCGGTGGGCGCGCCGGGGTACGGGGCGGGTGACGGCAGCGGTGTGCCGTTCCGTTGCGTCGCGGAAGCCGGGGTGCGGTCCCGGCGGGCGTCGGCCTGAAGCTTTTCGGCCACGGGTCTCTCGGGCGGGCGCCACCGGACGCGGGCGTCAGGGGTGTCGGCGCGGGCGCCGGAGGTGCCGCCGAGACGTCATGCCGGCGACGGCGAGGACGATTCGAGCGGGGACGGCCGGGACCTGTCGCCGTTCGCGTCGGCGGCGGGTGACGTCAGCGACGGGCGGTGCCGACGGCAGGCGGTGTCAGCGACAGGTGGCGCCGGCGACGCGGGCCAGGTCGATGTGGCGGCGACGGGTGAGCCCGAGCGGCGCGGGGAGCCGGCGGGCGTGCGTCGTGTCGTACGGCGTGCGTGCGTCATCGTCCCCGCTTCCTTCCGCTCGGTACCGCCGTGGTGGTGCGTTGGCCGGAACCTTGCCACGGAAGTCCGACTGCCCACAACACGCCTCCCACCATGTGGGATTGCTTGTGAACGGAGTGTTTCCGACCTCGCCGGACCGCTGATTCGGCTCCCGCCATGTGGGAGCGTGGGAGCCCGATCACCCACGGGGAGCGAACCCTATGACGACCGAGGCCGGCATCGTCCGACCCCGGCGGGCGCCCAGGCGGTCCGCCGCGCGCTGGACGTGCTGCACTGTTTCCACGACAACGGGCCCGACCTGAGCGCCTCCGACCTCGCGCGGCGGCTCGGGCTCTCCACCTCCACGGCGCACCGGCTCGCCCGGACGCTGCTCGGCGCGGGCTTCCTCGAACAGGACGCCAGGACGGCCCGCTACCGGCTCGGTCCGGCGATGACGGAGCTGGGCCGGCTCTCGTACCACCAGCGGGGCTGCACCTGGCCGCGCCCGAGCTGTCCGACTCGCCGAACGGACCGGCGCGACCGCCGACTTGGCGCTGCGCAGCGGTCCGCACGTCGTGATCGTGGCGGGCGGCTCGGTGACCCCGAAGGTGGCCTTCGCAGGCCGCTGCACTCGACGGCGCTCGGGAAGGTGCTCCTCGCGTGGCCGAGGGCGGGCGAGAGCGGACCGCGCTCGCTGCCGCCGCTGTACGCGTTCACCGAGCGGACCATCGTCGAACCACCCGTGCTCGCGGCCGAGTTGGAGCGCGTACGGGAGGCGGGATACGCGCTCAACGACGGCGAGTCGGCCCACGGGGTCCGGACCGTGGCCGTGCCGGTCCTGGAGCGGGCGGGGCACGCGCGGTTTGCGCTCGCGCTCCGGGCGACCCCGGAGCTGATCACCGACGAGCGGCTCGACTGGTACCTGGCGCAGGCGCGGACGACGGCGCGCGCCCTGGAGGTGTTGCTGCTCGCCCCGGCGGAGCGGCGCGGCTTCGACGAAGGGGCGTGAGGGGCGGGACACCCGGGCGGACGGGGCCGCGACGAGAATTCCGCACGGTCGTGCGTTCAGTACGATGGAGGCATGAGCGGCAGCACCGGCGGCACCGGCACGAAGACGGACGGGCGCGTCGAGCGCGGCAACCAGACCCGGCGCCTCGTGCTCGGCCGGACGATGGACATCGCCTCGGTCGAGGGTCTCGAAGGCCTGTCCCTGGGCCGGATCGCGACCGAGCTGAACCTGAGCAAGAGCGGTGTCTTCGCCCTCTTCGGCTCCAAGGAGGAGCTCCAGCTCGCCACCGTCAGGGCCGCCGTCTCCGTCTTCTCCCACCGGTCGTCACCTCTGCGGGACGTGCCGCCGGGGTGGCGCGGGTGCGCGCGCTGTGCGGGAACTGGCTCGCGTACTCCTCGGAGCGGGTCTTCGCGGGCGGCTGCTTCTTCTTCGCGGTCTCCGCCGAGTTCGACGCCCGTACGGGCCCGGTCCACGACGCCGTCGCCGGGGCCCGCCGGGAGTGGGCCGCGTACGTGGAGCGGACCCTGTCGGAGGCGCGTGCCACCGGGGAGCTCGTGGCGGACCTGGACGTGGAGCAGACGGCCTTCGAGGTGATCGCCCTGATGGAGGCGGCCAACGCGCACTCGGTGCTGTTCGACGACCCCCGGGCGTACGACCGCGCCGAGCGGGGCATCGCGGCGCGGCTGCGTGCGGCGGCGACGGACCGGGGCCGGAGGCCCTGGGCGCCGCGTAGCTCCCCGGGAAGCGGGACCCGCGCCCCGGGCCGCGACCGCCGGTTCAGCCGGTCGCCACTCGCTCCCCGGCGTCTCGACCGCCGGCGCCGTCACGAACTCCACGGCCTCGGCGACGACGGCCGGGTCCTTCAGGATGCGCCGGTGGCCGAGGCCCCGGGTGGCGACGAGCCGGGCGCGGTCGCCGTGGGCGCGCAGGAGCAGGCGCGACTGGGAGAGGGAGACCATGTCGTCCTCCTCGTCGTGGAGGAGCAGGACGGGCACCCCGAGCGGTTCGGGGTCGCGGTCGGCCTCCAGACGGAGCTAGAGGCCGGGCTCGCCCGGTGCGAGCCGGCGCTCGACGTGGCCGCGCAGGACCCGGACCACCCGCTCGTCCACGCCGAGGAGGCCCTGGAAGCCCGTCGCGAGGTACGTGAAGGAGCCGACCGCGCCGATGCCGACGAAGCGGGCCGTGCGCACGCCGTCCCGCAGCGCGAAGAGGGAGGCGAGGGCGCCGAAGGAGTGGGCGACGACGGCGTCGAAGTCGCCGTGCCGGGCGTGCAGCCGCCGGATGATCTCCCGGTACTCGACGATGTTCGACGCCCGGCCCGGGGACTCGCCGTGGCCGGGCGCGTCGAAGGCGACTGGGTTGTAGCCGCGCGCGAGCAGCGCTTCGGCGAAGGCGCCGAGGCGGGAGGCGCGCGAGGACCAGCCGTGGACGAGCAGGACGGGCCGCCGGCCGTCGCCCCAGGCGTAGGTGACGACCTCCTTGCCCCGGACGCGGAGGCGCTCGACGCGGGCGGCGGCCATGACCGCCTGCTCGTCGGGTTTTCGGCCGGGCCCGGCCGAGCGGGCGGACGAAGAGGTGGAAGGCCAGGCGTCCGGCCGGGCCGGGGGCGACGCGGGCGGTGGCGTTCAGGAAGGTGCGGACGAGCGGAGTCATCGGGTGCATGCCGGATCTCCTCGGTGACCGGTGTGGGAGAAAATGCTAGCACGACCGTTCGTGTTGTTTCGCGGACAGGGGACGGGCGGAAGGAAGGAGCGGGGGACGCGAGCACATACCCCACCCGCTCCGAAAGAGTCCGGACCGACGAGTGAGATCCTTCACATTGCGCCGGAATTAGATCATCCTCACCGTCTCCCTCCCGGGCCGCGCGACTGCCGCACGCGCGGCCGATACGCAGAGAAGATGCGCAAACCGCCGTCGCCCGCGGACCTCCGCACCTGCGGGAACGTCCCGCGGAAGATCGTCCTCCGCACCCGGTCCGCTCCCCCGCCGCCCCCGCGGTCTGCCGGCGGCACCCGGGACCGTCGCCGTCCCGCGACGTCCCCGTGCCCGAACCCGCGACCCCATCCAGTACGTATGAGGGGAGAGACTCTTCCGTACGCTTCCCGGACCCATTAGGACTGACCCGTGATCACCTCGCCCTCGCGCCTCGTCCCCGTCCCGATCCCCGACCGCGTGGCTGCGATGATCGGCGCCTGTCTGCCGCTGCACGTCCTCCAGGCCGAGGTCGACGCGGACTGCGCGGCGCGCGAGGTGTACCGGTTCCGGGGACCGCTCTGCGCGGAGGACCGGGCGGACCGCGAGCACGCCTCGCGGCGCTCGCGCGGGCCAACAAGATCCTCGCCAAGCACCACCCCGAGCTGCCCGTCACTCTGACGGGGTCCGAGGGGGTCCCGGCGCGTCCGTGCCCGGAGCCGTGACGGAGCGACACACCTGTCCGGCCGTCCCCCGCATGCGTGGGGGCGGGGCCGGTGTGACGCTGCGAGGGTGACCACGACCAGCGACGCAGCGCCCGCGCCCCCGGCCGCCACCGAACCGCCCGTGCTCGACAGACGCCGCCGCAACATCGTCTTCGGCACGATCATGCTGGGCGTCCTCCTCGCCGCCCTCGACCAGACGATCGTCGGCACCGCCCTGCCCACGATCGTCGCGGATCTAGCGGCGCCGCCCACATGTCCTGGGTGGTCACCTCGTACCTGCTCGCCGAGACCGTCGCGACCGTCCTCGTCGGCAAGTTCGGCGACCTCTTCGGCCGCAAGGTGATCTTCCAGATCTCCGCGGTCGTCTTCATCACCGGCTCGTTCCTCTGCGGACTCGCCACCAACATGACGCTGCTCATCGTCTGGCGCGGCCTCCAGGGCATCGGCGCCGGCGGTCTGATGGTCACCTCGATGGCGCTCATCGCGGACGTGATCCGCTGCGCGAGCGCGGCAAGTACCAGGGCGCGATCGGGGCCGTGTTCGGCGTCTCCACCGTCATCGGCCCGCTCCTCGGCGGTCTGTTCACCGACCACCTGAGCTGGCGCTGGGCCTTCTACGTCAACGTGCCCGTCGCGATCCTGGTCGTGATCGCCGCCGCCCGCACGATCCCCTCCGTCCGCTCGGCGAGCAGGCCCGTCATCGACTACGCCGGCATCGCGCTCGTCGCCGTCGGGTCCAGCGCCCTGATCCTGGCCACGAGCTGGGGCGGGAACGAGTACGCCTGGGGATCCGGCGTCATCATCGGGCTCTTCGCGGGCGGGATCGTCGCCCTGGCCCTCTTCTGCCGGGTGGAGACCCGGGCGGCCGAACCGATGCTGCCCATGCGCCTCTTCGGGAACCCCGTCTTCACGGTCTGCTCCGTGCTCAGCTTCGTGGTCGGCTTCGCCATGCTCGGCGCGATGACCTTCCTGCCGACCTACCTCCAGTACGTCGACGGGGACTCCGCGACCGTCTCCGGCATCCGCACCCCGCCCATGGTCGTCGGGCTGCTCATCGCGTCGGTCTTCAGCGGCAACGTCGTCAGCAAGACCGGCCACTACCGGATCTTCCCCTCGCCGGCTGCCTGGTGATGGGCGTCGGCCTCTATCTGCTCTCGCTGATGGAGCCGGAGACGAGCACCTGGCTCGCGTCCCTGTACATGTTCGTCCTCGGCACCGGCATCGGCCTGTGCATGCAGGTCCTGACCATCGCCGTGCAGAACACCGTCGACTACGCCGGCCTGGGCACCGCCACCTCCGGCGTCACCTTCTTCCGTACGCTCGGCAGCTCCTTCGGCACCGCCGTCTTCGGCACGATCTACGCCAACTCCCTCGGGCCCCGCCTCGCGAACGGGGTCGGGGAGGCCTCCGCCGTCGCCGGGGGCCTCGGGCTCGACCCGGCCGCCGTCGGACGGGCCGCGCAGAGCCCGGCCGGGGTGCACGGCCTGCCGGACGCGGTCGCGGAGCCGATCGTGAACGCCTACGCCGACACCCTCCACACCGTCTTCCTGTGGACCGTGCCCGTCGCCGCCGTGGGCTTCGTCGTCGCGCTCTTCCCTCAAGCAGGTGAAGCTGCGGGACTCGGCGCGCGCCGCCGCCCCCGACATGGGCGAGGGCTTCGCGTCGCCCACCACGTCCGGCGACTCGGCGAAGCTCCTCGAACTGTCCGTGGGCGGATCCTGCGCCGCACCGGCCCGGACACGGCCCGGCGGATCGTCGACGCGTCCGACACCCGGCTCGACGCGGCGGGCGCGTGGGCGGTGATGCAGGTCGAGCTGTACACCCGGACCGTCGGGCACGCGAGCCTCGGCCTGATCGCGGCCGGGCGGCGGGTGCCGCCGGAGGTGCTCCTGCCGGTCTTCGACCGGATGGTCGACGAGGGCTTCCTCACCCGCGACGGCAGCCTGCTCTCCCACACCCCGGCGGGCGAACGGGAGGCGCGGGTCATCACGCGCGCCTGGGGGTCCTGGCTCGCCGACCGCGTCGAGCGGGAGCGCGGCCGGCCCAGCGGGCCCGAGCTGCGGGTGGCGACGGACGCCATCGCGAAGAAGATCGTCGCGGAGGACCTGGCGAGCGGCGTCCCGCGCTCGGGGTCGCGCGCGGTGGCGGGGGCCCGCTGAGGCCCGCCGGGCCCGGGGCTACTCGTCGGCGACGTCCCCGTCCACGTACACCCACGCCCCCTCGTGGCGGGTGAAGCGGCTGCGCTCGCGCAGCGCGCCCGGGGCGCCGCCGTGGACGTAGCGGGCCGTGAAGGTGACGGTGCCGCGCCGGTGGAAGGCGGTGCCCTCGGTGGTCGCCTCGATCTCCAGGCCGGTCCAGCGCAGCCCGGGGTCGAAGTCGACCTCGGCCGGTCGCGTCTCCGGCGCCCAGGTGCGCAGTAGATGGGCCTCGTCGCGGACGACGAAGGCGCTGTAGCGGGAGCGCATCAGGAGCTCGGCGGTGGGCGCCGTGCCGCCCGCGCCCGCGTGGAACCGGCTGCAGCACACGCCGTACGCGGCGTCGAGACCACAGGGACAGGGCGATTCCGGGGTGACGGAAGGGACGGCGGGGCCGGGGCGGTACGGGGTGCGGTGCGAGGTGCGGTGCGGGGCGGGGCTTGCGTCGGGACATGGCTCCCATTGTCCCCCGGCCGCCGCCCCACCCCGGTTCCGGCTGCCGCCCCGCCCGGTCCCGGCCCGTGTGCGCGGGGTCCCGGCGGGGGCGTCCGAGTAGCGTACGGGCATGGAACTGACGATTCTCGGAGGCGGCGGATTCCGGGTGCCGCTGGTGTACGGCGCCCTGCTCGGCGACCACGCCGAGGGGCGGGTCACCCGGGTCACCCTGCACGACCTCGACGAGGGGCGGCTCTCCGCCGTCGCCCAGGTCCTCGCGGACCAGGCCGAGGGGTGCCGGACGCGCCGGCGGTGACGGTGACGACGGATCTGGACGAGGCGCTGCGCGGGGCGGACTTCGTGTTCTCGGCGATCCGGGTCGGCGGCCTGGAGGGTAGGGCGGCGGACGAGCGGATCGCGCTCGCCGAAGGGGTGCTCGGGCAGGAGACGGTCGGGGCGGGCGGGATCGCGTACGGCCTGCGGACCGTGCCCGTCGCGACGCACATCGCCCGGCGGGTCGCCGAACTCGCCCCGGACGCCTGGGTCATCAACTTCACCAACCCGGCGGGCCTGGTCACGGAGGCGATGTCCCGGGTCCTCGGCGACCGGGTCGTCGGCATCTGCGACTCCCCCGTGGGCCTGGGTTGCCGGGTCGCCCGGATCCTGGGCGCGGACCCGGACGAGGCCTGGATCGACTACGTGGGCCTCAACCACCTGGGCTGGCTGCGGGGCTGCGGGTCGGCGGCCGGGACGAGCTGCCCCGGCTGCTCGCCGACGAGGAGGCGCTCGGCTCCTTCGAGGAGGGCCGGCTCTTCGGCCCGGAGTGGCTGCGCTCGCTCGGCGCGGTCCCCAACGAGTACCTGCACTACTACTACTTCAACCGGGAGGCGGTGCACGCCTACCGGACCGCCGAACGGACGCGCGGCGCGTACCTGCGCGACCAGCAGGGCGCCTTCTACGAGGAGATGGGCAGGCCCGGCACCCCCGCCCTGGCCGCCTGGCAGCGCACGCTCGCGGACCGGGAGGCCACCTACATGGCCGCCAACCGGGAGGCCGCCGGGGTCGGGGAGCGCGACGAGGAGGACCTGGAGTCGGGCGGCTACGAGAAGGTGGCGCTGGCCCTCATGCGGGCCGTCGCGCGCGACGAGCGGACGACGCTGATCCTCAACGTGCGCAACGGCACGACGCTCTCCGTGCTCGACGCGGACGCGGTGATCGAGGTGCCCTGCCTGGTCGACGCGAACGGCGCCCGGCCGGTGGCCGTGGCCCCGCTGCCGTACCACGCCGTCGGTCTGGTGACGGCCGTGAAGGCGGTGGAGCGGGAGGTGCTCGCGGCGGCGGAGGGCGGCTCGCGGGAGACGGCTGTCAAGGCCTTCGCGCTGCACCCGTTGGTGGACTCGGTCGCGGTGGCCCGCCGGCTCGTGGAGGGGTACACGGCGGCGCACCCCGGGCTCGCGTACCTGCGGCGCTGAGCCACCGGCGCCTCCGTACGGCCGTCCGACACGGCCGACGGACGTCTTCCGCGGGGGCGGGGCGCGGCCTAGGCTCGCGCCCCATGACCTTACGGAACAAGGGAGTTCGACGGGGCGCGGCCCGGCTCGTCGCCGCCTGTCTGCTGGCCGCCGGGCTCGTGGGAACGGTACCGGCGGCGGCGGAGACGGAGTGCCCGGCGAGCGGCCGGCCTCCGCCGGAGGGCCGGTCGTCGTCCCCGTGCAGACCTCCGGGCCCGCGGAGCGGCGGTTCAACCTGGTGTTCATGGGCGACGGCTACACCGCCGGGGAGATGCCGGAGTTCCGGGCGGACCTCGAACGGCACCTGAACACCCTGTGGAGCGTCGAGCCGTTCGCCTCCCACCGCTCGTACGTCAACGTGTGGGCGGTGGAGGCCCCTTCGGCGGAGTCCGGGGTGGACTGCGACCCGGGGCTCGACGCGCCCGCCCGCGACACCGTCCTCGACATGGGCTTCTGGGGCGGCTGCGACCCGGGCAGCGTGCGGCGGCTGCTGACCGTCGACGACCGCAAGGCCGCCGCGCTCGCCGACCTCGTCCCCGGTACGAGCGCCGCCAACCGGCAGGTCGTCGCCCTCGCCCACAGCTCCACCTACGGCGGCGCGGGCGGCGGTTACGCGACCGCGTCCGGCGGCAACGCGCTCTCCGCCCTCATCACCCCGCACGAGCTCGGGCACTCGCTCGGCGGCCTCCAGGACGAGTACGACTACTACGCGCGCGGGGTGCCGGGCGGGACGTACTCCGGCCCGGAGCCGGCCTCCGCCCACCACACGCTCCTGACCGGAGGGCAGATGCGGGAGCAGCGGGCCAAGTGGTGGCGCTGGCTGGGCGAGGAGAGCGAGTCCGGCGGGGTGATCGGCCGGTACGAGGGCGGCCTGTACAGCACGGCGGGGGTCTGGCGGCCGAGCCGCCACTCCCTGATGAAGACCCTCGGCTACGCCTTCGACCAGGTGGAGCGCGAGGTGATGGTCCGGGCGATCGCGGCGAAGGTGAACCTGGTCCAGGACCACACGCCGAACGCGGCACCGATCGGGGCGGACCGGTCGGTGTGGGTGGACGTCCTGCACCCGGTGGGCGGTGAACTCGCCGTGACCTGGCGGCTGGACGGGCGGGCCCTGGACACGCGCGGCGCCCGCACCGTCGACCTGCGGGGGCTCCGCCTCTCCCCCGGTCCGCACGCGCTGACGGCGACGGTGACCGATCCGACGCCGTTCGTCCGCGATCCGGCGGTCCGCGCCTCCGGGGCGCTCACCCGGACCGTCCGCTGGACGGTGGACCCCGCGCTCGTCACCGTGCGGGGGCCGTCCGGGGCGGCGTTCACCGGGCACACCCCGACCGGCTCCCCCGTCGGCGCCCGGAGCGTCGTCCACGCGGACACCACCCACGCGGTGGACGGCACCCCGGCCGTGCGCTGGCGCCTCGACGGGCGTCCCGTGGCGACGGGCGACCGCAACGACCGCGACCTGGACCTGGGCGCGCTGCGGATCGCCCCGGGGAGCCATGTGCTCACGGCCCGGCTCGCGGGCACGGGCGAGGAGTTGCGGTGGACGGTCGACGCGCGCCCGGCCACGGCCGCGTACGAGCTGTCGGAGCCGCTGCGGACGGTGCGGCGGCCGGGACGGCCGGTGGAGTACGTCTACGACGGGGCGTTCACGATGCGGCTGACCGCGCGGGACGACCGGGAGGGCGCGGTGGTGAGCCGCTTCCGGGTCGACGGCGACGGCTGGTACACGTACTACGGCTGGCCGACGGACGCGGACGCGCCCTTCCGCTTCTCACCGGGCGGCACGGTGATCGACGGCCTCGTGTACGGGAAGCTGGGCCGGAGCCGGGCAGTGCCGTGGGACGACGCCACCCCGGACCACGGCACCCACACGGTCGAGTACCGCACGGTCGACGCGGCCGGGAACGAGGGCCCGGTGCGGAGCTTCCTGGTGACGCTGGTGCCGCCGAGGGGTTGACACGGGCCGGCCCCGTGGACCGATGGGGTCCGCGGGCCGCCGTTCGCGCCGTTCGTACGGGGTGTGGTCAGGGCTTGCGGGCCACGCCGGCCCAGCCCGGGATGGGCTCGTCGCCCGGGACCGGGACGGGCTCGCCCAGCTCCGGGTGCCACTCGGCGGTGAGCGAGACGCCCGGCTCGACGAACTCCATGCCGTCGAAGAACGCGGCCAGTTCGTCGCGCGAGCGGGGCCGCAGGGTCAGCCCGCGTGCCTTGTACATGGCGGCCGCCTGCGCCGCTCCCTCGGGGTTGAAGTCCCCGGTGACGTGGGAGAGGACGAGGTAGCTGCCCGGCGCGAGCTGGTCGACGAGCTTGGAGACCAGCTCGTACGCGCCGTCCTCGTCCCCGACGAAGTGCAGCAGAGCGAGCATCGACAGCGCGATCGGCTGGTCGAAGTCAAGGACCTTCCCGGCCCTTTCGAGGATGACCTCGGGCTCGCGGGCGTCCGCCTGGATGTACTCGGTGGCCCCTCGGGGGTCGAGCGCAGCAGGGCGGCCGCGTGCGCGAGCACGATCGGGTCGTTGTCGCAGTAGACGATGCGGGCCTCCGGCGCGGCCTCCTGCGCGATCTGGTGCAGGTTGGGCTCGGTGGGGATGCCGGTGCCGATGTCCAGGTACTGGCGGACGCCGTGGGCGCTGAGCCAGCGGATGGCGCGGTGCATGAAGGCCCGGTTGACCCGGGCCATGTCCCGGCCCCGGGCGTCGACGGTGAGGAGCTGACGGGCCATCGCCTCGTCGACCGGGTAGTTGTCCTTGCCGCCCAGGAACCAGTCGTACATGCGTGCCGGATGCGGCTTGCTGGTGTCGATGCGTATCTCGGTCCGCGGGGCTGCGGGGTCCTGGGTCATCGGCTCTCCTGGTCGGGATGAACGAGTGGCGCTACGGCAAGAGGTACGTGACGGGAGGGGCGGGACGGAAGGGCTAGGTGAGCAGAAAGTCGGCCTGACCGGATTTCGCCCCCGGATGAAGGCTTCGATCTCCCCATGGGTATAGATGAGCGCGGGTCCTTCAGGGTCTGCGGACTGTCGCACGGCGACCCTGCCGTCGGCCAGCTTCATGGCCTCCAAGCAGTTGCCCCCGTTCCCGCCGCTCCAGGGCTTGTGCCATCCCTCGGCACCGAGCTCCGCGGCGGGCATGCCGTTGTATATGCGATCCATTCACAGCTCCTTGCGGAGATTCCGGAGAATCTCCTTCGTGCGTTGTGCAGTCGCGGCCTGAGCCGCCATGCGGTCCATGACCTCGAGGTGGGACGCCACCTCGGGACGCGCGTCGAGGTAGACGGCGCCGGTCAGGTACTCGCTGTAGACCATGTCCGGGAGTTCGGGCACGGCGAAGCGGAAGAGGACGAACGGTCCGTAGGTGCCGGGGTGGTGGCCGGACGCGAACTCCGCGATCTGCAGGGTGACGTTCGGCAGCTCGGACGCTTCGAGCAGCCGGTCGAGCTGGTCGCGCATCACTTCGGGCCCGTCACCGACCGGCCGGCGGAACACCGTCTCGTCCATGATCACCCAGAACTTGGGGGCGTCGTCCCTCAGCAGCAGGGACTGGCGCTCCATCCGCAGGGCTACATGCCGCTCGGTGTCTCTTCCCTGGCGGCGTCGCTGCCGCCTCCGACCGCCCCGCTGCGCAGAATGGCACGGGCGTACTCCGCGGTCTGGAGCAGACCGGGGACGAACTGGGGCTCGTACGCCCGGATGAGGCTCGCGGCCCCTCCAGGCTGACGTACATGGAGAACCAGCCGGGCAGCACGTCAGGAACCGCTGCCACCAGCCGGGGAGGTTGGCCTCCTCCGCGAGGGCGACGAAGCCCTCGGCCTCGGAGTCCGTGATCCCGTACTCCTTGAGCAGGAGCTGGACGTACGGGATCTTCAGCGCGACCTCGGCGGTCTCCATCCGCCGGACGGTGGCCGGGGCCACCCGGAGGATCTTCGCGGCCTCTTCCTCTTCATGCCGGCTCGCTCGCGCAGGTCCTGCAACCGCTTTCCGAGGACGACCTGTCCCACCGTGGGGCGGACCGCGGCTCGCTCACTCCCAGACCTCCCCGACGCGCTGTTTTCGACGAGTGTGCCACGAAGCCGGGCCGGAGAGAACACGGCACTCTGCAATTTCCAGAGTGCCACTTGCCAAGTGTCCGACGCAGGAGGACAGTGTTCCGGTGAACCAGTACACGCTGCCGTCGTGCGCCTCCGCGCCCCGGCGCGGCGCCGTACGGCAAGTCCCGCCCACTGTTGTGAGGAACCGGTCGTGGCTTCTGGCAACGCGCAGCCTTCAGGTCTCATGAGTCCCCGCGTCATGGCCCAGCGCCCACAGCCCCAGACCGATACCGGCGCCGTGCGGCGCTTCGCCTTCGAGCTCCCGGCCCTCACGGCGTCGGTCGCGCGGGCCCGGCGCCTCGCGGAGGAGCGGCTCATCATCTGGGGCTGCGGTCCCGAGATACGCGACACCGTCTCCCTGGTCGTCTCGGAGCTGGTCACCAACGCCGTCGTGCACACCGCCAGCGGCCGGTTCGTCTGCGAGCTCCGCGAGGGCGAGGAGAAGCTGCGGATAGCGGTGTGGGACGAGGGCGGCTCGGCGGGCCGCGGATCCGCGACTGCGGCGAGGGACGAGGCGGCCGCGGGCTGATCATCGTCGACGCGCTGTGCAGCGCGTGGGGCGCCGAGCGCACCGGCCACGGCACGTCGCAGACCGTCTGGGCCGAGCTGGCCCACGGCACGGGGGAAGCGTGCTGAGGTCGATGGCGGACCGCATGCTGCCGCGGGCCCGCCGCCACTCCGGCCTCGGTCTGGTCCCCGGCCGCCGGCCGCCCCTGGAACTCCACCTCGAACCGAACGACCGCCGCGCCGCGGACGCCCCTCCCGCGAGGGCCGGGGTCCGGCGGACCCCGCCCGCTCCCGGCGGCCGGACGCCACCACCCGGCTCGCCGTCCCCGCCGACCTGCACCCCGGCCTCGGCCGCGACGCCGTCGGGGTCCCGGCCCGCTTCGGCTTCAAGATCCTCTCCCGGCTGCCCGTCAACGGCTGCGTCTACGCCGACGCCGACTGGTGGTGGTGGCTCGTCCCGGCCGGCTCCGATCTGGACCTGACCTGGCTGCTGCCCGCCTGCTACGCGTCCGGCGCGGTGATCCCGGACCGCCGGCCCCGGCTGATCCACCACCCCGACGGCACCTCGCCCCACACGCCGCCGATCCCCCTGTACCTGCTGACCTGCCAACTGACGGGCATCGCCCCGGCCTGGTCGGCGCCCTCGGTGCGCAGCGCGCTCTGACGGACACGGGCCGCCACGGCATAGGGTCGGGGGTCATGTTCACTCCGCAGGGCCCGACCCTCCGCGAACTGACCGTCCAGGCCCTCTCCTCGGTGGAGCACGGCTACGACCTGCTCGCGCACAAGTTCGACGCGACCCCCTTCCGCACCTCCGACCGGCTCCTGGGCGCGGTGACCCGCACCCTGGAGACCCTCGGCCCGTTCGACTCGGGCCTCGACGTCTGCTGCGGCACCGGCGCGGGGCTCGGCGTCCTCCGCGCGGTCTGCGCGGGCCGGATCACGGGGTCGACTTCAGTACGGGCATGCTGGCCGAGGCCCGCCGCGCCCACCCGGACGCCGATCTGGTCCGCGCCGACGCCCTGGACCTGCCCTTCGGCCCCGTCTTCGGCCTGGCGGTCAGCTTCGGCGCCTTCGGCCACTTCCTGCCGGAGGAGCAGCGCGTCCTCTTCGGCCGGGTCCACGCCTCCCTCCGCCCGGGCGGCACCTTCGCCTTCCCTCCCGGCCCCGCCGCGCGTCGGCTCGCGCCCCTACTGGATCCTGTGGGGCTTCGACGCGGCGATGCGGGTCAGGAACGCGCTCTGGCGCCCGCCCTTCGTCATGTACTACCGCACCTTCCGCCTCGCGGACGTCCGCGCCCGCCTGGAGGCGGCCGGCTTCGAGGTCACCCACGTCCCGGTCGAATCCCTGGGCCGGCGCGAGGACGGCAGCCCGGTGTGCCGGCTGGTGGTGGCGCGGAAGGTGTGAGAGGGCGGGGCGAGGCTGCATAGAAGTGCCGGTCGATGCGAGATCGACCGGCACTTCTGCTCTGTGTCCGAGGGGGACTTGAACCCCACGCCCGATAAAGGGCACTAGCACCTCAAGCTAGCGCGTCTGCCATTCCGCCACCCGGACCGGGTGTGTGTCGTTTCGGGGTTTCCCCGCGGCGACAGAGATAACTCTACCAGGGGTTTCAGGCGCCTTTCACCAGCGTTTTCCGTGGTCAGTGGGGTGGGGCGGCCCCGTCGACCCCGGCCCGGCCCGAATTGTCCGGACGTGCGCGCGAGGGGTGTCTCTTCGCGCACGGAGAGTGGTGCGGGCCGTAAGAGCCCGACGCCCCCGACGCCGGCTCCGTGGGAGCCACCTTGGCGACCGTCCCGTGGTCCGGGCCAATACTTCGGAGGGAGTCCGTCAGGTCGGCCCGGGTCTCCTCCCGGGGCCGCGGCGAGCGGATCAGCGGACCCCGGTCAGCCGGGCCGAGACCACCACGTTGCCCGCGTAGCCGCTCTCCTGCGTGAACGTGCCGCCGCAGGTGATCAGGCGCAGCTCGGGGCGGCCGGAGTCGGCGTAGACCCGCCGGGCGGGGAAACCCTCCTTGGGGACGACCTCGACCCCGTACACGGTGAAGACGGCGGTCCTGCCGTCGCGGCGGAGGACCTCGACGCGGCTGCCCCGCGGACGGCGCCGAGTGCGTAGAAGACGGCCGGTCCGCCCGGGGTGTCGACGTGGCCGACGACGACGGCGGTACCGCGCTCGCCGGGGGTGACCGCGCCGGTGAACCAGCCCGCGAGCCGGTCGTCCTCCGGCGGCGGGCCTCGATCCAGCCGTCGGCGTCGAGCCCGACCGCCGTGACGGGCGCGTCGACGCGGACGGCCGGGACGCGGACCCGGGCCGGGGCGAGGCGGGCAGCGGGTCGGGTACGGACACGGGAGCGAGGACGGCGGCGTCGGCGCGGGTGCCGTCGGGGCGGCCGCGGCGAGGGGCTGCGGCGGGTCCGCCGCCCGCAGCTCCTCCGCACCGCCGCGCACGAGGTGCACCCCACGAGGAGGACGACCGCGACGAGGCCCCAGGCGCCGTTCCGGCCCGTGCTGTCCGCTCGCCCCACGTCCGTTCTCCTCCACGATGACGACCACACGTCCATGACGTCCATGACGACCGCACGACCGCGGTGGTCGCGCGGTCGTGCGGTCGCGCATGGCGCCCCTCCGCCCCGGACCTCGTCACACCGGGGCGGAGGGGCCGTCAGGGCCCCCGGTCCCGGCCGTCAGAAGCGGCCGTCGGCGGTGCGGCGGCGGGTCAGGACGACGGCGGAGCCGAGCGCGCCGGCGATGAGCAGGACGCCCGTCACCACCTCGGCGGTGCCGAGCCCGTCGGTCCCGTACCCGGCCTTCACGCCCTTCTGGGCGCCGGTGTGGGTGCCGGGACGGTCGCCGGTGTCGTACCCGCCGGTGCCTCCGGCCTCGGCGGGGTCGACGGGTTCGGCGGGTCCGACGGGAACGACCGGCTCGGCGGGGTCCGTGAGGCCGGCGTCGTGTTCCCGGGCGCCGCCCCGGTCACGGTCAGGGTGGTGGTGCCGCGTTCGCCCTTGCAGTCGAAGGTGATCTCGTACTGGGCGCCGGCCTCGGCCTCGGCGTCCACGGTCGCGGTGCCCGGGCGGCCCTCCGCGAGGGTCACGGTGTCGAACACGCCGGAGGTGACCGTCACGGACTGCTCCTCGCAGCCCTCGGACGTGAGGGTGACGGTGCCGCCGGGGGCGACCGTCGCCGGGGTGACGGAGAAGCCGAACGACGTGATGGCGCCGTCGTCCTCGACCGCCAGGGCCGCCGGGCCCGCCGTCATCACGGCGGCGGCGCCGAGCAGGGCGGCGAAGACGGCACCGCGTATCGCGCGCATGGCGTTCCTCCAGTCGCGGGAGGGCCCGGACGCGGAGCGGTTCCGCTTCCGGAAACACGACCCTCACCGCGTTCGAAGCTAGGTCCGCCTCCGGTGCGCCGCCACCGGTCTCCGCCGAACGGGGCACGGGCGCCTCCCCCGCCCCGGCCGCGGGATCCGCTACGGGACCCGGACCACCCGGCCCGCGTACGAGAGGTTGCCGCCGAAGCCGAAGAGCAGGACCGGGGCGCCGGAGGGAGTTCGCCGCGCTCGACCAGCTTGGACAGGGCCAGCGGGATCGAGGCGGCGGAGGTGTTGCCGGAGTCGACGACGTCGCGGGCCACGACCGCGTTGACGGCCCCGATCTTCGCGGCGAGCGGCTCGATGATGCGCAGGTTGGCCTGGTGGAGGACCACGCCCGCGAGTTCCTCGGGGTGACGCCGGAACGCTCGCAGGCCTTGCGGGCGAGGGCGGGGAGCTGCTGGGTCGCCCAGCGGTAGACGCTCTGGCCCTCCTGGGCGAAGCGGGGCGGGGTGCCCTCGATGCGGACGGCGTGGCCCATCTCCGGGACCGAGCCCCACAGGACGGGGCCGATGCCCGGGCGGACCCGTCCCCGTCGCCGGTGGGCTCGACGGCCTCGACGATCGCGGCGCCCGCGCCGTCGCCGACGAGGACGCAGGTGGTGCGGTCCGTCCAGTCGGTCACCTCGGTCATCTTGTCGGCGCCGATCACCAGGACTCGGCGGGCCCCGCCGGCCCGTACGGCGTGGTCGGCGGTGGCCAGGGCGGGTGAAGCCGGCGCAGACCACGTTGAGGTCGAGGGTGGCGGGCCCGGTCATGCCGAGGCGGGCGGCGACGCGGGCCGCCGTGTTCGGCGAGCGGTCGATCGCGGTGGAGGTGGCGACGAGGACCATGTCGATGTCGTCGGGGACGAGGCCGGCGGCGGCCAGGGCCTTGCCCGCGGCGTGCGCGGCGAGTTCGTCCACGGGCTCGTCGGGGCCCGCGACGTGCCGGGTGCGGATGCCGACCCGGCTGGTGATCCACGCGTCGTCGGTGTCGACGAGTGCGGCGAGGTCGTCGTTGGTCAGCACCTTGGCGGGCTGGTAGTGCCCGAGCGCGGCAATGCGAGTGCCCGTCATGCTCAGGGTCCCCTAGGTGATCGGTCGTCCGGCAGGACCACCCAGTCTCGTCAGCGACTGATGGGTAACCGGTGACGTAAACCACCAACGTTCGCCCGTACCGCTTGGCCGACCGTGACAAGGGCCCGTGGGGGCACGGGCGCCGTCCGGGTCCGTGCCCCGCGGGTTCCGTACGGGCCCGGACGCGGCTCAGTTCTTCGGCGGGTCGACCAGTTGGAGGGCCAGGGTCGCCGGGGGCGGGGCGATGCCGGGGCCGCCGGCCTCCGCCCAGGCGAGGATGTCGTCGAGGCAGTCGTCGTCCAGGGTGAACCCGACCCACGCGGCCCGTCCGTCGCGCCGCCGGCCCTCGGTGGAGGGCTGCACCACGACGATGTTGGCCTGGGCGCAGGGGCCGAGGCAGTCGCTGGTGCGGACGGCCAGCCGGCCGCCGGAGGCCGCGGCGGCCTCGCGGAGCCGGGCGAGCTGGGCCTCGTGGTCGGTGCCGGGTTCTTGCGGGCGTCGCCGCAGCAGCAGCCGCGGCAGACGACGAGGGAGCAGGGCGGGCCCCGTACCGTATCGGCACCGGGGTCACGCCGGGCCGTCCAGGGTGATCGCGGCGACGGGGGCGACCGTGCCGAGGCGGGGAAGGCGAGGGCGACGGAGGCGCGGTGCTCGTCGGCGGTGAGGGCGGACATGGCGTCCTCGGCGAAGACGAGGTCGTAGCCGAGGTCGCAGGCGGCGCGGGCGGTGGACTCGACGCCGAGGTTGGTGGCGATGCCGCCGAGGACGAGGGTGGTGGCGCCGAGGCCGGAGAGCAGCTCGTGGAGGCCGGTGTCCTGGAAGCCGCCGATGGTGCGCTTGACGACGACCGGGTCGCCGTCCCGTACGAGGTCGGGGACGAGCTGCTGCCGGGCGGCTGGGCGGCGGTGTTCGGGCGCTCGACGCGGAGGTGGACGACGGGCGCGCCGGCGTCCCGGAAGGCGTCGGCGAGCCGGGCGGAGGCGGCGAGGACGTCAGTGCCGGGGCGGGGGCAAGGGCAGCGCGACGATGCGTTCCATGAGGTCGACGAGGACGAGGGCGGTGCGGCCGGGATCGAGTGCGGGCATGGGAGCACCGTAGCGGCCCCGATGATCATCCAGGGCCGCCCGGGGTGTGATCCGGCCTACGCCACCCTCTCCCCGGGGAGGACCCGCGCGGGGTTCCGGGGCGGTCGGCCGCCCGTCGTGGGCGCGGCGCTTCGCGATGACCGCGCAGACCATCAGTTGCATCTGGTGGAAGAGCATCAGCGGGAGGACGGCCAGGGAGGCCTGGGGGCCGAAGAGGACGCTGGCCATCGGGAGCCCGGCCGCCAGGCTCTTCTTCGAGCCGGCGAACTGGATGGCGATCCGGTCGGCCCGGTCGAAGCCGAGGCGCCCGGCCCCGTACCAGGTCACCGCCAGCATCACCGCGAGCAGGACGGCCTCGACCGCGAGGAGCAGGCCGAGCCGGGCGGGGTGACCAGGTGCCAGATGCCGGCGACCATGCCCTGGCTGAAAGCGGTGTAGACGACGAGCAGGATCGAGCCCCGGTCCACGCCTCCGAGGACCTTCTTGTGGCGGACCAGGAAGCCACCGACCCAGCGGCGCAGGAGCTGGCCCGCGAGGAACGGCACGAGGAGCTGGAGGACGATCCTCAGGATCCCGTCGGCGGAGAGGCCGCCCGCGCCGCCGCCGAGGAGCGCCGCCGCGAGCAGCGGGGTCAGGACGATGCCGGCGAGCGAGGAGAACGAGCCGGCGCAGATCGCGGCGGGCACGTTGCCGCGGGCGATCGAGGTGAAGGCGATGGAGGACTGGATGGTGGACGGCACCAGGCAGAGGAAGAGCAGCCCGCCGTAGAGCTGGGGCGTGAGCACGGCGGGGACGAGTCCGCGCGCGGCCAGGCCGAGGAGCGGGAAGAGCAGGAAGGTGCAGCCGAGGACGGTGAGGTGGAGCCGCCAGTGCCGGAGGCCGTCGAGGGCCTCGCGGGTGGAGAGCCGGGCCCCGTAGAGGAAGAAGAGGAGGCCACGGCCCCGGTCGACGCCCCTTCCACGACGGTCGCGGCGGTCCCCGAGGCGGGCAGGAGCGCGGCGAGGACGACCGTGCCGAGCAGCGCCAGGACGTACCCGTCGACGGGCAGCCGGGAGAGGAGGCGAAGGGCGCGGCCGGCGGTGCGGGGGTCATGGGCTCCACTGTCTGTGTGTTGCTGTCTGTGTATTGCTGTCCGTGTGCTGCTGTCCGTGTGCTGCGGCGGACGGGGCGCGGGGCACGAGTGCGGGTGCGGGCACGAGTACAGGCGCGTCCATCCCGCTCCACGGCCCGGTGATCGGGAATCCCGTACAGCGCTCTGACTGTCATCACGCTCCGCGATAACCTCGGCCCGTGTACGAGCCCGCCCTCCTGCGCACCTTCCTCGCCGTGGCCCAGACGCTGAGCTTCACGCGGGCCGCGGACCGGCTCGGGCTGCGCCAGTCGACCGTCAGCCAGCACGTGCGGCGCCTGGAGGAGGCGACCGGGCGGCCGCTCTTCAGCCGGGACACGCACCGCGTGGAGCTGACCGAGGACGGCGAGGCGATGCTCGGCTTCGCGCGGACGATCCTCCAGGCGCACGAGCGGGCGGCGGCGTTCTTCGGCGGGACGCGGCTGCGCGGAAGGCTGCGGTTCGGCGCGTCGGAGGACTTCGTGACGACCCGGCTGCCGGAGATCCTGGAGTCCTTCCGGCGCGAGCACCCCGAGGTCGACCTGGAGCTGACGGTCGGGCTCTCGGGGTGCTCCAGGCGCGGCTCGCGGCTGGCCGGCTCGATCTGATCCTGGCCAAGCGGCGGGGCACGGAGAGCGGGGCCGGCTCGTCTGGGAGGACTCCCTGATCTGGATCGGGTCGCCGGGGCTGCGGCTCGAACCGGACCGGCCGGTGCCGCTCATCCTGTACCCGCCGCCGGGAATCACCCGGGCGCGGGCCCTGGAGGCTCTGGAGGCGCAGGGCCGGGCGTGGCGGATCGCCTGTACGAGCTCCAGCCTGAGCGCGAACGTGGCGGCGGCCCGCGCGGGGCTCGGGGTGATGGCGCACACCCGGGGCCTGGTGCCGCCGGGGCTCGTCCCGGTGCCGGCCCGGGCGGGCCTGCCGGACCTCGGCGAGGTGGGCTTCGTGTTGCGGAGGGGGCGCCGGGGCGGGGAGGCGCAGGAGGCGGCCGACGCGCTCGCGGAGGCGATCCTGGCGGGCGGCGACCGGTTGCACCGCCTCCGCTGACGGAGCCGCCGGTCCCGTGCGGGCGCGCCGCGCGAGGGGTCCGCCGTGAGCGCTCCGTACAGATTCCGTGGAGATTCGCGCCCGGCGGACGTACCGCCCGGTACGCAATCCCCCCGCCGCGCCTCCGACTTGGCTCCTCCACCCATTCTGACCTGTGGGAACGGTGAATGTCCCGGCTTGGTGAAGGTCCTCCCGCCGGGCAGGCGGGTGGGGTACCGTCACCCGCGCCGTACGGAGAGCGACCCACGGGCTTTTTCAGCCATCGAGCCGTCGAGGAGCAGGTCAGTGCGCGAGTTCACCGTGCCGCCCGTCGAGGCGGCGCCTCAGGTCGGCGGTCTGGCGGACGCCGTGTTCGCACACGCCCTGGCCGACCCGGACCGGATCGCTTTCGGCCGCAAGGGCCCGGACGGAAGGTGGCGGGACGTGACGGCCGCCCGGTTCCGGGACGAGGTCCTGGGCCTCGCGAAGGGGCTGGTCGCGGAGGGGTGCGGTTCGGCGACCGGGTCGCGATCATGGCCCGCACCCGGTACGAGTGGACGCTCTTCGACTTCGCCCTGTGGACGCTGGGCGCGCAGCCCGTGCCGGTCTACCCGACCTCCTCGGCCGACCAGGTCCTCTGGATGCTGCACGACGCCGAGGTCACGGCGTGCGTGGTGGAGCACGAGGACCACGCCATGACGATCGGCTCGGTGGTCGACCGGCTGCCCCGGCTCCGGCGGCTGTGGCAGTTGGACGCGGGCGCGGTGGAGGAGGTGACGGCGGCGGGGCCGGCATCGACGAGGAGGTCGTGCACCGGCACCGGCGGGCGGTGACTCCCGAGACGGTGGCGACGGTCATCTACACGTCGGGCACGACCGGCCGGCCCAAGGGCTGTGTGATCACCCACTCCCACCCTCATGTTCGAGACGGACATGGTGACGGGCCGCTGGGAGCCGGTCTTCCGCTCCCGTCCTGGGGAGGAGGCCTCGACGCTGCTGTTCCTGCCGCTGGCGCACGTCTTCGGGCGGATGGTGGAGGTCGCGGCGGTCCGGCGCGGGGTGAAGCTGGGGCACCAGCCCGTGATGGCGGCGGCCGAACTCCTCCCCGACCTGGCGGCCTTCCGGCCGAGCTTCGTCCTGGCCGTGCCGTACGTCTTCGAGAAGGTCTTCCACGCGGCCCGGCGCAGGGCGGAGGGCGAGGGGAGGGCGGGCCCTTCGACAAGGCGGTGGAGGTGGCGGTGGCGTACGCGGAGGCGCTGGAGCAGAAGGCGTTCGGGCGCGGCCCCGGGCCGTCGGCGGCGCTGCGCGTCCAGCACCAGTTCTTCGAGAAGACGGTGTACGGGAAGGTGCGCGGGGCCCTGGGCGGGCGGGTCCGGCACGCGATGTCGGGCGGTTCGGCCATGGACCGCGGGCTGGGCCTCTTCTTCGCGGGGGCGGGGGTCACGGTCTTCGAGGGTACGGACTCACGGAGTCTCGGCGGCCGCCACGGCGAACCCGCCGGAGCGGATCAAGTACGGCACGGTCGGGCAGCCGGTGCCGGGGACGACGGTGCACATCGCGGAGGACGGGGAGGTGTGGCTGCACGGCGGCCAGGTCTTCTCCGGCTACCTCAACGACCCCGAGGCGACCGCCGCCGTCCTCAACGACGGCTGGCTGGCCACCGGGGACATCGGCAGCCTCGACGAGGACGGCTATCTGACGATCACCGGACGGAAGAAGGAGATCCTGGTGACGTCGGGCGGCAAGAGCGTCGCCCCGGGCGCCCTGGAGGAGCGGGTGCGGGCGCATCCGCTGATCGCCCAGTGCATCGTCGTCGGCGACGACCGGCCGTACGTCGCCGCCCTGGTGACGCTCGACCAGGAGGCGGTGGAGCACTGGCTCGCGATGCAGGGCGGCCGCCGCTCGCCCCGGCCGAGCTGGTGCGCGACCCGGCCCTGGAGACGGAGATCCGGCGGGGCGTGGTCGCGGCGAACACGCTGGTCTCGCAGGCCGAGTCGATCCGGACCTTCCGCATCCTGGCGCACCCCTTCAGCGAGGAGCACGGGCTGCTCACGCCCTCCCTGAAGCTGAAGCGGAGGGCGATCGAGCGGGCGTACGCGACGGAGGTCGCGGCGCTGTACGGCTGAGACGGGGCGGGCGGGGCCGGCCGGCGCCGGTGTCCGGGGCGCGGCCGGTGCGGGTGCGGGGCCCCGGACGACCGGAACGCCCGTCGCGGAATGCGGGGCGGCCCTTGATCGTTGACGCTGGGAGTACCCCGTACGACCACACGACGTAAGGATCTCCCTCACGTGAGCACGGACAGCAAGGTTCCCCAGGTCACCCTGAACAACGGCGTGCCGATGCCGCAGCTCGGCTTCGGCGTCTGGCAGGTGCCGGACGACGAGGCGGAGAAGGCCGTGGCGACCGCCCTGGAGGCCGGCTACCGCTCGATCGACACCGCCGCGATCTACGAGAACGAGAAGGGCACCGGCCGCGCCGTCGCCACGTCCGGGATCGCGCGCGAGGACCTGTTCGTCACCACCAAGCTGTGGAACGGCGAGCAGGGCTACGACACGACGCTGCGCGCCTTCGACGCCTCCCTCGACAAGCTGGGCCTCGATTACGTCGACCTGTACCTGATCCACTGGCCGGTGCCGGCGAAGGACGCGTACGTCGACACGTACCGGGCGTTCGAGAAGGTCCTCGCGGACGGGCGCGCGAAGGCGATCGGCGTGTCGAACTTCCTCCCGGAGCACCTGGAGCGGCTGATCGGCGAGACGTCGGTCGTGCCCGCCGTCAACCAGATCGAGCTGCACCCGCAGCTCTCCCAGCAGGCCTCGCGCGAGGCGCACGCCCGGTACGGCATCGCGACCGAGGCGTGGTCGCCGCTCGGCCAGGGCAAGGGCCTCCTGGAGGTCCCGGCGATCGTCGCGATCGCGCAGAAGCACGGCCGGACCCCGGCCCAGGTGGTGCTGCGCTGGCACCTCCAGCTCGGGAACGTGGTGATCCCGAAGTCGGTCACCCCCTCGCGCATCCGCGAGAACATCGACGTCTTCGGCTTCGAGCTGGACGACGAGGACCTGGCCGGGATCGCCGCCCTCGACGAGGACCGGCGCCTCGGCCCGGACCCGGCGGAGTTCAACGCCGGCGCCTGACCCCGCGCGGGCGCCGACGGGCGCCGGGGCCGTTCCGACGGCTCCGGCGCCCGTTGTCGTACCCCGGGCGTAGGGTCGGTGACGGCCCGTGGGGGCTGGGGGCGCGGTGCGTCCCGACCGGTCGGTGGAGCGTGAGGAGTCGGTACGGTGAGCGGTGCGCCGGGGCCCGTGGAGGAGGGCGTCTACCGGGTGCGGAACGTGGCCAGCGGGCTGCTCCTGGAGGTGTACGAGGGGTCCTCGCGGGCCGGTGCGAAGGTGCAGCAGGGCGCCGAGAGCGGAACTCCCGGGCAGCACTGGCACATCGCGCCCGTGCCGAACGGCGGCGGGCTCCACCACCTGGTCAACACGGCCAGCGGCAAACGGCTCGACGTGGCGAACGCGTCCACGGAGAACGGCGCGCGCATCCAGCAGTGGCGGGCGAACAACTTCGGCGCGCAGGAGTGGATCATCGAGCAGGACCTCCAGTCGCCGGGCACCGTGGCCCTCGTGAGCTTCGTCAGCGGACTGTTCCTGGAGGTGGCGGACGGCTCGGAGGAGGACGGCGGGGACGTGCGGTAGTGGGAGGACACCGACTCCCCGTTCCAGTGGTGGCGGTTGGAGCCGGTGTCCTGAGCCCCGGGGCACGGTGCGGCCCGTGGGCCGGGGCGGGGCCGGTCGGCGGGTCAGCGGGCTCCGTGGCCGGGGGCGATCCGTTCGACGCGTTCGGCGAGTTCGAAGTCCTTCTCCGTGAGGGCGCCGCCCGCCGAGTGGGTGTGGACGGAGAGGGCGACCGAGTCGTAGCCGAGCGTCAGGTCGGAGTGGTGGTTCAGCTCCTGCTGGACCTGCGCCACGTGGACGACGAGGGCGGTCGCCGCGAAGTGGTCGCCGAGCCGGTAGGCGCGGGTGAGGCGGTCGCCCTCGACGGACCAGCCGGGGAGTTCCCGCAGGCGGTCCTCGATCTCCTTCTGGGACAGCGGTTCTGTGGGCACGGCGGTGCTCCCTCCGGTGGGGTGGCGGGCGGGCGGCGGTGAAGGTGCGCGGGGTTTCCGGAAAGGTACCCGGCCCGCCCCTCTGGGATACCGTCTGGCCATGACGACCGTCGTGAACGACACGGGAGTGGGGCCGCTGCTGCGCGGTTGGCGGGAGCGGCGCCGGTTGAGCCAGTTGGAGCTGGCGCTGCGCGCGGGCTCGTCGGCGCGGCACGTCTCGTTCGTGGAGACGGGCCGCTCCCGGCCGAGCGAGGAGATGGTCCTGCGGCTCGCCGAGCACCTGGAGGTGCCGGTGCGGGAGCGGAACGCGCTGCTGCTCTCCGCGGGTTACGCCCCCGGTACACGGAGTCGCTGCTCGACGCCCCGCGCCTGGAGGCGCTCCGGGAGGGCGTCGAACGGCTGCTGCGGGGGTACGAGCCGTACCCGGCGCTCGTGGTGGACGGCTCGTACACGGTGGTGGCGGCCAACCGGGGGTGCACCTGCTGCTCGGCGGACTGCCCGAGCACCTGCTGACCCCGCCGCTGAACACGATGCGGATCGCCCTGCATCCGGAGGGTCTGGCGCCCCGGATCCGGAACCTGCGGGAGTGGCGGGCCCATCTGCTGTCCCAGATGGAGCGTCAGATCGGCCTGGTCCGCTCGGAGTCACTGCGCGCGCTGTACGAGGAGGTGGCGGCGTATCCGCGCCTCCCGGCGCGGAGGACGGACCGGAGGGGCGGAGGACGGACCGGAGGGGCGGAGGACGGACCGGAGGGGGCGGAGCCGTATCCGTACTTCGCGCTGCCGATGCGGATCGAGCACGACGGGCGGGTGCTGTCGTTCGTGTCGTCGATCTCGACGTTCAACACCCCGATGGACGTGACGGTCGCCGAGCTGGCCATCGAGACCCTGATCCCGGCCGATCCGGAGACGGCCGCGTACCTGCGGTCGCTCGCGGAGGCCGAGGAGGCTTCCGCTAGCGGCTGACGGTCCGCAGGGCGGCCCACAGGAGGTCGGCGTCGACGACCAGCTTCACGGCGGGTGCCGGGGCTGCGGGCGGCTCGCCAGCCAGGCGAGTCCGGCGAGCGGGGCCTGGGACATGGCGGATCACCTTCCGGGGCGTGCGGGTGGTGGGCCCGGAGCCCGGACGGAGTGCGCCGCCCGGGTTCCGGTGTCCCCGAGCATGCCGGGCGGCGGGCGGGGGTCGATGACGCGGGAGGTAATGCGGGTGGGAGCGGCGGGCGCCGGGGGCCGGCACCGCGTCGGGGCCCGGGCCGGACGCGGGTCCGGCGGACCGGTCGGGGCCGGTGTTCCGGTCGGCCGAGGCATCGGATCGTCCTCGCGCCTCCGGGCACCGGTCCGCACATCGGATGTCGCCGTGACCCGCGCCGGACCGTGCCCGGGTGTCAGCGGACGGGTTCGTTCCGGGACGCGGGCGGTTCCGGGCGGGGCGGGTGCCGGGGCGGATTCCGTTGTCGGGGCGCCGGGTTCGGGCGCGGTCCGGGCGGTGCGCCGGGCCCGGAGGCCTCGGCCCTCATCAGGGCGTGGAGGACGGCGAACGGATCGACGGGCATGGTGGAGCTCTCGCGGTGCGAAGGGTGGGTGAGGGGGAACTGCCGGGGCGCGGGCCCCTCAGCAGCGCATCACCACGCACCGGAGCGCGTCCGCGCGCGAGGCGGGGACGGGGTGGGGAGCGGGTCGCGTCGGCGCCCCCGGCGTGCGCGGGGCGGCGCCGGGTCCCGGCGGGACGCAGGCCTCCGCGGTGCCGTCGGGCACGGCCGGGGAGCGCGGTGTCGGCGGCGGCCTGGTCGTGGGTCTCGCCGCCCGGGTCGGAGGCGGGGCGGTGGTCGCCGCGGGGAGCGGGGAGGCGCCGGAGAGCAGCGCCGGGGCCCCGGCGCCGAACAGCGCGGCGAGGACCAGGAGGAGGACGACCCAGCGGTGGCGGCCCGGGCGCGCCCGGCGGCCCGCCGGGGCGGCGGGCGCTGCGGTCGGCTCGGGCGCGGGGCTCACGGAGATCCGTACTGCCCCGCACGGGTCCCGGCGCGGCGCCCGGGAGCCGAGATCCACCCGGGCGGCCTACGGCCCGTCCGGCGGATCGGGCCGGGCAAGGCGCCCGTCCGGTGCGGTACGTCGCAAGGCGTCGCGGCCCGGCCATGATCCGCCGGGCAGGCCCGCGCGCGGCCCCCGGGACTCACCGCCCCGGCGGGCACGGCCGGATCAGCGCTTCTCGTCCCGTGCGACGGGCTCGTGTACGGGTGGTTCGCGCACCGGCCCGCGGACGGGCCCGTCGGGGCGCCGTCGACCGGTCCTCCGCCCAGCCTTCCCGCTTCCGGCCTTCCCGTTTCCGGCCGACCCGCTCCCGGCCTTCCCGTTTCCGGCCGACCCGCTCCCGGTCGGCCCGCTCCCGGCTTTCCCTGAACCGCCGGAACGGCAGGCGTGTCCACCGGCACCTGGGGTCCCGAGGCCTCCCGCAGCCAGCGGCGCAGCACCCGGTGGACCTGTTCCGCGCCGATCAGCTCCCCGTCCTCCCCGACCGGCGGCGAGAGGTCCGGCGGCGAGAGCAGGAAGGGCTCCGACTGTTCGCCGCCGAGGCCGCCGTGCGAGCCGATCTGCTCCTCGAAGGCGTGTACGCCGCCGGTCCCGGGGTCGTACACGGAGTTGACCATGATGTCCGCGACGTGCGGAAGCCGTCCGTGCGCCGCACCGCCCGCGCCGCGCCCGGTCCGAACACGGCCAGCGGCCCGTCGTCGGTCAGCTCGGCGACCGGGACCTCGGTCCCGTCGCCGGCCAGGACTACCGAGCCGTGCTCGGCGCTCGCCACGAGGACGAAGCCGACGCCCGGGTGGTGGGCGAGGGTGCGGAGCAGCGCCGGGTGGCGCCGGTCGATCTCCTCCCGGGTCATCCGGTGCGGCACGTCCGGGAAGGAGACGAGACCGAGGTTGCCGGAGGCGAGGACCACCGGTTCGGAGGGCTTGGCGGGCAGCTCCCGCGCCGTCTCGTCGCGCTCGTCGACCGGCCGGTGCAGCGCGCCGCGCAGCGCGTCCCTGGCCGCGTCCCGCGCCTCCGAACTGTTGCGGGTGCGCCGTACCCGGCGCGGCACGGGCAGCCCGCACCCGGCCCTGACCAGGTCCTTGAGCGTGAGGCCGTACACCGACTCGAAGGTGTCGCCGGGGCTCTGCCCGTGGTCGGAGAGGAGCACGATCCGGTACGGGCGCGGGGCGTGCTCGGCGACGTCCGCGATCAGCGCGATCGCGCGGTCGAGGCGGCGCAGGACCTGGTCGGTGTCCCGGCCGTGCGGGCCGGAGTGGTGGGCCACCTCGTCGTACGCCACGAGGTCGGCGTAGACGGCGGTCCGGCCCGCCAGCATGTCCCCCATCACCGCCGCGACCACCACGTCCCGCTCCACGACCGTCGCGAAGGCGCGGACGAAGGGGTACGTGCCGCCGCGCGAGATCCCGGGGTCTCGCGGCGCAGCCTCGCCCGCGTCGACTGGCACACCTCGCGGACGCACTCGGTGACGAACGAGCCGGCGGTGCGGACCGCGTTGGCCGGGTCGGAGAAGTACGCGAAGTAGCCGGCCCGGGAGCGGTTGCGGCGGCCGCGCCGGGCGGCCACCGACAGGACGAGGGCGAGCTGGTCGGCGCCGCCGCTGAAGAGGTTGCCCCGGGAGGCCCCGTCGAAGGTGAGGAGCCCGCCGTCGCCGGTGCGGCGCACCGCCCGCCGCTGGAGTTCGACGGCACTGGCCGGGCGGTTGGACACCATGAGCCGGCCGGTGTCCTTCTCGTACCAGCGGAAGGCGGGCACGTCCTCGTTGGAGCCGTGCAGGATGCCGAGCTGGCTGGCGCCGGTCTGGCTGGACCAGTCGGTGTGCCAGGGGTGAGCCGGTGGCCGGCCTCCAGCCAGGCCGCGACGGTCGGCATGAGCCCGTCGGCGACGGCGTCGCGCAGCACGCGGTGGCCGACGCCGTCGAGCTGGAGGAAGACCGTGCCGGGGACGGTCTCCGTCGCGTCGCCGGGGTCGCGGGGCCGGGTGCGGCCGGTGAGCCGGTAGAGGCGGCGCCGGTAGGCGTCGTCGTCGCGGACGGCGAGGCCGGTGGAGGTGGCGGAGGCGACGGCGGACATGACGGCCGCGACCACGACGGCGGTCTCGGGGTCGGCGGCGCCGCGCCCGTCGGGGGTGACCCAGAGCGCGACGAGCAGCAGCGAGCCGTTGAGGAAGAAGCCGAGCAGGCCGAGGACGAGGGCCGGGACGAGCAGCAGGGCCCGTACGAGGAGCGGCCAGACGAGCGCGCCGAGCAGACCGAGGCGCTCGCCGCCCAGGCGGCGGTGATCGCGGTGCGGGTGAGGCTGTCCCCGTCGGGGGACTGGAGCTGGAAGTCGGGGAGGAGCCCCGCGAGGAGGAGCAGGGTGAGCGTGGACACCGCCCAGACCGCGATCACGCGCCCCAGCGCGCCTCCCGCGGACCGCCAGCCCCTCGTTCTCGTGGACCACCGGCCCTTCGCGGACCGTCGCCCCGTCCCGGACCCCCGGCGGTCGGCGCCGCCCCTCGCCCGTCACCCACGCCCGCCTCGCCTTTCGTCCGCCTCGCCTTTCAGCGCCGTTTCCTGCCCCAAGCGTGTCACAACGCCCGGGGCGGGACCGGAGAAGGGCGGGCGGGCCCGGCGGGTCAGGAGCCGTCGTATCCGGCGGTGGGCATCGAGAGCCGCCGGTGCACCCCGGCCTTGGCCGCCGCGTCGTACGCCGGTTCGTCGGGACGGACCGTCTCCAGGCGCACCCCGCGCCGCTCGCACTCGGCGCGGAAGCCGGTCACCGAGGTCAGCGCGCGGGCGAGGACCCGCTCGCTGGCCGCGACGAAGAGGTCGACCGCGCCGGCCTCCACGTCCGCCCACAGCGCCTCGTGGTCGGGCCGGATGCCGTAGAACAGCAACTGGCGGGCGATCACGTACCCCTTGTCCTCGGCCCAGCGCGCGCACACCGCGTGCTGGCCGCGCGTGTCGACGAGGAAGGGTTCGCTGTCGAGCTCTTCGAGCGGGGTGAGGCTGGCGATCGCCGCCACCCGAACGTCGTCCATGGAGGGACCCTACTGCGGGAAGCCGCGGCCGAACATCCTCCGGCGGCCGCTCCGGACATCTACCCTCGTTACGGGGGGTACGGAAGGGCACGGGGGCACGGAAACGGACGGACGACGGACGGAAGGCGGCATGCCGGTGGAGGTCACCTGGTGGGGTCACGCGACCTGCACGGTCGAGGACTCCGGGGTCCGCTTCCTCACCGATCCGCTGTTCGCGCGGCGGCTCGCCCACCTGCGCCGCCGCCGCGGCGCCCTGCCGCCGCCCGAGGCCGCGGCCGCCGAGGCGGTCCTCGTCTCGCACCTGCACTCCGACCACCTCCACCTGCCGTCCCTCGCGCGGCTCGCGGCCGGGACGCGGCTCCTGGTGCCGCGCGGGGCCCCCGCCGCCGTGCCGGCTGCGCCGCCTGGAGCGCTCCGGGCTGCGGCTCACCGAGGTGGAGGCGGGCGACGAGGTGGCGGTGGAGGGCGTGACGGTACGCGCCGTCCCCGCGCGCCACGACGGGCGGCGGCTGCCCGTGGGGCCGCACCGGGCGCCCGCGCTCGGGTACGTGGTCGAGGGCGAGGCGCGGACGTACTTCGCCGGAGACACCGGCCTCTTCGACGGCATGGCGGAGGCGGTGGGCCCGGTGGACGTGGCGCTGCTCCCGGTCGGCGGCTGGGGGCCGTACCTGGGTCCCGGCCACCTGGACGCGGGCCGGGCCGCCGAGGCGCTCGCGGAGCTGTCCCCGGCGGCGGCGGTGCCGGTGCACTACGGCACGTACTGGCCGATCGGGCTCGACGGGGTCCGGCCGCACGAGTTCCACTCCCCGGGGACGAGTTCGTCCGGCACGCGGCGCGCCTGGCGCCGAAGGTGGCGGTGCACCTGCTCGGGCACGGCGAGCGGGTGCGGCCGGAGGTCGCCCGGTGATCGACGGGATCGCCCGGTTCGTCACGGCGGTGCGCGAGCTGCCGCCGGAGTCCACGCAGCAGGCGGTCGGCTATCCCTCGCTGTTCCTGCTCGTGGCGCTCGGCGCGCTGGTGCCGGTGGTGCCGACGGGGGCGATCGTCAGCTCGGCGGCGGTGGTGGCCTTCCACCAGACCTCGCCGCTGTCGCTGCTCTTCGTCTTCCTGGTGGCGGCGTTCGCCGCGTGCCTCGGGGACACGGCGCTGTACTGGCTGGGGCGGCGCGGGGTGCACTCCGACAAGGGCTCACGGTGGCTGGCCGCCCTGGAGGGCCGGGTCACGCCGGAGCGGCTCGCGCACGCGCGCGAGCGGCTCGACACCCACCAGGTGTCGGTGCTCGTCCTGTCCCGGCTGGTGCCGGCGGGCCGGATCCCGGTGATGCTGGCGTGCCTGCTCGCGGAGATGCCGCTGCGCCGCTTCGTCCGGGGGGACGTGGCGGCCTGTCTGGCGTGGGCGGCGACGTACCAACTGATCGGGATCCTGGGCGGTTCGCTCTTCCCGGAGCCGTGGCAGGGGGTCGTGGCGGCGGTGGTCCTGACGGTGCTCGTCAGCGCGGTCCCGGGGCTGTGGCGGCGGGTGCGAGGGACGCGGCCCGGAGCCCCGGCGGCGGGGACGGCCGGCGACCCGGGCCCCGGCTCCGGCACGGGGTTTCCCGACGGGCCGGGCGGGTCACGGCACGAGCACCCGTGAGCCGCCGATCGGCAGGTCCCACAGGTCCTCGCGGGCGAGCCCGGCCCGCTGCCAGGCGGCTCTGACCCGGGTGAGCGGTTCGAGGACGGGCTCGGAGGAGAGGACGAAGGTGGCCCAGTGCATGGGAGCCATCCGCCGGGCCCCCAGGTCGCGATGGGCCTGGACGGCCTCCTCGGGGTCGGTGTGGACGTCGCGGAGCCACCAGCGCGGGTCGTAGGCGCCGATCGGGAGCAGCGCCAGGTCGATGCCGGGGTACCGGCGGCCGATCTCGGCGAACCAGTGGCCGTAGCCGGTGTCCCCGGCGAAGTACACGCGGTGGCCGGAGCGGTCGGTGAGCACCCAGCCGCCCCACAGGGAGCGGCAGGTGTCCAGGAGGGTGCGCTTGGACCAGTGGTGGGCGGGGACGAAGTCGAAGCGCACGCCGTCGAGTTCGGCCGCCTCCCACCAGTCGAGCTCGGTGACCCGGCTGAAGCGGCGGCGGGTGAACCAGGGCCGAGGCCGGCCGGGACGAAGACGGGGTGTCCCGGGGCAGCCGCTTCAGGGTGGGGGCGTCGAGGTGGTCGAAGTGGTTGTGGCTGATGACGACGGCGTCGACGGGCGGCAGGTCCTCCCAGCGGACGCCGACGGGGGTGATCCGGGCGGGGGTGCCGAGGATGCGGCGGGACCAGACCGGGTCGGTGAGGACCGTGAGGCCGCCGATCCGCACCACCCAACTGGCGTGCCCGGCCCAGGTGACGGCGAGGGTGTCGGGTCCGGCGGGCGGCGGCGGGCCGGGTTCGAACGGCAGCAGGGGGATGTCGCGGAGGCCCTCGGGGCGGGGCCGTACGAGCGCCCTCGCGGGCGAAGCGGGCCATGGACCGGACGCCGGGGAGGGGGCGGTGAGCCGGTCGACGAAGGTGCGGGGCCAGTCGTGGCGCAGTCGGCCGACGGGCTGGAGGGGACGTGCGGGGGCTGCGGCACGGTCGGTCTCGTACGGGGCGGCTGCCGTCCGTTCGGTCATCTGCGGGCTCCGTTCCGCTCGGCGCTTCATGGCGGGCTCGTGGGACGTCGGCGCGCTGCCGGGGTCACCGGAGTTCCTCCAGCGCCGCGCCGAAGTCCGCGAGGGCCCGGGCCACCCGGGGAGTTCGGGGGTCCTCGGCCCCGAGGGCCTCGGTCCGCTCCTCCCCGAGGTCCCCAGGAACATGCGCGTGCCGAAGCGGACCCGCAGGGCGCCGAGTTCGTCGCCGAAGCGGTGGCCGCCCGCCGCCGGGGCGCCGAGCCGTTCGGTGAGGAGGTTCTCCAGTTCCAGGGAGTCGGTGACGCCCCGGGCGGCGAGGCCGGCCCGCAGCGGTCCGAGGTCGGCGAGGTGGTGACGGCCCGCCTGCGGGGGCAGGGAGAGCGCTCCGGCGGCGAGGACCGCGTGGTGGGCGGCCCGGGCGAGGCTCCCGTGGACGGCGGCGGCGCGCCGGGCCGGCGCGGTGACGTCCTCGGGTTCGTCGAGGGCGTGGGCGAGGGCGGGGCCAGGGGCCGGGGACGACGGAGCCGAGGGCGGTGAGGACGTCGAGGACGCGGGCGCGGGGGTCGGTCCAGCGGTCGGCGCGGGAGGGGTCGGTGGGCGGGAAGCGGGCGACGGCGCAGGGCCAGGCGGCGGGGTGAGCGCGCCGCCGAGGTCGCTGAGGACGGTGACGTCGTCGGGGCACATCTCGGCGGGGCTGACGAGGACGGTGTCGTGGGGGTCGTGGCGGGTGTCGCGCCAGGTCTCGTCGCTGACGACGTGGAGGCCCTCGGCGACGGCGGCCTCGCAGGCCTCGCGGACGAGTTCGGGCGGGGCGACGGTGCCGGTGGGGTCGTCGGCGACGGAGAGGAGCAGGACGCGGGGTGGCCGCCCTCGGCGCGGATCCGCCGGACGGTCTCCAGGAGGGCGTACGGGTCGGGGACGCCGCCGCACTCGGCGGGGGTGGGCACGTGGTAGGCGGGGCGGCCGAGGAGCCGGGCCTGCGGGGCCCACCAGGCGGGGCAGGGCCGGGGCAGTAGGAGGTCGCCGCCGTGGGCGGCCATCAGGGCCAGGAGGAGGGCGGGGCGCCGGGGGCGGCCACCACGTCCTCGGGGTGGTGCGCAGGCCCCGGCGCCACCAGTGGCCGGCGGCGGCCTCGCGCAGGACGGGGCTGCCGCCGGGCGGCTCGGGTCGGTGCGCCCGGCGGCGGCGGAGAGGAGGCCGGCGAGCACGGGCGGGACGGGCAGGCCGGTGTCGGGGGCGGGGGACCGTAGCGCACCGGACCGCGCCCTTCCGGAGCCTTCTGCGGCATGTCCCGTACCTCCTGAGCGCACGGGGCGCCGGGCACGGCACCCTCGTGCCCTTTATACGGAGGTTCGAGCGGTTCCGCCGCTTCTGGGGTCGCTCCGGGGGACGGTGCGGGGCAGGGCGGGACGTCGGACCGGGGCGGCTCAGGCGACGGTGACGGGGTGGCGCACGGCCGCGTTGAAGAGGTAGCCCTGGGTGTTGTGGACGGCCCGCTCGGGCTGGACGTCGCCGGCGGCGTCGGTGGTGCGGGAGAGCAGGGTGACCGGGCCGCCGCGGTGCGGACGCCACGGGGCGCTCCAGCGGACCCAGCCGTCGCGCCGGGGCGCGTCGTGGAGCCGGGCCGGGCGCCAGCGGGCGCCGCCGTCGGTGGAGACCTCCACCGTCCGCACGGGGGCGAGGGCGGACCAGGCGCGGCCGGTCAGCCGGTGGACGCGGCCGGCCTCCAGGGTGGCGCCGAAGGGGAGCTGGTAGCCGGACTTGAGGGTCTGGCGGCCGAGCGGGGCGCTGCCGCCCTCGGGGTGGGCGTCGCCGAAGAGCCGGTACCAGTCGGTGGACCAGGGCGAGGTCAGGGGCGGGTGGAGACCTCGATGTCGCCGAGCCACTTGATGGAGGCGATGCCGATCCAGGAGGGCACGACGAGCCGGACCGGGTGCCCGTGGTCGTACGGGAGGGGCTCGCCGTTCATCTCGTACGCGAGGATCACGTCGTCCAGGGCCTTGGCGAGCGGCAGGGGCGGCGCACCCGGCCGTGGTCGACGCCGCCGGAGACGTACGGGTCGTCGAGGCCGCGCGGCTGGACGGCGACGGCGTCGCGGGCGATCCCGGCGCGCCGGAGCACGTCGGCGAGGCGGACGCCGCGCCAGCGGGCGGCCCCGACGGCGCCCAGGGTCCAGGCGGTGCTGGTGACGGCCTCGCCCTGCTGGCTCGTGTAGAAGCTGCGGCCGTTGCCGGCGCACTCGATGAGGGCCGTCCGGGTGACGGACGGCAGGTCGCGCAGTTGCCCGTAGGTGAAGTGGACGGGCCGGCGGCCGTGGAGGCCGTCGCCCCAGAGCGTCAGGCGCCAGTCGCGGGCGTCGAGGACCGGGGTGGAGGTGTGGTTGCGGACGAAGAAGCGGTCGGCGGGCGTGAGGTACCCGGTGTCCGCGAAGGCGTCGAACCGGGCCTCGGCGTTGGTGCCCCGGACGGTGAAGTGCTCGGCGGGGAGCGCCTTGACGATCCCGGGCGCGGTGGGGCCTGCGGTCGCCGCCCGCGCGGGGGCCGCGGCGGCGAGCCCGCCGAGGGCGGAGACCGCCGGGCTCGCGGCGAGCAGCTTCAGGAGGGAGCGTCGGGCGGGCACGGGCGAGTACGGCACGGGTCTCCTCGGCGGAAGGAAGGGGGAAACGGCCGAACGGGCGGCGCGCCGATCCTAGGGGCGCGGGGCGCGTTCGAACGGCCCGTTCACAGGCCTGTCACAGAGGCTCCGACGGGCCTGGCAGACGTGAGCGCGACCGCCGGTGGGGGCCGGAAAATGCGAGGCCGGCGGGTGGGGGCCGGGCGCAGAATGCACGGCATGCCGATACGTGAAGCGCTTCCCGGGGACGCGGACGCCCTCGCCGCCGTGCACGTGCTGTCCTGGCGGGCCGCCTACCGCGGGCTGCTCCCCGCCCGTACCTGGAGGGCCTGGACGCGGAGGAGCGCGCCGCCGCCTGGCGCACCCGCCTCACGGCCCCGGACCGGCCCACCGTGCTGCTCGCGACGGGCGGGGAGGGGGACGCCGGGGCGGGGACGGGCGGCTGGTCGCCTTCTCCTGCTTCCGTCCCTGGCCGGGCGAGGGGTTCGACCCCGCGCCCACGGCCGAGTTGGCGGCGCTGTACGCCCTGCCGGAGGTCTGGGGCACGGGGTCGGCCGGGCGCTCCTGGCCGCGACCACCGGGGCGCTCGTGGCGGCCGGTTTCCGGTCGGCGGCGCTGTGGGTGTTCGCGGGGAACGGGCGGGCCCGGCGGTTCTACGAGGCGGCGGGCTGGCGACCGGACGGCGAGGCCGTCCACGAGGAGACGGGCGGCGTCCTCGTGGAGGAACTCCGTTATCGACGGGACCTGTTGGAGTGAGAGGACGTCCACATCCCAAGACACGCATCTCATCATTCGGCCGGGCGCATACGGTGGGGGCATCCGCCCACACCGAGGGAGCCGGTTCCATGACGCACGCCTCCACACCGTCCGCGGCCCACGAGACCGCCGTCTACACCCACGGCCACCACGAGTCGGTCCTGCGCTCGCACAACTGGCGGACCGCCGCCAACTCCGCGGCCTACCTGCTGCCCGAGCTGCGGGCGGGACTGGACGTCCTGGACGTGGGCTGCGGGCCCGGCACCATCACCGCCGACCTGGCCGCGCTGGTCGCGCCGGGCCGCGTGACCGGGGTCGACGCCGCCGAGGACGTCCTGGCGAAGGCCCGCGCCGTCGCGGACGGACGCGGCCTGGAGAACGTCCGGTTCGCCGTGGCCGACGTGCACGCCCTGGACTTCCCCGACGACTCCTTCGACGTCGTCCACGCCCACCAGGTGCTCCAGCACGTCGGGGACCCGGTCCGGGCGCTGCGCGAGATGCGGCGGGTGTGCCGTCCCGGCGGGATCGTCGCGGCCCGGGACAGCGACTACGGGCCTTCGCCTGGTTCCCCGAAGTGCCCGCCCTGGACGGGTGGCTGGAGCTGTACCACCGGGTCGCGCGCGCCAACGGCGGCGAGCCGGACGCGGGACGGCGCCTGTACTCCTGGGCCCGGCGGGCCGGCTTCACGGACGTCACGACGACCGCCGGGACCTGGTGCTTCGCCACCCCCGAGGAACGGGCCTGGTGGAGCGGCCTGTGGGCGGACCGCACGACCGCCTCCGACTACGCGGACCTGGCTGTCTCCTGCGGCCACGCGACCGCCGGGGAGCTGGCGGCGATCGCGGAGGCCTGGCGGGAGTGGGGCGGGCGGGAGGACGCCTGGTTCATGGTCCCGCACGGCGAGGTCCTGTGCCGGGTGCCCTGACGGCCGACGGGGGGCGGGGGCCCCGCGCGGGGGCCCCCGCCCCGCCCCGGATCACGGGTTCGAGCGCATCCGGAACTCGTAGGCGTCCGGCAGGGGTTCGTCGGTGGTCCGCGCCCAGAGCTCGCCGAGCGTCTCGGCGCCCTCGCCCAGGTCCGCCACCTCGAAGCCCTCGTCGAAGACGGCACGGGCCGCGTCCGGGCGACCCTCCGCGAGGAGGATCCGCACCTCCAGGAGCCGGAACGCGCCCCTCCCCGCATCCCGCCGGGAAGGCGGGCCCAGAGCTGCCGGGCCCGGTCGGTCCGGCCGGCGGCGAGCAGCGCCGTCACGGCTTCGCGGCCGAGGGCGGCGGCCGTCTCCTCTCCCCCGTCGGAACCCGTGTGACCCGCGTGGTCGGCGAAGGCCTCGGCGAACCGCTCGGCGGCCCGCTCCGGGTGGCCGTCCTCCCGGTCGGCCACGGCCAGGCAGTACAGCAGCGGCCAGGAGACCTCGGCCCCGCGCAGTCCCCGCTCCCAGCTCCGTACCGCCTGGGCGCGGTCCCCGGCGTGCCACTGGGCGATGCCGAGGTGGTACTCGGTGGCGGGGTCGGCCGGGGCGGTCTCCAGCATGTCCCGCCAGGGGGCGGAGACGAGCGGCGCGCCGGGCCCGGCGCCCTTCGGCGGGGGCGGCAGGACGCCGGTGCGCAGGAGTGCGCGCCACGGCTCCTGCCCGGGCCGATCGTCGACTCGGGGAAGGGCGTGCCGGGCAGCTCGTACCCGCCGCGCAGGACTTCGAGGGCGCCCCAGCCGGAGCCGGTCGCGAGGACCGTCTCCGGCGCGGCGTCGGCGGCGTGCTCCCGCCAGGCGGTGTACGCGGCGTCGACGGCGGCCCGGGGCAGGGCGTCCTCCAGGGCGCGTTCGGCCTCCGTGCGGGCCGTCTCCCAGTCGTCGCCGAGCACGGCGGCGGGGTCGGCGGCGAGCGGGCCGTACGCCTCCAGCCAGCCGAACTCCTCCCCGCCCGCGAGCTCCAGGTGCTCCAGTTGGTGCGGGCGAGCCCGGCCTGCACTTCGGCGTAGCCGGGGCGCCGGGTCCGGTCAGCCACTCCTGCCGGCGGCGGCCGCCGCGCCCGGTGCCCCAGACGAAGAGCTTCCGGCCGCGCAGGGCGTCGGTGGAGGTCTGGACGAGTCCGGTGCCGTCCGCGCCGAGGGCGGCGATCCAGCGCCGCCAGTCCTCCGGGAGGTCGTAGAACCAGTCGGCGGCGTGGGTGCTGTTCAGGGGTACGAGCGGTCGGCGCCGGTGTCGTCGACGGGTACGGGCACGCGGTTCAGGCCGCGCTCGTAGCCGTGGTGCCAGGCCCCGTCGGCGGGCGCGAGGATCCGCCGGTCCTCGGGGACGGCGGTGTTGGACCACCAGGAGACGGGGGCGGGGCGCTCGTGGGGTTGCGGATCCGGACGCCGACACGGAGGAAGTCGGAGGCCTCCGGGAGCCACAGGTCGACCTGGAACGGCAGGTCGCGCAGCCGCTCCCACTCCCAGAGGCGGAGCATCGGGCCGCCGTCGGGCGCGCGGACGGTCGCCGCGTGGAGGGGCGAGCAGGAGAGGGCGGTGTGGCCGGTGGCGCCGGTGTTCCACTCGACGCCGCCGGCGAACCAGGCCCCGTTGAGCGCGAAGGCGGCGGGCTGGAGGACGGGGTTGCGGTGGACGAGCTCGCGGCCGGTGGGCTTGTGGTGGAGGGAGTGGATCCGGCCGCCGAGGCCGGGGAGGACGGTCACCCGGAGCCGGTCGTTCTCGATCACGAGCGTGTCGAGGTCTGTGGGGACCCGGTCGCGGCCGTAGCCGTCGCGCACGGGGACGGGCAGGAGGCTGCGCAGCGGCGCCCGGCCGATGCCCCGGGCCATGTCGCGCGGGAGCCCGGCGAGGGTCCGCTCGTCGACGGCGTGAGCTCCGGCGCGGGCGGGGGCACGCAGGGCGGGGAGGGGGTTGTCGGGTCCCAACGGGGCCGCGGGCAGCGTCAGTACGGCACGTCGTACGGTCGTCATCGCCCCATGGAACACGGTGGGATCCGTCCTGACCAGGGGTTCCCGTCGTCGGCCTGCGGCGGGGGCCCGCCGGGCGGGGCGGCCGGATATTCCGGGCGGCACGGGCGCCCGTCGTCGTACGGTGACGGGTCGGCGCGCCGCCGTGGCGCGCCGGGAGCAGCGGTACCAGGGCACAGGGAGTACGAGGAATGGGCACGCAGCACACCTACCGGGTCATCGTGCGCGGCACGTTCGACGGTCTGTCGGAGGAGAGCCGGTCCCGGCTGCTCTCCGAGGTGGACGACCACGGCCTGACGGCGATGCAGTTCACGGAGGAGGGTTCGCTGGCCTACGACCGGACGCTGAAGCACTTCTCGTACCGCCTGGTCGTCGTCTCCGACGCCGAGGACGGCGAGGAGATGGCGGGCGCGCTCGCGGAGGACCGGGTGGAGACGGCGCTCGGGGAGCTGGGCCACGGGTACAAGGGGCTGCGCTCGACCGTGACGGACCTCGACACGATGAAGATCAACCGCAAGCGCTGAGGCCGTCGCGCGTTCGCGCCGCGGGCTCCGGGGCGGTCGCGGGTGCCGTGATCGCCCAGCGCTCGTGGTCGCGCCAGGCCCCGTCGATGAACAGCATCGCGGGCGAGAACCCTCCAGGCGGAAGCCGGCGCGGCGGACGAGGGCGCGGGAGGCCGCGTTGCCGGGCTGGATGTTCGCCTCCAGGCGGTGCAGGTCGAGGGGCCCGAAGGCGTGCTCCAGGACCAGGCCGAGGGCCTCGGTGAGCAGACCGCGCCCGGCGGCGTGCGCGAAGGCGCCGTAGCCGAGGGTTCCGCTGCGGAAGGCGCCGCGGACGATGTTGTTGATGTTGACGAACCCGGCGATCCGGCCGCCCTCCGCGCGCTCGCACACCAGGAACCCGGTGCGCGCCGGGTCGCCGAGGAGCGTCCCGGCGTAGGCGGCGTACGCCCCGGGCGTGCACGGCGGGAACAGCCACGGCCGGTGGAGCTCCCGGCTCTCGCGGGCCCGCGCGGTGAACTCGTCGGCGTCGCCCTGCGCGAAGGGACGCAGGCCCACGCGGGGCCGAGGGCGAGGTAGGGGCGGGATCCCCGGAGGACGTGCCCGGGACGGAGGGGTGCGGACCTGGGGCGTCGGACATGCGGTCAGGTTACGCGGGACGGCCGTACGGGAGCGGTCGGCGGCGGACCGTACGGGCGTGGGGGCGGCGGCGGACCGTACCGCTTGGGGGCGGCGGCGGGCCGTACGGCGTGGGTCCGGTCGGCGGCGGACCGCACGCGCCTCGGGACCGGGCAGCGGCGGACCGTACGGCCCCGGGCCGCGGGCTCGGGCCCGCGGCCCGTCAGCGGCGGGCCGTGCGGACGCGGGCGGGCAGGTCTCGCCCCTGCGGACGACCCCGATCATGACGGTGGTCCGCCGGTCGAGGCCCGTGCCGGCCGCCGGGTACTGGGTGCAGACCTGCCAGCGGGAGGGCTAGAGCACCCGCCGGTCCCGCCCGCTCACGTCGTGGACGTCGAGTCGGGTCCGGCGGTCGAGACGGGTGAAGACCCGCCACAGCCCCAGGCCCAGGAAGTCCGGCACGGTCCGCCTCTCCGTGTCGTCCCCGGTCCCGAGCCCGGGCCCGGTGCCGGCCTCGACCCCGGCCCCGGAGGTCTCCTCCGCCGAGGTCACGGCGACGGCCGCGAGCGCGAGGAGCGCGCCCGCGCCGACGACGGCGGCCCGCCTCACTTCCGCCTCCGGGCGGGCACGGGGCCCCGCCGGATCGGGACGCCGCCCGCTTCCTCTCTTCGGGATTCTTGGAGCTCATCGATTCAGGGCCTCCTCGTCGTGCCGTCGTACCGCCGTGCCGTCCGTCCAGAATGGGGGATCGAGGACCCGCCGTGACGGTGGGAAGAGCCGTACGGGTGACTTGTCAGACAGCGTGACGCGACTACGGTGGTGCCGGGACGAGGCCGACAACGAGAAGAGGAGGGCCGTGGCGGTCAGCGGACAGCGGCGGCGGCCGGTCGTGGCGCTCTACGAGCGGATCGCGGACGCCGTCCACGACGGCACCTATCCGCCGGGTTCCACCCTCCCTCCGAGCCGAAGCTCGCCGCCGAGCTGGGCGTGAGCCGGCCCGCCCTGCGCGAGGCGCTGCTGCTGCTCCAGGAGGACGGCGTCCTCACCGTGCGGCGCGGGGTCGGCCGGACCGTGAACGACCGCCCGCCCCGGCGCGGCTTCGAGCAGGTCCAGCCGCTGGAGGAGCTGATCGGCGGGGCGCGGCGCTCCGCGTGCGGGCGCTCCTGCGGACGGTCGAGGAGCCGACCGACTTCACCACCCAGCACCTGCTCGCCCCGGCCCGCGCCGAGCTGCGGTTCTGGGAGTCCGTGCTGTCCGGGGAGGGCACGGCGGCGGCCCTGAGCCACGAGTGGGCGGCGCCCGACGGCCTCCTCGACCGGGTGCACCCCGACTTCGCGCGGGCCCTGCGGGAGACGGACGGCGACGGACGCCCCGCCGTCTCCATGCTCTCGGTCCTGGTCGGGGCCTCGCGCGAGACGGCCCTGAGCGCGCACAGCGGCATCACGGCGACGCTGCTCGGACGGCGGCGCGGGGACCAGCTCGGACGCCCCGCCGACACCCCGGCCGTCCTGGTCACCCAGGTCGTGCGGGTCGGCGAGGTCCCGGTCCTGGCCGCCAAGCACATGCTGCCGACGGGCGCCCCCGCGCTGCCGGTGCTGCACTCCCACTGAGCGCCCCGGCTCCGGGCCCCGCCGCACCCCCTGTCGGGGGCGTCACAGCGCGCCCCCGCTCCGTGGCGTACACTTCCCGGCCATGCACTTGTCTGACAACCTCACCGCGCCTGCCGCCGCCCCCGTCTCCGACTGGATCCGGCGGGCCCCCAAGGCCGTCCTCCACGACCACCTCGACGGCGGGCTGCGCCCCGCGACCATCGTCGAGCTGGCGCGCGAGTGCGGATACACCGCGCTGCCGACCGAGGACCCGGCCGAGCTCGCGGTCTGGTTCCGAGACGCCGCCGACTCCGGCTCGCTGGAGCGGTACCTGGAGACCTTCGCCCACACCTGCGCGGTGATGCAGACCCGCGAGGCGCTCGTGCGCATCGCGGCCGAGTGCGCCGAGGACCTGGCGGCGGACGGCGTCGTCTACGCCGAGGTCCGCTACGCCCCCGAGCAGCACCTGGAGGGCGGCCTGACCCTCGACGAGGTCGTCGAGGCCGTCAACGACGGCTTCCGCCAGGGCGAGCGCCGTTCCGGCGGCCGCATCACCGTCCGCGCCCTGCTCACCGGCATGCGCCACACGGACCGCTCCCTGGAGATCGCGCGGCTCACGGTCGCGCACCGGGACAACGGCGTGGCGGGCTTCGACATCGCGGGCGGCGAGATCGGCAACCCGCCGGCCCGCCACCTCCCCGCCTTCCAGCACCTGAAGCGGGAGAACTGCCACTTCACCATCCACGCGGGCGAGGCCGTCGGCGCGGAGTCGATCCACGAGGCCGTGCAGGTCTGCGGCACCGAGCGGATCGGCCACGGCGTGCGGATCACGGACGACATAGCCGAGGACGGCACCCTCGGCCGGCTCGCCTCGTACGTCCGGGACAACCGGATCGCCCTGGAGGTCTGCCCGACCTCCAACCTGCAGACGGGCGCGGCGAAGGACTACGCCACGCACCCGATCGACGAGCTGCGCCGCCTGGGCTTCCGGATCACGCTCAACACGGACAACCGCCTGGTTCTCCGGCACCACCATGAGCGAGGAGTTCCAGCACATGGCGGACGCCTTCGGCTACGGCCCGGAGGTCTTCGAGGAGTTCACGATCGCCGCCCTGGAGGCTGCGTTCCTGCCGCTGCCGGAGCGGCGGCGGCTGATCGACGAGGTCGTGCGCCCGGGGTACGCGGCGCTCTGAGACGCGCCCGGAGGGCGGGCCGGCGCCGTGGTGCGCCGGCCCGCCCCTCCGGTTCTCCGGTCCTGCTCGACGGACCGGGGTTACTTCGCGAAGCCGTAGTCCAGCAGCTTCTTGACGTCGGCCGTCCGGTTCGCTCGGACGAGGAGGCCAGCACCGTGCCGATGACCGTCTTGCCGTTGCGGGTGGCAGCGAAGACGAGGCAGTACTTGGCCTCCGGGCCCGAACCGGTCTTCACGCCGATCGCGCCGCTGTAGGTGCTCAGGAGCTTGTTGGTGTTGGTCCACGTCATGTACCGGTAGCCACCGGTCTTCGTGGTCACCTTCTGCTGCGTGGACTTCGTCGCGACGACGGCGCGGAACGTGGAGTTCTTCATCGCGCTGCTCGCGAGCTTGGTCAGGTCGCGCGGGGTCGAGTAGTTCTGCCCGTTGCCTATGCCGTCGAACGAGTCGAAGCGGGTGTTCTTCAGGCCGAGGTTCTTGGCCTCGGTGTTCATCTTGCCGATGAACGACTTGACCCGGGCCGCGCGGGTGGTGCCGGTGCCGAACTTGTCGGCGAGGGCGTAGGCGGCGTCGCAGCCCGACGGCAGCATGAGGCCGTAGAGGAGCTGGCGGACGGTCACCTTGTCGCCGACGATGAGCCGGGCCGAGGAGGCGTTCTTGGCGACGATGTAGTCGCTGTACGCCTTGTCGATCGTGACCTTGGCGTCGAGGTTGAGGCCCTTCTGGGCGAGCACCACCTTCGCGGTCATGATCTTCGTGGTGGAGCCGGTCGACCGGCGGGTGTCCGCGGTCTTCCCGTACAGCGTCGCGCCCGTCCCGTTGTTCATGACGAAACCGCCCTGGGCGGTGATCGTCGGGACGGCCGGCGCGGCGTACGCCTGGCCGGCGAAGAGGCCGCCGGCCAGGACGGCCGAGGCCGTGAACGCGACGGTCACGGCGCTGCGCACCCCGAGTGTGGGAGTCTTCAAAGTCTTCTGCCCTTGGATCGATGCCTTCCGGGTCCGCACGGACCCGGCGCACACAAGACGCGTGGAAGGGCCTCGGGGATGTACGGCCGGGGCCGTGACCTTCCTCGCATTCCGGCGCCGCCCCCACGGGCCGGGGAGGCGGCGCCGGAGCGCCCGGGGTCAGGCGTGGCAGCGCAGCATCGTCAGCGGCGGGTTGGCGTCGTGGTCGGCCCAGAACTCCTCGCCGTACGCGTCCACTCCGGCCTCGGAGATCTCCAGGGGGACCCAGGTGATCCCGTCGAACCCGGCCGCCCGCAGGCTCTCCTCCAGGACCTCGCGGCGGGGCGGGTTCACCTCGAACGAGATCGGCGGGTCGAGGAGCGCGGTGAGCCTCTCGCGCGGCCCGATCGCGGTCTCCTCGCCGAGCGATTCGCACAGGAAGCCGTACTTGGCCAGGGAGGGACCGCCGAAACGGAAGTCCGGGTTCTGGGTGAAGACGAAGAACTCGGCCCCGGCCACGAGGCTGCGGTGGACGTTCCGGCACATCCGCTCGACGGTGGCGACGGCGTCGGCGTAGTTGAAGAGCTGGACCGCGACCGCGAGGTCGAAGGGCTCGTCGAAGGTACGCAGCTCCGCGACGTCGCCGACCTCGTAGCGCACGCCCAGGGGTTCGGCGTCCTCCAGGGCCCGGGCCGCGCCGACCATCGCGCCGGAGATGTCGACGCCGAGGACGTCGGCCGCGCCCCGGCGCTTGAACTCCCGGCTGTAGAAGCCGGTTCCGGAGGCCAGGTCGAGGACGGACCGGCCCTTCACGTCCCCGACGAGGGCGAGGAAGGAGGGCACCTCCCCGTAGCGCGCGAGGGGGAGGCCCTTGAACCCCTCGAACGCCTCGCCGATCCCGTCGTACAACTGACCGCTCATCGTGCCGTTCCCCTCGTCCTGGCGTCGGCCTTCGGGCAGGCCGCGGCCCTTGCCGGGCAGTCTCTCCCCGGCCGTCCGGGGGTCGTACCGGACGAACCCACGAAGATGACGGAGGCGTTTCGTCGTCACGACGAAGACGAACACGCGGGCGGCACGGGCGACTCGGGGAACTCTCAGCCCACCCTCCCCGCACCAGGGGCAGGGAGAGCGTGCCCGTCGACCCGGGGGCGCTGACGACGGTCACCGGCTTGATCCCGCGGTTGCCGGAGTACGCCGTGTCGCTCGCCGCGATCACGAACTCCAGTCGGTGGCCGGTCTCGTAGCGGTGGACGATGCCCGGCAGTTCGACCGTGAACGGGCGGGTGACGTCCGGCACGCGGACCGGGGCGACGAGCCGGTTGACCAGGGTCTTCGTGCCGTCGGGCGCGACGTCGTAGAGCTTGGCGAAGAGGACGAGCTTGTCGGCGGCGTCGCCGGAGTCCTGGACCCGCTCGGTCGCCGGGGAGACGACCCTCAGGGTGGCTTCGGGGCGCCGACCAGGTCGACGGGGGCGGTGAGCGGGGCGCTGGTCCAGCCGAGGTGGGTGCCGGGGGTGTCGTACGGCCGGGGGTCGGGCAGTCCGATCACGCCGGCGAGCGAGGACTCCGAGTGGCTCGTCGGGACGAGCCAGTTGGCGTACGTGCGGGAGCCCCGGGCGACCTTCGCGCGGTCGTCGACGAGCTTGCCGTTCCCGGAGAGGTACAGCTCCTGGCTGAGGGCCGGGACCTCGTCGGCGGTGCCGTAGCCGTCCTCGCCGTCGCGGTACCAGGCGAAGGCGGGGCCGGTGTCCGCGGCCGCGTCCTTCCGCAGGTACCGGTCGAACCAGGCGAGGATCCGCTGTCCGACGTAGCTCCCCTCCGGGTTCCCGAGGTCGAGCTCGCCCGGCTTCTGCCCTCCGCTGTGGCCCCAGGACTGCCAGATCATGCGGGTGTCGACGCCCCGCTCGCGGAGCCGGTCGTAGGTGGCCCGCGCCTCGTTGAGGTTGAACAGGGTGTCGGACTGACCCTGGACGATCAGGGTGGGCGCGGTGACCCGGTCGAGGTAGGAGACCGGGGAGACGCTGCGGGCGTAGGCGAGCATCTTCGCGGTCGCGGCCCCGGGCAGGCGGCCGGAGTTGAGGAGCCGTACGGTCTCGCAGGCGTCGGTGGTGAAGTGCAGGCAGCCGAGCGCGTTGATCCGGCTGGGGTCGAGGGAGGGACGAGCAGCGGCTGTCCCTCGCCCATGAGGTAGAAGCCGTTCGCCCACTGCCACTTGAAGACGCCGGGGGTGGCGCGGTCGGCGGCGTTGGGGGCGAGCGAGTACGCCAGGTCGTTCCAGGTGATGAGGGGGACGAGGGCGTCGAGGCGCGGGTCGACGGAGGCGGTGGCGAGCTGCACGGCGCCGCCGTACGAGCCGCCGACCATGCCCACGCGCGGGTCGTCCGCGCCGTCCCGGGCGACGAAGTCGACGCGGGTGCCGTCGTCGGCGGCCCGGGTGCCCGCGAGGAAGTCGACGAGCCGGGAGGCGGCCCGGCCGTCGGTCCCCGGGTCGTCCAGGGAGATCAGGCAGCCGGTCTTCCCGAAGCCGAGGCCCGAGTAGACGAGGCCGACGTAGCCGCGCTCGGCGAAGGCCCTGCCGATGGCGTCGGTGGAGCCGTCGCTCTTGCTCCCGCCGAAGCCGTTGGTGGCGAGGACGGCCGGCGCGGGGTGCTCGGCGTCCACGCCGGCCGGCCGGTAGAGGTCGGCGTCGACCGCGCACCTCCGGCCGCCCGCCTCGACGGTGAACTTCAGCGGGGTGACGGTGTACGTGCCGGCCTCCCCGGCTCCGGCGGGGCGGCGCCGGCCGGGGCCGCGAGGGCGAGGGGCGCGGCCAGCGCGGCCGCACCGGCCGCGAGGGCGAGGAGCTTGCGGGGCCGGGGCACGGCACGGGACACAGGGACCTCCACGCTGAGGACGACACCGGGCGGCCCACCGGCACGTACCGACCGGTCAGTACCAGGGCAGCGCGCCCATCGTGTGGCACGTCTCACAGGGCCGTCAACGCGCGCGTCAAAGGTTGTTGACGGAGATTCAGTGAAGGCGGGCGCTCCGTGAAGACGGGCGCTCCGTGAAGACGGGCGCTCCGTGAAGACGGGCGGCCCGCGGAGGGCCGTGGTCCGTGGGGCCCCGGTCCTCAGCGCAGGGCCGGTACGTCCAGGGTGAGCGTTCCCGCGTCCGCGTCGAGCACCGCCGGTGTCCCGAGCGGCACGGTGAGGGCGGTCGGGCCGTGTCCGAAGCCCAGTTCCTCCACGACCGGCACCCCGAGGCCGCCGAGCCGGTCGGCGAGCACCGCCCGCACCTCCTCGTACGGCCCGCACTCCTCCCAGGAGCCGAGCGCGACGCCCGCGACCCCGTCGAGCCAACCGGAGCGCAGGAGTTGGGTGAGGATCCGGTCGAGACGGTACGGCTCTCCCCACGTCCTCCAGGACGAGCAGCCCGCCGCGCGCCGAGGGCCGGGCGTGCGGGGTGCCGAGATCGGCGGCGAGGAGGCTGACGCAGCCGCCGAGGGTCACGCCCGGGCCCGGCCCGGCACCAGCGCCCGCGCCGTCTCCAGGCCCAGCGTCCGTACCGACTCGGGTGCGAACAGGGTGGCCCGCAGCGACTCCCGCGTACGCGCGTCCGCCAGGAAGGTGCCCGCCGCGGTCATCGGCCCGTGCAGGGTGGCGAAGCCCGCGCGGACGGCGAGGGCCTCGTGCAGGACGGTGACGTCGCTGTAGCCGACGAAGACCTTGGGTCCGGCCGCCCGGACCGCCGTCCAGTCGACGAGGTCCACCATGCGCTGGCCCCGTACCCGCCGCGCACGCAGATCACGGCGGAGACCGAGGGTCGCACCAGGCCTCGGTCAGGTCCCGGGCCCGCGCCCGGTCCGCCCCGGCGAGGTACCCGAGGGCGGGGTGGACGTCCAGGACGTGCGGGGCGACCACCGGCTCCAGGTCCCAGCCGCGCAGCACGTCGAGCCCCGCCCGCAGCCGCTCCTCGGGGACGGGTCCGCTGGGGGCGACGACGGCGACCCGCGCCCCGGGCCGGAGCCGGGCGGGGCGCTCCAGGGGCCCGACGGCGAGCGGCTCCCGCGCCGCGCGGCCGGTCACGTGCGGTACTCCAGGGCCGGGACGTCCGTACGGTCGAAGCCGAACACCTTGGCGTACAGCGACAGTTCGGCCTCCAGGGCGCGGACCAGGGTGTCGGCCCCGCGGAAGCCGTGGCCCTCCCCCGCGAAGGCGAGGTAGGCGTGCGGGACGCCCCGGCCGGCCGTGCGGGAGAGGAAGCGCTCGGCCTGCGCGGGCGGGCAGATGACGTCGTCGAGGCCCTGGAGCAGCAGGAACGGGGCCGTGATCCGGTCGACGTGCTCGATGGGCGAGCGCTCCTTGTAGCGGCCCGGGACCCGGTCGAAGGGGCCGATCAGGCCGTGGAGGTACTGGGACTCGAAGTCGTGGGTCTCGTCGGTGGCCCAGCCCCGCAGGTCGAGGACGGGGTAGAGGATCGTGCCGCAGGCGTACACGTCCGTGCCGGTGAGGGAGGCGGCGGTCGTCCAGCCGCCCGCGCTGCCGCCGCGCACGGCGAGCCGCGCCGGGTCGGCGGTGCCCTCGGCGGCGAGCGCCGTCGCGACGGCCGCGCAGTCCTCCACGTCGACGACGCCCCACTGCTCGCGCAGCCGCTCCCGGTACTCCCGGCCGTAGCCGGTCGAGCCGCCGTAGTTGACCTCGGCGACGCCGATGCCCCGCGAGGTGAAGTAGGCGATCTCCAGGTCGAGGACGAGCGGGGCGTGCCCGGTGGGCCCGCCGTGGGCCCGGATCACGTAGGGCGGCAGCTCTCCGGCGGGGCCGGTGAAGCCGGGGTGGCGGGGCGGGTAGAGCTGGCGTGGATCTCCCGGCCGCCGGGGCCCGGTGAAGGTGCGGACCCGGGGCTCGGGGTAGTACGCGGGGTCGACGGCGTCGGTGTGCGCGGCGCCGACCACCCGGGCGCGGCCGGTGCGGGTGTCGAGCTCGACGAGTTCGTAGGAGCGGTACGGTCCGGCGGCGACGCCGACCACCCGGGTGCCGTGGACGGAGAGGGAGGGCGCCCACTCGGTCCAGGGCCGACGGCGTCGACGAGCTCGCCGCGCTCGGGGTCGAGGATGCCGAGGGAGGTGGTGCCCGTGCCGTGGACGACGGCGACGAGCCCGTTCTCCAGGGGCGCGAACCAGGTGAGTCCGATCTTCCAGAGCGGGCCGCCGAACTCCTCGGGGCGGGGACAGAGCGCGACCGGTTCGGCCAGGGTGCCGTCGTCGTCGACCGCGGCCCGGTAGAGGTTCCACCAGCCGGTGCGGTCGCTGACGAGGAGCAGCCGGCCCGCGGCGTCCCAGTCGACCTGCGGGATCGACTCGGCCGGTCCGCCGGCGACGGTCCTGGCGTCCCGGAAGGTGCCGTCGGGAGCGACCTCGGCGAGCAGGACCTCGGTGCCGTCCCACGGCATCCGGGGTGGTCCCAGCCGATCCAGGCCGCCCGGGTCCCGTCCGGGGAGAGCCGGGGCCGGTCACGAACCGGTGCCGTTCGCCGGTGAGTTCGCGCACGGCCGTGCGGTCCCCGGCGGCGGAGCCGTCGAGCGGCACGGCGACGGGCACCCGGCGCACGTCGGTCGGCGCGGGCCCGGTGAACTCCTCCAGGACGCACCACACCTCGCCCCGGTCCGGGTGGACCACCGGGTCGGCCCAGCGCAGTCCGCCGCCGACGGCGGAGACGGGGTGAGCGGCCGGGGCTCCGCGCCGGGCCCGGCGTCGGGCTCGTACGCGTACAGCCGCTGGTCGGGGAAGTGGCAGAACACCACGAGCGGTCCGTCCCCGGGGCGGTCGGCCGCCGTCCAGGGCCGTCCGCCGTATTCGAGGACCCGGTTGCGGACGTTCCACGGGGCGGGCAGCACGGTCTCCTCCGTGCCGTCGGCGCGCCGCCGCACGAGGGCCCGGCGGCCGCCCTCGGCGGGCCGGGGCGCGATCCACCACAGCTCGTCGCCGACGGCGCCCGGGTACTCGGGCCGTCCGTCGTGCGCGGCGGTGAGCGCCGCGTCGACGGGCGAGGGCCAGCTTCCGTAGGCGGCCGTGTTCATGGTCTCCGCTCCCCTGTCACAGGTTCGTTCCCCCTCGTGTCCTACGTGTCCCGGACGCTCTGCGTGCCCTAGGCGGTCTTCAGATAGTGGTCGAGCACCCGGACCCCGAAGTGGAGGGCGTCCACGGGGACGCGCTCGTCGACGCCGTGGAAGAGCGCCGCGTAGTCGAGGCCCGGGGGCAGCTTCAGCGGCGAGAAGCCGTAGCCGGTGATGCCGAGCCGGGAGAACTGCTTGGCGTCGGTGCCGCCGGACATGGTGAACGGCACGACGTGCCCGTCCGGGTCGAAGCGCTCGACGGCGGCCCGCAGCTTGGCGAAGGTCGGGGAGTCGACGGGGCCTCCAGGGGCACCTCGCGGTGGTGGAACTCCCACTCCACGTCCGGCCCGGTGAGCCGGTCCATCGTCTCGGCGAACTCCTCCTCGGCGCCCGGCAGCATCCGCCCGTCCACGTACGCGACGGCGGCGCCCGGGATGACGTTGACCTTGTAACCGGCCTCCAGCATGGTCGGGTTGGCGCTGTTGCGGACGGTCGGCGCGACGAGGGCGGCGGCGGGGCCGAGCTTGTCGAGAACGAGGTCCACGTCGAAGTCGGGGGCGTGGGTGTCGACCTCGATCCCGTACAGCGCGGCCAGTTCGGTGAGGGCGGCGCGGACGGTGGTGGTGAGCCGGACCGGCCAGGTGTGGGCGCCGATCCGGGCGACGGCGGCGGCGAGGCGGGTGACGGCGTTGGCCGTGTTCACCTTGGAGCCGTGGCCGGCGCGGCCGTGGGCGGTGAGCTTGAGCCAGGCGGTGCCCCGCTCCCCCGCCGCGATCGGGTAGAGGGTGGTGCCGGGCTCCGGGTGGAAGCTGAACGCCCCGGACTCGCTGATGCCCTCCGTACAGCCCTCGAAGAGGGCCGCGTGGCGGTCGGCGAGGAAGCCGGAGCCGTCGGCGGCGCTGTCCTCCTCGTCGGCGGTGTAGGCGAGGACGACATCCCGGCGCGGGCGGACGCCCTGCCGGGCCCAGGAGCGGACGACGGCCAGGACCATCGCGTCCATGTTCTTCATGTCGACGGCGCCGCGCCCCCACACGAGGCCGTCCCGGACCTCGCCGGAGAAGGGGTGGACGGTCCACTCGGAGGGGTCGGCGGGCACCACGTCCAGGTGGCCGTGGACCAGGAGCGCGGGGGCCGTGGGGTCGGTGCCGGGGATGCGCGCCACGACGTTGGTGCGGCCGGTGGTCCGCTCCAGGAGGGTGGGCTCGATCCCGGCGGCGGCGAGCCGCTCGGCGACGTACTCGGCGGCGGGGCGCTCGCGGCAGTCGCCGCCGCCCCGGTTGGTGGTGTCGATGTGGATGAGCTCGGAGGTGAAGGTGACCACCTCGTCGAGCGCCGTCGCGTCCGGTTCCCGGACCTCCTCAGCCATACTGCTCCTCCACCGCGGCGGAGACGATGGTCGTGACCGCCTTGAACGTACGGATTGCCTCGTACATCGTCGCGCTCGTGTACGCGACGCGCCGCTCCCCGCTCCGCGCCACGCCGGGAACCACCGTGGCGGCGGCGCCCAGGTGCTCGGCGTCGAACTCGGCCTCCACGGTGAAGGGGCCGCCCCGGACCGGTTCGCACCGCACGGCGAGCGCGGCGGCGGCCTTCGCCGCGGCCCGGATGTCGGCGGCGGTCCTGGCCGGGGCCGGCACACCGCCGCGTACCGCGAGACGTGGTCCTTGACGGCGACCTTGGGGCCTCGGGGGCGTAGCCGAGGGCGTCCTCGCAGGTCAGGTCGTCGCCGGTGACGAGGACGACGGGGACGCCGTACTCCGCGACCACCCGGGCGTTGAGCAGGCCCTCGCTCGCCCGCTCGCCGCTGAGCCAGACGCCGGTGAGGGAGTTGGCGAGGTAGGTGTGGGCGAGGACCCCTCGGCGCCCGCGCCCGTGTGGTAGCCGACGAAGGCGACGCCGTCGACGTCGCCGTGCTGGACGCCCTCGACCATGGAGAGGGACTTGTGCCGGCCGGTGAGCATCTCGGCCCGCTCGTCGAGCCGCTCCAGGAGCAGGTTCCGCATGCTCCAGTGCGCCTCGTTGATCAGGACCTCGTCGGCGCCGCCGTCGAAGAACCCGAGCACCGCCGCGTTCACGTCGGACGTGAACATCGCGCGGCACCGCTCCCACTGCGGCGTGCCGGGCAGCACGTCGGCGGGCCAGGTCACGCCGGTCGCGCCCTCCATGTCGGCGCTGATGAGGATCTTCATGCCTGGCACCGTACGCGCCGCCCGGCGGCCGTACCACCCCTGTGGAAAACCGTCGTCGGCCTGGACCAGTGGCATGGACCGGACGGTGGACCGACGAGATCCCGAAACGGACGAAACATCGCCAAGAGGCCTGTATAGGCTGTCGGTCGCAGTTGTCGTACCCGACCCTCGGAGAACCCCGGTGACCATCGCCCTCACCCCGTCCGAAACCGCGTCCGCCGAAGAGGCCGCCGGGCCCGTCATGGCGGAGGAGCCCGAGTTCTGGGAGCCCCCGGCCCCGGAGCCCCGGGAGGAAGAGGATCAGGACCCCGGCGAGCCCGACCCCGTCGTCGTCCGCGACGCCCACGACTTCGGCGTCTACGCCCGTACCGGCGGCTGGGCCTTCGCGCTCAAGGTGGCGCGGAGCGTGCGGCCCGGCGGTCAGGCCGCCGAGGGGGAGGCCCGCAGGAAGGTCTCCGCGAAGGCGTTCGCGGAGCTCGCGGGGTGCTCGCCCGAGCGGGTCATGCGCCACTACAAGGCCTGGGACATGGCGGCCGACGACGGCCTGGTCCCGCAGTTCGAGGTGCTGGTCCCCGGCGAGGACGTCGAGCTGCCCGACGCCGACGTCTGGATCTCGTACTACTCCTCCCGCAACAGCGCCGGCTCGGTGCGCGGTCAGGCGATCAGCGCGGTGGCCGAGGCCGAGGGCATCCGGCCGACGAAGGCCCTGGAGGTCGCGGAGAACCCGACGGCGCTGCGCGCGGCGATCCTCGCCGACCCCGGGACGGCGGAGGCGGCGCGCGGCGCGCTGCTCGACCGGATGAAGGAGGACCCGGCCCTCCAGACGGAGATGGCCCGCGCGTTCGTGCGCACCGACGACCTGAAGAAGGCGGTGGCGAGCGAGGCGAAGGCGGCCGACCGCATCGGGTACGTCCGGCAGATCGTGGAGAAGGGCAGATCAAGACGCCCGCCGGGCAGACCGTGGAGGCGCCGCCCGAGCTGCGGGCGGAGGCCGAGCGGCACCTGTCGCTCCTCGACGAGCTCGACGACTCGGAGGAGGCCGGCGAGTGGGCCGGCGAGGCGTACGACACGGTCAAGGGCCTGGTCGCCAAGGCCGTCGAGGAGGACCCGGCGCTGCGGGTCCAGGAGCGGCGGACGAAGTTCTACAGCAGCCTGCAGAGGGCGACGAAGGTCTTCGAGGAGCTGACGCTCGACGAGGTCCTGGAGGAGGAGGTCTTCGAGGACGACATGCTCCAGCGCCTCGAAGCCCTCCAGGAGGCGATCGGCTCCTGCATCAGCGCGCTGCGCAGGGCGTCGGCCGCCTCCTGAGCCCCTCGCGGGGGTCCGTAGGAGGGAGCACCTCCGCCTCCTGGGCCCCTCGCGGGTCCACGGGAGGGAGCACCTCCGCCTCCTGGGCTCCCTCGCGAAGATCTACGGGAGAGGCCTCAGTCCTGGTGGCCGAGCTGGAGGTCGCGCTCGGTGCGGCTCCCCGCCGGCCACCTGGAGGACGGTGGCGACGGGCGGGTACCCGGCGGCGATGACCGTGTACTCGCCGGAGGACAGGTCGATGAAGCGGAAGGTGCCGTCGGCCCCGGTGGTGAGGGTGTCGACGACGTTCCCGGCCGCGTCGAGCAGGGTGACCCGGGCGTCCTCGACGGCACGCCCGCCGCCCGCCCGCACCGTTCCGCGCAGCACGGCCCCGCCCGCGAGCTCGATGTCCTGGCGGGTCTCGCGGGAGGCCTGGACGCTCACCGGGAGCGCGGCGGGCCGGAAGGCGGGGCGCTGGCGGCGAGCGTGTACTCGCCCGCGACCAGTTCGGTGATGACGTACCCGCCCTCGCGGCCGCTACGGGTGGAGGCGACGACCTCGCCGCGCACGTCGGTGAGGGTGACGGCCGCGTCCCGCACGGGCGTGCCGTCGGCGGTGACGACGCTGCCCGCGAGCCGGCCCGCGCCGCCGAGGACGACGTCGAGCTCCACCGGACGGTCCCCGACGGTGACGGAGACGGCCTGCGGCTGGTGTCCGCCGGCCGCCGCGATCAGGACGTAGGCGCCGCCGCCGGGCACGCTCAGCGCGTACCGGCCGTCCTCGCCGCTCGCGCCGCGGCCGATCTGCCGCCCCTGGACGTCGATGAGGGTGAGGGCGGCCCGGGGCACCCGGCTGCCGTCGTGGTGCTGGACCGTGCCGCACACGGGCAGCCCCGAGTGCGGCGGGGCGGCGGCCGGGACGGGCTCGGGAGCGGCGTGCCGGGCGTGCGGGACCGCCTGGGTGGCGAAGTCCGCGGCCTCGGTGGTGGGGGTGTGGTGGGACACCAGCGGTTTCTCCTTGAGGAAGAAGGCGAGGACGAGGCCGAGCACGAGGACCGGCACGAGGTAGAGGAAGATGCGCGGCATCGCGTCCGCGTACGCCTGCACGTACGCGTCGCGCAGGGCGGGCGGCAGGGTGTGCACCGTCTGCGGGGTGATCGACTCGGCCGGGAGCGGGGCGGCGGAGCCGTCCCGTGGCAGGACGCCGGCGAGCCGGTCGCCGAGGGCGTCGTCGAGCCGGGAGGCGAAGAGGGTGCCGAAGACCGCGGCGCCGACGCTGCCGCCGATCTGGCGGAAGTAGGTGTGGGCGCTGGTGGCGGTGCCGAGGTCGGCGGGGCGCACGGAGTTCTGCACGGCGAGCACGAGCACCGGCATGACCAGGCCGATGCCGGTGCCGAGGACGGCCTGCCAGAGGCTGTGCTGGAGGCGCGGGGTGTCGGTGCCCATGTGGGAGAGCAGCCACATGCCGAGGGCGGCGAGCGCCCCGCCGGCCAGCGGGTAGGCCTTGTAGTGGCCGGTGCGGCTGATGAGCTGGCCCGAGACGACGGAGGTGACGACGATGCCGCCCATGAGGGGCAGCATCAGGAGGCCGGACTCGGTGGCGGTGGCGCCCTCGACCATCTGGAGGAAGCTGGGCAGGTAGCTGGCGGCGCCGAAGAGCGCGATGCCGACGACGGCGCCGACGAGGGCGGTGACGGTGAAGACGGAGTCGCGGAAGAGCCGGAGCGGGATGAGGGGTTCGGGCGCGAAGTGCTCGACGACCAGGAAGAGCAGGGTGGTTCCGGCGGCGCCGCAGGCGAGGGCGAGGACGACCCGGGAGTCCCAGGCGTACTCGGTGCCGCCCCAACTGGTCAGCAGCACCAGGCAGGTGGAGGCGGCGGCGAGGAGCAGGGCGCCGAGGACGTCGAAGCGCGCGCGGGCGGCGGGCTTGGGGAGCTTGAGGACGGTGGCGACGACGGCGAGGGTGACGAGCCCGAAGGGCACGTTGAAGTAGAAGCACCAGCGCCAGGAGACGTGGTCGGTGAAGAAGCCGCCGAGCAGCGGTCCGGCGACGGAGGCGAGCCCGAAGGCGGCGCCGATCATGCCCATGTACCGGCCGCGTTCGCGGGCGGGACGATGTCGGCGATGATCGCCTGGACGCCGATCATGAGGCCGCCCGCGCCGATGCCCTGGACGGCGCGGAAGGCGATGAGCTGGTCCATCGTCCGGGACCAGCCGGCCAGTCCGGAGCCGATGACGAAGACGACGATGGCGAAGAGGAAGACGCCCTTGCGGCCGAGGAGGTCGCCGAGCTTGCCGTAGACCGGCAGGCCGATGGTGGAGGTCAGCAGATAGGCGGTGATCGCCCAGGACATCCGGTCCAGGCCCTGGAGTTCGCCGACGATCTTCGGCAGGGCGGTGGCGACGATCATCTGCTCCAGCGCGGCGAGGAGCAGCGCGAGCATGAGGCCGAGGAAGACGAGCCGGACGCGGCGGGGTCGAGGGGACCGGTCCGGGCGTCGGCACGGGATCGGCGGGCGGGACGGGCGGCTCCAGGCCCCGACGCTTCCGGCGTCCCCGACACCGCCGACACCCGCGGCGTCCGCAGCGTTCCCGGTGTTCTTCACCACGGTGACCGCACCCACGTGCCTGCTCCCCTCGTCACGGCGTCTGCGCCGCGCCATTCTTCGCATTGGGCGCGAAGGGGAGCAAGTCGGGCGGTACGGGGGTCAGCGGTGCCCGGGGCGGTGAACGGCTCGGCGGGACGGCGCACTTGGGTCGCTCATCAGCGCGTTTACGAGGGCCCGCGCCCCCGGCGCGCGCGGGCGCGGTCACGGGAGGCGCGGGCGATCCACTCGAACCGGTGAACGCTCCGGGCGTTACTTCTCGCGCTCCGGGCGTTGCCCGTTCCGCTCCGGGCCTACTTCTCGACCTCGGCCGCGAGCCTGGCGAGGACGAGGTCGTAGATCCGGCCGAGCCCCTTGGGCGCGAAGGTCCTCTCGAAGAAGCCGCCGATGCCGCCGGCGCCGTTCCAGACCGTGCTGACGACGACGCGGGACGTGCCCTCGCCGGCGGGGGTGACGGTCCAGGTGGTGACCATGGAGGAGTTGCGGTCCTTCTCGACGAGCTGCCCGTCGGTGGGCTCGCTCACCTCCAGGAGGCAGTCGCGGACGCGCTTGCTGGTGGCCTGGAGCTTCCAGTGGACGAGGGTGCCTCGCCGTCGCCGCCCTCGCGCACCTCGTACTCGCTGAACTGCTCGGGGAGCAGCTTCGCGCGCGTGCCGCTGTAGTCGGCGAGGGCGTCGAACACCGTCTCGGCGTCCGCGGCGATGATCCGTTCCGTCGTGGCCTCGACCTGCGCCATTGACTTCCTCCAGCTCGTGGTTGGTCGGGGTTGCGGGCCAAGCGAACCACGTGCGCCGCGGGGCGCGAAATCCGGGTTGCGACGATCAAGGAACAAGTGTTCTATTCTGAGCGAACGGCCGGATCCGAGCGATCGAGGAGGCGTCCATGCGCTGGGACAACCTGGGCGAAACCCCTGCGAACCCCCCCCCCTCCACCCCCTCCACCTCCCCCTCCCCCGCCCCCGCCCCCGCCGACCTCGCCCTGTTCGGTACGGACGCGGTCACCACCCGGACCTTCGACACGCCCGAGTTCCGGGGCGTCACCTTCCACGAGGTGCGGGCCCGGTCGATCCTGAACCGGGTCCCCGGCGCCTCCCGGATGCCGTTCGAATGGACGGTCAACCCCTACCGGGGCTGCACGCACGCGTGCGTGTACTGCTTCGCCCGCAGGTCCCACGCCTACCTCGACCTCGACACCGGCCTCGGCTTCGACTCCCAGATCGTGGTCAAGGTCAACGCCCCGGAGCTCCTCGCCCGCCAGCTCGCCTCCCCCCGCTGGCAGGGCGCGCACATCGCCATGGGCACCAACGTCGACTGCTACCAGCGGGCGGAGGGGCGGTACGGCCTGATGCCGGGCATCCTCACCGCCCTGCGCGACCGCGCCAACCCCTTCTCGATCCTCACCAAGGGCACCCTGGTCCTGCGCGACCTGGCGCTGCTGACCCAGGCGGCCCGGGTGACCGAGGTCGGCGTCTCCGTCTCCGTCGGCTTCACCGACCGGGAGCTGTGGCGCACGGTCGAGCCCGGCGCCCCTCCCCGCAGAGCCGTCTCGACGTCGTCCGCGCGCTCGTCCGGAACGGCATCGACTGCGGGGTCCTGATGGCCCCCGTGGTGCCTCTTCCTGAGCGACCGGCCCGAGCAGTTGCGCGCGACGGTCCGGGCGGTGGCCGAGGCCGGGGCCGGCTCGGTCACCCCGCTCGTCCTGCACCTGCGGCCGGGCGCCCGCGAGTGGTTCGCCGAGTGGCTGGGGCGCCACCACCCGGGCCTGGTGCGGCGGTACGAGCGGATGTACGCGGACGGGGCCTACGCGCCGACCTGGTACCAGCGCCGGATCACCCGTCAGGTGCACGAGTTCGCGGCCGAGTTCGGCATCGGCCCCGCAGGGCGGGGCGGGACGCGCCGGATCGCCCTGCCGGAGGAGCCGGACGCGGCGACCGATCCGGAGCAGCTCACCTTCCTCTGAGCCCCGGGAACGGAGACCTCCGAGTTCCGGGAACCGAGACCCTCAAGACCAGGGCACCGAGATCTCCGAGCCCCGGGGACCCAGGCCTCCCACAGCCGGACGGATCATCGGACCGGTCCGTCTGACACGCCGTCCGATCCCCTCCTTTCGGGTCAACTCCGGGCGGAACGGGTCCCGCCGGCGCCCGCGCGAGGCACAAAGGCCCTATGACCCCACGCGCAGGAATGCTGATCGCCGCTGGAGCGCTGGTGGCCGGGACGGTCACCGCGCTGCCCGCCGCGCCCGCGGACGCCGCCGACCCGGCCCCCGCCCGCTCCCCGGCTCGCCTGGACCGACTGCGCCACCCAGGCGTATCCGAGGCTCCAGTGCGCCGCCCTGGAGGTGCCGCTCGACCACGACGACCCGGACGGGCGGCGGATCACCCTCGCCCTGACCCGGGTCCCGCACACCGCGGAGACCTTCCAGGTCCGCTGCTCGTCAACCCGGGCGGGCCCGGCGGCAGCGGGCGCGGCATGGCGGGGTACGTGGCGGCGTCGCTGCCCCAGGAGGTGGCCGCCCAGTACGACGTGATCGGCTTCGACCCGCGCGGGGTCGGCAGGAGCGAGCCCGCGCTCGACTGCCTGCCCGGCCACTTCGACCCGGTCCGCCCCGACTCGGTGCCGCGCGGCTCGCGGGCCGAGCGGACGGGGATCGAGCGGGCGCGGGCCTTCGCGCGGGCCTGCGGCGAGAAGTACGCGGACGTGCTGCCGTACGTCGACACCGTGAGCGCGGCGAAGGACCTGGACGCGATCCGGGACGCGGTCGGCGCGCCGAAGCTCAATTACCTCGGCTACTCGTACGGCACCTACCTGGGCGCCGTGTACGCCCGGCTCTTCCCCGACCGGGTGCGGCGCATGGCGCTCGACTCCGTCGTCGATCCGCACGGGGTCTGGTACGAGAACAACCTCGCCCAGAACTCCGCCTTCGACGCGCGCCACAAGGACTTCATGGCGTGGGTGGCCCGGTACGACGCCACGTACCGGCTCGGCACCGACCCGGCGGCGGTCGAGGCCGCCTGGTACCGGATGCGCGACGCGGTGCGCGCGGAACCGGCCGGTGGGAAGGTCGGGCCGGGCGAGCTGGAGGACACCTTCCTGCCCGGCGGGTACTACGACGGCTACTGGCCCAGGCTCGCGAGCGCCTTCTCCGCGTACGTCAACGACGGGGACTCCGGGCCGCTGGTCGAGGCGTACGAGCGGTACGGGGAGGCCGACGCGGCCGCCGACAACGGCTACTCGGTCTACGCGAGCGTGCAGTGCCGGGACGCGGGCTGGCCCCGCGACTGGAACGTCTGGCGCGAGGACGCGTGGAAGACGCACACCAAGGCACCCTTCTCCACCCGGAACAACACCTGGTACAACGCGCCGTGCGCGTTCTGGCCGGTGGAGTCCCTGACCCCGACGAACGTCCGCAACGACCGACTGCCGCCGGTCCTCGTCCTCCAGGCGACCGACGACGCGGCGACGCCGTACGAGGGGGCGGTGGCCGCGCACCGGCTGCCGCGCCGCTCCAGCCTGGTCGTGGAGGAGGGCGGCGGCAACCACGGCGTGACGCTGGCCGGGAACGACTGCATGGACGAGCACCTGGCCGTCTACCTGGCCACGGGCAGGGTGCCGCGCGGCGAGGACGGCGCCGAGGCGGACGCGGTCTGCGCCGCGCTCCCGGAGCCGGAGCCCGAGCCTGTCGTCACGAACGGCTCGAAGCCCCCGGAGAAGCGCGGCACGCGCGCGGGCGCCGGGCGGACGGCAGCGGCCGGCACCACCCTGCACGGCCTCCTCGGGCACGTGCGCTGAGCGGGCGTACGCGCTGAACGGCCGTACGGGCCGAACGGTCGTACGCGTCGAACTCCCCTTCCCTCAGGCGCGGTCGGCCGCGCGCTCCGGGCCGAGCAGGCCCAGTGAGCGTGCGGCTGCCGCGCCGAGGCGCGGGTGGGCAGGGCGGCCTCCAGGGCGGGGCGGGCCCGGGGGTCGCCGAGGGTGCCGAGGCCCTCGACGCAGGCGAGGCCGACCCGCCAGTGGGGGTCGTCGGCCGGGAGGCGCCGTTCGAGGACGGTGATCAGGGCCGGTACGGACTCGGGGGCACGCAGTCGGGCGAGCAGCCGGACGGGCAGCAGGGCGTAGGCGGCCCGGAGTTCGTTGGTGGCGAGGGCGGCGGCCGCGCGGGCGGTGCGGGGTCGCCGAGCCGGACCAGGGCGTGGGCGGCGGTGACGCAGCGCTCGGGGTCGCGGTGGTTGAGGAGGAGCACGAGGGCCTCGAAGGCGCGCGGGTCGCCGGCGACGCCGAGGGCGTAGGCGGCGATCTCGCGGGCCCAGAGCGGCCGGCCGGGCTCGGTGAGGAGGCGGTGCAGTTCCTCGGGGTCGCGGGGCAGTTCCGCGGGGTCGCCGGTTTCCGCGAGCCGGCCGAATGCCGCCGGGAGTTCTCCGGTGCCATTCCCGATCTCGTCGCGCAATCGATCGATCATCGAGCAGAATTCCGGATCCTCGGCGTATTCCATGAAACCGAGCCTATCCGCGATCCAGATCACATTTTCCCGACTTCCCGGGACTGGCGCGCTCGTTACCCGCCGGTTAGTCTCAGGTGAGCGGGTCAACCCCCGCTTCTCACAACGGCCTGGTGACGCAGCCGTGGTGAGCGTACGTCGGTTCGGCAGTTTCGACGCGGCTCCGGGACAGAGCCCGTCGCCCCTTTCTCCACCGGGCGCCGCCCCTTTCCGCGGGCTCCTTCCCGTGTGTTTCCCGCGATTCGCCCCGCGTTCGCGCAATTCCGCGGCACCACCCGCACGCACTGCCCTCAGTCGTCACTCTTCCTCTCTGGAGTCCCCTGATGGACACCCCTCTCCACCATCGCCGTCGTCGGTCTCGGCACCATGGGCGCGGGCATCGCCGACGTCCTCGCCCGGGCCGGCCGCGAGGTCATCGGCATCGACGTCAGCGACACTGCCGCCGCCCGGGCCGTCGCCGCCCTGGAGGCCTCCACCGCCCGCGCCGTGGCCCGCGAGCGGATCACCGAGGAGGAGCGGCAGGACGTCCTGGCCCGCTTCCGCACCTTCTCCGACCTCCAAGCGGCTGCCGGTGCCGACCTCGTGATCGAGGTCGTGCCGGAGTCGTACGAGGCGAAGTAGGAGGTCTTCCGGGCCCTGGACGGCATCGTCCGGCCCGACGCGATCCTGGCCACCGGCACCAACGCGCTCTCCGTCACCCGGCTCGCGGCCGACTCGGCGCACCCCGAGCGGGTCCTCGGCCTGCACTTCTTCACCCCGGTCCAGGCCATGAAGCTGGTCGAGGTGGTCTCTCGGTGCTGACCGACCCGCGGGCCGTCGACGCCGTCACCCGGCTCGCCCAGGACCTCGGCAAGGAGCCGGTGGCGGTCGGGGACCGGGCCGGTTTCATCGCGGACGGGCTGCTGTTCGGCTACCTGAACCAGGCCGCCGCCATGTACGAGGCCAAGTACGCCTCCCGCGAGGACATCGACGCGGCGATGAAGCTGGGCTGCGGCCTGCCGATGGGCTCGCTCGCGCTGCTCGACCTGATCGGCGTGGACACGGCCCGCACGGTCCTGGAGGCCATGTACGCCTCCTCGCACGACCGGCTGCACGCCCCGGCCCCGATCCTGAAGCAGCTCAGCGAGGCGGGCCTGACCGGCCGCAAGGCGGGCCGCGGCTTCTACACGTACGCGGCGCCGGGCTCCGACGAGGTGGTGCGCGACGCGCTGACCCCGCTGACCGCGGCGGAGGGCGGCGGCGGGCGCGAGGTCCGCTCGGTCGGCGTCGCCGGCTCGGGCACCATGGCCTCCGGCATCGCGGAGGTCTTCGCCAAGGCCGGGTACGAGGTCGTGCTCGCCGCCCGCTCCCAGGAGAAGGCGGACACCGCCAAGGCCCGGATCGCCACGTCCCTGGACCGCTCGGTGTCCAAGGGCCGGATGACGGCCGAGGCCCGCGACACCGTGCTCGCCCTGATCACCCCGGCCGGCACGCTCGACGCCTTGCCGAGGTCGACCTGGCGGTCGAGGCGGTCGCGGAGGACCTGGAGGTCAAGCAGGACCTGTTCGCGCGGCTCGACAAGATCTGCAAGCCGGGCGCGGTGCTCGCCACCACGACCTCCTCGCTGCCGGTCGTGGCCTGTGCCCGGGCCACCACGCGGCCGCAGGACGTCATCGGGATGCACTTCTTCAACCCGGCGCCCGCGATGAAGCTGGTGGAGATCGTCCGCACGGTCCTGACCGGCGACGACGTGCACGCCACCGTCCGCGAGGTCACGGCGAGGATCCGCAAGCACCCGGTGGACTGCGGCGACCGGGCCGGCTTCATCGTGAACGCGCTGCTCTTCCCGTACCTGAACAACGCGATCAAGATGGTCCAGGAGCACTACGCGACCCTGGACGACATCGACGCCGCCATGAAGCTGGGCGGCGGCTACCCGATGGGCCCGTTCGAACTGCTCGACGTGGTCGGCCTGGACGTCTCGCTCGCGATCGAGCAGGTCCTGCACCGCGAGTTCCGCGACCCCGGCCTCGCCCCGGCCCCGCTCCTGGAGCACCTGGTGGCGGCCGGCTGCCTGGGCCGCAAGACGGGTCGCGGCTTCCGCGAATATGCCCGACGCTGAACCCCGCACCCCCGACTGGGGCGGGCTCCTGAGCCCCTCGGGCACCCCCGGTGCCCCGGGGGGCTCCCCGCCCCACCTGGGCACACTTCCCCTCCGATGCAGTACGTTCGGACCATGCCCAAGGCCGCGAAGTCACCCCGTGCCACGTCCCCGTCCGACGCTCCGGAGAGCGCGGCGGGCACCCGTGCCGCCGCTCAGCGGCTCAAGATGCGCCGGGAGCTCGCCACCGCCGCGATGGAACTCTTCGCGACCAAGGGGTACGAGGCCACCACGGTGGACGAGATCGCGGCCACGGCCGGGGTCGCGCGGCGGACCTTCTTCCGGCACTTCCGGTCCAAGGAGGAGGCGATCTTCCCCGACCACGACGACACCCTGGTGCGGGCGGAGGCGGTCCTCAACGCCGCGCCGCCGCACGAGCACCCGCTCGACACGGTGTGCCGGGGCATCAAGGAGGTCATGAAGATGTACGCGGGGTCCCCGCGGTCTCCGTGGAGCGCTACCGGCTCACCCGCGAGGTGCCGACCCTGCGGGAGCGGGAGATCGCCTCGGTGGCCCGCTACGAGCGCCTCTTCACCCGCTACCTCCTCGGGCACTTCGACGAGCGCGACCACCACGACGGCAACGACGACCCGCTGCTCGCCGAGGTGGCCGCCTCCGCGGTGGTCACCGCCCACAACCACGTGCTGCGCCGCTGGCTGCGGGCGGGCGGCCGGGGCGACGTGGAGGCCCAGCTCGACCACGCCTTCGCGATCGTCCGGGAGACCTTCGGATCGGGCATAGGCGCCGGCCGGCCGGCCCCGTCCGCCGCCTCCTCCGCCGCTCCGGAGGAGACCGCCCCGGCCGCCCCCGCCGTCCGGGCCTCCACCGCCGGTGACGTGGTGGTCGCCGTGGCGCGCACGGACGCGCCCTCGACGAGGTCATGCGCACCATCCAGAAGGCGCTCGGCACCGCCTGAGCCCCTCCTCCCCCTCCGAGGCTGTTTCGCCGTGTGGGCCGTTCCCGGGATCCGGGAGCGGCCCACACGGCGTTTGCCCAGGTCGGAGCGGTTCGGCGGGCCGATTCGATCGATCATCGCTCATGTGTGACCACCAGATTGCATCTGAGTGAAATTGTTGGCACCCAGTGCCTTGTCAGGTGACACGGCGTGCCATACGTTGATGTTGTCCGGGCGGCCGGCGCGCAGAGACCAACCTCGTGCGCCGGCTGTCCCCACAAGCCGACGGCTCGTGTGCCCGGACGCCTGCGTCACAGGCAACCCCGCGCCCGACCGGCGCCGCGCCACCGCACGACCCAGCCGAACCGACGGCACACCTCCACAGCAGCACCCACCGCCGTAACCCTCAGGCGTCCTCCCTCGGACGCTCACCGCCGGAGGCAACCCGTGAAGGAAATCCTGGACGCGATCCAGTCCCAGACTGTGACATCGAGCGGCTCCGCCGCGGTCACGTCCGCCGACTTCGCGAACATCAAGCTCCCCGAGTCGTACCGCGCCGTCACCGTCCACAAGGACGAGGCGGAGATGTTCACCGGACTCGCCAGCCGCGACAAGGACCCGCGCAAGTCGCTCCACCTGGACGACGTCCCGCTGCCCGAGCTCGGCCCGGGCGAGGCGCTCGTCGCCGTCATGGCCTCCTCGGTCAACTACAACTCGGTCTGGACCTCGATCTTCGAGCCGGTCTCGACCTTCGGCTTCCTGGAGCGCTACGGCCGGCTCTCCGAGCTCACCAAGCGCCACGACCTGCCGTACCACGTCATCGGCTCCGACCTCGCGGGCGTCGTCCTGCGCACCGGCCCGGGCGTCAACTCCTGGAAGCCGGGCGACGAGGTCGTCGCGCACTGCCTCTCGGTCGAGCTGGAGTCCTCGGACGGCCACAACGACACGATGCTCGACCCCGAGCAGCGCATCTGGGGCTTCGAGACCAACTTCGGCGGCCTGGCGGAGATCGCCCTCGTCAAGTCCAACCAGCTCATGCCGAAGCCCGGCCACCTGAGCTGGAGGAGGCGGCGGCCCCGGGCCTGGTCAACTCCACCGCCTACCGCCAGCTCGTCTCCCGCAACGGCGCCGGCATGAAGCAGGGCGACAACGTCCTCATCTGGGGCGCCAGCGGCGGCCTCGGCTCGTACGCCACACAGTTCGCCCTGGCCGGCGGCGCCAACCCGATCTGTGTCGTCTCCTCCCCGAGAAGGCCGACATCTGCCGGTCCATGGCGCCGAGGCGGTCATCGACCGCAACGCCGAGGGCTACAAGTTCTGGAAGGACGAGCACACCCAGGACCCCAAGGAGTGGAAGCGCTTCGGCAAGCGCATCCGCGAGCTGACCGGCGGCGAGGACATCGACATCGTCTTCGAGCACCCGGGCCGCGAGACCTTCGGCGCCTCCGTGTACGTCACCCGCAAGGGCGGCACCATCACCACCTGCGCCTCCACCTCCGGCTACATGCACCAGTACGACAACCGCTACCTGTGGATGTCGCTCAAGCGGATCATCGGCTCGCACTTCGCGAACTACCGCGAGGCCTGGGAGGCCAACCGCCTGATCGCCAAGGGCAAGATCCACCCGACCCTGTCGAGGTCTACTCCTGGAGGAGACCGGCCAGGCCGCCTACGACGTCCACCGCAACCTCCACCAGGGCAAGGTCGGCGTCCTCGCGCTCTCGCCCGAGGAGGGCCTGGGCGTGCGCGACCCGGAGCTGCGGGCCCAGCACATCGACGCCATCAACCGCTTCCGCAACATCTGAGCCCGGGACCATAGATGACTGAGCGCCAGAAGGACCGTCCGTGGCTCATGCGGACGTACGCCGGTCACTCGACCGCCGAGGCGTCCAACGAGCTGTACCGGCGCAACCTCGCCAAGGGTCAGACCGGCCTCTCGGTCGCCTTCGACCTGCCGACGCAGACCGGGTACGACCCCGACCACATCCTCGCCCGCGGCGAGGTCGGCCGGGTCGGCGTCCCCGTCTCGCACCTCGGTGACATGCGCCGGCTGTTCCAGGACATCCCCTGGAGCAGATGAACACCTCGATGACGATCAACGCCACGGCGATGTGGCTCCTGGCGCTCTACCAGGTGGTCGCGGAGGAGCAGGGCGCGGACGTCACCAGGCTCCAGGGCACCACCCAGAACGACATCGTGAAGGAGTACCTGTCGCGCGGGACGCACGTCTTCCCGCCCGGCCCCTCCCTCCGCCCTCACGACGGACATGATCACCTACACGGTGAACAACATCCCGAAGTGGAACCCGATCAACATCTGCAGCTACCACCTGCAGGAGGCCGGGGCCACCCCGGTCCAGGAGATCTCGTACGCGATGTCCACCGCCGTCGCGGTGCTCGACGCGGTCCGGGACTCCGGCCAGGTCCCGGAGGACCGCTTCGGCGAGGTGGTCGCCCGCATCTCGTTCTTCGTGAACGCGGGCGTCCGCTTCGTCGAGGAGATGTGTAAGATGCGCGCCTTCGGGCGCATCTGGGACAAGGTCACCCGGGAGCGGTACGGCATCGAGAACGCCAAGCAGCGCCGGTTCCGCTACGGCGTGCAGGTCAACTCGCTCGGTCTGACCGAGGCCCAGCCGGAGAACAACGTCCAGCGGATCGTCCTGGAGATGCTGGCCGTCACCCTCTCCAAGGACGCCCGCGCGCGGGCCGTCCAGCTCCCCGCCTGAACGAGGCCCTCGGCCTGCCCCGGCCCTGGGACCAGCAGTGGTCGCTGCGCATCCAGCAGGTGCTCGCCCACGAGTCCGACCTGCTGGAGTACGAGGACATCTTCGCCGGCTCGCACGTCATCGAGGCCAAGGTGGACGCCCTCGTCGAGGAGTGCCTGGCCGAGATCGACCGGATCCAGGAGATGGGCGGCGCGATGGCCGCCGTCGAGTCCGGCTACCTCAAGTCGCAGCTCGTCTCCTCGCACGCCGAGCGGCGCGCCCGGATCGAGGCCGGCGAGGAGAAGATCGTCGGCGTCAACATCTTCCAGTCGACCGAGGAGAACCCCTCACCGCCGACCTGGACACCGCGATCATGACGGTGGACCCGGCGAACGAGGCGCGGGTGGTCGCCGCCCTCCACGAGTGGCGCGACAACCGCGACGAGGCCCGCGCCCAGGAGTCCCTGGCGGCCCTGAAGGCGGTGGCGGCCGGCGACGGCAACCTCTTCGCCGCCACCCTGGAGTGCGCGCGTGCGGGCGTCACCACCGGGGAGTGGTCTTGGGCGCTGCGGGACGTCTTCGGCGAGTTCCGCGCCCCGACGGGCGTCTCCTCCGCCCCGGTCGCGGTGACGGCCGAGGCGGGCACGCCGCTGGCCCTCGTGCGGGAGAAAGTGGCGCGGACCGCCGAGGAGCTGAACGCCGGGCGGCTGCGGCTGCTCGTCGGCAAGCCCGGTCTGGACGGGCACTCCAACGGGGCCGAGCAGATCGCCGTACGCGCGCGTGACGCCGGTTTCGAGGTGGTCTACCAGGGGATCCGGCTGACCCCCGAGCAGATCGTCAACGCGGCCCTGGCCGAGGACGTGCACTGCGTGGGCCTGTCGATCCTCTCCGGCTCGCACGCCGAGCTGGTCCCGGACGTCCTCGACCGCCTCCGCGAGGCGGGCGCGGCCGACATCCCGGTCATCGTCGGCGGGATCATCCCGAACGCCGACGCCGCAGAACTGAAGCGCGCGGGCGTGGCCGCCGTCTTCACCCCGAAGGACTTCGGCATCACGGAGATCATCGGCCGTATCGTCGACGAGATCCGGAAAGCGAACAAGCTCGATCCCCTGGAGGTCCCCGCATGACCAGCCCCGCGTCCCCGTGAACCGGCTGCGCCCCCGCCGCTCCTGCCTGGCGGTCCCCGGGTCCAACCCGCGGTTCCTGGAGAAGGCCCAGGGCCTCGCCGCCGACCAGGTCTTCCTGGACCTGGAGGACGCCTGCGCCCCGCTGGCCAAGCCCGAGGCCCGGCACACCATCGTGAAGTTCCTGAACGAGGGCGACTGGACCGGCAAGACGCGCGTGGTCCGCGTGAACGACTGGACGACCCACTGGACGTACCGGGACGTCGTCACGGTCGTCGAGGGCGCCGGCCAGAACCTCGACTGCATCATGCTGCCGAAGGTCCAGGACGCGCAGCAGATCGTCGCGCTCGACCTGCTGCTCACCCAGATCGAGAAGACGATGGGCTTCGAGGTCGGCAAGATCGGCATCGAGGCGCAGATCGAGAACGCCCAGGGCCTGACCCACGTCAACGCCATCGCGCAGGCCTCCCAGCGCGTCGAGACGATCATCTTCGGCCCGGCCGACTTCATGGCCTCCATCAACATGAAGTCGCTGGTCGTGGGCGAGCAGCCGCCCGGCTACCCGGCCGACGCCTACCACCACATCCTGATGAGCATCCTGATGGCCGCCCGCGCCAACAACCTCCAGGCGATCGACGGCCCCTACCTCCAGATCCGCAACCAGGAGGGCTACAGGGCCGTCGCGCAGCGCGCCGCCGCCCTCGGCTTCGACGGCAAGTGGGTGCTGCACCCGGACCAGGTCGCCGCCGCGAACGAGATCTTCTCGCCCTCGCAGGAGGACTACGACCACGCCGAGCTGATTCTCGACGCGTACGACTACTACACGTCCGAGGCCGGCGGGAAGAAGGGCTCCGCGATGCTCGGCGACGAGATGATCGACGAGGCCTCCCGCAAGATGGCCCTGGTCATCTCCGGCAAGGGCCGCGCCGCCGGTATGCAGCGCACCAGCAAGTTCGAGATCCCGGAGGCCTGAGTCCCATGCAGTTCGGCCGCACGTACGAGGAGTTCGAGGTCGGTGCCGTCTACAAGCACTGGCCCGGGAAGACGGTCACCGAATACGACGACCACCTCTTCTGTCTGCTCACGATGAACCACCATCCGCTGCACATGGACGTGAACTACGCGGAGAACACGACGGACTTCGGCAAGAACGTCGTCGTCGGCAACTACATCTACTCGCTGCTGCTCGGCATGTCCGTGCCGGACGTCTCCGGCAAGGCCATCGCCAACCTGGAGATCGAGTCGCTGCGGCACGTGGCGCCGACCTTCCACGGCGACACGATCTACGGCGAGACCACGGTCCTCGACAAGACCCCGTCGAAGTCGAAGAACGACCGCGGGATCGTGTACGTGGAGACCAAGGGCTACAAGCAGGACGGCACTCTGGTGTGCGTCTTCCGCCGCAAGGTGATGGTCCCCACCGAGACGTACATCAAGGAGCGCGGCGGGGAGCAGCCCGGCCGCCCCACGCTCGTCGAGCCCTCCAAGAAGTCGGAGAAGTAGTCATGGCGCGACTCGCCCAGACCCACGGTCTGACCGATGTCCAGCAGGAGATCCTCGCCACCGTCCGGGACTTCGTCGACAAGGAGATCATCCCGGTCGCGACGGACCTGGAGCACCGCGACGAGTACCCCCAGCAGATCGTGGACGGGCTCAAGGAGCTCGGCGTCTTCGGCCTGATGATCCCCGAGGAGTACGGGGCCTGGGCGAGTCGCTGCTCACCTACGCGCTGTGCGTGGAGGAGATCGCCCGCGGCTGGATGTCGGTCTCCGGCATCATCAACACGCACTTCATCGTGGCGTACATGCTCAAGCAGCACGGCACGCAGGAGCAGAAGGAGCACTTCCTCCCGCGGATGGCGGCCGGCGAGACGCGCGGCGCGTTCTCGATGTCGGAGCCGGCCCTCGGCTCGGACGTGTCGGCCATCACGTCGAAGGCGGTGAGGGACGGCGACGAGTACGTCCTCAACGGCCAGAAGATGTGGCTGACGAACGGCGGAACGTCCTCGCTCGTGGCCGTTCTGGTCCGGAGTGACGAAGGACACCCCGAGGGCACCGCGCCCCACAAGTCGATGACGACCTTCCTCGTGGAGAAGGAGCCGGGCTTCGGAGAGGTCCGCCCCGGCCTCACCATCCCCGGGAAGATCGACAAGATGGGCTACAAGGGCGTCGACACGACCGAGCTCATCATGGACGGACTGCGCATTCCGGCCAATCGTGTCCTCGGCGGGGAAACCGGCCGTGGCTTCTACCAGATGATGGACGGCGTCGAGGTCGGGCGCGTGAACGTGGCGGCCCGTGGTTGCGGCGTCGCTCAGCGTGCGTTCGAGCTGGGCGTCTCGTACGCCCAGCAGCGCCACACCTTCGGCAAGGCCATCGCCCAGCACCAGGCCATCCAGTTCAAACTGGCCGAAATGGCTACCAAGGTCGAGGCCGCTCATGCGATGATGGTCAACGCAGCACGCAAAAGGACTCCGGGGAGCGAAACGACCTCGAAGCAGGGATGGCGAAGTACCTCGCCTCCGAATACTGCAAGGAGGTCGTCGAGGACGCCTTCCGTATCCACGGTGGATACGGGTTCTCGAAGGAGTACGAGATCGAGCGCCTCTACCGCGAGGCGCCGATGCTGCTCATCGGCGAAGGTACCGCCGAGATCCAGAAAATGATCATTGGTCGTCGGCTGCTCGAGGAGTACCGATTCCAGGGATGATTGTCGCTTTTGAGCCGGTTGGGCCGCGAAGAAGATCACACCCTGTGTTCGTCTTCCGGCCTCCGACTCGGTTCCTGGCTTGCCCAGTTGCGCCCCGCAACCGATAGCATCGCCGGAAAGCCGCCGTCCCCGTTGCCTGCGCGGCATCATCCGCTACGAAGGTCATCCATGCCCCACAGCCAAACCTCTGCACACCGCGACAGCCTCAAGGGCGTTCGCCTCGCGCGCGGAGCATCGCCGTGGCTCCTGCCGACCGTCGCCACCGCGGCGCTCAGCCTCGTGCGCGCCCGCAGGTCGCGGCGCGCCGCGGCCATCGCCGTGCCGACCACCGCTCTCGCGGCCGGCATGCTGTGGTTCTTCCGCGACCCCGAGCGCGAGATCGCTCAGGGCCGGGTCGTCTCCCCGCCGACGGCGTGGTGCAGAGCATCATGCCGTGGAAGGACGGGCGGACCCGGGTCGCCATCTTCATGAGCCCCTGAACGTCCACGTCAACCGCGCGCCGCTGGCCGGCACGGTGACGTCCGTGGAGCACGTCCCCGGCGGGTTCGTGCCGGCGTTCAACAAGGAGAGCGAGAACAACGAGCGCGTCGTCTGGCACTTCGACACCGAACTCGGCGACATCGAGATGATCCAGATCGCGGGCGCCGTCGCCCGTCGCATCGTGCCGTACGTCCCCCAGGGGACGAAGGTGGAGCAGGGCGACCGCATCGGCCTGATCCGCTTCGGCTCGCGCGTCGACATCTACCTCCCCGAGGGCGTCGAGGTCGCGGTCGAGGTCGGGCAGGTCACCACGGCGGGGGTGACTCGCATTGACCGTGATTGATCCCGACACACGGGCGGCCGACTGGGCCGCCGAGACCGACGCGGCCGAAGAGGCCGAGGAGATGCCGCTGTCGCTGAGGCTGTCCATAGCGGACGCCCTCACGCTCGGTAACGCCACGTGCGGATTCATGGCGGTGTACTTCACCACCACCGGCATCCTCATCCCGCACCTGACGGGCAGCACCGAGACCGGCATGGCGCGCAACAGCGCCGCCACCGCCGTGATCCTGATGCTGTGCGCGGCGATCTTCGACCTCTTCGACGGGATCGTGGCGCGCAAGCTCCGCTCGTCCCCGATGGGCGCCGAGCTCGACAACCTGTCGGACCTGATCAGCTTCGGCCTGGCCCCGGCCTACTTCGTGCTCGTGTACGGGATGGTCGCGGACGACGCGCAGCAGAAGGTCTCGGCGGTGGCCGCGATCGTGGTGCTGCTCGCGGTGGTGCTGCGACTGGCGAGATTCTCCTGCGTGACCATGAAGGACGGCATGTTCCAGGGCATGCCGAGCCCCTTCGGCGCGCTGACGGTGGTCTCGATCGTCCTCCTGGAGCTGCCGTTCATCCCGACCCTCCTCGCGATCATCGGGGTGGCCTGGCTGATGGTGAGCCGGGTCGAGTACCCGAAGCCGCGCGGTGTGCTCGCGGTGGCGATGCTCTCCTGGATCGTCGGCGCGATGGGCATGCTGGCGGCCTGGGCGTTCGACGCCCCGGGCGGTCAGTTCCTGCTCCAGACCGGCTGCGCGCTCCAGGTCGTGATGGGCGCCGTGATCCCCTCTTCGCGACGGCCCGCCGGGTGAACACCTTCCGCGGCAACCGGCGCGAGAGCCGGGAGGCGCGGGCGGCCCAGCTCCCGTAGCGGACGGTACGCGTACGAAAGGGCCCCGGAAGGCGAACAGCCTCCCGGGGCCCTTTCGCGTGCCCTAGCCGAGCTTCTTGTAGTACAGCGTGGTCGCGCGGAGGACCCCGGCCGGGTCGGCGGCGAAGTCCGGGATCGTCCCGGCGGCCGTCCAGCCCGCGCCCCGGTAGAGGCGCTCGGCCGGGCTGCCGGCCTGGGTGTCCAGGACGAGCAGGGTCAGGCCGATGGCGGCGGCGTGCGCCTCGGCCGCGGCGAGCAGCCGCCGCCCGAGGCCCCGGCCCCGGGCGGAGCGGTGGACCAGGAGCCGGGCGATCTCGCCCCGGTGCCGGCCGTTGGCGGCGGAGGCGCGGACGAGGGTGACGACCCCGGTCGGGCGCCCCGCGCCGTCCAGGGCCGCCCAGACCTCGCGTACGCCCTCCTCGGCCTCCTCGGCGGCCCCGAGCCACCAGGAGGCCGCCCCGGCGGCGTCCAGGGGCGCCGTGAAGCCGACGGAGGCCCCGCCGTCCACGGCGTCCACGAGGAGGGCGGCGAGGCCGTCGGCGGCGAGGGCGCGCACGGCGTCGGGAGCGAGGAGCTCGACGCGGTCGGCCGCGAGCGGCTTCTCCAGGCAGAGGAGGCCGGGGCGGGGGTCCCAGGAGGGGACCGTCTCGAAGCCGAGGCTCCGGTAGAGGGCCAGGCTCCCGCCGCCAGTCCCAGACCGTGAGGCGCACGGAGGGCGCCCCGAGGGCGGCGGCCCGGCGCAGGGCCTCGGCCACGAGGGCCCTCGCGAGGCCCTTGCGGCGGGCCGCGGGCACGACCCAGAGCCGCTTGACCTCGGGCGCGCCCCGCGCGGGGGCCTTCAGGACGACGCAGCCGGCCGGCCCGTCCCCGCCGGGCGGGGTGGCGAGCAGGACCGTGTCGGCGGCGAACGCGGCGGCCGGGTCCTCGGCCTCCCCGCGGTAGGCGGCCGGGAGCTCGGCGACCGTCGCCACGGGCGTCCCCTTCTCCTCCTGGTTGGCCAGGTGGTAGGCGCCCAGCAGGTCGGCGAGGTGCGGGTGGGAGCGGTTCTCCTCGATGAGGGGAGCGGTGTACGGCTTCATGGGCCCGAGCTTCACACCGGTGTGTTTCCGGGAGGTGACGCTCTTCCCGGGAGCTTCCAGGGGCGCCCGTGCGTGTACCGGTCGCGGGCGCCACGGATGCTGCGGTCGTCGATCCGGCGGACCGGGCGGCGTTCCCGGAGACGCCGGACGCGTGGCCGGGGCGCGAGGGGGCGGCGGGCGGGCGGGCGTGTGCCGCCGCCGCGACACGGTCTTCGACCGGCCGCGGCGGCGCGAACAGCTCACGTCGTAGCCGCTCTCGCGCCCGCTACTCCAGGAAGTCCCGGGCGATGTCCGCCGCCGCCTCCTCCAGGAGCGGGCCCGCGTTCGCCATGGACTTCGCGGGGTCCGGCTCCAGGGCGGCGAGGGGTAGGCGCGGCGGATGCCGGCTCTGCCGAGGGCTTCGGCGGGGAGGGCGAGGCGGCCGCAGACCGCGACGACCTCCTTGCCGGCCGCGCGGGCCGCGGCGGCGACACCCGCCGGGGCCTTGCCGTGGAGGGTCTGTTCGTCGAGGAGCCCTCGCCGGTGATGACGAGGGTGGCGCGCTCCAGGGCGGGGGCGAAGCCGAGGACCTCCAGCATCAGCTCGATGCCGGGGCGGAAGCTCGCGCCCAGGATGAGGGCGCCGTAGCCGATGCCGCTGGCGCCGCCCGCGCCGGGCGCGAGGGCGGCCTCGGCCGCCTTGGGGCCGATCGCCTCTCCAGGACGGTGGCGTAGTGGGCGAGGGCCGCGTCGAGGTCCGGACGTCGTCGGGGGTGGCGCCCTTCTGCGGGCCGTAGACGGCGGGGGCGCCCTTGGGGCCGGTGAGCGGGTTGTCGACGTCGCTCGCGAGGATCAGGTCGACCTCGGCGAAGCGGGGGTCGAGGCCGGTGAGGTCGGCCGTGGCCAGGTCCGCGAGGGCGGCGCCGCCGGGGCCGACGGGTTCGCCGGACGCGTCGAGGAAGCGGGCGCCGAGCGCGGCGAGCATGCCGGCGCCGCCGTCGGTGGTGGCGCTGCCGCCGACGCCGAAGACGACGGTGGTGGCACCGGCGTCCAGGGCGGCGCGGAGCAGTTCGCCGGAGCCGTACGTGGTGGCGGTGAGCGGGGCGAACTCGCCGGCCGGGAGGAGCTGGAGGCCGGAGGCCTCCGCCATCTCGACGACCGCGGTGGTGCCGCGCAGCGCGAACGCGGCGGTGACCGGGTCGCCGACCGGTCCCGTCACCGTCGCCTCGTGGCGCTCGAACCCGGCGGCGACGGCCGCCGCGACGGTGCCGTCGCCGCCGTCCGCGACGGGGAGCGTCTCCACCTCCAGGTCCGGGACGATCCGTCGCAGACCCGCCGTGACCCGCTCGGCGACCTCCACGGCCGTGAGCGAACCCTTGAACTTGTCGGCCGCCACGAGCACGCGAGCGACCGTTGCTGCTCCGTCCGTCACCTTGCATCCCTTGCTTTCGAACGTGCAGTCGCGCCGCCGCCGACCCTATCCGGACTGCCGGACGCCGTGCCACCCCTGATGTGCGGATATTCCGCACCATAGGGGTCGCACGCGTGCGGGACCGAGCGAGCGCCCCGTCAGCCCTGCTGCGGTTCCGGCGGGACGATCTCGCCGGTGCGCACCGGCTCGTCGCGGCCGGCGGTGCGGGCCTCGGTGCGGTGGCCGCGGGCGATGTAGTCGCGGACGACCGCCTCGACGGCGTCCTGCGGGTGTTGACCCCGCGAGGACCATGACTTCCACGACGAGTTCGGCGTCGAGCGCGATGTTCACCTTGGGCATGCCGGGAACCTAACACCCGGGCGGTGGAAGGACCCCGGGTTCAGAAGAGGAGGTCGGGCTCCGCCGCCCCCGACTCGAAGGCCAGGAGCCGCTGCTTGCGGTCGAGGCCGCCGCCGTAGCCGGTGAGGCCGCCGCCGGCGCCGACCACCCGGTGGCAGGGGACGACGATGCTGACGGGGTTCTTGCCGTTGGCGAGGCCGACGGCGCGGGAGGCGCCGGGACTCCCCAGCTCCTCGGCGAGTTCGCCGTACGTCCGGGTCTCCCCGTACGGGATGAGGCTCAGGCGTTCCCAGACGCGGAGCTGGAACGGGGTGCCGACCAGGTGCAGGGGCAGGTCGAACGCGGTGAGTTCGCCCGCGAAGTAGGCGTCGAGCTGGCGGATCGCCTCCCCGAAGGGGCGCGGGTCGGGTTCTCCGAAGGTCTCCTCGGGCGGGCGGTGGCGCTGGCCGGTCATGTGGACGCGGCTGAGGACGCCGTCGACGGCGACGAGGGTCAGCGGCTCGTACGGGCTGTCGACGACGGTGTGCCGGACGGTGGACACGGGGCGGCCTCCTCAGGAGGGCAGGTGGTTGATCGGGTGGGTGTCGGTGGCCCAGAGGTACTGGACGGCGTAGGCGCGCCAGGGGCGCCAGTGCGCGGCGCGGGCGGTCAGCGCGGCCGGGGTGGAGGGCAGGCCGAGTCCTTCGGCGGCGCGGCGGACGCCGAGGTCGCCGGGGAGGAAGGCGTCGGGGTCGCCGAGGGCCCGCATGGCGATGATCTCCGTGGTCCAGGGCCGAAGCCGGGCAGGGCGAGCAGCCGGGCGCGGGCCTCCTCGCGGTCGTCGGCGGGGCCGAGGGACAGCGAGCCGTCGGCGAGGGCGCGGACCAGGGTGAGCAGGGTGGCGCGGCGGCTGCGGGCAGGGCCAGGGTCTCGGGGTCGAGGGCGGCGAGCGCCGCGGGCTCCGGGAAGAGGTGGGTGAGGCCGCCCTCGGGGTCGTCGACCGGGGTGCCGTGGGCGGCGACGAGCCGGGCGCCGTGGGTGCGGGCGGCGGCGGTGGAGACCTGCTGGCCGAGGACGGCCCGTACGGCGAACTCGGCGGGGTCGACGGAGCCGGGCACCCGGCGGCCGGGGCCGCGTCGACGAGCGGGGCGAGCAGCGGGTCGGCGCGCAGCCGCTCGTCGACGGCGACGGGGTCGGCATCGAGGTCGAGGAGCCGGCGGCAGCGGCTGATCGCGTGGGTGAGGTCGCGCGGATCGGTGAGGGAGAGCCGGCAGGCGATGTGGTCGGCGCGCGGGGCGAGGGCGACGGTGCCGTGCCCGTACGGGAGGTTCAGGGTCCGGCGGTAGGCGCCGTCCCGCCACTCCTCGACGCCGGGGACGGCGGTGGCGGCGAGGTGGCCGAAGAGGTTGGAGGGTTCGAGGGGAGCGCGGAACGGCAGCCGGAGGCTGATCGCGCCGGAGGCGGGGGCCCGCGGGCGGCCGGCCGGGCCGCGCGGGCGCGCAGCTCGCCGGGGTGAGGGCGAAGACCTCGCGGACGGTCTCGTTGAAGGTGCGGATGGAGGAGAACCCGGCGGCGAAGGCGACCTCGCCCAGGGGCATCGGGGTCGTCTCGACGAGGATCCGGGCGGTCTGGGCACGCTGGGCGCGGGCCAGGGCGAGGGGTCCGGCGCCGAGTTCGGCGAGGAGCTGGCGCTCGATCTGGCGGGTGGACTAGCCGAGCCGCCGGGCGAGCCCGGGGACGCCCTCGCGGTCGACGACGCCGTCCTGGATGAGCCGCATCGCGCGGGCGACGGCGTCGGCCCGGACGTTCCACTGGGGCGAGCCGGGGCTGGTGTCGGGCCGGCACCGCTTGCAGGCCCGGAAGCCGGCGCGCTGGCAGGAGGCGGCGCTGGGGTGGAACTCCATGTTCTCGGGCTTGGGCGGGGCGACCGGACAGCTCGGCCGGCAGTAGATCCGGGTGGTGCGGACGGCGGTGAAGAACACGCCGTCGAAGCGGGCGTCCTTCGACCGGACCGCCCGCACGCAGCGCTCGGTGTCGGTGTGCATGCCTCCATGATCGGGGGCGGACGGCGCCGGGGCTGGCGGAAAAACGACATGGCCGTCCGGGCCGGGGTCCGTCCGGTGGCGATCCGCCGGCCGGGCCCCGGGGGCCCGGGGGCTCGGGCCCGCTACTCGAAGCGGGTGGTGTCCCCGCTCCCCGGCGGACGATCTCGGGCTCGCCGCTGGAGAAGTCGACGACGGTGGTGGGCTCGGTGCCGCAGTCGCCGGAGTCGAGGACCGCGTCGACCTGGTGGTCGAGCCGCTCCTTGATCTCCCAGCCCTGGGTCAGCGGCTCGTCCTCGTCGGGCAGGAGCAGGGTGCTGGAGAGCAGCGGCTCGCCGAGTTCGGCGAGGAGGGCCTGGGTGGCGACGTGGTCGGGGATGCGGACGCCGACCGTCTTCTTCTTGGGGTGGAGGAGCTGGCGCGGCACCTCCTTGGTGCCGGGCAGGATGAAGGTGTACGGGCTGGGGGTGGCCGCCTTCACGGCGCGGAAGACGTCGTTGTCGATGTGCACGAGCTGCCCGAGCTGGGCGAAGTCCCTGCACATGAGGGTGAAGTGGTGCCGGTCGTCGAGGTCGCGGATCGCCTTGATGCGGCCGATGCCGTCGCGGCTGCCCATGCGGGTGCCGAGCGCGTAGCAGGAGTCGGTCGGGTACGCGACGAGCGCCCCGTTCCGGATGCTGTCGGCCACCGCGGAGATGGTGCGCGGCTGCGGGTTGTCGGGGTGCACGTCGAAGTACTTGGCCATGGGGGCCAGTCTAATTTTCGCGGGCGGAGGCGCGCAGGCGCCGCCAGACCGCCTTCGCCGCGTTGTGCCCGGACATGCCGTGCACGCCGGGGCCGGGCGGGGTGGCGGAGGAGCAGAGGAAGACCGCGGGGTGCGGTGTGTCGTAGGGGCGCGGCGACAGGGTGGGGCGCAGCAGGAGCTGGAGGCCGCGGGCGGCGCCGCAGGCGATGTCGCCGCCGACGTAGTTGGCGTTGCGCGCGACGAGTTCGGCGGGTCCGGCGGTGACGCGGGCCAGGACGCGGTCGCGGAAGCCGGGGCGAAGCGCTCGATCTGGCGCTCGATCGCCCCGGTGAGGTCGCCGCGCCAACCGTTGGGCACGTGCCCGTACGCCCAGAAGACGTGCTTGCCCTCGGGGGCGCGGGAGGGTCGACGAGGCTGGGCTGGGCGGTGATGAGGAAGGGGGCGTCGGGGCGGTGCCGGAGGAGGCCTGGTTCAGGGCGGTGCCGATCTCCCCGGCGGTGGGGCCGATCTGGACGGTGCCGGCGCGCCGGGGCTCCTCGGCGGTCCAGGCACGGGTCCGTCGAGCGCGTAGTCGACCTTGAAGACGGCGGCGCCGTACCGGTAGTGGTCGTAGTGGCCGCCGAGACCGGCGATCCGGGCGAGGGCGGTGGGCGAGGTGTCGAAGACGTAGGCGCGGGCCGGCGGCAGGTCGTCGAGGCGCTTGACCTCGAAGTCGGTGTGGACGGCGCCGCCGAGGTCCTTCAGGTACGCGGCGAGGGCGTCGGAGACGGACTGCGAGCCGCCCCGGGGCAGCGGCCAGCCGCCGGCGTGGGCGGCGAGCGCGAAGACGAGGCCGACGGCTCCGGTGGCGAACCCGCCGAGCGGGGCGATGACGTGGCCGACGAGCCCGGCGAAGAGCGCCCGGGCCTTCTCGTCCCGGAAGCGGCGCATCAGCCAGGTGGAGGGCGGCAGCCCGGCGAGGCCGAAGCGGGCGAGGGTGACCGGGTCGCGGGGCAGCGCGGTGAGCGGCAGTTGCATGAAGTCCGCCGCCAGGGTGTCCCACTTGCCGAGGAAGGGGCGACGAGCCTGCGGTACGCCCCGGCGTCGCGCGGTCCGAAGGAGGCGGCGGTCTCGGCGACGGAGCGGGCGAGGACGGCGGCGGTGCCGTCGTCCCAGGGGTGGGCCATGGGCAGTTCGGGGTGGAGCCACTCCAGGCCGTACCGGTCGAGCGGCATGGTCTTGAAGACCGGCGAGCCGGCGCCGAGGGGTGCACGGCGGAACAGGGGTCGTGCCGGAAGCCGGGGAGGGTGAGCTCCTCGGTCCTGGCGCCGCCGCCGACGGTGGACTTCGCCTCGAAGACGGCCACGGAGAGGCTCCCTGCGGGCCAGCTCGACGGCGGCGGTCAGACCGTTGGGCCCCGCCCCACGACGACGGCGTCGAGCATCGGCGTCCTGTGCGTCACCTGCGGGCTCCTTCGTCAGCCGGTGGCCGGGTTCTCAGGATAGGGGCCGGGCGCGGCGGCCTCACCGGCCCCCGAGGAGGGTCCGTATCCGCTCGGCGGTCGCCGCGTCGCGGGCCGCGGTGAACGGCAGCGCGTTGCCCCCGGTGACGCGGAAGGGCTCCCCGGCGACGGTGGTGTCCGTGCCGCCCGCCTCGGCGACCAGGAGGAGTCCGGCCGCGTGGTCCCACGCGTACTCCCAGGAGAAGGCGACCCCGGAGAGCGCCCCGCGCGCCACGGCGAGGTACTCGAGTCCGGCGGAGCCGGGGGGCGGGGCCGGACGCCGTCGGTGTCCAGGCCGAGCAGGGCGCGCTTCTGCTCCGGGGTGGTGTAGTCGGGGTGCGAGGAGGCGACCTCCAGGACCTCGCCGGGCGCGGGCGAACCGGCCCGCAGCGGCTCGCCGTTCAGCGTGGCGCCGCGGCCGCGGACCGCGACGGCCATCTGCTCCAGGGCGGGCGCGTACGTCCAGGAGGCGAGGACCTCGCCGTGCCGGGCGAGGGCGACGAGGGTGCAGAAGGCGGGATCGCCGTGGACGAACTGGCGGGTGCCGTCGACGGGGTCGACGATCCACACGGGCGCGTCGCCGCCCAGCGCGTCGTAGACCGCGGGATCGGCGTGGACGGCCTCCTCGCCGACGACCACGGAGCCGGGCAGGAGCGCGGTGAGGGAGGCGGTGAGGTGGGCCTCGGCGGCCCGGTCGGCGACGGTGACCAGGTCAGTGCGGGCCGTTCTTCTCGACGATCTCGTGGGCGGCGAGCTGCCGGAAGCGCGGTGTGATCTCGGCGGCGGCGGCCTTGCGGACCGCCTCCTCCACCTCGGTCGTACCGCCGGCGAGGACGTGCTCAAGGAAGTCTTCGATCATGCGTCCAGCCAAGCACGCCGCTCTGACAAACGGTATGGCGCATCCGTCACCGGGCGTTTCCCCGGAGAGTACCCTTTGGCCGAGTTCATCCCCTACCCGCAGGAGGAGCCCGTGCACGGCGAGTACAAGGTCCCGGGTGGAAAGCTGGTGGTCGTGGACCTGGACTCCGAGGACGGCGTCCTGCGGAACGTCCGGGTCGCGGGGACTTCTTCCTGGAGCCCGACGAGGCGATCCTCGCGATCGACCGGGCCCTGGAGGGCGCGCCGGCCGACACCGACGCCGCCGGGCTCGCGGCGCGGATCGACGCGGCGCTGCCGCCGGGCACGCACATGTTCGGCCTGACGTCGGAGGGGTCGGGATCGCGGTCCGCCGTGCCCTCGCCCACGCCACGGACTGGACCGACTACGACTGGCAGTTGATCCACGAGCCGCCGCGGTCCCCCGCCCTGCACATGGCGCTCGACGAGGTCCTGACGGCCGAGGTGGCGGCCGGCCGCCGCCCGCCGACCCTGCGGGTGTGGGAGTGGGGCGCCCCGGCGGTGGTGATCGGCAGCTTCCAGTCCCTGCGCAACGAGGTCGACCCGGCGGCGGCCGAGCGGCACGGGATCCGGGTGGTGCGGCGGATCAGCGGCGGCGGGGCCATGTTCATCGAGCCGGGCAACACCATCACGTACTCGCTCTCCGTCCCCGACGCCCTGGTGCAGGGCCTGTCCTTCGCCGACAGCTACGCCTATCTGGACGACTGGGTGCTCGGCGCGCTCGGCGACATGGGGGTCCGGGCCTGGTACCAGCCGCTGAACGACATCGCCACGGACGCCGGGAAGATCGCGGGCGCCGCGCAGAAGCGGGTCGTCACGGGCGGGGGCGCGGTCCTGCACCACGTGACGATGGCGTACGACATCGACGCGGACAAGATGACGGAGGTGCTCCGCATCGGCCGGGAGAAGCTCTCCGACAAGGGCACGAAGAGCGCGAAGAAGCGGGTGGACCCGCTGCGGCGCCAGACGGGCCTGTCGCGCGAGGCGGTGATCGGGCGGATGATCGCCTCCTTCCGGAACCGGTACGGCCTGTCGGAGGGCCGGCTCACGGCGGAGGAGCTGACGCGGGCGGAGGAGCTCGTGGAGTCCAAGTTCGGCACGGAGGAGTGGACGGCCCGGGTGCCGTAGCCCGCTCCGTAAGGTCACCGCCGGGCTCCGTACGAACACCACCGGGCTCCGTAAGGTCACCGCCGGGCCCCGCTCGAACGCCAGTCTGATCACCGTGCCCGGGTGACCGGAGCCCGTCCGGTTCGTTGATGCCGACGCGGGTCGGTGGGCGTGCAGAGGAAACGTCTTTGCACACCGCCGGCCCCGAGGAAGACGGCGTCGACGGTTCGGAGTTCTCCATGGGATGGGCGCGGAAGCTCGTGGCCGCGGTCGCGGGTGCGGTGATGGGCGCGGGCCCGCTCGGGATCGCCCCGGCGCACGCGGTCGTCGGCGGCCATGAGGCCCGGCCGCACCAGTACCCCTTCATGGCCGGGCTCGTGGACCTGAGGGAGCGCCGGGTGATGTGCGGCGGGGCGCTGATCGGCGACCGGTACGTGCTGACCGCCGCGCACTGCCTGACGGGCTCGTACGGCAGCACGGCGCGGGTGGGGTGCTGCTCGGCGACCACGACCTGACCACCGGGGACGACAGCCCGAACGCGCTGCTCGCGGTCCCGGCCCGGTTCCTGACGCACCCGGAGTACGACCCGGAGACGCAGCGGAACGACATCGCGCTAATCGAGCTGTCCGAACCGGTCGCGGCCGGCCGGGACGTGCGCCCGGTCGCCCTCCCCGGCGCGTACGCGCACGGCACCTTCGACCACACGCGGGTCGAGGCCCCGGGCTGGGGCGCCACCTCGTTCGGCGGGCCCGCCTCCGACGTCCTGCGGACGGTGACCCTCGGCACCATGGGCAACGGCACGTGCGCCTCCCGGGCATGTCCCGGGTGACGCCCGCCCAGCTCTGCACGTACGCCCCCGGCCGCGACACCTGCCAGTACGACTCCGGCGGCCCCTCGTCCACACGGCGTCCCGGACGCCGTACCTGGTGGGCCTGGTCTCCTACGGGCGCGGCTGCGCCACCGACACCCCCGCCGTGAACACCCGCGTCTGGTCGTACCTCACCTGGATCGAACGGGTCACGGGGATGCCGGTCCGCGCCTCATGAGGGCGGTGTACAGGAGCAGGGAGGCGGCGAGGCCGACGGCCCAGCCGTAGTCGGCGAGCGGCTCGAGGAAGGGGATCAGGCCGTCCTCGGGGAACGGGCCGGTGCCGGGGGCGGAGTGGGAGCCGCCCACGGCGAGGACCCCGCCGACGGCGAAGGCGAGGACGGCGACCGGGTTCCAGCCGCCCCGGTACCAGTAGGGGCCGTCGGCCCGGTAGAGCCCGCCGAGGTCGAGGACGGTGCGGCGGACGAGCCAGTAGTCGGCGATGAGGATGCCGGCGACCGTCCCGAGGAGACCGCCGACCAGACCGAGCCAGGTGAAGATGTAGAGCTCGGGGGTGGCGGTGAGCTTCCACGGCATGATGACCACGCCGACGACGCCGGTGATCAGCGCGCCCGTGCGGAAGTCGATCAGCTTCGGGGCGAGGTGGGCGAGGTCGTACGCCGGGGAGACGACGTTCGCCGCGATGTTCACCGACAGGGTGGCCACCAGGACCGTCACCAGGGCGAAGAGGAGTCCGAAGACGTTGTCGGTCTTGGCCGCGAGGGCGACCGGGTCCCAGACGGGCGCCCCGTACACGGCCTGCGAGCCGGAGGTGACGAGCACCGAGAGCAGCGCGAAGAGGGTCATGGTGGTGGGAAGACCGAGCGTTTGTCCGAGTACCTGAGCGCGCTGGCCCGCGCCGAAGCGGGTGAAGTCGGGGATGTTCAGGCTGAGGGTGGCCCAGAAGGCGATCATGCCCATCAGGGACGGGAAGAAGACGGGCCAGAAGTCGGCGCCCCAGCCCAGCTTCGAGGGCTGGTCGAGGAGCGGGCCGAGGCCGCCGGCCTTGGCGGAGACCCAGACGAGGAGGACGAGCGCGCCGACGATGACGAAGGGCGCGGCCCAGTTCTCGAAGCGGCGCAGGGCTTCCATGCCGCGGTGGATGATGGCGAGTTCGAGGCCCAGAAGAGGACGAAGCAGAGCCACAGGGTCCAGGGCCGGCCGCCGACGCGGGAGACCTCCGACCAGCCGCCGAAGACCTTGTCGAGCAGGACGAAGACGCCCTGGCCGCCGATCCAGGTCTGGATGCCGAACCAGGCGCAGGCCACCCCGGCGCGGATCAGCGCGGGTAGGTTGGCGCCGCGCAGCCCGAAGGAGGCGCGGGCGAGGACGGGGAAGGGGATGCCGTACTTGGGTCCGGCGTGCCCGGTGAGCAGCATCGGGAGGAGGACGATCACGTTGGCCAGGGCGATCGTCAGGACGGCCTGCCTCCAGTCCATGCCGAGGGCGACGAGACCGGAGGCGAGCATCCAGGAGGGGATGTTGTGGGCCATGCCGACCCAGAGGGCGGTGAAGTTGTACGTGGTCCAGCGGCGCCGTTCGACGGGGACGGGGAGCAGGTCGTCGTTGACGAAGCGGGGTCGGCCGGGACCGTGCCGGGCGCGAGCTCGACACGGTCGTCGGTTATGGCGGGTCTTCCCTTGGGAGCGGTGGCGGTCATGGCGGCGGAACCCTTCGTTCGTTCGGTGGGGGACGGAACGAGCCGTGCGGGGCGTGGGGGTCCGTGCGGGGCGCGGGGGCCGCTACGGGGTGAGCGCCGGGATGACGTCCGAGCCGTACGCGTCGATCGTGGACTCCTTGGCGTCGTGCATCGCGTACACCGCGAACTGGTCCACGCCCATGTCCCGGAGCCGCCGCAGCTTCTCGACGTGGGCCTCGGCCGGGCCGAGGAGGCAGAAGCGGTCGACGATCTCGTCGGGGACGAAGTCGGTGGAGGGGTTTCGGCGCGGCCGTGGTGGGAGTAGTCGTAGCCGTGCCGGTTCTTGATGTACGCGGTGAGCTCCTCCGGGACCATGCCCGAGTGCTCGCCGTACTTCTCCACCAGGTCGGCGACGTGGTTGCCGACCATGCCGCCGAACCAGCGGCACTGGTCCCGGGCGTGGGCCGGGTCGTCACCGACGTACGCGGGGGCGGCGACGCAGATCGTGAGGGCGTCGGGGTCGCGGCCGGCGTCGGTCGCGGCCTGCCGGACCGCCTTGACCATCCACTCGGTGAGGAAGGGGTCGGCGAGCTGGAGGATGAAGCCGTCGGCCTTCTGCCCGGCGAGGGCCAGGGCCTTGGGGCCGTACGCCGCCATCCAGACCGGCAGCTTTCCGTTCTTGATCCAGGGGATGCGGATCGGGTTGCCGTCGACCTCGGCCTCGCGGCCCTCCGCCAGGTCGCGGATGACGTCGATGGCCTCGCCCAGGCGGGCCAGGGTGTTGGGCTTGCGGCCCGCGACGCGCATGGCGGAGTCGCCGCGGCCGATGCCGCAGACGGTCCGGTTGCCGAACATGTCGTTGAGGGTGGCGAAGGTGGAGGCGGTGACCTCCCAGGTGCGGGTGCCCGGGTTGGTGACCATGGGGCCGACGTGGAGCTTGGTGGTGTGCTCCAGGATCTGGCTGTAGACGACGAAGGGTTCCTGCCACAGCACGGCGGAGTCGAAGGTCCAGCCGTAGCGGAAGCCGTTGCGTTCCGCCCGGCGCATCAGGCCGACGACCTGCGAGGCGGGCGGGTCGGTCTGGAGGACGAGTCCGAAGTCCAAGGCACGGTCTCCTAGTTCAGGTATTGACAGGTGGAGCGGGGGTGAAGACCCCGTGCCCGGCGCGGCCGACGTACTTCCGCTGGTCGATGACGACCTCGCCCCGCGAGAGGACCGTCTCGACCTGCCCGGTGACGGTCCTCCCCTCGTACGCCGAGTAGTCGACGTTCATGTGGTGGGTCTCGGCGGAGAGGGTCTGCGTGGCGTGCGGGTCGTAGACGACGACGTCGGCGTCCGCGCCGGGCGCGAGCGTGCCCTTCTGCGGGTAGAGGCCGAACATCCTCGCCGGTGTCGCGCAGGCGATCTCGATCCAGCGGCGCCGGGAGATGTGCCCGTCGACGACGGCCTGGTGGAGGAGGTCCATGCGGTTCTCCACCCCGGCAGGCCGTTGGGGATCTTGGAGAAGTCGCCCCGGCCGAGGTCCTTCTGGCCGGTGAAGCAGAAGGGGCAGTGGTCGGTGGAGACCACCTGGAGGTCGTTGGTGCGCAGGCCCGCCACAGCGCCGCCTGGTGCTCCTTGGGCCGCAGGGGCGTGCTGCACACGTACTTGGCGCCCTCGAAGTCCGGCTCCGCGAGGTTGTCGGTGGAGAGGAAGAGGTACTGGGGCAGGTCTCGCCGAAGACCGGGAGCCCCTTGTCCCGGGCCGCCGCCAGCTCCGCCACCGCCTCCTGGGCCGACACGTGCACGACGTAGAGCGGGCGCCCGCCACCCGGGCGAGCTGGATCGCCCGGTGGGTGGCCTCCGCCTCCAGGAGGGCCTTGCGGACCTCGCCGTGGTAGTGGGGATCGGTCTCGCCCCGGGCGAGGGCCTGTTCGACGAGGACGTCGATGGCGATGCCGTTCTCGGCGTGCATCATGATCAGCCCGCCGTTCTCGGCGGAGCGCTGCATGGCGCGCAGGATCTGCCCGTCGTCGCTGTAGAAGACGCCGGGGTAGGCCATGAAGAGCTTGAAGGAGGAGATCCTCCTGGACCAGCTTGTCCATCTCCTTGAGCGTGTGCGCGTTGACGTCGGAGAGGATCATGTGGAACGCGTAGTCGATCGCGCAGACGCCGTCGGCCTTGGCGTACCAGGTGTCGAGCCCCTCGCGCAGGGTGCGGCCCACGGTCTGGACGGCGAAGTCGACGACGGTGGTGGTGCCGCCCCAGGCGGCGGCGCGGGTGCCGGTCTCGAAGGTGTCGGAGGCGAAGGTGCCGCCGAAGGGCAGTTCCATGTGGTGTGGGCGTCGACGCCGCCCGGGATGACGTAGCGGTCGGTGGCGTCGATGGTCCGGTCGGCGGTCCAGCCGGCCGCCGCGTCCGAGCCGTGGGCCGCGAGGGCGGCCACACGGCCGTCCTCGATCAGCACGTCGGCGTGGACCTCGTCGGCGGCGGTGACGACCAGGCCGCCCCGGATGAGGGTACGGGTGCTCACGGGACTCTCCCTGTCGCTGGGGCGGGACTGCGGGGCGGCCGGCGGGGACTACAGGGACCGGAGGGCCGCTTCGAGGAGCGCGGCGCCCTCCTCCGCCTCGGAGACGGTGAGGGAGAGCGGCGGGGCGACGCGCAGGGTGCTGGTGTCGTGCCCGCCGCCCTTGCCGATGAGCAGGCCGTTCTCGCGGGCCGCCTCCAGGACGGCGGCGGCCGCGTCCGGGTTCGCGCGGCCGGTGCCGGGCTCGGTGAGTTCGATGCCGATCATGAGGCCCCGGCCGCGCACCTCCCGTACGGCGGGGACTCCGGCGCACGCGGCCCTGATCCGTTCGATCAGGAGGCCGCCGACCCGGCGCGCGTTGCCCTGGAGGTCGTGCCCAGGAGGTACGAGAGGTTGGCGAGCCCGGCGGCCATGGTGACGGGCGAACCGCCGAAGGTGGAGATGGAGTTGGCGTCGAGGCAGTTCATGACCTCGGCGCGGGCGACGACCCCGCCGATCGACATGCCGTTGCCGATGCCCTTGGCGAAGGTGAGGATGTCGGGCGGCCCGGCTCTGGCCGTGGGCCTGCCAGCCCCAGAAGTGCTCGCCGGTGCGGCCCCAGCCGGTCTGCACCTCGTCGGCGATCCACAGGATGCCGTGCCGGTCCAGGACGCGGCGGAAGGCGGCGTACAGGCCGTCGGGCGGAGGTGAAGCCGCCGACGCCCTGAATGGGCTCCGCGATGAGGGCGGCGGCGTTCCGGGTGTGCCCGAGGAGGTCTTCGAGGTCGGCGACGCAGGCCTCGATGAACTGCTCGTCGCCGTACTCGGCGTAGGGGCCGCGGGTGCGGACGCCGCCGTGCACGTAGAGCGTCTGGAGCGGGGAGAGGCCGGTGGGCGACCAGGCGCGGTTGCCGGTGATGCCGACGGTGGAGAAGGAGCGTCCGTGGTAGCTGTTGCGCATCGCCAGGATCTGGTTCGAGCCGCGGTACGCGGTGGCCAGGAGGAGCGCGGTGTCGTTGGCCTCGGTGCCGGAGGTGGTGAAGAAGACGCGGGCGTCCGGGATGCCGGAGAGCCCGGCGATCCGCTCGGCCAGCTCCACCATGGGCCGGTTGAGGTAGAGCGTCGAGGAGTGGATGATCCGCCCGGCCTGCTCGGCGACGGCCTTGGTGACCTCGGGCAGCGCGTGGGCGGTCATGGTGGTGAGGATGCCGCCGAAGAAGTCGAGGTACCTGCGCCCCTCGGCGTCCCAGACGTGCCGGCCCTCGCCGTGGGTGATCTCGATGGGGTCGCGGTAGTAGAGGGCGACCCAGTCGGGGATGACGGCCTTGTGCCGGTCGTAGAGGTCGTTCACGGCTTCACCAGCCCTTCGTACGCGTCGGGGCGGCGGTCCCGGTAGAAGGCCCACTGCTGCCGGACCTGCTCGATGAGGCCGAAGTCGAGGTCGCGGACGACGAGTTCCTCGGTCTTGTCGGAGGCGACGTCGCCGACGAAGCGGCCGCGCGGGTCGACGAAGTAGCTCGTGCCGTAGAAGTCGTTGTCGCCGTACTCCTCGACGCCGACGCGGTTGATGGCGGCGACGAAGTACTCGTTGGCGACGGCGGCGGCCGGCTGCTCCAACTGCCAGAGGTGGGCGGAGAGGCCGCGGTGGGTGGCGGACGGGTTGTAGACCAACTGGGCTCCGTTGAGTCCGAGTTCGCGCCAGCCCTCCGGGAAGTGACGGTCGTAGCAGATGTAGACGCCGACCTTGCCGACGGCGGTGTCGAAGACCGGCCAGCCGACGTTCCCCGGGCGGAAGTAGTACTTCTCCCAGAAGCCCTTGACCTGGGGGATGTGGTGCTTGCGGTACTTGCCGAGGTAACTGCCGTCGGCGTCGATCACGGCGGCGGTGTTGTAGTAGAAGCCCTCGCCCTCGACCTCGAAGACGGGGACCACGATCACCATCCCGGTCTCGCGGGCGAGGTCCCGCATCCGGCTGACGGTCGGGCCGTCGGGGACGGGCTCGGCCCAGCGGTAGTGCTCGGCCTCCTGCACCTGGCAGAAGTAGGGGCGTTGAACACCTCCTGGAAGCCGATCACCCTGGCACCCTGGCGGGCGGCCTCCCGGGCGTGCTCCTCGTGTTTGGCGATCATGGATTCGGTGTCGCCGGTCCAGGTCGCCTGGACGAGCGCGGCGCGTACGACGTCGGACATGAGCTGCTCCTTCGGCACGGCGTCAGAGAGCCTCTACGCACGTAGACGCGGTGCGTAGGAGGAGAACGTAAGCCCCGTCACACCCCGGAGCAAGACCGCCGCCGGGAACCGACCGGGTCGATCATGTTTCATACCCGACTGGTCCACATCGGACACGTACCGACACGTGGGGGCGCGTACGGGAAGATCTCCGGCCCGTACGGGCTCGGACGCCCCGGTCACCCGGTCGCCAGGCCCGCCACGCGGAGGGCGTGGAGGAGGTCGCGCTCGCGGGCGGCGGACACCGCCCGTGCGGCGTGGAGGAGTTGGGGACGAGGCCGCGCGGATCCGCGCCCGCGAGGCGGGCCGCGTCCTCGGGGCGCGGACGCGGACGAAGGCGGTCAGGAGGGCGTGGGCCTCGCGGTGGTGCTCCTCGGCGCGCAGGGCGGCGCAGGCCCCGGCCAGTTCCTCGACCGGGCGGACCACCCCTGGCGGAGGAGCTGCTCGCAGTCGGCCGTCCGGCCCGCGTCCGCGAGGACGCCGGCGACGGCGGCGAGCCGGTCGGGCGGCAGCGAGGCCGCCTCCCAGAGCAGGGTGGACCAGTCGGCGCCGAGTCCGGCCCGGTGCAGCTCGTCGGCGAGGGCGGGCAGCCGGGCGGGCGGGCCGCCCAGCGCCTCGCAGAGCAGGACGTGGGCCTCGCCGCTGCGGCCCCGGGCGCGGAGCCTGCGGAGGGCGTAGACGGCGTTCGCCGCGGCGCGGGCGGCCTCGGCGGGGTCCTCCGCCGGGCCCCCGAGAGGCTTCCCGGCCGGCTCCCCGGGCCCGGCGACGGCGCCGAAGCGGGCGCCGCGGGTGCGGCGCCCCGGCCGGGAGCAGGGGTACGGGCGCGGGTGCGGCCTCCGCCTCCTGCGCCTCGTCGCCCTCCTCCAGCCAGGCGTACCGGGCGCCCCGGGGCCGGCGCTTGGCCTTCACGGCCTTGGCGGCCCTTTCCGTGCGCTCCGGCGCGGCCGGGGAGCCGGGGGCGGTCGGGGAGCCGGGTACGGCCGGGGAGCCGGGCACGGAGGGCGCGGTCGGCGCGGGCGCCACGGCCGCCGCCGGGTACGGCCCCGGGTACGGCCCCGGATCCGACACCGGAGCGACGGCCGGATCCGACACGGCCCGCCCCCGCCCCCGTTCCCGCTCCCCCGTCCCCGCCAGCCGGGCCGTGAGCTCCGCGACCCGGGCGGCGGCCCTGGCCCGGTCGTCCCGGGCCCAGGCGAGGTCGCGCTCCAGGCGGGCGGCCTCCTCGGGGCCGGGGCCGGGACCGCGCCGAGTCGTTCGACCAGTTCACGGGCGCGGGAATCGGCGTACCGGCGTTCGCGCTCCATCAGCTCCCGGCGTTCGGCGAGCGCCGCCGCCGCGCCGGGCCCGCGGTCGTGGGCGCCCGCGGCCGCCACGTACAGCGCGCGGCCCCGGGCGGCGAAGGGCCCGCCGACGGCTTCCCCGGCGTCCTGGAGCAGGGACGAGACGACGTCCCAGGGCAGGAGTTCCACGCCGTCGAAGCAGGCGCGCAGGCCCTCCGGGTCGCGTGCGGCGAAGACCCCGTACCAGCCGGCGTCCGGCCGGAGACGGGCCGCGAGCCCCGTCAGCCAGTGGGTGAACTCGGCGACTTCCGCCGGGTATTGAGTCACCGTCATGCGTCACGCACCTGCCCCGCAGTCGACTGGAACCGTACGGTCCGCGGGTATTGGACCGCAGTCGTGTTACGGGACGACTACGGACCGTTTTCGTGTGGGTGCCCACCCCTCGCGGGCCTTACGGGAAGCGCACGACGATCCCGGTGTGCGGGCGCTTGCCGAGCCGGAAGAGCGTGGCGGGCACGTCGAGGAACCAGAACTGCCAGGTGTACTTGCGCAGGAGCAGCTTCCGGACGCGGCGCAGCTCCTCCCCGTCACGAGGCGGGCCTCGCCGGTCACGCGCTCGGCGCCCTCGGGGACGTTGCCGCGCACGTCGCAGACGGCGGCCACGACCCGGGGGTCGTTCCGCAGCCGCTTGACCTTCCAGGAGTCGGTGCGGGTCCAGGCGTACAGCTCGGAGCCCTCCACCGCGTACCAGACGGGCGTCGCGACCCCGTGCCGTTCTTGCGGAAGGTGGTCAGACTGACGTAGCGGCCGCGCCGCAGCTCCTCGGGAATCATGCCCGGAGCCTAAGGGCACCCGCCCCGGGGAGGACGGCCGGGCCCGTCCGGCCGCGTGCCGTCCGGCACGTGCCGGACGGCTCGCGGAGGCGACCGCCGTGCCGTCCGGCGGCCGCTCGCTCAGGCGACGGTGTTGTACGGAGGGTTGCCGCCCACCAGGTCGCGGCGCGCGGGAGCGGCGAACGGCGCCTTCCAGTTCCCGGTGCCCTTGTAGAGGAACGTGCCGGTCGAACCCCGCGCGATCATGTCGGGGCGCCCGTCACGGTCCGCGTCGCCGATGCCGACGAGCTGGGTGTACACGTTCCAGCCGCCGCCGATGCGGGTGCGCGGCGCGAAGGTGCCGTCGCCCTTGCCGGCGTGCAGCCAGAGGACGCCGGCGGCGTCGCGGGCGACCAGGTCCCCGGCCGTGGTGCCCGCGATGTTCCCGACGGCCGCGATCTCGGTGTAGACGCCCCAGCCGGTCCCCGCATTGATGCGACCGTCGATGACGTAGGGGCGGTGTCCCGTCCGGTGCCGGCGTGAACCCGGAGGATCCCGTACCTGTCGACGGCGACGATGTCGGGGCGTCCGTCGCCGGTGACGTCGCTGCCGGCCGCGAGCCGCTTGTAGAAGGCCCAGCCGCTCTCGGCCCTGATGCGCCCGGCGGCGAAGTTCCCGTTGCCGACGCCCTTGTGGACCCACATGTAACCGCCGCCGTCGACACCGATGACGTCACCGACCGCGGAGCCGCCGATGTCGCCGGTGGCCTCGATCCACTGGTACACCTGCCAGCCGGCGCCCACCTTCACACCCGGAAGGTTGCCCTCGTGGCGCCACAACGTGCCGCTGCCGTCGCGGGCGAGCAGGTCCGGGGAGCCGTTGGCGTCGAAGTCGTGCGGCTGGGACGCCCGGACGGCGCCGGTGACCGGCGCGGCCGACGCCTGGGCGTTCAGGACACCGGCCCCGAGGGCGACGGCGAGGGCGGCGGCCGCGGCGAGGCGGCGAGGGGCAGTGGTGTCGAACACGTGAGGCGTTCCTTCTCGAGAGGGGCGCGCGGAAACGGTGGCGCCCGTGGAACCGAACGGCACGCGAAGATCACTACGCGCCGACCGAGCAGACTCACGACCGGGCCGAACGGTTGCACCGGCCCCGCCGGAAATCCGTCGGAGGCCGGCACTCCTTCCCCTCAGACGGGGGCCGGGACGCAGAGCGTCACCAGTTCGTCCATGGAGAGCCGGAGGACCCCGGCGAGGGCCGCGACGGTGAAGAAGGCCGGGGTCGGGGCCCGGCCGGTCTCGATCTTGCGGAGGGTCTCGGCGGAGAGGCCGGCGGCTGCCGCGATCTCGGCCATGGACCGCTCGCCGCGCGCCTCGCGCAGGAGCAGGCCCAGGCGCTCGCCGCGCTCGCGCTCTTCGGGGGTCAGGGGTGTGCGCACCATGGCGCCATTCTAATACCGGTATAGTAATTGGCGTGGTGGAGATCAAGACGAACGAATCCCTGGCGGCCATGCGCGAGAGCGGACGGGTGGTGGCCCGTGCCCTGGCGGCCGTGCGGGAGAAGGCCGCGCCCGGCGTCCGGCTGACGGAGCTCGACCGGGTCGCGCGCGGGTGCTGGCCGAGGCGGGCGCCGACTCGCCCTTCCTCGGCTACCACCCGGAGTGGGCGCCCGTGCCGTTCCCGGCGGTGGTGTGCGTCTCGGTGAACGACGCGATCGTGCACGGCGTCCCGGACGACACCCGGCTCGCGCCGGGCGACCTGGTGTCCGCGGACTGCGGGCGCTGCTCGGCGGCTGGGCGGGCGACTCGGCCGTCAAGCTTCACGGTCGGCCGGGCCCGGCCGGAGGACGCCCGGCTGATCGCCACGGCGGAGGAGGCCCTGGAGGCCGGCATCGCGGCGGCCGTCGTCGGCAACCGGATCGGGGACGTCGCGCACGCGATCGGCCGGGTCTGCCGGGCCGCCGGCTACGGCATCCCGGACGGCTTCGGCGGGCACGGGATCGGCCGCACCATGCACGAGGACCCGGGCGTCCCCAACGAGGGACGCCCGGGCCGGGGCATGAGGCTGCGCCACGGGATGACGCTCGCGATCGAGCCGATGCTCGTCGGCGGCGGCACGGACGACTACTACACGGCGCGGGACGGCTGGACGATGCGCACGGTCGACGGCTCGCGCGCCGCCCACGCCGAGCACACGGTGGCGATCACGGACGACGGTCCGCGCATCCTGACGGCGCTGTAGCGGGCGCCGCCGGTCACCTCCCCGCCGGCCGCACCACCATCGCGGAGCCGCCGCCCCGGCGGACCTTCTCCGCGGCGGCCACCCAGCGGCCGTCCGGCAGGCGCTGGACGCCGGTCGCGGCGCCGATCTCCGGGTTCTGCCGGAAGCCGTGCCCGATCGCCTCCAGTTCGGCGCGGACGGGGCTGTTCCACAGGCCGGGTTCGAGTTCGGTGGTGGCCTGGTTGCGCTGGCTGGCACGCGGCGCGGCGATCGCCTCGACGAGCGGCAGGTGCCGGTCGACGACCCCGGTGAGGGTCTGGAGGACGGTGGTGATGATGGTCGCGCCGCCCGGCGAGCCGAGCGCGAGGACGGGCCTGTCGTGCCGGTCGAGGACGATCGTCGGGGAGATCGAGGAGCGCGGCCGCTTGCCGGGTCCGGGCAGGTTCGGGTCGTGGACCGCCGGGTTCGCCGGGGCGAAGGAGAAGTCGGTCAGCTCGTTGTTGAGCAGGAAGCCCCGGCCGGGCACGGTGATGCCACTGCCGCCGGTGGACTCGATGGTGAGGGTGTACGCGACGACGTTGCCCCACTTGTCGGCCACCGTCAGGTGGTGGTGTTCTCGCCCTCGTACGTGGTCGGGCGGCGGTCCCGCCGGGGCGCACGGCGCCGGGTCGCGGGGTCGCCGGGCGCGAGCGGGCTGGTCAGGGCGGCGTCGTCGCGGATCAGGCAGGCGCGGGAGTCCGCGAACCGCCGGGAGAGCAGGCCGCGCGTCGGCACGGACTCGAAGGCCGGGTCCCCGACCCAGCGGCCCCGGTCGGCGAAGGCGATGCGGCTGGCCTCGACGAACCGGTGCAGGTAGCGGGTCTGCGAGGCCCGGGAGAGGTCGGTGCCCTCCAGGATGTTGAGCGCCTCGCCGACGCTGGTGCCGCCGGAGGAGGAGGGGCCATGCCGTAGACGTCGAGGCCCCGGTACGAGACCTTCGTCGGCGCGCGGAACACGGTCCGGTACGACGCCAGGTCGCGTTCCGTCAGGTCGCCCGAGCGGACGTTCCGGGTGGCGCCGGGGCGGACGGGGGCTTGCGGACGGTATCGACGATGTCCCGGGCGAGCGGCCCTCGTAGAGCGCGCCGACGCCCTCGCGGCCGAGCTTCTCGTACGTACGGGCGAGGTCGGGGTTCTTGAAGCGGGAGCCGACCGCGGGCAGTCGTCCGCCGGGCAGGAAGAGCCGCGAGGTGGCCGGGAAGTCGCGGAAGCGGGCCTCGTTGGCGGCCGTCTGGGAGCGGAAGGTCTCGTCGACGGTGAAGCCCTCGCGGGCGAGCCGCTCGGCGGGCCGGAGCAGGGCGGAGAGCCGCTTGCTGCCCCAGGCGTCGAGGGCGGACTCCCAGGTCGCCGGGGTGCCGGGGTGCCGACGCCGCGGCCGCTGGTCATGCCCTCCTCGAACGGGATGGGGGCGCCGTTCTCCACGAAGAGGTGGGCGTCGGCGGACCGGGGCGCGGTCTCGCGGCCGTCGATCGTGTGCACGGAGCGGCTCTTCGCGTCGTAGTAGGCGAAGTAGCCGCCGCCTCCGATGCCGGCCGAGTAGGGCTCGGTGACGCCGAGCGCGGCCGCGACGGCGACGGCGGCGTCGACCGCGTTGCTGCCCTCGCGGAGCACCTCGATCCCGGCGGCCGAGGCGTCGGCGTCGACGCTGGCGACGGCGCCGCCGTATCCGGTCGCGACGGGCTCCTTGAGGGGTGGTTTCGCCACCGCCGCCGGCGGCGCGGCGGCACCCATCGAGAGGACCGTCGCCGTGACGGCGAGAACGGAGACCTTGCCAGCGGCGGAGCGACGCATTCGTACCTCCAGTCAACAACCGTCCGCGCAGCGTAACTTCCTCCGCCCCTCCCGTCAGGAACGCCTCGAACGACAGGCCGAACGGCCGCTAGCATGCCCGCCCATGAACGAAGACGTGCGCAACATCGTGCTCGGGGTGCTCGCCACCGGTGTCAGTGCCTCCTTCGGCTGGCTCGGCCGCACGTACGGGTGGCGGCGCAGGCTCCGCCGCAAGCAGGCGTTCTTCGGCCTGCCCGGGGGCTCGGAGTGCCTGCTCGTGGTCAACAGGGAGTCCGGCGGGGACAACGTGGTGCACCGCTACGACGTCTTCGCGCTGCTCGAACTCTCCGCGCTCGTCAAGGACTGCGGGGCGCAGGCCCGCATCCTGCCGCACGACCGGGCCCACCAGGGCTTCGGCGACCGCACGGAGTTCTGCGTGGGAGGGCCGTACTCGAACAGGCGCATGGCCGCCCACCTCACCACCCTGCTGCCGGGCGTGCGGATGAACGTGGACGTCGAGCCGCCCGAGCTCCGGGGCTCGGTCACGATCGGCGGCGAGCGGTACCTCATGGAGAAGGGGCTGGCGGAGTACGTGCTCCTGGCCCGGCTCACGGCCGGGGAGGACCACCGGCCGGTCTTCCTCTTCTGCGGCCAGCGGGCGATCACCAACCAGGCGGCGACCCGCTATCTGGCCCGCCACCACGAGGCCCTGAGCAGGCGTCACCGCGACGGCTCGTTCGTCCTGCTCCTGAAGGTGGTCAACTCGGAGGCGTACGGCCCCGACGTGGTCGAACTGGTGGCCGACGTGACGCGCGCGGCCCGCACGGCTCCCCCGGCTTCCCCGGCTTCCGGATCCCCGCCGCCGAACCGGCGGCGACGGCCTGACCGGATGGGGCCCGACGGGGTGAAGACGTCACCATCATGACAGGTCAGAGGCGTTTTTCGTAGGACCGAACGCACAGTTCGCGAGCCTTGTCCGGTCCCTCCTCCGGCTTCCGGAATCGCCGTCATGAATCACTCCGGGAACATCGGTCAGAACATCGATCAGGACGCGGTCCTGCGGGCGAGGACGATGCTGCTCGGGTCGGGGCGGCTCGGCCTGCCCCAGGAGGTCGAGGCGTACCGGGTCCTCGCGAAGGTGAGCCCGGCGGCCTATCTGCCGAAGCTCGTCCGAGCGCTGGTCTCGTACGGGCACGAGGTGGGCGCCGGCGCGGCCCGGAGCGGGAGGTGGTGCTGCACGCGGAGGCCGCCGACGCGGCCCGGCGGATCGGCGCCGACCACCCGAGGAGGGCGGAGCTGCTCCGCGACGCCCTGAGGGCGTACGAGCGCACGCTCTTCGAGCTGGGGCGGCGGGCCGAGGGGCGCGCGGTGTGCGAGGAGATGGCCGAGGCCGGGCGGATCGCCTTCGCGCGCGGGCAGGTGGCGTACCCGGCGTACGGAGGCGACCGGCTGGCGGTCGTGCTGGCCGAGGAGGGGCGTCACGGGGAGGCGGCGGACCTCCTGGCGCGGGACGCCGGCGCGGAGCCGGAGGTCCCCTTCTGGCCGGCGGTCGAGCGAACGGCGGAACTGGAGGCGGCCGGCCGGCGCGAGGAGGCGGTGGCGGTCTTCACCGGGCTCGTGGACGACACGCGGCGGAAGACGGAGGGCGGCTCCACCGCACTGGCCCACCTGGTGTGGGAACTCGTGCACCGCTCCCGGATGCTGGATGCCGCAGGACGGCACGGGGAGGCCGGTGCGGACCGGCGGGAGGCCCTGGCGGTCCTCGACCGGCTCGCGGAGTCGGGCGAGCCCGGGAGCTGGAGCAACATCCTCTCCTTCTGGACCACCCTGTACGCCCTGTCGGCCCGGACGGCGGAACCTCCCGCGACCCCTGAGGCCCCGGCGCCGGCGTTCGGCACCGACCTCCTCCGCTGGTCGCGGGACGTGCGGAAGGCCTACTTCGACGCCATCCCCGTCCTGGAGGCCGAGGCCGCGCGTCCGGCCGGGGAGGGGCACCCCGCCGGACCGACGACCGCGCACCACCGGCTGACCGCGCGCTCCGCCCTCCTGCGGGAGAGCCGCACCCATCTGATCGAGGCGCCGCTCCGGCCGCTCTTCGACGAGGAGGTGGCGCTCGCCCGGCGTTCGGCGCGGGAACTCCCCGGACCCTGACCGACCGGGCGATGTTCCTCGTCGCCGTCAAGCGGTACGGGGAGGCCCGCGCGGACTTCGCGGAGGCCGTGGGCCTGCTCGACGGCGCCGACCGGACGCCAATCGTTACCGCCACGTAACTTACCGGGGAGTTACCTCCGGTAAGCCCCCGCCGTTACCGTCGGGTCACTTTCACTGTCCCCCCATCGCCGACCACCCATCGGCGCCCCCAGTGAGGAGTGCCCCGTGCGCACATCCCTGGTCCTCGCCGTCTCGGCCGCGCTCGTGGCCGGGACGGCCCTCGGCTCGCCCCCGCCGCCCAGGCGGCTCCGGTCGCCGAGACCGCCGACTCGGCCGGCATCCGCTTCGTCGACATCCCCGGCGAGGGCGGCACCGTCCTCAAGGCGAACGTCTCACCCCCGCCGGGTCCGCACCCGGCGCCCGCCATCCCCTGATCGTGCTGCCCACCAGTTGGGCCATGCCCCAGATCGAGTACCTCGTCCCGGCCCAGAAGCTCGCCGACTCCGGCTACGTCGTGGTGAGTTACAACTCGCGCGGCTTCTGGCAGTCCGGCGGGGAGATCGAGACCGCCGGCCCCAAGGACGTCGCCGACGCCTCCAAGGTGATCGACTGGGCCCTGGCCAACACCGCCGCCGACCCCGACCGGGTGGGCATGGGAGGCGTCTCGTACGGCGCCGGGATCAGCCTGCTCGCCGCCGCGCACGACCCGAGGGTCAAGGCCGTCACCGCGCTCAGCGGCTGGGCCGACCTCATCGAGTCCATCTACAGCGGCCGGACCCAGCACCTCCAGGCCGCCGCCCTGCTCGGCGGCGCCGGCTACCTCACCGGCCGCCCGGGCCCCGAACTCCAGCAGGTCCTGGGCGACTTCCTCTCCTCCAACCTGGCCAAGGAGGGGACATGATCGCCTGGGGCGCCAAGCGCTCCCCGGTGACGTACCTGGACCGCATCAACGCCAACGGCGCCGCGATCATGCTCGGCAACGCCTGGGGCGACACCATCTTCCCGCCCAACCAGTACGCGAGCTTCTACGAGAAGCTCACCGGCCCCAAGCGCCTGGAGTTCCGCCCCGGCGACCACGCCACCGCCGAACTGACCGGCCTCTTCGGGCTGCCCAACGACACCTGGACCAACGCGCAGCGCTGGTTCGACCGCTACCTGAAGGGCGCCGACAACGGCATCGACCGCGAACGGCCCGTCCAGCTCAAGACCCGCTCCACGGGCGCCTACGAGGGCTACCCGGACTGGAAGTCGGTCAACGCGAACCAGAGGAAGTTCGACCTCGGCGGTACGCAGCGGGTGTGGGCGAACGTCGACTCGGGCGCCAACGGCGGGGTCACCCTGCTCACCAACGCCCTGGACCAGTTCCTCCGCACCCCGCCCGTCGTCTCCGTCCCCTCCTCCCCCGCTCCTTCGCCGGCGTCTGGCAGTCCGAGCGGTACGACGCCCCGCAGCGGGTGCGCGGCACGGTGGAGGTGCACACCACGGTCGCCTCCACGAAGGAGAGCGGCACCCTCGTCGCGTACCTCTACGACGTGGGCCCGCTCGGCGTCGGCAAGCTGGTCACCAACGCCCCGTACACCTTCCACGGCAAGACGCCCGGGCAGCCGTTCGCCGTCGACCTGGAGCTGTTCTCCACGGCGTACGACGTGCCCGCCGGGCACCGGCTCGCGCTGGTCGTCGACACCGTCGACCCGCTCTACATCGAGCACAACCCGACCGGCGCGCAACTGACCTTCTCCTCCCCGGCCGCCGACCCGTCGTACGTGTCGGTGCCGCTGCGGAAGGAGTGATCTCCGGCTGCCGCCGGGCGGGTGCGGCTCGTACCCGTCACCGCCGTCCCGGCGGCGGCCCTCCCGGTCCGGCCGGAGCGACGTCCGCGGCCTTCGTCCTCGGTCGCGGCGCTCCCGCCGGGCCACCCAGGTGGCGCACCAGGAGAGCAGCATGCACATCCCGATGTAGATCGGCGAGATGACGAGCACGACGGGGATGAACGGCAGGTCGTAGTCGAGGTTGGACGCGATCAGCTTGCCCGCGTGCAGGAACTCCTCGTAGGTGATGAGGAATCCGAGCGAGGTGTCCTTCAGGGCCACCACCAACTGGCTGATGATGGCGGGGAGCATCGCGCGGACGGCCTGGGGCACCAGGACGTGGGTCATCACCTGCGTCTTGCGCATGCCGAGCGCGTACGCCGCCTCCCCCTGTCCACGCGCGACGGAGTGGACGCCGGTGCGGAACACCTCGGCGAGCACGGAGCCGTTGTAGAGGGTCAGTCCGGCGACCAGGGCGGGCAGCGGCTGGACCTTCAGCGCCACGAAGACGAAGAAGATCATCACGAGGACGGGCATGGCGCGGAAGAACTCCACGAACAGGGTCGAGATCCAGCGCAGGACGCGGTGTTCGGAGAGGCGCCCGCAGGCCAGGAGGGCGCCGAGGGCGAGCGAGAGGACCGACGCGCAGGCGAAGGCCTTCAGGGTGTTGCCGAGCCCCTGAGCAGCAGCTCCTGGATGCCCTCGTAGAGGAAGGGCGACCACTTGGCGGAGGTGAACTGGTCGGTGTCGAGGAGGAGGTACAGGATCCAGCCGGCCAGGCCAGGATCACGACGGTGGAGGCGATGCCGTAGAGGAGGTGGCGCCGCCGGGCGCCGGGCCCGGGGACGTCGTAGAGGGCGGTGGACTCGGTGGTCATCGGGCGACTCCCCAGCGCTTCTCCATGACGTGGAAGAGGGCGCTGATGGTGAGGGTGATGATCAGGTATCCGACGGCGATCCAGACGAAGGTCCAGACGATGTTGTAGCCGAGTTCGCTCAGCGTCTTGTAGGTGCCGAGGAGTTCGGTGACGCTGAACGCCCCCGCGATCGCCGAGTTCTTGGCGAGGGCGATCAGGGTCGAGCCGATGGGCGGGATGACGCTGCGGAAGGCCTGCGGCAGGACGACGGTGCCGAGGGTCTGGGCGAAGGTCATGCCCAGGTTGCGGGCCGCCTCGCCCTGGCCGCGCGGCACGGTGTTGATGCCGGAGCGCAGCACCTCGCAGACGAAGGCCGAGGTGTAGCAGCCGAGGGCGAGGACCGCGAACAACTGGAAGGGCAGGACGAGTCCGAAGCGGGGCAGTCCCAGCATGACCGCGAAGAAGAGCAGGGTCAGCGGGGTGTTGCGCAGGACGGTCACCCAGACCGTGCCGAAGACCCGGAAGGAGCCGACGGGCGCGACGCGGAAGGAGGCCATGACGAAGCCCAGGACGAGGGCGAGCGCCGAGGCGTAGACGGTGAGTTCGACGGTGCCGAGGAATCCCTTTCCGTAGAGCGAGAAGTTGTCGGTCAGGACGTCCATGTCCGGGACTCTCCTCCGGGTCGGCCCGCCGGATAGCGGTCGATGGCGGGCGGCGGCGGGCGGGGACCCCGGAGAGGCCGAGGGTGGCGTCGTACGCCTTCTTCCAGTCGCCGTTCCTCTCGTGGGCGGCGATGGCGTCGTCCAGGGCGAACCGCAGGGCGTTGTCGCCGCGCGGGACGCCGATGCCGTACGGCTCCTGCGAGAACGGCTTCCCGACCACCTTCAGCTCGTCGGGGACCTTGGCGGCGTAGCCGAGCAGGATCGTGTCGTCGGTGGTGACCGCGTCGACCTGGTAGGTCAGCAGGTTGTCCACGCAGGCGGAGTACGTGTCGTACGCGACGAGTTCGGCCTTCGGGTGCTCCTTCTCGATCCGCTGGTACGGGGTGGAGCCGGCGGCCGAGCAGACCCGTTTGCCGTCCAGGTCCCGGGGGCCCCGGATGTCCTTCTCGTCGGCGCGGACCAGGAGCGACTGCCCGGCCCGGTAGTAGGGCCCGGCGAAGCCGACGAGCTTCTTGCGGTTGTCGTTGATGGTGTACGTGCCGACGTAGTAGTCGATCTGGCCGTTCTGCAGGGCGGTCTCGCGGTTGGCGGAGGCGATCGTGCGGAACTCGACGCGGGCCGGGTCGAAGCCGAGGGAGGCGGCCATCATCCTGGCGATCTCGATGTCGAAGCCGGAGTAGCGGCCGGAGGCGGGTCCTTCTCGCCCATGTACGGCTGGTCCTCCTTGACGCCGACGACGAGCCGGCCGCGCTTCTTCGCCCGGTTCCAGGTGGGCGAGTCGGGCAGGGTGAAGTCCGACCGCACCTGGTAGACGGGAAGCTGGCCGGGCTTCGGGCCCTTGACGGGCGGGTTGCCCTCCCGGCCGCAGCCGCCGAGCGCCGCCGCGGCGAGCAGCAGGGCGAGCGCGGCCAGGGTCCGGTGCGTACGCTGCATGGTTCCCACCCGGTCAGTGCTTGAGGATCTTGGAGAGGAAGTCCTTGGCGCGCTCGCTGCGCGGGGCGGTGAAGAACTCCTCGGGCGTGCGGTCCTCGACGATCCTCCCGTCGGCCATGAAGACGACCCGGTTGGCGGCGGAGCGGGCGAAGCCCATCTCGTGGGTGACGACCACCATGGTCATGCCCTCCCGGGCCAACTGCCGCATGACCTCCAGGACCTCGTTGATCATCTCGGGGTCGAGCGCGGAGGTCGGCTCGTCGAAGAGGAGGGCCTTGGGGTCCATGGCGAGGGCGCGGGCGATGGCCACGCGCTGCTGCTGGCCGCCGGAGAGCTGGGCCGGGTACTTGTCGGCGTGCGCGGCGAGTCCGACCCGGTCGAGGAGTTCGCGCGAGCGCCGGTCGGCCTCCTCCCTCTTGCGCTTGCGGACCTTGATCTGCGCGAGGGAGACGTTCGCGAGGACGGTCTTGTGCCCGAAGAGGTTGAAGGACTGGAAGACCATCCCGACCTCGGCCCGCAGCCGGGCGAGCTCCTTGCCCTCCTCGGGGAGCGGCTGCCCGTCGATGAGGATCTCGCCCGACTCGACGCTCTCCAGGCGGTTCATCGCCCGGCAGAGGGTGGACTTGCCGGAGCCGGAGGGACCGATCACGACGACGACCTCCCCGCGGCCGACGGTGAGGTCGATGGACTGGAGGACGTGCAACGTGCCGAAGTGCTTGTTGACGCCACGCAGCTCGATCAGCGGATCGTCGACGGCCATGCGTTGCCCTGCCCCCTTCTCAGCGGTGTCGCGGTCCACGCAAACTATCCACCGAAAAAGGGACTTCAGGGATGACACGCACCAAACGGCAATAAGCCGTATTTACTGCGGAAGGGTGGCGCCGACGGGGTGCGCGTCAGTACTCGGCGGCCTCCGCGTACACCTGGGAGAGCTGCGGCGCGCCCGTCATCGCCCAGTCGAGGCCGGCCTCGACGACCTGGATCTCCCGGCCGGAGGCGAGCTGCACCACCGGGCCGCCGCCGGGCCGCATCTGCCAGCGGGCCGCCGGGACGTTCCGGACGATCACCGTGCCGAGGTAGAGCCCGGCGTCATTCCCGAACCAGGGCAGCTCCTCCGGGTCGTCCCGCCAGTCGGGCGGCAACTGGTCGAGCGCCTGGAGCGAGCGCGGGTGTCGTCGAGCGCCACCCCGGCCTCCGCGACCCGGGTGCGCAGCAGCTCGCACTCGGCGAACAGCTCGGCCATCCCGTCCGGGGCGCGGTCGAAGGCGGCGGGCGCCGGGGAGACCGGGGAGTCGGGGCGGTACGCTTGCGCCAACTGTCCAGAAACGGAATGTTCATCCGAACAGCGTCGCACCGGCACCTCCCGGTCCACCACTCGGCGCGCGGAGATCGTTCCGGGGCGTCCGCCCCGCCGGACAGGCCCTAGACGTCGAGGTCGACGACGACGGGGGCGTGGTCCGAGGCGCCCTTGCCCTTGCGCTCCTCGCGGTCCACGTAGCTGTCCGTGACCGCCTCGGCGAAGGGCTTGTTGCCGTAGACCAGGTCGATGCGCATGCCCCTGTTCTTCGGGAAGCCGAGCTGGCGGTAGTCCCAGTAGGTGAAGGGGTGGTCGTACTTGAGGGGCGCGGGACCACGTCGCGCAGGCCGGCCTCGCGCAGGCCCGCGAGCGCGGCCCGCTCCGGCTCCGTCACGTGCGTGGCGCCCTCGAAGACGGTGATGTCCCAGACGTCCTCGTCGGCCGGTGCGATGTTGTAGTCGCCGAGGACCGCGAAGGGCCTGTCCCCCGCCGCGTCCTGTGCGACGGCCGCCCTGAGCGCCTCCAGCCAGCGCAGCTTGTAGGCGTAGTGCTCGTGGGCCACCTCGCGGCCGTTCGGCACGTAGACCGACCAGACGCGGACCGGGCCGCAGGTCGCGGAGACCGCCCGGGGCTCCTGCGCCCCGTCGTACTCCGGGCCGCCGGGCAGGCTCGTGACCACGTCGTCGAGGCCGACGCGGGAGAGCAGTGCGACGCCGTTCCACCGGCCCGTGGCGTTGACCGCCGACTCGTAGCCCAGTGCGCGCAGCTCCTCGGTGGGGAACTGCTCGGCGGTGCACTTGGTCTCCTGGATGCACAGCACGTCGGTGCCGCTGCTCTCCAGCCAGGCCAGGAGGCGGGGCAGCCGGGCGGTGATCGAGTTGACGTTCCAGGTGGCGATGCGCATGGACGCCAGCCTACTGGCGGGCACCGACAACGGCCGGTCGCCGGTGCTCAGATCTCGGTGGAGTTCCCGGGGCGAGGCGGGCGTGGTCGGTGCCGCCGAGCTCCCCGATCTGACGGTCGTAGATGGGGCGGGCGAGGTCGGTGAGCAGGGCGTCGTGGATGTCGTACGCCCGGCGCGGCTTCAGCTCGCGGACGTAGTCGATGACCTCGGAGATCTTGTTCCAGGGGCCATGACGGGCAGCAGCAGGGTGTCGACGGGGTGGTCGGGCACGGTGAGCGCGTCGCCGGGGTGGAAGACGGAGCCGTCGACGAGGTAGCCCACGTTGGTGATGCGCGGGATGTCCGGGTGGATCACCGCGTGCAGCTCGCCGTGGACCTGGACGTCGAACCCGGCGGCCGTGAAGGCGTCGCCGTGGCCGACGGTGTGCACCCGGCGGAAGGCCGCCGAGATCCGTTCGGCGACGCTGCGCAGCGTCCAGATCTCGGCGGCCGGGTTGGCCTCCAGAGCGGCCCGCAGCCTGCCCTCGTCGAAGTGGTCGGCGTGCTCGTGGGTGACGAGCAACGCGTCGGCCCCGAGGACCGCGTCCTCCTCGGTGAACCCGCCGGGATCGAGGACGAGCGTCCTTCCGTCCTTTCGAGGCGGACGCAGGCGTGGGACTTCTTCGTCAGCTTCACGCCACCAGGCTACGCCGGGGCGTGGTCTCCTCCGCGATGACGCGGGCGACGACGCGCAGGGCGGTCTCGGCGGCCGGGAGGCCGCAGTACACGCCCGCGTGGAGCACGATCTCGCGGATCTCGTCGGGCGAGAGGCCGTTGCGGAGGGCGGCCCGGGTGTGGTCCGCGAGGGCCTCCCGGTGGCCCCCGGCGAGGAGGGCGGTGAGGGTGACGGCGCTGCGGACGCGCCGGTCGAGGCCCCCGCGGCTCCAGACCTCGCCCCACTCGTACCGGTTGACGAGCCCCTGGAGGGCCCCGTCGGGGTCCTCGGCGAGGGCCCGGTCCACCTGGGCGTCGCCGAGCACCTCGCGGCGCAGCCCGAGTCCCTTCTCGTACGGGTCGGGGCGCCCGTCCCCGGCGGGCTCGGCGGCCGGGGCGGGGCCGCGGGCTCGGCGGCGGGCGCCGGTCCCGCCGGGTGCGGCGGCACGGTCAGGGTGCCGCTGGTGTCCTGGGCCGTCCCGGCGAAGTGGTCGAGGAGCAGGTCGGTGACGGCGGCGGGCTGCTCGACGGGGGCGAGGTGGGAGGCGCCGGGGACGACGGCCAGCCGGGCGTCGGCGATGCCGGCGACGAGGGTGCGGGCCTCGGCGGGCCCGGTGACCTGGTCCTCGGAGCCGACGAGCACGAGCGCGGGGACGCCGATGCGGCCGAGGGCCTCGCGGACGTCGAAGACGGCGAGGGCCTCGCAGGCGGCGATGTAGCAGGCGGGGTCGGTCGTACGGACCATCTGCACGGCCCAGTCGACGATGGCGGGCTGCGCGCCGGCGAAGAGCGGGGTGAACCACTGCTCAGGGCGGTGCGGGCCATCGGCTCCAGACCGTTGGCCCGCACGATGACGCCCCGCTGCCGGAACTCGTCGGCGGTGCCGAACCGGGGCGAGGTGGCGACCAGGGCGAGCGAGGCGACCCGGTGGGGCGCCCGCAGCGCGAGGTCGAGCCCGACGGCCCCGCCGAGGGAGCAGCCCGCGTAGCCGAAGCGCTGGATCCCGAGCGCGTCGAGGGTGGCCAGCAGCCGGTCGCCCAGCTCGGCGACGGAACCGAAGGGCTGCGCGGGCGCGCCGCCGTGCCCGGGGAGGTCGAAGCGTACGATCCGCCAGTCCCGCACGAGCTCGGGGATCTGCCGGTCCCACATGTGGAAGGTCGTGCCCAGGGAGGGTCCCAGGACCAGGACCGGCGCGTCCTCTCGCCCGTCGACGCGGTGCTGCAGGGTGTTCGGTGGTGTCTCGCTCACCCGCTAGACCCTCTCATCTCTCACGCGCTCTCACATCGCCGGGTCGAACCTAGCGGCTCCCGCACCCCTGCGGACACCGTGCCGATCCTGGACGGCACCCCGGTCGCGAACGATCGGACTCGGGTGACCACGTCCCGTGGGAGATCAGGGGATCCTCGCCGGTCGGTCCCGGAAGCGGCGAGGGCGGTTCCGGCGGGGACCGAGTTCGGGGTGGCGCCCGGCGGGCCGGGCGCCACCCGTGGTCGTGCGGCCGGCACGGTCACGTCAGGAGCCAGCGGTTGAAGTCGGCGTCGTAGCGGGTTCCGACGGTCTTCTGGATGAGGGGCTGCTGCCCCGCCGGCGGGAGTACCTCGCCCCCGGCATCGAGGCCCGTCTGGCGGAGCGCCGGGCCGTCACCCCGGGTGCCGTGCCCGAGGTGGCCTTCGGCCTGCTGGGTCAGGCGGCGGCCCTGCGGGGCGCGCTGCTGAGCGGCCAGTCGATCGTGCTGGGCGACCCCGGCGCGGTGCCGGTCTCCCCGCCGCCGGCACGCCGGCCGACTGAGCGCCCCGGAGCCGTTCGGGGCGGGCCGTCCGCCTCCGGGCGGTGCCGGTCGCCGGTGTCCGGAGCGCTCAGGCGGGAGGGACGTGCGCGAAGCGTTCCGCCGTGTGCAGGTCGTCCTCGATCCGCCGTGCCGTCTCCCGCAGGGCCGGGAGGACGTCGTCGAGGCACTCGCCGACGGTGCGGCTGCTGCTGTGCAGGGCGACGTTGCAGGCGGCCACGGCCCGGCCGGCGCGGTCGCGGACGGGCACGGCGACGGAGCGCAGACCCGCCTCCAGCTCCTCGTCGACCAGCGCGTACCCGTCGGCGGCGGTCCGGACGAGGAGCGCTTCGAGATCGGCGCGGCGGGTGAGGGTGCGCGGTGTCAGGGCGTGTGGCTCGGCACGCCGCAGGCGGGCGGAGCGTTCTTCCGGCGGGAGGTCGGCCAGCAGGACGCGCCCCAGGGAGGTGGCGTGGGCGGGCAGCCGGGTGCCCACGGTGATGTTGACGCTCATGATGCGCCTGGTGGCCGCGCGGGCGGTGTACTGGACCGTCACGTCGTCGAGGACGGCGAGGGAGACGGACTCGCCGACCCGCGCGGACAGCGCTCTCAGGTGGGGTTCGGCGAGCCGGGCCAGGGTGGTGCCGGCCAGCAGGGGTAGCCCAGGTCGAGCACCCGCGGGGTGAGCGGTGCGCGCGCCCGTCGGCGGTGACGTAGCCGAGGTGCGCGAGGGTGATCGCGCGCGGCGCGGTGGCCCGGGGCAGCCCGGTGATGTCGGCGACGGCGCTGAGGGTCAGTGGCCCGCGGTCGTCGAAGGCGGTGACGACGGTCAGCCCCCGGGCCAGGGACTCGATGAACCCCGGACCCAGGTCCTGCTTGGAAGCGGCCGTCCAGGAGGCCAGCGGTCCGGCATCGCGGGCGGGCCGGGCGGGCGCGGTGGCGACCCGCTCGGCCATCTCGCCGGCGGCGGCGCGCAGTCGGGGCAGCAGGTCTTCGCGCAGCGCGGCGGCCGTGTGGCGGCTGGTGTGGCTGACGACGCTCAGCGCGCACGCCGGAGCGTCCGCCGGCAGCGGAAGGGGTACGGCCAGGGCGACGAGTCCGGGCTCGATCAGTTGGTCGTCGAGCATCCAGCCGTCCTGGAGGGCGGTCGCGACCCGGCTCCGGAACGCCTCCTCGGACGGGCCGGGGCGGGGCGGCAGGAGGGAAGCCCTCGCCGTCCGGATCCTCCGACCGCCGCGCGCGCCACGCCTCCCACTGTCCGGGGCTCCAGCCGGCGGCGAACAGCGGCCCGGGGCGGTGCGTTCGGCGGGCAGCCGGTCGCCGACGCGGAAGCTCAGCGACATGGCGCGCCGCCGGGTCGCCTGGTGGACGAAGCGGATGGCGTCGCCGTCGGGGACGGCGAGGGAGACCGACTCGTCGAGTTCGTCGGCCAGCCGGTCGGCCCGTTCGCGCAGCAGCTCGGGCAGGCGCAGGGCGGCCAGGTAGGCGTTGCCCAGCTCCATCAGACGGGGGCGAGGGTGGCCTGGTGGCCTTCCAGGCGCAGGTATCCCATCGCCGCGAGGGTTCCGGCGGCGCGGTCCACGCTGGAGCGGGCCAGAGCGGTGGCGTGCTGCAGGCCGCTCAGGCCCAGTGAGCCGCCGGCTTCGCTCAGGGCGCGCAGGACGGCGATCCCGCGCACGAGCGGGGCGACGGCCTCGGCCGGCGCTGCCTCCGGGTCGGTCACAAGCGGGGGCATCTCGACTCTCCAGACGGTTCGACCGGGCTGAACGCACCTTTCAAGGGCATTGACAGGCGCGCAAGCCGATGGGCAGACTCACACGACTCTGGTGAACAAAAGTTCACCAGGCGAACACAGTGGGGGTCTTCCATGGACAAGGTGGTCGCTTCGGCGGCGCTCGCCGTGGCCGATGTGCCCGACGGCGCCTCGATCGCGGTCGGAGGCTTCGGCCTCAGCGGCGTGCCGGACGTGCTGATCGGAGCACTGGGACAGCGGGGCGTCACCGCGCTGAGCGTGGTGTCCAACAACTGCGGAGCGATGGACTGGGGCCTCGCGGCCCTGCTGGCCGCGGGGCGGATCGCCCGGGTCACCGGCTCGTACATCGGCGCCAACAGGAGTTCGCCCGCCGGTACCTCGGCGGGGAGCTGGAGCTCGAACTCATCCCCCAGGGCACCCTGGCCGAACGCCTGCGCGCCGGCGGCGCGGGCATCCCTGCCTTCTACACCCCCGCCGGGGTGGGCACCCAGGTCGCCGAGGGCGGCCTGCCCTGGCGCTACGACGGGAAGGGCGGCGTGGCCGTCGCCTCACCGCCCAAGGAGGTCCGCGTCTTCGACGGCACGCCCCACGTGCTCGAACACGGCATCCGCACCGACTTCGCGCTCGTACGGGCGGCCAGGGGCGACCGGCACGGCAACCTCGTTTTCAACAAGTCGGCCCGCAACTTCAACCCGCTGGCGGCCATGGCCGGCCGCGTCACCGTCGCCGAGGTCGAGGAGCTGGTCGAACCGGGCGCGATCGACCCCGACCACGTCCACCTGCCCGGCGTCTTCGTGCAGCGCGTCGTCGCCCTGACTCCCGAACAGGCCGCCGACAAGACGATCGAGAAGATCACCGTCAGCAACCGGAAGGAGCGCGGCTGATGGCCTGGACCCGGCAGGAGACGGCTGCCCGCGCGGCCGCCGAACTGCGCGACGGCGAGTACGTCAACCTCGGCATCGGACTGCCCACCCTGATCCCCGGCCACCTTCCCGACGGCGTCCACGTCACCCTGGAGTCCGAGAACGGCATCCTGGGCACCGGCCCCTACCCGCACGCCGAGGACGTCGACCCGGACCTGATCAACGCGGGCAAGGAGACCGTCACGGTCCTGCCCGGCGCCTCCTTCTTCGACTCCGCGCTGTCCTTCGGCATGATCCGCGGCGGGCACATCGACACCGCCGTCCTGGGGGCCATGCAGGTCTCCGCCCGGGGCGACCTCGCCAACTGGGCCGTGCCCGGCACGATGGTCACCGGCATCGGCGGTGCCATGGACCTGGTCCACGGCGCCCGGCGCGTCATCGTCACCATGACCCACACCGCCAAGGACGGCAGCCCGAAGATCGTCCAGGAGTGCACCCTGCCCCTGACCGGCCGGGCGTGCGTCGACCGGATCATCACCGACCTGGCCGTCCTCGACGTCACCGACACCGGCCTGCTGCTGGTGGAGACGGCCCCGGCGTGAGCGCGGACGACGTCCTGGCCCATACCGCCGCCCCCGTCCGCACCACCGAGCGGAGCACCGCATGAGCACCCGCACCCGCGACGTCTACGTCGTCGACGCCGTCCGCACTCCGATCGGCAGGTACAACGGGGCGCTGGCCTCCGTGCGCCCCGACGACCTGGCCGCGCACACCGTCCGCGCCCTGCTCGAACGCACTCCGGAGCTCGATCCGGCCCGCGTCGGGGACGTGGTGTTCGGCAACGCCAACGGGGCGGGCGAGGAGAACCGCAACGTCGGCCGCATGGCCGCCCTGCTGGCCGGTCTCCCCTCTCCGTCCCGGGCGTCACCGTCAACCGGTTGTGCGCCTCCGGCCTGGAGGCCGTGGTGCAGGCCGCGCGCTCCGTCGCCGTCGGCGACCACTCGCTCGTCATCGCCGGCGGCGTCGAGTCGATGACCCGCGCCCCTACGTCCTGCCCAAGAACGACCGCCCCTTCCCCGCCGGGCACGCCGAGCTGTACTCGACCACCCTGGGCTGGCGCATGGTCAATCCCCGGATGGACCCGCAGTGGACGGTCCCGCTCGGCGAGAGCGCCGAACTCGTCGCCGAGAAGCACGCCATCGGCCGCGAGCAGCAGGACGCCTTCGCGCTCGCCTCCCACGCTAAGGCCGCGGCGGCCCGCGACGCGGGCCTGTTCGACGGCGAGATCGCACCGGTGACCGTCCCCGCCCGCAGGGGAGGACCCACCGTGGTGGACCGCGACGAGAGCATCCGGGAGAACACCTCGACCGAAGCGCTGGCCGCGCTCGCGCCCGCGTTCCGCACCGAGGGCGGCACCGTCACCGCCGGCAACTCCTCCCCCTCAACGACGGCGCGGCGGCCCTGCTGCTCGCCGACGAGGACGGTCTGCGCGCCATCGGCCGCGAGCCGCTGGCCAGGATCACGGCCAACGCCGTGTCCGCGTGCGCACCGCACTACTTCGGGCTCGCCCCCGTCCAAGCCGTCGAACGGGCACTGGAACGGGCCGGCCGCGCCTTCGCCGACCTCGCCGTGCTGGAGCTCAACGAGGCCTTCGCCGCCCAGGTCCTCGGCTGCCTCGCCGAGTGGCCCGAGCTCGACCCGGCCGTCCTCAACCCGCGCGGCGGCGCGATAGCCCTGGGCCATCCGCTGGGCGCCTCGGGCGCCCGGCTGGCCGGCACGGTCGCCCACCAGCTCGCCGCCCGCGGCTCCGGCACCGGCGTGGCCACGCTGTGCATCGGCGTCGGCCAGGGCTCCGCCCTCGTACTGGAAAGGTAGGCCCGCCACCATGACGACCTCGCCCACCCGGGACACGACCGCTCCCCCGTCCCGGACACGACCGCCCCGCCCACCCAGGGCCTGATCAGCGCCGAGATCGCCGACCACCGCGAACGGTACGCGCGCCGCCTCGCCGACGGCGGCGGTCCGCGCGTCCACCCCGACCGGTCCTACCCGCCCTACCGCAGCAGCGCGCTGCGCCACCCCGGCAGCCCCTGATGGCCGTGAGGGACCCCGAGATGGTCGAACTGACCGGCCCCGCCTTCGGCGTCACGGACGTCACCGAACTGGACCACGACCTGACCCGGCAGCACGTGGGCGAGCCGCTCGGCGAGCGGATCACCGTCACCGGCCGGATCCTGGACCGCGACGGGCGGCCGGTACGCGGACAGCTCGTCGAGATCTGGCAGGCCAACGCCTCGGGACGCTACGCCCACCAGCGCGACCAGCACCCCGCCCCGCCCGACCCCCACTTCACCGGCGCGGGCCGCTGCCTCACCGACGACCGGGGCGCCTACCGGTTCGTGACCGTCAGGCCCGGCGCCTACCCCTGGCGCAACCACGGCAACGCCTGGCGGCCGGCGCACATCCACTTCTCGCTGTTCGGCACCGCCTTCACCCAGCGGCTGATCACCCAGATGTACTTCCCCGGGGACCCGCTGTTCGCGTACGACCCCATCCCGCAGTCCGTCACCGACGACGACGCCCGGCAGCGCCTCGTCGCCGCCTACGACCACGACCTGTCCGTACCGGAATGGTCGCTCGGCTACCGCTGGGACATCGTCCTGGACGGCCCGGCCGCCACCTGGATCGAGGAGGGGCGCCGATGACGCCGACGACTCCCGCCGCACCGCTCACCACGCCGCCGCCCGCCGCCGCACCCTCGTGACGCCGTCGCAGACGGTCGGTCCCTTCTACGGGTACGCCCTCCCTTCACCGGGGCGGCGACATCGCGCCGCCCGGCCACCCGGACGCCCTCACCCTGCACGGCCGGGTGCTCGACGGAGCCGGCGCCGGCATACCGGACGCGATCGTCGAGGCGTGGCAGCCCGCCCCGGACGGCTCGCGCACCGGAGCACCCGGTTCGCTGCGCCGCGACCCGGTCACCGGAGCGGTCATCGGCCGCGACACCGTCGCCTTCACCGGATTCGGCCGCGTCGCCACCGACGCCGACGGACACTTCACCCTGCGCACCCTGCCGCCGGGGGGCGTGCCGTACCTGTCCCTGGTCGTCTTCGCCCGTGGGCTCCTGCACCACCTGCACACCCGCGCCTATCTGCACGACGCGGCCGGACTGGACGAGGACGCCCTCCTGGAACGCCTCCCCGCACCCCGCCGGGCCACCCTGGTGACCGCACCGGACGGCCCCCGCACCCACCGCTTCGACATCCGCCTGCAGGGCGGCGAGCACGAGGAGACGGTCTTCCTTGACTTCGGCTGACCTCGAACGCGAGTTCCCCGAGTCCGTCGGCGCCGACGGCGACACCGGGCTGCTCTCCCCGTCGGGGCGGGAACCGCCGTGGAGGCCCTGACCGGTGACGCGGCGTGCGTACGCGCCATGCTGGACGCCGAGGTGGCCTCGTCCGCGCCCAGGCGTCCCTCGGTCTGGCCCCGCCGAAGGCGGCTGACGCCATCGCCGCCGCGGCCGCGACGCCCGGCCGGTTCGACCCGCGCGACCTGGCCCTGCGCGCCCGCGCCGGCGCCAACCCGGTGATCGCCCTGGTCCACGACCTCACCGAGGCCGTCGCCGGGACCGACGCGGAGGCCGCCGCCCACGTACACCGCGGCGCGACCAGCCAGGACATCCTCGACACCGCCCTGATGACGGTGTCCGCCCGCGCCGTCGACCACGTGCTGACCGATCTGGCCCGGGTGGCCCGCCACCTCCACCGGCTGGCCCTCGCCCACCGGGACACCACGACGGCCGGCCGCACCCTGACCCAGCACGCGGTGCCGACCACCTTCGGGCTCAAGGCGGCCGGATGGCGCTCGCTGGTCCTCGACGCGTACGACCGGCTGGCGGCCGTACGCGGTCGGCTGCCGGCGCAACTGGGGGCGCCGCGGGCACCTTGGCCGCGTTCACCGCCTACGCCGGGGCCGAGGGCGCGCCCGCCCCTCGGCCGACGGCACCCCGGACCTCGGGCTGCGGCTGTCCGCCGCGTTCGCGGAGCGGACCGGGCTCGCCGAGCCCACGCTGCCCTGGCACGTGCTGCGCACCCCGGTCGCCGAACTCGGCGGCGCCTCGCCCTGGCCTCGGGCGCGCTCGGCAAACTCGCCGCCGACGTGCTCGTCCTGTCCCGTACGGAGATCGGCGAGGTCGCCGAGGGAACCGGCGGGGGTCGTCCGCCATGCCGCACAAGGCCAACCCCGCCCGCGCGACCATGATCGCGGGCGGTGCCCGCCGGGTGCCCGCCCTGGCCGGGGTGCTGTACGCCTCCCTGGTGGCCGAGGACGAGCGCCCCGCCGGCGCCTGGCACGCCGAATGGCCGACCCTGCGCGACGCCCTGCGCACCGTCGGCGGGATGGCGGCCACCGCGGTGGAACTGACCGCCGGTCTGCGCGTACGTCCCGAACGGATGCGGGCCAACCTCGGTGCCACCCGCGGTCAGGTCATGACCGAACGCCTGGTGGCCGCCCTCACCCCGCTGACCGGGCGCGCCGAGGCGCGTGCGGCCGTCGCCCGCGCCGGTGAACGGGTCGCCCGCGGAACGGTCGACCTGCCGACCGCGCTCGGCGAGGACCTGGTCCTCGGCCGCCTGCTGACCACGGACCGGATCCGGACCCTCGTCGACCCCTCCGGCTACCACGGGTCGGCCGGCGCGCTCGTCGACCGGGCACTGCGACGCCCCGACCCGGATCCCGGACCCGATCCGGTCTCCGAACCCGATCCGGACCCCGGACCCGACCCGGTCCGTGAACCCGCCCCGAGCCCTGAATCCGAGCCGGCCCCCGAACCCGACCAGGGCCCCGAACCCGACCAGGCCCCGGACGCAGACGCCCACGCAGAGGCCGACGCCCCCGAGCACCGGCGGCCCGCCCAAGGAGCGCCATGACCACCCGCCCCGCAGCGGTCCTGCACCACCGGGAGGACGGCGCGCCGTCCCACCCCCGCTGATCCTCGGCCCTCCCTCGGCACCCCGCTGGCCGTCTGGGAGCAGCAGACCGGCCCGCTCGCCCGCACCCACCGGGTGATCCGCTTCGACCTGCCCGGACACGGCGGCTCCTCCCCGGACTCCTCCAGCGCGGCGGTACCGTCGCGGACCTGGGAGGCCGGGTCCTGAGCTGGCCGACTCGCTCGGCATCGACCGTTTCGCCTACGCGGGCATCTCCCTCGGCGGCGCCGTCGGCATCCACTTGGCGGCCCGTCACCCCGACCGCGTCTCCCGTCTGGCCGTCGTCTGCTCCTCCGCCCGTTTCGGCGGGCCCGACGGCTGGCACGAGCGGGCCCGGACCGTCCGCGCCGCCGGTACCGGCCCCTCGCCCCGGGGGCGGCGGAACGCTGGTTCACCCCCGCCTTCGCCCGGGAACCGGCCGCCACCGCGCTGCTCGACGCCCTGCGCTCGGCGACCGACCCCGAAGCCTACGCGCGGCTGTGCGAGGCGCTCGCCGTCTACGACGCGCGCGGCGAACTCGGCCGCATCGCCGTTCCCACCCTCGTGGTGGCCGGCCGGGAGGACCCGGCCACGCCCGTGGACCATGCCCGGGAACTCGCCGACGCGGTCCCCGGCGCCGGCCTGGTCGAGATCCCGCGCGCGGCCCATCTGGCGGGCGTCGAGCAGCCCCGGGTGGTCACCTCCGCACTGCTCGCGCACTTCACTGCGGGCGGCGACGACGGCAGCCGTCATGCCGCCGGCCTCGCGGTGCGCCGCAAGGTCCTGGGCGACGCGCACGTGGACCGGGCCCTCGCCCGCACCACGCCGCTGACGGCCGCCTTCCAGGACTTCATCACCCGCTACGCCTGGGGCGAGATATGGTCCAGGCCCGGTCTGGACCACCGCACCCGCCGCTGCCTCACCCTCACCGCGCTCGTCGCCCTCAACCACCACGCCGAGCTGGAGATGCATCTGCGCGCCGCCCTCACCAGCGGCGACCTCTCCCCGACGACGTCCGGGAAGTCCTCCTCCAGTCCGCCGTGTACTGCGGGGTGCCGAGCGCGAACGCGGCCTTCGCCCTCGCCGAACGCGTCTCGCCGAAACCGCCGCCGCATCCCGGGAGTGAGCATGCACACCACCGTAGCCGTCGTCGGAGGCGGTCCCGCCGGGCTGCTCCTGGCCCGTCTGCTGCGCCTGGCCGACATCGACTGCGTCGTCCTGGAGCGCCGCGACAGGGCCTACGTCGAACAGCGCCAGCGCGCCGGCGTCCTGGAGCAGTCCACCGTGGACGCCCTCCGGGAGGCGGGGGCCGCCGAACGCCTCGACGCCGAAGGACTCGTCCACTCCGGCGTGGAGCTTCGCTGGGACGGTCGCTCCCACCGCATCGACTTCCCCTCCCTCACCGGCGGCCGGCGGGTATGGGTCTACGCCCAGACCGAGGTCGTCAAGGACCTCATCGCCCTGCACCGGGCCACCGGGACCCCCGTGCACTTCGAGGCCGAGGTGCGCGCCGTCGAGGGCGTCGACACCGAACGGCCGACGGTCCGCTACACCCACCGGGGCCAGGAGAGGACGCTGACCTGCGACTACGTCGTCGGCTGCGACGGCTACCACGGCGTCGCCCGCACCGCCGTCCCTCAGGGTGTGCGACGGACCTACGAGCGCGTCTACCCGTACTCCTGGCTCGGCGTCACGGCCGAGGTCCCGCCGTCCTGCGACGAACTGGTCTACGCCCACTCCCCCGCGGCTTCGCCCTCCACAGCATGCGCTCGCCGGAGGTCAGCAGGCTCTACCTCCAGGTGCCCAACGGCACCGACCCGGCCCACTGGTCCGACGAACGGATCTGGGACGAGCTGGAGGCCCGTTTCGCGCTGGACGGCCGTCAGCTCGGCCGCGGCCCCGTCACCGCCAAGGCGGTCCTCCCCCGCGCAGTTCCGTGACCGAACCCATGCGCCACGGAAGGCTGTTCCTGGCCGGCGACGCCGCGCACATCGTCCCGCCCACCGGCGCCAAGGGCCTCAACCTGGCCGTCTCCGACGCCGTCGTCTCGCCCGCGCCCTCGTCCGGCGACGGCACACCGGCGAGACCGATCTCCTGGACGCCTACTCCGACACCTGCCTGCGCCGGGTCTGGCGGGCGGAGCACTTCTCGTACTTCATGACCACCACCCTGCACACCGATCCCGGCCAGAGCCGGTTCGACACCCGCCTGCAGATCGCCCAGCTCGACCGCATCGCCGCCTCTCCGCACGCGGAGGCGGAACTCGCCCTGAACTACGCAGGGCTGCCCCTGCCGTGAGACGTGCCGGTTCGGTTCCGGTGACGACCCGTCACCGGAACCCGGGAGTACGGCGTCCGCCCGAGGGCGAGGACGGCGAGGAACGCGCCGAGCCACAGGGGCCCGCAGCCCGTACTCGTCGATGCCCAGGCCGCCGGTCCAGGACCCGACGACCACGCCGAGGGTGATGAAGGAGGAGTGGATCGTGTCGACCAGCGGGCGCGCGTCGGCGATGCGCTGCACCCTGCTGCTCATGGCCGGGTTCATCGTCACGCCGACGAAGCCGATGCCCGGCACGGCGATGACGGCGGTGACGAGCGTGATGACGCCCACCGCGACGAATCCGGCGCGCCGGCCCCACTGCTCCCCCACCAGGGTGGAGACGGGCAGGATCTCCGCCACGAGCGGGTCCTTGGCGGCCAGACCGGTGAGGGTGTTCACGGTGAAGCAGCCGGACCCGTACCCTGCGCGCCGGTTCTCCATCCCGCCGTCGACGATGACGCCGAGGAGCCGCCGGACGCGCTCGACGGCGCCGGAGCCGTCCTCATCCAGCACGGCGACCTGACGAGCCGTCATGGTGTCGACATGACGACCGAGCGCTCGCCCCGGTGCCGGGGTGTTCTAGAGCCGGCCCCCGGCCGGGCGGCTCCGTGGCGTTCCAGGCGTCGTGGGCGTCGGTCAGCGGGGCCAGTTCCCCGCCGGGCACGGCGAGCCGTACGGTTCCCGGGTCGCCGAGCCGGGCGGGCGGCTCGTGGGCGGCCACGGCCGGCCAGGGCGCCCAGCGGGCGTTGCGGGCGGCCCACCGGGCCAGCCACGCCAGTGGCCAGGGCCCGTCGACGGGCCGGTGGTCGTAGGCGATCAGCCGGCCGCGGGCGCGGGTGGCCACGACGAGGCCCTCGACCTTCAGGACGGTGCCCGCCGGGCCGGGGTGCTCGCGCAGCCGTACGTCGCTGACGTGGCCGATCTCGCGGCCGTCGCGGTCCCGGACGCGGGCTCCCATCAGGTCAGCCAGACGCATGGCCGGCCCCCGGGAGTCGTCCGACGACGTTCTCGCGCGTCCAGTCCTCCAGGGCGTGCACCCCGGCGTTCTCCTCCGGCAGGTCGACGCGGACCACCGCCCCGATGCCGGTGACGCGGCCGAAGTCCAGTCGGGCCGGGCCCTCGCCCTCGCCGACGCTCAGGCGCCGCTGCACCGCGGCGAGCCACCGGGCCGCCTTCCCGCCCAGGCGCGGCGCGAGCGCGGCCGGTCCGACGAGGACGGCGGTGACCCGCGGGGGCCGTCGGGGTCCGGCTCCAGCTCCAGGTCGTCGACCTTGCACACCGGCCTGTCGTCCCCGTCGACGACCTGCCGGTCCAGGAGGTGGAAGCGGGCGCTGTACGCGCGTCCCGCCCGCCGCTCCTCCGGCCCGGGCCGGTTCTCGTCGCGCGCGTTCTCGTCCTCGTCGGGCATCACAGGCCTGCCTTCGTCGCGATCATCAGCGGGATGGCGGCCACCGCCGCCACCAGGACGACGACGAGGTACAGGCCGCCCATCAGGTTGGCGAACCTGCCGTTCCTCGCCTCGCCCATGTACTCCGGGTCGTTGGCCACCACGAGGATGGGGAGGTAGGTCAGCGGCAGCGCGACCGCCGCGAAGACCAGCGAGTACTCGGTGACCATGACCGGGTCGACCCCGTGAGGACCAGCATCATCCCCGCCACCAGGGCCACGATCACCACGGCGTGGAACCGCGACGCCGTCCGGGGGCGGCCGTCTTCCCCAGGTCCAGCCGAAGTACTGCGCCACGGTGTAGCCCGAGGACAGCGCCGTCTCCAGGGCCGCGCCGAACGTCGCCGCGAAGACGCCGATCAGGACGAGGCCGAGCCCGAGCTTCCCGAGGGCGTAGCCCACCGGGAGCACGACCTGGGACAGGTGGTCCACCGCGATCCCCGCCGGGTGCAGCAGCAGCGCCGCCGCCGTCATGATCGACAGGGCGAGGAGCCCGCCGAGGGGAAGCCGAGGAAGACGTTGATCCGGGCCGTGAGCAGGTCCTTGCGCTTCCACTTCTCCTCGATGCCGCCGGAGGAGAAGAAGAACACCTCGTACGGGGTCATGGCGCTCGCGAACAGGGCGATGGCGTAGTAGAAGTACGTCGGCAGGCCCTCGCCGCCGGGGACCTCGGGGTGCGTGACCCGTTCGAGGACGGAGCCCCAGGAGGGGTCGAGCCGGAAGACGGCGACCACGAAGACCACCAGGGTGAGGCCGGCCAGGCCGAAGACCCGTTCCATGGTCTCGAACCGGGTCCGCCAGATCACCAGCCAGACCGCGAGGCCCACCAGGGGACCCACAGCAGGTGGGCCACGGAGCTGATCAGCTCGATCGCGAGCGCCACGCCCGCGAGTTCCGCCGCCAGGGTCAGTCCCGTGACGAGGAGCGAGCCCACCAGATTGGCGAGGGCCGTCCGCGGCCCCAGCCGCTCGCGGACCAGGTCGAAGGTGGGGCGTCCGGCGACGGCGGCGACCCGGCCCGCCATCTCCGCGTACACGCAGATGCCGACCACGCCGACGAGGAGCACCCAGACCAGGGAGAAGCCGAACCGGGCACCCACGAGGGAGGAGGCGACGAGGTCGCCGATGTCCACGAAACCGCCGATGGCGGTCAGGATGCCGAGGGTGACGGCCAGGAGGCGTTTCACGACGACATCTCCTCCTCGAACCCCTCCAGCCGCTCGGCCGCCCCGCGCAGTTGCCCGGTGTGCTCCGCCAGTTCGCGCACCTCGCCGCGGCGGGCCCCGATCCGTACCTCCGCCAGCGCGTCCGCCGCGTCGTCGAGGAGGGTGCCGAGGCGTTCGCGCACGGCGTCGGCCGCCTCGCCCGGCGGCTGCCGGGACTCGAACGTCCCCTGCGCGGCGAGCAGGTCGGTCTCCGCCTCGCCGAGCAGCACCGACACGTACGGGCCGGTCAGCCGGCCCTTTCCGGCGGCTTCCACCGCGAGGCGGGCGGTGGACACCGCCGAGGCCGCGGCCTCCGCGGTGTTGGCCGCCTTGCGCCGGTAGTCCTCGTCCGAACGGGAGGACCCCGCGCACCCGGCCACCGCCGCCACGACCACGAGCGTCACCGCCCCGAAGGCCACCGGCCGTCGTTCCCGTACCCGCACCGGAGTCCTCACCGGCCCCTCAGCACGAAATAGGCGCCCACGGCGAGCAGCAGCCCGAGCTGCGCCCACGCCGCGAGCAGCACCAGACCCTGATCCACAGGCATCACCCCACCACAGACGAAGGAGCAGGTCTTGTACCCGTAGGCGGGGAGGGAAACGTGTCGGCGGCCCCCGCCCCTTCGTCCGGTGGTCGCCCGCTCGTTCGGTCGCCGCCCGTTCGCGCGGTGCGGGGACTTCGCGTGGGATGGGAGCGGTGCCGAGTGAGGCACCGGCCGCCGGGTAACCGGACGGGCACGCGCGGCCGGACGGGCCGCGACCCACGGAGAGGGAAAGACGATGCCGGCAGGATCGAACGCGAAGCGCGAGCGCCAGTACGAGCACATCAAGGAGGGCGCCGAGAAGCGCGGCACCTCCGAGAAGCGGGCGAAGGAGATCGCCGCGCGCACCGTGAACAAGGAGCGGGCCCGCTCCGGCGAGTCCGCGACCGCGAGCAAGACCTCCACGCGGGACCCGAAGTCCGCTTCGCAGCGCGGCGGCGAGCGCTCGCACAGCGGCTCCCAGGGGCCGACGAAGGACCAGCTCTACGCGGAGGCGAAGAAGCGGGGGTCGAGGGCCGCTCGTCCATGAACAAGCAGGAGCTCAAGAAGGCGCTGGGCCGCTGAGCCCGGCCGGTTCGACGCACGGCGGCCCCCGTCCCTGAGGACGGGGCCGCGCCGTGTCGATCACCGGGCCGTCGTCACTGCTGACCGGGCTCGCGGCGGTCGTCGCCGTACGAACGGCGTACCGCGTCGGCCGCCTTGTCCGTCTGGGCGTCGTACTTGTTTCCGGTGCGCTCGTCCACCAGGCGTTCCGCGCGGTCCACGCCTTGGTTCGCCTGGTCCGGGTGCCCCTTCGCCATCTTCTTGACCTTGTCGGCCATGTCGCCCAGCTTGCCCATGAGATTCCTCCCGGGGTGCGTGCTCGTGCGTCGTACGAGGTCTCCACTACCCCGTCACGGCGGTCCGATACATCCGTTCCGCCCTTTTCAGCGGTCGGCACTTCCGGAGGAACATCCCAGGTTTGAAAAGCTCCGGACGGTGCAGACGCATTGTTGACACAGACCTTATACAGGCAGGTAGGAGACACATCATGGGCATCATCGCGTGGATTCTCATCGGCCTGATCGCCGGTTTCATCGCCAAGGCGATCATGCCGGGCAAGGACCCGGGCGGCGTCATCATCACGATCCTGATCGGCATCGCGGGCGGTCTCCTGGGCGGATGGCTCGGCAAGGTCATATTCGGCGTCGACTCCATCGACGGCTTCTTCGACCTCTCCACCTGGATCGCCGCCATCATCGGCTCCGTGATCCTCCTGGCCCTCTACCGCCTCGTCACCGGCAACCGACGCCACGCCTGATCGCGTCTCCCGGCCCGCGTCGCGGGCGGAACGGCCCCGCCCCTCACCGAGGGGCGGGGCCGTCGCCGTGCGCGGGCGGTGGGTGCCGCCCAGCCGCTGCTCCAGGGCCTCCAGGAGGCCGGGCAGGTCGGGGGCGACGGCGAGGTCGTCGAGGGTGGACGCGGCGAGGAACCCGGTGGCGGAGATACGCGCAGGGCGTCGAGGAGCGGTGTCCAGAAGCCACCGGCGTCGAGGAGGCCGACGGGCTTGGCGTGGAAGCCGAGCTGGCGCCACGACCACACCTCGAAGATCTCCTCCAGGGTCCCGAGTCCGCCGGGCAGGGCGGCGAAGGCGTCCGCGCGGTCGGCCATGATCGCCTTGCGCTCGTGCATCGTGTCGCAGACGACCAGCTCCGTCACCCCCTCGTGCGCCCACTCCCGCTCGATCATGCTGCGCGGGATGACCCCGACGACCTCGCCGCCCGCCTTCAGGGCCGCGTCCGCCACGACGCCCATCAGCCCCGTACGGCCGCCGCCGTAGACGAGGCCGATCCCGCGCCGGGCCAGATCGGTGCCGACCGCGGCGGCCAGGGCGGCGTACGCCGGGTCGTGCCCGTCGGAGGAGGCGAGGAAGACGGCGAGACGGCGCATGGGGACCTCCCGGGGCCGGGGCTGCGGCGGACGGTCCGGTCTACCACGGACGTCCCCGCTCCGACCAGGCGCTTTCGAGCTCCCCGTGACCCCGGGGGCCCGCCGCTTCAAGAGACTCGCCGTCTCAGGGGCTCGCCGTCTCAGGGGCTCGTCGTCGAGACCGCGTACACCCGGGGAACGCCGGTTCCGTGAGGTCGACCGTGATGTCCGTGGTCGGGCGGGGTTCCTCGCGGGTGATGGTGGTGCCCGACCAGGTCGGGCCGTTCGGGAAGGTCCAGGCGGCGATGGAGCGGTCGCGTTCGCCGATGGTGATCCGGCCCGGGGTGAGCTGGGAGCGGGCGGCGCCGGACTCGGCGAGGAAGGTGTCGAGGCCGGCGGCGGTCGTGGTGAACCGGACGTACAGCCTGCTGGTCTTCCAGTTGCTGGTCTCGTAGTAGGCCACGTCCCAGGCTCCGGAGGGGATCGGGACCTCGAAGACGCGGCGCTTCATCTGGGAGGGCCAGTTGTCCTGGAGGCCCGCCGCCGAGGACTCGCGTTCCTTGTCGCGGCCGCTGTCGCGGCTCTGGCCGGCGGAGATGACGAGGTAGCCGGCCGGGATGCCGACGAGGAGCACGATGATGACGGCCGTCAGCCAGCGGCGGCGGATCATGTGCCGGTGGTCCTCGGGCATCCTGTCCCTCGGTGTGCGGGGCGGGGCGGTCGGCATCCGGGTCGGGGTCATGCGGGCGGGTCCTCGGGGGCGCGGGGCCCGGGCCGAGGTCCCGCTGCGCAGGGCCTGGGCGTAGCGCTCGTACCGTTCGTACCGCTCGACGCGGCGCCGGTTGGCGCGGCGGAAGCGGCGGGCGACGAGCCGGGCGAGGTCGGCGGCGCCGACCATGCCGGCCTCGGGGCCGAGCTGGGCGCGGACGAGCCGGGCCTCGGGGCGGTAGCCGCGGCCGGTGAGGTGGCGGCGGAAGGAGTCCCGGGCGGGGCCGATGAGCAGGTCGTCGGCGGCGGAGACGCCTCCGCCGATGACGAAGCAGGAGGGTCGAGGGCGGCGGCGAGGTTGGCGATGCCGACGCCGAGCCACTGGCCGATGTCCTGGAACAGCTCGACGCACATGGCGTCGCCCTCGCGGGCGAGCTCGGTGATGAGCGGGCCGGTGATGTCGGGGACGTGGCCCTTGACCCGCTCGATGATGTTGTACGCGACCGGGGAGTCGGCGGCGGCCAGCTCGCGGGCCTCGCGGACCAGCGCGTTGCCCGAGCTGTACTGCTCCCAGCAGCCGCGGTTGCCGCAGGGCAGCGGTGGCCGCCGGGGACGACCTGCATGTGGCCGAACTCGCCGGCGACGCCGTACTTGCCCCGCTTGACCTGGCCGTCCTCCAGGATGGCGCCGCCGATGCCGGTGCCGAGGGTGATCATGACGAGGTGGTCCTCGCCGCGTCCGGCGCCGAAGCGCCACTCGGCCCAGGCGGCGGTGTTGGCGTCGTTGTCGACCATGACGGGGACGGCGAGGCGGCCCTGGAGGGAGTCGCGCAGGGGCTCGTTGCGCCAGGCCAGGTGGGGGCGAAGAGGACCCGGGCGCGGTCGGCGTCGACCCAGCCGGCCGCGCCGATGCCGACGGCGTGCACGTCGTGCCGGTCGGAGAGGTCCAGGACCAGTTCGACGATGGTGTCCTCGACGACCTTGGGGCTCTTGGACTTGTCCGGGGTCTCCGTGCGGAGCTTCTCCAGGATGTTGCCGTCGGCGTCGACGACTCCGGCCATCACCTTCGTGCCGCCGATGTCGATGCCGACGGTCGGCACCCGGGGGCCGTCAGGTGGGAGCGCCGTTCCCGGGTCCCCACGGTCCGCAGCACGGTGCCGCGGGCGGAGCCGCGGTGGGCGAGGTCACGGTAGGTACTCATCGGCTCCGATTCTGCCAGGTGGGGCGTACGGGGGCCGTGACGACGGGGAGGGCCGCGTCACGTGGCGGAGGGGCGCTCCAGCTCGTGGCGGAGGTCTCCAGCTCGCTGCCGCCGGCCATCTGCCGGGTCAGCTCGTCGAGGGTGACGGAGTCCTTGGTGTGGCTGCCGGCCATGACGCCCCGCTTGAGCAGGACGAAGCGGTCGCCGACGAGGTGGGCGTGGTGGGGTTGTGGGTGATGAGGACCACGCCGAGGCCCTGGTCGCGGGCGGCGGCCACGTACTCAGGACGACCCCGGACTGCTTGACGCCGAGGGCGGCGGTCGGCTCGTCGAGGACGAGGACCTTGGCGCCGAAGTGGACGGCGCGGGTGATGGCCACGCACTGGCGCTCGCCGCCGGAGAGGGTGCCGATGGGCTGGTCGACGTCGCGCAGGTCGATGCCCATGCGGAGCAGGGCCTCGCGGGTGGTGGCGCGCATGAGGCCGGCGTCGAGCCGCTTGAGGGGCCCCTTGCCCTTCGTCGGCTCGGAGCCGAGGAAGAAGTTCCGCCAGACCGGCATGAGCGGGACCACGGCGAGGTCCTGGTAGACGGTGGCGATGCCCCGGTCGAGGGCGTCGCGCGGGTTGGCGAGCGCGACCTCCTCGCCCTCGATGCGGAAGGTCCCGGCGTCGTGCCGGTGCAGCCCGGCAACGATCTTGATGAGGGTGGACTTGCCGGCGCCGTTGTCGCCGAGGACGCAGGTGATCTCGCCCGCGCGGACCTCCAGGGAGACCCCTTCGAGGGCGCGGATGTTGCCGTAGTACTTGCTGACGTCGTCGAGCTCGACGAGGGGCGCGGGCCCGGTCGTCACAGAGGTGCCGGTCGTCACTTGGTGGCCTCCACGCGCTTGCGGATCCAGGCGTTCAGGAGGGTCGCGAGCAGCAGCATCGCGCCCAGGAAGAACTTGAACCAGTCCGGGTTCCACTCGGCGTACACGATGCCCTTGCTGGTCATGCCGAAGATCAGGGCGCCGACCGCGGAGCCGATGGCCGAGCCGTACCCGCCGGTGATCAGGCAGCCGCCGATGACGGCCGCGATGATGTAGATCAGCTCGTTGCCGACGCCCTCGCCCGACTGGACGACGTCGAAGGAGAAGAGCAGGTGCTGGCCGGAGATCCAGGCGCAGAAGGCCACGCCCGCGTAGAGGCCGATCTTGGTGCGGTGGACGGGGACGCCGACCGCGCGGGCCGCGTCGGCGCCGCCGCCGACGGCGAAGATCCAGTTGCCGAAGCGGGTGCGGAGCAGGATCCAGGTGGCGAGCGCGACCAGGCCGAACCACCACAGGATGGTGACCTTGAACTCGACCCCGCCGAGGGTGAGCTGCGAGGCGAAGAGCTTGCGGGCGGAGGGAAGCCCTCCATGTCGGCGATGGTCTTGGTGGAGACGGTGCCGCTGATCAGCTTGGTGAGGCCGAGGTTCAGACCGGTCAGCATGAGGAAGGTGCCGAGCGTGATGATGAAGCTGGGCAGCTTGGTACGGGTCAGCATGACGCCGTTGAAGACGCCGATCGCCAGGGTGACGAGCAGCGAGACGCCGACGCCGACCCAGACGTTCGCCGTCATCTGGTAGCTGAACATCGAGGAGACGAGCGCGGAGCTGGTGACCATGACGCCGGCGGAGAGGTCGAACTCGCCGCCGATCATGAGCAGGGCGACGGGGACCGCCATGATGCCGATGGTGGAGGCCGCGTAGAGGACGGTGCCGAGGCTGGAGGCGCGCAGGAAGCTGTCGGCGAAGACCGCGAAGAAGACGAAGACGGCGGCGGCGCCGACGACCGAGCCCAGCTCGGGGCGGGCGAGCAGCTTCTTCAGCGGGGTCGTGCGCAGGAGGCGTTCGTCGACGTGGTCGATGCCGGACGGCGGGGCGGTGGAGCTCATCGGGTGCCCCGATCCGCGTAGGCGACGAGGTCGGCGGCGTTGTCCTTGGTGATGATCTGGGGGCCGGTGAGGACCGGCTTGCCGCCGCCGAGGACGTCGGCGTTGTAGCGGTACAGCCAGAGCAGGTCGACGGCCTCGTACCCCTGGAGGTAGGGCTGCTGGTCGACGGCGAAGCCGAGGGTGCCGGCCTCGAGGGCGGTGGCGACCTTGGCGTTGAGGTCGAAGGTGTCGATCTCGGCCTTGCTGCCGGCGCTCTTCGCGGCCTGGACGGCGGTGTCGGCGAAGGGGCGCCGAGGGTGACGACGGCGTCGACGTCCTTGTCGGACTGGAGCTTGGCCTCGATGGAGGCCTTCACGTCGGGCATGTTGGTGCCGTCGACATACAGGTTGACGAGTTCGCCGCCGAAGGTCTTCTTCGCTCCGGCGCAGCGCTGCTCGTGGCCGACGTTGCCCTGCTCGTGCAGGACGCAGAGCGCCTTCTTCTTCCCGCGCTTGTCGAGTTCTCGCCGACGGCCTCGCCGGCGACGGTCTCGTCCTGGCCGATGTGGGTGAGGGCGCCGTAGGCCTTGGACTGCTCGGCACCGGAGTTCACGGTGATCACCGGGATGCCGGCCTTGACGGCCTTCTCGACGGCGGCCTTCATGGCGTCGGGCTTGGCGAGGCTGACGATCAGGCCGTCGACGCCCTTGGCGATGTACGAGTCGACGAGCTGCGCCTGCTGCTGCGCCTCGTCGTTGTGGGCGTAGAGGAAGTTGATGTTGTCCTTGACGGCGGCCTGCTTGGCGCCCTTCTGGACGATGTCCCAGAAGGTGTCGCCGTCGCCCGAGTGGGTCACCATCGCGAAGGTCCAGCGGGGGTGTCGACGGCCGCCCTGCCCTGGGCCTGCGCGGCCTTGCGGGCGTCCTCCGCCCGCTTGCCGCCGGTGCTGCTGCATCCGGCGAGCGCCGTGGTCAGCGCGAGCGCGAGGACGGCGCCGAGCGCGGCGCGCACCCCTCCTGTCCGAAGCCTGGTCACGAGGCCGTGCCCTCCTTTGTGTCCTTTGCACGCATTGCAGGCGTGCAGTGCAGTATCGGTCATGCGGGTCGCGCGGCTCGCCGCGGGCCCCGCCGCGGGTCACGGCCCCGGGTCACGGCCGGGCCAGCAGGCGGAACTCGAAGGAGTGGCGGGCGGCCCGGTAGAGGTGGGAGCCGTACTCGACGGCCCGGCCGGTGTCGTCGTAGGTGACGCGCTCCATGGTGAGCAGCGGGGCCCCTCCTCCTCGTCGAGCAGCGCGGCCTCGGCGGCGGTCGCGGCGCGGGCGCCGACGGTCTGGCGGGCGCTGTGCAGGGTGAGCGCGGCGGAGCGCAGCAGTCGGTGGAGGCCGGTGGTCTCCAGGAGCGCGGTGTCCGGTTCGACGAGCCCGGCCGGGAGGTGGTTGCGCAGGTGGGCGAGGGGTTCGCCGTGCGCGGTGCGGAGCCGTTCCAGGTAGTGGACCTCGCTGCCCTCGGGCACGCCGAGGGCGGCGGCGACCGGCCCGGAGGCGGGTTCGAGCCGGTTGACGAGGACGCGGGTGCCGGGCGCTGCCCCGCGGCCTCCAGGTCGTCGTAGAGGCTGCTGAGCTCCGGGGGCGCCGGACGCCGGTGTGCACGACCTGGGTGCCGACGCCCCGGCGGCGGACCAGGAGACCCTTGTCGACGAGGGTCCGGAGGGCCTGGCGGACGGTGGGCCGGGAGAGGCCGAGGCGGGCGGCGAGGCCGATCTCATTGCCGAGGAGGGTGCCCGGGGCAGCGTCCCGTCCTCCACGGCGCTCTCGAGCTGCCGGGCGAGCTGGAAGTAGAGGGGACCGGGCTGGTGCGGTCCACCGAGAGCGGCGGGAGGGCGGAGCCGGAGCGCGGCGGAAGGGTGGAGCCGGAGTGGGAGGGAGGGCGGGGCCGGAGCGCGGCGGGAGCGCGGCGCCGGACCGCGGGGTGGGGGCGGATCCGGGCCGCGGGGAAGGGCTGAGCCGGACTGCGGGGGCACGGGGGAGCGTAGCCCCGGGGCGCGGACGGCGGGAAGCCGATGACGGGAGGTCGTGACGTCCTGTTGTCCTGACAAATCCTTGACAGGGGGACGTGCGCCCCCACGGTGGGGCCATGCGCATCGGACTCATCGGTACGGGACGGATCGGGAGCTTCCACGCGGGGTGCTGGCCCGCCACCCGGAGGTCGGGTCCCTGGTCGTCGCGGACGCGGATCCCACGCGCGCGGCCGGGGTGGCCGAGGCGCTGGGGCGGAGGCGGCGCCGGACGTGGCCGCGCTGCTGGCGAGCTCCCCGGACGCGGTGGTGATCGCCTCGGCGACGGCCGCGCACGCGGAGCTGATCGCCCGGGCCGCCGGGGCGGGCCTGCCGGCCTTCTGCGAGAAGCCGATCGCCCTGGACGTGCCGGGGACGCTGGCCGCGCTCGACGCGGTGGCGGCGGCGGGCACGGAGCTCCAGCTCGGGTTCATGCGCCGCTTCGACGCCGGTACCGGGCGGCCCGCGAGGCGGTCCGGTCGGGGCGGCTCGGCCGGTTGCACACCGTACGGGCGGTGACCTCCGACCCGGAGCCGCCGCCCGCCGCGTACCTGCCGCTCTCCGGCGGTCTCTTCCGGGACTGCCTGGTGCACGACTTCGACGCGGTGCGCTGGGTGACCGGGCGCGAGGTCGTCGAGGTGTACGCGACGGGGTCGGACGCGGGTCCGGCGATGTTCCGGGCGGCGGGGACGTGTCCTCGGCCGCCGCGCTCCTCACCCTGGACGACGGCACGCTGGTGACGGCGACCGCGACCCGGTGCAACGGCGCCGGGTACGACGTGCGGATGGAGCTGGCGGGCGAGCGGGGCCAGATCGGGGTGGGCCTGGCCGACCGGACCCCGCTCACCTCCGTGGAGCCGCAGGGACCGCCCGCGCCGGAGAAGCCGTGGCCCGGGTTCCTGGAGCGGTTCGCCCCGGCGTACGAGGCGGAGCTGGACGCCTTCGTACGGCTCGTGCGCGGCGCGGCGCCCAATCCGTGCGACGGACGGGAGGCCCTGGCGGCGCTGCGGATCGCGGAGGCGTGCGAGCGCTCGCGGCGGAGGGGCGGCCGGTGCGGGTGGGGCCGCCTGACCGGTGCCCCGGTCCCCTAGGGGTTCGCCGCAAGGCCCATGCCGGTGTCAGACAGGCCTCAAGGGGTGTCACCGTCGTCGAGGAGGCCCGCGTCGTGGACGAGGAGGGCGATCTGGACGCGGTTGTTGAGGCCGAGCCTGGCCAGGATCCGGGAGACGTACGTCTTGACGGTCGGCACGCCCATGTACAGCTCGGCGGCGATCTCCGCGTTGGAGCGGCCGTGGCCGACGGCGACGGCCACCTCCCTCTCGCGGTCGGTGAGTTCGGCGAGCCGGTCGGCCGCCGTGGTGCGCCGGGGTTCCGGACGGCCCGCGACGTGGGTCATGAGCTGGCGGGTGACGGCCGGGGAGGACGGGGTCCCCGGCGGCGACCCGGCGGACGGCGGTGACGATCTCGGCGGGCGGGGTGTCCTTGAGGACGAAGCCGGCGGCGCCGGCCCGCAGGGCGCGCAGGACCTGTTCGTCGGCGTGGAAGGTGGTGAGGACGACGACCTCGGGGGCGCCGGGCCGGGCCCGCAGGAGTTCGGTGGCGGTGAGGCCGTCGACGTGCGGCATGCGGATGTCCATGAGGACGACGTCGGGGGCGTGCCGGGCGACGAGGTCGGGGACGTCCCGGCCGTCGGCGCCCTCGCCGACGATGTCGAGGTCGTCGGCGCCGCCGAGCATGAGGGTGAGGCCCGCGCGGACCAGGGGTCGTCGTCGACGATGAGCAGCCGGATGGTCATGGGGGCCACGGTAGCCAGGCGTGCAGGGCGAACCCGCCCTCGGGGGCCGGGCCGTGGGCGAGGCGGCCGCCGGCGAGGGCGGCGCGCTCGGTGAGCCCGATGAGGCCCTGGCCGGAGCCGGGGACGTGTGGGACGGGCCCGGCGGGGGCCGGGTTGCGGACCTCGACGGTGAGGCCCTCGCCGGGGCGGCCGCGGACGGTGACGGTGACGGGGGTGCCGGGGGCGTGCTTGCGGGCGTTGGTGAGGCCCTCCTGCGCGATGCGGTAGACGGTGCGGCCGGTGGCGGCGGGGACCGCGTCCGGGGCGTCGACGGTGGTGTCGAGGACGACCTCGGCACCGGCCTCGCGGGACTCGTCGACCAGCGCGCCGAGGGTGGCGAGGGTGGGCTGGGGCCGGTTCCCCTCGCCGTCCTCGTCGGGAGCGCGCAGGACGCCGATGATCTCGCGGAGGTCCTGGAGGGCCTCGTGGGCGCTGTCGCGGATGACGCCGGCGGCGCGGGCGACCTGCTCGGGCGGGGCGTCGGGCCGGAACTCCAGGGCTCCGGCGTGCACGCTGAGCAGGGTGAGCCGGTGGGCGAGGACGTCGTGCATCTCGCGGGCGATGGCCTCGCGGGCGAGCCGCTGGGCCTGGGCGGCGCGCAGTTCGGCCTCGGCCTCGGCGCGGCGGGCGCGTTCCCTGAGGGCCTCGACGAGCTGGCGCCGGGAGCGGACGAGCATGCCCCAGGCGGTGACGAGCAGGATGAGGACGAAGCCGAGGACGAGGGAGAGCGTGAGGCCGGTGGTGGGGTCCGGGCGGAGGAAGGCCTGGGCGACCGAGGTGGCGACGGCGAGCGCGCAGATCCAGGCGATCTCCCGGAAGGGGCGGCGCACGGCGACGCTGAACAGGCTCGCGAGGAGGGCTCCGGCGGCGACCGGGGCCACGAGGTTCACCAGGCAGAGGCCGACCGCGAGCCCGGCCGGCCACCGGCGGCGCAGCCAGAGCGCGCAGCAGGCGAGGGCACCGGCGAGCTGGTCGAAGAGGGTGACGGCCTCGCTGGTGTACTGCGCGCTGGTGTCGGCGGCGACGAGGCCGACGAGAGCGGCGAGCAGGAAGAGCGAGGTGTCCACGATCCAGTCGCGGACGGTGCGGCGGGGCCGTGCCGCCCCGCTCCCGCCCGGTTCGGCCAGGTGGGAGGGGAGCAGCCAGCGCTGCCGGTCCGTGCGGGTCATGTCCGCAATGTACGCAGCCGGGGGCGCCCGGGAGGGGCAGGAGCAGCCGGGTCGCTACCGAAGTCGCGGAGGTCGGTACTTCGGTAGCGGTGGATGGGGACCGGGGTCGGACGCGGGCGCTCCCCGCCCCGGTCATGATCGGGACATGAAGAGATTCCTGGAGACCGTCGGGTTCCTGGTCGCCCTGGCCGGTGTGTGCGGGGTGGTGCGCGAGCTGACGGACGGATGGTTCGGGTTCATGGGTCTGACCCGGTTCCTGACGGAGAACGTGGGGTTCCTGGAGGGGCGGGAACTGTTCGCCAACATCGTGATCGCGGTGCTCGGCGGGGTCGTCCTGATCGTCTCGGACCGGGTGCCGAAGTCCTGAGCCGGGGTCTCAGGCGCTCGCGGAGTCCGGGCGGGTGACCTCGGCGAGGTGGTCCGCCGTCCGGTGCGCGGCGGAGCCGCCGGTGTAGAGGGCGGCGCCGGCGACGGCGAAGGGGAGGGAGCCGCCGAGGAGGGCGACGAGGACATGGTCGGAGAACCTACCGCGCGTCCGTCCCGGCCCGGTCGGCCGAGTCGGCCCGCACGGTCCCGTCCGTCCTCCCGGGCCCGTCGGCGGCGCGGCGGCCCCAGGCGGTGCCCGCGAGGACGAGGACCGCGCCCGCGAGGCCGAGGGCGCCGGGGCGGTCGCCGGCCAGGGCGATGCCGCGGCGGCGGCGGCCCAGAGGGGCTCGGTCCCGAGGAGGAGGCTGACCCGGGACGGGGAGGTGCGGCGGACCGCCCACATCTGCACGAAGAAGGCGAAGAGCGTGCAGAAGACGGAGAGGAAGAGCAGCCCGGCCCATGCGCGGGGGCCGAGGTCGAGGGCCGTGGCCCAGGGGAGGCGCCGGTGCCGGGGAAGAGGGCGATGACGGCGAACACGGCGACGGCGGAGCCGAGCTGGACGGTGGTGAGGGAGAGCGAGTCGGCCGGGCGGACCGCCTTGATCCGGGACATGGCCAGGACGTGGACGGTACGGGCGAGGGCGGCGAGCAGCATGAGCAGGTCGCCGGCCGAGGGCGCGGTGAAGCCGGCGCCCTGGGTGAGCAGGACGACGCCCGCGACGGAGAGCGCGGCGGCGGTGAGGAAGGCGCGCGTGGGCCGGGCCCGGGTGACGGCGGCCTCGGCGAGCGGGGTGAAGATCATGGTGAGGCTGATGATCAGGCCCGCGTTGGTGGCGGAGGTGTGGACGACGCCGTAGGTCTCCAGGAGGAAGATCCCGCCGAGGATCAGCCCGAGGGTGCCGGCGCCGCGCCACTGGGCGGCGGTCAGGGCGCGGAGCCTGCGCCACCCGGCGGCGACGAGGACGGGCAGCACCACCGCGAACCGCAGGACGAGGACGGCGACGACGGTGTGGGGGTGGTGATGCCCTTGGCGGCGAGGTAGCTGGTGCCCCAGAAGACGGCGACGAGCAGGACGGGCAGGTCGGTGAGCCAGGCGCGGCGCGGGGCGCCGAGGGCAGGGGTGCGGCGAGCGGCGGAGCCGTCATCGGGCCGTTTCTCCCACTCTCTGTAGGGGGTGGAGACTTCGGCGGCTCGCACGCGGAGGATCACCGTACCCGGAGCGGCCCGTGGTGACTACACCTTTCGACGGCCGCTCAGTAGCTGCCGTACGAGGGGCGTCCTTCGAGCTCGTACGTGTGGATGGCGACGCCCGTACCGGTGGTGCGCGCTCCGGCGGGGCGGAAGGCGGTGGGGCGGACCCCGTCGGTGAAGAGGCGGCGTCCCGTGCCCAGGACGACGGGGAAGACGAGCAGGTGGAGGGTGTCGATGAGGTCGTGGTCGAGGAGGGTGCGGGCGAGGCCGGCGCTGCCGTGCATCTGGATCTCGCCGCCGAGCCGTTCCTTGAGCCCGGCCACCTCCTGGACGACGTCGCCGCGGAGCAGGGTGGTGCCGGCCCAGTCGGCCTCGGTGAGGGTCGTGGTGGCGACGTACTTGGGGAGGCCGTTCAGCTTGCTCGCGACCGGGTTGTCGGGGTCGGTCCGCTTCGGCCAGTAGCCCGCGAAGATGTCGTAGGTGCGGCGGCCGAGGAGGAAGGCGGTCGGCCGGGCGAAGACCTCGTCGACGAACCGTCCGAAGTCCTCGTCGCCGTACGGCACGGACCAGCCGCCGTGCTCGAAGCCGTCGCGGGGGTCCTCCTCGGGGCCGCCGGGGCCTGGACGACGCCGTCGAGGGTGAGGAACTGGGTGAGGCTGAGGGTGGCCATGGCAGGTGCCCTTTCTCTCTCCGGACCATCGTGTCCCGGAAACTTCGACCGCGCCGCCGGACGAAACTCATCGGCACTCATCGGTACTCATCGGCACTCGGCGGTACTCACCGGTGCCGGACTCGATGTCCGATTGCCGCCGGTGTCCGCCCGCTCCCCCGACTTTCATTGAACCCGCAACCAATGAGTACGGCACGGAGGTTCGGGATGTCCACGATGAACGGCACGGCGGTCCTGGTGACGGGCGGCAGCAGGGGAATCGGCGCGGCGACGGCGGTACGGCTCGCCCGGGAGGGCGCGGACGTGGCCTTCACCTACGTACGGGACGAGGCGCGGGCCGCGGAGGTGGCGGCGCGGATCGAGGCGGCGGGCCGGAAGGCGCTGCCGCTGCGGGCCGACGCGGCCGATCCCGGGGACGCGGCGGGCGCGGTGGCATGGGCGGCGGACGCCCTGGGACGGCTCGACGTCCTGGTGAACAACGCGGGCATCGGGGTCCTCGGCCCGCTGGCGTCGCTGTCCCCCGCGGACGTGGACCGGGTCCTCGCCGTGAACGTCCGGGCGGTCTTCCTCGCCTCCCAGGCGGCGGCGGGCCGACTGCCCGACGGCGGCCGGATCGTCACGATCGGGAGCTGCATGACGCAGCGGGTGCCGGGCCCCGGCGCGACCCTCTACACGATGAGCAAGACGGCGCTGACGGGCCTGACGAAGGCGCTCGCCCGCGAGCTGGGCGGCCGCGGCATCACGGCGAACCTGGTCCACCCCGGTCCCGTCGACACCGACATGAACCCGGCGGACGGCCCGCTCGCACCGGGCCAGACGCCCCTGACGGCCCTCGGCCGCTTCGGCACCCCGGACGAGGTGGCCTCGATGGTCGCCTTCCTGGCGGGCCCGGAGGCGCGGTACGTGACGGGGGCGGAGTTCTCGGTGGACGGGGGCACGCGGCGTAGGGCGGGGCGGGAACGCGCGGCGGGGTCCCGGCGGGGACGGAGCCCTGCGGTGCCGTTCCCGGCCCGGGACCTGCGGTGCAGGCCTCCGGCCGGGGCGGCGGGCGCGAACGGGCCGTTGCCGACGGCCCGTTCAGGCCGGGCGGTCCGCCGTGACCAGCCAGCAGGTGCTGAGCAGCCGGACGGTGCCGTCCGCCGCCTCGTGGGCGCGCAGGCGGTCCTCCAGGATCCGGCGGACGCGGGCCCGCGTCTCCGCGTCGGCCCGCTCCGTCAGGTGGCGGCCGGGGCCCGTGCCCAGGAGGAACTCCGCCGCGTCCCCGGCCCCCGCCCCCACCTCCCGTACGCCCGGACCCGCTCGGCGGTGACGCCGGTGAATCCGGCGGCGGCGAGGACACGGTGGATCCGGTCCGGGTCCGCCAGCGAGAACATGCCGGGCAGCCCCGGGCTCCCGAAGTCGCCGACCGGCAGGAGGTCGCGCAGGGACGTCATCGCCACGGCCCAGTCATTGAGCGCCGCCTCGGCCGGGCAGACGAAGGCCAGACGACCGCCGGGCCGCAGGGCCCGGCCGATGTTGGCGAAGGCCGCGACGGGGTCGGCGAAGAACATCACCCCGTAGCGGCTGATCGCCGCGTCGAACGCGCCCGTCCCGAAGGGTGTTCCTGGGCGTCCCCCTGCTCGAAGAGCGCGTGGGGAACGCCCTCGCGCTCCGCGCGGGCGCGCGCCTCGGCCAGCATCGGGCCGGACAGGTCGAGCCCCAGGGCGCTCCCCCGGGCGCCCTGAGCGCGGCGAGCCGCGTGGTCTGCCCGGCGCCGCAGCCGATGTCGAGGACCCGTCCGTCCCCGGTGATGCCGGCGGCGTCGAGCAGCGGTTCGTCGAAGCCCTCGTTCACGGCGTTCCAGCGGTCCTGGTGGCGGGCCCAGTGGACCCCTTCGGGCCCGTTCCACGCCTGTGCCTGCTCGGTGTTGACGATCCCGGACATGGGTGCCTCCTGGTGGACGACGGGATGCGGGGTGCGCCCGACGAGTATGGGCGGACGCCCAAACAGTATGGGCGCGTGCCCAAACTGGCAATCCCCGTTAGGATCGGCCGTGTTCGAGGTGGTGTGCCCGCCGGAGAGATCGGCGGCAGTCGCAGGGAGGGGCCCATGTCACCGCGCGGAGTGGCGACGCCGGACGTGCGCGAGCGGTTGTTCGCGGCCGCCGAGCGGGTCCTCGCGGACGGCGGGCCCGGCGCGCTGACCAGCCGGGCGGTCACCACCGAGGCGGGCTGCGCCAAGGGGCTGCTGCACGCGCACTTCGCCGGTCTCGACGAGTTCGTGGCCGAGCTCTGCCTCGACCGGTTCGCGCGCACGGCCGCGAAGGCGAGGGCGCTCTCGGGGCTCGTCGGGCGGGGTTCGGTGGCGGAGAACCTCGACGCCGTCGTCCTCGCACTGCTCGGCTCCGGCGGCCCGGCCGTCTCCGGCCTCGCCCTGACCCGGCCCGTCGCCACCGTGCGCGTCCGCGAGGCCCTGGAGGCCGGGGCGCCCGGCTTCGCCGCGATCCAGGAGGCCGTCACCGGCTACCTGGAGGCCGAGCGGCGCCTCGGCCGGGTGGCGGACACGGTCGAACCGTCCGTCGCGGCCCTCGCCCTGGTGGGGACCGCCCACCACCTCCTGATGACGAGCCGGCCGGGTACGTCCGGCCTGCGGGCCCTGATGACGGACCTCGTGGCGTCTTTGCTGAGGAGCTGAACCCCGCGGCGGTCCGGCGGCGGACCCGGGAGAAGTGGCAGGGGTGGCAGGAGTCGAACCTGCGGCATCCGGTTTTGGAGACCGGCGCTCTGGCCTCTGAGCTACACCCCTTCGGTGGTCCCGAGCATGGCACCCGGCGCACGTCGGCCGCCACGCGTTTTCCGGGTCGTACGGCCGGGGCGGCGGGTTCGTGGCGCGTCGAGGTGCTGTCCGACGACAGGGCGGACTCCTCCGGCCGGGCGCGGACCGCGTCCCCGGCCGGAGGTCCGGAGGAAAGCGCGAGGGCGCACCGGTGCTGTCGGGCCGGTGCGCCCTCGGGGCCGGGCGGGGTGTCGTGTCCCGCTCGGGTCGTGGGAGCCGGGCGGGTCGCCCGGCCGGGGCGGGGCCGGGGCGCTCCGTCGGCGGGGCGCCCCGGGAGGTCAGCCGCCCAGTTCCTGGTGGCGGGCGGTCAGCCGCGCCGTGCCGGCCTCCGTGAGGGAGCCGAAGAGGCGGAGGCGGGAGATGCCGCCGTCCGGGTAGATGTCGATCCGGACGCGGGAGCCGACCGCCGGGGCGTCCAGGACGAAGCGGTGGTTGGTGTCGGGCTGGAGGCGGGTCCGGGGCAGGATCTCGGTCCACTCCTCCGAGCCCTCGGCCGCGACGGAGAGGGCGGCCCAGCCCGCGCTGTTGCCCTTGAGATAGGCGGTGTCGATCTCGACGGCGCGGATCTCGGACTCGGCGACCAGCGCGTAGCGGATCCAGTCGTTGCCCTTGTCGCGGCGGCGGCGGGTCTCCCAGCCGTCGTCCATCTTGTGGGAGCGGCCCGGCTGGATGGTGTTGGTGGCCGGGGAGTAGAAGCGGTCGGAGGCGTCCTCCACCTGGCCGCCGTTCTCCAGGGCCGCGAGGTCGAAGGTGCCGAGGACGCCCAGCCACGCCGGGTCGGGGGCGACCTCGCCGTACACGCGGAGGCGGGCGATGCCGCCGTCGGGGTGCTGGTTGACGCGCAGGTGCGTGAAGCGCTGCTCGACGTCGACGGCGAAGCCGTTGGCGGCGTGGCCGCCGACGGCGGTGCGCGGGACGAGCACCGTCCACTTCACGTCGTCGGCGAGGAGCTCCTCGGGCGAGGGCGAGCCGGCCACGGAGGCGGCCTCGACGGAGACGGCCTGCGGGTAGTTGCCCCGGAAGTGGGCGGTGTCGAGGACGATGCCGCGGATCACGCCGGGCGCGCCGAGCCGTACGAGCGCCCAGTCGTGGTCGTCCTCGGTGGGGTGCGGCTGCTGGGCGGAGATTCCGCGGCGGCGGCGGGTCTCCCAGCCGTCCATGATCTTGCCCTTGTGGCCGAAGTGCTCGGGGTCGAACTCGGCGGCACCGGGCTTGAGCAGGTTCTCCCGCTCCGCGAAGAACTCGTCGTTGGCCGCGATCACGCCCGCGCCCAGGCGCCGGTCCGCGAGGTCCGCGTACTGGGTGAAGGGGAAGTCGGCCGTGCGGTAGTCGGCGTACGGGTCGCCGCCTCCGAAGGGGCTGGCGTCGCCGGTGAAGGAGGGTATGCCGGTGCTCACGGGTCAGTTGTTCCTTTCGAGGAGGCGGCCGGAGGGCTCGGCGAGGACACCGCGGTCGGCGATCGCTCGCCGCGCAGCCAGGTGGAGGTGACGACGCCGTGGAGGGTCTTGCCCGCGTAGGCGGTGATCCGGTTGCGGTGCTGGAGCTCGGCCGGGTCGACGGTGAAGGTGGCCTCGGGGTCGAGGACGGCGAAGTCGGCGTCGCGGCCGGCCTCGATGGCGCCCTTGCGGTCGAGTCCGGCGAGCCGGGCGGGGCCCTCGGACATCCAGCGGACGACGTCCGTCAGGTCGTGGCCGCGGCGGCGGGCCTCGGTCCAGACGGCGGGCAGGCCGAGCTGGAGGGAGGAGATCCCACCCCACGCGGAGGCGAAGTCGGGGGTCTTGAGGTCGGCGGTGGACGGCGAGTGGTCGGACACGATGCAGTCGATCGTGCCGTCCGCGAGCCCCTGCCACAGCGCGTCCTGGTTGACGGCCTCGCGGATCGGCGGGCAGCACTTGAACTCGGTGGCGCCGTCCGGGATCTCCTCGGCGGTGAGGGTGAGGAAGTGCGGACAGGACTCCACGGTGACCTTCACCCCTCGGCCCGGGCCGCGGCGATGACCGGAAGGGCGTCGGAGGAGGAGAGGTGCAGGACGTGGACGCGGGCGTCGAGCCGGCGGGCCTGGTCGATCAGGTTCTCGATGGCCGTGTTCTCGGCGTCCCGGGGCCGGGAGGCGAGGAAGTCGGCGTACGCGCCGCCCGTCCGCTGGGGGCGCGGCGGCGAGGTGGTGCGGGTCCTCGGCGTGCACGATCATCAGGCCGTCGAAGCCTGCGACCTCGGCGAGGGAGGTCGCGAGGCGTTCCTGGTCGAGCTCGGGGAACTCCTCGACGCCGGAGGGCGACAGGAAGCACTTGAAGCCGAAGACGCCGGCGTCGTGCAGCGGCCGCAGGTCCTTGACGTTGTCGGGCAGGGCGCCGCCCCAGAAACCGACGTCGACGTGGGCCTTGGCGCGGGCGACGTCCTGCTTGACCCGCAGGTTCTCCACGGTGGTGGTCGGCGGCAGCGAGTTGAGCGGCATGTCGAGCAGCGTGGTGATGCCACCGGCGGCGGCCGCGCGGGTGGCGGTCCAGAAGCCCTCCCACTCGGTGCGGCCGGGGTCGTTCACGTGCACGTGGGTGTCGACGAGGCCGGGCAGGACGACGTCGTCGCCGACGTCCTCCAGCCGGGCGCCGGGCGGTACCTCGGCGTCGTGGGGCAGCACGGCCGCGATCGTCCCGCCGGAGACGGCGATCGACGCCGGGCGCGTCCCCTCGGGGGTGATGACGCGCGTCGAGCGCAGGACCAGGTCGATGTCCACCCGTACCCCTTCTTCCACTGCTCCTGGGAGGAACCGCCCCTGCTCGGGACGGGCTCCACGGAGAAATTCAACGAACTGTTGAAGGAGTCTTCACTTCCGGACGACATGTCGTCAAGGGCACACTTCCAGCATCGACCGTCGCCGAACCCGGCTTGGACGTTTCCACGAAGTGGAATGTAAATTTCGTACAGTAGAACGTAGCTCCGCACAGGCAGAGCGCTCCCGGGCCGTTCCGGGCCTCCGCCGACACCGGACAAACACCCCTGACCGGCGCCGACGCCGGGACCGGGACCGTGTGCCCCGACCGGTGGCCCGGTAGGCTGCTGCCTTGCCCGCCCGCCCCGAAAGGACCGTGACGTGCCGACGTCCAGCGCCAGCACCACCGACGCCGCCAAACCCGCCGCGAGCGGGGGCGTCCAGTCCCTTGAGCGCGCCTTCGACCTCCTGGAGCGGATGGCCGACGCCGGGGGCGAGGTCGGGCTGAGCGAGCTCTCCGCCAGCAGCGGGCTGCCGCTCCCCACCATCCACCGTCTGATGCGCACCCTGGTCGCCTGCGGCTACGTGCGCCAGCAGCCCAACCGGCGGTACGCGCTCGGCCCCCGGCTCATCCGGCTCGGCGAGTCCGCCGCCCGCCTCCTCGGCACCTGGGCCCGGCCGTACCTCGCCCGGCTCGTCGAGGAGACCGGCGAGACCGCGAACATGGCGCTGCTCGACGGCGACGAGATCGTGTACGTGGCGCAGGTGCCGTCCAAGCACTCGATGCGCATGTTCACCGAGGTCGGCCGGCGGGTCCTGCCGCACTCGACCGGCGTCGGCAAGGCGCTCCTCGCGCACACCCCGCCGGAGGAGGTGCGCGCTGCTCGCCCGCACCGGCATGCCGGCCGCGACCGAGAAGACGATCACCACGCCCGAGGGCTTCCTCGACGCGCTCGTCGCGGTCCGCGAGGCGGGGTACGCGATCGACGACAACGAGCAGGAGATAGGGGTCCGCTGCCTCGCGGTCTCCGTGCCGGACTCCCCACCGCCGCGGCCATCTCCATCTCGGGCCCGGCGGGCCGGGTCACCGAGGCGGCCACGGAGAAGATCGTCCCGATCCTCCAGGAGGTGGCGCGCGACCTGTCGACGGCGCTGGCCAACACGGCGGGGAACGGCCAGGCCTGACGGGACGGCGCCGCGGGGGGATCACACCGGCACCGGGAAGATCGAGCCGGCACCGGAAAGATCAAGCCGGTACGGCCTCCGAAACCGTCCGTCCCGGACCGTGACCGTGCGGTCGGTCCGGGCCAGGTGGGTCCGGTCGTGGGTGACCAGGACCGTCGCCGTGCCCCGCTCCCCGTCAGCCGGGCGAGCAGGTCCATGACCGCCGCCCCGCGCTCGTGGTCGAGGGCGCTGGTGGGTTCGTCGACCAGGAGGACGGACGGCTCGTTCACCAGCGCCCGCGCGATGTTGACGCGCTGCCGCTGGCCGCCCGACAACTGGTGCGGCCGGCGCCCGGCCAGGTCCGCGAGGCCCACCGCGTCGAGCAGTTCCAGGCCCGGCCCCGTACCGCCTTCGGGGAGCGGCCCGACAGGTGGGCCATCACCTGCACCTGCTCCGCCGCGCTCAGCGAGGGCAGCAGGTTGGGCTGCTGGAAGACGATCCCGATGTGCTCGCGCCGCAGCTCCGCCTTGGCGGCCGGGGTGAGCGCCCCCGTGTCCGTACCGGCGACGACGACCCGTCCCCGGTCCGGGGTGACGAGGGTGGCGGCCACCGCGAGCAGGCTGGACTTGCCGGACCCCGAGGGCCGACGACCGCCGTGAGCGTCCCGGCGGGGACGGTGAGGGAGACGGCGTCGAGGGCGGTGAGCCGGCCGTCGCCGTCGGGGTAGGTGAGGGTGACGTCGTCGAGGACGAGGCTCATCGGGTGCTCCACTGTGCGGTGAGGGGCTCATCGGGTGCTCCGGTGCGGTGAGGGGGCTCACCGGGCGCTGCCCAGGGCCGTGAGGGGGTCGACGGCGGTGATCCGCCGGACGGCCAGGGCCGCGCCGAGCAGGCCGAGCGCGACGATGACGGCGGCCGGACCGAGGACGGTGAGCGGTTCCAGGACGAAGGGCACGTCCCCGCCGCCGACCAGGGCGCCGATGCCGACCGCGAGCGCGGTGCCGAGCAGGGTCCCGGCGGTGAGCATGAGGACGGCCTGCCCGAGGGCGTCCTTCAGGAGGTACGGGGTGGAGGCGCCGAGCGCCTTGAGGACGGCGACGTCACCGGCGCGCTGGACGGTCCAGACGGTGAAGAAGGCACCGATGACCAGGGCGGAGATGGCGAAGAGGAAGCCCCGCATGAGCTGGAGGGAGCCGTTCTCCGCCTGGTGGGACCCGATGGCGTCCAGGGCGTCGCCGACGGTCCGCGCCTCGGTGCCGGCGGCCTCGTCCCCGGCCGCCCAGTCGGTCCCTCCTCCCCGCTCAGGGCGATGACGGTGGCCTGCTCCCGCGCGGTGGTGCCGCTGTGCCCGAGCTTCTGCCAGTCGTCGAGGGAGGTCCACACCACGGGCGTGTGGCTGTACGAGGCGTCGCCGGAGACCGCCGCGACGGTGACCTCCAGGGCCCGAGGCGCACGGCGTCGCCGACGGCCGCGCCCAGTTCCCCGGCCGCCGACTCCGACAGGACCGCCTTCCCCGCGCCGACCGGGCCGGGCGCGAGCCCCGACCCCGGTTCCGCGCCGAAGGCGGAGACGGCGGCCGTGCGGTCCCCGGCGACGGCGTTGAGGGTGCGGATGCCGAGCGGCGCCGCGCCCGTCACCCCGGGCCGCTCCGCCCACGCCCGCCACTGCTCCTCCGTCACCGTCGAGTCGGTGAAGGAGACCGAGCGCCCGGACGGCGGCGCCGCGAAGGCCAGCCGGTCGGCGGGCAGCCCGGTGATCGCGGAGACGTTCTCCCGCGCGAGCCCGGCGGTCAGCCCGGACAACAGTCCCACGAGCAGGGTGATCAGCACGATCACCGTGCCCATGAGGGTGAACCGCCCCTTGGCGGATCTCAGGTCTCTCCATGCCACGAACATGCCGACCAGCCTGGTCCGCGCGCCCCTCGCGGGCATCGCGCGGCGGATGGCTCCGGGATCGAACTTTCGGTTGAGTCCGGATCGTCCCCCGCTGTCTACCCTGGAGGGATCATGCGTCCCCGCTCCTCCCCCACCTCGCCCGGCGTTCCCTCACCCCCGCCCCGTTCGCGCTGCGCCTCTGTCTGCACCTGCTGATGGCGGGCCTGCTCGTCCTGGCGGCGGTCCGGGCGCACTCGGCGGCCGGGACGGTGGCGGCGGCGGTGACGGGGCGGTCTACGCGGCCGGGTCGCACCTGCCTCCGGTCCGGACCTCCCGGCGGGCGGCCGCCGTCTGGCTGGGGGTCCTGGGCGCGAGCTGGCTGGTGATGCTCTGCCTGACGGCGGAGGCGCTCTGGGTGGCGTTCCCGCTGTACTTCCTCCAGCTCCACCTGCTGCCCGCCCGCTGGTCGCTGCCGGCGGTGGCGCTCACGGCGGGCGCGGCGATCCTGTCGTACGTGGGGCACGGCGCCGCGCTCAACCCGGGGGTCTTCATCGGGCCGCTGCTCGGCGCGGCGGTCGCGGTGGCGACGGTCCTCGGCTACCAGGCCCTCTACCGGGAGAGCGAGGCGGCGCCGGCTCATCGAGGAGCTGATCGCGACGCGGGCGGAGCTGGCGGCGGCGGAGCGGCACGCGGGGACGCTGGCCGAGCGGGAGCGGCTCGCGCGGGAGATCCACGACACGCTCGCGCAGGGCCTGTCCTCGATCCAGTTGCTGCTGCGGGCGGCCGAGCGGGCGCTGCCGCCGGACTCCCCCGCCGCCGGGCACATCGAACGGGCGCGCCGGGCCGCGCAGGACAACCTGACGGAGGCGCGGCGCTTCGTGCGGGCCCTGACGCCGTCGGACCTGGAACACGGGTCCCTGGCGGCAGCCCTGGAACGCCTGTGCGAACCGGGGCGGGGCCGGGCGCGGGGCCCCGGGTGCGGTTCTCGGTGAGCGGGACGCCGGTGGAGCTGCCGACCCCGTACGAGGTGGCGCTGCTGCGGATCGCGCAGTCGGCCCTCGCGAACACGGTGCGGCACGCCTCGGCCTCGCGCGCGGAGATCACCCTGTCGTTCATGGACGCGTCGGTGACCCTGGACGTGGTCGACGACGGGCAGGGCTTCGAGCCCGGCTCCGTACGCCCCTCGTCCGAGGGCGGTTTCGGGCTTCCGGCGATGCGGTCGCGGGCGGAGTCGCTCGGCGGCACGTTCACCGTGGAGTCCGCGCCGGGCCAGGGCACCGCCGTCGCCGTCTCCCTGCCGTTGTCCGACAAGGACTCCCTTCCCGCCGGAGGTTCCGCATGACCGTCCGCCTTCTGCTCGCCGACGACCACCCGGTGGTACGGGCGGGCCTGCGCGCCGTCCTGGACACCGAGCCGGACTTCACGGTCGTCGCGGAGGCCGCCACCGCCGAGCGCGCGGTGGAACTGGCCGCCGACCGGGACGTGGACGTGGTCCTGATGGACCTCCAGTTCGGCGCGGGGATGCACGGCTCCGAGGCGACGGCGGCGATCACGGCGGCGCCGGGCGGGCCGAAGGTGCTGGTCCTGACGACGTACGACACGGACGCGGACATCCTGGCGGCGGTGGAGGCGGGCGCCTCGGGCTACCTCCTGAAGGACGCGCCGCCGGAGGAGCTGGCGGCGGCGGTCCGGACGGCGGCGGCCGGGCAGTCGGCCCTCGCGCCGGCGGTGGCGCACCGGCTGATGGACCGGATGCGGACCCCGGCGGAGGCGCTGACCAAGCGGGAGCTGGAGGTGCTCCAGCTCGTCGGCGAGGGCCTGTCGAACGCGCAGATCAGCAAGGCGCTGTTCCTGAGCCAGGCGACGGTGAAGTCCCATCTGGTCCACGTCTTCGCGAAGCTGGGCGTGGACTCCCGCACGGCGGCGGTGGCGGCGGCGACGGCGCGGCGGCTGATCAGACGGTGATCCTCCGCTTCCGCACGGCCGCTTGACGGGTTCTCAGTTCTCCGTGCCGCGCTCCGGCGGCGCGCCGAAGAGTTCGACGGCGCGGCGGACCCCGGCGAGGGCCCCGGCGAGCGCGCTGACGGAGCCGACGCAGCCCGCGACGATCAGCAGGGAGCGGCGCAGCCGCCGTACCTCCGGAGCGCCGCCGAGCGCCATGGCGGCGAGCGCCGCGAGCTCCCCTCCGCGATCTCGCGGTCGGCGAACTCGGCGCGGTGCGCGGCCAGTTCGCGCCGGAGCCGGGACACGGCCGACCTCAGCTCGGTCACCCTGGGGTCCACGCCCTCGATGCCCACCGGCCTCTGCTCCACGCTTCGCAACATGGCTCTCCCCTCGCACGACACTGTGCGCAGAACTCCACACCCCGAACACGCGGAACGCCCCGGACCGGTCCTCCGGACGACGGTCGGGCGCCGCGAGTCGGGCCAGTTAACTCCTTCGCCACCCCGCCGCGCCACCCCCGCAAGGCTGATTCACGCAACCGTGTGTTTCCGTCCGGATGCGGTATGCAGTCCTCATGACGACTCCGGAAGACCTCACCTCTCCGTCCGCCTCCGGCCGCTCCCCCGTCGTGGCCGGCCTGCTGCTCGCCGCCGGGGCGGGCGGCGGCTCGGGGCCGCCCGAAGGCGCTCCTCACCCACCGGGGCCGCCCCTGGTGGAGCACGCGGTGGGGGTGCTGCGCGCGGCCGGGTGCGAGGTGGTGCACGTGGTGCTCGGGGCGTCGGCCGGCGCCGTGCGGGAGCGGGCGGAGCTGCCCGGATGCGTCCTGGTGGACAACCCGGAGTGGGCGGAGGGATGGGCTCTCGCTGCGGGCCGGGCTCGCGTCGCTCGCCGCCGATCCGCACGGGTGGACGCGGCGCTCGTGTCCCTGGTCGACCAGCCGGGGATCGGGGCGGAGGCGGTGGCCCGGGTCCGGGCGGCGTACGGCTCGCGGGACTCGCTCGCGGCGGCCTCGTACGACGGGAGGCGGGGCATCCGGTGCTGTTCGGCGCCGGGCACTGGGCGGGGGTCGCGGAGACGGCGGTGGGCGACCGGGGCGCGCGGGACTATCTGGCGGCGCACCGGGACGCGATCACTCCGGTGGACTGTTCGGACGTGGCCGAGCCCTACGACATCGACACGGAGGCGGACCTGGACCGCTTGGAGTGAGCGACCCGGAGCGAACACCCCGGAGCCGGCACCTCGAAGCCGGCACCCCGGAGTGGACGACCCGGAGTGGACGACCCGGAGTGAGCGGCCTGGCACTGAGCGCCGTGTTCTGTCGATCCGGAGAATCTCGATGTCAACAAACCATTGAACTTCCACCATGAGGAAACTAGTATCCACTGTTCAGAAGCGCCTGTGAGTCCAGAGGGCGCTCACGGCCGTATCTCGGCTTCGGTGGCACTCCGTGCCCTCCCGTGACGCCCGGCGGCCGTCTGGCACCGCCCGCGAAGTCCGCTGAAGGAAGTGACAGTTCATGTCCGCACCAGCGCCGTCCCCCTGGCCGTCGTCGATGCCGAGCCCCTGCCGCGCCAGGAAGAGGTACTCACCGAGGCCGCCCTGGCCTTCGTCGCCGAACTGCACCGCCGGTTCACCCCGCGCCGGGACGAGCTCTCGCCCGCCGGGCGGAGCGCCGCGCCGAGATCGCCCGCACGTCCACCCTGGACTTCCTGCCGGAGACCGCCGCGATCCGCGCCGACGACTCCTGGAAGGTCGCGCCGGCCCCGGCGGCCCTGAACGACCGCCGGGTCGAGATCACCGGCCCCACCGACCGCAAGATGACGATCAACGCGCTCAACTCCGGCGCGCGGGTGTGGCTCGCCGACTTCGAGGACGCCTCGGCGCCGACCTGGGAGAACGTGGTCCTGGGCCAGCTCAACCTGATCGACGCGTACACCCGGAACATCGACTTCACGGACCCGCGCTCCGGCAAGTCGTACGCCCTCAAGCCCGCCGAGGAGCTGGCCACGGTCGTCATGCGGCCGCGCGGCTGGCACCTGGAGGAGCGTCACCTCGCCTTCGAGGGACGGCCGGTGCCCGGCGCGCTCGTCGACTTCGGCCTGTACTTCTTCCACAACGCCCAGCGCCTGATCGACCTCGACAAGGGCCCGTACTTCTACCTGCCGAAGACGGAGTCGCACCTGGAGGCCCGCCTCTGGAACGAGATCTTCGTCTTCGCCCAGGACTACGTCGGCATCCCGCGGGGCACCGTCCGCGCCACGGTCCTCATCGAGACCATCACGGCCGCGTACGAGATGGAGGAGATCCTCTACGAGCTCCGCGACCACGCCGCGGGCCTGAACGCCGGCCGCTGGGACTACCTCTTCTCCATCGTCAAGAACTTCCGTGACGGCGGCGCCAAGTTCGTCCTGCCGGACCGCAACGCGGTCACGATGACGGCCCCGTTCATGCGCGCGTACACCGAACTCCTCGTGCGCACCTGCCACAAGCGCGGCGCGCACGCGATCGGCGGCATGGCGGCCTTCATCCCGTCCCGCAAGGACGCCGAGGTCAACAAGGTCGCGTTCGAGAAGGTCAAGGCCGACAAGGACCGCGAGGCCGGCGACGGCTTCGACGGCTCCTGGGTCGCCCACCCCGACCTGGTGCCGATCGCGATGGCCTCCTTCGACTCCGTCCTCGGCGAGAAGCCGAACCAGAAGGACCGCCTGCGCGAGGACGTCTCCGTCGCGGCCGGCGACCTGATCGCGATCGACTCGCTCGACGCGAAGCCCACCTACGACGGCCTGCGCAACGCCGTCCAGGTCGGCATCCGCTACATCGAGGCGTGGCTGCGCGGCCTCGGCGCCGTCGCCATCTTCAACCTGATGGAGGACGCGGCCACGGCCGAGATCTCCCGCTCCCAGATCTGGCAGTGGATCAACGCGGGCGTCGTCTTCGAGAACGGCGAGGCGGCCACCCCCGAGCTGGCCCGCAAGGTCGCCGCCGAGGAACTGGCCGCGATCCGCGCCGAGATCGGCGAGGAGGCCTTCGCGGCCGGAAAGTGGCAGCAGGCCCACGACCTGCTGCTCCACGTCTCCCTCGACGCGGACTACGCGGACTTCCTGACCCTCCCCGCGTACGAGCAGCTCGTCGGCTGACTCGACCCGTACTGCTGATCCGGCTGCCCGCACAGTCGTCGGACGGCGTTACGGACGGGCCCCGCCCCCGGTGTCGCACAGCACCGGGAGCGGGCCCGTCCTTTTCCCGCCCGCCCCGCGTCACGGCAGGGCGATGCCGAGCGGGCCGAGGACGCGTTCCGTCTCGTGGCGGTCCGCCCCGGCCATCGCGCGGACCAGGGCGGCGGAGCCGCCGGGCCAGGTGGCGGCCGTCTCGTCGAAGGCGGCGCGGCGGGACTCCAGGGCCCCTTCTTGGCGGGTAGTCCGTCGAGGACGTGCAGGGCCCGGGCCGAGGTGGGCACCTGGACCGGGTCCGCCTCCTCGCCCCGGTCCTCCAGGGCCCGGAGGGCGTACGCGCCGAGCACCGGGTCGCGGAGGGCGGCGCGCAGCGCCCGGGCGGGGCGGTGGTGATGTCCAGGAGGGTGAAGAGCCCCCGGGTGGCGGCCGCTTCGGAGGTGCCGGCGTGGACGGTGCCGAGGGCGTCGAGCAGCTCGGTCCAGCCGTGGGCGGTGTCCACGCGCGCGTGGAGCCAGTCGGCGAGCACGCGCGCGGCGACGGGGCGGACCAGCTCCCGGCGGCGGCGACCAGGACGGGCGCGGGCCAGGCGGCGGCCTCGGCGGCGTCGGGTGCGGCGACCCCGCGCACAGCGAGCAGGTAGCGCACGGCGCCCGCGCCGCGCGGGTGAGGCCGAAGGCGTCGCCGCTCCGGAAGACCAGGCCGGTGGCGGCGAGCCGGTCGAGGACGGCGGCCAGGTCCCGGGCGGGCCCTTCGAGCCGGGCGCGGTCGGCCTCGGTCAGACCCGGCGTGCCCAGGAGCCGGACGAGCTCCGGTACGGGCGGGACCGCGTACGCGCCGGGCGTGTCGCCCGGCACCGCGATGGGCAGGTCCTCCAGGGCCGGGTCGACGGTCCAGTCCTCGTACTCGGCGGCCTTGCGGGCGACGGACTCGGCGGAGCAGCCGCGCTGGTAGACCACGTAGAGGAGGTGTGGGGCCTCGCCCCGTAGGGTTCGAACTCCTCCTCGGCGAGTTCCTCGACGGCGGTGAGGAGGACGTTCGCGTCGTCCTCGACGCCCTCGGAGGAGCGGGCTCGATCACGGGCGGCGGGGCACGGGGGCAGCGGGGTCGCCGTGGTGGTCCAGGTGTTCGTCGAGGAGGGCGTCGGCCAGGACGAGATGGGGAAGGCGTCGGGGCCGGGGGCGTAGCGCGCGTACGGTCCGGCGAGCTGTCCGGCGAGTCCGGCGGCGGTCCACCGGTCCTGGAGGGCGGTGGCCACCTGTCCGATGCCGGTCGCGACGGCGTGGTCCGTGAGCAGCGGCCCGACGGGCGGCGGCGCCTCGGCGTCCCGTACGTACGCGCGCGTGAGGGCCTCGGTGAGCAGGACGTCCGCGAGGGCGGTCCGCCCCATGAGGTCGGCCCGGCGCGCGCCGTCGGGCAGGGGCGCGCCGTCGAGGGCGGCGAGTCTGCGCCGCACGTCCCCGGGGTCGGTGAGGTCGGCGCCGCAGGTGTGCAGGAGGGAGGCGTACCAGCGGTGCCAGGTGAGGTTGCCGGGGTCGTTCATGGCCCGTTCGAAGTCGGGCGCGGCCTCCGCGACCACCGCGGCGATCCGCTCGGCGCGGTCTCCGTCGAACCGCGCGGCGAGCGCCCCGAGCACGGCCGGGTAGAGCGCGAGCTCGCCGGGCGGGACGTACACGAACGACGGCAGGTCCTCCACGAGGAGCTGCCGCGTCAGCTCGGGCGTCGGCTCGGGCAGCCCCGTCCCCGGTCGGCCCCCGCAGCGCGAGGAGCCCGAGCACCGCCTCGGCGGCGCGCGCGAACGCGGGGTCGTGGTGCTCGGGCGCTCCGTCGACGAGTTCGAGGAACCTGTCGAGTCCGGTGTTGGTGAGAACGGTCTCGGCCACGCTCCCAGGGTAGTTCCGGGTGGGCGGTTCCGGGCTGCAAGGACCAGGGCCAGGTGTGTCGCCGCAGTTCGGGGCGGGGTTCAGCGCACGGTCACCGTCCGCGGGGCCGAGAAGTCGCCCCAGGTGCCGTCGGGCAGCCGGGCGCGGAGGGTGAGGGTGTAGCGGGTGCCCGGGGGTCGGTGACCGGGAAGGTGTAGGTGGCGCGGCCGGGGGCGGCTCGGCGCCCCAGACGATGGTGGTGGCGAAGCGGCCGTTGAGGTGGAGTTCGTGGTGGGTGACCGGGGCGCCCGTCTTCGGCGGGGTCCAGGTGAGGGTGATCTCGCCGCCCTTCGCGGCGGTGGCGACGAGGTCGGTGGGGGCGGTGTTCGCGGGCGCGCCCGGGGCCGGGGCGGTGGTGAGGTCGACCGCGTTGCTGTCCGGGGAGGAGTTCTCGGCGGCGTCGCGGGCGCGGACGGTGAACGCGTAGGCGGTGCCGGGGCGCAGGCCTGTGAGGTGGGCGTCGGTGGCGGTGCCCGGGACCGTGTGGACGCGGGTGTCGGCCTGGTAGACGTCGTACGCGGTGACCCCGGTGTCGTCGCGGGCCGGGGACCAGCGGAGGGTGGCGGCGCGGCTGCCGTCGGGGGCGACGCGGAGGCCGGCCGGGGCGGTGGGGGCGTGCGGTCCTCGGCGGCGGCCGGGAGGGTGGTGGCGGCGACGGTGGCGCTGGGCGGCGAGGCGTTGCCGGCGGCGTCGCGGGCGCGGACGGTGAAGCGGTGGGGGTGGCCGGGGCGAGGCCGACGACGTCGGTCATGAGGGTGGTGGCGGGGAGGTCCTTGACCTTGCGGCCGTCGAGGTGGACCTCGTAGCCGGTGACGGCGCGGTCGTCGGTGGCGGCGCTCCACATGACGTGGACGGTGGTCGAGCTGCCCGAGGTGGCGGTGACGCCGGTGGGCGCGGTGGGGCGCGGGTGTCCTTCGGGGCGGCCCCGGCGGTGGAGCAGGCGGTGAGGGCGAGCGCGAGGAGCGCCACCAGGGCGGGCAAGCGGCGTGGGGGAACGGGCGTTGCACGGTACGGCCTCCGTCCGTGGGAAAGGTCCAGACCTATATCGCACAGTCGGGGCGGGCTCGACAAGGGGCGGGGCGGCGGAGGGGCGTTGTCAGTGGGGTGCGCTTCACTGGATTCGTCACTCTCCGTAATCGAGTTCTGGGGAAACATGACGGACCGTACGACCTACGTGTCGCTCGCCGGGGGTGCGCCGGCGCGGCTGGACCGACGCGATGGTCCGGGACCTGCTCGGCACGCCCGACGTGCAGGGCGCGACCCGCGCCGCTGGTCCCTCGCGCCGGTGCGGCTCTATCTGCTCGCCCGGGTGGAGACGGTGGAGCGGACGCCCGAGTTCGCCGGGGCCGCGGAGTGCTCGCGGGCCCGCTCCTCGGCCGCCGGGGCCTGCGCCGAGCGGCGGCGGGCCGCCGTCCTGACCGCGATCCGCGCGGAGCCGATCGAGGTGCCCCGGCTGCCCGGCCCCGAACTGGAGCGCCGCGCCGTCCGCCACCGGCACCTGCTGGGCGCCCGGAGCCCGGGGACGCCCGGGCCGGACGGCGGGGCGGGGCGCGGGTGGGCGGGGCGCCCGGGCCGGACGGCAAGGGGCGGGGCGCGGACGGCCGGGGCGCCCGTCGGGTCGCTCGCGCGGTGGCAGGTGAGCTATCTGCGGCACGCCCTCTCGCGGTACGAGGCGCTGCTCGACGGCCTGTACGGCGAGACCGGGCGCGGCGAGGCCGAACGGTTGCTGCGCAGGCGCCTGTACGAGGCGATCGGCGCCGCGTACCCGTCCCTGGCCCGGGAGTGCCGGCGCCGGATCGCGGTGGAGGGTGAGCGGGACCGCCGGGGCGGGCGCCTCCGGCCGTCACCTCGTCAGGTCTTCGGCCGTCACCACCGCCAGGAGGCGGGCGAGCGACCGGCAGGCCGCCGGGATCGGGGCGACGATCCGCACGGCGCACCGGGCCCGGAGCCGCTCGGCCGCCTCGCCGAGCGGGCCGCCGCCGATGACGACGGCGCGGGCCCCGTCCCGTTCGGCGTAGGCGCGGACCGCCCGTTCCAGGCGGTCGAGGAGCACCTCCGGGTCGGCGGAGAGGCGTTCGGGGGCGCCGGCGGTGAGCCGCAGGCCCGTGTACCGGTCGGAGAGTCCGAGTTCCGCCACCCGGGCGGTGATGGCGTCGGCCAGGAGCGGGGTGGTGGTCGCGACGCCGAAGGGGTGCCGTCGGCGGCCGCCTCCAGGAGCGCCGCTCGCCGAGGCCGGCCACGGGGAGTCCGGTCGCCGCGCGCAGGGCGTCCAGGCCCGGGTCCCCGAAGGCGGCGACGAGGAGGGTGGCGCAGCGCCCCCGGCGGTGGCGGCGGTTCCCGCGGCGAGGACCTCGGGGCGGCGGCCCGCAGTGCGGCCGGATCGGTGAGCATGCGCGGGCCCCGGGCGACGGTCACGCCCCGGACGGGGAGGGCGGGTCCCAGGGTCCGCCGGGCGATGGCGGTCATCATCGCGGTGGTGGCGGCGGAGGTGTTGGGGTTGATCAGGACGACGGTCCCGGTCGCCGTTCCCGTCCCGGTCGCCGTTCCCATCCCGGTCGTCGTGACGGCCCCGGTGGCGCGCGGCGGCTCTGCCCCCGCCGGGTGGGCGGGAGTCGGGGCTGCCGGTGGAGCGAGGTGCGGGTTCAGTGGACGTGCGCCGCCTTCGCGGCGCGGCTGCCCGAGATCTCCTCGCCGGGCTCCATCGGCGCGGTGACCTCGTCGTCGTCCCGGCGCCGGCCCAGGTGGTTGAAGACCACGTTGAGCAGGACGGCGGCGACGCAGCCGGTCGAGATGCCGGAGTCCAGGATGATCTTCGCGGTCTCCGGAAGGCGTGGTAGAACTCCGGCGCCGTGATCGGGATGATGCCGACGGCCAGCGAGACGGCCACGATCAGGACGTTGTTGTCCTTCTCCAGGCCCGCCTTGACGAGGGTCTGGATGCCGCTGGCCGCGACCGAGCCGAAGAGGACGACGCCCGCGCCGCCGAGGACCGGGCGGGGCACGACCGAGATGAGCGAGGCCGCGACCGGCGAGAGGCCCATGAGGACCAGGGAAGCCGCCGCCGCAGGCGACGACGAAGCGGCTGCGGATCCGGGTCATGGCGACCAGGCCGATGTTCTGGGCGAAGGCGCTGCACATGAAGCCGTTGAACAGGGGGCTGAGCGCGGAGCCGAGGGTGTCGGCGCGCAGTCCGGCGGCGATGGTCTTCTCGTCGGCGGGCCGCTCGACGATCTCGCCGAGCGCCAGCATGTCGGCGGTCGACTCGGTCATGGAGACCAGCATGACCACGCACATGGAGATGATCGCGGCGAGGGCGAACTGCGGGGCGCCGAAGTGGAAGGGGACGGAAGCCGACGATGTCCGCCTCGGTCACCGGGGAGAAGTCGGTGACGCCGAACGGGATGGCGATGAGGGTGCCGATGACGAGGCCGACCAGGACGGCGACCTGCTTGAGGAAGCCGCGGGTGAAGCGGCGCAGGAGCAGGACGACGACGAGGGTGATGCCGGCGAGGGAGAGGAAGGTCGTCGAACCGTAGTCCTTCGCCTGGGGGTTGGGTCCCTGGGCCCAGCCGAACGCGACCGGGAGCAGGGACACGCCTATGAGGGTGATGACGGTGCCGGTGACGACCGGCGGGAAGAACCGGACGAGCCGGGAGAACCAGGGGCGGCGAGGAAGCCGAGGAGTCCGGCGACGATGATCGCGCCGAAGATCACGGGGAGCGCGTCGGCCTTGTCGTCGGTGGTGTCGACGATGGCGAGCATCGGGGCGACGCCGGCGAAGGTGACGCCGTTGACGAACGGCAGACGGGCGCCGATCTTCCAGACGCCCAGGGTCTGGAGGAAGGTGGCGAGGCCGGCGGTGAAGAGGCTCGCGCCGGTGAGGAAGGTGAGTTCGGTGCCGGAGAGGCCGACGGCCGCTCCGACGATCAGGGGCGGGGCGACAACTCCCGCGTACATGGCGGCCACGTGCTGGAGCCCACTGGTGAGCATCTTCACGGGGGCAGCGTCTCGTCGACCGGATGCCTCTCGCGGTCTTCGGGGGCGGAGCCTGCGTCTTGTGCATTGCGAACCTGGGGCTTGGCGGCCACGGCGGTTCCTCCGGTCGGTTACGCGTCGGCGGCGACGCGGGTGTCTGGGAGGTGGTGCGATGCGGTGCGGGGTGCGGGAGGTGCGGCTCGTCGCGGGGTGGGGCTCCGGCGGGCGGGGCTCCGGGAAGTGCTGCCGCGGGGGTGCGGCGGGTGGACGGGGCGCCCGGTGGGGGTGCGGGCGGTGTCACCGTCCCGGGAGGTGCCGTAAGGCTTCCGCGTACGACACCTCCCGAGTCGGGCTGCCGCGGATCCCGCTCGGATCCGCGGCGACCGGCCGAGGGCCGTCCCCCTCGGCCGGACTCCGTGGGGAGGGTCAGGCCCGGGCCGCGATGCGGGCCAGGCGCTGCCTCCGTGCGCGCGTCGCGCGCGATGGCGTCCTCGTCGACGGTGAGCAGCCGGTCGTTCTCGACGATCTGCCGGCCGTTGACGAAGGAGGCCGTGACCGGGCCGCCGCGCCGAAGACGATGGCGGTGACCGGGTCGGCGATCGTGGAGTGACCGAGGCCGTCGATCTTCCACAGGACGAAGTCGGCGAGCTTGCCCGCCTCCAGGGAGCCGATGCTGTCGGCGCGGCCGAGGACCTGCGCGCCGCCGTGGGTGCCGAGGCGCAGGGCCTGGCGGGCGTTGAGCGCGGCCTCGCGGTGGGCGCCGAGGCGGTTGATGAGGAGCGCGTTGCGCAGCTCGGTGTGGAGCTCGCCGGACTCGTTGGAGGCGGTGCCGTCGACGCCGAGGCCGACGGGGACGCCCGCCGCGAGCATGTCCGGTACGCGGGCGATGCCGGCGGCGAGGCGCGCGTTGGAGGAGGGGTAGTGCGCCACGCCCGTCTTCGTGCGGGCGAAGGCGGCGATGTCGGAGTCGTTCATGTGGACGCAGTGCGCCATCCACACGTCCTCGCCGAGGAAGCCGGTGGACTCGAAGTAGTCCGTCGGGCCCATGCCGAAGAGCTCGTGGCAGAACTTCTCCTCCTCCACGGTCTCCGAGCCGTGGGTGTGCATGCGCACGCCCAGGCGGCGGCCGAGCGCCGCGCCTCGCGGAGCAGCTCGGTGGAGATGGAGAAGGGGAACAGGGGCGACGGCGACCTGGGTCATCGCGTCGAAGGAGGCGTCGTGGTGGCGCTTCACCGTCTCCTCGGTCGCGGCGAGCGCGCCCTCGGTGGTCTCGACGGCGAAGTCCGGCGGCAGGCCGCCGTCCTTCTCGCTGCGGTCCATGGAGCCGCGGGCGAGGGTGAAGCGGACGCCCATCTCGGAGGCGGCGCCGATGATGGCGCCGGAGAGGTCGCCGGAGTTCACCGGGTAGACGTAGTGGTGATCCATGGCGGTGGTGACGCCGCCGCGGGCCATCATCGCCAGCGAGCCCTGCGCGGCCGCGCGCACCATCTGCTCGTCGATGCGCGCCCAGGTCGGGTAGAGCGCCACCAGCCAGTTGAAGAGGTTGTGGTCGGTGGCCAGGCCGCGGGTGATCCACTGGTAGAAGTGGTGGTGGGTGTTGACCAGGCCGGGCGTGACCAGGTGGCCGGTGGCGTCGATGCGCCGGACCACGTTCTCCAGGTTCTCGGGGGCCTTGCCGGCGCCGATGGACTCGATCCTGTTGTCGGCGACGACGAGGTACCCGGAGGCGTACTCGGTGTCGTGCGCGTCGACGGTCGCGATCGCCGCGTTCTCGACGACGATCCGCTGGGGGCTGCCGAAGGTGCTGCCATGGCGGTGCTTCCTTCATTCCTCGGGAGTGGTGTGGGCACGGCAGGACCCTAGGAGGATTTGAGTGCCGGGGCCGCCTGACGGCTCCGGGTGCCGAGATGGTGGAAGAACAGGTTGAGCAGGACGGCGACGAGCGCGCCCGCGCTGATGCCGGAGCCGAGCACGGTCTGCGCCCAGGCCGGGAAGCCGGCGTAGAAGGTGGGGGCGGCGAGCGGGATGATGCCCGCTCCGAGCGCGACGGCCACCAGGATGATGTTGGAGCTGTCGTCGAGTCCGGCTTCCGAGAGGGTGCGGATGCCGCTGACCGCGATCGAGCCGAAGAGGACGATGCCGGCGCCGCCGAGGACGGGCATCGGGACCGTGGAGACGACCGCGCCGAGGACCGGGAAGGCGCCGAGGACGAGGAGGGCGCCGCCGGCGGCGGCGACCACGTACCGGGAGCGGACCCGGGTCAGCGAGACGACGCCGACGTTCTGGGCGAAGGCCGAGGTCGGGAAGCCGCCGAAGACGGGGCCGAGGAGGGTGGCGACGCCGTCGGTGCGCAGGCCGCGGGTGATGGTCCGGCCGTCGGTGCGCCGCTCGCAGATCTCGCCGAGGGCGAGCATGCCGGCGCTGGACTCCGTCATCAGGACCAGCATGACGATGCACAGGGAGAGGATCGCGGCGGGCTGGAACTCGGGGGCGCCGAAGGCGAAGGGCGCGGGCAGGGCGGCGACGGGCGCCTCGCGCAGGGCGCCGAAGTCGGCCATCCCGAAGGGGATCGCGGCGAGGGTGCCGATGAAGAGGCCCAGGAGCAGGGCGATCTGCTTGACGAAGCCCTTGCCGAAGCGCTGGAAGAGCAGGATGACGACGAGGGTGAAGCCGGCGAAGGCCAGGTACCGCATGGCGCCGAAGTCGGCGGCGGTCCGGTCCCCGCCCTGGGCCCAGGCGACGGGCACGGGCATCAGGGTGACCCCGATGAGGGTGATGACGACGCCGGTGACGAGCGGCGGGAAGAAGCGCAGGAGCCGGCCGAAGAAGGGGCCGACGGCGAGGCAGAAGACTCCGGCGACCATCACCGCGCCGTAGATGGCGGGCAGTTGGTGACCGGGGGCGCTGGTCTCGGCGATGGCGAGCATCGGGGCGATGCCGGCGGACGAGGCGGCGTTGACGAACGGGAGCCGGTTGCCGGCGAACCGTCCGGCGCCGAGGGTCTGCAGGAGGGTCGCGCAGCCGGCGATCAGCAGGCTCGCGGCGATGAGCCGGGTCATGCCGGCCGCGTCCAGGCCGACGGCCTGGCCGATGATGAGCGGAGGGGTGACGACGCCGGCGTACATGGCGGCGATGTGCTGGAGCGCCGCGGGGACGAGCCGCGAGGCAGGAGCTTCTCGTCCACCGGGTGGCAGGGGCCGGGGAGGACGAGGGGTGGAACACGGGCCTTCGGCGGTTGCCGGCCCCTTGCAGGCTGTGCCATGGAAGGTTCCTCCGGTCTGGTGCGGCCCCGCCCGACTGCGGGCGGGCGGGGCCGGTCACTCAGATGCCGCTTAGAGGTTGGTCATGTCGACCGGGATCTGCGCCGTGGCTCCGTCACGCAGGACGGTGGCCTCGATGAGGCCGTACATGCGGTCGGCGGCGTAGTAGACCTCGTTGTCGTTCTTCAGGCCGAAGGGCTCGAGGTCGACCAGGAAGTGGTGCTTGTTCGGGAGCGAGAAGCGGACCTCGTCGATCTCCGAGCGGTGGTTGATGATCCGGGTGGCCATCTGGTACAGCGTCTGCTGGAGGGAGTACGAGTAGGTCTCCGCGAAGGCCTCGAGCATGTGCTTCTTCGTCTGCTCGTAGGACCGCTCCCAGTTGGGCATGCGCTGGTCGTCGTCGGTCCAGTTGAACCGCCACCGGCCGGACACCTGGGTGGCCAGGATGCGGTCGTACGCCTCCTGGAGGGTCGTGTACTGGTCCTTGATGTAGCCCCAGAACTCCGAGTTGGTGGAGTTCATGACGACGAGGTCCTTGAGGCCGGAGATGACCTCCCACTTCTCGCCGTCGTAGGTGATCTGGGTGACGCGGGTCTCCTGGCCCTTGCGGGCGAAGGAGTGGTTGACCTCGTCGGAGCCGATGAACTTGGAGTTGGCGTCGGAGGAGGCGATGCGCTCCCAGGAGTACTCCTCGATCCGGATCCGGGCGCGCTTGATCGGCTCCTGGCTCGTCACGAAGTGGCGGGCGAGGTGGATGCCGAACTGCTCGGCGGACTCGATGCCGTACTCCTTGGCGAACGCGAAGACGGTGTTCTTCGTCGTGTCGGTGGGGAGGCAGTGGGCGTTGGAGCCGGTGAGGTGGACGTCGCTGAGGTCGCCGGAGAGGGCGACGGAGACGTTCAGGTCCTTGATGTGGTGGGTGGCGCCGTCCCGCGTGATCTTGACGACGCGGTTCTCTGCTTGCCGTACTGGTTCTGGCCGAGAATCGTGGGCATGTCTGCTAGCTCCCTCGGTATACGGAGTAGCCGAACGGGTTGAGCAGCAGCGGTACGTGGTAGTGCTCGCCCGGGGTGACGGCGAACGTGATCGCCACCTCCGGGAAGAACGCACCGCTGTCCCTTACGCGGGGCGTCCTGCTGCGCCTCGGCTTGCTTCTTCGCACTGTGCTGGTCGAGAAGTACGCCTCGGTCTGAAAGTCGAGGCGTACGTGGTGGTGCCCTCCGGCAGGGCCGGCAGGTCCTTGCAGCGCCCGTCCGCGTCGGTGGCGGAGCCGCCGAGCGCGGTCCACTCCGCGTCGGAGCCGGCGCGGGCCGCGAGGGTGATGGCGACGCCCTCGGCGGGGCGGCCGATGCTGGTGTCCAGGATGTGGGTGGACACCGAGGCCGTGGTGTCGGTGCTCATTGCGGAGTTCTCTTCCTCTTCGCTCTGACGAGTCCCCTACGGGGCCTGCGGGCCCTCGGTGAGGCGGGCCAGCCGGATGCGGTTGATCTTGCCCAGTTCGGTGCGGACGATCTCGCGCTCCGCCTCGGGCGAGTTGCCGATCCGCTCGCGGACCGCGTCGCGCATCTGTTCGCCGCTCTTGCCGGTGGCGCAGATGAGGAAGACATGACCGAACGCGTCCTGGTAGGCCAGGTTGAGTTCGAGCATCTCGGCCTTGAGCTCCTCGGAGGCGCCGGCCATCCCGCTCTGCTCGCGGGAGGAGGTCGGGTCCCCGGCCTTCGGACGACCGATCGGCGGGTGCCCGGCCATCGCCTCGGCCAGGTCCTCCGCGGTCAGCTCGGCCATGGCGGCGTCGCTGGCGAGGAAGAGGGCTTCGGCGGTGGCGTACGGGCGCTGGGCGAGGATCTTGCTCCCCACGCCGAGGCTGGAGCACACCTCGTGGAGCGCGGCGAGGGCCTCGCTGTCCGCCGAGGTGTTGAACCGGGCCAGGCCCGGTGTCGTACCTGAAGTCACGGGAAGCCTCCGTGGCTGTTTTTCGCTGTGCGTCGGACGGGCTGCGGATAGCTAACGCCCTCCGCAACACAACGTCAACACTTTGTTGAAAAGTCGGTGACACAAAAGCCGTCGTCCCGACATGCGGACGACGGCTTGTGGACACGCGTGATCAACTAGTCGGCCTCGACGGTCTTTTCCCTGTTCAGCGCGGTCTCGCGGTTCAGGTAGTTGTAGACGGTGAAGCGGCTGACGCCGAGCGCGCCCGCCACCGTCTCACTCCGTGGCGCACGGAGAAGGCCCCGCGTCCCTCCAGGAGCCGGACGATCTCCTGCTTGGACTTGCGGTCGAGCTCCGCGAGCGGCGTCCCGTGCCGGCGCTCCAGGGCGGCCAGGATGTGGTCCAGGGACTCCGAGAGCTGCGGGAGCCGCACGGCGAGCACGTCCTCGCCCTCCCAGGACAGGACGACGTCGTCGGCCCCGGCGAGCTCGGGGCCGAGCAGCTCGGCACCCATGGCGTCGACCAGGGGCTTCACCGCGGCGACCAAGGGGTGTTCGTTCACTTCTCGCCCCCTCGATCACGTTGACCTGGAGCGAGACGCGCGTGGCGCCGGCCGCGAGCGACTCGCGGAGCAGCGCGTCGACGGCGGTGAGGACCGCGTCGGCGCCGCCCTCCGCCGTGTTGCCGAAGGGGCCGACGTCGACCGCGTCCAGGTCGGCCGACTGGATGACCTCACGGGCCACGACCGCGTGCGCCGGCGCCTCGTCGAGGTCGAACGGCTCGGTCGTGAACTCCACTCTCAAACGCACCATGGCCCCACGCTACGGCTCCCTCCCGGGCCCCGCGGGAGCCCCGGACCTGCGGGGACCTCTTGACAAGCGCGGCGACCTGCTTGCAACATTCCGTCAGACAGAAACTTACTTCCGCTATACGGAAGGAGCGCCTACCCCTCATGGGATACTCCGATCAGCGCTTCGATGTGAACCTGTCGATCCTCTTCACGGAACTCCCGCTCCTGGAGCGCCCGCGGCCGCCGCCGCGGCGGGCTTCACCGCGGTCGAGCTGTGGTGGCCCTGGATCGACACCGCCACCCCCGAGCAGAGCGAGCTCGACGCCCTCAAGAAGGCCCTCGAGGACGCCGGCACCCGACTGGTGGGGCTGAACTTCTACGCCGGGCAGCTCCCCGGCCCGGACCGCGGGGCCCTCTCCGTGCCGGGCGAGGAGTCGGACCGCTTCCGCGCCAACATCGATGTGGCCGCCGACTTCGCCGCCTCGGTCGGTTGCAAGGCGCTCAACGCGCTCTACGGCAACCGCGTCGAGGGCGTGGACCCGCAGATCCAGGACACCCTCGCCCTGGAGAACCTGGTCCTGGCCGCCCGGGCCGCCGACCGCGTCGGTGCGATCCTCCTGGTCGAGACCCTCAACAAGCCGGAGTCGCCGCTCTACCCGCTGGTGAGCGCCCCCGCCGCGATCGAGGTCGTGGACAAGGTCAACGCGGCCACCGGGCTCGGCAACGCCAAGTTCCTGCTCGACGTCTACCACCTGTCGATGAACGGCGAGGACGTGAGCGCGGTCATCGCCCAGTACGCGGACAAGACCGGCCACGTGCAGATCGCGGACAACCCGGGCCGCGGCGCGCCGGGCACCGGCGACCTGCCCCTGGAGCAGCTCCTCGACGAGCTGAAGAAGGCCGGCTACGACGGCTGGGTCGGCCTGGAGTACAAGGCCGCCGACGCCGCCGCGTCCTTCGCGTGGCTCCCGGCCGAGGCCCGCGCGGCCCGCTGACCGGCCGACCCGCGCCCCTCCCCCGTACCACCAGTTTTCGAGAGGCACCCTCATGAGCAACCTTCCCAAGATCGCGTGGATCGGCCTCGGCATCATGGGCTCCCCCATGTCCGAGAACCTCCTCAAGGCCGGCTACTCGGTCACCGGCTTCACCCTGGAGCAGGACAAGCTGGACCGCCTCGCTGAGGCCGGCGGCTCCGCCGCAGGCTCGATCGCCGAGGCCGTCGAGGACGCCGACGTCGTCATCACGATGGTGCCCGCCTCCCCGCAGGTCGAGGCGATCTCCTACGGCCCCGAGGGCATCCTGGAGAACGCGAAGCAGGGCGCGCTGATCATCGACATGTCGTCGATCACCCCGCAGACCTCGGTCGACCTCGCCAAGAACGCCGCCGAGAAGGGGATCCGCGTCATCGACGCCCCGGTCTCCGGCGGCGAGGCCGGTGCCATCGAGGCCGTGCTCTCGATCATGGTCGGCGGCGAGCGGGCCGACTTCGACGAGGCCCTGCCGATCCTGGAGGCCCTCGGCAAGACCATCGTGCTGTGCGGCCCGCACGGCTCCGGCCAGACGGTGAAGGCCGCCAACCAGCTCATCGTGGCGGTCAACATCCAGGCCTGCGCCGAGGCCGTGGTCTTCCTGGAGAAGTCCGGCGTGGACCTCACCGCGGCCCTCGACGTCCTCAACGGCGGTCTGGCCGGCTCGACCGTGCTGACCCGCAAGAAGGACAACTTCCTGAACCGGGACTTCAAGCCGGGCTTCCGCATCGACCTGCACCACAAGGACATGGGCATCGTCACCGACGCCGCCCGCACGTGGGCGCCGCCCTTCCGGTCGGCGCGGTCGTCGCCCAGCTCGTCGCCTCGCTGCGCGCGCAGGGTGACGGCGGCCTGGACCACTCGGCCCTGCTGCGCGCCGTCGAGCGCCTCTCCGGCCAGCAGGTCTGACCCCGCCCCCGCTTCCCCGGGGCCCCCGATTTCCGGTCGGCGGCGGCGCTGACAACTGTCCTGTCGCGCCCAGGCGCCGCCGCCGACCGGAACACCACACTTCATTTTCAACAAACTGTTGACGTTTTTCGGAGGGCGTACCTACGCTCCTGGCACCGTCACTCAGTGCAGCTCCCGTACGGAAGGTCACGATGTCGAAGCGCGTGCTTACGACCGAGTCCGGCGCCCCCGTCGCCGACAACCAGAACTCCGCCACCGCCGGCGTCGGTGGCCCCTCCTCCTCCAGGACCAGCACCTGCTGGAGAAGCTCGCGCGCTTCAACCGTGAGCGGATCCCGGAGCGCGTGGTGCACGCCCGCGGCTCCGGCGCGTACGGGTACTTCGAGGTCACCGACGACGTCACCGGCTTCACGAAGGCGGCCTTCCTCTCCGAGGTCGGCAAGCGGACCGAGACCTTCATCCGCTTCTCCACCGTGGCCGACTCGCTCGGCGGCGCGGACGCGGTGCGTGACCCCGCGGCTTCGCGCTGAAGTTCTACACCGAGGAGGGCAACTACGACCTCGTCGGCAACAACACCCCGGTGTTCTTCATCAAGGACCCGATCAAGTTCCCCGACTTCATCCACTCGCAGAAGCGCGACCCGTTCACGGGCAAGCAGGAGCCGGACAACGTCTGGGACTTCTGGGCGCACTCCCCGAGTCCACCCACCAGATCACCTGGCTCTTCGGCGACCGCGGCATCCCGGCCTCGTACCGCCACATGCACGGCTTCGGCTCGCACACCTACCAGTGGACCAACGAGGCGGGCGAGGCCTTCTTCGTCAAGTACCACTTCAAGACGAACCAGGGCATCCGCAGCCTCTCCGCCGAGCAGGCCGCCGAGCTGGTCGGCAAGGACGCCAACTCGCACCAGACCGACCTGCTCCAGGCGATCGAGCGGGGCGTCAACCCCTCCTGGACCCTCTACGTCCAGGTCATGCCGGCCGCCGAGGCGGTGGACTACCGCTTCAACCCGTTCGACCTCACCAAGGTGTGGCCGCACGCCGACTACCCGCTCCAGCGGGTGGGCCGCCTGGTCCTCGACCGCAACCCGGACAACGTCTTCGCCGAGGTCGAGCAGGCCGCGTTCTCCCCGAACAACTTCGTCCCGGGCATCGGCCCTCGCCGGACAAGATGCTCCAGGGCCGCCTCTTCGCCTACGCGGACGCCCACCGCTACCGCCTCGGCGTGAACCACACCCTGCTGCCGGTGAACGCCCCCAGGGCGACCACGGCGCAGAACTACGGCCGGGACGGCCTCATGGCCACCCGCAACGGCTCGCGCCACGACAAGAACTACGAGCCCAACTCGTACCAGGGCCCGGCCCAGACCGACGCCGCGCTCTCCGCGCCGCTCGCGATCCACGGCTGGACCGGTACCCACGAGGCGCCCGCGCACGTCAAGGACGACGACTTCTTCCAGGCCGGCGAGCTCTACCGCCTGATGTCCGAGGACGAGAAGGCCCGTCTGGTCGCCAACATCGCCGGCAGCCTCTCCCAGGTGTCCCGCGAGGACGTCGTCGAGAAGAACGTCGCGCACTTCGCCGCCGCCGACCCGGAGTACGGCAGGCGCGTGGCCGAGGCGGTCGCCGCCCTGCGCGACTGATCCACGGCAGCACCCGAGCTGCGTACGGCACTTGACGGGAGGTCAGCGCCGTACGCGGTCCGGATCACCGGCCCGAATGAGGGGTGGCCGGTGGACCGGACAGCGTGAGGACCGCGGCGGCTCCGAGCCAGTGCGGTGGTAAGGGCGACGGCCCCTTCCTGACCTGAAGGAAGGGACGGCCGCCCCGCCCGTCGGTACCGCCGCGGTCCCAACGCCCCCTCCACGGAGGGGAATCCCGAGACTCCGCCCGGCGGCGCGAACGTCCTGTCGCGCCAGCCTCGCACCGTCGGGCGGTCATCAGACGGAAGAGCGCGGAACCAGGTTTACGGTCCCTGGTTCCGCGCTCTTCTTCGTTTCCCGCCGGCCGGCCCGCTGGGCGACGGCCGCCTCCGGGTCAACGCCCGCTCCTGTCGGCCGCGTTCGGTCGACGAGGGCCGGCTGCTCTTCGTGCCGGTGACCCCGGCGACGGCTGGGTGTCCCGGGAGAGCACGGAGCGGTTCGCTGTGGTGTACCCCTGCGCGGGTGTCCTGGCGGACGCCTCGGGCCCCGTCGTGCCGCGGGCGCTCGGCACGCTCCTCGGACCGGGCAGGGCCTCGGCTCGGCGGGCCGGCGCCTGAAGGTGCCGCGGGAGGCGGGGCTCGTCCGGCGGGGCCGGGCGGTGCTGTACGGGTGGACGGAGGCGGACGCGGTGCTCGTGCGGGCCCGGGGCTCGTACGGGCCCGGGGCTCGTACAGGCCCTGGGGCTCGTACAGGCTCGGGGCGCGGGGGACATGGAACGGCCCCCGTCCCGGTGCTCCTCGGGACGGGGGCCTTGTGGCCGGGGCCGGATCAGACCTGGAGGGCCTTGATCGCGGTCGGCGCGTGACCGGGCTCGGTGGCCAGGTCCTCGAACTCGGTGACGTCGCTCATGTCGACCGTCCTGCTCATCGCGATGTTGGTGATGCGCTCCAGGATCGCCTCGACGACGACCGGGACCCGGTGCTCGACGGCCAGCTTCTTGGCCTGCTCCAGGGCCTCGCCCAGCTTGTCCGGGTCCTCGACGCGGATCGCCTTGACGCCGAGGCCCTCGGCGACCTTGACGTGGTCGACGCCGTAGACGCCGATCTCCGGGGTGTTGATGTTCTCGAACTCCAGGTTGACCTCGAAGTTGATGCCGAGGCCGCCCTGCGCCTGCCGGATGAGGCCCAGGTAGGCGTTGTTCACGAGGACGTGGACGTAGGGGACCTTGTGCTGGGCGGCGACCGCCAGCTCCTCGATCATGAACTGGAAGTCGTAGTCGCCCGAGAGCGCGACGACCGGGGTCTCCGGGTCGGCGGTGGCGGCACCGATGGCGGCCGGGATGGTCCAGCCGAGCGGGCCGGCCTGGCCGCAGTTGATCCAGTGGCGCGGCTTGTAGACGTGCAGGAACTGCGCGGCGGCGATCTGGGAGAGGCCGATGGTGGTGACGTACCGGGTCTCCGGGCCGAAGGCCCTGTTCATCTCCTCGCAGACGCGCTGCGGCTTCATCGGGATGTTCTCGAAGTGCGTGCGGCGCTGGAGGGTGGCCTTGCGCTCCTGCGCGGAGGCGGCCCAGGCGGTGAAGTCGGGGAGGCGGCCGGCCGCCTTCCACTCCTTCGCGATCTCCAGGAAGAGCTCCAGGGCGGCCTTGGCGTCGGAGGCGATGCCGTAGTCCGGGGCGAAGATCTTGCCGAGCTGGGTGGGCTCGATGTCGACGTGGACGAACTTCCGGCCCTTGGTGTAGGCGTCCAGGTTGTAGCCCGTGTGGCGGTTGGCCCAGCGGTTGCCGATGCCGAGGACGACGTCGGACTCCAGGAAGGTCGCGTTGCCGTAGCGGTGCGCGGTCTGGACGCCGACCATGCCGGCGGCCAGCTCGTGGTCGTCCGGGATGGTGCCCCAGCCCATGAGGGTGGAGATGACCGGGACGCCGGTCAGCTCGGCGAACTCGACGAGCAGGTCGGAGGCGTCGGCGTTGATGATGCCGCCGCCGGCGACGATCAGCGGGCGCTCGGACTCCAGGAGGAAGGACAGGGCCTTCTCGGCCTGGGCGCGGGTGGCGCGCGGCTTGTAGACCGGCAGCGGCTCGTACGTCTCCGGGTCGAACTCGATCTCGGTGAGCTGGACGTCGATCGGCAGGTCGATGAGGACCGGGCCGGGGCGCCCCGAGCGCATGAGGTGGAAGGCCTGCTGGAAGACGCCGGGGACCTGCGCGGCCTCCAGGACGGTGGTGGCGGCCTTGGTGACCGGCTTGGCGATCGAGGCGATGTCGACGGCCTGGAAGTCCTCCTTGTGGAGCTTCGAGACCGGCGCCTGGCCGGTGATGCAGAGGATCGGGATCGAGTCGGCGATCGCCGAGTACAGGCCGGTGATCATGTCGGTGCCGGCGGGGCCGGACGTGCCGATGCAGACACCGATGTTGCCGGCCTTGGCACGGGTGTAGCCCTCGGCCATGTGGGACGCGCCCTCGACGTGGCGGGCGAGCGTGTGGCCGACGCCGCCCACGTTCTTGAGCTCGCGGTAGAAGGGGTTGATCGCCGCGCCGGGGACGCCGAACGCCTGGGTGACGCCTTCGCGCTTGAGGATCTCAACGGCGCTGCGGCGGCGGTCATACGAGGCATGGGAGTGCTCCTGCTTCGGCCGGGCGGAACCGGGCGGGCTTCCCTCTCGTCTCGGAGGTTCACCGCCCGTTTCCGTAATACGGAAAAGCTGTTCTGCTATGTGGAAGCAATGTAGGTGGGGTGGCGAAGAACCGTCAAGGGAGGTCCGCGTGCCGGAACGGTTCGGGACTTCCGAAGTGGCCGAACACCCTCCCCCGGGATGGGGGATGGGTGGACGATGGGAGCGAACGACAGGGGTTGGACCGTGGGCGATTCGGTACCGGTGCGCTGCCCGGAATGCCTGAGCACGCAGGCGTACGCGGCGCCCGTCTTCCCCTGCGCGTGCGGGAGCCCCGTGGCCCCGCCGGTGGCGGCGGGCGCGGTGGCGGAGCCGATCACGCACCGGAACTGGACGGACGCATGGGTCACCGTCCGCTGCGGCGCCTGCGGCCGCGAGGACGACTGGCCCCACCCGGAGCTCGGCTGCCAGTGCGGCGCGGTCCTGCGGGTACCGGTCCGGACGGCGGACGGTCCGGGTGCTCCGGACGCTCCGGACGCTTCGAGTACTCCGGGTGCTCAGGATGTTCCGGACGCGGGCCCGCACCCCGGCGCGACCCCGCCCCGGACGGCGGGTCCCGGCGCGAGCGGGCGCGGTCCGGGCGCGTCACGGCCGGACGGCCCGCACCAGGGCTTCTCCGGTACGGACTCCGGTCGTACGGACTCCGGTCGTACGGATTCAAGCTGTACGGACTCAGGCCGTACGGACTCAAGCCGTACGGGCTCGGCGGCGCCGGCCCCCAGAGGCCCGGAGTGCCGCCGCGCCCGAAGCCGTACCGTCCGTTCGCCGAGCGCTACCCCGCGCACGTCCCGCCGCCGCCCGCGGCCCCGCACCCGGCACCGGTGCGGGGCGCCTTCCGGCCCGTGACGATCCGGACCGGGCGGGACGCGGTGGCCGCGGCCGCCGGGTACCTGCGCTGGCTCGGCTTCCGGGACGTCGTCCAGCCCGAGGAGCGGCCCCCGTCCGGGGTGGACCTGCGGGCGCCGGGGCTCGTCGCCCAGGTGGATCCGAGCACCCGTCCCACCGGGCCGCGGGCGGTCGAGTGCCTCTGGCTCAACGGTCTGAGCGACTCGGCCACGAGCGTGTTCTTCTCGCTCGCGGGCTACACCCCGGAGGCCCGTGCGCGCGCCGCCGAGATCGGGCTCCCGCTCTTCGTCCTCGACCTGACCGGCACCCCGCAACCGGTCAACCGCGCCGCCGACGGCCTGGCCGCGAGCGGCGCCTGACCCCGCGCCCGCGCTCCTCCGCGCCCGCGCCCGGCGCCCGGATCCGCCGAAGCGCGCCCCGGCCTCCCCCACAACACCTCGGCATCCGAAATCGGCCATTCACGCGTGAGGAACACGCTCCGCCGGGCACAACTCCCTTGGGGGTGGGCGTCATGCCGACGGGGATGTGGTGGTTCATCGGAGCGGCCTGGACCCAACTCCTGCTCGCTGCGGCACTGTTGCGAACGTGCAGCCGGGAGAGCGGAGCGGCGGGCGCGGACGCCGTGCCGGCGCCGCAGGCGCTCGCGCTGCTGCGCGGCGGGCGGCGGGCGGCCGTCACCGTGGCGCTCGTGGCCCTGCACCAGCGCGGGGCGGTCGCGGCGGGCCGCAAACATACGATTCGGGCCAACGGCGGACCGGGCCGGACCCGCGACCCCGTGCAGCTCGGGGTGCACGGGGCGCTCCGCCGGGCCCTCGCCCTGGGGGACCTCACGCAGCGCCCCGAGGCGCGGCGGCCCGTGGACGCGCTGAGCGGCGAGCTGCGCGGGGCCGGGCTGCTGCGGCCGGTCGCGCAACTGTGGGTGGTGCGGACGCTGCTCGGCTGCGTCGTCCTGACGGTCCTCGTGGGGCCGTTCGCGACCGGGGCGGCCGGCGCGGACCTGCCGGGCGTCCTCGCGGTCGGGGTTCCGCCGGTCCTCGGGGCGGTGGCGGTGCTGCTGCGGCTGCCCGTCACGACCGGCGCGGCGCGGCGGCTGCTCGCCGGGCTGCGGGAGCGGTACCCGCTGCCGGCCCACCGGCGGGAGGTGACGGACGGGCGCCTCGTCCAGCTCTACGTGGCGCTGTACGGGGACCCGGCGCTCGCCCTGTTCCTGCCCCGCTTCTCGCGGGACGGCGGGCTGCTCGACCGGCCCGGGGACGCGGACCGGAACCGGCTGCCGGGCGGCGCCGTCCGTTCCTGAGGGGCGCGCCGCACCCGTCCCGGGACCCCGGGCCATACTGTCGTATGCGCATCAGAGCGGCCGTCGCGGCCGAACTCCCGCTGCTCCAGGACATCGAGCGGGCGGCGGGCGAACCGTTCCGCTCCCTCGGCATGGCGGCGATCGCCGACGACGACCCGCCGTCCCTGGAGTCCCTGGAGGCGTACCGCCGGGCGGGCCGGGCCTGGGTCGCGGTGGACGCCGCCGACCGCCCGGTGGCGTACCTGCTCGCCGAGACGGTCGACGGCGCCGCGCACGTCGAGCAGGTGTCGGTGCACCCGGACGCCGCCCGCCGGGGCGTCGGCTGGCCCTGATCGACCACCTGGCGGCGGTCGCCCGGGAGGAGGGCCTGGCGGCGCTGACCCTGACGACCTTCGCCGAGGTGCCCTGGAACGCCCCGTACTACGCCCGGCTCGGCTTCCGCCCGCTGGCCGGCTCCGACCCGGCGCTCACGGAGGGCCTGCGCGCGATCGTCCGTGCGGAGGCGGCCCACGGCCTGGCGGCCTGGCCCCGCGTCTGCATGCGCAGGGACCTCACCGGCGCCTCCTGACCGCGCCCTCAGCCCCGCCCGTACCGCTCCCGCAACTCCACCTTCCGCACCTTGCCGCTCACCGTCATGGGGAACTCCGCGAGGACCTCCACCCGGCGCGGGATCTTGTAGTGGGCGAGGCGGTCGCGGCAGAAGGCGGTGATCTCCTCCGGGGTGGGCGGGTCGGCCGGGTCGCGCGGGATCACGCAGGCCAGGATCTCCTCGCCGTACCGCTCGTCGGGGACGCCGACCACCTGGACGTCCGCGATCTTGGCGTGGCCGTGGAGGAACTCCTCGATCTCGCGCGGGTAGACGTTCTCCCCGCCCCGGATGATCATGTCCTTGATGCGGCCGACGATCTGCACGTAGCCGTCCTCGCGCATCACCGCCAGGTCGCCGGTGTGCATCCAGCGGCCCTCGTCGATCGCCTCGGCGGTCTTCTCCGGCTCGTCCCAGTAGCCGAGCATCACGCCGTAGCCGCGGGTGCACAGCTCCCCCGCCGCGCCGCGCTCCACGGTCAGCCCGCTCGCCGGGTCGACGACCTTCACCTCGACGTGCGGCAGGACCCGGCCGACGGTGCCGGTGCGGCGCTCCAGGTCGTCGTCGCGGCGGGTCTGGGTGGAGACGGGGAGGTCTCGGTCATGCCGTAGCAGATCGACACCTCCGCCATGTTCATCTCGGCGACCACCCGCTTCATCACCTCCACGGGGCACGGCGAACCCGCCATGATCCCGGTGCGGAGGGTGGACAGGTCGTACGTCGCGAAGTCGGGGAGGTTCAGCTCCGCGATGAACATCGTCGGCACCCCGTACAGCGAGGTGCAGCGCTCCTCCTGGACCGCCCGGAGGGTGGCGGCGGGGTCGAAGGAGGGGCGGGGATCACCGTGCAGGCGCCGTGCGAGGTGGCCGCGAGGTTGCCCATGACCATGCCGAAGCAGTGGTAGAACGGGACCGGGACGCAGATCCGGTCCCGCTCGTCGTAGGCGATCATCTCCCCGACGAAGTAACCGTTGTTGAGGATGTTGTGGTGGAGAGCGTGGCCCCTTGGGGAAGCCCGTCGTCCCCGAGGTGTACTGGATGTTGACGGGCTCGTCGCAGGAGAGCGGCTCCGGACGCAGCTCCCCGGCCGCCCGGGTGAGGAACGCGTCCCAGCTCGCGTCCCCGAAGTACACCGTCTCGCGCAACCCCGGGCACTCGCCCCGCACTCGGCCGACCATCGCCCGGTAGTCGCTCGTCTTGTGGGCGAGCGAGGCGAAGAGCAGGGAGACGCCCGACTGGTTCAGCACGTACGCCAACTCGTGGGCGCGGTACGCCGGGTTGATGGTGACCATGACGGCGCCGACGCGGGCGGTGGCGTACTGGACGAGGACCCACTCCGGACAGTTCACCGCCCAGACGCCGACCCGGTCGCTCCTTGCGGACGCCGCTGCCGAGCAGCGCCCCGGCGAGCCGGTCCACGTCCGCGCCGAACTCCGCGTACGTCCAGCGGCGTCCGGTGGGGACGTCGACGAGCGCCTCGCGGTCGGGCCAGGCGGCGACGGCCCGGTCCAGGTTGGCGCCGATGGTGTCGCCGAGGAGCGGGGTGGTGGACGTGCCGTGGGCGTACGCGAGTTCCTTCGGCGTGCTCATGCGAGGTCCCCTTCCGTGTACTCGGTGCCGCCGCCCTCGGCGGTGAGGCGGCGCAGCTCCACCCGGCGGATCTTGCCGGAGACGGTCTTGGGCAGATCGGCGAACTCGATCCGCCGGATCCGCTTGTACGGGGCGAGGACCGCGCGCGCGTGCGCGAAGAGGATCTTCGCGGTCTCCGGGCCCGGCTCCCAGCCCGCCGCGAGGACCACGTACGCCTTGGGGACGGCGAGCCGCAACGGGTCGGGGGCGGGGACGACGGCGGCCTCGGCGACGGCCTCGTGCTCCAGGAGCGCGCTCTCCAGCCTCGAACGGGCTGATCTTGTAGTCGGACGCCTTGAAGACGTCGTCGGACCGCCCGATGTAGGTGAGGTAACCGTCCTCGTCCCGCGCGCCGATGTCGCCGGTGCGGTAGTAGCCGCCGGCCGTCGCCTCCGCCGTGCGCTCCGGGTCGCCGTGGTAGCCGGCCATCAGGCCCACCGGGCGGTCGGACAGGTCGAGGCAGATCTCGCCCTCGTCGGCGTCCGGGCGGCCGGTCACCGGGTCGACCAGGGTGACGCGGTAGCCGGGGGCGGGGCGGCCCATGGAACCCTCCCGAGCCGCTGGCCGGGGCTGTTGGAGACCTGGACGGCGGTCTCGGTCTGGCCGAAGCCGTCCCGGACGGTGGTGCCCCAGGCGCGCCGGACGGCCTCGATGACCTCGGGGTTGAGCGGTTCGCCGGCGGCGACGACCTCGCGCGGCGGGGTCTTGAGCTGCCCCAGGTCGGCCTGGATCAGCATCCGCCACACGGTCGGCGGGGCGCAGAAGCTGGTGATGCCGTTCCGCTCCATCTCGTCCATGAGGCGGGCCGGGTCGAAGCGCGTGTAGTTGTGGACGAAGACGGTCGCCTCGGCGTTCCACGGGGCGAAGAGGTTGGACCAGGCGTGCTTGGCCCAGCCGGGCGAGGAGATGTTGAGGTGCACGTCGCCGGGCTTGAGCCCGATCCAGTACATGGTGGCGAGGTGGCCGACCGGGTACGAGGTGTGGGTGTGCTCGACCAGTTTGGGGCGGGCGGTCGTGCCGGAGGTGAAGTACAGCATCAGGGTGTCGTCGGCGAGGGTGTCGCCGTCCGGCTCGAAGCCGTCGGACTCGCGGGCGGCGGACTCGCGGGCGGTGGGCTCGTACTCCAGCCACTCCCCGTCCCGTCGCCGCCGACCGCGATCCGGGTGTAGTCGCCGGGGACGTCGTCGAACTTGGCGGTGTCCTCGGCGCGCACGAGGACGTGGCGGGCGCGGCCCCGGTCGACGCGGTCGCGCAGGTCGGCGGGGCCGAGGAGCGGGGTGGCGGGGATGACGACGGCCCGCAGCTTCATCGCGGCGAGGACGGTCTCCCACAGCTCGACCTGGTTGCCCAGCATGACGACGATCCGGTCGCCGGCGCGCACGCCCAGGGACCGCAGCCGGTTCGCGACCCGGTTCGAGCGGGCGGACATCTCCGCGAAGGACGCCTTCGTCTCGGAGCCGTCCTCCTCGACGATGTGCAGGGCGGTGCGGTCGTTGCCCTCCGCGACGACGTCGAACCAGTCGAGCGCCCAGTTGAACCGCTCGGGCCGGGGCCAGGCGAAGCCCGCGCGGGCCGCCTCGTAGTCCTCCCGGTGTGCGAGGAGGAAGTCCCGGGCGGCCCGGAACTCCTCGGTCGCGCTGGTTGCCGTCATGTGTCCTCCTCGTTGCGGGACCGGTCCCGGACATCGTGTAATCGGTGACCCAGGTCTCACTACCCCCGTTCGGGGGTGAACCAGCGGACGCCAGGGGCCGGCGGCCACGAAGGAGAGCACGGTGCGCGAGCACGTCGAATCGTCGGTGGAGCTGCGCGGGGCGCTGCTGAGGCTGCGCCGCGCCACCGGGCTCCCGGTGGTCTTCGGGGGCTGCTGCACGAGACCCGGGGCTGCGGATCGGAGAGCTGAACGGCGCGGTGACGCCGGCCCTGCGCGGACTCGCGATCTCGGCGGGGTCCGGCCTGGGCGGGAAGTGCCTGGCGCTGGGGCGGCCGTGCGCGGTGACGGACTACCGCTCGGCGCGGCACATCACCCACGAGTACGACGGGCCGGTGTCGGCGGAGGGGCTGCGGTCGGTGATCGCGGTGCCGGTCGTCGTGCGCCGGAAGGTGCGCGGCGTGCTGTACGGGCGCTGCGCGACGCGCTGCCGGTCGGCGAGCGGGTCTTCGACGCGGCGGTCGCGGCGGCCCGGGACGTGGAACAGGCGCTCGCGGTACGGGACGAGGTCCGAGGACTCTGGCCCCGCCCCCGCCGGGCCCCTCCTGGGAGGAGGTCCGGCAGGCGTACGGCGAACTGCGCGAACTGGCGCCGCGGGTCGCGGACCCGGAGCTGCGGGAACGGCTCCTCGCGGTCTGTGGCCGCCTGGAGACGGCCTCCGGCTCCCCCGTCTCCTCCCGGGCGTGACCCTGACCCCGCGCGAGACGGACGTCCTGGCGGCGGTGGCCTCGGGCGCGACGAACGCGACGGCGGCCACGCGACTCGGGCTGCGCCCGGAGACGGTGAAGGGCTACCTGCGCTCGGCGATGCGGAAACTGGGGGCGCACACCCGGATGGAGGCGGTGGTGGCGGCGCGGAGGGCGGGGCGCTGCCGTAGGGCCCGGGGACGGGGCGCTGCCGTAACCCCCGTTTCCGGCGGGCCGGGCGATGGGCGGGGCCGCCGCTCCGGTGCCCCGCGGGGGTCACCGGAGGGTGACGGTCCGCAGGGCGGGGGCAGTTCCGCGCGGTACGGGATCAGGCCGAGGCGGCGCTGTCGGACGGTGGCGGCCACCGTGACGTGGGCCCGTGCCGGTGCGCCCGCCGGGGTGCGGACGATCAGGCGAGGGATTCGTCGCCGACCAGCGGGGTGTCGGGGGTGGCGGTGAACCTCCATTCTGGATCGCTGTCGCGTTCGCCCATGCCGACCACGAACAGCTTCTCCTGCCCGCCCCCGCCCGGGCTGTACTCCACGCCCGCGTCGACGAGCACGAGGTTGGCGGTCAGGGTCAGCGAGCCGGAGGGGCGGCGGGGACGGCCCGCCTCTTCGGCGAGAGGACCAGGCGATGGGCTGGTGGTCGGCCGGCAGGCCGGGGCCTCCAGGCGGATGCCGATGCCCGCGTCGGTGAACGGGGCGCCGTCGGTGGAGGGGCGGAAGGAACAGACGAGGCTGAGGAGCAGGTAGTCGTAGCGGTCGGCCTCCGACTCCAGGAAGGCCCCCAGTCGCCGTCGCCCTCGGCGGCCTGCGCGCCGGTGAGCGGGCGCACGACCGGGGTGCCCAGGGAGATCCGCCCGGTCAGCGGGGGCGGAGGGCGGGCGCCCGGAGGAGAAGGGTCGGCAGGAGGGTGAGGTCGTGCGGGGTCGCCGTTCCGGCCGGGCGGTCGGGGGGATCATGCGGTGGCTCCGTGCGGGTCGTCGGTGGTGGTGCGCCAGTCCCCGATGAAGCAGAAGGCGCCCCAGTCGCGGTGGGCGGGGTGTCGCGCGCGGGTGGCGGCCCGGGCCGCGCGGAAGGCGGCGCGCCGGTCCCCGGTGAGGGCGAGCCTCTCGTACAGCGTCCCGAAGAACGCGGTGGCCACCTCCGGGGTCACCGGCCAGAGGCAGCCGACGATGGCGGCGGCCCCGGCCTGGAGGAAGGCGGCGGGCAGGCCGCGCAGGTTGTCGTTGACGTCGAAGCGGCCGAGGGCGGACTCGCAGGCGCTCATGGTGACGAGTTCGACGCCGCGCAGATCGGTGCCCAGGACGTCGTGGGCGAAGACCCGGCCGTCGTCGCCCCGTTCCGGGTCCGGCGACAGGAACAGGCACTGGTACCAGGGCGCCCATTCGTTGTGCGAGCCGTGGGCCGCCACGTGGACGTAGCGGGCCTCGGTCAGCGCCTCCAGGAAGCGGCGCGGGGTGGCGGCGGCCCCCAGGACCGGGGCGGTGCCGCCCATCGCGGCCGCGATCCGCGCCGTGTGCGCCTCCAGGGTGTCCGTGCCCCCGCTGTCGTACGCGAAGGCGGCGAGTCCGCGGGAGGCCGGTGCGGCGGGTGCGGGGCGGCCGAGGGAGGACAGGCCCGGCACCTGGGTGACGGTCCAGTCGTCGGCCAGCGGGCGGCCCTCGGCGGAGAGCAGGTGGAAGGGCAGGTAGTGCAGGGGCCGTGGGGCCAGACGCACAGATGGGTCTTGCCCCGGGCGCGCCAGGACGGCAGGGAGTCGGTGAACCCGGCCAGGTAGGAGGAGGAGTCCTCGGCGAGCAGCCGGGCCGCCGCGCGCGTCACGTCGCGGTGCAGCGGATCGGCGGTGATCTCCCGGCGCACTTCGGCGACCTGGAGCGCGGCGGGCGACACGTCGAGCGTGTGACCGCCCTTGGAGACCCGGAACAGCGCCCCCGCGAGACCGGGGAAGACGACGGTGCGGTGGGACACGTCCTCACGCGTCACCGCCAGCCCTTGGAGGGCGGGTACGGGGTCGGGCGAGGACGGGTGGCGGACCTGGCCCAGGAAGAGGGAGAGCAGCACCGTGTCCGCGGGCAGGAGCGCCTGGATCTCGTCGGTCCGCAGCAGCGGGAACCACGTCGAGCCCCGCGCGGCGCGGAGCTCCGCGCTGATCCAGCGGTCGGCGGCGCGCTGGAGGTTGCGCACCTGCGCCTCGGGGTCCGTCTCCTGCTCCGCCTCGCCCGAGCCGAGGTAGTACAGCATGGCGGTCTCCGCCCCGCCGGGCAGGTCGAAGTCGGGCAGCGGCTCCGGCAGGTCCGCCTCGGCACGCCTCGTGCGGTCGAGCATCCCGTGCAGGCGCCGGAGAACTCCAGGGCGCCCGGGCGCCCCGCCGAGAGGGTGAAGTCCATGCCCTTGGCGCCCTGGTGGATGCCGGACATGACCGAGAGGTCGACGGTGGGGCCGGTCGCCTCGAAGGCCAGCGACTGGTAGAGGTCGCGCAGTTTCCAGTCCACCGTCTCGTCGGTCCCCTGCCGCAGGAACACGGACGCCGGGACCATCGCGAGGGCCGCCCTTCCGGCCGCCGGGCCCTCGGCCGCCCGGACGCAGCCCAGTCCCGCGTCGAGGGCCGCGAGGGCGTAGTCGGTCTGCAGGCACAGGGCGAAGCCGTGCGAGGCGGAGGCGAAGTGGCGTGCGGCGATGTCGGGGTGGCCCTGTTCCCGGCGTGCGCGGCCGTGTCGTGGGCCAGTACGGCGTCGAGGAAGCAGAGCGCGTCGTGGTGGCGGCGGAAGAGGCCGGGGCCAGCTTCCGGGCCTCGGCGACGAGTGCGCGGCCGGCTTCGCCGTCGCGCGCCGGGTCGGTGTGGGCCGCGAGGTGGAGGAGCGTCGCCGCGCGTTCCTCCGCGGACCACGCACCGGCCCGCGCGGCGGCCCGCACCCGCTCGGCGAGCGGGCCCACCGGCATGGGTCCGGACTCGCACCTCAGACGGCCGCCGGCGAGGCGGTGCACCTCGCTCGACCAGCGCAGCCGGCGCTGGGAGTCCGTGGAGAGCCGGGGCAGATCACGGTCGGCCGCCGCGAGCAACCGCCCCTGGAGATCGGGGCGATGGGCCTCCACGGCAAGGGTGAGCGCCTCGGCGAAGACGCACGACGCCTCGTGGAGCCCCTCCTGCTCCCGGACGGTCGCGAGGGGTACGGGGAGCAGCCCCGCAGCTCGCCGGGGAGGTCCAGCTCGCCGAGGCGGTGCAGGACGCGCAGGAGGTACAGCCGGCCCAGCGGATCGCGTCGCGGGTCCAGGACGTCGAACGCCTCCCGGGCGGCGCGCAGGATCTCCCGGTCGCGGGACTCCCGCCGCGTCCCGGCCAGGAAGGACAGGGCTTCGGCCAGGGCCTTGAGCACCCGGCCCCGCTCGTGCCCCGACGCCAGTCCGGCGGCTTCCTCGAAGTACCCGACGGCGGCCTCGACCGCCTCCTCGGGTGCGGGCATGTCCGGGCCCGAGGTGTGGGCGGGATCGTCCGGGTGGAGGGACCGGTGCCGCCTTCCGCGTTCCTCCCAGACCGCCGGGGCGCCGGCGGGTTCCAGCCCGGCCGACTGGCCCGCGTACGGGCTGAGGTGCAGCAGCCCGGCGGCGAAGAGGGTCTCGGCGAGCTCCGTGGTGTCGCCCGCCCCGGAGCCCGTGTCCGGTGCGGCGCGCAGCGCGTCGATCTGGGTGCGCGCGGTGTCGTGCGCCCGCCGGAACAGCAGCCCGTCGGGGTGGCCGACCAGGCTCAGGCGCGCGGCCTCGACGTAGACGTCGGCCGCCCACCACCAGGGGCTTGCGGGGTCCGTCCCCCATCGGACGGCGGCGGCCTCCAGGGCGAGGGTGAGGGCGGGCACGGCCGCGTGCGGTGTTCCGGACCGGACGAGGCGCAGGGCTCCCGCCACCACGGAGACGACGGCCTCCGGCGAGAGCGCGAAGTCCGGGTCCACGACCTGCCGGATCGCCTCGGCCTCCGGCACGATCCGCGCGACGACCTTCGAGCCGAGCGCGGCCAGCTCCCGTGCTTGGTGGGCGGCGCCGGGCGGGTCGGGCGAGCCGGAGGGCCGGGCGGGTCAGACGGGCCGGGCGAAGGGGTGGCGCCTCCACCTGTCGTTCCTCCGGCTCCGCCCGGGAGTCCTGGGCCGTCCGGTCGAGGAGCATCCCCATCGCCCTGCGGAGGTTCGCGCGGCCCGGGTCCCGTCCCGCGTCCGTCCGGAGGTCCACCGCCAGCCGCAGCCAGGAGACGGACTCCCGCAGCAGGGCGGCGTCCTCGGGAGGCGGGGCCGTCTCGGCGCGGCGGCCGAGCGACACGCCGACGCCCTCCGCCGCGTCGGCCCGTACGTCCGAGCCCTCGGGGCCTCGGCGAACGCCGCGTGGGCGGCGGACCCGGCCGCCGCGAGGTCGGCGGGTTCCGCGGAGAGCGCGAAGCGCCTGGTGTGCGCCTCGGAGAGGGTGAGCTCGCGGCGCGCCCGGCGGGCGGGCGGCCCTCGGGCAGCGCGGCCACGCGGGCGAGGAGCTCGACCGCGGAGTCGGCGTCGGCCAGGCGGTCGGCCGCCGGGCGGTCGCCGGACCCGGACCTCAGCCCCAGGGCGAGACCGAGGGTGGTGTCGCGGTACGGGCCCGGGGGACGTCCCGGAGCAGCTCCACCGCCTCGTCGAGCGCGGACGGGTCGCCGCCCTCCTCGACGTCCAGGACGAGATCGCTCGCGCGGTCCACCGGGTCGTGCCACGGGTCGTGCCCGGTCTCCTCGGTGAGCCGGGGCCACAACTCCCGGGGCACGCGCCGGTGGTCGACCCGGTACAGCAGGCCGAAGACGCCCAGCGCCGTCGCGTGGTCGGCCTCCGCCGCCCCGGTGTCACCCCGGGCCAGGGACCGCGCCCAGTAGTACGAGGCGACCGCGTGCAGGGCGTCGCCGTCCACCGCCCCTCCCGCGTCCCGCGCTTCGCCGGCCGTCTCCATCAGCGCGGCGGCGCATCCGACCCCCGCCTCGTCGAGCACGGAAGCCGGGTCTCCGCCGTCGGCGAAGTCCCGGATCCTCCGGTTCAGTTCACTGATCAGCGCATCCCTCACGGCACGACCTCCCCGGCCCTCAGAGTAGGTCACGGAGCGGTTCCGGCGCGCGGGACGTGATCTCCCTGACGTACCGCTCCGGGGCCGGCTCGGCGTGCGGGGGGGCGGGTCAGAACAGGGCCTGGGCCGCGTACAGCCCGCCGAGGGCCGTCGCCAAGGTCCCCAGGAGGAGGCGGAGGGCGGTTTCGGGGAGGTGGGGCTGGAGGCGGGCGCCGAGGTAGCCGCCGATCAGGCCGCCCAGGCCGCAGGCGAGGCCCAGGGCCCAGTCAGGGGCGGCGGCCTCGGTGGTGGTGAGGGAGAGCAGGGCGAAGGTGGCGGCCCCGACGACGGAGGTCGTGAAGGTGGCGGCGAGGGCGGCCGGGGCCACGCGGGCGACGGGGACGTCCCGGCCCGCCAGGACCGGGCCGAGGAGGGAGCCGCCGCCGATGCCGTAGATCCCGCCCACCACCCCGACGGCCAGGGCGAGTCCGGTGACGGTGCGGGGCGAGGGCTCGGCGGCGGGTCGCTTCCGGGCGGGGCGCAGGGTGCGTACGCACAGCCAGACGCCCAGGGGCAGCAGGAGCGCGGCGATGAGGACGCGGAAGACGGTGGGGCCCGGGAGGGCGAAGACGCGCACGACGGCGCCGATCACCACCCCGGGGAGCGTGCCCGCCACCAGGCGCCGGACGAGCGGTCCGCGCAGGGCGCCGGTCCTGCCGTGGCGCCACAGGGCGCCGGGGCCCGCGACCACGTTGAACAGCAGGTTCGTCGGGGTGACGGACGGGTTCGGGCACGGCGAAGACGCTGAGCTGAACCGGGAGCAGGAACACCGCCCCCGACACCCCGGCCGGCGCGGTCACCACGGAGATCAGCAGCCCCGCGGCCACCCCGCCCAGCAGCATCGCCCAGTCCACCGTGGTCTCCCCCGCCGCCGTTTCGAGATCGTCCGGACAGTATCCGGTCCCGGTGCGGCGGGCCCTTCGCTACCCCTCCACCGCGTACGGCACGAACGTGCTGGTGTGTTCGTCGACGGCGAGGGCACGGCCCAGCGGGGGACCGCCCGCTGGGGGCAGTCGAGGCGTTCGCAGACGCGGCAGCCCATGCCGATCGGGGTGGCGGCGGCCCTGTTGTCGAGGTCGAGGCCGTCGGAGTAGACGAGCCGGGAGGCGTGGCGCAGTTCGCAGCCGAGGCCGATGGCGAAGGTCTTGCCGGGTCGCCCCAGCCGCCGCGGTGGCGGGTCACCGTGCGGGCGGTCCACAGGTAGCGCTGTCCGTCGGGCATGGCCGCCACCTGGACGTGGATGCGGCCGGGGGCGGCGAAGGCCTCGTAGACGTTCCAGAGGGGGCAGGTGCCGCCGGCGCGGGAGAAGTGGAAGCCGGTGGCGGACTGCCGCTTGGACATGTTCCCGGCCCGGTCCACCCGGACGAAGGAGAACGGGACCCCGCGCAGGCGCGGGCGCTGGAGGGTGCTGAGGCGGTGGCAGACGGTCTCGTAGCCGAGCCCGAAGCGGTCGGTGAGCCGCTCGATGTCGTAGCGCGTCTCCTCCGCGGCGGTGTGGAAGGCGCGGTACGGGAGGACGAGCGCGGCCGCGAGGTAGTGGGCGACGCCGATGCGGGCCAGGGACCAGGTGGGAGCCCTCCTCGTAGTCCTCGGAGGCGTACGCGGAGAGCAGGGCGTCCTGTTCGAGCAGGGCGAGCTGGGTGGCCATGCGGAAGGCCTGCTGGCCGGGGCGCAGCCGGGGCGAGAGGTGCAGGATGCGGGCGGCGGGGTCGTAGCGGTGGAGCTGCCGGTCGGCCTCGGCGTCGGCGGCGATCCGGACGCCGTGGCGCTCGTCGAGCCGGGCGGCGAGGGCCCGGCGCACCTCGCCGGGGCGGACGCCGATCTCCTCCGCGAGTTCCTCGGCGGCGAGGTCGGCGTCGTGGAGGTAGTTGCGGCGCCGGTAGAAGAACTCGCGGATCTCCTCGTGCGGCGTGCGGGCGCGCGCCGCGTCCGGGGCGGGCGAGTCGTCGCGGTCGCCGGTCAGGGCGGCGAGGCGCTCGGTGAGGGCCTGGCGGCCGCGGCCGAGGTCGAGGAGGACGGCGGCCACGTGCGGGAGGCGGGAGGCGAGTTCCGCGAGGTCGGCGGCGGAGAGCGCGGCGCGGTCGAGCTCGTCGGCGAGGGTCTCGCGCAGGTCGGCCAGGAGCCGGCCGGTGTCCCGCTCGGAGAAGAAGTCGGGGTCGACGCCGAACGACTCGGTGACCCGCAGGAGGACGGGGACCGTGAGGGGCGGGTGTCGTGCTCCATCTGGTTCAGGTAGCTGGGCGAGATCCTGAGCACCCTGGCCAGGTCCGCCTGGCTCAGCCGGCGCTCCTCGCGCAGGCGTCGCAGCCGGGCCCCCGCGTAGATCTTGCTCACGGCCGTTCTCCCTCGGGTCGTACGTGGGTCACACCCTAGGTCAATCCGCGTCCGCACGGGGCTTCGCAAACTTGGCAGAACCGGCCCGGAAGATTCGCAGAAGTTGGCACGCGGCCATGGTTGATGGCACGGAGTGCCACTGCGAAAGTCGAACCACGGCCCGCCGTGCCCCACCAGGAGGCGGAGTTCGGGGCACGGCTCATGCCCTGACGTCGTAGGACCCGGTCGTCTCCGCCCGGGGCCCGGCGGGCCGCCCGTCACCTCGCACGGAGCTTCGCGAGCCTTCACGGAGCTTCGCAAAGTTCGACACTCCCCGGGAGAGACCATCATGGCGCAGGCAGGAAACCAGGCGGCCGAAGAGCTGGCGCGGCAGTGGGCCACGGACCCCCGCTGGAAGGGGATCGAGCGCACCTACGGCGCCGAGGACGTCGTCCGCCTCTCGGGCAGCGTCCGAGAGCACACCCTCGCCCGGCGCGGCGCGGAGCGCCTGTGGCGGCAGTTGCACGAGCTCGACTACGTCCACGCGCTCGGCGCGCTGACCGGCGGCCAGGCCGTGCAGCAGGTCCGGGCCGGGCTCCAGGCGATCTACCTGTCCGGCTGGCAGGTCGCCGCCGACGCCAACCAGGCCGGCCACACCTACCCCGACCAGAGCCTCTACCCGGTCAACTCGGTGCCGCAGGTGGTCCGCCGGATCAACAACGCGCTGCTGCGCGCCGACCAGATCGCCACCGCCGAGGGCGGCACCGACACCACGGACTGGCTCGCGCCGATCGTCGCCGACGCCGAGGCCGGGTTCGGCGGTCCGCTGAACGCCTTCGAGCTGACCAAGGCGATGATCGCGGCCGGCGCGGCGGGCATCCACTACGAGGACCAGCTCGCCTCGGAGAAGAAGTGCGGCCACCTCGGCGGCAAGGTGCTCGTGCCCACCTCGCAGCACGTCCGCACCCTCAACGCGGCCCGGCTCGCCGCCGACATCGCCGGCACCCCGACCCTGATCATCGCCCGCACCGACGCGCTGGCCGCCACCCTGCTCACCAGCGACATCGACGAGCGCGACGCCCCCTTCGTCACCGGCGAGCGCACCGCCGAGGGCTTCTACCACGTCCAGAACGGCATGGGCCCCGTCATCGCCCGCGGCCTGGCCTACGCCCCGTACGCCGACCTCATCTGGGTCGAGACCGGCACCCCGGACCTGGCGCAGGCCCGCGAGTTCGCCGAGGCGATCCACGCCGAGTACCCGGACCGGATGCTGGCGTACAACTGCTCGCCGTCCTTCAACTGGAAGGCGGCCCTGGACGACGACCAGATCGCCAAGTTCCAGCGCGAACTGGGCGCCATGGGCTACAAGTTCCAGTTCATCACCCTGGCCGGCTTCCACTCGCTCAACCACGGCATGTTCGACCTGGCCCGCGGCTACGCGGAGCACGGCATGACCGCGTACGTGGACCTCCAGGAGCGCGAGTTCGCCGCGCAGGAGCACGGCTTCACCGCCGTCAGGCACCAGCGCGAGGTCGGCACCGGCTACTTCGACCTGGTCTCCACCGCCGTCAACCCCGCCTCCTCCACGACCGCGCTCGCCGGGTCCACGGAGGAGGAGCAGTTCCACTAGGCCCCAGGGCCTCCCGCGCCGCGGGGCGGGTGTCCACGTCACCCGTCCCCGCACCCCTCCCCGTACCACCCGCTCCTCCGCTCCCCCTCAGGAGACACCGATGACCACCAGCGCCGTCCCGACCCGCCAGGTCCGCGTGCTCGCGGCCCCGGGCGACCGCCACGACGAGATCCTCACCGCCGACGCCCTGGACTTCGTCGGCCGTCTCGCCACCGCCTTCACCGAGCGCCGGCGGTGGCTCCTGAAGGAGCGGCGCCGGTAGGCCATCCGGCTCGCCACCGGCTCGCCGCTCGACTTCCCGCTCATCACCTCCGCCGTGCGCGCCGACCCGGACTGGCGGGTCGCCCCGCCCGCGCCCGGACTGACCGACCGCCGGGTGGAGATCACCGGCCCGCCGGAGCGGCGGACGGCCGTCGACGCGCTCAACTCCGGTGCCAGTGTGTGGATGGCGGACTTCGAGGACGCCACCGCGCCCACCTGGGAGAACGTGATCGGGGGCCAGATCGTCCTGCTCGACGCGATCGAACGGCGCCTGGACTTCACCACCGACGAGGGCCGGGAGCACCGGCTCCGCGAGGGCCGGCTGCCCACGATCGTGGTCCGGCCGCGCGGCTGGCACCTCGACGAGGAGCACCTGGAATTCGACGGCGGCCCGGTGCCGGCCGCGCTCGTCGACTTCGGCCTGTACTTCTTCCACTGCGCCCGGCGGCAGATCGACGCCGGGTACGGCCCGTACTTCTACCTCCCCAAGCTGGAGAACCGGTACGAGGCGCGCCTCTGGAACGACGTGTTCCTCCTGGCCCAGGAGCTCCTGGACATCCCCGGGGCACCGTCCGCGCCACCGTCCTCGTCGAGACGATCACGGCCGCGTTCGAGATGGAGGAGATCCTCCACGAGCTGCGGGAGCACAGTTCGGGGCTCAACGCGGGCCGCTGGGACTACCTGTTCAGCCTGATCAAGACCTTCGGCCACCGCTCCGACTTCCTGCTGCCCGACCGGGCGAAGGTGACGATGACGGCGCCGTTCATGCGGGCGTACACCGAACTGCTCGTGCGGACCTGCCACCGGCGCGGCGCCCACGCGATCGGCGCCATGGCCGCCCAGGTCCCCGCCGGGGACCCGGCGGCGCACGAGGCCGTGCTCGCCGCGGTCCGCCTGGACAAGGAGCGGGAGGCGGAGGACGGCTTCGACGGCTCCTGGGTGGCCCACCCGGGTCTGGTGCCGGTCTGCCGCGAGGCCTTCGACGGGGTCCTCGGGGACCGCCCGCACCAGCTCGACCGGACCCGCGAGGACGTGCGGGTGACGCCCGGGGACCTGCTCGCGGTACGGCGGATCGGCGGCCCGCCGACCGAGGAGGGGTCCGCACCAACATCGCCGTGGTCCTCCGCTACTACGACGCCTGGATCCGGGGCCGAGGCGCCGTCGCCCTGGACGGTCTGGTGGAGGACGCCGCGACCGCCGAGATCGCCCGCGTCCAGATCTGGCAGTGGCTCCGGCGCCGGGTCCTGGAGCGCGACACCGTCCTGGAACTGCTCGACCGGGAACTGGCCGCGCTCGGCGCCGAGTTCCCCTGGGCGGCGCTCGACGAGGTGCGCGAGCTCTTCGAGAGCACCGCGCTCGCCGCCGAACTGCCCCTCTTCTTCACCCCGGAGGCGTACTCCCGCCACCTCGTCCGGACCGTCACGACCGCGGACGTGACGGCGTGAGCGGCGGCGCGGGGCCGGTACGGGTCCCGGTCCGGGCGGCGGCATCCGGCGCGTCGGGGTCGTGGGCGGCGGGCAGATGGGCGCGGGCATCGCGGAGGTGTGCGCGCGGGCCGGGCTCCCCACCGTGATCTGCGAGGCCGACCGCCCGGCCGCGCGCGCCGCCCGCGAGCGCGTCGCCGTCTCCCTCGAACGGGCCGTCCAGCGGGGCAAGCTGGACCGCCCCTCCGCCGAGGCGGCGCTCGGCCGGATCACGGCCACCGCCGAACTGTCCGACCTCGCGGACCGGCAGCTCGTCGTCGAGGCGGTCGTCGAGGACGCCGCCGTCAAGACCCGGGTGTTCGCCGCGCTCGACAAGATCGTCACCGACCCGGCGGCGGTCCTCGCCACCAACACCTCCTCCCTGCCCGTCATGCGGCTCGGCATGGCCACCGAGCACGCCGACCGGGTCGTGGGACTGCACTTCTTCAACCCCGTGCCCGTGCTGCCGCTCGTGGAGATCGTCACGACCCTCCACACCTCGGCGGCGACGACGGCCGCGGTGACGGAGTTCGCCACCGTGACCCTGGGCAAGACCGCGATCGGCTCCCTCGACCGGGCCGGGTTCGTCGTCAACGCCCTGCTCGTCCCGTACCTGTTGTCCGCGATCCGGATGACGGAGTCGGGCTTCGCCACCGCCGCGGACGTCGACCGCGGCATGGAGCTGGGCTGCGCCCACCCGATGGGGCCGCTGCGGCTGGCGGACCTGATCGGGCTCGACACGGTCGCCTCCATCGCGGACTCGCTGTACGAGGAGTTCAAGGAGCCGCTGTACGCCCCGCCGCCGCTGCTCCTGCGGATGGTGGAGGCGGGCTGCTCGGCCGGAAGACCGGCCGGGGTTCCACGTGTACGACCGGGCGGAGACGCCCGGACGGCCGGTCTGAGGGGGCCGGCGCCCGTCGCCGGGGAAGGGGCCCGGTCGGAGGGTCCTGAGAGAGGACCCGGCGGCGGTACGGCGAGGGCCGGGGACGGGTGGTGCCGTCCCCGGCCCCGCTGCCGTGCGCCCGCCCCGCGCCCCGTCGCCGTGCGCCCGCCCCTCACGCCCCGCGCCTCCCCCCTCCCTCCCGGCCGTTCACCCATACGTCTCATCCCCTCGTCCGAATGGCGAGATAACCGCCCCGCTTCCGGGGCGGACCCCGTAGTCTGGCCGGGTAACTGGTTCGCCCCGTCCGCCAGGCGGGACGCGTCGTAAGAGGGAACCCGGTGGGAATCCGGGACTGCCCCGCAGCGGTGAGTGGGAACGACCGCCGTCATACGCACTGGGCCCGGGAAGGGTCTGGGAAGCGACGGCCAGTAGGAGTCGCGTACAGCGCGACGCGCCCGCGAGTCCGAAGACCTGCCCGTTGCCCGCACGCGGACGATTCCGCGCGCGGACATCCCGGTGACCTCGAGGGCGGGTCGGCGTACATACCGACGGACGACCGCGCCCCGTCGCGCGCACCCGTACCGTCCGGTCCGTCGCCCCTTCGCGTCCTCGTCCCGTCCCCGGGACCTCAGGGATTCATCTCGCGAAGGAGATCTCCGTGACCACGAAGTCCGCAGCCGCGGCAGCACGGGCCACCGTGTACGGCTACCCCGTCAGGGCCCGGACCGGGAGCTGAAGAAGGCGATCGAGGGCCACTGGAAGGGCCGCGTCACCGCCGACGCCCTCCGGTCCACCGCCGCCGAACTGCGCCGCGCGAACTGGCGGCAGCTCGCCGGGGCCGGCGTCCACGAGGTGCCGACCGGCGACTTCTCGTACTACGACCACATCCTGGACACCACCGTCATGGTGGGCGCGATCCCCGCCCGGCACCGCGAGGCCGTCGCCGCCGACGCGCTGGACGGCTACTTCGCCATGGCGCGCGGCACCCAGGACGTCGCTCCGCTGGAGATGACGAAGTGGTTCGACACCAACTACCACTACCTGGTGCCGGAGCTGGGCCCGGACACGGTCTTCACGGCCGACTCCTCCAAGCAGGTCGCGGAGCTGAAGGAGGCCCTCGCCCTGGAGCTGACGGCCCGTCCGGTCCTCGTCGGACCCGTCACCTACCTGCTGCTCGCCAAGCCCGCCCCCGGTGTGGCCGCCGGCTTCGACCCGCTGACCCTGCTCGACAGGCTCCTGCCGGTGTACGCGGAGGTCCTCGCCGACCTGCGCGCGGCCGGCGCCGAGTGGGTGCAGCTCGACGAGCCCGCGCTCGTCCAGGACCGGACCCCGGCCGAGCTGAACGCCGCCGCGCGCGCCTACCGCGACCTCGGCGCGCCCACCGACCGGCCCCGGCTCCTCGTCGCCTCGTACTTCGACCGGCTCGGCGACGCCCTGCCCGTCCTGGCCAAGGCGCCCGTCGAGGGCCTCGCGCTCGACTTCACCGGCCCGGCCGCCGCCAACCTGGAGGGGCTCGCCGCCGTCGGCGGGCTGCCCGGGAAGCGGCTCGTCGCCGGCGTGGTCGACGGGCGCAACATCTGGGTCAACGACCTGGAGAAGTCCCTGGCCACCCTCGGCACCCTCCTCGGCCTGGCCGACCGGGTCGACGTCTCCGCCTCCTGCTCCCTGCTCCACGTGCCGCTCGACGCGGCGGCCGAGAAGGACGTCGACCCGCAGATCCTGCGCTGGCTCTCCTTCGCGAAGCAGAAGACCACCGAGATCACCACGCTGGCCGGGGGCCTGTCGCGGGGACCGACGCGATCGCCGGCGAACTGGCCGCCAACCGCGCCGCCCTCGCCTCCCGCGCCGGCTCCCCCATCACCCGGAACCCGGCCGTGCGGGCCCGCGCCGGGGCCGTCACCGGGGCCGACGCCCGCCGCTCGCGGCCGTACGCCGAGCGGGCCGCCGCCCAGCGCGCCCACCTGGGCCTCCCGCTGCTCCCGACCACCACCATCGGCTCCTTCCCGCAGACCGACGAGCTGCGCGCGGCCCGCGCCGACCTGCGGGCCGGCCGGACCGACACGGCCGGGTACGAGGAGCGCATCAGGAACGAGATCCGGGAGGTGGTCGCGTACCAGGAGAAGACCGGCGTCGACGTCCTGGTGCACGGCGAGCCCGAGCGCAACGACATGGTGCAGTACTTCGCCGAGCGGCTCGACGGCTACCTCGCCACCCGGCACGGCTGGGTGCAGTCGTACGGCACCCGCTACGTCCGCCCGCCGGTCCTGGCCGGCGACGTCTCGCGGCCCGCGCCGATGACGGTGCGCTGGACCTCGTACGCCCAGTCCCTGACCTCCAAGCCCGTCAAGGGGATGCTGACGGGCCCCGTCACCATGCTCGCCTGGTCGTTCGTCCGCGACGACCAGCCGCTGGGCGAGACCGCCCGGCAGGTGGCGCTCGCCCTGCGCGACGAGGTGAACGACCTGGAGGCGGCCGGCACCTCCGTCATCCAGGTGGACGAACCGGCGCTGCGCGAGACGCTGCCGCTGCGGGCCGCCGACCGTCCGGCGTACCTCGACTGGGCGACGGAGGCGTTCCGCCTGGCCACCGGCGGGGTGCGGCCGGACACCCAGATCCACACCCACATGTGCTACGCCGAGTTCGGGGACGTCGTCCAGGCGATCGACGACCTCGACGCCGACGTCATCAGCCTGGAGGCGGCCCGCTCCCACATGCAGGTGGCCTGGGAGCTCGCCGCCCACGGCTATCCGCGCGAGGCCGGTCCCGGCGTCTGGGACATCCACTCGCCCCGGGTGCCGAGCGCCGAGGAGGCGGCCGCCCTGCTGCGCACCGGCCTGGAGGCCATCCCCGCCGAGCGGCTGTGGGTCAACCCGGACTGCGGTCTGAAGACCCGCGCCTGGCCGGAGACCCGGGCCTCCCTGGAGAACCTGGTCGCCGCCGCCCGGACGGTCCGCGCGGAGCTGTCCGGCGCCTGACGGGACGTGCCCCCGGGCCGGGGCCGGGAACCCCGGCCGACGCCCCGGGGGCACGCGCGCGTAGCGTGGGGTACACGTCGGCTCCAAGCCCCTCACCTCCGGAGACCCGCCTGTGTCCAGCGTCGCACCCACCCGCACGTCCGTCGTGGAGTCCCTCATGGAGCGCTTCCCGGGGATTCCCCGGGAGGCCGTGCTCAAGGAGGACCTGCTGCGCGGCGGGGTCGCTTCGACCCCGCCGCCCTGTCCGGCAACGAAGGGGGTGAGGTGAAGCCGAAGTCGTACTTCATCTTCTCCTTCGACCACCGGACGCTCCCGGAGCTCGGGGAGGCGGCGCTGAACCGCCCGCCGGAGGAGATCGTGCTGACCGGCGGCCCGTACGGGCTGCGGCGCACGGTGGTGTCGGTGCGGGTCAACCCGTCCTCGCCGTACCGGGTCGCGCCGGACGGGGACGGGGCGCTCGCCCTCTTCCTGGACGGGGCGCGGATCGCGGACGTCGGTCTGCCGCCGATGCCGGAGTACTACCGGCACCCGCTGTCGAACGGCAAGTCCGTGATGGAGGTGGCGCCGACGATCCAGTGGGGCTACCTGATCTACCTGACGGTCTTCCGGGTGTGCCAGTACTTCGGCGCCAAGGAGGAGTGCCAGTACTGCGACATCAACCACAACTGGCGCCAGCACAAGGCGGCGGGCCGCCCGTACACCGGGGTGAAGCCGGTGGACGAGGTCCTGGAGGCCCTGGAGATCATCGACCGGCACGACACGGCCCGCGCGTCGACCGCCTACACCCTGACCGGCGGGGCCGTCACCTCGCAGGTCGGCGGGAAGGACGAAGCCGACTTCTACGGGCAGTACGCGCAGGCCATCGAGGAGCGCTTCCCGGGCCGCTGGATCGGCAAGGTCGTGGCGCAGGCGCTGCCCAAGGAGGACGTGCAGCGCTTCCACGACTACGGCATCCGGATCTACCACCCGAACTACGAGGTGTGGGACCGGCGCCTGTTCGAGCTGTACTGCCCCGGCAAGGAGCGCTACATCGGCCGGGACGAGTGGCACCGCCGGATCCTGGACTCGGCGGAGGTCTTCGGGCCGCGCAACGTCATCCCGAACTTCGTCGCCGGGGTCGAGATGGCGCGCCCTCGGGCTTCCTGACCGTGGACGAGGCCATCGCCTCCACCCGGGAGGGCCTGCGGTTCTTCATGTCGCGCGGGATCACGCCCCGGTTCACCACCTGGTGCCCGGAGCCGACGACGCCGCTGGGCCGCGAGAACCCGGACGGCGCCCCGCTCGAATACCACCTGCGGCTCTTGGAGGCGTACACGGAGACGCTCCGGGAGAACGGCCTCACCGCCCCGCCCGGCTACGGTCCGGCCGGTCCCGGCCGCGCGGTGTTCTCGGTCAGCTCCTTCATGGACGCGCTGACGCCGGAGCCCGGCGAAGGGGAGTGAGGGGGCCCGGCCGTCCCCAGGAAGCGGACGTGGGGGCGGCCGCCGGGGTCCGGCCGGGTCACGACGCTCCTGACCCGGTAGACGTCCGCGATCAGCTCCTCGGTGAGCACCTCGTCCGGCGTGCCGCCGGCCACCACGCGGCCGCCGGAGAGGACCACGAGCCGCTCGCAGTACATCGCCGCGAGGTTCAGGTCGTGCAGGGCGACGACGGCGGTGAGGCGCAGTCCGGCGACGAGCTCCAGGAGGTCGAGCTGGTGCTGGACGTCGAGGTGGTTGGTGGGCTCGTCGAGGAGGAGCTCGCGCGGCTCCTGGGCGAGGGCGCGGGCGATCTGGACGCGCTGGCGCTCGCCGCCGGAGAGGGTCCGCCAGGGCTGGCGGGCGCGGTCGGCGAGGCCGGTGCGGGCGAGGGCGGAGCGGACGGCGGCTCGTCCGCCGCCGAGGGCGGGGTCCAGGCCCTGCGGTGCGGGACGCGGCCGAGGCGCACGACGTCGACGACGGTCAGGTCGGCCTGGGTCTCGGACTGCTGCTCGACCGTGGCGAGGCGCCGGGCGACGGTCCTGCGGCCGAGTCCGGACAGCGGGTCGCCGTCGAGGGTGACGACCCCGGAGTCGGGGGCGAGGACACCGGCGAGCAGGCGCAGGAGCGTGGACTTGCCGGAGCCGTTGGGGCCGAGGAGGCCGGTGACGGTGCCGGGGACCGGCGCGATACTGACGCCGTCGAGGACGAGGGTGCCGCCGGCGGTGCGCGAGACCCGGTCGGCACGCAGGCCTTCCGTCCCGGGGGCCGTCGGGATCATCGCGTGCTCCTCGTGCTTCGCGTGCTTCGCGTGCTCCTCGTGCTTCGTGCGCTTCACGTGCTTCGCGTGCTTCGCGTGCTCCTCGTGCTTCGTGCGCTTCACGTGCTTCGCGTGCGGTAGAGGACGAGGACGAAGGCCGGTACGCCGATCAGCGAGGTCACCACGCCCACCGGGACCTCCTGGGGGTCGAGGACGGTACGGGCGAGGGTGTCGGCCCAGACCAGGAAGACCGCTCCGGCCAGGGCGGTGACCGGCAGGAGCCGGGCGTGTCCGGGGCCCGCGAGCGCGCGGGCGGCGTGCGGCAGGACGAGCCCGACGAAGCCGACGGCCCCGGCGGCGGAGACCAGGGCGGCCGTCAGGAGCGCGGTGACGCACAGGAGGACGAGCCGGGTCCGGGCGACGGCGACGCCGAGCGAGGCGGCGGCCTCCTCGCCGAAGGCGAACGCGTCCAGGGTCCGCGCGTGGCCGACGCAGATCACCAGGGCCGCCGCGAGGACCCCCAGGCACACCCACACGTCGGTCCAGCCGGCCCCGGCGAGCGAGCCGAGCAGCCAGAAGAGGACGCCCCGGGTGGTCTCCGCGTCGGCGGCCGTCATCACGACGAAGGAGGTGAGGGCGGAGAAGAGCTGCATGGCGGCGACCCCGGAGAGGACCACGCGGTCCGTCGAGCCGCCGAGGGTGTGGCTGAGCAGCAGCACGAGCGCGAAGGAGCAGACCGCCCCGAGGAAGGCGCCGCCGGTGACGGAGAGGACTCCCCGCCGAGTCCGAGGACGACGACCGCGACCGCGCCGGTCGAGGCGCCGGAGGAGACCCCGAGGACGAAGGGGTCGGCCAGCGGGTTGCGCAGCAGCGACTGCATCACCGCGCCGCACAGGGCGAGGCCGGCGCCGCAGACGGCGGCGAGGAGCGTGCGGGGAAGCCGCAGGTCCCACACGATCCCGTCCCGGATCGGGGAGAGCGCCGGGGCGCCCCCGCCGAGGTGGGCGGCGACCGTCGACCACACGTCGGCCACGCCGATGCGGGCCGGGCCGATGGTGATGGCCGCGGCGACCGAGGCGGCCAGGAGGGCGAGCCCGGCCGCCGCCCCCAGCAGGGCCGCGGCGCCCTTCCGTACCGGGGCGGCAGCCGGAGGGACGGGGGTCACTTGGCGAGGCCGTAGGAGCGGAGCGCGGCCGCCACCTTCTCGACGGCCTCGACGGTGCGGATCGTGGGGTTGAGCGCCTGGCCGCTGAGGAGGACGTACCGCTTGTTCTTCACCGCCGTCATGCTGCGGGTGACGGGGTCGGACTCCAGGAACTCGATCTTCTTGGCGGCGCTCTCGGCCGACTGCGCGCGGCGGGTGAGGTCGCCGATGACGAGGACGTCGGGGTCGCGGTCGGCGACCGTCTCCCAGTTGATCCGGGGCCACTCCTCCTTGGTGTCGTCGAAGACGTTCCTCACGCCCAGTTCGCGGGAGACGATGCCGGGGGCGCCGCAACAGCCCGCCATGTAGGGCGCCTCGGAGTCGGAGAACCAGTAGAGGACCGTGGCGTTCCCGAAGTCGCCGCCCGAAGTCGCCTTCGTCACCCGGCCCTTGAGCTCCCCGACGAGCTTCTCGCCGCGCTCCCGGACCCCGAAGATCCGGGCCAGGTCGCGGATCTCGCCGTAGACCGTCTCCATGGTGAGCGGCCGGACGCGGACGCCGTCGCCGTCGCCGCTGTTGTCCTTGCCGACGCAGTCGGTGGGCGAGAGGTAAGTGGGGACGCCGAGTTGCTCGAACCGTTCGCGGGGCGCCACCCCGCCCTTGCCGAGGGTGTACGTGAAGGAGGCGGCGGCGAAGTCGGGTTCGGTGTCGAGGACCTTCTCGAAGGAGGGGTAGCGGTCGGCGAGGCGCGGGACCCCGGCGTTCTCCTTCTCCAGGCCCTTGAGCACGGGGTCCGTCCAGGTGCCGGTGCCCACCATGCGGTCGGCGAGGCCGAGGGAGAGCATGATCTCCGCCGCGCCCTGGTCGAGGGCGACGGCCCGCTCCGGCGCGCGCTCGACGCGGACGGGCCGTCCGCAGTTGTCGTCGAGGGTGACGGGGTATCCGGTCTTCGCGTCCCCGGCGCCGGTCGCGGGCCGGACGGGGCGGGGCCGTCCCCGTGCCGCAGCCGGTCGCGGTCAGGAGCAGGGCGCCGGTGAGGAACAGCACGGCGGAGCGGAGGGGTGTGCGAGCGGCACGGGACTTCCTTCTGCGGCCACGGCTCATACGCGGAGCCTGTCGTACGGTGCTCCCCGGGCGGGCGTGCCGCCGGGGCCGCCAGCAGGTCTTCGGACTCGGGGTCAGCCGGACGGGGCGCCTTCCCGGGCCGTCGTCGCCGCCCAGTGGCCGATGCTCCGCCCGTCGCCCTCACCGCTGCGCGTCAGTTCCGGTCTCGCACCGGATTCCCTGACTCGTGCACGCACCCGTTCGGGCGCGTACAAAGGTGCGACTGGCCTCGGCACAGTACCACCGGCCCAGGGGCGTGCCCCGGGGCGCGGGGGGCGTCAGACGCGCAGTTCCTTGGCCTCGAAGCGGCCGTCCCCGAGGACCAGGACGAAGGAGACCTGCTGTCCCTCCGAGACGGTCCGGCTCTCGTCCTCGATGTCCTCCGCGCTGAACCAGACCTGGTCCTCGGAGCCGACGGGGACGACGAACCCGTATCCCCCGCGACGGTTGAAGGACTGCACGAAACCCTTGCTCCTGCCTTCCACGGCGGCCTCCTCCTCGGCGTCGGCGACGCGGACGGGGGTCGTCCCGGCCGGGTGCGGCCGGGTCCGCGTCTCAGGGGAGGTGTACCCCGTCCGCCCGCGCTTCGCCCGTCGGCCGGCGGCCGTGCGCGAGCACCCCGGAGGATCTCGTAGAATATTCAACAGAGGTCCGGTGCCGAAGATCCCCGTGTTCGGCACCGGACCTCGTCGCACGTCCGGACCGGGACGGGGCACGACGTCCGGACCGGGACGGGGTACGGCCTCCGGGTCCGGGCGGGGTGCGCCTCAGGCGCCGCCCGGGTACGCGATCCTCGCCGTGATCCTGGCGATGCGCGCCGCCGTCTCGGCCGGGGAGGCCACCGGCTGGACGATGTGGCTGACGGTGAGCCGCACGACCGTCTCGACGGCGAGGCCGCGCGACTCCTCGTCCACGTCGGGCCAGGCCTCGACCGCGTACGCGTGGAGCATCGCCATCGCCGTGCCGAAGACCGGCTCCGTGCGGGTGGTGAGGTAGGCGAGGAGGTCGTCCTCACCGCCCCGGGCCGCGACCAGGACGCTCTTGATGAGGGGTTGTCCACGGTCTGCTGGAGCGTGTAGCCGACGCCGGCCGTCGCCGCCTCCTCCAACGCGCCCCGGTGGGCGTCGAGTTCGCGCTCGATGCCGATCAGGAAGCTCTCAGCTCGCGCTGGACCAGGGCGTTGCCGATGGCCTCCTTCGAGCCGAACTCGTTGTAGAGGGTCTGGCGGCTGATGCCCGCGGCCCGCGCGATGGAGGTCATGCGCAGCCCGTTCCAGCCCTCGGCGGCGACGAGGCGGTAGGCGGCGTCGAGCACCTGCTCGCGCAGCAGGGAGCGGACGCTCTCGCGGAAACGTGTCATCGTGGCCCACCTTATCCACCGGGGACCGCCCGGAGGAGGGGCGTGCGAGGGGTCTCGGGCGCGGACCGGGGCCCGGACGGCTTCCACTCGGGAGGGACGGGGAGGTTCCGCCCGGGGACGCCGGGAAGGCTCCGCCCAGGAGGGACGGGGAGGCTCCGCTCAGGAGGGGCCGAGGAAGCTCCGGTACCACTCCGCGTGACGGGCGAACCCCTCGGTGAAGGCCGGTCCCGGGTCGCGGCCCAGATCCCGCCAGGTGCGGTCGTCGGCGAACCAGTGGTCGGTGGCGAGCATGTCGAGGTGGTGGAGGGCGAAGGGGTGGGCCGCGAGGAGGGCGCGCGCCTCGGCGATGTCCACCGCCGGGCCCCGGCGCGGTCCGGCCCGGTGGGCGAGCAGTTCCTCGCCCGCCGCGAGGAGGTCCGCGACCGGCACCGGTTCGGGGTGGTCGACGTGGTACGGGCCGGCCTGGGTCCGGGGCGAGAGCGCCGCGCCGAGCAGGACGCCCGCCAGGCTGTCCGCGTCGATCAGGGAGTGGCGCGAGGTGCCGCCGTCGAGCGGGCCGGGCAGGGCGCCGAGGAGCCTGACGAGGCCCGGCACCATCTGCCGGTCCCCGGCCCCGTACACGAGGTGGGGCGCAGGACGGTCCCGCCGGCCTCCGTGACGTGCCGCTCGCCCGCCGCGCGGGTGCGGCTGGTCGCCGAGGCGGGGGCGATCGGCAGGGTGCCGGGGCGGCGGCGCGGAAGGGCCGCGGCCGTGGACCGAGGCCGTGCCCAGGGCGACGATCCGGCCCGCCCCGGCGCGTACGGCGGCGTCGACCAGGGCCCGGGTGCCCTCGTCGTTGACGGCGCGGGCCGTCTCCTCGTCGCCGCCGATCGCGGAGGCGCAGTGGATCAGCACGTCGACACCCTCGCAGGCCCGGCGCAGGGAGTCCGGGTCCCGGAGGTCGCCCCGGACGGTCTCGACCGCCGGGGTCCCCTGCGGCCCGGTGGCCGGGACGTCGAGCGGGCGGCGGGCGAGCAGGCGTACGTGCCCGGCCTCCGCCGTCGTCATGGCGGCGGCCGTCACCCGGCCGCCGATGAATCCGGACGCGCCGGTGATCAGGATGCGGAGGCCCATCGTGCGTTCCGGGTCAGCCCGCCGACCGGGCGGCGGGGCCGAGTCCGGCCACCGCCGGCTCCCGGGACGGGGAGGTGAGCGTGCAGAGGAAGACGGGCGTGCCGTCCTGGTGGCCGGTGATCCGGACGGCGGTCGCCGGGCCGGCGGCGGTCAGGACCTCGGCCTCGATCCAGCAGGGGCTGTCGAGTTCCACGTAACGGGAGAAGGAGAGCTCCATGGCGGCGGGGAGGTAGGCGGTGTCGCCGGTCGCCAGCATCGCCGCCTGCCGGGCCGCTTCGAGGAGGAGCATCCCGGGGACGTGGTCGTTCGGGCGGCGGAAGAGCGTGGGGTGGGCGGTGTTGATCCGCAGTTGCCACCGGTCGGGACGGTCGCCGGGGCCCAGGACGACGTCCTTGGGGTCCTCGCGGCCGACCAGGCGCGGGTCCACCCCGGGTATCAGGGGGACCGGACGGCCGAGGGCCGCCATCCGCTCGCCCCGCATCCGGCGGTACGCCGGGCCCGGGTGCAGCGCGCCGTGCTGTCGCCGGTGGCGACCCGCCGGCCGTCGCGGGTCATGACGACGCTGGTGCGCAGGCCGCGCACCCTGCCCGCGCGCAGCTCCAGCTCGGGGAAGGAGATCTCGGCGACGATCTCCGACGAGGGCCCGTCGAGGGCGAGTTCGGCGGGATCGGCGGTGTAGTTCAGCTCCCACATGACGAACTGATCCTCCACGGGTACCCCGAGTTCGGCGTGAAGGACGAGCATGGTGGCCTGACGTATCGTCTCGGCCACCAACACGGGGTCGTGCCGGTCACCTGCCACCGGGGAGAAGAAGGGATGCGAAGCAGGCCAGCGAGCGGAGACGGAGTAACGGTTCTCCCGCACCTGTGCCCAGGCCGTGGGAATGATGTCGGCGGGTCGGCCCGATGGACGAACTCCCCGGGACGGGTGTCGTTCCCCACGGTGGTGCTGTTCCATGGCTTCCCCTCGCAGTCCCTGCACACCCCGAACGGCACATCCGTCCGGCGTAGGGTACGTAGAACGCGGTTTTCTTTCAATGCTTCACGTCACAGAGTGAGCACAGACAGCGAGACAGCGGGAGGCGCCTTGGCGCAGCAAGCGCGTGCAATCCGGACCCGGCGGCTCATCCTGGAGTCGGCTGCCGCGGTCTTCGCCGAGCGCGGCTACGAGCGGACGACCATCGGGGAGATCCTGGTGCGCGCCGGGGTGACCAAAGGGGCGCTGTATTTCCACTTCGCCTCCAAGGAGGACCTCGCCCTCGGCGTGCTGGACGCCCAGATGCTCGACGAACCGCTCACCCCGCAGCCCGTCAAGCTCCAGGAGCTGGTCGACCAGGCCTTCCTGCTCACCCACCGGCTTCAGCGCGACCCGCTGGTGCGGGCGAGCGTCGCGCTGGCCCTGGACAGCGGCGCCACCGGGGTCGACCGGGCCGCCCCCTTCCGGGCGTGGATCGACCAGGTGGCGGAGATCCTCACCGTCGCGAAGGTGCGGGGAACTCCTCCTCCACGTGAACGTGACGGACACGGCCGAACTCTTCGCGGGGTCCTTCTCCGGAATTCAGGCGATGTCCCAGATTCTGTGCGACCGCAATGACCTCACCCATCGGGTTCTGGTGCTGCTCCGGTACGTGCTGCCGACCATATGCACCCCCGCCGTGCTGATCCGCCTGGAAATGACCGAGAACACGCACGGAAGCTCGCCGTCGAGTACGACGAGAAGCGGTTCGCCGAGGACGGCGAGAACCTCACGGCCTCCTCCCGCTGACACGACCGACCGCGCAGTTCTCGAGCGCCCCGACGCATGACGCGTCGGGGCGCTCTGGCGTTTGTGGCACTGAGTGTGCTTTGCTGAGGGTACTCAGTGCCACAAGCGTCTAGGGAGCTCCACATCATGGGCAAGGACTTCGACCTGTATCGGCCTTCCGAGGAGCACGACATGCTCCGGGAGTCGGTGCGTGCGCTGGCGGAGGCGAAGATCGCGCGTTCGCGGCGGCGGTGGACGAGGAGGGGCGGTTTCCGCAGGAGGCCCTGGACGCGCTGGTCGCCAACGACCTGCACGCGGTGCACGTGCCCGAGGCCTACGGGGGTGCGGGGCGGACGCGCTGGCGACGGTGATCGTGATCGAGGAGGTCGCCCGGGTGTGCGGCTCGTCCTCGCTGATCCCGGCGGTCAACAAGCTGGGCTCGCTGCCGGTGGTCCTGTCCGGCTCCGAGGAGCTCAAGCACCGGTTCCTGGGCCCGCTGGCCAAGGGCGACGCGATGTTCTCCTACGCCCTGTCGGAGCCGGACGCCGGTTCGGACGCGGCCGGATGAAGACCCGCGCGGTGCGCGACGGCGACTTCTGGGTCCTCGACGGCGTCAAGCGGTGGATCACCAACGCCGGGGTGTCGCAGTACTACACGGTGATGGCCGTCACCGACCCCGAGAAGCGCTCCCGGGGCATCTCCGCGTTCGTGGTCGACAAGGACGACGAGGGCGTCTCCTTCGGAGCGCCGGAGAAGAAGCTGGGCATCAAGGGCTCGCCCACCCGCGAGGTCTACCTCGACCACGTCCGCATCCCCGCGGACCGCATGATCGGCGCGGAGGGCACCGGGTTCGCCACCGCCATGAAGACCCTGGACCACACCCGCATCACCATCGCCGCCCAGGCCATCGGCATCGCCCAGGGCGCCCTGGACTACGCCAAGGGCTACGTGAAGGAGCGCAAGCAGTTCGGCAAGCCGATCGCCGACTTCCAGGGCGTGCAGTTCATGCTCGCCGACATGGCCATGAAGCTCGAGGCCGCCCGCCAGCTCACCTACGCCGCCGCCGCCAAGAGTGAGCGCGTCGACGGCGACCTGACCTTCTTCGGCGCCGCCGCCAAGTGCTTCGCCTCCGACGTCGCCATGGAGGTCACCACCGACGCCGTCCAGCTCCTGGGCGGCTACGGCTACACCCGCGACTACCCCGTCGAGCGCATGATGCGCGACGCCAAGATCACCCAGATCTACGAAGGCACCAACCAGATCCAGCGCATCGTCATGGCCCGCAACCTCCCGTAACCCCACGACCGTTGAGCTGTTGAAAGGAGACAGGCCGTGACCCTCAAGATCGCTGTCTGTGTGAAGTACGTCCCCGACGCGACCGGCGACCGCGGTTTCGCCGACGACCTGACGACCGACCGCGAGGCCGTCGACGGCCTGCTCTCGGAGCTGGACGAGTACGCCGTCGAGCAGGCCCTGCAGATCGCGGAGGAGGCCGACGGGGCCGAGGTCACCGTCGTCACCGTGGGCCCGGACGACGCCAAGGACGCGCTGCGCAAGGCGCTGTCGATGGGCGCCGACAAGGCCGTCCACGTCAACGACGAGGACATCCACGGCTCGGACGTGTTCGCCACCTCCGCGATCCTCGCCAAGGCCCTGGAGAAGACCGGCTTCGACCTGGTCGTCTGCGGCATGGCCTCGACCGACGGCGCCATGGGCGTGCTGCCCGCGCTGCTCGCCGAGCGCCTGGGCCTGCCGCAGGTCACCCTGCTCTCCGAGGTCTCCGTCGAGGACGGCACCGTGAAGGGACGCCGGGACGGCGACGCCGCCACCGAGGTCCTGGAGGCCCCGCTGCCGGCCGTCGTGTCGGTCACCGACCAGTCCGGCGAGGCCCGTTACCCCTCCTTCAAGGGATCATGGCCGCCAAGAAGAAGCCGGTCCAGGAGCTGGACCTGGACGACCTGGACGTCGACGCCGACGAGGTCGGCCTCGGCGGGCCTGGACCCTGGTCGACTCCGCGACCCCGCGTCCGGCCCGTACCCAGGGCACGATCGTCACGGACGAGGGCGACGGCGGCAAGCAGCTCGCCGCCTTCCTCGCCGCCCAGAAGTTCATCTGACCCGCCACCGGCCAGACACCCACACAGGAGCAACGAATCATGGCTGAGATCCTGGTTCTCGTGGACCACGCCGACGGTGCGGTCCGCAAGCCGGCCCTCGAACTGCTCACGATCGCCCGTCGCATCGGCGAGCCCTCGGCCGTCGTCCTCGGCGCCGGCGAGGCCGCCGCGTCGATCGCGGCGACCGCCGGCGAGTACGGCGCGGCCACCGTGTACGTCGCGGACGGCGCCGAGTTCGCCGAGCAGCTCGTCGTGCCGAAGGTCGACGCGCTCACCAGCTCGCGCAGGAGAAGGGGCGGCCGCCGTCCTGGTGACCTCCTCCGGCGAGGGTAAGGAGATCGCGGCCCGCGTCGCGCTCCGCCTCGGCTCCGGTCTGATCACCGACGCCGTGGAGCTGGAGGCCGGCGAGAACGGCCCGGTCGCCACCCAGTCCGTCTTCGCCGCCTCGTACCAGGTGAGGTCGACGGTCTCGAAGGGCGTGCCGGTCGTCACCGTCAAGCCGAACTCCGCCGCCCCGGAGGCCGCCCCGGCCGCCGGCACGGTCGAGAACGTCTCCGTCGCCTTCACGGGCAACGCGGCGAAGGTCGTCTCGCGCACCCCGCGCGTCTCCACCGGCCGCCCCGAGCTGACCGAGTCCGCGATCGTGGTCTCCGGCGGCCGCGGCGTCGGCGCGGCCGAGGGCTTCGGGGTCGTCGAGAAGCTGGCCGACTCGCTCGGCGCGGCCGTCGGCGCCTCGCGCGCCGCCGTGGACGCCGGCTGGTACCCGCACGCCAACCAGGTCGGCCAGACCGGCAAGCAGGTCTCGCCGCAGCTCTACGTCGCGGCGGGCATCTCCGGCGCTATCCAGCACCGGGCCGGCATGCAGACGTCGAAGACGATCGTCGCGGTCAACAAGGACCCGGAGGCCCCGATCTTCGACCTCGTGGACTACGGCGTGGTCGGCGACCTCTTCGAGGTGCTGCCGCAGCTCACGGACGAGATCGGCCCCGCTGACCTTTCCGGTGGCGGAAGGGCGAGGGGTGGCACAGAGTGCCACCCCTCGCCCCTTCCCATGCCGTGGGAGGCTCATGACGCGGGACCGGGGCCCGCTCACATCCAGCCGTCGAGCGGGACCTCTTCGCAGAGCCGGACGACCGGCCGGCGGCCGGAGACGCCGACGCCCGAGGAGAGCTTGACCCGGGCTCCGGGGCGCACCGCGTGCGGGGGCCCGTCGACCCGGCAGCGGACCACGAAGCCCTCCGTCATGTGCACCGGCCAGAGGTCGGCGTCGGCCGCGGCGACCCCGCGCCGTACGGAGATCACGCCCTCGCCCCCGCTGAGTTCGGGCGCGAGGTCGGTCGACCCGCAGGTCGGACAGAGCAGTCGCTGGAACGTGGTGGTGTGGCACCAGCGGCAGCGCTGGAAGTAGAGCTCGGAGTCGGGGACCGACTCCTCGGCCTGGACGGCGGTCCCGCTCCTCAGTCCCGTGTGGAACACGATGCCTTCTCCTCGCACTCGGCGGCTCGACCGTGCATGGAGCAAAGATATGGCACTGAGTGCCATCAAATAAAGACCTGAGTTCCCTCAATTGGAGATACCGAGATCCCCGGACGCCTCCGGACCCCGCCCGGACGCCCCTCAGTCCCCGCCGAGGCTCGACTCCACCTCGCGCACCACGCGCCACATGGGGTGGACCGCTTGGTGATGACCACCACGACGTCCTCCGCCTCCTCCGCCGGGGCGTCCGCGGCCGGGGCGGCGCCCCAGGTCGTGCGCACGAACTCCAGGGCCTCGTCCACCGCGGCCAGCGGGTCGCCCTCGCCGCCCGAGCGCAGCCAGTGGCGCAGGGCGTGGTTGTGCGCGGCGACCACGGCCGCCGCGACCACGTTGGCCCGCAGGGTGCCGTCCCTGCGGTCGGCCCAGCGGGTGCGCAGGTAGTCGCCGAGGGTCTTCTCGTACCGCCAGACCACCGACAGCTCGTACGTGCGGAGCCCGGCCACCTCGCGGGTGAGCCGGTAGCGCTGCACGGAGAAGGTGGGGTTCTCGGCGTACATCCGCATGACGAGCCGGGCGGCGCCGCAGACCCGGGCGACCGGGTCGTCGGAGTCCGCGCTCGCCGCGAGGAAGCGGGTCATGTCGTCGAGGCACTGGTCGTGGTCGGGGAAGACCACGTCCTCCTTCGACGGAAAGTACCGGAAGAAGGACCGCCGGCCGACGCCCGCGAGGGTCACGATGTCGTCGACGGTGGTCTGCTCGTAGCCCCGCTCCAGGAAGAGCTGGAAGGCCGCGGCGATGAGGGAGTCCCGCATCGCGGGCTTCGTGGAGTTCGTCGACGCTGTTCCCATGCGTCGAAACTAGCATTGGGAGCGCGGACGCGCGGCACTCGGTACCGGACGAATCCGGCACCGAGTGCTTTCTGGAGGGTACGGAGGCTCAGCGGGCGGTCATCCGGAGGGCGCCGTCCATGCGGATCGTCTCGCCGTTGAGGTAGTCGTGCTCGGCGATCATCGTGACGAGCCGGGCGTACTCCTCCGGGCGGGCGAGGCGCTGCGGAAGGTGACGCTCGCGGCGAGACCGGCCCGGACGTCCTCGGTGAAGCCGGCCATCATCGGGGTGTCGACGATGCCGGGGGCGACGGTGACGACCCGGATGCCGAACTGCGCGAGGTCGCGGGCGGCGGTGACGGTCATGCCGGCGACGCCCGCCTTGGAGGCGGCGTACGCGATCTGGCCGACCTGGCCCTCGAAGGCGGCGATGGAGGCGGTGTTGACGACGAGGCCGCGCTGCCCGTGCGCGTCGGGCTCGTGCCGGGCGATGGCCTCGGCGGCGAGCCGCATCACGTTGAACGTGCCGATCAGGTTGACGTTCACGACGGCGCGGAACAGGTCGAGGTCGTGCGGCCCCTTGCGGCCCAGGATCCGGGCGGAGGGCGCGATGCCGGCGCAGTTCACGGCGAGCCGCAGCTCGGCGCCGTCGGCGTCGACCTCGGCGAGGGCCGCGCGGACCTGCTCCTCGTCGGTGACGTCGGCGGCGAGCAGCCGGACGCCCTCGGGGAGGACCCCGGCGGCGGCCACGGCCTTGTCCAGGTCCAGGCCGTAGACGGTGGCGCCCCGGGCGGCGAGCGCGGCGGCGGTGGCGGCACCGAGGCCGGAGGCGGCGCCGGTGACGAGAGCGGCGGAGCCTGCGATGTCCATGGAACTCCTCGTTCGTTTCGTGCGGGGCGACCCTGCCGCCGGGATGGCTGCCGGATCGGGCGCGTGCCCGCGGAGGACCGCGCGGTCCGCGCGATCTGCGCCGCCCACCATAGAACCGCCCGCCGGACCGCCGGAAGCGGAGGCCGGGCCCGGGCCCGGCTTCCGGGGCGGCGGCGATCAGTCCGAGGGCACGGCGTACGGGCGGAGGACCATGAGCCCGTCCTCCACGGTCGCCACCATGGCGAAGGGAACCGGTCGAGTTCGAGGCAGAGCGCGACGTCGTCGGGTGGGAGCCTTCGCGCACGCCCTCCGTCAGCTCGGCGGCGGCGCGCGACTCCGCGGCCCGGCGGAGGAACCCGGCCGGGTCCGTCCCGGCCCCGGTGGCCCTCCCCGCGATGTACTGCGCGCACGCCAGGTCCTCTCGGCGCGCCCGTCCTCGCCGGTGACCACGAACGTGACGCCGTCGCACCCGCGCGACCGCAGGAGCCGGGCCGTCGCCTCCGCCACCACGAAGCCGGCGCACAGCACCAGCGGCGCGTCCTCGACCGCGAGGGCGCCGACCGTCCCCGCCGTGGTCTTCTGCACGACGGTCCGTCCGCCGAGGTCGGCGGAGCGCAGCAGGGCCGGCGAGTTGACGGCGTCGAAGCCGGGCGCCGGCGGGCTGTCCTTGAGGGCCACCCAGTCCGGGTGACGGGCCTTCAGCGCCAGGGCCTCGTCCAGGGATCCGGCGAGGACGATCCGCTCCGCTCCCCTGCCGAAGGCCCAGGCGGCCACGGTGAAGGCGCGCATGACGTCGACCACGACGGCCGCGGGCGGGGTGCCGGCCAGCTCGGCGATGCCGAGGAAACGAGCGTCCATACGGCCATGATCGCCCACGTTCGGCCCCGGGGCCACAGCCTGTCGGACAGGCCCCAACTCCTCGGACAGTGGCGCGCGTCACGCCGGCGGACGTCGGGACCGACTGCCTGACGGGGCCTCCCGACCGACCTCCCCAGAGGCCCGGTCCGCTACTTCTCCGCGAGCGCCAGCCCCCGGCTGATCACCAGCCGCTGGATCTGGTTCGTGCCCTCGAAGATCTGCATGATCAATGCTCTTCGGAGAGGACTCGCAGTTCATAGGCCCGCCCACACCTGTTCCCGGGGCTGCCGCTCTGACTCCGATCCGGCTCTGGGTGGCCATCGCCGCCGCCTGACGTCCCGACCGCCGCTACTCTGCTTTTGCTCAGGTCAGCACTGGTGAGGTTAGACGGGTGGGACGAGTGGAGCATCAGAATCTTGAAGACGCATCTTCTGAGGATCAAGAACCCGAGGTGACGTCGCGGCCGATCAACATCCACGTCAGAGGGCGTCTTCGGAATAGCACGATTCAGGTCAGCGCCGGAGACGGGGTCGTCGCTCCCAGCGGTGTTGGGTCCTCGGGGCTCGGAGGAAGCCTCGCAGGGCAGCGACAGAAGTTCCACTTCGACTTCCTGAACCACACGCTCAAGCAGGCTGAGTGGACCTTCAGGCTCAGCGTGTGGTTCATGACTGGCGGCGCGCTGATCATCCTTGCCGGGGCTGCGCTGGCGTTGGTTCACGCCGGGAATCCTGACCTCAACTACCTGCCATACGTCACAGCGCTCACGGGTGCACTGATCACGACCGGCGGCGGCGCACTGGCGGTGCATTCGAAGCGCACTATGGCCAACCTCACCAAGGCGGCCGAGGACAACGAGAAGAAAATCGACATCGACCACAAGCTCGAAGTGGCGACGACCTTCATCGACCGGGTCGCAAACTCGAAACAGAAGGACGACCTCAATACTGCTGCGGCAATGAAGGCGTTGGGGATGGATGCGCCACCAGAGACGATGGTCAATCGGCTCCTTCCTGAGCAGCCCAAGGAGATAGAACCAGGCGGCCGGGCCGTTGAGTAGCACGAAGCAACGGGAACATACAGAGAGGCTCCCGCCGGGCGGCGAGTGCCGGCGGGGCCTCTCTGTGTTCAGGGGAACCACAGAGGCCTTGTGACGGGGCTACGCGGTCATGGGCGGCTCCTCGTCATCCGGGCAGGGCAGCGGCTCGGGCTGCCTGAAGCGCTGCCAGGAGTCGCGGGCACGTCCGGCCGATTCGATCACGTCCGGGACCTGGTCCAGCAGGCCCTTCACCGCGAAGAGCAGCACAGAAGCCACGCCAGCGATGGCGAGAATGATGATGATGGCGGTGCCGTCCACCGATCCTTACCTTCCCTGTCATGGGTCGGATCGGGTGCGCAGGTAGCCTCGATCCGAACCTACGGTTCGGACCGAGACACCTGCGGCGATGCGGCGCGCAAATGTTCTCGGGCGGGCCAACACTGGTGGGCCCAGGTCTTGCAATCGTGCACTAAGTCCTACCTGATCAACCCGGCATCCTGACTGACATCGTCAGCTCCGGCGACTCGTTAGCACCGTGCCCAGTCACTTGGATTGATCTGTCCTGTCTTCTCGGGACTCCCGAGGCGCACAGGTTCGCAGGGGAATGGTTCACACCCTTACCTTGATAGTACAGCACCCAAGTAAGCCGGATCTTGCAGGAGTTGAGTCCTGCCCTCATCAAGCCGAAAGTAGACCTGCCCTCGGACCGGGCGGCAGCTCGACAACACCGGCTGCACGGCGACGATCCAGAGCACGTTCGCGTCCGGTCGCGACGCCAAACTGAAGGCACTGCTGCCCCGGGCCGAGGACGGCGGCCACCCGGTACGCCGAGCCGACGGCAGCACGGTGGTGGTCAAGGACGCGGTGCGGGTGGCCGCCGACCTCGGATGGGGCGCCCCGCGGCAGCTCGCCCGAGGTGCCCTCGCCTCCGCATCTGCGGCACAGGCACGGTGACTACTACGAGGTGAGCAGCGGAACGATCGACAGCAGAGTCACTGTCCAGCCCCCTGTGCCCTCAGGGCAGGCTATAAGCAGGAGCGGGAGCAGCCGCTCATGCGCTCAGCGGCGCGCGGTCACCAGGAGCGTCCCGATGTGCCCGAGCCTGCGGCGCGTCGAGGATCCGGGCGTCGACATCACGGAACCCGGCCCGCTCGAGCATGCCGGCCCAACGCCGCGGCGTGTAGCTGTACCGGTAGGTGAACATCGCCTTCCCGGCGAAGCCGCCCTTGTACATGCCCTGCGGCCCGTACGCCCCCGGGATCGCGGGCGGCTGGGAGAAGGCGAGGACACCACCCGGCCGGAGCCGCTCGGCGACGAGCGGGAACAGCTTCACAGGGTCGGTGAACCACACGGCCCCGAAGACGGAGTACATGGCGTCATAGACGTTCTGGTCGGCGGCCAAGTGCTCGAGCACCTCCGCGTGAACGACATCGACGCCGAGCGGCCCCCACCGATCGGTCACCTTCTTCACCATGACCGGGGACAGGTCGACGCCCCGCGCCTTCACCCCGCGCCCAGCGAGGAAGGCCAGCGCCCGGCCGGTCCCACAGCCGAGCTCGAGGACCGACTCCGGGTCGCCGAGGAGCTCGGACCCCGGCCCGTGCCCGGCGTACTGCGTCCAGCAGAACGTCGGCTCCATGTCGTCCTTGAACGCGCTGCCGGCATAGGCGTCCCACAGCTCTGTCTCGGCTGCGATGTCGTGGCGTGCGGGCACGTCATCTCCCTTTGTGCGAGGCGGTACGGTAGGGCCCTCGCCCTCCGGACGGGTGGAGGACGAGGGCCCAGACTAAGAGCCGACGGGGGTCGGCCCGGGCGGATCAGTGGCTGTCCGGCACCTTCGAGTCACAGGGTGAGCACTCCGCCCCGTCGATGGCCCACAGCTCGTCATCGACGGTCCAGCCGTCCGCCCGCAGGAAGTCCGCGGTACGGATGCACAGACCGTCGGCGCGGCGCTGGATGAACGGCGCGTGGTGTCGGTACGCACCACCGTTGAACGCCTCGCACATGGCGAAGTAGACCGGGGTGTCGAGGATGAGCTGGTGGACGCCGATGTCGACGAGCTTCCCGACGCCCAGGTGCACGTCCTTGTGCTGCATCGTGGCCACCGTGTACGCGACGGCCTGGCCGAGGATGCGCTCGGCCATGTCGCGGACCATGGTGTTGTCGCGGAGGAGGAGCGCGATCTCCCGCTCCCAGATCGGCCCGCCGTCGGCCACGTTCTCCGGCAGGTACCTCACGAACGGCGCCACACGGTTGAGGAGCTCCTCCGGGTCACGGAGGCGCGCGAGGGAGGGAGCCTGAACGACAGTGGTCACGGTCTGTTCCTCTCGTCGGTTGTGCGGTGGCGAACCCGCCCCGGCAGGCGGAACCCAGCGAGCCGGGGCCGGGGTCTCAGGCCGAGGAGCGGCGCCCGGCGTACTCGGCGAGGAGCTCCTCGAGGCGGCGCATGCACGGTTCACAGGCGTGGAACGGGCCGTGCCCGTGGTCCTCGCTGGTGACCGGGCCGAGCCACATGACCGGCACGCCGGTCGCGTCGCAACGCCAGCAATGGCCGATCACGAACACTCGGCGCGTCCTCTCTTCTGTGCGGACCCACCCCGGCCGGCAGGTGCCACGGGGTAGTACTCCGTAAGCCGTCAGGTGCAGCGGCTCCCGGCCGGGATGGGAGTCTCATCGGGCGATACCCCATCCGAGGACGAGGACCAGGACGCCGAGGACGGTGCAGTACGACCAGACGGCCGCGCTCGGCGTCGACGGCCGGCATGCGCTGAGTCGGTGGCTTGTGGTCGCGGTCGACGACGGAGACCCGTACCCAGCCGGTCCGGTGCAGCGCGACGGCGACATGGGTCGTCGTACCGCGAGCGTGCTGGACGCAGTTCGTGACCAGCTCGGTGACCATCAGGGCCGCGCCCTCGACGAGCTCGTCCAGGCACCAGCGGTCGAGCGCGCCGCGGACCAGGTGCCGGGCGACGGTGGCCGACTCCGGCTCACGGGGCAGCATCCGTGAGTACGACGACTCACCCCGGCTGCCGGGGAAGAGGAGCGGCGGGTGGCTCGGCGCGGCTCTACTCATCGCCTTCGCCTTCGCCTTCCGCCCGGTCGAGGGCGTCCCGGCCGATGCCGACCAGCTTCGCGACCGCCCCCGGCACGCACAGCGTCCCGGGCCCGTCCATCGGGACGACCCAGTACGCCGAGCGCCGCGGGTCGGGCTCCGTCACGTCGGTGGCCGGCACGCCGAGGAGGGAGTCCGACCCCAGGCACTCCGCCCCGGCGGTCTGCCCATACCGGGCGGTGCTCGCCGGGGTCAAGGCGTAGAACTGGCGGCCCCCGCGTCGTGGATGACCGGCCCGCCCCTGAGGACGACGTCGAGGAAGTGCGCGACCTCCTCCCGGCCTTCGCTGTCGGCAGCGGCGTGGACCAGGCCGGCCGGCATGCGGACGGCGGAGAAGAGGGCGCCGCAGCGCAGGAGCGCGACACCGTAGGTCGCCCATTCGTGTCGAGCTGCCTTGGCGTCCCGGGCGGAGAGGAGGAGCCACGTCGCGGCGGCGAGCTCCCGCCCCGCCGCAGGTGCACGATCTGTACGGGCTCCTCGGTGGCGCGGGTCGGGCAGACAATTCGCTCAACTCCCTCGCGATGTAGAGATAGTTGGTACGCTCGGACACGGCGACTCCTAGCCAGTCGTCTCCGCCCCGGATGTGCACACCACGGCCTCCGGGGCTTTCGTGTCCCAGAGTGGAATCCCCGTGAAGTGGGCGCATCCCCGCCATGGGTATCCCCATGATGGGGATACCCCTCAGGACGCAGGGGCAGGCTTGGACGGGCAGGAAGAGACCGCATGAGCTACCAGCCGCCGACGGCGCTCCCCGGGAGCTCCTCGAGGACGAGGACATGCAGCGCGCCCTGGGCGCACACGACTTCGGGATCGTGTTCCGTATGGCGCGCGAGCGTGCCGGCATCAGCTACTCGAAGCTGGCGGCCGAGCTGGACATCAAGCCGGAGAGGATCAGCTCGCTCGCACGGGGCACCGGCCGGATCACGACCTTCGACAAGATCCGGCAGATCTCCGAGGCGTTACGCGTACCGGGGCACATGATCGGTCTCGCTCCCCAACCGTGGAGGCGGACGACGCTCCTGCCAGAACGTCTCCCTGGAGCGCAGCACCCATGCACCGCCGCACCGTTCTACAGGTCGCCACGACGGCCGGTCTGGCCGCCGCCCTGCCGGCACTCCACCACGCACCTCAACCCGCCCGGATCACCGCCTCGTACGTCGACCGGCTCCACGAGCGCACCACCCGCCTCCGCCGCCTCGACGACGTCCTCGGCGGTGGCGACACCTGCCGCGTCTACCTCGGTGAGGTCCAGCGCACCAAGGCCCTCCTCGCCCGCGGCTCCTTCACCGGCACCGACGTCCGCACCCGCCTGACCGGCCTCCTCGCCGAGCAGGCCCAACAGGCCGGATGGGCCTTCTTCGACGGCGGGCACCCGAAGGAGGCGGCGGCCCTGTACGAGGAGAGCCGCCTCTACGCCCGCGAGGCAGGGGACGCGGACCTGTACGGCAACAGCCTCGCGTTCCTCGCCTACAAGACGCTTCCCGACGACCGGCATACGGCGGTCGCCTTCGCCCGCGACTCCTGCGAGACCATCACCGCCCGCACGCCGGCAACCGTCCGCGCCCTGTTGTACGAGCGCCTGGCGTGGGCGTGCGCCGTCGACGGACAGGCCGGAGGCACGGAGGCCGCCCTCGTCGCCGCCCGGGAGTCCCTCGACGACGCGCAGGACGGCGAGCCGCAACCCGACTGGTCCGTCTGGGTCGACCGGACGGAGCTCGGCATCATGACCGGCCGCTGCTGGACCGAGCTCCGCCGCCCCTGCGCGCCGTCCCTGTGCTCGTCGACTCCCTCGGCCGGTACTCCGACGAGCACACCCGCGACAAGGCCCTGTATCTGTCGTGGCTCGCGGAGGCCTTCCTCACCGCGGGCGAGGTCGAGCAGGCCGCCGCGACGACCGGCCGCGCGTTCGAGCTTGCGACCGGCGTCGCGTCGATCCGGCCCATGCAGCGGATCACCCCGCTCGTCGACGAGCTCCGCGTCCACGCGGAACTGCCCGCCGTCCGCGAGCTCCTGGAACTCGCCGCCGGTTAGGCCCCAGCCCCGGTGACGGAGTCGCGGACCCACTCCGCGCACCGGGGCGCGGCGAACTTCACCGGCACCGCGCACAGCTCCGGGTTGTCCCAGGGGTGCCGCTCGAGGAGGTCGGCCTCGAGTGCCGGATACTGCGCCTCGGTCGTCTTGAAGAGCACCTGCCACTCCTCGCCGGTCCCGTACTCCCCAGGTGCCAGTACACAGAGGTGACGGGCCCGATGATCTGCGCCCCGGCGGCGAGCCGCTTCTCGACCGCCGGGCCCGCGAGCGCGACCGCTTCCTCCCGGGTCGCCGTGGCCGTAGATACCTGCACGATGTTGTCGGTCATGATCGGAACCCTAACCAGCGGTCCCGGACGTCAACAGGTCCCCATCGGGCTCGAAGGGTTCCGCCTCCCGGACTCCGGCATATGGGAGAAGTCCAAGAGGAGCGCTCGGATCATCCCCAGGAACCAGAGTCAGTACATCGACCGTTCGGCGAAGCTGATGGAGCCGAAGTGCCAGTCGGCCCGGGAGCTGATCATCCCCATGTTCCTCGCGGACCTGCTGCACCAGCCCGTCAACGGGATTCGCCCCATGCGGGGTCTTACAGGCATGACCCGCACGGCCTCGTCATGCCGTCAAGGTCTGGCTGGACGAGGAGGGCGGCCCCGAAGCGCGCAACGAGCACTTCGGGGGTCTGAGCAAATCCCACCCATGTAGGCGTTGAACCGCTACTTCTCCGCGACCGCGAGCCCCCGGCTGATCACCAACCGCTGGATCTGGTTCGTGCCCTCGAAGATCTGCATGATCTTGGCCTCGCGCATGTAGCGCTCCACCGGGAAGTCCCGGGTGTAGCCGTAGCCGCCGAGGACCTGGACCGCGTCCGTGGTGACCTTCATGGCCGTGTCGGTGGCGATGAGTTTGGCCGCGCTGGCCTGGCGGCCGAAGGGGCGGCCGAGGTCGCGGCGGCGGGCCGCGTCCAGGTAGGTGGCGCGGGCCGCGTCGACGGCGGCGGCCATGTCGGCGAGCAGGAAGCCGAGGCCCTGGTGGTCGACGATCCGGCGGCCGAAGGTGGTGCGCTCGTTGGCGTACGCGACGGCGGTGTCCAGGGCGGCCTGGGCGAGGCCCGTGGCGCAGGCGGCGATGCCGAGGCGGCCGTTGTCGAGGGCGCTGAAGGCGATCTGGAGGCCCTGGCCCTCCTCGCCGACGAGGCGGTCCTCCTCCAGGAGGGCGCCGTCCCAGTAGGCGGCGGTGGTGGGGACGGCCTGGAGGCCCATCTTGCGCTCGGGCGCGCCGAAGGTGAGGCCCTCGGTGGTGCCGGGGCCAGGAAGCAGGAGACGCCGTGGCTGCCGGGGGCCGTACGGGCGAAGAGGGCGTAGAAGCCGGCCCGGCCGCCGTGGGTGATCCAGGCCTTGGTGCCGGTGACGCGGTACCCGCCGCCGTCCTCCTGCCGCTCCGCCTTGCAGCTCAGGGCGGCTGCGTCGGAGCCGGCCTGCGGCTCGGAGAGGCTGTAGCCGCCGACGGTCCGGCCCTCCAGCATCGCGGGCAGCCAGCGCTCCTTCTGCTCCGGCGTGCCGAAGGCGTGCAGGGGTGGCAGGCCAGGGTGTGGACGCTGGTGGCGACGGCCACGGCCGCCCAGCGCGCGGCCAGTTCCTCCAGGACCTGGAGGTAGACCTCGTACGGCTGGCCCCCGCCGCCGTACTCCTCGGGGTACGCGAGACCCAGGAGCCCGCCTCGCCGAGGGTCGCGAAGAGCCCCTCGGGATAGGTCTCGGCGGCCTCGTGCTCGTCCACCCGGGGGAGAGCTCCTTGTCGGCGATCTCCCGGGTGAGGGCGATGAGGTCCGCGGCTTCGGGGGTGGGAAGCAGGCGGTCGACATCCATGGCGACTCCAGCGGCGCGCAAAGTGGTACTGGGGAGGGTACTCCAGTACCGGTCAGAGTAGCGCAGCAGCGGTCTGCCGCAACCCCTGGAGCCGTACCGCACGCACCGGCACCGCGCGCGTGGGGCCCCGGCCCTCCGGGCGCGGCCTGGAATACTGGCCGGGTGATCGAGACCTCCGCCGCCGACACCCCGCACCTGACGGGTCGCGGAGCGGCACGCCGTTCCGCCCTCTTCGAGGAGCTCGTCGCCCTCCTCGTCGGCGAGGGCTTCGCCGGTCTGACGCTCGACGACCTCGCCGCCCGGCTGCACTGCTCGAAGCGGACCCTGTACGGCCTGGCCGGCAGCAAGGAGCAGCTCGTCCGGGCGGCGGTCGTGCACTTCTTCCGGCGCGCCACGGCCCGGGTCGAGGCCGTCCTCGCCGCCGCCACCGGGCCCGCCGAGCGGCTCGCCGCCTACCTGCGGGCCGTCTCGGCCGAACTGGCTCCGGTCTCACCGCAGTTCTTCGACGACGTGGCGGCCTTCGAACCGGCGGCCGAGGTGTACGAGCGCAACACGCGCGCGGCCGCCGGGCGGGTCCAGCAGCTCATCGAGGAGGGCGTGCGGGCCGGGGTCTTCCGCGAGGTGCACGTGACCTTCGCCGCCGACGTCATCTCCTCGGTCATGGTCCGCATCCAGCGGCGCCAGGTCGCCGCCGCGACCGGCCTCGCCGACGCGGAGGCGTACGACCAGCTCGCCGAACTCCTCCTCAGCGGCCTCCGGAAGGCCTGATCCCGCTCCCCCGAGAAGATCCCGGCACCCCGCCCCCGGCGAGGCCCCGCATGGAGCACAACCGTGCCGCCCTCAGTACCCGTGCCGTCCTCGCCCCCACCGGCCGCCCCGCCCTCCGTCTCCGTGTTCGGGAAGTGAAGGCGGCCGGGCCCCGATTCACTTATCTCACGTCATGACTTAAAGCTAAAGATAAAGGCGCCCCTCGGGCCCTCACGGCGGTATGTTGCGGTCAGGACTATTCCACCAGGGGCCCAGTGACCATGCGGAACGGACGCACCGTCCGTGACCTGCGGCGCGAGAACCGCACCGCCGTCCTCCAGCGCCTGTACTTCGACGGGCCGATGAGCCGCTTCTCGCTGGGCCCGGCGACCGGGCTGAGCTCCGGCTCGGTCAGCAACGTGGTCGCCGAACTCGTCGCGGAGGGCCTGGTCGAGGAGGCGGGCAGCGTCGACTCGGCCGGCGGGCGCCCCCGTACCCTGCTCCGGGTCTCCCCCGGCAGCGGTTTCATGATCGGCGTCGACGTCGGCGAGACCCGGATCAGGATTGAGCTGTTCGACCTCGCCCTCACCGAACTCGCGCGCACCGAGCGCCCGTTGGCCGTGGACAGCCCGCATCCGCACGACCGGTACGAGGTCGGGGTCGTCGTCGGCCACCTCCGGGACGGCATCGCGGAGGTGCTGCGGACCGCCGGCGTACCCGCCGAGCAGCTCCTCGGCGTCGGCGTCGGCGTGCCCGGCATCGTGGCCCGCACCCCGGAGGACGGCGCGGTCGTGCACGGCCAGACCATCGACTGGGACGCCGTCCCCTGGAGCGGCTGCTGCGCGAGAGCGTGGAGCTCCCGGCCTCGGTGCCGTACTGGATCGACAACGGCGCCAAGACCCTCGGCCAGGCCGAGATGTGGTTCGGCGCCGGGCGCGGCGCCCGCAGCGCCGTCGTCGTGCTCTTCGGCTCCGGCGTCGGCGCCTGCGTCGTCACCGACCCGACGGGGCCGGGGCGGGCGGTCGAATGGGGCCATCTGAAGGTGCGGGTACGGGGCCGCCGCTGCCGTTGCGGCGCCCTGGGCTGTCTGGAGGCGTACGCGGGCGCGGAAGCGCTCCTGGAGCGCTGGCGCGAGGCGGGCGGGCGGCCGCCGGAGGGCGCGGACGAGGAGACGGCCCTCACCGCCATGCTCGCCGCCGCGTACCCCGCCGAAGCCGGCACTCCCCGGACGCCACCGCGCTCGCCGTCCTGGAGGAGACCGCCGAGTTCCTCGGCGCCGGATTCGCCGACCTGATCAACCTCTTCCAGCCCGAGCGCATCCTCGTCGGCGGCTGGGCCGGCCTCCAGCTCGGCGCTCCCTTCCTGGAGGCGGTCGAGGGTACGCCCGGGAGTACGCCCTGACGTACCCGGCGGCCCGCGTGGAGATCGGCCTGGGCACGCTGGGCCCGGACGCGGTCACGGTCGGCGCGGCGATCCTGCCGCTCGCGGACTTCTTCGCCCGGGGCGGACGGCGGGCCGAGACCGGGGCCGAGACCGCCGGGGAGCAGCCGGCGTGGGCGACGACCGTACGGGAGCGGACGGCGCACTGAGCCGGCGGCGCACCGGGCCGGAGGCACATTGAGACGGCGGCGCACCGGGCCGGAGGCCCCGTGGAGATCATGCCCCGAGCCGGTCAGGCCCGGCGGGCGGGGAAGCCGTGGGTGCGCGCCGCGACGACCACGGCCGCCACGGGGACTAGGAGGATCGGCACGCTCCAGGGGAGCGCCCCGGTGCCGAACGCGTCGAGGAGGAGGCCGCCGACCACCCCGCCGCCCGCCATCGCGACGTTCCAGAGGGTGACCAGCATCGCCTGCGCCGCGTCGGCCTGTCCGCCGCCCGCGTCGCCCGCGTCGCCCGCCGCCGTCTGGAGCAGGGTCGGCACGCCGCCCCAGCCGAGTCCCCAGAGGACCACCGCCCCGTACACGAGCGCGGGTGACTGCGCGAACAGCGCCAGGACGACGCCGGCCACCGCGACGAGCAGGGTGCCGGTGATCATCAGGCGCGCAGCCGGCGGTTGATCAGGGCGCCGACGGCCCAGGTGCCTGTCAGCGAGGCGCCGCCGAAGACCAGGAGGACGGCGTCGGCCCGGCCGCCCATCCCGAGCCGGTCGAGGAAGGCGGCGATGTACGTGTAGAGGAGGGTGTGGGCGAGGACGAAGACGAGGGTGACGGTGAGGACGGGGGCGACGCCGGGCACCTTGAGCGCCCCGAGCATCGACGGCGAGGAGCCCTTCTCCGGGCGGTGCCCCGGGTGGTCCGGGACGGCGGCCGGGATCCAGGCGAGGAGGACGAGCGTCAGGCCGGTCATCACGAGGAAGGCGGTCTGCCAGCCGGTGACCTTGCCGACGAACGTCCCGGCGGGCACGCCGAGGGAGAGCGCGACGGGGATGCCCGCCATGGCCACCGCGACGGCCCTGCCCTGGAGGTGCGCGGGGGCCATCCGCCGGGCGTATCCGGCGAGCAGCGCCCACGCCAGGCCCGCCGCGACCCCCGCGGCGAACCGGGCCGCCATGGTCAGCGGGTAGGAGGTGGAGAGCGCCGTCACGGTGTTGGCGACGGCGAATCCGGCCATCGCGGTCAGCAGGAGCCGGCGGCGGCGCCATCCCGCGGTCGCGGTGGAGAGCGGGATGGCGGTGAGCACGGTGCCGAGGGCATAGACCGTCACCGTCTGGCCGGCGGCGGACTCGCCGACGCCCAGGTCACGCCCATCGCCGGCAGCAGTCCGGCGGGCAGGGTCTCGGTGAGGCTCGTGATGAACACGGCGGTCGTCAGGGCGAGCAGCGCCGCCAGGGGCAACTTGCCTTCGGCGGAACGGGTTTCGGCCCGCCGGGGAGCGGGTGCGGGGCCGCGCGAGGGCCCCTGGTCAGATCGGTGCGCGACATGGCAGCATGCTCGAACCCTTCCACTGGTGTGAAGGTCAAGCGGGATCCGGAAAGGCGCGGGAGCGTCACGGGAGGACGGGGCCGTGCGGATCGGGGAGCTGTCGGAACGCACCGGTGTCTCCCGCCGGATGCTGCGGTACTACGAGGAGCAGGAGCTGATCGCCTCCCGGCGGTGCGCCAACGGCTACCGCGACTACCCCGAGCCCTGTGTGGACCGCGTCCAGCAGGTGCGCGGGCTGCTCGACGCCGGCCTCTCGACACAGACGATCCGCAGGATCCTGCCCTGTCTCGGGCCGCCCGGCCGCATCGACATCCCGAACCCGACGCCGGAGACGATCGCGCTCCTGGAGCTGGAGTGCGCGCGCATGTCGGAGCGGATCGGCCGACTGACCCGCAACCGGGACGCCATGACCGCCTACCTCGCGGAGGTCAGGAAGGCGGCCCCGGCCGAAACCGCCGAAACCGCCGAACCGGCCGCCTGACGCCCCGCGCGTCTCCTTGGCCGGGGCGGCTCGGGCGATCCGGCCGGCGAACGATCCGGTCAGGCGGGGGCGAAGAGGTCCCCGGGGGCGTCGTCCAGGACGAAGCCGTTGTCGAAGCGGACGCGGACCGTCGTGCGGAGCTTCCGTTCCTGATGGGCGGTCCAGGCGGGTTCCAGGGCGGCGACCTGTTCTTCGAGCCGCCCCCTGCTGGCCGGGGGCATCTGGTGGCCGAAGTCGTCCAGGAGGGACGTGAGCCGTTCGTACTCGCGCACCTCCGGGCCCTGGGGACGGTCCTCGTCCACCACCCGCTCGACGGTGCCCTCGGCGCCCGCCGCCAGGGCCAGGAACCCGGCCCCGGTGCCCGTCTGCGCCGCGGGTCCGCCGGCCGGGACGACCTCGCCGGCCAGTCGGAGGTCCACCGCAAGCCGTACCCGCCGGCCCTCTTTTCAGCATCGTCGGTCCTTCGTCCTCGGGATGGTCGGGCCGTACATACGCGCGCGTGGCCCGGGCCGATTATCGCGGGCCGGGGCCCGGGACCCCGTTTCGGGGGCCGGTTCGCGGTTATGCGGCCTATCAGCAAGGCAATGGTTTTCCAGGTTCTCGGAGAGGAGCCACGATGTCCGGCAACGAGAAGATGAAGGCCAAGGGCGAGCAGGTCAAGGGCGCGATCAAGGAGAACACGGGTCGCGCGCTCGGGAACGAGCGGATGGCCGGCGAGGGTCGCGCCGAGCGGGCCAAGGGCGACGCCCGGGAGGCCAAGGAGAAGACAAAGGACGCCTTCAAGCACTGACCTCCGGGTCGGCACCGCCGCGGCCCCCGGCCCCTCTGGGGCCGGGGCGCGGCGCGTGCGGAGCCGGGCGGGTCGTGACGAGGGGTCGGACGTGAGGGAGGGAGGGGCCCGGATGGGATCCATCGGGGAGGACAGGGGGCCGGTCCGGCGCGGTCCCGTGGCGAGCGGGCGCGATCTGGTGCTCGCGATAGGGCTCGCGGGGACGTGCGTGGGCGGTCTGGCCTCTTCTTCAAGACGGCCGAGGCGGCCGGGAACCGCGGTTCGGGGTGCCGGCCGCCCTCCTGGTGGCGTTCGCCGCCCTCGGGGCGCTGGCCGTCGGCCTCGCGCTGGTCAGGAGGGGCGCGGCGCCCGCCAGGGGCCGCCAGGCCCTCCGTACGGCCGTCGCCGCGCCGGTCCCGGAGGTGCCCGACATCGGGCCGGGGGCGCTGGACCACACGGCGGTGGACCCCGACGGCTTCGAGCACACGGTCGCCGCGCTGTGCGCGCGGGACGGCTGCTCGCCGGTGGAGGTGGTCGGCGGCGCGGGCGACCTGGGCGCCGACGTGATCGCGACGACCGTGGACGGGCGGCGCGTGGTGCTCCAGTGCAAGCAGTACGCGGAGGACCACCGGGTGGGGTCCCAGGACCTCCAGCGGTTCGGCGGCACCTGCTTCACCGTGCACGAGGCCGACGTGGCCGTGCTCGTGACCACCAGTTCGATCACCGCGCCGGCCGCCGAGTACGCCGCCACCTGCGGGATCGTGTGTGTGGACGGCGAGGGCCTGGCCGCCTGGACGGACCAGCTCGCGCCTCCCCCGTGGGAGGCGCTTCCGGTGGACCCGGTCTGAGCGGCGGGGTCGCCCTTTCGCTCCCGGCCCGCCCGGACAGGCCCTTGGCCGTGTCCGGGCGGGCCGTTCGCGCAGTCGGCCCGGACACGGATCCGGCGAGGGCGGCCGAACCGGTCCCTTCCAGGACGCGGGTCGGACGACCGGTGCTTTCAGGTGAGTTCGGTCCGCCGTCGAGTCGGCACATCGCGTCGGCCGCCCTCGCCCTCGTGGGCGCCGAGCCGACCGGACGGTCTCCGGTGATCAGGGTGATCAGACGGAGAAGCGGTCGGGATCGGCGGACTTCAGTCGGCCGCCCAGGAGGCGGGCGGCTCGGCGAGCAGTTGTCCCGGGTGGAGCCACTCGTAGAGTTCTTCGTAGGAGCGTTCGGTGACGGGGTCGACGCGTCGGCGGAGCATGTGCGGGCGCAGTTGCGCGGGGTCGGTGACGCCCATGGAGGCCATGATCTGCAGGGCACTGGCCACGGTCGCCTCCTGGAAGCGCTGGACGCGTAGCGTCTTGTCGGGGACGTCGATCGCGCGCGCCCGGCGGGGGTCCTGGGTCGTGACGCCGGTGGGGCAGGTGTTCGTGTGGCAGCGCTGGGCCTGGATGCAGCCGACGGCGAACATCATCGCCCGGGCGGCGTTGCCGTAGTCGGCGCCCTGCACCATCCGCTTGACGAGATCGGCACCGGTGGCGATCTTCCCGCTCGCCCCGATCCTGACGCGGTCGCGCAGGCCCGCGCCGACGAGGGCGTTGTGCACGGTGAGCAGGCCCTCGGTGAGCGGGGTGCCGACGTGGTCGGCGAATTCGAGCGGCGCCGCGCCCGTTCCGCCCTCGGCCCCGTCCACCACGATGAAGTCGGGGTGGTGTCCTCCTCCAGCATGGCCTTGCACACGGCGAGGAACTGCCGGCGCGAGCCGACGCAGAGCTTGAACCCGGCGGGCTTGCCTCCGGACAGCTCCCGCATCCGGGCGACGAAGCGGACGAGTTCCCGCGGGGTCGAGAAGACCCGGTGGTACGGAGGGGAGACGACCGTGCGCCCCTCGGGCACCCCCGGACCCGGGCGATCTCCGCGTTGACCTTGGCTCCCGGCAGCACACCGCCGATGCCGGGCTTCGCTCCTTGCGAGAGCTTCAGGGACACGCACTTGACGTGGTCGTGGGCGGCCTTGTCGGCGAACTGGGACGGGTCGAAGTCGCCCTCGTCGGTCCGGCAGCCGAAGTACCCGGTCCCCACCTCCCAGACGAGGTCGCCGCCCGGGCGCAGGTGGTGGTCGGAGAGACCGCCCTCGCCGGTGTCCTGGGCGAAGCCGCCGGCCGCCGCACCCCCGTTGAGCGCGAGGACCGCGTTGGCCGACAGGGAGCCGAAGCTCATCGCCGAGACGTTGAGCAGCGCCATGTCGTAGGGGCGGTCGCAGCCGGGCCCCCGATCCGTACGCGGGGAGGCGCCTCGGGGACCGCACGGGGTGCCATGGAGGGCACGAGGAACTCGTACCCGGCCTCGTAGACGTCCCGTTCGGTGCCGTAGGGCTCCTCCGCCTCCGTGCCCTTGGCGCGCTCGTAGACGATGTTGCGCACGTCCCGGTCGAAGGGGCGGCCGTCGTAGTTCCGCTCGATGAAGTACTGCTGGAGCTCCGGACGTATCCGTTCCAGGAGGAAGCGGGCGTGTCCGAGGACGGGGTAGGCGCGCAGCACCGAGTGCCGGCGTTGCAGCAGGTCCCACGTTCCCAGCAGGCCCAGGAGGGCGAGCGGGACGGCGGCGAGCCACCACAGGGGCGAAGTCTCCGCACCGGCCGCGGCGGTTGTGCCCGCGGCACAGAGGATCAGGGCGACGATCATCACACGTATCACGCGGTCCGCCTTGCCCGGGGGCGGGCCGTCACGCCCTTCACCTGCTCAAAGGTCTCTCAAGTCTTCGCCCGGGATCCGTAATGGGGGCCTAGGCCACGGACCCTATCCGTCCCAGCGGCCCCCGGGGCCCGTCGTGGTGGATCGGGGTGTGGGCGCCGGTGAGCGAGGCGCCGGTGCCGCCGCGCCGGTGGGCGACGATCTCGGCGCCGATCGAGAGGGCGGTCTCCTCCGGCGTGCGGGCGCCGAGGTCGAGGCCGATCGGGGAGCGCAGACGGGCGAGTTCGATCTCGGTGACGCCGACCTCGCGCAGGCGCTCGTTGCGGTCCAGGTGGGTGCGGCGGGAGCCCATCGCGCCGACGTAGGCGACGGGGAGCCGGAGGGCGACCCGGAGCAGGGGCACGTCGAACTTGGCGTCGTGGGTGAGGACGCACAGGACGGTCCGGGCGTCCACGTCGGTGGACTCCAGGTAGCGGTGGGGCCATTCGACGACGATCTCGTCGGCTTCGGGGAAGCGGGCCGGGGTCGCGAAGACGGGCCGCGCGTCGCAGACGGTGACGTGGTAGCCGAGGAACTTGCCGACCCGGACGAGCGCGGCGGCGAAGTCGATGGCCCCGAAGACGATCATGCGGGGGCGGGGACGGAGGACTCGACCAGGAGGGTCAGGGGCTGTCCGCAGCGGCTGCCGTCCTCGCCGATCTCCACGGTGCCGGTGCGGCCCGCGTCGAGCATCGCGCGGGCCTCGCCGGCGGCGGTGCGGTCCAGCTCGGGGTGGCCGCCGAGCTTCCCCTCGTACGAGCCGTCGGGGCGGACCAGGAGGGCCTCGCCGAGCAGGCCGTCGGGGCCGGAGACGATCCGGGCGAGGGCCGCCGCCTCGCCCTCGACGGCGGCGGCGAGCGCGGCGGGAAGACCCCGCCGCGGACCGGGGTGACGAGGATGTCGATGATCCCGCCGCAGGTCAGGCCGACGGCGAAGGCGTCCTCGTCGCTGTAGCCGAAGCGCTCGACGACCGTTTCGCCGTCTTCGAGGGCCTGGACGCACAGGTCGTAGACCGCGCCCTCCACGCACCCCCGGAGACCGATCCGATCGCCGTGCCCTCGCCGTCGACGGCGAGTGCGGCGCCCGGCTGCCGGGCGCGCTGCCGCCGACCGCCACCACGGTGGCGACGGCGAAGTCGCGTCCCTGCTCGACCCACCGGTGCAGCTCTTCGGCGATGTCCAGCATCTCGGTTCTCCTTGGGGTGCGGGGAGGGCGGTGGGGCGTCAGCCGACGCCGAGCCAGCTCTCGATCGGATGGATGGCGAAGTACACGAGGAAGATCGCGGTCAGGCCCCACATGAAGGCCCCGACCTCCCGCGCCTTCCCCTGGGCGGTCTTGATCACCGCGTAGGAGATGACACCGGCGGCGACGCCCGTGGTGATGGTGTACGTGAACGGCATCAGGACCACGGTGAGGAAGACCGGGATCGCCACGGAGCGGTCGCTCCAGTCCACGTGCTTGGCGTTCTGCATCATCATCGAGCCGATGACGACCAGGGCCGCGGCGGCGACCTCCTGGGGCACGATCGCGGTGAGCGGGGTGAAGAAGAGGCAGAGGGCGAAGAAGCCGCCGGTGACCACGGAGGCCAGGCCGGTGCGGGCGCCCTCGCCGACGCCGGTGGCGGACTCGACGAAGACCGTCTGGCCCGAGGCGCCGACGCCGCCGCCGACGATGCCGCCGGCCCCGTCGATGAAGAGGGCCTTGGAGAGGCCGGGCATGCGGCCCTTGTCGTCGGCGAGCTTGGCCTCGGTGCCGACGCCCAGGATGGTGGCCATGGCGTCGAAGAAGCCGGCCAGCACCAGGGTGAAGACGATCATGGTGATCGTGATGTAGCCGACGTCGCCCCAGCCGCTGAAGGACACGTCTCCGATGAGGGAGAAGTCGGGGCGGAGACAGCGCTGCCGTCCAGCTCCGGCGGGCCGGAGAACCAGGCCTTGGCGGGTATGTCGGCGACCGCGTTGAGGACGACCGCGACGACCGTGCCGGCGACGATGCCGATGAGGATGGCGCCGGGGACGTTGCGGGCCTGGAGGGCGAAGATCAGGAGCAGGGTGAGGGCGAAGATCAGGACGGGCCAGCCCTGGAGCTCGCCGGCCGGGCCGAGGGAGACGGGGCCGCCGCCCGGGGCGGGGTTCTCGTGGACGAAGCCGGCCTTGACGAAGCCGATGATCGCGATGAAGAGGCCGATGCCGATGGTGATGGCGTGCTTCAGGGCGAGCGGGATCGCGTTCATGATCATCTCGCGGAGGCCGGTGACCACCAGGAGACAGATCACCGCGCCGTACGCCACGGACATGCCCATGGCCTGCGGCCAGGTCATGACGGGGACGACCTGCGAGGCCATGACGCCGGAGACGCTCAGACCGGCGGCGAGGGCCAGCGGACCTTGCCCCAGAAGCCCATGAGGAGGGTCGTCGCGGCCGCGGCGAGGGCGGTGGCGGTGATGAGCGCCGGCTGACTGAGCAGGTGCCCGTCGACGTCCTTGCCGCTGAGGATCAGGGGTTGAGCAGGAGGATGTACGCCATCGCCATGAAGGTGGTGACGCCGCCGCGGACCTCCGTCGCGACGGTGGATCCTCTCCGAGATGTGAAAGTACCGGTCGAGCCAAGACCTGCCGGCGGGGTGCGCGAGCCGGAGCCCGCGTCCTCGGCGGTGGTCTTGGGCTCCACTGACGACTGGGTCATGGGGCCTACTCCCAAGGTTCAAAGGGGCACCCGCGTCGGACTTCGAAGGGTTCTGGTCCGGCTGAAGCCGCGGGATTTGGGATGCTGCGTGGCTGCACGACCCGGGGGACGGCCCGAGACGAACGGGGTGGTACGGGGGTGGTGCGCGAGGACTCCGGGCGGTACGGACGGGGAAGGGTGACGTTCCCGGGACGGGCCGTACCGCCCGGAGGGTCCTACAGGGTGCCGGTGAGCGCCTCGGGGCGGACCGGCGTCTTGTTGAGCTCCAGGCCCGTCGCGTTCCGGATCGCCGCGAGGACGGCCGGGGTGGACGACAGGGTCGGGGCCTCGCCGAGTCCCCGCAGGCCGTACGGCGCGTTGGGGTCGGCCAGTTCGAGCACGTCGACCGGGATGGTCGGCGTGTCGAGGATCGTCGGGATCAGGTAGTCCGTGAAGGAGGGGTTGCGCACCTTCGCGGTCTTCGGGTCCACGATGATCTCTTCCATCACCGCGACGCCCAGGCCCTGGGTGGTGCCACCCTGGATCTGGCCGACGACGGAGAGCATGTTGAGCGCCTTGCCCACGTCCTGGGCGGTGGCGAGCTCGACGACCTTGACGAGGCCGAGCTCGGTGTCCACTCGACGACCGCGCGGTGCGCGGCGAAGGTGTACTGGACGTGGCCGTCGCCCTGGCCGGTGACCAGGTCGAAGGGGACGGTCGGGCGGTGCCGGAACTCCAGCTCCAGGTCGATCGGGTCCTCGCTCTCCAGGACGTCGGCGAGGGTCGCGAGGACCTCGCCGCCGTCGGTGACGACCTTGCCGCCCTCCAGGAGGAGTTCGGCGGTCGCCCAGGCGGGGTGGTAGGAGCCGTTCTTGCGGCGGCCGATCTCCAGGACCTTCTCGCGGACGGCCTCGCAGGTGTTCTTCACCGCGCCGCCGGTCATGTACGTCTGCCGGGAGGCGGAGGTGGAGCGGCGGAGCCGACCTGGGTGTCGGCCGGGTGGATGGTGACCTGGGTGACGCCGAGCTCGGTGCGGGCGATCTGGGCGTGCACGGTGACGCCGCCCTGAGCCGACCTCCGCCATGGCCGTGTGGACCATGGCGACGGGCTCGCCGTTGATGACCTGGAGGACCACGCGGGCGGTCGAGTAGTCGTCGAAGCCCTCGGAGAAGCCGACGTTCTTGATGCCGACGGCGTAGCCGACGCCGCGGACGACGCCCTCGCCGTGCGTGGTGTTGGAGAGGCCGCCGGGCAGCGCGCGGACGTCCGCGCCCTCGCCGGCCGACTCCCACTGGCGCTCGGGCGGCAGCGGGCGGCCTTGACCCGGCGGAGCAGCTCGGCGACCGGGGCGGGCGAGTCGACGACCTGGCCGGTGGGCATGAGCGTGCCCTGTTCCATGGCGTTGATCTGCCGGAACTCGACCGGGTCCATGCCCAGCTTCGCCGCGAGCTTGTCCATCTGCGCCTCGTACGCGAAGCACGCCTGGACCGCGCCGAAGCCGCGCATCGCGCCGCAGGGCGGGTTGTTGGTGTAGAGGGCGACGGCCTCGATCTCGACGTCGTCGACCACGTACGGGCCGGCGCCGAGCGAGGAGGCGTTGCCGACGACGGCCGGGGAGGCCGAGGCGTAGGCGCCGCCGTCGAGGACGATCCGGGCCTTGAGGTGGGTGAGCTTGCCGTCCTTGGTGGCGCCGTGCTCGTAGTGGAGCTTCGCCGGGTGGCGGTGCACGTGGCCGAAGAAGGACTCGAAGCGGTTGTAGACGATCTTGACCGGCTTGCCGGTGCGGAGCGCCAGGAGGCAGGCGTGGATCTGCATCGACAGGTCCTCGCGGCCGCCGAAGGCGCCGCCGACGCCGGAGAGCGTCATGCGGACCTTCTCCTCGGGCAGGCCGAGGACGGGCGCGATCTGGCGCAGGTCGGAGTGGAGCCACTGGGTGGCGACGTACAGGTCGACGCCGCCGTCCTCGGCGGGCACGGCGAGGCCGGACTCGGGGCCGAGGAAGGCCTGGTCCTGCATGCCGAAGACGTACTCGCCCTCGACGATCACGTCGGCCCGCTTGCGGGCCTCCGCCACGTCGCCGCGGACGATCGGCTGGCGGTGCACGATGTTGGGGTGCGGGACGTGGCCGGCGTGGTGGTCGTCGCGGCCCTCGTGGATGAGGGGCGCGTCGGGGGCGAGCGCGGAGGCCTCGTCGGTGACGAGCGGCAGCTCCTTGTACTCGATCCTGATCTTGGCGGCGGCGCGGCGGGCCGTCTCCGGGTGGTCGGCGGCGACCAGGGCGACCGGCTCGCCGTGGTGGCGCACCCGGCCGTGGGCGAGGACGGGGTGTCCTGGATCTCCAGGCCGTAGTTCTTCATCCTCGGCCGGCAGGTCGTCGTAGGTCAGGACGGCGTACACGCCGGACGTCGCCAGGGCCTCGGAGACGTCGATGGAGACGATCTCGGCGTGGGCGACGGTGGAGCGGAGGGTCTGGCCCCACAGCATGTCCTCGTGCCACATGTCCGAGGAGTACGCGAACTCGCCGGTGACCTTGAGGGTGCCGTCGGGGCGGAGCGTGGACTCGCCGATGCCGCCCTTGGTGTGGTTCTGGGTGACGTTGGTGGGCGTACCGGCGGGTGCGGTACGGGTGTTCTGCGCCATGGTCAGACCGCCTCTCCCTGACGGGCGGCCGCGAGGCGGACCGCGTCGAGGATCTTCTCGTAGCCCGTGCAGCGGCACAGGTTGCCGGAGAGGGCCTCACGGATGTCCTGGTCGGACGGGTCGCTCTGCCGCTCCAGGAGCTCGTCGGCGGCGATCAGCAGACCGGGGGTGCAGAAGCCGCACTGGACGGCGCCGGCGTCGATGAACGCCTGCTGGATCGGGGAGAGTTCGACGCCCTCGCCGGTCTGGGAGTCCTGACCGGGCCTGGCCTGCCACTTCTTGGCGGCGTCGAGCGAGGTGCCGCCACAGGCGCCCGTGCCGCAGGAGCCGTGCTCCGTGCGCTCCTTGGCGAACTCGGCGAGGCCCTCGACGGTGACGACCTCGCGGCCCTCGACCTGGCCGGCGGCGACGAGGCAGGAACAGACGGGGACGCCGTCGAGGCGGACCGTGCAGGAACCGCACTCGCCCTGCTCGCAGGCGTTCTTGGAGCCGGAAGGCCCATCCGCTCGCGCAGGACGTAGAGGAGGGACTCGCCCTCCCAGACGTCGTCGGCCTCCTGCGGACGTCCGTTGACCGTGAAATTGACGCGCATGTTATGCAGCTCCTCAAGCGTGCGGCCGGTGCCGCGGTACTGCTCCCAGGTCCAGCCGAGCTGGCGGCGGGCCATGATGCCGACGGCGTGGCGGCGGTACTTCGCGGTGCCCCGGACGTCGTCGATCGGGTTCGCGGCGCCCGAGCAGAGGTCGGCGAACTGCTTCGCGATCGACGGGGTGATGATCTTGCCGCTGTCCCAGAAGCCGCCCTCCTCCAGGGCCGCGTTCAGGAAGGCCTCGGCCTCCTTGGCGCGGATCGGGGTCGGCGCGGCGGAGCCGATGCCGGTGCGCACGGTCCGGGTCTCCGGGTGGAGCGCGAGACCGAAGGCGCAGACGGCGATGACCATCGCGTTGCGGGTGCCGACCTTGGAGTACTGCTGGGGGCCGTCCGCCTTCTTGATGTGGACGGTCTTGATGAGTTCGTCGGGCTCCAGCGCGTTGCGCTTCACGCCCGTGTAGAACGCGTCGATCGGGATGAAGCGGCTGCCGCGCACCGACTCGACCTCGACCTCGGCGCCCGCGGCGAGCAGGGCCGGGTGGGCGTCGCCGGCCGGGGAGGCGGTGCCGAGGTTGCCGCCGACGCCGCCGCGGTTGCGGATCTGCGGGGAGGCCACCGTGTGCGAGGCGAGCGCCAGGCCGGGCAGCTCGGCCCGCAGGTTCTCCATGATCCGGGTGTACGGGACGGAGGCGCCGAGCCGGACGTTCTCCTCGCCGACCTCCCACTCGCTCAGGAGCTCGATGCGGTTCAGGTCCAGGAGGTACTCGGGACGCCGGTGGTCGAAGTTGATCTCGACCATGACGTCGGTACCGCCCGCGATGGGCACGGCCGTGGGGTGCTCGGCCTTGGCGGCGAGCGCCTCCTCCCAGCTTGCGGGGCGAAGGAAGTCCATGGTGGCTCTCTTCTAGTGATTCTGGTGATCGGATGATCAGTGCGGTGCGGATGGGCCCGGGAAGACGGCCGGCCCTCGGCTTGTTCATGTGCTGTTCACGCGGTGTGTGGCCTAGTACACAAGGCCACGATCGCCCGGGTGCAGTCACCGAAAACATGAAGGAGTTGGCTGGTGCCCACTGTCGTCTTGTAGATTCGAACGAAAGGCGGAGAACGGAAACCTCACCGTTTCCCCATGGAAACGGTGGCACCACCGACCCGTCGACAATGCGACAACGCGACCACCACGACCACTGACGAGAAGGACGGCGGCGACATCATGCGGCTGCGCGCACTGCTGGAGAACGACGCGCTGGGGCTGCGCCTGCTCGGCGGCGACGACGAGCTGGACCGCACCGTCCGGGGCGTGATGACGACGGACCTCAAGGACCCCAGCCGTTACCTGTCCGGCGGGGAGCTGGTCCTCACCGGTCTCGCCTGGCTGCGGGAGCCGGCCGACGCCGAGCCCTTCGTCCGGATCCTGGCCTCGGCCGGGGTGGCGGCGCTCGCGGCGGGCGAGGCGGAGCTCGGGGACATCCCCGACGATCTCGTACAGGCGTGTTCGCGCCATCGGCTGCCGCTCTTCGCGGTCAACGAATCCGTTGCGTTCGCGACGATCACCGAGCACGTTGTTCGACAGGTGTCCGGCGAGCGGGCCGGGGACCTGGCGGCCGTCGTCGACCGGCACAGGCGCCTGATGACCTCCGGTCCCGCGGGCGGCGGCCCCGAGGTCGTGCTCGACCTGCTCGGCTCCGACCTGGACCTGCGGGCCTGGGTCCTCTCCCCACCGGCCGCCGGATCGCGGGCGCCGGGGAGCCGCTGGACGGCGGGCTCGCCGCCACCCTGGCCGGTGAGCACCTGGCCGCCGTCCGGACCGGGCGGCGCGGCCCGCACCGGGTGTCCGGCGGCGGCACGACGTACTCGCTCTTCCCGATCCGCAACACCGGCCGGGGCGCCGCCCCCGCCGTCCGGGACGTGCGCGAGACGGTCCTCTCGGACTGGCTGCTCGCCGTCGAGGCGGACGCGGGCGACTGGCCGGCCGCCCGGCTCGACCTGCTCCAGGGCGTGACCCAGTTGATCGCGGTCGAGCGGGACCGGCGCGACGCGGCCCGTACGGTACGGCGCCGGCTCGCCCAGGAGGTCCTGGAGCTGGTGCAGACGGGCGCGGCGCCCGCCGAGATCGCGGCCCGGCTGCGGGTGGCCGCCCCGGTGCTGCTGCCCGGACTCGGCACGGCCCCGCACTGGCAGGTCGTCGTGGCCCGGGTGGACTGGGAGCAGGAGGCCGGCCAGGGCTCCCCGGTGGACGGCGGCCCGGTCGCGCAGGCGCTCCTGGAGGAGATCCTCGTGGACCCGGCGGCCGTCGGCGCCGAGTCGGCCGACCGGATCGCCGTCGCGCACAGCGGGGACGAGGCCATCGCCCTGGTGCCGCTGGCCGCCGGGCCGCTGCCGGACAGCGAGGACGAGGGCCGGGCGCCCGTCGTCGGCCTGCACGCGGACGCGCTGCTCGCCGCCGTACGGGCTCCGCTCTCCGCGGGCCTCGCCGACGACGGGCGCCTGACCCTGGGCGTCAGCGCGGCCGTGCACTCGGCGGAGGGCCTGCGCGGGGCCCTGGAGGAGGCCCGGCACGCCCGCCGGGTCGCCGCGGCCCGGCCCGGCCGGGTCTGCGCGGCCGGGCACCACGAGCTGGCCTCGCACGTGCTGCTGCTGCCGTTCGTGCCGGACGACGTCCGCCGGGCGTTCACGGCCCGGCTGCTCGACCCGCTGCGGGACTACGACCGGCGCCACCGGGCGGAGCTGATCCCGACCCTGGAGGCGTTCCTGGACTGCGACGGCTCCTGGACGCGCTGCGCGTCCCGGCTCCACCTGCACGTGAACACGCTGCGGTACCGGGTGGGCCGAATCGAACAGCTCACCGGCCGCGACCTGTCCCGCCTGGAGGACAAGCTCGACTTCTTCCTGGCGCTGCGGATGAGCTGAGGCGCCCCGCGGACGCCTCCGGCGGAGGCCCGGAGAACCGTCTGGGAATTCACTCCTTCGGAGGAGTCCGAAGGAGTGGCGTCCGGCCTGGTGGGGCCCTGTCGGCCGGGGCGGCCGACGGGTCGCGCCGGGGCCCGATCCCGGGCCCGGCGGCGATCTGACGGGTCGTCGGGAGCCCTCCGAAGGGTGGTCACCCCACCGATCGTCCCTTTGTGAAATCTTTCACCCGACCCCTTGGCCGGGTGCGGCCCTTCGTGCTGAGATGCGGGTCTACTCAACAGCTCGACGGCGCGCTCGGGGAGGGCAATGTGGCGGACACCGCCATGTCTGGTTCCGAATCACGGGATGGCGGAGACCCGTCCCTCGCCTACGGCAAGGAGACCCCCTGGAGACCGCCCTGTGGCGTCTCCGCTCCCGGGCTGCTGGACGGACGCGGCCGCGCTGCTCGCACCGCGCGCCGCCGAACCGGGCGCCGCGCTCGAACGGGCCGCGCTGCTCATCGAGCGCTGCCTCTACACCGAGAAGGGCTGGGCCGACGCCGAGGAGGCCCTGCGGACGGCCGAGGCGGTCGCCCGCACGGACGAGGAGCGCGGGGCCGCCGCCTGCGAACGCGGCTACCTCGCCTACGCGTCCACCCTGCTCGGGGTCCGCGACCGGGCCGACGAGGCCCGGATGGCCCTGGGCCGGGCGGCGGCCCTGATCGCCCCCACCGCCGGGGGCCGGCCGCTGCTCGACTTCCGGCGCGGGCTCATCGCCCAGAACCTCGGCGACTCCCCGCAGGCGGCCCGCGCCGCGTACCGCAGGGCGCACGCGGGGCGGCCGACCGGGGCGACTCCCTGCTGCTCTCCTCGACCTGGCGCCATCTGGCCGGACTCGCGCTGCGCGAGGGCGAGTTGGCGGAGGCGAGACACGGCTTCGCCGAATCGCTGCGGATCCGCGAGGAGTTGGGCTATCTGGTCGGTACGGCTCCGGCCCTCACCGCTCTGGCCACCACGGAGACGGAGCCGGAGGCCGGGCGGTTGCGGGCGGAGGCGAGGCGCCTGTTCCGGCTGCTCGGCGGGGTGCCCACCTGGCTGGCGGCCCAGCTCACTCCCCTACCCGGCCACGTGAACCGCCCTCACTCCAAGGGGATTTGACTCCTCGTCACCTCATCACCTCGTCACCTCGTCGCCGCGAGGCAGAGGAGGCTCTCGTCGGTGCCGACGAGGAGGGAGCCCGAGCCGGTGACGGCGACGGCGCGGACCGGGGGCCCGGACGGAAGGAGAGCTTCGGTCCGCCCTCCGGCCGGTGGAGTTCGACGAGCCCGTCGGCCCAGGCCGCGGCGACCAGGGGGCCGTGCGGGGTCTCCGCGGCGTGCAGGGAGACCACCGGCGAGCGGCGTTCGGCGAGCGGCTCGGGGACCGGGTCGCGGCCGGGGGTCCAGAGCCGTACGGTCCCGTCGGCGCCGCCGGAGCAGACGAAGGGGTTGCGGACTCCACCGCCGCGACCGCCGTGACCCGACCGCTGTGGGAGGCCGCCTGGTGGAGGCCGGTGAGGCCGAAGGCGTGCACGGAACCGAGCCGGTCCCCCACCACCACCGAACCGGCGATCGCCGCGAGGGCGGTGCCGGGGTGACGGGCGAGGGTCGCGGAGACCGCCTCGGTGAGGCGCTCCAGGTACGGGGCCGGGGAGCCGTTCCCCGCACGGTGTGCAGCCGGCCCCGGTCGTCGAGGAGCAGCACCGTGCCGTCCGGGGCGGGCGCGAGGGCCGCGATCCGGCCGGGGACGGCGTGCGCCAGGCGTCCGGCGGAGCTCGCGTCGGCCTCGTGCAGCAGGCGTACGGCGCCGGTGCGGTCGCCCACGAGCAGGGTGCCCTCCAGGGGCCGCCCGCCGAGCCGAGGACGGTGACGGGTCCCGGCCAGGGCGGGGTCAGGTCACCGCGGTGGCGGGCCCAGCGGAGCCGCCAGGGCGCGGCGGCCGCGAGGCCGGCGAGGGTGGGGCGCAGCCGGGGGTCGGCCCCGTCGCCGAGCGCGGCGAGCAGCACCAGGGCCCGTTCCGCCGGGGGCTGGGCGCGGCAGAGCGACTGCCCGGCCCGCATCCAGGCGGTGCGCAGGCCGCCGTGGTCGTCGGCGACGGTCTCGCCGGGGCGCCCCGACGGCTCGGGCCCGTCGAGGGTGCCGGGCACGCCGGCCGGGGCGGAGCCGGTGACGTACGCCGTGGTGACGAGCAGCGGGTCGGCGGCGCAGACGGCCGCGGGGTCGGAGAGGTCCGGGAGCGGCCGGGCGGGCTCCCCGGCCGGGTCGAGGGCCGGGGCCGCCGTCGAGGTCGACGACGGCGACCCGGCGGTCGGCGCGCAGGGCCGCGAGGGCGGGGGTGTCGTCGCGGGCCTCGACCACGAGCCGGACCCGGCCCACCCCGCGAGGTCCGTGACCAGTCGGGCGAGCGCGTCGGGTTCGGCGGCGGCGTGGAGGTCGGTGAGGAGGAGGACGACCCGGCCGGCGGGGCGCGCCTCGCTGGTGGCGAGGGCGTCGACGAGGTCGCCCGGGGTGCCGGCCACCACGCCGAGGCGGTCGGCGACGGTCCAGGCCGCGCCGAGGGCGCACTGCCCGGCCAGCGGGACGAGGACCCGGGCGGGCCGGCGGCGGGGGCGGCCGGAGCGCGGGCCGTGCGCGGCGAGCCAGCCGAGCAGCGCCGTCTTGCCGCTGCCGGGGGCGCCGGTGACCAGGCAGAGCCGGGGCGCGTCGGGGTCGGTGAGCCAGCCGAGCAGGGCCGCGGCCCCGGGCTCCGTACCGGTGGCGGGCCGGCGTCCGTCCCAGGCCGGGGACGGGGTCGCGGACGGCATGGGGACACCTCACGGACGGCACGGTGCGAGCGGCTGACGCCCCCGACCTTAGTCGTCCCGGGCGCTCAGCACCCGATCCCGATCCGGTGAAGTGCTCCCGTACGAGGGCCCGGACGACCGTCAGGTCCTGGGCGATCAGGGCGTCGAGCAGGGCGGTGTGCTCGGCGGCGTCGGCGACGAGGACGCCGTGGCGGAGGACGGGGCGCTGATCAGGGCCACTGGGAGCGGCGGTGGAGGTCGTCGGCGACGGCGAGCAGTTGCCGGTTCCCGGCGAGGGAGAGGACGGCCCGGTGGAAGGCGCGGTCGGCCTCGGCGTAGTGGGCGCGGTCGCCCCGGGCCGCGGCCGTCGCGGTGGCCTCGGCCAGCGGGCGCAGCTCGGCCCAGCGGGCGGCCGGGACGGTGCGGGCGAGCCGCAGCATGACGGGGACCTCGATGAGCGCGCGGATCTCGGCCAGCTCGGCCAGCTCGCGGGGGTGCGCTCGGTGACGCGGAAGCCGCGGTTCGGCACGACTCGACGGCGCCCTCGACGGCCAGGCGCTGCATGGCCTCGCGGACGGGGGTGGCGGAGACGCCGAAGCGCCCGGCGAGCGCGGGCGCGGAGTACACCTCGCCGGGGACGAGTTCGCCGCCGACGAGGGCGGTGCGGAGCGCTTCGAGGACCTGCCCGCGCACGGAGTGCCGCCGCACGGGCCGGGGCGCGAGTCCGACCGGCTCGTCGCGGGGTGCTCGTCCCGTGCGTACGGGACTCCGGGGCCGCGTCCCGGCCGGGCTCCGGACTCCGGGCCTGGCCCGGTACGCGGGCGGCTCGCGGGCCCTCGGAACCGGCCGGATCCGCCGGTTCCCCGTGCGCGGGACCGGCGGAGGGCGGGGCGCGGACGGGGTGTCCGTCGTCCGCTCGCGCGCTGCGCCCTGCTCCACCCGGGTCCTCCTGCGGCCTCGTGCCGGGCCCGGCTCGCGTCGCGCGGGTCCTCTGTGCACCATAGGCGAACGGACCGGCGTCAGGGGTGTGAGAGACGCCTCGCAGGTCGGAGCGGTGTGCTGGTGGTGAGACACCCGATCGAATCGGGTAAGGTAAGCCTTACCTGCCAACGATCGCGATTCGGTGGTCCGCATGACCGTCCCCGCCCTGTTGCCCGCCCCGCCCGCCTCGCCCGTCGCGGCCTCCTACGCCCGGCTCGCCGAGGTCTTCTCGTACCTGCGCATAGAGGAACACGCCCCGGCGAGCTCCTGCCGCGAGGCGAGGGGTGGGTCGGCGGGGACGCTCGCGGCCGGCGGCGCCGAGCTCGACGCCTTCCTGGTCTGGGACGACGAGCAGGTGCTGCGCGACTACGGCACCCGGGCCCGCCCCGACGTCGTCGCGAGCATGGGACTGCACCGCTACGCCTGGCCCGCCTGCCTCCTGGTCACCGTCCCCTGGTTCCTGCACCGCCGGGTCCCCCGCCTGCCCGCCCGGAACGTGTCCTTCCAGCGCACCCTCGGCCGCATGGCGGTCCGGATCGAGGAGTTCGCCTGCCTGCCGGGCGACCCCGCCGCGGCCCTGCCCGGCGCCCGGGTCGTCGCCGACGAGGAGGCGCTGCGGGCCGAGGTGCGCTCCTCGCTCGCCGAGCACTTCGAGGCGATCCTCGACGGCTTCGGCTCCCGGATGCGGCGCGGCCGCCGGGCCCTGTGGGGATGGCGACGGACGAGATCGTCGAGGGCCTCTGGTACGTCGGCACCCTCCTCGGCGAGGAGCGGCGGGCGAGGGAGGAGCTGGAGCTCCTGATGCCGGGGACCGCCAAGCCGTACAAGCCGTACGCGGGCTCCGCGGGCTTCCGTGAGCTGCCCGGCGCCGGGGGCCGGACAGCGCCCCGCTCACTACCCGGGACCGGGCCACCTGCTGCTTCTTCACACGGTGCGCCCCGAGGACACCTGTGTCACCTGCCCCCGCACCTGTGACGCCGACCGGGTCCGCAGCTGACCGCGGCCGCCTGAGGCGCCGACGACCGCACGACGATTACGCCACCCGGAAGGGTGGCGTCAATCGAACACAACCTCCTCCCCTGCAAGGGCGTTCGACCAGATCACCCCCATTCGCATGGCCCGGCACCCCGATGGCGTGCTCTTGCTCCGAAACGGCGTGGGCGCCGCGCGGGGTCGGTCAGTATGGGCGACCGAACGCCCTACCGCGATGCAAGGGACACCGCATGAGACTGACCGACATATCGCTGGACTGGCTGCTCCCGGGCGGCGTGATGGTCGCCGGAGTCCTGACGGCGGTGGCGGTGCTCGCGCGCGGGAAGCGCGCCGGTGACCAGGCCGCGGCCGACGACTCCTGGGAACGCAGCGAGGAGCGCCGCCGGCGCAAGGAGGCCGTCTACGGGTTCGCCTCGTACGGCCTGCTCTTCTGCTGCGCGGCCGTCGCGGCCGCGCTCTCCTTCCACGGCCTGGTGGGCTTCGGCCGCCAGAACCTCAGCCTCTCCGGGGCTGGGAGTACCTCGTGCCCTTCGGCCTCGACGGCGCCGCCATGTTCTGCTCGGTCCTCGCCGTCCGCGAGGCCAGCCACGGCGACGCGGCCCTCGGCTCGCGCCTGCTCGTCTGGCTGTTCGCGGGCGCGGCGGCCTGGTTCAACTGGGTGCACGCGCCCAGGGGCTTCGGCCACGACGGGGCCCCGCACTTCTTCGCGGGCATGTCCCTCTCGGCGGCGGTCCTCTTCGACCGGGCGCTGAAGCAGACCCGCCGGGCCGCGCTGCGCGAGCAGGGCCTCGTGCCCCGCCCGCTGCCGCAGATCCGGATCGTCCGCTGGCTGAGGGCGCCCCGGGAGACCTTCGCGGCCTGGTCCCTGATGCTCCTGGAGGGCGTGCGGACCCTGGACGAGGCGGTCGACGAGGTGCGGGAGGACCGCAGGGAGAAGGAGCAGAACCGGATCCGCAGGCGGGACCAGGTGAAGCTGGACCGGGCCCGGCTCAAGGCGATCAACCGTCAGCACCGCGCTTCGGGCTCGGCTGCGGCGGCGGCCGCCAGGTCGAGATGGCGGCGCTGAACGCCACGGCCGCCCCGGGCTCGGCGCCCGCCCAGGTCTCGGTTCGGGCTCCACGGCGGGTGCCGTCCAGGCACCCGTCGTGGAGCCCGCCATAGCGGATCCCGGACAACTGCCGCTTCGCCCCCGGCCGTCCCTGCAAGCCGTGAAGGGCGATGAGCCCCGGACGGGAGACTCCGGGACGGGAGACTCCCGGACCGTGGACCTCACCGCCGAGGACGACACCCAGGCGCTGCCCCGTCTCGACTCCCTGGAGCGCAAGCTCAAGGACCTGGAGCAGCAGTTCGGCTGAGCGGTACGAGAAGCACAGGGCACGGAGAACGGCGGGGTCGCCCCTCAGGCGGCCCCGCCGTTCAGTTCGAACCACACCACCTTGCCCACTCCCTGGTCCTCGACCCCCAGGAGTCGGCCAGGGCCTGGACGAGGACGAGTCCCCGGCCGTTCGTGCCCTCGTCGGCGGGCGGCGCGTCCGGCGCCTTCAGGCCGGGGACGAAGTCGCGGACCTCGACCCGTAACTGCTCGGGGACGACCGTCGCGGTCACGACGGCCCCGTGGTCGGTGTGGACCAGGGCATTGGTCACCAGCTCGCTGGTGAGGAGTTCGGCCACGTCGGAGGCGCCAGGACCGCCCCACTTCCGCAGCAGTTCCCGCAGGGCGTGCCGCACCTCCGGCACCGCGGTGAGATCCGCGCCCCCACCTTCCTGAGCAGCAGAGTCGGCTGTCGTGCCTCCCCGGTCATGTCCCCCCACCCGTGGTCGCGTCGAACAGGCTCACGGGGATGAATGCCCCACAGGACCGTCGGCACACATGGGTCGTGGCGCAGGGTCAGGGCCTGGGCACGTTCCGCAGGTTGGAGCGGGCCATCTGGAGCATCTTCCCGACGCCCCCGTCCAGGACCATCTTGCTCGCGGAGAGCGCGAAGCCGGTCACCATGTCCGCCTTGATCTTCGGCGGGATGGAGAGCGCGTTGGGGTCGGTGACGACGTCCACCAGGGCCGGGCCCTTGTGCTTGAAGGCCTCCTTGAGGGCGCCCGCGAGCTGCTTGGGCTTCTCGACCCGGATGCCGTGGGCCCCGGCGGCGCGGGCGATGGCGGCGAAGTCCGGGTTCTTGTTCGTCGTCCCGTAGGAGGGCAGGCCGGCGACCATCATCTCCAGCTCGACCATGCCGAGCGAGGAGTTGTTGAACACCACGACCTTCACGGGCAGGTCGTACTGGACCAGGGTGAGGAAGTCGCCCATGAGCATGGAGAAGCCGCCGTCGCCGGAGAGCGTGACGACCTGGCGGTTCGGGTCGGTGAACTGGGCGCCGATCGCCTGCGGGAGCGCGTTCGCCATCGAGCCGTGACTGAACGAGCCGATGATCCTGCGCCGCCCGTTGGGCGTGAGGTAGCGGGCCGCCCAGACGTTGCACATGCCGGTGTCGACGGTGAAGACGGCGTCGTCGTCCGCGAGTTCGTCGAGGACGGAGGCCACGTACTCGGGGTGGATGGGGACGTGCTTCTCGACCTTGCGGGTGTAGGCCTTGACGACCCCTTCGAGGGCGTCGGCGTGCTTCTTGAGCATCTTGTCGAGGAAGCGGCGGTCCTTCTTGGCCCGGACCCGGGGGTCACGCAGCGCAGGGTCTCCCGGACGTCGCCCCAGACGGCCAGGTCGAGCCGGGAGCGGCGCCCGAGGTGCTCGGCCCGGACGTCCACCTGGACGATCTTCACGTCGTCGGGCAGGAAGGCGTTGTACGGGAAGTCGGTGCCGAGCAGGATCAGGAGGTCGCACTCGTGGGTGGCCTCGTAGGCGGCGCCGTACCCGAGCAGACCGCTCATGCCGACGTCGTACGGATTCGCGTACTGGATCCACTCCTTGCCCCGCAGGGCGTGGCCGACCGGCGCCTTGATCCGCTCGGCGAACCGCATCACCTCGGCGTGGGCCCCGGCGGTGCCGCTGCCGCAGAAGAGCGTCACCCGGTCGGCGTCGTCGATCATCCGGACCAGGGCGTCGACCTCGGCGTCCCCGGGGCGGACGGTGGGCCGGGTGGTGACGAGCGCGGACTCCACCGCCTTCTCGGGGGCCGGCTCGTCGGCGATGTCGCCGGGCAGCGAGACGACGCTGACGCCGCCGCGGCCGACGGCGTGCTGGATCGCCGTGTGGAGCAGCCGGGGCATCTGCTTCGGGCTGGAGATGAGCTCGCTGTAGTGGCTGCACTCGCGGAACAACTGGTCGGGGTGGGTCTCCTGGAAGTAGGAGAGGCCGATCTCGCTGGACGGGATCTGCGAGGCGAGGGCGAGGACCGGGGCCATGGAGCGGTGGGCGTCGTACAGGCCGTTGACGAGGTGCAGGTTGCCCGGTCCGCAGGAGCCCGCGCAGGCGGCGAGGCCACCGGTGATCTGGGCCTCGGCGCCCGCGGCGAAGGCGGCGGTCTCCTCGTGCCGGACGTGGATCCAGTCGATCCCCTTGGTGCGGCGGATCGCGTCGACGACCGGGTTCAGACTGTCGCCGACCACGCCGTAGAGGCGTTTCACGCCCGCGCGTACGAGGATGTCGACGAACTGTTCAGCGACGTTCTGTTTGGCCATGGCTCCATCAACACACGGCCCGGCGGATCACGCCTCCCAGACGGCCACCCCCGTACGGTCATCGGCGTAACCGGTCACCCTCACCTGGGTGTCGGCGAGGAAGGCGGCGAGGCCGGGCGGCTCCGCGCCGGCCCAGCGGTCGGCGAGCTCGCGGGCGAGGCCCGGTTCGCCGCGCATCGGCTCGGCGAGGCCGGGCGAGGCGAGCAGCAGGGTGTCACCGGGACGGGCGACGGAGGCCCGGAAGCGGAACGGCTCGGCGGGCGGCGGGACGGGCTCCTCGATCAGCGGTCCGGGCGCGGTGGTGATGCCGAGGTCCATGGTGAGCCGGTCCTCCTCCTCGGTCGCCTCCGGGGCGGACGGGGCGGGCGGCGGGGAGCCGAAGCCGACGACGGGGGCGCCGACGGCGGCCCGCTCGGGAAGCAGCGGTTCGATGTCCTGCCAGGCGCCGTCGCGGAGCCGGAAGAGACCGCCGCCGCCGACGCCGAAGAAGACCCGGGTGCGGCACTCGGGGTCGGCGGGCAGGAGGAGGCAGCGGAGGGAGGCGGTGTACTCGTCGGGGGCGAGGCCCCGCTCGGTGGCGCGGGCGCGCAGCTTGCCGTACGTGCGGTCGGTGAGCCGGTGCAGTCCGGACTTGAGGTCGCCGCGGCGGCCGGACCTGATGTCCTCGGAGAGCCGGGTGTGGCTGCGGCAGACGGCCTCCGCGATCCACCGGCAGGCGTCGGCGGCGGCGAGGTGGGCGTCCTCGGCGGCGCGTGATCCGGCGGCGACGGCGACGAGGACGAGCGCGGCCTCGTCGTGGCCGAAGCGGGCGGTCAGGAGGGCGTCGCGGCGGGGCTCGCCCCGGAAGCGGGCCGAGTCGCCGCGCACGGAGGCGGCGCGCAGCGTGCAGGTGCCGTAGCGGGCGCCGTCCAGGACGGTGTCCGCGACCACGTCGGCGAGTTCGCCGGGGCGGGCGACGGGCAGGGCGGTGGGCTCGGGCTCGTAGGTGGGCGGCCTGCTGCCGACGAATCCGGTGCGGGGCCGGGGCACGGGGAGGGCGACCTGGACGGTCGGGGCGTGGTCGGTGCGGGCCGAGGGCCGCTCCCGCTCCTCTTCCCCCTCCGGCTCCTGCTCCTGCTTCTTCTCCGGCTCGTGGTCCTTCTCCGGTCCCTGTCCCTTCCCCGGCTCCTGTTCCGGGTCCGGCGGGTCCGCAGGCGCCGGCACCTGGACGGTGGGGCCTCGGCCGGCAGGGCGGGGAAGGTGCGCGGCCCCGCCTCGGCGGCCTCCCAGGGCCCGCCCGGGAACGGGCGGAACGGGGGCGGGCGGCACGGGGGCCGCGACCGGTGCGGGTGGTGCGGTCGGTGCGGGCGGCGGGTTCGGGGTCGTGTCGGGAGCGGTGCTCCTCGAAGCCGTTGCCGGCGCCTCGGCCCGGGGGTCCGGGCCCGTCGGGCGGGTCGGGCTCTTCGTGTCGGGCGGTTCCGTCGTGGCGCGGGCCGCCGTGTCGAAGCGGTCGTCGAGCGTGTCACCCGAGGCCGTCGGGCCCGTGTCCGGTGCCGACTCGTCGTAGAGCTTGTCCCACCAGCTTTCCCCTGCTGCGTCATGCCCTTATTGTCCACCGCGCGAGGGGCCCGAAAACGGCACATCGGGAAAAGCGTTGCGGCGAGATGGGTGGTCCGCCGGGCGACCCCACCCCCACGGGAAGGACGCCCGGCGGACCGGCGTGGTCAGCGCACGTCGTAAGCGCGGACCACGGTCTGGGTGACGGAGTCGCCCCTGGCGTCCGTCAGTTCGGTCTTCAGGGTGACCTGCTCGCCGGTCGCGCCCGCGTGGTTCACGGTCGCGGTCCAGCGGCCGCCCTGCTGGGAGACCCGCGCTTCGGTCCAGGTCGTACCGCCGTCGTAGGAGTACGAGAGCCTGGCCGAGGTGAGCGCCGCGGGGTGTGGCCCGCGTGTCCCGTCACGGTGAGGCCGATGTGCCGGCCGTCGGTCGCGGCGAGGGTCTTGAGGCCGTCCTCCGGAAGGTCGTACCGGGGAAGAGAATCGGGATGCCCTGAGAATAGACGTTCTCGTCAAGCTTGGAGGTGAATTCCCACACCGAGTTGACGGAAGGGGAGCGGGCCCACACCTTGCTGCCGATCTTCATGGTGTTCTGTTCGAGCCTGTACGTCCCGGCTTCGGCCGGTACCTCGAAGACGCCGGACGGCCGGCCGGTCTCACCGAGGAGTTCGCCGTTCCGGCGGAGGCCGAGGGTGCCGATGCCGCCGAAGGAGCCGGGCTCGGCGTGGTGGGTGTCGTCCCCCACGCGGCCGCCGCCCCCGGGGCCGTACACGAAGTCGGACGCATCGCTCTCCCCCTCTGAATTCCGGGCAGGACGGTGCGAGTCGCCCGTTCCCGGAGGCTGTCGGTGCTGCGGTGGCGCCACATTGGCAGAGGTGAGGGCGGTACGGGGATGATGAGCCCGGCGGGAATACGCCGTGGCCGTTTCCCGCCAGGTCACCAACGGAACGAAAGCCTCCGGTGGGCGTCCCCGGCAGACGCGGGACGCCCGGCGGAGGTGTGGCGAGGGTGGGGCATCCATGCTGGGAGCGATAGGACTCGACGAGCGCCAGGAATCGGCGTACCGCGCTCTGGTCTCGCTGGGCGCGGCCGAGGTCACGGACCTCGCCCATCGGCTCGCCCTGCCCGAGCGGGAGACCGAGCGGGCCCTGCGCCGCCTGGAGTCGCAGGGGCTGGCCGCCCAGTCCTCGGCCCGCACCGGGCGGTGGGTGGCGGCCCCGCCCGGGTGGCGCTCGGCGCGCTGCTCACCCAGCAGCGCCACGAGCTGGAGCAGGCCGAGCTGGCGGCGGCGCTGCTCGCCGAGGAGTACCGGGCGGAGGCGGCGGAGGCGGCCGTGCACGACCTGGTGGAGGTGGTGACCGGGGCGAGCGCGGTGACCCACCGCTTCCTCCAGCTCCAACTGGGCGCGACGGAGGAGGTCTGCGCGCTGGTGACGGGCAAGCCGATCGCTGTCTCCGGCCTGGAGAACGACGCGGAGGAGCAGGCGGCCGGGCGCGGGGTGCGCTACCGGGTGGTGATCGAGCGCGAGGTGCTCTCCCTGCCGTCGGGGCTCCTGGAGCTGTCGGCGGCGCTCGGCCGCGAGGAGCGCGTCCGGGTCGCGGACCGGGTCCCCACGAAGCTGGTCGTCGCCGACCGGACGCTGGCGATGGTGCCGCTGACCGGGCGGGGCGCGGAACCGGCGGCGATCGTGGTGCACGCGAGCGGGCTCCTCGAATCGCTGATGGGGCTCTTCGAGTCGGTGTGGCGGGACGCGCTGCCGCTGCGGCTCGGGGCGGGCGCGCAGATCACCGAGGACGAGGCGCCGGGTCCGGACGCGGTGGACCTGGAGATCCTCTCCCTGCTGCTCGCCGGGATGACGGACGCGAGCGTGGCGAAGCAGTTGGACCTGGGGCTGCGGACGGTGCAGCGGCGGGTGAAGGGGCTGATGGAGCTGTCGGGGGTCTCGACCCGGCTGCAGTTGGGCTGGCACGCGTACGAGAAGGGGTGGGTCGCGCGCGGCTGAGGACGGGGGCTGTGGAAGACGGGTCGCGCGCGGCGGGGACGGGGGCTGTGGAAGACGGGTCGCGCGTGGTTGGGGACGGGGGCTGTGAAAGGGTGGGCGGCCGGTTCCGGACGTGTCCTCGTCCGCGCATCCCCGTCCGCGTTCAGCTCCAGGAGTACCCCATGAACGGAAGGCGCCGTCGCGCCTGCTCGCCGCCGTCCACCCCCTGCTCGAACCCGGGGAGCGGGTCGAGGTGACGGCCGTCGTGAACCTGAGCAGCGTCTCCGTGAAGCGGACGGCGGTGTTCGCCGTGGCGTCCGCGATCGCGTCCGGCGGGGCGATGGCGGTGGTGCCGACGCCGACGCCGATGTACCTGACGATGACCGACCGGCGGATCCTCGTGCACCGGGCGGACCCGGTCTTCGCCAAGCCGGTGGAGCACACCCTGACGCTTCCGCGCACGGGCCTCGTCCGCACGGAGGTCGTCGAGCGGTTCGTCAACTCGTCCTTCGTCGTCTCCCCGGCGGAGGGCGGGGCGGGCCTGAAGGTCGTCTTCCCGCTGCTCGGCCGCAAGGAGCGCGACCTGGTGGCCGCCGCGCTGCCCGTCGCGGGCTGAGGCGGCCGGGGCGGGCGTCCGGGGCCGGGTGTCCGGGGCGGGGCGTCCGGGGCGGGCCCGCTTTCCGTACCCCGTCCGCCCGCCGCGACCTGCGGGAATCCCCGGGGTCGTGCACGCTGGGCAGCGTGGGTGTGTGGCAGCTCCTGATGGTCGCGACGGTGATGCTGCTCGGTGTGTTCGGGGTCCTGGCGCCCGGCGTGCCGGGAACGTGGCTGGTGTGGGCCGCGATGCTCTGGTGGTCGCTGCACGAGCGGACGGAGCTCGCCTGGATCCTGCTCGCCTCCTCGACCGGCCTGCTGCTCCTCACCCAGGTGGTCGTCTGGCAGTTGCCCGCCCGCCGGTTCCGGGGGTCGGGATCACCCGCCGGATGGTGACGTACGCCGGGGCGGGCGCGCTCCTGGGCTTCGTCCTGGTCCCGGTGGTCGGCGCGGTCCCCGGATTCGTCGGCGGGATCTACCTCGCGGAGCGGCTCCGCCTCGGCGGACACGGGCAGGCGCGGGCGGCGACCCGGGCGGTGATGCGGGCGGCCGGCACGAGCGTGCTCGTCGAGCTGTTCGCCTGTCTGCTGATCGTGGGGGCGTGGGCGGGGCGGTGTTCGGGGGCTGAGGCCGCGGGTCCTGGTCCCGGAGACGGAGGCGGCGTCTGCCCCGGCGCCGATCCGCCGGGCGGAGATCGGCGCGATCCTGGACGCATGAGGGATTTCGAGGGTTTCAGCGAGACGGAATGGGCCTATCTCACGGAGGACCGGGCCCGGCTCGGCCGGATGGCGACCGTCGACCCGTCCGGGCAGCCGCAGGCCAACCCGGTGGGGTTCTTCCCGAGGGAGGACGGCACCGTCCTGGTCGGCGGGTTCGCGATGGGCCGTACGAAGAAGTGGCGCAACCTGCGGGAGAACCCGAAGGTGGCCCTGGTCGTGGACGACGTGGTGAGCGTCCGTCCGTGGCGGGTGCGGGGCGTGGAGATCCGCGGCGAGGCGGAGCTCCTGGTGGGCCCGCACGACCTGGGGCCGCACTTCAGCGAGGAGGTCGTCCGGATCCGTCCGCGCCGGATCCACAGTTGGGGTCTCGACGACTCCCGGGGAGCGGGCTCCTGAGGTCACCCGGAAGGGTCACTCGGAGCGGGGCCCCGGGGTGGCCGGGGCCGTGAGGTAGCGGACGGCGTACGAGCGCCAGGGCCGCCACTCCTCCCTCCGGGTCCTCCGTGCCCCCGGCAGGGCCACGTCGGGGTCCCCGAGGCCCGCATCCGGATGAGGGCGGCGGCCCCGGGGGTCACTCCGGGGACGGCGAGCAGCGCGCGCTCGGCCTCGTCGCGGTCGGCGCCGGGGTCGAGGCGTACGGCTCCGTCGGCGAGCGCGCGGGCCAGCGGACCGGCGACGGGGTGGCCGGTCAGGTCCCGGGGCGCGGGAAGAGGCGGTCGAGGCCGCCGCAGGCGGTGGCCAGGGGGTGCCGTGCTCCTCGACGGCCCGGGCGGACCCCTCGGCGCCGAGGAGGGTCCGCAGCGCGAACTCCTCGGGGTCGGCCGCGCCCGGGGAGCGCACGCCCGGCCGGGCGGCCACCTCGGCGGCGAGCGCGGGGCGGCCCCGAGGCGTTCGGCGACGGCGTACGGGTCGGCGTCCAGGTCGAAGAGGCGGCGGAGGCGGTGCACGGCGGTGGTCAGGTCGCGCAGCTCGGTGAGGTGGATGCGGGCGTCCAGCCAGCGTCCGGCGGAGCGCTCGTCGACGGAGACGATCCCGGTGCCGTACGGGAGGCGGAGGGTGCGCCGGTAGGTGCGGGCGCCGGGGCGCCGGCGACCTCCTCGACGCGGGGCACGGCCTCGGCGGCGAGCAGGTCGAAGACCTCGCCGGCCGCGTACGGCCCCCGGTGGGCGAGCCGCAGCGGCACTCCGGCGGCGAGGGCGGTGCGGGCTCCCGCGCCGGTGCCGGCCTCGGCGCGCAGGGCGGTGGGGGTGCGGGCGTAGACGGCGCGGATCGTGTCGTTGAACTGGCGGACGCTGGCGAAGCCGGCCGCGAAGGCGATCTCGGTGACGGGGAACCCGGTGGTCTGGAGGAGCAGCCGGCGGTGTGGGCGCGCTGGGCGCGGGCGAGGGCGACGGGTCCGGCGCCCAGTTCGGCGGTGAGCTGGCGCTGGACCTGCCGGGTGCTGTAGCCGAGGCGTCCGGCGAGGCCGGGGACGCCCTCGCGGTCGACGACGCCGTCCCCGATCATGCGCACGGCGCGCCCGACGACGTCGGCCCGCGCGTTCCACTCGGCGGAGCCGGGCACGGCGTCCGGGCGGCAGCGGCGGCAGGCCCGGAAGCCGTGGCCCTGGGCGGCGGCGGCCGTCGGGAAGAAGGCGACGTTCCGCCGCTTGGGGGTGACGGCGGGCAGCTCGGGCGGCAGTAGATGCCGGTGGTCCGGACGGCGAAGAAGAACTCTCCGTCGAACCGCGCGTCCCTGCTGCCGACCGCCTCGTAGCGGGTGTCGTCGTCCTTCACGGTCTCCAGTGTGCGGCGGCGGACGGCCCGGAGCTCGCGGTTTTCGGACACCGCGCTCCCCGGAGCCGTACGCCCCCGCCCGTACGGGCTACCGCAGACGTCCGTTGCGCTTGAACTCGACGGCGGCGCGGCCGGCGGCCATCGTGCGCTTCCAGTCCCTGCGGATCTCGCCGCGCAGGCGGGCGTCGGTCTTGGCCACGAGCCGCTGGTTCTCGCGCATGAGCTTGCGGAAGCTCTCCAGGCGGCGCACGGGCAGGGTGCCGTCCTCGATGGCGGCGGCCACCGCGCAGCCCGGCTCCGCCTCGTGGGCGCAGTCGTGGAAGCGGCAGTCCCGGGCCAGCTCCTCGATCTCCGAGAAGACCTGGCCGACGCCGGTCTCGGCGTCCCAGAGCCCGACGCCGCGCAGGCCGGGGGTGTCGATGAGGACGCCTCCGCCCGGCAGGACGAAGAGGTTGCGGGTGGTGGTGGTGTGGCGGCCCTTGCCGTCGACGTCGCGGGCGGCCTGGACGGACATGACGTCGTGGCCGACGAGGGCGTTGGCGAGGGTGGACTTGCCGGCGCCGGAGACGCCGAGCAGCACGGTCGTGCCGCCCGCGATCACCGCGGAGAGCACGTCGAGCCCCTCGCCGGTGGTCGAGCTGAGGGCAGCACCTGCACGCCGGGGGCGACGGTCTCGACGTCCTCGACGAGGTAGGAGAGCCCGACGGGGTCGGGGACGAGGTCGGCCTTGCTGAGGACGACGGTCGGCTGGGCGCCGGACTCCCAGGCCAGGGCGAGGAAGCGTTCGATCCGGCCGAGGTCGAGCTCGACGGCGAGCGAGACGGCGATGACGGCGTGGTCGACGTTGGCGGCGAGGATCTGCCCCTCGGACCGCTTGGAGGAGGTGGAGCGCGCGAAGGCGGTACGGCGCGGCAGGCACGCCCGTACGTACCGGGGGTCACTGGCGCCCTCGGGGTCGACGGCGGCCCAGTCACCGGTGCAGACGACCCGGAGCGGGTCGTGCGGGTCACGAACGCCGTGTCGGCACGGACGGTCCCGTCGGCGGTGGCGACGTCGCACTGCCCCCGGTCGACCCGGACGACCCGCCCGGGAACGAGCCCCGGGCGGCGTACGGCGCGAAGGCGGCGGCCCAGCCGGAGTCCCAGCCGTGGGCGTCGAGCGGGGAGGAGGAACCGAGGAAAGCGAGGAAGACAAGGGGAACCCTTCGAAGGGCGGCTCCGGCGGCGCGCTCCGAGCGCGCGGATCGAGTGGGTGTCAGCCGGAGGCCACGGAGGTGGGAACGATGAACTCCTGAATGCGGGCAGAGCCCGTCACCGTGACAGTCATCAATGTCCTCACCTCCTGCTTCTTCTCCGCGAACTGATCACCGCTCATTCACGAGCGGCCGGGCAGAACCCTAGCCGCATCCCGGGCGGCGGCACCACCGAATTAAAGAGGGACCACGACGCCTCCTCGGAGGTCAGTCCTTCTCCCAGTTCGAGTGCAGACGGGACTTCACGTCGTCCGGGGCAGGAACTTCGACCAGCGTTCGGGGAACTCGGAGGGCATGTCCGGGTCGTCCTCGTCGACGTCCTCCGCCTCGGCCCGGACGCGGGCGACGAGTTCCGCCGCCTGGACGGCGCGGGCGCGTTCGTTGGCCTCGCGGGCGGCGGCGGTGGCGACGGAGGCCAGACGCGGTCGATGGCGGCGTTGACGGCGGCGCCGACGAGGACGGCGAAGGCGGAGACGCCGATCCAGAGGAGGACGGCGATGGGCGCGGCGAGGGAGCCGTAGATGGTGGGGCCCTCGACCTGGCTGGTCAGGTAGATCCGCAGCAGGAAGCTGCCGAGGGTCCACATGGCGAGCGCGACGAGGGCGCCGGGGATGTCCTCGATCCATGGCGACCGCACGGGCACGGACACGTGGTAGAGCGTGGTGAGGAAGGCGATGGAGAGGAGGATGACGGCCGGCCAGTAGAGGACGGAGACGACCTCCGTCCCCCAGGGGACGAGTTCGACGACCCGGTCGGGGCCGACGACGGCGAGCGGCAGCACGACGGCGCCGATGACCAGGGCCACGAGGTAGAGCAGGAAGGCGAGGAGCCGGGTCTTCACGATGCCGCGGTGGCCGTCGAGCCCGTACATGACGGTGATGGTGTCGATGAAGACGTTCACCGCGCGGGAGCCGGACCAGAGGGCGATGGCGAAGCCCAGGGAGATCAGGTCGGGCCGTTTGCCCCGCGTGACGTCGTCCAGGACCGGTTTGGCGATCTCCTCGACGCCCCGGTCGGAGAGGACCGTCCCGGCGGCGCGGAGGATGTTCTCCTGGATGCTGGTGACGGTGTCGGTGTTGGTCCAGTCGTCGGCGTAGCCCAGGAGGGCGATCAGGCCGAGGAGCAGGGGCGGCAGGGACAGCAGGGTGAAGAACGCCGCCTCGGCGGCGAGACCGAGGATCCGGTACTCGATGCACGAGTTGACGGTGTCCTTGAGGAGCAGCCAGACCATCTTCCGCTTCGAGACGTTGCGGTAGAGGACGCGGGCGCGGTGGAGCCTGCTCCCGGGCCGCCGCTCGGGCCGCTCGGGCCGTTCGGGTGTTTCTCTTGCTGCCTGCACCTGCTTACCGTATCCGCATGGCGCGGACCACCCACACAGTGACCAATCAGCCCCTCCCTGGTGGGGTACGACGTCTTCACGGGCGACCGTGCCCTGGCCGAGGCGGTCGGCGGCACCTCGCCCCGGAGCTCCTCGACGAGGCCCGGGAGTCGCTCGCGCTGCTCGGCCGGGCGACGGGTTCGGAGCAGGTGCGGGAGTGGGGCGAGCAGGCGAACGAGAACCCGCCCCGGCTGCGGACCCACGACCGCTACGGCCACCGGGTGGGCGAGGTCCACTTCCATCCGGCCTGGCACCGGATCCTGGGCCGTTCCGTGTCGGCCGGGCTGACCGACGCGTGGGGCCTGCCGGGCGGGCACGTGCGGCGGGCGGCCGGGTTCCTGGTGGCGACGCAGGCGGAGGCCGGGCACGGCTGCCCGCTGTCGATGACCCACGCGGCGGTGCCCGCGCTGCGGATCGAGCCGGAGCTCGCCGGGGTGTGGAGCCGGCGGCCCGCTCGCACGTGTACGAGCGGGCGCTGCTGCCCGTCGCGGAGAAGCCGGGCGCCCTGCTCGGGATGGCGATGACGGAGAAGCAGGGCGGCAGCGACGTCCGGGCGAACACGACGGAGGCGAGCCCGCTGGCGGCGGCGGGCGAGTACGTCCTGACCGGGCACAAGTGGTTCTGCTCGGCGCCGATGTCGGACGCCTTCCTGGTCCTGGCGCAGGCCCCGGCGGGCCTGACGTGCTTCCTGGTGCCCCGGGTGCTCGCGGACGGCTCGCGCAACGCCTTCGCGATCCAGCGCCTGAAGGACAAGCTGGGCAACCGGTCGAACGCCTCGGCCGAGGTCGAGTTCGACGGCACCACTTGGGCGCGCCGGATCGGCGAGGAGGGGCGCGGGATCCGCTCGGTCATGGGGATGGTGGCGGCGACCCGGCTCGACTGCGTGCTCGGCTCGGCGGCGCTGATGCGGCAGGCGGTGGCGCAGGCCGTCCACCACTGCTCGTACCGGAGCTGCCTTCGGCGGGCCGCTGGCCGAGAAGCCGCTGATGCGGAACGTGCTCGCGGACCTGGCCCTGGAGTCGGAGGCGGCGACGGTCCTGGGGATGCGGCTCGCGGCGGCGTACGACGCGGCCGAGGGCGGCGGGGAGGACGCCGCGCGGGAGCGGGCGCTGCTGCGGATCGCGGTGCCGGTGGCGAAGTACTGGGTGACCAAGCGGTGTACGCCGGTGGTGACCGAGGCGCTGGAGTGCCTGGGCGGCAACGGGTACGTGGAGGAGTCCGGGATGCCCCGGCTGCTGCGGGAGTCGCCGCTCAACTCGGTCTGGGAGGGCTCGGGGAACGTGCAGGCCCTGGACGTGGTGCGGGTGCTGCGGACCGAACCGCTCTCGCTCGACGCGTTCTGCGGGAGGCCGGGGCGGCGCGGGGCGCGGACCACCGCTTCGACCGGGCGGTACGGGACCTGCTCGCCGAGCTGGCGGACCTGGACGGCATCGAGGCGCGGGCGCGGCGCCTCGTGGAGCGGATGGCCCTGGTGCTCCAGGGGCGCTGCTCGTGCGGTGGGCCCCGCCGGAGGTCGCGGACGCGTTCTGCGCGGCGCGGCTCGGCGGGGACGGCGGCGCGGCTTCGGCACGCTGCCGCACACCTTGGACCTGCGGTCGGTGGTGGAGCGGGCGCGGGTGGAGGTGTAGCGGCGGGGGTCTGTGGCGCGGGCGGGCGGTCGGCGCGGGCGCGTGGCTCGGGCGGGTGGGCGGCTCGAGGCGCGGGCACGTGGCTCGGGCAGGTGGTCGGCGCGGGCGGCGGGCGGCCCATGGCTCGGGCAGGCGGTCGGCTCGCGGCGGGCTCGCGGCTCGGGCAGACGGTCGGCTCGCGGCGCGGGCAGGCGGTCGGTCCATGGCTCGGGCGAGCAGTCGGTCCGCGGCGCGGGCGCGCGAAGAAGCGGGGTGGTGCTGCGCCGACACGGCACCACCCGCCGCTCGCACGAGCCTCGCCCAGGAGGGCGGGTGAGGGCGAGAGTTGCAAAGGGTTGCAGGATTACCCGAACCGGGTCTCGCCGGACGGTCCCGGGCGGCACGATGGGCACCGACGCTCGGACGGCCACCCCTGTGCGCGCTCCGGTCGTCTGCCCTGTGCAGAACCGTTACAGCACCCCGGGTGGCTGGGAGGGACCGATGAAGAACACGCGGCTCGACATGGGGCGGCTGGCCGCCATGGACACCGCCCGGGCCGCCAGGCTGCTGCACCGCGTGCGCGAGGAGACCCTGGCGGGCCGGACCCCGCCCATCGCGCCCCGTCCGGTCATCGACGCCTCCTGGCAGCGGATGGCCCGGCTCGGTCTCGACCCCGACCGGGGCACCAGCAGCGTGCTGCTCCGCCGCGACGAGCTGGAGGAGCGGCGCAGGACCACGCTCCTCGCCGAGGTCATGCAGACCCTGACCCGCGGCCTCGCCGGCATCGCCGACGCCTCCCTCCAGATCATGGTGGTCACCGACGAGCACGGCCGGGTGCTGTGGCGGCAGGGGAACGCGGGGGTGATGCGGCGGGCGAACGGCATCTGTCTGGAGGAGGGCGCGGCCTGGACCGAGCGCACGACCGGGACCAACGCGGTCGGCACGGCGCTCGCCCTGGGCCGGGCGGTGCAGGTCCACTCCGCCGAGCACTACCTCCACACCCTGCACAACTGGACCTGCGCCGCCGCGCCCGTGCGCGATCCGCGCGACCGGCGGCTCCTGGGGATCCTCGACGTGAGCGGCCCGGCGTCCACCTTCCATCCGGCGATGCTGGCCCTGGTCGACTCGGTGGCCCAGCTCGCCGAGGCCGAGATGCGCGAGCGGCACCGCCGGTCGGTCGAGCGGCTGCGGGCCGTCGCCGCGCCGATCCTGTGCCGGGTGGGCGGCCGGGCCGTCGTGGTGGACCCGTACGGCTGGACGGCGGCGGTGACCGGGCTCGCGCCGGTGGACCGCGTCCCGCTGCCGAAGTCCTTCCGCGCCGGACGGGTCCGGCTCCCCTCGCTCGGGGCGTGCGCGGTGGAGCGCTGCCGGGCGGCTGGCTGCTGCGGGTCGAGGAGGAGGCCGGGGCGCCGGACGCGGAGGCGGCGCAGCGGGTGGTGCTCGACCTGAGCCGGCCGCGCCGCTGGACGGTGTCCGTCTCGGGTCCCGCGGGCGGCTGGCAGCAGGAGCTCAGCCCCGGCACGCCGAGCTGCTCTACCTCCTGGCGCTGCACCGGGACGGGCGGACGGCGGCGGAGCTGGCGGAGGACGTGTTCGGGGACCGGACGAGGACGGTGACCGTACGGGCCGAGATGTCCCGGGTGCGCCGGACCCTCGCGGGGGTCCTGGCCCACCGCCCGTACCGCTTCCGCGAGGAGGTGACCGTGGAGGTCCTGCGCCCGGAGTCGCCGTCGGACCTGCTGCCCCACTCCACGGCACCGGCGGTACGGGCCGGGGCGGCGGGGTAGCCGGCGATACGGGCCGGGCTCCGGAGCCGGCGCCGGAAGGCCGGTCCCGCGCGGCGCCCGCCTCCTGTCCACCATGCGGACAACCGTCTCCCCGGGCCTCCCCTACCCTGGGCCGCCCTGGGCATCTCGCACCCCGCATGATGCGATGGCCCCATGAGCATCACTCTCACCACCTGGTCCCTCGAACAGACCTCCCCGTCCGACCTGCGTCCCGCCACCCCGCCGGAGGGCGACGACGTGGTGGTCCGGCGCGCCGAGGTGCCGTCGGCGGAGTTCGGCCGCTTCCTCTACACCGCCGTCGGCGGCGACATCCGCTGGTCCGACCGCCTGTCCCTGACGTACGAGCAGTGGCAGGAGATCGTCGAGAAGCCGGGTGCCGAGATCTGGGTGGCGTACGACAGGGGACGCCGGCCGGGTACGTGGAGCTGGAGGCCCAGCCCGACGGCGTGGTGGAGATCGTCTACTTCGGCCTGATCCCGGCCTTCCGGGGCCGCCGGATCGGCGGGCACCTCCTGTCGTACGGGACGGCCCGCGCCTGGGACCTGGCCGGGCGCTGGCCCGGACGGGAGGCCACGAAGCGCGTCTGGCTGCACACCTGCTCGCTCGACGGCCCGCACGCCATGGCCAACTACGAGCGGCGCGGCTTCCGGCTGTTCGACACCAAGGTGGAGCAGACCGAGGAGACCGGGACGCCTGGCCCGTGGCCCGGCGCGTACGCCTGAGGGCGGTCGGCCGGCGGGGCCCCTTCCGGGCCCCGTTCGCGTGACCCAGAACACACCATCTCGTCTTTCGAGACGACAATGTCCATATCCTGGACGATGCTGGACTGGTTCCAAAGTCCCGTGACACGCTTCCGCCATGTCTGGAACTGGAATTGCCTTGGTGAGTCGGCGGCACGTCGACCTCGGCCGCATGTCCAGCGCCATCTGTCCGGCGCGCTGAGAGAACCAGCACCGCCGCGATCACTTTTCCACCCGACTCTGCCCCTCCTGCTGCGCACCGCCGCGCCACCCTCTGAACCGGGCGCGCGTGTGCAGGTCAGAGCCGCCCTCTCGCAGTCCCGAAGGACGAAACGCCATGGCCGCCACCCCGGAAAATTCCCACTCCCGCCGCCGCCCGCCGCAAGGCCGGGCGTCACCGTGGCGAGGGTCAGTGGGCCGTGGGCACTTCACCCCCTGAACGGCAATGAGCAGTTCAAGAAGGACGACGACGGTCTCAATGTGCGGACACGCATTGAGACGGTCTACTCGAAGCGTGGATTCCACTCCATCGACCCCAACGACCTGCGCGGACGCATGCGCTGGTGGGGCCTCTACACCCAGCGCAAGCAGGGTCTGGACGGCACCAAGACGGGCGTTCTGGAGCCGGAGGAGCTGGACGACGAGTACTTCATGCTCCGGGTCCGCATCGACGGCGGCCGGCTGACCACCGAACAACTGCGGGTCATCGGCGAGATCTCCGAGGAGTTCGCCCGGGGCACCGCCGACATCACGGACCGGCAGAACGTCCAGTACCACTGGATCCGCATCGAGGACGTCCCCGAGATCTGGAACCGCCTGGAGGCGGTCGGCCTGTCCACCACCGAGGCCTGCGGCGACACCCCGCGCGTCGTCCTCGGCTCCCCCGTCGCCGGCATCGCCGCCGACGAGATCATCGACGGCACGCCCGCCATCGACGAGATCTACCGCCGGATCGTCGGCAACAAGGACTTCTCCAACCTGCCCCGCAAGTTCAAGTCGGCGGTCTCCGGCTCGCCGCTGCTCGACGTGGCGCACGAGATCAACGACATCGCCTTCGTCGGCGTGCGCCACCCGGAGCACGGCCCCGGCTTCGACGTGTGGGTCGGCGGCGGGCTCTCCACCAACCCCAAGCTCGGCGTCCGCCTCGGCACCTGGGTCCCGCTCGACGAGGTGCCCGACGTGTACGAGGGCGTCATCTCGATCTTCCGCGACTACGGCTACCGCCGGCTGCGCAACCGCGCCCGCCTGAAGTTCCTCGTCGCCGACTGGGGCGCGGAGAAGTTCCGCCGGGTCCTGGAGGACGAGTACCTGAAGCGGAAGCTGACGGACGGTCCGGCCCCGAGGAGCCCGCGGGCGCTGGCGCGACCACGTCGGCGTGCACCGGCAGAAGGACGGCCGGTTCTACGTCGGCTTCGCGCCCCGCGTCGGCCGCGTCGACGGCGCCACCCTGACGAAGATCGCCGAGGTCGCCGAGGCGCACGGCTCCGGCCGGGTCCGCACCACCGCCGAGCAGAAGATGCTCGTCCTGGACGTCGAGGAGGAGCAGGTCGACTCGCTGGTCGCCGGCCTGGAGGCGCTCGACCTGCGGGTCACCCCTCGCCCTTCCGGCGCGGCACGATGGCCTGCACCGGCATCGAGTTCTGCAAGCTGGCGATCGTCGAGACGAAGGGCCGCGGCTCCTCGCTCATCGACGAACTGGAGCGCCGGATCCCGGAGTTCGACGAGCCGCTGACCATCAACATCAACGGCTGCCCGAACGCCTGCGCCCGCATCCAGGTCGCGGACATCGGCCTCAAGGGCCAGCTCGTCCTGGACGACGAGGGCAACCGCGTCGAGGGCTACCAGGTGCACCTGGGCGGCGCGCTCGGCCTGGAGGCCGGCTTCGGCCGCAAGGTCCGCGGCCTCAAGGTCACCGCGGCCGAGCTCCCCGACTACGTGGAGCGGGTCCTCAAGCGCTTCCAGACGGAGCGCGAGACCGGCGAGCGCTTCGCGACCTGGGCGTCCCGCGCGTCCGAGGAGGCGCTGTCATGAGCGAGCGTGCCGCGCCCTTCTTCTGCCCCTACTGCGGCGACGAGGACCTGCGTCCCAACGAGCGGGGTCACGGCGCCTGGGAATGCGCCGCGTGCAGCCGGGCCTTCCAGTTGAAGTTCCTGGGGCTGCTCGCCCCGGCGACTTCGGACAACACCTCTGGAGGGGACGACATATGACGATCGCCCAGGACGTCACCGCGGCCGACCTCAAGGCACTCGCCGAGCGGGCCGGCCGCGAGCTGGAGGACGCCTCCGCCACGGAGATCCTCCGGTGGGCCGTCGACACCTTCGGCGAGCGCTTCTGCGTCACCTCCTCCATGGAGGACGCGGTCGTCGCCCACCTCGCCTCCCGGGTCCGCCCCGGCGTGGACGTCGTCTTCCTCGACACGGGCTACCACTTCGAGGAGACCATCGGCACCCGCGACGCCGTGGACGCCGTCATGGACGTCAACGTCATCACCCTGACCCCGCGTCAGTCCGTGGCCGAGCAGGACGCCGAGTACGGTCCGAGGCTGCACGACCGCGACCCCGACCGGTGCTGCGCGCTGCGCAAGGTCGCCCCCTCGAAGAGGGGCTGACCGCGTACCGCGCGTGGGCCACCGGCCTGCGCCGCGACGAGTCCCCGACCCGGGCGAACACCCCGGTCGTCGGCTGGGACGAGAAGCGCCGCAAGGTCAAGGTCTCGCCCATCGCCCGCTGGACGCAGGACGACGTCGACGCGTACGTGACGGAGCACGGCGTCCTCACCAACCCGCTCCTCATGGACGGGTACGCCTCCGTCGGCTGCGCCCCTGCACCCGCCGCGTCCTGGAGGGCGAGGACGCCCGCGCCGGACGCTGGGCGGGCCGCGCCAAGACCGAGTGCGGGCTGCACGGCTGATGACCACGACCCCCACCCCCTTCAGAGACCTCCCGGGAGAACCACGTGACCGGTGCCACCATCTGGCTCACCGGCCTGCCGAGCGCCGGCAAGACCACGATCGCGTACGAGCTGGCCGGGCGACTGCGCGACGAGGGCCACCGCGTCGAGGTCCTCGACGGCGACGAGATCCGCGCGTTCCTCTCGGCGGGCCTCGGCTTCACCCGCGAGGACCGGCACACCAACGTGCAGCGGATCGGCTTCGTCGCCGAGCTGCTCGCCTCGCACGGCGTGAAGGTCCTGGTGCCGGTCATCGCCCCGTACGCCGACAGCCGCGAGGCCGTCCGCAAGCGCCACCACGCCGAGGGCACCGCCTTCGTCGAGGTGCACGTGGCCACCCCCGTCGAGGTCTGCTCCGTCCGTGACGTGAAGGGCCTGTACGCCAAGCAGGCGGCGGGCGAGATCAGCGGGCTCACCGGGGTCGACGACCCCTACGAGGCCCCCGAGGCGCCCGACCTGCGGATCGAGTCCCAGGACCAGACTGTGCGGGAGTCCGCGGCGCTGCTCCACGCGCTGCTCACCGAGAAGGGCCTGCTGTGACCACTGTCGCCCACGTCCACACGACCGACGGCTCGTTCGCGCTGTCGCACCTGGACTCCCTGGAGTCCGAGGCGGTACATCTTCCGCGAGGTGGCGGGGAGTTCGAGCGGCCGGTGATCCTGTTCTCCGGCGGCAAGGACTCCATCGTCATGCTGCACCTGGCCCTGAAGGCGTTCGCGCCCGCGCCGGTGCCGTTCACGCTGCTCCACGTCGACACCGGGCACAACTTCCCCGAGGTCATCGAGTACCGCGACCGCACGGTCGAGCGGCACGGGCTGCGGCTGCACGTGGCCTCCGTGCAGGAGTACATCGACGCCGGAAGCTCCGCGAGCGCCCCGACGGCACCCGCAACCCGCTCCAGACCGTGCCGCTGACCGAGGCCATCCAGGAGCACCGGTTCGACGCCGTCTTCGGCGGCGGACGGCGCGACGAGGAGAAGGCCCGCGCCAAGGAGCGCGTCTTCTCCCTGCGCGACGAGTTCTCGCAGTGGGACCCGCGCCGCCAGCGCCCGGAGCTGTGGCAGCTCTACAACGGCCGGCACGCCCCCGGCGAGCACGTGCGCGTCTTCCCGCTCTCCAACTGGACCGAGCTGGACGTGTGGCAGTACATCCAGCGCGAGGGGATCGAGCTGCCGGAGATCTACTTCGCGCACGAGCGCGAGGTGTTCGCCCGCAACGGCATGTGGCTGACGGCGGGCGAGTGGGGCGGCCCGAAGGAGACCGAGACGGTCGAGACCCGGCTGATCCGCTACCGCACGGTCGGGGACATGTCCTGCACCGGTGCCGTGGACTCCGACGCCACCACGCTCGACGCGGTGATCGCCGAGATCGCCGCCTCCCGGCTCACCGAGCGGGGCGCCACCCGGGCCGACGACAAGCTGTCCGAGGCCGCGATGGAAGACCGCAAGCGCGAAGGGTACTTCTAATGAGCACGTCCACCGAGCAGCCGGCCGACCTGTCGGCGGCCACCACCCTGTTGCGCTTCGCGACCGCCGGTTCCGTCGACGACGGCAAGTCCACCCTGGTGGGCCGGCTCCTGCACGACTCCAAGTCGGTCCTCGCCGACCAGTTGGAGGCCGTGGAGCACGCCTCGCGCTCCCGCGGCCAGGAGGCGCCCGACCTGGCGCTGCTCACCGACGGCCTGCGGGCCGAGCGCGAGCAGGGCATCACCATCGACGTGGCCTACCGCTACTTCGCCACGGCCCGGCGCCGGTTCATCCTGGCCGACACCCCCGGGCACGTGCAGTACACCCGAACATGGTCACCGGCGCCTCCACCGCCGAGCTGGCCGTGGTCCTGGTCGACGCGCGCAACGGCGTCGTCGAGCAGACCCGCCGGCACGCCGCCGTCGCTGCCCTGCTCCGCGTCCCGCACGTGGTCCTGGCCGTGAACAAGATGGACCTCGTCGACTACGCCGAGCCCGTCTTCGCCGCCATCGCCGAGGAGTTCACCACGTACGCCAAGGAGCTGGGCGTCCCGGAGATCACGGCGATCCCGATCTCGGCGCTCGCCGGCGACAACGTCGTGGAGCCGTCGGCGAACATGGACTGGTACGGCGGCCCCACCGTCCTGGAGCACCTGGAGACCGTCCCGGTCAGCCACGACCTGACGGCCTGCCACGCCCGGTTCCCCGTGCAGTACGTGATCCGCCCGCAGACCGCCGAGCACCCCGACTACCGGGGCTACGCCGGTCAGATCGCCGCCGGCGCCTTCCGGTCGGCGAGGAGGTCACCGTACTGCCGTCCGGGAAGACCTCCACGATCACGGCGATCGACGCGCTCGGCGAGGCCGTCGACATCGCGTGGGCGCCGCAGTCGGTGACGATCCGGCTCGCGGACGACATCGACATCTCGCGCGGCGACCTGCTCGCCCCGACCGGTGACGCCCCGGCCACCAGCCAGGACGTCGAGGCGACCGTCTGCCACGTGGCGGACCGGCCGCTCGCGGTCGGCCAGCGGGTCCTGCTCAAGCACACCACCCGTACGGTCAAGGCGATCGTCAAGGACATCCCCTCGCGGCTGACCCTGGACGACCTCTCCCAGCACCCGGCTCCGGGGCAGTTGGTCGCCAACGACATCGGCCGGGTCGTGGTCCGCACCGCCGAGCTGCTCGCGCTCGACGCGTACGCGGACTCCCGCCGCACCGGTTCGTTCCTGCTGATCGACCCGGCGGACGGCACCACGCTCGCGGCCGGCATGGCGGGCGAGTCCTTCGCCACCGCCAAGGCCGTCGCGGCGACCGAGGACGAGGAAGGATGGGACTTCTAGACATGCTCTCCGACATCTACTCGACCTTCGCGAAGGAGGGGGCCGCGTCGGCAGCGGCACCCTCGGCAGCGGCCAGGGAGGGTGGCGCGATGTGCGCGATGACGTACGCGCACCGCTTGCGCGCCCACACCCCCACGAGCCGTACCCGTCCCCGTCCCACCGCCGAAGACGTGCGTCATGAGACCACGTGCCGAGAGGAAAGCCTCGCGTGTCTGCCACCGGAAACTCCCGCACCACCCGTAAGTCGCTGCGCGGCGGCATCGCCGCAGCCGCCGCCCTGCCCCTGCTGATCGGCGCGCTCGCCTCCTGCGGCTACGGCTCCGACGCGAAGAAGGACGAGTCCTCCGACAAGAAGGCTCCGGTCGCGGCCGACGCGAAGAAGCTCTCCGCCTCCGAGGTGCGGCTCGGCTACTTCCCGAACCTGACGCACGCCACCGCGCTGATCGGCGTCCAGGACGGCCTGATCCAGAAGGAGCTGGGCGGCACCGCCCTGAAGCCCCAGACCTTCAACGCCGGCCCGTCCGAGATCGAGGCGCTCAACGGCGGCTCCCTCGACATCGGCTTCATCGGCCCCTCGCCCTCCATCAACGCCTACGTCAAGTCCAAGGGCAAGAACCTGCGGATCATCTCCGGCTCTGCCTCCGGCGGCGTGAAGCTGGTCGTGAACCCGGACAGGATCAAGACCCTGGACGACCTCAAGGGCAAGAGGATCGCCACCCCGCAGAAGGGCAACACGCAGGACGTCGCGCTCCTCAACTGGATCGCCGAGAAGGGCTGGAAGGTCGACCCCGAGTCCGGCAAGGGCGACGTCTCGGTCGTCCGCACGGACAACAAGGTCACCCCGGACGCCTTCAAGTCCGGCTCGATCGACGGCGCCTGGGTGCCCGAGCCGACCGCGTCCAAGCTGGTCGCCGAGGGCGGATCCGTCCTCCTCGACGAGACCACCCTGTGGCCCGACAAGAAGTTCGTGATCACGAACGTCATCGTGTCGCAGAAGTTCCTCACGGAGCACCCGGACGTCGTCGAGGCCGTGCTCAAGGGGACGGTGAAGACCAACGAGTGGATCAACGCCAACCCGGACAAGGCCAAGGAGTCGGCCAACGCGGCGCTGAAGAGCCTCAGCGGCAAGGCCCTGGCCGCCAAGGTCATCGACCCGGCGTGGCCCAGCATCGCGATCACCGACGACCCGCTGGCCGCGACGCTGAAGACCCAGTCCGAATGGGCGGTCAAGGCGCAGCTCATCAAGCAGCCCGACCTGGCCGGCATCTACGACCTGACGCTCCTCAACAAGGTGCTGAAGGCCGCCGGCAAGCCCGAGGTCTCCGACGCCGGTCTCGGCGTCAAGTAACCGCCGGCGAACCCACGAACCCCAGGAGGTGACGACCATGGCCACGACGCTCGCCAAGGCGGCCGAGGGCACGGCGGCGGAGCGGACGCACGCCGCCCGGATCGAGCACGTCTCGAAGTCCTTCTCCGGCCCGGCCGGTACCCAGCTCGTCCTGGACGACGTCAGCCTCGACGTCGCGCCCGGCGAGTTCGTCACCATCCTGGGGGCCTCGGGGTGCGGCAAGTCCACCCTGCTCAACCTGGTCGCGGGCTCGACCGGCCGACCCAGGGGTCCATCGCGACCCCGGGCGGCCGGCCGGCCCTGATGTTCCAGGAGCACGCCCTTCCCGTGGCTGACCGCGGGCAAGAACATCGAACTGGCCCTGCGGCTGCGCGGGTGCCCTGGCCGAGCGCCGGCCGGAGGCCGAGCGGCTGCTCGAACTCGTCCGGCTCGGCGGCGCGTACGGCAAGCGGGTGCACGAGCTGTCCGGCGGCATGCGGCAGCGGGTGGCCTCGCCCGGGCGCTGGCCCAGGACAGCCGACTGCTCCTGATGGACGAGCCGTTCGCGGCCCTCGACGCCATCACGCGTGACGTGCTGCACGGCGAGCTCACCCGCATCTGGGAAGCCGCGAACACCAGCGGCTCCGCCACGGGGAACCTGTCCGTCCTCTTCGTCACCCACAACGTGCGCGAGGCCGTGCGCCTCGCCCAGCGCGTGGTCCTGCTCTCCTCCCGGCCCGGCCGGGTGGCCAAGGAGTGGACCGTGGACATCCCGCAGCCGCGCCGCATCGAGGACGCGAACGTGGCCGAGCTGTCCGTCGAGATCACTGAACACCTGCGTGGGGAGATCCGCCGCCATGGCCAGCACTGACACCGCCCCGCAGGCCAAGGCGGACGACCTCGCCGGCCTGGAGGCCGGGCTCGACGCCCTGGACGCGGTCGAGATCCGCCGCACCCCGGTCCGCGAGGTCCTCGTCAAGAAGGTCCTCCCGCCCACCCTCGCCGTCGCCCTGGTCCTCGTCGTCTGGCAGGTCCTCGTCTCGGCGGGGATCACCGAGGAGACTAAGCTGCCCGCGCCGTCCGCGGTGTGGGACGGCCTGGTCGACATGTGGCTCCAGGCACCCTGCTCGAAGTCATCTGGACCAGCGTGTCCCGCGGCCTGGCCGGCTTCCTGCTGGCCCTGGCCATCGGCACCCCGCTGGGCCTGCTCGTGGCCCGGGTGAAGTTCGTGCGCGCCGCGATCGGCCCGATCCTGTCCGGTCTGCAGTCGCTGCCCTCGGTGGCGTGGGTGCCGCCGGCCGTGCTCTGGTTCGGCCTGAACGACGCGATGATGTTCACCGTCATCCTGCTCGGCGCCGTCCCGTCCATCGCCAACGGCCTGGTCTCCGGCGTGGACCAGGTCCCGCCGCTGTTCCTGCGGGCCGGCCGCACCATGGGCGCCACCGGCCTCAAGGGCACCTGGCACGTGGTCCTGCCGGCCGCGCTGCCCGGCTACCTGGCGGGCCTGAAGCAGGGCTGGGCGTTCTCCTGGCGCTCGCTGATGGCCGCGGAGATCATCGCCTCCTCGCCGGACCTGGGCCTGGGCCTGGGCCAGCTCCTGGAGAACGGCCGCAACAACATCGACCTGCCCGGCGTGTTCCTGGCGATCCTGCTGATCCTGGTCGTCGGCATCGCGATCGACCTGCTGATCTTCAGCCCGCTGGAGCGGTGGGTGCTCCGCAGCCGCGGCCTGCTCGTGAAGTGAAGTGAGCCGAACCACCATGAACCACCGCCCCGTCCTCCTCGTGATCGCCCACGGCAGCTGCGACCCGCGGCACGCGGCCACCGTCCAGGCGCTGGTGCGCCGGGCCGGCGCGCTGCGGCCGGGGCTGCGCGTGGAGACGGCGTTCCTGGACTTCAACCTGCCGTCGGTGACGGGGTCCTCGACCGGCTCGCCGCCGAGAGGGTACGGGACGTGGTGGCGCTGCCGCTGCTCCTGACCCGGGCCTTCCACGCGAAGGCGGACGTGCCGGCCGTCCTGCGGCAGGCCCCCGCCTCCCGCGGATCCGGCAGGCGGAGGTCCTGGGCCCGTCGCCGCTGCTCGTCGCGGCGGTGGAACGTCGGTTGTACGAGGCCGGGCCCGGGCCCGGCGACAAGAGCGCGACCGGGGTCGTCCTGGCCTCGGCGGGCTCCACCGACCCGGAGGCGATCGCGGTGATCGCAGAAACGGCGCGGGAGCTGCGGCGCACCGGTTGGTGCTCCGTGCGGCCCGCGTTCGCCTCCGCTGTGATGGCCGGGGCGTCCCCGCACGGAGGACGCCGTACGGGCGCTGCGCGCCGAGCCGGGCGTCCGGCGGGTGGCGGTCGCCCCGTACGTGATCGCGCCGGGGCGCCTCCCGGACCGGATCGCCGCGGGCGCGGCGGAGGCGGACGTCCTCGCGGGCGTGCTCGGCCCCTCGCCCGAGCTGGCCCGACTGCTGCTCGCCCGGTACGACGGGGCGGCGCGGGCGGCCGAGCGGGTGGAGGCGGCGGCCGTCTGAGGCGGCGCGGCCGACCGGGCGGTCAGCCCTTCGGGTTCCGGCCGCTGATCGCCAGGGCGCGGTCGAGCGGCGGGGCGTCGTCGGGGACGTCGACCGGAGCGGCGAAGCCCTCGTACTGGCGGTAGACCTCGGCGTGCTCCTCGACGACGCCGAGGACGAAGGCCGCCGTCCCCTCCGGCAGCGCGAACCCCTGGCCCGTGGAGCGGGCGAGGTCCCAGCCGTGCAGGGCGAGTTCCTTGACGACCAGGGACGCGATCTCGGGGCCGGCATCGCGGTGAACCCGAGGTCGACCTCGCCCTCCCAGGCCCCGGGCCGCTCCCAGGCGGCCAGCGCCCGGTCGAGCCGGGCCGCGTACGCCCCGGCCCAGTCGGGCTCCCCGGCGAAGTCCCGCTCGGCGGTCTCCTCGGGGAGCGGGGTCCGCAGGGCGCGGTGTTCGAGGCCGTGCGCGGAGTAGGCGACCAGGTGGTTGGCGAGTGCGCGGACGGTCCAGCCGTCGCAGACGGAGGGCGCCGCGAGCTGCTCGTCGGTGACGCCCCGGGCGACCCGGCTCGCCTCGGCGGCGCAGACGGTGAGGTGGGTGTGGATGTCGTTCATGCCCCGACGCTACGGAGCGGCCCGCCACCCGGTCTTGAACTTTCGCGACACCCCGGTCTTCGCGACCTCCCGGTTCTCGTGACGCCCCGGCTTCCGCGACACCTCCGTCTCCTCCGTCTCCTCCGCCGTCGCCGCATCCGCCGCCCCCGATGGGCCGAATGCAGCACGGGGCCACGCATCGCCCCCGTTCCCGGGTAGACCCACCGGGACCGCTTCCGAGGTGACGTGAGGGGGTGACGGGCGCCCATGGACGTCGGCACCGAGGTGGACGCCGGTACCGAGGTGGACATCGGTACCGAGGTGGACGCCGGTACCGAGGTCGTCGTCGTCGGGGGCGGCGCGGCCGGGCTGTCCTCGCGTGGCGGCTGCTCGCCCCTCCGGACGGCGTCCCCGCCCCCGCGTCACCCTCGTCGAGGCGCCGCCGGCCCGCTGCGGCCCCCGGAGCGCACCTGGTGCTTCTGGGAGGCCGGGCCGGGCGCGTACGACTCCTTCCTGACCGCGAGCTGGGGCGGGCTCCGGGTGCGGGGCCCGACGGTTCGGGACCCGTGCGCTCCCTCGGGGGCCTGCGGTACAAGATGCTGCGCTCCGGGGAGTTCGAGCGGGGCCTGCGGCCGCGGCTCTCCGCGCTGCGCCGGGTCGAGGCCGTCGTCGAGGAGGTCGCCGACGGGCCGGACGGCGCCGTCGTCACCTGCCGGGCGGCCGACGGGACCGTCGCGCGGCTCCGGGCCCGCTGGGTCTTCGACTCCCGGCCGCCCGCCGCCGCGCCGCCCGCCCGCACCGCCCTGCTCCAGCACTTCCGGGGCTGGTTCGTGCGGACCGAACGCCCGGTGTTCGCGCCGGACGTCGTCGAGCTGATGGACTTCCGCACGCCCCAGCCGGCACACGGCCTCTCCTTCGGCTACGTCCTCCCACCGGCCCGTGCGAGGCGCTCGTCGAGTACACCGAGTTCGGCCGGGCCCCGCTGACGACCGCCGCCTACGACCGGGCCCTGGCCCGGTACACCGGGGACGTGCTGGGGCTCGGTCCTTCCGGGTGCTCGACACCGAGCAGGGGCCATTCCGATGAGCGACGGGCGCCACCCCGCGGGGCCGGCCGGCACGTCTTCCGGATCGGGGCGGCGGGCGGGGCCGTCCGTCCCTCCACCGGGTACGCCTTCGCGGCGATCCAGCGCCAGGCGCGGGCCGTCGCGGACGCCGTGCACGGGGCCGCCGCCCGGTGCCCCCGCCCGCGTACTCCTCCCGGGCGCTCGCGATGGACTCCGTCCTGCTGCGCGGGCTCGACACGGGGCGGATCGACGGCCCGGCCTTCTTCACCCGGCTCTTCGCGCGCGTGCCCTGCGAGCGGCTGCTCCGCTTCCTGGACGGCGCCACGGGCCCGGCCGAGGAGTTCTCCATCGGGCTGCGCACGCCCGTCCCCGCCATGCTCGCACGGCGGCCGAAGTCCCCTACTCCCCCGGCGCCCCCGCCCGGGACCGCACCAGGAGGCCCCCGATGACCGGCCGTGAACCCCTCTCAGCTCCGGAACGGACCCCGGACCGGGCCACGGCGCCGCGCCGCGGCTGCGACTGCCGGGCGGCCGTCCTGCCCGCGCACCCCGGGCGGGCCCGGGCGGACCGGGACGGGCCGCGCTGCGCCGTCGTCGGGGCGGGATCGCGGGCCTCGCCGCCGCCACCCTGCTCGCGGAGCGCGGAGTCCGCGTCACCCTGTACGAGCGGGAGGCGTCGCTCGGCGGCCGGCTCGCCGGATGGCCCGTGGAGCTGGCGGACGGCTCCTCCGCGACGATGAGCCGCGGCTTCCACGCCTTCTTCCGCCAGTACTACAACCTGCGCGGGCTGCTGCGGCGGGTCGACCCGGGCCTGGAGAAGCTGCGGCCGCTGCCCGACTACCCCCTGCTGCACGGCTCGGGCCTGTACGACAGCTTCGCGCGCGTCCCCCGCACGCCGCCGTGGAGCGCCGTGGGCTTCGCCGCGCTCAGCCCCTCCTTCGGCGTGCGGGACCTGGCCCGGATGAACCCCCGGGCCGCGCTGCCCCTCCTGGACGTGCGCCTGCCCGGCGTCCACGAGCGGTACGACGACGTCAGCGCGCGGGAGCTGCTCGACCGGATCCGCTTCCCGGAGAAGGCCCGGCACCTGGCGTTCGAGGTCTTCTCCCGCAGCTTCTTCGCCGACCCCGGGGAGCTGTCGGCGGCCGAACTCGCCCTGATGTTCCACATCTACTTCCTGGGCTCCTCCGAGGGGCTGCTCTTCGACGTGCCCGACGAGCCGTATCCGCAGGCCCTGTGGGAGCCCCTCGCCCGCTACCTCGAAGGTCACGGCGTCGACGTCCGTACGGGCGCCCCCGTCGACCGGGTCGAGACCGCGCCGGGCGGCGGCCACCTGGTCCACGGCCCGAGCGGTACGGAACGCGTCGACGCCCTCGTCCTCGCGCTCGACACCGCCGGGCTCCGGGCCGTCGCGGCGGCCTCGCCGACCCTGTGCGACGAGGCCTGGCGCACCCGGGTCGCCGCCCTGCGCACGGCCCCGCCGTTCCTGGTCACCCGGCTCTGGCTGGACCGCCCCGTCGCCCCGGACCGGCCCGGCTTCCTCGGGACCGGGGGCTACGGTCCGCTGGACAACATCAGCGTCCTCGACCGCTGGAGGGCGAGGCCGCCCGCTGGGCCGGGAAGACCGGCGGCTCCGTGGTCGAGCTCCACGCCTACGCGGCGGACGCGGCGGCGGGCCCGGCCCCGGTGGGGCGGGAGCTGGTCGAGCAGCTCCACCGCGTGTACCCGGAGACGGCGGGCGCGCGGATCGTCGACCGGCGCGACGAGTGGCGGCAGGACTGCCCGCTCTTCGCCGTCGGCGGCCACGCGGACCGGCCCGCCGTCGAGACCCCGGACCCCACCGTCACCGTCGCCGGCGACCTGGTCCGCACCGACCTGCCGGTGGCGCTGATGGAACGGGCCGCCACGACGGGCTTCCTGGCGGCCAACGCGCACCTGTGGCGCTGGGGCCTGCGGGGCCAGACGCTGTGGACGGTGCCCCGGCGGGGCCGGTCGGCCCTGCTGAGGGCGGCGGCGCGGGCGTACGGAGAGTACTGACCGCTTCCCGGGGCCCGGGCGCCGCCCCCGTACGGGGAAGTCCCGGGCCCCACCGCCGTACCTCAGCCCGGGAACAGCCCCCGTGCCCGCAGCGACCAGCGCCGCTCGGCGTACGCCAGGTCGTCGCGCCACAGGCGGCCCGCCGCCGCCCGCATCGCCGGGCGGAGGAGGGGGCCGCCAGGCGGGCCACGGCGAACCCCCGCCGGTCCGAACCGGCGACGACGGCCTCCACGACGGCGGTGCGCGGGCGCCGGGCGCCCGCCGGGGTCAGGGGCGTCGCGTGCGTCTCGACCACCGACCCCGCCCCTCGCCCTCCGTGATCCGCATGACGACCGTCCGGGGCCCGGGGCGGTGAACACGGCCCGCACGGGCACCACGACCCGCCCGGCCACCTTGAAGGACACCTCCACCTCCAGCGCGTCGTCCTCCTCGGTCGGGGTCCGCAGCACCTCCAGGTCGACGAAGGAGTACGGGTGGAGCCAGGCGCCGTGCCAGGGTCGAGCCGGTTGGCGACGACGTCCTCCGGCTCGCAGGTCCCCACGCCCGTGTAGACGGCGGCGACCGCCCCGCCCGCCGGCGGGCGTTCGGGCACGGCGGGCCGTTCCGTCGGGGTCTCGCCGCCCGCCCGGTCGAGCCTGACCCAGAGCAGCGTCCCGTCGTCGTGGACGGGCCACGGCGACCAGCCCGCGAAGGGGCCGCCGTCCAGGGCGAGTCCGTGCCAGTGGCAGATCAGGGTCCCGCACCGCACGACGCTGTCCTTCAGCGGCGCCCCCAGGTGCGGGCAGGCCCCCGGGCCCGCGTGGGGCGTCCCTTCCGCGTCGCGCCACAGGACCAGTTCCGTGCCCGCCACGGTCCGTCCGAGCGGCCGGCCGTCGCGGAGGTCAGGCTGCCGCCGACGACGAACCAGTTGCCCGAGGGGCGGGCCCCGGCGCGGTCGAGGGCCTCGGCGATCAGGGCCGGTTTGGCCTCCCGCCACGTGGGCCACTGCCGGTCCCAGGGGACGGCGTTCCGGCGCAGCCGCAGCGGGATCTCCGGCCTCCGCATCGCGCTCACCGCTCGCCGCCTCCCGTCATGCGTGTCGTACGCGTCGTGCGGTCGAGCTCGGCCCCGCTCCTCGCCCACGTCCTGCGCACCTCCGTGCGCGGAACCGCCGGGACGGCGGGGCGGTGCGGGCGCGCCCCGGCAGGGTGCGGGCGGCGAGGGCGGCCACCAGGCCGCGTCCCGCCACGGACGCCCTGCGGCGGCGGCCGACGACCGCCCGCCGGTGCACCGCCGCGTACCCGTCCCGCTCGATGGCCGTCAGGATGTCCCGGTACAGCACGAAGGCGGTGCGGACGCAGGGCGCCGACACGGGGCGAGCCGGGCGATGCCGGGTTCGGCCTCGCGGTAGACGCCCCGGGTCAGGGCGGCGGCGGCCCGCAGCGCGGCGGTGATCCGGGCGTCCCGGCAGCCGGTCATCCTGCTCCACGTCAGCAGGTCGGGGTCGACCCCGTACGCGGCGAGGAGGTCCAGGGAAGGTAGACGCGGCCCCGGTCGAGGTCCTCGCCCACGTCCCGGAGGAAGTTGGTGAGCTGGAAGGCCCGGCCGAGCGCCGCCGCGTACGGCTCGGCCTCCTCACGGGGACGACGGTCCCGAGGACGGGGACCATCTGGAGCCCGATGACGGCCGCCGAGCCGTGCATGTAGGCGTGGAGGTCGGCGTAGGTCGCGTACCGCTCGACCGTCAGGTCGCTGCGCATCGAGGTCAGGAAGTCGGTGAAGTGGCGCTCCGGGATGTGGTGGCGGGCGCGGGCGTCGGCCGCCGCCATCACCACCGGTTCGCGGACCTCCCCGCCCCGGACGGCGTGCCGCCACTGGCTCTCCAGGACGTCCAGGGCGGCGGAGCGCTCCTCCGTCGTCGCGTCGGTGCCCAGGTCGTCGACGATGTCGTCGGCGCGCCGCGCGAAGCCGTACAGGGCGTGGACGGCCGAGCGCCGGTCGACCGGCAGGAGGCGGGTGGCCAGGAAGTACGTCCTGCCGTGGCGGGCGTTCAGGCGCCGGCAGGCGGTGTACGCGGCCCGCAGGCGGGGGTCGGTGATGCCCGCCGCGTCCAGCTCCCGGGCCGTCATCGCGCGGCCCCGCTCGTGCCGGGCACCCGGGTCCGGTCCGCGCCGGACCGCGCGGGGCGGCGGCCGGGGCGGGCGGGGCCGCCGGTGATCCGGGCCGCCGCGAGCTTCCCGGAGACCAGCACCGTGGGGACGCCGACGCCGGGGGTGGTGCCGCAGCCGGCGAGGACGGCGTTGGCCGTGCCCCGCACCAGGTTCCGGGGCCGGAAGGGGCCGGTCTGGGCGAAGGTGTGGGCGGCGGAGAAGGGGGTCCCGGCGGCGTGCCCCGGGCCGTCCAGTCCGCCGGGGTCACCAGGGCCTCCTCCTGGACCGAGTCGCCGAATCCTTCGAGGCCCCGGCGTTCGAGTTCGCGGACGAGGGCGTCGCGGTAGCGCGGGCCGAGGTCGCCCCAGTGGGCGGCGTCCGGTCCGGTCCGGGTGTTCGGACAGGGGCGAGGACGTAGTGCAGGTGGCGGCCGGGCGGGGCGAGGGAGGGGTCGGTGGCCGTGGGCCGGGTGACGAGCAGCGAGGGGTCGCTCATCAGGCGCCCCCGGTCGATCAGCTCGTGGAACGTGCCTCCCACGCCGTCCCGAAGGAGAGCGTGTGGTGGGCGAGTTCGGGCCAGGTGCGGTCCGTCCCCGCGTGGATCACGACCGCGCTCGGGGAGTGCCGCAGTCGGACGGGGCGGCGGGGCTCGCGTCCGAGGAGGCCGTAGGTGACGGGCAGGTCGGGGTGAGGACCACCGCGTCGCAGGGGATCCGGCCGTGCTCGGTGAGGACGGCGGTGACGCGCTCGCCCCGGCGTTCGAGCGCGGTGACCGGCTCGTCGTACCGGACGGTGCCGCCGGCCCGTACCACCGCGTCCGCCATGGCCGCCGGTACGGCGTGCATCCCGCCGCGCGGGAAGTAGACCCCGGCGACCGTGTCCATGTAGGAGATCACCGCGTAGGCGGCCAGGGCCCGGAGGGCGCCACGCCCGCGTACAGGGCCTGGAAGGAGAAGACGCGCCGCAGCCGCTCGTCCGCCAGGAAGCGGGCCACGGCCCGGTCGAGCCGGCCGAAGCCGCCGAGGGCGGCGAGCCGGGCGAGGTCGGGGTGGAGGAGCTGGGCGGGGAGTCGAAGTTGGCGTCGATGAAGCGGCGCATCTGGACCGCGTACAGCTCCTCCAGCCAGCGGCGCAGCCGGCCGTACCCCGCCGCTTCGCGGGGCCGGCGAAGGCGGCGACCTCCGCCTCCATGGCGTCGGCGTCCGTGTGCACGTCGAGGCGCGTGCCGTCGGCGAACAGGGCCCGGTAGGCCGGGTGGAGCGGAACGAGGTCGACCCGGGCGCGCAGGGAGTCCCCCACCGCGCGGAAGGCGTCGTCGAGGAGGTCGGGCATGGTGAGGACGGTGGGCCCGGTGTCCGCCCGGTAGCCGCCGAGGTCGAGGCGGCCGGCGCGGCCGCCCGGCAGCGGCTCGCCCTCGACGACGGTCACCGGCGCCCGGCGCCGAGCAGGTGGAGGGCGGCGGCGAGCCCGGCGAGGCCCGCGCCCACCACGACGACGTGGTCCGTCGGTCCGGCAATCCTCTTCACCGGGCCTCCCCGATCAGGACGGGCAGGGTGGGCGGTACGGGTGGTGCGGACGGTTCCGGCGGTGCGGCGGCGCGCCCCGGTTCCAGTCCGCAGGCCGCTCCGAAGAGGGCCCCGATCCGGTCCGCGGCCTCCCGCGCGAGTCCGGCGCGCGCCACCGTCTCCGCGCCCCGGGCGCACAGCTCCTCGACCCGCCGGGCGACCCGGTCCCGGGCGCCGCAGGAGACGAGCAGGTCGAGGACGCGGTCCACGTCCTCCTCGGTCGTACAGGCTCCGCCGGTGATCCGTTCCAGGAGTCCGAGCCCGGCCCGGTCCCCCAGCTCGGCGCAGCGCTCCCCGGCGACGGCCAGGAGGTAGGTCGCCTTCCCCTCCCGGATGTCCTCGCCGACCGGCTTCCCGGTGGCCGCCGGGTCGCCGAAGGCCCCGCGCACGTCGTCGTGGAGCTGGAAGGCGAGCCCGGCGGACCGGCCTGCCTCGCGGAGCGTGCGGACTGTGTCCCCGGACGCTCCCGCGAGGGTCGCGCCCAGGCCAGGGGTGCCCCATCGAGTAGAGGGCCGTCTTCAGGACGGCCGTGCGCACCGCCCGGTCGGCCGAGGCGTCGCCCGTGACCTGGGCGCGCAGGTCGAGGTACTGGCCCGCGACCATCTCCGTGCGCATCACCCGCCAGACCCGGGCCGCCCGGGACGCCGACGGCAGCCCCGCCACGGACTCGGCGAAGGCGTCGTCGGCCCAGGCGAGGCCAGGTCGCCGGCGAGGACGGCGGCGGCGCCGCCGAAGGTGCCGCAGGGCAGCGCCCGCTCCCCGTGCCGAAGCGCGCGTCCAGTTGCACGTGCACGGCGGGGCGGCCCCGGCGCAGGGGCGAGCCGTCCATCACGTCGTCGTGGATCAGCGCGCACGTCTGGACGAGTTCGAGGGCGGCCGCGACCCCCAGGGCCGCCGGCGTCTCGGGGCGCCGCCGCCGCTGCCGCGCAGCGCCCACCACAGGAACTCGGCGCGCAGCCGCCTGCCGCCGCCCAGGGCGAAGGCGGCCACCCGGTCGGCGACGTCGGACGCGAAGTCGGGGTCGGCGTCCGCCGCGTCCGCCGTCCGCTCCCGGAGGACGGCGGCGAGGTGCTCCTCGACGGCGGCCGGTACCCCCTCGTCTACCTGAAGTGGATCGCGCACGCGCATCGGTTCACCCCTCGCTCGCCGGGCGGCATCTCTTCGTCCTCACGGGTCATTCAGTACCGCCGACGGCATCGGATGCACCGTTCCTTGGGCCGCCCGGCCCAATCACCGCCCGCTGCCGCCCCCGCCCGCCCCCTCGGCGGGCGACACTGCGGGCGAGACCCGATGCGGGAGACCCCACGGAGGAGCGGTCCATGACCTTGCTGCGCGACGCCGACCTCGCCCACGCCTTCGACCGCGCCTCGCGGACCTACGACCGGATGACCTCCGCGAGCCCCGGCTACCACCGGCACCTGCTCCGCTCCGCCCGCCGCCTCGCCCTGCCCGACGGCGGCCGGGGTGGTCGGTGCTCGACCTCGGCTGCGGTACGGGGCGTCGACGCGGGCGCTGCTGCGGGCCGCGCCCGGGGCGTCCGTCACGGGCGTGGACGCGTCGGCCGGGATGCTCGACCGGGCGCGGGACAAGCCGTGGCCGCCCGGGGTCTCCTTCGTGCACGCGCCCGTGGAGGTCCTGGCGGAGGCCGGGGTGCGCGGTCCGTACGACGCGGTCTTCGCCGCCTACCTCTTCCGCAACGTGGCGGATCCCGACGGGGTGCTCGCCCGGGTCCGGGAGGTCCTGCGGCCGGGCGGGCGGCTGGTCGTCCACGAGTACGCCCTCGGCGGCCGGGCGGTCCAGCGGGCGGTGTGGTCGGCGGTGATGGGCGGGTTCGTCGTGCCGTGGGGGCGCCGCCACGGGGACGGGGCCTCTACCGGCACCTGTGGCGCAGCGTCCTGGACTTCGACACCGCGCCCGCCTTCGCGGACCGGCTGCGCCGCGCGGGCTTCACGGGCGTGCGGACGCTTCCGCAGCCGGGCTGGCAGACGGGCATCACGCACACGTTCGTCGGGGTCAGGTCCTAGGGGGTGTCTTGTCGATCGGGCCGGATCAGGGAGCGGTGTCCGGTGCCGTGCGTCGCAAGGCGGAGGAGGGAGGCAGGGCGGAGCCCTGGCGAGTGACGACAACGCGGTTGGGGTGCCCCCGTGCCCGAAGGGCTACGGGGAGCGGTGCCGGACACCGCGAGCCCGGCATGATCGGCGAGACACCCCCTAGGTAACCGCGAGGCCGATGCCGACGGCCGTGCCCGGTCTTGTCCGCGGGCCCGCCCCGTGCCAATGTGACCGGTAGGTAACTTACCCGGTGTCAGGATCGGTGGTGCGGTCATGAGGGGCGGAACGCGTTCGTGGTGGGGATGGGGAACGTCGAGGACGCGGTGACGGGCCGGGAGCGCGAGGAACTCACCCGCCGCACCGCCGCGTTGCTGCCGGGGGCGGACCTGACCGTCCACGAGCCCCCGCCATCGGTCGTTCGGCGTCGGCCGGAGCAGGGTCCGGGCGCCGCGGGCCCTGGAGCCGATCGTCTCCGAGGACGTGCGCGACCGGCTGGCGCACAGCCACGGGCAGGCGTTCCGCGACGTGGTGCGGGCCTTGCTCGGGCGATTGCCCCACGTGCCCGACCTCGTGGTGCGCCCGACCTCGGAGGAGCAGGTCGTCGACGTGCTGGAGTGGTGCGGGGACGCGGGCGTCGCCGTCATCCCCTTCGGCGGCGGCTCGTCCGTGGTGGGCGGCGTCGAGCCCCGCGTGGGCGACGCGTACGCCGGGGCGGTCAGCCTGGACCTGGGCGCGATGGACCGGGTCCTGGAGGTCGACCTGACCAGCCGGGCCGCGCTCGTCCAGGCCGGGGTCTTCGGCCCGCACCTGGAGGACCAGTTGCGCCTGTGGGGCCGCACGCTCCGCTTCTTCCCCCAGTCCTTCGAGTTCTCCACCCTCGGCGGCTGGCTGGCCACCCGGGCGGGGGCCACTTCGCGACGCGCCTGACCCACATCGACGACCTCACCGAATCGCTGCGGGTCGTCACCCCCGGCGGCGTCGTGGAGTCCCGCCGGCTCCCGGGCTCGGGCGCCGGGCCCTCGCCCGACCGGATGTTCCTCGGCTCGGAGGGGTCGCTCGGCGTCATCACCCAGGCCTGGGTCCGCCTCCAGGACCGGCCCCGGTGGCGCGCGGGCGCCTCGGTGGGGTTCGCGGACCACGACGCGGGCGTACGGGCGGTGCGCGCCCTGTCCCAGTCCGGACTCGACCCGGCCGACTGCCGCCTCCTGGACCCCGTCGAGGCCTTCGTCAACGCCGGGTCCCCCACCGCCGTCCTGGTCCTCGGCTTCGAGTCCGCCGACCACCCGGTGCACGCCTGGATGGAACGCGCGCTGGAACTGTGCCGGGACCACGGCGGCACCCTGCCCGAGCCGCCGCACTACACGGACACCGCCGACGGGCCGGCGCGCACCGGCACCGCCGACCGGTCCGCGCGCGCCGGGGCGGCCGGCGCCTGGCGCGACTCCTTCCTGCGCATGCCCTACCAGCGGGACGCCCTCGCCGCCCAGGGCATGATCGTGGAGACGTTCGAGACGGCCTGCACCTGGGACCGTTTCGACGGCCTGCGCGCGGCCGTCGACGCCGCGGCCCGGGACGCCCTGCGCCAGGTCGGCGCGGAGGGCGTGGTGACCTGCCGCTTCACCCACGTCTATCCCGACGGCCCCGCGCCGTACTTCGGATCTACGCCACGGGCCGCTGGGGCAGCACCGTGGAGCAGTGGGACGAGATCAAGCGGGCGGTCTCCGAGGCGCTCCTCGCCCACGGCGCCACCATCACCCACCACCACGCGGTGGGCCGCGACCACCGGCCCTGGTACGACCAACAGCGCCCCGAACTGTTCGCGGCCGCCCTGCGGGCCGGCAAGGCGGTCCTGGACCCGGCCGGAATCCTGAACCCGGGAGCCGTCGTCGACCTCCTGCGCCCCGGCCCCGGTTCCTGAATCGGGGCGGACGGCCCGTCAGCCCTCCCGGGTCATCTCCACCAGCTTGAGGACCGTATTCCAGTTGCGGGCGGTGACCACGAGCCCCGGGGAGAGGGACGGCCGGGAGACGACCTCCCCAGCCGGGACCTGCCGAGGCCCTCGGGGACGTAGAGGTAGAGGACCCGGTCGCCGAGGGCGAAGGCCTCCGGGCGGTAGGCCTCCCGGTCGATCGCGGCGAAGCGTCCGGCGTCGGGAGGGCCGGAGAAGTAGAGGGCGTGGAGCTGCCTGCCCTCCAGTTCCGCGGCGGGGAACGGGCAGGCGTCGGCGACGGCGGCGAGATAGGCGCCGTCCCGGACGAGGCAGTCCACGCGGAACCCGAACCGGCCCTCGATCGCGTCTTCGAGCGCGGTCGCGAGTTCGCCCTCGGAGGCATCCGCGCCGGTGGTGAAGACGGCGTTCCCGCTCTGGAGGTGGGTGCGGACGTTCCGGTGACCGAGGCCTTCCAGGAGGGAACGGAGCTCCGCCATGGGGACCTTCCGGTGCCCGCTCACGTTGATGCCGCGCAGCAGGGCCGCGTACGTCTGCGTCATGGGGTCACTGTAGGGCGCGGACACGGGCGGGCCACCGCGCCTCGTGGGGGCGGCACGGTGGCCGGTTCGAACACTGTCCGATGGAGCGGGGCGGGAGAAGGCCCTTCACCCTACCGTGACTTTTTCAACAAGGTTTCGTAAGGGCGGGCTCCCCTCGAACCGTTCATTTGCGCTGATAGCGGGCGAGCACCCGGTTGCCGTCCTCGACCAGGCGTCTGCGCAGTTCGGCCTCGTCGATGGCGCCGCTGTAGTACTCCTGGAAGGCCGGCGTCGCCACCTTGTCCTTCCACTCCGGGTACCCCCGCACGGACTGCGCGGGCGCGGGGAGCAGCCGCCCGGCCACGGCGGCCCCGGTCGCCCAGCCGTCCTCGGGCGTGTGCAGGAGGGGTCCGCGAGTGCCGTCGTGCCGACCGGCAGCATCCAGTCCCGCGCGCGAGCCGCACCATGTTCTCCGGGCGCAGGAAGAAGTCGAGGAAGGCCGCCGCCTCCTTCTTGTACGGGCTGTCCTCGGCGATCGACAGGGTCTGCGGGGAGACGCCCTGGGCGAGCCCGGCGCTCCCGGCGGGGGCGGGCAGCACGGTCCACGCGAAGCCCTCGGGCGCCTGCTGGACGATCTGCTGCCGGTAGGCGAAGCCGAGCGGGACCATGGCGTACTTGCCGGCGAAGAAGCCGGGCAGGGTGTCCGAACCCCGCTGCCCAGCGTGGTGCGCGGGGCGGTGCGGTCCTCGACGACCTGGGCGCGGACGGTGGCGGGGACGACGGCGTCGGCCTCGGTGAAGCCGACGGTCACCCGGCCGTCCGCGCCCCGGTGGAAGAGCCGGCCGCCCGCCGAGAGGCCCAGGTTGAGGCTGACGGAGACCGGCTCCTTGAGCGGCCAGGCGACGGCGTACCGGCCGGGCCCCATGCTCCGGGTGAGGTCCCGGGCGACCTGCCGGAACTCGCTCCAGGTCCAGGGCTTCTCCGGGGTGGGCATCCGGACGCCGGAGGCCTCCAGGAGCTTCCGGTTGGCGAGGATCACCCGGGGTTCCTGGAGGAACGGCACGCCGTAGACCCCCTCGCCGAAGGTGGCGGTCTCCCAGCTCCGGGCGGGTATGTCGGCGCGCAGCCGCGCGGACAGCAGGGGCGCAGGTCGGCGAGGTGGCCGCCGTGGGCGAAGTCGGCCAGGTCGTCGGAGGCGTCGTGGACGATGTCGGGCGCCTCGCCGCCCTCGAAGGAGGTGAGGAGCTGGTCGTGGACGGAGTCCCAGCTTCCCTGCACGTACTCGACCTGGACGCCGGGATGGGTGGCGTTCCACTCCTCCACCAGCCGCCGGTTGGCGTCGACGGACTCCTTCTGCCAGGCGAGGGACTGGAAGCGGAGCCGCACGACCCCGTCGTCGGGACGGTCGTCCCCGGCGGCGCAGCCGCTCAGGAGCAGGAGGAGGACGGCGAGGAACACGGGGAGAGACCTGAGGAACGCGGGGAGACGCCTCATGACTTCACCGCCCCGGCCAGCGTCCCGCCGGTGATCCGTCTCTGGAGGACGGCGAAGACGACGAGGGACGGCAGGGTCGCGAGGAAGGCCGCGGCGGCGAGGGCCCCAGGTCCGCGACGCCCTCGGCGCCGAGGAAGTGGGTGAGGACCACCGGCAGGGTCTGCTTCTCGGGGGTCTTGAGCAGGACGAGCGCGAAGAAGAACTCGTTCCAGGCGGTGACGAAGGCGAAGAGGGCCGTGGCGACGACCCCGGGGGCGAGCAGCGGGGCGGTGACCGAGACGAGGGTGCGGAGCCGGCCGGCGCCGTCGACGGCCGCCGCCTCCTCCAGTTCGGCCGGGACCGCCCGGACGTATCCGATCAGCATCCAGAGGGCGAAGGGCAGCGACCAGACCACGTAGACCAGGACGAGCCCGAACACGCTGTTGATCAGGTGCAGGTTCTTGAGGATCAGGAAGAGCGGGATGATCACCAGGACGAAGGGGAAGGCCTGGCTGATCACCACCCAGCCGGTGGCGGCGCCGGAGAGCCGTCCCCGGTGGCGGGCCGTCGCGTAGGCGAGCGGGTGGCGAGGGCCACCGCGATCAGGGCGGCGGCGACCGCGGCGACCAGGCTGTTCGCGGCGGCCCGGAGCAGCGGCTGCTCGTCGAAGGCCTGCCGGAAGTTGTCGAGGGTGGGCTTCTCCGGGATCCAGGTCGGGTGGAGCGAGGCCAGCTCGGGCGCGGGCTTGAAGGCGGTGGAGACCAGCCAGAGGAAGGGGAGGGCGAGGAAGGCCAGGTAGGCGAGGAGGGCGAGGTACTGGCCCGCCCTGGCCGCCCTGCCGGTCCGGAAGGCGCTCACCGGTCCTGGTCCCCTTCAGTCGGCGCACGAGGGAGAGGGCGACGAACACGGAGACGGCGGCGACCATCACGCAGCCCATCGCGGCGGCGTAGCCGAACTGGCCGTAGCGGAAGGCCTCTTCGTAGGCGAAGAGCATGGGGAGCCGGGTCCGGCTGCCCGGCCCGCCGCTGGTCAGCACGTACACCAGGGCGAAGGAGTTGAAGTTCCAGATGAGGTTGAGGGCGGTGATGGCGAGGGCCACCAGCGCAGCGCGGGCCAGGTGACGGTGCGGAAGCGGCGCCAGGCCCCGGCGCCGTCGAGGGCGGCGGCCTCGTGGAGTTCGCGCGGGGTGTTCTGGAGTCCGGCGAGCAGGGCGACGGTGGTCTGGGGCATGCCGGCCCAGACGCCGACGACGATGACGGCCGGGAGGGCGGTGGCGAGCCCGGAGAGCCAGTCGTGGCCCTGGCCGAGCCCGAGGTCCCGGAGGGTCTCGTTGAGGATGCCGGCGTCCGGGTGGTAGACGAGCCGCCACATGATGCCGACGACGACCTCGGGCATGGCCCAGGGGACGATGGCGAGCGCCCGGGCCAGCCAGCGGAACCGGAGCTTCTGGTCGAGGAGGAGGGCGAGGCCGAGGGCGAGCAGGAACTGGGGACGGTGACCCCGACGGCCCAGACCAGGCCGATGCGGAACGACTCCCAGAAGAGGCCGTCGTGCAGCAGGTCCTGGAAGTTGAGGGTGCCGACCCAGCGGGTGGGCTGCGTGCGGCCGGACTGGGCGTCGGTGAAGGCGAGGGCGAGGCCGTAGAGGAGCGGGCCGACGCTGAGGACGAGGATCGGCAGGAGCGCCGGGAGCACCAGGAACCAGGCGCCGAAGTCGGGCCCGCGCGGCCGTGCCCTGAGGCGGCGCGCGGTGCGCGCGCTCGGTCCGGCCGCTTCGTGACGGTCGTCGACCCCATGGCCCCTCCCCCTTCCATCCGCTCTTCCCTCCATTCCCCGGCTCGCCCGGGACCGTCCGCTCCGGTCCGTCGGTCTACCCCTGCCCGCTGCCGTCGCCGCGCGAACCCCGAGGGAACCCGGAGGGGACCCCGAACGAACCCCGCCGCGCCGCCGGGGCGATCTCCGGGGCGGGCCGGCCGGATGCGAGACTTCGACGCGAACGCACAGGTGAGGGAGAGGTCGATGGACGAGGCGCGGGCACGGGAGGTCCTGGACGGGGCGGGGCTGCCGGCCGGGGAGGCCGAGCTCCTCGCGTTCGGCGAGAACGCGGTCTTCGCCGTGGGCGGCCTGGTGGTGAAGGTCGGCCGGGACGCCGAGCTGCTCGGGCGGGCGGAGCGCGAGCTGGCGCTCGCCGCCTGGCTCGCAGAGGCCGGTGTCCCGGCCGTGCGGGCGGCGGAGGAGGAGCCCCGGCTCGTGGCGGGCCACCCGGTCACCCTCTGGCACCGGCTGCCCGCGGCGGTCCGGCCGCCCGAGCCCCGGGACCTCGCCCCGCTGCTGCGGCGGGTCCACGCCTGCCGGAGCCGGAGGGCTTCGCGCTCCCCCGCCGCGAGCTGCTCGGCGGCGTCGAGCGGTGGCTGCGGCTCGCGGGGGACGCGATCGACCCGGCGGACGCGGCCTTCCTGCGCGAGCGGCGCGACTCTTCGCCCCGGCGGCGGCCGCCCTGACCCCGCGTCTGGCGCCGGGCCCGATCCACGGGGACGCCCTGCCCCGGAACGTCCACGTCGGTCCGGACGGTCCGGTCCTGGTCGACCTGGAGACCTTCTCCTCGGACCTGCGCGAGCACGACCTCGTCGTCCTGGCGCTCTCCCGCGACCGGTACGGCCTCGACCCGGCCGCGTACGACGCCTTCACCGGGGCGTACGGCTGGGACGTCCGGGAGTGGAGGGGTGCGCGGTGCTGCGCGGGGCGCGGGAGACCGCGAGCTGCGCGTGGGTGGCCCAGCACGCGCCGACGAACCCGAAGGCCCTGGCCGAGTTCGAGCGCCGGGTGGCCTCGCTGCGGGACGGCGACCCCGAGGTGCGCTGGTACCCGTTCTGAGTCACGCCCGTTCCGAGCCACGCCCGTTCCAAGCCACGCCCGTTCCGAGGCACACCCGTTCCGAGGCGCACCCGTTCCGGAGCCCGCCCGTCCTGACGGCCCGTCCGCTCTGCCATCATGATCCCGTCGAACCGGTCTTCGGAACGGGGTGTTGTGATGCGGGTGGAGCTGTCGGACGTCACGCTGGACGTCGAGGTGAGCGGCGAGGGCCGGTCGTCCTGCTGGTGCACGGCTTCCCCGACAGCCATCACCTGTGGCGCCACCAGGTCCCGGCCCTGACCTCGGCGGGCTTCCGGTGCGTGGCCCCCACGCTGCGGGGCTTCGGCGCGTCGGACCGGCCCGAGGGCGGTCCGGAGGCGTACCACCCGGCGAAGCACGTCGGCGACCTGCTCGAACTCCTCGCCCGACTGGACGTCGACCGGTTCCACCTGGTCGGCCACGACTGGGGCTCGGGCGTGGCCCAGGGCCTCGCCCACGCGGTGACGGACCGGGTGCGGAGCCTGAGCCTGCTGTCGGTGGGACACCTGACGGCGAACCTGGAGGCGGGCTGGGAGCAGCGGCAGCGCTCCTGGTACATGCTGCTGTTCCAGCTCGCCGGGGTGGCCGAGGACTGGCTCGCTCGGGACGACTTCGCCCAGCTCCGCGAGATGCTGGCCGAACACCCGGACGCGGAGTCCGTGATCGAGCGCTGCGCGCGCCGGGGCGCTGACGGCCGCCCTGAACGTCTACCGGGCGGGGCTGCCGCCGGAGGTCCTGTTCGGCGCGGACCGGTCGGCGCCGCCGCTTCCGGAGGCCGTTCCGGTGATGGGCGTCTGGTCGACGGGCGACCGCTTCCTGACCGAGCGCTCGATGTCCCGTACGGGTGAGCACGTCGCCGGGAGCTGGCGCTACGAGCGGGTCGAGGAGGCGGGGCACTGGCTCCAGCCTCGACCGGCCGGAGAAGATCAACGAGCTGCTGCTCTCCTTCCTGAAGGAGAACTGACCGCGGGGGCCCCGGCCCGGAGGGGACTAGCGCGTCGGCACGGCCGCGTCGCGCAGGGGCCACGCCGTGTCGACGACCGCCTCCGCGTTCCCCTTGCGGCGCAGGAAGGCCTGGAAGTCCTCAGCCCAGGCGCGGTACCAGTCGATCTGACGCGCGTGGAGCTCGGCCGGGTCGAGGTCGGCCACCCGGCGGTGCCGCTCGGCTATCGCGACGGCGACCCGCACGGCGGCGAGCGCGTCGGCCGCGGCCTCGTGGGCGGCTTCGAGGACGACGCCGTACTCGCCGCAGACCGCCTCCAGGGTCCGCTTGCCGCGCCGGTAGCGGTCGACGGCGCGGTCGATGGTGTACGGGTCGACGACCGGGCCGATCCCGGTCCCGCCGAGCCGCTCCTCCATCGGGGCCAGCCCGTGGCGGCGCAGCTCGGCGGCGAGGAGGGTGAGGTCGAAGGAGGCGTTGTACGCCACGACCGGGACGCCGTCCTCCCAGTACTCCGCGAGGGCCTTCGCGATCTGTCGGCCACCTCGCGCACCGGCCGGCCCTCGGCCGTCGCGCGCTCGGTGGTGATGCCGTGGATCGCGGCGGCCTGGTCCGGGATGTCGACCCCGGGGTCGGCGAGCCAGTCGCGCCGCCGTGCGACGTCTCCCCCGCCGTCGACCTCCACGATCGAGGCCGTCACGATGCGGGCCTCCAGCGGATCGGTGCCGGTCGTCTCCAGATCGAAGCCGACCAGCGTCTCGCCGTGCCAAGCCATCGGGTCCTCCTTACGTGATCTCCCCCGTGGTACGACCACCCTCGCACGCGACACTGACAACCGCCCCGGGTCCCCTTCCCCGGAGCTCAGGAGACGGGCCGGGAGTCGAGCCAGACCGATTCGAACTCCTCGCGGTACGTCTCGAACAGTCCGTGGTCCTCGTCGCCGGCCGGCCGGCCGTGGCGGACCACGTTCCGGCCGCCGCCGCGCAGCACCAGGACCGGGGCCTCCATGCCCCGGGCGCGGCGCAGGTAGGACTGGACGACGCCGACCCCGTCGGGGCCGTCGCCGTCCACCAGGTAGGCGGTGAAGCGGGGGTCTCGTCGAAGACGTGGATCTGGAAGGCACCCGGGTCGCGGAGCTTGGAGCGGACCCGGCGCATGTGCAGGATGTTCATCTCGACCGAGCGGCTCAGTTCGCCCTTCTTGAGGCCGAGTTCCCGTTCGCGCCGCTTGACGGCGCTGCTGGCGGGGTTGAGGAAGAGGAGCCGGGTCCGGCAGCCGGACTCGGCCAGGCGCACCATGCGGCGCCCGGAGAAGTTCTGCACGAGCAGGTTCAGGCCTATGCCGGTGGCGTCGAGGCGGCGGGCGCCGCCGAAGAGGTCCTCGGCGGGCAGTTGCCGCTGGAGCCGGACCCGGTCGGGGTGGACCTGCACCACGTCCGCGTACCGGTCGCCGACGAGGTCCTCGACGGCGTCCACGGGCAGCCGGTCGGCGGACGGGACCCCGGCCCCGCTGCCGAGGACCTCCAGGATGCGGGCGGAGGCGCGTTCGGACTGGGCGAGGACGGTCAGCGAGAGGGCGCGGTTGCGGGAGACCACGTTGCGCGTGACCTCCAGCTCGTCGAGGGCGAGCTCGACCTCGCGCCGGTCGTCGAAGTAGGGCTCGAAGCAGGGCCAGTGCTGCACCATCAGCTCGCGGAGCTGCGGGAGGGTGAGGAAGCTCAGCACGTTGTCGTCGGCCGGGTCGAGGAGGTAGCCCTTGCGCCGCGAGACCTCGCGCACGGCGACCGCGCGCTGCACCCACTCCTGGCCGGCCGGTCCGGCGGCGGCGACCACCCACTCCTCGCCGTGGACCGGTTCGTAGATGGGCCGCAGGACGGCGGCGACGACGGCCCGCAGGCGCTGTTCGACGAGATTCAGCCAGATGTAGGCACGGCCGGCGCGCTGGGCCCGAGTCCGGACCTCGCTCCAGGCCTCGGCGTCCCAGTCGAGCTCGGCCCCTATCTCGACCGGCCTGGTCACGGCGACCGTGCCGGGCGGCGCACCGGTCCCCGAGGGCGTGCCCGCGCCCGGCGGCACGCCGGCCCCCGGGGTGCGGCCGCTCCGGGCGGCGCCTCGGCGGGGCCGCCCGGTCCCCCGTCCCGACCCGCGTCCCCTGGGGGCAGCTCCAGACCTCCCGAGCTCACCCGCGCACCGCCTTCTGCCCTGGACACTCGTTTCGACCACTCCGGCAACGATCAAGAAAGGGTACTCCGGGAGCGGGAGGCGGTGCAGCAGGATCGGCAGGCTCCTTCCTCAACTGCCCAGCCGGAAGAGCCTGTTCCGCGGGGCGAGATCGGGTGGAGTGAGCGGATTCATAGCGGTTGCGCCCCCGGGTGCCGGCGGGGCCCGCGGGCGGCTCGGCGCCGGTCGGCGGCACCCGCGCGGGGCGGTGCGGCGGAACCCGATGTTGACCCCGGAGGCGGTCCGTCCGGAGTCTCCCGGGTTGTCCGTTCCCCCGGGTGGCGGGATGTCATTTCGTACACATTTCCTCCCCGTCCCCCGCACGGTCGGGGGTCACCCGGCAGGACCGGGCGAAGTCCTGGGAACTCGCGCCTCTTTCGGGCAGGATCTGGCCGAAGACCATCCAGAGGAACCCGGACAGAAGAGGAATAGTCGTATCCATGCAGGTCTGGCCGGGACAGGCGTACCCCTTGGGCGCCACCTATGACGGTGCGGGAACCAACTTCGCGGTCTTCTCGGAGGCCGCCCACAGGATCGAGCTGTGTCTGCTCCACGACGACGGCTCGGAGACGGCGGTGGAGCTGCGCGAGACCGACGCGTTCGTGCGGCACGCCTATCTGCCGGGCGTGATGCCCGGACAGCGGTACGGGTTCCGGGTGCACGGCCCGTACGCCCCGGAGCAGGGCTGCGCTGCAACCCGGCGAAGCTGCTGCTCGACCCCTACGCGCGCGCGATGTCGGGTCAGGTCCGGTGGAGCGAGGCGGTGTACGGCTATCCGTTCGGGAAGCCGGACGTGCGCAACGACCTCGACTCGGGCCCGCACACGATGGCCTCGGTCGTGGTCAACCCGTACTTCGACTGGGGCGACGACCGGCGCCCGCGCACCGAGTACCACCACACGGTGATCTACGAGGCCCACGTGAAGGGCCTGACGATGCTGCACCCGGACCTCCCCGAGGAGCTGCGGGGGACGTACGCGGGCCTGGCGCACCCGTCGGTGATCGGGCACCTGAAGGAGCTGGGGTGACGGCGCTCGAACTGATGCCCGTCCACCAGTTCGTGAACGACCACCGGCTCGCGGACGCGGGGCTCTCGAACTACTGGGGCTACAACACGATCGGCTTCTTCGCCCCGCACAACGCGTACGCGTCCTGGGGCGACCGGGGCCAGCAGGTCCTGGAGTTCAAGTCGGCGGTCCGGGCGCTGCACCAGGCGGGCATCGAGGTCATCCTCGACGTGGTCTACAACCACACCGCCGAGGGCAACCACCTGGGCCCGACGCTCTCCTTCAAGGGCCTGGACAACCCCTCGTACTACCGGCTCGTGGACGACGCCCCCGCGCACTACTTCGACACGACCGGCACGGGCAACTCGCTGCTCATGCGGTCCCCGCACGTGCTCCAGATGATCATGGACAGCCTGCGGTACTGGGTGACCGAGATGCACGTGGACGGCTTCCGCTTCGACCTGGCGGCCACCCTGGCCCGCCAGTTCCACGAGGTGGACCGCCTGTCGTCCTTCTTCGACCTGGTGCAGCAGGACCCGGTGGTGAGCCAGGTCAAGCTGATCGCCGAGCCGTGGGACGTGGGCGAGGGCGGGTACCAGGTGGGGAACTTCCCGCCGCTGTGGACCGAGTGGAACGGCAAGTACCGGGACTGCGTGCGGGACCTGTGGCGGGGCGAGCCGCGCACCCTCGCGGAGTTCGCCTCCCGTCTGACCGGCTCCTCCGACCTGTACCAGGACGACGGTCGGCGGCCGCTCGCCTCGGTCAACTTCGTGACCTGCCACGACGGCTTCACCCTGCGCGACCTCGTCTCGCACAACGAGAAGCACAACGAGGCGAACGGCGAGGAGAACCGGGACGGCGAGGGCCACAACCGCTCGTGGAACTGCGGGGCCGAGGGCGAGACCGAGGACATCGGGATCAAGGAGCTGCGCGCCCGCCAGATGCGCAACTTCCTCGCCACCCTGATGCTGTCGCAGGGCGTGCCGATGCTCAGCCACGGCGACGAGTTCGGGCGGACGCAGGGCGGCAACAACAACGCGTACTGCCAGGACAACGAGGTGTCCTGGGTGCGGTGGCCCAAGGAGAACAGCGAGGTGGAGGCGACCCTGCTCCGCTTCACCCGGGCGATGGTGTGGCTGCGCCGCGAGCACCCCGTCTTCCGGCGCCGCCGCTTCTTCCACGGGCGTCCGGTCGAGGGCACCCACGACGAGCTGACCGACATCGCCTGGTTCACGCCCGAGGGCGAGGAGATGACCTCCCGGGACTGGCAGGCGGCGCACGCCAAGGCGCTGACCGTCTTCCTCAACGGGAACGCGATCTCGGAGCCGGGCACGCAGGGCGAGCGGATCGCCGACGACTCCTTCCTGCTGATGTTCAACGCCTCGTCGAAGGAGCTGGAGTTCTCGGTGCCGGACAGCCACGGCCACTCCTGGCACACGGTGGTGGACACCTCCGACCCGCAGGGCATGCCGCCGCACGAGGGCCGGAGTTGGCGGGCGGCGAGCGGGTGACGCTCGCACCGCTCAGCCTGACCGTGCTGCGCCGGCCCGCCTGAGCACCGTCTGGGCACCGCCGGAGCATCATCTGAGCACCGTCTGAGCACCGCCTGAGTTCCATCTGAGTTCCGCGTAAGGACCACGGCCCCGCCGGGCGACCGGCGGGGCCGTTCGGCGTCATCCTTTCGGGGAATCCGAGGCGGCGGGCACGGGCGGACGCGGCGGCGATGACAGAGAAGCCCTCCAGCCGGGTACGTACGTTCGCATGACCTCCTTTCCGGCCCGTTCCCCGCTCTCGCGCCTCACCGCCCTGCCGACCGCCACCTACCGGCTCCAGCTCCAGCCGGACTTCCCGTTCGCGGCCGCCGAGCGCGCCGTGCCGCACCTGGCCGGTCTCGGGGTCTCCCACCTGCACCTCTCCCCCGTCCTGGAGGCGGTGCCCGGCTCGACCCACGGCTACGACGTCACCGACCACCGGTCCGTACGGGCCGAGCTGGGCGGCGAGGAGGGGTTGCGGGCCCTGGCCGCGACCGCGCGGGCGCACGGGCTCGGCCTGGTCGTGGACCTGGTGCCCAACCACATGGCGGCCTCGCCCGTGCACAACCACGCGCGCCGTGCTCCGTGACGGCCCCGACTCGCCGTACGCCCGCTGGTTCGACGTGGACCGGCGGGCCGGGGACGGCCGGCTGCTGCTCCCGGTGCTGCCCGCGCGGCTCCCGGAGGTACGGGACCGGTTCCGGGTCTCCGGCGGGACGCTGCGCCTGGACGGGCAGGAGTTCCCGCTGCGCCCCGGCACGGAGGGGCTGCCGCTGGACGAGCTGCTCGACGCCCAGTGGTACCGGCTCGGCTGGTGGCGGCTCGCCCGCACCGAGCTGAACTACCGGCGCTTCTTCACCGTCTCCGACCTCATCGGGGTGCGGGTGGAGGAGCCCGAGGTGTTCGAGGCCACCCACGCGAAGATCGTGGAGCTGGTCGCGGACGGGGTGGTCGAGGGGCTGCGCATCGACCACCCGGACGGCCTCGCGGACCCGCAGGGCTATCTGGAGGACCTGGCGGAGGCGACCGGCGGGCGCTGCTGGACGGTGGTGGAGAAGATCCTCACCGGTACGGAGGAGCTGCCGGCCGCCTGGCCGGTGGCGGGCACCACGGGTACGACGCGCTGCGGCGGCTCGACGGGGTGTTCACCGACCCCGTGGGCGCCGACACGCTCGCCGAGCTGTACCGGGGGTACGTCGGCAAGGCCGCCGACCGGGGCGGCCGCTGGGAGGCGACCGAGCGGCGCGCCGCGTACGAGGTGGTCGGGCACGACCTGGCCGCCGAGACGGCCGCGCTGACCCGGATCGCGGAGCGGATCTGCGCCGCCGACCCCGGCCTGCGGGACCACGCGCCCTGGGCGCTGCGCACCGCGGTCCGGGAGCTGCTCGTCCGGGTGCCGGTCTACCGGACCTACCGGACCGGCGGCGAGGAGGTGCTGACCCCGGAGGCGGCGCGCGGCGCGAAGGCCGCGTTCGCGGTGGAGGAGGAGGCGACGGCGGTCGACCTCGTGCGGGAGCTGGCGCTCGGCCTGCGGGGCGACGGGCCCGAGCACCGGGCGTTCCGGGCCCGGTTCGCGCAGACCTCCTCGGCGCTGCGGGCCAAGTCCGTGGAGGACAGGGCCTTCTACCGGTACACGCCGCTGCTCTCGGCGAACGAGGTGGGTGGCGACGCGGGGCGCCCGGCGGTGTCGGTGGAGGAGTTCCACGCGTACTGCCTGCGGATCGCCCGGGACTGGCCGGGCACGGGCACGGTCCTGTCCACCCACGACACCAAGCGGAGCGCGGACGTGCGGGCCGCGATCGCGGTCCTCGCCCAGTGCCCGGAGGTGTGGACGGAGCTGCTCGGGGAGGTGGCGGGGTGCCCGCGCCCGACCAGCACCTGGCGTGGACGGCCTGGCAGACGGCCTTCGGCCTCGGCACGCCGGACGCGGACCGGCTCGCGCCCGCGCTCCTCAAGTCCGTGCGGGAGGCGGGGCTCAGGACCAGTTGGACCGAGCCGGACGAGGAGTACGAGCGGGCGGTGGCCGAGTTCACGGCGGCCGGGCCCGGCCGGATCCCGCTCCGGGCGGCATCGGAGGCGGCCTTCGCCCTGGAGCCGCACATCCGGGCGCACGCGTTGGGCGCGCTGCTCGCGCAGCTCACGATGCCGGGGGTGCCGGAGCTGTACCAGAACACGGAGCGGGAGTACCGGGCGCTCGTCGACCCGGACAACCGGGCCCCGTTCGCGGCCGGTCCGGACGACGACCGGACGGCCCTGGTCCGGGCGGCGCTGCGGCTGCGGCGCGAGCGCCCGGGGCCTTCGGGCCCGGCGGGACGTACGCGCCGCTGGCGGCCGAGGGCCGGCCGCCGGCCACTGCCTGGCCTTCGCCCGCGGGGGCGAGGTGGTGACGGCGGTGACCCGGCTCTCGTTGCGGCTCGCGGAGATGGGCGGCTGGCAGGACACGGAGCTGGTGCTGCCGGAGGGTCGCTGGGCCGACGTCCTGGACGGGGTGCGGGAGTTCACCGGCGGCCCGGCGACGGAGCTGAAGCTGGCGGAGCTCTTCGAGGAGCGGCCGGTGGCGCTGCTCGCGCGGATCCCGGAGGAACGGGGTGACGGGGAGGAGGGCGGGGCGGCGCCCTCGCCCTCCTTCGGCGGGTCAGGAGCGGCTCGCTCGCGTGACCTCGCACTCGGTGTACTCGGAGCCGTCGCCGGTGCCGGGGTACGCGGTGGTCAGGTCGACGCTCCTGGAGGCGCCCGCCGCGACCGCGATGTCGTTCGTGGTCGCGGTCGCCGGGACCGCGGAGGTGCCCTTGAACTTCAGCGTGACGTCGTAGTCGTAGTCGAGCACGCCGTCGTTCTTGACGGTGATGCGCGCGGTGAGGTTCTTGGTGGCCGCGTCGTAGGCGCACGTGGCGATGGTGATGTCGCGTATCGCCTTGTCGGCGCCGCTCGAACCGCCGGAGACGGAACCGCCGGAGGTGCTGCCGTTGTCGTCGTTGTCGTGGTGGCTGCCGCCGCCGCTGCTGGAGCTGGAGCCGCTGTGGCTGCCGCAGCCGCCACCGCCGCGAGCCGCGGGCACCGGTCAGGGCGACGAGGGCGATGCCGAAGACGGCGAGCGCGCGGACATGACGCTTCTTCATGTTTCAAACCCCGTTGAAAGTGGTAAGGAATACGGCTCGGTTGACGAGCGCACGTCACCCTAGCAGCGGCGGTGGGGTCGCACCTCAGCCTCCCGGACGGACGATCAGGGTGCGCGGGGCGCGGGTGATGAGCCCCGCGGGGTGGGCCGGAAGCCGTCGGCGAGGCGCAGCCGGGGCATCTCGGCGAAGAGGGCCCGCAGGGCGTACTCGGCCTCGATGCCGGCGAGGAGGACGGCCGGACAGAAGCCGGATCCGTAGGTGAGCTGGCCCGGGTCGTCGCGGAACGGGTCGAAGCGGTCGGGCTCCCGGAAGCGCTCCGGGTCCCGGCCGGCCGAGCCGACGAGCAGCGCGACGGACGCGCCCGCCGGGACGGTGCCGCCGCTCACCGGCACCTCGGCGGCGGTGCGGCGGACCGCGATCTGCACGGGCGGGTCGCGGCGCAGCGACTCGGTCCAGGCGCGGGCCACGAGCGCGGCGGGCGCGTCGCGGAGGGCGGCGACCTGGTCGGGGTCGGAGAGGACGTTGCCGAGGAAGGAGGCGAGCGCCTTCTCCCGTACGGCGATCTGGGCGCCGCACTCCCCGCGAGGGCTCCGGCCGCCCGGCCCCGTACGAGCCGCATCATGTCCCGGTAGGGGACGCCGACGGCGGCGGCGACGGTTCCGGCGGGCAGCCAGTGGCAGAAGTCGGCGACCAGGTCGGCCTGGGTCCGTTCGGCGATCCGGCGGGCGAGGACGTACGCGGTGCGTTCGGTGACGGACCGCAGCGCGGCCGTGTCCACGTCGACGTGGGCGCGGGCGCACGGCGGGTCGCCGGGGCGGTGCCCGTGGGTGAAGCGGCCGTCGGTGAGGGCCGTGGCCACGTCCGCGTAACGGCTGAGGACCCAGGCCCGCAGCAGCGGGTCGTAGGTCAGCGGGAACTCCTCGCGGAGCCTGCGGTGGATGCCGTGCGGGTCCTGCGAGGCGCCGGGGTCGAGGGGCTCGGCGCGACGGTCCGCCCGCCGGTGGCCGGGGAGGGCGCGGTGCGCACGCGGCCGGGGAGGGACGCGGCGCCCCGTCCGGTCCGCACGGCGGAGGCGCTCCGGCCCTGCCCCGTCTCCGAGGGGTGGCGGCCGAGGGGTGGCCGGGTTCATGGCCGGCAGCCGGGTCCAGGCCCCGCCGGACCTTTCCGGCCGGTCGTCGTGCGCGCCCCGGCCTTCCGGGAGGTGATCGCGGTCGCCTCGACTTTCCGGTCGGCCGTCACGAATGCCCCGGTCTCCCGGGAGGTCGTCACGAAGGCCTCGGCCTTCCGGCCGGTCGTCGCGGATGCCTCGGGTCGGTTCGGCGGTCATCACGCCCCCTGCTCGGTCGGCGGTGGGTGCCGCGGGCCGGAGAACGTGGCGCGCGTCCGGACCAAGCCCACCATCCGGGGGACCCCGGCGCCCACTCACGTACCGCCGAACAGGTGAACCTGCCGGGGCGCTCAGCAGTATGCGGTGGCGCTCACTGGTGGGAGAGGCGGAACGCCATCTGCCCAAAGCCGACCACGTCCCCGGGCCGCACCACCACCGCGCCGGCGACCCGGCGCCCGTTGACGGTGGTGCCGTTCGTCGAGCCGAGGTCGCGCAGCACCCACGTCCCGCCCTGGAGCGAGAGTTCGGCGTGCAGCCGGGAGGCCGTCTCGTGGCTGAGCCGCAGTCCGTTGACCGGGTCGCGGCCTATCCGCAGCGGGTACGGCCCGGGGTGCGGAAGCAGCAGCTTCGGCAGCCGCTCCGCGTGCCAGGCGCGGCCGAGCTTCGCCGTGAAGGCGGACATCCGCTCCACCGCGCCCACCACACGCCGGGTCCAGGTCCCCTCGGTCCTCAGGTCGGCGACGAGCAGGTCGAGTTCGTCCGGCCGGCGGGCCTGGAGCGCGCGCTCCATCCGGAAGACGAAGGTGTCGTGGGAGAGGCGGCCCTGGGCGGCGCCCTCACGGAGCAGCACCAGCGCACGGTCCCGCTCGGCGTCGGTCAGCCGGGGGAGTTCGCCGGGAGCTCGAAAGGGTCGTCACACCCGAGATTGTCGGTCCGACGGGCCCGAAGTGTCCAGGAGGGCCCCGGAAACGGGCCCGGGAGGACCGGGGTCGGCCCCGGAAGGACCGGGCCGGAGCCGAGAGGACCGGGGTCGGCCCCGGAAGGACCGGGCCGGAGTCGAGAGGACCGGGCCCGGAAGGACCGGGCCGGGCCCGGAAATCCCGTACCCCCTTCCAAGATCACTGCTACGGTCGCCCGGCCTCACCACCGAACTCCCCGGGAGAACACCCCACGTGCTCGCGATACGCCCGCTCGCAGGACCGCAGGAGCTGGACCTCTTCCTCCGTCTCGCCTACTCGCTCGACCACGAGCTCGCCGACGACCTCGCCACCGGCCGCCGCCTCCCGGAGTGGATGTGGGTGGCCCTGGACGGCGACCGGCTCCTCGGCCGGCTCGCCTGGTGGACCCACGCGGCGGGCGCCGAACCGCAGGCGCTCGACTTCTTCGACCTGGCCCCGGAGCTGTCCGAGGAGGAGCGCGCCGACGTCGGCCTGCGACTCCTGGAGACGGCGACGGCGGCGGTCGTCCCGGCGGGGGCGCGGCGCCCCGAGTACGGGCGGTTCCTCCCCGCCGACTGGCGCGAGGTCCCGGAGACCCGCGCGTACCTGGAGGCGCTCTTCGCCGTCCTGGAGCGCTCCGGCGCCCGCCCCTCGTGGAGCGGCTGCGCCTGGAGTGGCGGCCCGGCACCCCCGTACCGGAACCGAAGGGGCGCCTGGAGTTCCGTGCGGTGCGGGACCGCGAGGACCTCGTCTCCCTGATGGTCCCGGTGCTCGACGGCACCCTCGACGCGCACGGGCGGGCCGACCTGGCGTCCGGGCTCTCGGCGCGGGAGGTGGCGGAGCGGCACTACGACGAGGAGTTCGCCCCTACTCCTCGCCCCGTGCGTGGTGGCGGGTGGCGACGCTGCCGGAGACCGGCGAGCCGGTCGGGTTCGTCGTGCCCGCCCGGAACAACTACCACCACACGATCGCGTACGTCGGTGTGCTGCCCGCCCACCGGGGGCACGGGTACATCGACGACGTCCTGGCGGAGGGGACCCGGATCCTGGCCGCCGCCGACGTGCCCCGGATCCGGGCGGCCACGGACCTGGGGAACGTGCCGATGGCGGCCTCCTTCGCCCGTACGGGCTACGACACGTTCGAGCGCGCGATCAACTACGTGTGGGACGCGCCGGGCACGCCGGGGTCCTGACTGCCAGGATGGTCGCGGTGACCGGCCGTGACCACCGCGCGGCCGACTGGTTCCGACGACGAGGGGATTCCCGTGCTCTTCGAGGTGTGGGCGCCGAACGCCCGTGACCGGGTGACGCTGGAGCTGAACGGCACCGGCCACCCCTGGAGCGGGACGCCGAGCGGGACGGCTGGTGGACGGGCGTGGCGCCCGCCGGGGACGGCGACCGGTACGGCTTCGCCGTGGACGACGGGCCCGTGCTGCCCGACCCGCGCTCGCGCAGGCTGCCCGACGGGCCCGACGGCCGGAGCGCGGTCGTCGACCACTCCGCGTACGCCTGGCGGAACGGGTCCCCGAAGCTGCGGCTGCGCGGCGCCGTCCTGTACGAGCTGCACGTGGGCACCTTCACCCCCGAGGGCACGCTCGACGCGGCGGCCGGGCGCCTCGGGGAGCTGGCGGGCCTCGGCATCACCCATGTGGAGCTGATGCCGCTGTGCCCGTTCCCCGGGACGTGGGGCTGGGGGTACGACGGGGTGGCACCGTGGGCGGTGCACGAGCCGTACGGCGGTCCCGAGGCGCTGAAGCGGTTCGTGGACGCGGCCCACGGGCTCGGCATGGGCGTGGTCCTGGACGTGGTCCACAACCACCTGGGCCCCTCCGGCAACTACCTGCCCGTCTTCGGTCCTTACTTCACGGACGCCCACCACACCCCGTGGGCTCGGCGGTGAACCTGGACGCGGCCGGTTCGGACGAGGTGCGGGCGTACTTCCTGGGGAGCGCGCTCGCCTGGCTGCGGGACTACCGGATCGACGGGCTGCGGCTCGACGCGGTGCACGCGCTCGCGGACACGCGGGCGCTGACGTTCCTGGAGGAGCTGTCGGCGGCCGTGGACGAGCTGGCGCGGGAGCAGGGCCGCCAGCACTTCCTGATCGCCGAGTCCGACATGGGCGACCCGCGCACGACCACCCCGCGCGCGCTGGGCGGGGTCGGGCTCCACGCCCAGTGGAACGACGACTTCCACCACGCCCTGCACACCGCCCTGACCGGCGAGTCGCAGGGCTACTACGCCGACTTCGCGCGGGCGCCGATCGCCGCGCTCGCCAAGACGCTGACGCACGTCTTCTTCCACGACGGCACGTACTCCAGCTTCCGGGGCCGCCACCACGGGCGGCCGGTGGACCGGGAGCGGACCCCCGCCCACCGCTTCCTCGGGTACGCGCAGACGCACGACCAGATCGGCAACCGGGCCCTCGGGGACCGCCTCTCGGCCTCGGTCTCCCCGGGCTGCTCGCCTGCGCGGCGGCCCTGGTCCTGACCGGGCCCTCGGTGCCGATGCTGTTCATGGGCGAGGAGTGGGGGCGACGACCCCTGGCAGTACTTCACCGACCACACCGACCCGGAGCTCGCGGAGGCCGTGCGGCGGGGGCGGCGGCGGGAGTTCGCGGAGCACGGCTGGGACGAGGACGAGGTCCCCGACCCGCAGGACCGGGCCACCCGGGACCGCTCGGTCCTGGACCGGAGCGAGCGCGAGGAGGACCCGCACAAGCGGCTGCTCGCCTGGCACCGGGAGCTGATCGCGCTGCGCCGCACGCTGCCGGACCTGACGGACCCGGACCTGGGGGGCGTGAAGGTCGCCTACGACGAGGAGGACCGCTGGCTGGTCTTCCGGCGCGGGGACCTGCGGGTCGCGGTGAACCTGGGCAAGGAGCCGGCGGTGATCCCGCTGGGCTCCAACGGCCGGGACCGGGTCCTGGCGTCCTGGGAGCCGGTCGACCCGCCGGCGGCGGACGGGGTCCTGCGGGTGCCGGCGGAGTCGGCGGTGGTCCTGTCGGACGGCTGACGGGGCCGGGGTGGGGCGTCGTCGGGGCCGCTCGGCACGGGGGCACCTTCTCGGGCCGCCGTGACGGCTCAGTGGCGGTCGGGTCCCTGGGCGATGAGCCGTTCCAGGAGCTCCTGGAAGTCGTCGCCGACGACGATCCGCAGGTCGCCGCGCTCCTCGTCGTGCTCGCTGAGCTGGGTGAGGGTGCCGTCGCGCCACCAGAAGACGTACGGGCTGATGGCGCCCGGTGTGTCCTCGTACCCGGTGGCGGCGAAGGAGGCCATCGCGCCGAGGGCCGGGATGATGGTGGTGTCCCGGATGGGGTGGAAGGCGAGCTGGTGCCGGAAGGGCAGGGCGACCAGGGCGCCGTGCTCGCCGAGCGGGAGGCCGGTGACGCGCCGGGCGACCCCGTCGAGGTCGAGGACGCGGCTCGCGGTGTAGAAGGAGTCCCCGAGGACGACCTCGAAGCACATGCCGTCGGCGTCGCGGACGGTCTCGTGCCCCTCGACGGGAAGGCCGCGCAGGTTGCGTAGGGCCCGGTCGCGCAGGTGCGCGTGGTCCCCGAGCCGGGCGAGGGCGTCGTCGGTGAGCATCATGACGCTCTCGGGCAGGTCGAGGGCGAGGACCTCGTACAGGCCGGGGGCGACGGTCCTGGCGTACCCGAAGGAAGCGGCGTCGATGCCGTCGCCGCTGACGACCCGGGGGTAGAGCTGGGAGCGGATCTGCTCGGGCGGGAGGGTGTCGAGCGCGGAGGGCCGTCCATGGCCCGGACGACCAGCTCGATGTGCCGGCGGACCAGTCCGGGCCAGACGCGGGGTCCGCGCCGGTCCTGGTGGCAGACGGCGGCGAGGTTGGTGAGCCCGAAGCGGCGTCCCCGGTCGTCGACGACGTGGTCGGCGTAGACGGTGACCTCCAGACCGAGCTCGGCGAAGGTCTCCCGGACCCGGCCCCGGAAGAGCGCGGCCTCGTTCCGGGAGAAGTACGCGAACTCGGGGTCCTCGGCGCGTCGTCGCCGTCCCGCCTGGGTCCCCGCCGCAGCCAGCCCACGCCCGCCCGCCTTCCGTCGCCGTCGGTCCCAGGGTAGCGACTGCGGATGTCGGCTCCCTTTCGGTCGGGTCAACTCGTCCGCGGGCCGGTCGGGTTCGCCGTGCTCGCACTCAGGAGCCGTCGGGGGCGGTGAGGAGGGCGCGGGCGTAGTGGGCGAGGGAGCGGTTGTAGCGGGCAGCAGGGGGCGAGGGCGCCCAGGGCCAGAGGCGGCCTCGCGGTCGCGGCCGGTGTCGGCCAGGGCGAGCGCGAGGAAGGCGTCGACGGCCCCGGCGAGGGCCTTCTCGTCGGCGTCGAGCCGGTCGGCGGGCAGGTCCCGTTCGGCGGTGAGGAGCTCCACGGCGAGGTCGGGCCGGCCGAGGTTGCGCAGGCTGCTGGCGAGCTGGATCACCGCCCGGCGGCGGCGCAGCCCGGTGAGCCCGTGGTCGAGGGCGCGCCGGTAGAGCGCGACGGCCTCCTCCGGCAGGCCGGTGGAGTCGTGGGCGGCGCCCTGCTCGAAGAGCGCGGCGGCGTCGTCGGCGGGCCGCTCGGCGGCCAGTCCGGCCACGCGGGCACGGAAGTCGGCGGGCTCGTGGTCGTCGATGCGCTCCCAGAGCGCGGCGATCCTGCGCTCCCAGTCCTGGTCGTCGGTGATGGCGGCGTCGTCGGTCATGGCGGCACCCTAGAGGACGGCGGTGGCTCCGCCGGAGGGCGGGCGGGGATGGCGGGTCCGGGGACGGCAGACGGCAGACGGCAGACGGCAGACGATCCCGCCCTCCCACCAGGCGGCCCGCCCCCTCACCGGACGGCCTGCCGCCTCGTCCGGCAAATCCACTGGCGTCGAGGGCCTGCGGACGGCAAGACTGCGCCGATGACGCCGAGCTGCACCGGTGGCTGCTACATCGCCTGAAAGCCACGAGCGATCCGCGCAGGGACCAGTACTTCCGGCTGCTCGCGCTGATCAACGACTGGCCGACACCGGCACGCCTCACCCCGGTGATCGACTGGCCCGTCACAGCTCTGCGCATACGGGCAGCCCAATGACGCAACGACCACACAGCCCCGCCCCACAGTTACACGCAGTGCTGAAAACTGCTGTGGCCACATACCCTAGGCCGATGGAGAAGATCGTTGCAGTGCTCGAGGCGGACGCCACACCGTCCGCCCCTGCTCTCATACTGCGTCCCTGGAGCCCGGCGGACACTGCCGACCTGGTTGAACTGTATCGGGATGACGCCCTGCGCCGGTGGACGAGCTCAACTGTGAACGACGAGGCGAGCGCGGCTCATTGGATTCACGAACAACAACGGGGATGGGATACGGGAGACCGCTTCGGATTCGCCGTCGTCGAATCCCAAACTGCAGGCACCGATGACAGGTTGATGGGCCACGTGGTCCTCAAGAATGTCATACCGGGCACTTCGTCCGCCGAGGTCGGCTACTGGACGGCAGCGCATGCGCGCGGCCGGGGTGGCACCCCGAGCGCTGCAGGCACTGACGGACTGGGCTTTTACCGCCTTCCCGGGCAACGGACTAACGCGCCTTGAACTCCTGCATCAAGTGGACAACACGGCATCATGCCGCGTCGCGCAGAAGAGTAGGTACGCACTAACCACGGTCCTGCCCTCAGCACCGCCCGCCTACCCCCTTGCCGGTCACCTGCACGTACGGACGCGCGGCCTCTGACCCAGTCGGGTACCGACCCTCGCACTGCTGATCACGGTGCCCCCACGTCACTCCTGAGGACGGGCTCCAGGCCGAGACGGTGACATCGGACAACCGAGACAATCGGGGCTGCCTACGAGGAGGGCGCGACATCTGCGACTGCTCCGGCGACCGGCTCCTCCAGGAGCGGTCGAAAGCGGGTGCGTAGACGGTGGTGCCGGGCTCGGGGGCGCGCAGCCGGGCGAGGAGCGCGGTGTACCCGGCGGCGTCGAAGGTGTCGGGGGCGCTCTTCCTGTCCGCCCGGCCGAGGCGTACCAGCTCGGCCTGCGCGAGGTGGAAGCCGTCCATGGGGACGAGGACCGCGAGCCCGCCGAGGCGGTCGACGAGCCGGGCGGCGAGCGTGGACTTTCCGGCGCCCGGCGGTCCGGCGAGTCCCAGGATCCGGCGCCGCGCCCCTCCGGGTCCGGGCTCCGTCAGGGCCCGCGCGCGGGCCGCGAGGTGCTCGAATTGTTGCGTGTCCATGTCGGACATGGTCGCAGCGGGCGTGGCGATTGACGCGGGTAGATCCATACGTATTACTTTTGGCTCCATGCCGTCCATCGCACTCGTCACCCTCGTCGTCCGTGACTACGACGAGGCCGTCGCCTTCTACACCGACGCCCTCGGCTTCGACCTCGTCGAGGACACCGACCGGGGCGACGGCACCCGTTGGTCGTCGTCCGGCCGCGCGGAGCGGCCGGGGTCGGCGGCCTCGGGAACGTGGGTCTGCTCCTCGCCCGCGCCAAGAACGAGGACGAGGAGGCCGCGATCGGCCACCAGACCGGCGGCCGGGTCGGCTTCTTCCTCCACACCGAGGACTTCGCCCGCGACCACGCCCGCATGACGGCGGCCGGCGTGAAGTTCCTGGAGGAGCCGCGCCACGAGCCGTACGGCTCGGTCGCCGTCTTCGAGGACCTGTACGGCAACCGCTGGGACCTCTCCAGCCGGCCGACGCGGGCGCGTAGGCCCCGGGGCCCCGGTAGGGCGCGGCGCGCCCGTCGCCCCCTCGTCGCCGCACCCCCGTCGCCGCCTCAGTCGTCGCCGTTCGTGTCGCGCGGCCAGACGGCGACGGCGATCAGCACGGCCGCCCACACCGCCAGCGGCGTGACCGGCCAGTAGGGGACAGCTCCCCTTCCGCGCGCAGTCCGCGCCCCAGATCCCGGACATGATCACCGCCCCGCCCAGCCAGTGGCGCCACTCGGCCAGCCACTCCCGGAGGTCCTTGCGGTCGCGCTCCCGGCGGGACGGTACCGGCGCGGGCAAGTCGGCCGTCAGCACGGCGAGTTCGCCGGTCGTACGCGCCTCCAGGGCGCGCCCGGAACGTATCCCGTGCTCGTGCGGGTCGAGTCGCCCTCGGCCAGCGCCGTCGCCAGCACGCCGAGCACCTCGTCGCGTTCGCGGTCCGACACCCGTAAGGCGGGTACGGCGTGGGGTTCGCGTCGGTCGTCCCTCACTGGTCTCCTCCGGCTCTCCGTTCGGCAACTCACCTGACGACTGGTTAGAATACGACTGTATCTCAAAGAGGGAGTGCCGCCGATGCCCAAGGCCGTCGACAGGGAAGAGCAGCGCCGGCAGATCGGCGCGGCCCTGCTCCGGCTGGTCGCCGAGCGCGGCCTCGACGAGGTCAGCGTGCGCACCGTGGCCGCCGCGTCGGGGCGTTCCCCGGCGCCGTCCAGAAGTACTTCCGCACCAAGGAGGAGATGCTCACGTTCGCCGCCGAGCTGGCCGGCGAACGGGTCGAGCGCCGGATGGCCGAGGTGGACACCGCGCTGCCGCCGCGCCGGAGCTGCGCGAGCTGGTCCTGACCACGCTCCCCGTGGACGCCGAGCGACGCGCCGAGGCCACCGCGCAACTCGCCTTCGCCGTCCACGCGGCCCACCACCCCCGCCTCGCCGCGATCCGGCGCCAGGTCGACCGGGACGTCCGTGACGCACTGGCCTCCTGGCTGGAGTCGACCGGGTACGGAACCCGCGCGACGGCCGTCGCCGACGCCGTCATCGCGCTCTCCGACGGCCTGGCCCTGCGCATGCTCTACAGCCCGCGGGAGCACGCGCACCTGCTCACCGTCCTGGACCGGGCGCTGGACGCCCTGATCCAGGACGGCGGGACGACCGTCGATCCGGACGCCCCTAGTCCGGCAGTGAGGGGCAGGCAACTCCCGGCACGAGGTGGCCTGTTGCCCTTCGGAGCACTCCCGTGCCCCGGAGCGGAAAACCGCTGTCGCACCGCGCGCCCTGCCCCTACACTCACGTCCCGGCGCACCGTTCGGTGCCGCCGACAGACATCCGTGCATCCGTCCGAGGGGAGAAGACCGTGCGCAGCCACGCCGCCGTCGCCGTGTCCTCCTCCCGTGCCCGGTACGACGTGATCCTCGCCTCCTCGGCCGAGCGGTGGCGGCTGCGCGCCCGCCATCGCCGCCCGTGACGACCCCGTACGCCTTCCGTACCTGAGCGTCGTCCGGGAATCGCGCTGCCCGTTCCACCACCGCAGCAGCGAAAGGCACGAGAACCGTGCGTACCCCTGACATCACCGCCGGCATCACCGCCGTCCGCAACCTCGGCATCCTGGCCCACGTCGATGCCGGCAAGACCACCGTCACCGAGCGGGTCCTGTACCTGACCGGGGCCGTCCACAAGCGGGGCGAGGTCCACGACGGCACCACCGTCACCGACTTCGACCCGCAGGAGCGGGACCGGGGCATCACGATCTTCGCGGCGGCCGTGAGCTGCGACTGGGCCGGGCACCGGATCAACCTGATCGACACGCCCGGCCACGTCGACTTCTCCGACGAGGTCGAGCGCTCGCTGCGCGTCCTCGACGGCGCGGTGGCCGTCTTCGACGCCGTCGCGGGCGTCGAGCCGCAGAGCGAGACGGTGTGGCGGCAGGCCGACCGGCACGGCGTCCCGCGCCTCGCGTTCGTCAACAAGCTGGACCGGGCGGGCGCGGACCTCGACGCCGCCGTGGCGTCGATCCGCGACCGGCTCGGAGCCGTACCGCTCCCCGTGCAGCTCCCCGTCGGCGCGAGGATGGCTTCGCCGGCGTCGTGGACCTGCTCCGGATGCGGGCGTACGTGTGGGCCGACGGCGCCGACGCGTACACCGAACAGGACGTTCCCGAGGGCCTGTTGGACGAGGCCCGGCGTCGTCGGCGACGTCTGGAGGAAGCCGTGGCGGAGCTGCACGCGGGCGCCTTCGAGGAGTTCCTCGCCCGTGAGGAGCTGGCCGAGGAGACCCTGCGCGGCGCGCTCCGCGACCTCACCCTCGCCGGGGAGGCCGTGGTCGTGCTGTGCGGCTCGGCCTACCGCAACCGGGGCATCGAGCCCCTGCTCGACGCCGTCGTCGCGTACCTCCCGGCCCCGTCGGACATGCCGCCCGTGCGCGGTGAGGTCCCGGCGGACCCGGAGGCTCCGTTCACCGCGCTCGCCTTCAAGGTGAACGCCACGGCCACCGGCCGCTTGACCTACGTCCGCGTCTACGCGGGCACGATCGGGAAGGGGGACACCGTGCTGGACGCGACCGGCGGGCGCACCGAGCGGATCGCCCGCATCCTGCGCGTGCAGGCGGACCGGGCGACGGAGGTCGGTCGGCGCGCGCCGGTGACATCGTCGCCGTCGTCGGCCCGAAGTCCGTCCGCGCCGGGGCCACCCTGTGCGACCCGGCCGCGCCTCTCGTCCTCGAACCGCCCACGACCGCCGATCCGGTGGTCTCGGTCGCCGTCGAGGCCCGCCGCAGCACGGACACCGGCCGCCTGGCGACGGCCCTCGCCCGCCTGGCGGAGGAGGACCTGTCGCTCGTCGTCCGGTCCGACCCGGAGACGGGCCAGACCGTCCTGTCCGGCCTGGGCGAACTGCACCTGGAGGTCGCGGTGGAGAAGCTGCGCCGCGACCGGGGCCTGGAGGTCACGGTCGGGCGCCCCCAGGTGGCGTACCGCGAGACGGTGGCGAAGGGCGTCACCGGCCTGCTGTACCGCCACGTCAAACAGGACGGCGGCGCGGGCCAGTTCGCCCACGTCGTCATCGACCTCGAACCCTTGGAAGGAGACGAGGAGTTCGCCTTCACCTCCACCGTCACGGGCGGTCGCGTCCCGCAGGAGTACGTCCGCGCGGTCGAGGCCGGCTGCCGGGACGCCCTCCTGGAGGGCCCCTCGGCGGCCACCCGGTGACCGGCGTCCGGGTCACGCTCACGGACGGCGCCACGCATCCGAAGGACTCCTCGGAGATGGCGTTCCGCACAGTAGGCAGGTTCGCCCTGCGCGAGGCGCTCCGGGCGAGTGCGATGACCCTCCTGGAGCCGGTGGCCGAGGTGACCGTCACCGTCCCCGCCGAGTCCGTCGGCGCGGTCCTCGGCGACCTCGCGACCCGCCGGGGCCGGGTGAACGACCAGACGGCCCGGGCCGGTACGGCGGTGGTGGCGGCGACGGTGCCGCTGGCCGAGCTGTTCGGCTACGCGTCCCGCCTGCGCGGCCGCACCCAGGGCCGGGGCACCTTCACGACCCGCCCGGCCGGGTACGAGCCGGCCCGGGGCTGAGGTCGAGCTCGGCCCGTACGGTCTTCCCGACCGGTACGCGGTCGAGCACGGCCCACCGCGAGGCCAGCGCCTCGACCAGCAGTAAGCCGCGCCCGCCCTCGTCCAGCGACCCCTGCTCGACGGGGGCAGGCCGCCGCTCGCCCCGGGTGTCGGACACGTCGATCCGGAGCAGTCGTCCGGGCGTGTACGAGAGCGTCAGCTCGCAGTCGCGCCCGGGCACCCGGCCGTGGGTGACGGCGTTCGCCGCGAGTTCCGCGACGAGCAGCGCGGCGGTCTCGGAGGTCTCGGAGTCGTACGGGACGCCCCAGCGGTCGAGCTGGAGCACGGCGAGCCGCCGGGCGAGCCGGGCGCCGCGCGGCGTCGAGCTGAAGCGTTGCGCGAACACACGTACGGTGACGGGCACTTCGCGGGTCACGGGGAGGTCATGGGGCCAATGTGGCGTCGCGCGGGACGGGTTGCCAGCTCAGAAACCCGTACGCTGCGACAGCGTACGGGTTCACCCTCTGGACCGTACCGGTCACCATCCGTGACGATGGGTTCGTTCCAGACGAGCGCACGGGTGCGGGAGGTGGCCGGGGTGACGGACGAGGTTCCGGAGGACGTGGCGGAGGGGTCCCAGGGGCGGGGCGAACCGGAGACGTCGGACAGCCTGAAGACGTTCGGGGCGGTGGTCAAGGCCTTCCGCAAACGGGCGGGCCTCACACAGGAGGCGTTCGCGCCGAGGGTCGGGTACTCGCTGCCGACGATCGCCTCCATCGAACAGGGACGCCGTTTCCCGCCTCCCGGCTTCGTGGAGCAGGCGGAGGTGGTGCTCGACGGATTCGGGGCGCTCAAGGACGCGTCGAAGCACCTGAGCCGCAAGCCGGGCCTCGCGAGCTGGTTCCGGCCGTGGGCCAGGCTGGAGGCGGAGGCCGTGTCCCTGTACACGTACGAGAACCGGCTGGTGCCGGGGCTGCTCCAGTCACCGGCGTACGCGAACATCCTGTTCCACGAACAGATCCCGGCGCTGGGCGACGACCAGATCAAGGCGCAGATGGCGGCCAGGATCGAGCGGAAGAAGTTACTGACGGACCGCCCGGACACGACGTACAGCTTCATCGTGGAGGAGCACGTCCTGCGCCGTAGGACGGGCGGGGCGGAGGTCATGCGCGAGCAGATCGACCACATCCTCGACCTCTGCGAACGCCGCAACGTCGAGTTCCAGATCATGCCGCAGGAACGCGGGCATCACGCGGGACTGGATGGGCCGATGCAGCTCTTGGAGACTCCGGAGAACAAGTGGTATGCGTACTCCGAAGGGCAGCGGACCGCCCAGCTCATCGCCGACCGCAAGAGGTCAGCATCCTGCATAAGCGGTATGCCAGGATGCGGTCACAGGCTCTGTCCTTCGAGGAGTCCGTGAGCCTGCTGCGGGAGATCCGAGGAGCACTATGAGCACCACAGACCTGGCCTGGTTCAAGAGCAGCTACAGCGGTGGCAGCGGCGACGACTGCGTGGAAGTCGCTCTCTCCTGGCACAAGTCGAGCTACAGCAGTGGCGGCGACGGCGACTGCGTCGAGGTCGCCTCCTGCCCCTCCACCGTCCACGTCCGCGACTCCAAGAACGTCACCGGTCCGCAGCTCGCGCTCTCCCCGCCGCCTGGACCGCGTTCCTGACCCGGCTGAGCTGAAGGGCGTCACCATGAGCACGAACCCGGCCGACTACCCTCCGGCCTCTTCTCTCGACGGGCGCACCGCCCTCGTCACGGGAGGCAGTTCCGGTATCGGCCGGGCCATCGCCGGAGCTTTGGCGCGGGCCGGAGCGAAGGTGGTCGTGCTCGCGCGCAAGGAGGCCGAGCTCGTCGCGACCGTGGACGAACTGACGGCCGACGGCTGCCGGGCGGCCTGGTGAGCGCCGACCTGAGCACCCGGGAGGGGATCAGGTCCGGGGCCGAGGAGGCGGCGGCCGTGTTCGGGGAGCCGGACGTCCTGGTGAACTCGGCGGGGATCAACCTCCGCCCGCCGCTGGGCGAACTGGGCGAGGACGTCTGGGACGCGACGATGACCGTGAACCTGGAGGCGCCGTTCCTGCTGGGTCAGCGGTTCGGACCCGGGATGGCCGAGCGCGGTTTCGGGCGGATCATCCACGTGACGTCCCAGCAGGCGCACCGCGCGTTCGTGCAGAGCGGGGCGTACGGGGTGTCCAAGGGCGCTCTGGAGTCGCTGGCCCGCTCGCAGGCGGAGGCGTGGTCGGCGTACGGGGTCACGGCCAACACGCTCGTGCCCGGTTTCGTGATGACCCCGCTCAACGAGCGGCTCTCCTCCGACCCCGAGAAGGTCGCCGGGCTCGCCGCCCGCACGATGATCGGCCGCAACGGGCTCGCGGCGGACTTCGCGGGCGCGGCCGTCTTCCTGGCGAGTACGGCCTCCGCGTACGTCACCGGTCACTCCCTCTTCGTGGACGGCGGCTTCTCGGTCCACTGAGCCTCTCACCCTCGACAGCGGCAGGCCGGGCGGGTACGGACGGCATCCTTGCGGGCGCCCGCAAGCGTCCATGACTCGTCGGCGGCCTGGACCCGGGGGCTGTGGGCGTAGGGTCTCAAGGATGCGGATAGGCGAGCTTGCCCAGCGCACGGGCGTGAGTCCGCGCTCGCTGCGGTACTACGAAGACCAGGGACTGCTGACCAGCTCGCGCTCCGGCGCGGGGCAGCGTCACTATTCCGAGGGCGCGGTCCAGCGCGTGTCGCTCATCCGGCAGTTGTTCGACGCCGGGATGTCCAGCCGGGTGATCGCGACCGTGCTGCCGTGTGTGGACCTCCCCGGTGACCTGGACGTCGCCGAGGAGACGTTCACGGCGATGATGCGCGAGCGCGACCGGATCGACGCCGACATCGCGCACCTGATCGAGACCCGGGACGCACTCGACGTGCTGATCGGGGCCAACAGCCGGCACCGTGCGGCGCTGTCCACGGCCCCGGAACCAGTGGCGCGGTCGACCTGATGCTGTGATCCGCGTCTCAGCCGGTTGCCCCTGACATCAATGTCAGAGGCGAGGATGGCGACAGGGCCCGGAAGCACCGGGCCGGTCGTGCGAGAGGCGGCGGAAGATGGGGCAGGCATGGGGTTTCCACAAGTACGGCGGGCCCGAGGTGCAGGAGTTCTTCGATCGTCCCGATCCCGTACCCGGGCGCGGTGAGGTACTGATCCGGGTCGAGGTCGCCGGTGTGAATCCCCTCGACCACCTTCTGCGCTCGGGTCTGGTCGACGGGCTCGACGGCGGGCGTCCGTTTCCCCGCGTGCTGGGCATGGAGGCGGCCGGAACCGTTCTCGCCCGGGGCGAGGACGTCACCGGATTCGAGGTGGGCGACGCGGTCTTCGGCTTCGCGCTGACCGGCGGCGGCACCTACGCCGAGACCACGGTGCTGTCCGCGCCGAACACCGCGCGCATCCCGGCGGGCCTGTCCGCGGCCGTGGCGGCGACGCTGCCGGTGGCCGGGACGACCGCGGTGGACGTGCTCGACCAGCTTGGCCTGCCGGCCGGTGCCACGGTCCTGGTCAACGGGGTCGGGGGCGGGGTCGGCTCGCCGTCGCCCGGCTGGCCACCGGGCGCGGGCTGCGCGTGATCGGCACCGGGAGCACCGCCAAACGCGAGCACGCCGAGGGCATCGGGACGCGGTTCGTCGACTACACCGCCGAGGACGTCGCCGCCGCGGCACGCGAGCTGGTTCCGGGCGGCTTCGACGGGATCGTCGACCTGGTCGGAGGCGCCTCGCTGCGGACGGTCGCTCCACTGGCCCGCGATCCCCGCGACGTCATCGCCGTGGGTGATGCGTCCGTGCCCGATCTCGGCGGGCGTTTCGTCGAGCGCCGCGTCGACCGCGAGAACCTGGAGCGGTCGGCCCGGCTGGCCCTCGACGGAGGCCTCGCCCCGTCATCACCGCGGTCCATCCGCTCTCCGAAGCCCCGGCCGCCCTCGCCGCCGTCGAGAACGGTCACGCCTCGGGCAAGGTCGTCATCAAGGTGGCGTGAGAAGCGCCCGGCCCCTGACGCCGCCGCCCGCTCCCTTGCGGGGACCGGCGAGAACCCGTGGTCGGCGCGTCATCCGGGCATGCCTCGTCCCCAGCCGGTTCCCCGCCCCGCAGGCCCCGGTGTCGGGCATGATCTGCGGGAGGAGAGGGCGCGGGGCGCCCTTCCGGAACACCGGGTGGGGAACGGGGACGCGGTATGGAGTGGGGAACTCTGGTCGCCACACTGGGCGGCGGTCTGATCGCGATAGCGGGCACGGTCCTGGCCGACCGCCTGCGCACCCGCCAGGAGCACCGGCGGGGCTTCAGGAGCGCCGCCGGGAGGTCTACACCGAGTTCATCGCGGCGGCGGGCGCGGCCCACACCGAGCTGCGGCGGCTCGCGCAGAGCGGCGGTGGGGACGGCCTGGAGGAGGCGAGCCGCTCGGCGCTGACGGACGCGCGGGTCTACGAGGTGCGCGAGCGCCTCTTCCTCGACGGCAGCGCCGGGATCGCGGGGCGGGCCAGACCATGTTCGAACGCCTCCGTGACCTCCGGAGGGCGGTCGCCTCGGGCGCCGGGATCTCGGACCCCGCCTTCCACGACGTGTACCACCCCTACCTGGACGCCGTCTGGGCCTACCGCGAGGCCGTCCGCGACGAGTTGGAGGGCCACGCCCTCGTCCCGGCCGACTTCGGCTGGTCCGCGTGGGACGGCCGCGAGCGCTGTCCGCACTGCGCGGGGCGCACGGCTTAGGCCGGGGCCTGACCCTCTCGCATCAGGCCGGGCGCCTGACGCTCTCGAAGATACGGGCGAAACCCTCCGCCCCGTGGCCCGCGTCGACCTGACGCCGAATCAGTTCCTGGACCATGGCCACCGGCCCGGTGCCGACGCCCTGCGCGGAACCGGCGGCCAGGATGTCGCCGAGGTCGGAGAAGTCCAGGCTCTGCTGCCCTCCACGGTGTAGTCCCCGCCGTCGATCACCTCGGCGAACCCCTGGAAGGAGCCGGTCATCGCGGTCAGCCAGGGCGCGGCCCTGGCGGCGAACTCGCGCGCCGACACCCCGGCCGGCGCGACCATGGCGGCGCCCTGCATGAACCCGGCGAACATGACGTACATGCCCGCGAGCAGGGCGAGGTCGTACAGGGACGCGAGACCGGCGTCCTCGCCGAAGTAGGCGCTGCTCCCCACAGGTCGAGCAGCGGCTCGTACCGCTGGAAGACCTCGGCCGATCCGCTGTAGAGGACCGAGGAGCCGGGCCCGCCGATCATCTGGGGTACGGCCATGATGCCGCCGTCCAGGTGGGCGATTCCGGCCCGGTCGGCCCAGGCGGCCAGCTCGCGCGACTGCTCGGGGACGTGGTGGTCACGTTGACCAGGGCCCGCCCGGCCAGGTCGCCGGAGAGGGGTCGAGCACCTCGTGGACCGACGCGTGGTCGAGGAGGCAGACGATCACCAGATCTCCGGCCCGGATCGCGTCACCGGCCGTGGCGGCGGCCCGCGCGCCGAGGGCGACGAGGCCGTCCGCCTTTCCCGGTGACCGGTTCCAGACCGTCGTCGTGTGTCCGGCCTTCACCAGGGCGGTCGCGAGCGCGCCGCCCATCGCTCCCAGGCCGAGCACGCTCACCCGGAAGCTGCCGTCGCCGTTGCTGTTTCCGTTGCTGTTTCCGTTGCTGTTGCTGTTGCTGTTGCTGTCAGTCGTCATCCTCGGTGCTCCCTCTCATGTTCCTCGTTCTCCTTCGATCCTCCGCGCCACCGGTAGGGTTGACCAGTACGGACTAATGAGTGGGGTACTCACCCCGGGGTAAGTGCGGTGCGAGGGAGGGCTGATGGCGGCATCGGCACGACGCGGTCCCTACTTCTGCGGGATCGACGCGGCGATGGACGTGGTCACCGGCAAGTGGAAGTCGCTGATCCTCTGGGAGCTGCACCACCACGGGATCCGCCGGTTCGCCGAGCTCCGGCGCGGTCTGCCGGGCGTCAGCGAGAAGATGCTCGTCCAGCACCTGCGGGAGATGGAGGAGGACGGGCTCGTGCACCGCGAGGTGTACCCCGAGGTGCCGCCGAAGGTCGAGTACTCCCTGACGGAGCACGGCGCCTCGCTCAACGCCGCCCTGGCCTCCCTCGGCGAGTGGGGCACCGAACGGATGCGGCGGATCGGCGCGGAGAAGGTCCCCGTCGACGCCGGGTAGGCCCCGGTGGCGGAGGCGCGGCCCGGTCATTCGGTGGAGCCGCCGCGCACGTGCTGGGCAGGGCGTGGGGCACGGATACACCTCCATGCCGGAGGACTTCGGCACGGACCGGCTGAACCGGGCGGAGCGCGCCGGGGCCGGGATCGGCGAGCCGTCCAAGCGGCAGTACAACACGTACGTGTGGGCGGACCTGCCGCACCGCCGGGACGCCCGCACCGAGTTCGCTCCGGCCCCGGTGTGACCTTTCCGTGACGGGCGGGAGGGCAACCCGCGCCCTGGCCGGGAGGTCATATGATCGTGATCAGACGCCTCGCGGGCATCGCCGCGCTCCCCACCGCCCTCCTTCTGCTCACCGCGTGCAGCGGTGGTGACAATGGGGACGCGCACGCGAAGGCGCAGCCTTCGCAGCATCCGGTCTTCGGCCAACCGCTGGGCCGCCAGGTCTTCCTGGCCCTGCGCGAGACGCAGAAGTCGGGCAGCGCGAGCTTCACGCAGACGGTGTCCTTCGGGTCCGCGAAGGGCACGGCCGTACAGACGCTGAGCGGCAGGCTGGACTTCACGGAGGGGCGGGTGAGGCCGCCGTGCGGTGGCAGGTGCCGGAGAAGTACTCCGCCGCGGCGGAGGGGACGCTCCTCGGCACCACTCCCGGCAGGACGTCGGGCACGGGCTCCGGCAGGTTCGTCGTCGACCGGCAGCAGATCCACTACCGCGCCGCCTCCGCGGGCTACTGGCTCCGGTACGGCAGCGACGACGTCCTCGCCGCGGGGACGGCAACGACCCGATCGGTCACCTGCGGGGTTCCGAGAGCCCGGTCGGCGGGACCCTCCTGGAGGGCTTGGGCGGCGCGGAGGCGAAGGCACGGCAGGAGGAGCCCGCGGGGGCCGTACGTACCGGGCGGAGATGCCCTTCTCGGTGGGGTGGACGATGTTCCCTCGGACCTCCGCAAGGAACTGGCGGCCGAGATGGGCACCAGCGCCCTCCAGGCCGGCTTCCCCTGACCGTGTCCGTGGACGCGCGGGGCCGGATCACCCACGGCCGGGCGGACATGTCGAGGCTCCTGCGGAAGAGCGGCGCCCTCGCCGACGTGACCTCGCTGACGATGGACCTCACCCTCACCGGGTTCGGCTCGTCGAAGCCGGCCGGGCCCCTGCGGGGAGCGTCCGCAAGGCCGCCGAGGCCGTGCTGCCCATGCGCGACGTGAAGAACGGCGGCTGCGTCGACTTCGACACCGGCCGGCGTGCGACGCACGTGGTCGTGGGCGTGCCCTGCTCCGGACCGTACGACGCCCGCGTCTTCGTCCAGGTCCCGTTGCGACCGGGCGCGACGGCGGCGGAGACCCAGAACGGGCCGACATCGCCTGCTCGTTCGCCCACGACGTGGCCAGGCCGGCGTGGGTGCCGAAGGCGGCGGAGATCTGGTCCTGGTGGACGCCGGGCCACGCGTCGGGGCCGGGCGGCGAGGACCGGGTGACCTGCTACCTCACCGCGGAGCGGGCGGTTCCCAGGACGGGTGAGAGGAGCGGCCCCATAGCCCGCGCCCCGGACGCCCTCCCCTTTCCTCCGCCTTCTCGGGGCGGGCGGCGCGGGAGGGCGTCCGGCACCCGCTCAGCCCTCCGTCGGCTCCAGCCGCAGCGAGATCGAGTTGATGCAGTACCGCTGGTCCGTCGGGGTCGGGTAGCCCTCGCCCTCGAAGACGTGGCCCAGGTGGGAGCCGCAGCGGGAGCAGCGGACCTCCGTGCGGACCATGCCGTGGGAGCGGTCCTCGATCAGTTCGACCGCGTCGGAGTCCTTCGGGTCGTAGAAGGACGGCCAGCCGCAGTGCGACGAGAACTTCTCGTTCGAGGTGAACAGCTCCGCGCCGCACGCCCGGCAGGAGTAGACGCCCTTGGTGGTGGTGTCGGTGTACTCGCCGCGGAAGGCGGGCTCGGTGCCCGCCTGGCGCAGCACCTGGTACTCCGCCGGGCTCAGCTCCGCACGCCACTGCTCGTCCGGCTTCTCGACGTCGTACGCCATGGGCTCGCTCCCTCTGCTTCGCGCTACTTCGACAGGTGGTCCAGGATGCGCGGGCCGAGGTCCGTGACGTCGCCCGCTCCCATGGTGAGAACGAGATCGCCGGGGCCGGCCATTCCCTCGACGATCTCGGGCACGGCACCCTTGTTGTGGACGGGCGTCACGTCGGCGCCGGCCTTCCGGGCGGCCTCGACGATCAGCTCGCTGGTGACGCCCGGGATCGGATCCTCGCGGGCCGGGTAGACGTCGAGGACGACGGAGGCGTCCGCGAGGGCCAGCGCCTCGCCCATCTCCTCGCCCAGCTCCTGGGTCCGGGAGAACAGGTGCGGCTGGAAGACGACGAGCAGGCGGGCGTCCCGGCGGCGCCGCGCATGGCCTCCAGGTCGGCGGTCATCTCGGTGGGGTGGTGCGCGTACGAGTCGATGACCTGCACGCCCTTCGCCTCGCCCTTGAGCTGGAGGCGGCGGCCGACGCCGGTGTAGGCGGTGAGGGCCTGGGCCAGCTCGGCCGGGTCGATGCCGACGCGGGCGCCGGCGGCGAGCGCGGCGGCGGCGTTGTGGGCGTAGTGGCGGCCGGGGACCGAGACGGTGAAGGTGTGCTCGGTGCCGTCGAGCTCGACGGTCACCTCGCTCTTCATGCCGTTCGGGACGATCTTCAGGATCCGGGCGTCGGAGTCCTCGGACTCGCCGACCGTGACGATCTCCAGGCCCTCGCGGTCCGCGACCCGGCGGGCCAGCTCGCGCGCGCCGGCGTGCTCGCCGACGACGAGGGTGCCGCCGGGACGGATCTTGGCGGTGAAGGCCTCGAAGGACTCGTAGATCTCGTCCAGGGAGGCGTAGTTCGCGTGGTGGTCCAGCTCGACGTTGAGGACGATCGCGACCTCGGGGTCGTACTTCTGGAAGCTGCGGTCGCTCTCGTCGGCCTCGGCGACGAAGACCTCGCCGTCGCCGTGCCGGGCGTTGGTGCCGGGCCCGCCAGGTCGCCGCCGATGGCGTACGAGGGTCCAGGCCGAGGTGGCCGAGGGCGACGGCCAGCATGGAGGTGGTCGTGGTCTTGCCGTGCGTGCCGGCGACCGCGATCGCGCGCAGGCCGTCCATGAGGGAGGCGAGCGCGTCGGAGCGGTGCACGACCGGGATGCCGAGCTCGGCGGCGCGGGCCAGCTCGGGGTTGTCGGCGCGGATGGCGCTGGAGACGACGACGGCGGAGGCGTCGTCGGCCAGGTGCTCGGCGGCGTGGCCGATGTGCACGGTGACGCCGAGGGCGCGCAGGGCCTCGGCGGTCGCGGAGTCCTTGGCGTCGCTGCCGGCGACCTTGGCGCCGCGCTGGGCGAGGATCTTCGCGATGCCCGACATCCCGGCACCGCCGATGCCGATGAAGTGCGGCCGGTCCATGGCGGCGGGAATGGCGGGTGCCATGCGGATCTCTCCCCGATGTGTTTCGTTGGGTCTTCTTGGGTGTTCGCTGGGTGTGAGGCCCAGCCTAGTGGTTTCCCCGTACGCGCCCGGCAGGGCACGGCCGGGCCCGCGCCCCCGATACGGAGCGCGGGCCCGGCCGTCACCGCGCGGTCACTCGCTGTGCGCGAAGAGCTTCAGGACGGGGACGCCCACCTTGTGGCGGGCCCGGGAGGCCCAGTCGCGGTGGAAGAACTCCTCCACGTAGTGCGGCGCGGTGAGGACGATGACCTCGTCCGCTTCCGCCTCCTCGACCACCGCCCTCATCTTGTCGAGCGGGTGGTCCTCGACGACCTGGCCGACCGCCTCGCAGCCGGCGTCCCGCAGGGCCCGGAGCGAGTGCTCCAGGCCTGTTCGGCGGGGGACGGGCCTCCTTGCCCTCCGGTTCTCGCCCTCGCGGGCGGCTTCCTTCAGTTCGCCCATGGCGACGTCGTCGATGGCACGCAGCAGTACATCGGCCTGGTCACCGCGCGGCTGCATCAGGACGACGAAGGACACGCCCTCGTCGCCGTGCAGCGTGGTGACGAATTCCACGTCGACGGACGTCAGGGGCTTCTCGATCATCAGAACGCTTGTGAACACTTCGGGAGCCCTTCTGCGGAAACCATCCTTCCCCGTGTGCGCACGGGGTCTGCGACAGTAAGTGTGCCCGTCCGACGGTAAGCGGAACGGCGAATTCCGCTTTCTCAGGACCGAAGGTAGCGGGTGAAGAGGAAGCCGTCCCGCTCCAGGACGGAAGCCACCCGGAAGCGTGTCGGGACGGCCACCGGGGCCCTCCGGCGATCCGCTGGGCGTCTCCGGCCGTCATGGTCGGCGAGATCGTCAGGCACAGTTCGTCGAGGACCCCCGCCGCCACGAACTGGCCGAGCAGCCTCGGTCCGCCCTCGGTGAGCTGGCGCCGCAGCCCGCGCTCCGTCAGCACCGCCAGGGCACGGACGGGGTCGACCCGGGTCCCGTCGCCCGCGAACAGCACCTCGGCCCCCGCCTTCCGGGCTCTCCCCGACCCGCTCGGCGGGCGCCCCGCTCCCGGTGAGGACCAGGGTCGGCACCAGCGGCGCGGTGAAGAGCGGAAGCGAGAAGTCCAGGTCGAGCGAGGCGCTGACCACAGCGATCACGGGGGCCGGGCCCTGTCCGGCGGCGGCCCGGCGCTCCGCGAAGGCCTCCCGCGCCCGGGCGGGGCGGTACCTCCAGGCGTACGGTCTCCGCGCCCACCACGATCACGTCGGCGAGCCCGCGCAGGGTGCCGAAGATCCTCATGTCGGTCTCGGAGGAGAGCGGCTGGGAGCGGCCCTCGTGCTGGCCGGCGCCGTCGAGCGAGGAGACCATGTTGGCCCGCAGCCAGGGGCCGTCGCCCGCCGGGTAGGCGTAGGCGTCGGCGAGCGCGTCGAGGGACCAGTCCCCGCCCTCCCCTCCGTTCCGGCCCCGCCTTCCGGTCCGGCTCCCGTCGGCCGTTCCGGCAGGTCCCGCGGGTGCGACCGGCACGGCCGGTCCGGCTGTCATGTCCGTCACAGGAAACAGGCGTCGCATCCAGGCAGTCTGACATGGCGCTTACAGTGGGGAACTGTGTCGACCCGTGCCCTCACCGAAGCCGTCCCTCCGCCGCGGCCCCGCTCTCGCTCTGCTCACGAGAGCCCCACGTCCCCGCCGAGCGCCTCGTCGCGGAGATGGTGCCGCCGCCGCGCTTCGACTCCGTGCGCTTCGACACGTACATCCCGGACCCGAACCAGCCCAGCCAGACGCAGGCGGTCGAGGTCCTGAGCGGCTTCGCCGAGGGCCTGGGCGGGGCGCACGCCTCCGGCGCCGGGAAGCGCCGCTGGTTCGCGCGGAAGCCCGCCGCCCCCACCGGGCCGCGCGGGGTCTACCTGGACGGCGGCTACGGCGTCGGCAAGACCCACCTCCTCGCCTCGCTCTGGCACGCGACCCCCGCCGAGCCGGCCCTGAAGGCCTTCGGCACCTTCGTCGAGCTGACCAACCTGGTCGGCGCGCTCGGCTTCCAGCAGACCGTGAAGACCCTGAGCGGGCACCGGCTCCTGTGCATCGACGAGTTCGAGCTCGACGACCCGGGCGACACCGTCCTCGTCTCCAGCCTCCTCGGCAAGCTGGTCGAGTCCGGCGTGGCGCTCGCCGCCACCTCCAACACGCTGCCCGGCAAGCTCGGCGAGGGCCGCTTCGCCGCCGCCGACTTCCTCCGCGAGATCCAGGGCCTCTCCGCCCACTTCCGGCCGCTGCGGATCGACGGCGAGGACTACCGCCACCGGGGCCTGCCCGAGGCCCCCGCGCCCTTCTCCGACCAGGACGTCACCGCGACCGCGTACGCCACGCCGGGCGCCTCCTGGACGACTTCCCGCACCTGCTCGACCACCTGGCCAAGGTCCACCCGAGCCGGTACGGCGCCCTGACCGACGACCTCACCGCCGTCTGCCTCACCGACGTGCGGCCCGTGCCCGACCAGTCGACCGCGCTGCGGCTCGTCGTCCTGGCCGACCGGCTCTACGACCGCGAGATACCCGTCCTCGCCTCCGGTCTGCCTTCGACCGCCTGTTCAGCGACGAGATGCTGAACGGCGGATACCGCAAGAAGTACTTCCGGGCGATCTCGCGGCTCACCGCGCTCGCCCGCGACGCGAAGGGACTCGTCGCGCAGTAGCTTGGGGCCGTACCCGATCGATCGAAAGGGATCCACCATGGCCACCGTGCGTCACGCCCACACCGTCTGGCAGGGCGACCTGCTCAAGGGCTCCGGCACCGTCTCCCTCGACTCCTCCGGCATCGGCTCGTACGACGTCTCCTGGCCCGCCCGGTCGGAGGAGCCGAACGGCAAGACGAGCCCCGAGGAGCTGATCGCCGCCGCGCACTCCTCCTGCTTCTCGATGGCCCTCTCCCACGGGCTGGCCGGCGCGGGCAACCCGCCCACCCGCCTGGAGACCAAGGCCGACGTCACCTTCCAGCCGGGCGAGGGCATCACCGGCATCCACCTGACCGTGCGGGGCGAGGTCCCGGGCCTGGACGCGGACGGCTTCCGGGCGGCGGCGGAGGACGCGAAGAAGAACTGTCCCGTCAGCCAGGCGCTGTCGGGCACGACCATCACGCTCGACGCCGAGCTGGCCTGATCCCCTCCTGACGCGGGGTCAGGATCGGCGCCACACGCGACAGTTGCGGCCCGCATGGTTCACGCGCCACCGGAGTGCGTGATACACACGTGCGGGTCGCACGTCACACAGGCAACACGTGACGCGACGGAGCGTCACGTCCTGTCCTCCCCATGGCCTTCGTCATGGGGGTACCCCCACAGGGGAGGCCCGTTGCCCATGTCCGCAACACGACGTCAGATCCTGTCCCGCACCGGCGCGTCCGTCGCCGGGATCGCCTTCGCCGGCGCCCTCTCCGAGCTCTTCGCCGGAAGCGCCGGCGCGGCCCCCGGCGACCGTCCGCCCCGGGGAGGCTACGGCCCCTCGTCCCCGACCCCCGCGGTCTCCTCGACCTGCCGGCCGGGTTCCGCTACAAGGTCCTCTCCCGGCAGGGCGACCCCCCCGCTCCGCTCCGGCGAGGGCCCGTCCCCGGCAACCACGACGGCATGGGCGCCTTCCCCGGTCACCGGGGCCGGACGCACCTGGTCCGCAACCACGAGAACAAGGTCACCGCGGAGATCGGCGTCCCGACCGTCCCCGGCCTCACGTACGACCCGGCGGCCAAGGGCGGCTGTACGGTCCTCGAACTCGACGGGCGGAACGACGTCCTCGGCGAGCGGGTCGCCGTCGCGGGCACGGCCGTCAACTGCGCCGGCGGGCCCACGCCCTGGAACACCTGGCTGACCTGCGAGGAGACCGAGGACAGGGCCGGCACGAACGGCTACACCAAGGACCACGGCTTCATCTTCGAGGTCGACGGCGCCGACCCGCGCCGCACCGGGGCCGTCCCGCTCACCGCCATGGGCCGCTTCCAGCACGAGGCGATCGCCGTCGACCCGCACAGCGGCATCGTGTACGAGACGGAGGACGCCTTCGAGCGCCCCTTCGGGCTCTTCTACCGCTTCCTCCCCCGCAAGCCGCTCGGCGGTACGGGCTCGCTGCGCGCGGGCGGCGCCCTGGAGGCGATGCGGGTGCCGGGCGTCCCCGACCTCTCCGCGGTCCAGGAGACCGGCACGCGCTTCGAGGGCGTCGAGTGGGTCCCCGTACCGGACCCGCTCGCGGCCGGAACGCCCGTCCGCTTCCAGGACTTCGGGCCCAAGGGCATCACGCACGCGCAGAAGCTGGAGGGCTGCTACTGGGGCGGGCGGGCCGTCTACTTCGTGTCGTCGTTCGCCCGGGCCGGGGACGGCTCGGCGGCCACCCACTTCGGCCAGGTGTGGAAGTACGAGCCGCACCGGCGCCGGCTCACCCTCGTCGTCGTCTTCGGCCCGAGCACCGACGTGCGACTGCCGGGCGAGTCGCCGGACAACATCTGCCTGGCGCCGACCGGGGCCTGATGGTCTGCGAGGACGGCGGCGGCGCGCAGCACGTCTTCGGGATGAGCGAGCGCGGCGAGGTCTACCCGGTCGCCCGGGGCGGCAGAACATCGGCACGCCCGACGCCCCGGAGTGGGGCGAGTTCGCGGGGTCACCTTCTCCCCGGACCGGAGCACGATGTACGTCAACTGCTACGCGCCCGGGACGACGTTCGCGGTGACGGGCCCCTGGCGCTGACGCTCCCGGCGGGCGGTCGCGTTACACGTCCGTAGCGCGACCGCCCCTCCCGAAAACGAACGCTTGCGTGAATGCGCGGGTGACCCTTCCCGCACCCCATCCCGTGGACCGGCGGCCCCGCTCGGCCGCCTCGCCGTCCTCGGCACCCAGCACGTGCTCATCATGTACACGGGCTGCGTCACCGTCCCCTCGTCTTCGGCGGGGCGGCCGGGCTCGATCCGGCCGCCATCGCCCTGCTCATCAACGCCGACCTGCTGATCGCCGGCCTCGTCACCCTGATCCAGAGCCTCGGCGTCGGAAGGGTCCTCGGCATCCGGCTGCCGATCGTCACCGGCGCGACCTTCGCGGGCGTGACCCCGATGATCCTGATCGAGCAGGAGTACGGCATGCCCGCCGTCTACGGCTCGATGCTGGCGGCCGGACTGTTCGGGCTCCTGGTGGCGGTGCCGTTCGCGCGGCTCGTGCGCTTCTTCCCGCCGCTGGTCAGCGGCACGGTCATCACCGTCGTCGGCCTCTCCCTCATCGAGGTCGCGGGCGGGCTCATCACCGGGAACGACCCGGAGGCACCCGACCACGCCTCGGGCGAACGGCTCGCCCTGGCGGCGGGGTGCTGCTCTTCATCGTGCTCTTCACCCGCTTCGCCCGGGGCTTCCTCGGCCAGATCGGCGTCCTGCTCGCCCTGGTGCTCGGCACCCTCGCCGCCGTGCCGATGGGGCTCACCGACTTCTCCGGCGTCTCCGGCACCGACTGGGTGGGGCTCGCCTCTCCCTTCCACTTCGGGGCGCTGCGGTTCCCGCCGACCGCCGTCGTCGCGATGTGCGTGGTGATGCTGGTGATCTTCACCGAGTCGACGGCCGCGATGCTCGCCGTCGGCGAGGCCACCGGGCGTCCGGTCACCGACCGGGACCTGGCGCGCGGCCTGGCGGCCGACGGGCTCTCCGGCGTCCTCGGCGGCGCCATGAACTCCTTCATGGACACCGTCTTCTCCCAGAACGTCGGCCTGATCGGCATCACCAGGGTGGCCAGCCGGTACGTCACCGCCGTCGCGGGCGGCATCCTGGTCGCCCTCGGCCTCGTCCCCCGGCTCGGCGCCGTCGTCGCCGCGCTCCCGGGGCCGGTGGTCGGCGCGGCGGGCCTCGTGCTCTTCGCGACGGTCACCATGGTGGGCGTGAACACCCTGCGCCGGGTCGACCTGGACCGGGGCCACAACCTGACGGTCGCGGCGGTCGCGCTCGGCGTCGGCCTGCTCCCGGAGGTCGCGGACGGCGTCTACGACGGCTTCCCCGCCTGGTCCCGGATCGTCCTGGGCAGCGGCATCACGAGCGCGGCCCTCGCCGCCTTCCTCCTGAACCTGCTCTTCCACCACGTGCCTGGCGGGCGCGGGCTCGCGGACGGCCCGGTTGCGGCGGAGGATCGGGGAAGGCGGGCGGGACTGCGGAAGGAGCGCGAGATGCCGAAGAAGAGCGACGGGAAGAAGCGGCGAGGGGAGCGGGAGCCGGACCTGCGTGACGTGCTGCGCGTCCCCGTGGGCGAACCGGTCGACCTCTCCTCGTACGACGCCCGGGGCATCCCGGCGGGCCCCGCCGACAAGGCGGCCGGGGTGGCCGCCACCGCCGAACTGGGGCCGCGCCTCGCCGAACTCCAGGAGCGCCTGTACGCGTCGAGCACCGCCGGGGACCGCCGCAGGCTGCTCCTGGTCCTCCAGGCATGGACACCAGCGGCAAGGGCGGCACGGTCAAGCACGTGATCGGCTTCCTCAGTCCGTCGGGCTGCCGGGTGCGCGCCTTCAAGGCCCCGACGCCGGAGGAGAAGGAGCACTCCTTCCTCTGGCGGATCGAGAAGGCGCTCCCCCTGCCGGGCGAGATCGGCATCTTCGACCGCTCGCACTACGAGGACGTCCTCGTCCCCCGCGTCCACGACCTGGTCTCCCGCTCCGAGGTCAAGCGCCGCTACCGGCAGATCAACCACTTCGAGAAGTCCCTCGCGGACGACGGGGTGACGGTCGTCAAGGTCTTCCTGCACCTCTCGTACGAGGAGCAGCGCGCCCGGCTCCTCGCCCGCCTCGACGACCCCGACAAGCACTGGAAGTTCACCACGGGCGACATCGAGGAACGCGCCCTGTGGCCGGACTACCAGAAGGCGTACGAGCTGGCCCTGGAGCGCTGCGGGACGGACGCGGCCCCTGGCACGTGGTCCCGGCGGACCGCAAGTGGTACCGGAACTGGGCGATCAGCAAGCTGCTCCTCGAACACCTGGAGGCGCTGGACCCGAAGTACCCGCCGGGCGACTTCGACGTGGAGGAGAGCCGGAAGCGGCTGCTGGCGTCCTGAGCGGACTCGGACGCCCCCGCCAGGTCGCGAGCATTAATAACTTTGATCGGATAACTTCCGATCGTGAATATTCCTGTACGAAAAGTGGCGGCCCTTGGTCTGCTGGGTGCCGTCCTGGTCGGTTGCGGCGAGGGCGCCGCCCCGAAGGCCCCGAGCGCCAAGGCGTCGGCGGGAGCCCCTCGCCCTCCGCGAGCACGAGCGGGAGCGCGACCGCGAGCACCGCCGCCCGCCCCAAGCCCGGCGCCGAGCCCGCCGCCGCGCCCACCATGGCCCCCGGACCGAACGGGCTCACGCCCGTCTACACGCGCCGGGCCGCGAACTCCCCGAAGGGCGCCGAGAAGGTCGTCGCGCTCACCTTCGACGCCGACATGACGGCCGACCAGGGGCCCCGGGCTGCGCGCGGCGAGCGGTTCGACAACCCGGAACTCATCGCCACCCTGCGCCGCCTGGAGGTGGACGCGACCGTCTTCATGACGGGCCGCTGGGCGGAGGAGTACCCGGACCAGGCCAAGTCCATCGGCGGCGACCCGCGCTTCGAGATCGCCAACCACTCGTACAGCCACTACGCCTTCTCGTCCCCCTGCTACGGCCTGCCCACCGTCGCCGGGCCCGACATGGCGGCGGACGTGCGGCGCGCCTTCGACGCCTTCCGGGACGCCGGGGCCCTCAACGTCGTCCCGTACTTCCGCTTCCCCGGCGGCTGCTACGACGACGCGGCCCTGCGCGCCCTCGGCCCCGCCGGGGTGACGGCGGTCCAGTGGGACGTGGTCAGCGGGGACGCCTTCGCGAAGGACGCGGACGCGGTCGCCGAGCAGGTGCTCGACGGGGTGAAGCCCGGCTCGCTCGTGGTCATGCACTGCACCCGCAGTGCCGCGCCTGTCACCGAGCGGGCGATCCGCCGGATCGTCCCGGAGCTGCGGGCCCGCGGCTACCGCTTCGTGAAGGTGTCCGACCTCATGCGCGGCTGAGGGCCTCAGCCCGAGCAGGCCGTGCGCTGGGCCTCCTGCCATTCGCACACCGGGCAGAGCGTGACGCCCTTGGCCGACCGCGGGTACTCGGTCGGCTCCTGGCACAGCACGCAGGCTGCGAACGGGCCCTCGGCCGCCGGTTCGGGCCTCGGGCGGGCTCGGGGGCGCAGTACGACGCGGACACGGAGGCGGACGCGGGCGTGGTCTCGGTCTCGGGCGCGGTCTCGGTCATGCGTCCGAGCGTACTCCCGGTGCGCTCCTCCCGGCGTGCCGCAACGGCGGTTCCCCGAGGACCGCCCGTCACGGCGCCGGTGAGGGCGCGCGTGACGGCAGTGGCAGACTTGCCCGGTGAGCAGCGACGAGACCGATTCCCGCGACGAGAAGCCCCAGTTCGTCCTCCCCCTGGTGGTGCGGATCGAGCGCGAGGCGCCCCCACCCGTACCGACGCCCTGGAGACCGCGGCGCGGGCCGTCCTGGAGATCCTGACCGACGAACGTTCCACCGGCGAGGGCGAGTGGGCGCGGGCCATGGCCGACTGGCAGGACGCCCGGATCCGCAAGGTGGTGCGCCGGGCGCGCGGCGCCGAGTGGCGGAGGGCGTGCGCGCTCCCCGGCATCACGGTCACCGGCGCGGAGGCGGAGGTACGGGTCTTCCCGCCGGTCCCGCTCGACGGCTGGCCCAAGGACCTGGCCCGCCTCCAGGTCTCGGGCACCGACCTCGACGACCCGGCCGCCCCCGGCCCCGTACCGGAGGGGGCGGCGGTGCTGTGGTTCAACCCCGGCCTCGACATGTCGGCGGGCAAGTCGATGGCCCAGGCCGGCCACGGCGCCCAACTGCTCTGGTGGGCGATGCCGGACGCCGAGCGCGAGGCCTGGCGGGAGGCCGGCTTCCCCTCGCCGTGCGCACCGCCCCGGCCGACGACTGGCCCGCCCTCGCCACGAGCGGCCTCCCGGTCGTCCGCGACGCGGGCTTCACGGAGATCGCCCCGGCTCGCCCACGGTCGTGTCGGCCTTCCCCGCACCGACTGAGGCGGCGGCCGGGAGCCCCGGGACGCCGAAACCTCAAATGAAGCTCTGAACGTCCCCCTCCCGGGGTTCGAACGTTCCCGCGTGGGCCATCACAGGGAACTGAGGACCGAAGGAGGGGGACCATGACGGAACTCGGCATCGGCATCGGCTGGCGTCCCGAGATCGCGGAGGCGGTGGAGGGACTGACCGGGGTCGACTGGGTGGAGGTCGTCGCGGAGAACATCTGCGCGGACCACCTGCCCGACTCCCTGACCCGGCTGCGGCGGCGCGGCGTCACGGTCGTGCCGCACGGGGTCTCGCTCGGGCTCGGCGGCGCGGACCGGCCGGACCCCGGCCGGCTCGCGGCGCTGGGCGAGAAGGCGGTGGCCCTGGGGGCGCCGCTGGTCACGGAGCACATCGCGTTCGTACGCGCCGGGGGACGCTCACCGCGTCCCCGGCGCTCGAAGCGGGCCACCTGCTTCCCGTGCCCCGCACCCGGGACGCCCTCGACGTGCTCTGCGAGAACGTGCGGATCGCCCAGGACGCGCTGCCCGTGCCGCTCGCCCTGGAGAACATCGCCGCCCTGATCTCCTGGCCGGGCGAGGAGATGACGGAGGGGCGGTTCTCGCGGAGCTGGTGGAGCGCACGGGGTGCGGCTCCTCATCGACGTCGCCAACCCGCACACCAACCACGTCAACCGCGGCGAGGACCCGGCGCGGGCCCTGTCCGAGCTGCCCGTCGAGGCCATCGCGTACGTGCACGTGGCGGGCGGCGTCGAGCGGGACGGCGTCTGGCACGACACGCACGCCCACCCGGTGCCGCGCCCGGTCCTCGACGTCCTCGCCGACCTCGCCTCCCGGGTCTCCCCGCCCGGGGTGCTCCTGGAGCGGGACGACGACTTCCCTCCGGCGGAGGAGCTGGCGGAGGAACTGACCGTGATCCGGGCGACGGTGACGGGCGCGTCCGTCCACCGCGGCGCGGAGGCGGAGCGGCGGGCCGGCCGGCCGCTGCTCATCGGCGCCGGTGCCCGCGTCTCCGGCGGGCCGATGCCCGAGGTCCTGCCGGACGCTCCCCGGTCCCGGCGACGGCGGGTGCGCCCGTACGGGACGGGGACGCGCCCGGCGAGGGCGCGCGGCAGCCGTCCGGAGCCGCGCCCGGAGGCGAGGGCGCGCGGCAGCGGCTCGGGCTCGCGCAGGCCTCGCTGCTCTCGGCGCTCGTCGCGGGGACGCCCGTGCCCGAGGGGTTCGACAGCCGGCGGCTCGGGGTGCAGAGCCGGGCGCTCGCGGCCAAGCGGGCCGGGGTGGTCGCCAAGGTCGCGCCGGAGCTGCCCGAGATCCTGGGCCGGGAGTTCCGGCCCGCCTTCCTCGCGTACGCCAGGTCCCGTCCCATGAACGGCGGCTACTGCCGGGACGCGCTCGACTTCGTCGAGCACCTGCTGATCGCCGGGCGTCCGGAGGACCCGGTCGCCCACCGCCGGCTCACCCGGTGGTGGCAGGACCGTTCCGGCAACCGCCCGCAGGGCCCCGCCGCGCGGCTCGTCCGGGCCGCCCGCCACGCACTCGTACGGAGATGACCATGGGCCTCCCGATCACCCTGTACTACCTCGTGGCCGCCGTCGCCGTCGGCCTGCTCGTCACCCGGGTCGTCCGGTCCCGTCGCGGCCCCGGCGGGCCGGTCCACGACCGGTACGAGGCCGCCTTCCTGCACGGCGGCCCGGCCGGGTCGTCGACAGCGCCCTCGCCGCCCTCCACGCGGACGGGCGGATCGCGATCGGCGGGCCCGGCATCGTGGCCGTCGTCCGCCCCACCGCGCGCGACCTGGTGGAGCGCGCGGTGCTCCAGGAGCACGCCGCCGCCCCGCACGGCGCCCTGCACCACCTGCGGCTCGCCGTGATGCGGCACCCGGCGGTGCAGGAGATCGGCGACGGGCTCGCGGAGCGCGGCCTCCTCGTGGACCCGGCGGCGCGGCGCGTCACGAAGCGGTGGTGCGCCGCGGTCGGCGTCACGGCGTTCGTCCTGTTCCCGGTCTCGTTCCTCGTCACGATCGCCGACTTCGCCACGGCGGAGGAGTTCTCGGTGCCGTTCACCTTCAAGGTGGTCCCGGCGCTGCTCGCCATGGGCGTCGCCGCCGGGGTCTGCGGGTCGGCCTCCGCCGGGCGGGTCACCCCGGCCGGCCGGCGGGCACTCGCCGCGTACGGGCGCGAGCGGGGCACCTGGCGGACGCGGGCACCTCATGGCCCTGCACGGGCTGCGGGCGCTGCCGGACCCGGTGCTCCGGGAGCAGCTCTCGCCGCCGCCCGCGTCAACGGGCCCCGGAGGCCCGGACGCGGCGGGCGTTCGGGGCCGTCCCCGCACCACCACTCCTCCTCGTCCTCCTCGGACGCGGACGCGCTCGGCGCGGTCACCGTGTGGTGCGCGGACGCCGGGTCCTGCGGCGGAGGGGCGGGGGCGGCGGGGCTCGTGCTCCTCCGGCTCGTGCTCCTCCGGATCCTGCTCGGGAGGGGGTTCGAGCTGCGGCGGGAGCTCCAGCAGTTGCGGCGGAAGCTCCAGCTCGTGTTCGAGTTCGAGCTCCAGTTCGTGTTCCAGTTCCAGCTCCAGCGGTTGACCGCCCGTACCGCTCGGAGAAGGTCCCGGAAATGACGCCGGTGCGGCGCGCGTGACGCGCGCCGCACCAGAGCCGGACCCGGTGTCGCTGGAGCGGCGGGCGGATGGTTTCCGCCGGCCGTCTGATCTTCCGGGTCGAGGGTGGCGCGCCCGGCCGGGAGCCGGGCCGCCACCGGGTTTCGCGGGGCCGTCAGGCCAGGCCCGCCACCAGGTCGGCGACGCTCTTGCGCCGGCCGGTGTAGAACGGGACCTCCTCGCGGACGTGCATCCGCGCCTCGGAGGCGCGCAGGTGGCGCATGAGGTCCACGATGCGGTGCAGCTCGTCGGCCTCGAAGGCGAGGAGCCACTCGTAGTCGCCGAGGGAGAAGGAGGCGACCGTGTTGGCGCGGACGTCCGGGTAGCCGCGGGCCATCTTGCCGTGGTCGGCGAGCATCCGGCGACGGTCCTCGTCCGGCAGCAGGTACCAGTCGTACGAGCGGACGAAGGGGTAGACCGAGACGTAGTCGCGCGGGTTCTCGTCGGCCAGGAAGGCCGGGATGTGCGACTTGTTGAACTCGGCCGGGCGGTGCAGCGCCATGTTCGACCAGACCGGCTCCAGGGCGCGGCCCAGGCGGGTGCGGCGGAAGAGGTTGTACGCCTCCTGGAGCTCGTCGCTCGTCTCGGCGTGCCACCAGATCATGACGTCGGCGTCGGCGCGCAGACCGGAGAGGTCGTACGTGCCGCGGACGGTGATGTCCTTGGCCGCGAGCTGGTCGAACAGCTCCTGGACCTCGTCGGCGTAGCCGCCCGGTCCTCGGGCAGGACGTCGCGCAGCTTGAAGACGGACCACAGGGTGTAGCGGATGACCTCGTTGAGGTCCTTCGCCTCTTACCGGCGTTCGGGATCTTTTCGGGCGCACTCATACGCCCATTCTCGCCCGTCACGAGGAGTGCCCCGCACCGGGGCCGCCGTTTCCGACGTGGCGATGATCTCGTCGGCCGCGCGGTGGGCCGAGGCGATGCAGGCGGGGATGCCCACGCCGTCGTACGCGGCGCCCGCGATCCGCAGTCCGGGCAGGGCCGCGACGGCCTCGCGCACCCGGGCGACGCGGGCGAGGTGGCCGACCGGGTACTGGGGCAGGCCGCCGGCCCAGCGGGTGACCGTGCCGGCGACGGGGCGGGCGCCGAGGCCGGTGGCGGCGGCGAGGTCCTTGAGGGAGGCGTCGACGAGGTCGGCGTCCTCGCGGTGGAGCTGCTGCTCCTCGCCGTGGCGGCCGACGGAGGTGCGCAGGACGAACAGGTCGGGGCGGCCTCGGCGACCCACCCCCACTCTGCGCGAGGAGAAGGTGGAGGCCTTGATCGTGTGGCCGTCGACGGGGGCACGAGGAAGCCGGAGCCGGGCAGGTCGGGCACGTCCGCGCGGCGGAACGCGAGGGTGACCAGGGCCATGGAGGCGTATCGACCGCGCCGAGCTCGCCCGCGGCGGCGGGGGCGTGCTCCGCGAGGAGGGCGGCGGCGGGCCCGGCGGGGTGGCGAGGACGACGGCGTCGGCGGTGAGGACGCGGTCGCCGCTCACGACCTGCCAGGTGGTGGCCCCGGTGCGGCGCAGCGCCGTCACGGGGGCGTTCAGGAGGATCTCGCCGCCGGCCGCGCGGACCGCGTCGGCGACCGCGCCGGCAGGGTGCCGACACCGCCCTCGACGCCGGCGAAGACGGAGCCGCCGAGGCCGGTGGCGGCGCCCGCCGCGTCGGCCGGATGGCGGCGCCGGCCCGCTGGACGGCCCGGACGGCGGCGGTGAGCGTGGGGTGCTCGCGGGCGGCCTCGAAGAGGGCGGGGACGGCGGCCCTCAGGGAGATGCGGCGGGCGTCCCCGGCGTACACCCCGCCGAGGAGGGGTTCGACGAGGCGGTCGACGACCTCGTGGCCCATGCGGGCGGCGACGTACGCGCCGATGGCGATGTCGTCGCCGATCTCGGTGGGCGGCAGGTCGAGGTCGGCGGCGATCCGGCGCACGCCCTCCTCGGAGAGGAGGCCTCGACCGCGCGGGCGTCGCCGGGGACGCCCATGACGTGCCCCTTGGGCATGGGGACGAGCTCGCCCCGGGACCAGACGGACGCGGTGGCGGTGGTGGGGCCTTCAGCCGGTCGCCGAGGCCGACGGCGCGGGCCAGGGCGACCGCCTCGGGGCGGCGGGCGAGCAGCGACTCGGCGCCGAGGTCCACGGGCGCGCCCGCGACCTCCCCGGCGAGGAGCTTGCCGCCGAGTCTGCCGTCCGCTTCGAGGAGGGTCACCCGGTGGCCGGCGAGGGCCAGCCGGTGGGCGGCCGCGAGGCCGGTGATCCCGCCTCCCGCGACGACGACGTGGGGTCCCGTGGTGTCCGCGTTCATGGGACCACTCTCTCAAATCGCCCGTCCGCTCCCGTTCCGAGGCCCGACCGTGACCGCATCGCTACCGCCGGACGGCAACCCTCGCCGCCGGGTCGTACGTCAAAGGGGCATCGATCGTCACCACCTTGGGGGTTCCCGTGCGGAGAACGAGTACGACGGCCGCCGTCCTGCTGACGGCGTCGCTGGTCCTGACGGGCTGCGGGGCGGGTAGCACGGACGCGGGCGACAAGGCGGCGGGGCCCGGGCGGCGCAGCCCGCCGACCGGGGCGGGGCACGGTGGACGGCTCCTCGGGGCCGCGTCCGGGACGGGTGCCGACTCCGGTTCCGGGGCCACGTCCGGTTCCGGTTCCACCTCCGGTTCCGGTTCCGCGCAGGCCACGGCGAAGGCGCCGGCCCCGCAGCACGTCATCCGGACCGCCTCGCTGTCGGTGGAGGTCGCGGACGCGACGAAGGCCCTGGCCACGGCCCGTGCGGCGGCGGTGGGCGCGGGCGGGCGGGTCGAGGACGAGTCGACGGAGCGGATCGACGACGCGTACCTCGCCTCGCGGATCGTGCTGCGGGTGCCGCAGGCGGAGTACGACTCCGTCCTCGCCGAACTGGCGGGCACCGGGAAGCTGTTGAACCGCAAGGCCGACGCGAAGGACGTCACCGACCAGGTGGTGGACGTGCAGAGCCGGATCGCCACCCAGCGGGCGAGCGTGGCACGGGTGCGGAAGCTGATGGACCGGGCGGACGCGCTGTCCGACGTGGTGACCCTGGAGGCCGAGCTGAGCCGGCGCCAGGCGGACCTGGAGGCGCTGCTCGCCCGGCAGTCGTCCCTGAAGGACCGGACGTCGCTGGCGACGATCACCCTCCAGCCTCACCGAGAAGCGGAAGGAGGAGCCGAAGGCCGAGGAGCGGGAGGAGGGCCGTCCCGGCTTCCTGGACGCCCTGAGCGGCGGCTGGAACGCCCTGGTCGGCGTGGTGGCCTGGATCCTGATCGTGCTCGCGGCCCTGGCCCCGTGGCTCGCGGTCGGCCTGGTCGCCTTCGTCCTCTGGCGCCGTCTGGTCCGCCCCCGGCTCGCCGCCCGCCGCCTCGCGCCGGTGCCGGGGCCGCGCCCCGGGGGCCGGCGGTCGAGCGGAACGCCGCCGGTGCGCCCGTGGGACCGAAGGCCCCGGAGACCGGAGGACCCCGGAGAAGTAGCGTCGTCCCCATGAGCGAACGACTGGTGGTCATCGGTGGCGACGCGGCGGGCATGTCCGCCGCGTCGCAGGCGCGCAGGCTCAGGTCCCCCGGGGAGCTGGAGATCGTCGCCTTCGAGCGCGGGCACTTCTCCTCGTACTCGGCCTGCGGCATCCCGTACTGGGTCGGCGGGGAGGTCGGCGCGCGCGACGATCTGGTCGCCCGGTCCCCGAGGAGCACCGGGCCCGGGACATCGGCCTGCGGACGCGGACCGAGGTGACGGAGATCGACGTCGACCGGCAGCGGGTCCGCTCCCGGGACCTGGAGTCCGGTGCCGAGGAGTGGACCGGCTTCGACAAGCTGGTGATCGCGACGGGGCGCGGCCGCTGCGCCCGCCGGTGCCGGGGATCGACGCGCCCGGGGTGCACGGCGTGCAGAACCTGGACGACGGCCAGGCCCTGATCGACGCGCTGTCCCGTACGGAGGGCTCCGGCACGGAGGGGCGGCGGGCGGTGGTGGTCGGCGCCGGGTACATCGGGGTGGAGATGGCCGAGGCGCTCCTCCACCGGGGTACGAGGTGACCGTCCTGAACCGGAGCGAGCAGCCGATGGCGACGCTCGACCCGGACATGGGCCGGCTCGTGCACGAGGCGATGGACGGGCTCGGGATCAGGACGGTCAACTCGGCGGAGGTCACGAAGGTGCTCACGGGCCCCGACGGCCGGGTCCGGGCGGTGGCGACGGACGCGGAGGAGTACCCGGCGGACGTGGTGGTCCTGGGCACGGGCGTGGAGCCGGAGACCTCGCTCGCCCGGGAGGCGGGGCTGCCACTCGGGTCGTACGGCGGGCTGCTCACCGATCTGGGCATGCGGGTGCGGGGGCACGAGAACGTCTGGGCGGGCGGCGACTGCGTGGAGGTCCTGGACCTGGTCTCGGGCCGGATGCGGCACGTGGCGCTCGGGACGCACGCGAACAAGCAGGGCCAGGTCATCGGGTCGAACGTCGGCGGCGACTACGCGACCTTCCCCGGCATGGTGGGCACGGCGGTGTCGAAGGTGTGCGACCTGGAGATCGCGCGGACCGGCCTGCGGGAGAAGGAGGCCCGGGAGGTGGGGCTGCGGTTCGTGACGGTGACGATCGAGTCGACGAGCCGGGCGGGCTACTACCCGGGGCCGCGCCGATGACGGTGAAGATGCTGGCCGAGCGGCGGACCGGGCGGCTGCTCGGGACGCAGATCGTGGGCCGGGAGGGCGCGGCGAAGCGGGTGGACGTGGCGGCGGTGGCGCTCACGGCGAAGATGACGGTGGAGGCGATGACGGCCCTGGACCTGGGCTACGCGCCGCCGTTCTCGCCGGTGTGGGACCCGGTGCTGGTCGCGGCCCGCAAGGCGACGGCGGCGGTCCGCGCGGCGGGCTGAGGGCCGGTGGAAGGGCGACGGCCGCCGGGGCGCCCCGGCGGCCGTCGCCGTCGCGTGAGTGCTTCCCGGCGGTCAGACGGCCGTGTGGGTGTGGACGTACTCGACGAGGCGGGTCAGCGCGTCCGGGTCGGTGGTCGGCAGGACGCCGTGGCCCAGGTTGAAGACGTGTCCCTCCAGGCCCTTCGCGGCGGCCAGGACCTCGTCCGTCTTGGCCTCGACGGCCTCGCGGGAGGAGAAGAGCACGGCGGGGTCGAGATTGCCCTGGAGCGCCTTGCCGGGGCCGACGCGGCGGACGGCCTCGTCGAGCGGGACGCGCCAGTCGACGCCGACGACGTCCGCGCCCGCCTCGCCCATGAGGCCGAGCAGCTCGCCCGTGCCGACGCCGAAGTGGATGCGCGGGACGCCGTACCCGGCGACCGCGTCGAACACCTTCACGGAGGCGGGCATCACGGAGCGGCGGTAGTCGGCCGGGGCGAGGGCGCCGACCCAGGAGTCGAAGAGCTGCACGGCGGAGGCGCCGGCCTCGATCTGGACCTTGAGGAAGGCCGAGGTGATCTCGGCGAGGCGGTCGAGGAGGTCGTCCCAGAGCTGCGGGTCGCCGTACATGAGCGCCTTGGTGTGCTCGTGGTTGCGCGATGGACCGCCCTCGACGAGGTAGCTCGCGAGGGTGAAAGGCGCGCCGGCGAAACCGATGAGCGGGGTGTCGCCCAGCTCGCCGGTGAGCATGCCGATGGCCTCGGTGACGTAGTGGACGTCCTCGGGCGTGAGGTCGCGCAGCCGGGCCAGGTCGGCGCGGGTGCGGATCGGGTCGGCGACGACCGGGCCGACGCCGGGCTTGATGTCGAGGTCGATGCCGATGGCCTTGAGGGGACGACGATGTCGCTGAAGTAGATGGCGGCGTCGACCTTGTGGCGCCGCACCGGCTGGAGCGTGATCTCGGTGACCAGCTCGGGCCGCATGCACGACTCCAGCATGGGGATGCCCTCGCGGACCTTCAGGTACTCGGGGAGGGAGCGCCCGGCCTGCCGCATGAACCAGACGGGGTGTGCGGCACCGGTTCGCGCCGGCACGCCTTGAGGAACGCGGAGTCGTACGTCCGCGACTGCTGCTTCGTCTGCTGGCCCTGCGGGCTGTCGTTGGCACTCACGCCCAGAATCTTCGCATGTGGCGGGAAGCCGCTCGTCCGGGCCGGGTGTCCCTCCCTGCACGGAGGCCGCGTTCCGCCTACTCTTCCCCGCATGGCTGCGGCTCAGGGACACTTTTCCGATCATTCCGACGGCGATCGAGGGACGGGCGAAACGGCGGGCAGTACGGAGACGAACCCGGTGCCACCGGCTTTCCAACGGGCGGTGGAGGCCTTGCGCGCGGCGCGGCTGCGGTCCGAGATCGAGGTGGACCCGACCAGGCCGCCGCAGCGGCTGGCGCCGTACGCGTACGCGGTGGAGGCGGCCGTCGTCGACGGCGAGGAGGACCTGGCGGACGGGCGGCTCGTGCTGCTGCACGACCCGGACGGGCACGAGGCCTGAAGGGAACGTTCCGCCTGGTGACGCTGGTGCGGGCGGAGCTGGAGCCGGAGATGGCGGCGGACCCGCTGCTGCCCGAGGTGTGCTGGTCCTGGCTGACCGGGGCCCTGGAGGCGCGGGGGCTCGCGTACGGGGAGGCGAGCGGGACCGTGACGATGGCGGGCTCGCACTACTTCGGCGGGCTCGCGGACCGGCGCCCGGCGACCCAGATCGAGATCCGGGCGTCCTGGACGCCGCGCGAGGGCCTGGCCGGGGTGCCGGACACGGGGCGCACCTGGCGGCCTGGTGCGACCTGCTCTGCCAGATCGCGGGCTGCCGCCCGCGCCGGTCGAGCCCGGGGCGGCGGGGACGGGCGGGGCGTCGTCTCGCTGCCGCAGCGGCGGGGCCGCAGCAGGTCTGAGGGGCGCGTTTCGGCGGGGCGGGCCCGGGAAGACGAGCCGGGACGCGTCGCGTCGGCCCCGGGAGGCCGGGCTCGCACCGGCCCGCGTCCGCCTCGACCTCGGCAGGACGGGTCCGCACCCGTCCGCGTCGGCCCCGGGAGGCGCTCCGGCGCGTCGCACAAGGCGTTCGGAAAGCGCCCCGGGCCTCCCCCTGGAGGGTGAAGGAGTGGGCTCCACTCGTAGGATGATCGAGCAGCCGTCCGAATTGCCCTAATTGTTACTCACCAAATCGTGATCTTTCCCTAAAGGCGGGCGCCCCTGCTGCCGAAGGAGTCAGTGACCCCTTCACAGCACGGGTTCGCCCCCGGCTTCTTCCCCGAGCCGGCTCCGTCCCCCACCTTCCCCCCAGGAGGCCTGGTGTCCGTTCTCCTCGAGCAGCCCGCAAGCCTGGTCGCCTACCGCCCGAACAAGCCGACGGCCATGGTCGTCGTGGCCGACCCGCGCGTCCGTTCCACCGTGACCCGCCACCTGTGGGCCCTCGGAGTACGTGACGTGATCGAGGCGTCGTCCATCGCGGAGGCCCGCCCCCGCGTCGGCAACCCGCGCGACATCTGCGTTGCCGACGTCCACCTGCCCGACGGCAGCGGCCTGACCCTGCTGTCCGAGACCGCGCCGCGGGCTGGCCCAACGGCCTGCCTCTCGGCCGCCGACGACATCGGCGCCGTGCGCAACGCCCCTCGCGGGCGGCGTGAAGGGCTACGTCGTCACCGGCACCCGGACCAACATCGGTCACCCCACCCGTCCCGGCGCCGCCCCCATCGGCGCCGCGGCGGCCCGTCTGGCCACTGCCGCCCCCGGGTGCCCCGAGCCACCCGGGCGGCTACCGCGAGCTCTCCGGCCGTGAGGTCGAGGTGCTGCGGCTCGTCGCGGAGGGCCAGTCGAACAAGGCGATCGGCGTGTCCATGGGCCTGTCCGCCCTGACCGTGAAGAGCCACCTCGCCCGCATCGCCCGCAAGCTGGCACCGGCGACCGCGCCGGAATGGTCGCGGTGGCCCTGCGGACGGGGATCATCCACTGACTCGCGGTGGACACCGGCGGGCACCTGTCGACGGAACGTTCCGTCGACAGGTGCCCGCCGTTCACCGATACCCTTGACGGGTGACCGACGCCCAAGAGACCGCAGCAGACACAGCACTGCGCACCACCGGGGCGGCCCCCGGACGACGACGTCCCTGCGAATGGGCTTCCGACCCCGTTGCTGGCGCCCCGCGAGGTAGTGCCGCCCGTCGTCGAGACCGACGACGCCCTGGCTGGGGTGATCGCCGCCTTCGCCGCCGGGACCGGCCCCGTGGCCGTGGACGCCGAGCGCGCCTCCGGCTACCGCTACGGCCAGCGCGCCTATCTCGTCCAGCTCCGCCGCGCGGGCGCGGGCACCGCCCTGATCGACCCCGTGGGCTGCCCCGACCTCTCGGGGCTCGGCGAGGCGCTGTCCGGAGCCGAGTGGATCCTGCACGCCGCCACCCAGGACCTGCCCTGTCTGCGTGACATAGGCATGCGGCCGACCTCGCTCTTCGACACCGAGCTGGCCGGCCGGCTCGCGGGCTTCCCGCGCGTCGGCCTCGGCGCGATGGTCGAGTCCGTCCTCGGCTACGCCCTGGAGAAGGGCCACTCCGCCGTGGACTGGTCGACCCGGCCGCTGCCCGAGCCCTGGTTGCGGTACGCGGCGCTCGACGTCGAGCTCCTCGTCGACCTGCGCGACGCCCTGGAGGAGGAGCTCGACCGGCAGGGCAAGCTGGAGTGGGCGCGCCAGGAGTTCGACGCGATCGCCGCCGCCCCGCCCGCCCCGCCGCGCAAGGACCCGTGGCGGCGGACCTCCGGCATGCACAAGGTGCGCCGCCGCCGCCAGATGGCGGTCGTACGGGAGCTGTGGACGGCCCGCGACCGGGTGGCCCAGCGGCGCGACGTCTCCCCGGCAAGGTGCTGAGCGACGCGGCGATCGTGGAGGCGGCGCTGGCGGTGCCGGTGAACCTGGCCGCGCTGACCGCGCTGACCGGTTTCGGCCACCGGATGGGCCGGCGTCAACTGGAGCAGTGGCAGGCGGCGGTGGACCGGGCCAGGGCGCTGCCGGAGAGCGAGCTGCCCCAACTGGGCCAGCAGCCGGCGGGGCTGCCCCCGCCGCGCGCCTGGGCCGACAAGGACCCGGTCGCGGCGGCCCGCCTGTCGGCGGCGCGCGCGGCGGTCTCGGCGCTCGCGGAGGAGCTGAACCTGCCGCAGGAGAACCTGATCACCCCGGACACCGTGCGCCGGGTCTGCTGGGAGCCCCCGTCCCCGGCCGACGCCGACCACGTCGCCACTGCCCTGACGGGCCACGGCGCGCGCCCCTGGCAGGTGGAACTGGTGACCCCGCTCCTGGTGAAGGCACTGACGGCGACGGCGTGACCCCGCGGGCGGAGCTCCCGTCACCGGACTTCCGCGACCGGGACCCCGCTCGTGGAACCCCCGCACCCGGAAGGGTGACGGGGTTCCGCCGTTTTCGGCCGTCTCCGGCAGAGTTCCCGGTGTGACCTTCGCCGCTTGCTCTGTGGGGTGGGCAGCATGGTTACCCGCAAGTAGCATAGGGAGCAAGCGCACGCTTAGGCGTGCGCCGCAGCAGGCCGTTCCGCACCCTGGAGGAGAGCCATCGTGCCTCGTACCGTCAGGGACGTCGTCTTCGTCGACGGCGTCCGCACCCCGTTCGGCAAGGCGGGCCCGAAGGGCATCTACCACGAGACCCGCGCCGACGACCTCGTCGTCAAGGCCATCCGGGAGCTGCTGCGCCGCAACCCCGGCCTCGACCCCGCGAAGATCGACGAGGTCGCCATCGCCGCGACCACGCAGATCGGTGACCAGGGTCTGACCCTCGGCCGCACGGCGGGCATCCTCGCCGGGCTGCCGCAGTCGGTGCCGGGCTACTCCATCGACCGCATGTGCGCCGGCGCGCTGACCGCCGTCACCACGACCGCCGGTTCGATCGCCTTCGGCGCCTACGACGCCGTCATCGCCGGTGGCGTCGAGCACATGGGCCGCCACCCCATGGGCGAGGGCGTCGACCCGAACCCGCGCTTCGTGTCGGAGAAGCTCGTCGACGAGTCCGCCCTCTTCATGGGCATGACCGCCGAGAACCTGCACGACCGCTACCCGAGCATCACCAAGCGGCGCGCCGACGAGTACGCCGTGCGCTCGCAGGAGAAGGCCGCCAAGGCGTACGCCGACGGCAAGATCCAGCAGGACCTGGTGCCGATCTCGGTCCGCCGCACCTCCCCCGAGGGCGGCGAGACGGGCTGGGGCCTGGTCACCGCCGACGAGCCGATGCGGCCGGGCACCACCCTGGAGTCGCTGGCCAACCTGAAGACGCCGTTCCGCGTCCACGGCAACGTGACCGCGGGCAACGCGGCCGGCCTGAACGACGGCGCCACCGCCTCGATCATCGCCTCCGAGGACTTCGCGCGGGAGAACGGCCTCCCGGTCAAGATGCGCCTGGTCTCCTACTCCTTCGCCGGCGTCGAGCCCGAGGTCATGGGCTACGGCCCGATCCCGGCCACCGAGAAGGCCCTGGCCCAGGCCGGCCTGTCCATCGAGGACATCGGCCTCTTCGAGATCAACGAGGCCTTCGCGGTCCAGGTCCTCGCCTTCCTGGAGCACTACGGCATCGCCGACGACGACGCCCGCGTCAACCAGTACGGCGGCGCCATCGCCTACGGTCACCCGCTGGCCTCCTCCGGCGTCCGCCTGATGACGCAACTGGCCCGCCAGTTCGAGGAGAACCCGCAGGTCCGTTACGGCCTCAACACCATGTGCGTCGGCTTCGGCATGGGCGCGACGGTCATCTGGGAGAACCCCCACTGGGAGGGCAAGTGAGCACCACCGCCGAGCTTCTGAAGGGCGCCGCCGAGCTCTTCCCGGACGAGGTCGTCACCAGCGCCCACGTACGGCACTTCGAACTGCCCGCGGCTGCGGGCCGGTTCGCGCTGATCACGCTGGACAACGGTTTCGACCACACCAAGCCGACCACCTTCGGGCCGCAGTCCCTCGCCCACCTGAACACGGCGATCGACCAGGTCGAGGCGGAGGCCGCGAACGGCGAGATCGTCGGCGTCGGCATCACCGGCAAGCCGTTCATCTTCGCCGTCGGCGCCGACCTCAAGGGCGTCGAGCTGCTGAAGAAGCACGACGAGGCCCTCGCCATCGGCAAGGGCGGCCACGACGTCTTCAAGCGTCTGTCCTCCCTCGCCGTGCCGACCTTCGCGTACTACAACGGCGCGGCCATGGGCGGCGGCGTCGAGGTCGGTCTGCACTGCACCTACCGCACCGTCTCGAAGGCCCTGCCGGCCTTCTCGCTGCCCGAGGTCTTCCTCGGCCTGGTGCCCGGCTGGGGCGGCTGCGCCCTCCTGCCGAACCTGATCGGCGCCGAGAAGGCCGTCTCGGTCATCATCGAGAACTCGCTGAACCAGAACCGTCAGCTCAAGGGCAAGCAGGTCTTCGAGCTCGGCATCGCCGACGCGCTCTTCGAGGGCGCGGACTTCCTGGAGCAGTCGCTGATCTGGACGGCCTCCGTCCTGAACGGCACCACGACCGTCGAGCGCCCCGAGGTCGACCGCGGCGAGGCCTGGGACCGGGCCGTCGCCAAGGGCCGCTTCGTCGCCGACTCCAAGGTGCACGGCGCCGCCCCGGCTGCCTACCGCGCCCTCGACATCATCGAGGCCGCCAAGGACGGGGACCTCCAGAAGGGCTTCGACGCCGAGGACCAGGCCCTCGCGGACCTGATCATGGGCGGCGAGCTCCGCTCCGGCATCTACGCCTTCAACCTGGTGCAGAAGCGCGGCAAGCGCCCCGCCGGCGCCCCGGACAAGTCGCTGGCCCGCCCGGTCACCAAGGTCGGCGTCGTCGGCGCCGGTCTGATGGCCTCCCAGCTCGCCCTGCTCTTCCTGCGCCGCCTGGAGGTGCCGGTCGTCCTGACCGACATCGACCAGGAGCGCGTCGACAAGGGCGTCGGCTACGTCCACGCCGAGATCGAGAAGCTGCTCGGCAAGGGCCGCATCAACCAGGACAAGGCCAACCGCCTCAAGGGCCTGGTCTCCGGCGTCCTGGACAAGGCCGAGGGCTTCGCGGACGCGGACTTCGTCATCGAGGCCGTGTTCGAGGAGATGTCCGTCAAGCAGAAGGTGTTCGCGGAGGTCGAGGCGGTCGCCCCGGCGCACGCGATCCTCGCCACCAACACCTCCTCGCTGTCCGTCTCGGAGATGGCCTCCAAGCTCCAGCACCCCGAGCGCGTGGTCGGCTTCCACTTCTTCAACCCGGTCGCGATCCTCCCGCTCCTGGAGATCGTGCGCGGCGAGCAGACGGACGACGCCTCCCTCGCCACCGCCTTCGGCGTGGCGAAGAAGCTGAAGAAGACCGCGGTCCTCACCAAGGACGCCCCGGCGTTCGTCGTGAACCGCATCCTGACCCGCTTCATGGGCGAGATCCAGAACGTCATCGACGAGGGCACCCCCGTCGAGACCGCGGAGAAGGCCATCGAGCCGCTCGGCCTGCCGATGTCGCCGCTGGTCCTCCTGGAGCTGGTCGGCCCGGCGATCGGCCTGCACGTCTCCGAGACCCTGAACCGCTCCTTCCCGGAGCGCTTCACCGTCTCCCCCAACCTGAAGGCGGTCGTCGAGGCCGGCAAGCGCGGCTTCTACGTGTACGACTCCGGGAAGCCGGAGCTCGACCCCGAGGTCGCCGCCCTCCTGAAGCAGGGCGACACCGTCCTGACCGAGGAGCAGGTCCGCGACCGCGTCCTGGACGCGGTGGCGCAGGAGATCGGCCTGATGCTGGAGGAGGGTGTCGTCGCCGAGGCGCAGGACATCGACCTCTGCCTGATCACGGGCGCGGGCTGGCCCTTCCACCTGGGCGGCATCACGCCGTACCTGGACCGCGAGGGCGTCTCCGAGCGCGTCAACGGCAGGCGTTTCCTGGCGCAGGGCGTGGCGAGCGTCCCGGCGTAACCCCAGGGTTCGTACGAACGGCCCCGGCACCTTCCCAGGTGCCGGGGCCGTTCCTGTTCCCGTACGCGCCCGCCGGGCGGCGTCAGCGCACCGGGCGCCAGTTCTCCAGCACGAAGCCGTCCGCCGCGGGCCGCTGGCGGGTGAGGAGCAGCGAGGAGCCGCCGGACAGGACCGCCGCGACCAGGCGCCCGTCGAGGTCCCGGGTGAGGACGGCAGTCGGCTCGGCGTGCCGCTCCCCGTCTCCGACCAGCGGGCGCCCGACTCCTCCTGCTCGCTCGGGTGGGCGGCGAGGGCGAGCCGGCCGTCCTCGGCCCGCTGGGCGAGGACGGTGCAGTCGAAGCCGTCGACGAGGCAGCGGGTGACGGACAGCGGGCCGGTGCCGACCGCGTCGGCGAGGGGCGTGGGCTTCAGCGACCGCTCGGGCGACCAGGCGCACACCTTCCCCTCCTGGTCCACGTAGAAGGCCGTGACGTGCCCGGAGGGGCCCTTCACGGCCGCCAGGGTGCCCTCGGTGACCCGGGCGGGGAGGATCTCCTCGCGGATCGGCTTCGCCCCCGACTCGCGCTGCACGTAGCGCAGGAGCCCCGTGGCGTGCGAGGTGTAGAGCTCGACGAGGCCCGAGCCGTTGGTGACGGCCACCGGCAGGGGTCGGTCTTCGAGCCGTGCAGGTCCCACCACGGGTTCCAGCCGCCCGCGTCCTTCTGGGCCCGCACGCTGATGCCGCCGCCGCCGTTGCGGCAGAAGACGTACGCGCGCCCGATGCCGTCCACGGCCACGGAGGGGTGCCGGTCCACCGGTAGGAGGCGCCGTTGGGGTGGGTGATCGAGCGCCACTCCAGGGCCGGGCGGCCCGTCTGGTACTGGATGGTGTGCACCAGCTCGACGTGGTCCGGCCCGCCGCCCGGCACGGGCCGGATGCCGACGAGGTGGACGTACCCGTCGGCGCCCTGGCCCACCGAGAGGCTGGGCAGCAGCGCGCCACCGCCGCCGAGCGGCACGGGCCCGCTCCAGTCGCCGCCGGCACCCTCGGTCCAGCGCACCACTTCGCCGTCCCGGGGCAGGTAGACGCTGAATCTGCCCTCCTTCCCCGGGCCAGCCAGGAACCCCGCAGGCGGGGGGCGGTGGAGGAGCCTGGGAGGGGCGGCGGAGGCCTCGGATCGATTCGCCATGAGGGTGCAGCGCTCCGGTCATCGGGGGTGCGGGTCGGATACGAGCCGACTGTAGCGGCTCCTTCGAACACGCTTCCCGCCGCCCGCCGCCCCGCTCCCGGCGGCCCCTCAGTACCGGGCTTCCCGGCCCTCCTGCCCCAGCCGGCTGTGGCTCCGCCCGTACAGGAAGTACACGACGATGCCGATCGCCATCCAGACCGCGAACCGGAACCAGGTCTCGCCCGGCAGGTTGAGCATCAGCCAGAACGAGGCGGCGATGGAGAGGATCGGCAGCGCGGGCACCCAGGGGTGCGGAAGGCGCGCGGCAGGTCGGGGCGGGTGCGGCGGAGCACGATGACGCCGGCCGCGACCATCACGAAGGCGAAGAGGGTGCCGATGTTCACCAGGGTCGCCAGCTCGTTGATGCTGGTGAAGCCGGCGACGATCGCGATGATCACGCCGAGCAGGATGGTCGGCCGGTACGGGGTCCGGAACCGGGGTGGGTGACGGAGAAGAAGCGCGGCAGCAGGCCGTCGCGGCTCATCGCGAAGAAGACGCGGGTCTGGCCGAGGAGCAGGATCAGACAGACCGTGGTGAGGCCGACGGCGGCGCCGAAGCTGATCACGCCCGCGTAGAAGGGATGGCCGGCGGCTTTGAAGGCGTCGGCGAGCGGGGCGCTGACGGACAGCTCCTTGTAGTTCTGCATGCCGGTGACGACGAGCGAGACGGCCACATAGAGCACGGTGCAGATGAGGAGGGAGCCGAGGATGCCCCGGGCATGTCCCGCTGCGGCAGCTTGGTCTCCTCGGCGGCGGTGGCCACCACGTCGAAGCCGATGAAGGCGAAGAAGACGACGGAGGCGGCGGTGAAGATGCCCATGACGCCGAAGTTCGTCGGCTCGTACCCGAAGAGGAGCTGGACCAGCGGGGAGTCCCAGTTGGAGCCGCCGCCCTCCGGGGTGACGGCCGGCGGGACGAAGGGCTTGTAGTTGTCGCCGACGATGAAGAACAGTCCGGCGACGATCACGATCATCACCACGGTCACCTTGATCGCCACGACGAGCGCGGTGATCCGGGCGGAGAGCTTCATGCCCAGGACGAGGACGACGGTGATGACCAGGACGAGGAGGAACGCCAGGAGGTCGAAGGTGCCGCCCGGCACGTCCGGGCCTTCGAGGGAGGCCGGCAGGTGCCAGCCGATGTTGTCCATGAGCGAGCGGACGTAGCCGGACCAGCCGACGGCCACCACCGCCGTCCCGAGGGCGAACTCCAGGACGAGGTCCCAGCCGATGATCCAGGCGGGCAGTTCGCCGATGGAGGCGTACGCGAAGGTGTACGCCGATCCGGCCACCGGCACCGTCGAGGCGAACTCGGCGTAGCACAGGGCGGCCAGGGCGCAGACGATGCCGGCGGCGACGAAGGCGAGGGCCGTCGCCGGGCCGGCGTTCTCCTTGGCGACCTTGCCGGTGAGGACGAAGATGCCGGTGCCGATGATGACGCCGACGCCGAAGACCGTCAGGTCCCAGGCGGACAGGGACTTCCGGAGGGCGTGCTCCGGCTCCTCCGTGTCCCGGATCGACTGCTCGACCGTCTTGGTCCGGAACACACCGGAGTTCGCCCGTGGCTGCTGGTCCGTACTCACCGTGGTACCTCCGCGCTCCGCCCGACGCCGGTCTCGATGCCCCCGCGGGTCGGAGGCTGTGATGACGACCGCCCGGACAGGGTCAGATGCCCGGACAGAGCCAGGATGCACGCGAACGGGCCGGTCGGCACCCGGAGGGTGAGCCGACCGGCCCAAAGGGTGGTGCGGAGGTGGTACGGGGTGGTGCGGGGTCAGTCGCGGGCGGGCTCCGCGGTCTTGGCGCCGTTCTTCCGCGCGCTCTCCCCTGCGCTGTCCTCGTACCTGCCGTCGAGGCGCGAGACCAGGCCGGTGACCTGCCGGGCGACGTCCGGGGCGGTCAGGCCGATCTCGGCCAGGACCTCGGCGCGGGAGGCGTGGTCGAGGAAGCGCGGCGGGATGCCGAAGTCGCGCAGCGGCACGTCCACGCCGGCGTCGCGGAGCGCCTGGGCGACGGCCGAGCCGACGCCGCCGACGCGGCTGTTGTCCTCGACGGTGACGACGACCCGGTGGCGCGCGGCGAGCGGGCGAGGGCCTCGTCGACGGGCTTGACCCAGCGGGGGTCGACCACGGTGGTGGAGATGCCCTGCCGGTCCAGGAGGTCGGCGATCTCCAGGCACATCGGCGCCAGGGCGCCGACCGAGACCAGGAGGACATCGGGCCTGTCCGTACCGGGCTCGCGGAGCACGTCCATGCCGCCGACGCGGCGCAGGGCGGGGACGGCGGGGCCGACCGCGCCCTTGGAGAAGCGGACCACGGTGGGGGCGTCGGTGACCTCGACGGCCTCGCGGAGCTGGGCGCGGACCTGGTCGGCGTCGCGCGGGGCGGCGAGCCGCAGGCCGGGCACGACCTGGAGGATCGACATGTCCCACATGCCGTTGTGGGAGGCGCCGTCGGTGCCGGTGACGCCGGCCCGGTCGAGGACGAAGGTGACGCCGCACTTGTGCAGGGCCACGTCCATCAGGACCTGGTCGAAGGCGCGGTTGAGGAAGGTGGCGTAGACCGCGAAGACCGGGTGGAGGCCGCCGGTGGCGAGGCCGGCCGCGGAGACCGCGCCGTGCTGCTCGGCGATGCCGACGTCGAAGACCCGCTCGGGGAAGGCCTTGGCGAACTTGTCGAGGCCGACGGGCTGAAGCATGGCCGCGGTGATGGCGACGACGTCCGCGCGCTCCGTGCCGAGGGCGACCATCTCGTCGGCGAAGACGCCGGTCCAGTCGGCGCCGGAGGTGGCGATCGGGAGGCCGGTGTCGGGTGGATCTTGCCGACGGCGTGGAAGCGGTCGGCCTCGTCCTGGAGGGCGGGCTGGTAGCCGCGGCCCTTCTCGGTGAGGCAGTGGACGATGACGGGGCCGCCGAAGCGCTTGGCGCGCGTCAGGGCGGACTCCAGGGCCTCGATGTCGTGGCCGTCGATGGGGCCGACGTACTTGAGGCCGAGGTCCTCGAACATGCCCTGGGGGCGATGAAGTCCTTGAGGCCCTTCTTGGCGCCGTGCAGGGTCTCGTAGAGGGGCTTCCCGACGACCGGGGTGCGCTCCAGGATGTCCTTGCCGCGGGCGAGGAAGCGCTCGTAGCCGTCGGTGGTGCGCAGGGTCGCCAGGTGGGTGGCGAGGCCGCCGATGGTGGGCGCGTAGGAGCGCTCGTTGTCGTTGACGACGATGACGAGCGGGCGGTCCTTGGCGGCGGCGATGTTGTTCAGCGCCTCCCAGGCCATGCCGCCGGTGAGGGCGCCGTCGCCGATGACGGCCACGACGTGGTCGTCCTTCTTCAGGACCTCGTTCGCCTTGGCCAGGCCGTCGGCCCAGCCGAGGACCGTGGAGGCGTGCGAGTTCTCGATGACGTCGTGCTCGGACTCGGCCTGCGAGGGGTAGCCGGAGAGGCCGCCCTTCATCTTGAGGCGGGAGAAGTCCTGGCGGCCGGTGAGGAGCTTGTGGACGTAGCTCTGGTGGCCGGTGTCCCAGAGGACCCTGTCCTTCGGGGAGTCGAAGACGCGGTGCAGGGCGATGGTCAGCTCGACCACGCCCAGGTTGGTCCGAGGTGCCCGCCGGTCTTGGAGACGGCGTCCACGAGGAACGTCCGGATCTCGTCGGCCAACTGGTCCAGCTGTTCCGGGGAGAGCCGGTCCAGGTCTCGCGGTCCCCTGATACGGGTCAGCAGAGCCACCCGTTCCTCCTTGCGTTTGAGCTGGTCGAGCTTGCCGATTTGTCGAGTCTAATGTTCCGTCTTGGATCGTGGGCAGCGGGCCGGGGGTGAGGCGTCACTCCGACGGTCTACGGGCCGATGATCCGTACGGCTCCGTGCGGGCGTGTGCACTGGTCCGGACGCACCGGTGCCCGGCGCCGGTTTCACGGCGCCGGGCAGGTGTGGCGAGCGTTACGCGTGCGCGTGGCGCGGCCTTCCGGGCGCGCCCCGCCGCTTTCCGGCGCTGGACGCGTCCGGCGGTCCTCCGGCGCTAGGCGCGTCCGGCCGTCTTCTGGGTCTTGCGGGAGACGGAGTCGATGATCACGGCGATGAGCAGGACCGCGCCGGTGATCATGTACTGGATCGCGTTCGAGGACAGGTTCATCTGGTTGAGGCCCTGGACGATCGACTGGATGACCAGGATGCCCAGGAGCGCCGACCAGACCTTGCCGCGTCCGCCGAACAGGGAGGTGCCGCCGATGACGGCCGCGGCGATGCACATCATGAGCTGGTTGCCGCCGCCGAGGGAGCGGTCGGCGCCGCCGGTCGCGGAGGCGAGGAACAGGCCGCCGATCGCGCCCATGGTGCCGGAGATCATGAAGACCGAGATCCGGATCCAGGAGACGTTGATGCCGGCGCGGCGGGCGGCCTCGATGCCGCCGCCGACCGCGAAGACCTGGCGGCCGTAGGTGGTGCGACGCAGGACGAAGTCGGTGACGAGCAGGATCACCAGGAAGATCACCAGGGAGAGCGGCAGGCCCTGCTCCTGGTTGAAGCCGTACGCGGCGACGAGGACCAGGACCGCGAGGACGGCGGTGCGCAGGATGATCTCGCTCTGCGGGCGGTGCGGCAGGTCGGCGGCCTTGCGGCGGTGCGCGTCGCGGAACTGGGCCAGGTAGAAGGCGGCGATCACGACGGCGGCGAGGCCGTAGGCGGCGGCGACGTCGGAGAAGTAGTACTTCGTGAGGTCGTTGACGAAGCTGCCGATCGGGGTGGAGATGGTGGAGCGCTCGCCCATCACCCAGGTCTGCAGGCCGGCCCAGCCGAGGAAGCCGGCGAGGGTGACGACGAAGGCGGGCACGCCGATCTTGGCGAACACGATGCCGTGGAAGGCGCCGATCAGGGTGCCGGACAGGATGCCGAGGAGGATGGCGAGGCCGTCGGGCATGTCGGTGCCGAGGACGCCCCAGACGGAGCCGGCGAGACCGGCCACGGAGCCGACGGCGAGGTCGATCTCGCCGAGCAGCAGCACGAAGACGATGCCGACGGCCATGATGCCGGGGCCGACCGCGTACAGCGTGATCTGGTCGAGGTTGTACGAGGTGATGAAGTTGCCGGTGAGGGCCTGGAAGACGATGCCGATGACGATGAGGCCGACGACGACGGGCAGCGAGCCGATCTCGCCGGAGCGGATCTTGCGCTTGAACTCGTCGGCGTAGCCCTTGAAGCCCTGCTCGCGGACGAGGAGGCGGGGTCGACGGCCGGGATCGCCGCGGCGGCCGGGGTCTCGGTGGCCGGTGCGTCGGCGTCGGGGGTGCGGGCTCGGGCACCGCGGCCGGGTCGTTCGCGGTGGGAGGGGTCGTGCTCACTTCGCTACCTCCGCGTTGCGGACCTGGCGGCGGGTCACGGCGTTGTCCGTGGCACCGGTGATCGCGGCGATGATCTCTTCGTGCGTGGTGGTGGCGACCGGGAAGGTGCCGTTGTTGCGGCCCAGGCGGAGGACGGCCACGGTGTCCGCGACGGCCTTCACGTCGGCCATGTTGTGGCTGATGAGGATGACGCCGAGGCCCTGCTCGCGCAGCCGCTCGACCAGGTCGAGGACCTGCGCGGTCTGCTCGACGCCGAGGGCGGCGGTCGGCTCGTCGAGGATCACGATCTTCGGGTCGCCGACCAGGGCGCGGGCGATGGCCACGACCTGCCGCTGGCCGCCGGAGAGGGCGGCGACGGGGATGCGGACGCTGGGGATGCGGATGGAGAGGGTGGAGAGCAGGTCCTTCGCGCGCTTCTCCATGGCGACCTCGTCGAGGACGCCGCCCTTCTTGATCTCGCGGCCGAGGAACAGGTTGGCGACGACGTCGAGGTTGTCGCAGAGCGCGAGGTCCTGGTAGACGGTCGCGACGCCGAGGTTCTGGGAGTCGTGCGGCCGGGAGATCTCGACCCGCTCGCCCTCCCACTCGATGACGCCCTCGTCGATGGGGTGCACACCGGCGATCGTCTTGACCAGCGTGGACTTTCCCGCTCCGTTGTCGCCGACGAGCGCGACGACCTCACCTGCGTGGACTTCGAGATCGACACCGGAGAGGACCTGGACCGCTCCGAATCGCTTGAAGATCCCGCGCAACGCCAGCACGGGCGTCTGGGACACGTGAACTAACTCCTTCGCCGCCCGCGGACGGCGGCACGTCGCGCCGCCGGTGCAGCGCCAACAAAGTTCTGGGGGTAGGCTTCGTCCGGTCCCCGGGCCGACAGCGGGTCTGGGTCGGCCGGGGACCGGACGGGCTGGGGAACGGATCCGAGTCCGTCGCCGGCCGTCGTACGGGGTTCTTCACCCTCTGTACGCGGACGGCGGCGCGCCGGACGCCGTCCCGGTCGGGGACGGCCGGGGTGCCGTGCGCGGCCGGACCGGGATCTGTGGCGCCGGGCCCGCGAGGGCCCGGCGGGGACGAGCGGGGGTTACTTGATGCCCAGCTCGGTGCACTTGGCGGCGAGGTCCGCGGTGCAGAGGTCGGCGGCCTTGTAGATGCCGTCCTTGACGACCGTGGTCTGGATGTTGGTCTTGTCGACCACGACCGGCGGGAAGAGCGTGGACGGCACGCCGTCGGTGTCGCCCTGGGCGCCGAGGTCCTTGCCCTGGAGCAGGTTCACCGCGAACTTGGCGGCCTCGGGGGCGAGCTGGAGCGGCGACTTGTAGATCGTGAAGGTCTGCGTGCCGGCGATGATGCGCTGGATGCCCGCGACCTCGGCGTCCTGGCCGCCGACCGGGATGCCCTTGATGCCGGCGTTCTCCAGGGAGGTGACGATGCCGCCCGCCATGCCGTCGTTGGCGGAGTAGACGGCGCCGATCTTGGCCTTGCCGACCGAGGAGATCGCGGCGGACATCTTCTCGCCGGCGATCTTCGGGTCCCACTCGCCGGAGGCCTCGTAGGCGATCTTGCCGACCTTGCCGTCGAGGGCGGTGTGCGCGCCCTTCTTGAAGAGGGCGGCGTTCGGGTCCTTCTCGTCGCCGTTGATCATCACGACGTTGGCGGCGGCGGCCTTGTCGCCGAGCGCGGCGAGGAGGGCCTGGCCCTGGAGCTCGCCGACCTTGTTGTTGTCGTGGCTGACGTAGGCGTCGGCGCCCTTGACGGCACGGTCGTACGCGACGACCTTGACGCCCTTGGCCTTGGCGTCCTTGACCCAGCTCTCGGCCTTGGTGGCGTCCACCGGGTCGAGGGCGATGACCTTGATGCCGTCGGCGATGAACTGGTCGAACTGCTGCTTCTGCTTGACGACGTCGGAGACGGCGTTGTTGTAGACGACCTCGCAGTCGCCGCACGCGGCCTTGACGGCCTTCTCGAACTGGGGCTTGTCCAGGCCCTCGTAGCGCGAGGTCTTGTTCTCGGAAGGAGCAGGCCGATCTTGGTCGAGCTGCCCTTGTCGCTGCTGTCGTCGCCGCCGGCCTGGCCACAGGCGGCGAGCGAGAGGGCCATCGACACCGCGGCCGTGGCTATGACGGCACGACGCGTCACTGCGTTCATTTGGGGTTGCCTCCCTGACGAGGCCGCGACGTTGCGGCCGAGGTGGCACGAAGTCAACTCGGCCGTAACGTTGCCGTCAAGAAGTAAATTCTTAACGAGATGACAACGGTGGTGTTCGTTATCTAAGTGAAGGCAAGCCGGGAGGCCGGTCCGGTGGCGGGCAGCGCACTCTCCAACAGGGTCGAATCGCCCATTTCGCTCAGGACGAGGGCGAGGGCGCCGAGCACCTCGGCGCGCCTGCCGAGGGCCCCTGGGCCAGCGAGAGCTGCCGGGCGGCACTGGGGATCGCGTACCGCGAGACGGAGTCCCTGATGGGCGCCAGGACCAGCTCCCCGGCCTCGGCGAGGTCGCCGCCGAGCACCACCCGGCTGGGGTTGAGGAGGTTGCAGAGGTTGGCGATGCCGCTGCCGATGTGCCGTCCGACGTCCGCGATCACCCGGCGGCAGCCGGGGTCGCCGTCCCGGGCCAACTGGACGACCCGCTCCATGGTCAGGTCGGGCCCGTGGCTCGGCTGGAGCAGCGGCAGGACGTAGCGGGCGGCCGTGAAGGTCTCCAGGCAGCCCCGGTTGCCGCAGCGGCAGACCGGTCCCGACTCGTCCAGGGTGATGTGACCGATCTCCCCGCGGTGCCGCCGGGGCCCCGGTAGACCCGTCCGTCGATGACGAGCCCGGCGCCGACGCCGCTGGCCACCTTGATGTACGCCAGGTCCTTGACGCCCCGGCCGCCGCCCCAGACCAGCTCGCCGAGCGCGCCGAGGTTGGCGTCGTTGTCGACGTGCACGGGGACCCCGAGGCGGCCCGAGAGCTCCTCGGCGGGGTTGATGCCGCTCCACCCCGGCAGGATCGACGTCGAGCCGAGGGTCCCGGAGGAGACGTCGATCGGGCCCGGCACGCCGAGGCCGACGCCGATCACCTTGTCGGGGCCGATGCCGGTGGTCAGGATCAGCCGCTTGACCAGGTGTTCCGCCCGGTCGAAGCCCTCGGCGGCGGAGGCGTCGACGTCGAGCGGCTCGGCCTCCTCGGCGAGCACCTGGTGGGCGAGGTTGCCGACGGCGACCCGGAGGTGGGTGTGGCCGAAGTCGACGCCGATCACGATGCCGGCGTCGCCGGAGAGCGAGACGCTGCGGGCCCGGCGCCCGCCGGCGGAGGTGGGCGTGACCTCGACGGTGCCGCCGTCCTTCAGCTCCCGCACGATGTTGGAGACCGTGGCGGCGGACAGGCCCGTCGCCCGGGCGATCTCCGCCTGGGTGAGCGAGCCGGCCATGCGCACCGCCCGGACGACCCGTTCGAGGTTGGCCCTGTGCAGAGAAGTCTGCGAACCCGGAGTCTCCATCGACTCACTCACTCCCACCGTTTTCTCCAACATGTGAACTCTAAGGGGACGCTTTCGCCTTGGTCCCCGTCAAGACCTTGAGTGACGGAGGTGAGGGTCACACGGCGTTCGCACCGGGTTTCCCGGGCGTCCTCCCCGCACCCCCGGGCGTCCTCCCCGCACCCCCGGGCGTCCTCCCCACGCCCCCGGGCGTCCTCCCCACGCTCCCGACGCCCTCACCGGGTCCCGGACGACGGGAAGGGCCCCGGCGCGCGGTGCGCCGGGGGCCCTTCGGGAGTGGTGGCGGGCCGGTGCGGCCCCGGGGGTCACTTCACGGCGCCGGCGGTCAGACCGGCCACCACCCGCCGCTGGAAGATGATGTACGCGGCGAGGACCGGGAGCATGGCCATCACCAGGCCGGCGAAGAGGCCCGACCAGTCGCCCTTGTAGCCCTGGCTCACCGCGAGCTGGACGAGGCCCTGCGAGAGCACCTTCCGCTCCGGCTCGGTGTTGAGCACGGTCGGCAGCAGGTACTGGTTCCACTGCCCGAGGAAGTTGAAGATGCCGACGCTGATGAGGCCCGGCTTGGCCATCGGCAGCATCACCTGGAAGAAGGTCCGGGTGTGCGAGGCGCCGTCCACGAAGGCCGCCTCCGCCACCGAGGTCGGCAGGGTGCGGAAGAAGGCCGTGAGGAAGAAGACGGTGAAGGGCAGCGAGTACGCGATGTAGACGAGGATCAGGCCGTGCAGCGTGTTGAGCAGGGCCATGTTCTGCATCACGTAGAACAGCGGCACGAGCGCCAGGATGATCGGGAAGCTCATTCCTCCGATGAAGAGGAAGTAGAGGAAGCGGTTGCCCGGGAACTCGAAGCGGGCCAGGACGTAGGCCGCCATCGAGCCGAAGAGGAGCGTGCCGAGCAGCGAGCCGCCGACCACCAGGAGGGTGTTCAGGAAGTAGTCGCTCATGTGCGCCTCGGTCCAGGCGCGCGACCAGTTCTCGAAGTGCAGCTTGTCGGGCAGCGCCCACGGGGAGGTGAAGATCGCCCGGTCGGTCTTGAAGGAGGTCATGACCGCCCAGAGCAGCGGCATGATCACCATGATCGCCCAGAGGATCAGGATGCCGTGGGAGAAGACGTTGAGGGCGGCGCCCTCGCCCTTCGGCTCCTTGCGGGCGCGGGGCGGCCGTCTTGGTGACCACGGGGTCCGGTCCGGCCGGGGAGCCGGAGTTGTCCACTCCGGCGGGGGTCGTGTCGGTGATCTTCATCAGAACTCCAGCCGCTCGCGCCGGCCCAGCTTCATCACGACGGCCGCGAAGGCCAGCGTCACGACGAGCAGGGCGACGCCGATGGTCGTGGCGTAGGCGGCCTGACCGTCCCGGAACGCCTTCTGGTACACGTACAGCGGCAGGACGATGGTGGAGTAGTCGGGCCCGCCGCCACTGGGACCGACGGTCATGATCTGGACGACGGCGAAGGACTCGGCCCCGAGGGCGAGGATGCCCATGTAGATCCACCCGGACTGCACGGTGTCCCAGAGCAGCGGCAGGGTGATCCGGAAGAAGGTGGTGAAGCGGTTCGCGCCGTCGAGCAGGGCCGCTTCGTAGAAGTCCCTCGGAATGGACGCCATGCCGGCCGAGAAGAGGACGACGAAGAATCCGACGGTGGACCAGACGAGGACGACCATCACGCAGATGAGGGCGAGGTCCGGGTCTCCGAGCCAGTCCGGCTGGACGCTGTCGAGACCGACGCCCTTCAGTACGGAATTGATGGCTCCGCTGTTCGGGTTGTACGCGAACTGGAAGAGCAGCGCGACGATCGCGATCGACAGCACCTGCGGGAAGAAATAGACGATCTTGTAGAAGGACGAACCGCGCACACCGGCGACGGCCGCGCCCTTTCGGCGCCGACCGCCGACATTGAGCATGAAGGCGAAGAACAGTGCGAGGCCGACGGTCACCAGTGGCAGCACCACCGCGAAGGTCAGGCTGTGCTGGAGCGATTTCCAGAAGATCTCGTCGTCCAGCATTCTGCTGTAGTTGCCGAATCCGATCATTCCGAATTCGGGGCTCAGCCCGGTCCAGTCCGTGAAGGAGTAATAGATGGACTGGATGAACGGCCAGATGACGAACAGCGCGTAGAGCGCGAGGGGGCCGCCAGGAACCCCACGATGAAACGGTACTTGCCGTGTTGCATTTCCTACCGACCCCGATCTTCCCGCGAGGGCGCGCCGCTCGTGCCGCGCGTTAGGCCGGGGCCCGCTCCCGGTCGGCGGGAGGGGCCCCGGCACTGCTCATCAGTGCTTGTAGTGCTTGATCGAGGAGTCCTTGGCGCCTCGTCGGCGAACTTCTGGATCTTCTTGATCGTCTCGGCGGGGGTGGCGCGGCCGGCCATCATCTCGCCGATGCCGGCGACGCCGATCTTCTCCTTCTGGAGGGCGACGTACCAGTCCTGGAGGCGCGGGTTGACGACGTTCTGGCCGGCCTTCTCCAGGGCCGCGACGCCGGACTTCAGGCCCGGGGAGAGCTCGATGCCGTCGGTGCCGCCGTTGAGGGCGGTCAGGGACTTCACGGACTGCGTGAAGTTCTTGGAGGAGGCCTCGCTGAGCATGATGCGGAGCTGCTCCATGCCGCCCTCGGCGTTCTTCGCCTTGGCCGGGACGACGAAGGGCTTGCCGCCGGCGGCCCAGATGGTGCCGAACGGCATCTTGTCGGAGGCGTCGAGGCCGGTCGGGCCGGAGACGGCCAGGCCGAAGTCGGCCGGCATGGTCTTCGCGGCCTCGTTCTCGACCCAGGAGCCGTTCGGGATGAACAGCGCCTTGCCCTCGGTCCAGGCGGTCTGCGACTGGATGTGGTCGAGGCCGGGGTGCCCTTGAGGATGTAGCCCTTCCGGACGAGCTCGTAGTACGCCTCGAAGCACGCCTTGACGGCCGGGTGCTCCCAGGCCTTGGGCTCCAGGTTGTCGATGGCGTCCAGGACCTCGCGGCCGCCGACCTTGCCGATCATCGGGTAGAGCGAGAAGGGGACGTAGTACGGGTGCTTGCCCGCGTACGTCCAGGCGGCGATGCCCTTCTTCTTGGCCTTCTCGCAGACGGCCAGCATCTCGTCCCAGGTCTCCGGGTACTTCGCGTCGAGCGAGTCGAGGAGCTTCTGCGAGTACCAGACGCCGTAGACGGTGTAGGCGTAGTTGAGGATCCAGCACTGCTCGCCGTCGAACTGGCCCATCTCGACGATGCCGGGCCGCAGGGTGTCGCGGACCTTCTTGCTCGGGTCGTCGACGGAGGGCGCGTCGAGCAGCGGGGTGAGGTCCGCGAGCTGCTTCTGGCCGACCAGGACGCCCATGTCCATCTGCTCGGCGCCCGAGTTGTCGATGAGGTCCGGCGGGGTGCCGCCGTTGAAGCGCGGCTGCAGGGTGGTGGTGATCTTCTGGGTCGGGGTGAACTTGACGCTGGCCTTGGGGTAATTCGTCTCGTAGACCTTGATCGCGTCCTTGGCGTACTGCTGTCCGAATCCGCCGTCGAAGAGGACGAAGTCGAGCGGCGCCGACTCGTTCACGCCGAGCGGGTTCTTGTCGGACTTCGTACCCTTCTCGACCTTTCCGTTGCCACCGCTGTCACTGCTCGCACAGGCGGACAGGAACCCCATGGTCGGTACGGAGATCAGACCGATAGCGGCGGAACGCTTGATCAGATCGCGACGGCCGAGGCCCTCATTGGTCTGTGCGGAGGTGGATCCCATGCTCAAGTCCTCGCCTTCATTCAGGACTCAGGCGGTGTACCGGTCGCCCGTTCTCAACTCGCCACAGGCGAAGGGCCCCGCCACCGCGGTCATTTGCAGCCGGGTCGTGCACGCGCCGGGCCGTCGTCGATGAACACGACGGGCTGGACGCCGACAGGTATAGTCCACTTCCCTTCGCCTGAGCAAGATCGAAAGCAGGTTTCGACGGCCATCTTTCCCGAGTTGAGACCTGCGGGATAAGCACGCTGGATCTGCGGCGTTTCGTCCAACCATCCGTCCGGTGACACCCTTGACACGGGCCCTGAACTACCCGTACGGGAGTGCGAAACGGCGGCCGGTCGGCCGGTCGGAACCGACCGGCGGGGCACGAAGGGCGTACGAACGGGTTCGAAACAGGTGTGTCACAAACACATGGACCGGTGAAGGTCCTGTACGGGTGATCCGGGATCATGGGGGTCCGCCGTTCACCGCCCCCGAGGGGAAAGCGGCGGAAACCGACTCATCCCACTCGATCTGGAGTACTACGTGGCCAACTCTTCCGGCCTGAACCGCAAGGGCGTCCTGTCCCGCGTCACCGTCGCGGCGATAACCGCAGCCCTCGTCGGCACCACCACCGCCGCGGTCGCGGCCGACGCCCCGCAGCGGTCCGCGCAGTCCGCCGCCGGCGAGGCGGCCCCGCGCTTCAGCACCTTCACTGCGGCGGGCGCCGCGGTCGCGACGCCGAACAACTCGCTGTACGGCGCGACCAACTACGGCAACCTGTACCGCTACGACCTGGACGGCAGGGGCGGTCTGAAGGCGGCCGTGTCGAGCGGGTCCGGCTGGCAGTACAGCAAGTTCATCACCCAGGTGGACCACAACTCCGACGGCGCCTCCGACGGCCTCTGGTTCGTCGAGAACAACCGTCTGGGCTACATGAAGTACACCCCCGCGGAAGGCGAAGACGGCGTCGTACAGGACATCGGCGGCGGCTGGGGCATCTACAACCGGGTCCTCTCGGCCGGCAACAACGGCGGCGCGGCCGCGGACGACCTGATCGCCCGCGACGGCTCCGGCAGGCTGTACCTGTACCTGGGCTACGGCAACGGCAGCTCACCGGCCGCACCCTCGTCGGGGGCGGCTGGCAGATCTACGACCAGATCACCGGCAAGGGCGACATGACCGGGGACGGCAGGGCCGACCTCATCACCCGGGACACCGCGGGCCGCCTGTTCCTGTTCAAGGGCACCAACGACTACAAGAAGCCGTTCGCGGGCCGCACGCAGATCGGCTCCGGCTTCCAGATCTACAACAACCTGCTCTCCGTGGGCGACCTGAACTTCGACGGCAACGCGGACCTGCTGGCCCGTGACGGCAGCGGCCTGCTGTGGCTGTTCAAGGGCACCGGCAACGCGAACAAGCCGTTCTACGGCCGCGTGAAGATCGGCACCTCCGGCTGGAACGGCTTCAAGATCATGTTCTGATCCTCCGGATCCCGCGCACGCCGAACGTGCGAAAGGGCCCCGCTCCTCTTCCGAGGGGCGGGGCCCTTGCGCCACCGGTGTCCGGTCAGGCCGTGTCAGCCACGGATCAGGTTGCGGAGCACGTACTGCATGATGCCGCCGTTGCGGTAGTAGTCCGCCTCGCCGGGGTGTCGATGCGGACGACCGCGTCGAACTCGACGCCGGTGTCGGTGGTGACCTTCACCGTGCGCGGCGTGGTGCCCTCGTTGAGCTCCTCGATGCCGGTGAAGGAGAAGGTCTCCTCGCCGGTCAGGCCGAGGGAGTCGGCGGACTGGCCCTCCGGGAACTGGAGCGGCAGGACGCCCATGCCGATGAGGTTCGAGCGGTGGATGCGCTCGTACGACTCGGTGATGACGGCCTTGACGCCGAGGAGCGCGGTGCCCTTGGCGGCCCAGTCGCGGGACGAGCCGGAGCCGTACTCCTTGCCGCCCAGGATGACGAGCGGGGTGCCCTGCTCGATGTAGTTGCGGGAGGCGTCGTAGATGAACGACACCGGACCGCCGTCCTGGGTGAAGTCACGGGTGTAGCCGCCCTCGGTGCCCGGCGCGAGCTGGTTGCGCAGGCGGATGTTGGCGAAGGTGCCGCGGATCATGACCTCGTGGTTGCCCCGGCGCGAGCCGTAGGAGTTGAAGTCACGACGCTCCACACCGTGCTCGGTGAGGTACTTGCCGGCCGGGGTGTCGGCCTTGATGGCGCCGGCCGGGGAGATGTGGTCGGTGGTGACCGAGTCGCCCAGCTTGGCCAGGACGCGGGCGCCCGCGATGTCGGAGACCGGGGTGGTCTCCATCGTCATGCCCTCGAAGTACGGGGGCTTGCGCACGTAGGTGGACTCGGCGTCCCACTCGAAGGTGTTGCCGGTCGGGATCGGCAGCGCCTGCCACTGGGCGTCGCCCGCGAAGACGTCCTGGTAGGACTTGTTGAACATGTCCTCGCCGATGGCGTTGGCGACGACGTCGTTGACCTCGGCCTCGGTCGGCCAGATGTCCGTCAGGTAGACCGGCTTGCCGTCCTGGTCGGTGCCCAGGGCGTCCTTGGTGATGTCCACCTTCATCGAACCGGCGAGGGCGTACGCGACGACCAGCGGCGGGGAGGCCAGGTAGTTCATCTTGACGTCGGGGTTGATGCGGCCCTCGAAGTTGCGGTTGCCCGAGAGGACCGAGGTCACGGCCAGGTCGTGGTCGTTGACGGCCTTGAGACCTCCTCCGGCAGCGGGCCGGAGTTGCCGATGCAGGTGGTGCAGCCGTAGCCGACGAGGTTGAAGCCGACCTTGTCGAGGTACGGGTGAGGCCCGCCTTGTCGAAGTAGTCGGTGACGACCTTCGAGCCCGGGGCGAGGGTGGTCTTGACCCACGGCTTGCGGGTCAGGCTCTTCTCCACGGCCTTCTTCGCGACGAGCGCGGCGGCGACCATGACGTACGGGTTCGAGGTGTTGGTGCAGGAGGTGATCGCGGCGACGGTGACGGCGCCGTGGTCGATCTCGTAGGTGGAGCCGTCGGGGCGGTGACGGTGACCGGGTTCGACGGGACCGCGGCGCCGGTGCCCTCGGCGTGCTGCGGGGCGCCCGCGCCGTTCTCCTGGCTGCCGTAGGCCGGGGCGTCGGAGGCCGGGAAGGACTCGACGCTCGCCTCGTCCACCGGGGAGGCGGCGGTGCCGGCCTCGGCGGTCGGGACCTCGACGTAGTTGAGGACGTCCTTGGCGAACTGCTCGGCGGCGTTCGCGAGGACGATGCGGTCCTGCGGGCGCTTCGGGCCGGCGATGGAGGGACGACCGTGGAGAGGTCGAGCTCCAGCTTCTCGGAGAAGTCGGGCTCGGCGGCCGGGTCGAGCCAGAGGCCCTGCTCCTTGGCGTACGCCTCGACGAGCGCGACCTGCTGCTCGGAGCGGCCGGTGAGCTTGAGGTAGTTCAGGGTCTCGCCGTCGATCGGGAAGATCGCGGCGGTGGAGCCGAACTCCGGCGACATGTTGCCGATGGTGGCGCGGTTCGCCAGGGAGGTGGCGGCGACGCCCTCGCCGTAGAACTCGACGAACTTGCCGACGACGCCGTGCTTGCGCAGCATCTCGGTGATCGTGAGGACGAGGTCGGTGGCGGTGGTGCTGGCCGGCAGCTCGCCGGTCAGCTTGAAGCCGACGACGCGCGGGATGAGCATGGAGACCGGCTGGCCGAGCATCGCGGCCTCGGCCTCGATGCCGCCGACGCCCCAGCCGAGCACGCCGAGGCCGTTGACCATGGTGGTGTGCGAGTCGGTGCCGACGAGGGTGTCGGGTACGCCTGGCCACCCCGGACCATGACTGTGCGGGCCAGGTGCTCGATGTTCACCTGGTGGACGATGCCGGTGCCGGGCGGGACGACCTTGAAGTCGTCGAAGGCGGTCTGGCCCCAGCGCAGGAACTGGTAGCGCTCCTTGTTGCGGCCGTACTCCAGCTCGACGTTCTGGCCGAAGGCGTCCTTGGTGCCGAACTTGTCGGCGATGACCGAGTGGTCGATGACCAGCTCGGCCGGGGAGAGCGGGTTGACCTTCGCCGGGTCGCCGCCGAGCTCTTGACGGCCTCGCGCATGGTGGCGAGGTCGACGACGCAGGGCACACCGGTGAAGTCCTGCATGATCACGCGGGCCGGCGTGAACTGGATCTCCTGGCTGGGCTGGGCCTGCGAGTCCCAGTTGCCGAGGGCCCGGATGTGGTCGGCGGTGATGTTCGCGCCGTCCTCGGTGCGGAGCAGGTTCTCCAGGAGGACCTTCAGGCTGTAAGGGAGGCGCGCGGAGCCCTCGACCTTGTCCAGCTTGAAGATCTCGTACGACTCGTCGCCCACGCGCAGCGTGCTGCGGGCGTCGAAGCTGTTCGCCGACACGACAGTCTCCTTCATCAATGTGCGCGTACTACCGTCATGCTGCCGCCACGACCCCTCGCGGATCCGTTAAGGTAGGGCTAAGTTAGGTAACCCTTACCGGACGGGCGGCCACGGTGTGCCGTAAGCAGTTATCTCGATGTCGAGATAACTCTAGTGCATCCCCGTCGTTCGGTCATGCCCGGGCGCCCGCGAAGTGCGGGATGTCGCACTCCGGGGCACCCCCGCGGCGCGCCGCCGTGCGCCCGTCGCGGCGGGCGAGCACGAACACGGGCACGTCACGACGCTCGCCCCCGGCCGCCCCGCCGCTCCCCGTACGGACGCGGACGAGTGGCCGTCCCGGCGCGGGGGCCGAGGATCGGACCATGTTCAGCGGCGTGCACGTGACCTTCTACAGCCGGGACGCGGAGGCCGACCGTGCCTTCCTCCAGGACGTCTTCGGCTTCGAGCACGTGGACGCGGGGGCGGCTGGCTCGTCTTCAAGCTGCCGCCCGCCGAGATCGCGATGCACCCCACGGCGGACGGGCCGCGGCACGAGGTGTACCTCATGTGCGACGACCTCACCCGCACCCTGACGGCCCTGGAGGACCGGGGGCGGAGATCTCACGGGCCATCACCGACCGGGGCTGGGGCTGCTCGCGGCCGTCCGGCTGCCGAGCGGCACGGAACTCCCCTGTACGAACCGCGTCACCCGACCGCGCACGACCTTTCACCCTGACGGCCCACCCCCGATCCGATCTTCATCTCATATCTGAGATAACGTGACGCCATGGCAGACGACTACCTCGTACGCATCGGCAGGCTCATCCGTGACGCCCGGCAGCACCGCGGCTGGACCCAGACGCAGCTCGCCGAAGCGCTGGCCACGAGCCAGAGCGCCGTCAACCGGATCGAGCGCGGCAACCAGAACATCAGCCTTGAGATGATCGCCCGGATCGGCGAGGCCCTCGACAGCGAGATCGTGTCGCTGGGGTACGCGGGCCCCATGCACCTCCGGGTCGTCGGCCGGCGCCGGCTCTCCGGCGCCATCGACGTCAAGACCAGCAAGAACGCCTGTGTCGCGCTGCTCTGCGCCTCGCTCCTCAACAAAGGCCGCACGGTCCTGCGCCGGGTCGCCCGCATCGAGGAGGTCTTCCGGCTCCTGGAGGTCCTCAACTCCATCGGCGTGCGCACCCGCTGGATCAACGAGGGCGTGGACCTGGAGATCGTCCCGCCGGCCGAGCTGGACATGGAGTCCATCGACGCCGAGGCCGCGATCCGCACCCGCTCGATCATCATGTTCCTCGGCCCGCTGCTGCACCGCATGGACCGCTTCCGGCTGCCGTACGCCGGCGGCTGCGACCTCGGCACGCGCACGATCGAGCCGCACATGATCGCCCTGCGCCGCTTCGGACTCGACGTCACGGCCACCGAGGGCATCTACCACGCGCAGGTCGAGCGCTCGGTCTCCCCGGCCGCCCGATCGTCCTGACCGAGCGCGGCGACACGGTGACCGAGAACGCGCTGCTCGCCGCCGCCCGGCACGACGGCACGACCGTCATCCGCAACGCCTCCTCCAACCACATGGTCCAGGACCTCTGCTTCTTCCTGGAGGCGCTCGGCGTACGGGTCGACGGCATCGGCACCACCACCCTGACCGTGCACGGCGTGCCGCAGATCGACGTGGACGTCGACTACCCCCTCCGAGGACCCGGTCGAGGCGATGAGCCTGGTGGCCGCCGCCGTCGTCACCGAGTCGGAGCTGACGATCCGCCGGGTGCCGATCGAGTTCATGGAGATCGAGCTCGCGGTCCTGGAGGAGATGGGCCTCGACCACGACCGCTCGCCCGAGTACACCGCCGACAACGGCCGCACCCGCCTGGTCGACCTGACGGTCCGCCCCTCCAAGCTGGAGGCGCCGATCGACAAGATCCACCCGATGCCGTTCCCGGGCCTGAACATCGACAACGTCCCCTTCTTCGCGGCCATCGCGGCCACGGCGCAGGGCAAGACCCTGATCCACGACTGGGTCTACGACAACCGGGCCATCTACCTCACGGACTCAACTGCCTCGGCGGCCGCCTCCAGCTCCTGGACCCCCACCGCGTCCTCGTCGAGGGCCCGACCCGCTGGCGCGCCGCCGAGATGATGTGCCCGCCCGCCCTCCGCCCGGCCGTGGTCGTCCTCCTCGCGATGATGGCCGCCGAGGGCACGTCGGTCCTCCGGAACGTGTACGTCATCAACCGGGGGTACGAGGACCTGGCGGAGCGGCTGAATTCGATCGGGGCGCAGATCGAGATCTTCCGGGACATCTGAGGATTCTCGGAGGATCCACCCCACGCCCCCTTCGATTGGTTCAGGAGCAGCGACGGCGGGGCGAGGCAGATCAGTGCGTGGAGATCGCTGCCGGTGCGAGAGTCGTGCGCATCCGTGACTCCAAGGCCGTGACCGGAGCCGTGACCGGACCCGTCATCCATGTGTCCTCACGAGGCGTGGGCTGCGTTCGTCAGGAAGGCTGACGATCGTATGCGAGAAGAGCCCTGCCGCCCTTGTCGGGCGGCAGGGCTCGCGCAAACCTCTGTTCGGGCAGGTAAGGGCTCGGCTCGTCGTACCATCTGATGCGCAGGGTGTCGCGAGCGCGGGTGGCCGCGACGAACAGCAGTGACTGCGCTTTCAGCTCCTCGCGGGCGAGGCGCCGGGGTCCGTGTCGCGGTAGCGCTGGACGACGGACGCGCGGGGATGACGCCGTCGCGGACACCGACGATGGCGAGTCTCTGGTATTCGAGCCCCTTGAAGCGGTGCATGGTGCCGACGTGGATGTCGCCGTCCCCTTCACACCCTCCTTGGTGAGTTCGGCGACGGTCAGCTCGGCCTCGGTCGCCAGGTAGTACATGACCTGGGTGACGGCTTCGCGATCGGCGACGCACACCGCGATGTTCCCGCGGGGTCCCGGATTTTGCCGTCGGCTCCGCCGGTGGCGAGTTCCTGGCGCCAGGCCCGCAGTGTGGTGGCGAGCTTGGCTAGTTCGTCGTCCCAGCTCTCGCAGGGGACGAACTCGGGAACCGGACCGCGCAGAACCGAGCGGTAGCCGTCGAGGGTGTCGGTGCCGTCGTCCAGGTCGTCGAAGGTGATCTGGTCGCTCTTGGGGTTCACCACCTCCATGGCCCGGTTCAGGATCTCGCGGGTGGTGCGGTAGCTGAGGGTGAGGCGGGCCGCGCGACCGCGGATGTGGACGCCGACGGTCCCCAGGGTGACCTGCTGGTCGTAGATGCGCTGATGGGTGTCGCCGGCGATGAACATGTCGTCCTCGCCCGGTGCGACCATGGCGCGGAGCATCTTCCAGTGAGCGGGCCTGAGATCCTGTGCCTCGTCGACGACGACGTACTTGTAACGGTGGCCCAGGTAGTACATGCCGGAGCTGTCGTCGCGGTGGATGAGGTCCTTGCCGCCGACCTCGTCCTTGTACTCCTGACGTTGTTCGATCTTGGCAGCACGCTGCATCTCGAAGCGGGCAGCACGCTCGGCGGCCTGGCCCCAGGTCTCGCGCCCTTCCTTGTCGAGACGGGTGGTGAACTGCTCCAGGATCTTCCAGATCTGTGCCCGGTCGGGTCGGCTGACGGACCGGCCGCGTCCGGCTCGCCGCGCTTCGAAATACGCCTTGCGGGTGCCGAGGGACTGACCGAGGATCACCTGCCCCATTCCTCATAGAGGAACTCGGCGTCCCAGCGCTTCTCGTCGAGTTCGAGGAGGGCCTGGCGGAGCGTGCTCAGGGCGACGTTGTCATAGATGCGCTGCTTCCCGGCACCGGCGACGGTGTTCTCGTTGAGGACTCGGGCGGCGAGCTGGTCGATGTGCGTGATGTCGACGCGGGCCAGCAGGTCGGGTTCGAGCAGGGACGCCAGGCGGGCACGCAGGTCGGTGGTGAGGTTCTTGGTGAAAGTGGTGAGCAGGATCGGCTTGCTGTGGCCAGGGGCAGTTGTTCGGCGAGGTGCTTGACACGATGGAGGGCGACGATGGTTTTGCCGGTGCCGGGGCCGCCGGACACCCTGAACGGCCCGCTGTAGCGGCGGTCGACGAGCTTCGCCTGGGCGGGGTGGAGGAAGACCTTCCAGGCACGGAAGTCGCCCTCTTCGATGACGTCCTTGAGGGCGTCGTCGATGGTGGTGACCGTGGTGCGGGCGAGCGCAGCGTCCAGGTCGTGGCGCTCGGATTCGTCGAGTTCGACGTCGACGGGAGCGGTGATCTCTTGCGGACCTCCTCGATGGACAGACCTGCGGCAAGGCCGTACAGGATGTCCTTGGTGAGGAGGGGGCACCGGAGACGAGAGCGTCGAGTTCGGTGCTCTCGGTGACCGCGAGGGCGAGGTCGATGAGCTGTTCGGCGACGCCGAGGTCGCGGAGCTCTTCGGCGGTGACGTCCGCGAGGAGCAGCTCGGCCTGGGAAAGGGTGGGCCTGGCGTCCGCGGGTTCGGCGGTGGGCGGTACGGCTGCGGGCGTCTTCGGCTCGTCCGTGACGTCCGGCTGCTCGGCCGGGGTGAGCGTCATCCCGGCCCGTTGGAGAACACTCTGGCCCACCACGGAAAGGTTCACGAACTCGATCTCTCCGGTGATGCGGTTGATCGCGACGGAGAGTTCTTCGTAGACGTGCTTGCGGTGTCGGACGGCGACAACCAGCCACTTCTCGCGACCGGCACCGTCGATACCGATCTTGGCAAGAAGCGCCCGGTAGGACTGGTCGATCTTGGCGCGGTGGACGCGACCGTCGCCCTTGAGCGGCCTGAGGTCGAGGCCGGGATGGTCGGGGTTCTGCCGGAAGCGGTGGCAGAAGTCGTAGAACTTGCCCTTGACCGAGCGGTCGAGCTTGTACAGCTCCTGTTCGGCCTTTTCGTACAGGCTGAGCCGTGCGGTCATCGGTGGAGGTGCCTTCCGTGTCCGGGAGCAGGGTGAGCAGGGTGTCGAGGTGGTCGAGCCAGTCGGCTGCCGTGCGTGCGGTCCAGCCGTCGCCGGTATAGGCGTTGTCCCGCTTCTGGCGTTCCTCGCTGTCGTGGGCGTCGGAGTCGACGAACACCGCCACCTTGGTGGCACCGGGCCAGGCGAAGTCGGCCTGCCAACTCGGTCGCCCAGCTCGTAGCCGAAGACCGGGGCTTTCTTGCCCGCGCAGCGAGCGTCTTGGCCAGCTGGGTGAGGTCGGAGTCGGGTTCGTCCTCTTCGAGGAATTCGAGGATGTCCTTGTCCCAAGCTCGTCCCGGAGCAGTCCTTCGATCGCCTGCTCCAGGGAGGAGGAGGCCGTGGCCGGCCCGTCGTCGGCTCCGTCACGTCCGCAGGAGCCGTGGCATCGACGGCTGCCGTGCCGGGGCGCAGCCGCGCGATGAGCGTCTCCAGTTCTCCGGGGCCGCCCGAGGCCCGCAGGACCTCCACGGCGAAGTCGGCGGCCCGGCTGCCGGCGAGCTGCACGCCATCGCCGCCGGTGAAGGCGAGGAACTGGAGGAGGTTGGACCAGTAGAGCCAGGAGCGCCACCGGAGTTTGTGTGCGGCGGTCCCGAGCTGGTCCTGGTCCTGGTCGTCGAGTACGGCGAGGGCGCCCCAGCCGACCCCGGCGGTACCGTCCGGTCCACCGGACGGGTCGACGGTGTAGAGCAGTGCCAGGCCGTGTTCGTCGGTGGCGGACAGGACGAGGATCTCGCCGTTCCCGGTGACGGGTTCAAGATCGAACGCCGGGTTTCCGCCCTCCGCGAGGGTGCCCAGGGCGCCGCGCAGGGTCGCGCGGGCCTGCGCGGGATCAACGTTCCGGGCCAGCGGTTCAGGTGCACTGAGGAGTCCGCCCACCAGCGCTTGGGCCTGCTGCCCCCAGCGGGTGCGGGAGGGTCGCGGAGGTAGCCGAGGAGCGTGTCGATGGGGTTGGCGAAGACCGCTTCGGCGAGTTCGACGCGGTCGCCGCCGAGCTCCTCGTACCAGTCCTTGGCGGTGTCCTGGCCGGTGCGCCGATAGGGCGGCCACACCGGGTGGGCCCTGGCGCGTTCGCCCTTCTCGAAGAGTTCGAGGTCGTCCCAGGTGACCTGGAAGACAAGAGCTCCGCCGGCGCGCAGTTCGTCCCGCTTCCTGGAGTCCGAAGCGATCCGGTTGTGCGTGCGGGTCGCGTGGAAGCGGTGACCGTCGAGGAAGACGTGCACCTTCTGGGGCGTGCCGTCGGTCCGCTCGAAGGTGAAGTCGGTCCGGGTGAATTCCTCGTCGCGCTGGGCGGTCAAGCGCCATGCCGCGGCCCCCGCGAACCGCAGGAGGCCACTGTGCGCACCGCTCTCCTCCAGAGCGGCATCGTCCTGGCCGGTGCTCCAGGTACGCAGGGCGGCGAGGAAGCGGGCCTCCAGATCGGATTCGACCTGGCGGTCCAGGCCGATCGCCGCGGTCGTCGGAATCTCCTTGGTGGCCCAGTGGCTGACCGGGTTTCCCTCGTCGTCGGTGAGCGGACGGCCGTCTTCGTCGAGGGTGTCGCGGAAGGCGTCGGGCTTCTTGAGCCGGTCCAGGTAGCCGGTGCCCCGGGCAGCCGGTCGTACAGGACGAGAAAGTGCCGCCTCTCACCAGTGGCCGTGTCGGGCATAGTGGCGAGAGTGGTGTCCAGGTGGGCGGGGTCGCCGCCGAAGTGCCGGTCGACGCCGAGCGTAGCGCGGCCCGGAAGGAGTGGACCTTCTCGTCGACGAGGACAGTCGCGGCCGGCAGCAGGATACGCAGGGCCTCGGTGGTGAGCTGGTGGGCGAGGAGCACCGGTTCCTGCTTCGGCGCCTCCGCCCCTCTTGCCCCGGCGCAGCGGTAACCGGACGACTGTGGAGTATCCGTCCTCGGCGAGTTCCTTGAGCACGGGATCGGTGGCGTCGGCCGGTACCGGTAGTGCCGGCGGGGAGATGTCCCTGATCACCCGGGCCGCGAGTGCCGGGTCGTCCACAAGGGTGCGCATGTCCTCGGGCCTGGCGAAACGGAAGCAATAGCCGTCGAGTACCTGGGAGTCGGGCGAGGATTTCGAGTAGATCTCCGGTCAGTCCGTCAGTTGCAGCGCACTCCGGAAGCCGAGGCCCTTGTTGCCGATTCCCTCACCCGCCGCCTTGCTCGACAGGGCCGGTTCGGTGATGGCACGGAAGTTCTCCTCGGCGAACACCGCCCCTCGTCGGCGACGTAAAGGACGCCATCGTCCCCTGGGGCACCGCCATCACGGCGATCCTTCCCGGGGCGGCCTCGCCGATGGCGTCGTGGCCGTTCTGGACGAGTTCGAGGATCGTGCGGCCCTCGTACTCCTGAGCGGTGTCCTCGCTCACAGACTTCAGGCTCTCGGCGAACCGCCATGTCTCACCCGCGTCCCTGTAGATCTCGACTCGCCGCCGGGTCAGGGCGAGTACGGCCGACCGGAATCGGTCGCACTCCGTGGCATCCCACGTCGGTGTCATGGCTGTTCCCCTCGTTCGTGCACAACCTCGCGTCTGCCGGAAGACTCCTGGCAGTATGCGGTCGCGGCGGACACGGGCCGTTCGCCGCAAGACATCGGATGTGCCTTCGGCCGGCCCCGGTGACCTCCGTACGCCCCCGCCATGGCGCTTGGCGCCCGGAAGCCCGCAGTCGCGTGGAGCATAGGTCGACCGCTGGTTACCCGGCTCCTGGGCCACGTGATCCTCACTGGCCGTGAACCCTTGTCGATGGCGGCACCGTTCCGTTTCGCCGGCCTCCAGTTCCTCGGAGGCGCAGAGGTGGCGCAGGGCATGGAAGCCGTGTTCCCGGGCCGCTCCCACACGCGAGCACCGTCGGTGCCGCCCTCGTTCAGCGGGGTGATCACCCACGCCATGGCCGGAGCGGGCTTTCGTACATGCGAGTCGAAGCAGTTCCGGTCGACGGCCTTCCGCTCGCGTCCCGTCATGAGGCCGTGGGTCCTCGGCCGCCGGTGTTCGGCCTCCACCGGTGTCTCGGCCGGAGGGCGGTCGTCCCAGGGCAGCGCGACCGGCAGAGCCCGGTCCTGGAACGGAAGGTGCCGTGGCCGGCCCCTATCCCCCATGGTGCGCGGCCTGTGAATCTCGTGGGGTGTCGGATCGGATCCCCACCCGTCGTTCTTCGACTCGGGGGCGTGTGCGCCGTCACCATTCGCCGATGTCGAAGTTGGCCGCGATGGGCATGACCTCGTCGTCGAACACGAGGACCAGGTAGGTGCCGGAGCCGACCAGGCGATCGTAGAGGCGCTCGGCGAGCTGATAGGTCTCCACCGTGTCGGATCGGGACCGCGCGGTCAGCATGGCCGGAACGGATCCGAGTGGAGGACCGGAGTCCGGATCGCCCACGTACAAGCTCACGGTCACGTCGTCGTTCTGGAAGCCGTAGAGGCGGCCGCCGTCCTCCTGAGTTGCTCCGGGGCCTGCCCGAGGGCGATGCCCAGGATGGCCCCGACGTTCTGCCAGAGCCGGTCTCCGAAGCCTGTGATGTCCCACGGCCCGGTGGTGGGGCCGACCCGGAACTCGAAGTCCCGATCGCCACCACCGTGTTCCGCGAAGCACGTCATGCGCATCTCACTCTCTGCCCCGCCGTCCGTCGCGGGAGTCGTCCGTGAGAACGGTCGGCGGGGTACCGGTGACCCCGGTACCCCGCCGACAGGGACCACGTGCCTACTTGATGTCCAGGTCCAGCATGTATCCGCGCCCGAAGACGATGACGCGTTGGATGTGCGTGTTGCTGCGCTTGAAGTCGTCGATGCCCTTGTTCGCCGTCCTCTCGTCCATGCCTCCCGCGCGGAGATCGATCACAGCCAGGTCGACCTGCTGCTTCCGGTCGGCCTTCTTCAAGTGGTCGCGCAGACCGTCGTCACGCTTACTGGACATGGCCTTGAAGTCGGCCCGCTTGTCGTCCACCCAGGCATCACCGGCGTGCGGCGCGAGCTGGTCGTCGTTCCGGGACATCACGCTGTGTCCGTGGATCGCGAGGGTCAGTGCGATCTGGAACTCGGCGGGGTCGTCGAACCCGAACCCCTCCTCGCCCTGCTTGTTCTTGCGCTTCCAGGACTCATCGATCCGCTCCATGATCTTTTCCACGTCACTGCGCGAGGGCCCCATCATCTCCAGGAGGTCGTGCGCCAGGTTCGCCGCGCCGCAGCCGTCCCGCGCGCCCCTGCGGCAGAGGTCCTCGTCGATGTCCTCGATCTCCTCCTCCAGGTAGTTGTGGAGGTCCCACTTCCCGTCGAGGATCTGGTTGACCCGCTCCTTGCGGAGCTTGGCGGCGATCTCCGCGTTGGAGAAGAGCACCTGCTCCAGGTAGCGCTCGTAGCGCGGCGCTCCCGCCGGCGGGTGGCCGGCCCGGCCGCGACCGGTGTCGTAGTTCGTGCCGCGGTGGGGCGGCGGGTTCGACTTGGCCTTGCGGTCCAGGAGGATGTCCGGGATGCCGCCGGTGCAGGAGATCTCTCCCGTCATGCACTCGGGCACAGCAAGGCCCGAGGGGTCGCTGAGCGTGGTGGGGTTGTTGTTGGCATAGCCGTAGCCGTTGAGCGACTGGTGTTGCTCCAGCGTCAGGTTCGGGTCCACGCTGATGAACTGGCCCAGGGAGGGATCGTACTGGCGAGCCCCGATCTGGGTCAGGCCGGTCCCGGCGTCTGCGGACTTGCCGAGAAACCCCTTGTCGTCGGGCCAGGCCCCGGTGCTGCTGCCGCGCGGGGCTCCGAACGGGGTGGTGTACCGCTTGCCGAGGGCTTGGGTGCTGTCCGCGGAGATCGCGACGTGGCCCGTGCCGTGGTGATCGACCGACAGGAAGGTCAGCTTTTCGCTGCCCGACTGGTTGGTGCGCACGGCCACGGTGCTGGTGCCCGCCGTGTAGTACCGGTTGGCCCACTTCTTCCCGGACTTGAGGTGTACCTCGGTGTTGCCCAGGTACAGCACCGTCTCGCCGGCGGCCGCGTTGTCACGGCGGATCAGCAGGGTACCGTCGGCGTCGTACACGTAGTCCGTGGAGGCGCCGCCCTCGGTGAGCCTGCCCAGTCGGCCCTCGTGGTTCCACAGGAGCGACTGGCGGACCGTCGAGTCGGCACTCTCGGCACGGCTCTCCGTGCGTCCCGAGTCGTCGTAGGTGTACTGGCCGTCGCCGACGCGCAGGCGTCGGGCCCGGTGGAGCGGACGACCGCCTTCAGGGCGTGCCGGCGGGTCGTGTCGTAGCAGTAGGTGGAGGTGACCGGGGCGGTCCCGCCGCGGGTCTCCGTGGCCCGCTGGCCGGAGGCGTTGTAGGTGAAGCCGCTCCAGTAGGGTGCGGGACCGCCGAGGTTGGCCGCGGTCCGCCCGGCGGCCGAGCAGTCGGCGGTCTTCGGAGTCCACGCCTGGGTCAGCCGGCGCAGCCCGTCGTAGCCGAAGCACTGGTGGTCGCCACCGGTGCCCGTGTCGGCGCGGTCGTGGATGGAGGTGACGTTCCCCGCCTGATCGTAGCCGTACGCGAGGTCCTGTACGGGACCGCGCGTCTGGTCGTCGGTGGCGGAGGTGAGCATCCGGCCGGTGCCGGACTCGTAGGTGCGGGAGAGGAAGATCCGCTTGGCGGCGGCCGAGATGCCCAGCTCCATCTGGTGGACCTGGCCGGTGGCCGAGTAGTCGGCGCCCAGCAGGTAACCGGAGAGTCCGGAGAGTCCGGTGGGCAGGCCCGCGTCGTTGTAGAGGGTCTCGACCGTCTCGGCGGGCAGCCCGCCGGCCGCCGGCTCCTTGACGTTGTTGAGCGTCCCGTCGAGCCGGTAGGCGGTGCCCAGGGCGACGGTCTCGGAGACGGCGCCGGAGGTGACCAGGGGTCGGAGGCGGGCAGGGTGAGGGTGGTGGACGTGGCCCGGCCGAGGGTGTCGTACGCGGTGACCGTCTTCGTGTACTCCTTGCTGCCGGTCTGGTTCACCCCGTTCTCGTAGCGGACGGACTTGTCGGGCAGGCCCTTGAGCAGGCCGTCGAAGGTCCACTTGGCGAGCTTGTTGGCGTCCGTGCGGCTGGTGTGCCACATGTCGGTCTTCCGGCCGAGCTCGTCGTAGCCGAAGAGGATCAGGTGCCCTTCGGCGTCCTTGGTGTGGTCGACCTGGTCGAGAGCGGTGTAGCCGGTGGTGATGGTGCCGGTGTCGGGGTCGGTGCTGGACACCTCACGCCCGTACAGGTCGTAGCTGTGGGACCAGACGGAGCCGTCGGGCCCCGTGACGGTCAGCGGCTTCCCGTCGCGGGCGTAGGTGTGCGCCACCCGGGTGTAGGGAGCCGCGGTCGCGGCACCGTACTGGGTGTCATCCGGTTCCGGACCCGCGTAGGTCCGGGTCTCGGCGGTGCGGCCGAGCGCGTCGGTGATGACACGGGAGGCGGTGCCGCCCTGGACCGCGGTGGTGGCGACCGAGTCACCCGTGTAGGTGGTGCGGGTGTCCCACTTCTTGGTGCCCCAGGAAGACAGAGTGGTCTTCGCCACCCGGCCCGCGCCGTCGTGCACCATGTCGTTCTGCACCGGTGCCTGGGCGTTCTCGATGCCGGTGTAGGTGCTGTTGGGCGCCGTGGCGTTGTCGAAGGCGTCCGCCTGCGTGACCACGGCCAGGCCCCGCGCGTCGTAGCGGGTGTCCGTCAGGATCCGGCCGCCGTTGACTCCGGGGGTCTGGGTCTGGATCTTCCGCAGCAGCGAGTCGTAGAGGGTGTAGCTGGTGCGGTAGCCGATCCCGTCCGCCTTGAGCTGCGCCACCGAGGTCCACGACGGCGCGGTCTGGCTGAGCTTGTAGCCGAAGGAGCCGCTCGGACTGTCACCGGCTGCCTTGGACCGGTTGGGCAGCCAGACGGCGGTCGTGCGGCCAAGGGCGTCGCGGGTGTACTCGGTCCGCTTGAGATTGGCGTCGAGGGTGTAGTTGACCGACCCGCGGGCCGGATCGAAGTAGGTGTACGACTTGTGGGCCTGGCCGTTGGAGGCCAGCTTGGGGTGGGTGACGATGACGCCGGTCACCGGGCCGCCGGCCGCCGGGTAGTAGGCGGTGGTGGTGGCGTTTCCCTTGCCGTCGGTGGACTTCAGCGGACGGCCGAGACCGGCGGTGTCGGTGTCGAACTGGGTGGTGACGACCGTCTGCCAGGACCCCGCACCGGGGTTGCGGTCGGCGGTGCCGTTCGCGGCCGGGTAGCCGGTGGGCTGGCCGGTCCAGGTGGGCAGACCGAGGGTCGGGGTCTGGGTCGCCGTCCAGGCGGTGGCTGCCGGGTTGTCGAAGACGGTGGCCGCGTCCGACAGCACGTCGCCGCGGGTGGCCGTGTTCGTCGGCAGGGTCAGTCTGTCGTCGGAGTCCGCGCAGGGCTTGCCGACGGTACGGGTCCTGGAGACCAGCGAGGTCAAGCCCTTGGCCGTGTTGCGGGCGTACCAGGTGCGGGTGCAGGTCTCGTCACCGGCGGCCGACCAGTCACCGTGGTTCTCGACCGTGGTGATCATGCCGTAGGTGCCGTCGTAGGTGTTCGTCGACGCCGTGGTCCGCCACTTCTTCGCGGCGGTGAGCCAGGTGTACTCGTAGCTGCGCGCCGTCCGGACGAAGTGGGCCTTGGAGTGTGCGTAGGACTTCTGCTGACTGGCCGTCTGCTTGGACCACAGGTTGTTGAAGGTGAACGCGATCGGGGTGGCCCCGTCGTAGGTGATCTCCTGCCGGAGCTGTCCGGCGTACTGATCGTGGTCGTCGGCCGCGGCGAGGGTCGCCGAGGGACGGGAACGGGGTCACGGTCGCCGTGCGGCTGCTGCCGTCCTTGCGCCGGTCGCCGTGCATGCCCTGCATGAACAGCCGCACGGACTTGCCGCGGACACCGCCCGGCTCACCGGTGTAGGTGGTGACCTGTTGGTAACCGCGCCAGTTCGACCAGGTGCGCTCCTTCTCCTTGGTGAACGGGTCGTCGTTGTAGTGCCAGCCGGGCTTGGCGTACTCGTAGCCGAGTTCGACGGCGGGGTTCTTCGCCGCGGGGTCGCTGGTGCTGACGGCCAGGACGCGGTACTTGTGGAACCAGTCGAGCGCCGGGTCGCCTCCGTTGACCGGCCAGTACACCGGGTAGCAGGACAGCGCGTTGTCGTCCTCGGCGGTCGGCATCCTGCTGCCGCGCACGCACTCGGGGTTCGACAGGGCGACCGTGGTGATCGAGCCCGACTCCGCGGTGATGGTGGAGATCCGGGGCCGGGTCAGCGGCAGGATGTTCGCGCCGCCCGGCTGGGTGCCGCCTTCGACACGGTTGGGGCGCTGCTGGTAGGTGAAGCCCACCGGGGCAGCTCGACGGCGGGACCGCCGTTGAGGCCGGTACGGTGCAGCTTCGTGAGCGTGAGCACCTGGTCCGAGCTGTTGCCGATGTCCTGGCCGTCGAAGAACTCCTGTGTGAACGCGTACGAGTCGACCGGCCTGAACGCGTCGGGCTCGGCGGCGGTGGACCAGGACTGGGTCTCGACCTTGACCAGCCGCTTGCGGGTGAAGAAGTTCGGGCCGGTGCTCAGACAGTCCTTGGCCGTCGCGGCGCAGATCGAGTCGAAGGGCACGTCCGGCCAGTTGTCGGCGGTGTCCTTGGTCAGCTCACGGCACGTGGCGGCCGTGCAGCGCTCCTCATAGGAGAAGACCACGCGGGCGGCCGGCTTGCCGGTGAACAGGGCGTCGGCCCGCTGCCCGTAACGGATCTCCGTGGGGTGGCCGCCGCGCACGTAGTCGACGAGCTTGTTCTTGTCGCCGTTCTTCGCGTAGTGGTTCAGCTCCTTGGCGTACCAGTACGTCGAGGCGTTGCCGTGGACGTCCTGCACCAGGTCGAGGTTCCACCTCCAGGCCTGCTTCTTCGCGCGGTCGCCGAAGGCGCCGCCCGACGAGTACCCGGGTTCGCCGCTGTCGTCGCCGAACACCGGCACCGTCCACACGGACTCGGTGCGCTCGGTTCCGGCACCGGGAAGCTTGTTCAGGCCGAAGGTGTACGTGGTGCCGTCACCGGTGGTGACCTTCCAGTGCTCGCCCTTCCCGTCACCCTTTCCGGCGGACTTGTCGTCGCCGTCGTCACCGTTGTCGGCACCGGTCTCGTGGACCACCTGAGAGGCGTCGTCGTTCTTGAGCCGCCATATGCCGGAGGTGTCGTCCTTGACCAGTTCGTTGGCCGTGCCGTTCAGGACGAGGGTGGCGTTCTCGTACTTCCAGCACTGATCGGACTTGTCCTTCTGGCCGTCGTCCTCGCAACTGCCGTACTTGCGCTCGATGTAGGACTCGGTCAGGGAGAAGCCCTCGCCGATCAGCGAGCCCTGGTTGTTGGTGTTCGCCGTCCGTCCGTCGATGCTGCCGGAGTCGTAGGCCAGGCTCAGCGGTGGACGGGGCCGGCCGGGGACGGCGGCAGGGTCAGCGGGTAGTTCCAGGCGAAGGAACCGGAGGAGGCCCCGGCCTCCCAGGTGGCCGATGGGGTCAGCGGGGTGGCCGTCATGTCGCCGCCGCCGGTGGCGGATTCCCCGCCCGAGGTGGCGGTCACCGCCATCACCATCGGGGCGGACCGGGCGGTGAGCACGGTGTCCGCGCTCACCTTCTGCCGTACGGGGTCGTTCGTCGACGGCAGAGCGACCGGGACCCGGCAGGCGGCCTTGTCCGGTGTCGTCAGTGCGCAGTCCGGGAGCCGCACCAGGCCGAGCCGCCCGGACCAGTTGCCCCCGATCGCCGAGGCGAAGGAACTGTAGTCCACCGTCACGCCGGCTCGGCCGGGCCGGCCGCCGTCCACGGTGAACAGGACGCCGGTCACGCCGGCGGGCCGCGGCCCGCTGGTCGAGGACGGAGACGGTCGCCACGCCCGACGCCGCCGTCGCGGAGTCGGAGGAGGCCGCCGACTTCCGGCCCTCGATCCGGAGACCGCCGCCGCGGACATCGACGATCCGTCCGTTCGTACTGGATCCGAGGGGATCCGAGACGGTGCTGGGGGCGGCCAGGCCGCTCGGCGTTCGGCCTCGGCGCTCTCGACGAGGTCCAGGTTGGCCCGCTTCTCCCGGGCGACCCGGGCTCGGGCCTGATGCGCGCCCTGTCCGACGACGGGGCTGACGCGGCTGACCCGAGTGTCGGCGGACGCCGGTGCGCCCGGTATGTCGGCCGCTGCCGCGGGCACCGGACCGGGGGCGGCCAGGGACAGGACGAGGGCCCCCAGCAGCGGGAGGCTGCGCGCCCGGCCCGCCAAAGATGGTCTTGTCACGGTGTGCTTTCCTCTTCGATGGATGCGGGCCCGGCTGCCCGCCGGGTGGACGGTGGGCGGGGAGCCGGGGCCGCTCGCGGAGTGCCGAAGGCTCAGTCGCCGACGACCGCGGTCTTCTGCTGGGCGTTGTGGATGGCGCCCGCCCACAGCCCTCAACTGGGTGATGCGGCCCGGCAGGCGGCTGCCCCAGTCGGTTCCGGTCCAGCCCTTTCCGACCGCGAGGCCGCCGGTTCCTGCCTGAGCCGTGAAGGTGGTGGGAACGCCCTGACGGTCGACGAGGAAGAGACTGATCGTCTGTGCCTGGGCGTCGTAGGCACCGGTCAACTGGACCTCGGTCCCGAGGACGGCGGTCTCCTCGCTCTGCACGGATACCGTGGTGCCGTCGGCGTTCACCCGGCCGAAGTGCCATCGGCCCAGTGCCCACGTCTCGGACACCGGCTCCCCGGTCGATTCGTCGATCACGGGTCGCCCTCCTCGTCGACCACCTCGTGGCCGCTGGTGTCGACGCCGGTCTTCTCGAACCACAGGCCCCAGGACGTACCGGTCGCGGTGCGCTGGGAGACGATCTGCGCCCGGTGGCCATTGGGCTTCGCGGCCAGCGCGGCACCGTCGACAAGGGCTTCCGCGGACACCGTGAACGAGCCGACCGGGTCGACGACCTGGCGGTCGAGGTCGCCGCCGCCGGTGCCGTCGAGGACGACGGCGGAGCCGTCCAGCGCGGCCCCGTTGCCCAGCGTCAGGGCCGGGCCGTAGTTGCTGGTGGTGTCCCGCAGGACGCTGCCGGACGCACCCGAGGGGTTGAGGTCGGCGACCAACTCGAGATGGGGCAGTCCGGAGTCGTCGAGGAGCCGGGCCTCGGTGGCCATCTCCTCGGCAGGCTTCGCCGCCTGCCACACCGTCACCTCGTCGATCTGGCCGGGGAATGGATCGACGTACGTGCCGCGGTACTTGACCCGGCCCACTTGGAGGCCACCGGTTGCGGACCAGTTGGTGGTGATCGTGTCGGTGCCCTGCAACCGGCCGTTCACGTAGAGGGACAGGACGTTCTTCTCGTGGTCGGCGACCATCGCCAGGTGCGTCCAGACGTTGAGCCGGGCGGGTACCTGGGCGTTGACGCGCTGGCCCTCCAGGTCGGTGGTGGCCGTGTCCGCTGCCGCGAGGCGGACGCACCAGGTGTCCACGGCCGCGCAGTAGCTGAGGTAGAAGGGGCTGTGGTGGGTGCCGTCCTGGCCGACGACGGTGCTGTTGCGGCCGCCCGCCTCCAGCCGGACCCAGGCGGAGACGGTGTACGAGGCCGCTGTCTCCAGGACCGGTCTGACGGTCGAGGCGGACGCCGTCGCGCCGGTGCGGAGCGCCTGGTCCGGGCCGCGGACCTCGGGCACGGTTTCGCTCGCTGCGGTCTTGACGACCTCGCCGCGGCGCCCGTCAGGGGTGCGGACAGCGCCGTTCAGGATCAGGTCGTCGCGCAGGGCGGGATCGGTGGTGGTCGCGTCGACGGCGGCGCCGGTCTTCTCGTCGAAGCTCCAGCGGGCGATCGCCTTCGGTCCTTCGGCGACCAGGAACCGGACGATCTGTTCCTCGCCGCCGAGCGGATAGGCGGCCGACTTCGCCTGGACGTGCAGCAGTCTGGTGCCGGAGGAGGGCGGAGTGATCGTCGCCCGGTAGGTGGCGCCGCTCATCCACGCCGACCAGGTGGCGGTCGTGGAGAGGCGGTAGCGGTAGCCGGTGTTGGGCGTGGTCTCGCCGACGCCCGGTCCGAAGAGCACGGTGCCGGCCTTCCCCGGAGCCCCACCCGGGGTGCAGGACCCGCCGGAGACGCACTCGCTGTAGACGGTCCAGGAACTCAGCGTGGGTTTCCGGGGTGCCTTGCTGTCGACCGTGAAGTAGCACCAGGGCGTGGCCGAGCTGACCAGTTGCGTCGAGTCGCTGTTGTACAACGAGTAGGTGAAGGCGTTGTAGCGGTACAGCTTGCCGTCGACGAGCGGGTTGTCCCAGGTCTTCGTCTGCGCGGGGAAGTTCTTCGCCGTGCTGCTGTACGCCGCGTATCCGGGGCTCGGCTTGACGGAGCCGCTGGCCGGCTGAGGAGCGTCCGCCCAGGTCGTCCCGTTCTTCACATCGATGTCGAAGTACACGCGCAGCCTGCCCTCCGCCTCACCGCCGACCGCGGTCTCCGGTGTGGCCAGCAGGTCGGGCGTCGGATCGGTCAGAACGGCGGGCTGTCCCTCGTTGGTGTTGCACACGCGGCCCGCGCCGGACCGGATGCCGTACTCGGTGGGGGTGGCGGGCCTGCTGACGTAGCTGACCACGAGGACGGCGTCGTCGTCGAAGCGCTTCCAGGAGACGGTGTCCTTCTCGTCCTTCGCCATCAGCATCAGGGTGAGACGGGGAAACTTCCCGGCGGCGAAGTCCCGGACGGTGGGCGTCAGGTTCTCGTCCGTCTCCTCGGGATTGTCGTTGAAGGCGACGGGTGCCTTGGGCTGGGACGGCGAGCAGGCGGAGCCGCGGCCGGCGGAGACGTTACGATCGCCCATCTGGTCCAGGACGGCGGGCCCCGGCCATCTGGTGGCGGAGGAGATGTTGTTGGTCCGCTCCAGATCCACCCAGCGGGCGTCACAGGAGAACGACCAGGTCTCAGTGACCTTGAAGGTGGCGTCGAGGACGTGCTTGCCCTTGAGCTTGTCCGGGGCGAACTCGAAGTACATGCGGTTGGTGTAGCCGTTGCCGCAGTAGTACGAGACGCCACCGATGACGGCGGTGCCGCACTTACCGACGCTCATGCCGTTGGTTCCGCCGTCGAAGTTGTAGAACACGTCGCCGTCGGAGGACAGGACCGTGCGCTCGGACTCGTTCAGCTCCACCGAAGGGTCGATGTAGAGCGGCAGTTCGGCCTCAGCGGTACGAGCGATCAGGGCGGAGTCGGGAACCACCTTCACGGAATCCTCGGTCACCGCGACCTGCATGACCGCGGCCTCGTCGCCGGAGCCCGGCCCGCTCAGCGGATCGTCCTCCCCGGGCGGCGCGACCGGTACGGGCTCCTGGGAGCGCGGTACGGCCGGGGCGACGGCAGCCGAACGCTTCACGACGGACACGGAAGCGCGCGCCGGACCGGCACGCGCGGGGTCGGCGTCTCCTGCCGAGTTCCACATCTGTGCGCTGGGCGAACGGAACAGAACCCGCCCGTTGGCGTCCACGGCCTCCATGCTGCCCGCGGCACCCGGGCGGACGTCCAGTCCTTCGGTGTCGAGGGCGTACTCGACGGTGCTCAGTGCCGGGTCGGTCGCGGCCTTGAGTGTCTCGACCTCCAGGACCTGCCGGAACCCCTCGACGGTCGCCGTCAGAATGAGGTTCACGTCAGGGCGTACGTTCTCGTACACCGCCCGGCTGCCCTCCAGACGCGGGGCGGGCAACTCGCCCGGCCAACCAAGCGACACGGTCCGGCCGTTCTCGCCGATGGTCACCAGATCCGCGCCCGGGCCGCCGCCGGAGAACGAGATGTCGACGGCGGCGGCCCGCGGCCCGACCGTGCCGTCGGCCTTCTCGACCAGTGTCGGGTCGGGCTTCGTCCAACCGTCGCCGGCCTTCACCCGGACCGGGACGATCGACTTCTCCAAGGTGAACGTCTTACCGTCGGGGTTGGCGTAGACCGTGTCCCGCTCCGTGCGTTCTCTGCGACCTCGACGCGCTGCCCGGTGTCGAGGGCCGCGGCGAGCGCGATCTCGGAGGGAGTTCCTACCTCCTGCGCGGGGCGGGGGTCGCGGAAACCGGGACCACGGGAGCGGCGGTGAGGGCGAGCGTCAGCACCGTGAGCATGCCACAGAGCCGGCCGGCGCCCTTTCCAGGACGTCTCACAGCGTTCTCCGCGGGGACTGGGTGCCCGCGACCGCGGGCGCGTGTATGAGCGTATGCATGATTGGACCGTTTCGATGAGCACGCCCGGAACGGGTGCGCAGGGAGGTGGTGTGTCGGGCGGGCACCGGCCGGAGTGGGTACGGCCGGGGCCCGCCCGGTCGCGGCAGGGGCGCTCGACTAGCGGGGGCGGCTTCCGGAGCAGCGCCGCCGGGCACGACCGCTTCGGCAGACGCCAAAACTCGCGCCGGTGCAGGCCGAAGTAGGCCGCCGATGGCGTGCATGTGTGATCCCCCAGTGATGCAAGGCCCTTTCAGGCCCGCGATAGCTACGATCGGGTCATGATCGTTGGCGAGAACCTACGCATCATCTTCACGTGAAGCAAGAGATCACTTACGGAATCAATTATTCCGCCAAGAACTTTGGAGGAATCGACGGGCAAGAGACCTATGCGGTCCTCTTCTCGAGTGTCCGGACGCACGATTCGTCCGCGGAGTAGAAGTCCAGGCCCAGCGGGCCGCGCCCGAGCCGAAATCGAATTCCCAAGGCCGCCGGATGGAAGCGCCGGCAATCTCGTCCGGGATCGCCGTGGTCGTCAGGACGGGTCCAGGTGGCCGTCCGGGTCGTGGAGGCGGGCGGGCCGGGCGGTGAGCATCGGGCGGACGGCGTGTTCCGGCATGCGGATGACCAGGGGCGGGCGAGGGTCGTCTCGCGGGTCGCCGTCGCGGTGGTGCCGGAGCGGATCCTGCCCGTGACCCGGGCGACCGCCCTGACGTCCAGGGTGAACTGGACCAGGACCGACCTGCTCTTCGGCTTGTGGACCGGCATCGAGCCGGACGCGTCGGCCGTGGCGTCGGTGGTGCCGCCCGAGCCGCCCGCGTTGGCCATGAGCTGGTTGAGCCGGAACTGGTCGGCGTTGAGGAGCCCGGCGCCCACCAGGCCGCGGGCCGACCTGCCGTGGTCGGCGGCGCTCTGGCCGTCCCGCTGGGTGGGGCGCGTGCCTCCAGGTGGCTCTGGCCGATCGTCTCGAAGGCCATCTTGTCGCCCGCGCCGAGGACCCGGCCGTCGCGCAGCCGGGCGTGCAGGGACGCCCGCAGGTCCTGGCCCTCCGCGCCGGAGGCGTGCACCGGGGCAGGTCGGCGCCCGCCGAGGTGAGCAGGGCAGGGCGGCGATCATCCACTCCGTGGAGACCGCCTCGTTCAGGGCGTACGCGGCGGCCTGGCCCCGGTCGCGGAAGCGCGCCCCGCCGCCCGCCCCCGGATCGCGGACGTCAGGAGCTGCCGTACCTGGGTGACGCCGTGGAATCCGTTGACCTGGGCCTCCATCGGTAGGCTCGCGCCGCTCGCGCGCCAGGCGGCCGGTCGGCCGGGGCCCCCGGGTCGGGGCGTGCGAGCCGCGGGCGACTGCCGCCACGTCCCGCGCCGGGAGTTCGGCCCGGGACAGCGCCTCCAGGTCGGCGCGCAGGACGCGGTGGGTGAGCGTCAGGCCGTCCAGCCGGACGAGCGCCACCCGGGTGCCGCCCCGGTACAGCTCCAGACTCGCCCGGACCGGCACCCGCATCCTCGCCACCGCCGCCGCACCGGCGTCCGCGACCGTCTTCATGCCGAGCTGCCCCCGGCTCACGGCGCCGCGGCGGCGTGACGCGCCGGACGCGAGGGCGGCGCCGGCCGCTCCGCCGGTGCTCTTCACCTGCCCCGTACCGCCGTCCGGTTTGCCGGAGCCCGCCAGGACGCCCTCGACACCGGTGGTCGTGCCCTCGTCGTGGAGGTGGCCCGCTGGGCGACGGCGGAGGTGATGTACTCCATGTCCCGCCGGTCCTTCGCGTCCCCGAGGAACGCGCCGTCGCCCACCCGGTCGACCTTGAACACCGCCCAGTGCGGTGCGGCGCCCGTCGAGGAGCTCGACGGTGACCCCGCCGTCCATGGCACCGGACAGCAGCCCCGCCGAGCCGTCCCGGTCCAGGACGCGCAGCAGCCGCCGCACGTTGTCGTTGCGGTCGTCGAGCTGCCGGCGGGGCAGCAGGGTGTCGGCCAGGTCCTGGCGCCGGGTGGCGACGAGCCGTTCCCGCAGCCCCGCGAGCAGTGGTACGAAGTCGGGGAGGTCCTCGATCATGCCGAAGCCGAGGGGGAGTTCGCGGCGGAATCCGGGGCCGGTGGCGGGGCCGGTGGCGGGCGGCGCGGCCCGGGAGGGTCCTCCTGGCCGGTGGTCCGTTCGGCGGTGGTCCGTTCGGCGGTGGTCCGTTCGGCGGCGGTCCGTTCGGCGGCGGTCCGCGAGCTCTCCGCCGGGTTTCCCCGCGGCGCGGACGACGCCGTGGAGGGCTGTGCGCCGGGCCGCAGGCCGCGGCGCAGCGCCTCGGGCAGTTGCTCCTCCGTCAGCCACACCCCGGCCGCCGCGGGGAGCGTCCGGGCGCCCGTGGCCACGTAGGGGCCGCCGCCGGTCACCTTGACCTCGGCCACCATGGTGACCAGCAGGTCGCACTGGACCAGGTGCAGCGGTCCCTTCTTCGGGGTGTGGGCGTTGCGCTCGACCGTGCCGGACAGGGCGTGCGCCTCCGTGTCGCCCTCGCTCTTCGTGCGGAACGTCGACAGGCCCTGCCCGGCCCGCCACGTGGCACCGGTCTCCGATCCGGTCGCGCCCACCTGCACGGTGCTGCTGGTGCCCTGCCCGGCCTGTCCCGCCGACTGGTGGCCGCCGAGCACGAAGGTCTCGGTGCCCGGGCCCTCGGCGGTGTGCACGAACCGGGGTTGGCGAGCGCCAGGCGGGTGCCGACCGCGCCGTCGAGGGCGGCCAGGCGGCGCGGGTGGCGGAGGTTCTTCACGACCCAGCCGGAGGACGCGGCCTGCCGCAGGGCGGCCTGGACGGCCCGCTCGCCGAACCGCTCCTCGATCGCGAGGCGCGGCGCGAGCCCCTCGGTGGCGAGCGCCGGGTCCTCGCGCAGTCCCCGGTTCCGGGCGGCGGCCCGGGACAGCAGCGCGAAGGCGAGCTCCCGTACGGGCTGTGCGTCGACGGTCTCCACCAGTTGCCAGTCGCGCAGGACCGGTCCCGCTCCGGCGGCCGGGGCGAGGCCGGCCAGGTCGCCGATGCCCTCGGCGGCGACGGTGGCGGCGGCGGGCGCCGGTGCCGTCCCGGCCGCGAGCGCCGCGTCGGCCCGGTCCTTGCCCTCCCGGTCCAGGGTGAACTCGGCCGGCGTGAGGAGTCGTACGTCCTGGCTCCCCAGGTTCATGTACGTCAGCGTCTCGGCCTCCGGCACGTCCCGGCCCGGCGCGCCGACAGTGAGACCGCGGGCGAGCTTGCGGGGCCGGGAGGTCATGGTGGCCTCCACGTCGAGGTGCAGGGCGGCGCGGAAGGCGGCGGCGGTGTCGGAGCCGTTGGCGACGACGTCCGTGCGGCCGGTGGGACCCGCCTGGTCGCGGTGGGAGCCGGAGCTGTGCCGCTCGTAGCGGGCTCCGGCGGTCAGGACGCCGGGGATCAGCCGGGCCTGTCCGAGCACCAGGCCACCGATCGAGCGCGAACTGCTGCGCCCGCTCTGCGTGCCGGCGCCCACGGTGGCGTGGCTGCGGACCGACCAGTCCTTGACGTCGCCCTCGTAGGCGGTGTCGCTCAGGCTGCCCCGGACGAGGATCTGCACGTCAGGAGTGCATCGTGGTCTTGCGGCGCAGTCGCACCCGGAGGCCGGTGGACAGCAGTTGGTCCTTGCTGACCCGGAGGCTGGTCTCCGAGAGGGCGGCCGTCAGCTCGCGGTGGTTGCGCCGCTGGGTCTCGGCCTCCTCGTCGCCGATGCCGGGGGCGGGCGCGGTGGTGCCGAAGGCGGGCAGGTAGCCCGCGAGACGGGGGTCGGTGGCGAACATCCGCAGCACGGCGCGCACCATCGGCCCGGTGTCGACCTGGCTCAGCGCGACGCTCGACCCCTTCCCGTCGTACGGGAGGTGGCGTTCCAGCTCCTGTTCCTCGCCGTTCTCGTCGACGCGCCTCGGCTTGCGCACGAAGTCCTCGGCGGTCACCCCCGTCGGCAGCGGCAGCCCGAACGAGCGGGCCTCGTCGGCGCGGGAGGCTGATCCACACGCATGGTGTGGACGGCGACCCGGGTTTCGGGGCGCAGGATCGCCCGGACCGAACGGGGTCCCGTGCCCTCGGCGGTGAACGTCACGGTCCCGGAGTAGAGCGCCTTCTCCCCTGATCTCGGCGCCCTGGCGGCTCGCGACGCTCTGCTCGGCCACCGTGAAGCGTGCCTTGCGGGCCGCCGCGACCGGCATGGCGGTGGCCCGGACGACGGCCGCGTTCGCCGCCGCGCCGACGCCGATCGCCGGTCCCAGGCCCGCCTGCACGGACTGGCCCTTGCCCGCGGCGTCGGTCACCGCGGTCTGGCCGTGCTGGTGGGTGCGCAGTTGGGTCCTGCCGGTGCCCCAGGCCGGGAGAGGCCGGTGACCTCGGCGCGCAGCCGGTAGCCGCCGGCCGTCCTGCCGTCCTTGGAGTACAGGTCCTCACTGGTCACGCCGTCGCGCAGCAGCCGGGCAGGTCCTCCAGGACGGTCGCCGTGGAGGTCGCCTCGTACAGCCTGCCCCGGCCCGGCGCCCCGGGCTCGGTGAGCGAGGGGTGCAGCACGGAGGCGACGGCGTCGAACAGGCCGCGGCCCGAGCGGTGGGGCGCCGCGTCGTCGGTGACGGCGACCGGTGCCAGCGAGTCGGCGAGGGAGACGCGGCGGCCGGTGTCCGCGGACACCGGCACCGGCGGGCGGGGTCCTCGGTGCCCACCGGGACCAGGTGTTCGGTCGGTACGCGCTGCGTGAGCGTTCCGGAGTCCCGGAAGGTCTGCGCGGCGTCGTCGCCGTGCCGCCGGACGCGCACCTCGTAGCGGACCTGGCGGCGCACCTCGACGGAGCCCTTGTCGCTGCGCAGCACGCGGGGTTCGGCCACGGTCGTCTGCCGCCGGGACTCGCGGGAGGACTGCCAGGGCTGGGCGTTGAGGGTGGCGGCGCCGCCGAGCCACAGTCCGGGCGCGACGGGCGCGAGCCCGAAGGCGAGGCTGCCGGCGCCCTTGCTCGACGAGCCCCCGCTCGAACTCCCGACGGTGGCGGCCGAGTTGTGGTGGACGTCGAGCTTGGTGTCCTTGCCCACCGGTCGTCGAGGGCGGCCTGCGGCACGCCGTCGGTCCCCACGGAGGCGGTGGACAGCAGGTCCTTCGGCTGGAAGACGGGCGGCCGGTCGGCGGGGCCCGGGAGATCCGTACGGTGACGTCGTACGACTCCGTGCCCGTCCGGCCCTCCACGGCGAAGGCCCGTCCCTGTCCGTAGAAGCTCTCCGGGCGCCCGGCCAGCTCCTCCGCGATCTCCGCGACCGTGCCGCCGGCGTGCCCGACGGCCGCGGACACCGCGTGCCGGACGAACTCGTGGCCGGTCAGGCCGTACGTCGAGGAGAGGCCGCCCGCCTGGAGCCGCAGCAGGTACGGCGGCAGGACGAAACCGGTCTCGGTGCGCTCCTCGATGTCCGGCAGCGCCGGTCGGGCGCTCCGGTTCCGGTTCCTGCCCACGGCTCGGGAGGCGACCGCGCTGCCCGCGGTGCGCTGGAGGGAGAGCAGCGGGTGCGCGGCCCCGGCGGCGAGCGCGTCCGGGGGCGCGGCGCGGGACGCCCGGTCCGCCCGCTCGGACGTGCCGGTCCTGCCGTCCTCTGACTGCCGCTGTGTCCGCACGGGGTCAACGTAGCCACCGACGGGCGGGTCACGGCCGGTCCCGCGCCTCCCGGCCGATTCGCCTTCTCCGCTCCCCGACCGCTTCAACTCCCGTATTCCCGGCCGTCATCCAGGAACGGAGGATCCGCTTCAGCTCCTCTGGAAGAACTCCACCTCCGCCAGCGCCAGATGACGTCCTCCGGACAGGTTCACCGGCGAACGCAGCGTCAGGCGGACCGTCGTGGCGTCGCTGATCCCGGTCTGGACCGTGTGCGGGACCGGCTTGTCGCTGAGGACGAGTTCCTTGACGTGGCGGGTGCCGTCCGCCGTCGTCACCTCCAGGTCCACCTGGAGCGCGCGCGCTTGGCGGGCGTACGCCTCCGGGGACGTGGACGCGCCGTTGGTGATGATCAGGTCGACCAGCCGGAACGGCTTGCGGAAGGTGTACGTCACCGAGGCGCTCGGCCCGGGGCCGCCCAGTACTTGTTGTTCAGGCCGTCCGTGGTGTTGGTCGCGGGATGCCCGGGGAGCGCGCCGCTCGCCTCGGTCCGTACGGGGGTGATGGGCGTGGCCTTGCCCAGCTTGTCCCGGACGTCCTCGATCAGGGCGCGTCCCGCGGGCAGCAGGAAGAACCCGGCGGCGCACAGCGCGAGCACGACCGCGAGGATCACGGCGAGGCGCACCCCCGCCCCGAACCCGCCCGCGTCCGGCGCCGGAAGGGCCACACCGTCCGCCACCACGGCAGCGGCGCGGCCTTCGGCACCGGCCGCAGTTCCGCGGCGCAGCGCCGGCAGAACTTCCGCTCCGGCCGGTTGGGCGTCCCGCACACCGGGCAGGGCCGCCCGCTCCCCTCGTCCTCCACCGCCGCGGGCCGTACGACCGGACGGGGCGCGACGGCCTTCGCGGGGAGCACGGGCAGGATCGGGTCGCGGGCGGGCGGGGGCGCGGGGGCGGTGGGGGTGCGCGGGGCCGTGGGAGTGCGCGGGGCGGCCGGGGAGGCGGGCGCTCGGCGGCCGGGCGGCCGTTCCCGGGGCGGGTGCGGGTGCCGTTCCCGGGGCGGGGGCCGTCTCCGCGCCGGGGCCGTCTCCCGCGCCGGGGGCCGGGGCGGGTGTGGGTGCGGACGCCGGGTCGGCTTCGGCGGGGTGTCCGGGGTCCTCGGTGCGTACGGGTTCCCCGGTGCCGGTCGGCGGGGCGTCCGAGGTCCGGGCGGCCCGGGTCCGGGCGAACCGGGCCCGGGCCGTCCTGGCGAGGGCTGCCCGGGTCCGGGCTGCCGCCGTGTCCGGTGCCGGGGTGCCGGGCGCCGGGGCATCCGGTGCGGAGGCGCCAGATGCCGGGGCGCCAGGTGCCGGACTGTCAGGCAGCGAGGTGCCGGACGCCGGGCTGCCGGACGCCGGGGCACCAGGTGCTGAGGCGCCGGACGCCGAGGCGCCGGGGCCGGGGCGCCGGACGCCGAGGCGTCGCGCTCCCCTCGTCGCCCGGTCCGGTGCGCGTTCCGGCCGGGGGTCGGACGGCGCACCGGAGGGGCCGTGGGCGCCGGGGCTTCGCCGGGGACGGTCGCGCCCGCTCCCCGCCCCCGTCCGGGCCCCTGCTCCCCGCCCACGGGTACGGGCCGGTCCGCCCGTACCGCCCGCCGACGCGGACGTGCTTCCGGCCCGCCCGCCGACGCGGACGTGCTCTCCGGTCCGCCCGTACCGTCCGCCGACGCGCCCGTACCCGTCGGCCCGCCCGTGCTCTCCGGAGTCCCCCGGACGGCGGCGTACCGCCCGCCGTCCCCGGCCTCGCGGGCTCGTCCGACCAGCCCAGGTACGCGCCGCAGTTGCCGCAGAAGTCGTCGGCGGGGTCGTTGGCCGCCCCGCACGAGGGACACGCGCGCATGCGTCAGCTCCCTTCCTCGGCGGGCGGGCCGGTGACGACCTCCACCCGGAACGCGACGTGCACCGGGCACATGGCCCGGACGATCTCGTGGACCCGGTCCGCGTCCACCCGCTCGGCCCGCGCCCCTTCGGGGACGACCCGGACGAGCAGCTCGGCATCGGGCGCCGGCGGCAGGTCGGAGCCCGCCGTGTCCGACCAGACCGCCCCGCCGTCGCCGACGATCTCGGCGCGCACGTCCAGGGCGAGGCGCAGGGCTCGGCGAGGCCCCGTTTCGTACCGCGCCACCGGTGCAGTTCCACCGCGCGCGCGACCGTCTCCCGGCGCAGCTCCAGGGCCGGCGCGGATCGTCGGCGGCGCCCACCCAGGACGCCAGCCACACCAGGAAGTCCGGCGGCGCAAGCCGGGGGTCGAGGTAGGCGGGCAGGTTGTCGAGGGTGGAGAAGACCGGGGCGAGGACCGTGTCGAGGCCGGCGGTGAGGCGCTGCGCGAGGTCGTCGTCGGCGTAGAGCGCGGGCAGTTGCTCCCCGATGGGGTGCCTGCTGGGCAGCCCGGGTATCGCGGCGCGGCTCATCGGCCCTCCGGTCCGGTGGCGGACACGACCACCTGGTGCTGGTAGGAGAAGACCAGGGCGCCGGGGCCGACGTCGATGCGGTCCGCCGGGCGCCGCGCCGGCCGGTGACCGGGTCGGCCGGGAACAGGCGGATCTCCTCGACCAGCGCGTCGCCCGTGGCGCGTTGCAGGACGCCGAAGACCTCGCCGTACTGGACGGGCCGTCCGAACGGCCATCCGAGTGCCGTCCGGGCCGCCGGTCAGCGGGTTGAGGTGGCGGAACAGGGCGTCCAGGGCCGCCGTGCGGACTGCGTCGGCGTCGCCGGGGCGGCGGCGAGGCGGGCGACCACGGTGACGCCCTGGTAGACCGGCGGCTCCACCACGAGGCGGGTGCCGATCAGGCGCCGTTCGTCGAGGCTCGCGGTGATCGCCGAGAGCACCTGCTCGCCGGGGATCAACTGCTCGAAGCGGAGCCTGTCGTCGCCCTCGTCGGCGACGGCGTCCGGCACCACCAGAACCCGTACCGCGCCCGGCGCGTCCGCGGCCGACAGGCAGCGCACCCGGCGCACCGAGGGCGCGGCCTGGCGGCTGATGATCTCGTAGTCCTCGGCGGTCACCGCGCGGTCCTGCATGCGCAGCGCCTCCGGTGCGCGCAGCTGGGCGTCGCGCACGCTCTCCCCGCGACGCCGCCGCGCGCCGCCTCCCGGTTGGTGACCCGGGCGACGTACGGAACGGAGCTGAGCAGGACGGAGATGCGCCGCGGGCGACGTTGCCGGCGGGGCCGCCGCCGGTGCGGTAGCGGGCGACCCGGATCCGCGCGCCCTTGGGCGGTACGGCCCCGCACTGCCGCAGGGTGCCGTCCGGTTCGCGCAGGGCCGGGGAAGGCGAACTCGCCGGTGGTGGCGTCCACCCGGACGTGCCGGTCGGCGGGGAGCGAGCGGCCGAAGTGCTCGACCACCTCCCAGCGCTGCCAGCCCTCGTCGGAGGACACCTCCACCACGGGCGGCCCGGCGTCGAGCAGGACCGGTGGCCGGGCGAGGCGGAAGGTCTGTCCCGCGACGCCCTCCGAGACGCCGAGCGGCACATCGGTGACCGTCTCGGCGTGCTCGGCCGCCATGGTGCCGCCGACGGTGAAGACCTCCGCCTCGCGGACCGTCGGGGACTCCGAGTAGAACGGCTGGCCCGGTTCCGCCTCGGTGACCCGGCAGCGCAGCCAGCCGGCCCGGGTCCCGCCGATCACGGACGCCAGGTGTCCGGCGGGCACGTGGACGACGACCTCGCCGGGCCGGTTGAGGCCGCCGGTGGTGTCGTCGCCGGTCTCGCAGACCTGCCAGCCGCCGCCGTTCCACGCCTCCCAGACGAGCGGGGGCTGGCGCGGGTCGACGCCGACGCCCTCGACGCGGCTGTCGAGGCGTACGGCGACGATGCAGCGCGGCACCGCCGTGGGCAGCCCGAACAGCAGCGCGTCGCCGGGTTCCGGCGTGGCCTGGAAGCAGGGGACGTCGAGCCCCTCGGCGAGCATGCCGGTCCTGTCGTGCTGCTCGCCGGTCCGGGACGCGGTCACCAGGCGCGTCAGCTCGCTCGGCAGGACGCGCAGTTCGCCGGTGGTGGCGAACACCACGGCGTCGTCGGCCTCGCCGCCCGCGGTGGTCACCTCGGTGCCGGGCGGCAGCGTGACGGTGTCGGCCTGCGGGGCGGACAGCCAGAAGTCGACGTCGGCGGCGGCCGCGGTCGGCGGGAACAGCCGGATGCCGAGGAGGTCGAGGAAGGCGTGGTAGTTCTTGTCCGGGACCCGGTTGAGCCGGTACAGCAACTGGTCGACCAGATAGGCGAACGTCTCGATCAGGGTGACGCCCGGGTCGGAGACGTTGTGGTCGGTCCACTCCGGGGCGCGCTGCTGCACGTACCGCTTCGCCTCGTCGACGAGCTGCTGGAACCGGCGGTCGTCCAGGTTCGGGGAGGGCAGGGCCATCAGTCGGCGACCATTTCTCGGCCCCTCCTCGGAGGGGATCGTGTAGAAGGGGAAGACCAGGTTGCGCCGGTCGTTGGTGGAACGCAGGGTGTAGTGCACGTCGATGTAGAGGGTGCCGTCCTCGACCGCGTCGAAGGCGACGACCACGTCGTCCACGGTGATCCGCGGCTCCCACTGCTCCAGCGCCTCCCGCACCTGCTGCGCGACGCGGCCGGCGGTGGCGCCGTCGCCGGGGGCGAAGACGTAGTCGTGGATGCCGCAGCCGAACTCGGGGCGCATGGGGCGCTCGCCGGGCGCGGTGCCGAGCACCAGGCGGATCGCCTCCTCGATCTCCCGCTCCCGTTCGACGAGGGCGATGCCCCGGTCGGTCCGACGCGCAGGGGGAACCCCAGCCCCGGCCGATGAACCGCTCGCTCATCGCCCGCCTCCCGTCGGGGCGCCCATCACACGCCCCCGATCAGCACGTTGAACGCCCCGGTGAGGATCGTCGCGCCGCACGCCGTCCTGTCGCGGGCGCGCGCGGCCGGGAGGCCGCCGATGAGGACCTGCCCGGAGACGAGCCCGGCCGGGTTGGGCAGGATCACGTTGGCGGGTCCGAGGGCGGCGTGCGGCGGCACCACGCACGTGTGCAGGCTGCCGGTGACGGCGGCGGGACGGCCGCCGATGAGGACGGTCGCCACCGTCCTCGCGGCGGCGGGCGGCGGGTGGCGACGACCCCGCCGTGGTCGGTGGGGTCGCCGGTACGGGCCGCGGCGGGCATGCGGAGCTCCTTTCACGAGCTTTCCGGTGGGGGTCAGTTGATCCGGACGAGCTTGGCCTTGAGGGTGGCGAGCAGGCCGCCGTCGACGGTGACGCCCGAGGCGCCGCTGACGTCCACCGTGCGGCCGCCGATCTTCACCCCGACCCGGCCGTTGATGTCCACGTTGCGGCCCGACACGCTCACGTTCCCGCGCCCCGCGTCCACGGTGATGCCCCGCTTGTCCATGACGAAGGAGCTGAGCACCTGCCGGCTCTTCCCGGCGTACACCGTCATCTCGATCCGGTCCCGCCGGTCGTCGAGGAAGACTTCGAGGCGCTCGTCGGCGGACATCAGCCGCACTCCGGAGCGGCCCGGCGCCCGCGCGTCGAGCAGCTCCACGCGGTGGCCCGAACGGGACACGAGGGAGCGGCGGTTGACCTTCCGGTGGTCTTGTCGATCAGGGGCACGTCGTGCGGCGAGGGCTTGTCCACGCCGTTGTAGAGCCCGCCGATGACGTACGGTTGTCGAGGAGGCCCTGTTCGAAGCCGACCAGGACCTCGTCGTTGACCTCGGGGCTCACCACGCCGCCGCCCCCTTGCCGCCCCACTGGACCGTGCGCACCCAGTCGGTGACGTAGGTGTCGTCCAGCCAGGGGAACCTCAGCCGCACCGAGCCGCTCTCGGCGCCGCCCGTCTCGCGCACGTCCGTCACCACGCCGATCGCCAGGCCCGGCATGCGCGGCTCGCGGGACGGCGCGTTGGCGCCGGTGACCAGACCGGTCAGGGAGCGGTCGGGCTGGCGCTCACCCACACCGTCGTGCGGTAGCCGCCGTGCGGTTCGAGGACGTGCTGCACCGCCGTCGCCGTGTACTTGCCGGAGAACGCCCCGCCGACGTTGCCGAGGGCCACGGGCTTGCCCGCGCGCAGCGTCGGATTGCCCTCGACCAGTGCCTCCAGCTCGCCGAACCCGGCGCTGACCTGTCCGGCGACCGCGTCCGCGACCGCCTTCGTCTCGGCCTGGGTGCGGTACGGGGTGTCGGTCACGGTCAGCTTCGACGCACCGAACCGGGCGGCGAACGCGGGGCTCAGCCCCGGCACGACGGTGTCGCTGTCGACCGAGGGCTTCCGGGCCACCAGGGGCCGCTTGGTGGTGACGTCCCAGCCGCGCACCTCCACCTGCTGCGCCCCGTCCGCCGCCGACAGGGAGGCCCGCAGCGCGAGGAGGTTGCGCCCGTACTCCAGGACCAGCGGGTCGCGGGCGGCCGAGGTGGACGGCGAGGGCGCCCCGGACGCCTTCTTCGGCCTGGTGAACTGGAGCAGCCCCTTGTCGTCGACGCGCACCTGCGCGCCGCTCTCGGCGGCCAGGAACTGGAGGAAGTCCCAGTCGGAGACGTTCGCCTGGGAGAGCTGCTTGTAGGTGACGGGCGCGGCCTCGACGGTGCCGCAGGCCAGACCCGCGCCGGCGGCCACCTTGCGGACGATCGCCGCCGCCGTCATGTTCCGGTAGGCCACCACCTTCCGGCCGCGCTGGAGCCGGTGCGCCTTGGAGTAGGCGCGCACCACGGTGAACGAACCGGTGCGGTCCCGGTCCGCCTCCAGGGCCGTGACCTCGCCGTCGAAGAGCCGCTCGCGGGCCTGCCCGGTCACGGTGACCACGGAGACCCGGAGCGGGGTGCCGATGGTGATGCCGGTCTTGCGCAGGAACTCGTGGTCGGGGTCGCGGAAGGTGAGCACGGCCGCGTCCGGCAGCCCCACGTTCTCGTCGATCACGCAGCTCACCAACTGGGCCGCCCAGACCGGCGGCAGCTCGCCGGGCGTCTCCACGATCGGGTCCGCCGCGAACGACCGGCCGTCGCGCGCCCCGCCCGTCACCGCTCCTCCCCGGCGCCCGCGTCGCTCAGGGCCGGCACGACCAGTTCGGTGCCGGGCACGAGCGCCATCGGGTCGTCGATGTCGTTGGCCTCCGCGATGACCCGCCAGGCCGTCGCGTCGCCGTACTCCCGCCAGGCCAGCAGGGCCAGGCTGTCGCCGGCCACGAGGACGTGCGTGCTGCGTCCGGTGCGCGCGCCGGACGTCGGGTTCTGCTCGGCGGGGCCGACGCTCGCCTCCTCGATGGACAGCCGGCAGGTGGCCCGCAGCGGCTTGCCGTCCACGTCGAACAGCGTGTACGACACGGACAGGTTGGAGAGCACGCCGTCGAACGACGTGGTGCGCGCGCTGCCCCACTCGAACCGCACCCAGGGGCTGGCGGGCTTCTTGCGGCCCAGGCTGGCCTTGGTCGGCACGCACGCCTTCATCAGCTTCTCCACCGCCTGCTCCACGGAGTTGTCGTGGGTGGCGGTGGCGTCCAGAACACTTCGAGGCTCAGCTCGCGTGGGCCGCTGCCGACGAACTCGGGCAGCGAGGACTCCTCCGCCATCCGGGACGGGGAGCGCCGCCACTCGGTGGTCTTGCGCAGCTCCAGGGTGGAGGGGTTGAACTGGAGGTCGAGGCGTGCCAGCGTCCCGCCGGGCTTGGCGCCGACGGAGGCCGGGGGCTCCTTCAGCGTGAGCTGGGCCCTGGCCCGGCTGGCTCGGGACGCTGGGGACATGACGGGGGTTCCTTTCCGGGGAACTGGCGGGTGGTGCGGAGGGGGCGGGGCGCGTCAGGAGGGCCGGAGTCCCTCGTGGGCGATCTCCAGGGTCTCCACCGCCGCCTGCGAGCTGCTGGGGTCGAAGGACGGGCCCTGCCAGCGCACCGGGACGATCCCGAACACCTGCCAACTGATGATCCGGCTCAGGTCCGGTCTGAGGGCCACGATCTCGCCGTCCTTGGGCTCCACGCGCTTCAGCGTCTCGTCGAGCCAGCGGGCGATCTTCGCCGTGTCGGCGGTGACCGGCCGGGTCAGCGTGATGTTCGACCAGGTCACCCGGCCGGGCAACTGCCAGGTGAAGCCGTTGTTGCCGCCCTCCGCGTAGCTCTCCATCTCGACCTCGGCGCCCATGCCGGAGCAGGTGTGGAAGGCGCCCAGGTCGTTGCCGCCGATCGCGAGCCGGAAGAACACGCTGCTCGCGAAGATGTTGTCCGTCATCGGTCCGTCATCCGTTCCGCGCCGTGCGTTCAGCGGCGTCCGTCGTAGGGGCGACCCGTGCGCTCCCGGCCGCGCCGCAGTTCGGTGCGGAGCAGGCGGGCCATCGGGTCGAGCAGCCGCCGCGCGAGGTCATCCAGGTCGAGGCCGGGGTCCTGCGCCGGTTCGGCACCCCGGCCGGTGCTCCGGCCGGTGTTCCGCCCGGTGCCGGCCGACGCCGGGGACGGCGTCTGCTTCCCGCGCGCGGGGACCTCTTGACCCGTACGGCGGGTGTGGCGGACGGGCCTCTGCCCGTGTCCGGTGCGGCGCGCTGGATCTGGGGCGCGGCGCCGGACGCCGGCCGGACACCCGGTGCCACGGCCCGGGGCCGCACCACGGGAACGGCCGCGCCGGGCGCGGACGACACGGGCGCCGGTGGGCCGCCCACCACGGGAGGCGCCTGCGGGGCGCGACCGGAAGGGCCGGGCCGGTGGACCCGTCGTCGTGGCGGACGTACCACCCCCGGCGGTACGGGCTTGACGACCGGGACCCGCCGCACGGCGGTCGGTGCGCCGGTCCCCGCTCCCCCGTCGCCGTGCGGCGGCCCGTACGCCGTGGCGGCCCGCTGGACGGGCGCGGCCGGGTAACGCCGTGCGGACGGTGACGGTACGGCGGATCCGGACGCGCCGGAGTAGCCGGACGCGCCGGGTGTCGGTGCGCCCCGGGGCGGTGGGGCGGGCGACGAGGCAGTCGGCTGTACGGGGTGCGGTGCGGCTCGCCGTACGGGTTCCGAGGCGGCTCGTCGTACGGGTTGCGAGGCTGCTCGCTGTACGGGCGCCGGCGCGGCTCCGCCGCCCGGGGGCGACGTGCGGGCGGGCCGGTCGGAGGCGCCGCCCGGAGCGTCCTGCGCCGTGCTCCAGCGCGCCGCCACCACGGGAGGCCCGCTCGCGGGCGGGACGCGGCGGACGGCGCGAGGCCCTCCGGGGCCCGGGTGCTGAGGGTGAGGGGCGGCCGGGGAGCAGTGCGAGGGTCCGGCGGGCCACCGGCACGGACGCGGTTCCGGGACGCCGGGCACGCGCGGTGGAGGCCCGGGAGCCCTCGCCGGGCGCGGCCGTCGCGGGGCGGACGCCGGAGCCGGAGGAGACCCCGGACGCGGGGCGGCGGGGCGCGGGCCCGACGTGGGCGCGGACGTGGGCGCGGCGGAGGCCCGGACGGGTTCCGGCGGTCCGGTGGTCGCCTTCGATGCGGTGGTCGCCTTCGGTGCGGTAGTCGCCTTCGGTCCGGTGGTTCCGGCCGGTCCGGTCGTTTCCCGCCGGTCGCCGACGGAGCCCGCGCCCGGGGCACTCGCACCCGGTCCGGACACCGCGCGGGCCACGACGACCGGGGCGGGACCGGCGGGGCCCGCGAGCCGCCGGCCGTCGACGGGGCCGGGGCCGGTGGGAGCCGCGTCGGGCCGTACGACATCACGGCCGGCGGGAGCCTGCGGCGCGGGTGTGCGGTCCGGGACGGTGTCACCGGAGGCAGGGCGGGGCCCGGAGCGCGGGCGGCGGGGCGGCGGGGCGCCGTCCGAGGGGCGGTCCGCGGAGCCGTCGCCCCGGGGCGCGGGGCGGTCCGTGATCCGGCGCTGGACGTCGGTGGTCCCCAGGAGGGGAGCGTGGGCTCGGCGGCCCCGGACCGGGCGCGGGCCGTCCCCCTGTGGGCGAGGGGGCGGGGGGGGCCGGGGCGCGCTGGACGGCGGGGCCGGGTGCCGGACGGCCGGGCCGGGCGCCGGGCGCCGGGGAACCGGCGGGCGGTCCCGCGCTGGGCGGCATCGCGGACAGGGGCGCGCCCAGGCCGCCGCGCGCCCGCGCTCCGGAACGGCGGGGGACACCGGGTCCGCGCTCGGAGCGGGAACGCCGGTCGCGCTCCGGGGAGCGTCTTCGGCCTGCCGCTGGACGAAGGGGAGCCCCGGACCGGCGGGAGCGTTCCCGGCCGACGGGACCGCTGACGAAGGGAGTTCGGCCAGCGGAGGACCCAGGACCGTTCGGGTGGCGGCGCGCTGGACGGCGGGGCCCGAGCGGTCCGGCCGGGGCCCTCGGCCTCGGCGGTGGAGGGACGGGGCGGTCCCGCGGCCCCGGGGCGTCGGCGACCGCCGCCGCACCGTCCCGGCGGGGGCCGCCGGTGCGGCGGGCCGGAGCGCGGGCACCTGGCGTGCGTCCCCGGCACGCGGCGGGCGACCGTCAGGCGGGGCCCGACCGGACGGGGCCGGACGACGGGACGGGAGGAGGGCTCCGGGTGGCCGCCGCCCGGTGCGACCCGTGCCCCGCTCGCCACGGCACCCTTCTCCGCCGTGTCCTTCCGGGGCGCGCTCTTCTCCGTCACGGTCCTCCCCGCCGTACCCGTCGCGGATCCGCGCACGGACGTGTCCCGCGCACCGGGGGCGACGGGGACCACCGCGACCCGCCGGACGAGCGGGATCGGCGCCGCGACCGGCGACCGGCCGGCGTCGGAGGGGGCGACGGCCCGCTGGACGGCGGGCGCCGGTGCGGAGAGCACCGCCGGGGAGGTCGCGGTGGAGAGGTCGCGGCTCGGCGGGCGGCCGTCCGGGCTCCGCCGCTCCGAGGAGCCGGCGGTGCCGCTCGCGCCGCCGGGCGACGGGGGACCACCGAGGCGGACGGCTGGACGGTCGGGGTCTTCGAAGTCTTCGAGGTTCCGGGGGCCTTCGGGGTCCCGGGGCTCTTCGGAGCCTTCGGGGTCTCCGGGACCTTCAGGGTATCCGGGGTCCCCGAGGTCTCCAGGTCCTTCGAAGCCTTCGGGGCTTTCGGCGTCCTGGGAGCCTCGGGACCCTTCGAAGCAGCCTTCGGGACCTTCGAGGCCTTCGGGGTCCCCGGCTTCCCGGAGGCCGACGGAAGCCGCGTCTCCGGGCCGGAGCGTCCGCCTCCGCCCCGGCTCCTCCCGCGCGCACCGCCCGCAGCAGCAGCGGCCCCCGCCGGAGTCGGTGGCGTGGGGCGCGGCCGGGCGGGTCATCCCGTGGACCAGGCCGGTGGGCGCCGTGGGCAGCAGGGCGTGGCCCATGCCGCCGTCGAAGGACGGGTTCTGCCAGGCGGCGAGGCCCGCGCGGAAGGCGAGGCCGTCGCTCACGCCCAGGGGCGCGCGGGAGAGGGTGAGGGGCTGCGGTGCGGCGCGGCGCCAGCCGCCGTCCCAGTCACCGGGCACGGCGGAACCGCCGGACGTGCCCGACCCGGCGGAATCACCGGATCCGCCCGGCACGGCGGTCCCGCCGGACACACCCGGACCCGCGGACCCGCCGGACGCGTCCGGTCCCGCGCCCGGCCGGCCGGTCGTTCCGGCGCGGCGGCGCAGCCTGTCCCGCCATGCCATGTGCTCAACCGCCTTCGTTCATGCGGGTGTTGATACGGGCGATCTCGGCCACCCACCGCTGCCGTTCGCCGTGGGTGAGGTCGAGGATCTCCTCGCGCTGCCAGTGGAAGTGGTAGGCGATGTACGCGATCTCCTCCCGGAGGCGGGGAAGGGCGTACGTCACGATTCCCCCAGGCGCCCACCCGAGAGGTCGACCTCGAAGCCGCCCTCGCAGTGCGGACAGGTCACCGCCGCGCGGGTGTGCCCCTCGCTGTTGACGCGGCGGTAGAAGTCCTGGAGGAACGCCACGTCGGTGGCGTACATCCGCTCGACGATCCCGGCGTGCACGTCGGTGATGTTGCCGAGCCGGGTGATCACCTGGCTCAGCAGGACCACGCTCAGGTAGGCCGGGTTCTCCTTGACCCGCAGGTCGATCTGGGGCCGCAGCTCGTCGCGGGCGGTGGCGAGGCGCATGGAGCCGTGCCGGTGCACGGTCCCCGCCTCGTCCACGTAGCCGCGCGGCAGCTCGAACTCGAACTCCGTGCGCAGCCCGCCGCCCTCCCGGTGCTGCGGGGGCGGCGGGGCGGGAGCGGGGCCTGGGGCGCGGCCTGCTGCTCCGGCGCCTGGTCGGGCGCCGTGAGCTGGAGGATCTCCTCCAGGTTGCCCGCCGTCACGGTGCGGCGCCTCATTCGACGACGATCTCCTCGAACACGATCGTGACGGACTCGGTGGCCGGGGAGGACTCGCCCGCCTTCAGCGACGGGCCCTCCCACTTGGACGCCCAGCCCTGCATGAGCTGGATGCGGCGGACCGTGTTGCCCTCGGTGTCCTTGATCTCGATGGTCAGGTTCTGCCGAGCGGAGTTCACGGCCCCGTTGTTCAGGGTCTCCTTGATCCACTTGGTGAACTCGCTGCTCTGGTCGAGCCCCCGGGTGATCGTGATCTCGCCGGCCTGCCGGGCGCCCGGCTGCTTGCGGATGATCTGCTTGCCCTCGGCGGTGACCTGCTTGACCTCTACGACGTCCTCCTCGACGGTGAAGCCGCTGATCTCCTGGATGGACTCCACGAGGTATCCGCCGAGCTGCACGCCGAAGACGTGGGTGGAAAGAGCATCGCCCGTTGCCATGACTGTCTGTCAACCTTTCCTTGCGTATCCGACCGGGACCCGCGGGTCACTCGTCGATGAGGCTGGTGGTGTCGGAGAACTGGGCCAGCCGGAAGACCACGAACTCGGCGGGCTTGACCGGCGAGACGCCGATCTCGCAGACCACGCGGCCCTGGTCGATGGACTCCTGCGGGTTGTTCTCGCGGTCGCACTTCACGTAGAACGCCTCGTCGGCGGTCCGGCCGAACAGCGCGCCCCGGCGCCACTCCTCGGTGAGGAACGCGGTGACGTTGCGCCGGATGCTGGACCACAGCCGGTCGTCGTTGGGCTCGAACACGACCCACTGCGTGCCCAGGAGGATCGACTCCTCCAGGTAGTTGAACAGGCGGCGCACGTTCAGGTAGCGCCAGGCCGGGTCGGAGGAGAGCGTGCGGGCGCCCCAGATCCGGATGCCGCGGCCGGGGAAGGCCCGGACGCAGTTCACGCCGATCGGGTTGAGCAGGTCCTGCTCGCCCTTGCTGAGGCGGATGTCCAGGTCGACCGCGCCGCGGATCACCTCGTTGGCGGGGGCCTTGTGCACCCCGCGCTCGGCGTCGCTGCGCGCCCACACGCCGGCGATGTGACCGCTCGGCGGGACGGTCGTGTTGCGTCCGAGGCCGGGTCGAAGACCCGCACCCAGGGGTAGTAGAGGGTGGCGTACCGGGAGTCGTAGCCGGCCTCGTCCATGCGCCAGGTGCGCACCTGCTGGGCGTTGAGTCCGGGCGGGGTGTCGAGGACGGCGACGCGGTCGCCCATCTGCTCGCAGTGCGAGATGACGGCGAGCTGCACGGTGCGCACGCCCTCGGCGTCGATGTCGCCGCGCTGGTAGGCGCCCATCAGGTCGGGCACCGCGACCATGGTGATCTCGTCGATGGTCTCCAGGCCGCCGAAGCCGGTGCGGGCCGCCGCGTCGCCGACGTACTCGGCGGGGTCGATGCGGGCCGCGTCGGCGGAGGCCGGGACGGCGGGGCTCCGGGCGCGTCGGGGATCGCGACGGTCTGGGAGGCGGGCCGCGTCTGGGAGGCGCCGCGCTGCTCGGTGACCTCGATCAGCTCGGAGGAGCGGGCCTGGGTGACCAGGTAGCCCTTGACGTTCTTGCGGGCGGAGGCCTCGTACGTCTCGCCGACCTGATCGCCCCGGCGGACGAGGAGCCGGAAGCGGTCCTCCGGCGGGTTCTCGCCCTCGGCATCGGCGACCTCCACCGACACCCCGGTCACGCCCGGCCTGGCCGCGATCAGGAAGCCGCCGAGCTCCACCGGCCGTACGGCCGGGGTCTCCCGGTCGCGCCGGTCGGCGCCGGCGGACCGGGCACCGGTCTCGGCCGTTCCGCCGATGCGCACGATGTACGCGGCGCCGCCGCCGTTGGAGAAGTAGCCGTAGAGCGCGTGGGCGAGGTACGTGCCCTCGGTGAAGCCGCCGAACGTCTGCGTGTACTGGTCCCAGCCGGTGACCAGGGTCGGGGTGTGGAACGGGCCCTTCTCGGCGAAGCCGACGAACGCGGCGACGGCCGTGCCGACCCCTTCGATCGGCCTGGCGCCGGACTGCACCTCCTCCACGTACACGCCCGGGGTGAGGTACGTCGGCATGCTCGCTCCTTAGCGTCCTTGCGGTCCTGCGGTCACCTGTGTCCAGGCCTTTTGTGTCCAGGCCTCGCTGCGACCTGTGTCCAGGCCGAGTCTGCGCGGTCCGCCGCCGGACCGGCAGGGACCTGTGGACCTGCCCGGGGCAACGCTTCTGCCTTTACGGACGGTCCGGACTGACCGCCCGGACGTCACCCGGGGCTGCCCCCGCGCTGCCCGTTCGTCCCTGGACGCGCCGCCGGCGCCGCCGGTGCACTGGAGAGTCGCAGGACGGGCGCCGACGAGGAGGCAGCAGGTGCGGACTTCCAGGCCGCGCGCCGAAGGACCGAGGACCGGCAGCCGGCGCGCGACCGGTCCGGGGCCCGGCGGGAGGCGTCCGGGACCGGTGCCGCCGTCCCGCCCCGCTCACGGCCGGCGCGCTCCGGGCGGCCCAGGGCAGCGCGGGCAACGCCGCGGTGGCCGGCATGATCGCCCGCAGGGTGGCGCCCGCGCCCGCCCCGGAGCGGGAGGACACCGGGGTGCGGGAGGTGCTGGGTTCGGCGGGCAAGCCGATGGCCGGTCCGGTGCGCACGGAGATGGAGTCCCGGTTCGGCACGGACTTCTCCGGCGTACGGCTGCACACCGGTGCCGCGGCGACCCGCTCGGCGCGGGCCATCGGGGCGCGCGCCTACACCTCGGGCAGCCACGTCGTCCTCGGCGAGGGCGGCCGGGACAAGCACACCCTGGCCCATGAGCTGACCCACGTCGTCCAGCAGCGTCAGGGCCCCGTGTCCGGCACCGACCGCGGCGACGGGCTGCGGATCAGCGACCCCGGCGACCGCTTCGAGCGGGAGGCGGAGAGCAACGCCGGCGGGTGCTCTCCGGGCCGGTGCCGGTGGCCCGCGCCGTCGAGGACCACGGCCCCGGGCACCACGGGCACGACACGCACGGCGGTCACCACGCGGGCGACGGGCACGACCACGGACACGGGCCCGGCCACGGACACGGTGAGGTGCACCGCTCGGCCGACCCGGACGCCGTGCAGCGCCTGGTGGGCTTCGAGGTGGAGCTGAGCGTGCCGAGCTTCGGGCAGCACGCCCCGACGGGTCTGAACACGGTCGGCGGCCGGGCACCCGGGACGGACCTCGGCGGGTTCTTCCACGGCGGGTTCCCCTACGCGGCCACCGTGATGAGCGAGGAGAACCTGACGATCCTCACCGACCACAACTCGCTCGCCCGCCGGGTCCGGGTGCTGCACGCGGTGCTCTCCGAGCTGACCGGCGACGGCGGGCAGCCGGTGGCGGCCGGGCAGCTCGCCTCGTCGATGAGCAACCTGGAGTACGTCACGGCGCCGTTCGACGAGATGGCACCGGGATCCGACGCGGCGGTCAAGAAGGTCGCCGACCGGATCGACGCGCACGTGGAGGCGATCTTCGGGCAGGACCCGAGGAACAACGCCTTCATCGTGCCGGATTCGCCCGTCGCCGCGACCGGCACCCCGCTGGCGGCCCTGCGCGACTGGCTGGGCCCGGAGCTGTTCGGCAACGCCAAGGTCCAGGCGGCGATCAGGGCCTTCCAGAACGACATCAAGGCCGAGATGTACGTCCAGGCCACCCTCGGCGTGCTGCCGTCCGGGCTGCCGTCGCTCTACAACTTCCAGGCCGACGTCAGCCACGAGTCGCGCCGGGCCCCCGGCAAGGAGCACATCGCCGACGGCTGGCGGGACGCCGCCGCCGCGATCAACCGCGCGGTGCCGCGCCTGCGTTCCGACATCGTGCCGAAGCTCCTGCCCGGCCTGGAGAGCGGTGACCAGGCGGCCCTGACCGGCACCCTGGCCCTCGGTCTGTCGTACGCCGTCGGCTCGGCCATGATCGAGGCGGGGTGCGCGGGCCCACGGCCTCCACCAAGAACGCCGTGCCGTTCCTGCTGAAGCTGGCCAATCTGGGCGGCCTGCGCGGGACGGCCACCACCGACGCGCTGCGCGAGAAGGTCGTCGGGCAGGACGTCCTGCGGCAGCTCGCGGCCTGGCTCCACAGCGAGATCCCGGAGACCGGCGTCGCGCACTGGCAGCAGCACCTGTCGAGGTATCCGGCGAACACCCCAACCCGGCCGGACCGGCGTACGGCCACGGTGCCACCGGGGTGGGGAACACCGCGCAGATGCTGGACAGCCTCCTCAACGGCACGGAGGACTTCCCGGTGATCGCGCCCGGCAAGGCCCTGCCGAAGTCCGACGAGCCCAACGACCTGATCGTGCCGCACATCGGCGGCCAGAAGGGCGCGCCGGTCGAGATGCGCTGGCTGACCACGCGGGCCACCAGCCCCGGTCAGCTCTGGAGCATGTTCAAGACGATCATGGACGAGGCGCGCAAGGCCAACCTGGCGACGGTCCCCTCGAAGGAGAGCCAGGGGATCTGGGCGGCGGCCACCGACATGGCGGCGACGCCCGCCGCGGGCGGCCGGGGCGCGCACCAGACCGAGATGATGGATCTGTAGGTCGCCGCGGGGCCCGGCCCGGCGGACCGGGCCCCGTTCGAGCCCCCGGCCGGGTCCCGCTCAGGCCCCTCTCAGGCCCCCGCGGCCTGCGCCAGGTACGGCCCGAACTCGCTCTCCAGGACCAGCCGTCCGAGCTTGCGGTACTCCTGCGCGACCGCGGTGACCACCTGCCCCATGGTGAGCGGCTCGCCGGACTCGGCGGCGAGGTAGGCCGCGGTGACCGCGCAGGCCCGGATCGAACCGCCGGCCAGCTCGAAGCGGTCGGCGCAGAAGGCGAGGGCTCCAGGCACCACGCCTCAGGTTGTCGTCCCGGGGCAGCCGGGTGCCCAGGCACCGGTCCCACAGCGCCAGGCGCTGCTCCGCGTTCGGTACGGGGAAGTCGGCCACCACGTCCAGGCGGCGGGTGAACGCCTCGTCGAGGTTGGCCCGCAGGTTGGTGGTGAGCACCGCGATCCCGTCGAAGGACTCCATGCGCTGGAGCAGGTACGCCGACTCGATGTTGGCGTGCCGGTCGTGGGCGTCCTTGACCTCGGAGCGCTTGCCGAAGATGGCGTCGGCCTCGTCGAAGAGGAGGACGGCGTTGACCGCCGACGCCCCGGTGAAGATCCGCTCCAGGTTCTTCTCGGTCTCCCCGATGTACTTGTCGACGACCGTGGACAGGTCCACCACGTACAGGTCCATGCCCAGGTCGGCGGCGACGACCTCGGCCGACATGGTCTTGCCGGTGCCGGACTCGCCCGCGAACAGCGCGACGACCCCGCGGCCCCGGCCGCCGCCGGGCCGCATGCCCCACTGTCCGAGCACCCGCTCGCGGTGGCGCGCGCGCAGGGCGAGTTCGCGCAGCCGCCGGTGGGTGGTCGGCGGCAGCACCAGGTCGTTCCAGCCGACGCCCGGCTCCACCCGGCGGGCGAGCCGGTCGAGTCCCGCGCCGTTCTGCGCCCGTACGGCGGCCCGCAGGTCGTCGGGCTCCACCGCCCGGCCGTCCAGGGCGGCCGTCCGCACGGCCGCGTCGGCGGCCCGGCGGAGCTGACCGGAGTCGAGGCGGTGCGCGGCGACGGCCCGGGCGAGTTCCCCGGTGTCGCCGATCGCGGGGCCCCCGTCGCCGGCGGCCCGGTCGAGGGCGTGGCGCCAGCGGGCGGCCTGGCGTTCGGGGTGGGCGCTTCGACGTCCAGGACGACGGGGTGTCGGCCGCCCAGGCCGGGTCCCAGCCGACGGTGCCGTGGGTGAGGAGCGGGAGGCCGCGCAGCGGCGCACAGGGAGGCGAGGACGCGGGCCCGTTCGGCGGGTTCGCCGGGCAGGTCGGTCAGCGGGCCGAGGACCACGCCGGAGCCGGTCAGCCGGGCCTCGCGGGCGAGCACCCGGGCGAGCGCGGGCACGTCGGCCGGGCGCCGGGCGAGTGCCGCCGCGTCCGGGGCCAGCGCGCCGAGCCCGGCCGCCGCGAGGGCGGCCGCGGCCAGGCCCTCGGCGTCGCCGCCCCGGCCGCGCAGGTGGACGAGCCCGACGCCGGCCGTGGCCGCCGAGGCGGCGCGGCGGACGTCCGCCGGTCGGCGGTCGGGTCCTCGCGGACCTCGTCGAGCACCCCGGCGAGCCGGGCGTCGGGCCGGTCGTCGCCCAGGAGGTGGGCGGTGATCCGGTCGGGCACGGCCAGGACGCGGGACAGCGGCGGCCGTTCGGGCTCGGTGACCTCCACCAGGCCGTGGTCGACCAGCGGCGCGCCGGGGGGCGAGCCGGAACCGGGCGGGCGAGGCGCCGCCGAGGCCGCACAGCTCCAGGGCGAGCCCGAGCGTGGCCGGCGGCGCGTCAGGTCGTCGTTGAGGTAGCCGTAGAGGCGCTCGAACCGCGCGTCCAGGTCCGGTGCGACGGCGACGAGGAGCAGGTCGAGGTCGAGCGGGGTCAGCCCGAACCGCCGTACCAGGCCGTCGAGGAGGGACCCGGCGGGAGGCCGCCAGGGCTCCCGCTCCGGCTCGGCCTTCGGTCCGGGTCCCGGCTCAGGCTCCCGCCCCGAGCCCGGCTCCGACTCCGGCCCCGATCCCGACTCCCACCCCGTCCCCGGTCCCGGCTCCCGCCACGTCCCCGGCAGGTCGAGGCCGCCCGGCTCGTCCAGGATCCGCTCGGCGGCCTCCGGGGTGAGGTACTGGCCCCGGTAGGGGTCGTCGGGGTCGGGGTCGAGGGCGCGGCGCGCCGCCACGGCCTCCCGCACGCGCGCCTCGACGGCGCCGAGCCGCGTCCACAGGGCGTCCGGGCCGTGGTGCCGTCCCGTGCCGGGACCGCCGTCGGTCAGGGGTTCCACGGTGTACGTCACGGCTGGCGGTCCCCTGCGGCGGCGCCGGGCCGGGGCGGGCGGGCGCTCGCGGGGGCCGGTGAAGCCGTCGCGGCCGGGGTCGGTGACCTCGGTGTAGCGCAGCCTGCGGCCCGGGTCCCCTCCTCGGCCGCACCGTCGCGGGCGGCGGCCGAGCGCACGACGAGCCCTTCGGTGACGGGCGGCGCGGTGGCCCTGTCCACCCCGGCGAGCGGGGCCCGGACCCGCAGCCCGAGGGAGGCCTTCATCTCCCCGCCGAGGGCCGACCACACGTCGGCTGCCGCCGGCGCGTCCATGCCGGCCCCGGCGGTCTCCAGGCCGACGGTCAGGCCGAGTTCGGCCAGCGAGCCGGTGAGCAGCGGCGCGGGGAGCGCGTCCTGGGCGACGAGGGCGGCGAGCACCTGGGACAGCAGCCGGTGCTCGTCCTGCGGGCGGTTGGCCCACGCCGTCACCAGGTAGGTGAGCTGGAACCAGCGCGGCGGGGAGCGGCGCGCGACGAGGTGGCCGTCCCCGTCGTAGACCTCGCCCGTTCCCGAGCCGCGCCGCAGGGCGTCCTCGCGGATGTCGTACAGGAACACGCAGACGGTGGGGCGCTGCGGCGCGCCGCCCAGTCCCGGGTGGGGGCGTCGAAGACGACCTCGATGCCCGACGCCTCCAGGCCGCTCGCGGAGAGCAGCCGTCCGAGGCCCTCGTCGACCTCGTGGATCACCGGCGGGTCACCCCGTCCGGCGGCTGCACGGTGCCGCTGACGACCAGGAAGTCGGTCTTCACCGGGGAGAATCCGGGTCCGGCGGCCGTGATGGTGCGCGGCCCGGTCTGGTCCTTGGCGAGGATCAGGAGCTGTCCGATGAAGGTGCCGTCGGCCTTGGGGAAGGTCGGCGAGGCGGCGGCGGTGATCCCCGGGTTCCAGGTGAACCGCACCGGGACGCCCGGCGGGAAGTCCAGGCCGCGCACGGAGGTGACGAATCCGGGCTTGCCGATCGGGGGACCGCGACGATGCGCGGCTGGAGGACGCGCAGCCGCGCCCGGGCGGTGTTGTCGCTCCGGTCGGCGTCCGTCCCGGTGGTGGTGAGCACGGCGGTGACCCGGCCGGTCATCGCCTTCTGCGGGCTGAGCACGACCCGTACGACGGTGCTCGTGCCCGGCGTGAGGTCGGGCAGCGCGCACACCCGGTTCCGGTCGCAGCCCGCCGGGAGCCCGCCGTCGGGCACCCCGCGGGCAGCCCGATGGCCAGCCGCAGCCCGGTGGCCAGGGCGTTGCGTCCGTTGCGGACGGTGTACGTGACGACGACGCGCCCGCCGACGTAGCCCGGTTCGGGCTGGACGGTGATCCGCACGCCGGGTCCGGCCTTCGGCGCGGGGGGCTGCGGAGGCACGGTCGGGACGGGGGTCGTGGTGGGGACCGGAGGAAGCGTGGGCGTCGGGGTGGGGGCGGCGTCGGAGTGGGAGTGGGAGTGGGAGTGGGGGCGGGGTCGGCGTAGGAGTGGGGGTCGGCGTCGGGGTGGGGGTCGGGGGCGCCTCGCGTACGGGGATCACGGTCCGGCCCGCGTTGTCGCCGGGCTGGGGGTCGAGGACCGCGCCGATGACCGACCAGTCGAGGGGCGCGTCGCCGACGGTGACGCCGGTGAGCGTGACGTCCACGGGGACGGTGGTGCCGGGTTCGACGACTCCCAGGTCGCACTGGAGGGAGGCGGCGTCGCAGGTGCCGCCGGGCGGGGTGATCCCGGTGATCCGCACGCCGGCGGGCGGGGCGACGGTCAGCCGGGTGCCGGGCGAGGCGGCGGGACCGTTGTTGACCACGTCGACCGTGACCGTGGCGGAGCCGCCGACGGTGACCTCCGGTGTGGTGCCGGGCGCGCGGAGGGCGAGGTCCACGGACTGCTGGACGGTGGGCTCCTTCTGGCGGCCCGCGAGTCCGGCGGTGAGCGGGGTGACGGCGCCGGAGCCGACGTCCAGGACGTTCAGCTTCTCGGGGCTGTTGACCGCGGCCCCGGCCCGGGAGCTGAACACCAGGCGCTTGCCGTCGGCGGTCCAGGCGGCGTCGCGCGGCTGGTGCGGTCCGGTGACCGCGGTGTCCGGCAGGTCCCGGCCGCAGGCGCCGGCCTGGTCGCGGGCGGCGGCGGGCAGCAGGACCCGGCAGGCGTCGCCGGAGACGGACGTGAGGAGGAGGCCGTTCCGCTCGTCGATCCGGCCGCCGCCGTTCTTGCGGTTGAAGGCGACGGCGCGTCCGTCGGGCGAGAAGGCCGGGCTGTCGTCGATGACCGCGCAGGCCCCGGGCAGTTCGCGGCGCTCAGGTCGCGCTGTCGGGTCAGGTCGGTGACGGACGCGGTCCACACGTGCTTGTTGCCGCCGCCCCCGTCGATCACCGCGTTGCGGGTGAAGGCCAGGGTGGTGCCGTCGGAGGACCAGGTCGGCTGGGCGTCCTGCCCCGGAGCTGACCGGCCGGGGCACGACCTCGCCGGTGATCCGGCCGGTGGCGACCTCCGCGACGAGGATGCGGCTCTCCCCGGCGGCTCGCCGACCCCGCCGGGCGAGGTGCGGGTGAAGGCGAGGCGCGTGCCGTCCGGGGAGAACGTCGGGTCGGTGTCCCAGTCCCGCTCGCCCCGCCCGGCGAGCGGCATCGGCGCCTCGTTCGTGCCGTCGGCGTCGGCCGTCCAGATCCGCTCGATCCGCGCGGCGTCGGGGCCCTCGAAGCGGGTGAGGACGATGCGGCGCCCGTCGGGGTGTAGTTCTGCCGCTCGGTCCACGGGTCGTACGGGGCCGCGGGCCGGAAGAGCGGGTCCTTGGCGGGGTCGGTGTTCGTGTCGGCCGCCGGGTCCTCGCGGAGGATCTTGCGGACCAGGTCGCGCGGGTCGGAGCCGTCCGCGCGGATGTCCTGGAGGGTCACCGTGTGCGAGGTCGCCCCGAGGAGCGTTCCACGACCGCGTGGCCGCCGTCGGCGGTGCCGAGCCAGGTGGGCGAGAGGACGTCGCGGTCCTCGTTGAGCACCAGGGAGGGCTCCTGGTCGGAGTGGACGACCGACCGGAAGACGTGGTCGTAGTCGCCCTCGCAGGTGCAGGTGGTCTCGGGGCTGAGGAAGACCAGGTTGTCCCCGTCGGGCAGCCACGCCGCCCCGTGGCCGCGCCAGTTCGCGTAGGCGCCGGCGAACAGCGGTTCGTCGGTGGTCCCGTCGGTGATCCGCAGCCGCCGGACGGTCCGCCCGTCCTCGGTCGTGGTCGCCGTGTACACGATCCACCGGCGGTTGACGTCGTCGTCGACGGGGTTCCAGGCGGGCTCGGAGGCGGTGCCGTTCGCGGGGCCGGTGAGCCGGGTGGCGGCGCCGCCCGCGAGGTCCCGGACGTAGACCTGCCGCCCGGCGAGGGGTCGGCGTCGCTGCTGTAGGCGATCCGGCTCCCGTCGGGGGAGACGGTCGGGTCCTCCTCGCTGGCGGCGGGCGTGTCCGTCAGCCGGGTCAGGCCGGTGCCGTCGGTGCGCACCAGCCACAGGTCGCGCCGCGTGCCGCCGACCGGCTCGGCCGCGTCGAAGAGGACCGATCCGCCGTCCGGGGTGAGCTGGGGTGGGCGGCGTCCATGCCGCCGGTGAGCCGCAGGACCGAGCCGTCGGCGTCGCGCAGGTAGATCTGCGGGTGCTTCGTCGCGGCGGCTGGCGAAGACCAGCCGGTCGCCGAGGGCGGACGGGTCGGTGTCGTAGTGGGCGGGCCGGGCCCGAACAGCGGGGTGCTGGACTCGGTGGACTCGGGCTCGCCGAGGCTGCGGTGGCCGGTGCCGGCGTAGGCGATGCGGGTGGTGTCCGCGGCGGCCGCCACGACCGGGCCGGTCCCGGTCCCGGTGCCGTCCGGCCCGGCCGCGCCCGTCGCCCCGAACAGGGGACCAGGAGCAGGAGCGACGAGGCGAGTCTCCCCAGGCGGTGCCGTCCGCCGGGGCCAGCGGTTTCCATCACGGTGCCCTTCGCAGTCCGGTGCGGCACTGGGAGGTGCTCCCGCCACCCTGCACCGGCAGGGCGTACGGGGCAGGGCCCCGGACCGTACCCGGGGAAGCGCGGGCTGCGCTTTGGGGCAGCGCCGCCTTCCCCGGCTGCCGCGCCGACCACCGGAAGGCGCGCCGTACGGAAGGGTCATATGAGCCCGTTGCGCAGCGCGTAGCCCACGGCGTGGGCGCGGTTGCGCAGTTGGAGGCGCGTGGTGATCTCGTGCAGGACGTTCTTCACGGTCCGCTCGGAGTACGAGGTCTTGCGGGCGATCTCCGCGGTGTCCAGACCCTCCGAGACCAGGCGCAGCATCTCCGCCTCGCGGGCCGTGAGGGTGGAGAGGACAGGGCGCCGGGGTCGAGGGCCGAGCGGCGGAGGCTGCCGACGTGACCGAGTAATTCGCCGAGCAGGTCTCCGGGGAGCACGCCCTCGCCGTTGGCCACCGCGAGGACCAGGTGGACGAGCTGGTCCTGGTCGGCCTCGGAGCGGCGCAGCACCGCCGACACGCCGCACTCGATGACGCGCTGGAGACCGCCGACGCCGAGGGTGCCGATGACGAGCCCCGCGCGGGTGGCGCCGTTGTACCGCAGCCGGTTCAGCAGGGCGGTCACGTCGTCGTCGAGGCCGTCCACGACGACCAGGGAGACCTGGGCGCTCTCCGCGTCCGCGTCGTCGACCAGTTCGGCCTCGGGGCGCTGGCGCAGTTGCTGGACGACGCCGACCCGCAGGACCGGGTCGGCGGCGTAGACGGCCACGGTCACCCGGGGCGGGCGGCCGGAACCGGAGGCGTGGTGGACCGGGTGGACCGGGTGGACCGGGTGGACCGGGTGGCCCCGGACGGCGTCGTGCGCCGTGCCGGCGGCTGTGACCGGGCCTTTCTCCTCCGTACGAAGCATGGAACACCTGTTTTCGTGAGTCGGTGGGGGTAGGGAGACACGGCGCGAGACGACCACGGGTCGGCGGCGCGCGGAAGGCGGCTCTCCAGGCTAGGAATCCATTGTTACCGGAGAGTTGACTTGTGCTTGCCGGGCAGCGACGCTGCCCGGACATTGCCCTCCCGTGCCTCGTGCCGGTCTCGCGCGGCTCCTACGGTGGGGCGCGTGACGCCTTCCGCAGCCTCCTCCGGTCCCGGTGCGCCCGGCCTCGACATCCCGGCCGTGTCGGTGACGCCGGGTGACATCGCCACCATCACCCTGACCGTCCGCAACGACAGCGACATCGTCGAGGCGTACGACCTGAAGGTCGTCGGTCCCGGTGCCGAATGGACCACCGTGGAGCCCGAACGGGTCTCCCTCTATCCGGGCACCTCCGAGACGGTGACGCTCCGTCTGGCGCCGCCGCGTTCCCCGGAGATCCGGGCGGGCGAGATGCCGCTCGGCGTACGGATCCTGCCGACCGAGCACCCCGAGTCGGTCAAGGTCCTCGAAACCGTCGTCCTGATCGGCGAGTTCCACGAGCTGCGGACTGAGCTGTCGCCGCGCCGCCGGCGCGGCTGGCTCCGCGGCCGCTATCTGCTGGCCGTCCGCAACCAGGGCAACACGCCGGTACGGGTCGGCTTCACGCCCGGACAGGCCGGCGAGGAGCTCGGGTTCGCCTTCACCCCGGCGGAACTGGCGCTGGAGCCCGGCGAGTCGAAGGAGCTCCGGCTGCGGGTCCGCACCTCCAGCCCGGTGTGGTTCGGCGACCCCGTGGTGTGGCCGTTCACCGTGGACGTCCGGGAGACCGGCGAACGGACGGAGGCGGAGAACCGCCCCGAGGAACCCTTCGCCGGGCCCACGCTGGACGCGGAGTTCGTCCAGATACCGATCTTCCCGAAGTGGCTGCTCATCCTGCTCGCCGCGCTGCTCGCGCTGCTGATCGCCTGGTTCACCCTGGTCCGCCCGGCCGTGCGCAGCGCCGCCAAGGAGGCGGCCACCGCGGCGGTCCAGCCCCGGCCCGTCCCGTCGGAAGGCGGTACGGACGGGGCGACCTCCGGCACCGGCGAGACCGGCCGCCCGGCCGAAGGCGACCAGAAGCCGGGCGAGGGCCCGGCTCGGGTGACGGGAACGGCGCTTCGACCGGCGGAGGCTCGACCGGCGGCACCGGCACCGGCACCGGGGCCGGGGCCGGCCAGCAGAGCTCGGCCACCATCGACCTGAAGACGGGAAGCGGGCAGAGCAAGACCGGGACGTACACCGTGCCCGAGAAGACCGTCTTCGGGATCACGGACATTGTGGTCGCGAACTTCCAGGGCGACGAAGGGGTGATGACCATCACCTTCGGCGACCGGAAGATCACCACGATCGCGCTGGAGACCTTCCGCAACCAGGACTACCACTGGGTGACCCCCATCAGGATCGGCGCGAAGGACACCGTGACCATCGACGTGACCTGCGCGAAGCCCGGCACGCCCGCGACGGGACAGCAGGCGCGGGAGTGCCACGAGGTCGTCAACGTGAGCGGTGCGCTCAGCAGCACCGAATGAATCGGACGTTACCTGTCCGCTTCATTATCGATCGCCGTCGATCGCAGTTGTAAAGGGTGACTTTCCTTTCGGCTTGAAATCGCCAGGCCAGGTCTCAAACGACACCGGCCCCCACGAACCCGAAGGTTCGTGGGGGCCGGTGTGCGTATGCGCTCAGCCGTCCAGCCGCCCGCCCTTGACCGCCGCGACGAAGGAGGCCCAGCCCCGCCGGGAACACGAGGGCGGGTCCGTGCGGGGTCTTGCTGTCCCGTACGGGGACGACGAGGGGGCGAAGTCGTCGGAGACCTCGACGCATTCGCCGCCGTCCGGGTTGCTGTAACTGCTCTTGCGCCAGGCTACGTCGCTCAGGTCGATGGGTCGCACGGTACTTCCTCCAGCATGCGCAGGATGAACTTTCGCGACTCGGCGGGGGCAGTGCCATGTCGCGTACCACATCATAGGCACGCTGCATGCGCTCGATCATCGTGCTTTCCTCGATGAGTTCGCCGCTGTGGGCGTTCTCCGTATAGGCCACAGGGCGGCCGTTCGCGAGGCGCAGAAACAACGTCGCTGTGCCCACCAGCCCGTGCACTCCCGCACTTTGCGGCAGGACATGCAGAGTGATGTTCTGCCGCTCGGACATCTCCAGCAGGTACTCCAACTGCGCGCACCACTCTTGCCTGTCCCGCACTGGCGTACGCAGGACCGCCTCCGCCAGGATCGTTCGGAACGGTGGCGCGTCCTCCCTTCCAGCAGCGCCTTCCGGCTCATCCTCGCCTCGACCTGCTGTTCCAGCTCCTTGCCCTTATAACCGCCCGCCGCCAGCAGCTCCCGTGCGTACTCCGGCGTCTGCAACAGTCCCGGCACCACGCTCACCCCGAAGTGCCACAGGCACACCGCCTCGGACTCCAGCGTCATGTACCGCCGGTACCGTTCCTTGAACTGCGACTTGTCCCCCGCCGCGAGCTCCCAGAGCGCCAGCAACAACCCCGGCGTCTCGTAGAACGTGTCCAGGCCCTGGACGACGTCCGGACTGCCCAGCGTCTCGCCCTTCTCCATCTTCCCGAACAGGGACCAGTCCCAGCCGACCCGTTCACCGAGCTGCCGCAGGCTCAGCTTGCGGCCGGTGCGGAGTATCCGCAGCTCCTCCGCGAACGCTGGCGCGGCTCCTGGCTGCGGCCGCTGACCACTCGTCGCTGCGGCATGGTGCTCCCCTCCGACTGGTTCGTGCCGACCGGCGGCGTGGAAGGTGTGGAACCGGCGCCGTACGGCGGGGAAGTGCTCCCCGTCCACGCCCGGCCCACCCGTGTCCGGGCACATCCTCGTCACACCCGGACTACGCAGCGTAATCCAGCGCATGTCAACGGGTCCGGGAAACAGCGGAACCGACTCACGAGGAGCGAATCCCATGGCACCCACCCCGCGCGAACCGAGGAACACCACGCCCAAGGTCCAGGAGGCCCTGGACGCACGGGACGCCCTCGCCGCCGCCCTCTCCCGGGCCGGCGTCCAGCTCCCCGCCATGGACATCCGCAGCCCGTGGCCGGACGAGCGCGAGGGCGAGGCCTCCTACGCCCTCGTCCACCTCGGCGTCTGCTCCGCCCCCGTCGCCCACGCGCTCGCCGAGGTGATCCTGAACGGGCTCGCGCGGTGACGGGCGAGGACCACGGCCTCCCCGCGTCGGCGCGGTCGTCCTCGACACCACCCGCAACCTCGTCGGCCGTGTCATGGGTACGGACGGACCGCGCCTCCGCCTCCGCCCGCTCGCCGGCGGCGTCCCGTGGGGCGTCGCCCCGGCGGACCTCCACCCCTCACCGGCGCGGAGTTGCTGAGCGCCCTGGTCTCGGAGGCCAACGCGCGCAGTCGGCGCGGCCGGTGATCCGGGCATAAGTCGGCAGCGGCCCGGGGCGCGGGCCTACGATCCCGGCGTGGACCCCTATGCGCCCGTACCCCCGCCGCCCCCGTCCCTCCCCCCGCCGCGCGTCCCTGGTGGCGGCGGCCGGGGTTCGTCGCCATGGGGGTACTGGTGGTGTTCGGAGGCGGGCTCCTGCTGTTCGGCGATCCGTCCGGAGGGCCGGGAGCGGGTGTCGGCGAGGCGAAGGGAAGCGGTCGGGCGGAGGCGTCCGCCTCCCCTCCTCCGCCGTGGCCACGCGTGCTCCCTCCGCGTCCCCGACGCCCACCGGCCCCCCGGACCTCGTGGGCGAGGTGCTCAAGGAGGCGCGGGGATCGCGGACGGGGCCGGGTACGACGTCGTGACGCACGACGCCTCCGACCGGGACGACGGGCAGTGGGACGCGGACGGGTGGAAGGTGTGCTTCCAGACGGCGGGCGGGCAGCGGGGCGGGGGCGGCCCGTGCTCGACCTCGGGGTGGTGCGCGTCGAGTCGCCCTGCCCCTCGGCGGACGGGGAGAAGGTCACCTGGCCGGTGATGCCGGACGTCGCCGGGGCGGCCTTCGTACGGGCCGAGGAGATGCTGGAGGCGGTCGGGGTGAAGAAGGTGCGACCGGAGAGCGTCTACACCGACGTCACGCTGCCCGCCGACCCGAGCGCGTGGCGGGTCTGCTTCCAGGATCCCGCGCCGGGCAAGGAGATCGAGAACCCGCAGTACGCGACCGCCTACCTCAAGCTCGCCCCGCCGGACGCCGCCTGCCCCGAGGAGCCGTACGCCCGGCTGCGGCCCGAGTCCACTCCCTAGCCGCCGCCCGGCATCATGCCCGCCCCGCCCTTGAGGCGTTCGATGTCCGAGGCGCGGACCTGGATGACGACGAGGGCGATCAGGGCGGCCACCGCGGCGAAGATCGCGGCCGTGACGAAGCCCGCCGAGACGCCCGAGGTCAGCACCTGGTCGCTCCAGGGCGGCGGGAGCTGGCCGGTCTCGGCGAAGCGGGCCTTCTCCAGGGGCCCGCCTGGGAGAGGAAGGCGGGGACCTGCTTCTCCGCCTCGTTGCGGCTGGCCGTGCCGAAGACCGTGACCAGGATCGACAGGCCCAGCGATCCGCCGACCTGCTGCATGGCGTTGAGCAGGCCGGACGCGGCGCCCGAGTCGCGCGGTTCGACGTTGGAGAGCGCCATGATGGTCAGCGAGACGAACATCAGGCCCATGCCCATGCCGAAGACCAGGATCGGGCCGAGGATGCTCCCCAGGTAGGTGGAGTCCACCTGCGTCAGGGTCAGCCAGGCGAGGCCCGCCGCCGCCAGGACCGAGCCCGTCACCATGAAGGGCTTCGGGCCGTACCGGGGCAGCAGGTTGGAGGTGAGGCCGGCGCCGACCGCGATGATCGCGCTGACCGGCAGGAACGCGAGACCCGCCTTCAGCGGGCTGAAGCCGAGCACCTGCTGCACGAAGAGCGTGAGGAAGAAGAACATGCCGAAGATGGCCGCCGCCAGGCACAGCATGATGGCGTAGGTGCCCGAGCGGTTGCGGTCGGCGAACATGCGCAGCGGGGTGATCGGCTGCTGGGAACGGCGCTCGACCAGGATGAACGCGGCCAGGAAGACGACCGCCGCGACGAACGAGCCGATCGTGTACGGATCGCGCCAGCCCTCCTGGGCGGCCCGGATGAACCCGTACACCAGGGCCACCATGCCGAGCGTGGAGGTGAGCGCGCCGGTGAGGTCGAAGTGGCCGGGGCGCGGCTCCGACTCCTTGACGTGCCGGGGCGTCAGGAAGGCGATGAGCAGGGCGATGGGCACGTTGACGAAGAAGATCCAGCGCCAGTCGAGCCACTGGACGAGCATGCCGCCGGCCACCAGGCCGATCGCGCTGCCGCCGGCCGAGACGGCGGCGAACACGCCGAAGGCGCGGTTGCGTTCGGGACCCTCGTCGAAGGTCGTGGTGATGAGGGAGAGCGAGGTCGGCGAGGCGATGGCGCCGCCGACTCCCTGGAGGGCTCGGGCGGCGAGGAGTTGCCACTCGCTCTGCGCCAACCCGCAGAAGAGGGAGGCCAGTCCGAAGAGCAGCACGCCGAACATGAAGACGCGGCGGCGCCCCAGGATGTCGCCGAAGCGGCCGCCGAGGAGGAGCAGGCCGCCGAAGGTGAGCGTGTAGGCGTTGACGACCCAGGCCAGACTGGTGGTCGAGAAGTCGAGGGCGCTCTGGATGTGCGGGAGCGCGATGTTCACGATCGTGATGTCGAGGACGACCATCAGTTGGCAGGAGGCGATCACGAACAGGGCGATGCCCTTGCCGTCTCCTCCGCCTCCACGGGTGCGGTCACCGTGGGAGTCGTCGGCTTCGGGGTGCTAGGCATGAGCGTTCATGGCGCGTAACGCCCTCACGGGAGGGAGCCGTGGGTCGGTCGGCCCACCTTTTCGACCCTAAGCCCGGTCCGGAAGGCCGACCAGTCGATCAAGCGTGCGCGGGCCCGTCCAGGACCGCGAAGCCGTCCAGCTCCACCAGGGCCTGCTCGTCCCAGAGGCGTACGACTCCGATCACGGCCATCGCGGGTAGTCACGGCCCGCCAGTCTCCGCCAGATGCCGCCCAGTTCGCGGGCGTGGGCGCGGTAGTCCTCGACGTCGGTGGCGTAGACGGTGACCCGGGCGAGGTCGGCGGGGTGCCGCCGGCGTGGCGCAGGGCGGTGAGGAGGTTGGCGAGGGCGGTGGTGAACTGCTCGGTGAGGGTCTCCCCACGACCGTGCCGTCGGAGTCGAGCGCGGTCTGCCCGGCGAGGAAGACGAAGCGGGTGCCGGTGGCGGTGACGGCGTGGCTGAAACCGGTGGGCGGGGCGAGGTCGGCGGGGTTGTGGCGGTGCAGGCTCATGGGGCCGGCTCCTTCCGGGGGAAGCGTGTCCCTGCTCCTCGTGGAGGCGTTCCTCGTGGTGGCGCGCGTACAGGTCCCTGGCGATGATCGTGCGCTGGACCTCGGTGGCCCCTCGTAGATCCGGGGCGCGCGGACCTCGCGGTAGAGGTGTTCCAGGAGGTGGCCGCGCTGGAGGAGCGGCGGCGCCGTGCAACTGGACGGCGGAGTCGACGACGTACTGGGCGGTCTCGGTCGCGAGGAGCTTGGCCATGGCGGAGCGCCGGGGCACGTCCGGGTCGCCCCGGTCGTACGCGCTCGCCGCCGCGTGGACGAGGAGCCGGGCGGCTTCGGTACGGGTGGCCATCTCGGCGATCCGGTGCGAGACGGCCTGGAGGTCGGCGAGGACGCCGCCGAAGGCGGGGCGGTCGGCGGTGTGGGCGAGGGCCGCGTCGAGGGCGGCCTGGGCCATGCCGACGGCGAAGGCGCCGACGCTGGGGCGGAAGAGGTTCAGGGTGTGCATGGCGACCCGGAAGCCCTGGTCCGGGGCGCCGAGGAGGTCGTCGGGGCCGACGGGCACGCCGTCGAAGGTGAGGGTGCCGAGCGCGTGCGGGGCGAGCATGTCGAGCGGTTCGCCGCCGAGGCCGGGGCGGTCGGCGGGGACGAGGAAGGCGGTGACGCCCCGGGAGCCGGCGCCGGGGGTGGTGCGGGCGAAGACGGTGGCGAAGTCGGCCTCGGGCGCGTTGGAGATCCAGCGCTTCTCGCCGTGCAGGCGCCAGCCGCCGCGTCCGTCGGGGACGGCGTCGAGGGCGAGCGCGGCGGCGTCGGAGCCGGCGCCCGGCTCGGAGAGCGCGAAGGCGGCGACGGCCCGTCCGGCGGTGGCCCCGGGGAGCCAGCGGGCGCGCTGGGCGGGGGTGCCGAAGGCGGCGACGGGGTGGGTGCCGAGGCCCTGGAGGGCGAGGGCGGTCTCGGCCTCGGTGCAGACCCGGGCGAGGGACTCGCGCAGGAGGCAGAGGTCGAGGGCGCCGGCCTCGAAGAGGCGGGAGAGGAGTCCGAGGTCGCCGAGGGCGGCGACGAGGGGGCGGTTGACCCGGCCGGGTTCGCCCCGTTCGGCGAGGGGCTTCAGGTGCTCGGCGGCGAGGGCACGGAGCTCCGCACACCAGGTGGTCTGTTCCGTGTCGAGCGAGAATGCGGGCATGCGGGCCCTCTCCGGCGCCCTCGGGCGCCCTCGTCGCAGCGCTGCCCTCCGGCGCCTCCGTCGCGGCGCCGCCTCCCGGCGCCTCCGTCCCGGCACCGTCCATCGGTGCCTCCGTCGCGGCGCCGCCTCCCGGCGCCCTCGTACCGGCGCGCGGCGGCGCCTCGGCCGGGGTGCGTCCCGGCGTCTCCGTCACAGCTCCTTAGGGCGCCCACGCACCGACGCCTTCCCGCGCCTCGGCCCCGGCGCCTGGCGGCGCCCCGGTCCTGGCACCTTCCGGCGTCCCCGCCCCGGCGCCTCCCGGCACTCCCGCACCGACGTCTTCCGGCCTCCCCGCACCGGCGTTTCCCGGCGCCTCCGTCCCGGCGCACTGCCGTGCCCTCTCCCGGCACCTCCCGGCGCCTCCGTCCCGCCGCCTTACGGCCGCTCCGTGGCCCCGCCCCCGATGCCCCCTCTCCCGCGCCTCCCGGCACCCTTGTCGCGGACCGTTGACTGTCGTCACCATCACGATACGCTCGTGGAGCGACGGGCGACCCCACCACGACAGGGGGACGGACTCATGGAGCTGACACCCTCGGCCCACCTCGACACGTTCGCCCGTGACCGGCTGCCGCCGCCGGAGCAGTGGCCCGGGATGCTCTTCGACCTCCCGGAGCTCGCGTACCCCGACCGGCTCAACTGCGGGACGGAACTCCTCGACCGCGCGGTGGAACGTTTCGGCGCCGACCGGCCCGCCTTCCACGACGGCGACGGCGGGACCTGGAGCTACGGGGAGCTGCGGGACCGGGTCGACCGGGCGGCCCACGTCCTCACCGCCGACCTGGGGCTCGTGCCCGGCAACCGGGTCCTCCTGCGCGGGCCGACCACCCCTGGCTGGCCGCCTGCTGGCTCGCCGTGATGAAGGCCGGCGGCGTCGCCGTCACCGTTCTGGCCCAGCAGCGCGCCCCGAACTGGCCGTCATGGCGGAAGCGGCCCGCTGCACCCACGCGCTCTGCGACGCCCGCTTCCTCGACGAGCTCCTCGCGGCCCGGATCCCCGGGCTCCGGATCACCCCGTTCGGCGGGGAAGGACCGGACGACCTGCTCGCCCTCGCCGCCCGCCACCACGCCCCGTACGAGGCGGTGCCGACCGCCGCCGACGACGTGGCCCTCGTCGCCTTCACCTCCGGCACCACCGGCCGCCCCAAGGGCTGCGTCCACTTCCACCGGGACGTCCTGGCCGTCGCCGACACCTTCTCCGCGCACGTGCTGCGCCCGCTGCCCGACGACGTCTTCGCCGGTTCCCCGCCGCTCGCCTTCACCTTCGGCCTCGGCGGACTCGTCGTCTTCCCCCTGCGCGCCGGAGCGAGCGCGGTCCTCCTCGAACAGGCCGGCCCGAAACAGCTCCTCGCGGCGATCGAGCGGCACCGGATCTCGGTGCTCTTCACCGCCCCGACCGCCTACCGGGTCATGCTCGACGAGCTGGCCCAGGGCATCGCCCCGGACACCGGCTCGCTGCGCCGCTGCGTCTCCGCCGGCGAGAACCTGCCGGAGGCGACCTGGCGGTCCTGGTACGCCCGCACGGGCCTGCGCCTGATCAACGGCATCGGCTCGACCGAGCTGCTGCACATCTTCCTCTCGGCCGCCGACGGCGACATCCGCCCCGGCACCACCGGCCGCCCGGTCCCCGGCTGGCGGGCCAGGATCGTCGACCGGGAGGGCCGGGAGGTCCCGGACGGCCGGGAGGGACTGCTCGCGGTGCGCGGCCCGGTCGGCTGCCGCTACCTGGACGACCCCCGCCAGGCGGAGTACGTGCGGAACGGCTGGAACGTCACGGGCGACACGTACGTCCGCGAACCCGACGGCTGGTTCCGGTACGTCTCCCGCGCCGACGACATGATCATCTCGGCCGGGTACAACATCGCGGGACCCCAGGTCGAGGAGGTCCTCCTCGACCACCCCGACGTGGTGGAGACGGCCGTGGTGGGCCGCCCCGACGAGCTGCGCGGCCAGGTCGTCGTGGCGTACGCGGTGGTACGGGACGGGGTGCCGCGCGACGCGAGCACGGCCGCCGCGCTGCGGGCCTTCGTGCGCGCCCGCCTCGCCCCGTACAAGTCGCCCCGCGAGGTCGTCTTCCTGGACGCGCTGCCGCGCACGGCGACGGGCAAGCTCCAGCGCTTCCGGCTCCGGGAGGCGGTGTGACCGGGTGTCCGGCGGCGTCCGCGCCCGCACTCCCGCCCGTACCCTCGCCCGTACCCCCGTCCGTGTCCGCGCCCGGTGTGACCCCGCCTGACGTGTGCACATCCGCCGCGCCCACCGCCTAAAGTGATCACGTGGCCGAGCAGCACACCCCCGATCCCTGATCGTCTCCCTCTACGGCGCGTACGGGCGCACGTCCGACGGCTCGCCGGTGCCGGTGGCCGGGCTCGTCCGGCTGCTCGCCGCCGTCGGCGTGGACGCGCCCTCCGTGCGCTCCTCCGTGTCGCGGCTCAAGCGGCGCGGCCTGCTGCTGCCGCGCCGCACGGCGGACGGGGCCGCCGGGTACGCCCTCTCGGAGGACGCCCGCCGGCTCCTGGACGACGGCGACCGCCGGATCTACGCCCGGAGCGAGCCGAAGCTGTCCGAGGGCTGGGTCCTGGCCGTCTTCTCGGTGCCCGAGGCCGAGCGCCACAAGCGGCACCTGCTGCGCTCCCGGCTCGGCCGCCTCGGCTTCGGCACGGCGGCGCCGGGCGTCTGGATCGCGCCCGCGCGCCTGTACGAGGAGACCCGCAACACCCTGGAGCGCCTGGAGCTCTCCCCGTACGTGGACCTCTTCCGGGGCGACCACCTGGGGTACGCGGCGACGGCGGAGGCGGCGGCCCGCTGGTGGGACCTGCCGGCCGTCGCCGCGCTCCACGAGGAGTTCCTGAAGGTCCACGAGCCGGTCCTGCGGGCCCGGCGGAAGGACCCGGGCGACCCCGGGGACGCCTACCGGGACTATCTGCTCGCCCTCGACTCCTGGCGCCGCCTCCCGTACGCCGACCCGGTCCTCCCGGCGGAGCTGCTTCCCGACGACTGGCCGGGCCGCCGCTCGGCGGAGGTCTTCGCCGCCCTGCACGAGCTGCTGCGGGACCGGGGCGCGGAGTTCGTACGGCCCTTCCTGGCCGGGGACGGGGAGTAGGGGACCGGGCGCGTCAGCCGAGGAGCGCCGCCAGCGGGTGGGACGCGACCATCAGGACCACGCCGAGCCGGTGCACGGCGAAGCCGGTGCGCCGGGCCCGCATGATGTCGCCGCTACGGAAACCGAGCAGGTACTGGCGGAGGCGCAGCAGCGAGGCCGGCAGCATCAGCAGGACGAACCACCGGGGGCGAGGCCCGTCGCGCTCGCGCCGGCGACCGTCAGGAACTCGGCCAGGGACAGCGCGCCGATGAACCGGGCGTTGCCCCGCTCCGAGACCAGGGCGGCGACGGTCGGACGGCCCACGGCCCGGTCGCCGTCGACGTCGTTGGTGTTCGAGTAGACCCCGAACATCAGCGGGCCGAAGCCGAAGAGGACGGCCTGCACCAGGAGGAACCCGGTGGCCCGCCCGGTGACCATGCCGTACGGCAGGATGACGAGCGCGAAGCCCAGGGCGACCAGGTAGACCTCCTGGAAGCCGTGGTAGCTGAGCTTGACGCCGTAGGAGTACTGGAGGTCACCACCCACAGGACGACGAGCCCGATCGCGGTCCAGGCCGGGCGGTGCGGCGCGAGGAGCGCGGTGACGGCGAACAGGGCGGCGGCGAGGACGGCGCAGGTCCAGGCGAACCGCAGGGCTTCGGGGACGGTCAGCGCCCCGGCCACCAGCGGCTTGCGCCGCACGTTGCGCAGGGGTGGTCGGGGCCGTAGTTGGTGATGTCGCTGCCGTCGCGGAAGCCCGTGACGTCGTCGAAGGCGGTCATCGCCATCAGCAGGAGGACCTGCCCGACGAGGAAGACGCCGAAGAGCGCGGCGGTGCGCCCGGTGGGCGCGCCGGCGAGCGACAGGACGGCGGACAGGGCGATGAAGGTGCCCAGGTAGTAGTCGTACACGTCGAGCTTGCCGAGCCGCGCGTAGGTCCCGAGCCTGCCGTCCGTGCGGGCGGGGGCGCGGGCGGTCCGGCGGGCGCGGTGGTCGTCGTGAGCGTGGAGTCGGTCATGTCGCCTCGGGGCTGTCTGTGGTGCGGTGTACGGTGGGTGCCCGGCCGGACGGCGGCCCTGTACGGAGTAGAGGACGCCGGTCGCGGCGGCGAACCCCGGGTCGTGCATCAGGGCTTCCAGCCGGTCCAGTTCGGCGCGCGTGAAGCCGGTGTCCAGCAGGCGGGGCGCGAGCTGGGCCAGGTGGTGGAGCTGGAGGCCGAGCGCCGGTGTCCCGGGGGCGCGCAGCAGCACGTGGGGCCGGATCCGGAGGCCGGTCAGGCCCGCGTCGCGGAGCGCGGCTGCCGCCCGGCGCCCCCAGGTCGGGTCGCCGCCGGAGGCGCGCATCAGGGCCGCCTTGGCGTCGGTGAAGCGGACGTAGAGCCGGGCGTCGTCCTCGGAGGGCGCGAGCAGGCACGGTTCGTGTCCGGCGTCGAACTCGTCGACCTGGAGGAGGCCGCCGGGTGCGAGCGCGTCGGCGAGGCGGCGCAGGACCGCCTGCCGTTCGGGCAGGTGCTGGAGGACCAGGCGGGCCACGACGACGTCGTAACCGCTGCCGGGCAGCGGGTCGGTGACGACGTCGTGGGCGAGCACGGTCAGGCCGGGCTCCGGTGCGATCCGGCCGGGTTTGAGGTCGGTGGCGGTGACGGTGCCGCCCGGGGAGACGAGCCGGAGCAGGGCGCGGGCGACGCTGCCCGCGCCCGCGCCGATCTCCAGACAGCGCAGGCCGGGGAACACGCCCGCGTCCCGGAGGTGACCGAGCGTCAGGGGTCGAGGGCCTCTTCGAGGCTCGCGTGGTGGCGGGCGCTGTGCGGGCTGTCGTTGTCGAAGACGTAGCCACGGGGGCGGTGACGGCCGGGATTCCCCGGTTTCCCTCGTCGTCGTGTCCCGTGCCGTCGTGTCCGGTGTCCTCACGTCCGGTGTCGTCGTATCCGGTGTCGTCGTGTCCGGTGTCCTCACGTCCAGCGGCCCGTGCCGCAGGTCTCCGTGCTGCCCGTCAGCCGTTCGAGGAGGGCACACGCCGCACCTTGCCGGTGGCGGTGCGCGGGACCTCGTCCCAGTCGAGCACGACGGGGTCGGCGAGCAGCGGCAGGCCCACGACGGCCTCCTTCCAGCGGGCGGGCGCGAGCGTGCCGTCCCCGGTGACCACGACGGGCAGCGGGACCGCGTCGGGGCGGGCGAGGACGACGCACTCCAGGGCCTCGGGCAGCCGGTCCTCCAGGACGTCCTCGGTGCGCAGGCAACTGAACCCGGGGAGGTGGTCGACCTCCCGATCGAGCAGCCGGACGCTGCCGTCGCGGGCGATCGTCCCGACGTCCCCGGTGTTCCACCAGCCGTCGTGCCACTTGGCCTCCCAGCGCTCCCGCTCGCCCGGGTAGTCGGGGGCGAGCGCCCGGGTGCGGCACAGGAGCAGGCCGGGGTGCCCGGGGGCACCGGGCGGAAGGTGTCGGGGTCGACGGCCTTCAGGCGGGTCTTCAGGGGGACGGGGCGGCCGAGGTCGCGCACGGTGGTCGGGGTGCCGTCGGCGGCCCGCGCCACGGAGCGGCGGGTGTGGAAGGCGAAGGTCAGCGGGCCGGTCTCGCTCTGGCCCCAGCCCTGCATCCACAGCGGGCGGCGCCGCGCGCTGGCCCCGAGGTAGGAGCGGACGACCGGGGGTGCACGGCGTCGTAGGTGCTGATGTACGTCCGTACGTCCCGGAAGGGGTTGTCCAGGCGGCGGGTCAGCGGGCGCAGCCGGACGTAGCGGGCCGGGAGCGCCTCGACGACGGTGGGCGGGTGGGCGCGCAGCAGCAGGTCGGCCGTCTCGGGGCGGCCGGTGGAGTCGAGGGTGATGTGGCGGGGCGCGCGGACGGGGGCGACGGCCGTCCAGCAGATGGTGCGGCCGTGGGCGTAGGAGCTGGCGTTGAAGAGGCTGTCGTCGCGGCGCAGGCCGATGCGCGGCACCGGCAGGGTCTCGAACCGGGCGAGGTGGTGGACCAGGGTGCGGGTGGTGTGCGCGACCAGTTTGGGCACGCCGGTGGTGCCGCTGGTGTGGATGACGACCAGGGGCGCGTCGTCGTCGCGGGGGTGCGGGCCGGGATCCGGGTGGCCGGTCAGGTCGTCGACGCGCACGGCGCCGGGCGGGAGGTCGCCGCCGCCGGGGCCGAGGACGACGGTGGTGCGGGCCGTACCGGCGAGGTCCGCCGACGGGTCGCGGCCGAGGACGTCGAGGTCGGTGACCAGGACGCGGGGCGCGCAGCGGTCCAGGAGGACGCGCAGGGCGGCGGGCGGGAGGTGGTCGGAGAGCTTGACGGGAACGGCGCCGGCGCGGACGGCGGCGCAGGCGATCAGGTCGTAGTCCCAGTGGTTCGCCTTGACGATCGCGACGCGGTCGCCGGGTCCCGCCCCGGCGGCGGCGAGCGCGCCCGCCGTCTCCCGTACGAGCAGGGCGAGTTCGGGGACGGTCCACTCGGTGGCGTCGGCCCCGGCCGGCCCCGGGGTGAGGTCGAAGGGGCGGTCGAGGTGGAAGCGGGTGGGGGTGCCGGCGTCGGCGAGCTCGTCGAAGAGGACGCCCAGGTCGTGGGGGTCATGCGGCGGTCTCCTGCGGGACGGTGGCGCCCCGGCGCGGGGCGAGGTGGGCGAGGACGCGGGCGGCGGCGAGCGCGCCCGAGCGGGCGGCGCCCTCGCTGGAGGGGCGGGCGGCGACCCAGTCCCCGGCGTACTCGACGGCGCGGGCCGGGCGGCGCAGGAACGCGCCGCGCAGGGCGAGGCCCGGGGGTGAGTTCGGGCATGGCCCGCGGCCAGTGGTGGACGTGGGTGGCGGTGAGGGCGGCACCGAGGCCGGGTACGTAGCGTTCCGCCGCGGCGGCGAGCGAGCGGGCGGCTTCCTCCTCCCCGCGTCGACGAGCTCGGGGATGCGGCGCGGGGAGACGAGCAGGCTGATCAGGCCGCGTCCGGCCGGGGCGCGGTCGGGGCACTTGAGGTGGTCGGCGACGACGCAGGACAGGACCGGTTCCCCGCACGCGGGGGTGAGCAGCGCGTAGGCGCCGCCGCGCGGGGCGAGCGGCCGGTCCAGGGCGCAACTGACCTTGTACATGGGCCGGTACGTGGAGGCGGCCGGGTAGCCGGTGGCGTCCGGGTCGGCGCCGTCGGTGAGCCGGAGCGCGACCGGGGCGGGCACGGCGAGGACGACCGCGCGGGCGGTGAGGGCGGCGCCGTCGACGGTGAGCCGGGCGTGGTCGCCGTGGTCGGTGACCTGTTCGGCGCGGTGGCCGTAGCGGGTGTCGAGGCCGGCGGCGAGGCGGGTGGCGAGCAGGTCCATGCCGCCGCGGTAGGTGCGCCAGGCGGAGACCGGTCCGACCGCGAGCAGCAGGCCGACCAGGGGCGCGGCGGCGCTGCGTTCGGCGTCCCAGCCGAAGAAGGCCTCGGACAGCGGCTGGAGCAGGTGGTCGTGGAGGCCGGGGTGGTGGCGGCGCGCGGCGGCGGCGACGGTGTCGGCGCCGAGCGGGGTGTCCTCGGGGTGGTCGTGGTCGAGGGCGGTCCGGTTGCGGCCGCTCCAGGAGAGGAAGCGGGCCAGGGAGGGGCGGGCGGCGGGGCGAGTCCGGCGCCGGTGAGGACGGCGCGGGGTTCGCCGACGCCGTTGCGGGGCCGTCCGTCGCGCCAGACGGCCATCGGGCGGCCGATGCGGGGCACGTCGTCGGGGGTGAGTCCGGCCCGGCGGATGAGCTGCCAGGTGGCGCGGTAGCCCTGGGCGGAGATCTGTTCGGCTCCGGTGTCCATCAGGTAGCCGTCGCGGCGGAGGCTGCGCATCCGGCCGCCGGGGGCGTCGGCGGCTTCGAGGACGCACACCTCGTGGCCGCTGCGGCGCAGTTCGTGGGCGGCGGCGAGGCCGGCGAGTCCGGCGCCGACGACGGCGACGTCGAGGTCAGGGTCATGCGGGCACTCCGTGCGGGGCTGGGGCTGGGGCGGCGTGGTCACGCACGGGCGCGCGGGGCGTGGGCGCGGACGGCGGCGGTGACGTGCTCGACCTGGGCGTCGGTGAGCCGGTGGTGGACGGGGAGCGAGAGCTGCCGGCGGGCGGCGTCCCGGGCGCGCGGCCAGCCGGGTCCAGCCCGGCCGGCGGCGACGGGGGCGAAGGCGGCCTGGTCGGGCAGGGCGGCCGGGTAGTAGACGTGGGTGTCGACGCCCTCGGCGGCCAGGTGGTCGCGCAGGGCGTCCCGGTCGTCGGCGAGCAGCGTGTAGACGTAGTGGCAGCGGCCGTCGGTGCCCGGGGGCGGTGGTGAGGCCGGGCAGGCCGGTGAGGTGCTCGGTGTAGTGGGCGGCGATCCGGGCCCGGCGCTCCAGGCGGGCGTCGAGGCCGGGCAGCCGGTGGAGCTGGAAGGCGGCCTGGATCTCGTCGAACCGGCTGTTGACGCCGATCACGTGGTGCAGGCCGCGGTGGACGCCGTCCTGGCCGTGGTTGCGGAGCATGCGGACCCGGCGGCCGGTCTCCTCGTCCCGGGTGACGACGGCGCCGCCCTCGCCGGGCATGCCGAACGCCTTGACCTGCACGAAGGAGTAGAGCCCGGCGTCCCCCACAGCCCGGCGGGCGTGCCGTCGAGGACGGCGCCCTGGGCGACGGCGGAGTCCTCGACCAGGCGCAGCCCCTCGGCGGCGGCCAGGGCGGTGAAGCGGGGCATGTCGGCCATGACGGAGAACATGTGGGCCGGCACGAGGGCCTTGGTGCGGGGGTGACGCGGGCCCGCGCGTCCTCGGGGTCGAGGGTGAGGGTGCGGGGGTCGACGTCGCCGAAGACGGGGACGGCCCCGGTGTGCAGGACGGCGGCGGCGAGCGGGGCGCAGCCGAGGGCGGGGACGACGACCTCGTCGCCGGGGCCGACGCCGAGGGCGGTGAGGATCAGGTGGAGGGCGGAGGTGCCGCTGGAGCAGGCGACCACGTCGGCGGCGCCGAGCCGGTCGCGCAGGGCGTCCTCGAAGCGGCGGGTGCGGTCGCCCAGGATGAACTTCTGGTCCGCCCCGGTCCCGATCTCGCGGAGCAGCCGCAGGAGGGTCTCGCGGTCCTCGTGGAAGAGGTCGGGCGGGAAGAAGGGGACGCGGCCGCCGGGCGCGGGGCGTGAGTCGGGTGCCGGGCGGGGTCCTGGTGCCGGGCGGGCGCCGGAATCCGTGCTGTTGTCGGGGACGACGGCCGGACCGGGGTCGGTGCCGGGCGCGGGCCCCGTACCCGGTCCGTACCGCCCCCTTCCCGGCGGGCAGCCCGTGCGTGCTGGTCGTGGTCATGCGGGGACCCTCCCGGTGTGGAAGGCGCGGACGGCCGCGCAGACGCGGTCCACCTCGGCCTCGGTGAGGTCGGCGTAGAGCGGCAGGGCCAGGGCGCGGCCCGCGGCGGCCTCGGCGGCGGGGAAGTCGCCGGGCCGGTGGCCGAGTCCGGCGAAGCAGGGCTGGAGGTGCAGGGGCCGGGGTAGTACGTCTCGGTGCCGATGCCCCGCTCCTGGAGGTGCGCGGCGAGCGCGTCGCGCCGCTCGGTCTCGATCAGGTAGACGTAGAAGACCTCGTCGGGGCGCCGGTGACGGCGGGCAGCCGGGTGACGCCGGGCGTCCCCCGCAGCCCCTCGTCGTAGCGCCGGGCCAGGGCCGCCCGGTGGCGGACGTCCTCGTCGAGGACGGCGAGCTTGGCGAGCAGGACGGCGGCCTGGAGGTCGTCCATCTTGCTGTTGTGCCCGACGTACCGCGTCTCGTTCGAGATGCCGGGGAAGTGGGCGAGGGTGCGGCCCGTCCGCCCGTGGTGGCGCAGCGCGGCCACGCGGTCGGCGAGGTCCGGGTCGTCGGTGAGGACGGCCCCGGCGTCGCCGAGCGCGCCCAGCGTCTTGCTGGGGAAGAACGACAGGACTCCGCCGCGCCCGTGCAGTCCGGCGTGGACGCCGTGCTGCCGCATGCCGATGCCCTCGGCGCTGTCCTCCACGAGCGTCAGTCCGCGGTCGGCGGCGAAGGCGGTGAGCGCCGCCATGTCCGCCATGCGGCAGAAGAGGTGGACCGGCATCAGGAACCGGGCGCCGTCCGCCGCCGCGTCCGCGATCCGGCCGGGGTCCATGGCGTACGTGTCGGGGTCGATGTCCGTGAAGACGGGCCGCCCGCCGGCCAGGACGACGGAGGTGGCGGTGGCGACGAAGGAGTACGCGGGGACCAGGACCCGGTCCCCGGGCGCAGCCCGCACGCCTTCAGGAGGAGCACCAGGGCGTCGGTCCCGCTGTTGACCCCGATCACGTGCCGGGCCCCGGTGTAGCGCGCGAGGTCTTCTTCGAGGCGGCCGACCTGCCGGGAATGCGAGAACTTTCCGTCGGCGAAAATCTCGTCCACTCCGGCCCGGAGGTCCGGCCAGATCTTTCGAACGTCTTCGCCTGGGAGAAAAAGGGAATGCTGGGTGAGGTCACGCGGAAACAATTCTTCTCGGCCGACGGCTCGCCGGCGCCAGATGAGTTCGAGGTGGTCGGCCGAGGTCGGGGCGGCGGCCGGAGAAGAGGTGACCGGGCGGGCCCGACCCCGCCTGGGGAAGTCTGCCCCGTGAACCTAACAGCCGGAAGAATGAAGTCTCAAAGCCTCAAAGGAACTTCATACTTTCCGGTGACAACACCTCGGATTTCCTTGACCGGTGTCGCCCGGTACGGCGAGATTCTTCGCCGCGACCGCCCGTACGCACGGGAACCGAACCACTGGACCCGGACCACGGGTTCCGAACCACCGGATGGAACGACCGCATGAAGCACCCCCGATCCGGCAGCCCCTGATCGTCGGACTGGGCCGTTCCGGCGCCGGATTGCACCTGCGGGCCCTGCGCACCGCCCTCGACCGGTCGCCGGACGCGTGGCGGGGCCGGTGGTCGCCGTCGACCCCGGCCCGGGGAGCGGGCCCCGGTGCCGGACGGGGTCGCCGTCGTCCCGTCCCTGGCCGAGGCGCGGGAGTCGCTGCCGCCCGACCGCGCCGTCGTCCACGTCTGCACCCCGCCCGCGAGCCGGCCCGCCGTCCTCGCCGAGCTGTGCGAAGCGGGCTACCGCGACCTGATCGTGGAGAAGCCGCTCGCCGCCGACGCGGAGGAACTGGCCGCCGTGGCGGAGCTGCGCGCCCGCCACGGGCTCCGTCTCGCGGTGGTGGCGCACTGGCCCGCCTCCGCCCTCGCCGGACGGCTGCGCGACCTGATCGGCTCGGGCGGCCGGGGGCGGCTGCTGCGGATCGACGTCACCCAGCACAAGCCGCGCTTCACCCGCTCGCTGCGCACCGACGACGGCCACCCCACGGCGTTCGACGTGGAGCTGCCGCACTCGCTCGGCCTGGTCCTCTCCCTGGCCGGTCCGGCCGAGACGACCGGGGCCCGGCTGACCGACCTGCGGATCGGGGGACCGTGCGCCCCGGGCTCGGCTCCGCACTCCTCGAACTGCGGCACGCGAACGGGGTGCGCACCCGGCTCTTCTCCGACCTGACCGCTCCCGTACGGGAGCGCAGGGTCCTCTCTCCTTCGAACGCGGCACCGCCGTCGCCCACTTCGCCCCGAGCGACGCCGACGACCACGTCCAGCTCGTCGTCGACGGGGAGCGCGAGGTGTTCCGCGACGACGCGCTGACCGCCTTCCTGCTCGGGACCTACGGCCGGTTCGCCGGCGTCCCGGCCGACGACCCCTCCTGGGAGGAGGACTTCGCCCTGCACGCCGACGCGGTCCGGCTGCTCGACGCGGCCAAGCGGCGCTGCGCGGAGGAGCCCGCCGCCGACCGGCACGAGGAGGCCCTCCGTGTCGCGGTCCGCTGAACTCCTCGACCTGACCGGCCGGATCACCGGCATCGGCGACGAGGCCGCCCCCGGTCTGGCCGGGCAGATCGCGGTCGCCCGCGCACTCGGCTGGTCGGCGCTCGAACTGCGTTCCCTCGACGGCACGGCGCTCGCCGACCTGTCCGAGCCGGTCGTGCGGGAGGCCGCCGGGCACCTGCACGCGGCGGGCCTCGGCGTGGTCTGCCTCGACTCCCGGATCGGCAACTGGGCCCGCCCGGTCACCGGTCCCTTCTCCGCCGACCTGGAGGAGCTGGAGCGGCTCGCCGCGTACGGCAGGATCCTGGGCTGCCGCAGCCTGCGCGTCATGTCGTGGACCGACGGCGGGCTGTCCGAGGAGGCGTGGGCGGCCGGGGCGATCGACCGGACGCGCCGGCTCGCCCGCCGGGCGGAGGCGCTCGGCGTCGAGCTGCTCCACGAGAACTGCGCGGGCTGGGCGGGCTCCGACGCCTCCCGGACGCTCCGGCTCCTCGCCGAGGTGGACAGCCCGGCGCTGCGCGTCCTGTTCGACACCGGCAACGGGGTCCCGTACGGGTACGACGCCCACGCCCTCCTCGAAGAGTTGCTGCCGCACGTCGCCCACGTGCACGTCAAGGACGCGCTGCCCGGCGACCGGCCCGGCGAGGCCGTCTACACCCTGCCCGGGGAGGGCGCCGCCCGCGTCGCCGACTGCGTACGCCTGCTGGAGGAGCACGGCTACCGGGGGCGTACGCGCTCGAACCCCATCTGGCGGTAGTGCCGCACGAGGGCCTGCGGGGCGAGGACGCGGCCGGCCCTTCGTACGGGCGGCCTGCCGCCTGGCGGCCCTGCCCGTCCCCGGCACGGCCCCCCGGGCCCCGTCCCCGCCGTACCGCGCCCCGCCGTCGACACGGGCCTGCTGCTGCACCTGCTGCACACGCCCACGGCCGGACCGCTGGAGACCGGCCCCGGCGCGCCCCATCTGACGGCCGCCGCCCTGCGCTCGTACGCGACGGCGGCGGAACGGCTCGGGTTCACGACCGTGCGGCTCGGCGCCCCGGACCCCTCGGCGGTGCTGCGCGACGACACCCCGGCGCCCGTACGGCGCGCGGTCGCCGCCGACCCGGCGTTCCTGGCGGGCCAGCCGAGCCTGGTGCTGCGGCTCGGGCCCGAGCTGCCCCGGGAGCGCACGGTGATGTTCAACGTGCACCTGGACACCGTCGCGGGCGGCGAGCCCCCGCGTTCGACGGGGCCCGGTTCACCGGGCGGGGCGCGGTGGACGCGAAGGGTCCCGCGGTGGCGCTGCTCGCCGGTGTGGCGGCCGCCGCCTGGTCCTGCCCGGCCGTCGGCCGGGACGTCGCGGTCCTCGTGCAGGCGGTGGCGGGCGAGGAGGGCGGGGCGCTCGGCACCTTCGGCACCCGGCCGCTCGTGGAGGCGGGGCACACGGGCCGGCTCAACGTGTTCTGCGAGCCGACGGGGCTGCGCCACCTGCCCCGCGCGACGGCCGCCGCCACCGCCCGGATCACGGTCGACGGCGAGGACGCCGTGGACGACCGTCCGGAGGCCGGGCACAACGCCACCGTCCTGCTCGGCTTCCTCGCCCAGCACCTCGCGGCCTCCCTCGGCCGGGCCGCTTCCGCCGAGCCGCCGTTCACGGTCTGCGTGGCGGGCTGCACACCGGCACCCTGCACAACAAGGTGCACGGCGGCGGCAGTCTGCTGCTCAACCTGGCGTACGCCACCGCCACCGCCGGGGCCGCCGCCGAGCGCGCCCTCGTCCGGGCCCTCGACGAGGGACTGCGGGAGTTCACCGCCCGGTTCTCCGGCGCGCCGCCGTTCGCGCGGACGGCGGCGGACGCGGCCCGGATCACCCGCCTGGAGTGGGAGAAGCGCGGTCTGCCCGCGCTCGGGCCCCAGCCGGCGTGGGGCGAGGAGCTGCTCGCACGGGCAGGCGTCGACCGGTGGCCCGACGGGGAGCCGGGGTTCACCTGCGACGCGATCTGGCTGGAGGGCCTGCCCGACTCCTTCACCACGGTCTTCGGACCGGGCTCCCTCGACGCCAACCGGGCGCACGCGGCGGGCGAGTTCGTCGACCTGGCCGACCTGGAGGCGTTCGCGGACCGCACCGCCGCGCTCCTCACCGCCTTCGCCGACGACGTACGGCGGGACGGGGCCCGTCACGCCGTACCCGTACCCGCACGCGTACCGACCGACCTCACCGAGAAAGCAGGCACCGCATGACGTCCACGCTGCCCGATGGCGCCGCGCCCCGGGGCGACGTACGGAGGGAGGTGACCGTCCCGTACGAGACGCTGCTCGGCGAGACCGCCGCCTGCTTCGTCCGGCTCGGGGTCCCGGAGGCCCGGGCCCGGCTCGCCGCCGAGGCGCTCTGCTACGGCGACCTGACCGGCATGGACTCGCACGGCGTGTTCAACCTGGGCCGGCTCTACCGGCCGCTCCTGGAGTCCGGCGGCGCCGATCCCGCCGCCGAGCCGGAGGTCCTGCGCGACCTGGGGGCCTGTGTGCTCCTGGACCACCGCCGGGCGCTCGGTCTGTGGGCCGCGTCGGAGGCGATGGACCTGGCGGCGGAGCGCGCGGACCGCCACGGCATCGGGCTCGTGTCGGTGCGGGGCGCCACCCACTTCGGCTGCGCGGGCGTCCACGCGCGGCGGGCCGCCGACCGGGGCATGATCGGCGTGGTGGCCTCCAACTGCGGCGGCCAGCGCATCGCCCGTCCGCCGCTCGGCGCGGCGGCCCTGCTCGGCACCAATCCGCTGAGCGTGGCGGCCCCGGCGGTCGAGGGGCGGCCGTTCGTCCTCGACATGAGCACCACCGTCGTCCCCACCGGGCGGGTCCGCACCGCGGCTCGGGACGGGCGCGAGGCGCCCGAGGGCTGGCTCACCGACGACGCCGGGCGCCCGGTGCGGGACGCGGCCGCCTACGACCGGGGCGAGGCCTGGCTGGGCTGGCTCGGCGGCACCCCGGCGACCGGCGCCTTCAAGGGGTTCGGGCTCGGGCTCGCCGTGGAGCTGCTCGCCGCCGTCCTGCCCGGGCGGCCACGGGGCCCGCACCGGCGGCCCTGGAGGGGGACGGCAGGCCGGGCGGCCGCGACGACGACATCGGCTTCCTCGTCCTGGCGGTCGCCCCCGACGCGCTGCGCGACGGCTTCGCCGGGGACGCCCGGGAGGTGTTCGGGACGGTACTGGACTGCCCGCCGCTCCCGGGCGGGGCGGGTCCGCTACCCGGGCCACCCGGAGGCCGAACGCGCCGAGGAGCGGCGCGCGGCGGGCGTCCCGCTGCCCGCCCCGCTCCACGCCGAACTGACCGCCTCGGCCTGCGCCTCCCGGCGGCGGGCCCGAGCGCCCCGGAGGAGGACCGATGACGCCGGCCGGCGGAGACGACCGGGTGCGGCCGGACGCCGAGGAGCACACCGGAGCGCACACCGGAGGCGGCCCGCCCCGGCGCCTCGGGATCGCCGGGCTCGGGGTGATCTCCCGGTTCTACCTGGCGGCGGCCGAGCGGCTGCCCGAGTGGGAGGTGACCGCCGTCTGCGACCTGCGCGAGGAGGCCCTGGCCCCGTACCGCGGCCGGGTCGTCCGCCACACCGACCACCGGGAGCTGCTCGCCTCCGGGCACCTGGACGCCCTGGTCGTGGCCGTGCCCAACCACGCGCACGCCGAGGTGTGCGCGGACGCGCTGCGGGCCGGCGTCCCGGTGTGCGTGGAGAAGCCGCTCGCCCTGGACCCGGCGGACGGGCGGCGGCTCGCCGCGCTGTCCCGGGAGCACGGCGTCCCCTCTTCACGGCGTTCCACCGCCGCTACAACGACCGGGTCCTCGACCTCCTCGGCCGGCTGCCCCGCCGGAGGGGCCGGTGCGGGTGGAGTCCGTACGGGTGCGGTACCTGGAGCGGATCGAGGAGCACATCGGCGCGGACACCTGGTACCTGGACCCGGCCCGCTGCGGCGGCGGCTGCGTCGCGGACAACGGGCCCAACGCCTTCGACCTCGTGCGGCTGGTCCTCGGCGAGCGGCCTCGGAGGTCGTCGCCGCCGAGGTGGTCCGGGACGCGGCCGGCACCGACCGGCGGGCCGTGGTCGAGCTGGCCGGGCCCGACGGGCGGGGACGGGGCGGGTGGAGCTGGACTGGTCGTACCCCGGGGAGGTGAAGGACGTGCTCGTGCGTCTCGACGACGGCACCGAGCTGTCCGCGGACATGCTGGACGGCCGCCCCGGCTTCAAGGAGTCGCTGTGGCACGAGTACGAGGGCGTCCTGCGCGACCTCGCCCGGCTGTGCGACCTCCCCGACCCCGCGCGGGCCGTCGAGGGCGGTCTGGCCGCGCTCGAACTGGTCGCCGCCGTCTACGCGGCGGAGGCGGCGGCCGGTCCGCCACGGCCCCGGAACCCCCGCACACCGCACGCCGTCCATCGATCGGAGCCCCGATGACCTCCTCCTTCTCCCTCCCCGCGGCCCCGCCCTCCCTCGACTCCGGTCTGCACGAGAACGGCGCCAAGCGCGCGGTGCGCGGGACCCTGGTGAAGGTGCTGCTGCACGAACGCACGGACCGGGGCATGGTGTTGGAGCCGTTCGCGGCCCGCTGCGTGCGCCGGGGCGAGGTGCACGAGCTGCTCACGACCGACCGGTGGACCGACGTGCCCGGTGCCCGGGTGGACCGGGTCGGCTTCCTCGGCTTCGTGGAGCTGGACCTCGGCGGGGTCGTCGACCGGGGGACACGGTCCTGATCGGCGGGGAGCCGGTGGGCACCGTGCTCGGTTTCGACGGCTGCCACCTGCCCAACCACTACAACATCGTGATCCACTCGCCCCGGCTGCTGTCCGGCTGGTCCCTGGCCCTCGCGCCGGAGACCCCGGTGGTCTTCGCGCCCGCGGGCTGACGGGGCACGCACCACGGCGGCCGGCCGGCGCCCCTGGAGGGGACGCCGGCCGGCCGCCGTCGGATCAGGCGCCGGACTCAGCCGAGCAGCTCGACGTCGAGCTCACCGAGGTGGAACTTGCGCACGGCGGCGAGGAGCTCCTGCTCGGACAGGGTGCCGTCGCCGTCGGTGTCGATCTGCTTGAAGGCGTCGCGGGCCTCCGCCTCGCCGAGGCCGAGCGCCGTGAGCCAGGTGGCGAACTCGGTGCCGTCGATGACGCCGTCGCCGTTGCGGTCGGCCAGGCCGACGATGCCCTTGGCGACCGGGGAGAACACCGGGTCGAAGGTGGCGGCGCCGCCCTGGACGATCTCGCCGGCGGCCCGGAGGAACTGCTCGCGGTCGATCGAGCCCTGCGGCGCGACGCCCGCGCGCCGGGCGAGGTCGCCGAACAGGGCGACGAAGCCGTCGCGCAGGGCGGAGGCCTTCGGCGACTCGGGGACTCGCCGAAGGCGCGGGCGATGGTGGCGGCCTCGGCGGCGAAGTCCGAGGGCTCCAGGAGGCCGTTGCCGTCGGCGTCCCACTTGTCGAAGCGCTTCGCCAGACGCTCCTGGGCGACGTTGTCGATGGCCATGGTCATGGGTCGTTCTCCTTGCTTCTCTTCTCGTGTGACGTCCGGACGGCGTCCGGGCGTTTTGCTGCGGCCGGGACGCGGGGGCGCGTCCCGGGCCGGAGGTCTGTGGGGGCGCGGTGCGGGCGTCAGAGGCGCACCACGCGGCGGCCCTCCGCCGTTCCCCGGGTGTCGAGGACCGGACAGGCGGCCCCGTCCCAGTCGGCCGACCGGTAGGCGGAGTGGTCCTGGAGCAGGACGACCAGGTCGCTGTCGGCGAGGGCCCGTTCCGGCGACGACCGCCGGGGCACGGGGTCGCCGTCCACCTCGAACCGGTCGACGTGCGGGTCGTGGTAGGCGAGCCGGACCCGAGGGCGCGCAGGGCGCGGGCCACGGGGTAGGCGGGCGACTCCCTGGTGTCGGCGACGTCGGCCTTGTAGGCGACGCCGAGCAGGGTGACCCGGGCGCGTGCCGGGTCCTTGCCCGCCGCGACGAGCAGGTCGCGGGCGCGTTCCGCGACGTGGTCCGGCATCGCGTCGAGCACGGCCCGCGCGGCGCCCAGGGTGTGGAAGGTGAAGCCCTGCTCGGCGGCGCGGGCCATCAGGTAGCGGGGGTCGACCGGGATGCAGTGGCCGCCGACGCCGGGTCCCGGGCGGAACGCGGAGAACCCGAAGGGCTTGGTGTCCGCGCAGCGCAGCACGTCCCAGATGTCGATGCCGACCCGGTCGCAGTAGACGGCGGCCTCGTTGACCAGGGCGATGTTCACGTACCGGTAGGCGTTCTCCAGGATCTTGGCCATCTCCGCCTCCCGGGTCCCGGCGGCGACGACGACCTCGTCGACGAGGCGCTCGTAGAAGGCGGCGGCGTGCTTGGCGCAGAGTTCGGTGGAGCCGCTGACGACCTTCGGCGTGGTGCGCAGGGTGTAGCGGCGGTTGCCGGGGTCGATGCGCTCGGGCGAGTACGCCAGGTGGAAGTCTCGCCGGCGCGCAGCCCGTGCGCTTCGAGGAGGGGCCGGACGATCTCCTCCGTGGTCCCCGGGTGGCTGGTGGACTCGACGCAGACCAGCGTGCCCGGTTCGAGGTGGCGGGCGACGGTGCGGACGGCCGCGAGGAGCGGTTCCAGGTCCGGTTCGCCGGCCGGGGTGAGGCCGGTCGGCACGCAGATCACGACGGTGTGGGCGCCGGCGAGGACGGCGGGTCGGTGCTCGCGCGGAAGCCCGCCGCGCGCATCGCCCCGACGTCCTCGTCGTGGATGTCCCCGATGTGGGAGCGGCCCCCTCCAGGCCGGCGACGACCTCGGCGTCGATGTCGTGGCCGACGGTCGTCAGGCCCGCCTCGCAGGCCCGGCGGGCCAGCGGGAGGCCGACGTAGCCGAGGCCGACCACGGCGACTTCTGTGCACATGTTTCCCCGGGTGTCCGGTGCGGGTCCTCTCGCGGTCCGGTCCGTCAGGCGCTGGAGCGGCCGCGGCCGGGGCGAGGACGACGAGGAACGACGCAAGAGAGCTCTCCGTGAACGGGGCCGGTCCCTCCAAGGGCCTCTGCCGCAAAGGAAGTTGAATCAAGGATTCCGCTTGTTGGCGAAAGGATTGCACGCGTTTCGACGCCTTGGATCCCTTAGAGAGGGATTTCCCTGGATGAGTGAAATCCCCCGCTTCGGCGACCGGGAACGTCGTGCCGGGCGGCATGGCGAGTGGCGTGCCGAGTGGCGTGCGGACGCCAAGGACGGCTTCCGCGTGGGCGGTGACGGAGCGCCGGCAGACCTTCCCGGTGGGGCGCAGCGGCATCCGGTCGAGGACGAGCAGGTACTCGGGGAACTTCCGCCGTTCCAGGCCCCGGGCGGCGAGGTGCGCGGTCACGGCCTCCAGGGCGGGCGCGGGCGTCCCCGGCACCGGCCGTACGCAGGCGCACAGCCGCTCCCCGAACTCCTCGTCCGGCACCGGTACGCAGACCGCCTCCGCGATCCCGGGATGGGTGCCGAGCTCGCGTTCCACCTCGGCCGGGCTGATGGTGTGGCCGCCCCGGATCACCACGTTCTTGAGCCGCCCGAGGACCCGCAGCCGCCCCTCCTCGTCGAGCGCCCCCAGGTCGCCGGTGCGCACCCAGCCGTCGGCGGTGCGGTAGCGGGCGTCGAGCTCGGGGGCGCCCACGTGGCAGAGCGGGGTCATGGGGCCCCTGGCCTGGATCTCCCCGGCCTCCCCGGTGGCCGCCGGGGAGCCGTCGGGCCGGACGATCCGGAGGACGGCCACGGCGGGGTCGGGGGTCCCGGCGGTGTCCCCGGCCGGGGCTCCGGGGGCGGCGGTGTGGCAGTTGACGCCGTCCGACGAGCCGTACACGGCGACGACGGGGACGCCGAACCGCTCGCGGCAGGCGGCCGCGGTGGACGCGGGGAGCGCGGCGCCGCTGGAGACGACGGCCCGCAGGGAGGAGGTGTCCTCCCCGGCCGGCGTGGCAGGTCCGCCATCCGCCGCAGCATGGTCGGCACCCCGAACAGGTGGGTGGGCGGTGCTCGGCGACCGCTCGGAGCGCGTCGGCGGCGTCGAACCGCCTCCGCGTGATCAGGGTCCCCCGAGCGCCGCGAGACCGACCGGGACGCCCAGGAGCCGTACGAGGAGGCGAGCGGGACGAGGACGAGGAGGCGGGGCGGTGCGGGGGAGGACCGGAGGCGGTCGGGGTGCCGGAGTCGGCCGGGGTGCCGAGTGCGGTCGGGGTGCCGGTGAGGGCCCGTACGTAGGCGGCTCGGCCGCCCGCCATCGCCTGGTGGCTGTAGGCGATCATCTTCGGTTCGGTCTCGGAGCCGGAGGAGACCAGGATCCGGGCCGGGGCGGTGGCCCCGGCGGGGGAGCGTCCGGCCGGAACGGGCCGCCGGGCGGGTGTGGTCGAGCCGCCGCGCCCCGGGGCGGCGCCGGGTCCGGTCGTGAACACGGCCCGTAACCAGGGGAGTTCGGAGGCCGCTTCGAGGTCCTCGGGTTCGCTCAGTACGGCTCCGCCCGCCCGGGAGCGGGCGAGGAGCGAGAGGGTGTCGCGGGTGCCGCCGCCGAGCGGGTAGGGCAGGGCGACCGCGCCGAGGGCGTAGACGGCCAGTTCCGCCGCCGCCGCGAGGCGTCCGTTGGGGAGCCGGAGCGCGATCACGTCCCGGGGCCGAGCCCCGCCTCCGCGAACAGGGCGGCGACGCGCAGCACTTCCGCGTACAGCTCGCCGTAGGAGAGGGTGCCCCGCTCGTCCACCACCGCGTCGCGGCCGGGGGCGGCGAGCGTGCCCCCGGAAGAGGGTGAAGAGGTCGGCGTCGGGACAGAGTCCCCGGGCCTCCCACGCCTCGCGGTCGGCGCGGGGACCCTGTCGGGTAACTCCAGGCCGTTGCGGGAGCGCCAGGGGCCCGGTGGGCGGTGGGTGCCGTGGTCATCGGGCCTCCTCGGTGAATCTCCCAGGGCGCGGCGGGGCGCGCGTACGGGAGGCGGTCGTCGGGCGGCAGGACGGTCCGGGCGAAGGCCGGGTCCGCGGCGAGGGCCGCCAGGTCGGTGCGGACGGCGACGGACGGCAGGCCCGCCGCCCGCAGGTCGGCCAGCCACGCGTCCGTCGTGCGGGTCCGCAGCCGCTCCCCCACCGTGGCGGTGCCGGTGGCGCCGACGGTCCGGGCCACCTCCCGGGCAGGGCCCGCGCCTCGGCCCCCAGGTACAGCAGGCCGTCGGCGGTGGGCAGCGGGCGGTCGAGCGGGGAGAGCGCGACGCGCCGGGCCGGGCGCGGGACCAGGGCCGCGGCGGAGAGCAGCGACGACGCCGCGCGGCAGCCGCGGCCGGTCTCCTGGCGGGCGAGGAGGCCGGCGAGCACGGCCTGGGCCAGGACCAGGCCGCCGAGCACGTCGGTGACGGTCATCAGGGAGGGGGCGGGGGTTCGTCCGCGGGCGGAGCGCGGCGGCGAGGCCGCCGTGGACCTGGGCCAGGTAGTCGGTGCCGATCGGCGGGACCGGGCCGAGGGCGGTGCCGAATCCGGAGGCGGAGGCGTACACCAGGCGGGGTTGACGGCGTGCAGGGCGTCGGCGTCGAGGCGGAGGGCCTCGGCCTTGCCGGGTGCCCAGTTGTGCAGGAAGACGTCGGCGCGGGAGACCAGGGCGCGCACGGTCTCCCGGCCCGAACGGGTGGTGAGGTCGGCCTCGGTCACGGACTTGCCGTGGTTGAGCGCGGAGAACCGGACCGAGCAGCCGTCGGCGACCGGGGGCAGGCCGCGCATCGGGTCGCCGCCGGGGGTTCGACGCGGACGACCTCGGCGCCGAGCAGGCGCAGGACGTGTCCGGCCACGGGCCCCTGGACGCGCCGGGCGGATTCGACCACCCGCAGGCCCGCGAGGGCAGGGCGTCCGCGTCGGTCGCGGCCGGGAGGGCCGGGGCGGGTCGGCGGGCGGGCCCGGTGCGAGAGACCAGGGGCGAGGCCGGGCGGGGCCGCCGTCGCCTCCCCGACCTCGGCGACCGACACGCCGTGCTCGGCGCCCGCCCGGCGTACGGCCTCCAGGGGTGGGCCCGTACGGCGGCGCGGAGTTCCGGGGCAGGGGCAGACCGCCGTGCCGAAGCGGGCCTGGAAGGGCAGCCAGCCGTGCCCGGCCGTCCGGGCGGGTACGCCGAGCCGGTGCCAGAACCCGGCCCAGGCGGTGGGGTCGAGCGTCTCGATCTCGACGCGCACGGCGTCGGCGGTGGTGAGGGTCGCGAGCCCCGTGTCGCCGTCCGTGCCCCGGGGCTCCTCCGCGGTGGCGGCGGCGAGGTACTGGGTGAGCGTCAGGAGCGCGCCCTGGGCGAGGGAGGTGCGGGTCCGCAGGGCGGGCGTCCGCGCCGGTGGGCGAGGAGGGCCGCCGTGGCGCCCTGGGCGGCGAGGACGCCGGTCACGGTGGAGACGTGGTCCACGGCGAGGGGCGCGGGGCGCCGGTGGCCCGGCCGTGGACCTCCATGACGCCGCACGCGGCCTGCACCGCGCGCTCGTCGCCCGCGTCGATGCCGACCGGTCCGGCGCCGTCGACGTCCCAGCGGGGGCACGCGGTCAGGGTGCCGAGGGTGCGGTCGAGGAGTTCCCCGGCCACCGTCCGGGCGGTGCGGGTGGCGGCGGGCGCCGTCCGGGGCGCGGTCTCCTGGTACAGGCTCATGGGCGCCGACCGCCCTGCCCGCCTCGCTGCATCGTGCCCTCTCCCGGGGTCGGAACGATCTTCCGCCGGAGAGAACAGCGGGAGGGCGACCGGGGCACGGCGGCGGCGCCGCTTCATCCCGAAGGGGAGGGTCCGCAGGGTTGTTTGACCGGCTCTGCCGGACGGTCTTCGCCGGACAGGCCCTAGTCGCGGCGGCCGGTGGGCGGGCGGCGGCTGCCCGCGCGGTACGGGGCGGGCCAGGGGCCGCCGGGCCCTCGTAGCCCTGTTCGGCCGCCGCGTGGAGGGTCCAGTGGGGGTCGTAGAGGTGGGGGCGGGCGAGGGCGCAGAGGTCGGTGCGGCCGGCCAGGAGGAGGGAGTTGACGTCGTCCCAGGAGGAGATCGCGCCGACCGCGATCACGGGGACGCCGGTCTCGTTGCGGATGCGGTCGGCGTACGGGGTCTGGTAGGAGCGGCCGTGGGCGGGGGTCTCGTGGGGACGACCTGGCCGGTGGAGACGTCGATCGCGTCGGCGCCGTGCGCGGCGAGGGCGCGGGCGATCGTGACGGCGTCCTCGGCGGTCGTGCCGCCCTCGGCCCAGTCGGTGGCCGAGATCCGGACGGTCAGGGCCGGTCGTCGGGCCACGCCTCCCGTACCGCGTCGAGGACTTCGAGGGGAAGCGGAGGCGCCTCGAGGTCGCCGCCGTAGGCGTCGGTGCGGTGGTTGGTGAGCGGGGAGAGGAAGCCGGAGAGCAGGTAGCCGTGGGCGGCGTGGAGTTCGAGGAGGTCGAAGCCGCTGCGGGCGGCGCGCCGGGCGGCGGCCGTGAACTCCTCGCGCACGGCGGTGAGTCCGGGGCGGTCGAGGGCGGCCGGGGTCTGGTTGACGCCGGGCCGGTACGGGAGGGGCGAGGCGGCGACGAGGGCCAGTTGCCCTCGGGCAGCGGCTGGTCGATCCCCTCCCACATGCGCCGGGTGGAGCCCTTGCGGCCGGAGTGGCCGAGCTGGACGCCGAGTGCGGTGCCGGGCGCGCTCGTGTGGACGAAGTCGGTGATCCGGCTCCAGGCGGCGGCCTGTTCGTCGGTCCAGAGGCCGGTGCAGCCGGGGGTGATGCGGCCGGTGGGGCTCACGCAGACCATCTCGGTCATGACGAGTCCGGCGCCACCGAGGGCCCTGGACCCCAGGTGGACGAGGTGGAAGTCGCCGGGGACGCCGTCCCGCGCGACGTACAGGTCCATGGGGAGACCACGATCCGGTTGCGCAGGGTCAGTCCGCGCAGGCGGAAGGGGTGAACATGGGCGGGGTGCCGGGCGGGCAGCCGAAGTCGTCCTCGACGGTGGCGGTGAAGGCGGGGTCGCGCAGGCGCAGGTTGGCGTGGGTGACGCGGCGGCTGCGGGTGAGGAGGTCGAAGGCGAAGCGGCGGGGCGGCCGGTCGACGCGGTCCGCGAGCTCCTCGAACCAGTGGAGGCTGGCGGCGGCCGCGCGCTGGGTGGAGGCGACGGCGGGCGGCGCGCGGCCTCGTAGGCGGCCAGGGCCTCGTCCGTGGTGGGGTGCGCGTCGAGGTTGTCGGCGAGGGCGAGGGCGTCCTCGACGGCCAGTTTGGTGCCGGAGCCGATGGAGAAGTGCGCGGTGTGGGCGGCGTCGCCGATGAGGACGGTGTTGCCGTACGACCAGCGGTCGTTGACGACCGTGCGGAAGGCGGTCCAGGCGGAGTTGTTGGCGCGCAGCCTCCGGCCGCCGAGCGTGCCGGCGAAGAGCTCGGCGCAGCGGGCGGCGGATCCGGCCTCGTCGAGCACGTGGAGGCCGGCGGCGCGCCAGACCTCCTCGCGGGCCCTCGACGATGACGGTGGAGGAGCCGGACTCGTAGGGGTAGGCGTGGAGTTGCAGCACGCCGTGGCCGGTCTCGGCGGTCTCGAAGCGGAAGGCGTCGAGGGCGAAGTCGGCGGCGAGCCAGATGTAGCGGCAGCGGTGGGTGGTGATCCGGGGGCGGAAGTGCGCGGCGTACGCCTGGCGGGTGCGGCTGTGGACGCCGTCGGCGGCGACGACCAGGTCGTTGTCGGCGGCCAGTTCGGCGGCGGGCGGGGCCTCGGCACGGAAGCGGAGCCGTACGCCGAGGTCGGCGCAGCGGGCGTGCAGGATCTCCAGGAGCCGGCGGCGGCCGAGGGCGGCGAAGGCGTGGCCGGTGGAGGTGGTGCGCCGGCCCCGGTGGACGACGTCGATGTCCTCCCAGCGGACGAGTTCGCGGTCGAGCGCCGCGTACACGACGGGGTCGGCGTCCCGGATCCCGCCGAGGGTCTCGTCGGAGAGGACGACGCCGAAGCCGAAGGTGTCGGTGGGCGCGTTCCGCTCCCAGACGGTGACCTCGCGCCGGGGGTCGCGCCGCTTGAGCAGGGCGGCGGCGTAGAGCCCGCCGGGGCCGCCGCCGACGACGGCGATGCGGGAGGGGGACGCGGGCGGGGCCCGCCCGGGGCCCCTGGGGCGGTTACCGGCCCCGCCACTTCGGGGCCTCTTCTCGGTGAAGGCGGCGTGGAACTCGGCGTAGTCCTCGCCGTGCATCAGGAGGGCCTGGGTGGCCGCGTCCAGTTCGACCGAGGCGGCCAGGGGCATGTCGAGCTCGGCGGTGAGCAGGGCCTTGGTCTGGGCGAGGGCGAGCGCGGGGCCGTCGGCGAGGCGGCGGGCGAGGGCGGCGGCGCGGAGGGCCGGCGGCGCCCTCCTCGGTGAGTTCGCTCAGGAGGCCGATGCGCTCGGCCTCGGCGGCGTGGACGGGCTCGCCCAGCATGAGGAGCCGGGTGGCGTGGCCGAGGCCGACGACCCGGGGCAGCAGGTAGGCGGCGCCCATGTCGCCGCCGGAGAGTCCGACCCGGGTGAAGAGGAAGGCGAAGCGGGTGGTGGGGTCGGCGATCCGGAAGTCGGCGGCGAGGGCGAGGACCGCCCCGGCGCCCGCGGCGACGCCGTGCAGGGCCGCGACGACGGGAAGGGGCATTCGCGCAGGGCGCGGACGACCTGGCCGGTCATCCGGTTGAAGTCGAGGAGCCGGGCGGTGTCGAGGGAGAGGGTGGCGCCGATGATCTCGTCCACGTCGCCGCCGGGCAGAAGCCGCGGCCCTCGCCGCCGAGGACGAGGGCGCGGACGGTCCGCTCGCGGGAGAGCTCGGCGAGGAGGTCGCGCAGGTCGGCGTAGGCGCCGAAGGTGAGGGCGTTGAGCTTGGCGGGCCGGGCGAGGGTGACGGTGGCGACGCCCTCGTCGACGTCCAGGCGCAGGTGGCGCCAGCGGGCCGTGCGGGGCGCGGAGCCGGTGAAGGGACTCATCCGGAACGGCCTCCTTCCTCCGCCCGGAGGGTATCACCGTTCTGTGACTGTCGTCACGAGTGCGCGACAGGCCTGTCCACAGGGCCTCGCACGGGGGTACGGAAGACCTCCCCGGACGGGGAACAAGGGGTACGGAGGACCTCCCCGGACGGGGGAAGGAGGTGCGGAAGTCCTCCCCGGGTGAGGAGGGGATGCCCTGGGGAAGGCGCCGCCCCTTCCGTAGGGTCGGAAGCAGGACGTCCCGGAGACCCCGCGCTCCCCCTCCATCCGCCCCTCACCGGCGAAGGAAACCTGCCTCCCATGCCCGGAACCATCGCCCCCACCGGCTCGTCGGCCGCCCGGCGCGTCCGGCTGCCGCACACGACCGCCGCCGTCCCGATCGCCCGCGCCCTCGTCCGCGACGCCCTCGCCGGCACCGCGCCCGACGAGGTCGACACGGCGGAGCTGCTCACCGCCGAGCTCGTCGCCAACGCCGTCCGGCACACCGCGGGCGGGGGCCCGTCGAGCTGGTCGTCGAGCCGCGCACGGCGTCCGGCGACTGCCGGGTCGAGGTCCACGACCCGGAGCCCGGCCGGATCGTCCACCCCGCCCCGGACGCCGGGGTCGACCCCTGGCAGGAGCACGGCCGCGGCCTCTTCCTGGTCCGGGCGCTCAGCAGCGACTGCGGTCACCGCCCGACCGCGCACGGCAAGGCGGCCTGGTTCACGCTCCCGGCGGCACCGGACCGGGAGCACCTCCGGCGGCGTGACGAGCCGCGAGTTGCGGCGCCCGTAGACCGCGTAGAGCAGTGCGCCCGCGAGCAGGAAGACCGCGAACTGCACCCAGGTCGTCCAGCCCGTGCCCCAGATCAGGTACAGGCAGAAGCCGATGCCGAGCACCGGGCTCAGCGGGAAGAGCGGCACCCGGAAGGAGCGCGGCAACTCGGGGCGCGGCGGCGCAGCACCATCACGGCGAGGTTGACGACCGCCATGACGGCGAGGGTGCCGATGGTGGTCAGGTCGACGACCACGTCGAGCGGGGCGAAGGCGGCCGGCACGGCGAAGACGGCGGCCACGATCCAGGTGTTGGCGACGGGGGTCGAGGTCCTCGGGGAGACCCGCTCGAAGACCCGGGGACGAGTCCGTCGCGGGACATCGACATCAGGATGCGGGTCTGGCCGTACATCACCGCGAGGACGACGGAGGCGATGGCGACGACCGCGCCGAAGGCGATGACCCCGCCGCCGATCGACGAGCCGGTGACCTCGTCCACGACGACCGAGAGGGCGGCCGGGCTGTTCGCGACGGCGTCGGCGCCGAGCGCCCCGATCGCGGAGAGCGCGACCGCGCAGTAGAGCAGGGTGACGAGCCCGATGCAGACGAGGATGGCGATCGGAATGTTGCGGCGCGGGTTCTTCACCTCCTCGCCGGCCGTGGTGATCGCGTCGAAGCCGATGTACGAGAAGAAGGCCACGGAGGCGCCGGCGGTGATGCCGCCGAGGCCGCTGCCCGTGAACGGCGAGAGGTGTCCGTCCTGGAAGGCGGAGAAGCCGACGGCGCAGAAGACGATCAGGATGCCGATCTTGAGGACGGCCATGGCGGCGGTCGCCCGGGCGCTCTCCCGGACCCCGCGCACGAGCAGGGTGGCGGCGAGCAGGATCACGACCACGGCGGGCAGGTTGACCGCGCCGCCCTCGCCCGGTCCGGCGGAGAGCGCGGCGGGCAGGTGCCAGCCGGTCAGGCTCTCCAGGAGTTCGTTGAGGTACTGGCTCCAGCCGACCGCGACGGCGGAGACGGACACGCCGTACTCCAGGAGCAGGCACCAGCCGACGAGGAAGGCGGCCCGCTCGCCGAGGCTCGCGTAGGCGAAGGAGTACGAGGATCCCGAGACCGGGATCGCGCTGCCCAGCTCCGCGAAGGAGAAGGCGGTGAAGACGCAGGTGATCGCGGCGAGCACGAAGGAGACCACGACCGCTGGGCCGGCCTCGGCGACGCTGTCGGAGAGGCCGACGAAGATGCCGGTGCCCACGATCGCGCCGACGCCGAAGCAGACGAGCTGGAAGAGGCCCATGGTGCGTCGGAGGCCGTGGCCCTCCAGGTCGGCGCCGGACTCGGCGATGAGCTGCTGCGGCGTCTTGATCCGCGCGGCGGACGGGGTCATGCGGGGTTCTCGTTTCTGGTGCGTGCACGCGTGAGGGGGGTCCGGGCTACCAGCCCGAACCCCCCGAACCGTGCGATCGTAAACCGCACCGCGCATATTCACCCAATCGGGCGCAACGCTATGCCGCGGAACCGGGGCCGGAGCCGGAGCCAGGACCGGCCCCCGTCCCCGTCCCCGCCATGGTGGCGACCAGGACCGCCTTGATGGTGTGCATCCGGTTCTCGGCCTGGTCGAAGACGACCGAGTGCGCCGACTCGAAGACCTCGTCGGAGACCTCCAGCTCGGTCAGGCCGTGCCGGGCGTGGATGTCGCGGCCGACGGCGGTGCCCAGGTCGTGGAAGGCGGGCAGGCAGTGCAGGAACCGGACGTCCGGGTTCCCGGTGGCGCGCAGCACGTCCATGGTCACGGAGTACGGGGCGAGGGCGGCGATCCGCTCGTCCCAGACCTCCTTGGGCTCGCCCATGGAGACCCACACGTCGGTGGCCACGAAGTCGGCGCCCCGGACCCCCTCCGCCACGTCCTCGGTGAGGGTGACGGTGGCGCCGCTCTTCTCGGCGAGCTCGCGGGCCCGCTCGACGACCTCCCCGGCCGGCCAGTACGTCTTCGGGCGACGATCCGGACGTCCATGCCGAGCAGGGCGCCGGTGACGAGGTAGGAGTTGCCCATGTTGAAGCGGGCGTCGCCGAGGTAGGCGAAGGCGACCCGGTCCAGCGGCTTGTCCGTGTGCTCGGTCACGGTGAGCACGTCGGCGAGCATCTGGGTGGGGTGCCAGTCGTCGGTGAGGCCGTTGAAGACGGGCACGCCCGCGAAGGCGGCGAGCTCCTCGACCGCGGCCTGGCTGTCCCCCGGTACTCGATGCCGTCGAACATCCGGCCGAGGACGCGGGCCGTGTCCTTGACGGACTCCTTGTGGCCCATCTGGGAGCCCGAGGGGTCCAGGTAGGTCGTGGAGGCGCCCTGGTCGGCGGCGGCGACCTCGAAGGCGCAGCGGGTGCGGGTCGAGGTCTTCTCGAAGATCAGGGCGATGTTCCGGCCGCGCAGCTGCCGCACCTCCGCGCCCGCCTTCTTGGCGGCCTTGAGCTCGGCGGCGAGCGCGACCAGAGCGCGGAACTCCTCGGCGGTGAAGTCCAGCTCCTTGAGGAAGTGGCGGCCGATGAGGTCTGTGGCCATGGGTCGCGCTCCTGTGGGTACGGTCGGGGACGGCGATCGGGGACCTTGGAAGTCTATACGCACTTCAACATTTATATACAGCCCCTTCCCGGGAGGACCGCGCCCCCGGGATCCCCGGACCACTCTCGCCCGGGGGCTCCTCAGACGGCGTCCCGCTCCACCGGACAGCTCATGCAGCGCGGGCTGCCCTCCCCGGCCCAGCTCGCTGCCGGGGATCTCGATCACCTCGATGCCCTGCTTGCGCAGGTGCGTGTTGGTGGTGACGTTCCGCTCGTACGCGACGACCACCCCCGGCTCCACGGCGAGCACGTTGCACCCGTCGTCCCACTGCTCGCGCTCGGCCGCGTGCACGTCCTGGGTGGCGGTGAGGACCCGGATCTCCGGCAGGCCCAGGGCCGCCGCGATGGCGTCGTGCATCCGCTCCGGCGGATGGTCGCCCACCCGCAGGGGCTGCCCCGCGTCCCCCGGCTCGATCGTGTACGAGCGGAGCATGCCGAGCCCCGCGTACTGGGTGAACGTGTCCTGGTCCACCATCGTCATCACCGTGTCCAGGTGCATGAACGCGCGCCGCTTCGGCATGTCGAGCGCGACGATCGTGCGCGCCGAACCGGCCGCGAACATGCCCCGGGCCAGCATCTCCACCGCCTGCGGGTGGTGCGCTCGCTCATCCCGATGAGCACGGCGCCGTTGCCGATGACCAGGACGTCCCCGCCCTCGATCGTCGACGGGTAGTCCGCCTGCCCCTCCGACCAGTGGTGGAAGGGCCCGCCCCGGGCCCGGTGAAGAGCGGGTGGTGCTTGTAGATCGCCTCGAAGTGGACCGTCTCGCGCTGCCGGGCCGGCCAGCGCATGGCGTTGATGGAGACGCCGTCGTAGATCCAGGCCGAGGTGTCCCGGGTGAAGAGGTGGTTGGGCAGCGGGCCGAGGAGGAAGTCGTCCAGGTCGAGGGCGTGGAAGCGGACCGAGGTCGGCTCCCGGTGCGCCGCCAGGAACTCCCGCTTCGTCATCCCGCCGACGAGCACCTCGCCGAGCGCGACGGCGTCGAGCGAGTCGAAGGCCGCCCGCAGGTGGTCGGTGGCGAGCGGACCGTACTCCTTCTCGTCGAAGACCCGGTCCAGGACGAGCGCGCGGGCGGCCGGCACCTCGAGCGACTCGCTCAGGAGGTCCGCGAAGAGGTGCACCTCCACCCCCGGTCGCGCAGCACGTCGGCGAAGCCGTCGTGCTCCTGCCGGGCCCGCCGCACCCAGAGGACGTCGTCGAAGAGGAGGGCGTCCTTGTTGGTCGGAGTGAGCCGCTTCAGCTCCAGGTCGGGGCGGTGGAGGATGACGCGGCGCAGCCGCCCGGTCTCGGAATCGACGTGGAATCCCATGGGTCCATCCTGACGGAGGGGGCCGCCGGGGCCCGTGTTTCGGTACGGGCGGGGCCGTCACACGAGGAGTTCGCGCAGCACCGCCAGGACGATCACGCCGAGCAGGACGCCGAGCAGCAGCGCGGCGCGGCGCAGGAAGCGGCGGGTGTAGCCGTCGCCGGGGTCGTCCGGGGCGGCGGCGCGACCGGGGCGGCCGGGCGGGGCGGGGTGCGGGAGAGCCCGTACGCCTCTTTGAGGAGGGCGAGCCAGACCGCGTCCGGGGAGGCCGGGCCGCTCCCCCTCGACGATCAGCCAGAAGGCCTCCCGGGCGGACGGCTCGGGGCTCGTGCGGAGCCGGGAGAGCAGCTCGGCGAGGGTGCCGGCCGGGGCGTCGCCGGCGCCGAGGAGGGGCGGACGGCCCAGCGGTACAGCGCGGCGGCGTCGGCCGCGCGCTGCTCCTCCGGGGGCTCGTCGGGCCCGCCCCGGGCCCCGGGCGGGGCGACGGCCCAGAGGCCCCCGCCGAGGGCCGCGTCGCAGAGCTCCCGGCGCAGCCGGTGCTCCCAGGACGGCAGGCGCCGGGCGGCCTCCCGGAGGAGGACGGTGCGGACGGCGTACGTCTGGGGCCTGCGCAGCACGTCGAGCAGTTCCCGGTGGCCGGACCGCTCGACGAGTTCCCGGGCCTCCTCCGTGGTCCGCGCGGTCGGCAGCTTGTGCACGAGCCCGGTCTCGTCCTCCCGCTCCCGCGCCCTCCTCCCCACGGCTGCCGCGCCTCCTCCCCGGGCCCGGCCCACCGGGGCACGGCGGAGGGCAGGACAGGGCAGGGGTGGGGGCGGGAGCAGGGGAGCGGGAACGGGCGGGACCGTCGGCGTCGGCGGGGGTTCGGGCGGCGGTACGGGGGCGGGATCCGGGGCCGGATCGCGTACGGGTTCGGGGGCGCGTACGGGTTCGGGGGCGGGCTTCGGTACGTACGCGGGCGCGGGGAGGGGCTCCGGGCGTTCGGGCGCGGGAGGCGGGGGCTCCTGGGCGGGTGGGGCCGGAGGCGGGGCGGGGCGTACGGGGCCGGGGCGGGCGGGACCGGGGCCGGGACGGGCGGCCGTTCCGTACGGGGCGGGTGATCCGTACGGGTCAAACGGTCCGTACGGTCCGGGTGATCCGTACGGGGCCGGTGTGCCGGGTGGGCGGGGCGCTCCGGGTGTTCCGGGCGGGCGGGGTGGCGGGCCGGTTCCCCGGGGTCCTTCCGCCGGGACGGGGCCGGGCCGGGGCGGCGGTCCAGGGCGTCCAGGGCGCGGGCCGCCGTGTCCAGGAGGGGCCGCCGCGGGCCGGGGCGGCGGCGTGCAGGGCGCTGCCGACGGCGTACTCGCGGCCCGCACCCTCCGCGACCCCCCGCAGGTGGTGGCGGACGAGTCCGGCCGCGACCTCCCCCGCCCGGTCGTCGTACCACTCGCGCGGGTCGACGCGGCGGCGGCCGGTGTTGGGACTCGCCGCGCCCGACCAGCGGCCGACGAACGCGAAGCGGAGCGCGGTCATCTCGACGGTGTCGTGGGTGGCGAAGGTCCAGCGGCGTTCGGTGAGCGCGCCGAACATGCCGTGCAGCCCCCACAGCACGGGGCAGGCGGTGGTGCCGCGTTCGTCGAGGACGGTGAACCTGTCCTCGGGGTGGCGCAGCAACTCCGCGACCATGCCGGTGAGTTCCTCGACCGCGTGTGCGAGGGAGCCGTCCAGCCCGCTCTGGCCCCGGCCGGTCGCCGGGGCGAGGACGTCCTCGGGGACGGCTGGGAGCCGGCCCCGCACCCCGGTGGCGTCGAGGGCGGAGCCCTCCCAGTCCCAGGCGTGGAGGCCGAGGCAGAAGGAGGGTTCGAGGAGGGCGGGCGAGCCGACGAGGGCGTGGCAGAGCACGGACGTCCCGCCGTCGGCGTCGGTGAACGGGGTGCGCCGGATCAGCATGACGTCGGCGCGCCGCTGGAGCCGGACGAGGGCGGGCCGGGTCTCTCGCCGCTGGCCCGCAGCACGGGGGCGGAGATCCGGAAGAGGTTCTCCGCCTCGTCGCGGGGCCCGACCAGGCGACCGGGCCGAAGCCGGTGGTGCCGGACAGGTTCTCGCTGTCCCAGCGGAAGACGATCTGGTCGACCTCGTTCTCCGACCGTGTCATCGGACGATCCCCTCCGTAGGATCCGCCCCGGGCAGCAGCCCGCACGAGGCGAAGAGCGACAGCAGTGGTGCGAGGACCCGGAGCGGCCGGACCCCGTGCGGAAACCGGTCGCCGCGCGCCTGCGCGCCGGTCGCGGCGACGAAGTGCAGCGTGCAGTCGGCGCAGTCGTCGAAGGGCTTGAGCCAGGCGGCGCCGGCGTGGTGGGCGAGGAAGGCGTACGCGTCCCGGCTCTCGGCCCGCAGCGCGGCGGGGTCGTACCGGCCGGGCAGGGCGCGGCCGAGCCAGCGGTCGACGGCCGGTTCGAAGCGCACGAGGTCGCTCTTGTTGACGGCGAGCGCGGCCGGGGCGGCGACGAGTCCGCCGCGCTGCCGGGGGATGCGGTTGAGGACGGTGGTGAAGGCCTCGTCGCCGAGTTCGCGGCGGCGCAGTCCGCTCTGCTCGCGCACCGGGTCGAGCGCGGGCAGCCGGAGGGCGCGCAGCGGGTCGAGGACGAACACGAAGGCGTCGACGCCCATGAGGAAGCGGCCGACCTCCCCGTCCTGCGCGAGGTCCTCGCCGGCGAGGTCGAAGAAGACGACGGGCCGGGGCGTCGCGCCGCCGGCCTGGACGAGCAGCCCGTCGGCGAACCGGGCGAAGGTCTGCTGTCCGGTGCGGCCCAACTGGCGGCCCTGTTGCAGGTTCTGGACGCGTTCGCGCAGATAGGTGCGGTGCGCCTCGGGGTTGAGCGGCCGGCACTTGAGTCCGTACGGTTCGAGGCCGCCGAGCTCGACCTCGCCGAGCATGGCGGCGAGCAGGTGGGTCTTGCCGACGGAGGAGCTGCCGACGAGGGCGACGGAGAGCGGTTCGCCGTTGGTCAGGTAGGGGACGGGGAGTTCGTGCTCCTCGTCGCCGTCCGCAGTGTGGGGGCACAGGTGGTACGCCTTGCGCAGGGCGTCGGCGACGTGGGCGGGGCGGCGCTCGGTGCTGAGGTCGAGCGGGACGCGGTTGCCCTTGGCGTCGATGGTGACGAGGAGCCGCTCGTCGTACGTGACGGGGAGCAGGCAGTGGGGGCACGTCCGGCTCCGTGCCGGCGGTTCCGGCGCCGGGGCGGCGGGGGCGGCGGGGGCGCGGTCCGGGCGGGCTCGGTCCCGCCGCCGAAGAACCGGTCGATGAGGGAGGCGCGCCGCGGGCGCGGGTCCCGGGCGGAGGTCTCTCCGGGGCCCCGCCGGCGGTTCGGCGCCCGGCGGGGCGCTCCGGCGGCCGCGCGCTTCCGGGCGGTCTGGAGGTCGTACTCGGTCCGCCACCGGTCGAGCGGGTCGGCCGTCCCGGCGCGGGCGGCGAGCGGGTCGGGGACGTGCAGCAGCCTCAGGAGCGCCGTCGGCGGGGCCGGTCGGCCGCGCGGGCGGCGAAGAGGCCGGCCTGTCCCAGGGCGGCGAGGCGGCGGTAGTCCGCGAGGTCCGCCGGCGGGCCCTCGCCCCGGGCGGGGCGGCCGGAGAGCAGGTAGTGGGCGAGGTGGGCGACGGACCACAGGTCGTCGCGCGGGTCGGCGTCGCCCTGCCCGGCGCGCTGCTCGGGCGAGGCCCAGGGGCGGCGCCGAAGGGCTCGCGGGGTTCTCCGGCGCGCTGTGCCGCGTACGGCTCGCAGAGGCGCACCCGGGCGCCGTCCCACCGTACGGTGTCGGGCCCGATGGCCCGGTGCACGAGGTCGGCGTCCGCCAGGAGCCGTACGGCCATGGCGAGTTGGCCCGTGATCCGCTCCTGGTCCTCGGCACCGAGGCGGCCGGCCCACTCGGAGAGCGGACGGCCGCCGGGCGGGCGGTAGAGGACGAAGGGCTCGGGCGCGGTGAGGTCGAAGCCGACGATCCTGGCGAGGACGGCGCCGAACTTCTCGGTGCCGTAGCGCCGTTCGAGGGCGACGGCGGCCGCCGCCTCCCGTTCGAGGAGGGCGTACGCGCGGGGTCGCCCTGCGCGGAGGAGGCGAGGCGGTACTGGAGGACGTGCGCGCCCGCCCCCAGGGTCGCCCGCCGCGCGAGGATCCTGGGCCGGCCGGGCGGCCGGCGGTCCTCGCCGTACCGCACGGCGAAGCGGACCGGCGCCTCCCGGGGGTGAGGAACTCCAGCTCCTGGTAGTAGGGGTGAGCCGGCGGGACCGGCTCGGCCAGGTGGTCCGGGTGGTCGGGGTCGAGGGCCGGCCCGGCTCGGGGGCCGGCCGGGGTGCGGACCGTCGGGACCGTCCGGGGGCGCCTCCGTGAAGCGGCTCGTGCGGGTGGTGGGGTCGGTCGTGCCGTGCGGCTCGCCCGGGCGGTTCGGGTGGTGCGGATCGTTCGGGCGGTTCGGGTCGTTCAGGCGGCTCGGGTCGTTCGGGTGGTTCGGGTCGGTCACGGTTCTCCCGCCTCCTCGGCGCGGACGGTGTGCACGACGTCCGCGCGCAGCGGTACGAGACGGAGGACGCCGGCATGCCGTCCCGCGCCGGTCCACACCACGTCCTCGGGGTGCCCCGCCAGACGTCGTCCCCGCCGCGCCGCGCCGCATCGCCTCGGGGACGAACCGGACCTGCCGGGCGGCGGCCGGGTCGTGGGAGAGCAGCCGCAGGTGCGCGGGGCCGCAGAGCGCGACCGTACGGGCGGGGTCGTCGTCGGCCAGGAGCAGCCGGGCCACCGCGTCCGGGGCCACGCCGGTGAGCCGGGCCGCGTCGGGCCGCTCGGCGCGGTCCGCGAAGGCGGCGGAGGCGGCGAGCGCCCCGGGGTCGCGCAAGCCCTCGTACCGGGGCGGCGGCGAGGCGGCCACGTCCCGTTCGAGGCGGAGGCGGGTGTCGGCCAGGAGTGCGGCGAGCCGCTCCTCGTGGCCCGCCGCCGCGACGGCCGCCGGTCGTGCTCGATCCCCGCCCAGCAGCGGTCGAGGATCAGGACGGCCCCGGCGACCAGGTCCCCGACGAGGGTGTCGACGAGCGCGGGGCCCCCGTCCCCGTACCGGCGCTCCAGCCAGACCGGGGCGGGGACGGGTCTGGCGGGCGCCCCGGCGTCCCGGCCGGGCGGGGGCGGCGCGGGCCGGGCGGGCGGGGCGGGCCGGGCGGTGCGGGCGGCGGGGGTCGTCGTCGGTGTCGGACCAGAGGTCCTCCTCCCCGCCGTCCCCCCAGTCCTCCCAGCTCCAGGAGGCCGTACCGGCGTCCGGGCCGGGCGGGGCGGCCCGGCGGGCCGCCCGGAGCCGTCCCGGGCGGGCGGGCGTACGGCCCGCCGTGCGCGTCGGCGGTCTCCGCGAGGGCGCGCAGCAGTCGGGCCACGGCCCCCGCGCCGGCCGAGCAGTGGTGCCGCACCTCGGCGAAGAGCCAGTCGTGGACGGCGGTCGTGGCGACCAGGGCGTGGACCTCCCCAGGGTCCGCCGGGCCTCCTCCGGGTCCGCCCGGGCCCACCAGTCGTCCACGGCCCGCGTCCAGTCGCGCAGCGCGAGGAGGACGACGCCCGTCACGGACACGGCGAGGCCCACGGCCCCCGCCCACACCGGCGGCTCCAGGAAGTGGCCGAGGACCGCCCCCGCCAGGCCGCCGAGGACGCCGCCGAGGAGCCGGGGCGCCGCGCCCGTGGCGCCGCTGCCGTCGATCCGGCCGTCGGGCGAGCGGTTGGGGCGGCGGCGCAGCATCAGATGGGCGAGCCCGGCGGCGAGGACGCCGACGGCGGGCCCGAGGCCCAGCCGAGGACCGGCCAGACCCCCGCGAGCAGGGCGAGGACCCCGGTCACGGCGAAGGCCGCCGGGCGCGGGCCCCCGGCGAGGAAGGGGTGCCGGGCGGTCGGCCTCCGCGGCCGTTCCGGGCCGCAGAGGGCGTCGAGCCGGGCGAGCCGGGCGGCGCTGCCCACGGGCGCGGTGCGGGCGGAGAGCGCGGAGAGCCGGGCCGCCACCGAGCGCAGCGGCAGCCCCTTGCCGATCAGGTCGTGGGTGTGGTCGCGCAGCGCCGGGACGATCCCGGCGCGGGTGATCTCCCGGGGAGTTCGGGCAGTTCGACGCCCCGGTCCCGCAGCAGGCTCCGCTGCTCGGCGGTCGGGCGGGGCCGCCCGCCACGCCGAAAGCGTCCGCCACGGCGGCGCGGAACCGGTCCAGTTCCCCGCCGCCCGCTCGACGTCGCCCGGCAGGTCGACGTGCCGGCCCGCCCCGGTGAGCAGCCCGGCCGGGCCCCGCACCCGCCGGTACCCCTCGACGGCGTCCTCCACGGCCTCCTCGCAGGCGGCGAGCCGGGCCCCGCGCGGCCCCCGGGCGGCAGCCACCGGTGACCGGAGAGCGCGTGCGGCACGCCGTCGTCGAGGAGGAGCGCGAGGGAGCCGGGCACCTGGTCGGCGGAGACGGTGCCGACGGGCACGTCCGGTCCCGCGAGGCCCTCCACCGCCTGCCGCCAGGCGCGCGCCCTGGCCTCGTCGGTGAGGTCGTGCTCCAGGACGCGCACGGCGGGCACGGCGACGCCGTGCACCACCTCGCCGAGCGCGCGGAGGACGGCGTCGTACACCTCGGGGGTGGAGAGGACGTCGACGAGCGGGCGCAGGACGGCCTCGGCCGGGAGGCCGTCGGCCGGACCGCCGGGCAGCTACAGGACGCCGGCGGCGGGCGGGCGCAGGGCGAGGGTCCGGCTCAGGGTCCGCCCGTCCTCCGTGCCGACGGCCAGGCAGACGACGTGGGCGGGGCCGTACGAGGAGAGGCGCTCGTAGAGCAGTTGGTGGGCGACGAGCCGGTCGGCCTCGTCGACGACCAGGAAGCGGCGGTGGCCGGCGGGCTGCGGGGCGTCCAGGGCGGCGCGCACGGCGGCGCCGGGGTCGCGCCCGCCGTCGCCGTCCGCCCGCAGGTCGAGGCAGACGGCGTGGCCGGGCAGGGGCCGTTCGGGCAGGACGCGCGGGCTCACTCGGCCCCACCGCCCCGGCTCCCGAAGCCCGTCTCCCCGGGGCCCGGTTCCGCGAAGTAGGTGTCGAAGTCCGGCTCGGGCTGCTGTTCCCAGCCCTCCTCGAAGACGGACGACGGTTGCGCGGGCGGCGGCGCGGGCGGGACCGGCCGTACGCGGGACCGGGCCCGTACGGCGGGTGGTGGCCGTTTCCGGGGTGGTGGCCGTTTCCGTTCCCGTGGCCCGGCCCGGGTGCGCCGTTCCCGTACGGGCCGCCCCCGCCCTGCCGGGGCGCGTGGCGCTCGTAGAGGGCGCGGAGGGTCGAGCGGGTGGGGCGGGCCGCGCTGGGGAAGCGCATGTCGAGGGCGCCCGGGTAGGTGACCTCCCAGAAGTGGCGGAGCGGGGCGAGCCATTCGGTGTCCGCGTCGCCGTACTCGGCGGCGAACGCGTCGATCAGGGCGGGCTGGCGCGGCGCCACCTCCTCCACGAAGTGGGTGAAGAGCGCCGACGGGGGCGCCGGGACCTGCGCGAGGCCCTTGGGCAGGGTGCGCATGAGCCGTTCGCAGAACTGCTCGATGATCTGCCCTCGTCGAGCAGCGCCCACCGCTCGTACGCCCGCAGCAGCCCCGCCCAACTGGAGAGCGAGCCGTCGAAGCCCTCCAGGCGCAGCGTCATGGTCGCGGACTCGCCCTCCTGGAGGCTGATCCGCACGAGGTGGGGCGAGCCGGCCGGGCCCTCGGCGGCGACGTGGCCGTTCCACAGGGCGCAGAGCAGCCGGTGCAGGATGCGCTGCCGGTCCTGCTCGGTGGAGACGAGCCAGTCGTCCCGGTGGCCGAGCCGCTGGCGCCAGTGCAGGAAGTCGTCCTCGCCGCCGGCGTCCCGGGCCTCGGCCCAGAGGCTGAGGACGCCGCGGACCTCGGAGATGTCGGTGAGGTTCATGCCGCTGCGGAAGAAGACGACGGTGATGGAGTCGGTGTCGACGGCCCGGCACTCCGGGACCACCCGCGGGGGCAGGTTGAGCTCCTGGGAGAGGAAGTCGGCGGCCCGCCCGTCGGACTCGCTCGCCGGGTGCACGACGAGGATCTTGAGGGGGCCGCTGCCGTCCGGGACGAAGCCCACCGGCAGGAGCCCGGCGAGGCGGGAGCGGAACTGGTCGAGCCAGCGCGGGTCGACCTTCGACTCGGCGGTCCCGTCGCCGGAGGCGGCCCGCAGGAGCAGTTCCATGGAGGGCAGCAGGGGGCGGGCGAAGACGTCGTCGTTGGCCTCGCCGAAGAGCCGCTTGACCCGCCGCTCGACGACCTGCTTGATCTCCTTGACCGCCGCGCCGGTCGAGCGGACGGCGTCCAGGGCGCGCCGCCAGTCGTCCGGCCCGACCAGCCGGTCGAGGAGGGCCGCGGCGTCGGCGCTCTCCGGGAGCCCCTCGCTCTGGGCGAGCCGGTCGACGACGTCGTCATAGAAGGCGCGGAGGGTGTTCTGCGGGGCAGCAGGTAGGAGACGCCCGCGCGGTCGTCGCGGTAGAGCTTGCGGCGGCTCTCGGCGAAGGACTTGGCCTCCTCCTGCTCGTGGGCGCGCAGGGCCCTGGCGAGTTCGGCGACCTCGTGGGTGACGCGGTTCAGGGACGGGCGCCACTGCGACTCGCCGGCCTGCCAGCCGCGGTGCCAGAGGACCCGGGCCCGCCACTGGTACCAGGCCTCCTGCGCGGCGAGCGCGTCCTGCACGTCGGGGTCGGTCCACCGGGCCGGTACGATCCCGCCGACCGGGCCCCTGATCTGCGGGATGGCGGGGGCGGCGGGCTGGACGTCCGGCGGCCGCTCGGGGTCGTTGCGCCGGTTGTCGAGCATGCCGGTGAAGCCCTCCTGGCCACCCGGTCGGGGTGGGCGGGCAGCCCGGCGAGGACGGTCTCCAGCATGAACGGGCCGATGGTGCCGAGGAGTTCGCGGGCTCCGGCACTCGGCCGGAAGTCCTCGGTGAGGCGCGGGATCTCGCGGGAGAGGTGCACGTCGAGGCGCTGGAGGGAGTCCTCCATGTCGAAGAGGCGCTGCCGCAGCTCCTGGGTGATGTCCTTGCTGCCCCGGGGCAGTTGCTCGGGCAGCGGCACGTCGGGGCCTCGCGGCTCCACAGGCGGCCGACGCCGGAGCGGGTGAAGAGGTCCCGGACGAGGTCCTGGCCGTCGCGGGCGGGCCGCCGGGCGCGCTCGGACATGCCGCGGACGGCCTGGGCGAGGAGCGGGCGGCGACGATCTCGGCGAGGTCGTCGACGGGGACGGTGAGGGAGGCGGCGAGGCTGGTGGACATGCCCCGGTAGCCGATGCCGGTGCGGGCAGGGTGGCGCGCTCCACGCTCTTGTTGATGAAGCTGGCGGCGAAGGACTGGTGGTCGTCGTCGGCGCGGTTCACCGCGCCGTGCTCCTCGCCGAGTTCGGTGCCGATCAGCGACATCACCATGGCGGCGATGGAGCGGCGCAGGTCCTCGGGGCCGATGACGGACGGCTTGGAGAAGAGGAAGGCGGTCTGCATGGTGGCGGGGCGCAGGGCGACGGTCCCGTCGACCGGGTAGGTGACGCTGAGCCGGCCGCGCTCCTGGACGTCGCCGACCGTGTCGGGGGCGTCGGGGACGTTCTGGTCGTCGACGAGCCGGGAGAGGTCCACGAGGGCGCGGGCCGCGTTGAGTTCGGCTCGCGTCCGCCGCCGCCCTGGGGCGGGAAGGCGGAGGGCATGACGACGAGCGGGTAGATCTTCACGCCGGGCACCTTGGCGTTGCGGAACTCGTGTCCGACGAGGTGGATGAAGTCGTAGAAGATGCCGGCGCCGGTGCCGCCGGCGACGGAGAAGGCGACGAAGACGTCGCAGCCCCGGATGCGTCCGCCGCCGACCCGCTTGAGGTCGCCGGCCGACTGGCCGATGGCGCCGATCGCCTCGCGGAGCTGGCGCAGGACGGGTTCGAGTCCGGAGCGCAGGGTCGCGAAGAGCGCGGAGCGCCCGACGGTCGGCAGTTGTCCGGCCCCGCGGTTGAGGGGGCGACGCGCGGCTGGCGGGCCTGGGGCGGGAGCCAGCTCCGGGTCTCCTCGTCGAGCGAGACGCGGAGCATGCGGGCGACCTCGGGCGAGGTTTCGAGGTCGGTGGGGAGCAGGTCGCGGATCATGCGGGAGGTGCGGGCGTAGGCGGCGCCCTCCGCTCCCCGGGCGCGGAACTGCGGCTGGCCCAGGAGTTCGCCCTCGCTGAAGTCGGCGTAGACGAACTGGAGGCAGTCGGGGAGCTGGAAGGGCAGGCGGCGGCCGCCGTCGACGAGGTCGGTGCCGTCGGGGCCGCACAGCTCCCGGCGCAGGCTGCGTTCGAGTTCGATGCCGATGCGTCCGCCGGTGCCGCCGAGTCCGACGAAGAGCATGGGCTGGTAGATCTTCATGTCGTCTCCTCGGTGCCCGTTCAGAAGTTGTCGTCGTAGGCGGCGGGGCCGGGCGTCGTGCCGGAGCCGGAGCCGGAACCGGTGTCGGCTCCCGAACCGGACCCGGAGCCGCTCGGGGTGCGGGGCCGCCGGGGCCGGGGAACCCCGGGGCCCCGGCCGCTCCCGCCGTGCCCCCGGCCCGGGAGCCGGCGCCGAACCCGGCCCCGGCCCCGGCCCCGGCCTCGGGGCGGCCGTGCCCCCGCCCGTACGACCAGTTCGTACGCCTCCAGGCCGATCGGCTCGCCCGGCCTGACTGGGACCTGCGCCCCGCCCCGGAGGCGCAGCGTCAGGGCGCCGGAACCGCCGCGGCGCAGCACGTGGGCGGTGGAGGCGGCGCTGCCGCCGACCCTGCGGAGCGTCGGCGGCGCCCCGTACGGCTCGTCGACGGTGAAGGCGAACGTGCCGTCGCTTCCGCGTCCCCGGCCGATGGTCAGCGTGAAGAGGGGCTCCCGTCCCGGTGGAGTTCGAGCGTGACGCCGGTGAGGTCGCGGCGGCGGCGCCGGACCGCGAGCCGGACGCCCACGAGGACGGCGCCGGCGAGGAGGAGGACAGCCCCGGCGACCGCGTACTTCCACCACCGGTCCCACCAGGTGGGCGGCGCCTCCACCCGGACGTCCAGGAAGGCGGTGTCGAGGACGAGGTCGCCGTCGGCGGTGTCCACGACCGCGATCCGGCCGCCGAGTTCGCCGAGGGGCGCCCCGGCCCCGAGGGTGACGGTGAAGGGGATCCGGGTGCTGCGGCCCGGGGGCGCGGTGACCGGCGTCGGGGCGACGGCGAGCCCGGCGCCGGGGGCGCCGTCCTGGAGGGCGAGCCGGAGGGCGTGCGGTACGGAGTCGTTGTTGGTGACGTCGAGGGTGCCCCGGACGGTGCCTCCGGGGTGCACGGGGGCGCGGTCGACGGCGAGCCCGGCCGTCAGGACCGGGGCGTCCTCGCCGCGCCGGGCGTGCAGCGGGCGCCGGTCGGAGGTGATCCCGGGCGCCTCCATGCGGGTGACGAGCTCCAGGTCGCCGGTGGCCCCGGCGGGCAGGGTGAACGTGCCGGTGAACCGCACGTCCCCCGCCTTCGCGTCCGGGGCCCGTCCGTCGTCGGCGAGGGGAAACGAGAAGGGCGCGAAGCCCGCGCCGCCGAGTTCGGCCGAGACCCTGAGTCCCGCGAGCTGCCGGGGGTCGGTGACGACGACCCCGCGCCGGGTCTGCATCCGCACCTGCACGGTGACCTTCTCCCCGGCGCGCGGGGAGGCCGGGTCGAGGGTGACGTCGGAGCGGAGGCGGCCCTGCCAGATGGCTCGGACGGCGACCTCGCGGTCGCGGTGGCCCTCCGGCGCCTCGACGTGCACCCGCCAGCGGCCGGGCAGCGGGTTCTTCACGCGCAGCGCCTCGACGGGCCCGTCCTGGCCGCTCACCTCGAAGGCGGAGCCGTCGAACTCGCCCCGTACGGGCACCTCGCGGCCCGCCGGGTCGTAGTAGGTGACCCGGACCTTCGGGTCGTGCTTGGAGACCGTGAGGGAGCCGTCGGTGGCGATGGGCGGGATGACCACGGTGAGGTCGGCGGGCGGGCGGCCGACGGTGCCGTGGGCGACGCGGGCGCAGCGGGCGGCGGCGAAGGTCTCCTGGAGGGCCTTGTCGATCTCGGCGGAGGTGCCGACGACCCGCGGGTGCGGGGCCGAGCCGGGGACGCCGGAGCAGGCGCCCCGGTGGCCGCCCGCGGCCATGGCGGTGAGGGCGGCGCGGTCGATGTCGGTGCCGAAGCCGAGCGGCCAGACCTGGACGCCGGCCGCGCGGGCGCGGGCCAGCTCCTCGGTGAGCCGCCGCTCCCCGTTGGCCCGGCGGCTGTCCGGGTCGGTGCCGTACTCGGGGCTGTCGGCGACGTCGAGGCGGCCGTCGGTGAGCAGGAAGAGGACCTTGGGGACGGCGGGGCCTTCGCCCCGCCCGTACCGCCGGTGCCGGCCCCGTCCCCGCTCCCGCTCCCGCTCCCGTCCCGGGCCGGGTTCCGGTTCCGGCTCCGGCTCCGGCTCCGGCTCCGGTTCCGGCTCCGGTGAGGCGGGCGACGGCCTGCCGGATCGCGGCCGGGAAGTCGGTACCGGGGCCCGTTCGGGCGACGTCGCGGCGGCGCAACTGCTGGACGCACCCGGCGAGCTGCTCGCGGCCCGCCGCGTCGGCGACGGTGGGCGGGCAGACCTCCCGCACGGGCGACTGACCCGGCTTCTCGGAGCTCCCGAAGCCGATGACGGTGGCCCGGGAGCGCTCCGATATCTCGCCCTGGACGATCAGCGCGGCCGCGTCGGTCTCCCGGTCCAGGTCCTTCTGGGCCAGGCTCGCGGACTGGTCGACGACGACGGCGAAGTCGATCGGGTCGGGGCCCTCGGCCGGGTCGGCGGCGGGACCGGCGACGGTGCGGGCCGCTCGGCGGCGCCGGTCGCCGCGAACGGTCCGGAGAGCGCGAGGAGCACCCCGGCGAGGAGCAGGGCGCTCCCCTGTTGGTCCACTGCATCTTCTTCTCTCTCACCACAGTTCGCTGAAGAGGGCCAGGAGGGCGCCGAGCGCGAGCGCGCACACGCCCCACCGCAGCCACCGGTACTTCGCCGCGAGCACGAGCCCGTGCACTCCGGCCTGTTCGAGGAGCCAGTCGGTGGCGTCCGTGCCGGAGGCGGCGAGCCGCTCGCGCAGGGCGGGTCCGGAAGGACCGGTCGTCAGCTCGCGCAGGAGCGTGCGGTCCGCCCCGATCCGGGTGCGGGGCAGGACCACCGAGACGAGCATCACGACCCCGGCCGTCCACAGGACGCCCGCGACGAGGAGGAGCGCGAGGGCGGACCCGGCCGTGGGCAGCGGGCCGTGGTCCCCGGAGACCACGACCGCGAGGAACGCGAGGGCGCCGGAGAGCAGGATCGCGGCCTTGGTGTCGGCCCGTCCGATGTCCTCGCGGACGGTGCCGAGGAGCCGCTCGGCCATGAACCGCAGCTCCTCGGAGGAGACGGGGACGGGAGCCCGCGCGGGTACGGGTACGGGCGCGGGGGCCGGATCCGGTGCGGGCGGAGGAGCCGTGGGATCGGGAGCCCTGGGGCCGGGGGCGGTGGGATCGGGGCGGTCATTCGTCGTCCCAGTCGTGGAACTCCTCGCTGGGCCGGACCGGGCGGGCGGCCCGGTCCGGCCGGTCGCCGCCCTCGTGGTCGTAGGGGTCGGTCCGCTCGTAGCGGCCGTAGCGGTCGGTCCGCTCGTACGGGTCGTAGGGCTCGTACCGGTCGCGCTCGCGTTCCCGTTCGGAGCCCGACTCGACGCGGGTCGGCTCGTAGACCCGGGGTCCTCGGGAGCGTCCCCGCGCTCCCCGCGCTCCCCGCGCTCCCCGTGGGTCCGGTGCTCCTCGTCCCAGTCCGGCCGGCGCGGCTCCGGAGCGACGTCCTCCAGGGCGATCCGGCGGCCCCGGGCGCCGCCCGGGGGTTGAGCACCCGGTCGGTGATGCCCTCGATGACGGTGCCGGTCTGGGAGCGCAGGTACATCAGCACCTGGTACATCTGCTCGCCGATGTCGTGCCGTTCGAGGACGCCGGTGTCCAGGAGCCGGTTGAAGACGGCCAGGTAGTCCTCCTGGCCTCGCGCCGCTCCCGCTGGAGCTGGGAGCGGATCTCCCACTGCTTGTCGGGGTGCATCGCCATGTGGTGGGCGATCTGCGCCAGGTCGCCGCGCCGGAAGAGGGCCTCCAGCTCGCGGGCGCGGTCGGCGACGAGGGCGCGGCCGGCCGCCTCCCTGCGCCGCTCGGCCTCGGCGACCCGCTCGTCGGCCTCGATGGTGACGTCGACGCGGTCGCGCCGGGAGACCTCGGCCTTGACGGAGGCGTCGAGGTCGATGAAGACGAGGACCCGGGTGCGCAGCCCGATGTCCCGGCCGAAGGCCAGGCGTCCGGTGGCCAGTTCCTCCCGCACGGCCTCGTCGGCGCGCTGCGCCTCGGTGATGCGGAAGCGCCGGGACAGCCTGCGCAGTCCGTCGAGCAGCTCGTCGCGCAGCAGTTCGGCGACGTCCTCGACCTGCTCCTGGACGACGAGGTACGGATCGGTCACCACCCACTGGACCCTGGCGAGGGCCTCGAAGAAGACGCCGTCCCCGGCGGCCGGGAGCCGGAGCCTGAACTCGGTCACGTTGCGGCCGAGCCGCACCTCGAAGACGGTGTACGGGAAGCCGAGGACGGGTTTGTCGACGTCCTCGACGCGGTCGGGCCAGACCACCCGGTGGCCGCCGTTGCGGTAGAGGAGGACGGCGGCGACCTTGCCGGTCCGGCGGCGGTACGGGGGCGCGTACTCGCCGAGGAGGGGCCGCGCACCCGTCCGCGCGCCCGCTCCGAGCCGGTGCCTCCGTCCGGGGCGGGCCGGGGCCGAAGTCCGGTTCGGCGTCCCCGTCGCGGCGCCCGCCGTTCTGCCGGTCGTACCGCCGCCCGTCCCGCACCCGTCCGTCCCCGTCCCGTGCCCGCTCGTCGCGCCGGTCCCGGTCCCGGCCGCGCCCGTCGCGGTCCCGCTCGTCCCACCGCGCCCGTCCGTCCGGCCGCGCGTTCCCGTTCTGCTCGGGCCCGGTCATCGGTTCGCTCCTTCCGTCACGGCGTCCCACATGCGGCGCGCCGCGCTCCTGTCCAGGGGCCGGTCGCGGTCCCGGACCAGTTCGTTCAGCAGTCCCCTGAGCCGGTCCCGGTCCCGGCGCTCCGCCGCGAGGAGCGGCAGGAGGACGCAGACGTGCTCCAGCGCCTCCGGGTCCTTCGCGGCCCGCCGGAGCATCCCGCCGAGGGCCTCCAGGGCGGCTTCGCCGGAGCGGGCCGTGGTGAGGGCGTGCCGCACCAGCGCGGCGAGTTCGGACGCGAGGTCGGGCCGGGTCGCGAGCAGCGCGACGAGCAGGGCCGGGCCGCGTGCCCGTCGAGCGCGGGCACCTCGCGCAGCCCCCACAGGTGGGTGGTGCGGGTGCTGAGGGCGCGGATGACGGCGAAGTGGACCAGGTTGGCGAGGTTGAGCCGGCCGTCCTCCAGCCAGCGCCGGAGCCGCTCCAGGACCGGGTCGGGTTCGCCGGAGGCGAGCAGCCGGGCGACGCTGAAGGAGGCGGGCACGAGCACGTCGACGTCGGTGGCCTCGCGGGTCCTGACGACCCGGGCCAGGGCGTCGAGCGAGTCGGGGACGCTCCCGGCGGCCAGCACGTAGCCGTGGGCGAGCAGGGCCGTCGCGACGAGGGTCTCTCGTCCGCTCCCGCCCAGTCCTTGAGGACGGCGGCGACGGCCGGCCGGACGCGCGGGTCGCGGGCGGCCTCGGCGAGCGCGGTGGCGGCGGCCATCCGGGCCCTCGGCTCGTCCGTCGCGGCCAGCGGCACCACCAGCTCGCGGAAGCCGTGGATCCAGTCCCAGGAGCAGAGCACCCCGGCGGCGACGGAGGCCCGGACCCACACCTCGGGGCGCGGGTCGTCGCAGAGCGAGCGCAGCCAGCGGGCCACCGGGCCGCGGACGTTGTGGTAGCCGTGCCAGACCTCGCCGAGGACCGCGCGGGCGAGCCCCCGCCCTGAAGCGGACGGCCCGCACCGGCACCCTGGCCGGGCCGAGGTCCAGTTCGCCGTCCTCCAGGACGGCCCGCGCCCGCACCGGACGGTGTTCGGCGTGGGTGCCGAACAGGCGCCGGCCGGGGGCGTGTTCGGGGTCGAGGGTGACGGCAAGCTCCCAGGTGAGGAGTTCGGCGGCCTCGGCGGCGAGGTTGTAGGCGGAGCCGTCGAAGACGGCGACGGCGATGCGGAAGGCCCCGGCGCCCAGGGCGGGCAGCGCCTCCGGGAGGGCGCCCGGCCGGTCGGCGCCCGCGAACCACTCGCGGGCCTGGAAGCGGACGAAACCGGCGCACTCGGCGAGGAGTTCTCGTCCGTGGCCTCGCCGCGCCAGTGCCGGGCGAGGTGGTCGGCGAGCAGGACCGCCTCGCGCGGCCGCAGCTCCTCCAGGCCGAGGGCCTCGGCAACGTCCGGGCGCCGGGCGCGCTCCCGGGCGGCGCCGAGGGCCTCGTCGGGCTCGGCGCGCAGGTGGTGCCAGAGGTGCCGGTGGAGGACCTCGTCGGCCGGCGGGGGCGCGCAGTACACGCCGTACCGGCCGCGCAGGAGCCGGTCGGCGAGCTCGCCGTTCTCGACGAGGACGATCCCGTACGCGTTCCGGCCGCGCAGCAGTTCGCCGAAGCGGTCGAGGTGCAGTTCGGAGAGGCGGACGGCGGGCGGGGGCGCCGGCGGTGTGTTCGCCGCCCCGGGCGCGGCGGGGCTCGGTCTCGGTGCGCACGTCCTCGGCGAGCAGCTCCAGGAGGTGTCCGCCGCCCTCCTGGACGGCCTCCTCGGTGATCTCGTCGACGCCGTGGCGGGGGTCGAGGCGGAAGACCTTGCCGTCGGTGAGCTCGCCGAGGAGGGCGAGCGCGGTGGCCTTGCGGCCGCTGCCGGGTTCGCCGCACAGGACGAGGACCCGGTGGTCGCGGAGGCGCTGCCGCATCCGGGTGTATCCGGCGGTGGCGCAGTACACCCGGCCGAGGTGGTCGAGCGTCTCGGACGGGACGGGGCCCTGCACGAAGTGCGGGGCGCGGTCGGAGCCGTGGACGGTGAAGAACTGGTTGCCCTCGAAGACGGTGCCGTCGCCGTGGATGGTGGTCAGGCGGTCGGCGCCGCCGCCGTTCCAGGTGCGGACGGCCCGGTGGGCGGTGGCGGCGCCGCCGGTGTCGCTCTCGCCGCCGAGGGGGCCCCGGTCGGCGGCCTCGAAGACGCTCGGCTCGCGGGGCGGGTCGCCGGACCCGTCGCCGCGGTCCCGGTCGCGATCCCTGTCCCGGTCACGATCCCGGTCCCTGTCCCGGTCCCTGTCCCGGTCCCTGCCGCGGTCCCGGTCCCGGTCGCCGCGCGGGCCCCGGTCGCGGTCGCGGTCCCTGCCCCTGTCACGGTCCCGGTCTCCGGCGCGGTCCCCGCCCCGGTCGCCGCGGTCCCCCGGTCGGCTCCCCTGTCGTGCGCGTCCGCCCGGTCGTCGCGCCCGGCGCCCGGGCCGTCGTCCCGCGACGCCGCGTCGTCCTGGTCGCTCATCGCGGCCCACCCGCCTCCGCCGCCCCGGAGGACGGCTCGGGGCCCTTGCGTATCCCGGTGAAGTCCCCGTGGATGGTGTTGCCGTGGACGTCGAGCAGGTCACCGCCCACGTGGTACGTGCGGTTCCCCGTCCCGGTCCGGGGCGTTGGGCCGTCCCCCGCGACGGCCCAACGCCGGTCCGTGATCCCCCGCCGGCTCCCGCTCCCCTCGGACGGCGGTTCCCCGTCCGGTCCGGGCAGCGGCGGCGCGGTCCTGCGCGGCACGTGGAACCAGGCGGTCTCGTCGGTCTCCTTGGCGGAGACGCGGGCCGGCCGGTAGTGGGTCGGTTCCACGTACCGCCCGCCCCCGGCGACCACGTTCCCGTACAGCCAGTCGGAGACGACGACGAGCAGGTCGACGTCGGGCGACTCCGCCATGATCCGCTTGGCCGGGACGCTGTCGCAGAGCCGGGCGGCGAGGTCGACCGCCCGTCCGACGAGCCCGTACCGGTCCTGGGCGACGAGTCCGGCGTTCATGCCGATCCGCAGCCGCAGCCGCCGGTCGCGGCCCGTGTTGTGGGCGCGCAGGCTCTCGTAGAGGGTGTCGATCCACCGTCCGACCATGAGGGCCGGCGGCACGTCGGGACGCAGGGCGGCGAGGATGCCGTCGCCCCGGTCCTCCTGGTGGTAGGTGCCGGGCTCGACGCCGACGGAGCCGTACGCCTCGTCGAAGGCGGCGTACATCGCCGCGCGGTGCAGCTCCTTACCGGCCATGTCCAGGCTGCCGGAGCCGCAGATGTCGCCGAAGACGACGAACCGGTGGATCCCGCCCGCGACCGCGCTCCCTGCCCCGTTCGCTCCCGCACTGCTCACTCGGACTCCCTCGCGATGCCCCGGTGCCGTTGGTGCCGTGGTGGTGCGTGTCCAGACTGGCCGCCTTCCGCGGCCGGCGATGTAGCCGTTTACACACCCGGCGGAGATTCGTCCGCCCGGTTTCCGCCGGGGCGTGCGCGCCCCTCGGCGAGAGCACCAGGACCTTCGTGTCGAGGATGATCACGGTGCGGTTCGCGGTGCGGACGACGTCCTGTTCCCGCAGCAGGCGCAGCGCCTTGGCCACCGCCTCCCGGGTGGCCCCGACGGCCGCCGCCAGGTCGTGCTGGGGCAGCGGCAGTTCGAGCACGGTCCCGGTGTCGGCCTGCCGTCCGGCGCGCTCGGCCAGCTCGACGAGCCGGGCGGCGAGGCGCTGGAGGACGGTCTCGGAGGCCAGCGCGCGGCGTTCGACGTCGGCGCTGCGCAGCCGGGTGGCGAGCTGGCGCATGATCAGCGAGGTGGCGTGCGGCCGGGCGGCGAGGAAGCCCCGGAAGCGGTCGCCGGAGACGGCCACGGCCTCGACGGTGCCGAGCGCGGTGACGCTGGCGCTGCGCGGGCGCATGTCGACGGCGGCGAGGTCCCCGACGACCTCGCCGGCTCGCGCAGGGCGAGGATGAGCCGGGAGCCGCGTTCGGTGCCGACGGAGACGACGGACCAGCCGGAGAGCAGCGCGAGGACGTAGGCGCTGGTGTCGCGTTCGCGGATCATCACCTCCCCGGGCTCGTAGACGCGCCGGACGCCCTCGGCGAGCAGGGCCCGCCGGTCGGCCGCCGGGAGGGCGTGGAGGAAGGAGCGGTCCTGGCCGAAGAGACTCAACGTCCGCTCACCCCCGTACCGTCCGCGGGGCCTTTGGGGAAGGCCTCCCGCCGGTGACCGTTCCGGCGCTTTTCGCGTGTGTGTTCCCACCTCATGTGACCTTCTCCGTCACACAGTTGACGTTCCGTCACGTCGTGGGGTGAAGAACGCTAGAGGGTGCGGAAGAAACGCGTCAACGAGCACGGGGGCGCAGGGGAGCGCCGCTCCGGACACCCCTGCGCCCCCGCCGGAACGGTCCGGCGGGGGCGCGGGCGGGGCCGGGCCCCAGGTCCCGGGGACCGGGCCTCGGGTCCTGGGGACCGGGCCCCGGCCCCCGGCCTCAGAGCCTCGGGTCGACCGGCTCCGACTCCAGGGCGAGGACCGCGAAGACGGCCTCGTGGACCCGCCAGAGCGGTTCGCCGCCCGCGAGCCGGTCGAGCGCCTCCAGGCCGAGCGCGTACTCGCGCAGGGCGAGGGACCGCTTGTGGCCGGGGAAGCGCTGCCGCAGCCGCTCCAGGTTCTCCGGACGGGTGTACTCGGGGCCGTAGACGATCCGCAGGTACTCCCGGCCGCGGACCTTCACGCCCGGCTGGACGAGCCGGCCCTTCCCGTCGCGGACCAGCGCCGCCAGCGGCTTGACGACCATGCCCTCGCCGCCCGCGCCGGTCAGCTCCAGCCACCAGTCGACGCCGGCGCGGACCGAGGCCTCGTCGCCGGTGTCGACGACGAGCCGGCGGGTGACCCGGACGAGGCCGGTCGGGTCGTGCTCCACGAGCCGGTCGAGCCACGCGAGCTGCTCGTCGTGCGGCACGGCCGCGAGCGAGCGCCCGCGCGCCGCCAGGAGCTGGAAGGGCGCGAACCGCACGCCCTCCAGGCCCTCGGTCGGCCAGCAGTACCTGCGGTAGGCGGCCGTGAAGGCCTCCGCGTCCACCGCCCGCTCCCGCTGCCGGTCGAGCAGCCCGTCGACCCCTTCGACCCCGCGCTCGGCCGCCCGCCGCAGCGCGTCGACCGCGCCGGGCAGCACCGCGCCCGAGGCGGCGCCGACGGCCGCGTACTGGGCGCGGAGCAGACCGGCCGACTTGAGCGACCACGGCATCAGCTCGCCGTCGAGCAGCAGCCAGTCCGTGTCCAGCTCTTCCCAGAGCCCGGCGGCCCCGATCGCCGCCCGCAGCCGCGCGAGGACCTCCTCGGTGACGGCGGCGTCGTCGAAGAAGGGGCGTCCGGTACGGTGTGCAGGGCGCCCGTCACCCCGTCGGCGCCGAAGCGCTCGCGGGCCGCGTCGGCGTCCCGGCAGACCAGGGCCACGGCCCGGGAGCCCATGTGCTTCTCCTCGCACACGACCCGCTCGACGCCGTCGGCCCGGTACTGGGCGAAGGCCTCGGCCGGGTGCTCCAGGTAGCCGTCCTCCTTGGAGGTGGCGGTCGGCGCCATCGTCGGCGGGAGGTAGGCGAGCAGGCGCGGGTCGACCGCGAACCGGCTCATGACCTCCAGGGCCGCCGCCGCGTTCTCCTCGCGCACGGCGACGTTGCCGTGGTGCCGGGTCTCCACCGTCCGCCGCCCGTGCACGTCGGCCAGGTCCAGGGGCGTCCCTGGTGCCCGCCGGGCGCGGCGGTCGCGAGCGGCCGGGCCGGCTCGTACCAGACCCGCTCGGCCGGTACGTCGACGAGCTCGCGCTCCGGCCAGCGCAGCGCGGTCATCCGCCCGCCGAAGACGGCCCCGGTGTCGAGGCAGAGGGTGTTGTTGATCCAGGAGGTGTTCGGCACGGGGTGTGTCCGTAGACGACGGTGGCCCGGCCCCGGTACTCCTCCGCCCACGGGTAGCGCACGGGCAGCCCGAACTCGTCGGTCTCGCCGGTGGTGTCCCCGTACAGCGCGTGCGAGCGCACCCGGCCGGAGGTGCGGCCGTGGTACTTCTCCGGCAGCCCGGCGTGGCAGACGACGAGGTCGCCGCCGTCGAGGACGTAGTGGCTGACGAGCCCGTCGACGAACTTCTCCACCTCGGCCCGGAACTCCGCGCTCTCGCCCTCCAACTGCGCGATGGTCTCGGCCAGTCCGTGGGTCCGCTGGACCTTGCGGCCCTTCAGCCAGCGGCCGAGCTTGTTCTCGTGGTTGCCGGGGACGCACAGGGCGTCGCCGGAGGCCACCATGGACATCACGCGGCGCAGGACGCCCGGGGAGTCGGGGCCCCGGTCGACGAGGTCGCCGACGAAGACCGCCGTGCGCCCCTCGGGGTGGTGCCCGTCGACGTAGCCGAGCTTGCCGAGCAGGGTCTCCAGCTCGGAGCTGCAGCCGTGGACGTCGCCGACGACGTCGAAGGGGCCGGTGAGGTGGCGCAGGTCGTTGAAGCGGCGCTCCAGGACGACCTCGGCGGCCTCGACCTCCTCGACGGAGCGCAGCACGTGGACCTTGCGGAAGCCCTCGCGCTCCAGGCCCCGCAGCGAACGCCGCAGCTCGCGGCGGTGGCGCTGGATCACGTGCGCGGGCATGCCGGCCCGGTCGGGGCGGGCCGCGTTCCGCTCGCGGCACACCTGCTCGGGCAGGTCGAGGACGATCGCGACCGGCAGCACGTCGTGCGTCCTGGCCAACCGCACGAGCTGCCGTCGCGCCTCCTGCTGGACGTTGGTGGCGTCGACGACGGTGAGCCGCCCGGCGGCCAGGCGCTTGCCGGCGATGTAGTGGAGGACGTCGAAGGCGTCCCGGCTGGCGGACTGGTCGTTCTCGTCGTCGGCGACGAGGCCCCGGCAGAAGTCGGAGGAGACGACCTCGGTGGGCTTGAAGTGGCGCCGCGCGAAGGTGGACTTGCCGGAGCCGGTGGCGCCGACGAGCACGACGAGGGAGAGGTCGGTGACGGGCAGGACCCGGCGTGCGGTGGTGGTGTCGGCGGTGCTGTCGGTGACGGCGGTCATGCCTGCCCCTCCTTCTCGTTCTTCTCGTCGTCTCCTGTGGCGGTGCGGGTGAAGACGGCCATCTGGGTGGGCGGTCCGACCTCGGGGTCGTCGGGGCCGACGGGGTGAACCCGGTCTCGTACCCGTACTCCTCCGCCACCCGGGCCGCCCAGCTCCGGAACTCCTCGCGGGTCCACTCGAAGCGGTGGTCGCTGTGCCGGACGCGTCCGGCGGGCAGGGTCTCCCAGCGCACGTTGTACTCGACGTTCGGCGTGGTCACGAGGACCGTGCGGGGCCGGGCCGAGCCGAACACCGCGTACTCCAGGGCCGGCAGCCTCGGCGGGTCCAGGTGCTCGACCACCTCGCTGAGCACGGCCGCGTCGTAACCGCTCAGCCGCTTGTCGGTGTACGCGAGGGAGCCCTGCACCAGGGTCACGCGGGCGGCCTGCCGCTCCCCCATGCGGTCGAGCCGCAGCCGGCGCGCGGCGACGGTCAGGGCGCGGACGGACACGTCGACGCCGACGACCTCGGTGAAGCGCGGGTCCTTGAGCAGGGCCTGCACCAACTGGCCCTGCCCGCAGCCCAGGTCGAGCACGCGCGCCGCCCCGGCCCCGCGCAGCGCGGACAGGATCGCGTCCCGCCGCCGCTGGGCGAGCGGCACCGGGCGTTCCTCGGTGTCGGTCGTCTCGTCGACGGCGTTGTCCACGTCCTCGACGTCCAGGCCCTCGGCCTCGGCGAGCCGGACCAGTTCGAGCTGCTCCGTCGCCTCCCGGGCCAGGCCCCGGCGGCGGGAGAGGTAGCGCTCCGTGATCAGCTTCCGCTCGGGGTGTCCGGCGAGCCAGCCGTCACCGGCGCGCAGCAGCTTGTCGACCTCGTCGGGCGCGACCCAGTAGTGCTTGGCGTCGTCGAGGACGGGCAGCAGGACGTACAGGTGGTTGAGGGCGTCCGCGAGCCGCAGCTCGCCCTCCAGGACGAGGCGCACGTAGCGCGAGTCGCCCCACTCGGGGAACTCGGCGTCCAGTGCGACCGGTTCGGCCTCCACCGCGGACCAGCCCAGCGGACCGAACAGCGCGCGCACCAGGTCCGCACCGCCCCGGGCGGGCAGCGCGGGGACCTCGATCCGCAGCGGCAGCGGCGCGGCGGCCCGCTCGGGCATCGCCTTGCAGTCGCCGTGCAGCGCGGTCTTGAAGACCTTGGCGAGCGCGACGGCGAGCAGCGAGGACGCGGCGTAGGGCCGGTCGTTCACGTACTGCGCGAGCGCGGAGTCTGGGGCGCCGCCCCGGCCCTTACCCTTGCCGCGGCGCACCAGCGCCACGGGGTCCACCTCCAGGAGGAGCGCCGCCGTGCACCGCTCGGCGCTCGCCTCGGGGTAGAGGACGTGCGCGGTGCCGTGCGAGGTCGGGAACGACTGCGCCCGCTCGGGATGCTTGTGCAGCAGGAAGCCGAGGTCGGTCGCGGGTCGCTCCGGGTTGCCGGTCGTACTGATCGTCAGGAACACGTCTTCGAGTATGGTGCGGCCCTCCCCGCCCCACCAGGCATTTTCCGCGCGCCCGGAGGGGCGGGCCGGACGCGCGGGGCCGGACGCGCGGGGCCGGACGCGCGGGAGGCTTCCGGTTCAGCCGGTGCCGTCGGCTCCGGCGTCGGCCAGGGTCGCGGCGAGGGCGGTGATCGTGTCCGGGCCGACCCGGCAGCAGCCGCCGACGAGCCGGGCGCCGGAGCGGACCCAGGCGGCGGCCCGCCGCGGGTCGAAGGCGGACCCGCCGCGCCAGTCCCGCGCCCCGGCGTCCCAGCGCTCCCCGCTGTTGGGGTAGACCACGGCCGGTTTCCCGGTCACGGCGACCGCCGCCTCCACGGCGGACCCCGCGTCGGCCGGGTCGCAGCAGTTGACCCCGACCGCCACCACCCGGTCGTTCCCGGCGGCGACCGCGAACGCCTCCGCCAAGTCCTGGCCGGCCCGGGTCCGCCCGCCCTCGACCGTGTACGACAGCCACACGGGCACCCCGCACCCTCGGCCGCCCGCAGCAGCGCTCTCCGCCTCCTCGGCGTCCGGCACCGTCTCCAGGGCCAGGACGTCGGGCCCCGCCGCCGCGAACACCTCGATCCTCGGCCGGTGGAACGCTTCGAGCGCGCGCACGGAGAGCCCGTACCGTCCCCGGTACTCGCTGCCGTCCGCCAGCATCGCGCCGTACGGCCCGACGGACGCGGCGACCCAGACCTCGTCCTCCGCGCCGTCCGCCGCCGACCGCGCGAGCTCCACGCTCCGGGCGAGCAGCCGCGCCGCCTCCTCCCGGCCCGTGCCCCGCCGGGCGAAGCCCTCGAAGGTGGCCTGGTACCCGGAGGTGATGAGCACCCGCGCCCCGGCCCGCACGTACGCCGTGTGCGCCTCCTCGATCAGCTCGGGTCCGTCGGCGAGGAGCCGCGCGGACCAGAGCGCGTCCGAGAGGTCGCAACCCTGGGCCTCCAGTTGATTGGAGAGCCCGCCGTCGAGGACGAGGACCTCCGCCCGGAGGGCCTCGTCGAGCGCACGGACCGGTCTCATCGGCTCGCTCCTCCCGCTCAGCCCAGTTGCGACTGGACCTGGGCGGAGATCAGCTCCAGGTGGTTCAGGTCGTCCAGGTCCAGGACCTGGAGGTAGACCCGGGAGGAGCCGATGGCCGCGTACCGGCCGAGCTTGTCGACCACCTCGGCGGGCGAGCCGGCCAGACCGTTCGCCCTGAGCTCGTCCACGTCCCGCCCGATGGCGGCGGCCCGGCGGGCCACCTCGGCGTCGTCCCGGCCGACGCAGACGACCAGCGTTGGAGTACACCAGGTCGTCGGCCGACCGGCCGATCGCCTCGGCGGCGGCCCGCACCCGTCCGAACTGCTTCTCGCTGTCCTCCAGGGAGGCGAACGGGATGTTGAACTCGTCCGCGTACGCGCGGCGAGCCGGGGTGCGGGTCGCGCCGTGCCCGCCGACCAGGACCGGGATCTTCTCCTGGAGGGGCTTGGGCAGCGCCGGGGAGTCGGTGAGCCGGTAGAACTCCCCCTCATGGGTGAACGTCTTGCCGACCTCGGTCTCCCACAGACCGGTGACGATCGCCAACTGCTCTTCGAGGCGGCCGAACTTCTCCTTCGGGAAGGGGATGCCGTAGGCCTTGTGCTCCTCCTCGAACCAGCCCGCGCCCAGGCCCAGTTCGACCCGTCCGCCGGACATCCGGTCGACCTGGGCGACCTGGATGGCGAGGACGCCGGGGAGCCGGAAGGTGCCCGCCGTCATCAGTGTGCCGAGGCGGATCCTCTTCGTCTCCCGGGCCAGGCCGGCCAGGGTGATCCAGGCGTCCGTCGGGCCGGGCAGGCCGTCGGCGGACCCCATGCTGAGGTAGTGGTCGGAGCGGAAGAAGGCGTCGAAGCCGAGCTCCTCGGTGGCGCGGGCCACGGTGAGGAGGGTGTCGTAGTCGGCCCCTGCTGGGGCTCGGTGAAGATGCGAAGATCCATGCCTCCATCCTGCACCGTCGCGTACGGGCTGACCTCCCGGCCGACCCCCGGGCAGGGCGCCTTGACCGGGCCGGACGGGGAGGGCCGGGCACCTTGGCCGGGTCCGGCCGGCCGGGCGGACGGGTCGAGGCGACCGGGCCGGCCGGGCCGGGGCGCGTCAGCACGACGGCTCCCGGCGTGGGGTCGCGCGGCCCCGGGCCGGGTCGGGCGGGCGGGCCCGCTCGCCGTCGCGGACGGCCAGGCGCCGTAACATCCCGCGCACCCGGTCGCCCGACTCGTCGGTGGCGTCGATCGCCTCGATGCACTGCCAGTAGAGCCCCTCCTCGTCGGTGGCGCAGGCCACGCCCACCAGGGCGATCCCCACCTCGGCGAGCAGCTCCCCCAGTGCGGTCAGCGTCCGGTGGGGGTCCGTGACCTCGGTCAGCCGGGCCGCGCGGCCCTCCGGCGCCCCACACCGCCGGATACTCCCCGATCTCCCCCAGCCCCCGCGCCTCGCCGCGCAGCTCCTGCGGCCCGCAGAGCGCGAGACGACTCCCTATCGCCTGGGCGAGGGCCTGGGCCTGCCAGGCCTCCGCCACGATGTCCTGTGCCGTCCCGCTCTCCACCAGCGCGTGCCGGCCGAGCGCGATCAATCGCTCCGCTTCCATCAACACCGCCCCCGTTCCCACGACTTGCCACCCACTCAGTCATTACCCAGAGTGAGACAGCCTGAGCCCAAACACCAGAGGAATTCGGAAATCTGTGGACAGGAAGCCTGGCGGGGAAAAGTCGATCACTCCGAAGAGTGACGATCTTGATTCAGGAGCCCTCCTCGCCCCTCCGCCCCGCCGCTTGGCGGGGAATCGGAGCTCGTTGCGGTCGATCTTGGCCGCGAGCGCCGCGAGCGGGTCGATCCCGAGCGCGTCGCAGAACTGGAGGAGGTAGGCGAGCACGTCCGCCACCTCGTCGGCGACCCGGTGGGCCGACTCCGGGTCCTCCATCACCCGCTCGGCCTGCTCGGGCGTCAACCACTGGAAGATCTCCAGGAGTTCGGCCGCCTCCACGCTGAGGGCCGCCGCCAGGTTCTTGGGCGTGTGGTAGGGCTGCCAGTCGCGGGCCGCCGCGAACGCGACCAGCCTGCGCCGGAGCCCCGCCACACCGTCGTCCGCCACTCCGCCGCCCGTCGCGTCGTCGTCCGTCACACCGTCGTTCCTCGTGTTCTCATTCGTCATCCGTCCAGGTCTACCACCGTCACCCCGGGCGTCCGGCGCGCTTCCGCCGCCGTCCGGTCCCCCACCGTGCCCGCGAGCCGGATGTGCCCGTCCCCGGCGATCTCCACGGCGAGGCGGAGCAGCCCGCCCGACTGGCGCCGGTCCAGGCCCCGGTCGAGGCCGTCGGCCAGCAGCGTCAGGCTCTGCATGGCGTCGGGCACCTCGGCGACGCGGTCCATCTCCAGGACCCCGGGGCCCGTGAGCAGGGTGAGGGCGAGCGCCAGGTAGCGCAGTTCGCCGTCGCCGAGGCGGCCGAGCGGGGTCTCGGGCCGGCCGCCCCGTTCGAGCACCGCCCGGACGGTGCCCTCCGGGAGCTCCCGCACCCCGAGCCCCGTGACGGTCCCCGCGCAGCCCGCTCCCGCCACGGTGGCGAGGCGGTGGTGGCGGCGCGGGCAGTCGTTGTGGGTGCGGTGCAGGACCTCGGCGAGGTTCCGGCAGTCGCGCCGCAGCCTCCCTCGCCGGGCGGCACGGGGCCCGCATCCGGTCGGGCCGGGGTCGCAGGCGAAGGCGGACCGCAGTCCGACGACCACCTGCTCGGCGGCGGCCAGGACCTCCAACTGGCCGGGGGTCTTGCCGGCGACCCGCAGCGGCAGCAGGGCCGTACCGAGGAGGTCGTCGGGGAGCGGGGCCCTGGTGACGGGGTGGCGCCCGCCGTGTGCCACTCGGCCTGGACGGTGCTGCGGCCGGGGTCGCGCAGGGCGGTGGCGAGCAGGGTGCGGCCCCGGGCGGCGAGCCGTTCGCCGACGATGCGGAGCCGGGGCTCGGCCTGCACGGCGAGGTCGAGGCGGACGGGGCCGCACGGTCCGTCGACGGTGCACCCGACGCGGAACCCGCGCCGGCCCTGGGCGTCGGGCCGGGCGCGTTCGGGGACGAGGTCGGCGGCGTCCGGGAACACCTCGTCGAGCGGGTCGCCCGCGCAGAGCCGGGCCAGCGCCTCGTACGCCCGCAGGGTGGTGGTCTTGCCGCTGCCGCTGGGCCCGGCGAAAAGGGTCACGGGCCCGAGCGCGTGCACGGCGGAACGGCGGCCGGCGAACGCGGAGAGGCGCAACTCGGTGACGGCGGGCTGGGCGTCGGGCCGCCCCTCCTGGGCTTCCCGGAACTCCTGCCCTTCCCCGGACTCCCGAGCTCCCCGGGCCTCCTGGGCTTCCCCGGCTTCCGGTATGACCGGGCCCCGTGCCCCGGGGACGGAGGCACGGGGCCGGGTGACGCGCGGAAGGGAAGCGCCCCTCCCGGAAGCGGGCGCGGACACGGACGCCGGCCCGGACACCGACGCCGGCACGGACACAGGTACGGACGCGGACGCGGACGTGGGCGTGGGCGCGGCGGAGGTGCGGGCCTCGGGACGCGCGGCCCGGCAGAGGGACCGCGTCGGAGGAGGGACGGCGCCGGGAGCGGGAACGGCACCGGGGACGGAAGCGGGAGCTGCGGGGAAGCGGGGTCGGAGGGGCGGTTCTTCGACGTGCTGGCGAGCGCGGAGCCGCAGGTGAGGTCCATGTCCGGACCGTACGCAGCCCTTTCCGCGACGAACCGTTACGCCGAGCGGACCTTCCTACGATCGGGGACGCCGGCGGCCCGGCCGCCCACGACCTCCTCCTCGTCCGCACCCTCCGCGCCCTCGACCTCCGTACCCGCCGGGGCGAGGAGGAAGACGTTCCGGTCGACGCGGTGCATCCCGCTGCCGAGCCCGAAGACGACGCCGCTGCTGAAGTCGAGGATCCGCTTGGCGACCTCGGTGTCGGCGCCGGTCAGATCGAGGAGCACCGGGATCTGGGCGATGAGGTACTCGGCGACCTCGCGGGCGTCGGCGAAGACCTGGACGCGGAGCACGACCATGCGGCGCTGCTCGGCGGATTCGTACTGCTCGGGGATCGTGCGGTGGTCGACCCTGGACGGCCATTCGTCACGGCCGCGCAGGGGCACGACCTGCGCGAGGCCCTCCCACTGCTCGTCGGTGACGTCGTACCTCTCGTACCTACTCATGGGTCCATCCTCCCGCTCCTCACCCGTTCGGCCCAACAACGACACGACGTGATGACGGCGTGGCGGCCGGTCGGGCCCGAAGCTCACCCGGTCGGCCCACTCCCCGACCCGCTTCCCCGCTCCGTTCACCGACCCGCTTCCCGGCTCGTTCCGGGCCGGTGGCGGGACGGAGTACGTCACGGTGGCCGAGGCCGCCAGTTCGTCACCTTCGTCGCGGAGTTCGGCGAGGACCACGCAGAGGCGCCGGCCGAACTTGGCCATGCGCGCGTGGGTGCGGAGGAGACCGGGCCGGGGGCGGTTGAGGTAGCTGATCTGGAGGGAGGTGGTGAGCGCCATGGGGTGGGGCGGCCGAGCCGGGCGTTGATCAGGAGGAAGGCGGCGAGGTCGACGAGTCCGGCCTGCTCGGGTCCGGAGACCGTGCCGCCGGGCCGGGTGCGCAGCCGCGCCCCGTCCGCCTCCATGAGCAGGTGGGTCCCGCTCGCCTCGGTGACCCGGCAGGCCGTGTAGTCGGGGAACTGGCGCCGGACGAGGGCGTTGAGCTCGTCCGGCGAGAGCGGGCGGGGGCCGCCGCGTCCACGAGCGCGTCCACATCCGCGTCCGCACCCACGACCGTCGCCTCCGTCCCCGTCCCCGCCCCCGTCATCAGGCGAAGCTCTTGGCGAGCCTGCGGAGGCCCTCCCTGATCTCGTCGGGCGAGTGCGTCGTGAACGAGAGCCGCATGGCGCCCGGGTCCGGGTCGCCGCAGAAGAACGGTGCCCCCGGCACGTACGCCACCTCGTGGGCGACGGCGGTCTTCAGGAGCGCCGTGGCGTCGTACCCTCGGGCAGGGACGCCCAGATGAACATGCCGCCCTCCGGCCTGTTCCACCGGCTGCCCTCCGGCAGCGCGGCCGGCAGGCCTTCGAGCATCGCGTCCCTGCGCTCCTGGTAGGCGGCGCGGATCACCGCCACGTGCGCGTCGAGGTCCCTGTCCCGCAGGTAGCGCGCGGCCGCCGCCTGGTCGATGGTCGAGGTGTGCAGGTCGGCGGCCTGCTTGGCGATGACGCAGGAGCGGCGCAGTCCGGCGGGGGCGCGGAGGTAGCCGAGCCGGAGGCCGGGGCCATCACCTTGGAGAAGGAGCCGAGCAGGACGGTGCGGTCGGCCGCCGCGGGGTCGGCGGCGATCCAGGGACGCGCTCGCCGTCGTAGCGCAGTTCGCTGTACGGGTCGTCTCGACGATCCAGAAGCCGTGCCGGGCCGCGGCCTCGGCGACGGCGGCACGCCGCTCGGCGGGGAGGGTGCGGCCGGTGGGGTTCTGGAAGGTGGGGACGACGTAGAGGAGGGTCGGCTTCTCGCGGGCCGCGATCTCCTCCAGGGCGGCCGGGAGGAGGCCCTGGTCGTCGGTGGGCACGGGGACGACGCGGGCGCCGGCGAAGCCGAAGGTCTGGAGGGCGGCGAGGTAGCAGGGGTTCTCGACGAGGACCACGGCGCCGGGTTCGACGAGGGCGGTGGTGAGCAGCGTGAGGGCCTGCTGCGAGCCGGTGGTGACGAGCAGGTCGTCGGCGCCCGTGGGCAGCCCGCGCGCGGTGAGCCGCTCGGCGACGGCGGTGCGCAGCTCCGGGTCGCCCTCGGTCGTCGAGTACTGGAGCGCGTGCCGCGGGTTCTCCGCGAAGACCCGGTCGTACGCGTCCCGCATCCCGGCGACGTCGAACAGCTCGGGGCGGGCAGACCCCGGCGAAGGAGATCACCTCGGGTCGCGCCGTGAGCGCCAGGATCTCCCGTACCGGCGACGAGCCGACGTTGGCCAGCCGGGAGGCGGCGGCCGGCACGGGCGCGGAGGGGTGGCGGAGGCGGCGTTCGCGGGCGTGGAGGCGGCAGAAAGCATGGCGTCAGCATATAGAGATTCAAGGCGGTGTCCAGATCGTTCGATTCGCGCCCGGCGTGACCGAGTTGACGCACTCGGGGCCGCCTCCGGGGAATTCCGGGTCCGTTCCGGCCACACTGCGGGCCGTAGGATTCCGGCCGCCCGGATCGAATTCGGAGGATTCCCTCCCCGTTCTCCTCCGCTGGTCGCCACCGGAAAGGGCGACCTCCTCGATCTTCTCCGGCGCTGTCCGAAGCAGCGCGGTCCGCTCTTGATCGAAGGGCGTGCGCGGGGCGGTCGCCGCCGGGAAATCGGCCATTCCGGTACGGGGTCTCATTGATGGGAGACGGCGCCGTGGATACCGTTCCCCGCTCCACCACCGCGAGGTCCGCGGGCTCCTGGTCGCAGTCGAACGAGCGAGGCGAGTGGATCACCATGGCATCTTTCCTTCCCGCCGACGAGGTCGTCGTCGTCCGCACTCCCGAGGAATTCCTCGCCATGCCCGAGGAGTACCGGGAGATCGCCGTCCGGGGAATGATCGTGAACACCGAGGGCGAACTCTCGGGGCCGACGACTACATCCAGGTGTTCCTGCCGCTGGCGCCGGACGCCGAGGAGCGGCAGGTGTGCGCCGAGCGCGCGGTCGAGGAGTACGACCACTACAAGATCGGCAAGCGGGTCCTCGCCGACATCGGCGTCGACACCGGATACATGGAGAAGCAGCGCCTCGCCGACCGGGACCTCTTCGCCGGTCACGAGTTCCACACCTGCACCACCTGGGCGGAGCGCGGAATCTTCTCGTACATCGGCGAGGAGACCGCGATGGTGATGATCTCCGAATTCGCGCAGAGCAGTTACAAGCCGTGGGCCGAGGCCGTGCGCACGATCATTCTCGACGAGAAGATCCACATCGCCCACGGCGCCCGTGTCTGCCGGAATCTGGCCCGTACCGAGGAGGGCCGGGAAGAACTCCAGCGGGGCCTCGACCGGTTGTGGCCGGGATTCGTCCGGATCTTCGGCAGCCCGCGGTCGGAAAGGTCGAAGCTGGCGGTCCGTTTCGGGCTGCGGCAGACCACGAACGGCGAGGCGCGCGACATCTGGCGGGAGAAGGTCACCCCGCGGATCAAGAGCCTCGGCCTGAAGGTCCCCGAGTAGCAGTTCCCGTCGAGGAACACCGAGGAGTCCCGTCCATGGCCACCCCCTGACCATCACCCCGCGTCCGCTCGGCCGCCGCGAGGCGAAGGAGCGCACCGCCGCGCTCCTGGCCGAGCGCCCCGACCTCGCCCCCGGCTGCGCTGGCTGCGCCGCCTCGGGCGCGAGGTCCGCTCCTGCGAGGTCCACCTCACCAACGCGTGCAACATCCGCTGCAAGGGCTGCTGGTACTTCGAGGGCGGCTTCGACACCGCCGTCCGCGAGCTGTCGGACGTGGACCGGATCCGGTCCTTCGCCCGCCGGCTGCGGGACGAGGGGTCAACCAGGCGACCCTGATCGGCGGCGAGCCGACCCTGGTGCTCAAGCGCGTGGAGGCGTTCGTCGAGGAGCTCCCGTACGTCACGATCTCGACCAACGGCCTGCGGCCGATGCCCCGGCAGGGCTTCGAGCGCATCGCCGTGGCCGTCAGCATCTTCGGCGGCGGGCCGCTCGACGACGACCTGCGGGCCATCCGGGTCAACGGGTCGAAGTTCACCGGCCTGTTCGACACGGCGCTCTCGCACTACCGGGACGACCCGCGGGTCCTGTTCATCTTCGCGCTCTCCGAGGCGGGGCTCCGGTACCTGGAGCCGACCGTCCGCAGGATCGCCGAGAACGGCAACCTCGTCACCTTCAACTTCTACAGCGAGCACGGCACCGAGAGCCCGATCCGGATCGAGAACGAGCGGCGCGTCCTGGAGGAGGCGCTGCGGGTGCGGGAGGCGTATCCGGAGGCGGTGGTCAGCCACCCGTACTTCATCCGCAGCCTGATCACCGGGACCTCGCACTGGGGCGCGCGCTTCGGGTACGACGTCTGCCCGAGCCTCAGCGTCGACCACCCGGACCACGAGGAGCGGGTCGCCAACGGCAATCCGGTGATCCCGGGCTTCGCCGCCTGGGGCGCCGACTACGAGTCGCTGCAGTTCTGCTGTACCTCGGGCGACTGCGGCGGCTGCCGCGACAGCCAGGCCGTCTATAGCTGGCTGGTGGTGAGCGCCGCCCGCTTCCTGGACGACGCCGCGCGCCTGGAGGAGTGGGTGGAGATCGCGGAGAGCTACTGGCGCCAGTGGCACTGGTCGCCGTACCACCCCTCGAAGCCCACCCCTTGAGTTCCCCGTCCCCCTCCGCCGCCCCACACGCACGGGAGAGTCATGTCCGACACCCTGGACCGCGCCACCATCGAGCAGTTCATCACCGACGCCCTGGTCGAACTCGGCGTCGACGCCTCCGACGTGCGCCCCGGGGCCGCCCTGGACGACCTGGAGATCGACTCGCTCGACATGGTCGAGCTCGCGCAGTCCGTGAAGCGGGACCTGGGCGTGCCGGTCCGCACGAAGGACTTCGACGGGATCGACACCGTCGGGGAGATCCTCCGACTCTGCTACGAGAAGGCCGGAGTTGAGTGAGACGGTACGGCCCCGCGCGCGGGAGGCGGTCGTCGTCACCGGGTTCGGCGCCGTCACCCCGCTGGGCGTCGGCGCCGACGTCCTCCACGAGCGGGCCGTCGCGGGCGCGTCGGCCGCCGCCGGGAGCCGTCCGGCGGTCCGGCACGCGGACTTCGCGCCCGCCGACCACCTGCCGCGCGCGCTCGTGCGCCGCACCGACCGGTTCACCCACCTGGCCCTGGTGGCGGCCGGCGAGGCCCTCGCGCGGGCGGGCCACCGGCCGGGCGGCGTCCCGCCGTGGCGGCCCGAGCGGGTCGCCTGCGTCATCGGCTGCGGGCTCGGCGGCACGGCCTCCTTCGAGGCGCAGCGCGAGGTGTACGGGGCGGAGGGCGCGGAGTTCGTGTCGCCGCTGATGGTCCCGCAGATGATGGCGAACGCGGCCGCCGCCCACCTCTCCATGCGGTACGGCTTCCGGGGCGAGAGCCTCTGCGTGGCGTCCGCGTGCAGCAGCGGCGCGCAGGCCGTCGGCGCGGGGATGCGGCTGCTGGCCGCCGGGGCGGCGGACGCCGTCGTGGTCGGCGGCGCGGAGTCGGCCGTCTCCGACGTGGTGGCCGCCGCGTTCGCCAACGCCGGCGCGCTCTCGCCGGCGGGACGGCCCGGCCCTTCGACCGGGACCGGGACGGCTTCGTCATCGGCGAGGGGCCGGGATCCTCGTCCTGGAGACGGCGTCCGGCGCCGCCGGGCGGGACGCCGAGGTCCTCGGGACCGTACGGGGTACGGGGCGACCTCCGACGCCCATCACGTCACGGCCCCCGACCCCACCGGCGGACCGGCCGCGCGGGCGGTCGCGCTGGCGCTGCGGGAGGCGGCGACGGAGCCCGGGGAGCTGGCGTACGCGAACGCCCACGGGACCGGCACCGCCCTCAACGACCGCCTGGAGTGCGAGGCCTTGCGGCACGCCCTCGGGGCCGGCGTCCTCGCGGGGCTGCCGCTCTCCTCGTCCAAGGGCGCGCTCGGCCACCTCTTCGGCGCGGCGGGCGCGGTCGAGGCGATCGTCACCTCCAGGCGCTGCGGCACGGCACGGCGCCCCCGACGGCGGGCTGCGCCGGCCGGATCCGGCGCTCGGCGGCCTCGACCTCGTCCGCGGGGCGGCACGGAAGCTGACCGCACGCGCGGAAGGGGCGTCCGGCGGCGGCGCGGGGGCCCTCGTGGGGCTCTCCACCTCGTTCGGTTTCGGCGGACACAACGCGGCCCTGGTCCTGGCCGTGGAAGGACGGTCCTGATGCACGCGTCCCGCGACTCCCACCACGCCCCCGACCCGCTCGACCTCGCGGGGCGCCGCTATCTGGTGACCGGGGTCCTCAACGACGACTCGATCGCCTGGCACACCGCCCGCGCGCTCCAGGAGGCGGGCGCGGAGGTGCTCCTCACGGGCTTCGGGCGCACCCGGCGGATCACGGAGGCGGCGGCCTCGGGCCTTCCGTACCCGGCCGACGTCCTCGAACTCGACGTGACGCGACCCGAGGACCTGGACGGGCTCACGAAGGAGCTGGAGCGCCGCTGGGGCGCGGTGGACGGCGTGCTGCACGCGATCGCCGCCGCGCCCAGGTCCGCCCTCAGCGGCAACTTCCTCACGACCTCCGTCGAGGACGCGACGCTCGCGCTGCGCACGGCGGCGTTCTCGCTGCACTCGCTGACCACCGCGCTCGCCCCGCTGCTGCGGGAGGGCGGGGCGGCGGCCCGGCCCGGGGCAGCGTGGTCGGCCTGGACTTCGACGCGTCGGGGGCGTGGCCGGGGTACGACTGGATGGGGTCGGCAAGGCCGCGCTCGGCTCGGTCTGCCGCTACCTCGCGCTCTACCTCGGGCACTCCGGGATCCGGGTCAACCTGGTGGCGGCCGGGCCGGTGGAGACCGTGGCCGGGCGGGCGGTCGGCACCTTCGACCGGATCGCCGACCGCTGGGAGCAGGAGGCCCCGCTCGGCTGGAACCGCACCGATCCGGCCCGGCTCGTCGGGCCCGTCCTGTTCCTGCTCTCGGACCTGGCGGCGGCCGTCACCGGCGAGATCGTGCACGCCGACGGCGGGATGCACGCCGTCCGCATGGGCGCCCAGGCCGTCGGCGAGCCGCCGGGGCCCGGGGCCCCGCCCCGTACCGCCCGGGAGGAGCGCCCGTGACCGCCGCGATCGTCGGCACCGGTTCCGCGTTGCCCGAACGGACCGTGCCCAACAGCCACTTCGAGGCGATCGGGTCCTCCGACGCGTGGATCGTGAAGCGGACCGGCATCCGGGAGCGCCGCTTCCTGCCCGAGGACGGGCACCTGGCCGATCTCGCCCTGGCCGCCGCGCGGGAGGCGCTCGCCGGGTCGGGGCGCACGGCGGCCGACGTGGGGCACGTCGTCGTCGCGACCACGACCCCCGACCGGACCACGCCCGGCCTGGCCGTGGAGGTGGCCGCCCGGCTCGGCGCGGACCGGGCCGCCGCGTTCGACCTGCACGCGGCCTGCGCCGGGTTCGTGTACGCCCTGGACCACGCCGTCGCCCTGATCGAGTCCGGCCGGGCCGGGACCGTCCTGGTCTGCGGCGCGGAGGCGCTGACCCGGATCACCGACCACGAGGACCGGTCGACGGCGGTGCTGCTCGGCGACGGGGCGGGGCGGTGGTCGTGGCGGACGTGGCCGGCGCCGTCCCGGACGCCGTGCCCGCGCCCGCGTTCCGGCTCGGTTCGGACGGGAACCTGGTCCCGCTGCTCCACGCCGACCGGTACGACCGGAAGCTGCGGATGGACGGCCCCGAGATCTTCGTGCACGCCGTGGAGAAGATGAGCGCGGCGGCCCGGGAGGTCCTCGCGCGGCGGGAGCTGACCGCCGACGACGTGGACCTGTTCGTCGCCCACCAGGCCAACGCGCGGATCGTCCGGGCGGTGGGCAAGGAGCTGGGCGTCCTGCCGGAGCGGCTCTACCTGAACGTCGACCGGGTCGCTAACACCTCCTCCGCCTCCATCCCGATCGCCCTCCACCAGGCCCGCGGGGAGGGCCGCCTGGGCCGGTCGGGCCTGCTGGGGGTGGCGGCGTTCGGGGCGGGGATCACCTGGGGCGCGGGGGTGATCGGATGGCGCCTGGAGGAGGAGTGAGGAGTGAGGAGGCGGTGGGGACCGGGGAGGCGGCAGGGGCCCGGGGCGGGACCAGGGTCGGAGAGGCGGCAGGAGCCCGGGGCGGGACGAAGGCGGGTCCCTTCCCCGTGCTCGCCGAGCCCGTCGCCCCGGACGGCGCCCGGCTCGTCGTCCGCGTCCACGCGCGCCCCGACCCCACCGCCCCGGTCGTGGTGGTGCTGCCCGCGATGGGCACGCCCGCCCGGCACTACACCCCGCTGGCGCGGGCGCTGCACCGGCGCGGCGCGACCGTGGTGACGGTGGACCCGCGCGGGCACGGCGAGAGCGTCCCGGTCCCGGCGCGCGGGGTCCGGTTCGGCTACCGCGAGCTCGTCGAGCACGACATCGGCGCCGTCCTCGACGCCGTCGCACGCGCCTTCCCCGGCGCGCCCCGGCTGATCCTGGGGCACAGCCTCGGCGGACAGCTCGGTCTGGTGCACTGCGGCCTGCTGCGGCCGCGTCTCGACGGGGTCGTCCTGGTGGCGAGCGGCTCGGCCTGGTGGCGGACGCTCGGCCCCTCGGGGGCGCGGTGGCTCGCGCGGAGCCTGCTCTGCGTGGCGGGTGCGGAGCTGCTCGGGTACTGGCCGGGCCGCCGGCTCGGGTTCGGCGGGCGCGAGTCGGTGGGCCTGATGCGGGACTGGGCCCGGCAGTTGAGGACGGGTCGGTACGCCGCCGACCACGAGGAGGCGCTGCGGGCGTCGCCCTGCCCGTGCTCGCCGTGGACGTCGAGCACGACGCCCTGGCACCGGCCCGGGCCGTGGACCACCTGTGCGCGAAGCTCCCCTCGGCCCGTGTCGAGCGCTGGACCTACCGGACGGCGGACGCGGGCGGCCGGGACCTGGACCACTTCCGCTGGATCCGGCACAACACGGGCCTGGTGGAGCGGATCGCGGCCTGGGCGGGATTCCCGGAACCCACCGGGGAAACCGGAGACGGCGGGGCGCCGGGGAGACCGGGGACGCCGGCCGGAGCGCGTCGGCCGCGTCGGGCGCCCCGGCGTGAGCGCCCGGCGCGGGCGCCGCTGCTCGGCGCGCTGCTGCCCGAGGGGGCGTACGGCGCCGAGGAGACCGGCGACCCCGAACCGGCGGGGCTCTTCCCCGAGGAGGCCGCCTCGTGGCGCGCGCGACGCCGGGCCGGCGGCGCGAGTTCACGACGGCCCGGCTCTGCGCCCACCGGGCCCTGGCCGCCCTGGGGTGCCCCGGGCCCCGCTCCTGCGGGGCGGCGCGGGCGCCCGCGTGGCCGGCGGGCACGGTCGGCGGCCTCACCCACTGCGCGGGGTTCCGGGGCGCGGCGGTGGCACCGGCCGCCCGCTTCCTCGCGCTCGGCATCGACGCCGAACCGCACGCGCCCCTGCCGCCCGGGGTGCGCGGGGCGGTGGCCTTCGGCCCGGAGCCGGCGCGACTGCGCGAACTGGCCGCCCGGCGGCCGGACATCGCCTGGGACCGGCTGCTGTTCAGCGCGAAGGAGTCCGTCTACAAGGCCTGGAGCGGGTGCGGCGGCGCCTGGCTCGGCTTCGAGGACGTCGAGGTGGCGTGGGAGGCCGCCCCGGAGGAAGCCCCGGACCCGTCTCCGGGAACGGATACGGACGATCCCGCGGCCACCGGCCGCTTCCGGGCCCGTCTGCTCGTCCCGCCGCCGGAACCGGCGTCACCGGGGACGCCCCCGGGCCCGTGCCGTCTCCCGTCCCTCCTCCGCGGCCGCTGGCTCGTCCGCGACGGCCTGCTCCTGACCTCGGTCGCCGTCCCCGCCCCGTACCGCGTCCGCACCGACACCCGTACCCGTACCCGTCCCGTACGGCCCCGAAGGAGTCCGCCCGATGACCGCCGACGACGGAACCGTCCCCGCGCTGCTCGACCGGAGCGCCCGCGCGCACCCCGACCGGACCGCGCTGCGGCTCGGTGCCGACGAGGTGACGTACGGGAGGCTCGACGGGCTCGCCCACCGGACCGCCGCGCTGCTCCGCTCGCGCGGGGTGCGGCCCGGGGACCGGGTCGCCGTCGCGCTCCCCAACAGCACGCTGTTCGCCGCGCTCTACTACGGGATCCTGCGCGCGGGCGCGATCGTCGTCCCGCTCAATCCGCTCCTGCGCGCCGGGGAGGTCCGGCACTGCCTGGCGGACGCCGGGGCGGCGCTGCTGCTCTCCCGGCCCGGGGACGGCGGGGAGGCCGCCGAGGGCGCCCGCCTGGCCGGCACCCCGCACCTGGCGGTCGAACCGGCGGAGTTCACCGCGCTCCTGGCCGTCCACGCCCCCGCGCCGGGCGCCACGCCCCGTGCGCCCGGGGACACCGCCGTCGTCCTCTACACCTCCGGTACGACGGGGAGCCGAAGGGCGCCGAGCTGACCCACGAGAACATCCGGCGCAACATCGACGAGGGGGTGCGGGTCCTGGAGCTCGGAGCCCCGGACGTGGTCTTCGGCGGGCTGCCGCTCTTCCACTCCTTCGGGCAGGTGATGGGGCTCGGCTGCGCGGTGGCCGTGGGCGCCTGTCTGACCCTGATGAGCCGTTTCGACCCGGCGGGCGCGCTGTCGCTCGTGGCCCGGGACCGGGTGACGGTCTTCCTCGGGGTGCCCACGATGTACGGGCTGCTGCTGCGGCACCCGGAGCGCGCCCGGTACGACGTCTCCTCCCTCCGGTGTGCCTGTGCGGCGGTTCGCCGCTGCCGGTGGCGGTCCACACGGGCTTCGAGTCCGCCTTCGGCTGCGCGGTCCTGGAGGGGTACGGCCTGTCGGAGTCGTCCCCGCTGGCGTGCGTGAACCGGATCGGCCGGCCGCGCGTCCCCGGCACGATCGGCGTCCCGGTCGACGGGGTGGAGATGCGGGTGGTGGACCGGGACGGCAAGGAGGTGCCGGACGGCGGGGTCGGGGAGATCGTGATCCGGGGCCACAACGTGATGAAGGGGTACTGGCGCCGCCCGGAGGCCACGGCGGAGGCGGTGCGGGACGGCTGGCTGCACACCGGCGACCTCGGCACCCGGGACGCCAGGGGCGACTTCCGGGTGGTGGACCGGCTGAAGGACGTCGTGATCAGGGGCGGGTTCAACGTCTACCCGAGGGAGGTGGAGGAGGTCCTGCACCTCCACCCGGACGTGGCGGAGGCGGCGGTCCTCGGGGTCCCGCACCCGGTCCACGGCCAGGAGGTCGCCGCCGCCGTGGTCCTGCGCCCCGGCCGGTACGTCTCCCCGCCGAGCTGCGGGCCCACGTGCGCGAGCGGGTCGCCCCGTACAAGTATCCGCGCCGAATCTGGCTCGCCGACTCCCTGCCGAAGGGGCCGACGGGCAAGGTCCTCAAGCGCGCGATCGTCCCGCCGGGCGGGAGGCCCGGCTGATCCGCCCCTCACCGGCGTAGGGGAGATCCTCGTTCCCTCCCGGGAGGGCCGGTGCTCTGGCCGGGGAGCCGGGGGCGCCTAGCGTGCCTCCATGACCACAGACGTCGCCGACGGCGGCCTCGGCCGTCGCCCGGTCCCCGACGCCTCCGACGCCGTCGCCGGCGAGGTGGCGGAGCTGCTCGCCCGCCACGGCGGGGCCGTCGTCCACGGGCCGTGGGGCGCCGGGAAGAGCACGCTCCTGGAGGCCGTGTGCCGGCGCTGGAGCGGCGGGGTCCGGCGCGTCCGCAACCGGCCGGGGACGAACTGCTGCCCTGTTCGGGTCTGGTGCAGCTCTCCGAGGAGTTCCTGCCGTACGCGGGCGGGAGGTCGACGCCGCGACCAGGCTGCGGCTGCGCGTCCTCGCCGCGCGGACGCTGCGGGAGGCGCCGCGTCCCCTGGTGGCGGTGGACGACGTCCAGTGGCTCGATCCGGTCAGCGCCGACGTCCTGGGCCACGCGGCCGCAGCGGTGGGGCGGGACCGCCTCGCGGTGGTCGCGGCGGAGCGGACCGTGGGGCCGCCGCACCGCGCCGCGGAGCTGCTCGGCGGCCATCCGCCGGTCGTCCCGGTGCCCCCGGCGGGACACGAGGAGGTCGCCGACCGCTTGGAGGCGCTCGGTCTCCCGGTGCGCTGGAGCGCGGCCGTCCTGCGCCACTGCGGCGGCAACCGCGCCCTCCTCGCGGCCTGTTGCGAAGGGCTGGCACGGCGGCCGCCCGCGCGGGCGGGCCCTCGGGCCCCTGCCCCTCGACGGCCTGGAGCGGGCCGACGCGCTCGCCGACGCGTGGTTGCGCACGGTGCCGGAGGAGGTGCGCCGGACGCTGCGCACGGCGGCCCTGGCGCACCGGCCCGACACCGACCTGCTGTACCGGGCGGGCCACCGGGAGGCGCACGACCACGTCGCCCACGCGGTGCGCGCCGGTCTGCTGACCACCCCGGACGGTCCGGACGGCACCGGCCCGGCCGCCGTCCGCTTCTCCGCCCGGGCCCTGGCGCGCGCCGCCGCCGCGGCCGGCACCGCCGCCGACCGCCGCCGTGACCACGAGGCCCTGGCCGCGGCGGTGTCCGACCCGGTGCGCGCCGTGTGGCACCGGGCGACGGCCACGGAGGGGACCGACCGGCCGGCTGCCGAGGACGCCGCGCGGGCCGCGGTGGCCGCGCGGGCGGCGGGCGACCGGGACCTGGCCTCCGGACTCCTGCTGCTCGCCGCGCGGCTGACCCCGCCCCACCTGCCGGGGCCGCGGTCCGAACGGCTCGCCGAGGCCGCCCTGGACGCGGCGGCGGCGGGGGACGTCGGGGCGCCCGCCGCGCGGCCGCGTGCCTCGTGCGCGAGCACGGCGCTCCCGAGCAGCGAGTGAAGGCGCTGCTGGCGGTCGTCGACGCCTGCGGGCAGGACCTGACCACCACGGAGACGCTGTTCGCCGCGGCCCGTGGCGCCGCCCGTGACGACCCGCGCCTGCTGGCCGCCGTCGAACTGCGGGCGGCCATCCGGGCCAACGTCGCCGCGGAGGACTTCGACGGGGCCCTCCTCCACGCCCGCACCGCCGCCGCGCTGGCCCGCCGTGCCGGCGACGACGCCCCGCACGCGGCCGCCCTGACGATGGCCGCCCGCATGGAGCGCGTGCTGGGGCGGCCGGACGACGCGCGTGCCACCCTGCGGTCGGCGCTGGCCCTCGCGGTGCCGCCGCACGCCCTCGGGGTCGCCAACAGTCCCGAGTACCTCGGGCCCGGCTCGCCGTCTTCGACGGGCACCTGGCGCGGGCGCGCACCTCGCTGCTGGCCCTGCTCCCCGTGGCGCAGGCCGCCGGGGGCGCGGAGGACCTCACCGACCTGTGCCGCAGCCTGGCCGAGGTCGACGCCGGGCTCGGTGCCTGCGCGGACGCCCTGGCGTGGGCGGCGCGGGCCCGGTCGTACACCCGGGAGGCGAACCTCTCCCCGGCCCCGTCTGGTACACCTCCGCCCTCGTCCACTGTCACGGCGGTTCGTTCGAGGAGGCCGGGGACTACGCCCTGCGGCTCCTGCGGGCCTCCCGGTCGGAGGGGACCGGCTCCACACCACGCGCGGTCTGTGGATCGCGGGGCGGTGCACCTCCACCGCGGACGGATCGGGCAGGCCCTCGCCGCCTTCGAGGAGCTGGCCGCCGGCGGGGTTCGTCGCGGCCGGACGACCCCGTCGCCCTGCGGTGGCAGGCCGACGCCGTGGAGGCGTTCGCGGCCGCCGGGCTCCTGGAGCGGGCGCACGGGATGCTGGACCGCCTGGACGGGGCGACCGCCGCCCGCGCCTCGCACGCCTTCGCGCGCGCCACCGTCTCCCGGGCCCGCGCCCTGTGCCTCGCGGGGGCCGGGGACCTCGACCGGGCGGCCGGCGTCTTCGAGGAGGCCGCCGCCGCGTTCGCCGCCCTCGGCCGGCCCGTCGAGCAGGGGCGCACCCTGCTGGCGTGGGGACGGGTCGAGCGCCGGCGCCGGCGGGTCGCCACGGCCAAGGCCGTGTGGGAGCGGGCCCGTTCCGTGTGCGCCGGGGCGGGCGCGCACCCGTGGTCCGCGCTCGTGGACGGGCACCTCGCCCGCCTCGCGGGCGCTGCGTCCGGGGCCGCCGGTCCGGACGGCGGGGAGGCGTACCGGCTGACCGAGCGCGAGCGGCTCCTCGTCCGCCTGGTCGCCGAGGGGAGGAGCAATCCCGAGGCCGCCCACCGGCTGTTCGTCTCCCGCAAGACGGTGGAGGCGATGCTCAGCCGCGTCTACCGCAAGGTCGGGGTGCGCAACCGCACCGAGCTCGCCGCGCTCGTGGGGACCGGCGGGGCGTGTGAACAGGCGCCCCGGGCCCCGGTCGCGGGACCGGGGCCCGGGGTCCCGGAGGCGGGATCCGGAGGGGTCAGGACCAGACGGTGAAGGTGGCCGTGGCGGACGCCTTCTTCCCGGTCGCGTCGGTGACGGTCAGGGTGACGTTGCGGAAGCCCCAGGCGGTGGGGGTGCCGGAGACGAGCCCGGTCGCCGCGTCGATCCCGAGGCCGGCGGGCAGGCCGGTCGCGGAGAACGCGTACGGCGCGGTGCCGCCGCTCGCCCGGAGGGCGAGGCTGAAGGGGCGTCCGACGGTGAGGTTCTGGTTGCCGGGGGCGGCCAGGACCGGGCTGCCGTGCCGGGGGCGGTGACGGTCCAGGTGAAGGAGGTGGAGCCCTTGCGGCCGGCGGTGTCGGTGGCCGTGACGGTGACGGAGGAGGTGCCGGCCGTGGTCGGGGTGCCGGATATCGTCCCGGTGGCCGGGGCGACGGACAGGCCGGCCGGGAGGCCGGTGGCGGACCAGGTGTAGGGCGGTGCCGCCCTCGGCGCTGTTCCTCAGCTCGACGGGCGTGCCGGTGGGGCCGGTTCGGGCGGAGACGGCGGCGACGGTGACCTCGCCGGGCTGCGGGGCCGAGGTGACCAGGGAGGCGCCGAACTTGGCGAGGGCCTCGTTCACGGGCTGGAAGATGGTGAACTTCTCGCCGCTGCCCGAGGAGCAGGTGGCGCTGCCGCCTCCGGAGTGCAGGCCCACGGCCTTTCCTCCGGTCGCGGTGACGTAGGAGCCGCCCGAGTCGCCGCCGGCGGAGCAGGCGCTGGAGTAGGACAGGCCGTTGATGACGACGTTGCCGTAGTCGACGCTCTGGTTCACCTTGGTGACCTCGCCGCACTGGAATCCGGTGGTCTGGCCGGAGCGGCAGATCGCGGTGCCGACGACGGCTTCGGCGCTGCCGGTGAGGGTGACGTCGCCCTTGCCCCATCCGGAGACCGCCGGGGCCGTCTGCCAGCCCGCCTGGTCGACGTCGACGATCCCGAAGTCGCCCTCCGCGGCGTTGACGCTGCCGGTGCCGTTCTTGTTGGAGGTGCCGACGCGGGTGCCGTCCTTGCCGTAGGCGGCCTGGTCGGCGTCGTTGGTGCAGTGACCGGCCGTCAGGAAGGCCTTCGTCCCGCCGGAGCGGGTGACGGAGAAGCCGATGGAGCACGGGCTCTCCGTGCCCGGCACCCACTTCTCCCCGCCGACCACGTTCCCGCCCTGCTGCCGGGGCGCGTCCCCGGACTCGGTGACCCCACCAGGTCGCCGAGGCCGGCGAGGCGGGTCCTGAACGCGTCGGTGGCGGCGGTGGCCCGGGCGGGGTCGAGGACGACCTCGACCCGGTTGCCGCGCACGTCGGGTCCCCAGGAGAGCAGGCCGGGGACGTCCTCGGCCCACCGGCCGACCTGTCGGGCGGTGGCGTCGAGCGCGGCGGCGGAGTGCCGGACCCGCTGGGCGACGGCTCCCGCCCGGCGGACCGCGTCGGCGTCGGCGCCGGTGGTGACGGCGGCGTGCAGGCGCCCGTCGGAGGCGTCGAACCACAGTCCCGCGACGCGGTCCCCACCGTGGCGCGCACGGCGGTCGCGGCCCGTTCCGCGGCCTGTTCGGCGGCCATCCGGTCGCGCACGCCCTCGGCGGAGAGACCGAGGTCGCGGCCCATCGCCGCGCGCACGTCGGCGGGCACCGGAGCGGTGGGGACGGAGCCGGAGGACCGGCGTGGGCGGGGAGGACTCGAGCCCGACGACGGCGGTGACCGTCGCGAGTCCGGTGAGGAGGGGCGGTGCCGTACTGGACGCATGGGGGCGTTCCCTTTCGCGGAGGGGGAAGGGGCCGGCGCGGACGGGCACTGGGGGATTCCGCCCGGCGCCCCGCCGCTGGGGACTGGGCACAGCCTCGGGGGTGGCCGGCCGTCGTGGACAGCGGGGAACTCCCTTGCGTCCCGGGAGCGTCCTCCGCCGTGTCCGCGGGGCACGGGAGCACCGGCGCGAAGTTTTTCCGACGCGGGGCGTTTACGCGAGCCCGATTGGTCCAGACGAAGGACTGACAAGTTCCTTATATGACGGACTGGAGAAGCATCGTGGGCATCATCGCGTGGATCCTCATCGGCCTGATCGCCGGCGCCATCGCCAAGGCCCTGATGCCGGGCAAGGACCCCGGCGGCCTCATCATCACCATGCTCATCGGCATCGCCGGCGGTCTGCTCGGCGGCTTCCTCGGCAAGGTCGTCTTCGGTGTGGACTCCGTCGACGGCTTCTTCGAGATCTCCACCTGGGTCGCCGCGATCGTCGGCTCCGTCATCCTGCTGGCCCTCTACCGTCTCGTCACCGGCAACCGTCACTCGCACCGTCACGCGTAATCCGCGCGCACCGCACGTCGAGTTCCCGAACGGCTCCCATCCCTGCACGCAGGGCGGGAGCCGTCGGCGTTTCCCGGCGGGCCCGCACGGCCGGCCCGGAGGCGCCGGAACGGAGGTGCGTCAGGCGCCCGCCGGCCCGTCGCGGCCCTCGGCCCACAGGGAGCGGACGTGGCCGAGGTGGCGGCGCATGCAGGCCTCGGCCCCGCGCGCGTCCCCGGCGATCATGAGGTCGAGGAGTTCGACGTGCTCCTCGGCGGAGGAGACGAGCAGTCCGGCCTCGTCCAAGCCCGTCAGGCCGTAGAGGCGGGAGCGCTTGCGCAGGTCCCCGACGGTCTCGACGAGGCGCTCGTTGCCGGAGAGGCCGAGCAGGGCGAGGTGGAAGCGGCGGTCGGCCTCCAGGTAGCCGATGAGGTCGTGCTCGCGGGCGCGGGCGACGATCTCCTCGGCGACCGGGCGGAGTTCCTCCAGGCGTTCCCGCGCGGCCGTCTTCGTGACCCGGCCGACGGTGGGGACCTCGATGAGGGTGCGCAGTTCGGTGTACTGGTCGAGGTCGCGCTCGCCTACCTCGGTGATGCGGAAGCCCTTGTTGCGGACGGGCTCGACCAGGCCCTCCCGGGCCAGGTCGAGCATGGCCTCGCGGACCGGGGTCGCGGAGACGCCGAGGTCGCTCGCGAGGCCGGGGCCGAGTAGACCTGGCCGGGGCGCAACTCCCCTGCTATCAGGGCCGCGCGGAGGGCGTGCCCGACCTGGTCGCGGAGCCGTTCCTGCGCCCTGACGAGGCCGTACTGCTTCAGGTCACCCATGCGTGTGTCCTCCGAGAAGTCACGGAGGAGCATCGTACAATGTCACGTTTCGCCGTCCGGGCCACTCGTCTCCGCCCGGTTCAGAGCAGGAAGCCGGCCGGGAACGGGTCGTCCGGGTCGAGGAAGTACTGGGCCGTGCCGGTGATCCAGGCCCGGCCGGTGACGGTGGGGACGACGGCGGGCCGTCCGCCCACGGTGGTCTCGCCGACGATCCGGCCGGTGAACTCGGTGCCGATGAAGGACTCGTTGACGAAGTCGGCGCCCGGGGCGAGCAGCCCCGGGCGTGCAGTTGGGCCATGCGGGCGCTGGTGCCGGTGCCGCACGGGGAGCGGTCGAACCAGCCGGGGTGGATGGCCATGGCGTGGCGCGAGCGGGTGGCGTCGGAGCCGGGCGCGGTCAGGTGGACGTGCTTGATCCCGGCGATGGCGGGGTCCTCCGGGTGGACCGGCCGGTCGGGTCCGGCGTTGATCGCGGCCATGACGGCGAGCCCGGCGGCGAGGAGGTCGTCCTTGCGGGCGCGGTCGAAGGGCAGGCCCAGGGCGTCGAGGTCGACGAAGGCGTAGAAGTTGCCGCCGTAGGCGAGGTCGTAGGTGACGGTGCCGTACCCGGGCACGTCCGCCTTGAGGTCGAGGCCGACGCAGTAGGAGGGGACGTTGGTGAGCGTGACCGCCTTCGCGGCGCCGTCCTCCACCCGCACGTCGACGCTCACGAGTCCCGCCGGGGTGTCGAGGCGGACGGTGGTGACGGGTTCGGCGACCGGCACCATGCCCGTCTCGACGAGGACGGTGGCGACCCCGATGGTGCCGTGGCCGCACATCGGCAGGAGCCCGGACACCTCGACGTAGAGGACGCCGTAGTCGGCGTCGGGGCGGGTGGGCGGCTGGAGGATCGCGCCGCTCATCGCCGCGCGGCCGCGCGGCTCGTACATGAGGAGGGTGCGGAGGTGGTCGAGGTGCTCGGCGAAGTGGAGCCGCCGCTCGGCCATCGTGGCGCCGGGGATCGTCCCGAGGCCTCCGGTGATCACCCGGGTGGGCATGCCTTCGGTGTGGGAGTCCACCGCGTGGTAGACGTGGCGGGTGCGCATGGGTCCCCTTCTGTCGGTGTCGTGAGGACGGGCGGGGTTACGGACGGGGGCGCGAACGGGGTTACGCGTGGCCCTCCGCGAGGACCTTCTCCGTGGCGGCCCGCACGGCGGCCTCCTGTTCGGGCGCGAGCGGCAGCCGGGGCGGCCGGGAGACGCCGCCGTGGTGTCCGGCGAGGTCCATGGAGAGCTTGATCGCCTGGACGAACTCGGTCTTCGAGTCCCAGCGGAAGAGCGGGTGGAGGGACCGGTAGAGCGGGAGGGCGGTGTCGAGGTCCCCGGCGACGGCAGCCCGGTAGAGGGCGGCGCAGGTGCGCGGGAGGGCGTTGGGGTAGCCGGCGACCCAGCCGACCGCGCCGGCCAGGGCGAGTTCGAGGAGGACGTCGTCGGCGCCGGCCAGCAGGTCGAGTCCGGGGGCGAGTTCGGCGATCTCGTAGGCGCGGCGGACGTCCCCGCTGAACTCCTTGACGGCGACGACGCTGCCGTCGGCGTGGAGCCGGGCGAGGAGGGCGGGGTGAGGTCGACCTTGGTGTCGAGGGGGTTGTTGTAGGCGACGACGGGCAGGCCGACGGCGGCGACGGCGGCGAAGTGGTCGCGTACGGCCGCCTCGTCGGCCCGGTAGGCGTTGGGCGGCAGGAGCAGGACGGAGCCGGCGCCGGCCTCGGCGGCCTGTTCGGCCCAGCGGCGGGCCTCGGCCGCGCCGTACGCGGAGACGCCCGGCATGACGCGGGCCCCGTCCCCGGCCGCCTCGACGGCGGTCCGCACGACCCGGGCGCGCTCGTCGTCGGTGAGCGTCTGGTACTCGCCGAGGGAGCCGTTCGGGACGACTCCGTCGCAGCCCTCGGCGATCAGCCGGGCCACGTGGCGCGCGTAGGCGTCGTGGTCGACGGAGCCGTCGTCGCGCAGGGGAGGGCGGTGGCGACCATGATCCCGCGCCAGGGGCGGTCGCGGTGTGCGGAGGCTTGCGCGGGGGTTCGCAACGGGGCGTGCACGGGGGCTTGCTCGCGGACCATGAAAGGACTCCCTTGTGTGGTGTGTGACATTTTACTGATGGGCGGGCGGGCCACAAGAGGCCCGCGTTCGCCCATTCCTGACGTCTGGTCAGCTCGGTACGGCCCTGCTCCGGCAGTTCCGCCAGATGGCGGAGCGGTACGGGGCAGGAGAGCGGGCGCCGGTCCGGGGCGGCTTCTCCCCGGTCGCTCGTCCGGCGAGGGCGGCTACGGCGGGGCCGCACGTGCGGCCCTGGCACCAGCCCATGCCGGCGCGGGTGAGCAGCTTGACCGTACGGGCGTCCCGGGCGCCCAGGGTGTCGACGGCCTCCGTCACCCGGGCGGCCGGCACCTCCTCGCAGCGGCAGATCTCGGTGTCGGGCCTCAGCCATCCGGTCCAGCCGGGTCCGGGCCGGTGCACGGCGCCCATCGCCTCCGCGAAGGCGCGCAGCCGGTCGCGGTGGCGCCGGAGCGCGGCCTCGCGGGGTTCCGGCGTCGGGGCGCCGAGGAGGGTGCGGGCGATCGACAGCGCCGCCAACCGCCCTTCGACGACCGCGAGTCGGGCTCCGCCGATGCCGCCCGTCTCCCCGGCGGCCCAGACGCCGGGGACCGAGGTCGACTGCTCGGCGTCGAGGACGAGGGCGGCCGTCCCGTCGGCGCTCGTGCGGGTCGCGCAGCCGAGGGCCGTGGCGAGTTCCAGTTGCGGGACGAGGCCGTGGCCGACGGCGAGCGCGTCGCAGGGATCCGGCGGCCGGTGCCCGGCAGGGGGCGCCAGTCGGGGTCGAGCCGCGCCACGGTCACCGCCTCGACGCGCCCGGAGCCGTGGGCCTCGACGACCGCGTGACGAGTGAGGAGCCTGGTGCCGTGCCGCAGCAACGCGCTTCCGTGCAGGAGCGCCTTCGGCGAGCTTGGCGGGGTTGCGAAGGAGCGTGGGGACGAAGCCGGAGTAGCCGAGGTACGCACCGGCCTCGACGACGGCGGGGACGCGGGCGCCCGCCGCCGCGAGGGAGCCGGCGACCGCCAGGAGCAGGGGCCGCTGCCGGCCACGACGACCCGGCGGCCGGGCAGGACGAGCCCGCCCTTGAGCATCGCCTGCGCTCCCCGGCGCCCACCACGCCCGGCAGCGTCCAGCCGGGGAACGGCAGTTGGCGCTCGTGGGAGCCGGTGGCCAGGAGCACCGCCCGGGCCCGGACGGTCGCGGCGGCCTCGTCGGGCCCGGCCACGGCGTGCAGCCTCCAGCCGGTGTCCTCGGGCAGCAGCGTCCAGACGTGGTGTCCGGGCAGGTGGACGATCCGGCCCGCCCGGACGAGGCCGTCCAGGGCCGCCGCGCGGCGGGTGAACTCCCGCCAGTCGTGGTGGAGCGCCCCAGGCCGCCGCGCCCAGCTCGGGCGCGGGGTGCCGGTGGTACTGGCCGCCGGGCCGGTCGCCGGCGTCGACGAGGACCACCCGGAGGCCGCGCCGGGCCGCCTCCACGGCGGCGGCGAGGCCGGCGGGGCCGGCGCCGACGACGGCGAGGTCGGAGCCGTACGCCTCCTGTCCCTTCTCGGGGGAGCCGGACGGTTCAAACCGCGAGGTCGGCACGGCCCGTTCCCTCCTGTGTCGTGACGGCGTCGCCGGGGCGGGCCGGGGTGAGGCAGGCCCGCCGGTTGGGGCGTCCGTTGACCGTGACGAGGCAGTCGAAGCAGCTCCCCATGCCGCAGAAGACCCCGCGCGGTGACCCGGCGTTCCTGGTGGTGCGCCAGGTCAGGATGCCCGCGCTCCACAGGACGGCGGCGACGGACTGGCCGTCCAGGGCGGGGAGCGGGCGCCCGTCGAACGTGACGGTGAAGGCGGTCTCGGCCCGGCCGCCGACCAGGGCGCGCGGGGTGCGGCGTCGTCTCATGGGGTGCTCTCCCGTCGTCCGGGGTCGGAGGTGTCGTCGAAGCGTTCGGGCCGGAAGGGCGCCGGGTCCACGCCCGCCACCCCTCCCCGCGCCGCCCGTGAGCGCGGCGGCGATCAGGAGCCCCGTGGCCGGGGCGAGGCCGATGCCCGCGCCCTCGTGGCCGCAGGCGTGCAGCAGCCCGGGGACGCGCGGGTCGGGGCCGATCGCCGGCAGGTGGTCCGGCAGGTAGGGGCGGAAGCCGTGGTAGGCGCGCAGCACCCGCACGTCCGCGAGGACCGGGAAGAGCGCGGCGGCCTGGACGGCGAGCCGGCGCAGGGCCTCGGTGGACGGGGAGCGGTCGAAGCCGACGCGTTCGCGGGTGGCGCCGATGAGCACGGGCCCGGCGGGGGTGCCCTCGACGACGGCCGAGGACTGGAGCGCGGCCGAGCCGCTGGCCACGTCCGCGATGTAGTCGGCGGCGTACACCTTGTGCCGTACGACCCTGGGGAGGGGCTCGGTCACCAGGACGAAGCCGCGCCGGGGCCGTACGGGAAGCTCCGTGCCGGCGAGCGCGGCGACCGCGCCGCCCCAGGTCCCGGCCGCGTTGACGACGGCGGGGGCGGTGAGGTCGCGGCGGGCGTGCGGACCCCGCGCACCGCTCCGGAGGGGGTGCGGAGGACGTCGGTGACCTCCTCGCCGAGGTGGACGGCGGCGCCGGAGGCGGCGAGGAGGCGGGCCGCCGCGCGGGCGGGCTGGACCTGGGAGTCCTGCGGGTAGTGGAAGCCGCCCGCGAGGCCGGCGGCGAGGTGCGGTTCCAGGGCGCGCAGCCCGTCGCCGGGGACCTCGGCGGCCTCGACGCCGGCCGTCCGCTGTCCCTCCGCGAAGGCGCGCAGGGCCTTGAGGGCGGTCGGGTCGGGCGCCACGACGAGGCCGCCCTTGGCCCTCGTACTCGACGTCGGGCGGGAGCAGAGCGGCGAGGTCGCGCCAGAGGCGCGCGGAGAGCAGGGCGAGGTCGAGTTCGGGACCGGGTTCCTTGTCGGAGACGAGGAGGTTGCCCTCGCCGGCGCCGGTGGTGCCGCCCGCGACGGGACCCCGGTCGACGACCGCGGCGGAGAGGCCCGCGCGGCCCGCGAAGTACGCGCAGGCGGCTCGACGACGCCCGCGCCGATGATCACGACGTCCGGGCTCTGGCTCTTGGACACGACAGTAAGGTGCCACTTTCCCTTGAGGAGGAACAGGAACAGGAACAGGAACAGGAGCAGGAACAGGTCCGGGGCCGGAGGGCGCGTCGGGGTCGCCCGGCCCGGCGCCCTCCGGACCCGGTGCGCGCGGCTCAGCCGCGCAGCGGTCCCTCGCAGGTGTAGCCGGAGGTTCCCGCGCGTCCGCCGGTCCAGATGTCGACGGGACCGAAGGAGCAGTCCATGTCGGCCAGGTTGTTCGAGGCCGCGCCCGCCCGGTCGAGGAGGAAGTAGTCGACGGTCTCGGACATGTCCTTGAAGACCTGGTCGGCGCCGGCCGCGTTCGCGAGGTTGGCCGTGACGCGGCCGGTGCAGACGAAGCGGCGTCCGCCCGGTGCGCCGGTCTCCGCGCAGGCGGGGTGTTGGAGGTCGCGGCGGCGAAGGAGGCGGCGACCTCGGAGGCCCTGGAGTCCCGCAGCCGGTCGTTCGGCGTGAACGTGGTGACCGGCACGTACAGGCGGTCCACCTCGGCGATCCGGGCGTCCAGGAAGGAGTCGTAGCCGCGCTGGAGCGCCGTGTCGGAGCCGAGCCGCGCGCGCCAGGCGTCGTACGCGGAGACGTTGTTCCCCCGCAGGTGTCCGTACATCTCGCGCAGCAGGGACGGCTTCTCGGTCCAGAGGTACTCGAAGAAGGTGCCGGCGTAGGGGTAGAAGCGGAACCCGTCGCCGTCGTAGGTGGCGTTCAGGAGCTGACGCACCGTCATGCGCGGTCCGCCGCCCGCCGTGTCGGAGATGACGCCGCGGACGAGCGACTTGCGGACGGCGACGCCGTTGTCGCGGGTGGAGCCGGCGAAGAACTCGGCCGTGCCCTCGTCCATGGCGGTGGTGCGGTCGTTCTGGTACCAGGGCCCTCGCCGAAGAAGCCGGGCACGGCGTACCGGCCGTTCAGGTAGTGCGTGTACTCGTGCCGGAAGAGCTCTTCGAGGGTGAGCGTGGAGTCCTGCGGGACGCGTCGCTCGTAGGTGTAGAAGGTGGCGCCGCGCTCGATGTAGATGCCGCCGTTGTTCGTGTCCATCCCGGTCAGGATGGGGTGGTACTGCTCGTAGTCGGCGCGCGAGGCGTACAGGACGATGTTCAGGGTGGAGTTGGGGTCGCCGGCCAGGGGCTCCTGGGTGCCGAGGACGCGGTGGAACTGCGCCTTGACCCGCTTGCTCGCGTAGTAGAGCGTGTCGACGGTCGCGCGCGGGAGGCCGGTGCGGACCTTGATGGCCCCGCTGTCGTATGTGTAGGCGTACGGGAAGATCCGGCGCTCGATGTCCTCCTTGCACACCTTGTAGGGGGCGCAGGCCTCGTAGAAGTTGAGCCAGGAGACGAGCGAGGCCCACGGGGCGCTCGCGGTGCCGAAGGCGGTCTCGACCGGGCCGAGCAGGGCGCCGAGGTCGGCGACGACGCCGGTGCGCAGGCCGTCGATCTGGCCGAAGCGGCCGTACTCGCTCAGCGCGTCGCGGGCGACCCAGGCGTTGGCGGTCCCCTTGAGGTGCCCGTGGCCGGAGAATGCCTTGAAGGCGGCGCGGTACGCGGGTCGGCGGCGGCCGCCGCGTGGAAGGCGGCGTCCCGGTTGCCCGGGTAGACGCCGAGGTAGTTGACGGAGAGCGCGGCGAGCGCGGCGTTCGCCCAGGCCGGGTCGAGGCGGGTCGCGGTGTGGTCGGCGTCCAGGGTCGCCAGGACCTTGCGGATCAGGGGCAGTTGGTGGTGGCGCAGGCCGGGCGCGCCGGCCGCGTAGAGGGCCTCGCGGAGGGTGGCGGCGTTGGCCGGGGTGGCGTCGAAGGTGCGGGCGGCCGTGCCGAAGGCGGCGACGGCGCGGCGCACGGCGTCGACGGTCGGGGCGTCGGTGGTGTCGATCTCGTCGCGCGAGAAGTCGTGGTAGGCCACCGCGTGGAGGTAGGTGAACAGCTCCTCCAGGTGGGTGGAGTTGCGTCCGTCGTGGCTCGCGGCGAGCGAGGAGGCGCGCCGGGCGACGGCCTGGACGTGGGCGTCGGACATGACCGGGGCGAGCCGGGCGTCCCAGGTCCATATGAGGTCGCGCAGACAGCCGTCGGCGGTCACGGCGGGGTCGGCGAGGAAGTCGGCGAACCGCTCGGGGCCAGGCCGGTGACCCCGTCGAGGGTGCAGGGCGCGGCGGCGCCCTTCCGGGCTCCGCGCGGCGCGGTGGCGGCGGGCTCGGCGGGCCCGGGGATCCGGCCGGCGGCGGTGCCGCCCGGGGCGGGTGCGGGGCGGTGGTGGCCGGGGGCGCGGTGGCGAGGCGGTCGACCTCGTCGTACGGGTGCGGCCGGGCCTCGGCGGCGCGCGGCGCGCTTCCCGCGGTCGCGGTTCGTTCGGCGGCCTGACTGGCGGTCTGCCCGAGCGGTACGAGCAGGCCGGCCGCCAGTACGGCGGCGAGCAGGGTGGTGCGCACGGATCTGTGCTGGGACACCAGAACTCCTGTGTCGGGAGGGGATGTGGGGTGGTTCCCAGTCAACTCGCCTGGCTGGGCGTCGAGTTGACGTCGATTGCAGCTTCGGTGCGAGCAGTACCATAGTAATGTGAAATTGCACTGACAAGGGGTGGGCGGGAACCGGGCGGGGAAATCACGGCGGCGGGGGCCCGGCGGGAGCCGGCGGATCATCACGGCGGCTCCGGGCTCGGCGGGAGCCGGAGGAAATCACGGCGGATCCGGGCTCCGGCGGGAGCCGGAGGAAATCACGGCGGATCCGGGCCCGGCGGGTCCCACCGGATCCTCGGGATCGGTGGGACCCGCCGGGCCCCGGCGCCGCCCCGGCCTCCGCGACCCCGGATGATCGGACGCATGCTCGTCTCGTCCGTGTCCGTGCTCGCCCTGGCCGTGGTGCTCGTCTGCGCCGTCGTCCGTCCCTTCCGCCTGCCCGAGGCGGTCTTCGCGCTGCCCGCCGCCGGCGCCGTCCTCGCGGTGGGGCGGTCACGCCCGACGCCGTGCGCGAGGAGGCCGAGCGGCTCGGGCCGGTGATCGGCTTCCTCGCGGCCGTCCTCGTCCTCGCCCGGCTCTGCGACGACGAGGGCCTCTTCCAGGCCTGTGGGGCCTGGATGGCCTGCTGGTCCCGCCGCCGGCCCCGGCGGCTGCTCGGCGCCGTCTTCGGCCTCGCCTCGCTGATCACCGCCGTGCTGAGCCTGGACGCGACGGTCGTCCTGCTGACCCCGGTGGTCTTCGCCACGGCCGCCCGCATGGGGCGCGGCCCGCGCCCCACGTCTACGCGAGCGCCCACCTGTCGAACACGGCCTCGCTGCTCCTGCCCGTCTCGAACCTGACCAACCTGCTCGCCTTCGCGGCCACCGGCCTCGGCTTCACCCGGTTCGCGCTCCTGATGCTGCTCCCCTGGCTCACCGCCGTCGCGGTCGAGTACGCGGTCTTCCGGCGCTTCTTCGCCCGCGACCTCGCCGCCCCGGCCGACGCCACCGAGCCGCCGGAGCCCGTCGCGCTCCCGCTCTTCGCCCTGGTCACCGTGGCCGCGACCCTCGCGGGCTTCGCCGTCGCCTCGGCCACCGGGGTGGACCCGGCCTGGGCGGCCGCGGCGGGCGCCGCCGTCCTGGCCGTACGCGCCCTGGCCCGGCGCCGCACGACTCCGCGCGCGCTGGTGCGCGCGGCCTCGCTGCCGTTCCTCGCCTTCGTCCTGGCCCTGGGCGTCGTCGTCCGCGCCGTCGTCGACAACGGCCTGGGCACCGTCCTCGCCCACCTCCCGCCCGACGGCACCTCCCTGCCGGCCCTGCTCGGCGCCGCCGCGCTCGCCGCCGTCCTCGCCAACCTCATCAACAACCTGCCCGCGACCCTGGCCCTGGCGCCGCTGGCGGCCCCTCGGGACCCGGCGCGGTGCTCGCCGTCCTGATCGGCGTGAACATCGGCCCCAACCTCACGTACGCGGGCTCCCTCGCCACCCTCCTGTGGCGCCGCATCGCCCACCACCACGAACACCCGGTCGACCTGGGGCGGTTCACCCGCCTCGGGCTGCTCACCGTGCCCGCCGCCCTCGTCGCCTCGACGGCGGCCCTGTGGGTCTCGCTCCTGTTCCTGGACGGATGACCGACGCCCGCGCCACCCGGGAACTCCCGGCGGCACTGCTAAGTTCTACACATACGTAGAAGTAGGCAATCGACATCGGGAGTGCTCATGGCCCTGTGGGACCGCATCAAGGAATCCGCATCGACGATGCAGACCCAGTTGGTGGCGAAGAAGAACGACCTGAAGAGCGGCGCGTTCCGGGACGCGAGCATGGCCATGTGCGCCCTCGTCGCCGCCGCCGACGGCACGATCGACCCCACCGAGCGCCGCCGGGTCGCCCAGCTCATCGCCACCAATGAGGTGTTGCAGAACTTCGACGCGCTCGACCTCCAGCGCCGCTTCGACGCCAACCTGGACAAGCTCACCGCCGACTTCGACTTCGGCAAGGTCGGCGTCCTCCAGGAGATCGCCAAGGCCAAGAAGAAGCCGGCCGAGGCCCGCGCCGTCGTCCAGATCGGCATCGTCATCGGCGGCGCCGACGGCGACTTCGACAAGACGGAACAGGCCGTGGTCCGCGAGGCGTGCTTCACCCTCGGCCTGCCGCCCCACGAGTTCGACTCTAGGGCCCGTCCGGCGGACCGGGGCCGGGCGGGACGCGGCGTCCGGTGCACGGGGTCCCCGGGTCCGCGAGGGCCCGGGGAAGCGTCGCGGGTCGCCGGAGCGGGTCGGCGGAGCGGGTCGGCGGAGGGCGTCCCGGGGCCGACGCGTGATCCCGGGCGACACGGTCGGGACGGACCGATCCGCCGTCGGTGAACACCACCCCGAACGGGCGCGACGGTCCTTACCGTCCAGGCGTATGACGACGATCACCACCCGTACGGTCACCTACCCGGCCGACGACCTGACGATGGTCGGACACCTCGCACTCCCGGCCGGTGCCGGGCGCCGGCCCGCGGTCCTGGTCGGACCCGAGGGGATGGGGCTCAGTGACGTCGAGCGCCGCCGGGCCGACGCCCTGGCCGAACTGGGGTACGTGGCGCTGGCCTTCGACCTCCACGGCGGGCGTTACCTGGGTGACCCCGAGGAGATGCCGGCCCGTTGCCTGCCGCTGCTCGCCGACCCCGACCGGATGCGGGGAATCGGTCACGCGGCGCTCGACGTGCTGCGTGCCGAACCACGGGCCGACCCCGACCGGACCGCCGCCCTCGGCTACGGCACCGGGGGCGCGGTCGCACTGGAGCTCGGTCGCGACGGCGTCGACCTGCGCGCGATCGGGACGGTCAACGCGCTGACCACGGGCCGACCGGGCGAGGCGGCGCGCATTCGCTGCCCGGTGTGGGCCGGGGTCGGGTCGGAGGACCCGATCATGCCGCCCGCGCAACGGGACGCGTTCGCCGAGGAGATGCGGGCCGCGGGCGTCGACTGGCGCCTCGTGGTCTACGGAGGGCCCTCCACGCCTTCCACCACCCACCGGTCGACCACCCCACGGTCCCCGGCGTCGGCCACCACCCTCGGCACGCGCGGCGAGCCTGGCGTGACGTCGTCGCCCTGCTCGCCGAGTGCCTGCCCGTCACGGACTGATCCGATCGGCGTCCGGCGCCCGCTCCTGCTCGCCACCGCCGTCCACGGGCCGCCCGCCCCGCCGTGACGGGCCACCGTCCGCTACACCGACGTGGTCGCCGCGTGCAGCACGAAGTACAGCGTGACCGCCGAGTTGGCCGAGGACAGGGCCGAGACCGTCGTGCCGAAGGCGGCGCCCCAGGCGGCCAGGCCGGCGGCCGTGCAGACCGGCGGCCAGGCGCGGCCCATCGGGGCCGGGCGCATCAGGGCGGCGACCCGGCGGGGCACCGGACCCACCGCCGCCAGGGCGGGGAGGGTGGCGGCGGGTGCGCGCGGGGCGAGCAGGGCGGCCTTGCCGATCGCCCGGGCCACGGTGCGGCGGCTGCCGACCTCGGCCGCCGCCTCTCGTCGGCCCACCGCTCGGCGGTGTACGCGACGGCGGTGCGCAGCGGGCGCAGGAACGGATTGGCGCGGGCCGCCAGGTGGACCGTCAGGAGGTGCCGGTGGTGGCCCCGTCCAGATGGGCCCGCTCGTGGGCGAAGAGGGCCCGGCGCTCGGCGGACCCGAGCCCGGCGAGCATGCCGGTGCTGACCACGACCCGGCCCCGGCCGCGCCCCCGGCCGCCGGGGAGCGCGTACGCGTACGGGGTGCGGTCCGGCAGCACCGCGACGGACGTCGGCGGCAGCCCGGCGAGCGCGCCTGCCGCCCGGCGGCGCACCCGCAGTTGCCGCCACGCGGCGACGCCGCAGGAGACGAGGACGGCGAGGAGCGCGGGATCGCCGCCCGGCCCGCGATCTCGTCGTACGGGACGGCCGCCCGCACGTCGGGGTCCGACCAGCCGTCGGGGAGCGGGTTGCCGGGCAGTTGCGCGGTGCCCACGATCACGAGCAGTCCGAGGCAGAGCGTGCTGCACACGGCGGAGACGCCGGCGACGGCGGCGAGCAGCCGGGTCGCGGTACGGGGATGGAGCCGCTGTTCGGCGAGGCGGGCGACCGGCCACGCGGTGAGCGGAAGGACCAGGGAAGGAAGACGAAGACTCCCATGGCGGTCAAGCCTTCCTCCTCCCCGGCCTCCGGGGAGGGGAGTTCGGCCTCCGGGGAGAGGAGTTCACGCAGGAGTCGCTCGTCGTTCGGCGAGAGCGCGGTCACGAAGCTGGCCAGGACCGCCTGGCGGTCCGCCTCGGCGTCCAGGACCTTCCGCATCCGCAGGGCGGCGAGCCCGGCCTCGTCCGCGACCGCCGTCCACCGGAAGGACCGGCCCGCGCGCTCGCGCTCCACGGCGCCCTTGGCCCGCAGCCGGGTCAGGATGGTGATCACGGTGGTGTAGGCGAGGCCGCCGCCGAGGCGCTCGCGCACCCACGCCACGGGCACCGGCTCGGACGCCTCGCGCAGGACCGCGAGCACCTGGGCCTCCAGCTCGCCCTGCCCGCGCCTGCGCGCCGAGGGCTCCGCCCCGTCCTCGCTCCGGTCCGCCATGCCGCCGCCCTTCCGTTCCCGATGTTCCCGACGTTCCCGACGTTCCCGGCCTTCCCGGCATGCCCGGCGTGCCCGGCGTGCCTGTCGTGCCCGACGGCCCCGTCCGCCGCCCGTCCGCCGCCCGTCCGGTCGGCAGGCCATCGTACGAGGGGATCGTACGGAGCGGGCGGAGGAGGCCGTACGTCCCGGGCCGTCCCGGGCATCCCGCCCTCCCCGGCGGAAAGGAACTCGGGTAGCCTCGCAGGGCTCGGGAAATTCACCGCCGGAATACCGGCGTGGGGCGTCAATGGTATCGGCACCCATGTTCCGCAGGCCTGCGACATGGGACAATGGGGTACTTTCACGACGCGGGAGCACGATGTCACGGCTCGGCGCGAGGACGCGCACGCGGGAACACGCGGGCGCGAAGGCGCGAGCCGATCACGGGGCCAGGGGCGCGGCACATGGTGTGGTTTCTCGGATTCGGAATCGCGGGACTGGTGGTCCTGGCCCTCTCCCTGGTTTTCGACGGCCTCCTGGAAAGCGTCGGCATCGGCGTGGACGGATTCCTGTCCCTTCCGGTGATCGCCGGCTTCGTGTCGGCCCTCGGCTTCACCGGGGCTATCGCCACCGGCGCCGCCGGTGCGGGCGCCGTCACCGCGACCCTCGTCGGGGCCGTCGCGGGCGCCCTGGTGGGCCGGCTGACCTGGTGGTTCAGCCGGGCCCTGCTGCGGGACGACGCGCCCGCGCCCCGGGGCGAGGACCTGACGGGGTCGTCGGGCAGGGTCGTCACGTCGATCCCCGCCGTCGGCTACGGCGAGGTCCTGCTGTACCTGGGCGGGCAGCCGGTGAAGTACGCGGCGAAGGCCGCTGCACCGGTGGCGCGGGGCGCCGAGGTGTGGGTGGAGTCCGTCCTCTCGTCGACGTCGGTCGCCGTCCGCCCCGTCGAGCGCTGACCCCGCCGCCTTTCGTCTCTTCGTTCCCTTCCTTTCTCACCCACGTTCCACTCAAGGGGATTTCGCCATGAGTCCTGTCCTGACAGCGGTCCTCGGGATCGTCGTCCTGGTCGTTCTGCTCGGTCTCGTCGTCGTCACGCGCTACAAGGTCGCGGGGCCGAGCGAGGCGTTCATCATCACGGGCCGGCGCGGCAAGAAGGCCACCGATCCCGCCACCGGCCGCGTCTTCACCGACAACAGCGGCCAGAAGGTCGTGGTCGGCGGCGGCGTGTTCGTCGTGCCGTTCGTGCAGCAGAAGTTCACCCTCGACCTCTCCAGCCGGCACATCCCGGTCGCGGTGCGCGGCGCGGTGACCCTGCGCGGCGTGAAGGCGAACCTGGAGGGCGTCGCGATCGTCAAGGTCGGCGGCACCGAGGACTCGATCCGGGCGGCCGCGCAGCGGTTCCTGATGCAGCAGGACGGCATCGTCGGCTTCACCCAGGAGGTGCTGTCCGGCGCGCTGCGCTCCATCGTGGGCCGCATGTCGGTCGAGGACATCATCCGCGACCGCGCCGCGTTCGCCGGCCAGGTCGCCGAGGAGGCCGAGGCCAGCCTGTCCGGCCAGGGCCTGGTCCTGGACGCCTTCCAGATCCAGGACATCACCACCGAGGGCTCCTACCTGGAGGACCTCGGGCGTCCCGAGGCCGCCCGCGCCAAGCAGGAGGCGGACATCGCCGAGGCCGTCGCCCGCCGCGCCGCCGAGCAGGCCCGGCTGAAGGCGGAGGAGGAGATCGCCGTCGCGCAGCGACCCTCTACCTGAAGCAGGCCGAGATCAAGGCGCAGACCGACGAGGCCGCCGCCCAGGCGAACGCCGCCGGTCCCTCGCCGAGGCCGCCCGCCAGCAGGACATCCTCACCGAGCAGGAGAAGGTCGCCGAGCGGCAGGCCGCGCTGACCGACCGCCAGCTCGACACGAAGGTCCGCAAGCCCGCCGACGCCGCCCGCTACCAGGCCGAGCAGGAGGCGGAGGCCCGCCGGATCGCCCTGGTCAAGCAGGCCGAGGCCGACGCCCAGCGCTCCCGGCTGACCGGTGAGGGCGAGAAGGCGCACCGCGCCGCGCTCGCCGACGCCGTGCGGATCGAGGGCGAGGCCGAGGCCGCTGCCATCGCCGCGCGGGGCGCCGCCGAGGCCGAGGCGATGCGGAAGAAGGCCGACGCCTTCGCCCAGTACGGGGACGCGGCCGTCCTCCAGATGCTCGTCGAGGTCCTGCCGCAGGTCGTCGCCAAGGCGTCCGAGCCGCTGTCGGCCGTCGACAAGATGACGGTCATCTCCACCGACGGGGCGAGCCAGTTGTCCCGTACGGTCGCGGACAACGTCGCCCAGGGCGTGGAGCTGCTCTCCGCCACCACCGGGGTCGACCTGGCGCAGCTCCTCCAGGCATCACCCAGAAGCAGAAGGCGAACGGGGCGGAGCCGCCGAAGCCCCGGGGAACCAGGGCGAAGCCGTCGAGATCACCGGCTGACGAGACGAAGCGGCGAAAGGCCCGGGGACGTGCCCCGGGCCTTTCGCGTACGCGCGACGCGGCGTCAGGCGCGGCCGGACGCCCCGCTTCCCGCCTCCACGTCGTCGCTTCCCGCCTCCACGTCGTCGCTGCCGGCCTCCACGTCGTCGCTGCCCGCCTTCGGAAGGTCCGCGGCGGGCTCCGCGGGCGCCGCCCCGTCTCCCGCGGCCGGAGTCGTCGGCGTGCCCCGGCGACGGGCGAGGTGGGCGGCGATCGGCTCGGTGAAGCGGGCGGTGAGCGGCCCGATCACGACGAGGACCAGGACGTAGGCGGTGGCGAAGGGCCCCAACTGCGGCTGGATTCCGGCGCTGACGGCGAGTCCGGCGATGACGATGGAGAACTCGCCGCGCGCGACCAGCGTGCCGCCCGCCCGCCAGCGGCCCTTGACCCCGATCCCGGCCCGGCGCGCGGCCCAGTGGCCGGTGGCTATCTTGGTCAGCGCGGTGACGATCGCCAGGGCGAGCGCCGGCAGGATCACCGGCGGGATGCTGGCGGGGTCGGTGTGCAGGCCGAAGAAGACGAAGAACACCGCGGCGAACAGGTCCCGCAGCGGGCTCAGTAGGGTGTGGGCGCCTCCGCGACCTCGCCGGAGAGGGCGATGCCGACGAGGAACGCGCCGACGGCGGCGGAGACCTGGAGCTGCTGGGCGACGCCGGCGACGAGCAGGGTCAGGCCGAGGACGACCAGGAGCAGCTTCTCCGGGTCGTCGCTGGAGACGAACCGGGAGATCAGGCGCCCGTACCGGAGGGCGAGGAAGAGCACGAGTCCGGCCACGCCCAGGGCGATCGCGAGCGTCACGCTGCCGGCGGCGAGGCCGACGCCGGCGAGCAGGGCCGTGATGATGGGCAGGTAGACGGCCATCGCCAGGTCTTCGAGGACCAGGATGCTGAGGATCACCGGGGTCTCGCGGTTGCCCAGGCGCCCGAGGTCGCCGAGGACCTTGGCGATGACCCCGGACGAGGAGATCCAGGTGACGCCCGCCAGGACGACGGCGGCGACCGGCCCCCAGCCGAGCAGCAGCGCGAGCGGCGGCGCCGGGCAGGGCGTTCAGGGTGAAGTCGACGAGCCCGGCCGGGTACTGGGTCTTGAGGTTGGAGACGAGGTCGCTCGCCGTGTACTCGAGGCCGAGCATCAGGAGCAGGAGGATGACCCCGATCTCGGCGCCGATGGCGACGAACTCCTCGCTGGCGCCGAGCGGCAGCAGGCCGCCGTTGCCGAAGGCGAGGCCCGCGAGGAGGTAGAGCGGGATCGGGGAGAAGCTGAACCGGGCCGCGAAGCGGCCGAGCAGGCCCAGGCCGAGGATGATGGCGCCGAACTCGATCAGGAAGACAGCGGAGTGCACCCTCGCCTCACTCCCGACCGAGGATCGCGGCGGCGGCGTCGACGCCCTCGCGGGTGCCGATCACGATGAGCGTGTCGCCGCCCGCGAGCCGGAAGTCCGGCGTCGGGGACGGGATCGCCCCGGAGCGGCGCAGTACGGCCACGACGGAGGCGCCCGCCTCGGTGCGCATCCGGGTGTCGCCGAGCACGCGCCCGTTCCAGTGGGAGTGCGCGGACAGCTCGATCCGCTCGGCGACAAGTCCCAGGTCCGTGGTGTGCAGGACGTTGGGGCTGTGGTGCGCGGGCATCAGCGCGTCGATCAGAGGCCGTCTCCCCCTCGGTGAGGTGGAGGGACTGGGCGCAGGCGTCGGGGTCGTCGGCCCGGTAGACGTTCACCGTCCGCGTTCCGTCGCGGTGCGCGATGACCGAGAGCGCGCGGTGCTCGCGGGTGGTGAAGTCGTACTGGACTCCGATGCCGGGCAGGGGTGTCGTTCTGGTCCGCGGGCAGGCACTGGCCCGTCGCCTCCTGTCGTCGTGACCGGCGGCGGCCGGTCGGGGCCGGTCGCCGGCCTGTCGTGGAAAGGGGTGTGCCACGGGGGAACGGCGCCGTCCCGCACCCCGCGGCCCCGTCATGGTGCCATCCGCGGGGAGACGCGGAACATGGGTGTCAGCACGGATGGACAGAAGCCCGACAAAGCGGTCAGGATGAGGCGGGGACACGGGTCCCGCCGCGGGCCGGAGGACGCCCGCGGTGAGCGTCGGACGGCCGGGCCGCGGTGCCGGGTCCGGGGAGAGGCGGGGCGGTGTCGCTGTACTGGCGCCTCTTCCTGCTGAACGCCGCGATCCTGGTCGTCGCCGTGCTGCTGCTCTTCGGTCCCGTCACGGTCTCCACCCCGGTCCTCGTCGGCGAGGCGGTCGTCCTCGTGGCCGGTCTGGCGGCGATGCTCGCCGCCAACGCCTTCCTGCTGCGGGTCGGTCTGGCGCCGCTCCAGCGCCTCACGCGGGTGATGCGGGCGGCGGACCCGCTGAGGCCCGGCCGGCGCGCGGAGGTGACGGGGCGCGGCGAGATCGCCGACCTGACCCGTACGTTCAACACGATGCTCGACCGGCTGGAGGCCGAGCGGGCCGCGAGCAGCGCCCGGGTGCTCTCCGCGCAGGAGGCCGAGCGGCGGCGGATCGCGCAGGAGCTGCACGACGAGGTGGGGCAGACCCTCACCGCCGTGCTCCTCCAGCTCAAGCACTCCGCCGACCACGCCCCCGCCGGTCTGCGGGCCGAGCTGCTCCAGGCGCAGGAGACCACCCGGGGCAGTCTGGACGAGATCCGGCGGATGGCGCGCCGGCTGCGGCCGGGCGTCCTGGAGGAGCTGGGGCTGCACAGCGCGCTCAGGTCGCTGGCGTCGGAGTTCTCCACGCGCGGTCTGACGGTGCGGCCCCGCATCGACGCCGGTCTGCCGAAGCTCGACCACGAGACGGAGCTGGTGCTCTACCGGGTGGCGCAGGAGGGCCTCACCAACACGGCCCGCCACTCCGGGGCGAGCCGCGTCGACCTGCGGCTGCGGCTCCTGCCCGGGGGCGGGGTGGGGCTGCTCGTACGGGACGACGGGCGGGGCGTCGGGGACGCGCCCGAGGGCGCCGGGCTGCGGGGCATGCGCGAGCGGGCCCTGCTGATCGGCGCGGAGCTGACGGTCCGTGACGGCCGGGACGGGGGACGGAGGTCCGCCTGGACACCACCGGCGGCGCGGGAGCCCGCGCCGGTGCGCAGAGCGGTACGGAGGAGGGGGCGTCGTGACCGGCGGCATCGGGTCCCGTACGGACACGGAGGGCGGGGACGTCACGGCCGGGGCGCGGCCGACGCGCATCCTGCTCGCGGACGACCACGCCCTGGTGCGCAACGGGGTGCGGCTGATCCTCGACGCCGAGCCGGACCTCACGGTCGTCGCCGAGGCCGCGGACGGTGCGGAGGCCGTCGCCCTGGCCCGCTCCGAGCGGGTCGACCTGGCCGTCCTGGACATCTCCATGCCCCGCCGGACGGGACTCCAGGCGGCCCGCGAACTCAGCCGCCTCCAGCCGGAGCTGAGGATCCTGATCCTCACGATGTACGACAACGAGCAGTACTTCTTCGAGGCCCTCAAGGCCGGGGCGAGCGGTTACGTCCTGAAGTCCGTGGCCGACCGCGACCTGGTGGAGGCGTGCCGGGCGGCGGTGCGCGACGAGCCGTTCATCTACCCCGGCGCCGAGACCGCCCTGATCCGCACCTACCTCGACCGGGCGGAGCAGGGCAGGCCCCTGCCCGACAGGGCCGTCACCGAACGCGAGGAGGAGATCCTCAAGCTCGTCGCGGAGGGCCACAGCTCGAAGGAGATCGCGGACCTCCTCGTCATCAGCCCCAAGACCGTCGAGCGCCACCGCGCCAACCTGCTCCAGAAGCTGGGCATGCGCGACCGCCTCGAACTCACCCGCTACGCGATCCGGGTGGGCCTGATCGAGCCGTAGGGCTGCCGGGGTCGGAGGTCCAGGAGGCCCGCAGCAGCTCCTCGTACCGCGCCACTCCCTCCCGGTCGCCGGCGATCGCCGCGTAACGCCAGGTCCGGCCGTCCGGCGGCGGTCCGGCGTAGAGGACGATCCCTCGCCGCGCGCCGGGTCGTAGGCGAGCCGTGCGCCGCGCAGCCGCTCCACGGCCTCGCCGAAGGGGTACGCGGCCGGGGCCCGCACCCTGCCCGTCGCCCAGACCGGGTCACCGGCTCCGGCCCGCGCCGCGAGGCGGGCCACCATGGCCCGCGGGTGGTGGTGGCGGTGCGCCGCACGTTGCTCTCCCCGCGTAGACCTCGCCGTCGGGCGTCACCATCGCGTCGAGGCCGAAGGGCCCGGCGTACCCGCGCGCCGCGAGGAAGCCGCCCAGGGCGTGCCCCCAGGCCTCCAGCGTGGCCGCGAGGTCCGCCGCCGGGGCGGGCAGGGGCGAGAGGTAGCCGGTGAAGGCGCCCGCCGCGGTCCGCATCTCGCCGCTGAACAGCGCTCGCGTCCCGCCGGGGCCGGTCTCCATCTGGACGCTCACCGACCGGGCCACGTCGATCCGCCGCTCGACGACCCACAGCCCCTCCGGCCCGCCCACCGGCGCGAGTCCGTCGCCGGTCCACGGATCCGGCGCGCCCGGGGCCTCCGGGAGGAAGAGCATGCCGTGGCCGCCCGCCGACCGGTCGGGCTTGACCACGACCCGCCCGTGCGCGGCGAGGAGTTCCCGCACGGCGTCCGGCACCCCGGCGCGGCGGCGGACCCGGCCGTCCGGCAGCCTCATGCCCAGCGCGAGCGCCGCGTCCCGGAACCCGGCCTTCGTGTTGAGCAGCCCGGTCACGTCGAGCGCGGCCTCGGCCGCCGCCACGGAGGCGTACGGGGCCACGGGGACGCCCAGGCCGCGCGCGAGGCCGATCGCGGCGCCGTCCAGGGCCGTGGGCAGGACCGCCCCGGGGGCCGGCCGGCCGTCGCCGCCCGTACCGCCTCGACGACCCGGTGGCACGGGTCCGCCCCGGGCGGGACGACCACCGCGACCGAGTCCCGGGGACGCCGGTCAGGTCGCGGACGTACTCCAGGAACTCCTCCCCGACCGGCACCGGGGAGACCAGGACGTCGCCCGGCCGCAGCAGCCACGCCTCCCGCGGCGCCTGCTCCGCCCAGGCGCGGAGCACCTCGCGCTCCTCCGGGTCCACCGCGAGGTCGGAGACGAGGTTGGCGTAGAGGACCAGGGGCCGCCCGGGTCGGTGGGATTCACGGGGTCCACGGGGTCCTTCCGGTCAGACGCTGACGTGCAGGACGCAGATGTCGTCGCGGCGGGTCGCCGGGTCGACGAGCGCCTCCAGGACGGCGTCCAGGGGGCGCGGGCCGTCGCCGAGCTCGGCCACCGTGCGGGCCAGGTGGTCGAGGCCGTCGTCGAGGAGCACGCCCGGGGCCTCGACCAGGCCGTCGGTGAAGAACAGCAGGTGGTCGCCCGGCAGCAGGCGGATGGCCGACGAGTCGTAGCGCGGCGCGGTCGTGGCGCCCAGGAGGACGCCGCGGGGCGACGGCAGGTAGCGGGCCTCCCCGTCGCGCAGGAGCAGGGGCGGCAGGTGGCCGGCCTGCACCCAGGTGAGGATCCCCGAGGAGGGCTCGTACCGTCCCATGATCATCGTGGCCGTGCTGTAGGCGCGGTCCGCGCTGTGCCACAGGAGGGTGTTGAGCCGGGCGAGGATCGTGGCGAGCGGGGTCCCGGTGACGGCCATGCCCTTGGCGGTGAAGCGCAACTGGGCCATCGTGGCCACGGCGTCGAGCCCGTGGCCCGCGACGTCGCCGACGACGAGCAGGGCGCTGCCGTCGGGCAGTTCGATGGCGCTGTACCAGTCGCCGCCGACGTTGAGCCCCTGCTGGAGGGGCGGTAGGCGACGTCGACGGTGAGGCCGGCCAGGCACAGGGACTGCTGGGAAGGGGCAGCAGGGCGTGCTGGAGCCGGGCGGCGAGGGCGCGTTCGGTCGTCAGCGTCTCCTGCTGCGCCAGGGCGGCCCGTTCGCGTTCGAGGAGCTGCTCCTTGGTCCGCTGCACGGCGGTGAGGTCCTGGAAGAAGCCGTGGACCTCGACCGGGGAGCCGTGGGCGTCCGCCTCGGCCTCCGCGACGATCCGCAGGTGCCGGACCTCTCCCCGGGGGGTGGTGATGCGGAAGGTGTGGTCGATGGCCCGCCCGTCCCCGAGGAGGCGCTGCACCTCGCCGCCCAGGGCGGGCAGGTCCTCGTCCAGGACGTGCTCGGGCAGCTCCTCCAGGGCATCGGGCCGAGGGAGGGTCGCGGGCGAAGATGTCGTAGACCTGTTCCGACCAGGTGATGGCGTCGCGGACGAGGTCCCAGTTGGCCCAGCCCATGTTCCCCAGGCGCTGCATCACCTCCAGGCGGCGCTGCTCGCGCTCGCCGCTGTCGAGGCGCACCCAGGAGACGATCAGTCCGCCCTGGCCGGCCGTCGCGCGGACGGCGAAGCGGGAGAGGTGGGGATGCCGGCGAGCACCTCCTCGTACGCGAAGGGCTCGCCCTCGTAGCGGACGCCGTTCTCCAGCGCGTCGAGGTATCCGCGCCACAGGGCGGTGCCGAGCACGCTCGGGTACGTCTCCAGGACGCTGAGGCCCACCAGCTCCCTGCCCTGCGGCCGCCGATGTCCAGCGCGTCGGGCGAGGCGGCCGTGATCCGGAAGTCCTCGACCGCCCCGTCCGCCCCGTCCGCCCCGTACAGCGGCACCAGGAAGATCGCGCAGCCGGGCAGTCCGTCGAACAGCTCCTGGACCGCGGCGGCCGTGAGGGCGGGCGGGCGCGTGTCCGCGGCCGTCACCGCCGGCTGCCGGCGGGCCACGTAGCGGCCCGACGAGAAGACGGAGCCCCCACCGGCCGTGCGGGAGAGCGCGGTGGCGCCCCGAAGCCGCTGCTTCCCGGCTCAGGCACGTCCGGCTCGTCGCGGCTACCCGTCATGGGACGAGCATGCCACGGATGGGCCCCTCGTCTCCCGGGCGGTCCCGTTCCGTCGTCCGGTCCGGGCGGCGACCTGAGATTCTCATGCGGGAACGGGTGACGCACGCACACCGGGACCGGTACGCAGGCACTGTTCCCGGGGCCTCGTCGGCGCACTGTCGGGGTGTTTCCACACGACACCGAACGGGGCGGCATCGATGCAGCGGATTCACTTCACCGGGACCGACCTCGCGCGCGTGCGGTTGCGGAGCGGTCTCGGGCCCCTCCTGGAGGGCGTCTTCGCGACCCGGCTGCTCGTGCGGCCGGCGCACGACGCGTACGCGCGGTGGCGGGTCGCGGTGCGGACCTCGATACGGAGCGGCACCCGGGCCGCGTTGCCCGCGGCCCCGCGCCCGGGGCCGGGGGCCGCTGCTGGGGCTGTTGGAGGCGGGGGCCGGGAGGTGCCGGCGCAGCGGAAGGAGGCCGAGCGGCTGGCCCTCGACGTGTGGCGCGCGGGGGTGTTCCCGTACGCGGAGCGCATGCTCGAACGGCTGGAGGCCGTGTGCCACGCGCACTCCCGGGAGGCGGCCGCGGGCGGCGTGGAGGGGCTCCTCTCGACGCTGCACCCGCGGATCTTCCTGGCGGGGCCCGGTCCTGGAGGTGCCGGGAGGGCCCGACCGGGACGTCCGTCTGGACGGGCGCGGGCTCGTCCTCAAGCCCTCCGTGTTCCTGCCGGGCGAGGCGGGGCGGGTCCTGGAGCGGGAGCGGGAGAGCGGCCAGACCGTGCTCGTCTTCGCCGCCGCCCCGGAGCTGACCGAGGGCTGGAACGAGACCGCGCCCGCGGGCGGGGGCGACGAGGGCGGGGAGGACCGGGCGCTCAGCGCGCTCGTGGGGCAGACCCGGGCGGCGGCGCTGCGGGTGCTCACCGACCCCTCGACGAACTCGGAGCTGGCGGCCCGGCTCGGCGTCTCGCCGGGGTGGCGAGCCGTCACGCGGCCGTGCTGCGCGAGACCGGTCTGATCACCACCCGCAGGCTGGGCAGCAGCGTCCTGCACACGGTGACGCCGCTGGGCACGGCGCTGCTCGGCGGGCAGCCGCTCGACGTGCTGCCCTTCACCGCCGTCCGTGACGCGCGGGGCGCCGGGAGCGGGGCCGCCGGGCGGGCGGTCCGGGGGCGGGGACCGGGGCGGGTGGTGACGCGCGCGTTCCGCACCGCCTGAATCCGTCCTTCCGGGGGCCGGGTCGCCGTCCGGGCGTGACGACTTCACATGGGGGCAGTGACCGCAGCACTGTCCGGCGCCGTGCCGCCCTTTGCAAACTCTTGGCGAACCCCACAGCGCGGTTCACACAGCGCGGTTCACCACAGCACGATGCCGCCACAGCACGATTCGCCACAGCACGGTTCGCCACAGAGCACGGTCCACCACAGCCCCGCTCGCGAGCGAACGACTCGACCAAGGAGATCTCCCACCCATGAGCGACATCCTCACGAACCGTTCCCTCACCGGCGATTCCTCCCTCGGCCCGGTCTCCGGCGCCGGTGCCTCCGGTCTGGTGATCGAGGACATCGACACCGTGGCGCCGCAGTCCGTGGCGCTGTTCACCATCTGCGTCGTGGCGGCCCAGTCCGCTCCCGTCGAGACGTCGGGTGCACGGCTCAGCGCATGACCGTCACACGGGGAACGAACTGCCGGTGGTCGCCGCCGACGCGGACCGGGTGGGCTTCAAGAGCCACCTGCGTCCCGAGACGGTGCCCGGGCAGGCGGTGTATCTGGTGTCCCAGCGGGGCTGACGGCGCTGCGCGGAGAGCACGCCGAGGTGCTGACACCTTTGCTCGACGGCACGAGGAGCACGGCGGCCGTGCTGCGGGAGGCCTCGCGGGTCCTCTCCGCCGACGAGGTCTCGGCTCGCTGCGCGCGCTGGAATCGGCGGGGCTGCTCCGGGTGCGCCCCGCCGCTCGGGGCTGCCGGCCGGCCCGCACGACGGGCGCGGACCGGCCGGCGGACGGGTGTCCGCCGCCGAGGCGTTCTGGGACCTGCTCGGGCTCGACGGCGGGCGGGTGCCGGAGGCGCTCGCCGAGGCGCGCGTCCGGGTCGTGGCCCTGACGAACACGGAACCGGACGAGTTCGTCCAGGCGCTGCGCGGTGCCGGGCTCAATCCGGTGACGGGCGCGTCCGCCCCGGCGGAGCTGTCCGTCGTCCTCTGCGACGACTTCCTGGCCCCGGGGCTCGCCGGGGTGGACGCGGCGCACCGGCGGGCGGGCACGGCCTGGCTGCCGGTGCGGCTCAACTGGTCGGACCCCTGGATCGGGCCGGTGTTCCAGCCCGGCGACGGGCCCTGCTGGCACTGCCTCGCCTCCCGGCTGCGCGGTCACCGGCTCTCGGAGGAGCTGCTCCAGCACTCGCTGGGGCGGCCCGACCCGGTGCCGCTGCCCCCGGCGACGCTGCCCGTGGTCCGCGCGCTCGCGCTGCACCTCGGGTCCCTGGAGGCCGCCAAGTGGCTGGGCGGGCTGCGGACGCCGGAGCAGTCGTCCGTGCGCGTGCTCGACACCGTGCGGCTGACGACGACCACCCATCCGGTCGCCCGGATCCCGCAGTGCCCGTCCTGCGGGGACCCGGGCTGACGGCGCGGCGCGTCCGCGCCCCGTTCACCCCGGTGTCGCGGCCGAAGGCGTCCGGCACCGGCAACGGGCACCGGGCGCTGACGCCGGAGCAGATGCTGGAGCGGTACGGGCACCTGGTCGATCCGGTGACGGGGGTCGTCGAGGAGATCCGCCGCGCCCCCGGCAGCCCCGCCTTCCCGCAGACCTTCCTCTCGGGGCGCAACCTGGCGATGCCGGGGCGTTCGCTCGCGGGGCTGCGGGCCGGGCTGCGCAGTCTGAGCGGCGGGAAGGGGCTGACCGAGACCGAGGCCAGGGCGAGCGCCCTGTGCGAGGCGGTGGAACGGCACAGCGGCACCCGGCAGGGCGACGAGCCGGTGGTCCGCGACTCGCTGCGGGGTCTGGGGCCGGTGGCGATCCACCCCAACGACTGCCAGTTGTACGGCGAGGGCAGTTCCGGGACCGTGCCCGGTGGAACGCGCGCGGATCGCGCTTCCAGTTCGTGCCCGAGCCGTTCGACCCGGCGCGCCCCACCGACTGGACCCCGGTCTGGTCGCTCACGGGGCGGACGCGGCGGCTGCTGCCGACGTCGATGCTGTACTTCGGTCCCGAGGCGGGCCCCGACGGCCTGTGGGCGGACTCGAACGGCAACGCGGCGGGCAGTACGCGTGAGGACGCGCTGGTCCAGGGCTTCCTGGAGCTGGTGGAGCGGGACGCGGTGGCCCTGTGGTGGTACAACCGCACGCGCCAGCCCGGTGTGGACCTCTCCGCCTTCGACGGGGAATACATACCGGAATTGCTGGCGGGCTACCGGTCGGTCGAACGGTCGGTGTGGGTGCTCGACCTCACCTCGGATTTCGGAATTCCGGTCATGGCCGCGCTGTCCCGCCGTACGGACAAGCCCGCCGAAGACGTGATCTTCGGATTCGGCGCCCACTTCGACCCGCGGTTGGCTCTGCGGCGCGCCCTCACCGAAATGGGACAACTCCTGCCGGCGGTGGGGCGGGTCACGCGGGAGAACTCGGGATATCTCGTCGACGATCCCGAGGCGCTCGACTGGTGGCGCACCGCGACGGCGGCGGGCCGTCCCTATCTGACGCCCGACCCGGCGGTGCGGCCGCGGCGGCCCGGGGACTGGGCGTACGTCCCGTCCGGCGACCTGCTCGACGACGTGCACGCCATCACGGAATTGACCAGGAACGCGGCATGGAACTCCTGGTCCTCGACCAGACGAGAGCGGACCTCGGTATTCCGGTGGTGAAGGTCATCATTCCCGGGATGAGGCAATTCTGGGCCCGGTTCGCGCCGGGGCGGCTCTTCGACGTACCGGTGGCGCTCGGGCGCCGGGAATCCCCCCGTCCGGGGAGGAACTCAACCCGGTGCCGCTCTTCGTGTAAGGGCCGTCTCACGTGGCTCGGACGCGGTGTCCGCGGAGGATCCGGCCGGTGCGCCGGCCGGATCCTTCCGGCGGCGTCCGCCGGCCCCCGGGCGCCCCGGCCGGCTCCGGTGCGCTCACTCGGCCGCGCGGCACCGGAGCCGGGCCGCCCCGACGATCGCCGCCACCCAGTCGGCCTCGGACCCGGGAACCGTTCCGCCGCAGCCGCCCGGTCGAGCGCGGCCCAGAGCCCGGCGCTCGACCAGGCGGTGAAACGGCGGTGGGCGGTGGCGGGCGACACGGCGAAGGCGTCCGGCAGGAGCCGCCAGGAGCAGCCGGAGGCCAGGACGTACACCACCGCGGTGAAGACCGCGCGTTCGGCCAGCGGCGCCGTGCCGCCGCCCTGGGGACGCGCGGGAAGCGGGGCGGCAGGGGAGCCGTCAGCTCCCAGAGGGTGTCCGGCACCAGCCGGCGGGACAACTCGGCACACATGGAGGCATCATGCCGTACTCGCCGGTACCACGTGAGACATCACTCAACTCTCCTTGCTCCACTCATAATTCACCTAAGAAGCTTATGATCGAACACGAGTGTGCACAGGGGCGCGAACAGAAGAGGCCACAAGGATGATGCCCGTTCCCGATGAGCCCAGCCGTGACGAAGGTCCCGACCGCGGGGACCGCGAGGAGAGACCGGAGGAACGGCGGCCCAGCACGTCCCGATCGCCCCGAGATTCGCGACGGCCGTCCTCACCTCGGCACTGCTCAGCTACCTCGGCATCACGGCCCTCAACATCGCCGGCACCGATCTCGACCCGTTGCCCATGGCGATCTGCCTGCTGTGCCTGGTCGCCATCTTCGTGCTCCAACTGCGGCACTCCCGCCCCGGGGCCGACCAGGTGGCGCCGCTCCGCAAGCGGGTGACGCTGGGCGCCCAGGCCCTGCTGACCTACCTCCCGGTCATGGCCTTCGAGTCCCAGTGGGCGCCATGGCCGGCTTCCTCGCCGGCTCCCTCCTGCTGCTCCTGCCCCCGCGGCTCGCCTGGCCGCTGTACGGGGCCGTCGGCCTCAGCATGCTGGCACCGCCCGCGATCGACGGACGGCCGCTGATCGACAGCCTCTACCTCTTCCAGTCGACCCTGCTGACCGGCCTCGTGGTCTACGGCCTCCCGGCTCGCCTCCCTGGTGCGCCAGTTGCACGAGACGAAGAACGAGCTGGCGCGCATGGCCGTGACGAAGGAGCGGCTGCGGATCTCGCGCAACCTCCACGACCTCCTGGGCTACAGCCTCTCCGCCATCACGCTCAAGAGCGAGCTGATCCACCGGCTCGTCCTCACCCACCCGCAGCGCGCCAAGGTGGAGATCGAGGAGGTCCTGGCCCTCTCCCGGCAGTCCCTCGCCGACGTGCGGCGCGTCTCCCGGGGCCTGCGCGACATGTCGCTGCGGAGCGAGCTCTTCTCCGTCACCGGCCTCCTCGAGGCGACCGACGTCAAGGTGACCACGGAGGTCCACCTCGACGAACTGGGCCCGGAGGTCAACACGGTCCTGGCCGCCGTGCTCCGCGAGGCGATCACCAACATGCTGCGCCACTCCCGCGCCACCACCTGCTCGATCGAGGCGGTGCAGGACGCGGAGCGGGTGCGGCTGGTCGTCACCAACGACGGCGCGGCCCCGGTCTACCGCGACGCCTCGCAGGACAGCGGTGCGGGCCTCCAGAACCTGGCGATGCGGCTGCGCTCCGTCTCCGGCCGGCTCACCGTCGCCCACGGGGGCGACGGGACCTTCCGGCTCACGGCGGAGGCTCCCGTCGCCTTCATCCCGGCCCCCGGCAGGCGGGCGGGGCCCGGGCCGCCGTCCCCGGGCCGAGGAGGCGTCCACTCTGCCGTGGACCGGCCCGGCCGCCTGACACTTCCTTCCCACGCCCCTCGGCGAAGACCTTCCGCGCCGCCGTCACCGGCCTCCGAGGCCCCAGAGGAGTTACCGCCATGGACATCCGCATTCTGCTGGCCGAGGACATGCACATGGTGCGCGGCGCGCTCGTGGCGCTGCTGGGCCTCCAGGAGGACCTCAGCGTCGTGTGCGAGGTCGCGCGCGGCGACGAGATCGTCCAGGCCGCGCTCGAACACCGCCCCGACGTCGCCGTGATCGACGTCGACCTGCCCGGCCTCGACGGCCTCAGCGCGGCCGCGCGGCTGCGGGAACGGATGCCGGAGTGCCGCATCCTGATCCTCACCAACCTCGGCCGCCCGGGCACGCTGCGCCGCGCCCTGATGGCGCAGGTGTCGGGCTACCTCCTGAAGGACGCGCCCCCGGGCGAACTGGCCAGCGCGATACGGCGGGTGGCCGCGGGCCAGCGGGTGATCGACCCGCAACTGGCCCTCGACACCTGGAACAGCGAGGAGACCCCGCTCACCGAACGGGAGGCGGAGGTCCTCCAACTGGCCGCCGAGGGGCGCGACCCCGCCGAGATCGCCAAGGTGCTGCGGCTCTCCCTGGGGACCGTGCGGAACTACCTGACGACCATCGTCTCCAAGCTCAACGCGCGCAACCGCGTGGACGCGATCCGCACGGCGCGGGAGGCGGGCTGGCTGATCTAGGGCCCGTCCCCGGACCGGGCCGGTCGTCCCCGGGTGCGCGGGGTCCACCGCGACGGCCATGCCCGCGGCCAGCAGGTAGCCGATGACCCCCGGGTGACGCCCGGGGCAGCGGCAGCGCGGCCACCGCGTCCCCGGGCCGGCACGGCCGGGTGAGCATCCCCACGATCCACACCGCCTCCGGGCGGTGCACCACCACCTGGTACGGGCTGTCCCGCAGCTCCATCACCAGCCCGTCGGAACGCAGCACCAGGGAGGTGCCGACGACCAGCCGGAACCGGCGGTCCGTCGGCAGCGTGCCGAGCGGAACGCGGCGTCCCGGCTGAGCGGGTACACCGAGAGCAGCGGGCCCAGCAGGTCGTCCATGGCGATGGTGCGCACGACCAGGTGCGCGACCTCCCGCAGGACGGGAAGCAGGACCAGGCAGCCGGGGACGCCGGAGCCGGGCGTCCGGTCCACGTTGGCCAGTCGCACCGGACCCAACTGCATACGGCGCAGGGCCTCGTGTGCGAGGCCGTCGGTCTTGAGCCGCTGGGCACCCCACCGGCCGCTGAGGACGGTCTCGGATCCGTCGTCCCCTCGACGAGGACCACGTCCTCGTCCAACGACCAGAGGTGCACCACCTGATGCTCATCCGTGTCGCTCAATGGGGCCTTCCCGGTCGAGACGGATGTCTCCGGCAAGTATCGGCGGGCCGGCGGCGACGGGACAGGTCAGCGAACACATCGCGTGCGTGAAGATCTCATACGGGTTTCCCCACTTGCGCAACCGCCCGCCCCGGCCCTCCGTCCGGCGGCGGCGCGTCCGGCGGCACCAGGACGGAGGTGAGGACGAACCCCGGTCCACCGTCCAGCGCCCCGTGAACCCCTCGGGGGCACCCCGGGGTGGGAGGCGAGGAGACGCGCGGTGAAGCCTCCGGCGGGGTCCACGGCGATGTCGGCCTCCTCGTGCCCGAGCCACCGGTGGGTGAGCGGGAACCAGGCCTTGTAGACCGCCTCCTTCGTGCTGAACAGCAGCCGGTCCCACCGGACGAGGGGGTGGCGGGCGGACAGCTCGGCGGTCCTCCGCAGCTCCGCCGGCAGGGCGACGAGTTCCAGCACGCCTTCCGGCAGCGGCAGATGGGGTTCGGCGTCGATGCCGAGGGAGCGGGCGTCGGTCCGCCGGGCGACGGCGGCGGCGCGGTAGCCGTCGTGGTGGGTCACGCTGCCGACGACGCCGGGCGGCCACACGGGGACGCCCCGCGGCCCCCGGGGACGGGGACGGGCGGCACGCCGAGGCCGGCGAGCGCGCGCCGGGCGCACCAGCGGGCGGTGGTGAACTCGGCCAGCCGCTTGGGCGCGGCGGTGCGGACGGCCTCGCGCTCCGGGCCGAGGAGGGCCAGTCCGGGCGGGTCCTCGAAGGCCTCGGCCACGGACACCGGGGGCGGCAGCAGGGTCGCGATCACAGGAGCCCGGCCAGGGGGCGGTCGGGCCGGCCGGCGGCGGAGCCGAGGAGTTCGAGGAACCTCAGCCGGTGGCGGGCGACGTCGTCGGGGCCGTACCGGTGGGAGTTCGCGCGGAATTCGAGGCGGAGCCCGTGCGCCGGGCGGCGGCCGGGGACGGCCCCGCCGGCACCGGCCGGGGGCGCCTCCCGGTAGGCGTTGAGGTCGATGTCGGCGACGAGCCCCGTCGGCCACGGGCGGCAGACCGCCCGGCAGGAGCCGAAGTCCGGAAGGGTGCCGAAGGTCATGACGTTGACCTGCGGGGCGGTCGGCGCTCCGGGGGCACGGGGCGGCAGGGCGCCCCGGTGGCGCTGGTGGCGCAGGGCCTCGCGGACCTTCGTCGCGGTGTGCCGTACGAGTGCGGTGAAGCCGGCGGCGGGGTCGACGGTGAGCCGCAGGGGCAGTTCGTTGGCGAGCTGGGCGGGCGTGTCGAGCTCGGCGCGCGAACGGCGCGCCGTCACGGGCAGGTTGACGACGAGGTCGGTACGGCCGTGCCGGTCGTACCGCCACAGCGCGGTGGCGGCGACCAGGGTGGCCGTCTCGTGGCCGAGGGGGACGGGGCCCCGCCGAGGACGGCGGCCAGTCGGGGGCGTCGAGGACCGCGCTGAGGGACACGGCGGGCCCGGGCGGCACGTCCGGGCGCTCTCCGGGACGGGGCCGCGGCAGCGGCCGGGCGTACTCGGCCCGCCAGTAGGCGGCGTCCCGCGTGTACTGCGGCGAACGCCGGTGGGCCGCCTCCTCGGCGGCGAGCCGGTCGAGGGGCACGGCGGCGGCGGGCGGCGGGGTGCGGCCGCTCTCGAAGGCCTCGTACAGCTCGGCGAGCCGCCGCAGGTACAGGTACTGGCCGAAGCCGTCCAGGGCGATGTGGTGGTAGCGGAGGAATAGCACCGCGCGCTCCGCGCCGAGCAGGAACAGCTCGTGCCCGCAGGGGCCCGGCGGGCGAGGTCGGTGGCCGTGGCCAGGGCGGTCCGCATCCGCGCGTCGGCCGCCGCGCCGGGGTCCGGCTCGCCTCGGAGGTCGGTGACCGCGAGGGCGGGAACGGGCGCCGGGCCCGGGACGCGGCGCGGTCCGTCCGGCGTGGCGCGGAAGCGGGTCCGGAGCGTCTCCGTCTCGTCGAGCGCGCGGGCGACGGCCCGGTGCAGGGCGGGCCGGTCGAGCGCGCCGGTGAGCGTGAGGGCGGCGCCGCACTCGTGCGACGGGGCCGCGTGCGCGTGCCGCAGGCCCTCCCAGATCCCGAGCTGCGCGGCGGTGAGGGGCGCGGTCCCCGTCCGGCGCGGACCGGCGCGGTCGCGGCCGGTGCCGTGGAGGTCATCGCACCGGTCACCGGACGCCCTCCCGGGCGCCGGACGCCTCGGCGGCGGACCGTTCCACCGCCGCGCACAGGGCGTTCAGGGTGGGGTTGTCCCAGAGGACCGTGGGGTCGATCGCGATGCCCAGGAGGTCCTCCAGGTCCGCCGCCACGGAGAGGGCGTAGACCGAGTCCAGGCCGTACTCGCTGAGCGGGGTGTCCGGGGACAGGTCCGCCGGGGCCATGCGGAGGTGTCCGGCCACCCGGGCGGCCAGCCAGGCCCGGGTCGTCTCCGGTGCGGTGCGGCCCGCTGCGTCGTTCCGGGTGCGGTTCACTGCGTTCGTCCTCCTGGGTCGGCGGGGTGGTGGGGGTGCGCGGCAGGAGGGTGTACCCGCCGCCGGTCCGGTGGCGCTCGACGAGCCGCTCCCACAGGGCGTCCTCCAGCGGGCGCGGGAGGGCGCGGGGCGCGGCGCCCCGGGGCGTGCCCAGGCGGTGGAGCGCCGCCGCCGCCCAGTCCGGCTCCGCGAGCTCGGGGACGCCGGCGCGGCGGGCCCACGACCAGGTCCCGACGCACGCGGCGGCCGTCAGGAGCGTGGCGTACCGGTCCGTCAGGTCGTACGCGTACGGGCTCGCCGCCACCGACAGCTCACCGGGGTCGAGCGCGGCGCAGGCCTCGGCGAGGCGGTCCGGTTCGCGTGCGAAGCGCCGCGCGTGGGCGCGCAGCAGGGCGTACGCCGGCCCCGTCCCGTCCGGCGGGCCGTCCGGTCCGGATCCGATCGAGGTGCTGAGGCTCTCGCGCCCGCCGGCACTGAGCGCGAGCGCCCCGAAGTCCAGCGGCGGCAGCTCTCCCCCGCCGCGAACAGGGCCGCGGGCGGTGTCCGGCGCTCGCGCCAGGCCCGGCGGGCGAGCAGCGGCAACTGGGGCAGCAGGGAGGTCTGGCAGGCGGCGCGGGCGGCGTGCCCGAAGCCGACGGGCTGGATGTCCCGCAGCAGCTTCTGGAACAGGGCGGCGGGGCCCTCCCGCAGGTAGAAGTGGGCGCCGAGGACACCCGAGAGCCGGTTCACGGCGTCCATGAGGATCCCCGCGACCACGTACTTCACGGCCTGCGCGTGGATCGCGGTCTCGCCCGGCAGCAGGTGCAGGGCGCGGGTGGCGACGGTCGCGAGGCAGTCGGCGGTGAGGAGGTCGACGTACACGCCCGTGAGGACGGACCGCACGTGCGGGAGGTCGGCCGCCGTCCTGCCGTAGAGCCGGCGGTCGCGTACGTGGCGCAGCACCGTCTCCAGGGCGGTGTCGACGATGCCGACGGACATGGACACCAGGGTGGTGCGGGTGATCTGGAAGGACCGGAGCGCGGTCTCCAGGCCCCGGCCCGGCGTGCCGCCGAGGACGCTCGTGGCCGGCAGCGGGCAGGAGTCGAACCGCAGGCCGCCGAGCTGGACCCCGCGCATGCCGGTGGTGCGGTACCGGGGCAGGTGGGTCAGGCGGCCGGCGGGGACGTCCGCCACGGGCACGAGGAGCTGGGAGTGGCTGCGGCTGCCGGGGGCGGTGGAGGTGCGGGCGAGGAGGACGAGGGCGTCGGCGCGCCGGGCGTTGGTGATGACCTCCTTGCGCCCGTCGAGGACGAGCCGGCCGCCCCGGGGCAGGGCGGTGAACCCGGTGCGGGCCATGTCGTTGCCGTGGGCGAGCTCGTGGTAGCCGACGGCGATCCGGCCCCCGCCGCGCAGCAGCTCCGCCGCTCCGGAGCGCTGGTCGGGGTCGCCGGCGGTCCAGACGTTGACGGCGGCGATGAAGGAGGCGGCGCCGTGGCCGAGTCCGAGGCAGGGGTCGCGGCGGTAGACGGCCCGCATGACGTCGACGAGGTGGTCGAGCCGGGTGAGCCGCCCGCCCAGCCCGGCGGGCACGAACTCGGCGTGCAGGCCGTACGCGTGGAGGGCGTCCTCGCCGGCGGCAAGCATCTCGCCGCGCTCGTCGGCGTCGAGGACCGCGTGCCGGCCGACGGGGTTCGCGGGGTCGTCGGGGTCGCCGAGGAGCCGTTCGAGGTCGTGGAGCCGGACGGGCAGGGGCGCACGGGGGTGCCGGAGGCGGCGGGGGCCGGCCGTGCCGGGGCGCCGGACGCGGTCGCCGGGAGCGGGGTCTCCGGGAGCGGGGCCGCGCTCATCGGACGCCCTCCCGGAAGCGCGGTGCCGGAAGGACCGGCGCGTGCCGGGCCGGGCCCAGGAGGCCGTCGGCCAGTCGGTCGTGGGCCTCCGAGCGGTGCGCGCCGCCGGGGAGGCCGAGCCGGTCGAGGACCAGGGCGAGTCCCGCGCGGAGGCGGAGGTCCGCGTCGGGGTGCGCGGCCCCTGCGTCCAGCGGTGCAGCACCGCCGCTCCGGCGAAGCAGAGTTCGTAGCGCGCGGCCAGGTCGAAGGCCCGCTGGGGGACCTCCCTGGGGGTGCGGTCGAGGGACTCCATGCTCCGGTGCGCCGCCCGGGTCACCGCTTCCAGCCGCGCGGCCATCCCGGCCGTCTCCCGGGAGAGCAGCCCCTGGCGGGCCGCCCGGCGGACCGCCTCCGCGGCCTCCGGGAGGAGTGCGACGAGGGTGTCGCCGCCGGAGAGGAGGCGCAGTCGCTCCGGGGCGAAGGGGGCAGCGGTCCGGCGAGGGTGGCGGGCAGCGCCGCCCTGTCCGCGCGGCCCGTCCGCCAGGCGCGGGCCAGGGAGGGAAGTGGTCGACGGCCAGGTTGCGGGTGACGGCGGTGCTGCCGTCGAAGACCGCGACGATCCGGTGGTCCCGCTCCAGCTTGGCGAACGAGCCGTCCAGGAACCCCTCGCTCAGGAAGCCGCGCACGCCCAGGAGTTCGGTGATCCGGTCCAGGGCGTCCTGGACCAGGTTCGGCACGAGGGCCTTGGTGACGGCGGAGACGAGGGCGAGCTCCGGGGTGAGGGTGTGGATGGCGCGGGCGGCGACGTCCACCACGGTCCCGGCCACGTCGAGCGCGGCCGCCGCCTCGCCCAGGACGCGGCGCACCCGGGGCAGGGTCGCGAGGTCGCGGCCGTACAGGTTGCGGCCCCGGGCGTAGGGGACGGCGATGTCGAGCGCGTGGTCGAGCGCGCCGAGGGAGAGCGCCGTGCACAGGACGCGGGTGAGCTGGAGCGTCCGCAGGACGGTGTCGAGACCGGTGCCCTCCGCGCCGACGAGGGAGTCGTCGCCGACCACCGCCCCGTCGAAGGCGATGCCGCTGATGTCGGCGCCCCGGATGCCGTGGGTGCGGACCTTGGGCAGGACCCGGTACGCGCCGGGCGCCAGGCGGTCCTTGTCGACGAGGAACACGCTGAAGCCGCGGGGCCCGCCGCCCTCCCGCGTACGGGCGAGGAGGCAGACGTACCGGCTCCTTCCGGCGTTGTTGATCAGCCACTTCTCGCCGTCGAGGCGCCAGCCGCCGGAGACGGGCCGGGCGGTGAGCCCGCCCGCGAGGAGGTCCCCGCCGTGGTCGCGCTCGGTGAGCGCCCAGGAGACGACGGCGCCGCCGCGGACGGCACCGGCGAGCCGGGCGGCCTGGTCGGGGCGGCCCGCGAGCCAGACGGGGGCGGCGCCCAGGAAGGTCTTGCCGTGGGCGACGGCGACGGTGAGGTCGCGGCGGGCCACGGCCCGCTGGAGACCGACCAGTTCGGGCATGTCGCGCAGCCGGCCGCCGTACCGCGCGTCGACGTAGTGGGCGGGCAGGCCCAGGGAGTCGAGCGCGGCGCAGGCCTCCGCCGGGAAGTCCTCCCGCCGGTCGAGCTCGGCGTTGACGGCGGCGCCGAACGGCCCGGACGCCGGGTCGGCCCCGTCCAGGAGGGTGTCGAAGGCGGTGACGGCGACGTGGGACACAGGGGTTCTCCGGGGAGTCGTGGGCCCGCCGGGCCGCTGGGGAGGGGGACGTCCGGGGTCTTCGCCGCCGTGGGGGCGGTGGGGGCGCCGCGGCGAGGACCCCGGCGGTCGGGGGCGGCCGTCGCCGCCGTTCAGGGGGCGGGCGCGGCCGGGGCGGGCTCCGGTGCCGGCCGCGCCCGGTGGGGTCCCGGCCGGCCGGCCGTGCGACCGGGCGCCTCCCGGGGCACGCCGGGGCGTACGGCGGCGGTGATCCGGCGGGTGATCTTCCGCCGGCCCGGCGCCGCCGGGAGCGCCTTGTGCAGGACGGAGGCGTTGTCCCAGAGCAGGACGTCACCGACGCTCCAGCGGTGCCGGTACACCCGGTCGGGCCGCGTCACCTCGCCGTACAGGAGGTCGAGCAGGCGCCGGCCCTCCTCGGGCGTCCGGCCCGGGACGTCCCGGAGCCAGTACTCGTTGAGGACGAGGCGCGGCGGCCGGTGGTGTGGTGGGCGGCGACGAGCGGGCGGACGAAGTCGGTGAGTTCGGCGAGCTTGCGGTTCCGCTCGGCCTCGGACAGGACGACGGTCCGCATGGCGGTCGCGCGCCGCATGTCCTGCTCGGCGATCCGCCGGCAGGGGAAGCCGCCGTCCAGGCCGTCGACCTCGGCGCGCAGGGCGCCGGGGAGGGCGTCGTATCCGGCGCGGAGGTCGGCGAACAGCGTCTCGCCCCGGCATCGGCGCCTCGTCGCAGGTCAGGACGGTGACCAGCGGGGTGTCGGGGACGAAGGAGCCGTCGGCGTGCCAGTACTGCCCGCCCGCGTTGGCGCCGAGTCCGCGCACGTTGGACTGGAGGCGTACGTGGGGTTGCCCCGGCACCCGGTGTCCGGCGGGGAAGACCGTCTGGGGTTCGCCGAACGAGCGGGCGAGCGCGGTGAGGGCCTCCGGGTCGCGCGGGAACCGGGGCAGGTGGAGCACCCCGTGCTCCCAGAGCAGGGCGCGCAGGGCTCCCGGGGGCGCGGTGGCCGGGTCGTCGACGCGCAGCCCCGGGCCGGAGCCGGCGAGTTCCGTCGTTCTCATGACCTCTCCAGGGGAGGCACGCGGATCAGGGTGGTGTGGTAGCCGCGCGGATACGGCTCGTCGACGGGCTCGCCGTCGACCTCGACCCAGGCGTGGGCGAGGAAGGGCACGACGCGGACGCCGGAGCACCAGGTCGGCCACTGGCCGCGGAGGCGGCAGAGCAGGGCGGTGGCCAGGGAGCGCTGGACGCAGCCCTCCCCCGCGCAGTTGACGCTGACGGCCACGACCTCGGCGCGGCCGCGCGCGGCCTCCTCGGCGGTGGCGGGGCGGGCGCCCCTGCGCAGGACCTCGAGGACGGCGCGGATGCGGGCGGGCGGGCGGCGCATCAGCAGCCGGGCGGCGGCGACGGCGAGCCACGGCAGGGGGCGCCGGTGCGCGGCGAGCCGCGGGCGGTCGACGATCGCGACGGGCGAGCTCATGCCGTCACCAGTCCGGCGCCGCGCAGCTTGTCCACGAGCCCGGCGGCGTCCCGGGCGGCCCGGTCGGCGGGGACGGTGGCGCCGGCGGCCGCGTCGAGGGCGGCCTGCCGGGTGTCCCGGCCGTCGAGCAGCGCCTGGAGGAGGCGCGCGCCGGAGCCGTTGAGCCGCCAGTAGCGGCCGGTCCGTTCGTCGAGGAGGACGGCGCCGTCGTCGGTCCGGGCGATCGACACTCCGTCAGCGAGGCTGAGCGACACGGGGGTCCTCCTGTCGGTCGGGGCGGCCGGCCGGGCCGCGGCGTGGGCGGGCGGCCGGCGCCCGGGTCGGGTCCGGGGTTCCGGCGGTGGGCGCGGCCGCGGTGAGGCGTACGGGCGTCTCGGCCGGGGCAGGTTCCAGTCCGCGCGGGCGCGCAGCCAGTTCTCGACGGCCATGGTGGCGTCGAGGGCGCCCCAGGGGAGCCCGGGCGGATAGGCGGCGAGCGCCATGTGGCGGAGGGTCGCCGGGTCGATCAGGCCGAGTCCGGCGAGCAGCGGCCGGTCGAAGAGTTCGGCGATCTGGCCCCGGCGGCGCCGCTGGCCGCGGAAGAAGTCGTCGGAGAACTCGCCCTTGGTGGCCCGGTCGAGGGAGCCCTCGGGCATGGTGCCGCGCATCGCCTCGACCATGAGCGGCTTGTACGTCCACGGGGAGCTGCGCTCCTCGGGTCGTACCGCGAGGCAGGCCTCCATGACCCGGTCGTCCAGGTAGGGCGCCTGGAGGACCGCGCCGGCCCCGGCGGTCACCGTCTCGGCGAGCCGGACGGCCGCGCCGAGCTGACGCGCCAGGTCGACGGTGGTGTGGGCGGCGCGGGTGGGGGCGTACGGCCGGGCGGTCCCGGCGCGGCGGCGCAGCTCGTCGGCGAGGCCGGCGGCGGCGTCGCCGGTGACCCACGGCGGCAGCCGCAGCGGGTACTCCCAGCCGAACAGCGGCCGGTTGGCGGGCGGGAAGGGGTCGGTGAGCGCGTCGGCCTCGGCCGCGAGCCAGGGCCCGTACGGGCGCCGGTCGGCGAGCGCCCGGAGGGTCGCGGTCGTCGACCAGCGGCGCAGGGCCCGCATGCCGGCGAGGTGTTCGCGGGCGAGGGCGGGGCGGCGGCGCGTCAGGTCGTGCAGGTAGCTGGGCTTGACGGCGAGGACCTCGTCGCCGCCGTGGCCGGTGAGGTGGACGCCGGCGCCGGCTCCGGCGAGGCGGCGGGCGGTCTCGCGGAGCCGTGCCACCGGCCTGATCCAGCGGGTGGGTTCGTCGAGGTTCGTGACCGGCCGGGCCACGTCCTCGAACATGTCGGGGAGTTCGCCCGGTCCGAAGACGGTGTGGTGATGTGCTCGCCGTCCAGCAGGTCCTGTGCCCTGGCGGCCCAGACGTGGTCGTCGTGGGTGGGGTCCGCCACTCCGATGCGGACGGTGACGAGGGAGGCCGCCGCGCGGCGGGTGGCGTCGGCGGCGAGGAAGCTGAGGGGGTGGAGTCGAGGCCGCCCGAGAGGTCGGAGCCGACGACGGCGTTCTCGCGCACCCGTACGGCGACCGCGTCGGCGAGGGCTCGGGCGAGCAGGGGGCCGCCCCGCGCGCGGTCCAGTTCCTGGGCCGGCGGCCGCCACCACGTGCGGGTGCGGGCCGTGCCGTCGTCCGCGATCAGCAGACAGGCGTCCGGCGGCACCAGGTCCACCCCGGACCAGACCGGCTCGGTGAGCGAGGACGGCGTCATGGCGAGGAGCCGTGCGGTGAGCCGTACGGGGTCGAGCGGCGCGTCGGTGAGGGCGGCGAGCAGGTCGGCCCGGTCGGCGGCGAGGGCCGTGCCGGCGAGGGTGGTGGTGAAGACCCTGCGGACGCCCGTGGCGGTGCCCTGGACGCGGACCTCCCCGTCGACGCTCGCCACGAGGTGGGCGCTGCCGGTGAGGGAGGCGGCGAGGGCGTCGAGGTCGGCCGTGCCGCGCACGCGCCGGGCCCAGTCGGCCAGTTCGCCGGCGGTCAGGGCGTGGGTGCCGGTCACGAGGAGCGCGGTGCCGCCGTGCCGGGCGGCGACAGCCGTGGCGGCGCCGGTCGTGCCGTCGGGGGCGCTGCCGACGACCCAGGCCGGCCGGAGGCGTGGGTGAGGGTGAATCCGATGCGGTCGCGCAGCCGCCGCACCACCGGGAGCGCGGACGCGCAGTCGGCAGGGCGACGAACCAGGGCCCGGAAGGGCCGGGTTCTCCAGCATTTTTCCTCCGCGATTCCGGCGGGGCGCCGGCAGGGCGGAACGCGGGGAGAATCCGCGTTCCGCCGCCGCACGGCATCGACCCGATTCATTCATTCAGTCGGAAAGGAAACCCGTTCGGGGATCAGTCGAAGTGAATGAAGAAGTCGGCCAGCGGGAAGCCGACTCCCGGGTGAGCTCGTCGTAGTCGCCCAGCTCGGAGAGCTCGGGAACCTCATAGACCTGACCGGTCTCGATCTCCTTCTCCATGACAGACCTCCTGTTGTCGACGGATGGGAAAACGTCCGGGCGGAGACCCGGACGGGATTCAACGTAGACCCGGCCCCGCGGAGAGGAACAGCTATTCCCGGGGTCCTGGCAGGAAGGGGACAGAGCGGCCGCGGACACGGTCTCCGACCGGCCCCCGGCGGGCTTTCGGGCGGAACTCCCGGCAGGACTTCCGGCCGGGCCCAAGGCGGGATTCCCGGCACGGCTCCCGGCAGGGCCCAAGGCGGGATTCCCGGCACGGCTCTCGGCAGGGCCCAAGGCGGGATTCCCAGCACGGCTCCCGGCAGGGCTTCCGGCACGGCTCCCGGCGGGATCCGCACCCGGGACCCTGCGGTTTTCCGCAGGGCGGGAAGTGCGGAGAACACCACCGGGGTGGACGGCAACCCTCATACCGGTGCTGAGCAGCGGTTTCTAGGTTGGTGGAAGAAGAACGGGGCGCCCGCCCCGTCCCTGCCGGCTTGGGAGTCCCCTCATGAACCTCACGACCATGGCGCTCGCCCAGCAGCCCGCGGACGGTGTCGCCGGCTGGGCCGCCGACCTCGTCGCCACGATGGGCGGCCCGGGGCCGGTCTCGCCATCGCCCTGGAGAACCTCTTCCCGCCGCTGCCCAGCGAGGTCATCCTGCCGCTGACCGGCTTCGCCGCCGGCCAGGGCGTGCTGAGCCTGGCCTCGGCGCTGTTCTGGACGACGCTCGGCTCCGTGGTCGGCGCGGTGGCGCTCTACTGGATCGGGGTGCTCTTCGGCCGGGAGCGGATGCACGCGATCTGGGGAAGCTGCCCTGGTGAAGGCCTCGGACCTGGTCCGCACCGAGCAGTGGTTCGTCAAGCACGGCACCAAGGCGGTCTTCTTCGGCCGGATGGTGCCGATCTTCCGCAGCCTGATCTCGGTGCCCGCCGGCGTCGAGCGGATGCCGATGCCGACGTTCATCATGCTCACCACGCTCGGCAGCCTCATCTGGAACGGCATCCTGGTGATGGCCGGCTACTGGCTGGGCGACCAGTGGGACGTCGTGGAGACCTACGTCGGCTTCCTGTCGAAGGCCGTCCTGGTCCTCGTCGTCGTCGCCGTCGTGGCCTACGTGGCCGTCCGGCTGCGCGGCCGCGGCCGCGCCCAGCACCGGCGCGCCTCGTGACCCTCGCCTCCCGCCCCACCGGTACGGCACCGCTCCCCGCACGGCCCGGGCGATCTTGCCCGGGCCGTGCGGGCGCACTAGTCTCGGGCCCCGTGCAAGGGGACTTAACAGGCACCGCGTCCGACCGACCGCCGGCCGAGCCCGGCGGGGACGGCGCCGGTGAGGACCGGACCGCCACCCGTACGACCGCCCCGTCCTGGACGCGACGCGGACCGGGTCTCTCCTCGGCTGCGCGACCGCTCTGGTCGGCGCCCTCTACTTCCTCGTCGTCGGCACGGCCCTCGGCCCGTTCCTGCTCTGGCCGCGCGCCCGCCCCGGCGCCCTGCAGGTCCTGATGACCGGCGCCCGGCGCCTGGTCGCCCTCGAACGGGTCCGGCGCTCCGCCTTCTTCGGCGACCTCTTCCCCGAGCACTACGAGGCCTCCGACCAGAAGATCCTGCGCTACCTCGCGATCCGCATCTACACGGGCCTGCTCTGCGGAGTGGTCGTCGGCCTCCTCGTCTTCGGGGCCGTCCTGGCCGGGCTCCTGGTCAACGGGGTGGTCCGGGGCACCCTCGGCTGGGACGAGCTGCTCACCCAGGTCCTGCTCGGCTGCGTGCTCCTCTTCCTCGACGTCCAGGGGCTGTACTCGCTGGCCGCGCTGGACGCCCGTACCGCCCGCGAGTGCTTCGGCCCCTCCGAGCGGGAGCTGCTCCGGCTCCGCATCGACGAACTCGCCACCAGCCGGGCCGCGGTCGTCGAGGCCGTGGACGCCGAACGGCGGCGCATCGAGCGCGATCTGCACGACGGGGTCCAGCAGCGCCTGGTGGCCCTCGCCATGCTGATCGGCCGGGCGCGCCGGAGCCGCGACCCGGAGCGGGCCGACGCGCTGCTGCGCCAGGCGCACGAGGAGTCCCAGGGCGTGCTGACCGAACTGCGCGAGGTGGCCTGGCGGGTGTACCCGTCGGCGCTCGACAGCCTCGGCCTGGAGGAGGCGATCGGCGGGGTGGCGGAGCGGAGCGGCATTCCGCTGCGGACCCGTTTCGAGGTCGGCGCCCCGCTGCCCCGGACGGTGGAGACCGCCGCCTACTTCGTGGTGTCGGAGTCGGTGACGAACGCGGCCAAGCACTCCTCGGCCTCGGCGATCTCCGTGGCGGTGGCGCTGGAAGGGGCGCGGCTCACCGTACGGGTCGAGGACGACGGCACGGGCGGCGCGAGCGAGACCGGCAGCGGGCTGACGGGACTGCGCAGCCGCGTGGCCGCCCTCGACGGCGTCCTGCACGTCCACAGCCCCTCGGGGACCGACCACCATCACCGCGGAGCTTCCATGCGCGTAATCCTGGCCGAGGACTCGACCCTGCTGAGAGAGGGCCTGGTCAGGCTGCTCGTCGAGGAGGGCCACGAGGTCCTGGCGGCCCTCGGCGACGCGGTGACGCTGCTCAAGGAGGTCGAGGAGCAGCGGCCGGACATCGTCGTCGCCGACATCCGGATGCCCCCGACCCACACGGACGAGGGGCTCCGGGCGGCCGTGGAGATCCGGGAGCGCTGGCCCGAGGTCAGCGTGCTCGTCCTCTCGCAGCACATCGAGCGCAACTACGCGGCCAAGCTGCTCGCGTCCAACGCCGAGCGGGTCGGCTACCTCCTGAAGGACCGGTGGCGCAGGTCGAGGAGTTCCTCGACGCGCTGGAGCGGATCCACGCCGGCGGGGCGGCGATCGATCCGGAGGTCGTACGGCAGTTGGTCATCCGGACCACGCACGGCGACTCGCTGGCGCGGCTCACCCCCGGGAGCGCACGGTCCTGGAGGCGCTCGCGCAGGGCCACACGAACACGGCCATCGCGCAGAAGCTGCACATCTCGCTGAGTTCGGTGGAGAAGAACCTCAACACCGTCTTCGACAAGCTGGAGCTGTCCCACACCACCGGCTACAGCCGGCGCATCCTGGCGGTGCTCCGCTACCTGAGTCGTAGCCCGCCCGCCGGTGCGGAACGGGCTGCCCCGCCGGCGGCGCCGGGGACGGCCCGCGGCACGCCTAGGCGAAGGAGTAGGGGTTGAGCGCGTCCTCCGGCAACTGCTCGATCTGGAGGTGCTCCCCAGACCCGCCTCGGCGGCGAGTTCGAGCAGGACGTCGAAGGCCACGTGGTCCTCCAGCGCGAACCCGGTGGAGTCGAAGACGGTGATCCCGTCCCGGTGCTCCGCCGCGAGGCCGGGCCGTGCGCACAGCTCCATGAGGTCCGGTCCGAGGTCGGACTCCGCCAACTGCTGGCCCTCGCCCTCGCGCAGGGACTGGTCCCGGTGGTCCGCCGTGACGAACGCCGACCTCAGCACCCGCAGCGGCACCTCGAACTTGCCGATGAGGTCGGCGCCGATGGCGTTGACGTGCACGTGCGGGCGGAGGTTCTCGCCCCGCAGCACCGGGTTGTCGCCGACCGCCACCGAGGTGACGGTGCAGATGATGTCCGCCTCCGCCTCGACGTCGGCGACCGAGCCCACCTTCACGTCGAGCCCGAGGAACTCCACCCGCTCGGCGAAGGACGCCGCGTGCTCCGGGTCGACGTCGTGGACGACGATCCGCTCCAGCGGGAACACCCGGCTCAGCGCGTGCGCCTGGGTCACCGCCTGCGCACCCGCACCGACGAGCCCGAGGACCCGGCTGTCCGGGCGGGCGAGGAGCCGGCTGGCGACCGCGGAGGCGGCGCCGGTGCGGATCGCCGTCGGCAGGATGCCGTCGCAGACCGCGAGCAGCCGGCCCGTGACGTCGTCGTACCGGGTCATGGTCCCGATGATCGTGGGCAGCCGGAACTCCGCCGGGTTGGACGGCGTGTAGCCCACGGTCTTGATGGTGACCGACTCACCGGGCCGGTGGTGCGGCATCCACTCCAGGACGGCCGTGTCCCCGGGGCCCCGTACGAACCCGTCGCGGGCCGGGGTGACTCCCCCGAAGCCGCCCTCCCGGAAGGCCTCGTCCAGGCGGACGATCATCCGGTCCATGAAATCGTCGATTCCCTTTCATTGACGATCTTGGCAATATGCTGCCGCGTCAGGACAACAGTTTCCATTGTTTCCCTTGACTAACACCACGAGATGGCATTCTCCTGCCGCCGGACTCGATATGCCGTGCGGCTCCGAAGGGTGAATCGGAAATGAAGCTAGCGGCCCGCTTTTACTTCGGTCAAGGCTCCCCTCAGGGTGTTACGGGAAACCGCAGGGCCCTCGTTACGGGAACCCGCAGGGTGAAGGCTGAGGGAAACTGGGGCCGCCCCGGTGGTTTACCTCGTGTCCCCGGCCCCTTCTCGTGACTAGCGTTCTACCCGTCGCAGAACGGCAGCGCCCCGGCGGTTTCCGCAGCAATGGAAGGAAACATAAGGTGCGAAAGAAACCGGCAACGGTACGGATCGCGCGTTGGAGCGCCACGCATCCGTGGTCCGCCATCGGCCTGTGGGTGGTCTTCGTCGCGCTGTGTCTCTTCTTGGGCGGGGCCGCCGGCACGAACAAGATCAGCGACGAGGAGTCGGGGTCGGCGAGTCCGGCCGGGCCGGGCGGATCACGGCCTCGGGGCACTTCACCGAGAAGCCCGAGGAGAACGTCTCATCAGCGCCGCGGACGGCGGCAGGCTCGACGTCGCCGTCGCGCGGAAGGCGGCCGGGGAACTCGCCGGAGGATGAAGGCCCTGCCCGGGGTGGAGAGCGTCGGCACCGCCTTCCCCTCCCCCAACGGCAAGGCCCTGCTGCTCCCCGTGACCATGCGGGGCGACACCGAGAACGCCGACACCCGGGTCCAGCCGCTGCTCGACGCGAGCGAGGTGACCGAGAAGGCCCACGAGGGCATCAGGATCGACCAGGTCGGCACCGGGTCCACCGCCAAGGGGCTCGGCGAGACCCTGGGCGAGGACTTCAAGAAGGCCGAGCTGATCAGCCTTCCGCTGACCCTGCTGATCCTGCTCGTCGTCTTCGGCGCGATCATCGCCGCCGGCGTGCCGGTCCTGCTCGCCATGTCCTGCGTCGGCGCCGCGATCGGCCTGTCGACCCTGGCCTCGCACGTCCTGCCCGAGACCAGCGCGGTGAGCAACGTCATCCTGCTCATGGGCATGGCCGTCGGCGTCGACTACTCGCTCTTCTACCTCAAGCGGGAGCGGGAGGAGCGCCACAAGGGCGCCTCGCACCTGGACGCCATCGAGATCGCCGCCGAGACCTCCGGCCACACCGTCGTCGTCTCCGGCACCACCGTCATCGTCTCCATGGCCGGCCTCTACCTGGCTCAGGAGGCGACCTTCGCCTCCCTGGCCACCGGCTCGATCATCGTCGTGGCCGTCGCCGTCCTGGCCTCGCTGACCGTGCTCCCCGCGCTCTCGCCAAGCTCGGCCGCTGGGTCGACCGGCCGAGGGTCCCGCTGCTGTGGCGGCTCACGATGCGCTCCGGCGAGTCCCGGGTCTGGCCCGTGCTGCTGCGCCCCGCGCTCGTACGGCCGGCGCTCACCCTCGTGGTCTCCGTCGGCGCCCTGCTCGCCCTCGCCCTGCCGGCCCTCGACATGAAGCTGAAGCAGCCCGGCTCCGACGACCTGTCGCGCGACATCCCGGTCGTCCAGGCCATGGACCGGCTGACCTCCGCCTTCCCCAGCAAGGGCACCGTGCACCAGGTGGCCGTGCGGGCCCCCGCCGAGCGGGCCGGTGAGGTCCAGGCCGCGCTCAAGACCCTGCTGAGCCGCACCGAGGGCCAGGAGCTGTTCGCCCACGACCAGACGCCCACGATCCGCGTGTCGGCCGACAAGAGCGTGCACACCGTCGCCGTCGGCACGCCGCACTCGCCGAAGAGCGAAGGGGCGCGGGAGTCCCTCGAACTGCTGCGGGCCTGGGTGCCCGAGGCGATCGCGCCCGTCCAGGGCGCCGAGGGCGCGGTCGGCGGCAAGGTCGCCCAGGGGTCGACTTCACCGGCCACCTGCAGGACCGGATGCCCTGGGTGGTCGGCTTCATCCTGCTGCTGACCTTCGCCACCATGGTCGTCATCTTTCGCTCTCTCGCCGTGGCGCTCTCCGCGATCCTCCTCAACCTGCTGTCGGCGGCCGCCTCCTTCGGCGTCCTGGTCGCGGTCTTCCAGAACACCTGGGCGGAGGGCCCGCTCGACTTCCACAGCTCCGGGGCGGTCGTCTCCTGGCTCCCGCTCTTCCTCTTCGTGGTGCTGTTCGGCCTCTCGATGGACTACCACGTGTTCGTCGTGAGCCGGATCCGGGAGGCCGCCCTCAGCGGGGCGAACGTCCGTGACGCCGTCCGGGACGGCATCACCCGCTCCGCCGGCGTCGTGACCAGCGCGGCGATCGTCATGGTGGCCGTGTTCGCCATCTTCGGCACGCTCAGCATGGTGGAGTTCAAGCAGTTGGGCGTGGTCTGGCGGCGGCGATCCTGCTGGACGCCGTGGTGATCCGCATCTTCGTCCTGCCGGCCCTGATGACGGCCCTCGGCCGGTGGAACTGGTGGCCGGGCAAGCTCGACCCCGCCCCCGCGGCCAGCACGCGGCCGGCTCCGACGAGACCCGGCAACTGCGCCTGCCGCAGCCGGCCGCGGCGGGCACCGCCCCGCACGGCCGGGGACCGGCGTACGGCCAGGAGCGGGCGTACGGCCAGGACGCCGGGTACGGCCAGGGCTCCGGGTACGGCCGGGAGCAGCAGACGCGGGCGTACGGGCAGGAGCAGGTGTACGCCCCCGGGCAGTCGTACGGCCCGCAGGATCCGTACGGTCCGCCGCAGGGCTCGTACGGCCCGCCGCAGGGCTGGACGCAGCCGGGGCAGCAGGGCCACGACGGCCGATCCGACCCCTACCAGCGGTAGAGGGGTCCCTCCGACGAGGAGGGAGAGGTGCCCGCAATCCCCCGTCGGGCGTCTCTCCCTCCTCTTGCTTTTCCCCTTCGTCCGGGCCGCTCGACGCGGCCCGGACGAAGGTGTTCCCAGCCGGCCGCCGGCCCGGTGAGGAACTGCACCACGGCCTTGTTCACCGCGGCCGGGTCCTCCAGGTAGCCGTAGTGACCGCAGCCCTCGATCAGCTCGAACACGGCGCCCGGGATCGCGTCGGCGACCTCCCGGCCCAGGTGCGGCGGGGTGACCAGGTCGTCGGCGAAGGCGATCACCTGGCAGGGCACGCGGATCCCCGCGTACGCGGCGAGCCGGTTCTCGAGGCGGCTCAGTTTCCATCTGCGCCCGCAGTCCGGGGCCCGCGGGCGGGGACAGCTCGAACAGGTCGAGCCAGTCGGCGAGTTCCCGCTCGTCGTTGAGGGTCCGCGGCGACAGGAACTTCAGGGCGCGCAGGACGGCCGCGTAGCGGGCCGGCAGGACCTGCCCGGAGTCGTGCAGTTCGGTCTCCGCACGGGTGAGCGCGGCGCGCAGGGCGTCGGTCCGGCCCCGGGTGGCCATCAGGACGGTCTGCCGGACCAGGTCGGGCCGGGCCAGGGAGAGCTCCTGGGCGACGAAGGCCCCCATGGAGGTGCCGACGACCCGGACGGGGCCGAGGCCGAGGCGCTCGACGAGCCCGGCGACGTCGCCGACCAGGTCGTCCACGGTGAAGCCCCCGGGGCATTCCGAGGTGGGCGGAATCCCGCGGTTGTCGAAGGTGATCACCCGGAATCCCGCCGCGGTGAGCGCGGGCACCTGATGCAGGTGCCAGGCGGTGCGTCCGGCACCGGTGCCCTGGATCATCACCACCGGATCGCCCTCTCCGGTGTCCTCGTAGTTCAGACGTATTCCGCTGACCGGCACGACCGGCATCTCTCTTTCCCTTCTCGTCGGGGAACACGCGGAGGTAGTGTGGCCCGCCCCGGTCGCCGGAAGGCGTTCGGGGGCGGGCCACGCGGTGGGTCAGGCGGCGTCGGCGCCTTCCATCTCCCGCACCAGACTGGCGGGACGCATGTCGGTCCAGTGGGTGTTGATGTGCTCGAGCGCCGCGTCACGCGTGGTGGCCGCCAGGGCGGTGCGCCACCCTCCGGAACCTCGATGAACGCCGGCCACAGGGAGTACTGCCCCTCGTCGTTGACGAGGACGAGATACGTGCCTCCGGGTCCTCGAAGGGGTTGCTGCTCATACGATCGCTCCTTCTCGAAGGATTCTTTCTCGGGATTCTTCTCGCCGTCGCACTTCCCTCGCGGGTCACAGCCGCTCTGCGAGGAAACGCCCGATGCGGGCCATGTGGCGGGCGTCCGTCATCAGATTTCCGTGGGTCGATTCTATGGCGCAGACCTCGATCGAACCGCCGGTGAGGGGTTGCCACAAGTGGACATTCAGACGGCTTGACCTGTCGGCCTCCGACTTCTTCTCGGCGGAGACGAAGAGGAGATCGCCGTCGAAGAAATCCGGCCGGAAACGCCGCATGAGCCGGACATTGTTCACATACACGTCCTTGAGCGCCAGGATGTCCTGGGCCTCCAGGTGCCGGAGGTTCTGGTTCCCGCTCTGCAGGAACTCGCGGAAGCGCAGCAGAACGGCTTCCTGGTCTGCTACGAGCTCCTCCCTGTCGAAGGTGAAGCCCATCGCCTGGAGGTTGTGCGCGACGACCTCGTGCTCCACGGGGTCGTCGGTGACGGCGTTCTCCCCCGGCGGGTAGGCGTCGAGCAGGGCGAGGAGCCCGATCCGCTCCCCCTCCGCCCGCAACCGGGTCGCGAGGGCGTGCGGCCAGACCGCCGAAGGACCAGCCGGCCAGCCGGTAGGGCCCGTGGGGCTGGACGGAGCGGATCCGGGCCAGGTAGTCCTCCGTCATCTCGTCCATGGAGGCGGGCAGCGCGCCGGATCCGTCGAGACCGCTGGCCTGGATGCCGTACACCGGGACGTCGGGGCCGAGGTGGCGGACGAGTCCGGCGTAGCACCAGCCGAAGCCGCCGCCCGGGTGCAGGAAGAAGACGGGCGCCTCCGTCCCCGGGCGCGCAGGGGCAGCAGGCCCCGGGTGGCGCGGCGGCCCCGCCGGCGGCCCCTCGCCCTCCGTGCCGTCGTCCCCTGCGGCCTCCGGCGCCCCGCCGGTCAGGATCCGGGCCAGGCCGGCCGGGGTGGAGGTGTCGAAGACGGCCCGGACCGGCAGGTCGACGACGAGTTCCTCACGGATCCGGCCGACGAGCCGGGCGGCGAGGAAGGAGTGGCCGCCGAGCTCGAAGAAGTCGTCCTCCGCGCCCACCTCCTCGACCCCGAGGACCTCCGCGAACAGCGTGCACAGGGCGTGTTCCTCAGGTGTGGCGGCCGGCCTCGACCGGTCGGCGCCCGGGTCGGGGGCGGGGAGCGCGGCCCGGTCGAGCTTGCCGTTCGGAGTGAGCGGCAGGGCCTCCAGGAGGACGAACGCGGCCGGGACCATGTGCTCGGGGCAGCCGGCGCGCGAGGTGCTCGCGCAGCTCGGACGGGTGCGGCCGGGCCCCGTCGGCGGGGACCGCGTAGCCGGTCAGGCGCCGGTCGCCGGGCCGGTCCTCCCGGACGACGACGGCCGCCTGGGCGACGCCGGGCGCGGCGGCGAGGACCGCCTCCACCTCGCCGGGCTCGATGCGGAACCCGCGGATCTTGACCTGGGCGTCGCCCCGGCCGAGGTAGACGAGCTGTCCTTCGGCGTTCCGGCGGGCGAGGTCGCCGGTCCGGTACATGCGGGAGCCCGCCGGGCCGTGCGGATCGGCGACGAACCGCTCCGCCGTGCGGTCGGGCCGGTGGACGTAGCCGCGGGCCAGGGCCGCGCCCGCGACGTACAGCTCGCCGGGGACGCCGTCGGGCACCGGGTTCAGCCATCCGTCGAGCAGGCGCACGGAGGTGTTGTCGACGGGGCCGCCGATGGGCGGGGCGCCCGGTGCCCAGTCGGCGGGGTCCTCGGGGAGCCGGGCCGCGGTGACGACGTGGGTCTCGGCGGGGCCGTAGTGGTTGTGCAGCCGGCGGCCGGGGCGGGCCGCGCAGAACGCCCGGATGGCGCCGTGCGGTGAGGGCCTCGCCCGCCTGGACGAGGTCGGTGAGGTCGGGCAGCGGCAGCCCCCGGGCGGTGGCCGCCTCGCACACCGCGTCGAGGACGAGGTTGGGGGCGTAGAGCTCGTGGATCCGCCGGTCCTGGAGCCAGTGGGCCAGCCGGGCCGGGTCGCGGCGGACGTCCTCGGGGCAGACCACGAGGGTCTTGCCGGCGAGCAGCGCGGACAGCATCTCCTGGACGGAGACGTCGAAGCTGACGGCGGTGAACTGGGCGACCCGGGTGCCGGGACCGCCGCGGATCTCCCGCTCGTGCCAGTCGAGCAGGTTGAGCAGGGCGCCCGCGGGCATGGTCACGCCCTTGGGGCGGCCGGTCGACCCGGAGGTGTAGATGACGTACGCCGGGTGGGCGGGCCGGGCTCCGCGACGCGCTCGGCCGGCGCGAGGTCGCCGTCGTCCAGGCGGGCGAGGGCGGCGAGCGTGTCGGGGGCGTCGACGAGGAGGAGGGGACGGGGGCGGGTCGGGTCCGCCCGCCGGGGGCCGACCGGCTTCCGGCGGCGTCCCGCGACGGTCCGTCGGTATCCGGCCGGCTCCCCGTCGGCCGCTCCCCGGCCCCCGGCGGCCAGTGACGGATCGGGGCCGGACGCGGGGAGCGTGCCCGTCAGGGCCTCGCCCGGACCGTCCGGGCCGGTGAGGTCGCCCGTCGTGAGGACGAGCGCGGGGCGGGCGTCGGCGAGCATGTACGCGATGCGGTCGGCGGGGTAGCCGGGGTCGACGGGCAGGTAGCCCGCGCCGGTCTTGAGGACGGCGAGCAGCGCGGTGACCAGGTCGGCCGAGCGGTGCATGGCCACGGCGACGAGGTCCTCGGGGCCGACGCCCCGGGCGGCCATCAGCCGGGCGAGGTGGTTGGCCCGGGAGTCGAGCTCCCGGTAGGCGACCGTGCCGTCCGGCGTGTCCACCGCGACGGCCTCCGGGGCGCCCGGCGGCGGCCTCGAAGCGCGCGGCGAGCCCGCCGTCCTGGGCGCGGGGCCGGTCGGGCCCGGTCCCGGCGGCGAGCGCCCGGGCCCGCTCGGCCCCGTCGAGCAGCGGCAGTTCGCCGAGGCGGCGCTGTGGTTCGGCCGTCGCCGCGTCGAGCAGCCGGAGGAGCCGGTCGACGAGGGCGCGGGCGGTCGCGGGTCGAACAGGTCGGTGCTGAACTCGATGCCGGCGCCGAGCCCGTCGGGGTGCCGTCGGGCGCGTGGCGCTCCGCGAAGGAGAGCAGCAGGTCGAACTTGGCCGAGCCGGTGGCGGAGGGCAGCGCGGTGGCGGTGAGGCCGGGCAGCCGGAGCACCTCTCCCTCCGTGCCGGGCCGCCGGTCGGTGTTGTTGAAGGCGATCATCGTCTGGAACAGCGGGTGCCGGGACTGCGACCGCTTGGGGTTCAGCGCCTCGACGAGCTGCTCGAAGGGCAGGTCCTGGTGGGCGTAGGCGGCCAGGTCCGTCTCGCGGACGCGGCCGATCAGCTCCTTGAAGGTGGGGTCGCCGGAGGTGTCGGTGCGCAGGACGAGGGTGTTGACGAAGAAGCCGACGAGGTCGTCGAGGGCGTCGTCGGAGCGGCCCGCGACCGGGGTGCCGAGCGGGATGTCGGTGCCGGCGCCGAGCCGGGTGAGGAGGGCGGCGACGGCGGCCTGGAGCACCATGAACGGGCTGGCCTGGGTGGAACGCGCCAGGGCGCGGACCCTCCCGTACAGCGCTTCGGGGACCTCGTAGAGGACGCGGTCCCCGCGGTGGCCGGCGACGGCGGGCCGGGGCCGGTCCGTGGGCAGCGGCAGTTCCTCGGGGAGCCCGGCCAGGGTCCGCTTCCAGTGGGCGAGCTGGCGGACGGCCTGGCTGTCCGGGTCGTCCTCGGTGCCCAGCGCCGCGCGCTGCCAGAGGCTGTAGTCGGCGTACTGGACGGGCAGCGGGGCCCAGGCGGGGCGCCGCCGGCGTGCCGGGCGGCGTACGCGGTGACGAGGTCGCGGGCGAGCAGCGGGACGGACCAGCCGTCGCCCGCGATGTGGTGGACGAGCAGCAGGAGGACGTTCTCCTCGGGCCCCGTCTCGAACAGCCAGGCGCGCAGGGGTATCTCGTCGTCGAGCGCGAAGGGGTGGGCGGCGGCGGCGGCCAGCTCCGCGTCGAGCCGGCTGGCGTCCCCGACCCCCGGTACGAGGGTCAGTTCGGGCGGGCGCCGGCGCCGTCCCGCACGATCTGGTACGGGCCCTCGGCGTCCTCCGCGAAGACGGTCCGCAGTGCCTCGTGGCGCTCGGCGACGTCGGCGAGCGCGGCTCGCAGCGCGGCCGGGTCGAGCCGGCCGGTGAGCCTCATCGCGAAGGGGATGTTGTACGTGGGGCTCGGCCCCTCGAACCGGTGCAGGAACCACAGCCTGCGCTGCGCGAAGGAGGCGGGGACCCGGCCGGGGCGCGGCCGGACCGGCTCCAGGGCGGGCCGGGCCGTGCCGGAGGCGTCCAGGGCACGGGCCAGGGCGGCCACGGTGGGGTTCTCGAAGAGCAGGCGGACGGACGCCTCCGTGCCCAGCACCGAACGGATCCGGCCGGTCAGCCGCGTGGCGAGCAGCGAGTGGCCGCCGAGTTCGAAGAAGTCGTCGTCGACGCCGACCCGGGGCACGCCCAGGAGCTCCGCGAACAGCCCGCACAGGATGTCCTCCTGCGGGGTGCGCGGGAGCCGGCGCGGCCCGCCGGTCACCGGCGCGGCCTCGACCCGGGGCAGGGCCCGCCGGTCGACCTTGCCGTTGCCCGTCAGGGGCAGCGCGTCGAGCATCAGGAACGCGCCGGGCACCATGTAGTCGGGGAGCTCCGCGGCGACGTGGGCGCGCAGCCCGGCCGGGTGGGGCGGCCCCGCTCGGCGACCAGGCAGGCGACGAGCCGCTTGTCCCCGGGGCGCGGCTCCTGCACGGTGACGACGGCCTGGGCGACGTCCGGGTGGCGTCCCAGGACGGCCTCGATCTCGCCCGGCTCGATGCGGAACCCGCGCAGTTTGACCTGCTCGTCGGCGCGCCCGAGGTATTCGAGGACGCCGTCGGGGGTCCAGCGGACGAGGTCGCCGGTCCGGTACATCCGCGCGCCGGCCGGGCCGTACGGGTCGGCGACGAACCGTTCCGCGGTGAGGCCGGGGCGCCGCCAGTAGCCGCGGGCGAGGCCCGCTCCGGCGATGTGCAGTTCGCCCGCCGTGCCGCGCGGGACGGGCGCAGTCCGGCGTCGAGGACGAGCAGCCGGGTGTTGTCCAGGGGGTGCCGATCGGGACGGACGCCGGACGGGGCCGCCGGCCGGCAGCCGGTGCCGGACGGCGAACGTCGTGGTCTCGGTGGGGCCGTAGCCGTCGACGACGGAGGTCTCCGGGCAGGCGGCCATGACGCGGCGCACGGCCGCGGCCGGTACGACGTCGCCACCGGTCCACACCTCGCGCACCCCGGCGAGGACCCCGGGGCCTCGTCGGCGACGAGCTGGAAGAGGCCGGAGGTCAGCCACATCCCGGTCACCCCGAACTCCTCGACGAGCGCGCCGATCCGCGCGGCGTCGAGGTCCCCGGGCGGCGCCACGACGGCGGTGCCGCCGGAGAGCAGCGGCGCCCACAGTTCGTAGGTGAAGGCGTCGAAGGCGTGCGGCGAGTGGACGAGCACGCACCGGTGCGCCGCCCCGGAGAAGGACCGGTCGCGCGCCAGCTCCAGCACGGCCCGGTGGGTGACGGCGACGCCCTTGGGCGTGCCGGTCGATCCGGAGGTGTGCATGAGGTAGGCGAGCCGGTCGCCGGCGGGGACGGGCGGGAGGGGGCACCGGGCCCGGAGGGCCCTCCCCGTCCGCCCGCAGCACCGCCGTGCCCAGCCCCGCGGCGCGGGACTCGTGCTCCCCGTCCGTCAGGACCGGTCCGATCCCGGCGAGGTCGGCCACCTGGCGCAGGCGGTCGGCGGGGTCGCCCTGGCGCAGGGGGACGTACGCCCCGCCCGCCTTGAGGACGGCGAGGATCGCCACCACCAGTTCGGCGGAGCGTTCCATCAGGAGCCCGACGGGCGTCTCGGCCGTCACGCCGAGGCCGACGAGCCGGCGCGCCAGGGCGTCGGAGCGGGCGTCGAGCGTCGCGTAGTCGTAGGCGGTGGCGCCGCAGCGGACGGCGACGGCGTCCGGGGTGCGCCGGGCCTGGGCGCGGAACGCCTCGGGCAGGCCCGTCTCCGGTACGGGCGTCTCCGCGCCCCGGCCGAGGTCGAGGACGGCCCGCCGCTCACCGGCGGGGAGGGTCTCCAGGCGGCCCAGCGGCAGGGACGGGTCCGCGGCGACCGAGCGCAGCACGCGCACCAACCGGTCCATGACGGACCGCGCCGTCCCTTCCGGGATCAGGTCGGGCTGGTGGTCGAGCCGCAGGCGCAGCCCCCGCGCCCGACGGCGACCAGGGCCAGCGGGTAGTGGGTGGCGTCGCGGTTGCGGCTGCCGGTGACGGTGACGCCCCGGATGCCGCCGGGCCGGTCGTTCTCGGCGCCGATGTCGACCGGGTAGTTCTCGAACACCATGGTGGTGTCGAAGAGTTCGCCGGACCCGGCGAGCCGCTGCACCTCGGCGAGGCCGGTGTGCTGGTACGGCTGGAGCCGGGTCTGCTCGTCCTGGACACGGCGCACGGTGTCGACGAGGGGCTCGTCGGCCCGCAGCGCGACCCGCACCGGCAGGGTGTTGATGAAGAGGCCCACCATCGTCTCGATGCCGGGGACCTCCGGCGGCCGGCCGGACACGGTGGTGCCGAAGACCACGTCGTCGCGGCCGGTCAGGCCGCTCAGGACGACCGCCCAGGCGCCCTGCACCAGGGAGTTGAGGGTGAGGGCCCGCTCCCGGGCGAGGGCGGTGAGCGCCTCGTACGTGGGCCGGTCCACCTCGGTCTCCAGACGCCCGGGGACGACCGGCGCCCGCTCCCCCGCCCTCGGGGAGACGAGGGTGGGGCCGTCGAGCCCGGCGAGGGCCCCGCGCCAGGCGTCGAGCGCGGCCTCCTTGTCCTGGCCCGCGAGCCACTGGAGGTAGTCGCGGAAGGGCCGGACCCGGGCAGGGCGCTGTCGTCGCCCCCGGAGGCGTACAGCGCGAGCAGTTCGCGCACCAGCATCGGACGGGACCAGCCGTCGAGCAGGATGTGGTGGTTCGTCAGGACGAACCGGTGCCGCCCGTCGCCGAGCCGGATGAGCGTGAACCGCATCAGCGGGGGCTCGGCGAGGTCGAACCGGCGGGTCCGGTCCTCCTCGACGACCCGGTCCGCGGCCGCCGCCCGCGCGGCCTCGGGGAGGCCGGTCAGGTCCACGTCCTCCCACGGCAGCCGCACCTCGTGCGGGATCATCTGCACGGGCCGCTGGAGCCCCGCGTACCGGAAGGCGGCCCGCAGGTTGCCGTGGCGCCGCAGCAGCGCGCGGCACGCGGCCCGCAGGGCCTCGGCGTCCAGGTCGCCCGCCAGGTCGATGGCCTGCTGCACGAGGTACACGTCCGGTGCGGCCTCGTCGTACACGCTGTGGAACAGCAGTCCCTCCTGGAGGGGGGCCAGGGCAGGATGTCCTGCAGTCCCGGCCGCGGTGTCGCCCGCGCGGGCGTTTCGTCATCGCCTGCGTCGCCATCACGAGGTCCTCCACTCGTCTTCCAGCAATTCGATCTCGTCCTGGCTCAGCAGGCTCAGGGACACGTCCGAGACGGTCAGTCCGCCCGCGTCGGGGCGCTCCACGTGCTCGGTCAGCGCCCTCAGGGCCTGGAACCACAGGTCCGCTAGCTCTCGACCTCGGCGCGGCCGAGGATCTCCCGCGCCCAGGTCCAGGTGGCCGACAGCTCGGCCCGGCGGGCCCGTCGTTGGTGCGGGCGTTCAGTTCGAGGGGGTGCGCGAGCGGCACCTCCCGGGTCGGTGCCGCCGACTCCGGCGGCGGTCGAGAGCACGGTCCAGTCGGGCACGGCGGCGGTGCCCGCGTCCCGGGTGCCGGCCGTCGTGAAGCGGCCCAGGTAGTTGAAGGCGACCTGGGGCGCCGGCAGTCCGGCGAAGCCGGCGGCCGTCGCGGGGTCGAGGTGGCGCGTCAGGCCGTATCCCATGCCCTTGTCGGGGACGGCCCGCAACTGTTCCTTGACCTGCTTGAGGGCCGCGCCGGCGGCGGGGCTGCCCGCGAAGGCGTCCGCCAGATCGGCGGTCGCCGGGTCGAGGCGCACCGGGTACAGGCTGGTGAACCAGCCGACCGTACGGGACAGGTCGGCGCCGCCGACCAGTTCCTCCTCGCGGCCGTGGCCCTCCAGGTCGATCAGGGCCGTCGTGGCGGGGTGCCCCGCCAGCGCGCCCAGGCGAGCACGAACGCGGCCAGGAGCACGTCGTTCACCTCGGCCTTGAACGCGGCCGGGACCCGGGTCAGGAGCTGTTCGGTCACCTCCTCCGGCAGCGTCAGCGTCAGGTGCTCCGCCGTCCCGTAGGTGTCCCGGCCGGGGTCGAGCGCCCGCGCGCCGATCCGGGGTCGCCGGGCCGCAGCACCCGCTGCCACCAGCCTGCCTCGGCTGCCCTCGCCGGCCGCGCCGCCTCTCGGTCAGCCGCTGCGACCAGCGGCGGAACGAGGTGCCCACGGCCTGGAGCGCCGGGGTGCGGCCGCCGCTCGCCTCCCGGTACGCCTCCGCCAGGTCCGGTACGAGGATCCGCCAGGAGACCCCGTCGACGACCAGGTGGTGGACGAGGAGCAGCAGCACCCCGGGCAGGTCGCGGCCCCGGTCGAACCAGACCGCCCGGACCACGTCGCCGGCGGCGAGGTCCAGCCGCTCGCGGGCGGCCCGGGTCTCGCGGCCGACCAGCTCGCGCCACGCCCGTTCGTCGAGTCCGGCCGCGTCGACGCGGCGCAGGACCGCGTCCGGGTCCACGGTTCCCGGCGCGCGGAACTCAGGCGCCGTCCGGGCGCCGCGGAGAGCCGGGCCCGGAGGGCGTCGTGGTGGTCGACGAGCGCGCCGAGGGCGGTACGCAGGTGCGCGTGGGCGAGCCCCGCCGGGACCTGGACGAGCCGGGACTGGTTGTACTGGTCGGCGGGGCCGCCGCGTTCGAGGAACCAGTGCATGATCGGCGTCAGCGGTACGTCCCCGACGCCGGCGCCCGGCTCCTCGGCGGGCGTGCCGCCGGTCTCCGTGACGACGTCGGCCAGGGCGGCGACGGTCCGCTGCTCGAAGACGTCCCGGACGGACAGTTCGAGTCCGGCCCGGCGGGCCCGGCTGACCAACTGGATCGACATGATGCTGTCGCCGCCGAGGTCGAAGAAGCTGTCGTCGATCCCGGCGTCGTCGAGGCCGAGCACGTCGGCGAAGAGGGCGCACAGGGCCTTCTCGCGTTCGGTGCGGGGCTCGCGCCGGCCGGCGCCGTCCCGGTCCGCGCCGTAGGCGGGGCGGGCAGCGCGCGCCGGTCGAGCTTGCCGTTCAGGGTCAGCGGCAGGGCGTCGAGCGCGACGACCGCCGAGGGACCATGTACGCGGGGAGGACGGCGGCCACGTGGGCGAGCAGGGCGTCGTGGTCGACGGGCGGGGCCTGCGGCGTGACGGGGGCGGGAGGGCGTCCCGGCCCCCGGGGTCCGCCGCCGGGACGACGTACGCCACGAGGCGCTTGTCGCCGGGCCGGTCCTCCCGCAGGACCACCGCGGCCTGGGCGATCTCCGGGCGGCCGGTGAGGACCGCCTCGACCTCGCCGGGTTCGACGCGGAAGCCGCGGAGCTTGACCTGGTCGTCGACGCGGCCGAGGAACTCCAGGCGCCCGTCGCCGATCCGGCGCACGACGTCACCGGTGCGGTACATCCGCTCGCCGCCGCCCGCGAACGGGTCGGCCACGAACCGCTGGGCGGTGAGGCCGGTCCGGCCGAGGTAGCCGCGCGCGACGCCGGCACCGCCGATGTACAGCTCGCCCGCGACGCCCGGGGGCACCGGGCGGAGGCGGGAGTCGAGCACGTACACCCGGGTGTTCCACAGGGGCCGGCCGATCGGCACGACCGCCTCGGGCACCTCCTGTGGCGTGCGCAGTCGGCCGGCCGTGGAGAAGACGGTGGTCTCGGTCGGGCCGTACTCGTTGGCGACGACGATGCCCGGGCAGGTCTCCAGGACCCGCCGGACCGCCGCCGGGGAGACGACGTCACCACCGGCCCAGACCTCGCGCACGCCCCGGAAGCACTCGGGCCGCTCCTCGGCGAGCACCCGGAAGAGTCCGGCGCTGACGAAGAGCCCGGTCACCCCGCCGTCGGCGATCGCCGTCGCGAGGTCCCCGGCGTCGAGCCGGCCGGCCGGTGCGACGACGATCGCGCCTCCGGTGAGGAGCGGGGTCCAGATCTCGAAGGTCGAGGCGTCGAAGGCGTACGGCGAGTGCATCAGGACCCGCTCGTGGTTGCCCCCGCGCCAGGAGCGGTCGGCGGCCAGGTGGACGACGTTGTGGTGGGTGTTGCCGACGCCCTTCGGGGTGCCCGTGGAGCCGGAGGTGTACATGACGTACGCGAGCTGTTCGGCGTCCGTGGCGGTCCCGGGGTCGGTGGCGGGCTCGGCGGAGAGGTCGAGCCCGGAGCCGGTCGCGCCGTGCACGCCGGTCGTGCCGCCCGTGCCGCCCGCGCCGAGGCCGGGGCCGACGCGCAGGACCGGCACGTCCGCGTCGACGGCGAACCCGATGTCCCTCGGCTCCCGGTCGGTGAGCAGGGCCGCCGCCCCGGTGTCGCGCAGGATGAACTCGGAGCGGGACGCGGGCTGGTTCGGGTCGATCGGCACGTACGCGCCGCCCGCCTTGAGGACGGCGAGCGTCGAGACGACCAGCTCCGGCGAACGCTCCTGGAGCACCGCCACCCGGGTCTCGGCGCCGACCCCCGGCGGATCAGGTGGTGGGCGAGCCGGTTGGCCCGCTCGTCGAGCTCCCGGTAGGTGAGCGTGCCGCCGGGCCCGGTGAGGGCGACGGCGTCGGGCTGGGCGGCCGCCTGCTCGGCGAAGAGCACGTGCACCGGGGTCCGGTCCCGGTGGTCGACGTCCGTGGCGTTCTCCTCGACGAGGATCCGGCGCCGTTCGGCCTCGCCGAGGATCTCGCGTCACCGGCTCGGGAGCCGGGGTCGGCGGCGAGCGCGGTGAGGACGCGGACGAAGCGGTCGGCGATGCCCCGCGCGGTGTCCCGGTCGAACAGCTCGGTGGCGAAGTCCAGGGCGCAGCCCAGGACGGGCGCCGGTCTCCGCGGCGTGCTCGACGATCTCGAAGGAGAGGTCGAACTTGGCGGAGGGGGCGTCGGCACGGCGTCCGGTGACGGTGAGTCCGGCGGGCCCGGTGAGCGGGGCGGCGGCGGTGCCGGTGCTCTCCGCGGGCGCCGTTGTCGAAGCTGAGCATGGTCTGAAGAGGGGTGCCGGGCGAGGGACCGCTCGGGGTTGACCGCCTCCACCAGCCGCTCGAACGGCAGGTCCTGATGCGCGTACGCCTCCAGGTCCGCCGCGCGCACCCGCTCGATCAGCTCCGCGAACGTCGGATCGCCGGAGGTGTCGGTGCGCAGGACGAGGGTGTTGACGAAGAAGCCGACGAGGTCGTCGAGGGCGTCGTCGGTATGGCCGGCGATCGGCGTGCCGATCGGGATGTCGTCGCCCGCACCCAGCCGGGACAGGAGGGTGGCCAGAGCGGCCTGGAACACCATGAACAGGCTGGCGCGGTGTTCGCGGGCGACGGTGGTGAGGCGCTCGTGGAGCCCCTCGGGAAGGGTGAAGGTGACCCGGTCGCCCTCGTAGGAGGCCGTCGCCGGCCGGGGTCGGTCGAAGGGAAGCACCAGCTCCTCGGGAAGACCGGCCAGAGCCTGCCTCCAGTAGGCAAGCTGCCGCGAGACCTCGCTGCCCGCGTCCTCCTCCGAACCGAGCAGCTCACGCTGCCACAGGCTGTAATCCGCGTACTGCACCGGCAGCGGCTCCCACACCGGCGCCGCACCGCTCAGGACGCGGGCCGAGTAGGCCGCCGTGAGGTCGCGGACCAGGATGCCGCGCGACCAGGCGTCGCCCGCGATGTGGTGCGTGAGTAGGAGCAGGGCGCTGCGCTCGCGCTCCGCGCCTTCCCTGGTCGCGTCCTCGCCGGGCTCCGACGGCAGTCGGACGAGCGAGGCCTGCAGGGGCACCTCGGTACCGAGGTCGAAGACGTGTCCGGCCGCGCGCCGCACGATCTGGTCGGCCGCCGCCTCGTCGGCGGCGTGCTCGACGACGAGCGGGACCCGTATCCGCTCGGGCGCGAGGACGAGCTGGTGGGCGGTGCCGTCGGCGTCCTCGGCGAAGACGGTCCGCAGGCTCTCGTGCCGGGCCGCGACGTCGGCGAGGGCCAGGCGCAGGGCGTCCTCGTCAACCGGGCCCGTCAGGTTCACCGAGACCGGCATGTTGTAGGCGTCGCTCGGGCCCTCCAGGTGCTGGATGAACCACAGCCGCTGCTGCGCGTGCGACAGGGCACGCGTGCCGGCCGCACGGCACGGACCACCCGGCCGCGCGCCGCCGTGGCCGCGTCGAGCGCGGTGGCGAGTTCGGCGACGGTGGGGGCCTCGAAGATCTGGCGGACGGCGAGTTCGGTGTCCAGGGTGCTCCGGATGCGGCTGACGAGTTTGGTGGCGAGCAGGGAGTGCCCGCCGAGCCGGAAGAAGTCGTCGTCGATCGACACGGAACCGTTCACGATCCCGAGGGTCTCGGCGAAGAGCCCGGCCAGGATCTCCTCGCGCGGGGAGCGTGGAGCACGACCGGCGGACTCGGGGCCGTACTCCGGCACCGGCAGGGCCCTGCGGTCGAGCTTGCCGTTCGGGGTCAGCGGGAACGCCTCCAGCGCCACGAACGCCGACGGCACCATGTACTCGGGCAACTGCCCGGACACCAGGGCCCGCAGGTCCGCGAGGGCCGGGCGGTCTCGCCCGGCGCCGCGACCACGTACGCGGCGAGGCGCTTGTCGCCCGGCCGGTCCTCGCGGACCAGGACAGCGGCCTGGGCCACGCCGGGATGCGAGGCCAGGACCGTTTCGATCTCGCCGAGCTCGATCCGGAAGCCGCGCAGCTTGACCTGATCGTCGACCCGGGACAGATACTCCAGCTCCCCCTCCCTGGTCCACCGCACCAGATCACCCGTGCGATACATCCGGGAACCGGCCGGGCCGTAGGGATCGGCCACGAAACGCTCCGCCGTCAGCCCCGGACGCCCGTGATACCCACGCACCACCCCCCTCACCCGCGATATACAACTCGCCCGCCACACCCACCGGCACCGGACGCAACCCACCATCCAGCACGAACACCCGCGTGTTCGCGATCGGACGACCGATCCGCGGCGCCCGCGCACCCCCGACCGTCACCTCCCACGCCGTCGACCACACCGTGGTCTCCGTCGGCCCGTACAAATTGGTCACCGACACCGCACGAGAAGCCAGCCCCACCGCCAGATCCGACGGCAACGCCTCACCCCCACCAACACCCGCAACCGCCCCAGCACCGACGGATCCTCCGCCACCACCGCCCGCCACAACGACGGCGTCGCCTGCATCACCGTCACCCCCGCCGACACCACCAACCGGCACAACCCCGCCGGATCACGCACCACATCCCGACCGGCCACCACCACCACGCCACCACCCAACAGCGGCACGAACAACTCAAGCCCCGCGATGTCGAACCCGACCGTCGTCACCGCCAACAACCGCTCACCCACACCCAGAGCGAACCGCTCACCCATCGCCACCAGGAAATTCACCAACCCACCCTGCGGAACCACCACACCCTTCGGCCGCCCCGTCGACCCCGACGTATAGATCACATAGGCCGAGTTGTCGGACGTGGAGCCGGTGAGCACCGGCACGTTCGCCTCGGCGGCGTCGAGCTCCGCGGGGAGGGAGGGGTCGTCGAGCAGCAGCCTCGGAGCGCCGACGCCGACGCCGGCATCCGCATCCGCATCCGCATCGGGGAGTTCGGCGGCGAGTTCGCTCGTGGTGATGACCAGTACGGGGTCGGCGTCGGTGAGCATGTACGCCAGCCGGTCGGCCGGATACTCCGTGTCCAACGGCAGATACGCACCCCCGCCTTCCACACCGCCAGCAACGCCACCACCAGATCCACCGACCTGGGCAACGCCACCGCCACGAACCGCTCCGCCACCACACCACGAGCCACCAACAACCGGGCCAACCGCTCCGCACGCCCGTCCAACTCCGCGTACGACAACGACTCCCCGCCGGCCACCACCGCCACCGCACCCGGCGACGACACCACCCGCTCCCCGAACAACTCCACCACCGAACGACCCGGCACCTCACACGCCGTCCCGTTCCACCCCGACACCACCAACTCCCCTCCACCCTCACCCAGGAGGTCGATGAGGTCGAGCGGAGCGTCCGGGGCGTCGACCATGCCCTGGAGCAGGCGCAGGTAGCGCCGGCCGAGTTCCTCGACGGTGGCCGTGTCGAACAGGTCGGTGCTGAACTCCAGCACGCCGTCGAGACCACCGGCCGCGTCGGCCGCGTCGGCCATGCCGGCCGCGCCGGACTGCTCGGCGAAGGCGAAGGACAGGTCGAACTTGCCCGCCCCCGTCTCCGCGGCGGCCCGGGACACCGAGAGTCCGGGGAGCTGCCGTGCGGCCTGTCCGGCCGCGGCCGCGTCGGTGTTGTTGAAGGCGAGCAGCACCTGAACAGCGGATGCCGGGCCATCGACCGCTCGGGGTTCACGACCTCGACGAGCCGCTCGAAGGGCAGGTCCTGGTGCGCGTACGCGGCCAGGTTCTGCTTCCGTACGCGCTCGACGAGCGAGCGGGCGGAGGGCCGGCCTGAGGTGTCCGTCCGCAGGACGAGGGTGTTGATGAAGACGCCGACGAGGTCGTCGAGGGCGTCGTCGGTGCGGCCGGCGACCGGGGTGCCGATCGGGATGTCTCCCCGCCCCCAGGCGGGTGAGGAGCGCCGCGAGCGCCGCCTGGAGCACCATGAACGGACTCGCCTGCGCGTCGCGCGCCAGCTCCACCACCTGTCGGTGGAGCGGGGCCGGAATCCTGAACGGGATCCTCTCGCCACGGTACGAGGCCACCGCGGGCGGGGCCGGTCGACGGGCAGCTCCAGCTCGTCGGGGAGTCCGGCGAGGGTCTCCTTCCAGTAGGAGAGCTGGCGGGAGATCTCGCTGCCCGGGTCGTCCTCGGAGCCGAGGATGTCGCGCTGCCAGAGGCTGTAGTCGGCGTACTGCACCGGCAGCGGCTCCCACGCCGGCGCCTCGCCGGAGACACGGGCGCGTACGCGGCCGTCAGATCCCGGGCCAGCGGCCCACGCGACCACGCGTCACTCACGATGTGGTGCAGGAGGAGGAGCAGGACGTGCTCGTCCTCGGAGACCGCGAAGAGCGTGGCACGGAGCGGGAGTTCGGAGGAGAGGTCGAACCCCCGGCGCGCGGCCTCCTTCAGCCGCGTCTCCGCCTCCTCCGGCGACACCTCGACGACGTCCGGTTCGAACCGGACGTCCCCGACGCTCCGGACGATCTGGTACGCCCCATCGGCGTCCTCGGCGAAGACGGTCCGCAGGCTCTCGTGCCGGGCAACCACGTCGGAGAGCGCCAGGCGCAGCGCCTCGCGGTGGAGCGGACCGGCGAGACGGAGCGCCACGGGGATGTTGTAGGTCGCGCTGGGGCCCTCGAACCGGTTGAGGAACCAGAGGCGTTGCTGGGCGTACGAGAGCGGGATCCGCTCGGGCCGGGGCGTGAGCGCGCGGAGGGCGGAGCGTGCGCCGCGGGCGTGGTCGAGGACGGTGCTCAGACCGGCGACGGTGGGGGTGTCGAAGAGCTGGCGGACTCCCATCTCGACACCCAGGACGGTGCGGATGCGGCTGACGAGCCTGGTGGCGAGGAGGGAGTGCCCGCCGAGGCGGAAGAAGTCGTCGTCGATCGACACCGGCCCCTCCGCCAGACCCAGAGTCTCGGCGAACAGGCCCGCCAGGATCTCCTCACGCGGCGAGCGCGGGGCACGGCCGGCGGACTCGGGACCGTAATCAGGCGCGGGCAGAGCCCTGCGGTCGAGCTTGCCGTTCGACGTCAACGGCAGCTCCTCCAACTCCACAAACGCAGAGGGCACCATGTAATCCGGCAGGCGCCCGGACACGAACTCCCGCAAACCCTCAACGGAACCGACGACATAAGCGACCAGGCGCCGGTCCCCGGCCTGGTCCTCCCGCACGATCACTGCGGCGCGGGAGACGCTTTCATATCCGGAGATGACGGCCTGGATCTCACCGAGTTCGATACGGAAACCCCGCACCTTCACCCGATCATCCACCCGGCCCACATACACCAACTGGCCTTCGCTGTTCCACCGCGCCACATCACCCGTGCGATACATCCGCGCACCCACCGGACCATACGGATCCGCCACGAAACGCTCCGCCGTCAGATCCGGACGCCCGTGATAACCCCGCGCCAGCACCACACCCGCGACATACAACTCACCCGCCACCCCCGGCACCACCGGACGCAAACGAGAATCCAGCACATACACACGCGTATTCCAGAACGGACGCCCAATCGGAACCGGACCCGAACCCACCACCGCACCCGGCTCGATCCGGAAATCCGTGCAGTTGACCGTCGCCTCCGTCGGACCATACGCATTGACCACCCGCACATCCGGATGCGCCGCCCGCCACCCCGCCAGCGCCTCACCCACCAACGCCTCACCACCCGTCACCAGCGTCCCCGACGCCGACGCCGACACCGGCAAAGCCTCCAGCAGACCCAGATGCGACGGCGTCACCTTCATAAACGACGGCCGGCCCCCACACTCCGCACCCGCGCTTTCGTCGAGGTCGCCCAGCACCACAGATCCACCCGACACCAACGGCGTATACAACGCCGTCACCGTCAAATCGAACGCCACCGACGAATGCACCAACGACGAACCCGCCGCATCCCCATACACCACACGAGCACGCTCCAAATACGCACCCACCGAACGATGCTCCACCACCACACCCTTCGGCCGCCCCGTCGAACCGGATGTGAAAATCACATACACCGGATGCGACAAAGAAACAGGAACCAGCCGGTCAGAATCCGAAACCGGACCATCCGCGAACCCGTCCGCCTCCGAAAGAACCGACACGTCGTCGATCACCAAGACCGGGCGCGCATCACCAAGAATCTGCGCCACACGCTCCGCCGGATACTCCACATCCACCGGCACATACGCACCCCCGCCTTCACCACACCCAGCAACGCCACCACCAACTCCACCGACCGCGGCAGCATCACCCCCACAAACGACTCAGCCCCCACCCCCGACCCATCAACCAACGCGCCACACGATTCGACCAACGATCCAACTCCCCATACGTCAAAGACCGCCCCCACACACCACCGCCACCGCATCCGCAGACCGCTCCACCTGCTCCGCGAACAACACCGGCAACGACACACCCCGAACCCCACGAACCTCACCGTTCCACCCCACCAACACCCGCTCCCGCTCCACGACATCGAGCACCTCGACATCACCCACAGAACGACCCGGATCAGCAGCCAACTCACCCAGCACCCGCACGAAACGATCCACGATCCCCCGCGCCGACACCCGGTCGAAGAGATCGGTGCTGAAGTCCAGAGCGCCTCCGTGCTCCGAGAGGCGGAAGGAGAGGTCGAACTTCGCAGCGCCCGCTCCGACGGGCTGACCCGTCACGTCGAGATCCGGCAGGGAGGCGACGGCCGTCGCGGCCTCGGATTCGGTGTTGTTGAGGACGAGCATGGTCTGAAGAGGGGTGCCGGGCGAGGGACCGCTCGGGGTTGACCGCCTCCACCAGCCGCTCGAACGGCAGATCCTGATGCGCGTACGCCTCCAGGTCCGCCACCCGCACCCGCTCGATCAGCTCCGCGAACGTCGGATCACCCGACACGTCCGTCCGCAACACCAGCGTGTTCACGAAGAAGCCGACGAGGTCGTCGAGGGCGTCGTCGGTACGGCCGGCGATCGGGGTGCCGATCGGGATGTCGTCGCCCGCACCCAGCCGGGACAGGAGGGTGGCCAGAGCGGCCTGGAACACCATGAACAGGCTGGCGCGGTGTTCGCGGGCGACGGTGGTGAGGCGCTCGTGGAGCCCCTCGGAAGGGTGAAGGTGACCCGGTCGCCCTCGTAGGAGGCCGTCGCCGGCCGGGGCCGGTCGAAGGGAAGCACCAGCTCCTCGGGAAGACCGGCCAGAGCCTGCCTCCAGTAGGCAAGCTGCCGCGAGACCTCGCTGCCCGCGTCCTCCTCCGAACCGAGCAGCTCACGCTGCCACAGGCTGTAATCCGCGTACTGCACCGGCAGCGGCTCCCACACCGGCGTCTCGCCGGAGACACGGCCGCGTACGCGGTGGCGAGGTCACGGGCGAGGGGCCCATCGACCAGGCGTCGCCCGCGATGTGGTGGACGACGGCAAGGAGGACGTGCTCGTCGTCGGCGAGCTCGAACAGCCAGACCCGCAGGGGCAGGTCACGGGTCAGGTCGAACGGCGTGCGTATCGCGGCGCGCAGTACGTCGTCGAGTTCGTCGGCCGTGACGGTCGACGTCCGCAGGCCGGACTCGGTGACGCGGGCATCGGCGCCGGCGTCGAGGACGACCTGGTGGGCGGTGCCGTCGGCGTCCTCGGCGAAGACGGTCCGCAGGCTCTCGTGCCGGGTCACGACATCGGTCAGGGCGCGGTTCAGCGCCTCTTCGTCGAGCGGGCCCGAGAGACGCAGGGCCACGGGGACGTTGTACGTGGAGCTCGGTCCCTCGAACTGGTGGAGGAACCACAGCCGCTGCTGCGCGAGCGAGAGCGGCAGACGCTCGGGACGCCCGGCCACGGCCCTGACCCTGACCCGGCCGCTCGCGGACTCGTCCATCACGGTGGCGAGTTCGGCGACGGTGGGGCCTCGAAGACCTGGCGGACGGCGAGTTCGGTGTCCAGGGTGCTCCGGATGCGGCTGACGAGTTTGGTGGCGAGCAGGGAGTGCCCGCCGAGCCGGAAGAAGTCGTCGTCGATCGACACGGAACCGTTCACGATCCCGAGGGTCTCGGCGAACAGGCCGGCGAGGATCTCCTCGCGCGGGGAGCGCGGGGCGCGACCGGCGGACTCGGGACCGTATTCCGGCACCGGCAGGGCCCTGCGGTCGAGCTTGCCGTTCGGGGTCAGCGGGAACGCCTCCAGCGCCACGAACGCCGACGGCACCATGTACCCCGGCAGCCGCTCGGACGCCAGCGCCCGCAGCTCCTCCGTCGTGACGGAACGGCCGGCCGTGACGACGTAGGCCACCAGCCGCCTGTCGCCCGGCCGGTCCTCCCGGACCAGGACAGCGGCCTGGGTGACGTGCTCGTGGGCAGCGAGGACGGCCTCGATCTCGCCGAGCTCGATCCGGAAGCCGCGCAGCTTGACCTGGTCGTCGACCCGGGACAGATACTCCAGCTCCCCTCCCTGGTCCACCGCACCAGATCACCCGTGCGATACATCCGGGAGCCGGCCGGGCCGTAGGGATCGGCCACGAAACGCTCCGCCGTCAATCCCGGACGCCCGTGATACCCACGCACCACCCCCTCACCCGCGATATACAACTCACCCGCCACACCCACCGGCACCGGACGCAACCCACCATCCAGCACGAACACCCGCGTGTTCGCGATCGGACGACCGATCCGCGGCGCCCGCGCACCCCCGACCGTCACTCCCACGCCGTCGACCACACCGTGGTCTCCGTCGGCCCGTACAGATTGGTCACCGACACCGCACGAGAAGCCAGCCCCACCGCCAGATCCGACGGCAACGCCTCACCCCCACCAGCACCCGCAACCGCCCCAGCACCGAGGGATCCTCCGCCACCACCGCCCGCCACAACGACGGCGTCGCCTGCATCACCGTCACCCCCGCCGACACCACCAACCGGCACAACCCCGCCGGATCACGCACCACATCCCGACCGGCCACCACCACCACGCCACCACCCAACAGCGGCACGAACAGCTCAAGCCCCGCGATGTCGAACCCGACCGTCGTCACCGCCAACAACCGCTCACCCGCACCCAGAGCGAACCGCTCACCCATCGCCACCAGGAAATTCACCAACCCACCCTGCGGAACCACCACACCCTTCGGCCGCCCCGTCGACCCCGACGTATAGATCACATACGCCGATCGGGAAGAGGTGGGCGGAGCCAGGGGCTCGGCGTCGGCCGGCACGGGGCCGCGAGTGCCGCTTCGGTGTCCTGGGCGTCCAGGACCAGGGCGGGCATGGTGAAGTCGGGCAGTTCGGCAAGAACCTGGCTGTCCGTCAGGACGAGTACGGGGTCGGCGTCGGTGAGCATGTACGCCAGCCGGTCGGCCGGATACTCCGTGTCCAACGGCAGATACGCACCCCCGCCTTCCACACCGCCAGCAACGCCACCACCAGATCCACCGACCTGGGCAACGCCACCGCCACGAACCGCTCCGCCACCACACCACGAGCCACCAACAACCGAGCCAACCGCTCCGCACGCCCGTCCAACTCCGCGTACGTCAACGACTCGCCACCGGCCACCACCGCCACCGCACCCGGCGACGACACCACCCGCTCCCCGAACAACTCCACCACCGAACGACCCGGCACCTCACACGCCGTCCCGTTCCACCCCGACACCACCAACTCCCCTCCACCTCACCCAGGAGGTCGAGGGAGCCGATGGGGTCGCGGGCTCGGCGACGGCCTCCGCGAGGAGGCGCAGCAGTCGGTCGACGAACGAGCCGGCCGTGTCCCGGTCGAACAGGTCGGTGCTGAACTCCAGCACGCCGTCGAGACCGCCGGCCCGCTCCGAGAAGCCGAAGGCGAGGTCGAACTTGGCCGCGGAGGTCTCGACCGTCTGACGCACGACGTCGAGTCCGGGCAGCTCGTCAAGGGTGTCGAGGGCGCCCTGGTAGTCGGTGTTGTTGAAGGTCAGCAGGATCTGGAACAGCGGGTGCCGAGCCAGGGAGCGCTCGGGGTTCACCGCTCGACGAGCCGCTCGAAGGGCAGGTCCTGGTGCGCGTAGGCGCGCAGGCTGGTCTCGCGCACCCGGGCGACGAGGTCGCCGAAGGTCGGGTTCCCCGCCGTGTCCGTCCGCAGGACCAGCGTGTTCAGGAAGACGCCGACGAGGTCGTCGAGGGCGGTGTCGGTACGGCCCGCGATCGGGGTGCCGATCGGGATGTCCTCCCCGCCCCCAGACGGGACAGGAGCGCCGCGAGCGCCGCCTGAGCACCATGAACGGACTCGCCTGCGCGTCGCGCGCCGTGCGCTCGATCGCGGCGGCGAGTTCCTCGGGCAGCCGGAAGGTGAGGCGGTCGCCACGGTACGAGGCCACCGCCGGGCGCGGCCGGTCGGCGGGCAGGGCCAGCTCGTCGGGGAGTCCGGCGAGGGTCTCCTTCCAGTAGGAGAGCTGGCGGGAGATCTCGCTGTCCGGGTCGTCCTCGGAGCCGAGGAGCTCACGCTGCCAGAGGCTGTAGTCGGCGTACTGCACGGGCAGCGGCTCCCACGCCGGCGCCTCGCCGGAGACACGGCCGCGTACGCGGCCGTCAGGTCCCGGGCCAGCGGCCCACGCGACCACGCGTCACTCACGATGTGGTGGGTGACGAGCAGCAGGACGTGGTCGTCCTCGGCGAGGCGGAACAGTTCGGCACGGAACGGAAGCTCCCGCGCGAGGTCGAAGGGACGGGCCGCGGCGGCCGCGAGCGCCTCGGTCAGTTCCTCCTCGTCGAGCGAGTGCGTGGAAAGGGGGAGGCCGGCGGCGTCGACGGGCAGCACCGTCTGGTGCGCGCCGTCGGCGTCCTCGGCGAAGACGGTGCGCAGGCTCGTGCCGGGCGACCACGTCGGAGAGCGCCAGGCGCAAGGCCTCACGGTCGAGCGGACCGGCGAGGCGCAGCGCGACCGGGGCGTTGTAGGTCGCGCTGGGGCCCTCGAACCGGCTGAGGAACCACAGGCGCTGCTGGGCGTACGAGAGCGGGATCCGCTCGGGCCGGGGCACGACGGCCACGACTCCCCGCCGGACGTCTCCGCCCTCCCGCTCCAGGACGTCGGCGAGCCCGGCGACGGTCGGGGTCTCGAAGAGCTGCCGGATCGGGAGTTCGGCGTCGAGGACGGTGCGGATGCGGCTGACGAGCCTGGTGGCGAGGAGGGAGTGCCCGCCGAGGCGGAAGAAGTCGTCGTCGATCGACACCGAAGTGCCCGTGAGTCCGAGGGTCTCGGCGAACAGACCGGCCAGGATCTCCTCACGCGGAGAGCGCGGGGCACGGCCGGCGGACTCGGGACCGTAATCGGGTACGGGCAGAGCCCTGCGGTCGAGCTTGCCGTTCGACGTCAACGGCAGCTCCTCCAACTCCACAAACGCAGAGGGCACCATGTAATCCGGCAGACGCCCGGACACGAACTCCCGCAAACCCTCAACGGAACCGACGACATAAGCAACCAGACGCCGGTCCCCGGCCGGTCCTCCCGCACCACCACAGCAGCACGAGAAACCGAGGAAAAGCCACTCACAACCGACTGGATCTCACCGAGTTCGATACGGAAACCCCGTACCTTCACCTGGTCATCGACCCGGCCCACATACACCAACTGGCCTTCGTTGTTCCAGCGCGCCACATCACCCGTGCGATACATCCGCGCACCCGCCGGACCATACGGATCCGCCACGAAACGCTCCGCCGTCAGATCCGGACGGCCGTGATAACCCCGCGCCAGCACCACACCCGCGACATACAACTCACCCGCCACCCCGGCACCACCGGACGCAGACGAGAATCCAGCACATAAGCGCGTGTATTCCAGAACGGACGCCCAATCGGAACCGGACCCGAACCCACCACCGCGCCCGGCTCGATCCGGAAATCGGTGCAGTTGACCGTCGCCTCCGTCGGACCGTATGCATTGACCACCCGCACATCCGGATGCGCCGCCCGCCACCCCGCCAGCGCCTCACCCACCAGCGCCTCACCACCCGTCACCAGCGTCCCCGACGCCGACGCCGACACCGGCAAAGCCTCCAGCAGACCCAGATGCGACGGCGTCACCTTCATAAACGACGGCCGGCCCACCGCGCCCGCGCCCGCGCTCTCGTCCAGGTCGCCCAGCACCACAGATCCGCCCGACACCAACGGCGTATACAACGCCGTCACCGTCAGATCGAACGCCACCGACGAATGCACCAACGACGAACCCGCCGCATCCCCATACACCACACGAGCACGCTCCAAATACGCGCCCACCGAACGGTGCTCCACCACCACACCCTTCGGCCGCCCCGTCGAACCGGATGTGAAAATCACATACACCGGATGCGACAAAGAAACAGGAACCAGCCGGTCAGAATCCGAAACCGGACCATCCGCGAACCCGTCCGCCTCCGAAAGAACCGACACGTCGTCGATCACCAGGACCGGGCGCGCATCACCAAGAATCTGCGCCACACGCTCCGCCGGATACTCCACATCCACCGGCACATACGCACCCCCGCCTTCACCACCCCCAGCAACGCCACCACCAACTCCACCGACCGCGGCAGCATCACCCCCACAAACGACTCAGCCCCCACCCCCGACCGATCAACCAACGCGCCACACGATTCGACCAACGATCCAACTCCCCATACGTCAAAGACCGCCCCCACACACCACCGCCACCGCATCCGCAGACCGCTCCACCTGCTCCGCGAACAACACCGGCAACGACACACCCCGAGCCCCCGGATCTCACCGTTCCACCCCACCAACACCCGCTCCCGCTCCGCGACATCGAGCACCTCGACATCACCCACAGAACGACCCGGATCAGCAGCCAACTCACCCAGCACCCGCACGAAACGATCCACGATCCCCCGCGCCGACACCCGGTCGAAGAGATCGGTGCGGTACTGGAGGGCGCCGCGGAGACCGCCGGGGGTTCCGCCGGTGCTGTGGGACTCGGCGAAGGAGAAGCCGAGGTCGAACTTGACGCGGTTGGTCTCCAGGGGCTCGTGGCGGACCGTCAGGCCGGGGAGCTTGGCGATCTCGTCCAGCGCTTCGACGGGTCCCGCGTTGTTCAGGTTGAGCATGGTCTGGAAGAGGGGTGCCGGGCGAGGGACCGCTCCGGGTTCACCGCCTCCACCAGCCGCTCGAACGGCAGGTCCTGATGCGCGTACGCCTCCAGGTCCGCCACCCGCACCCGCTCGATCAGCTCCGCGAACGTCGGATCACCCGACACGTCCGTCCGCAACACCAGCGTGTTCACGAAGAAACCGACGAGATCGTCGAGGGCGTCGTCGGTATGGCCGGCGATCGGCGTGCCGATCGGGATGTCCTCCCCGCACCCAGCCGGGACAGGAGCGCCGCGAGCGCCGCCTGGAGCACCATGAACAGGCTCGCCCGGTGTTCGCGGGCCGTCCGTCCCAGGCGTTCGTGGAGTTCCGGCGGCAGTTCGAAGGTGATCGTGTCGCCCTCGTGGAGGCGGTCACGGGCGGGGCCGGTCGAAGGGGAGCGCCAGTTCCTCGGGAAGGTCGGCCAAGGTCCTCTTCCAGTAAGCCAGTTGGCGAGCGAGTTCCCCGTCGGTGCCGTCGCCCGTTCCCAGGAGTTCGCGCTGCCAGAGGCTGTAGTCCGCGTACTGGACGGGCAGCGGCTGCCACGTCGGCGCCTCGCCGGAGACGCGGGCCGCGTACGCGGCCGTCAGGTCGCGGGCGAGCGGGGCGCGGGACCAGGCGTCGGTGGCGACGTGATGCGTGAGGAGGAGCAGGACGTGCTCGTCGTCGGCGAGCTCGAAGAGCCGGACGCGGAGGGGGTGTCTCGGGTGAGGTCGAAGGTGTGGCTCGCGGCGGCCAGGAGGGCGTCCTGGAGGCCGGCCTCGTCGACCCGCACCACGGTCGGGCCGGGGCCTCGTCCCCGGTGTGCGCCGGTGCGTCCAGGACCACCTGGTACGCCGAGCCCTCCCCGTCCTCGGCGAAGACCGTGCGCAGGCTCTCGTGGCGGCCCACGAGGTCGGCGACGGCGGCCCGGAGGGCATCGCGGTCCAGGCTGCCGGTCAGTCGTAGCGCCACCGGGGAGTTGTAGGCCGCGCTGGGACCCTCGAACCGGTTGAGGAACCACAGGCGCTGCTGCGCGTACGAGAGGGGAACCCGGTCCGGTCGCGGGACCGCGGCCGTGAGCGGGAGGCGGGCGCTGCCGTCGCCGGTGTCGAGGGCGCCGGAGAGGCCCGCGACGGTGGGGTGTCGAAGAGCTGGCGGATGGCCATCTCGGCGCCGAGGACGCTCCGGATGCGGCTGACGAGCTTGGTGGCGAGCAGGGAGTGCCCGCCGAGCCGGAAGAAGTCGTCGTCGATCGACACGGGAGTGCCCGTCAGGCCCAGGGTCTCGGCGAAGAGCCCGGCGAGGATCTCCTCGCGCGGGGAGCGCGGGGCGCGGCCCGCCGACTCCACCCCGTACTCCGGCACCGGCAGCGCGCGCCGGTCCAGCTTGCCGTTCGGGGTCAGCGGGAACGCCTCCAGCGTCACGAACGCCGACGGCACCATGTACTCCGGCAGCCGCTCGGACGCGAGGGTCCGCAGCTCCTCCGTCGTGACGGGGCGGCCGCCGGTGGCGGCGTAGGCGACGAGGCGTTTGTCGCCGGGCCGGTCCTCGCGGAGGAGGACGGCGGCCTGGGTGACGTGGTCGTGGGCGGCGAGGACGGCCTCGATCTCGCCGAGCTCGATGCGGTAGCCGCGGAGTTTGACCTGGCCGTCGCCGCGGCCGACGAACTCCAGGAGCCCGTCGTGGTTCCGGCGCAGGACGTCGCCGGTCCGGTACATGCGGGAGCCGGGCGGGCCGTACGGGTTGGCGACGAAGCGCTCCGAGGTGAGGCCGGCGCGGTGCCAGTAGCCGCGGGCGAGGCCGGTGCCGGCGATGTACGCCTCGCCGGGGACGCCGGCGGGGACGGGCCGCAGGGCGCTGTCGAGGACGTACACCTGGGTGTTCCAGAACGGGCGGCCGACGGGGACCGGGCCGGTCGGGGAGGGGCGCCGGCGGGGATGAGGTGCTGGACGCTGTTGACGGTGGCCTCGGTGGCTCCGTACACGTTCAGGACGTCGGCCCTGGGGCGGCGGGCCCGCCAGCGGTCGACGACCTCGCCGAGGAGGAGTTCGCCGCCGAGCATGACGAGGCCGCTCGGGGAGACGTCGGCGGGCAGGGCCTCCAGGAGGGCGAGGACGCTGGGGGTGCCCTTGAGGAAGGTGGGGGTGGCGCCCTCGGCGGCGGTCTCGTCGAGTTCGGCGACCCGGACGAGGCCGCCGGAGACGAGGGTCGTGTAGAGGGCGGTGACGGTGAGGTCGAAGGAGATCGGCGAGTGGAGCAGGGAGGTGCCGGTCATCGCCGGTAGGCGTCGCGGCCCCACTGGAGGTAGGCGCCGAGGGAGCGGTGTTCGACGACGACGCCCTTGGGGCGGCCGGTCGAGCCGGAGGTGTAGATGACGTACGCCGGGTGGGCGGGCCGCAGGGGCTCCGGCGGTCGGCGTCGGTGGGCGCGGCGGCGGGCAGGGCCGCGAGGGCGCCGGCGAGGTCCGGGTCGTCGAGGTGGAGGCGCGGGGTGCCGGTGTCGGGGAGGGCCGCGGCGAGGTCGCGGGTGGTGACGAGGAGGGTGGGCGGTGTCGTCCAGCACGAACGCGATGCGGTCGGCCGGGTGGTCGGGGTCGACGGGCAGGTAGGCGGCGCCGGTCTTGAGGACGGCGAGGAGCGCGACGACCATCCCGGCGGTGCGGGGCAGCGCGATGCCGACGAATCGCTCGGGGCTGCGCCGCGCGCGACGAGGAGGTGCGCGAGGCGGCTGGAGCGGGCGTCGAGTTCGGCGTAGTCGAGGGTGCCGTCGGTCCCGGTGACGGCGGGGCGTGCGGGGTGCGGGCGGCCTGCTCGCGGAAGAGGTCGAGGACGGTGAGGTCCTCGGGGACGTCGCGTGCGGTGTCGTTCCAGCGCAGCAGGGCGTCGTGGCGCTCGTCGTCGCCGAGGAGGGCGAGCCGGCCGACGGGCTGGTCGGGGTCGGCGACGAGGCCGCGCAGGACGCGGACGAAGCGGTCGAGGACGCGCTGCGCGGTGGCGGCGTCGAAGACGTCGGGCCGGTAGTTGAGGCGGAACCGCATGGTGTCGCGGGCGGAGGCGATGAGCAGCAGCGGGTAGTGGGTGGCCTCGCGGTTCTTGCCGGGTACGAGGCTGATGGCGGCGCCGATGCCGGTGCCCGCGGTGCCGGTGCGGCTGACCGGGTAGTTCTGGAACACCATGGAGGTGTCGAAGAGTTCGCCGTGTCCGACGGCGCGCTGGACCTCGGCGAGGCCGAGGTGCTGGTGCGGGTGAGGCGGGCCTGTTCGTCCTGGACGCGGGTGACGAGCGCGGCGAGGGGCTCGGCGGGGCGGAGGCGGACGCGGGTGGGCAGGGTGTTGATGAAGAGGCCGACCATGCGCTCGACGCCGTCGATCTCGGGGGCCGGCCGTTGACGGTGGTGCCGAAGACGATGTCGTCGCGGCCGGTGTGGGTGCTGAGGGCGATGGCCCAGGCGGCCTGGACGACGCTGTTGAGGGTGAGGCCGCGGCCGCGGGCGATCTCGCCGAGCGCGGTGGTGGCGTCGGTGTCGAGGGCGGCCTGCACCTCGGCGCCGGCGACGGCGGCCCGGCCGGCGTCGGGGGCGACGTGGGTGGGTTCGGCGAGGTCGGCGTAGGCCTCGCGCCAGGCGGCGCGGGCGGCGTCCTTGTCCTGGCGCTCCAGCCAGGCGAGGTAGTCGCGGTAGGGGCGGGCGGGGGCAGGGAGCCGGTGTCGGCGCCGGTGTCGTACAGGGCGAAGAGTTCGCCCATGAGGACGGGCAGGGACCAGCCGTCCATAAGCAGGTGGTGGTTGGTCAGGACGAGCCGGTGCAGGGCGGCGCCGGTCCTGATCAGGGTGAAGCGGAGCAGCGGGGCCGGGTGACGTCGAAGCGGGTGGCCCGGTCGGCGGCGACGGCGGCGTCGGCCGCGGTAGCGCGCCCGTCCTCGGGGAGGCCGGTGAGGTCGGTCTCGGTCCAGGGCAGCGGCACCTCGCGCATGACGAGCTGGGCCCAGTCGCCGTTCTTGCGCTGCCGGAAGGCGACGCGGAGGTTGGCGTGGCGGGCGAGCAGGGCCTTCGCGGCGGTCCGGAGGGCGGCCGTGTCGAGGGCGCCCTCGATGTCGAAGGAGATCTGGACGACGTAGGGGTCGAGGCCCTTCTCGTCGTAGACGCTGTGGAAGAGCAGGCCCTCCTGGAGCGGGGCCAGCGACAGGATGTCCTCGATCTTCCTCGGGGTGCGACTCACTTCGGGCCTCTTCCTCGTCTGCGGGAGCGTGTACGTCGTCGGGTGCGGCGAACGCGTCGCCGTCGGTGGGGTCGTCGCCGAACAGGTCGTCGAACTCGTCCTCGAAGTCGTCGATCTCGTCCTGGGTGAGGGAGGAGAGGGAGAGGTCGGAGGGGGTGAGGCCGCCGGCGAGGGGGTCGCGTGCGTGGGTGACGAGGGCTTCGAGGGCCTGGAACCAGAAGTCGGCGAGGGCGCGGACGTCGGTCTCGTCGAGGATGCCTTCGGCCCAGGTCCAGAAGGCGACCAGGCGGGAGCCGTCGGGCCCGTCCTCGGTGCGTGCGTTGAGTTCGAGCGGGTGGGCCAGGGCAGGTGGGCGGGGTCGGCGGGTACGGCGCCGGTGTCGCCGAGCGGGGTGAAGTCGGCAACGGGGCCGCTGCCTCCGGTGGCGAAGCGCCCGAGGTAGTTGAAGGCGACCTGGGGGTCGGGCAGTCCGGTGAATCCGGCGGCCGTGTCAGGGTTGAGGCGGCGGACGAGTCCGTAGCCCATGCCCTTGTCGGGGACGGCCCTGAGCTGTTCCTTGACCGTCTTGAGGGCGGTGCCGGCGGCGGGTCCGCCGGCGAAGGCGTCGGCGAGGTCGGCGGGTCCGGTGTCCAGGCGCACGGGGTAGAGGTTGGTGAACCAGCCGACCGTACGGGACAGGTCGGCGCCGTCCACCAGGTGTTCCTCGCGGCCGTGGCCCTCCAGGTCGAGGAGGAGTCTGCCGCCGCCGCGCCAGCGCGTCCAGGCCAGGGTGAAGGCGGTGAGCAGGACGTCGTTGACCTCGGCGTGGAACGCGGCGGGGACCCGGGTGAGGACGGCCTCGGTGAGGTCGGCGGGCAGGGCCGTCTCGACGCGTCCCGAGGTGGCGTGGGTGTCCCGGGCGGGGTCGAGGGCCCGTCGGCCGACGCGCGGGTCGGGGGTGCGCAGGACGGTCTGCCACCAGGCGGCGTCGGCGATCCAGGCGGGTTTGGCGGCCTCCTCGGTGAGGCGCTGTGCCCAGCGGCGCAGGGAGGTGCCGACGGCCTGGAGTTCGGGGGTGCGTCCGGCGGCGGCGGCCTCGTGGGCCTCGGCGAGGTCGGGGACGAGGATCCGCCAGGAGACTCCGTCGACGACAAGGTGGTGGACGACGAGGAGGAGCAGTCCGGGGTGTCGGGCCCGCGGTCGAACCGGACGGCCTGGACGACGCGTCCCGCGGCGAGGTCGAGCCGGTCGCGGGCGGCCTCGCCCTCGATGCGCAGGAGCGCGGTGAGGACGTCCCCGTGAGGCCGGTGGCGTCGACGTGGCGGACGGCTCCGGCGGCGTCGACGGTGCCGGGTTCCGGGATCTCCATGCGGCGGTCGGGGCCCGGGGTGAGGCGGGCCCGGAGGGCGTCGTGGTGGTCGAGGAGGGCCTGGAGGGCGCGGTTCAGGTGGTCGGGGTCGAGGCCGGCCGGGGCCTGGAGGACGGCGGACATGTGGAAGGCGTCGAGGTCGTCGGTCCGGGCGAGGAGCCAGTGGTTGATGGGGGTGTGCGGGACCTCGCCGAGGGCGGCGCCGGGCTCCTCGGCGGCGACGCCGGCGGATTCGGTGACGACGGGGGCGAGGGCGGCGACGGTGCGGTGCTCGAAGACGTCGCGGACGGTGAGGGCGAGTCCGGCCCGGCGGGCCCGGGCGACCAGTTGGATCGACATGATGCTGTCGCCGCCGAGGTCGAAGAAGCCGTCGTCGATGCCGACGTCGGCGACGCCGAGGACGTCGGCGAAGAGGGCGCAGAGCGTCTTCTCGCGGTCGGTGCGGGGGCCTTCGCCGGCGGTGTCCCCGGTGACGGCGGGCGAGGGAGTGCGGCCCGGTCGAGCTTCCCGTTCGCGGTGAGGGGAGTTCGGGCAGGACGACGACGGCGGACGGCACCATGTAGGGGGCAGGTGCTCGGCGATGTAGCCGCGCAGGGCGCGTCCCAGGTCGGCGTCGGCCGGGGGCGCCGGGGGTCTTCGGGCACGACGTAGGCGACGAGGCGCACGGTGCCGGGGGCGTCCTCGCGGGCGAGGACGGCGGCGGTGCCGACGGCGGGGTGCTCGGAGAGGACGGCCTCGACCTCGCCGGGTTCGACGCGGAAGCCGCCGATCTTGATCTGGTGGTCGGAGCGGCCGAGGAACTCCAGCTTCTCGGTGCCGTTCCAGCGGACGATGTCGCCGGTGCGGTACATCCGGGAGCCGGGCGGTCCGAACGGCGAGGCGACGAACCGTTCCGCCGTGCGGTCGGGCCGGCCCTGGTAGCCGCGGGCCATCTGGCCGCCGCCGATGTACAGCTCGCCGCGGACGCCGGGGGCGACGGGCGGAGCCGCTCGTCGAGGACGTGGACGGTGGCGTTCCAGACGGGTTCGCCGATGGGGCCGAGCCCGGCCACTCGTCGATGTCCTCGGGCAGGGTCGAGGAGGTGATGGCGGCGACCTCGGCGGGGCCGTAGACGTTGTAGGCCATGCGGCGCCAGCCGGTGGAGCAGAAGGCCCGCAGGTCGTCGCCGAGCCGGAACTGCTCGCCGCCCTGGAAGAGGTCGGTGAGCGAGTCGAGGCGTTCGCCGGTGTCGGCCGCGGCGGCGAGGACGGCGTCGATGACGAGGGCGGGCGCGAAGAGTTCGTTGATGCCGTAGCGGGCGATCCACGCGGCCAGTTCGTAGGCGTCGAGCCGGGTCCGCTCCTCGGGCAGGACGAGGGTCTTGCCGGCGACGAGGGCCTGGAGGATCTCCTGGACGGCGAAGTCGAAGGAGACCGCGCAGAACTGGGCGGTGCGGGTGCCGATGCCGCCGCAGTAGGTGCCGGTGTGCCAGGCGAGCAGGTTCGTCAGGGAGCCCATCGGCATGACGACCCCCTTGGGGGTGCCGGTGGAGCCCGAGGTGTAGACGACGTAGGCGGGGTGGCGCGGGTCAAGGGGCGGATCCGGTCGGCGTCCGTCAGGTCGGTCTCCGGGGCTCCGGCGAGGAGCCGGCCGGTGTCCTCGGCGTCGAGGACGAGGGCCCGCGCGGAGTGCGCGCCGCCCAGGAGGGGCCGGTGTGCGGTGTCGGTGAGGACGACGGCGGGGCGGCAGTCGTCAAGGACGGCGCGCAGCCGCTGTTCGGGGGCCTTGACGTCGAGGGTGAGGTAGGCGGCGCCGGTCTTGAGGGCGGCGAGCAGGCCGGTGATCATGTCGGCGGACCGGGGCAGGGCGATCACGACGACGTCCTCGGCGCCGATGCCCCGGGCGGCGAGGTGGTGGGCCAGCCGGTTGGCGCGGGCGTTGAGCTCCCCGTAGGACAAGGTGACGGTCTCGGAGATGACGGCCGTGGCGTGCGGGACGTCGGCCGCCCGCTCCTCGACGAGTTCGGGGACGAAGCGCGGCGGGGTGGCGTGCGCGGTGCGGTTGCGGCGCTCCAGGGCGGCGAGTTCGTCGTCGGTCATGACGTCGAGGTCGCCGAGGGGCGGTGCGGGTCGTCGGTGACGGAGCCGAGCAGGCGGAGGAGGCGCGCGGCGAGGGCGGTGGCGGTGCTCCGGTCGAACAGGTCGGTGCTGAACTCGACCGCGCCGTGCAGTCCGGTGGGGGCGCCGTCGGGGCCGTACGTCTCTTCGAGGAAGAACGCCAGGTCGAACTTGGCGCGTCCGGTCTCGGGCGCCCGCACGTCGACGGTGAGGCCGGGGAGCCGCAGGACGTCCAGGGCCTCCTGGTTGTTGTCGAGGCCGAGCAGCACCTGGAAGAGGGGTGCCGGGCGAGCGAGCGGGTGGGGCTGAGGACTTCGACGAGTCGCTCGAAGGGCAGGTCCTGGTGGGCGTAGGCGCCGAGGTCGGTCTCCCGGACGCGGGCGAGGAGGTCGGTGAAGCCGGGGTCGCCGGAGGTGTCGGTGCGCAGCACGAGGGTGTTGACGAAGAAGCCCACGAGGTCTTCGACGACGGTGTCGGTGCGGCCGGCGACGGGGTGCCGATCGGGATGTCCGTGCCGGCGCCGAGCCGGTGCAGGAGGGTGGCGAGGGCGGCCTGGAGCACCATGAAGAGGCTGGTGCGGGTGGTGCGGGCGAGGTCGGCGAGGGCCGCGTGCAGGCTCGCGGGCACCTCGAAGGCGACCCGGTCGCCCTCGTGGGACTGGCTCGGCGGGCGGGGCCGGTCGGTGGGCAGCTCCAGCTCCTCCGGGAGGCCGGCGAGCGTCGTGCTCCAGTAGGCGAGCTGCCGGGAGACCTCGCTCTCCGGGGCGTCCTCGGAGCCGAGGATCTCGCGCTGCCAGAGCGTGTAGTCGGCGTACTGCACGGGCAGCGCCTCCCACGCGGGCGCCCCGCCCCGGGACCGGGCCGCGTAGGCGTGCGAGAGGTCGCGGGCGAGGGGCCCATCGACCAGCCGTCGCCGGCGATGTGGTGCACGACGAGCGTCAGTGTCCACACTCCGTCCGGGGTGCCGAACAGCCATGCCTTGACCGGGAGTTCGGACCGCAGGTCGAAGGCGTACGAGGCGACGGCCCGGATCCGGGCGTCGAGCTCCCCGACGGGGGTCTCTCCTCCTTGAGCTGCGGCCGGGCGTGCTCGGCGGGCAGCACCACCTGACGGGCGCCGGAGCCGTCCTCGGCGAACAGGGTCCGCAGGCTCTCGTGGCGCACGACGACGTCGGTCAGCGCCTGCCGCAGCGCGGCCCGGTCGAGGTGGCCGGTCAGCCGGAGGGTGACGGGGATGTTGTACGTGGCGCTCGGCCCTCCAGGTTGTGGAGGAACCACAGGCGCTGCTGGGCGTACGACAGGGGAGCCGCGAGGGGCGCTCGGCGGGCACGAGGGGCGGCGGGCCCCGGCGGCGCGGGCGGAGGCCCCGGCGAGCCCGGCGACGGTCGGGTCCTCGAAGAAGGTGCGGATCGAGATCTCGGCGCCGAGGACGGAGCGGACGCGGCTGAGCAGCCGGACGGCCGACAGGGAGTGGCCGCCCCGGTCGAAGAAGTCGTCGTCGATGCCGACGTCGGCGACGCCGAGGACCTCGACGAACAGGGTGCGGAGGATGTGCTCCAGGGGGCTGCGCGGGGCCCGGGTGCGGGCGGCGCGGGCCGTGCCGTCCGGTGTGCCGGGGCCGTCGGCGGTGCCGGGGTCCGCCCCGGGGTGCTCCTCGGGGTGCTCCTCGGGCGCGAGCAGGAGGGCGCCGTCGTGGGTCCAGCGGGCCGTGCGGCCGGTGCGGAAGAGCCAGGAGGCGCCGGGGAGGGGCTGGGGAGGAACCGCTCGGAGGGAGCGGGGGCGGGAGGAGCGGCGTCGCCCGCCGCGTACAGGTCGCCGGGGACGCCCGGCGGGACCGGGCGCAGACGGGCGTCGAGGATCCAGGCCCGGGTCGCCGCCGGACCGGCGGGCAGCCCCGCCCCGGTCAGAGCCTCGGCCACCTCGGCGCGGGTGGTGGCGCTCCACTCCTCCAGGACGGCGGTGCGCTCGGCCGCGTCGAGCAGGGGGACGGCGGAGAGCGGCCGTGCCGGGTCGGCGGCGACCTCGGTGAGCAGCCGCAGCAGCTTGTCCGCCGTCGAGCGGGCCGACCGCTCGTCGAAGAGCCCGGTGCTGTACTCCAGGTCGGCGACGATGCCGGCCGGGCGGCCCGCCTCGTCGAAGCTCTCGGTCAGCTCGAAGTTGAGGTCGAACTTGGTGTCCTCGATGGGCAGTCGCTCCAGGCCCACGTCGAGCCCCGGCAGTTGGGCGACCTCGGCGACGGTGGCGCTCGGGTCGGCGTTGTGGAGGGTCAGGCCGACCTGGAAGAGGGGGTGCCGGGTGAGGGAGCGCTCCGGGTTGAGCGCCTCGACGAGCCGTTCGAACGGCAGGTCCTGGTGGGCGTAGGCCGCGAGGTCCGTCTCGCGGACGCGGGCGACGAGCCGGGTGAAGTCGGGGTCGCCCGAGGTGTCCGTCCGCAGGACCAGCGTGTTGGCGAAGAAACCGACCAGTTCCTCGACGGCGGTGTCGGTGCGGCCGGCGATCGGCGACCCGATCGGGATGTCCTCCCCGCGCCCAGCCGGGTGAGGAGCCCGGCGAGCGCCGCCTGGAGCACCATGAAGAGGCTGGAGCGCGTACGGCCGCTAAGCGCGTACAGCTCCTGGTGGAGCGCGGCGGGGATCCGAACGTCACCTGGCCGCCCCGGCTGGACAGCTCGGCGGTCCTGGGCCGGTCGACGGGCAGGGCCAGCTCGTCGGGGAGTCCGGCGAGGGCGTCCTTCCAGTAGGAGAGCTGGCGGGAGATCTCGCTGTCCGGGTCGTCCTCGGAGCCGAGGAGCTCACGCTGCCAGAGGCTGTGGTCCGCGTACTGCACCGGCAGCGGCTCACGCCGGCGCCTCGCCCGCGGCGAGCCGCGCGGCGTAGGCGGTGGCGAGGTCGCGGGCCAGGGGACGCATGGACCAGCCGTCGCCCGCGATGTGGTGGAGAAGGACCAGCAGGACGTGCTCCTCCTCGGAGACCGCGAAGAGGGTGGTACGGAGCGGGAGTTCGGCGGACAGGTCGAAGCGGTGCCGCGCCGCGGCGAGGAGTTCCGCCTGGAGGCCGTGCTCGTCGACGCCCCGCACCTCGAAGCCGGCCGGGCCTCGCGCGCCGGGACGACGTGCTGCACGACCCCGTCGGCGTCCTCGGCGAAGACGGTCCGCAGGCTCTCGTGCCGGGCGACCACGTCGGAGAGCGCCAGACGCAGCGCCTCACGGTCGAGCGGACCGCTGAGCCGCAGGGCTCCCGGAGCGTTGTAAGCGGTGCTGTCCCCGTCGAGGAGCTGGAGGAACCACAGGCGTTGCTGGGCGTACGAGAGGGGATCCGCTCGGGCCGGGGCGTGAGGGCGCGGAGGGCGGAGCGTGCGCCGCGGGCGTGGTCGAGGACGGTGTTCAGACCGGCGACGGTGGGGGTGTCGAAGAGCTGGCGGACTCCCATCTCGGCACCCAGGACGGTGCGGATGCGGCTGACGAGCCTGGTGGCGAGGAGGGAGTGCCCGCCGAGGCGGAAGAAGTCGTCGTCGATCGACACCGAAGTGCCCGTGAGTCCGAGGGTCTCGGCGAACAGACCGGCCAGGATCTCCTCACGCGGCGAGCGCGGGCACGGCCGGCGGACTCGGGTCCGTAATCGGGTACGGGCAGAGCCCTGCGGTCGAGCTTGCCGTTGGAGGTCAGCGGCAGCTCTTCCAGCTCCACGAAAGCCGACGGGACCATGTAATCCGGCAGGCGCCCGGACACGAACTCCCGCAAACCCGCAGCGGAACCGACGACATAAGCGACCAGGCGCCGGTCTCCGGCCTGGTCCTCCCGCACGATCACTGCGGCGCGGGAGACGCTTTCGTATCCGGAGATGACGGCCTGGATCTCGCCGAGTTCGATACGGAATCCCCGTACCTTCACCCGATCATCGACCCGGCCCACATACACCAACTGGCCTTCGCTGTTCCACCGCGCCACATCACCCGTGCGATACATCCGCGCACCCGCCGGACCATACGGATCCGCCACGAAACGCTCCGCCGTCAGATCCGGACGGCCGTGATAACCCCGCGCCAGCACCACACCCGCGACATACAACTCACCCGCCACCCCCGGCACCACCGGACGCAGACGAGAATCCAGCACATAAGCGCGTGTATTCCAGAACGGACGCCCAATCGGAACCGGACCCGAACCCACCACCGCGCCCGGCTCGATCCGGAAATCGGTGCAGTTGACCGTCGCCTCCGTCGGACCGTATGCATTGACCACCCGCACATCCGGATGCGCCGCCCGCCACCCCGCCAGCGCCTCACCCACCAGCGCCTCACCACCCGTCACCAGCGTCCCCGACGCCGACGCCGACACCGGCAAAGCCTCCAGCAGACCCAGATGCGACGGCGTCACCTTCATAAACGACGGCCGGCCCACCGCGCCCGCGCCCGCGCTCTCGTCCAGGTCGCCCAGCACCACAGATCCGCCCGACACCAACGGCGTATACAACGCCGTCACCGTCAGATCGAACGCCACCGACGAATGCACCAACGACGAACCCGCCGCATCCCCATACACCACACGAGCACGCTCCAAATACGCGCCCACCGAACGGTGCTCCACCACCACACCCTTCGGCCGCCCCGTCGAACCGGATGTGAAAATCACATACACCGGATGCGACAAAGAAACAGGAACCAGCCGGTCAGAATCCGAAACCGGACCATCCGCGAAACCGTCCGCCTCCGAAAGGGCTGAAGCATCGTCGATCACCAGGACCGGGCGCGCATCACCAAGAATCTGCGCCACACGCTCCGCCGGATACTCCACATCCACCGGCACATACGCACCCCCGCCTTCACCACCCCCAGCAACACCACCACCAACTCCACCGACCGCGGCAGCATCACCCCCACAAACGACTCAGCCCCCACCCCCGACCGATCAACCAACGCGCCACACGATTCGACCAACGATCCAACTCCCCATACGTCAAAGACCGCCCCCACACACCACCGCCACCGCACCCGCAGACCGCTCCACCTGCTCCGCGAACAACACCGGCAACGACACACCCCGAACCCCACGAACCTCACCGTTCCACCCCACCAACACCCGCTCCCGCTCCCCCGGAGCCCACACGTCCACATCGCCCACAGGGCGACCCGGATCGGCGGCGACGTGCTCCAGCACGCGGATCAGGCGGTCCTGGTGGGACTCGATCTCGCGGGCGTCGTACAGGGCGGGGTCGGCGTCGAATTCGACGCGGATGCCGGCGCGTGAGGCGGCGGTGCCGTAGAAGTTGATCTTCAGGTCGTTCACGGGGCCCGTGGAGAGCGCGTGCACGTGGGTCGGGCTGTCGCCGAAGGCGAGTTCGCCGGCGAAGGCCATCACGTTCACGGTCGGGCCGAGACGGCCTGGCGGCCGCCGGACAGGCCCAGTTCCCGGACCAGGTCCTCACCGCGGAAACGCTGGTGGCGGATGACGTCGGCGAGGGAGCGGGAGACCTCCGCGATCAGCTCCGCGACCGTGCGGTCGGGGTCCGGCTGGACGCGGATGGGCAGCACGTTGACGAGCGCGCTGGGCGTGGTCAGGCCGGTGCGTCCGGTGCGAGCCCGCCAGGGGCAGCGCGAACGTGACGTCGGTACGGCCGGTCATGCGGTGGTAGAGGACGGTGGTGGCCGCGATGGCCAGGGCCGGCCACGGGACACCGAGCCGCTCCGCGAGCGCGGTGAGCCGGTCGGCCAGGTCCTGCGGCAGCACCCGGGTCCGGCGCAGGCTGCTGTGGGTGCTGCCCGCACCGCGGTCCGCGAGCGAGAGGGGTTCCGGGACGTCCCGGAAGGCCTCCAGCCAGTGGGCGCGGTCGCGTTCCCGGCGCCGCGAGCCCGCGTAGGCGCTCTCGTCGGCGACCACCCGGTCGAGGGAGACGAACGGCGAGGCGGACGGGGTCTCGCCGGCCAGGAAGGCGCGATAGAGGGCGGCGACCCTGGCCGTGTAGACGGCGTGGCCGAAGCCGTCGAGGACCGCGTGGTGGTAGCGGTGCACGTAGAAGGAGCGCTCGTCGGAGAGGAGCAGCAGGGTCTGGACGCTGAGCGGCCCCCGGGAGAGGTCGAAGGGCCGGGCCATCTCCCGTGCCGTCCAGCGGTGCGCCTCGGCCTCCGGGTCCGCCGCGCCGCGCAGGTCGACCACGTCCAGCGGGTCGTCCCCGGCCGGGACGACCACCTGCCGGAGCACCGGTTCGCCGTCGTCCGCGCCGGAGCCGTCCTGTCCGGTGTCCTCGGCGAAGTACGACCTCAGGGCCTCGGTCTCTCGACGCCCCGGCGCACCGCCCGGGCGAGGGCGTCGACGTCCACGGGGCCGTCGATCTCGTAGTAGCCGCCGCAGTTGTAGAGGGGCTGTCCGGCTGCAGTTGCTGGGCGACCCAGATGCCCGTCTGGGCGGCGGTGGTGGGTCGACGGAGCGTACGGGCGTCGTCGGACATGGACGAGCGGTCCTCTCGGTTCTGCGGACGGCGGGATGGGCGGTGCCGCGGAAGCGGCGGGTGGCGGGCTACGGGGCCACGTACGGGGCGGCGGCGTGCCCGGTCAGGCGTTCTGGACGGCCAGTTCCACGACCAGCGCCTCGCTGATCGCGTCGATCGTGGGGTTGTCCCACATGACGGTCGGGTCGAGGGAGATGTCGAGGTGGTCCTCCAGCTCGGCGGCGACGGCGAGCACGTAGAGGGAGTCGAGGCCGTAGTCGGAGAGCTTCACGGCGGTGTCGACGGTGTCGGCGGGCCGCTCCAGGTGGCCGCGACGCAGTCGACGAGCCAGGCGCGGAGGCTGTCGACGGTGTGGGTCTCGGTGCCGGTGTCGGACACGGGTGCTCCTCGGGTTCGGAAGGGCTCGGGAGGGCTCGGAAGAGCCCGGGAAGAATCAGAAGGGAGTGGAGGCATCAGGGGCGGTCGGGAAGGGCCCGGCGCGTGTGGTCGAAGGCCGTTCCCGCCTCGTAGCGGGTGACGAGCTCCGCGTACAGGCGTTCTCCTACGGCTCCGCCGGGCTGCGGGCCTGGCGCGAGCCGCCCGCGAGGGCGAGGCCGGGGGCGGCGGCGAGGAGGAGGGGGTCGGCGAGCTCCGCGACGGCCGGGGCCGGGAGGAGGGCGGCGAGCGGGACGGGGCGGGGTCCGGGACGAGGCGCCCGGCGCCGAACAGCGCGCGCTGGGTCTCGTGGAGGAGGCGCTGGAAGGACGCGTGGGCGCCTTCGCGGAGGTAGAAGCGCGAGCCCATCACGACCGAGAGGCGGTCCATGGCGCCCTGGAGGGCCCGGGGGCGAGCGCGGTGGCCGCGCGGGCGAGGGTGCCGGGGCGGCCGGGGAGGGGTTCGGCACCCCGTACGGCGAGGGTGGTGAGGGCGTCGCAGAGGAGCAGGTCGGCGTGGGCGCCGGCCAGCAGGGCTCCGCAGGGCGGGCAGCTCGATCGCCGGGGCTCCGTAGAGGTGACGGCTCCGCAGGTGGCGCAGGGTGATCCGGAGGGCGGAGTCGAGGGCGCCGACGCTCGCGCCGGCGACGGTGGCGGCGGGCGCCCCGGCCGGGGGTTCCGGCGCGCGGGCGGGTGCGCGGCGGTGGAGGGCGCGCAGGGCGTGCAGGACGGATTCCGGGTCGCCGTCGGGCACCCGCCAGGGGCGGCGCCGCCGGGGCGGCCGCGTCCTTCGGAGGCGTCGAGCAGGGCGCGGAAGCCGTGCGGGTTGGTGTCGTCGTAGGGGTCGCCGAGGACCTCTTCCACCGTGTCGGCGGGGGTGGCGGTGATCACGGGACGTTCACCTCCAGGCGGTCGAGCAGCGAGACGAAGGCGTGGGGCGGGCCGTCGAGGAGCAGGTCGGCGAGTGCGTCGAGGACGTCGGTCTCGATCGCGGCGACGGGCTCGCCGAGGTCGGTGAGGGCCTTGACGAGGCAGCCGCGCAGCCAGGTGGTGTCGGCGGCGCCGGTGGCCGTGCCGTGCAGCCAGAGGTGCAGGGCGCCGGCGGCGGCGAAGCAGAGTTCGTAGCGCTCGGCGAGCTCGAAGGCTTCGCCCGGGACGGCCCGGGGGTGAACCGCACGGTCGCCATGGCCTCGTGGAGCCGGTCGGTGGCGTCGAGGAGCCGCTCGGCCAGGGAGACGACGGGTGCCAGGTCCCCGCCCTCCCCGCGGCCCGTTCCCGCAGGGCGGCGACCGCCGCGGGAGGGCCGCCAGGACCGAGCAGCCGCCCGTGGAGAGCAGCTTGAGGCCCTTCGGGGCGGAAGGGGCGGGGCGTGCGGTGCGGGAGGCGGCCTCGGCGAGGGCCTCGGTGTCGGCGCGGCCCTTGCGGTAGCCGCGGGCGACGCGGGAACTGTTCGACGAGGGCGTTGCGGTTCACGAGGCTGCTGCCGTCGAAGATGCCGATGATGCGGTGGTCCCGCTCGGCCTTGGCGAAGTGCCCGTGGGGGTCGCCGGGGCCGAGGAGCCCGTGCGGCCCGAGGAGGTGGAGGAGGCGGGCGACGAGCGCGTCGACCTGGGCGGGGACGTACGCCTTGGCGACGGCGGAGATGACGCTCATCTCGCCGGTGAGGGCGTGCAGGGAGCGCACGGCGATCAGGCCGGTGGCCTCGGCGAGGAGGAGTCCCGCGGTGGCCTCGCCGAGTTCGCGCCGGACGTGCGGCCGGCGGGCGAGCGGCGTGGCGCCGTGCGTCGCGGTGCCGTGCGTCGCGGCGAAGTCGGCCGCGAGGCGCAGGGCGTGGTCCCCGGCGCCGAGCGACATGGCGGCGCAGCAGGTGCGGGTGATGTGGAGGGCCTTGACGATGATCTCGACGCCCTGGCCGACGGCGCCGACGAGGGCGTCCTCGGGGAGGTGGGCGCCCGCGAAGGAGATGCCGCTGATGTCGGCGCCGCGGATGCCGTACGTGGGCACCTTCGGGAGGTGCGTGAAGGTGCCGGGCGCGAGGCGGGCCTTGTCGACGAGGAAGAGGGTGAAGCCGCGCGGGCCGCCCTCCTCGTCGGTGCGGGCGAGCACGGTCACGAGTCCGGCCCGGGTGACGTTGTTGATGAGCCACTTCTCGCCGTCGAGGAGCCAGCCGCCGCCGGGGGCGGGCGAGCGGTGACCTCGCCGGCGAGCAGGTCGCTGCCGTGGTCGCGCTCGGTCAGGGCGCAGGAGACCACCTCGCCGTCGGCGATGCGGCGGCCGAGCCGCCGGGCGGCGCCGTCGTCCCCGGCGATCCAGGTGGAGACGGCGCCGAGGTAGGTCTTGCCGTGGGCGGCGGCGACGGTGAGGTCGATGCGGGAGACGGCGCGGAGCAACCGCAGCACGACGGTGAAGTCGGCCAGGTCGCCGCCGTGTTCGGCGGGGACGTACGAGCGGGCAGGCCCGCCGCGTCGAGGGCGCGGCAGGCCTCGGCGGGAAACGCGTCGGCGGCGTCGAGGGCGGCGAGCTCCTCGGCGCCGAAGGGCAGCGCGGGGCCGGTGAGTTCGCTCAGCCGGCGGGTGAACTCCCACACCGGGTCGGCGGCGGGTCCGACCCGCCCGGGGGTGGTGGTGGTCATACGGCGGCCTGCCCCGCGGCGGCGGGAACGGGACGCAGGAGGTTCTCCTGGTAGTCGGCGTAGGTGGGGTCGAGCGCGCCGGCGCGGAACAGTTCGCGCATCGCGGAGCGCTGGATCTTGCCGCTGGTGGTGCGGCGCACGCCGCCGGGGCGCAGCAGCAGGACGGCGCCGACGGGGGCGCCGAACTCGCGGGCGACGGTGAGGCGCATGTCGGCGGCGATCCGGCGGAGCCGTTCCTCCTCCTTGACGCCGCGGATCTCGTGGGTGACCACGAGGACGTCCGCCCGTCCGGCGTCCTCGCCGGGGACGGCGAAGCAGGCGCCGACGAGGCTGCCCAGTTCGGGCTGCTGGGCGCGGAGTTCGTGCTCGATGTCCTGGGGGTAGAGGTTGCGTCCCCGGAGGTTGAGGACGTCCTTGATGCGGCCGGTGACGTAGAGCTCGCCCTCGTAGAGGGTGCCGAGGTCGCCGGTGCGCAGGTGGCCGCCGATGCCGTCGGCGGTGGTCGCGTCGAACTCGGCGGCGTTGGTGGCCTCGCGGTTCCAGTAGCCGTGGCCGATGACGGGGCCCCGGAGCCAGATCTCGCCGACGCCGCCGTCCGGCAGGACGCGGTGGGTGCGGGGTCGACGACACGGAGTTCGGCGCCGGAGACGGTGCCGCAGGAGGCGACGGGGCGGCCGGGTTCGTCGTCGGCGACGGGCCGGAACTCGTCGCGTTCGAGGGCCTCGGCGTCGATCCGCCGGGAGCCGTGCGGGGCGTCGAGGGCGCCGGAGACGAAGAGGGTCGCCTCGGCCATGCCGTAGCAGGGGCTGAGGGTGTCCGGCCGCAGGCCGTGGGGGCGAAGCGCTCCCGGAAGGCGTCGAGGACGGAGGCGCGGACCGGCTCGGAGCCGTCGACGCCGAACCGCCAGCGGGACAGGTCGAGCCCCTCCGCCTGCGCGTCAGTGACGCGCCGCGTGCAGAGTTCGTACGCGAAGTCGGGGCGGCGGAGGTGTGGATGCCGAACCGGTCGATCATGTGCAGCCACAGGTGGGGCCGCTTCAGGAAGGTCGAGGGGCTCATCAGGACGGTGCCGCCGCCGCTCAGGAGCGGCGGCAGGATGATCCCCATCAGGCCCATGTCGTGGAAGTGCGGGATCCAGCCGCCGAGCGGGGTGTTCTCGTCGAGCCCGAGGACGCGGACGAGGTTCTGGCTGTTGTGCAGCAGGTTGCCGTGGGTGATGACGACGCCCTTGGGGTCGCCGGTGGACCCGGAGGTGTACTGGAGGACGGCCAGGGTGTCGTGGTCGGTGTCCGGCATCGTCCAGTTGCCGGGGCCGGGTCCCGCGCCGTCGTCGGTGACCAGCAGGGGAGGCGGCCGAGGCCCTCCTCCGCGATCCAGCTCGACGTCACCGCGCGTGGCGGTGTCGGTGAGGATCGCGGCGGCGCCCGCGTCGTCGGCGATGCGCACGACCCGGTGCCGCTCGTGGCGGTAGCGGCCGGGCAGGGAGGAGGGACGGCGACGGCGCCGGCGTAGAGGCAGCCGAAGAAGGCGGTCAGGAAGGCGAGTCCGGCGGGGTAGAGCAGCACGACGCGGTCCCCGGGCCGATGCCGGCGGCCCGCAGGCGCACGGCGACGCTCCGGGCCCCGGCGTCCAGCCCGGCGTAGCTCAGCCGGCTCGCGCCGTCTCGCGGAGCGGGTCGGTGACGAACGTCGCGGCGGTCCGGTCCGGGTCGCTCTCCGACCACCCGACGAGAACTGCCGTGACACTGGGGGCGGTGACGATTGCCGCCATATTCGATGCCCTGCCCTTCGCGCTCGCTGATTCGAATTCCTGCCGCGCCGGTCCGGCACCGCGGGATTCTTTCTAGCGACGCCGGAGAGGCCCGGGAAGGTCCCTGACAGCAAACTGCACGCCGGGGCGGGCGGGTCCGCGGCGGGGCCGGAATGACCGTCCGGGTCGTGCCGCGGCCGCTCGTGAGGTTCCACTACCGGCCACTCCGGGGCCCGTTGGCCCTGCCCCGTGGCCAGTAGAGTCGTCACGCGGGGGCCCGCCGGGGTTCGTCCGGGTCGGACGCGCCGGGCGGGCCACCGGGCGCGCGATCCGCCTCGCGATCGAATTCCCGGCGCCCTGCCGCTCTTCTCCGTATTCCTTCCAATCCGCCGAGCGATCGGCGTACCGGTCCTGGCGCCGGAATACGCCGGCGTTCCAGAGACCGGATGTCCCATGAATTCCACACCTGGATCCATGAATTTCTCACACGACGGTGCGGAGCCTTCCGTGCTGCTGACCGGAACGTCCTCCGACGCCCACACCTGAACCTGGTCTACCTCCAGCTCGTCCTGGAGGAGATCGGCCACACCGTGGCGAACCTCGGCCCCTGCCCGCCGGACGAGCTGGTCGTGGACAACTGCCTCGAACTGCGGCCGGAGCTCGTGGTGGTGAGCAGTGTCAACGGCCACGGCTTCACCGACGGGCTGCGGCTGATCCGCGCGCTGCGGGCCGTTCCCGAGCTGGCCGGCACGCCCGTGGTCATCGGCGGAAGCTGGTCACCGACGGCCTGCGCAACGTCGGGATGGTGCGCAGGCTGACCGCGGCCGGTTACGACCGGGTCTTCGACGACGGGGAGCTGGCCGACTTCCGGGCGATGGCGGCCCGGTCGCCGTACCGAGCCGTGTCGTGACGACGGCGCCCGCGGCCGGCTCCGGCCGGCCGGCCGCCGGGGGTCCCGGCGCCCTCTCGCTCGCGCCCCCGCGAGCTTCGGCGCCTTCGTCGCCCGGGCGCACGCGCGGGGCGAGCTGGTCGTGCAGCCGAGGATGGGGTTCGGGGATCCCGGCCTGATGCGCGAGGGGCTCGAACGCACCCGGGCGGCCGAGGCCGTGACCGTCGGCACCCTGACCCTCGACAGCTACACCCGGGTCAACGACCTGCCCGCCGCCCGGCGGGCCGTCGCGGAGGGGGCGCCCCTGAACGGCTACCCCTCTGCACCCATTCCCCCGCCGTCTCCCGGAAGCTCCTGGCGGGCGTGCACGGGCCCCGCTTCCCGGTGCAGGTCCGGCACGGTTCGCCGAAGCCCGAGCACATCGTGGCGGCCCTGCTCGCGGTGGGGCTCGACGCGACCGAGGGCGGGCCCGTCTCGTACTGCCTGCCCTACGGCCGTACGCGGCTCGACGAGGCGGTCGCCTCCTGGCGGAACGCCTGCGCGACGCTCGCCGCGGCGGGCGGGCGGACGGCGGGCGGGCCGGCGGCGGGCGAGGGAGCGGACGGGAGGGAGCCGGCGGCGAGGGGGCGGGGCGACTGCCGCACCTGGAGAGCTTCGGCGGCTGCATGCTGGGACAGCTCTGCCCGCCGTCGATGCTGGTGGCGATCAGCGTCCTGGAGGGCGTCTTCTTCGCCCGGCACGGGCTGCGCAGCGTCTCCCTGAGCTACGCCCAGCAGATCAGCCCGGCCCAGGACCTGGAGGCGATGGCGGCGCTGCGGGCGCTCTCCGACGAGCTGCTCCCGGACGTCGACCGCCATCTGGTGGTCTACGCCTACATGGGCGTGTACCCCACGAGCCGCTCCGGAGCCCTGGCGCTCCTGGAGGCGGCCGCGCGGCTCGCGGTGGAGTCGGGCGCGGCGCGGCTCATCGTGAAGACGGCGGCGGAGGCGCACCGCATCCCGACGATCGCCGACAACGTGGAGGCCCTGGAGACGGCGGCCCGCGCGGCCCGGTCGGCGGTCCGCCTGCCCGGCCCGCCGGTGACCGGCACCGAGGTGTACGAGGAGGCCCACGCGCTCGTGCACACGGTGCTCGGGCTCCACGAGGACATCGGCCGGGCTCTGCTGCTCGCCTTCCGCCGCGGGCTGCTCGACATCCCGTTCTGCCTGCACCCGGACAACGCCGGCCGGGCCCGGAGCTTCATCGACACCGACGGGCGCCTGCGCTGGTCGGACACCGGGCGGCTGCCGCTGCCCGGCACGGCGGTGGCGTCCGCCCGGAGGCTGACCTCCGCCGATCTGCTGACCGCGCTGACCCGTGTCCAGAGGACCTACGACCCAGGAGGCACCCGATGACCGCTCCGACCCCGCCGGTGCACCGCCCGGCCGACGCGCTCCGGCAGGGCAGCGGCGTCCCCGCGCAGTTGTTCATCCTCACCGGCCGTTCGGTGCGCGCCCATCTGGCCCACCGCCGGGCGATGGTGCTCAGCATGCTCCAGCCGGTGTTCATGCTGCTGCTGCTCAGCCAGGTCTTCGGCAGCATCGTCGACCGCGGGCACCTTCCGGCCGACGTGGGCTACGTCGACTACCTGCTGCCGGCGCTGCTCGTGACCACCGGCATCGGACCGGCGGTGGCGTCGGGCATCGGCCTGGTGCGGGACATGGACAACGGGGCGGTGGCCCGGCTGCGCACGCTGCCGATCCACGCCCCGCTGCTGCTCGTCGCCCGCAGCTTCGCGGACCTGCTGCGCACGGCCGTCCAGTTGGTGGTCCTGCTGGTCGTGGCCGTGGTCCTGCTCGACGCCGACCCGGCGGGCGGGCCGCTGGGCCTGCTGGCGGCGCTGCTCCTGACCTGTGCGGTGGTCTGGGCGATGACGTGGATCTTCCTGGCCCTGGCGGCCTGGCTGCGGAACGCGGAGGCCATGCAGAGCGCCGGCTATCTGGTGACGTTCCCGCTGATGTTCGCGTCCAGCGCGTTCGTGCCGGTGGACCGGCTGCCGGACTGGCTCCAGTTGCTCGCGCGGCTCAACCCGCTCTCGTACGCCATGGACGCGGCGCGGGCCTCGCCCTCGGCCTGCCGCCGGGCACCCGGGTGTGGGCGGCGCTCGCCACGAGCCTGGCGGTGGCGGTCGTCGGGTCGGCCACGGCCGTGTGGGCGTTCCGCCGCCCGGTGGCCTGACGCCCGCGCCCGTACCCCCGTACCGCCCCTCTGCCGGACTCCCCCGGCCGAACCGATCCTTCCGAGAAACGGAGAGCACGCCATGACCGAAGTGAGCACGGCCTCCCCGCCCGTCCCGACGTGGTGCCGCCGCCCGGCGCCGACCCCGTCGCCTGGGTGGCGGCGCACCGGGCCGACCTGCGGGAGCTGGTGGCCCTGCACGGCTCCGTCCTCGTCCGGGGCCTGGACCTGGACGGGCGCGAGCGGGCGGCGGCGACCGTCGCCGCCGTCCTCGGCGGGGAGGGCATGGCGGAGCGCGAGGGGTTCGCCCCGCGCGACCCGTACGGTCCCCCGGGCGTCTACTCGTCCTCGCACTGGCCCGCGGACCAGCCCATGTGCATGCACCACGAGCTGAGCTACGCGGGCCGTGCCCCGCGCCTCCTCGCCTTCGCCTGTGTGACCCCGCCCACCTCCGGCGGGGTGACTGCGCTCGCGGACGCCCGCGCCGTCCTGGCGGACCTGCCGGCCGGGCTGGTGGAGCGCTTCGAGCGGGACGGCTGGCGGCTGACCCGGCACTACAACCCGTTCGTCGGCATCGGCTGGCAGGACGCGTTCGGCGGGGCCGGCCGCGACGAGGTCGAGGAGTACTGCGCCGAGCACGGCATCGAGACGCGCTGGGACGCGGACGGGGGCTGCGGACGGTCCAGACGCGGCCCGCGGTCGTCGCCCACCCCGGGACGGGCGAGCGCTGCTGGTTCAACCAGATCGCCTTCCTCAACGAGTGGACGATGGCGCCCGAGGTGCGGGAGTTCCTGACGGCCGAGTTCGGTCCCGAGGGCCTGCCGTTCAACACCTTCCACGGCGACGGCACCCCGCTGGACCGGTCGACGGTGGACCTCGTGAACGAGGTGTACGAGCGGCACACGGTCCGCGAGCCGTGGCGGAGGGGCGACCTGCTGGTGGTCGACAACGTGCGCACGGCGCACAGCCGCGAGCCGTACCGGGGCGAGCGGGAGGTCGTCGTCGGCCTCGGCGAACCGTTCCGCCCCTGAGCCGGGGCCTTCCCGGTCCCGCGCAGGAAGGGCCGCACCCGGTCTCCGGGTGCGGCCCTTCCGCGTGGACGGCGCGAGGTCAGTCGAAGCTCAGCGTGCGGTACACGGTGACGTTGCCGACCAGTTCCTGGCAGGCCTGGGCGGCCGCGGCGAGCTGCGCCGGGCAGTCCGGTGACGCCGTGTCGAGCAGGATGCCGAGCGTGGTGCCGCTGTGGCCGACGACGACGCCGAGGCCGCCGACCTCGCGGCAGATGTCCGTCATGCCGTCCAGGGACCACTTGTGGCGCAGGACCTGGTTCATCCGGGCGCTGGCGGTCGCGACCCGGCCGACCTCGGCGAGGTCGCGGCGGGCGATCGCGCCGGTGATCCGGTCGAGGAGCCGGACGTACTCGCGCTTGTCGGTGGCCGTGAACGGCTTGGGGATGCTGTTGAAGGCGACCGTGTCCACGGCGCCGCCCTCGTCTGCGGCGACCACCGCCATGGACGGCAGCGAGCCCAGCACGGCCCGCAGCCGCACGGTGCGGTGGTGGAAGGCCACGATCGAGGAGTACAGCACCCCGTCGGTGGGTTCGATCCTGGCGAGGTACGCCTCGATGCGGCGCGGCGGCATGGCCTCGTCCAGGGCGTTGGCGACGGCCCGGGCGGTGGCCACGAGGTCGGCCGAGGAGCTGGCGAGCCCCTTGCCCTCGGGCAGGGTGCTGTGGATCCGCAGCAGGCCGCCGGCGGGCAGGCCCGCGTCCTCCATGATCATCGCGGTGAGGGCGAGGGCCTTCTTCTTGTGCGGCGGCCAGACGTGGAGGACGTCGGTGGCCGGGTCGGGTTCGAAGCGGGCCATGGCCCAGCGGGCGACGGGCAGGGTGACGAGGAAGTCCCCGTCCTCCTCGGGGAGGACCCCTGGAGCAGCTCGCCGAAGGTGCCGAAGGCCGTACTGACCCCGGTGGTGATCGTGCCCGGCCCGGTCCTGGCGGTGGCCGCCCCCGGGGCGGCGGTGAGCGTCCCGGGGCCGGTGAGCGTCCCCGGGCCGGTGGCCGCGGGGGCGGCCGCCGGGAAGGCGGCCGGCACCGGGTGGACCGCCGGGGTGAGCAGGTCGGTCGTCGTCGTCACGTGGCTCCCTCCTAGGCCTGTCGCCCGGGAGGCGTGCAGGCGCCGCGCACCACGTCGGCGGTCTCGGCCGGCCGGGCGCTGATGAAGTAGTGGCCGCCCCGGGCGAGTTCGCGCAGGGTGATCCGGTCGGACACCGTCTTCCAGTCGCCGTGGGCGGCCGCGTACCCGGCGGTGGTGGGGTCGTCGGCGGCGACGACGACGTCCACCGGCGCGTCGAGCCGGTAGCGCTCCCCGTCCTCGCGGACGCGGGCCAGATGGCGGTCGGAGGAGACGACGTCGTGCCGGTAGGCGCGGCCCACGACCTCGGCGCGCTCCGGCTTGAGGGCGTCGAGCTCCACGTACGCGTTGCCGGCGCGCAGCCGGGAGAGCAGCGTGGCGGTGTCGGCCTGCGAGGCCTCGGCGATCTCGGCGCGCAGTTCGCCGGCGTCGGGGAGCAGCAGGGCCCCCAGGAAGACGCGCTCGACGGTGCGGCCGGCCTCCTCCAGGAGGCGGGCGGTCTCCAGGCTGCCGCGGCGCCCGCGCAGTGTCCCCAGATCAAGACGGGGGTGGTCACGCGTTCCAGGATCTCGTCCGCGACCCGCCGGGCGAGTTCGGGGACGTCCGGCATCTCCTCGCCGACGCCGCTGAAGTCGTGGCCGGGGAGCTCGACGGCCTCGACCGCGAAGCCGTCCCGCTCCAGTTCGGCGGCGAGGGCGCGGAAGTTGACCGCGTTGCCGCCGGCGTAGGGGAAGCAGACGAGGGTGTGGTGGGGCGCGCGGGCGGCCGACAGCGACTGGAGCAGGCCGTCGGCCACCGGGGCGGCGCCGCCGCGTCCGCGCGCGTCGAGCGCCGCCGCCAGGTCGGCGAGGACGGGCCTGCCGACGAGGTCCTTCAGGACAGGGCCCGGTCGAGGCGGACGAGGAGCCGTACGGCGGCCAGGGAGGTGCCGCCGAGGTCGAAGAAGCTGTCGGCGCGCCCGATGCGCTCCAGGGGGACGCCGAGGACCTCGGCCCACAGCGTGGCGAGGCGCTGCTCCGCCGGGGTGACGGGCGCGGTGTAGGGGGCGCCGCCGTGTCCGAGGGTCTCGGCGAGCCGGACCAGGGACCTCTTGTCGACCTTGCCGTTCTCGGTGAGCGGCAGCCGTTCCATCTGGTGGAAGTAGGTGGGCACCATGTAGTCGGGGAGCAGGGTGGCGAGGAAGTCCCGGACGCGGCCGGCCGGGAGGTCGTCGCGGCCGGCGAAGAAGGCGACGAGGTTGCGCAGGTCGCCCGCGCCGCCGTCGATGACGACCGCGGCCTCCTGGATCCCGGGCATGCTCAGGAGCTTGTTCTCGATCTCCCCGATCTCGATGCGGAAGCCGCGGATCTTGACCTGCTCGTCCCGTCGTCCCAGGTACTCGATGCGCCCCTCGGGGAGCCAGCGCCCGAAGTCGCCGGTGCGGTACATCCGGGTGTGGGGCCGGAAGGGGTCGGGGACGAAGGCCTGGCGGGTGCGCTCCTCGTCGTTGATGTAGCCGCGTCCGACGCAGATGCCGGAGAAGGCGATCTCACCGGGCGAGCCGAGCGGCACGAGCGCCAGGTTCTCGTCGAGGACGTAGGTGCTGACGTTGCGCAGGGAGCGGCCGACGGTGACGAAGTCCCGTTCGGGCAGCCCGTCGAGGACCTCGTGCATGGTGTCGTCCGAGACCTCGGTGGCTCCGTAGGCGTTGACGAGCCTGATGCCGGGGTGGGCGGCGAACCAGCGCTGGACCAGTTCGTACTTGAGCGCCTCGCCGGTGACGGAGACCGCGCGCAGGGCGCCGAGCGGGCGCGGGTGCTGTTCCAGGTGGGTGAGGAGGACCTCCAGGTAGGAGGGGACGATCTGGACGACGGCGACGGCGCCGTCGGTGATCTCGTCGAGGAAGGCGTCGACGTCGAGCTGGGTGTCGGTGTCCACGATCCGCACGGCGCCGCCGACGAGCAGGGGCGCGGCGAACTGCCACAGGGAGATGTCGAAGCACTGGGAGGCGGTCTGGGTGACGAGGTCCCCGGCGGCGAGCCCGAGGTCCTCGATCTTCATGTACAGGTGGTTGAGCATGCCGACGTGCTCGCACAGGGCGCCCTTGGGGGCGCCGGTGGAGCCGGAGGTGAAGTAGATGTACGCCGCCTGCCCGGGGCGCACGGTGACCGCGACCGGGCCGGGGGCGGCCCGGGCGGTCCAGGACCTCCGGTACGGAGAGGACGAGGGCGCGTCCGGGACGGCCTCGGAGGCCTCGCGCACGAGGGTCTCGCTGCCGGGTGCGAGGAGCGCGAAGCGGCAGGCGCTGCGCTCGAACTGGGTCGCGACCCGCTCCACCGGGAAGTCGGGGCGGACCGGCAGGTAGACGGCGCCGGCCTTGAACACGCCGAGGGCGGCGGCGATCCAGTCGAGGGTGCGGTCCATGACGACGGCGACGACGTCCTCGGCGCCGGCGCCCGCCGCGACGAGGGCGTGCGCCACCCGGTCGGCGCGCTCGTCGAGCTCGCGGTAGGTCCAGCGCACTCCCGCGTGCTCGGCGGCGAGCGCGTCGGGTGGGCGCGCACCCGGTCCTCGAAGAGGTCGGTGAAGGTGCGGTCGGGCAGCTCGGTGCGGGGCCCGGCAAGGCCGTACAACTGCTTCTCGGTCTCGTGCTCCGAGAGGAGGCTCTGCCGGTCGTGCCGCTCGCCGGGGGCGTCGGCCAGGTGCCGGAGCGCCGTCAGGTGGTAGCCGACGAGGCGGCGGGCGTGGTGCTCGTCGAACGCGGCCCGGTCGTGGAGGATCCGCAGGGCGAGTCCGTATTCGTCGCGGTCCCACACGACGCGCAGGACGGTGCCGTCGGCGAGTGCCGGGGCGGAGGCGGCGTCCTGCGCCCCCGCGTAGCCGACGCGGCCCCTGCCGTGCGCGGACTCCGCGTCCTCCGTGTCCTCCCCGCCGTCGGTGAGCCCGGTCAGGTCGAGGACGACCTCGGGCCGTCCGTCGGCGGGCGGGGCGCTCTCCGGGGCCGGGCCGGCCGTGTTCCGCGGGGTCTCCGGGGCGGCGGCCGCGTGGGCCACCAGCTCCGCCCAGGTGGAGTTCGCCACGTGCAGTCGCAGCGGCAGGACCTCGCCGGCGCCGCCCCGGGGACGTGTCCGACGAGCAGGTCCCGCTCGGCGGTCAGCGTGGCGAGGACCCGGGCGTGGGCGGCGGTCAGCAGGGCCGCCAGGTCCGTGCCGAGTGCGGCGGCCCGGCGTTCGAGGTCCCGGGTGAGGTCCTCGGCGAGCCGCGTGCCGTGGACGTCGGTGCCCTCCTCCCGGGCGGACGGCGCGGTCCACCGGGGAATCCTGGTGTACGCCTGGTGGTCGTTCTCGTGCTCGGTCATCGGCCCCGTCTCCTTCTTCCGGCGCTGCCGGCTCCTCCAGCTCGATCCTGATGAGGCGCGCGGCCGCTGCCGCGCGCCGTGCGGCCTGCGCCGCGTCCGCTCCGGTGGCGACCACGCAGGCCAGCCGGTCCTGGAACGAGTGCGTGATGCCGACGGTCCGCCCCGGGGCGGTGGCGACGGTGGCCGCGACCACGCCCGGTGCCGTCCGGGCGTCGGCGAGTCCGCCGACCGCGGTGACCAGGCCCTCGCGCGCGGCGGGCAGGAACCGGACGGCGGCGTGTCCGCCGCCGGCCGCCGGGCCGCCCTCCCGCCGGGTGCCGGGCGGCGCTCCGGCGGCCCGTGCGACGACCGCGTCGACGAGGTCGGTGCCGAGGGCGGCCCGGACCGCGACGGGGATCATGCCGCCGGCCAGTCTCGGGTTGACCTCGATGACCACCGGTCCGGTGCCGGTGAGGCGCAGTTCGGTGTGGGCGGCGCCCCAGCCCAGGCCGAGGGCGGTCAGGGCCCGCAGCGCGACGGAGCCCAGCGCCTCCGTGTCGGCGGCGGGGAGCGGCGCGGGGACGTCGTGTCCCGTCTCGACGAAGTACGGCTCGGGCCCGGTGTGCTTGGCGACGACGGTCACCACGGTGTCGTCGAAGGTCTCCACGGAGAACTCGGGTCCCCGCACGGCCGCTTCGACGAGGAGGCGGGCGCCGACGGGGGCGCCGCGCTCGTCGGTCGCCCGGTCCAGCAGCCGCTTGGCCCAGTCCAGGGTCTCGGCGGAGTCCCGGCAGAGCCGCACCCCGACCGATCCGGAGCCGCTGACGGGTTTGAGGACGACGGGGTGGCCGATCTCCTCTGCCGCGCGGACGGCCTCCTCCGGGGTGGCGGCGGGGCGAAGGCCGGTACGGGCACGCCGCCGACGGCGAGTGCCTCGCGCTGTCGCTCCTTGTCGCGGCAGCGGGCGAGGGCGTCGCCGTCGGCGGCGGGCAGTCCGAGCGCGGTGGCGACGCGGGCGGCGGTGGCCACGAAGTACTCGGAGCTGGAGGCGACCCCGCGAGTCCGGCCCCGTCGCGGGCGAGGGCGGCGCACCGGTCGAGGACGGCGGCCGGGTCGGCGCTGTCGAGGACCAGGGTGTCGATGCCGTCCTCGGCCGCGTAGGGGTAGCGGCCGGGGTCGCGGGTCAGGAGGACGGGGCGGAGTCCGCGGGCGCGGGCCGCCGCGCAGAACTCCCTTCCCGTTCCGGTGGTGTTGCTCTCCAGGAAGGCGAACCACGGTCCAGGCAGAGACTGTTCGCCGGGGGCTTCGCTGGGTCTGCGGGTCGCGCTCACGGCGCACCCTCCGTTCTCTCGGATGCGGCGTGTACGCCGGTGGCGGCGTCTGGGGACCCGTCCGGAGCTCCGTCCGGGACTCCTTCCGGGGCTCCTTCCGAAGCTCCGCCCAGGGCTCTTCCGAAGCTCCTTCCGAAGCTCCGCCCGGGACTCCGTCCGGGGCCATGAGCGCGCCGACGGCCTCGCCGAGGAGGCGCTCCGCCTCGGCCGCCCGGTCGCGGTGGGCGGTCAGGCGCCGTCCGTGTGCGGCCAGCCGCCCGGTGAGGACGTGGACGGTCCTGTCGCACTCGCCGGGGCCGCCGCCCCGGTCGTGGGAGTCGACCACCTCGCGCAGGGAGGGCAGTTCGGTGGCCGACGGGCCCGCCGGACCCGCCGCGCCCTCCGGCACGGTGATCCGGGTGAGTTCCGTGGCGCCGGACTCGACCGCTTCCCGTACGGCCTCGCCCACGACGTGGTGGGCGGTGCGGAACGGCACCCCCGGGCCACGAGCCGGTTGGCGATGACGGTGGCGGTGACGAAGCCCTCCCGGGCCCGTTGCTCCATGCGCGCCCGGACCGGCCGGGCGCCGCCGACGAGGGGCTGGGTGAGCAGGACGGAGTCCCGTACGGCGGCGAGCGCGGGCCAGCCCGCGCCGACGGCCTCGGTGCCGACCTCGATGGAGTTGGTGAACGGCGTCGACTTCATGGCGGCGGCCGAGGCCGTCCAGGCGCCGACGGCGAGCGCGGCCTTCGCCTTGACGTGCTCCAGGAGGAAGGCGTTGCGCTTCTGGGGCATGGCGGAGCTGCCGCCGACGAGCCGCTCGGGGAACTCCACGAACGCGAACTCCTGGGTGCTCCACAGTTGGAGGTCGGTCGCGAGCCGGCTGAGCGTGAGGGCTGCCGACGCGGCCGCCGCCACCGCGCGCAGCATGGTGTCGCGGGCGGCGACGGCGTCGGTGGCGTGCAGCGGCCCGTGCGGGAAGCCGAGGAGCTCGGCGGTGCGGTCCGGGTCGATGGGCAGGTCGGTGCCGGCCACCGCGCCGGCGCCGAGGGGCACCGGTCGAGGTGGTCGAGGACGTGCCCGAGGGCGTCGGCGTCCCGGTCGAGCGCGGTGGCGATGCCGGCCAGGTAGTAGCCGTAGCTGACGGGCATCGCGGGCTGGAAGTGGGTGTAGACGGGCATGACGACGGAGCGGTGGGCGCGGGCCCGGAGAGCAGCACGGCCTGGAGCCGCAGCACCTCGCCGAGGAGGTCGGTGAGTTCGGCGCGCAGCCTGAGGGCCGTGACGGTGGCCTTGATGTCGTTGCGGGAACGGCCGGTGTGCAGCTTCCCGCCGACCTCGGCGCCGAGTTCGGCGACCAGGTGGCCCTCGTACATGAGGTAGAGGCCGCGCGGGGCGGGCAGCTCGTACAGGGAGGTGAAGCCGTCGGCCCGCAGCGCGGTGATCCGGCGCAGGAGGGCGGCCGCCGCCTCGCGCGGCAGCAGGCCGCACTCGGTGAGCATCACCACGTGCGCCAGGTCGACGGTGGTGGTGGCGCCGAGTTCCCGGCGGATGTCCTCGGGTCCGGACTCGCCGTAGACGACCCGCCGGGTGCGGGGCCGAGGGTGGCGGTCAGACGTCCGGTGCCGCTCACGAGAGGGCCCGCTCGAGGAGCGGCCTGCCGGTGCGCGGGACGGTGCCGGGCACCTCGTCGTAGGCGCGGCGGTTCCAGGCGAAGCGGGCCCAGCCTCTCCGGCCTCGGCGGGCGAGGTGACGGTGGCGGGCTCGGTGGGCGGGCCGTCGAGGCGCAGGCCGTTCTCGGTGAGCCAGGCGTCGTCGTAGACGGTGGCCTGGTAGCGGTAGCCCTCGTCCGGCAGCATCACGACGCACAGGCGGTCGGGGTGGCGGTCGGCCCACCACTGGGCGACGAGGTGGGAGGCGCCGCTGGTCGGGCCCCTGGAAGAGGGCGTGGCGGGCGTGGAGCGAGCGGGTCTGGGCGTACGCCTCGGCCGCCGAGCACCAGTGGATCTCGTCGAAGACCCCGTGGTCGAGGTTGGCGGGCCAGAGGCTGTTGCCGAGGCCGCGCAGGCCCCGGGGACCGTCGGGCTGGCCGAAGAGGACGCTGCGGTGGCTGTCGACGCCGATGGCGCGGGTGTCGGGGTGTGCTCGCGCAGCCCGCGGACGGTGCCGCACATGGAGCCGCCGGAGCCGACGGGCCCGACGAGGCAGTCGACGTCCCCGAGGGTGCGGTGGAGCATCTCGGCGACGACGCCGTAGGAGCGGGGTTGTCGGGGTTGCTGTACTGCTCCGGGCAGAAGGTGTCGGGGAGTTCGGCGCGGATCTCGGCGAGGCGGCGCAGCCGCGCCTCCTGGAACCCGCCGACGGCCGCGGGCTCCGGGCAGATCTCCACGCGGGCCCCGAGGTCGGTGAGCCGGCGGTAGAGGTGGGGGTCGATGGCCGGGTCGCTGACCAGGATCAGTTCGCGCTCCATGAGGGCGCACTGCATCGCGAGGGCGAGGCCGAAGGTGCCCGAGGTGGTCTCGACGACGACGGTGCCGTCGCCGAGTTCACCGCGCCGGTCGGCGCTCTGGAGGATGTAGTGGGCCGGGAGCAGCTTCATCAGCGTGAAGACGGCCCCGTAGAGGTTGGGGCCGAGTCGGACGAGGCGGGGGATCATCTGCGCCTCGGTGATCGAGTGGTACGTCGCGGTGGTCACCGTCGTCATGGGAGCTCCCAGGGGGTTCGGCGCGGGCCGGCGCGCCGGGTCCGGAGTCCGGGGGCGGGCCGGCGGGGCCGGGCGGTCGGGTCGAGATCTGGTAGAGGATCCAGAGGTTCACGGGCGACGGCCTCCCGGCCGTGGCGGTGCCGGAGGGCCGGGGCGCCGGGGCGGGGGCCCCGGCGCGCGCCGTCGGGTCCGGCGTCGTCCGTTCGGCCAGGGCGAGGTACACGTCGTCGAGGGTCGGCTCGGTGAGGGAGATCTCCGTGATGCCGACGCCCGCCTCGTCGAGGGCCCGGACGACCTCGGCGAGGGCGGCGGAGGCGCGCACCGGCACGAGGACCGTGCCGTCGGGCTCGCCGGCACGGGGTCGAGCCCGGCCCGGCGCAGCGCCGCGGCGGCGGCGCCGGCCCGGCCGGGGTCGGTGAGCCGGGCGCGGACGCTGCTGCCGCCGAGCCGCGCCTTGAGTTCGGGCACGGTGCCGTCGGCGATGGTCCGGCCCCGCCCGAGCACGATGACCCGGTCGGCGAGCTGTTCGGCCTCCTCCAGGTACTGCGTGGTGAGGAGGACCGTGGTGCCCTCGGCGACCCGGACGCGGACCAGGTCCCAGAGGGCGCCGCGGCTCACCGGGTCGAGGCCGGTGGTGGGTTCGTCGAGGAAGAGGACCTGCGGGTCGCCGACGAAGCTGCTGGCGAGGTCGAGGCGGCGGCGCATGCCGCCGGAGTAGGTGCCGGCGGGCCGGCCGGCCGCGGCGGTGAGGTCGAACGCGTCGAGGAGTTCGTCGGCCCGGTGGCGGGCCTCGGCGCGGCCGGCGCCGAGCAGCCGGGCGACGAGGACGAGGTTGTCCCGGCCGGTGAGGCCTTCGTCGACGGCGGCGAACTGGCCGGTGAGGCCGATCCGCCGGCGCACCTCGCGGGCCTCGCGGACCACGTCGTGCCCGGCGACGCGGGCGGTGCCCGAGGTGGGGGAAGGGCCGTCGCGAGGATGCTCACCAGGGTGCTCTTCCCCGCCCCGTTGTGCCCGAGGAGACAGAGCACCTCCCCTTTTCCTATGCGGAAACTGACTCCACCGAGCGCCTGCGTGCTGCCAAAGGACCGGCTTATTTCCATCGCTTCGATCATCACGCTGTTCACCGGATTCAATTCCTCGCTGCGAGCGGTTGGACACCGAAGGAGATGACCCCGAATTCCTACATTTCCCGGCCTTCGCGCGGCAAGGAGCCTTACAGCAAGCTGCCATTCACCCGGCGGCGCGGGCCGGGCGTTCCAGCGCGGCGGACGAGAGGAGCCCCAGTTCGACGGCGCGGGCGCCCGCCTGGAAGCGGGAGTTGGCGCCGAGTTCGCGGGTGATCTCGGCGACGTTCCTGCGGTAGGTGCGCACGGACATGCCGAGCTCCCGGGCGGCGACCTCGTCGGTGCGTCCGGAGCTGAGGGCGAGCAGGATCCGGCGGGCGACGTCGCTGCGGGTGCGCTCGCTCAGCCGGCGGTGGTCGGAGAGCGGGGCGCTGCCGTGCCAGGAGGCCGTGAAGAGGGTGCGCAGATTGCGCAGGACGGCCGGGGAGCGCATCAGGACGGCCTCGCGGGAGGGCCCCGCGGTGCGCGACCAGACCACGCCGGCCAGGCCGTCCGCGAGGACGGCGTCCTGGAGGGGCGCGCGGTCAGCCGCACCTCGACGGCGGGCGCGTACTTGTCGAGGCGCTCCAGGAGGAGGCGGTTCCCGAGGACCTCGGTCCGGGCGAGCAGCCTGACGTCGACGCCGCGCGCGGCGGCCCGGCCGAGGGCGGCGACGAGGCGTGCGGTCCCCTCGTCGTGGTGGCCGGAGAGGGCGACGGCGAGGGAGCGGGCGGCGGACCCGACCACGCGCTCGGCGGTCTCGGTTCCCTCGTCGGGTTCGAGCGCGGTCAGCAGGCGGCCTTCGGTGCGGTGCCGGTCGACAGCGGTCTCGACGAGCCTCCGGGCCTCCAGCAGCATGCGTTCTATGTCGCCGTCGGACATTTCGCTGCCGATTGTTCCCGGACGCCCGGCGGACGCGGAAACGAAGACCTCTGGATCATTGAAAGAAATACCCTGCACAGCTCCCCCTGATGTGTGAGTTCATCCGCAACGACGACCACGGTAGGAGTGGATTTCCGAGCGGGTCAAACAGTTGCAGGACGGAGCAAACACGAGGAGCCGTGGAGGGAGTGCCTCCCACCGGCACCGGTCTCAGGAGAGCCGGCCGCCGTAGTCGGGCAGCTTGACGTCGCGCTCCGAGTGACCGCCTTCGAAGTCCGTGGCGTTGTTCCCGATGTTCGCGATGATCGCGTAGCCCCGGGCCTCGATGTCGGCCCGCTTGGCCGCCTTGTACGCGCCGGTGCCGCCGAACAGGTCGGGGAGCGAGCGCTGGTAGAGACCGGTCACCGGGTAGCCGGCGTGGGTGAGGTTCGCCTTGGTGACCAGCTCGATGATCCCGGGCCGGGCGGTGACGAAGAAGACGGCGACGCCGCGGTCGTGGGCGTAGCGCGCGAGGTCGAGGACGGGCGCGACGGCCGGCGACGGCGGGAACGGGTGGAAGTGCGTCTCCAGGGACGTGTTGTCGATGTCGAGGACGATCGCCTGCTTCTGCCCGCCCTGGGCTATGCGGTTCTCGATGTGGGGCGGGCCCGGCCGACGGCGGCGCGGACGTCGGCGTCCCAGGTGGCGTAGTCCACGTCGTCGGCGCTCGCACCGAACGCGCGCTGCTCCGCCGGGGCTTGGGCGGCCGCCGTGCCGGTCGCTCCGAGCACCGTCAGCGACACCGCCGCCAGAAGGGTGCCCAGACGCGTCTTCCGTGTTGCCGCGGTCATGCTTCCTCCGTGTCTAGGGCCACGGCCGGGAGACCGTGGTCACGGCAGGACGCTAGGACGACGGCGGAGGACACCGCGACGCCCGTGACCACAAGTGGTGACGTCCTGTCGCCCCGAAGGCCGGAAGACCGGAAGGCGTCGCCCCGATCCGTTCCGGATTCCCCTTCCCTGACAGCTAGTTGCCAGGAAGAACGACCGCCGACACCACTCCGGAAGGGCCTCGTCGCCGTCTTCGGAGCCCCGCGTCCCTCGACGGTCCGGTGGGTAGGGAAAGGGTCCTCCGACGAACGACTTCAAGGCGATCAACGGCCAGGTCCGGGACGGACTCGTGTCCCGGGAGGCGGTCACCCGCCTGCGGAGCGACGATCCCGTTCGCCACCGGCGCGAGCTCCAGCGGGCCCCTCACCGCTCTTCGTCGCGGCCACCCGCTCCCGGGACGGCCCCACCGTCTTCCGGCACGGCCGTCCGAGCCCGTTTTCCGGGCCTCTCACGCGTTCGCCCGCTTCATGAACACACCGGGCGGCTGAGCCGCCCGGTGTGCCGGAGCCCATGGCCTTTCAGTCGCGGACGTACCGGATGTGGGCGGTTCGCCGCTTCCCCGAGCCGTCTTCGTACTCGATCGTGGAGCCGGCCGTGGACCACAGCAGGGCGACGGCGAGGGGCGTGAACGGGCTGAGCACCTCGCCCTCCTCCGTCGCCGGGCTCTGAGAAGTGATCTCGCACTCCTCGACGTCCGTCGACCTGTCGAAGGCGAGGCCGACCAGGCAGCCGGGGCGACCATCCGTCCGCCGGTCGCACGGGAAGTGGAGGGCACCGCCCTGAGGAGGGCCTCCAGGAAGGCGGCGCGCTCCTTGAGCTGCGCGCACCGCTTCTCCCGGCGTCGCCGGTTGTCGGCGCGCACCCGGTAGTCGGTGGCGGTGTCCAGGGGTTCCGGCTGCCGCAGGTATTCGCGGATCTGGGACAGTTCGTTCTCGACGCGGCGACGGGACGTCTCGGCCAGTGCTGTCACCGGGTACCGGGTGACAGGGCGGTCTCGCCGCGTCGCGGAGGCGGTACGGTTCCGCTCCGCCGCGCGGAGAGAGCGGAGACGCCGACGTCCCTCGTTCCGGTGGCACGGGCCGAAGGGGGCCGCTGTGCGGGTCCGCTCGGCGGTTCGGCTCGCGGTGACGAAACCGTCAGCGACGGTGCCTCGGGTCCCGCCGAGCCGCGTGCGACCACGCGCGGGTCACCGGAGCTCGTCCTGACGAGTGCCACCGCGCGTTCGACGGCAGCACGGAGCCGGGCTTCGGCTCCGGACCGGTCACGGTACCAATCGGTGCCCCAGATCCGGTGGAGCTCCCAGCCGAGCCCCCGCAGCACTCCTTCGCGCAGCCGGTCACGGTCGCGGGCGGCCTTCGAGGAGTGGTACATGGCGCCGTCGCACTCCACGCCCAGCGCGTACAGCCCCGGCCGGTCCGGATGCCGGATGCCCAGGTCGATGCGGTAGCCGGCGACGCCGACCTGGGGTTGTACGTCGTGGCCCCAGTTGCGGAGCACCGCCAGTACGGATTCCTCGAACGGGCTCTCCGGCTGGGCGTCCGGGTCCACCGACCCCTGGGAGAGCACGGACGGACCGCTCTGTGCGTACCGCAGGTAGCGTCCGAAGTGCCGGAAGCTCTTGCTACCGGTGTCTCCCACCTCACCCGGTTCGAACGAGGCCACGACCTCCACGCGGTGGCGCGCCCGGGTCACGGCGACGTTCAGACGGCGCCAGCCGTCGGTCTTGTTCATCGGGCCGAAGTTCTTCGAGAACTTGCCCTGGGCGTCCGGGCCGTAGCCGACGGAGAGGATCATGACGTCCCGCTCGTCGCCCTGCACGCTCTCCAGGTTCTTGACGAAGAATCCGTTCAGCCGGTCCTCGGAGAAGCATTCGTCGAGGTCCGGCCGGCTCTGTCGTGCCGCGTCCACGGCGTCCTGGATCGCAACGGCCTGGGACTGGGACAGGGCGACCACACCGAGCGACCTGCCCGGGCGCGTGCTGAAGTGGTGGATGACCCGGCGGGCCACCTCCGCCGCCTCCCCCGGGTTGTTCCGAGCGGCTGCACCGGAGCGGTAGAGGCCCTCCGCGGCACGGTAGAAGGCGACGCCGACGTCGTCCCCCTCGGCATGGGCACCCGGGAACGTGGTCATCGACTCGTCGTAGAACTCACGGTTGCTGAAAGCGATCAGGTCCTCGTGGCGGCTGCGGTAGTGCCAGCGCAGCGACAGGCTCTCCAGCAGCCCGCTCGCCTTGCAGAGGTCCAGCACGGACGCGAACCTGTCCGGGGCCTCCTCGTCTCGACGTCCTCCTCGTCGTCGTCCGCCGAGGAGAAGAACGCGGTGGGCGGAAGCTGCTTCTGGTCACCGGCGACGATCAGCGCCCGGCCGCGGTAGACACAGTTGATGGCGTCCTGCGGCAGCACCTGCGACGCCTCGTCGAAGATCACCACGTCGAAGACGAAGTCGGGCGGCAGGAAGCGGCTCACGGTGAGCGGACTCATCATGAAGCACGGCTTGACCCGTGACACCGTGTCCCCGGCGGCTTCCAGCAACTCTCGTACGGGCTTGTGCCGGCTCTTCTTCTCGCCCTCGCGCTTGAGCAGCGCCGCACCCGGGGTGTTCGCGCTGCGGGGACGGCGGCCGTCGCACGCCTGGACGACGCGCAGACGGGCGTGGTCGGCCAGTTTCGCGTCCAGTTCCCTGAAGCCGGTCACCAGGTCGTCGCGGTCGGCGGACCGGGAGACGGCCAGTCGTCGGTCGGCCGTCATCTGGAGATCCGCCCAGGCGCGGAGCACCGCGCGTTCGGCCACGTCCGGGAAGTCTGCCGGAGCGACCCCGCGGCGCACCGCCCGGTCCACCAGGTCCCCGAGACCCAGACCGTCGAGGGCGCTGCGCCCGATGTCGTAGGCGCGCCACTCGTCGGGGCCGCCGCGGTCACCGTCCAGGACGGCGAGCGCCTTGACGGCCACGTCGTGACCACCGGTGAACGACCGGCGCAGCTCTTCGGCGCGTTCCGCCCGGAACAGGCCGGAAAGCGCCTCCGAGGCACGTGACCAGGCGTCCGCGGCGGCTTCCAGTTCCGTGTCGGGTCCCGCCCGGTAGAGGGTCTCGGCGGCGGATGCGCTCAGGGAGGCCTCCTGCCGAAGCGCGCACGACTCGCGCAGCGTGGTGAGCCAGTCCATGCCGGTGGTCAGGTCGGCGCCCCTGGTGTGCCGGTCCGCGTAGAGGTCTCCGAGGAGTTCCCGGTCCGTTTCCGCCCGGGACCGGAACTCGGCCACGGCGGCGCGCGCCGCTCGTACGGTGCGAACGGCCTCGCGGGCGGTGGTGAGGGTCCAGGTGCTCGACGCCGCGGCCCCGGCTCCGTCCTCGGCGGCTGTCCGCCCCACCGTCCGGATCAGGCGCTCCACGGCCCGGAGCGGCGCCACGTGGGCACGACTCCACTGCGCGGCGGCACGGAGGCTTCCCGGTTCCAACTCGTACGACGGCCCGGGCACGGGCGGGAGCACCAGGGAATCCCGCCACTCGGCCAGCCGGGCGGCAGCCCGTTCCGCGGCGTTCCTCGCGGCAGCGCGCGGCTCCCCTCCGGAAGCCACCTCGCGTGCCAACGCGTCACGATCGACCACCCGGGGGCGAGACCGAGGATCTCGTCCGCCCGTCCGACGAGGGAGCCCAGCCCCTGGAAATCGGTGCCCTCGCCCTGCCAGTGCTCGCCGAGGATCCCCGCGTGGCGGTCGACCTCGGCGGCCAGGTTCCGCGCCGCCTGCCGCCAGGCCACCGCCGCCGGCAGCGCGGCCAGCACCGCCTTGCTGCACTTGCCGCCTTCGGGAAGAAGCGACCGCACCACCCGTCGGTCGGCGCGACATGCCGTGGTCAGCCTCGCCGTGATGGACCGGTGCACGGTGGCGAACCGGTGCGCCACGTCCTCGAGGGACTCCTCCTGCAACACCCGGTCGGTGAAGGACCCTTCGGCCTTGCTCCGTGCCTCGCGCAGCCGGTCGACGGCTTCGCGCAGAACCCGTGCGGCGGCCCTCGCGTCCTTCGCGCCCTCCTTGGTGAGCCATGCGGCCGGCGGCTTGGCGTCGTCGGCGTGCCCCGCCAGACCGGCGAGGCGACCCAGACGAAGGGCCTCGTCGCACGTTTCGGGTGCCGGAAGGCCGTACATCGCGGCCACCGCCGCCAGTGACGTGATCGCCTCGTCGAGTGCCGACGCGTCGGCTTCCAGCCGATCGCCGAGCTCGCGCGCGGCGTCCGCGGTGAGTGCACCGAGGTCGATCGCCGGGGGCAGCAGAGTGGCGAGAGCCGTCTCCTCCGGGCCCGGCGCGGGGTCCGTCCCGTCCGGCAGCCGGTTCCATGCCGCTCCGAGTGATCGCTCCGCCGAACGTTCGGCTTCGACGACCTCGTCCAGACGGCGCCGGAAGTCCGACACGTCCGTGATCAGACGGCGGTGGTCATCGGTCAGCCAGGAGAAGGGCAGCGTCGGCCGTCGACCGGCGACTCGGAGGAGGGCCGTCAGCCGGGACGCGTCCCGGACTCCCTCCCAGTCGAGTTCGGACAGGAGGGCCGCGTGCTCCAGTAGCCTCGTCGCCAGCTCGCCCAAGGTCTCGGTGGCGAGGTCGAGCGCCTGCAGCGGGTCTTCGCCGGCGGTCAGCCCGTACCAGGAGAACGCGGCGCCTTCGGCGGCGGGCCGCCACGACCTGCTGACCTGACGGGCGGCCGCGGTCGCCCGATCGAGCCGCTCGGCCGTGAGCGCCGCCGCGTCGAAAGTGGGGCCGGGGGCAGCGGGTGGGAATCGTCCAGGAGGGAGATCCGCCCCAGGACGTCGTGCAGGTTCGCGTCGAGGCCCGGGCGCGTCTCGTTCATCGCCGCCGCGTATCCGGAGAGCTCCTTGCGCATCTGTCGCGCACGCTGGAGGTCCGCCTGGGCGCTGCCGGGCGGTGCGGCGAGGCGCCAGTAGCGCTTGGCCGAGTTCCTGCGCCACTTGCTTCCGGGCCGTGTTGTTGCTGTGCAACGCCAGGACGTAGTCGTCGAGGCCGACGTCGCCGAGGCGGTTGCGGACCACGTCGAGGGCAGCGGCCTTCTCGCTGACGAACAGCACGGTGCGGCCCTTCTCCAGCAGGCCCGCGATCATGTTGGTGATCGTCTGGCTCTTACCGGTGCCGGGCGGTCCGTCCATCACGAAGCTGCGGCCTTCGAGCGCGGCGGCGACGCACTGCCGTTGGGACGAGTCCGCGTCGAGCACGAGCGGAGCGTTCTCGGGCGGCTGAACCTCGTCGATGCGGTCCGCGTCGACGGGTTCGAAGGCGAAGGTTCCGGATGCGATCCCCGAGTCGGCGCCGAGCCCGATGGCTCGCACGAGGTCACTGGCCCGGACCCGGTCGGTGTTGTCCAGGAGGTCCCGGTACATGACCTCCTTGCTGGAGTTGAACGTGTCCAGCACGACCCGGTCGGTGACCTTCCAACCGCGCATCCCGGAGACCGCGTTCCGTATCCGCGCGATCAGAGCCGGAACGTCCCGGTGGTCCACCTGGTCGACGCTCGGCCAGGTGATGCCCAGCTCGCCCATCTTGATGGCGAGGGCCGGGTTGAGAGACGGTTCCTCATTCGTGTTGACCTTCAGGACGTACGAGTCTCCACGACGCCGCTCCAGAACGACCGGCACGATCACCAAGGGCGAACTGAAGCTCTTCTCCGCGGACGAGGCCGGCGTCCAGTCGAGGAATCCCACGCCGAGATGGAGAACCCAGAGGCCGTAATCATTGAACTTCTCCCGCGCGACCAGGGCCAGGCGCCGGAGGTGCCGAGCCTGCTCGGCCTGGGTGGTCTTGGAGGTCGTGAGCTGCACGCCGGGACGGACGGCTCCGACTCCCGCCCGGGACGCGGGGGTGTCGATCGCCCTGGCGCCGGCGGTGGAGCCGGTCGGGACCGCCTTGGCGGCGGGCACCGAACCGACGGTCCCGTCCTCGGGCTCCTCTTCCCGCACGACAGAGAAGGTGCAGCCCCGGGAGAGTCCTTCCAGCACTCCGGTGAGCCCGGGCTCGACCAGGTCCATGCCCGCGGACGAGGAGCGGCGCTGGTAGTTGAGCAACCGGTTGCGAAGACTCAGGTCAATGAGCGAGTCCCGCCATGAGGCGAGCAGCTTGTCCAGCCGAGCGCGGTCCGTGGCAGGCAGCGAGCCTTGACGGGGCATGTAGCGCAGCTCCCTCACTGTGGAGATGCCGTGAAGGCACGAGACGAAATGGGTGAAGCATAGCGGCGCGTCGCTCCCGCGTCCGGGGGAGATCGCCAGGAGGACGGGAACAGCGCGGAGGAGGCGGGGCGGAGGCGGGACGGCAGGGCTCCGGAAGGTGCGACCTGCCTCCCTGCCGACCGTTCCGCGCCCCCGGAGAGTCGGCTTGAAGCTCGCCGGTCAGTAGTCGAACGCGTCGAGATGCCGCCGCAGCAGGGCACCGATGTCTTCGCGGTCCCCTTCGACCGGCAGCGGCGAGGAGGTGTCCTCGCCGTTCGCCATGGCGAGGCTGCTGACGAAGCGCACGAGGTCGGGCGCCGGGGCGAAGGAGTCGCGCAGCCAGACGGCGAAGGCGCCGGCTTCGTCCGCCGTCACGTCGGTGAGGGTGATGTAGGCGTAGTCGGGCTCGGTGATGGCCGCGGTGCCGTCCAGCCACACGTCGGGCGCCAGCTCGATCTCGAAGTCCAGCACGGTCATTTCGTGGACGCCGGACCGCCGGTGCCCGATGGTGGGGTCGGGGAAGCCCTCGCGCAGCGCCCGCTCCAGGGAGACCAGCGTGGCGTGCCAGGCTCCGCCGTCCCCCTCGGGGGGATGGAAGGCGAAGTTCGTCCGGATGTTTCGTTCCGTGGCCATGGTCTTCCTCGTTCTCAGGGGACGTGCCGCGTCGAGCCGGGCGTGCCCGTCCTCGCCGTCATGGACTGCCAGTAGACGGCGTTGCCCCTGCCGTTCGTCACGATCTCCAGGCCCCTGATCCCACTGTTGGCGGGACTGGCCATGGCCTGTTCGTGGCGGACGAGTTCCCTCTCGTCACCCGCGTACATGGAGTCGACGACGGGGCACCGCGGCGCCTCGGACGGACCCTCTACGAGGAGACGGCTTTCGGTCATTGTCCGGCCGGAGTTCCTCCTTGCCCACCTTGTGCGGTTTTGCGGTATGGCAGCTCCTCCCCGTCCGAGGACGATGCCCTCTGTGTCCGCCCCTGACCTTCAGCGCGGTCGACACGAGGAGACACGGGGTGGGGCCTTGTCATACGCCGAGGGTGACACCCGTCGGCCGAGCGCTACCGTCCTCGCCCACACCGACTGGCCGGCTGTGTTCCGCGCCGTTCCGGCGCAGCATGGGAGGGCGCTGAAGGCCGCAGTACGGAAGCGTCTGCGATGGATCTCCCCGGAGAGGCTCGAGGGGCCGCCGGACGGCGATCGTGGCCCTCGTCGCTGCCGTCGTGCGGCAGACGGTCGTCGGCACGCTGGACGCGGGCTGGGCGGCCCTCCTCCTACTGGCCGGGGCAATTGCAAGCACCTGTGCCGGAGGAGCAGGCCCATGCCCTGTCCTGCCCGTACGAACGCCGCCCGCCCCTGCGTGCAGACGATGCAACGCAGGGTCTTCGACTCCACGGAGACCTTCGTGCGCGACCACAACGTCGACATCGCCGCCTACCGCCAACGGTCCACCGTGATCTGCGACTTCGGCGTCATGAACGGCGGGACTTGGAAGAGCCGCGCGGTCGGCGCCCCGGCGTGGACGGCACCCCGCGCGACCTCGACGTGATCGCCCCACGATGGGACGAGCCCGACCGGGACCCCGGAATCCTCCGCTACATGATCGAGAACCTGGTCGAACGGTGCGGGCGTCCCCGGCGCGCGGCCAGGTCCGACCGCTGCCGGCATTCCCTCGGTGAGAACGGGAAAGGAAGACGATGCCGGGTTCAGTACCGTGGCGTGAACGTCTGTCCGCAGGAACGGAAGCGGTCCAGGACGAAGTCATCCGTTGGTACCGGCACACGAGAGAAGGAAAGGCGTACGTCCCCGACATGATCTGGGGAACCCTCCAGACGGAGGCGTACGCCGCCGTGGTGCTGGAACAGGTCGTCACCTTCCACGGCGTCCCCAATGACGTGGCGGCGGGAGTCACCGAGCGCATGCAACGGCAGCGGGTCCTCCACGACGGTGGCCATCACTACCACGTCGTCCTCGGAGAACAGGCCTCTACACGAACATCGGCGGTCCCGAGGTCATGCGGGAACAGATCGCACGTCTCCTCCGCGACGTCGAACTGGTCTCCTCCGAACTGGACATCACCGATGAGGGGGAGGTCGCCCTCCACCACAAGGTGTTCGACCTCCTGTCCGCGGGAGCGTCTTACGGGGAGGCGGCCAGGGCCTGCTCCGGAAGGCCCTGTCCTTCTGGGCCGAAGCATCCCCCCGTGACGAAACGCGCCTGCGGTCCGGTGGGCTGGTTCGGGGCCGCAGGGAACGCCCGGACGGCAACGGACTCCGCATGAGAGTCCGTCCGGGCAGCGGTCGGAACAGAACGCCGAAGCTGGAACTACGCCTCCTCCGACCGGACCGCCGACCCCGATTTCCCGGCCTTCGCCCTTTTCCCCTCGCACCCGCGGCCGAATGGGTAGGGTCGCGTCGTCGTCCGCATCGTCAGGTGGTGGAGTGGCCAGGAGATTCTTCATCGCATTGGGGGTGGGCAAGTACTGCCACCTTCCGAAGGAGGACCAGCTCGCCTCCGTTCCCTCGGACGTGCGCACGGTCGGTCGGTTGTTCCAGGACTTCGGGTACGAAGCGGTCCTTCCCGGCCTCGGCGAATACGAAAGCGCCGACCAGATCCGCCGGAAGCTGACCCACTGGTCGTCCGACATGGGCTTGACGTCCGATGACGTCGTCGTCCTGTACTTCGCCGGTCACGGGGCGGTCGAGGACCGGGACAGGCACTACCTGCTGTGCTGGGACTCCCGGGAGGAAGACCTGGTGTCCAGTGCGCTCGCCACCGAGGACCTCGTCCGCATCTTGTGCCGGGGCGACCTGCGCCACCTGCTGTTGGTACTCGACACCTGCTCGGCAGGCGCCGGAAGTGCCGACGCCGCCGCGTTCGCGCTCCAGACCATCGCCTACCGGAGCACGTCCGGAACGACGTCCGCCGGGCTGTGGTTCCTGGGATCGGCCCGGCACAAGGACATCGCGGAGGACGGCCGGTTCGTCACGGCGCTGACGAAGGCCGTCGACACCACTGCCGACCGGACCGGCATGCGACAGCGGTACTTGGACTTGACCGAGCTCGTCAAAGCGGTCAACGAGGAGTTCGAGGACGGTGGGAGCGGGCAGAACTGGCGAGTGGCCTCGTGACGGGGTTGGCGCCTTTCCTCGCCAACGCCGGCTTCCAGGAAGAGCTGCCCCTCTGGGGACCGACCTCCAAATCCAACGGCGGGTCGCCGGACAAGACCTGGACGAGCACTTCGGCCCGCGATCGCGGGGCGTGGAGTTCGAGTCCGAACAGGGCATGTACTTCAGCGGCCGGGTCCGAGTGCTCTCCGAACTCGTGGAGTGGGCGACGTCTCCGGGCGGGGACGGGCACGGCAGGGTCGTCACCGGGAGTCCGGGATGCGGAAAGTCCGCCGTGCTCGGACGGATCGTCGCGCTGTCGGACCCCGAATACGGGTCGCGCGTGGACCTGCACGGCGTCGTCCGGTCCACCGTGCCGCCCGTGGGATGCGTCTCGGCCGCCGTTCACGCCCGGCACAAACGGCTGGAAGAGGTGGTGGCTCGCATCGCGTCAGCGCTGAACACCGGGACCGACGGTCCTGCGGCACTGCTGCAGGCCCTGACCCTGCGGGGCTGCCAGGGGCCGCCCGTCGTCATCGTGGTGGACGCCGTCGACGAAGCGGGATCGGATACGGCAGCGGATGCCGGCGGCCACGGCGAACCCCGCCGGATCACGCGTGAACTGCTCCGTCCCATGTCGGAGATTCCGGGCGTACGACTGCTGGTCGGTGCGCGTCAGGAACTGCTCGGCCCGTTGGGGAGCACGTTCACCGCGATGGACCTGGACCGGGAGGACTACCGGGCGACCCCGGAGGACGTGTCCGGTTACGTCGCCAAAGTGCTCCTGGCGAACGACGAGCCCGAGACGACGACCCCGTACCGGGGCCAGGTCGACCGTGCTCGCACCATCGCCGATGCCGTGGCGGAGAAAGCCGCCGGCGTCTATCTCTACGCGAGGACGACGGCCCGCACCCTGCGCTCCGACGCGTCTCCCGTCGACACCGACCGCCCCGGCTGGGCCGACGAGTTGCCCAGTGAGGTAGGCGAAGCCTTCGACGACTACTTGGCCCGCTTCGGCCCGGACGAGCCCCGCGTCCGCCGGATGCTGCTCGCCCTGGCGTTCTCCGAAGGAAAGGGCCTGCCCCGCGGCCGGGTCTGGACGACGCTCAGCTCCGTGGTCGCCGGGGTCCCCTGCACGGAAGAGGACGTGACCTGGGTGTTGGACGTGGCCGAAGCCTACGTCGCCGAGGTCGTGGACGAAGACCAGAGGTCCGCGTACCGCCTCTATCACAAGGCCCTCGCGGAGCACCTCCGCGCCTCGACGGATCTGACCGCAGAGCAGGTCCAGCGAGCGATCGTACGGGGGCTCCGTTCGCTGGTTCCTCTGCCGACCGACGGCCCGGCCGACTGGTTCGGCACGGTCGGTACGTGCGGCGGCACCTCGCCACCCATGCGGCCGCTGCCGGAATGCTGTCGGAGCTGGTCGATGATCCCGGCTTCCTCCTCGCCGCCGAGCCCCGATCGCTCCTGACGGCCTTCGGCTCAGTCGAGGGTGACGCCTCGCGGCGGATCCGCAGCGCGTACGAACAGGTTGCCCACCGACTGACACCCGCCCACTCGCTCGGAGAGCGTGCCGCGGACCTCCAGCTCTCCGCCCGCCGGTGCGAGGCGGACCTCTTGGCGGACCGCATCGAGGATCTCGCCGTCTCGCGTCCCTGGGCGGCGAGTTGGGCCTGGTGGTCGACGAGCGGCGTCCACCGGCTGCTCGCCGGTCACACCAGAACCGTGAGCTGCGTCGCCGTCGGCGTCCTCGACGGCAGGCCGATAGCCGTGACCGGCGGCGTCGACGGTACCGCGCGCCTCTGGGACTTGACCACCCAGCAGCAGGTCGGACGGTCCATGCACGTGGGCATCGCCGTGAGCGCGATCGCCATCGGAGACCTCGGCGACTACACCGTAGCCCTCACCGGCGCCGAGGACGGCACCGTGAAGGTCTGGGACCTGTCCGCCGGCGAAGAGCACGGGGAGACCGCTGCGCGGGCACACCAACCAGGTGGCGAGCATCGCCGTGGGAGTCGTCGGTGGTCGGACGGTCGTGCTCACGGCAAGCCTGGACGGAACGGCACGCCTGTGGGACCTGGAACGCCGCCGTCAGATGGGGAGCGAGCTGTCCGAACACCGCCGGTCCGTGTTCGCCGCCTGTCTCGGTGAACTCGACGGACGGCCGATCGCCGTCACCGGCGGCGACGACAAGTCGGTCTACGTCTGGGACCTGTCGGAGACGATCGGAGGTGGGAACGCCCGAGTGGACGGCAGTCCGCTCATCGGTCCGTCGATGGGCGTGTCCGCCGTGTGCGTGTCCGAGGTCGACGGCCAGACGATCGCCCTGGTCGGCGACCAGGCGGGGTGCTCAGTCGCTGGGACCTGCATGACCGTCGTCAGATCGGCGAGCCCGTCAGCGCGCACGTGTACTACAACCGCAGCGGTGTGGCCTCGGCCGTCGCCGGACGCTTCGGGGCCGACCGGTCGCAGTGACCTGCGGCCGACTGGAGGCGCGCGTGTGGGACGTCCGCACCCTCCAGCAGGTGGGACCGCCGTTGCGCGGACACGTCGGCGACATCACGGCCGCCGCACTGTTCGAGGAGGGAGGCGTCGCCCTCACCGTCACGGTGAGTGAGGACCGGACGGCGCGCATCTGGGACCTGGCCGCGGAACAGCCGGCGGAAGGGCACGCCAGACCGGTGCTGGCGACGGCCTACTGCTCGTACCGGAACCGGGACCTCGCCGTCACCGGGAGCGAGGACGGCACCGCTCGGGTCTGGGACATGGCGACCGGAGAGGAATGTGCCCCTCCCCTGGAAGGGCACCGCGGTCAAGTCCTGGCGGTCGCCGTCGGCGAGGTGTGCGGTTCCCTCGTCGTCGCCACCGGTGGTTCGGACACCACTGTGCGCCTCTGGGCACCGCTGAGGGAGGGCGCTCCGCGCAATCCGCTGCACGGGCACACGAACGCGGTTAGCTGCGCGGCGTTCGGCGAGTTCCGTGGACGGCCCGTCCTGCTCACCGGAAGCGACGACGGAACCGTACGCCTGTGGGACGCGACGGACGGAACCGAGTTCTGCCCACCGTTGGCCGGCCACATCGGCGGCGTCCGTCACCTGGCCGTGAGGAGCGTCCCGCACGGCCTCGAGATCGCCCTCTGCACCTCATCGGAGCACGGGTACGTCTGGCACGTCTCCGACGACCAGAACGACCTGCCGGGAGCGCCCCGCGCACATTTCGACGCGTCTGCCCTCACCCCTGACGCGCGCACTGTCGGGGTGGGGTTCCACCGGGGCCGTTCGATCGTCGTGGTGATCCTGGACGGCAACGCCGCCCAGGCCCTGGACCTGGAGAGCTCCACCGTGTTGGGCGGCCCGTACTCCGGTCACACCAGCTTCGTGACCGCGGCTTCGCTGGGTACCGTCGAAGGCAGAACCCATCTGGCCACGACCTCCTACGACAACACCGTCCGCGTGTGGGACTTCCTGTCGGGTACCCAGCGGGGCCGTCGCTCGACGGCTGCAACAACCTCGTGCCGACTTCGCAGGTTCCGCCCACCTTCGGACGGATCGGGGCCGCACCCGTCCTGATCGTCGTCAACGCCCAGCACGTGCGTCTGTGGAACGCCACGACGATGTTGCCGATCGGTGAACCCCTGTACGGGAGCGAACGGCACCTGATCTCGGCCGACATCACGACGACGCGGGCCGGCCGTGCGGTCGTCGTGACGGGAAGCTCCGACGGCTGCGTGCGGGTCCACGACCTGGAAGGCGGACGACAAGCCGCCGCGCACCTGACCTCCGGTTCGCCCGCGACCTACGACGTGTCCGCGGCGGAACTCGAAGGCGAACTGATCGTGGTTCGCAGCGGCTGGAGCGAGGTGGACGTCTGGGGCCTGGACCGGCGCCGCAGACGGGCGAGGCGGGCGGGCTACGCCCAACTCGCCCGGCCGGCCCACGTCGCCGGACGCCCCTCGTCGTCTCCGTCGCCGACGACTACACCCTGCACGCGTGGGACCTCTCCGCCCAAGCTCCGGTGTGTCCGCCCATGGCCGGGCACACCGCCTCGGTCACCGCGCTGCGCATCGGGATGCTCGGCGCCGCTCCGGTCGTCGCCAGCGCCTCGCTCGACGGCACCGTGCGTCTCTGGGACCTGCGCTCCGGCCTCGCCCACGGCGATGTCAGGAGCGGGTACTCCATGGGAGCCACCGCACTCGACTTCGCGGTGATCGGCGGGCGGGCACATCTGGTGACGGGAGCGGGGACGGCCGCATCGACGTGATCCCCTTGGACGACGGTGCCGCTGCCGCCGAATTGGATCGTCTCCCGGTCGGCGTTCGGCGCCTGTGCGTGGTCGGCGTCGACGGCGCCCCCACCCTGGTCGCCGCAGACCGCTACGGCCTGGTGCGGGTCTGGAACCTGGAAACGTCGGCGTTGCGGGCGGAGATCAACGTCGGCAGCGGAATCAACGGACTCGCTGCCGACGGAGTCGGCCGCATCTGCGTGGCGACCGACATGGGACTGGCAGCACTCCGACTGAACCCGTCCGTCCGAGCCGAAAGGAGGGAGACGCCGTGAGCCGCGTCGTCCTCGTCCACGGAATCGCACAACACGTGAAGGGGCCCGAGACCACGGCCCGCGCATGGCTTCCCGCCCTCAACGACGGTCTTCGGCTCTCCGGCGCCGATGCCTTGCCGCCACAGGACGTGTCGGTGGCCTTCTACGGCGACCTGTTCCGCCCCTCCGGCCATCGGGCACTGGGAGAGCCTCCGCTGACGGCATCGGATGTCCTACCGGGGCTGGAAGACGACCTCCTCCTCTCCTGGTGGAGGGGAGCGGCGGACGCCGAACCGCGCGTACCGGGCCCGGACGTGCCCGCCCGGCTGCGAACTCCGCGCGTCGTGCAGCGGGCGCTCAACGCCCTGAGCCACTCGTCCTTCTTCACCGGCCTCTCCGAAAGCGCGATGATCGGAAGTGCCCGCCAGGTCCGGCGGTACTTCGACGATGCGGAGATCCGCCATGCGGCCGGTGACCGACTCGCGCGGGCGGTCACTCCGGACACGTCCCTCGTCATCGCCCATTCCTTGGGCAGCGTGGTCGCGTACGAGGCTTTGTGCGCCCGTCCACACCTCCACGACCTCGCTCTGCTCACCCTCGGCTCGCCCCTCGGAGTACGCGGCGTGGTGTTCGACCGGATCCACCCCGCTCCGCAAGGCGGAAGGGCCCGGTGGCCGGTTCCGGTGAAGCGCTGGATGAACATCGTCGACAGCGGCGACGCGGTGGCATTGGTCAAGGAGCTGGCCCCGCGTTCGGCTCCCGCATCCAGGACGTGACGGTCCACAACGGCTCTCGGGCCCACGACATCCAGCCTTACCTGACCGCACGGGAAACAGGACTCGCGATCGCGGAGGCGTTGGCCTGACGCGGCGCACGGTCCCTTCACAGCATTGAGCCGCAACCGTGAACGGTCCGGACAGACCATCGATACGCCGCGTGACGCCAACACACGGAGAGCCATGGTCGCCCAGCGGAACCGGGACACGGCCCCGGAGCTCGCACTTCGTCGGGCTCTGCCTTCATCGGGCTTCCGCTACCGCATGGATCTGCCGATCGCCGGCATGCCGCGTCGTCGCGCCGACGTCACGTTCACGCAGTGGCGCACCTCCGCACCTGGGAACACGAGACCTTCGACGGCGCGGTCAAGCGGGTGGCGGCGGCGCTCGCCACCCGGGGCATCCCAGCGCCTCGGCCGTCAACACCTGGACGCCCGTGCCGGAACGGGCAGCCGAGGGCTCGTAGAAGAACCCGTGCGGCATCCGAACGCACGCGGGGCGGGATTCCCCTGTCGTGGGAAGCCTCCACGGTGCCGACGCCACTTCGGTGGTGATGGAAGACGCCTTGCGTAGCAGGCGGGGCAGGGAAGGGAATGACCTGAGCGGCTCAGCCCTGACCGGACATCCCCTCAGAACGGGCGTCGTCCCAACGTCAAGACATCGCCCGCAACGCCCACGCGTCACATACCGCACGCCCGTAAGGCCCCGGCTCAGAAGCCCTACTTCACCGGCTCCAGAATCGCCACGCACTCCACATGATGCGTCATCGGAAAGATGTCGGCCTGATCGGGTTTCGGAAAAGGCCAGGTCAGATGCCATTTCCCGGCTCGCTAGCCCGCGTACGGTCGCCCAAAGCGTCAAACGAGCGTCATGACCGACACAGTCCGTCCCCCACTCGGGGTGAAACAGACTGCGACACGAGGACACCTGGCGGCATCCGCCCCCACTGAGATCGCGGCGCCCATGGCCGATATGGCGGCCATGCTCCGTAGCGGTCTCGAAGCGCGGCAGTTGCAGGCGCTGGAGCCCCCGGCCCCGCTGCCCGCCTGCCTCACCGTCTTCGCCTCGGCGACCGGGTAGGAAATGCTAGATCGACATCTTCAAAGGGAGATCTTCTGGCAGCCGATCGCTCAGAGCCAGTACGGGCCCGTCCGGAGAAGGACGTGATCGGGACCAAAGTCCGCGCCCTCGCTGATTGAGGAGCGCCCCGCGATCTGATCAACGTGCTCGCATCCTCCCGCCGCTGGGCCAATGCTGAGCTTAAGGACTTCGGCAGCCGCCACGCCCGAAGTCGTTTCGAGCGAGAGGATCTGCAGTCGAACCTCATGGGCGCCAAGTGGACCGACGACGAAGCCTTCGCGGCCTGCGGTCTCGATGATGCCACCGTCGCCGCTCTCCGCACGTGGGCCGTGGAGTGGGCCGACGACCTCGCAACCCGCCTCCTCGAAGGGTCCGATGATGGCGATGGCTGGACTCCAGCACCGTCGCGATGCGGCGCCGGCTGCCCCGGCGGCCAGGACCGTCGCGGCCTGCCGATGCCGGGTTCGTTCTCCCACCGACGCTGCCCGAAGGCGCCGGGTGGCCGGCGTCAGCTGGCCACGGCCTCACACCGCACGCGCCCCCTCGGCCTCGCTGACGCCCCCCAGGATCCCCGTCAGCCCGTTATTGCGGGCTCCACCACGAACTGTCCGTTCGCCGTAGGCCGCACGGCAAAGCCGAGCCGTTCCACGAGGGCACCGAGCGAGGCGCCGCCGCGCAATTGCCGATAGGTCTCCTTCCCGAGGGTGTCCGTGAGGGCCTTGCCCACCTGGAAGGAGGTGACATCGAGTCCGCCGATCGCGGCGAACAGCAGGTGGCCGATGACGAACCGGCCTGCCTCCTCCGGGCCGTCGGCCTCCGCCAGCCGACGGGCCTCCTGGCGAATCTCCGGCGTCGACGCCACAGGCCTCGGACGTGGCACCGGTGATGGCGTCTGTGAGGGTGAGGGCACTCGTCCTGCAGAACCCACCTGCCCGGCAGCTCGCGCCGAACCAACCTGGGAGGGCAGCGGCACCGGCGGGACGGCCACCTCCGGAAGTCGTGCCCCGGCATTGCGGAACAACTCCTGCTCCTGAGCCAGTTCCACGCGCCAGGCCCTCAGCCCGTCATGGGCGAACCCGAGGTCGAACTCGACCACCTTCCCGTGATGCGCGAAGTTCGTGAAGTCCTCACGAGGTACGAAGAACGCCTTCATGCCGCCGTCCTCCACTGCGACCTGCCCCGACCGCTGTCCTTCGATCTGCCGGACCACGCCGCGGACGCGCTGACACACCTGCTCGGAAAGCTGCCAGTCCCGGCTCGCGGACCGGTACTCCCCGAGCTCCCTGAAGTTCGCCAGACGCGCCGCCGCATGACCGTCGGACATGCCCTTCGCCACCCACTCGTAGTTCCACCGCCTGCTGCGGCCGGGTTGAGCTGCGCGGCCTCGTTGCAGCGGCGCTGCGCCTCGTCCTGCGAATACTCCTCCTGGTTGAGCCAGCGCAGGAAGTGCACAACGTACAGGTAGTAGCTGCACACCGGACTCGTACGCGATCCGGCGATGACGGAGAGACGTTCGAGTGCGGCGAGGTCGTCGTACTCCGGAAGTCTGCGATAGCAGCGGAACCACAACTCCACGTCATGGTCGGCGAGATCGCCGCGGTCCTCGAACGCCGCGTCGAAGAACTCCACGACGGTCTGGAAGACCTCGGTGGGCGTGTCCTTCCAGTCGCGGCCCTGCTCCTGGAGAAACTTGCGGGCCAGGACCAGCGCCAGTCCGGAGCGACTGCGGGAATTCACGATCACGTCGCGCCAGGCCCGGACCATGGTCTCGATCTCGCCATGCGCGATCTCGATGTCCTCGCGGCAGCGCTGGAGGTACGGGCTGTCGGCGCTGTCGGGGCGTACCGACTCGCACTCGTCCAGCAGCGAGAGAGCCACCCTCAGCTGCTCGTCCGCCCAGCTCCCAGCGTCGCCGCCCGCGGTCAGGAGGTGGACGAGGCTCTTGTGCGTGGAGACCACGACCAGCTTGTTGAGGACCCTGACGATCATCTGGATCGCAGAGACGTAGTTGTGCTCGTCCTCCGGCTTGAGCTTGCGAGCCCTGGCGAACACGCTGAGCGCCGCGTCGTACCGGTTGCGTACGTGCTCGACGATGGCGGCCTCACGGCCGGTACCGGTACTGAATTGGCGCAGTCCCGCATACACCCACTCTCGGTGCAGCATCCCCAGGGCGTGGAACTGCACGTGGTCCTGTTCCTTGGAGAGTTCGATCGCCCGGTTGATGAACTTCTCCGCCTGCCCGTCCTCGTGCTTCTTGAAGTCCAGATGGTAGCGAGCCAAGTGCAGCCAGTAGTGCGGCTCTTCGGAGCACCGGCGCGTGAGCTCCTGAAAGATTCGGTACGCCTGCTCCCGGCCCGGCTGCTGACCGGTGCCGAAGGCCCTGATCAGTTCGGCGAACTGGTGCGTTCCCGAGCCCAACCTGTCGCGACGGATGAAGAGGTTGTCGAGGATCGCCCGCGTCTCCACGTTGGCGGACCCGAGGTGGCCGACCAGCTGTCCGATGAACTCGATGGCCGTGTTCGCCAGCCTCGACGGCCACCTGGCGTCCCCCGTCTTCGCCTCCAGCAGCACCTCCAGGAGAGTGTCGGCGATGGACGGGTGCAGGATGCGCAGTTGCTGGCCGTCCTCGACGACCAAGTGCCGAAGGTCCGCGCCGAGGATGTTCTCAAGGTCGGCCGTGTACTCCGCGAGGGACGCGGCATGCCCGCCCCACTCTCCGGTGATCCACCGGCGGACCAGCGAGTATGGCAGCCCGATCTGTCCGTACCGGGACACGAGGGCCAGGTAGGCGGCCACGCGCCGCTGCTCCTCGGTGAACTGGCTGACGTGGTTTCCACGTACTTCGCCGTGCCCGAGAACTCCGTCTCGAAGGCGCACAGACCGAAGTAAAACGGGGTCACCTGTTGGTCCGGTACGTCGTATGGGACTAGCGCTTCCACCGCCGCCTTCGCCTTGGGAGAGCGGGCGCGGGGCCGAAGCTGGTGCGGAACTCGCGCGCCTCCTCCCGGGTCATCGGCTCGGCCAGTCGGTACATGACGTTGTTGGTGTGCCTGCCCGTGTCGTCCGGCGCCGAGTCGTTGCTCCGCGTCACCCAGAGCACCACGACAGGGGTGTTGCGCTCGTGCAGCTTGCGGTAGAGGTCCTCCCGCTCGCTCTGCCCCATATCGGCGCTCTCCGCCACCAGCACGAGCGACCGCTCGGTGCGCCGGTAGACGCTGTCGACGCGCTCGACTGTGTCCGGGCTGTAGTGACGCAGCAGCAGCACCGGATGTTCGCGGTGCAGGTCCCAGGCGATGCGCCGGGCCAGCGTGGTGCTGCTCGCGCCGGGCGCGTGGAACAGTTCGAAGCTGGCCGAGCTCTGACGCCCCAGGACATCGGCGATCGCCGCCTGCAACGAGGGCTGCAGTGTCCGGGGACATCCTGACCGGCGTCGAGGTCCAGCCAGTTCGCCGGGCGACCCCGCCAGAACGCGTCGACCGCCTGGTCGTGCAGTTCCTCGTCCAGGATCTGGGAGTGCAGCACGACGAGGTCGGCTTCCAGATCGGCGAGCCAGGGACGGGAGAAGCGGATCGGCCCATTCGCGCCAGGGAGCGTGGCGAGTCGTTCGGGGCGCGGCAGGGCTCCGGTATCCGCGAAGACGTTGAGGAGAGCCTCGAACCGTCCGTCGCCGGGGCTGGCGCGGAGGACCTTCACCGGCGGTTCGTAGAGGTCATCGATGAACTCCATTACCGCTCCGCGCGTTGGTCTGGCTCGTCTCCAGCGGTGAGGCACATGACTGCGGCCGCACGGTTGACGCTGTTCCTGCTGTGCCGCTCAAGGACCTCGCGGACGAGATCCTGATAGGTCGAGCGCCAGCTCCGGAAGTCTGGCGGCGCTTGTTCTCCCAGGCGCTCCCGGCCACCCGCCATCAACCACGACACCGTGTTGCGGCCGGGCGTCGGCGCCCCGTGCCGTCCCGAGACGACGATCTGGCGCTCGGCCGTCTCCGGATCGAATCCGTTGGCGAGGCCGGTCGTCTCGCTGTCGGGGTTGAGGTCGATGATGACCGACCAGCGGTGGTCGAGCAGGCAGGCGAGGTCCTCGTGTGTCACACCGTTCTCGACGATGAGGAAGCGGTCGAACCCGTTTTGGATGTCCGCGATGAACGGCTTCACCTGTTCCGCCATCTCCTCTGCGGCCGCCTTCGCGCCGACTGCCGCGACCGCCCTGCCCGGCGCGGAGGTCTGCGGCTGGTGCGCGTCGGCCAGGACCCGTGCCAGGAGCGTCGGGTGGTACTCGGTGAGGAGAAGATGCGTGGCCCATCCGGCCAGCCGGTACGCCGTGACACGCTGCTCTGCCGGTGACTTCCGCTTGGCCGCGTAGTTCAGCGCAGCGCCGAGCCGCGCGACCAGGTACTGGTGCCGGAGCGATCCCTTACGGGCCGGCTGGAGCGCCTCGATCGCTTCGTCCTTGCCCCGGCGGATGCTCTCGACGAGCCTGACGTTGCCCTCCCACCCAAGGGGCCCGGCCCTTCTCGGGTCGCGGAGGTCACAGTCCTGGAGGATTTCGAGCGGGAGCTGCTGCCTCAGCAGCTCTTGCCCGACGAGCAGGGTGGCCGTCTCCAGATAGGCGTGGTCGTACAGAAGCGGCGCGTCACCGTCCCAGGCGATGTCGATGAGCCAGTACGCCACTCTTCCGCACTCGCCCCGTCCAGGAGGATGTTGCGCGTGTGCAGGTCGCCGTGGTTGTAGCCCAGCATGACGAACTCGGTCTCGCCGGGAGTTCGTTGTCCTGCTCCAGTACGGACGGGGTCGGGCAACATCTGAGTGGAGGTCGCGCGTGTGCAGGTCGCCGTGGTTGTAGCCCAGCATGACGAACTCGGTCTCGCCGGAGAGTTCGTTGTCCTGCTCCAGTACGGATACGGGGTCGGGCAACATCTGAGTGGAGAAAGCGAACGTGGTGCCAGCAATGTCGGCCAACCGCCGGGCTCGCGAAGCGCCTCCCCTTCTGGCCGGCGAAGAACCCCGCTCCCATCCATGCTTCGAGGGTCTGCCGGACCGTCATGGGCTCACCGCCAGCGTAGTTCCCGAACTGCGCTTCCAGCAGTTCGCGGCTCACTTCCGACAGAGCATCGATCGAGACCGCCGTGGTCGCCACGCGGGCCGGGCGCACGCCACGCGTCTCACCGGCGACTTTGTAGATGTCGACGCGGAGCTGTTCGTCGTGTCCGGAGAGCTCCAGGGCGGCACGCGCCGGTCGGCGAAGGGGATAAGCCGCTCGGTGAAGAGCCGGTGCGCCTCGTTCTGACGGTCGTTGGGGTCGTCTGACACCTTCAGGATGTACTGGCCTCCAGGCGGGCCCGGCCCTCGGCCATCAGGTCGCAGCGGGTGACCCGGGCAGCGGTGAATCCGTCGGCGAAGTCGTCCAGGTATGTGATCTTCACGGGTGTGCCTAGCTCACGCTCGACGATCTGTGCCACCCGTTCCCGCCGCTTCACCTCCTCCTCGTCCACGGTGCCGGTACCGTCCTGCTCAAAGAGGCGCGTCATACCGCCCGATCGTAGAACCTTCCCCTCTTAACTACTCGGTGTTCGAAGCGACTTGGCCGACCATTGTGCGAGGTGGGGCTCAAGACGTCTACTCAGGTTGGCCAGCGGGACGCGGCCAGGAATAATGGAGTGATGGACGCGGGTGGGTACGCGGCGTGGGCCGCTGCGGTGACGAGTGTCGCCACGTTGGTGGTGACGACGGTCGTCGGGGGACGCAGGAAAGACGTCAATGGGCGCGCGAGGCTCTGACGGACGCTTTTGTCGCGTTCCTAGCGGCGAGTTGGCAGCATTCTGACCTCGCGAAGGTGTCGGCGACGCCGCCTGACACCTCGTCGATCGAAGCGATGGACGGGCAGTACGGCGAGATGCGCAATCAGCTGACGCGGCTGCGTCTGCTGTCGCCCCCGACGTGGTGCGCGCCGGCGAGGCGCTCCTCCGTCTTCAGCGCGGAGTGAAGGACGCGGGGTCCGCGTCCGAGCGAGCGGAGGCGCTGGCAGCGGCGTCGACGGGGCGCCACGACATGGTGTCCGCGGCCCAGAAGGCGATGGGGCTCCGCCGGCCGTGGGGCGCCGCTCCAAGGGGGCTGCGGAGCGCCTCCACCCCTCCCGGCCTGCCGGAACCCCGGCAACCCTCCGATTCCACAAGGACGCGCGCCGACGAGATCTCATAGCCCGTCCGCCAGCCCGAGGACTGCGGATCGGCAGGCATGGAACCATCCCGCTCCTTTAAACAGCGGCCAGGAGGCTTTTCGCCAACAGCGGGCTCACGGTCTCTGGCACCTCGAATTCCTCCTCCATCGTTCCGCAGGCTTCGCCGCCGTGGGGTGGGCGCGGAGTGTTCGTGCAGCAGCCGGAGGCCGTGCGGGGCGAGCGGGAGCAGGTCGCGGTGGAGCTCGGCATTCCGGCCGCGGCCAGGTCATGGTCAGCGGCGCGGTAGGCGGCAGCGGCCATTGCTGCGGTCGGGCCACCGGGTTCGGCTCTGCGGGCAGCGGTGGCATAAGCGCCATCGGATCGCCGAGAACATCGACATCTTCGACTCCGAACTCACCGCGGCCGAGCTGAAGGGCGACCTCGACGGCCTGGAAACCGGACGCCGCGGAGGGCCCGAGCCGAAGGCCGTCATCTTCGCCGACTTCGGTTGCGCCATTCCCGAAGCCTGACGCCGTCCTGCACGGCACGGTCAATCCCGACCGGGTCTTCGACCGGACCCTCATCCTGAACAGACACCTGACGGCTACCGCGCCATGGACCAGCGCGAAGCCCTCAAGGTCCTCCTCACCCCGTGACACCCGGAGCGGTGCGGCGGCGACAGCGCAATCGCCGCGTGCACGGGTGCGCAAGCACTCCTGAAATGTCTTCACCGTGTCGCGGTCCAGAAGTCCTACGGTCACACAGTGCATCGTGAGCGCGGAGAGCGCCAATGGACGGCAAGCCGACGCTGACCACGGCAACCCTCTGCGCACAGCCAACGTGGGCGGTACCTTGCCTCTCCGGTGAGACTCTCCCGGCCACGCCGAAGCAGCCGTCACCGCGTCGTGCCCAGTAGTCCTCACCGTTGCGGGATTCCTCGCGACTACATCAGGCAGAGCAGCCCGCACGACCGCTGCCTCTGCGGTGACACCTCATCAGGACGAGCGTCATCTGAGCGTCGAGACGGCTGGCGCCATCCGGGCCGAGAGAGGGAAAGACAACCCCGTCGATCCGACAACGGCCCCAAGAACACCAGGTCGGACAGCCTCCGTAAGCCAAAGAGGCGCTCAACATCGTGCGCTTCGGGAAACAGATCGAGCACACCCTGCCCCACCTGAAAAGCCCAGGAAAACCTCAGGTCAGAGCCCCTTCGCGGCAGACTCAAGAATCGCCACGCACTCGACATGCTGCGTCATAGAAATGGCGTCATGCAGAAGGGAAGTCGGCGTTCCCGCAGGTCAGTGGGCACTTTCGATGCGCTTAGCAGGCTCTGGAGTCGTCGAGGGCGTCAAACGAGCGTCGCCTCCGCCTATACCGCGAGGCTGAGGTGACGTGCCCTGGTGAGTGCGACGTAGAGCGCACGGTGAGCCTCGTCTCCGGGATTGAGCCCCTCCGCAGAGCCTCCTCGTCGGCCTCCTCCAGTCTCACCCCAACCCTGTTCCACTCACGCCCCTTGGCCTGATGGCACGTCAAGCCAGGAACAAGGCTCCCCTGTCAATCTCCAGACGCATCCGCAGACTGGAGAGAGCAGTGCGCGGTGTCCGCCTTTGGGTCGTCGCCGGTTCGATGGGCGTCATGGTCACTACCGTGTCCACCAAGGAGGCCCAGATTGCACCGAGATCGCCCTGCCCCTTCAATCGCCCAAGAACGCTCTGCAGATGCGGGCGCAGTTTCGTGGGAATTTCATTGTCCGTGATGCCCAGGGTGGTTCGGGCATCGTTCAGGAAGACGGCTGGTCGACCGATAGCGTTCTGGGCAAGTTCGTTCAGAAGTAATGTGCACACCGCTTCCTGGAATCGATTCCATCCTGCCTCTGGCGATGGCCAGAGGCAGGACTTGGGAGTCTGCGTCCCACAGCATCTTCCACTGTCGCGCGAGGACAACATCGACGTCCTGCGCTGTCCCTGTAGAAAGGCACGCCCTCTCCTTACAACGCAATCGCTGTGCCAATACCTCCTGGGAGATGCTGCCACGCCATCTGAACGAGGTCTGGAGCTTCACGCGTTCAAAGTCCAGCAGCCCGAGGAGACGAGGTACGTTCTCGGGCCGCGCGCCACGAAATCCGTAGAGGGCCTGCCAGGGTCGCCCACAAGAGTGACAGAGAGCCCCGCATCTGCCGCAAGGCGGATGATCTCGAGGTCCAGGTCGTTCGCATCGTAGACCTCGTCGACGAGCAGGGAACGAATCGTCGTGGCGAAGTAGGTCTTTACGGAAGCACGGATGCCCTCGATGCGGAGAGCAGCCTGCAGCACCTCGCGTACGTTTTCGTGCGTGCATCGCCCTTCGCCGATCGCCGAGGTGAAGGCCGCCAGATCCACGTGGCCTTCCCGTTCCACTTGACGTATGGAGCCGGCGACGATGCACGTACCGTCCAGGGCGAGAACCGGCTTGTCACGGGTGTAGATGGTGGGCAGGTGGGTCCGCCAGGAGTCCAGCACATCCAGTTCGAGGTGGTTGCCGGGCCACTGGAGGATGCCGGACCATAGGAGGTGAACAAGCAAATCATTCAGGATCGTGTCAAGCGTGACAATGCGATGGGGCCATCCCAGTGCTGACGATCCCCACTGACGGGACACGCGGCTGCGTATTTCCTCTGTGGCTGAGCAGGTAAAGCTGACCGCCACGACCGCCCGGTGGTCGGCCGTACGTGCGAAGCGATGAAAACCGAAGCGCTGGTTCGAGACCGTCGTCTTCCCCGAGCCCGGGAAAGCCTCTATGTAGAGAAGGCGGCGCGTGCTCGCTGCGGCGAGGAGCTGCTCAGGTGTGAGGGAGCGGGCGCCCGGCGGGTGGCTATTCATAGTCCGTCACTCGAAGTGCAGCCGTCGGCCAGGCGCCGAGAGGAGGGCGTTGGGGCTGGAGAGCATCCCAGGGTGGCGCGTCTGCCTCTGATGCGGTGGGGTCCGGTTCGCATGCCATCTCGTCCGCCCACTCCAGGCCTCCCTCGTCGTCCGGCCAAAAGAAGTCCTCAGTGTCGGTAATCGGCAGGTCATCCGCATCCCAGCCACTGTCCGCCATGAGCCAGTCTGGTTCGACGAGGGTCTCGAAGGGGTCCATGCCCTCCCTAGCGGTGCCTTCCTCCGCCGGATCGGACGGGTATAGGAAGTCGAAGAGCCGCTGCATGTGCTCAGGGACCTTAGGCGGGGCGGCCGCTTCCCCGAGGCTCGCTTCATTGGCTTCCGAGAGCAGACCGGCAAGGGCCAGCGCGAACTCGCCCTTCTTGCTGGAGCCCCGGCCTGCCTTGATATCGGGCTCTTTGTCTTTACCCTTCTTCGCGCTACGGAATAGCTCGTACACAGTCCGGGCCGTTACGTTCTCCTCGTCCAGGCCGACCTCTCGTAGGGCCTCGGCGATCAAGAGCTCGTTGCCTTCGGTGATGGACGGTTCCAGGGTCGGGTGACTGACAAAGGCTTCTACGACCGAGGGGTCGTGATCGGGAAGCCATCCCGGCTTCTTGCGTTCCCCGCTCTCGAAGGCAAGATCGCTGTCGACGAGGATCGCCAGCTTGGTGCACAGTTCGCTGCCACGGGTGGCCAGTAGATGCACCGGCCACTGTCCGACCTTCCATCCCATGTGCACGATGCTGAGTGCGTCGATAAAGGCATGCTTGAGCGTGTCCCGTCCGGCCCAGGACCTGCCGAACTCCCGGAGGACAGCAGCGTCGGTGACCCCTCGACCAGGACGAGGCGGTCGGCGAAGAGAGCAGCAGATCGACTCGCGTCCAGATGGAGTCGAGCCTTCCGTAGCGTGACCTCACGGTGCTCGGCCGGCACGACATCGGCGACGGTGCGGCATACCCGTCCTTCTCCGTCCGCCGTACGACGACGAGTTCCTCCGGGGCACAGGATGTGATGATGTCCGTCGCGTGGCTGGAAAGGATGACCTGCAGCTCCGGCCGCTCCTTGACGGTCCTGCGCAAATATCGGACAAGAGCGTGCTGCAACTGCGGATGAAGGCGCGCCTCAGGCTCTTCGATGACAACTGTTGCGTGGAAGGGCTTCGCGCCGAAGAAGGAGTCCTCCTCCGACTCGGCATCGGCCTGTGCTTGTTCCAGGTTCCGGACTGCCTGCTGGATCTCCTCCTCCTCTGTGAGGGGCAGCAGATCAGAAGCATCCGAGTGGGGCCAGGCAGCATCCTGGGGAAGCTCGGTGGAATCCGGTATCGCCGCCAGGGTCACGGCTATGTGCAGGAGGTTGACGTATCCCAACCCAGACACTTCGAGAGGCCGGGCGAAGGTGCGCCCTCCAACACGGCAAGCATGAGCTCCAGCACGCGGGCTAGGTAGGTGTCATCGATGACCTGGCCGCGTACGTATGGCCACTGAGGACTCACCCCAGCCGACAGGTCTGTCATGTAGTCGCGAATCCGCGCCTTGACCGCATCGATGATGCTTTCCTTGGCCAGTCTCTCCAACAGCTCGGAGGCCCGTGCCCGGAGACCCACCAAGTTCCGGGTACCGCTCAGACGCTGCTGTTCGGCACGGAGTAGCTCCACCAGGATCCGCGCCTCGCGGCGGGCCAACTCGTCCAGCGGATGACGCCAGGCCGGCAGGTATATAAGCTTGTACGGATCCCAGTCCAGAGACCTGCCGTGTGTCGCATTGACCTTCGCGGTAACGCTCGACCAGTCCACGGATCCAGCTCTGGACGTCCATGCGGGTGATGGCCCGCATCTCCCAGTCGGCCCAGTGGGGCAGCACGTGGTTCTTGATGCTGGAGGCGTCACCGCGCAGCGTGTGGGGCTCGACCAGGCGGGCCTGCCACCAGCGGGCGTGCCACTCGCGAAATGCCGTCTCGCCCGCTCGGGGGTCCCGCATGCTTCCGCGGGCGAACTGGGTCTCATGTCGGCGCCCCAGGTGCGGGCCTGGGCCTTGAGGGGAAACGACTCGCTGAACCGGTCTCCAGCCCGGGTGCGGACGGTCGCCTGCCATTTGCCGGACTTGAGCTTCCGGAGGTACGTGATTCCGTTCCTTCCTGTTTCGCGGCGGGGCGGACTGGGTCCTGGTCAGCGGCGTCGCGCGGGCGAGGGACCACCCGGGTGTTGATGAAGTCGTCCAGGCTCGCGGCAGGGACGCGGACGCGAGAGCGAGCTGGTCCTGTGCGCAGGTCGACGACGGGCAGCTCGCCAGCGGCGATGAAGCGGTAGACCGTTCGGCGATCGACGTCCAGGGCTGCGGCGACGGCAGGTATGGACAGCAGGCGCGGGGCCATGGGCAGTTCCTTTGCGGGAAAAAGAGCGAGGAGAATTGAGAGATCCAGCCGGGGTGGGAGATAATAAACCCAGCCGATGCTGCGAGATCGCCGAGTAGGGCTTCTACGTACGGCCAGGATCTACGAGCGAAGCAGAAGAGGAATCGAGCGGAGCTACGTGTGCGGCGGGGAATCTAAAATCGGCGCGTAGGTGAATCGAGCAAGGCGTCCTCTGGGCAGATGGGCAGACTTCTGACAGGAACCGGCGCGACAGGCGTTCCGGGAACCACAACGATCCGGAGAATCCCCGATTTCCGTAATCGGGGATCGTCGGTTACATTTCGCCCGCCCCGGCCGCCCCTGGGGGTGTGAGGGGCTGGCGAGGAGAGTCTGTGGGGTGGTTCCGAGGGCTGTGGCGATGGCGACGAGGTCGTCGATGTCTCAGCGACGGACGGCGCGTTCGATGCGGGAGAGCGCAGTGAACGTCACGGGCCGGCCGAGTGCGGTGACGCAGGCGGCGAGCTGGCGCTGGGAGTAGCCGCGGGCGGTGCGGGTGCGTTCGATGGTGTGGGCAGCGGGTCCGATGCCGAGGGGCGTGGCGGCATGGGTGATGTTGTAGCTTGCGCTCCACCCGGTCCGGAAGGGCTTTCCTGTCTGCCGTGAGCGATGCGGTTCACCAAGTGAGTTCCGGGGGTGATTTTGTCAACCGGGAATTCGGCCCTACAGTTGCCGGACTCGCCTAAGCGGCATGCCGACGAGTTGTAACGAATTCCAGAGCCAGGTCTGGACTTCTGCGCACTGGGTGTGGCTGTGTTGGCCGTGCACCCGGCGATGCCGGATTCCCCACCCTCTTTGAAAGGCGGTCGATCGACATCGCCCGTATCCGCACCATCAAGCCCGAGGCGTTCGCGTCCGAGTCCCTCGCGGCGGTGTCGCTGTCCGCCGAGCGGACCTTCTTCGGGCTGCTCACCCAGGCCGACGACCAGGGCCGGTTCCGCGACCAGGCCGCCGTCATCGCCGGCCAGCTGTGGTCGCTGCGCCGCGAGCACGGGCCGGAGGCGGTCGAGGACGACCTCATCCAGCTCGACGGCGCCGGGCTGATCTGCCGCTATGAGGGCGCCGACGGCAAGCGGTACCTGCACATCGTCACCTTCGCCAAGCACCAGAAGATCAACCGGCCCAGCGGCGTCCGCACTCCCCATGCTCGCACCACGATCTCGAGGTTCCGCGTGAGCCCTCACCGCAGATGCAGGGCGCCCTCGCGAAGAGTTCCGGGAGCCGTCCGGGAGGGCTCACTGAGCCTTCCCTGACACAGGCGGGAGGATTCACCAAGCCCTCCATGAACGGCGAATCCGCAGCTCAGAACCAATTCCGTGAGCACTCACCGCAGCCTCGCGGAGGGCTCCCCGAACCCTCCGTGAGCCCTCACCGTCCGGATCTAGGACCTAGGAACAGGGATCTAGGATCTACCCCATTGGGGGCGCGAGCGCCCCCGCGCCCGACTCGGTCTCGGCGAAGGACCTGATCGGCGAGTACGCCGCGGAGTGCGCCCACCGCCCACCGGAGGGTGTGCTCGGCCACCTCGGCCGCGAGGCGAAGAAGCTCTCGACGAGGGCATCGCCCCGGACCACATCCGCGCCGGCCTCGCCCTCCACCGGGCCAAGGGCCTGCACCCGAGCACCCTGCCCAGCCTCGTGCACGAGGCCATGAACGCCACCCCGGCCACCACCGCTCCCCACCGACCATGGACCAACCCCACCGACGTCGCCGCCTACGGAGGTGAACTCTGACCACCACCCTCGCCCGCGATCCGCAGCAGCCCGCCCGGATCTCCAGCCGACTCGACGACATCCTGACCAAACGCGGCATCGCCCCCGACACCGCGGCCCAGGAACCGGCGCCCGAGCCGGTCACCGCGCTGGAACTGGCCGAAGCCCGTATCCCCGCCCGCTACCGGAACGCCCTCGCCGACCACCCCCAGGTCACCGCCTGGTCGGATGGGATCGCCCGCGCCGGACGCCCCGGCCCGGCCGGCGCCCCGGGCATCGCGGAGGGCCCTCGCTGCGGATCGTCGGCCCGACCGGCACCGGCAAGACCCACCAGGCGTACGGGCGATCCGCGGCCTGCTGGCCGCCGGGGTCCGCCTGCGCTGGGAAGCCGTCACTGCCGCCGACCTCTACGCTCGGCTTCGCCCCCGCCCCGGCTTCGACAGTGAACGCGACCTGCAGAGCCTGATGCGCTGCCCGCTGCTGTTCCTGGACGACCTCGGCGCGGCGAAGACCAGCGAGTGGACCGAGGAGCTCACCTACCGGCTGATCAACCACCGTTACGAGCACCTGCGCCCCACCCTGATCACCAGCAACCTCACCACCGACGCCCTGCGCGCGGCCCTCGGCAACCGCGTCGCCTCCCGCCTGGCCCAGATGACCGAGCCTGTCACCCTCGTCGGCCCCGACCGCCGCCGCACCATACCCACCGTCTGACGCCAGCCGCCAGGTCGCGGCCCTCTCCCGTCCGGCTCCATTGCCACGGACGCCTCACCACCCTGCCCTGCCCTGCCCTGCCCTGCCCTGCCCTTGGAGCATCCCCGCTTGAGCACGTCTTCCCTGCCCCGCATCCCGTCGACCGATACACCCTCTTCGCCGCCGGTGCCGTGATCCTCGCCCTCACCGCCGCCGCTTTCTGGCTCTCCTACGCCCACCTCGCCGAGGTCGCCGCAGAACACGGCCTCGGCAACTCCCCCGCCCGTAAGTGGGCCTGGCCCGCCACCCTCGATGCCTTCGTCGTCGCCGGCGAACTCCTCATGCTCCGGGCCGGCCTGCGCCGCAAGCCCGACGGGTGGGCCATCGCCCTCACCGCCACCGGTTCCCTCGGCTCCATCGCCCTCAACGTCGCCGGCGTCACCGGCACCCGCGACCCCGCCGACGTCCCCCACCTCGACTACGTCGTCGCCGCTGTACCACCGACCGCAGCGCTCCTCGCTTTCGGCGTCCTCATGCGCCAGATCCACCAGCACCTCGCCCCGCCGAACCGTGAGGCCGACTCCGGCCGCCTCCAGGCAGTCGGACCTGTGGTGACCGAGCACCCGCGAGAGGGAGACCGTCCCCGCCCGCACCCCGTCCCTACCCGGTCCGCTGCCTGGGCAGCTCCCGACGACAAGCCGCCGGTGCGTCCGCGCAAGGTCGGCCGCCCTCCGAGCGGAGACCTCGACGAGTTCGTCCGGATCGTCGAGCAGATGGCGGGCAAGCAGAACCGGGACACCATCCGGGCAACCCTCCGGGCCGCCGGCCACACCATCAGCAACGAGCGGCTCACGGAACTACAGAAGCTCTCGGCGGGACGGCTCTTAAAGAGCCGTCCGAAACCGCCAAACATCACTGACCGGAAATAACCGCAGGTCAACCCGCTTCCGGTTGGTCCGGGTCACCCCGTCCCGGACCGACCGAGCCATCCCTTCCGCATTTCCGGACAGCCTCCGGCCTCAACGAGACATCCACGAAACGCGGACCGCCCTCTCCCTCTGTCCCACCGAAGGTTCCCTGCATGACACCCGTCCCGAAGCGTCCTATCCCCGCCACGACGATCCCGCCCCAGCCGAACGGCCGGCCCGCACCGCCGCAGGAGCACACCGTCCCTGCCCCGGGCGGAGCAGGTATGGCGTTGGACCGTCCAAGGGCCGGTCCAACGCGGGAGCCTCCGCCCCGGGGGTGGCGGAGGCAGGTCCCCGGCGCGAGGGCGCACCGGGGACAGGGGCCGTACGCGCCGCCGACGAAGCCGCGCTGCGTCGTGTTGCCCGCCGCCGCGTCCGCCAGGACGTGCAGCGCACAGAGCGTGTCGACGTCCGCTACAGCGTCAACGAGAAGCAGGCGATCCTCGCCGAGGCCCGCCGCCACAACCTCGCCGGAGCGCACTTCGTCGGTGCCGTCGTCATGGCCCACCTGAACGGCGACCTCGCCCTGCCCGCCGGGCGGACCGCCAACGACGACCTGGTCGACGAGTACGCAGCCCTGCGTACCGAACTCACCAGGATCGGCACGAACGTGAACCAGATCGCCCACCGCTACAACGCCGACGGCGACGCACACCCGGTGGACGCCACCGTGCTCGCCGAGGCCCGCCGGCTCGTGGCTGTGGTGAAGCAGACGATCACGGCGGTCGACGCCGCCGCGGATGTGGCCGCCACGAACCGCCGGGCGGCCTGATTGATCGCGAACATCGTCAAGCCCGGCCACAAGACCCGAGGCGTCCTGAACTACCTCTACGGGCCCGGGCACGCCAACGAGCACGCCGATCCTCACCTCGTCGCCTCCTTCGACGGCTTCGTCCCCGACCCCGGCCGCGATCCCGACGCCACCCTCGCTCAGCTCGCCGCCGTCCTCGACCTGCGGGTCAACAGGCCGGCGCCAAGGCGCCGAAGAACCACGTCTGGCACTGCTCGATCCGCGCCGCCCCGAAGACCGCCACCTGACCGACGACGAGTGGGCCACCATCGCCCGCCGCGTCCTGAACGCCACCGGCATCGCCCCGGCCGGCGACCCCGACGCCTGCCGCTGGGTCGCCGTTCGCCATGCCGACGACCACATCCACATCGTCGCCACCAAAGTCCGGGGCGACCTCCGCCCGCCCCGCAACTGGAACGACTTCCTGCGCGCCGACAAGGAACTCGTCGCCGTCGAGAAGGAGTACGGCCTACGGCAGGTCCCGCGCGGCAACCGCACCGCCGCGAAACGCCGCACCCGCGCCGAGCAGGAGAAGGCCCATCGAATAGGGAACGCCCGAACCTCTCGCGAGCACCTGCGCACCATCGTCCGCACTGCCGTCTCGGCCGCCACGACCACGGAGGAGTTCTTCCGGCTCGTCGAAGGGCCGGAGCCCTCATCGACGTCCAGTACTTCCCGTCCGGGGACGTCCGCGGCTACAGGACCGCCCTCGACGGTGACACCAACGCCCAAGGCAAGCCCGTCTGGTTCTCCGGCTCCACCCTCGCCACCGACCTCTCCTACCCCAAGATCGCCGAACGCCTCGTGACCCCAGAGGCAACGCCTGCCGACCAAACCGAAATCCCGGCCTGGCGTCGGCTCTCCATCACCGTCGACCAGACTCCCGACCACCTCGCCCACGGCGAAGACCAAGCCGGGCAGGCCCACATCGCCGTCCTCGCCGAAGCCCTCGACGCACTCCCCTGGTCGCATCCGTCAGCCTCCAGCACCGGCTGATGCAGGCAGCCACAGCGTTCGAGCGCGCCGGCCGCTCCCGCATCCGCGCCCATCACCAGCAGGCCCAGGCCACACGACGGGCGGTGAAGGACGTCCTGCGCGTACCCCCACCCAGGGACGGAGCCCTCCTCGCGACCGTCCTCGACGCTCTCCTGCTGGCGGTCATCGCCGCCCAGCACTGGCACCGCACCCGCGATCACACCCAGCAGGCCGAAGCCGCCCGGCAGACAGCCGAGCACCTCCGTCTCGCCTACCGGGCCGCAGCCGCCGAGCCGCTGACCGTGCTCCACCACCGGGGTCGGCGCCTCGCCCGGCTGCTCTTGGAGCGGCAGGCCGCTGTGGTGCGCCAGGCGCTCCCCGACCTGGCCGAGCAGATCCTCGCCGAACCCGCCTGGCCCGCCCTCGCTGTCACCCTCAACGAGGCCGCCGCAGCCGGCCACGATCCCGCTGCGCTCCTCACCCAAGCCGCCCGCCACCGCGAACTTGACACTGCCGCCAACCTCACCGAAGTCTCGCCTGGCGCCTGAGGCGCCTTGCGGACCTGGCAGCCGGGGAGCCTTCGCATGACGGGACGGCAGGCGGAGTTCAGCCTGGTCCTGCCGCACCCACGCCAAGGGCGACGCAGTCTGACTCCCCTCCAAAGAGTCGTTGACACGGGCGCTGCCCTAAATGGCGCATCCCACGTTCACCGAGTGGACAGCTGGGCGTTCACTCGGTGAACGTCCGCGATGTTCACCGAGTAAATAGGTCGCGGCTCGCTCTCAGGGACGCCATTCCGCGTTGAACAGCGACCTCGTTCCAGTACGGAACGCACCTCTTACGCCGCTTCGGAGCACCGGCGGACCACTGTTCAGTTACTGAACAGCGGTGGTGTTCAGTAACTGAACAAGGCAGCCACTGCCCGACTCTGCAGCACGCTCCCCGCACTGGCGTGCGGAGACAGGTCCTGTTCCTTCAGGGAACACCGAACGCGTTCCCTGAAGGAACAGCCACCGTGTTCCCCGAAGGAACAGCGCTCGTGTTCCGAAACGAAACACGCGCACCACGATGCTGAGAGGGTACGCCGGACCGCGTTCAGTCGGTCTTGGCCTCCAGCAGCTCCAGCGCCTCCTCCCACCGGAAGCGGTCCGCTCCCCGCCCGCCTTCGGCCGGTGCGGCTCGTACGACCCGACCAGCACGCCCATCCCCCGCAGCCGCTCCAGGCTCTGCCCGTACGCCGGGTGCGCGGCCATGGCGGCGTTCACGTACGGCAGCACGGCCGTCGGGATACCTATCCCGTACGCCTCGCACAGGATGCCCAGCGCGAGAGTGTCGGCGATGCCGGCGGCCCACTTGTTGACGGTGTTGAACGTGGCCGGCGCGACGGCGATGGCGTCGGCGGGCGGGAGTGGGCGCGAGTCGCCCGGTCTGCGCCACGCCGAGCGGATCGGAAAGCCGGTCTGGGCCTCGATTGCCTCGGTGTCGAGGAAGCCGAGTCCCTGCGGTGTCGCGACGACTCCGACGCCCCAGCCCCGCTCCTGCGCCGCGGTGATCAGCTTGTGGGCGTCGCCCGCGATGCCGGCGGCGCAGACGACGACGTACAGGAACGGCTGTGCGGTCACGCGGGGACTCCCAGTCGGCGGCTGAAGTGGTGGAGCTCGGGCAGCGTACGTCGTCGGTCCCGGGCGGCCATGTCGGCGACCAGGTCGCGGACGGCGGGGCGGCGTACGTCCTGGGCGGCGCAGGTCTCGGCGATGCGGAGGGCCTGATAGCCCTCGGCGAGGCGGCCCTGCTGGCTGTAGGCGCGGGCGGCTTCGACCCAGAGCGCCGCCCTGTGTTCGGGGGCGGGGATGTGCCGGCGCATGAGGGGCGCCGCGGCATTCAAAGCGATGCCTGCGTCGCCGAACGACACCGAGGCGCTGACGGCGTGGATCGCGACATTGGTCGGGCTGAAGTTGGCCCAATCGTCGGGCTGGTCGAGAGCGACGTACCGGGCGACCTCCCGTGCCTCGTCGAGGAACTCCCGGGTTGCCGCGCGGTCGCCGCCGCGGCTGGCCGCAGTCGCTCCTCTGAGGAGCAGGAGGCCGACGGCGGCGAGGTACCGGGACGAGTGCCGATCGTAGGAACCGGCGAGCTGGCCTGCCGTGTGGCGGACGAGGGTGACGGCCTGGGCGGTGTGCTTCTCACGGGTCAGAACGTGAGCGTGGAGGCGGACGCTGGAGGCGAGGACGACGGGATCGCCGGAGCGCTCGGCCTCCGCCATGGCGCGTCCCACCGCCAACCAGGCGTTGCCCTGGTCGCCTTGCTTGAGCAGCAGACTCGTCGAGGTCCGGTACGCGGTGGCCAGAAGCCCGGCCGTCTCCTCGGCATTGCGATGGTCGTCGGCTGCCCGCCGCAGATCGGTGATGAGACCGGGCAGCATCGCCTCCAGCTCCGCGTAGTCGCAGGTGCAGAAGAGGCGGCGGGCTGTGGTGAGTCTGTCCCGCAGGGGCTGGATCTCGCCGTTCCACGAAGAGGCGGTGGCCGCTCTGGGGCCGGGGAGAAGCGAACGTACGAGGTCGTCATGGGCGGCGGTGGCGGGCGTGGCCGGGGTCGTGAGGGAGGCGATGCTCGCGGCCAGGAAGGTGCGGCGGCGCATGTCTTCTGTCTCGGGATCGTCGGGATGTGGCGCGGCGGACACGTCGGCGTAGCTCAGGCCGAGGAGGTGCGGCGGAATGCGGAGTTCGGCGGCGACGGCACGTAAGACCCGGATGTCGTCCGTGCCTCGTCCGCTTTCCAGGCGGCTGAGCTTGGACTGGTGGTAGCCCAAGGCGGCAGCGACATTGCTCTGTGACCGTCCGCTGAGCCGGCGGGCGCGCTTGATCGTCTCGCCGATCTTCTCGGCTTCGGTCTTCACGTCGGCCATCCATGCCCTTCCGTCCGTGTCGAGCATGCCCGTGGGAACGAGCGTATGCGAGCCGTACGGGGCCGTCATGCAGCTTCTGCATAGCCCATGCAGCACGGGCACGGACCATCGCGAACACCCGACGTTCCACGGTTCCTTGGGTTGGTCGATCCCACCCCTGGAGGCCGCTCGTGGAAGCGCACCAGATCACTTTCTCCGTCCTGCCGACGCCGGCTGCCGTGACCACGGCACGCCGACGGGTCCGGGACGCCATCCAGGACTGGACGGAGACCCCACCGGATTCCGATGCCGTCCACACGGCCGAAGTGGTGTTCAGCGAACTCGTGACGAACGCGATCCGGTACGCCGGACACCACCCGATCCCTGTGGATGTCCGTCTGTCCGGCGCGGCGCTGCGAGTAGAGGTCCGCGACCGCGGCCCCGCGTTGCCCGCCCCGACTCTGCCGGAGGACGACAGCGAGGGCGGACGCGGCCTCTTCCTGGTCGGTGTGCTCGCCAGCCGCTTCGGCTCGACGCCCACGGACTCCGGCAAGTCCTGCTGGGCCGAGATCGACATGGCCGAGCCCTCGTCCCTCGCGACCACAGCCACGGCCACCGCCACCGCGCCCCTTCCCGTACAAAGGAGTTACACGTGAGCACCCGCGTCCCCGCCGTCACGGCCCAGGTGATCGCGATCCGGCCCGGCCGGCCCCTCGCCGGTGCCGTGACGGTCGACGGTTCGAAGAACGCCGCACTCCCGCTCGTCGCCGCTGCGGCCGCCCTCCTTCGCCCCGTACGTCTCGACAACGTCCCCGCCAGCTCGGACGTCCAGACGCTGCTCGACCTGCTGGGGCAGGCGGGCTGGAAGACCACCCGCCCGGCCGGTGATAGCCACACCGCCCTCGTCCTCCCCGGCGAGGCAACCCCGGCGCCCCACGGCTTGGACAAGGCCGCGTCCAGCATCCGCGCCTCGTACTACCTCGTCCCCGCCCTGATCGCCCTGTACGGCCGTGCCCGGCTCCCCTGGCCGGGCGGTTGCCGGATCGGCGAACGTGGCATGGAGCAGCATTTCAAGGTGTACGAAGCCTTCGGCGACCGCGTCCGCGTGGACGATCGCGGGTACGTGGTCGAAGCCGGCAAGGCAGTCCCCGGCACGGTGTCGCTGGTCCTGCCGTTCCGCTCGCGCGGGGCGACGATCGCCGCGGTGCTGCGCGCCATGGTCGCGGGCACGCCGCTGCGGCTCGGGCAGCCGAACCTCTCCCCGGAAGTCCTCGGCGTCGTGAACGTGCTGACGGCCTTGGGGTACGAGGGCCGTGCCGGCGAGCGCGTCCTCACCCTCGTACCGCCGCATTCCGTCTCGGAGGACGTGCCCGTCTGGAAGGTGCCAGGAGACAAGATCGAGGCAGGGACGCTGGCCTGTGCCGTGGCCGCAACCGGTGGCACGGCGCGGATCGAGGGCGTCCACGGACCCGACGTCGCACCGCTGGTCGCAGCCTTGCACCGGATGGGTGTCCCCACGACCGATGAAGCCGAGGCGCTCGTCATCCACGGCCGGAACACCCAGCCGACCGGCCGCCCCTGCGTGCCATGGCCACCCTCGCCCCCGGCGGCCTCGACGCCGACTTCGAACCGCCGCTCCTCGGCCTCGCCCTGGGCTTCCCCGGCACCCACCTGTTCTCGGACCCGATCAACCCCGGTCGCCACAGCAACCTCGTACCCCAGCTCGTCCGCATGGGCGGAGAGATCACCGAACTGTCCTCCACCGAATGCCGGTTCACCGGCCCCCAGCGACTGACCGGCGCCGGAGTGGAGGCGACCGACATCCGCACCGGATCGGCGCTGATGGTCGCCGGTCTCACCGCCCGGGGCGTCACCACGCTCGGCGGGGTCGACCAGATCCGTCGCGGGCACGCCGACCTCCCCGGCAAGCTCCTCGCCCTCGGCGCCGACATCTGCGAGGTCACCCCATGACCGCCCCCAGACGCTTCCGGCGAATCGTCGCCACCACCGACGTCCACTCCGCCTTCGACGACGCCGTACCGATGCTCGCGCGCCTGCACGCCGCGAGGCGCGACAGCTTCGTCGTCGACTGCGGAGACTTCTTCGAAGGCACGGGCTACTACCGGCTCGGCCAGGGCCGGATCGAGCAGGACGTCCTCGTTCGTCTCTACGACGCTGTCGTCCCGGGCAATCACGGCTGGGTCCACCACTTCGAGCCCGGCCTCCACGACATCACGGTGTGCGCGAACGCCATCGACGACGAGACCGGCGAGCCGCTCTTCCGCCCGATCCGCCTGGTGCGCGTCGGCTCACGACGTGTCGCCGTCACGGGGATCATCGGCCAGCAGGCGTTCAACGCCATTCCGGCCGACCAGCGCGCTGGTCACCGTGTGAGCGAGCCGGTCCGAGCGCTGCGCGAGCTGATGCTGGCCCATCACCACCAGGCCGACTCCTGGGTCGTGCTGAGCCATTCCGGGTTCGACGAGGACCTCAAGCTGGCCGCAGCCTGCCCGTTTCTGGACGTCGTCTTCGCCGGGCACTGCCACAGCGAGCGGCCGGAACCGGTGCCCGTCGGGGACACGCTGGTCCTCAAGGGGGAGAACTCGCGACCGGGTACGCGCTGGCCGAACCCATGGGCGTCGGCTGGGCCGCGCAGGTGGGATCCTTCCCGCCCGCGGCCGTCCTCCCTCACGAGCTGGCTCCCGTACGGCAGGCCGTCGACGCCCTCCGCGAGGAACTGCGCGCTCCGCTCGGCCCGCTCCGGGTTCCGTACAGGAACGGTCCGCTCGACCGTCGCGCCCTGCTCACCGACGTCGCCGACCGCCTCCACCACGGCCTGGGCGCCGAAGCCGTGCTACTGAACGAGACCGCGCTCCGGTCGCCCGAGCTGAGGACCGTACTCACGCGAGGCGAGCTACTGGCCATCGAGCCCTTCGACAACCAGCTCGTGCACGCCCATGTTCCCGAGCACTTCGCCACCGCCCCAAAAGCGCTTGTCGCCCACCTCACCGAGCAGGCGGGCCCGGTCGTGTCCGCGCCCGGTCCCCTGCCGGACCGCCTGCCGACCGTGCTGACCACCGGCTATCTCGCCGACGCGTACCTCGGAGGCCGTACCCGGCAGGCCGGCATCCGTCTCAGCCAGGCCGTGCGGCACACGCTCACCGATGGAGACTCCCGATGATCCTCACCGGCCCCGAGATCACCCAGGCCACGGCCGACGGCCGCATCCGCGTCTCCCCGTTCGAACCGACGCAGGTGAACCCGAACAGCTACAACGTCCGTCTCGGCAGCACCCTGCTCACCTACACCGCGGACACCTTGGACGCCCACCGGCCGAACGCCACCGAGTCGATCGAGATCGGGCCGGACGGCTTCGAGCTCCAGCCCGGCCAGCTCTACCTCGGCCACACCATCGAGGAAGTCGGCTCGGACACCTTCGTCCCGCTCCTCTTCGGCCGCTCCTCGGTAGGCCGCCTCGGCCTGTTCGTCGAGATCACCGCGCCCATCGGGGACATCGGCTTCCACGGCCAGTGGACGCTCATGCTCTCCCCGATCCGACCGTTGCGCGTGTACCCGGGCATGCGGATCGGCCAGGTCATGTTCTTCGTGTCGGTCGGCCCGGTGGCGCTCTACGCGGGCAAGTACCAGTCCTCCGCCGGCCCCCGGCCCTCCGCGTACTGGCGCGACCTCACCGCCCCAGGGGCGGTGGTCTCGTGATCCTCACCGGTCCCGCCATCGCCGCCGCCAGGGCCGCCGGCGAGATCACCATCGAGCCGTACGAACCCCGGAGGATCTCCCCCAACGCCTACGACTGGCGTCTCGGCGACACCCTGCGCTTCCACGAGGGCTCGCTGGACGCGGCGAGGCCGACGGAGTTCCAGGAGGTGACGATCCCCGACACGGGCTACGTGCTGCGGCCGGACGTCCTCTACCTGGGGACGACGTACGAGCGGACTGGCTCGGAGGCGTACGCGCAGTTCCTCAACGGCGACCGGACGATCGGCGCGCTCGGCATCTGGGTCCACGTGTCCGCTCCCCTCGGGCACCAGGGCCACGCCATCCGCTGGACGCTGGAGATCCGGGCGAGCCGACCGGTCCGGATCCATCCGCGCATGACGTTCGGCAAGCTCGTCTTCCTCCAAGCCCTCGGTGCCACGGCCAGCTACCAGAACCACGGCCTGAAGTACCGGACCAGCCAGGGCATCGAAACGTCCCGCCTCTACGAAGAGAACCCGGGAGGCCCCGCGTGAACCCCACCGTCGTCACGGCCCTCGACCTGCCGTTCCCGAGCCCCGGCGGAAGCGTCGAGCTCTTCCTCGACCTGTACACCGGCCGCAGTCCCTCCTTCCCGCGCGGTCCTTCATGCTCGCGCCCGAGCGCGGGGCCTGCGGCCGTCCGCGCCGGCCGGCTGGAACTGGTGCAGGCACCGGGGAAGTGCCTGACCGGGTACGCGTTCCGCCGGTACGTCGCCACCCTCCAGCACGCTCTGACCGAGGCGGTCGACCCGGGCGACGTCGGGGTCCTGCACCTGCAACACCTGGCCTTCGGCGCCACACCGGCCCTGCTTCGAGCCTTCCCGAAACGCCCTCGGATCGCCCTCGTCCACGGCACGGACCTCCTCTTCGCCGAGACGCACCCCGAGCAGCTCGCCACCCTGCGCGAGGCGACCCGGGCCGCGGACGTCGTCGTGGTGCCGACCGGCGCGATGGCGGACCGACTGCTTCTCCTCGCCCCCGACACCCGACGCCGCAAGATCGAGAAGATCCCGTGGGGCATCCCGGACCGCCTCATCACCAGCCCTCCCCACGGCGCCGGAACCAGCCCACCAGCCACCTGCGGATCCTGTACGCCGGCCGCCTCACCCCGAGAAGGGCTTCGACATCCTCCTCACGGCCCTCCCTCTCACCTGGTCCACCGAACTGTCCATCGCGGCACCCCGAGCCGAGTTCCACGCGCTCCGGCCCCGCCTCCATCAGCTCGGAGTGCACGTCCACTACCTCGGCTGGCTCCGCCGGCCGCAGCTCTGGAAGACCTTCGCCGACCACGACGTCCTGGTGATGCCCTCCACGACGCTGGAGGCCATGGGCCTCGTGGCCCTCGAAGCCCAGGCATGCGGCCTGCCCGTTCTCTACCAGCCGGTACCTGGCCTCACGGAGTCCCTGGGCGGCACCGGCCTCGCCACCGACTTCGCCGACCCGCACGCCGTAGCCCGCGAACTCGACCGCCTCCGCACCAGCCCCAACCTCCTGCCTGCACTCCGTGCGGCCGGCGCCACCAACGCGGCTCGCTTCCCCTGAGCACCACCGCCACGGCCCTCGCCGAGCTCGGCAAGCGGCTCGCCTGATCACCCGTGGCGCAGCCCGAAGAGGGCGGGCCCCTCACTACGATCGGACCACCATGACGCTCGACATCCCGCGCATTGAGCAGCTCCTCCAGGACGGCGTCCGCGACCGGTCTACCCGGGAGCCGTCTGGGCCGTCGGCAACGCCACCGGTACGACGGCGAGCGGGGCGGTCGGCCTCCTCGACCCGACCCGCCCCGACGAGCCGATGCGGCTCGACACCGTCTTCGACATCGCCAGCCTCACCAAGATCGTCGCCGTGTGGGCCGTCATCGGCACCCTCGTCGAAGAGGGCAAGCTCCAGCTCCACACCCCGCTCGGCACCTTCTGGCCCGAGGTCACCGGCCACCCGCTCGCCCAGGTCACCACCCACGAGCTCCTGACCCACACGGCCGGCCTCCCTCACGCGCCAACCTCAAGAACCTCTACGGCACCGACCCCCAGGACATCCGCGACGGCGTCCTGCACGAGGCCCTCCACCGCGCCCCGAGCGAGGCCGTCGAGTACACCGACCGAGCCGCCTTGATCCTCGGCTATCTGGCCGAGTACCTCGCGGGCCAACCCCTCGACCACCTGGCTACAAGCCGGATCTGGGCCCCCTCGGCATGACCGAGACCCGCTTCGGCCCCCTGCCCGCGGACGTGGTCGCACGCTGCGCCCCTACAGAACTCGACGAGAGGTCTGGCACCCACCTCAAAGGCACCGCCCACGACTTCTCCGCCCGCCTCCTCGGCGGCACCTGCGGCATCGCCGGCGCCTTCTCCACCTTGGCCGACCTCAGCCGCTTCCTGCGCCACATTCTCAGCCCGACCCAGGCTTCCTTGGGGCCCACCTGGATCAAGGACTCCCTCCGTATCCGCACCGGCGAACTCACTCCCGCCCGGGGCCTCTTCTGGCACCCCGCACCCGGAACCGAGCTGCGGGAGGACATCTGGGTTCACTACGGCTTCACCGGCACCGCCATGTGGATCAGCCCGAAGCAGCAGCGCTGGACAGTCCTCCTCACCAACAAACTCTTCCTCTCCCGCGACCGGGACCCACTGACCGCAGTCCGTGGTGCGTTCCGATCGGCCACCTTTTCCTGATCTTGGCTGCTGCACAGGTGCGGGCGACTGGGACTGGTCTCTGCGTGTCACCGAGAGGGGTTCGGAACACAAGTTTCCTGAAGTAGGGAGCAAGCCGTGAAGCGATGGCCCAACATTCACGTATGACCGGGAATGAGCCTGCTTACTATGATCGGCGTCCCGCCGCCTCGGGCGCCCTCTCCTACGGTGACCGACTGGTGGTCAGGGATACAACCCGCGTCCTGATCGAGGCGATCCCGTTCTTCATCCCGCACGCCAACTCCGCCGCGGAACTCTCTATGAAGCTCGTTCGGACGGACAGAAAATCGGGTGAGCAGACCGAGATGACATTGAACTCTGCGGACCTGTACGCGCTGAAGCGGCACATCGGCCAATCACTTGTAGTGGCCGAACAGCCTGATGACGGGCAGTACATCGTGCTGCAGACAGACAGGCTTGCAGCTCAACTGGACATCTCGGACGATGCCGTCGGCGCGATCGGCGCCGCTTTGGAGAGCCGGCATCTCGCCGCGCGCATCGCCCGGGACGCCAACCCCAAGTACTCGCGGAAGCGTTCTCCGCTGTGGTCAGGATCGGTGAGTTGCGATCCGCCATCACCGAGCTGCAAGAACACCTCAGCGAGGGACGAAACAGGGAGGATGTGTATCAGGCCTGGTGCGAGCGCCACTCTTGGGCCTTCGGCAACGCCTACGTGGCTCGAGACGATCAGCGAGTCATAGGCATCGGCGACCAGGTCGATCTGCTCATGGAGAGCACGGCTAGCGGACTTCGTGACGTCTACGAACTGAAGCGCCCGAACATGGACGTCATCCTCTACGACGACGGTCATCACAATTGGTACTGGTCGGCACACACCGCTAAGGCGATCGGGCAGTGCCACCGCTACCTCGACACGCTTCACCGTGCCGCCGAAAATGGCCTACATCCCGCGCGACGCGACATCGTCGCGTACCACCCGCGTGCGGTCATCATCATCGGCCGGTCAAACGACTGGGACGCCGAGAAACTGTGCGCTCTGCATGGCCTCAACAGCAGGATGCACGGCATCACCGTAATGACATACGACCAACTGGTGTCGCAGTGTCAGGTCCTGCTGGAACACGTGTCGGACTCCGCCAGCAGGTCTTCCGGAGCCGAGAGTGGCGGACGGCTCAGCGCCTAGCCCGCTCGGATCACCGACGCGACCGTCGCCGTCCTGCGCCTCTGACCAACCAGCCTGGAGTGGTCGACGCGTGTCTCTCTGGCGCTCCGACCAAGAATCGCCGTTCCCCTATCGAGTAGTCACAAGGGGTACGTCGATCTAGGCGGGCACGAGGCCGCCTAGCGCACCTTGCAGCGCAGCCCGGTGCCCGGTGCCACCCTGGCGACCCTCCGAAGGTCTTCACCGGTCAAGTACCGGTAACTCTGAGGCGGGTGGAACGATCCAGACGCTCGCAGCGCCGCCAAGGGCACCGGGTCCTCAAAGGTGATCGGTTCTCGAGCGACAGGCCGCTGGCCTGGGTTGCGCCGCTCATGTACTCGTCGTACTCGCGACGAGTGATCCCGGCACTAGCGCGGCTGGCCGACCAGACCTCACGGGGGTGGCGACCTGGACCGAGGCGATCTGCGCCATACCCACGATGGCCATCGTGGGCGCGGTCGCGTAGAGGAGTACAGGAGTTCCAGGTGGAGCGGCGACGCGCTGCCGACGGACCTCCACCGTCTTGGTCCCTGCCAGGATCGCCGTGGCGAATCGAGGGTGGACGGACAGCAGCATCGCGCGCTCCGGATCACTCACGTCTTTCGGTGCCCTCTTCATACACGGCCTGGAACAGCGCGCTACTCGTCTTCGACAGCGACATCGGCGGTACCCACCGTAGCCCCAGCCCCTTGGCCAACACGGTCAATCGTGAATGCGTCACCTGTACGGGAAAGATCTCCGTGTCCGAAAACCTCAACGCCATGGCCTTACCCGAAGCATCGGCTGTCGCACGCACTTCGGCACGACCATATACGCCCAGGTGTTCGAATCGCGAGAAGAGGGTGTCGGGGTCGTCGACGAGCACCTCGTCCAGGCGCGAGCACCCGATCACCATCTTGCCCTGCTGCCCGGAGGTACCTTCGCTGACGTACCAGAGGATCCGAGCCGGCACGATCTCTCCACGGTGCCCGGACGACCGGTAGTAGACATGCTCACGGCTGATGCCGAGCACGTCGTCCCGCGGTACGAGCATGGCCGGAACATCGAACAGCTCCGTGGACCACCGCGGTTTGATCGGCGCAATGAAGGTCGGCAGCGCGGAGTTGATGAGCTTCGCCGGCCACCACACCCGCTCTACGACGCTCGCGATCTCGGGCGACTCGCCTTCCTCCAGACGAGGCGTCACTCGCCCCAGGCGGGCCGCAATCGCCCCGGCCTTCTCCGAGACCGTCTCGGCGGCCCCGCACACGTCGACGAGAAGCGCAGCGAAGCCGCTCTCATCTTCCGTGAAGCCGTCGGCGGCGGCAGCTGAAATCGCCGCCCTGGACACGTATGGATCCGCGATCCGAACGACCTCGGCCTCTCGGCCTCGCCCGAGCCTCTTGAGCATGAAGAGCAGTTGCCGTGCGAGCGTCTCCTCCAGCGGATGCGACGCGGTCCGCAGGAAAGCGACGTTGAGGGTGCGCCCGTCCATGACCCACACGTAGAGGGCTACGGGCGCCCCTCGCCGTCGCGGAGAAGCTCCCTGCGCCACAGGACCCCATCGGAGGAGAGGGCTCTCAGCCGCTCCTCAAAAGCGGATCCTCTGTCGGCACCAACCTGGTCAAAGAAGGCGACCAGTTCCCTTCGCTGCCGGGAGCAACCTCCTCAGCCGAGAAGGCCGTACCCATGAGATCCGCCGGACGGTAAACCTGGGCCTGTCGCAGTTCGTCCACGTGCAGCGTGACCACCGCAGGGGAGACAACCTTGACTCGCGCGACGGCTCAAGCGATGTCCGCCAGGGCGGCCAGTCCGGGGTCGCGCGTCACCAGCACCTGGAGGCCAGCGCAGGAAGTCTCGGCAACATACCGCAAGCGAGCTCGCTGCCGACCGTCCAAAGACACGTGCGGCAGCTCCTTCTGCGCCGCTGCGACCAACTCCGCCAGACGGGCCGAGACTGCAGCGGGACCAGGAGAGAGCGACCGCAGCTCGGCGAGCCCCGTGCGCTGGTGATTCCGTTCCTCACGGTCCTCGACGTCGCGTACGTCGTGAAGCAGCTGTGGCGTGAAGGCGAGCTCGATCAGGTCGGCGAGCCATCCCGCCTCGAGCGCACGCGACTCCTCCACGGCACGCTCCGCTCCTGCACCGCGCAGCCCTGCGAATACGCTGTGGTCGACGGTCACCACCAGCAGAGCATCGCTCTGGGCCTCGGTGAACAGGTCCTCGTGACCCAGGTCGAGCCACCAAGTGTCCAGCGTCTCCTTGTCCTTGCCGCGGCCCAGGCTCTCGCCCTTAGGCACAAAGCCCAGCGCCGTCCACGTATCACTGAGTCCGTAGTCACGCCGGCATTTCGCACGAATACCCAGCCGGTGAGCGTGCCGCTCGCGAATCGTCTCGATGAGTCGTCGCGCGACACCTTTGCTCGATGTTCCTCAGCCACGCACAGGTGGGCCAGGCGCACGTAGAGATTCCGCTTGGGGAGCCCGAAGAGCGCGTAGCCTACGACCTCCTCGTCGTCGACGGCCACCAGCAGACCGCCGTCCTCCGCGTGCTTGCGGTATGCGGGTGGCGTGAGCAGGCCCAGGTACTTCGTGTACCTGTCGCCCAAAGCAATCACTGTGTCCAGCAGCTCCGTCTGCTCCCCCGACACCTGCAGCACTTTGATCGCCATGCTCCCCCTCCAGTTCCCTCAACCGCTCAATGCCCCAGAACGGCATACTGCCCAACGACCTCGGTGCCGAGCCACTGATTGACCAGAACCGGCTAACTGGCTAACTGGCTGGAAACGATCGGTTTCTCCTCCCGTCACCAGCCACCGATCGGGACAGGGCCACTTGACGAGTGGTGGGGTTCGTTCTCGGCTGCGTACCGATCGGCAACGACGAATGTGCTGGCGCAGTCCGGGCACTCGGCTCGGCCGAAGAGGTAGGTGAGGCCCTCGGCTATCCGGAGGAGGCCGAGTGTGCGGGCGGTGTCATGCATTCGCCTGCCCAGACTGCCAAGTCGCTCGGCAGAGCACGGGTTAAGGAGGCGGCGACGGACATCCCCCTCATACCAGTCCCGATAGGCGGAGTACCGGCCGTAGTCGCCGATCGCAACGGTGACAGGCAGGTCGCAGTGAGGGCAGCTCACTCTGTAGAAGCCGTCATCGAAGTCGTACTCGGCCATGCTCCATCCGGTCGCGCCGGCGAACGCGAGGTCCGCCCGGAAGAACGCCACCGCGAGCGTCGGTGGGAGATCACCGTCACCGATACGGCGGGCAAGTACGGCCCTGAGCTCAGAGATGACGGGAGCCATCTCCCGCACGAGCTCGTCGGCGCCATGGTCCTGAAGGACTCCCGCGACGATCGCCCCGGCCAGTTCCAGCGCCCTATCCATCGCGACCGTTTCGCCGGAACGGGCGAGGTCCCTCAGATACGGAAGCGCGGCGAAGCTGGCTGCCGAGACCGTGAGTCCCTCGGTGGCCAAGAGGTGCCAGAGTCCCCGCCAAGCTTCCTCGTCGAGGGACGGCGATCGCAGAACCCGCTCGAGAACAGGCGGAACCTCGTCGTAAGGTCCGCGCCCGTACCTCGGCAACTGCCACTCGATCATTCACCGATTCAAGCACGGGGCCCCACGGGGCCTGAGTCGGAGAGGTCGTGCATCCTGACCGGATGACACAGACCGGAGCCGAGCATGTGAAGGTGCATTTCCACCTCGAGACGGATGGCGATTGGCCTCCCGCCTCGGTAGAGAGTCTTTGGGCTCTCGACCGCGGCGACGGCACCGCGCAACTCGACAACACTCCTTGGTTCGTACGCGGCGTGGCGTGCGGAGACGTCCTTGCCACCCACCCCGACGAGGAGGGCGTTCTCTGGGCGGGCCATGTGGTCGAGCCGTCTCAGAACTGCACGATCCGACTCATCGTGTTGCGGGACAAAGGATCTGGCGCGGCACGGCAGAGCGTTCTGAACGCCTTCACGGAACTAGGAGTGGAGGGAGAAGGAATCGAGCGGTTCGGCATGATCGCCCTCGACGTGCCACCGGAGGCGGACCTCGCGAAGGTCCAGCGGCTCCTCGATCACGGCGTGGCCCAAGAATGGTGGGACATGGAAGAGGGCTGTATCACCGATGCCTGGCAGGCAGCACAGTCGGGGTGAGCGGCGTGCGCGCCAGTTACGCACCGACGGCTTAGCTCCAGATCCCATCCGGGCCGAGGTGGAGAATCCTGCGTTGCATCCACCGGGCCGTCTCTTCGAGTACTGTCCGTTCCTGGGCTCACAGGGACGTATCCGGGTCCGTGAGCTCGAAGCCGAGCAGTGGGACCTTGTCCGGGTCGACGTCCTCGGGCGAGGGCCGGCCTTCCAGGAGGAAGCCGAAGAGGGCTCGAAGCGCTTCGTTGCCCAGTTCCAGGGGATGGAACGGCAGCGCGTACGGCTCCTCGTCCCACTCCGGGTCGGACTCCACGGGCCGCTCACCGGCCCAGTAGGGCAGCTCGAAGGGAACGGGTCACCAATGTTCTCCACGACGCCGCCGTCCGGCGAGAGGCTCAGCGAGCGGCGGAGGCGGCCCTCCTCCCAGACCGCGAAGGCAAGCCAGTCCGAGACGCTGTGCATCGCGTGCAGGATCACGCGACGGCCTGCGGCGGCCTCCAGAAGGTGCGCCGGGAGTTCCGACAGGCGGTCGAACATCAGACGCCGATCGCAGACCAGGTCCACGCCCGGGAAACTCGCCGCGTACGTGAGGCCTCCGGCGGGTACGTCGATTCGCCCAGGACGTCGCCCTCCGTCGACTCCATCCCCCAGCCCGGGAAGACCCGGGTGACCAACGCCGCCGTTCCTCTGCCTGCGGCTCGCCGGCCGTCTTCAGTGCCGAGGCCACGTCACCGTCCGCGTACGCCAGTAGCGCCGTCTTCGCTCCCATGCGACGCACGCTAGCCCGCACTACTGACAGCCCCACCGTCCCGAAAACGCCCGAAGTTTTCGGGAGCGGCCAGCGACTGGGCACGTCCGCGCAGGTCAGAGCCACCCCACTTCCCCATCCACCGAGGTGCCTTCTAAGCGCCTGCTCCATCACTCCGTGCGTGGCAGTCGTTGCGGGTGCCGGCCGGGACGGTGGCTTCGGGTGAGCTCGCGGCCAGCGTCACATCGACGTCTCAGACTCCTGGCTGCGGCATGCGCATGTTGCTAGCCGAAGTGGTCTGCGGTGCGCCTCGGGGTGCACCTCTCGCACCCGCACCGTCGGTTACGTCTCTGCCTCGCTCGCTCAGCCGTACGCAGGCGCGGACGAGCGCACCACCCGGCAGACTGGCCAACTTTTGCGTTGAGCCAGCTCCAAGTGGCAGACGGCGGCCTTGAAGATCTACAAGTCTGGCGAGCGTCACGTGATCACACTGATGCTCGACCGACGTCCACGCAGCTGCGAGAACCCTCTCCTTTAGCTCGGCGCGCTGAGAGGCCAGTTGATGCCCTCGGACGAGGCACGGGTCGACTTCTCGGAACCGGATCCCTACCCCTGTAGGCTTCCGAGTGCGGTTCGCCCAGGAGTCGGGTTCACCAATTCGATCGCCCCTCACTACAGCAGCGGTTATCGTCCTGCCATGGACGACTTCCTCTCCTTCGCGAGCTTCCTTGAGGGCGCAAAGAAGGCGGCTCACAGAGCCATGGACGAGCACGGACGAAGCGAGTACGACAACTTCGCCCTTCAAGGCGGTGTGGCCATCGAAAAGCTCGCCAAGGCGGTTTTGGTCTCGATGAATCCCGTCTATCTGCTGGAGATGCGCAACGGGAACCCAGACATGCTCCTGTACCTCGGCGGTCACCTTGAGTTGGGCGAGGAGAAGGTCCGTACGGTCGGCGCCAAGGACGCCATCAAACGGCTCCGCACGCTAGACATACTCCCTCCCGACCCTCAGCTCGATATGCTCATCGAACTTCGCAACGGAACTGCGCACACCTCGACTGGAGACAGAGCAAAGGCCCTCCTTCCAGCCCTTGTCGAGAGCTCATGGGCCCTGCTCAAGAAGGTCGGCATCGGCATAGGTGACTTCTGGGAACGCTGGTCAGGCGCAGTAATCATAGCTGTGGATCAGCAGCGGAGCCAGGTCGAACGGGACGTCGAGATCCGGATCAGACAAGCTTGGCATCGCTTCGATGACCGCTTCGCAGGTCTCCCTGAAAGCGCCCGGGAACGAGCGCTTGCCGAGCCCTCCTCTGCTCCCTACCCGTTCGACATCAGCCCCTTCAGAGCACCAACGGAGTCTCATTACTACATTCTTGCCACAGTCGGGTGCCCCTGTTGCTCAGGCACACCAATGCTGAAGGTGCTGCCGTCGCGAGACATCAAGCTCGGCCCCCGGCTACTAATGGACGCCCTGCACTGCCCACTGTGCCTGTTGTCCCTGGAAAGTCCGGCAGAGGTACGCGCAGCGGGCGTGCAAGATCCGTGGCAATCGGGAAATCCGCCGCAGACCATGGCCGTATCAGGCTTCCAAGTTCACTCTGCAGATGCCGAATCGGGGACTGAACCCCAGGCATACACCCCCGGTGGGGCTCGGTCTGCCGGAACCCGAACCGCAGCCGACAGAGGGGTGCCCCAGGAGCCAAGCCCTGTCGCAGAGGCGGACAACAACCCGGCGGGACGGTGACCTGTCCAAGGTCTGGGACCTGAACGCGGCGATGTGGGCGCATCATGGCGGGAATTACGCATTGTCTGACAACGCATAACCGAGAACCTGCCTGACGTCGGTGATCACGCTTACGTTGAGGCGACCTGCCAGGTCGGCGTGGTGATGCGACATGAGGGGTTGTAGGTGCAGCCCTGGCCAACCGGAGTCGGCGGGCTGCGAGCCGGAGACGGTGCACCGGGTGACGGCCAGCCGAGCGGCTGCCGGCGAACATGGTCCACGCCGACGCCCGCAGCCGGGGAGACGGGCTACGACCGGGCGCGCCACCGAGACCGACGTCGCGTTGTCGGCGGAGTGCCCCGTGGTGAAACTGCCAAGGTACGAAGACCTGCATGCCGAGTACCACCAGAGGAAGGACGTGCCGTTAGTCCAGGGACACGGGATCCTCCTGCTCCGCCGGAACAGGGGTACCTGTCACCGAGGCAGATAACCCCTAACGGCACGATGTCCGGCCTGTGAGGCTGCCCGGCCGGGCTCCGTCCTGTGCGGCTCGGGTTCAACCCCATTGCCAGCTCACCATGTTGGCGGAATCACCCTCATGTTCCTGCGCCCTCCCACTGTCAGCGGCAAGTGTCACAATCCCTTGCATGAGTGATGAGCTGCCATCGCCTAACATGTCCCGTCCCCTCGACACTCCCGAGAACGCTCCGCTGGTGAGTGAGTGGCTGCTCGGCACGAGCGCTGTGCTGGCGTATCACCTGGGGAAGACCGATACAGCGCGGATGATCGCCGACGTATCGTCGGCTGAGGTCCGGCTCTGGAACACCGAGTACGGCCACGAGGGCTACAGGATCGTGCTCGTGATGGAGCCGAGTCTGTACCCCACTTACACCGAGCGGGAGTTGGAGAACATCGCCGAGGTGATGCGAGACGTGATGTGGGGGTCGAGCAAGTCCGTTGATGAGCTTGTCGCCCGACCGTCGATACCTCGCCTCGGCCCGGACTGGCGCGGGCAGGTCAAGACCGCCGACAGCCCCAAGCCCAGCAACCAGGGGCGCAAGGTGCAGCTCGAACCGGGACATCCGGTCGAAGATCAGCTCCGTTTCACGAACGAGTGGGAGCTCGACGTGTACCGGGTGCTCAGGAGCGGCAGCATTCTCTGCCGGACAACGAGACGATCGGGATCATGCCGCTCGGAGGTATGAGGGTGAGGGGCTGGACCTTCGAGCCCGACCTATTGATCACGCATCAGGCTACGCCGGTGTTATCGAGATCGACGGGCCTCACCACAAGGGCCACGCCGGGCGCGACCACAGCCGTACCCGCCTGTTCCTGCACTCCGGCGTGAAGGTGGTCGACCGGCTGAACGTGGAGGAAGTGAAGAGCCGGGCCGAGGTGGAGAAGTTCGTGGAGGACTTCCTGGCACAGCTCAAGCGGTAGACAGCACGGAGCCTCTGCCGGTCGACAAGGACTCAAGTGAACGTGCAGGTCCAGCCGTCTCCCACTCAAGCACTCAAGCCGGTTGGTCACCGGGGCCGCGTTCCGCTTGCTCGGCAGCCGCATCAAACGGACCTGATCCAGTAGATCGGGAGTCAGCAGCAGAGCGTCGCAGAGCGCTGCTGCCGGGGATCTGCCGCCTTCCACCAGGCGATCAGATCGGTCTCGGGATCGTCGGACAGGGGACCGTCAGCGGGTCAGTCGCGGTGAGTTGGTTTCGCGTCCAACAGACGGGCGATGTCCTGTTCGATCTCCTCTCACCGCGCCATCGAATCGGCCAACACTCCCAGCCGTCTTCTCGAGGAACAGTTCTCGGAAATCACGCAAAAGTCGTCCTACGCGGCGAAGCTATAGAACGCAAACGCCGCGTAGACCAGAAAACGCCGCAGACAGGCAACGACTCTCCACCCTGCCCACGCCCAGACTCGTCGCCCTGGAGCCGTAACTCCACGGCTGAAGCCTGCACGGTCCTCACTCCTACTGAGCCGTTTCCCGTCAAGAGACGGCAAAGAGGGACTTCCCGCAAGTGGCGCCCAACCAACCGTCACCCGCAAGAACCAACTCCTGACACTCCATCAGAACGAGCGTCAAATGAGCGTCAAAATGCCTCGTAGAGCGTCATTTCAGCGTCAAGATATCGCCCGTAACGCCCACAGTGCGCATAACGCACATCGCCTAAACCTGCAGGTCAGGCACCCTTTGCGGCCGGATCCAGAATCGCCACGCACTCCACATGATGCGTCATAGGAAACAGATCGAACGCCCGCAGCGTCCGCACCCGGTACCCCCGCTCCCGGAAGTAGCCCAGGTCCCGCGCCAGGGCCGCCGGGTCGCAGGCGACGTAGGCGATGCGGCGGGCGCCGAGGCCCGCGAGGTGGTGGACGGTCTGCTTGCCGGCGCCGGCGCGCGGGGGTCCAGGACGACGAGGTCGACCTCGGTGATGCCCGTGCGCGGGAGGACCGCTTCGACCTTGCCCTGTTCGATGCGGACCCGGTCGAAGTGCTGGAGGTTGTGGCGGGCGTCCTCCACCGCGCGCTTGCCGGACTCGATGCCGAGGACCGCGCCCTGGTCGCCGACCCGGTCGGCGAGGGCGCCCGCGAAGAGGCCGACGCCGCAGTAGAGGTCCAGGGCGGTGTCGCCCTTGCGCGGCAGGAGGCCCTGCATGACCGCCTTCATCAGGGTGTCGGCGGCCTTCGGGTGGATCTGCCAGAAGCCGCCGCTGCCCACCCGGTGGGTGCGCTCGTCGGCGCGCTCGCGGACGAAGGCGCGGCCGTGGACCCGGTGGACCCCGCCGTCCTTCTCGTCGACCCGCATGACCGAGACCGGCTTGTCGAGCTCCACCAGGGCAGGCGGGCGCCCGGGCACGGGGTCAGGATGACCTGGCGGTCGTTCGAGCCGGAGGCCGCGATCGCCTCGACCGAGGCCATGCCCTCCCAGGTGCGCTTCTCGACGCCCAGCTCCGAGACGCCCTCCGCGGCGATCATGCAGTGGTCGATGACCTCGACGTCGTGGGAGCGGTGCTTGCGCAGGCCCGCGCGGCCCTCGGGGTCGATCGCGTACTGGACGCGGGTGCGCCACTGCGGGACCTCGCCGGCGGGCAGCTTGTCGCCCTCGGCCGGCATGACCGTGCCGTCCCAGCCCGCCTCCTCCGGAGTGAGCCCGGCGAGCCGCTGGAGCTGCTCCGCGATCACCTCGCCCTTGAGGCGGCGCTGCGCGCCCGGCTTGGCGTGCTGCCAGTCGCAGCCGCCGCACTTGCCGGGGCCCGCGAAGGGCAGGGGCCTCGACCCGGTCCTTGGACGGGTCGAGGATCTCGACCGCGTCGGCGCGCAGGAAGCGGGAGGTCTCTCGCCCTCGGTGACGCGGGCGACGACCCGCTCCCCGGCAGGGCGTGCCGGACGAAGAGGACCCGGCCGGCCTCCGTACGGGCGATGCAGTGGCCTCCGTGGGCGACCGGGCCGACCTCGACTCGTACTCCTCCCCGACCAGCGACGAGACGGGCGTGTTCTGCATGGCGGGGAGCTCCAAGGGGTAGTGTGGGCTGCCGTTCGGACGGCAGCCCACCAGTCTAGTTGGTGTTTCTCAGTTGTTCTTTCCGGCCGGTTCCTTGTGGCCCTTCTCGACCGGGCCCCGGCGGACCGCGCCCGGCGCGTTCCACTCCTGGCGCTTCCTGGCCCGCTTCCGCGCGACCTCGGAGGACTGGAGCTGGTACGGGACCGAGGTCACCATCACGCCCGGTGTGAAGAGGAGCCGGCCCTTGAGCCGCAGGGCGCTCTGGTTGTGCAGCAGGTGCTCGTACCAGTGGCCGACGACGTACTCGGGGATGTAGACGGAGACGGCGTCGCGCGGGCTCTCGCGGCGCAGGCTCTTCACGTACTCGATCACCGGGCGGGTGATCTCGCGGTACGGCGAGTCGAGGATCTTGAGCGGGACGTTGATGCCGCGCCGCTCCCACTCCTCCTTGAGCGCCTTCGTCTCGGCCGGGTCGACGTTGACGGTCAGCGCCTCCAGCTCGCTCGCGTGCATGAGCTTGGCGTAGGCCAGGGCGCGGAGGGTGGGCTTGTGGAGCTTGGAGACGAGGACGAGGGAGCGGACCCGGGAGGGGCGCACGTACTCGTCGGGCCGCTCCTCGGCGGCGGCGATCTCCGCGGCCACCGAGTCGTAGTGCTTGCGGATCGCGGTCATCGTTCCGTAGAAGATCACCATGCCGAGCAGGGCGACCCAGGCGCCGTGGGTGAACTTGGTGGCCAGGACGACGACCAGGACCAGGCCGGTGAAGAAGGCGCCGAAGGCGTTGATCGCGCGGGAGCGGATCATGTGGCGGCGCTTGGCGGGCTCCCGCTCGGTCCTCAGGTGCCGGTTCCAGTGCCGGACCATGCCGATCTGGCTGAGGGTGAAGGAGACGAAGACGCCGACGATGTAGAGCTGGATCAGCCGGGTCGAGTCGGCCCCGTAGAGCCAGACGAGGAGGATGGCGGCGCCGGCGAGGAGCACGATGCCGTTGGAGAAGGCGAGGCGGTCGCCGCGGGTGTGGAGCTGGCGCGGCAGGTAGCGGTCCTGGGCGAGGATCGAGCCGAGGAGCGGGAAGCCGTTGTACGCGGTGTTCGCGGCCAGGAAGAGGACGAGCGCGGTGGCGGCGGCCAGGACGACGAAGAAGAACGTCCCGTCGCCGAAGACGGCGGCCGCGACCTGCGAGATGACCGGGTCCTGGACGTAGTCCGGACCGACCGGGACGCCGCCGCGGAGCAGGTCGTGGCGGGCTTCTCGGCCATCCGCACGTCGGTGGCCATGGCCAGGAAGATGATGCCGCAGAACATGGTGATGGCCAGGCCGCCCATGAGGGCGAGCGTGGTGGCGGCGTTCCTCGACTTGGGCTTGCGGAAGGCGGGGACGCCGTTGGAGATGGCCTCGACGCCGGTGAGGCGGCGCAGCCGGAGGAGAAGGCGCGAAGCAGCAGGAAGACGAGGGCGAAGCCGGCCAGGCCCTGGTGCTCGGGCTTGATCTCGAAGTCGGCGGTGGGCGCCTTCATCGTGTCGCCGAGGACGATGCCCCGGTAGGCGCCCCAGGCGATCATCAGGAAGACGCCGGCGACGAAGACGTACGTCGGGATGGCGAAGAGGGTGCCGGACTCCTTCACCCCGCGCAGGTTCATCAGGGTGAGCAGCACGATGACCGCGATCGCGGAGACGACCTTGTGCTCGACGACGAAGGGGACGGCCGAGCCGAGGTTCTCGATGCCCGAGGAGATCGAGACGGCGACGGTCAGGACGTAGTCGACGAGCAGGGCGCTCGCCACGGTGAGCCCGGCCTTCGGCCCGAGGTTGGTGGTGGCCACCTCGTAGTCGCCGCCGCCGCTCGGGTAGGCGTGCACGTTCTGCCGGTAGGAGGCGACGACCGTGAACATCAGGACGACGACCGCGAGCGCGATCCAGGGGCTGAAGTGGTAGGCCGACAGACCGGCTACGGAGAGGACGAGCAGCACCTCGCCGGGTGCGTACGCCACCGAGGACAGCGGGTCGGAGGCGAAGACGGGGAGGGCGATCCGCTTCGAGAGGAGGGTCTCGCCGAGCTTGTCGCTGCGCAGGGCCCGCCCGATCAGGATCCGTTTGGGCACGTCGGTCAGTTTGGACACGGAGAGGATCGTAAGCGTTCGAAAAGAGCCACGCGCACCGGCACCCCCGACCCGCACGGAATCTCCCTGAGTACCAGCTCGGATGCGGTCCCCGCCGGCGTTGCCGCTTAAGCTCGGAGCGGGCGACCCGGCAGGGCGTCGCCCGCCGCGGCCCGGGCGGAGCGGGCGAGGAAAGTTGTGAGCAGGTTGTTTTCGCAGGTCAGCAGGGCGATCAGGAGTGCGGGGTAAGGGGACGTGCACATCGTCATCATGGGCTGCGGGCGAGTGGGAGCCGCTCTCGCGCAGACCCTCGAACAGCAGGGGCACACGGTCGCGGTCGTGGACCAGGACCCGACGGCTTTCCGCCGCCTGGGGTCGGGCTTCGGCGGGCGCCGCGTCACGGGCGTGGGATTCGACCAGGACACGCTGCGCGAGGCCGGGATCGAGGACGCCGGTGCCTTCGCCGCGGTGAGCAGCGGTGACAACTCGAACATCATCGCGGCGCGGGTCGCGCGCGAGATGTTCGGCATCGAGAACGTGGCGGCGCGGATCTACGACCCGCGCCGTGCCGAGGTCTACCAGCGCCTGGGCATCCCGACGGTCGCGACGGTCCGCTGGACCGCCGACCAGATGCTGCGGCGGCTGCTGCCCTCGGGCGCCGAGCCGCTGTGGACGGACCCGAGCGGCGGGTGCAGCTCGCCGAGGTGCACACCTCGCCGGCCTGGATCGGCCACAAGATCAGTCGGCTCCAGGACGAGACGGGCGTGCGCGTCGCGTTCCTGACCCGGCTCGGCGAGGCCGTCATCCCCTCGTCGCAGACGGTGCTCCAGGAGGGCGACCTGGTGCACGTGATGATGCGTACGGACGAGATCGCGAAGGTCGAGGAGGCCTTCGCCGAGGGCCCCGAGGAGGCTGGTCACTGATGCGTGTCGCCATTGCGGGCGCGGGTGCGGTGGGCCGTTCCATCGCGGGCGAGCTCCTGGAGAACGGGCACGAGGTCCTCCTCGTCGACAAGGCGCCGACCGCCATCTCGGTGGAGCGGGTGCCGCAGGCGGGAGTGGCTGCTCGCCGACGCCTGCGAGATCACCTCCTGGACGAGGCGGCGCTCCAGCGCTGCAACGTGGTGATCGCGGCGACCGGCGACGACAAGGTGAACTTGGTCGTCTCGCTGCTCGCCAAGACCGAGTACGGCGTGCCGCGGGTGGTCGCCCGGGTGAACAACCCGAAGAACGAGTGGCTGTTCAATGAGGCCTGGGGCGTGGACGTGGCCGTCTCGACGCCGCGTCTGATGTCGGCCCTGGTGGAGGAGGCGGTGAGCGTCGGCGACCTGGTCCGGCTGCTGCGCTTCAGCCACGGCGACGCGAACCTGGTCGAGCTGACGCTCCCGCCGGAGTCGGCCGTCGCCGGCACCTCGGTCGGGGACGTGGACTGGCCGCAGGACACCTCGCTGGTGACGATCATCCGCGGTTCGCGGGTGCTCACGCCGAGCGCCGAGGAGACCCTGGAGGCCGGTGACGAGCTGCTGTTCGTGGCCGCGCAGGCCCGCGAGGAGCAGTTGGAGGACCTGCTCCAGGTGCGCCGCGAGACGTCCTGACGGCCGGTTGTCGTACGGAAGGGCCCGGACCTGACGAACAGGTCCGGGCCCTTCCCCGTGTACGGACGGGGCGCACGCGGTGTACGCGCTCGGGCGGGGCCTCAGACCTCCGGCCGGCGCTCGGCCGCCGCCGCCTCCTCGGGGCCTCAGACCTCCGGCCGGCGCTCGGCCGCCACCGCCTCCTCGGGACCTCAGACCTCCGGCCGGCGCTCGGCCGCCGCCGCCTCCTCGCGGGCCTTCTCCGCCCGCTCCTCCGCCTCCATCTCGGCGAAGACGTCGATCGGCGGCGGGCCTTCGCCAGGAACACCCAGGTGAGGTAGACCGCGAGCAGGAACGGCGGGATCTTCAGGGCGACCGAGACCCAGCCGAACCGGGTCGGGTCGGCCCACCAGTACAGCGGGAAGAGGACCGCGCACTTGCCGAGCAGGATCAGGCCCCAGGCCAGGCTCGCCTTCGTGTACGCCTTCTTGCGGCCCGGGTTGCGGGTGCGCCAGGAGAGGTTCTCCTTGAAGACCGGGCCGAGGATCAGGCCGATCAGGGGACTCCGGCGACGGCGGTGACGAGGTACGCGAGGGCGAGGCCGAGCGTGTAGAGCATGCCCGGCAGGTAGAAGTCCTTGGCGTTGCCGGTCATCATGGCGAAGACCACGCCGAAGGCGACGCCGAAGACGCCGCTGAAGGCGTGCTTGACGGTGTCGCGGCGGATCAGCCGGACGGCGACGAGGGCCAGCGAGACCCCGAGCGCGGCGATCGCCGAGCTCTTCAGGTCCTTGTTGATCGTGAAGATCGTGACGAAGAGCAGACCGGGCAGGACCGTCTCGACCATGCCCCGCAGGCCGCCGAACGCCTCGAACAGCGCGGCCTCGGTGACCTCCTTCGAGGCGCGGGCGTCCTGGTCCGTGCTGGTCGGCTTGTCGAGGGACGTCACCGGCTACTCCTGTCCGAGCGGTCGGAGCTCGTATTTGGGGTTGAAGAGGACCCGCCGGCCGTGGCTCATGGAGATCCGGCCGGAGGCGATCAGCTTGCGGCCCGGCTCGATGCCCACGATGGAGCGGCGGCCGAGCCAGACGACGTCGAGCGGGGCCGTGCCGTCGAAGAGCTCGGCCTCGAGGGCGGGCACACCGGCCCGGGGGCGCAGCGTGACCGTGCGCAAGGTACCAGTCACCTTGACTATCTGGCGGTCGGAGCACTCGGAGATACGCGTGCACCCCGACGCCTCGGCGTCCTCTCTGGAGCTCCTCGGACTCCAGGTCCTCGGGAGAGGAGGAGAGCCGGTCGAGCATCCGGCGGAACCTGCCGGCCGGCTTCTCTGTACGCGGTGCAGCACTCATACAGAAAGCGTACCGGCCGCCGCCGTCACGGGAGGGCCTGGGGGCGCCCTCCGCACGGCGCCCGGTTCAGCGTTCGAAGCGGTACCCCATGCCCGGTTCGGTGACGAAGTGGCGCGGGTGGGACGGGTCGCGCTCCAGCTTGCGGCGGAGCTGCGCCATGTACACCCGGAGGTAGTTGGTCTCGGTGCCGTACGAGGGGCCCCAGACCTCCTGGAGGAGCTGCTTCTGGCCGACCAGGCGGCCGCCGTTGCGGACGAGGACTTCGAGGAGGTGCCACTCGGTGGGGTGAGCCGGACGTCCCGGCCGTCGCGGTGGACCTTCTTCGCGGCCAGGTCGACGGTGAAGGCCTCGGCCTCGACGACGGCGACCCCGCCCTCGGGGACGCCGACCGGCTCGTTGCGGCGCACGGCGGCGCGCAGCCGGGCGAGCAGCTCGTCCATGCCGAAGGGCTTGGTGACGTAGTCGTCGGCGCCCGCGTCGAGGGCCTCGACCTTCTCGTCGGAGGTCTGGCGGGCCGAGAGGACCAGGATCGGCACCCGCGTCCAGCCGCGCAGGCCCCTGATGACCTCGACGCCGTCCATGTCGGGCAGGCCGAGGTCGAGGACGACGACGTCGGGGTGCCGGTCGGCGGCGAGGCGGAGGGCGGTGGCGCCGTCGGGGCGGAGTCGACTCGTACTTCCGCGCCTTGAGGTTGATCACCAGGGCGCGGACGATCTGCGGCTCGTCGTCGACCACGAGGACCCGGGTCATGGAGGAGTGCCTTCTTTCGGCCGCCGTACGGGCGGACGGGACGGTGGTACGGGTATGGGGAGGGGCGCGGCTCAGGTCGCCGCGTGGGCCGGCAGCTCGGCCGCCGGTGCCGGGGGCGCGCCCCGCGCGGCCCGCAGGGTGAGGACCATGGTGAGGCCGCCGCCCGGGGTGTCCTCGGCGCCGAGGGTCCCGCCCATCGCCTCGACGAAGCCGCGGGCCACGGCGAGGCCGAGGCCGACGCCGGAGGCCGCGCGGGGCGTCGCCGAAGCGCTGGAAGGGCTCGAAGATGCCGTCCTTGGCCTCGTCGGGGACGCCGGGGCCGCGGTCCACGACCCGCAGTTCGACCCGGTCCCCCAGGGCGCTGGCGGCGACGGCGACGGGCACGCCCCCGGGGCTGTACTTCACGGCGTTCTCCACGATGTTGGCGACGGCCCGCTCCAGGAGACCCTTGTCGACCTCGACCATGGGCAGCGTCTCGGGTATGTCGAGCTCGGCGCTGCCGTCCGGCACTCCCCGAGGGCCATGGGGACGACCTCGTCGAGGTCGACGACCCGCATGAGGGGGCGACGGTGCCGGTCCGCAGACGGGACATGTCGAGGAGGTTGCCGACGAGGTGGTCGAGCCGGTCGGCCCCGGCCTCGATGCCCTCCAGGAGTTCGGCCCGGTCCTGCTCGGACCACTCGACGTCGTCGGAGCGGAGGGAGGAGACGGAGGCCTTGATGCTCGCGAGCGGGGTCCGCAGGTCGTGGCTGACGGCGGCGAGCAGGGAGGTGCGGATCTTGTTGCCCTCGGCCAGCTTCCGGGCCTCCTCCGCCTCGCCGACGAGCCGCTGCCGGTCGAGGACGACGGCGGCCTGGGCGGCGAAGGCGCCGAGGACCCGCCGGTCCTCGGCGGGCAGCACCCGGCCGGACAGGGCGAGCGCCAGGCGGTCCCCGACCGGCATGTCGGCGTCCGCCTCCTCCGGCCGGGACGCCGGGTGGGGGCCGACGCTCGCGACGGGCGTCCACGGCTCGACCTCGTCCTCGCGCTCCAGGAGGGCGACCGACTCCATGGAGAAGGTCTCGCGGACCCGTTCGAGGAGGGCGTCCAGGCTGGTCTCGCCGCGCAGCACGCTGCCCGCGAGGTAGGAGAGCACCTCGGACTCCGCGCGCAGCCGGGCGGCCTGGTGGGTGCGGCGGGCGGCCAGGTCGACCACCGAGGCGACCGACATCGCGACGCCGAGGAAGACGGCGAGGGCGACGATGTTCTTGGGGTCGGCGATGGTCAGGCGGTGGACGGGCGGGGTGAAGAACCAGTTGAGGAGGAGCGAGCCGGCGGCGGCCGAGGCGAGCGCCGGCAGGAACCCGCCGAGCAGCGCGGAGGCCACCGTCAGGGCGAGGAAGAGCAGCATGTCGTTGGCGAGGCCGAGGTCGGCGTCGACGTGGGTGAGGAGCAGGGCGAGGCAGGCGGGTCCCGCGACGCCGACCGTCCAGGCGGCGAGGATCCGGGAGCGGCCGAGGCGGGCGCCGCGCGCGACCGGCAGGCCGCGTCCCTTGGCGACCTCGCCGTGGGTGACGATGTGGACGTCCAGGTCGGGCCCGGAGTCGCGGGCGACGGTCTGCCCGACGCCGGGGCCGAGGACGTACTGCCAGGACCGGCGGCGGCTGGAGCCGAGGACGATCTGGTGGCGTTGACGCCGCGGGCGAACTCCAGGAGCGCGGTGGGGACGTCGTCGCCGATGACGTGGTGGAACGTTCCGCCGAGGTCCTCGACGAGGGTGCGCTGGACGGCCAGCTCTTTCGGGGAGGCTGCGGTGAGCCCGTCGCTGCGGGCGATGTAGACGGCGAGGACCTCGCCTCCGGCGCCCTTCTCGGCGAGGCGGGTGGCCCGGCGTATGAGGGTGCGGCCTCGGGCCCGCCGGTCAGGCCGACGACGATGCGCTCCCGGGCCTGCCAGGTGGAGCGGATGTTGTGCTCGCCCCGGTACTTGCGGAGGTACTCGTCGACCCGGTCGGCGGTCCAGAGCAGCGCCAGTTCGCGCAGGGCGGTGAGGTTGCCGGGGCGGAAGTAGTTGGAGAGGGCCGCGTCGACCTTGTCGGAGGTGTAGACGTTGCCGTGGGCCATCCGGCGCCGCAGCGCCTCCGGGCTCATGTCGACCAGTTCGATCTGGTCCGCCCGGCGCACGACCTCGTCGGGGACGGTCTCCCGCTGGCGCACGCCCGTGATCGCCTCGACGACGTCGCCGAGGGACTCCAGGTGCTGGATGTTGACGGTGGAGACGACGTCGATGCCGGCCGCGAGCAGCTCGGCGACGTCCTGCCAGCGCTTGGGGTTGCGGGAGCCGGGCGCGTTCGTGTGGGCGAGCTCGTCGACGAGGGCGACCGCGGGGCGGCGGGCCAGGACCGCGTCGACGTCCATCTCGGTGAGGGTGGCCCCCGGTGCTCCAGGGTGCGGCGCGGGACCTGCTCCAGGCCGCGCAGCACCGTCTCCGTGCGCGGCCGTCCGTGGTGCTCGACGAAGGCGACCACGCAGTCCGTGCCGCGCTCCACCCGGCGGTGGCCCTCGGAGAGCATGGCGTAGGTCTTGCCGACGCCCGGCGCAGCGCCGAGGTAGATGCGTAGCTTGCCGCGTCCCATGGATCGACCATACGTCCAGCCGATCGGACGTCCCGCACGCGGAGAACGGTCGCGGACGGTATTGACGTGATCCTGATGCCCGCCCGTGTCCGGTGCCTGCCCGGCCCCGGTCCGCCGGACGGGCCCGGGTGTCCTCAGGCCTCCAGGATCTCGCCGTCGCGCAGCTCCAGGACCCGGTCCGCCAGGCCCAGGAGCTGGGGGTCGTGGGTGGCGACCAGGGCCGTGCAGCCCTCGCTGCGGACCACGGCCCGCAGCAGTTGCATGACGGCGAGGCCGGTCTCGGCGTCGAGCTGGCCGGTCGGCTCGTCGGCTATGAGCAGGGCCGGCCTGTTGGCGAGGGCGCGGGCGATGGCGACGCGCTGCTGCTGGCCGCCGGAGAGCTCGCCGGGCCGCTGGGCCGCGTGGTCGGCGAGGCCCACCAGGCCGAGCAGCAGGGCCACCCGCTCCTCGCGCTCCTTCGGGTCCGCCCTGCGCAGCCGCAGGGCACGCCCACGTTCTCCGCGGCGGAGAGGATCGGGAGGAGGCCGAAGGACTGGAAGACGAAGCCGATGCGGTCGCGGCGCAGTTCCAGGAGCCCGCTCTCGCCGAGGGTGGAGAGGTCGGTGCCGTCGATGACGATCCGGCCGCCGTCGGCGGTGTCGAGGCCGCCCACGAGGTTGAGCAGCGTCGTCTTGCCGGAGCCGGAGCGGCCCTTGAGGGCGACGAGCTCGCCGCGCGGGATGTCGAAGGAGACGCCGCGCAGGGCGTGGACCGCGGCCTCGCCCGTGCCGTACGAGCGGCGCAGGTCCTCGACGCGGATCATGGCGGGTCCGCCGGGCCCTCGACGACGGCCGTCGCGGACCCCGTGCTGCTCTCGCTCACCCTGCGCTCCCCCTCTTCGAACGTGTGCGCTCGCCAGTATGGTCCGGCGCGGGTCCGGTGGACCAGGGCGGGGTCGCGGCCTGGGGAAAACCCGGGGAGGGCGGAAAGACCGGTGGCCGTTCCCGCACACGAGGTGCGGGAACGGCCCACCGGTCTTTCCGCAGGCTTCCGATCCCGTGGTTCAGCGGATCTCGGAGATCTCCGGGCCGCGTTGGAGCTGGCCCATGCCGCCGGAGAAGCGGGAGTTCTCCTGCTCCTCCTGCTGCACGCCGTCCGGCACCATCTGCGCGTCGTTCGGCAGCTTGAGGACGATCGGGTCGCGCGGGGCCATCGGGCCCTCGCCGCGGACGACCACGGTGTCGCGGACGATCTGCTCCAGGAGCCCGGCCGCCTCGGGCTGGACCGCGCCCTGGCCGGAGATCACTCCGCGCAGGAACCAGCGGGGCCCGTCGACGCCCACGAAGCGCACGAGCTGCACGCCGCGGTTGCCGTCCGGCAACTGCACGGGGACCTGCGCGCGCAGCTCCCAGCCCAGCGGCCCCTCGACCTCGTCGATGACACCGCCCTGCTGGACGATGCCCGTGGCGATCTCGTCACGGACCTCGCCCCAGATGCCCTCGTTCTTGGGGGCGGCGAAGGCCTGAGCTGTACGGCGCTGTCGCGCAGCACGACGGTGGCCGCGACGATCGCGTCGCCCGCCACCTCGACCCGCAGCTCCATGCCCTCGACGCCGGGCACGAAGATCCCGCCGAGGTCCACGCGGCCCTCGTCGGGCTTGGTGACCTCGGAGATGTCCCAGGGCCCGTCGGGCCGGGGCGCGGGCGGAAGGTTCACCCGACGCGGCTCGGCCGCGTCCTCGTCCTCCACCGCGTCGACGACCTGCTCGGCCTCGCCCGCCGCGTCCTCGGCGGCACCGCTCTTCTGCGACGTCCGAACACGTCACTGTCCTTCCCGGTCGGATACGGCCGAAGCGTATCGATTCCCACCCGTTGTGCCGTCCACGGCGGCATGGCCGCCGGTGGACCCGAAGCCCCCTCGGCCCGCGCCGAACCGGGAAGTTCCGCCACCTCGTGGAAGCGCACCTTCTCGACCTGCTGGACGACGAGTTGGGCAATCCGGTCGAATCGCTCGAACCGCACGCTCTCGTGCGGGTCGAGATTGACCACGATCACCTTGATCTCTCCACGGTACCCGGCATCCACCGTCCCCGGGCATTCACGAGCGCCACTCCGCAGCGGGCCGCGAGACCGGAGCGCGGGTGCACGAAGGCGGCGTACCCGTCGGGGAGGGCCAGGGAGACGCCGGTGGGCAGGACGGCGCGCTCGCCGGGGGCCAGCACGGCGGCCTCCGTGGTCACGAGGTCGGCGCCGGCGTCGCCGGGGTGCCCGTAGGCCGGGACGGGGACCTCGGGGTCCACGCGCCGGATCAGTACGTCGACGGGGTTGCGCATCAGGGGTTCACCTCGAAGGCGCGGGCGCGCCTGAGCTGGTCGGGGTCGGACATGGCGGCGCGGATCTCCTCCGGGCGCCCGTTGTCGATGAAGTGGTCGACCTTGACCTCGATGAAGAGGGCGTCGGCGCGGACGGCGACGGGGCCTTCCGGCCCGCCGATCCGGCCGACGGCGGTCGAGTAGAGCTTGCGGCCGTGCACGGCGGTGACGGCGGCCTCCAGGTGGAGCACGGTGCCGACCGGCACGGGCCGCAGGAAGTCGGTCTCCAGGCGTCCGGTCACGGCGATGACCCGCAGCAGCCAGTTGAGGGAGCCGAGGGTCTCGTCGAGCGCGGTGGCGAGGACGCCGCCGTGCGCGAGGCCGGGGGCGCCCTGGTGGTCGGCGGTCACCGTGAACTCGGCGGTGACGGTCACGCCCTCGCCCGCCCGCGCCTCCAGGTGGAGGCCGTGGGCTGCCCGCCGCCGCACCCGAAACAGTGCCCGTAGTGCGAGCCGAGCAGCTCGCCGGGGGCCGGTGCGTCGGGGTGGCGTACCGGCGGTATGGCGTCGGCCGGCGGGGTGAGGGCGGCAGATGTTGCAGTCACAGGCGCAGACCTTACCCGCGCGGACGGACGCGGGTCGCGCCGTGCCAAGCTTGGACGCATGCAGCCTTCCGTACCGTCCCCGGCCCCTCCCCCGAGTCCTCCGCCGCCCCGGCCGCGCCGCGCTTCGACGAGCGGCTGACGGCGCCCGGCTCCTGGTGGGTGATCGCGGGCCTGCTCGGCCTGTCCGGCGGTCTGATCATGTTCCCGTTCGGGACGGTCCCGATGCTGGGCGGCCTGATCGTGGCGGCGGTGCTCGCCGGGGTCGCGGTCTCTCGTACGGCTCCGCCCGGATCCGGGTGGTGGCCGGTTCGCTGGTGGCGGGCGAGGCGCGGATCCCGGTCTCCGCCCTGGGGGCGGCCGAGGTGCTCGACGCGGAGGAGGCGCGCGCCTGGCGCACGTACAAGGCGGATCCGCGCGCCTTCATGCTGATGCGCGGCTGCGTGCCGCGGGCGGTGCGGATCGAGGTGACGGATCCGGCGGACCCGACTCCGTACGTGTACCTGTCCAGCCGCGAGCCGGAGGCGCTGGCCGCCGCCCTCGAGTCCGCGCGGACCGGTGCCGGGGACTGACCGGGCGGGCTCCCGCGCCGGCCGGGCCCGGTCGGCGGCGCCGGGCCCGCGAAGCCGGACGAGCCCTAGAAGCCCAGTTCCTCGGGGTTCTCGGGCTGGTCCAGCGGGGCAGCTCCGGGAGGGCGCTCCAGGGCACCTGGCGCTCGCGCAGGTCCTTGCGGATGTGCGCGGCGAGCTTCTTGGTGTCGCGGCGGTTCATGACGGCGCCGACGGCGGCGCCCACCATGAACGGCATGAGGTTCGGCAGGTTGCGCACCATGCGCTTCATGATCTGCTGGCGCAGTTCGCGCTTGAGCTGTCCGCCGAGCGCCGCGTTGACGGTGGTGGGCTTGGTGGGGTCGATGCCCCGCTCCTCGGCCCAGGAGGTCAGATAGGCCGCCGAGCGCTGGGTGAGCCGGCCGGGGGACGCAGCCCGTACACCTCGTGCAGTTCGGCGATGAGCTTGAGCTCCACGGCGGCGACGCCGGTGATCTCGGCCGCCAGCTCGGCCGGCAGGGCCGGGGGTACGGGGAGCATGGCGGCGACGCCGATGCCCGCGCCCACGGTCGAGGACGCGTTCGCCGCGCCGGTGACGAGCTTGTCGGCGATCTCCTCGGGGCCGAGCCCGGGAAGTGCCTGCGGAGGGTCGCCAGGTCGCGGACGGGGATCCGGGGGCGAGGTCGATCAGCCGGTCGGCCAGATGGCCGATGCCCGCTTTCGCGCCGTCTCCGCCGCGCTTGACGCCCTGGGCGACGCCGCGCCGGACGGCGTCGATACGACCGGAGTCGATCTTCATCTTGTCGAGCCGGCCGCGCGCCGGGTCGGCGAGCTGCTTGACGGCGCCGAGGCGCCCGGCCCGTCGTGCTTCGACGGACGACCCGTCGTCCTGCTCCCGTGTCCCGCTCCGCGGGAAGGGGGGCCTCTCCGGTGCGGCGGCCGCTTCGAGCGAGGCCGGTAGGCCCCGCTCGTCGTCACGTGCGCCGAGGGAGGGCAGGGAGGCGGTGGGCTCGGCGTCGGGGGCCTCCTGGGCGCCCTCTGCCGGGCCGTGTCCGCCCTTGTCCGTCCGCGGGCTCCCGGGGAGCCGCAGACGCCGCTTCCGGGACGGTGTGTCGCCTGCCACGGTCGAGCGTTCTCAGTCGCAGTCGCGGCAGATGGGCTGACCGTTCTTCTCCCGGGCGAGCTGGCTCCGGTGGTGCACGAGGAAGCAGCTCATGCAGGTGAACTCGTCGGCCTGCTTGGGCAGGACCCGGACGGCCAGCTCTTCGTTCGAAAGGTCGGCGCCGGAAGCTCCAGGCCTTCGGCGGCCTCGAACTCGTCGACGTCGACGGTCGAGGTCGACTTGTCGTTCCGGCGGGCCTTCAGTTCCTCAAGGCTGTCCGAGTCGACGTCGTCGTCGGTCTTGCGTGGGGTGTCGTAATCCGTTGCCATGTCGCTCTCCCCCTCTGGGTGGTTGCGGTGTCTCCAGCGCACGTAACGCGTGAGAGGTCGGACTTGTGCCCGACCTGAGGCGGAGATTTTGCCTCACATCAAGGTCTGTTACTCAATCGACACCCGTCGCGCCCTCTCACGAGTGATCGGCTTCGGGTGGCGAACCGGACCGTACACGGTCCGGGGGCGTCCTCGCGGGCGCCACCCCGTGTACTTCCCGTCATTCGGGGGTCCTGAAAACCCGGACTTTTCCTGGTTTTCGGAGGGATTTCCCGGTCACGGAGAGTGGACGGCCACGCACCCTCCCCCGTGATCGATCACACATGAGCGTCTCTAGGGCGGGGGCGCGGAATTCCGCGCAAAGCGAACGGAACCGGTCGGCCCGTGCAGTGTGTCAGATCGGCAGAGTGACGCGCATCACGAGACCGCCGCCCTCGCGGGGCTCCGCGATGATACGGCCGCCGTGGGCACGGGCCACGGACCGGGCGATCGACAGGCCGAGGCCGACCCCTTGTCGCTGCCGGTCCGCTCCTGCCGGAGCCGCCGGAACGGCTCGAAGAGGTTGTCGATCTCGTACGCGGGGACCACGGGTCCCGTGTTCGAGACGAGCAGCACCGCCTGGCCGTGTTCGGCCTCGGTGGTGACCTCCACCCAGCCGCCCTCCGGCACGTTGTACCGCACGGCGTTCTGGAGCAGGTTCAGCGTGATCCGTTCGAGCAGGACGCCGTTGCCCTGGACGACGGCGGGCGCGCGCTCGCCGCGGATCTCGACGCCCCTGGCCTCGGCCTCGGCGTGCACCTGGTCGACGCCCCGCTCGGCGACCTCCGCGAGGTCGACGGCCTTGCGCTCGATGATCTGGTTGTCGCTCCGGGCGAGCAGCAGCAGGCCCTCGACGAGCTGCTCGCTGCGCTCGTTGGTGGCGAGCAGGGTCTTGCCGAGCTGTTGGAGCTCCACGGGCGCCCCGGGGTCGGAGAGGTGCACCTCCAGGAGGGTGCGGTTGATCGCGAGCGGGGTCCGCAGCTCGTGCGAGGCGTTCGCGACGAACCGCTGCTGGGCGGTGAAGGCCCGTTCCAGGCGCTCCAGCATCTCGTCGAAGGTGTCGGCCAGCTCCTTGAGCTCGTCGTCCGGGCCGTCCAGCTCGATCCGCCGGGACAGGTCCGAACCGGCCACCTGGCGGGCGGTGCGGGTGATCCGTCCGAGCGGAGAGCACCCGCCCCGCCATGGCGTAGCCGAAGGCGAAGGCGATGATGCTCAGGCCGAGCAGGGCGAAGAGCGAGCGGCGCAGCAGGTCGTCCAGGGCCTGGTCGCCCTGGTGCCGCAGACAGAGCGTGACGGCCTCGTTGAGCTGGTCGCCGGTGCCCTTCGCGGGCAACTGGCACCCGGAGGTGGTCGGCTGGACCGTGCCGTCGATCACCTTGAAGGGTAGTCGGGCCGCGCTGTCGCTGAGGGCCTGCGCGGTGAAGAGGTAGATGATCGAGAGCAGCAGGATGCCCGCGATCAGGAACATCCCGCCGTACAGCAGGGTGAGCCGTATCCGGATGGTCGGGCGCAGGAGCGGACGGACGGGGTCCCTGGGGTCCCAGGTCGGCTTGGGGGGCGCCTGGGGTGGGGCGCGGGGTCGTGGCCATCGGTCAGATCCGGTACCCGGAGCCGGGCACGGTGACGATGACGGGGCTCCCCGAGCTTGCGGCGCAGGGTCATGACGGTGACGCGGACCACGTTGGTGAACGGGTCGGTGTTCTCGTCCCAGGCCTTCTCCAGGAGCTGCTCGGCCGAGACGACGGCGCCCTCGCTGCGCATGAGGACCTCCAGGACGGCGAACTCCTTCGGCGCGAGCTGGACCTCGCGGCCGTCGCGGAAGACCTCGCGGCGGTTCGGGTCGAGCTTGATGCCGGCGCGCTCCAGGACCGGCGGGAGCGGCACGGTGGTGCGACGGCCGAGGGCCCGCACGCGCGCGGTGAGCTCGGTGAAGGCGAAGGGCTTGGGAGGTAGTCGTCCGCGCCCAGCTCCAGGCCCTCCACGCGGTCGCTGACGTCGCCGGAGGCGGTGAGCATCAGGACGCGGGTGGGCATGCCCAGCTCGACGATCCGGCGGCAGACGTCGTCGCCGTGCACGAGGGCAGGTCGCGGTCGAGGACGACGACGTCGTAGTCGTTGACCCCCACGCGCTCCAGGGCCGCCGCGCCGTCGTACACGACGTCGACGGCCATGGCCTCCCGGCGCAGTCCGGTGGCCACCGCATCGGCGAGCAGTTGCTCGTCCTCGACGACGAGTACGCGCACGTCGTACATCCTTCCCGTTGAGCCGCGTCCCGGGGCGGGGACCGGCCGAGACCTGAGCTGACTGTGGGTGTCCATCCTGCCCCGTACGCGCGTAAACCGGCTGTAAGGCGGCGGGGAGGGCCTGGGGGCCGGACGGCGCCCCGACGGCGCTCCGGGGAGGGCACCGAGAATTCATCTGATTCGCGGGCCAGTTGAGGTTTCTCTGAGGAAAGGGGTGGGAGGACGACTGCACACCCCGTGATCACGCCCTGTATGTGGCACGCCACCCGACGCTCTCTGTCCCCCAGAGACCGCAGCGCGTGATCCGAACACCCTCGGCACACCCCCGTGCCACCTGACCCACGACGAGGGGGCGCACGATGGACGCTTTCACCGCAGGCCTGCTGCACCGCATCAGGACCACGCAGACGGACCTCACGCGGGCGCGTGAGACGGGAGACGACTACCTGGTGGAGGTGGAGCAGGCCGAGCTGGAGGACCTGCACTGCCTGGCCGCCGAGTACGGCGTGGAGGTGGCCGTACCGGGAGCGGCCTGACCCGGCCCGCCGCTGCCACCGCTCCCGCCGGCGGAGCCCCGTACACCCCGCGCAGGGCCCCGGTGCCGTCCCGGCACCGGGGCCCTCGTCCGTCCGCTCCCGGCCCGCCGGGACCCGGGTCAGTCGTGCCAGGCTCCCCAGCTCCTCCAGGAGCTCCTGGAGGGGTGCGAAGAGGCCCGGGGAGGCTGCGACCGTCAGGTCGCCGGACTCCGGCTCCCCGGGGCGGCTGCCGGTCAGGGCGCCCGCCTCGCGGGCGATCAGCGCGCCCGCGGCGAGGTCCCAGGGGTTGAGGCCGCGCTCGTAGTAGGCGTCGAGGCGGCCCGCGGCGACGTCGCAGAGGTCGAGGGCGGCCGAGCCGCCGCGCCGGATGTCGCGGACGAGCGGGATCACCTTCCGGGCGACGTCGGCCTGGTGGGCGCGCCGGGTCTGGACGTACGCGAAGCCGGTGCCGAGCAGGGCCTGGTCGAGCGCGGGCGAGGGGCGGACGGCGAGCCGCCGGTCCCCGGCGTACGCGCCGCGACCGAGGACCGCGTGGTACGTCTCGCCGCGCAGCGGCGCCTCGACCACGCCGACGACGGTCTCGCCGTTCCGTTCGGCGGCGATCGAGACGCCCCAGGTGGGCAGGCCGTAGAGGTAGTTCACGGTGCCGTCGAGCGGGTCGATGACCCAGCGGACGCCGCTGGTGCCGGGCTGGCGGCGCCCTCCTCGCCGAGGAGGCCGTCCTGCGGGCGGTGCTCGGCGAGGAAGCCGGTGATCAGCTTCTCGGCGGCGATGTCCATCTCGGTGACCACGTCGATGGGGCTGGTCTTGGTCTTCGCCACGGTCAGGTCGTCGGGCCGGCCGTCGCGCAGCAGCGCTCCGGCCCGCCGGGCGGCCTCCAGGGCGAGGTCGTGCAGCTCGGTGAGGAGGGGTCGGGAACCTCGGTCATGGGATCTCCTTGCGCGTACGGACGGGTCACGGGTCTCTCCTTGCGCGTACGGGCCGGGTCGCGGGCTTCACGCGCGCGTGCGTGCGATTCGCGGGCCGCCACGCACGCGCGTACGGCTTCGCACGCGCGCCGAGGCCCTACGCGTACGGGCTGTCGGCGCCGGCCGCCGCGGGGCGTTCGGTCCTGGCGGGGCAGCAGCCGATGGGGCACAGGTCGTGGAGGGCCCGAGCGCGCCCAGGGCGCACCGTTCGACCCGGGTCCCGCGTTCGGTGGCGGCCCGTTCCAGGAGGAGGTCGCGGACGGCGGCGGCGAAGCGGGGGTCGGAGCCGACGGTGGCCGAGCGGCGGACGGGCAGGCCGAGTTCGGCCGCCTTGGCGGTGGCTTCGGTGTCGAGGTCGTAGAGGACCTCCATGTGGTCGGAGACGAAGCCGATGGGGACCATGACGGCCGCGGGCGCCCCGGCGGCGTGCAGGTCCTCCAGGTGGTCGCAGATGTCGGGCTCCAGCCAGGGGATGTGGGGGCGCCGCTGCGGGACTGGTAGACGAGCTGCCAGGGGTGGTCGGTGCCGGTGCGCTCGCGGACGGCGTCGGCGATCGTGCGGGCCGCGTCGAGGTGCTGGCGCACGTAGGCCCCGCCCTCGCCGTGTCCGGTGGCCGGTCCGGAGGTGTCGGCGGCGGAGTCGGGGATGGAGTGGGTGGTGAAGGCGAGGTGGGCCCCTCGCGCAGGTCGGGGTCGAGGTCGGCGAGGCAGGCCAGGACGCCCTCGATCATGGGCTCGAGGAAGCCGGGGTGGTTGAAGTAGTGCCGGAGCTTGTCGACCCTCGGCAGCGGGAGGCCTTCCGCCTCCAGGGTCGCCAGCGCGTCGGCGAGGTTCTCGCGGTACTGGCGGCAGCCGGAGTAGGAGGCGTACGCGCTGGTGGTGAGCACGGCGATGTGGCGCCGCCCGTCGGTGACCATCTCCCGCAGGGTGTCGGTGAGGTACGGCGCCCAGTTCCGGTTGCCCCAGTGGACCGGAAGGCCGAGTCCGGCCTGCGCGAAGTCTCGCGCAGCGCGTCCAGGAGCGCGCGGTTGTGGTCGTTGATCGGGGAGACGCCACCGAAGAGGAAGTAGTGCTGCCCCACCTCCTTGAGCCGTTCCTTCGGATGCCGCGGCCGCGCGTCACGTTCTCCAGAACGGGACCACGTCGTCCGGGCCCTCGGGACCGCCGAAGGAGAGCAGCAGCAGGGCGTCGTACGGGGCGGGATCGTGCTGATCGGACATGGCACCGATCCTCCCACCCGTCCCCGGCGGCGGGGGCGCGGCCCGTCGGAGGAGCGGGGCGGCCGTCGTCGCCGGCCGTCCGAAAAGAGGGATGCCCCACTCACTTCAACGCCGTAGGCTTTAGCTGTTAACTACACGTGCCCGGCGGTCGCGCGGGGCGCGTGTCGAGTCGTCGCGCGGAGCCAGCTCCGAAGCACGGAGATTTCCGGAGACCCCTTGCCCAGTCCCTACCGCGCGATCTTCGCGGCGCCCGGAACCGCGTCGTTCTCCGTCGCCGGTCTCTCGGCCGGATGCCCCTGTCCATGATGGGCATCGGCATCGTCACCATGATCTCCCAGGTCACCGGCCGGTACGGGCTCGCCGGCGCGCTCGGCGACGCTCGCGATGTCCGCCGCGCTCCTCGGCCCCCTGGTCTCGCGCCTGGTCGACCGGCACGGGCAGCGCCGGGTGCTCCGGCCGGTGACGCTGGTGTCGCTGCCGCGGGCGCCGGACTCCTCCTCTGTGTGCGGGAGGGGCCCCGGACTGGACGTTCTTCCTGTTCACCGCCGTGATCGGCTGCGTGCCGAGCGTCGGGGCGATGATCCGGCCCGCTGGGCGGAGATCTACCGGGGCGAGGGACGGAGCCTGCACACGGCGTACTCCTGGGAGTCGATCGTCGACGAGGTGTGCTTCATCTTCGGCCCGATCATCTCCATCGGCCTGTCGACGACGTGGTTCCCCGAGGCCGGTCCGCTGCTCGCCGGGGTGTTCCTCGCGATCGGCGTCTTCTGGCTGACCGCGCAGCGCGCCACGGAGCCCCGGCCGCACCCCCGGCGGGGCGGCGAGCGGGACGCCTCCCTGCTCCGCTCCCCCGGCCTGCGGGTCCTGGTCCTCGCCTTCGTCGCCACCGGCGCCATCTTCGGCTCGGTGGACGTAGTGACCGTGGCCTTCGCCGAGGAGCGGGGGCACAAGGCCGCCGCCAGCCTCGTCCTGGCCGTCTACGCGCTGGGCTCCTGCCTGGCCGGAGCCGTCTTCGGACTGCTCCACCTCAAGGGCGAGCCGTCCCGCAGGTGGCTGCTGGGCGTCTGCGCGATGGCCGTGAGTATGATCCCCTCCTACTGGCCGGGAACCTGCCGTTGCTGGCCGTGGCGCTCTTCGTCGCGGGCCTCTCCATCGCACCTACGATGGTGACCACGATGGCCCTCGTCGAAGCGCACGTACCGCGCACCAAGCTGACCGAGGGCATGACCTGGACGGGTACGGGTCTCGCGATCGGCGTGGCGCTCGGCTCCTCGGCCGCCGGCTGGGTGGTCGACGCGTCGGGAGCGGAAGCGGGGTACGTGGTGCCCGTCGTCTCGGGCGCGGTCGCGGTCGTGGTGGGTCTCTCGGACACCGCCGGCTGCGCAGGCCGGCGCCGAACCGGGAGGGGCAGCGTGAGCGGGACGACGACAGCGGGGTCGGGGAGCAGCAGGACGGCGAGCGGTCCGTGGCGTAACTGGGCGGGGAACGTCACCTCCCGCCCGGTCCGCGAGGTAGAGCCCGGCCTCGGCCGAGGAGCTCGCCGAGGCGGTGCGCCGGGCGGCCGAGGACGGGCTGCGGGTGAAGACGGTCGGCACCGGCCACTCCTTCACCTCGATCGCGGCCACCGACGGCGTGCTGATCCGGCCGGGGCTGCTGACCGGGATCCGGCGGATCGACCGCGAGGCGATGACCGTGACGGTCGAGTCCGGCACCCCCTGAAGCGGCTCAACGTGGCGCTGGCCCGGGAAGGCCTGTCGCTCACCAACATGGGCGACATCATGGAGCAGACCGTCGCCGGGGCCACCTCCACCGGTACGCACGGCACGGGCCGCGACTCGGCGTCGACGGCGGCGCAGATCCGCGCCCTCGAACTGGTGACGGCCGACGGACACCTGCTGACCTGTTCGGAGAAGGAGAATCCCGAGGTCTTCGCGGCCGCCCGGATCGGGCTCGGCGCCCTCGGCGTGATCACCGCGATCACCTTCGCGGTGGAGCCGGTCTTCCTGCTCACCGCGCGCGAGGAGCCGATGACCTTCGACCGGGTCACCTCGGAGTTCGACGCGCTGCACGCGGAGAACGAGCACTTCGAGTTCTACTGGTTCCCCCACACCGACAACTGCAACACCAAGCGCAACAACCGCAGCGCGGGTCCCGCCGCCCCGCCCGGACGGATCAGCGGCTGGGTGGAGGACGAGCTCCTCTCGAACGGTCTTCCAGCTCGCCTGCTCGCTGGGCAGGGCGGTGCCGCCGGTCGTCCCCGCGCTCGCCAAGGTCTCAGCCGGGCCCTGTCGGCCCGTACGTACACCGACATCCCGTACAAGGTCTTCACCTCGCCGCGCCGGGTGCGCTTCGTGGAGATGGAGTACGCGCTGCCGCGCGAGGCGGCGGTCGCCGCGCTGCGCGAGGTCAAGGCGATGGTGGAGCGGTCGCCGCTCAAGGTGAGCTTCCCGGTGGAGGTGCGCACGGCCCCGGCGGACGACATCCCGCTGTCCACGGCCTCGGGGCGGGAGACCGCCTACATCGCCGTCCACCTCTACAGGGGACGCCCCACCGGGCGTACTTCACCGCGGTGGAGCGGATCATGACGGCGCACGGCGGCCGCCCGCACTGGGGCAAGCTGCACACCCGCGACGCCGCCTACCTCTCCGAGGCCTATCCGCGCTTCGCCGAGTTCACGGCGCTGCGCGACCGGCTCGACCCGGACCGGCTCTTCGCCAACGACTACCTGCGGCGGGTCCTGGGCGACTGATGCGAGGGCCGGCGGTAAACGGCCGCCACGCGGGTGCGTGGCGGCCGTTTCCCGTTCCTTCGGCGTCATTCGGCTCCGGGCTCCGGGCCGGCGCCGGTGCCGGTGTCGGGTCCGGCCGGTGCCGGGACCGACGGGGCGGTCGGGACGCCGGTCGGTCCCGTGCCGGTGGACGGCTCCCCGGTCGGGAGGGTCGGTGCCGTGGTGGGGCCGGTCGGCACCGGCGCGGACGTCGTCCCGTCGTCGGTGGGGAGGGACGGGGTCGGCTCGGCCGACGGGCTCCCGGTCCCGGTCCGTCCGGTGTCCGGCTGCCCGGAGCTCCGGCCGTCCCCGCTCGGGGTGGGGCCGGGCCCGGAGGTGGCGCCTCCTCCGGCCGCCCGGTGCCGTCGGGGGAGCCGGAGGGCGCGGGGTGGTCTCCCGCCCGGGTCCGGCGCGTCCCGCCCGTCGTGCCCGCCGCCCCGGACGGCCGAGCCGAAGGTCGTGGTCCCCTGCCGGCCGCTGAAGTCCTCGCCGGCGACCAGTTCGTAGGTGGTGATGCCGCCCATGGTGACGCCGAAGACCAGGGTGGCGGCGATCGCCGGCGCTTCCAGCCCCGGACCCGGGTGCCGTGGGTGGTCGCCTCGCCGAACTCCTCCCGCTCGGGGAGGGGCGACGGGACCGTGGCGAGCAGCAGGGTGGGGTCGTCCCGTTCGGCCGCGGCACGGCCGCGGAGGCGGGCCGGCCGCGAACGGGACCCTGCGGGCCCTCGGCCTGGCGGCGGCGGTCGCGTCGCGGACCTGCTCGCCGGTGCGCCGGAAGACGTACTGGAAGAACGGGCCGCCGCAGGTCGCGATGACGCTGATCACGCCCGCGCCGATGATCGTGCCGTACACCCCCAGGGTCGAGGCGAGCTTGGCCGCGATGACCGCGGCCAGGGCGCTGCCCGAGACCTGGGCCACGCTCAGGTCGATCCTTCTCCTGCCGCTCTCCTCGTCCCCCTCCTGTCCCTTGTCCCGCTCCTTCTCGCGCTCCTCCGCCTTCGCCTCCTTCGGCTCGTCCGTGTCGGTGTCCGGCCTGTGGCGCATCTCCAACCCCTGCTGACTCATCCGAGTGCCTTGCACCCAGAAGGACAAATGGGAGAAGGGAATAGTTCCGCTTCCACTCTTCTGTGAAGAGCGACACGTACGGGGAAGATCGCGGAGACTCAACTCCCGCACCGCCCGAGAAGTTGAGCGGCGCGCCGGTCCACCCAGGTGGCCCGAATGGAGTACATTGACGAAACCTGGGTCCGGACGCCCTCACGGGTGCCCGGGATCACGGGAAGGGAGCCGGAGACGGCGCTCGAACCGGCGGCGCTCGGCATCGCGCGGGAACCGGCTGCACAGAGTGACCGCCAGTCACTCCGGGTAGTGAAGAGGTCACCGTGCCATAACGGCGTTCCAGGGTCCACGCCCGACACGCGGGCAACTCGGCAAGGTAGTGGCAGGCTGCACCCGGGCAGGCCACACTCGACTAGCGGAAGCAGCGACGCACGTGACGTCGGCAGGCACCACCCGGGAGGTCCCCATGCCCGAACTGCGTGTCGTGGCCGTCTCCAACGACGGCACACGACTGGTGCTGAAGGCTGCTGACAGCACGGAGTACACACTTCCGATCGACGAGCGGCTCCGCGCCGCCGTGCGCAACGACCGCGCGCGCCTCGGCCAGATCGAGATCGAGGTGGAGAGCCACCTCCGCCCCCGCGACATCCAGGCGCGGATACGAGCCGGTGCCTCCGCCGAGGAGGTCGCCCAGCTCGCCGGCATCCCCGTCGACCGCGTGCGCCGCTTCGAGGGCCCCGTCCTCGCGGAGCGCGCCTTCATGGCGGAGCGGGCCTGTAAGACCCCGGTCCGCAGGCCCGGGGAGAACAGCGGACCCCAGCTCGGCGAGGCGGTGCAGGAGCGGCTGCTGCTGCGCGGCGCCGAGAAGGACACCGTGCAGTGGGACTCCTGGCGGCGGGACGACGGCACCTGGGAGGTGCTGCTCGTCTACCGCGTCGCGGGCGAGGTCCACACGGCGAGCTGGACGTACGACCCGCCCCGGCGGCTCGTCCAGGCCGTGGACGACGAGGCGCGGGCCCTGATCGGCGAGACGGACGACACGATCGCCGCCGCGCCGGAGCCCAGCTTCCCGTTCGTGCCGCGCATCGCCCGGCTGCTCCCGGGACCGGCCGCTCGACCGCGCCCTGGACCGCCAACTGGAGCGGGCCCCCGCGCCCCCGTCCGAGGGGGGAGGACGAGCGGGACTCCCTGACGAGCCTCCTGGAGGCCGTGCCGAGCTTCCGCGGCGACATGGTCGTGCCCGAGCAGCCGGACTCCTCCGAGCCCTCGGACGAGCCCGAGGCGGAGGAGCTGCCGGCCCCGGCCGCCTCGGCGGGCGCGGGCGCGGCGTACGCCGACGTCCTCATGCCCCGCGCGGTCTCGGGCCACCGCGACCGCCTCACCGGCACCACGGACCGCCAGGCCGAGGCGGACGGCGTCCGCCCGGGCGGCGCGCGGCGGTGCCGAGCTGGGACGAGATCGTCTTCGGCACGCGGAGGAAGAAGTAGGACTGACCTCCGTACGGAGACGTACGGAGACGTACGGAGACGTACGGAGACGTACCAGGGTGTACGGGAGGGCCCGCGCCGTTGTCACGGCGCGGGCCCTCTCCGTTGGCGTACGGACGTCCGCCGGTCGACGGGCCGGGCCACGCGCGTGCGTGGAGCCCGGCCGTGCTACCGCGGGTCCGGGCCCGTGGCCACCGGGCGGGACGGGTCGGCGGACCACTCCGACCAGGAGCCGGCGTAGAGGGAGGCCGGGATGCCCGCGATCTCCAGGGCGAGCACCTCAGGGCACCGGAGACGCCGGAGCCGCAGTAGACGGCGACCGGGGTCCCCCGGCCGCGCCCAGGGCGGTGAACCGGTCCCGCAGGGCGTCGGCGGCCAGGAAGAGGCCTCCGGCGTCGACGTTCCCGGTCGTCGGGGCCGAGACCGCGCCCGGGATGTGCCCGCCGACGCGGTCGATCGGCTCCACGTCCCCGCGGTAGCGCTCGGCCGCCCGCGCGTCCAGGAGCAGCCCCGAGCGGGCCAGGGCCGCCGCCCCGTCGGCGTCGAGCAGGCCGAGGGCGCCCGGCTCCGGCCGGAAGTCGCCCGGCTCGGGCGCGGGGACCTTCTCCGTGAGCTCGCCCGTCCAGGCCGCGAGGCCCCCGTCCAGGACCCGCACGTCCGGGTGGCCCGCCCAGCGGAGCAGCCACTAGGCGCGGGCGGCGCCCCAGCCGGAGCCGCCGTCGTAGACGACGACCGGACGGTCCGCCGAGACGCCCGCACGGCGCATCGCGGCGCCGAAGGCCTCCGGGTCGGGCAGGGGTGGCGGCCGCCGCTCCCGGGCGGGCCCGCGAGTTCCGTGTCCAGGTCGACGTAGACCGCGCCGGGCAGGTGACCGGCCTCGTAGGCGGGCCGTCCGGGCGGGCCGCCGAGCGCCCAGCGGACGTCCAGGAGGACCGGCGGCCGGGCCCCGGCCGACTCGCTCAGCAGTTCGCTTGCGGAGATGATGGGCTTCATGGATGCCATACTCGCGCAGCCGCACGGCCGCGCGGGACGGACCCGGCGTCTTCCCCGCGGAAGCGCGCCACGACGTGGTGCGTCCGGGGCGCACCGCGCCACCACCGGTTTCACCGCCGGAAGGGGCACGGCCACGACGATGGTCCGAGGAGAGGGTGACGATGACCGAGGCGACTCGGCGCCCACCCGGCACACCCTGTTGGGTGAGCCTGATGGTGCACGGGCTTGACGCCACGCAGGAGTTCTACAAGGCGCTCTTCGACTGGGAGTTCGTGCCCGGCCCCGAGCAGCTCGGCCCGTACGTCCGCGCCCTGCTCGGCGGCAGGGAGGTGGCGGGCATCGGCCGGCTGCCGGTCGACCGGCACCTGCGCATCGCCTGGACCCCCTACCTGGCCACCGAGGACGCCGACGAGACCGCCGAGTCCATCCGGAGCTGCGGCGGCACCGTCGCGGTGGGCCCGCTGGACGCGGCCGAGGCGGGCCGGATGGCGATCTGCTCCGACCCGACGGGCGCGGTCTTCGGCGTCTGGCAGGCGGAGGCGCACCACGGCACGGCGACGGCGGGGCCGCCGGGGACCCCGGTGTGGAACGAGCTGCTCACGTACGAGACGTCGATCGGCAAGTTCTACCGGTCGGTCTTCGGCTTCGACCTGGAGACGGCCGACTCCCCCGGGCACGACTACGCGACGCTCTTCGTGGACGGGTCTCCGGTGGCCTCCCTGCACGGCGTCGGCGACGCGCTGCCCCGGGACCGGGGCCGCACTGGATGACGTACTTCGAGGTGGCCGACGCGGACGCGGCCGCCCGGCTCGTCGTGGAGCTCGGCGGCCGGGTCGTGTCCCCGCCGCGCGACGGCACGGCGGGGCGGCTCGCCGTGGTGGCGGACCCGGAGGGCGCGGTCTTCACCGTGGTGAGGTCGACCGGGCACTGACCCGGGCGGCCCGTATGCCCGTTCGGCCATGGTGGGTCAGTCCCGGCGGCTCCGTGCGAGGCCGCGGCGCAGCCGGGACGCGCCGCCCGGGGCCGGGGCCGCCGTTCCGCCCGGCAGGCCGAGCAGGGTCAGCCGTTCGGCGTCGAAGTGGTGGGCGGTGCCGGGGGCGTCGTGGTGGGCGGACAGGAAACGGATGGCCTCCTCCCGGAGTTCCGGGTGGCTCCCGTGCCGCATGCAGTAGCCGACGGCCCGGACCAGGGGCGTGAGCGAGGCGGGGCCGGTCCGGGGACGGCGGGCTCCTCGCCCCCTCCAGGTCGGCGACGAGGTGGTCGACGACGGTGAGCGGGACGCGGTTGCTGTTCTCGAAGGGGTGAGCCGTTCGAGGACCTCGGCCGTGCCCACGCGCGCGACGGGCACGCCGTAGTGGACGGCGGCGGTGAGCATCGCCGTGGAGAAGCAGCCGACGACGAGCCGGGGCCGGCACCGCTCGTAGAAGGTCTCGGCGAGCAGCGGCCCGTCGAGGACCGTCAGGCGCACGCCGGTCCGCTCCGCCTCCTCGTCGAGGGCCCGGGAGTAGCGGGCGGGAGCGGTCGGGTGCGGCTTGAAGACGATCGAGCGGTGTCCGGCGGCGGCCGCCCCGCGCAGCATCCGCACGTGCAGCTCCTCTTCCTCCTCGGCGGTGAGGAGGCCGAGCGCGGCGAGGTACTGGCCGAGCAGGAGGGCGGTGGGCCCGGCGGCGGCCGCCCGCGTGATCACCGGGTCGTCGGCGGCCTCCTCGGCGATCTCGGCGAGGACCGCGCGGAAGGCGTCGTCGGGGACCAGCTCGGGCTCGACGTCGTACTCGCTCAGGAGGAGGGGGCGCAGGCCCGGCACCAGGTCGAGGTGGAGGACCCGCCGGACGCGGCAGGCGATCGACTGTGCGAGGTCGTTGCGGGTGGGGCCGTAGCTCATCAGGCCGTCGGCGTAGACGTGCAGGGAGCTCTCGGGGAAGGTCCCGGCGAGCGCCTTCGCGGGGTTGACCTGGATGGACTCCACGGCCAGCTCCACCGGGGCGTCGCCGAGGTCCCAGGCGGTGCGCAGCACGCGCTGCCAGAGCGGGGCCTCCTCGGGGCGGGGGCCCAGGCGGCGGGGTGGTACGGGTGGATCGTCTCGTTCCAGTCGAGGGTGCCGTCGAAGCGGGCGGCGATCCGTCCGTAGCCGGTCATGGTCTCCAGGCGCAGCGCGGTCTCCGGGATCTCGGCGTTGTGCGAGACGAGGAGGAGCCGGCGGGCGTCCTCGCGGGGCCGAACAGCCCGGCGTCGAGGGCGGCGGCCAGGGTGGCGGCGCCGTAGAGGGTGGACACCTGGAAGATCTGGACGGGGCGGGCGTCCCGGACGGGGACGGAGGCCGTGTCGGGGGCCGTGTCGGGGGCCATGGGTCAGGCGGTCCTTCCGGTCTCGCGCAGGCTCCGGAGGAGGGTGCTGCGGCGGGTGTCCATGGTGGCGAGGGTCTCGTCGAGGACCCGCTGCGGCATGCGGCGCATCGCGTCGCCGACGTCGGCGCGCAGTCGCTTGGCGACGGCGGGGTCGTACTTCTCGGCCTTGCCCATGTGGAAGGCGATCATCGCGCAGTACGTGCGGACCGCCTTCGGCAGGAACCGGTCGGCCTCGGCGTCTCGTGCGACCTCGTCGAGCAGGAGGTCGTACGAGGGGATGAAGTCGAGCTGCCGGTTGTCGGTGATCTGGGTGAGCGAGGTGGTGACGCCCCGCCGGTAGAAGACCCCGTGCAGGGAGAGCGCCGCGAAGGTGCGGGCCTTGAGGTGGAGCCGCCAGACCCAGAGGCGGTCCTCGGCGGTCCTCAGGGACGTCTCGAAACGGGACGCGCCGTCCGCGAAGAGGCGGCCGCTGTAGATGCCGAAGGGGACGAAGGGATAGTCGACCATCGTCACCATGCGGGCCGGCGCGATGCCGTCCCGGGGGTCCATCACGGTGTCGCGCCGCTTGGCGGGCGCGTAGCGGATCTGCCGCTTCCGGCCCTCCGACAGGACGTGGTCGGTACGGGCGAAGTCGCAGCCCAGACGGGAGATTCCGGCGACGGCGGCGCTCAGGTGGCCGGGCGCGTACCAGTCGTCCCCGTCGAGGAAGGTGAGGTAGTCGCCGCGCGCCGCGTCGATCCCGGTGTTGCGGGCCTGGGCGACGCCGCGGTTCGTCTCGTGCCGGATGACGGTGGCGTTCGGCAGGCGGTCGCGCCAGCGGTCGAGGATCTCCGGGGTGTCGTCCGTCGAGCAGTCGTCGACCAGCAGGAACTCGAATGCGGGATCCGTGTTGGCGGCGAGGCTGCGCAGGGTGTCGGAGGCGTAGGCCCCGACGTTGTGGAACGGTACGACGACGGACAGTTTCGGCACTCGGGTTCCCCATGCTGGATCGGACTGTTGTCGGGCTGTCGTCCGACCGGTGGACGGCGTGGACGGCGGGTACGGCGTGGACGGCGGGTACGGTAGTGCCCCGTCCCTCCGGTCGAACGAGCCCCGTGTGCATGCCGGGTGAACTCTTCCCGTCCTCTCGGAGAAGCCGGGACGGCCCGTCATCCACGGTTCCGCCCGCGGTGCGGGATCCCCGTCGCCACGAGCGTGAGGAGCGCGGCCGCGCCGACGGCGCCGCCGAGGCGGAGGCCCGGCGGCCGGAAGGAGCAGTGGACCGTGTCCGCCCGCCCGTCGAGGGGGACGGCGACGAGGCCTCCGTACGCGCGCGCGGGGCGGAGGTCCGCGTCTCCCGCGGCGCACCTCCAGCCGGAGGTGCGGGGCACGGCGAGGACGGCGGTGCCCGTACTGCCGGGCGGGAGTTCGGCGGTGACGGTGTGTCCGGTGGCGCGGACCCGGGTGGCGCCGGTGGCGGTGAGCCGGTCCACGGCGGTGTCGAGCCGGGCGCGGACCAGGCAGCCGACCGGTTCCCGGGGCAGCCGCGCCCGGCCCTCGGGGCCGAGGGCGATCCGTACCTCGCCGGAGTCCGGCACGGTGCCGAGGGCGCCCATGGGGGCGGTGACGGCGGGCGGCCTGCCGTCGAAGCGCACCGGTTCCTGTCCCGCGAGGGCCGCCGTGCCCCGGTACTCGGGCGCCCAGAACCAGACCTGGGAACCGGCCGGGCAGCGGGCGGTGAGGGTCCGTCCGGTGCGGCGGGGCGCGGGGAACTCGTACACGGAGGCGCCGAGCAGGCGTTCCTGCCGGGCGAAGGCGGAGTCCCCGGCGGGGCCGGCGGGACGCGGCGACGGGCGGACGGTGACCAGGGGCGGCACGGGGGTGGTGGTGACGGTGACGGCGGCGCGGGGCGGGGCGTCCTGCCGCACCGGCTCCGTGGGGGTGGAGCGGATCCGGGTGCCGACGGAGAAGAGGGCGTCGGTCACGGGGTTGTCGAGGGTGACCGGGTGCCGGCCCTTGGCGTAGGCGCCGAAGCCCAGGGAGACGAGGGTCCGGGAGGTCGCCTCGGAGGTGAGGCTGCTGTAGTAGTCGGCGCCCTGTCCGCCGACGAGCAGGACGTCGTTGCCGCCGGGGACCTCTCCGGGCTCCGTGCGGTACCGGGGCCAGGCGTCCGCGCGGGCCGTCTCGCGCGCCACGGCCTCGTGCCAGGGGCCGATCCGGGGCGACCAGGCGACCTCGCCGCGCTGCTGCTCCTCGATCCGCTTCCCGGTGACGGCCGCCTCGCCGCCTGGGCGGCGACGAGCAGGACGAGGGCGAGGAGGGCAGGAGGCGGGAGGAGGGGGCAGGAGACGGGAGGGGGCAGGAGGCGGGCGCCGGCCCTGGAAGAGGCCGCCGGGTCGGAGAGACCGCCGCCGGCCCTGGAAGAGGCCGCCGGGTCGGAGAGACCGCCGCCGGTCCTGGAAGCCGTCAGGGCGAGGAGCGCGGCGACCAGCGCCAGGAGCGCGGCCATGCCGAGGGCGGGGAAGGTCCACCGGTCGACGTCGACGCTCCCCCGGGCCGCCCACGCGAGGCCGCCGAACAGGGCGCCGCCCGCGAGGAGCGCGGCCGGCCGGGGCACTCCCCGGCGACCGAGAACCAGGCCGCGATCAGCAGCAGGCCGCACAGGACGAAGGCCTGGCGGTACGGGACGCCGTTGGGCGAGGCGCCCGCGTGCCAGAGCAGATGGGTGGGCTCCCACTGGAGGGAGAGCGTCACCAGGACGACGGCGGCCGTCAGGGCGGCCCGGACGCGCGGGGCAACGGCCCGGTTGAAGGGCAGTGTCAGGGCGAGGAGCAGGGCGGGCGTGCCGATGAAGAGGGCGGGGCTCGACGTGCTCGCGGTGGCGGGCAGGAACCGGGCGAGGACGTCCGTCCAGGCCGCCGGCGCGAAGGTGACCTCCGGGGTGGGGTCGGCGGTCTTCGTGCCGAGGAAGACGACCACGACGAGCGGTGCGGCGAGTCCGACGCCGACGAGGACGCCCCGGGCGGCGCGCAGGGCGCCGGCGAGGCGCTGCCGGGCGGTGGCGGTCTCCTCGGCGGTGAGCAACCGGACGACGAGGACGACGGCCGCGCCGAGGGTCGCCATGTACGCGGTGTAGAAGTTGGCGGTCCAGGCGAGGGCGACGACGAGCGGTCCGAGGACGGGGCGGCGGCCGGTGCGGGCCCACTCGCCGACCAGGCAGAGCAGCGGGAAGGCGGCGAGCCCGTCGAGCCACATCGGGACGGTGGAGCCGAAGTTGAAGGTCCAGCCCGAGAGGGCGTACGCGGTGCCGAGCACGGCGGCGACCGGCCAGGGCCCGGGGCGCAGCCGCAGGAGCAGCAGCGCCGTCGCGGCCCCGGCGGCGGTGATCTTGACGGCGGTGACCACGTACAGCGCGAGTTCGATCCGGTCCGCCGGGAAGAACACGACGAGCAGGTCGACGGGGCTGCTCAGGTAGGTGCCGATGTCGCCGAGGAAGCCGGCGCCGAAGCCGGAGTTCCAGTTGAGGAAGGCGTCGCCGTGCGTCTCCCCGCGGAGGAGGGAGCGCCAGTAGGCGTGGTACGGCAGGTACTGCTGGCCCAGGTCGACGACGTTCCTGGTCACCGGGCCGAAGGGGTGGCTGCGGGAGAGCGCGGTGGCGAGGCAGAAGAGGGCGGCGGTGAGCAGGCCGGCGGCGCCCGCGGCCCGCGCTCCTGGGGCCGGGGTCCCGGACTGGGGGCCGGGACCCGCGTCCTCCTCGTCCACGACCTCGTCGAGCACGGTGTCGGCGGCGGGGGCACGCATCCTCCAGGGGTCGTACGGCGCGGGACGCCCGGAGGCGGGGTCGTCACGCACGGGCCGACGCCATTACCGCCGAGGCGGGCGACCCGCGACCGAGCGGCAGGAGATGCCCGGGCGCACCCCGGGTGAACTCCCGGTGCCGTACGCCCTCCGGTACGGGTCAGGCGACCGGTGCCGGGGCCACGAGGTCGTCGACCGTGCGGGCCACGGTGCCGAACAGGTCGGAGACCGTCGTCAGGCTCGCCGCCGCCAGCGCGTCGGCTGGCAGGACGGTGCCGTCGGGGGCCTCCAGAGGCCGGGTGGCGGTGGCCTCGGCGACGACGGTCGGGCGGTGGCCGAGCCTGAAGGCGCCCTGGGCGGTGAACAGGACGCACATGTGGGTCATGAACCCGGCGAGGACGAGGTCGCGCCCGGCGCCGAGGTCCTTCAGGGTCTCCTCCAGGTCCGTGGCGTGGAAGGCGTCGGGGAACTGCTTGACGACCACCTTCTCGCCCGCGACCGGGGCGACCTCGGCGCCGATGGAGCCGATCTCGGCCCGGATGTCGTACGGTGCCTCGCCGCCGTCGTTGACGACGTGGACGACCGGGGTGCCGGCGGCGCGGGCGGCCGCGAGCAGCCGGGCGCCGGCGGCCACGGCCTCCTCGGCCCCGTCGAGCCGCATGACGCCGGTGCGGTAGGTGTTCTGGAAGTCGATCATGATCAGGACCGACTCGCTCAGGCGCGGCGGCTCCTGGGGAGGCCGATCACGTCGCGCAGGGTGGTGGACGCGGGCATGGCGGTTCCTTTCGGTCGGGCGGGGCGGCACCGACGGGGCCACCCCGCGAACGTTTGTGACGCTAACACAGTTCGTAATCGATGATTACAGCAGTGCGCACGTCGCTACGGGATCGCGCACCGGACGGAGGATTCGCCCAGGTCCAGCCTGTTAGCGCTGCTACCGTGGGAGCATGTCGACGGCCCGAGAGCGCATCCTGGAAGCCACCGGGGAACTGCTCGCCACCAAGGACGCGCTGGCGATCTCGACCCGGGCCATCTGCGACCGGGCGAAGGTCGGCATGCCCGAGATCTACCGCCAGTTCGGCGACAAGCAGGGGCTGCTCACGGCGGTGGCCGACCTCGGCTTCGCGCGCTTCCTCGCCGAGAAGCGGCGGAACCCGCTCACCGACGACCCGGTGGCGGACCTGCGCACGGCCTGGGACAGCCACGTCGCGTTCGCGCTGCGCAACCCGCACCTCTACCGCCTGATGTTCACGCCGACGGGGACGCCAAGCCGCAGGCCGTCAAGGAGGCCCAGGCGATCCTGCTCAAGGCCGTGGAGCGCTGCCGCGACGCCGGACGCCTGCGCATGCCCCCGAGCTGGCCGGCCGGTCGATCCTCTCCGCCAACGTGGGCGTGTGCATGATGGCGCTCTCCTTCCCCGAACTCTTCGGGGAGCCCGACACCTCGCGGTCCGTACGGGACGCCGTGATCGGCCGCGTCACCGGCGACGAGCGGGAGGACACCCGCATCGCCACCGCGACCGCCCTCACCCAGGCCCTGCTCGGCACCCTGACGGGGACGGCGCCCGTGAACACCACCGCGCTCGACGCTCTGACGGCGTTTCCGGAGGAATGAACCATGTGCGGGCAGCGGGCAGCGGGCCGTGCTCGTCGCCGTCCGGTTCACCCCGGTGCCCGGTTCGGAGTTCGCCGCGGCCTCCCTGCCCGGCCCCGTCGCCCGGACGACGGCCGGTACGGGCGGCGGACGGCCCCGGCCGGGCAGGGGCGTCAGGCGTGGTTGACGGGGAGGACGTCCGGGGAGAGGGCGCCGGCGCGGGCCGAGGCCGCGGTCATCCGCTTGCGGTGGTGGCGGCGGCAGAGGACCTCGTAACCGATCTCCTCGGCCGGGCGGTTCACGTCGCCGACCACGACCTGTTCGCCCTCGACGACCATCTCGCCGCCCACCGTACGGGCGTTGTGGGTGGCCCGGGAGCCGCACCAGCACAGGGCCTCGACCTGGAGCTGCTCTATGCGGTCCGCCAGCTCGATCAACCGCTGCGAGCCGGGGAAGAGCTTCGTGCGGAAGTCCGTGGTGATGCCGAAGGCGAAGACGTCCAGTCCGAGGTCGTCGACGATGCGGGCGAGCTGGTCGATCTGCTCGGGGGCGAGGAACTGCGCCTCGTCCACGATCACGTAGTCGGCCTTGCCGCCCTGGGAGAGCTGGCCGACGAGGTACGCGTACAGGTCCATGTCCCGCGGCGCCTCGACCGCCTCCGTGACCAGGCCGAGCCGGGAGGACAGCTTGCCCGCGCCCGCCCGGTCGTCGCGGGTGAAGATCACGCCCTGGAGGCCGCGCGCGTCGCGGTTGTGCGCGATCTGGAGCGCCAGGGTGCTCTTCCCGCAGTCCATGGTTCCGGAGAAGAAGACCAGCTCGGGCATGACGGGGCGGGGACCTTTCGGGGCGGGGAGGACGGGGAGGAAGGGGAAGGGGAAGGGGGAAGGAGGAAGGAGGGTCAGGAGCGCACTTCGAGCAGCGGGACGAGCTGCTCGGCCGGGGTCATGGACCCGTGCATGCCGACCATCGCGGACTCGTGGGGCTCGTTGACGGAGGCCGTGATGGCCACGTCGTCGTGGGCCGCCGCGACGACGTCCCCGATCCGCCCGTACACGCGCTCGTCGACCTCGTCCCCGAACCAGCCGAGGGAGATCGCCTCGTCGCGGCTCGCGACCCAGAACTGCTCGCCGACGACCTCGCGCCAGCAGGTGAGGACGTCCGCCGCGGCGCCGGGCACGGCGTAGACGTGGCGGGCGCGTCCCTCGCCGCCGAGGAGGGCGACGCCGGCGCGCAGCTCCCAGTCCTCGTCGAAGTCGATGCGGTGCCGCTCGTCGAAGGGGATGTCGACCATGCCGTGGTCGGCCGTGACGTACAGGGCCGAGCGGGGCGGCAGTTGCTCGGCGAGCGCTGCACGAGCCGGTCGACGAACATGAGCTGGCCGCGCCAGGCGTCGGAGTCGATGCCGAAGCGGTGCCCGGCGCCGTCGAGTTCGCTGTAGTACGTGTAGACCAGCGAGCGGTCGCCGGCGGCGAGCTGCTCGGCGGCGAAGTCCATGCGCTCCTCGCCGGAGAGCCGCCCGTGGAACGTTCCGCGCTGAGCGCGACCTGGGTGAGCGGGGTCTGCTCGAAGATCGGGGAGGACACCTGGGCGGTGTGGACCCCGGCCTCGTGGGCGAGCCGGAAGACGGTGGGGTACGGCTGCCAGGCGTGCGGCGCGGTCCACGGCTTCCAGCGGAGCTGGTTCATCAGCTCGCCGGTGTCGGGGTTGCGCACGGTGTAGCCGGGCAGCCCGTGGGTGCCGGGGTACCGGCCGGTGCCGACGGAGGCGAGCGAGGTCGCGGTGGTGGCGGGGAACCCGGCGGTGACCGGGCGGCCCGTGCCGCCCCGCGAGGAGCCGAGGAGCGAGGTCAGGTAGGGCGCCTCGTCCGGGTGGTCCTTGATCTGCTCCCAGCCGAGCCCGTCGATCAGGAAGATGCAGTTCCGGTCGGCGGGGGCGAGTTCGGCGATCCGGGGGCGAACCCGGGGACCTCCTGGCCCGCGACGAGCGTGGGGAGCAGGTCGCCGAGGGAGCCGGTGGCGTACTCGGGCACCGGCGCGGTCTCCGGGGCGAGCGGGACCGGGTCGTCGGGCCAGCCGTGGGACACGGCGGCGGACTGCGCCATCAGCGGGTGGCGGCGGCGGTGGCCGCGGTGGCTTCGGAGAGCGCCTGCGCGAAGGCGAGAGTCTGCCGGACGGTGTCGGGGCCGTCCCCGGCCTCGCTCACCCGCAGGCTGAGGTCGTCGGCGGTGGCGTTGCCCGTGTAGCCGTGGTCGGCGTCGCAGTTGGCGTCGCCGCAGGCGGCGGGCTCCAGGTCGATGCGGGAGACGGCGCCCCAGCCGATGGTGAGGACCACCTCGCGGGGCAGGGTGCCCGGCGTGTACGACTCGGGGTTGGCGACCACGCGGCTGACGACGACCGACGAGATCCGGTCGAGCTTCACGGACTCGGTGGAGGTCGTGGCGTACGGGGTCGGGGAGCTGGTGTCGGCGGCCTGCTCGTCGGTGTGGCTGACGATGAAGCGGTTCGGCGTCAGGACGAGGACGGTGACGTGGCGGCGGACCTCGTTCGCGTCGAAGGTGGTCTCCTGGTGCACCACGTACGACGCGACGGCCTCGCCGCCGACGGCGGCCTCCACCGCCTCGGCCACGAGGGCCGGGTAGTAGCCGCTGCGCTCGATCGCCGCGCGCAGCCCCTGGGTCGTCGTACCGGTCTTCGCCATGGACTCCATCCTAAGCCCCGGGTAAGGACGGCTCGGCCGGTTGCGGGGACGGCGGGGCGGTCGGGAAGGGCCGGGCTGTGACATCCGCCTCCCTCGCGGCGGTCGCGTTCAGTAGTTCGGCAGGCTGCGCGGGCCGAGGTCCGTGCGGGGCGGGGGCGGGGCCAGGCGGACGGTCGCGCCGAGGACGGAGAGGCCGCGGGGGCCACGACCACCGGTTCCAGGGAGACGGCGACCACCTCGGGGTGGTCGTCGACGAGCCGGGAGACCCGGAGCAGCAGCTCCTCCAGGGCCGGGGTGTCGACGGGGCGGAGCCGCGCCAGCCGAAGAGCAGCGGGGTGGTCCGGAGGAGCGGACGAGTTCCGCGACGTCCCGGTCGGTGGCCGGGACAAGCCGGTGGGCCGTGTCGCCGAGGAGCTCGGAGGCCGCGCCCGAGAGGCCGAAGGAGAGGACGGCGCCGACGGCCGGGTCGATGGCGGAGCGGACGACGGTGTCGACGCCCCGGGGAACCATGGCCTGGACGACCAACTGGAGCTCCTCGGGCTTGCCGAGGACCTCGGTCAGCTCGGCGTAGGCGGTGCGGAGCTGTTTCTTGTCGGCCAGGTCGAGCCGGACGCCACCGAGGTCGGGGCGGTGGCGCAGGTGCGGCGCGGTCGTCTTGAGGGCGACGGGGTAGCTGAGCCGGGCGGCGGCCGCGACGGCGGCGCCGGGCGTGGGCGCGGGCAGGGTGGGCAGGGCGGTGATCCCGTACCGCGCGAGCAGTTCGCCGGCCTGGTCGGTGCCGAGGGTGACGCCCCTCGGGTCCGCGTCCGCGCCGCCGAGCACCCGCCGGATCAGGGCGGCGGCCCCCGCCTCGTCGATGTCCTCGTACTCGGGCACCCGGCCGGGGTCGGCCGCCTGTCGCCGCCACTGCCCGTACCGCACGGCCTCGGCGAGCGCCCGCACGGCCCGCTCGGCAGCGGGGTAGGCGGGGATGGTGACGGTGACCAAGGACTGGGCCGGGTCGATGGTCGTGACCGGGGCGGGGTCCTGGGCGGGGCGGGCGGTTCCGGTGCCGGGTCGGTGGTGGGGGCGAGGGCGGAGGATGCGGGTGCGGGTGCGGGTTCGGGTTCGGGTTCGGGTTCGGGCGTGACGGTGCCGGCGGGTGCGGCGGAACGGTTCTCCCCGCCGGGACTCCCGCGCCCGGCCCGGCTCCCGCACTCGTATCCGTGGCCGTACCCGTACCTGTGGCCGTGCCCGTACCCGCACCCACCCCGCTCCCCCGTCCCGCCGCGGGCGGCCTCGTGCTCGTCGCCACCGCCAGGGCTCTCCGCGAGGCCGCCCATCTCGACGTGGACGACGACGACCGGCTTCGCCGGGGCGGGGCGGAGGCGACGGCCTCGCGAAGGGCGGCCGCGAGGACCTCGCCGTCGCCGAACTCGGTGGCGCCGTCCTCGCCGACCCACGGGATCGCGGTCACGACGACGGCGTCGGACGTCTCGTCCGCGAGGGCCGCCGCCAGCGCGTCCCGGAAGTCCGCCGGGACCGCCGCGGTCGTCAGGTCGAGGGGCCGCAGCGGGCGCAGCCCCTCGGTGAGGCAGGCGTCGTACGTGAGGAGGCCGAGCGACTCGGAGTTGCCGAGGATCGCGACCCGGGGCCCGGCGGGCAGCGGCTGGGCGGCGAGGAGCAGCCCGGCGTCCACGAGCTCGGTGACGGTGTCGACGCGGATCACCCCGGCCTGCCGGAGCAGCGCGGAGACCGTGGCGTGCGGGATGCGGGTGACGGGCACCCGGTGGCCGGGCGGGGCGCTGCCGCTGTGCCGGGCGCCCTTGACGACGACGACCGGCTTGACGGCGGCGGTGCGGCGGGCGAGCCGGGTGAACTTCCGGGGTTGCCGATCGACTCCAGGTAGAGGAGGACGACGTCGGTGCCGGGGTCGTCGTACCAGTGCTGGAGGAAGTCGTTGCCGGAGACGTCGGCGCGGTTGCCGGCCGAGATGAAGGAGGAGAGCCCGGCGCCCCGCCGGTGCAGTCCGGCGAGGAGGGCGATCCCGATCGCGCCGGACTGGGTGAAGAGGCCGATCCGCCCGGCGGCCGGCGTCTGCGGCGCGAGCGAGGCGTTGAGCCGGACGTCGTCGGCGGTGTTGATGATGCCGAAGGCGTTGGGCCCGATGATCCGCATGCCGTACGAGCGGGCCTGCCGGACGAGCCGGCGCTGCCGCTCGCGGCCGTCGGGGCCGCTCTCGGCGTATCCGGCGGAGAGCACGACGAGGCCCCGCACCCCGTGCGCGCCGCAGTCCGCGACGGCCTCCGGCACCCGTTCGGCGGGAACGGCGACGATCGCCAGGTCCACGGGCTCGCCGACGGCGCCGACGGAGCGGTACGCGGGGACGCCGTCGAGCTCGACCGGACTGCCGTCGCCCTCGCCGTCACCGGCTTCGGGGAGCGCCGCGTTCACCGCGTACACGCGCCCGGTGAAGCCCGCGCCCAGGAGGTTGCGCAGGACGGTCCGGCCGACGCCGCCGGGTGCGCGGCCGGCGCCGACCACGGCGACGGAGGCGGGGTGAGCAGCCGCTGTACGGAGCGGGCCTCGGCGCGCTGCTCGCGGGCGCGCTGGACGGCGAGCGAGCGGTCGGTGGGTTCGAGGTCGAGGTGGAGCCGTACGGAGCCGTCCTCGAAGCTGCGCTTCTGGGTGTAGCCCGCGTCGGTGAAGACCTTGATCATCTTGGTGTTGGCGGGGAGCACCTCGGCGGCGAAGCGCCGGATGCCCCGCTCGCGGGCGACCGCCGCGATGTGTTCGAGCAGGGCGGAGGCGACGCCCCGCCCCTGGTGCGCGTCCTGGACGAGGAAGGCGACCTCGGCCTCGTCGGCCGGGGCGGAGGCGGGCAGTCCGCGGTCGTCGATGCGGTCGTAGCGGACGGTGGCGATGAACTCGCCCCCGACGGTCGCCGCGAGCCCCACCCGGTTCACGAAGTCGTGGTGGGTGAAGCGGTGCACGTCCTTGGCGGAGAGGCGCGGGTAGGGGGCGAAGAAGCGGTAGTACTTCGACTCGTCCGAGACCTGCTCGTAGAAGCTGACGAGCCGGTCGGCGTCGTCGGCGGTGATGGGTCTGATGCGCGCGGTGCCGCCGTCGCGGAGCACCACGTCCGCCTCCCAGTGGTCGGGATAGGCGTGCTCCGGTGGTGCCGGCCGTGCCGGCGTGGCCCCCGGTACCGCCGCTTCCGACTGCTCCGACGCGCTCTGCATGGGGTCAGCCTACGGGGCGGCGCGCCCGGGGCACCGGTCGCGCGGCGGGGCCGGCGTTGCAAGGTGGGAGGGCCGAAGGGCGGTCCGGTCCGGGCCGGAGGTCGGCGTGAGCACCTCGCATCCCGTGAGAGACTGGTCTAGACAACCCGCTTGAGACTTGAAGGGCAACACCATGGCTGAGCGCCGCGTCAACGTCGGCTGGGCCGAGGGCCTGCACGCCCGCCCCGCGTCCATCTTCGTCCGTGCCGCCACGGCTTCCGGCGTTCCGGTGACGATCGCCAAGTCCGACGGCACCCCCGTGAACGCCGCCTCCATGCTCGCGGTGCTCGGCCTGGGCGCGCAGGGCGGCGAGGAGATCGTGCTTGCGTCGGACGCCGAGGGCGCCGAGGCCGCCCTGGACCGTCTGGCGAAGCTGGTCGCCGAGGGCCTGGACGAGCTCCCCGAGACCGTCTGACCCCTCGCGGTTCCCACACTTCGAAAGGCCGTGGCCGCCGGAATTCCGGTGGCCACGGCCTTTCCCTTTCCACTCCCCCGCCACTCCCGCTTTCGGGCGGCGCGAAGTTTCCGGGCAGCACGAAAAGCCCCGTGGAATTTCTATTCTTTGTATACGGTGCGCGTGTTAATTCCGGGCACTCGTCGTGTTGACGACGTGTTGCGAAACCCTCACGCGCCCCCGGTCCGGCCTCTTGAGCCGGTGCAGCGACATCGAGCGCTCCGCGTGCAGCGCGGTGAGGGCCCTCGCCCGCTCCGCGTCCCCGCGCGCCACGGCGTCCACGATCGCGCCGTGCTCGGCCCAGGCCTCCACCGGCCGCTCGGGCTGCTCGACGGCGTACATCCAGGCGATCTTGTGCCGCAGTTGGGTGAGCAGCGCCGTCAGCGGCGGGCTGCCGGAGGCCTGCGCGAGCGTCTCGTGGAACCAGCCGCCGAGGGAGCGCAGGTCCTCGCCCTGGCCGCGTCTGGCCCGCTCCTGCCCCAGCCTGACCAGGCCGCGCAGCACCTTGAGGTGGGCGTCGGTGCGCCGCTGGGCGGCCCGCGCGGCCCCCAGCGGTTCGAGCAGCGCCCGCATGTCGAGCAGGTCGGCCGCCTCCTGCTCGGTGGGCTCGGCGACGTGCGCGCCCGCGTGGCGGCGGGTGAGGACGAAGCCCTCGGACTCCAGGGTGCGCAGCGCCTCGCGGACCGGGACGCGGGAGACCCCGTACCGGCGGGCGAGCTGCTCCTCGGTCAGCCGGCTGCCCCGCTCGAAGACCCCGGTGACGATGTCGTCCCGGATCGCCGTGCATACCGAATGCGCGGGAATGCGCATGTCCGACCTCCGCCTTGGTCGCGCGAGTCAATTCGAGCGGCGCCTGTTCTGCGCCTGATCCGCGACTCTATTGCAGCATGCCGGAATTTCCGATGCCCCCATGGAATCCATGGCCACCTTTTGGCCGACGGGAACACGACGAAAGCCCCGGCTCAGCACGAGCCGGGGCTTTCGCGACGCGGGACCCCGGCGGCCGGGGGCGGCGGCGCGGGTCAGACGGTGATGCCGCGGGCGCGGAGGTAGGCGACCGGGTCGATGTCGGAGCCGTACTCGGCGCTCGTGCGCGCCTCGAAGTGGAGGTGCGGCCCGGTCGAGTTCCCGGTCGAGCCCGAGATGCCGATCTGCTGGCCCGGCTCGACGGTCTGGCCGACGTACACCCCGATGGAGGAGAGGTGACCGTACTGGGTGTACGTGCCGTCGTGCATCCGGATGACGATGTTGTTGCCGTACGCGCCGCCCCAGCCGGCCTCGACGACGGTGCCGGAGCCGACGGAGACGACCCGGCTGCCGTAGGCGGCGTGGAAGTCGACGCCGGAGTGGCTGCCGGAGGACCAGAGCGAGCCGCCGGTCTGGTAGCCGGTGGACACGTAGGAGCCGGAGACGGGGAGCTGGAAGGAGTTCAGACGGCGGCGCTCGGCCTCGCGGGCGGCGCGGGCCCGCTCCTCGCGGATCTCCTTGGCGCGGGCCTCGGCCTTGCGCTTCGCCTCGGCCCGGGCCTTCTGCAGGGCGGCGGCCTCGAAGGCCTCCCGGTCCTGGGCGTCGGCCTGGGCGTTGAGCCGGTCGACGAGAGAGTCCTCGGTGATCACCTTGGTGAAACCGGTGTCCTCGGGGAGCGGTTGTCCGTGTCGGCGGCGAGCGCCGGGGAGGCCAGGGTTCCGATGACGCCGGTGGTGGCGAGCGTCGCCACGCCCGCGATGCCTGCGCCGCGGCGCGCCATCCGGCTCGAACCACGATGCTTCCCGGTGGCACGGGTGAACGCCATGAAGACGTTGTTCCTTTCCTTCCTTCTCGCCTACCGGGTTAGCTGACGGGTTCGGAGCAGGAAGGTCTCCTACGGGCCCCTCCGCGCGAGGCGAAGGCGTCCGATTCACCCCAGGGACTGCGTGTGGGTCCCCGGCTCCCCAGGCTCGCGCCTGACGGGGACTCGGCGATGACTGTCCGGTGCCGCGGGTGCGGCGGGTGCATCTGGCGAACAGCCGGACCGACGCTATGCGGACCGCCAGTCGATCACCAACCGAACGTGACCTTTTGTAAGGCATGCCACAGGGCAGATGATCACTCTTATTACCAATACGGACAATTCACAGGGCCGCTTCCCGCCCGGCTCGCGTACGGCTTCTCGCGCGGCTCTCGCACGACTCCTCGCGCGGCTCTCGTGCGAACGGGCGGAGGACCCCGACGATCCGTCACGTCGGGGTCCTCCGTGGTTCCGGCCGGGCAGGGCCCAATCAGCCGGTGACGACGGTCACTTCACCGATGCCGAGCGCCCGCACCGGCTCCGCGATCTGCGCCGCGTCGCCCACCAGGACCGTGACGAGCCGGTCCACCGGGAAGGCGCTGACCACGGCCGCGGTCGCCTCGACGGTGCCGGTCTCGGCCAGGCGCGCGTACAACTGGGCCTGGAAGTCGTCCGGGAGGTGCTGCTCCACCTGGTCGGCGAGCGTCCCGGCGACGGAGGCGGCCGTCTCGTACTTGAGCGGCGCCACCCCCACCAGGTTCTGCACGGCCGTCTCCCGCTCGGCGTCCGTGAGCCCCTCGGCGGCCAGGGTGCGCAGCACCTTCCACAGGTCGTCCAGGGCCGGGCCCGTGTTGGGGTGTCGACGGAGCCGCTGATGGCGAGCATCGCGGCGCCGTTCCCCTCGGCGTCCGAGCGGAGCACCTGCCCGAAGGCCCGCACGCCGTACGTGTAGCTCTTCTCCTCGCGCAGGACCCGGTCCAGACGCGAGGTCAGGGTCCCGCCGAGGCAGTACGTGCCAAGGACCTGGGCCGGCCAGACGCGGGCGTGCCGGTCGGGACCGATCCGGCCGATGAGGAGCTGGGTCTGGACGGCGCCGGGCGGTCCACGACGACGACCCGGCCGGTGTCGTCGGCGGTGATGGGCGACATCGGCAGCGCCTCGCCGGGCTCGCCGGTCCAGGCGCCCAGCGTCTCCGCGAGGACCTTCTCCAGGTCGACGCCGGTCAGGTCGCCGACGACCACGGCGGTGGCCGTGGCGGGCCGCACGTGTGCCTCGTAGAAGGCGCGGACCGCGGCGGCGTCGATCGCCGCGACGGTCTCCTCGGTGCCCTGGCGCGGCCGGGACATCCGGGAGTCGGCCGGGAACAGCTCCTTGGAGAGCTGCTTGGCGGCGCGCCGGGCCGGGTTGGCCGTCTCGTGCGGGATCTCGTCGAGGCGGTTGCGCACCAGGCGCTCGACCTCGGTGTCCAGGAACGCCGGGGCGATCAGGGCCTCGGCGAGCAGCCCGAGCGCCTTGGGCAGCCGGGAGACCGGGACCTCCAGGGAGACCCGTACGCCCGGGTGGTCGGCGTGCGCGTCGAGGGTGGCGCCGCAGCGCTCCAGCTCGGCCGCGAACTCCTCGGCGCCGTGCTGGTCGGTGCCCTCGGAGAGCGCGCGGGCCATGATGGTGGCCACGCCGTCGAGGCCGGCGGGCTCGGCGTCCAGCGGGGCCGGCAGGAAGAGCTCCACGGCGACGACCTGCTGGCCGGGGCGGTGGCTGGTGAGGACGGTCAGGCCGTTCTCCAGGGTGCCGCGGTCCGGGGCCGGGAAGGCCCAGGGGCGGGCGGTGCCCGGCGCCGGCTGCGGGTGGAAGTCCATGCTCGTCAAAGACGCGGCAGCGTCGGTCACTGGTCCGCTCCTCTTCCTCGTCGCTGTCGCTCTGTTCGGTGGCCACCGGCTCGTAGACCAGGACCGCGCGGTTGTCCGGGCGCAGCCGGGCCGCGGCGGCCTCCCGCACCTCCTCGGCGGTGATGTCGAGGACGCGGTCGACGGCGGTGAGGGCGAGCTGCGGGTCGCCGAACAGCACGGCGAACCGGCACAGTTCGTCGGCGCGGCCCGCGACGGTGCCGAGCCGGTCCAGCCACTCGCGCTCCAACTGGGCCTGCGCGCGCTCCATCTCCTCCGGAGTGGGGCCCTCGGCGGCGAACCGGGCGAGCTCCTCGTCGACGGCCGCCTCGATCTCCGGGACCTCGACGCCGCCGGACGTCTTGACGTCCAGCCAGCCGAGCGAGGGCGCCCCGGCAAGCCGCAGCAGCCCGAAACCGGCGGCGACGGCCGTGCGGTCCCGGCGGACCAGGCGGTTGTGCAGCCGGAGGACTCCCCGCCGCCCAGGACCGTCAGGGCCAGGTCGGCGGCGTCGCACGCGCGCGTGCCGTCGTGCGGCAGCCGGTAGGCGGCCATCAGGGCGCGCGCCGGGACCTCCTCCTCGACGACCTCGCGGAGCTGCTCGCCGATGACGTCGGGCAGCGAGCCGTCGCGCGGGCCGGCTTGCCGTCGTGGGACGGGATGGAGCCGAAGTACTTCTCGATCCAGGCGAGGGTCCGCGCCGGGTCGATGTCGCCGACGACGGAGAGCACCGCGTTGTTCGGGGCGTAGTACGTGCGGAAGAAGTCCCGCGCGTCCTCCAGGGTGGCCGCGTCCAGGTCGGCCATGGAGCCGATGGGCGTGTGGTGGTAGGGGTGGCCCTCCGGGTAGGCGAGCGCGGTCAGCTTCTCGAAGGCCGTGCCGTAGGGCACGTTGTCGTAGCGCTGGCGGCGCTCGTTCTTGACGACGTCCCGCTGGTTCTCCATGGACTCGTCGTCCAGGGCGGCGAGCAGCGAGCCCATGCGGTCCGCCTCCAGCCAGAGCGCGAGCTCGAGCTGGTGGGTGGGCATGGTCTCGAAGTAGTTGGTGCGCTCGAAGCTCGTCGTGCCGTTCAGCGAGCCGCCCGCGCCCTGCACCAGCTCGAAGTGGCCGTTGCCGTGGACCTGCTTCGAGCCCTGGAACATCAGGTGCTCGAAGAGGTGGGCGAGCCCCGTGCGGCCCGCGACCTCGTGGCGCGAGCCGACGTCGTACCAGAGGCAGACCGCGGCGACCGGGGTCAGGTGGTCCTCGGAGAGCACCACGCGCAGGCCGTTCGCCAACCGAGTGCTCGGTCGCTGTCAGGCCGCCGGAGCCGGCCTCGGCCGTGGCCGTGTGACCCATGGGCATGTACGTCCCTTCGATGGCGATGTGAAAAGTCCTGCCACTGTATGCAAGCGCGCCGACACCTGGCGAAGTTCCCGCCCCTTCGAGATGTCCTCTTCCGGGTCGCGGTCGGCGTTGTCGGTGGCACGGTCCACAATGGTCCGCGTCAGATCAACCTTGTTGGTGAAGGAGCCGCAGCCGCGATGGCCCGCCGCAGCACGAAGACACCGCCGCCGGACGACGCGTACGAGGAGAGGATCCTCGACATCGACGTCGTCGACGAGATGCAGGGCTCTTCCTCGAGTACGCGTACTCGGTGATCTACTCGCGCGCGCTCCCGGACGCCCGCGACGGGATGAAGCCCGTCCAGCGCCGCATCGTCTACCAGATGAACGAGATGGGGCTGCGTCCCGACCGCGGCTTCGTGAAGTGCGCCCGGGTCGTCGGCGAGGTGATGGGCAAGCTGCACCCGCACGGCGACGCGTCGATCTACGACGCGATGGTCCGCATGGCACAGCCCTTCTCCATGCGCCTCCCCTCGTCGACGGCCACGGCAACTTCGGTTCCTCGGCAACGACGACCCGCCGGCCGCCATGCGGTACACCGAGTCGCGGATGGCCCCGGCCGCGCTGCTCATGACCGAGTCCATCGAAGAGGACACGGTCGACTTCGCGCCGAACTACGACGGCCAGGAGCAGGAGCCGGTGGCGCTGCCCGCCGCCTACCCGAACCTGCTGGTCAACGGCGCGTCCGGCATCGCGGTCGGCATGGCGACCAACATGCCCCCGCACAACCTCGGCGAGGTCGTCGCGGCCGCCCGCCACCTGATCCGGCACCCGAACGCCGACCTCGAGACGCTGATGCGCTTCGTGCCCGGCCCGGACCTGCCGACCGGCGGCCGCATCGTCGGCCTCTCCGGCATCAAGGACGCGTACGCGTCGGGGCGCGGCTCCTTCAAGATCCGTGCCACCGCGACCGTGGAGACCGTGACGGCGCGCCGCAAGGGCATTGTCGTGACCGAGCTGCCGTTCACGGTCGGCCCGGAGAAGGTCATCTCCAAGATCAAGGACCTGGTCGGCTCCAAGAAGCTCCAGGGCATCGCGGACGTCAAGGACCTCACCGACCGCAGCCACGGTCTGCGCCTGGTCATCGAGATCAAGAACGGCTTCGTGCCCGAGGCCGTCCTGGAGCAGCTCTACAAGCTGACGCCGATGGAGGAGTCCTTCGGCATCAACAACGTGGCGCTCGTCGACGGCCAGCCGCTCACCCTCGGCCTCAAGGAGCTCCTGGAGGTCTACCTGGACCACCGCTTCGACGTGGTCCGCCGCCGCTCCGAGTTCCGCCGCACCAAGAAGCGCGACCGGCTCCATCTGGTCGAGGGCCTGCTCGTGGCGCTGCTCGACATCGACGAGGTCATCCGCCTCATCCGGGAGAGCGACAACTCCGCACAGGCCAAGGAGCGCCTGATGGAGCGCTTCTCCCTGAGCGAGATCCAGACGCAGTACATCCTGGACACCCCGCTGCGCCGCCTCACCAGGTTCGACCGGATCGAGCTGGAGGGCGAGCGCGACCGCCTCAACGGCGAGATCGACGAGCTGACCGGGATCCTGGAGTCCGACGCGGAGCTGCGCAAGCTGGTCTCGGCGGAGCTGGCCTCGGTCGCCAAGAAGTTCGCCACGGACCGCCGGACCGTCCTGCTCGAATCGGCCGGCACGCCCGTCGCGGCCACGTCCCTCCAGGTCGCGGACGACCCGTGCCGGGTCCTGCTGTCCTCGACCGGCCTGCTGGCGCGTACGGCGACGGAGGAGCTGCCGCCCACCGACCCGGACGCGAAGCGGGTCAAGCACGACGTGATCGTGTCGGTGGTGGCCGCCACCCAGCGCGGTGACGTCGGCGCGGTGACCTCGGCCGGCCGGCTGCTGCGGATCGCGGTGATCGACCTGCCGCAGTTGCCGGACACCGCGTCCGTCCCGAACCTGGCGGGCGGCGCGCCGCTGTCGGAGTTCCTCTCCCTGGAGGCGGACGAGACGGTGGTCTGCCTGACGACCCTCGAGGAGGCCTCGCAGGGGCTCGCCCTCGGCACGCTCCAGGGCGTGGTGAAGCGGGTGGTGCCGGACTATCCGGCGAACAAGGACGAGCTGGAGGTCATCACCCTCAAGGACGGCGACCGGATCGTCGGCGCGACCGAGCTGCGGACGGGCGAGGAGGACCTGGTCTTCATCACCTCCGACGCCCAGTTGCTGCGCTATCCGGCGTCCCAGGTGCGGCCCCAGGGCCGGCCCGCGGGCGGCATGGCGGGCGTGAAGTTGGCGGCGGGCGCCGAGGTCCTCTCGTTCACGGCGGTGGACCCGGCGGCGGAGGCGGTGGTTCACGGTCGCGGGCTCCACGGGCACCCTGGACCCCGCCGGCAGTACGTCGGCGAAGCTGACGCCCTTCGACCAGTACCCGCGCAAGGGCCGCGCCACCGGCGGCGTCCGCTGCCAGCGCTTCCTGAAGGGCGAGGACGTCCTGATCCTGGCCTGGGCGGGCGCCTCCCCGGCCCGCGCGGCGCAGAAGAACGGCACCCCGGTCGAGCTCCCGGAGATCGACCCCGCCGCGACGGGTCGGGCACGCCCCTGCCGAAGCCGGTGGAGGTCCTGGCGGGCCCGGCCAGCTAGCACCCGGGCCGGAGGGGCCCCGGGCCCCTAGAAGAGGGTCTCCTCCGGCTCCTCCTCCGTCTGCTGCACGTACCGCAGGACGCCCCACATGCCGGCCTCGTCGGGGCGTCCCGCGGGCCGCTCAGCTCGCAGGCGGCGAGCTCCTTGCGCAGACCGGCCGCGTCGACGCCGGAGCCGATCAGGACGAGTTGGTGAGGCGCTCTCCCCGGCGGGCCAGGGCTCCGGGTAGAAGCGCAGGAAGCGTCCGACGGCGTGCACGGTGTAGCGGTTGGCCGGGTCGGCGGCGCCGAGGTCGACGAAGCCCTTGATCCGGTAGAGCCCCTCGGGGCGGGAGTCGAGGAACGCCATCAGACGGCGCGGGTGGAGCGGCGTCGAGGCCGTCAGCGAGACGGTCTCGTAGGACGCGTGCGCGTGGTCGGCGTCGTCGTCGGAGCCGTACAGGACGTCCTCGATGGACATCTGGCCTCGATCTCGCCGTCCGGCACGACCCGGTCGAAGAGCAGTTCCGGGTCGACGCGGCCGTGGAGGCCTCGATCACGGCGGCGCGTCCGGCGAGGCCCGCCACCGTCTCCCGTACGCTCCGCAGCTCGTCGGCGGAGACCCGGTCGGCCTTGTTGACGACCACGAGGTCGGCGACGGCCAGGTGCCGGTCGGTCCCGGGGTGCCGCTGCCGGGTGGCCCCGAACTCGGCCGCGTCGACGACCTCGACGAGCCCTCCGTACACGATCCGCTCGTTCTCGCTGGCGAGCACCATGCGGACCAGTTCCTGCGGCTCCGCGAGTCCGCTCGCCTCGATCACGATCACGTCGAGCCGGGACTCGGGCCGGGTCAGGACCTCCAGGTACTCGTCGAGCTCACTGGCGTCGACGGCGCAGCACAGACAGCCGTTGCCGAGGGAGACGGTGGAGCCGACCTGGCCGGCGACGGTCATCGCGTCGATGCCGATGTCGCCGAAGTCGTTGACCATGACCCCGATGCGGGTGCCCCGCGCGCTGCGCAGCAGATGGTTGAGGAGCGTGGTCTTCCCGGCCCCGAGGAACCCTGCCAGGACGACGACGGGGATCTGCTGCGTGGTCAAGGAACGTGCCTCCGGTCGTGCTCGGTCGTGGTCCCCGCGACGTGCAGCTCCGCGGAAAGGCCCAGGATAGGCGGGCCGCGGGCCCATGACGGGCTTCCGGTACGGAGCGGGCGCGGGCGGGTCGGGTGTCGGGTGTCGGGTGTCGGGTGTCGGGTGTCGGGAGCGGATGCCCCGGGACGGGCTTCGGTTCCTTGGGCCCTACCCCGCTCCGGCACCGCACGCCCTCCCGCCTCCGCTCCCGTCCACGCCCATTTCCGGTGCCGGGGCGTGTCCCCGTACCTTTTCGGGCATGAACCCCGTACGGACCGGATCCCGCGCCCCTCACGCGCCGTCGGCGGTTCGGATGGCCCCGTCGGGTGTTCTCGCAGGTCCTGCTGATGCAGTTGGCCGTCGCGACCGGGGTGACCGTCCTCGCCACCGGTCTGTTCCTGGCCCCGCTGAGCGCGCAGCTCGACGACCAGGCCATGCGGCGGGCCCTGGCCATCGCCGGGACCACCGCGTCGCCCCGGCTCGCCGCCGACCTGACCGGCGGTCCGCCGTCCGTACGGGGCCCGGTGCAGGCGGAGGCGGAGCGGGTCCGGAGCTCCACGGGCGCCGAGTACGTGGTCGTCATGGACACGCGCGGGGTGCGCTGGTCGCACCCCGACCCCGCGCAGATCGGCAGGCTCGTCTCCACCGACCCGAGCGAGGCCCTGGCCGGCCGGGAGGTCATGGAGATCGACAGCGGCACGCTCGGCCGGTCGGCGCGCGGCAAGGTGCCGCTGCTGCGCGGACGCGGACGGGCGGACCGTCGGGGCGCGGTCTCCGTCGGCATCGAGTACGACAGCGTCCGCGGGGCCCTGGGCGTACCTGATCTCCCGGCGGCGCGAGACCCCCTGGCCTTCTCCCGCATCTCCGCGCTCCTCGCCGAGCGCGAGGCCATGCTGCACGGCATCCGGGAGGGCGTGGTGGCCCTCGGCGCGGACCGCTGGCCGGTCCCGGCGGCTCCAGCGGCAGACCCACGACCTGGCCTTCTCCGACATCTCCGCGCTCCTCGCCGAGCGCGAGGCCATGCTGCACGGCATCCGGGAGGGCGTGGTGGCCCTGGACCGCAACGGTTCCGTACGGCTCATGAACGACGAGGCGCAGCGGCTCCTCGGCCTCGGCCCCGAGGCGGCGGGCCGACCGCTCGACGAGGTCCTCGGCCGGGGCCGCACCGCCGACGTCCTGGCGGGCCGGGTCACCGGCGAGGACCTGGTCACGGTCCGGGGCACCGGGTGCTGATCGCGAACCGGATGCCCACGGACGACGGGGGCGCGGTGGCGACCCTCCGCGACCGCACCGAGCTGGAGCACCTCGGACGCGAGCTGGACGCCACCCGGGGCCTCATCGACGCCCTGCGCGCCCAGGACCACGAGCACGCCAACCGGATGCACACCCTCCTCGGCCTCCTGGAGCTGGAGATGCACGAGGAGGCGGTGGAGTTCGTCACCGAGGTGGTCGGGGTGCACCGGACCACCGCCGAGCAGGTCACGGAGAAGGTCCACGATCCGCTCCTGGCCGCGCTGCTCGTCGGCAAGGCCGCCGTCGCCGCCGAGCGCGGCGTCTCGCTGCGGCTCGCACCGGACTCGCTGCTTCCGGACCGACTGGTCGACCCGCGCGAACTGGTCACCGTCGTCGGCAACCTGGTCGACAACGCCCTGGACGCGGCCTCCGGCACCCCGGACGCCCGTGCCGGCGTCTCCTTCGACTGCGCGGGCCGTACGGTCGTGCTGCGGGTCTCGGACAGCGGCCCGGGGTGCCGGAGGAGCGGCGCGAGCTGATCTTCACCGAGGGCTGGACGACGAAGGCCCTCCCGTCGCACGGGAAGCGGGGGCTCGGGCTCGCCCTGGTGCGCCGGCTCGCCGAGCGCCGGGGCGGCTCGGCGACCGTGGCCGGAGGCCCCGAAGGCGGGGCCGAGTTCACGGTCGTCCTCCCCGACGCCCTGAGCGACGCTCCGGACGGCCTCCCCTCCGTCCCGGAACCGACCGCTCCGGAACCGACCGGACCGGAGTCGATCGTCCTGGGGCCGACCGCACCGGAGCCGACCGCTCCGGAGCCCGCCGAGGAGGCGCGATGACCGGCGTGCCCATCGACGTGCTCGTGGTGGACGACGACGTGCGGGTGGCACGGATCAACGCCGCCTACGTCGCCAAGGTGCCCGGCTTCCGGGTCGTCGCGACCGCCCATTCGACCGCCGGGGCGCTCGCCGTCCTGGACGAGCGGCCGGTGGACCTGATCCTCCTGGACCACTACCTGCCGGACGAGAACGGCCTCGCGGCGGTACGGAAGCTCGCGCGCGGGGCCACCAGTGCGACGTGATCATGGTGACGGCGGCCCGGGACGTGGCCACCGTGCAGGCGGCGATGCGGCACGGCGCCCTCCAGTACCTGGTCAAGCCGTTCAACTTCGCCGGTCTGCGCGGCAAGCTGGAGGCGTACGCGACGCTCCGCCGCACCCTGGAGGGCGGGGGCGAGGCCGAGCAGGCGGAGGTGGACCGGATCTTCGGGGTCCTGGCGGCGGGCTCCGTCGCCCCCGATCTGCCGAAGGGCACTCCCCACCACGGCCGAACTGGTCCGGCAGGTGCTGCTCGCCGCCGACGGGCCGCTGTCCGCGCAGGAGATCGCCGAGCGGTCCGGCGTCAGCCGCCAGACCGCCCAGCGCTACCTCAAGCTCCTGGAACGGACCGGCCGGGTGCGCCTCTCGCCCGGTACGGCGAGACGGGGCGCCCCGAGCACCGGTACGCCTGGGCGAGCTCGCCGCCCACCGCCTGACGCGAGCCGGTCCGGTCCGTGCTCCCGCTCCTACGGGCACTCGTACCCGCACGGATCAGACCGCTCCCGCGCCGGTCAGCGCCCGGACCTCGGTCTCCGCGTGCCGTGCCGCGTCGGGCGGCTCGGTCGAGGTGACCGTGCCGGCCCACCCGGCGAGGAAGCCGAGCGGGATGGAGACCAATCCCGGGTTCTGCAGCGGGAAGAGATGGAAGTCGAGGCCGGGGAACAGCGACTCCGGACTGCCGGAGACGACCGGCGAGACCAGGACGAGCAGAACGGCCGGGACGAGCCCGCCGTACACCGCCCAGACCGCGCCCCTGGTCGTGAACTTCCGCCAGAACAGCGAGTAGAGCAGCACCGGCAGGTTGGCGGAGGCCGCGACGGCGAAGGCCAGGCCGACGAGGAAGGCCACGTTGAGGTCGCTGGCGAGCAGCCCGAGGCCGATGGCGGCGGCGCCGATCACCACCGCGGCGACCCGGGCCACGGCCACCTCGCTGTACTGCTTCGCGTGCTTGCGGCGCAGCGAGGCGTACAGGTCGTGGGCGACGGAGGCCGAGGAGGCGAGGGTGATCCCCGCGACGACGGCGAGGATGGTCGCGAAGGCGACGGCGGCGACGACCGCGAAGAGCACCGTGCCACTGGTGGAGCCCGCGCCGCCCCCGAGGTCGAGCGCGAGCAGCGGTACGGCGGTGTTCCCGGCCGCGTTGGACGCCCGGACCTCGGCGGGGCCGATCAGGGCGGCCGCGCCGAAGCCGAGCACGATCGTCATCAGGTAGAAGCTGCCGATGAGCCCGATGGACCAGACGACGGAGCGGCGGGCGGCCCGGGCGGTCGGCACGGTGTAGAAGCGCGACAGGATGTGCGGCAGGCCGGCGGTGCCCAGGACCAGGGCGAGGCCGAGGCTGATGAAGTCGAGGCGGGCCGTCCAGTCCCCGCCGTAGCGGAGCCCGGGGGCGAGGAAGTCGAGGCCGTGACCGCTGCGCTCGGCCGCAGTGGAGAGCAGGCTGTTCACGTCGCCGTGGAAGCGGAGCAGGACGAGGACGGTGAGCGCGATCGTGCCCGCCATGAGCAGGACCGCCTTGACGATCTGGATCCAGGTGGTGGCCCGCATGCCGCCGAGCGACACGTAGATCACCATCAGCGCGCCCACTCCGATCACCGTCCAGGAACGGGCCGCCTCACCGGTGCCGCCGAGGAGGAGGGCGACCAGGCTTCCGGCCCCCACCATCTGTGCCACCAGGTACAGCACGGAGACGGCCACCGAGGACGTTCCGGCGGCGATCCGCACGGGGCGCTCGGACATCCGCGCGGCGACGACGTCGGCCAGCGTGAACCGCCCGCAGTTGCGGACCAGTTCGGCGACGAGGAGGAGGACGACGAGCCAGGCGACGAGGAAGCCGACGGAGTACAGCATGCCGTCGTAGCCGTAGAGGGCGATCAGGCCGGAGATGCCGAGGAAGGACGCCGCCGACATGTAGTCGCCGGCGATGGCGAAGCCGTTCTCCATGGGCGAGAAGAGGCGCCCGCCGGCGTAGAACTCTCCGCCGAACCGTGCCGGCTGCGGCTCACCCAGGTGGTGATGCCCAGGGTCACGGCCACGAAGACGCTGAACAGCACGAGCGCCAGAGTCTGGTGGTTTCCGGTCACCGCTGCACCGCCCCTCGGGTCATCTCCTGCGTGTCCCAGCGCAGTTCCAGCGCCGCCCGGTCCCTGCGCAGCCGCGCGTGGCGCGCGTACGCCCAGGTCAGCAGGAAGGTGGTGAGGAACTGGCCGAGGCCCGCGACCATCGCCACGTTCACCGCTCCGGCGACCGGCCGGGCCATCAGCCCCGGCGCGGCGGTCGCCGCCACGACGTAGGCGAGGTACCAGACCAGGAAGGCGAAGGTGGCCGGGAAGACGAACCGGCGGTAGCGGCCGCGCACTTCCTGGAAGGCGGGGCTCCGCTGGACCTCCAGATAGATCTCCGCCGCGCTGGGGACCCGCTGTCGCGGCACCGTGCCTGTACGGCCGCCGCCGGTCGTCCCGGCGGCCACTCCGGGTTGCGCCCGTCCGTCCCGGCCCGGGGCCGGCACGTCGTCCCAGGGGTCGTCGATCGGCACCGCCGAAGCGCCGCGCCCCTCCTGCTTCTCCACCCGCTCCACCGGTCCAACTCTCCTTGTCAGCGAACCGTTTCGGCCGCGTGTGCACAAGGATGGACAGAGCAGGAACTTCCCGGACTCTTCTCCTCCCTCACTTCACCCTCATCAGGTGACTCTTTCCCGGGCTGCCTGACAAAACCGTGCTGATATGCGTACCGCACGGCCCGTGGCCGTGAGCGGAGCGCGCGGCCCCACCCACGGACGGAGGCCGTCAGGCGTCGATGCGCGAGCGGTCGAGGGTCGCCGCCGAGCTGGTGATGAACTCTTGCGGGGCGCGACGTCGTTGCCCATGAGGAGGTCGAAGACCTGCTCCGACGCCTCCAGGTCGCCGATGTTGATCCGGCGCAGGGTGCGGTGGCGCGGGTCCATCGTGGTCTCCGCGAGCTGGTCGGCGTCCATCTCGCCCAGACCCTTGTAGCGCTGGATGGAGTCCTTGTAGCGGACGCCCTTGCGCTGGAACTCGAGGAGGGTCTGCCGCAGCTCGTTGTCCGAGTACGTGTAGACGTACTTGTCCTGGCCGCGCTTCGGCTGGACGAGCTCGATGCGGTGCAGCGGGGAACGGCCGCGAAGACCCGCCCCGCCTCGACCATGGGCCGCATGTAGCGCTGGAAGAGCGTGAGCAGCAGCGTACGGATGTGGGAGCCGTCGACGTCGGCGTCGGTCATCATGATGACCTTGCCGTAGCGGGCGGCGTCGATGTCGAAGGTGCGGCCCGAGCCCGCTCCTATGACCTGGATGATCGCGCCGCACTCGGCGTTCTTGAGCATGTCCGCGACGGACGACTTCTGGACGTTGAGGATCTTGCCGCGGATCGGCAGCAGGGCCTGGAACTCGCTGTTGCGGGCGAGCTTGGCCGTGCCGAGGGCCGAGTCGCCCTCGACGATGAAGAGCTCGCTGCGCTCCACGTCGTCGCTGCGGCAGTCGGCGAGCTTGGCCGGCAGGGAGGAGGTCTCGAGCGCGGTCTTCCTGCGCTGCGCCTCCTTGTGCTGACGGGCCGCGATCCGGGTCCGTGCCGCGGCGACGGCCTTCTCCAGGACGGCACGGGCCTGCGCCTTGGCGTCCCGCTTGGTGGAGGTGAGGAAGGCCTTGAGTTCCTTCGCCACCACGTTCGCCACGATGCGACGGGCGGCGGAGGTGCCGAGGACCTCCTTGGTCTGGCCCTCGAACTGCGGCTCCGCGAGGCGCACGGTCACGACGGCCGTGAGCCCTTCCAGGGCGTCGTCCTTGACGATGTCGTCCTCGGCGACGCGCAGCATCTTGGCCGAGCGCAGCACCTCGTTCACCGTCTTCGTGACGGCCTGCTCGAAGCCGGAGACGTGGGTGCCGCCCTTGGGCGTGGCGATGATGTTGACGAAGGACTTGACCGTGCTGTCGTAGCCGGTGCCCCAGCGCAGGGCGATGTCCACGGCGAGCTCACGGGTGACCTCGGTCGGGGTCATGTGGCCGCGCTCGTCGAGGACCGGGACGGTCTCCTTGAAGGTGCCCTGCCCGGTGAGGCGCTGGATGTCGCAGACGGCCTTGTCCTGCGCGAGGTACTCGCAGAACTCGCTGATGCCCCCGTCGAAGCGGAAGGTCTCTCGCTCTTGCCGACCCCGGCCAGGTCCCGCTCGTCGCGGACGACGATGGTGAGGCCGGGCACGAGGAAGGCGGTCTGCCGGGCACGCTGGTGGAGCGTCTCCAGGAGAGCTTGGCGTCCTTGAGGAAGATCTGCCGGTCCGCCCAGTAGCGGATGCGGGTGCCGGTGCGGGTCTTGGGGATCCGCTTGCCCTTGCGGAGGCCGTTGGCCGGGTCGAAGGGGCTGTCGGGGCCCTGTTCCGTGAAGACCCCGGGGACGCCGCGGCGGAAGCTGATCGAGTGGACCGCGCTGTTCCGGTCGACCTCGACGTCGAGGCGGGCCGACAGGGCGTTGACCACGGAGGCGCCGACGCCGTGCAGACCGCCGGAGGCCGCGTACGAGCCGCCGCCGAACTTTCCGCCGGCGTGCAGCTTGGTCATGACGACCTCGACGCCCGAGAGCCCGGTCTTCGGCTCGACGTCGACCGGGATGCCCCGGCCGTTGTCCCGGACTCGACGGAGCCGTCCTCGTGGAGGACGACCTCGATGTGGTCGCAGTAGCCCCCGAGGGCCTCGTCGACCGAGTTGTCGATGATCTCCCAGATGCAGTGCATCAGGCCGCGGCTGTCGGTCGACCCGATGTACATGCCGGGGCGCTTGCGGACCGCTTCGAGCCCTTCGAGTACGAGCAGGTGCCGCGCGGTGTAGTTGGAACCGTCACGGTCTGCGGTCAGCAGCGCACTGGACGGCACGGACGTTTCGGCGGTCACGCGGTTCGCTCCTCGCTGAATTTGAAATCTGGCCCAGTGGGTAAGGCCCGGCGTCGGTCACCGGCTTCAGAGGGTACCGATGCCTGGTAGAGCCGTTGTCACGCCACCCTCCCCGATTCCTCATGCTAGTCCAGAGTCGCATGCATGTTCGATCCCTCGATCGGGTGACGTGAACATCACGTTCCCTTCCAGGCATGAACCATTTAGGCTCCGGGCACGTCCTCATGAACAACCGGCAACCACGCCGGGAGGGCCTGACCGAGACAAGCAATGCGAAATCCGTAGAGCGACGCAATACGGCTCATTCGCCGCCAACCGGCAGCAGACAGCCACCTTGGGAAGAAGTTTCAAGGAAAAGCCACGAGCGGGAACGTTTTCGGCCTGGTTGGATGTTGACCCTGGTACGACAGCTCGTCGAGCTAGAGAAGAGGCGACGTGACTACTGTTCTGACCCCCGCGAGCCCCCTGACGGCCGCTGACCGCTGCGACCGCTGCGGCGCCCAGGCTTACCTGCGTGTCGTCCTGACCAGCGGAGGTGACTTGCTCTTCTGCGCCCACCACGGACGTAAGTTCGAGCCGGAACTCAAGAAGATCGCCGTTGAGATACAGGATGAGACGGACCGGCTGACGGACGTGCCGGCCCGCACGGTGGGCGACGAGCACTGACGCCCCGCATCCACGACGAGCCCAGGGCCGGTCGCTGACCGGACGACGGCGGTCACCCCGCGCTGCGGGGAGTGGCCGCCCGTTCTCGTATCCGGGGCGCTCCCGGAGGAGCTTTCCGGCCTCGCTCCGGAGAGGTCCTCCGGAGCGCGCCCGAGGCCTCTCCGGGGTCCGTCCCGGCACCTCTACGGGTCCGGCTCCCACCCCTCTCCCCGAGCGAGCCTCAGAAGCGCTCCGGGAGCACTGCGGAAACCCGTGTGTAGACGCCCGGGTTCTCCGCCTCCCCGCAGCCGCTCCCCCAGGACACCAGGCCGATGAGACGTCCTCGGCCACCAGCGGACCTCCGCTGTCCCCTGGCACGCGTCCCTGCCGCCCCGCGGATCGCCCGCGCACACCATCGTGTCGCCCCGGTACCGGACGCCCGAGCCGCCCGGATACGCCCGCTCGCACGCCGTGTCCGGCAGCACCTGGACGCGCGCCGTCCGCAGCGCGGAGGCGTAGCTCCTCTGCCGGTCGTGTCACCCCAGCCGTAGACGTCCGCCGCCGTACCGGGCGCGTACGCGGTGTCTCCCGCGCGGGCGACGCCGATCACGTACGGCTCCGGAAGCGCGCTCGCCAGCGTCAGGACCGCCAGGTCGCCCGAGTTGGTCGCCGGGTCGTAGTCGGGGCTGACCCACGTGCCGGAGACCCGGACCTCCTGGCCGCCCTGGCCGCGCAGAGGCGCGGCCGGCGATGACCGCGAAGTCGCGCACCTCCGACGGCTCGCCGCCGAGCACCTCCCGGCCCAGGCAGTGGGCGGCGGTGAGCACCTTGGTGGGCGCGACGACCACGCCTCCGCAGAACTGCCCCGCGCGCGTACCCCCGAACCGGTCACGGCTGGACAGCGCCACCACCCACGGCGCGTCCGTGATCCCGACCTGGCGGCCGCCCACCACGACGCTGTCGGCGACCACGGGGCGGCGAGGGCGAGGTGTCCCGCCGCCGCGGTGATCAGTCCCAGGGCACCCGTCAATGCTCGAGTGAGGGAACCACGCATGGAGCCTCCTGACTCTCCGGTGATGTCGGTTCACCCAGCGTCCAGCACCCGGAGCCCCGGCGCACACCCGAAGGGCCCGGCTCCCCTTTCGGGGAGCCGGGCCCTTCGGGTACCGCCCGTGCCTCGTACGGATCTGCGAGACCGTCCCGGACGGGTCGTGCCGGTCGCGTCAGTCGAGGTAGTCGCGCAGCACCTGCGAACGCGACGGGTGACGCAGCTTCGACATCGTCTTCGACTCGATCTGACGGATCCGCTCTCGCGTCACGCCGTAGACCTTGCCGATCTCGTCCAGCGTCTTCGGCTGGCCGTCGGTGAGGCCGAAGCGCATCGAGACGACGCCCGCCTCGCGCTCGGAGAGCGTGTCGAGGACGGAGTGCAACTGCTCCTGGAGGAGCGTGAAGCTCACCGCGTCGGCCGGGACGACCGCCTCGGAGTCCTCGATCAGGTCGCCGAACTCGCTGTCGCCGTCCTCACCCAGCGGGGTGTGGAGGGAGATCGGCTCGCGGCCGTACTTCTGGACCTCGATGACCTTCTCGGGGGTCATGTCGAGTTCCTTGGCCAGCTCCTCCGGGGTGGGCTCGCGGCCCAGGTCCTGGAGCATCTGGCGCTGCACGCGCGCGAGCTTGTTGATGACCTCGACCATGTGCACCGGGATGCGGATGGTGCGGGCCTGGTCGGCCATGGCGCGGGTGATCGCCTGACGGATCCACCAGGTGGCGTACGTGGAGAACTTGTAGCCCTTGGTGTAGTCGAACTTCTCGACGGCGCGGATCAGACCCAGGTTGCCCTCCTGGATCAGGTCCAGGAAGAGCATGCCGCGGCCGGTGTAGCGCTTGGCGAGGGAGACCACCAGACGGAGGTTGGCCTCCAGGAGGTGGTTCTTGGCCCGGCGGCCGTCCTCGGCGATGATCTCCAGCTCGCGCTTGAGCTTCGGGGCGAGCTTGTCCGAGTTGGCGAGCTTGTCCTCGGCGAACAGGCCGGCCTCGATGCGCTTGGCGAGCTCGACCTCCTGCTCGGCGTTGAGCAGCGGGACCTTGCCGATCTGCTTGAGGTAGTCCTTGACCGGGTCGGCGGTGGCACCGGCGACCGCGACCTGCTGCGCCGGAGCGTCGTCCTCGTCCTCGTCGGACAGGACGAAGCCCTTGGTCTCGCCCTCGGTCTCCTCGTCCTCGCCCTTGCCGGGAGCCACGTCTCAAGGAGCTCCTCGCCCTCGATGAGCTCGTCGGCGTCCTTCTTGGACGCGGTCTTCTTGGCCGCCGTCTTCTTGGCGACGGTCTTCTTGGCCGCCGTCTTCTTGGTGACGGTCTTCGCGGCCGCCTTCTTGGCGGTCGAACCGGCCTCGTCGGCCGGGTCGGCGCCTTCGGCGGCGGGGGCCGCGGCCGGGACGGCGGACTTCGTCACGGTCGCCCTGGCGGTGACGGTCTTGGTGGCGGTGCGCTTGGCCGGGCTCTTCGCTGCGACGCTCTTGCGGGCGCGCTTCGGCGACTCCGCTGCACTGACCATCAGCGTCACACCCTCTTCCTCGAGGATCTGATTGAGGCTGCGCAGAACATTCTTCCACTGGGTTGGCGGAATCTGGTCAGCCTCGAAGGCCCGACGCACGTCATCGCCGGCGATCTGCCCATCAGCCTTTCCCCGCTCGATGAGCGCCATCACAGACTCGGACTCGGCGATCTCCGGCGGGAGCGTACGGGATGTGCTGGCCGACACGAACAACCTCTCGGAACGATGGAATGGCTTCCGGCCCCGCCCTGGATCGGGCTGGAGCCGACGACCGTCGACGGGGATGTGCCGACGGCGCGGGCTGGACCGGGGAACTGCACAGCGCCTCCGTCGGCTGCTGTATTCCTTCCTCGGCCGTCACCTCTTAGGTCATCGCACGGCTCGGAGGAGTGTTACGCCCAATCTTCGCGGCCCGAGTCACACCTCATGCACGACGAAGTACTCATACCAGCTTAAAAGCATACATTCGCGCCATCGGGATCCGGACGCCGCTCGGGGCCGCCCTGCCGGGCTCCCCGGGCGACGCCCGGATCCGGCGGCACGCGGCGCGTGCGCCCCTTCGCTCCCAACCACGGTCCGCGGGTCAGTGTTCGCGGGGGCCGGGACGACGCGCTCCACCTCGGGGTGGACCGTGAGCAACTGCCGCATGGCCGCCTCGGCGCCCTGCGCGTCGCCGGCGGCGAGCGCGTCCACGATCCGGGCGTGATGGGCGAGGCAGGCCTCGCTCGGCCGGTCGCAGTTGGTGGCGGGGCCGCCGGAGACCTGGAGCGCGGCGCCGACGATGCCGGAGAGGTGCTCCAGCATGCGGTTCCCGGCGAGCTGGATGAGGAGGGAGTGGAACTCGGTGTCGGCCCGGGAGAAGGTGATGCCGTCCCCTGGGCGAACGCGTGGCCCATGATCTCGACCATGTCGGCGAGGCGCTGCTGCACGTCCTCGCGGCCGTGCCCGGCGGCGAGGCGGGCGGCCAGGGGCTCGATCGTCCAGCGCAGCTCGTTCAGCTCGCGGCGCTGGTCGTCCCGCTGCGGACCGAAGGCGCGCCACTCGATGATGTCGGGGTCGAGGAGGTTCCAGTCGCTGACGGGCCTGACCCGGGTGCCGACATTGGGCGGGCACTGACGAGCCCCTTGGCCTCAAGGACGCGGAGCGACTCGCGCACGACGGTGCGCGAGACCTCGAACCGCTGGCCGATCTCCTCGGGAACGAGCGGCCGGTCGGCTCCGAGGTCACCGGAGACGATCATCTGGCCGAGCTGCTGGACGAGCTGGCCGTGCAGCCCGCGCCCCGGCTGCCCGCGCTTCTGCGACCGACGCGACCCAGGTCGGTGTCCACCCCTCCCAGGTGGACGGGGCCGCCCGGCCGGCGGCGGGAGCCTCCGCATAGGGGTAGCGGTCGAGATCGCCCGGGGTGCCGAGGCCGGAGTCGACGGAGCGGGCGGCGGTCATCATGGTGTGCGCAAGGGTACTCACGCATCCTTTGTCGGCGCCGCCTTCACAGCCCTTGAGGTCTTTGGTGAAAAGCACACGAAAGGGTGATCGGCACCCCTTACACAATTGACGATCAATCGGACATAAAGCCCATATCTCCTGACAGTTGAGGGCGACTCGAAGCCTTTCGATCCGTGCGCGGTCACCAACGGGCTCTGCGGCGAAGGCCGGTGAACACATAAGCGCAGAACAACCCCGTCAACGTCAGGGAGAGCGCCACTCCCGCGGGCTGCCCCAGCACCCGAAGCCCCCGGTCAGCCAGCGGTCCGCGGCCGGGGCCAGTGCGGACCCGCGAACTCGCGCAGCCGCGCCGGGAGTCCGGCGGCCGACCGCACCGACGGCCCCGTCAGCACCTTCTGCAACAGCGGGACGAAGGCGACCGGTACGACGAGCACCGCCGCCACTCCGGCCGCGGCGGCCCGGAACACCCCGGCACCGAGCACCCCGCCCAGGCGCAGCCGACGAGCAGGCCCGCCCAATTCGCGCAGAGAACCGGCCATTTTCCCGGGACGGGGATCAACTCGCCGCCGTAGAAGAGCCGCAGGGCTCCCAGGTCGACCGCCACGACGAGCGTCCCGAGCACGAGGGCGACGACCGCGGCCACGGCGAGTTTCGCGAGCAGCAGACCCGGCCTGCGGGGCACGGTTCCGCGACCCGAGGTGAGCGCCGGGTAGCGGTACTCCTCCGCGAAGGAGAAGGCGCCGAGCAGCCCGGCCCCCAGGGCGGCGGGCGGCAGCGGGGAGATCGCGGGCCAGCCGGCGAGGACGGCGGGCAGCGCGGCGCGACCGCCCCGCCCGAGGAGCAGGGCGAGCGTCACGGAGACGAGGAGGACGCCCGCCATGACGAGCGGCGTGGACGGCACGCCCAGGAGCCGGTGGACCTCGTAGCGGAGCGGGCGCGGGGCGAGCGCATCGGCCGTCGGGCGGCGACCGGCCGCTCCGCCGGGGCGTCGTGGGCGACGGTCACGGGAGCCGGTTCGACGCCCCGCGACGCGGACACGGCGGTGCGGGGTCCAGCGGTGGACCCTCCGGGAGCGCCGCACTCCCGCCCGGCTCCCGCGACGGCGTCGACTCCCGTCATGCCCGCCGTACCGGCCGTACCGGCGTCGCCCGTCTCGTCGGCGAGGCGGTGGACCGGTACGCCGTGCCGGAAGGCCGTGTCGCCGACGGACGCGCAGTCACTGCCGTAGACGGACAGCCGGTTGCCGTCCTCCGTGACCACCTCGACCGGTCGGCGGGCGGCCCTCGCCTCCTGGGTCACGGCCGCCGCCAGACGCGCGGCGTGCGGAGTGCGGACCGCGACCCGGGGACGCAGCCGGGTGCGGGCGAACTCGGCCGCCTCCTGCGCTGCGACGAGCCGGCCGCCGTCGAGGGTGACGACCCGGTCGGCGTTGCGGGCGGCGTCCTTGGGATCGGCCGTGGTGTAGAGAACCGTGCCGCCCTCGGAGGCGTGGGAGCGCAGGAACTCGTACAGCCACGCGCTCTCGGACGCGGAGAGACCGGCGCCCGGTTCGTCGAGCAGGAGCGTATGGGGATCGCCCAACAGAGCCGAGGCAAGGCCGAGTCGGCGGTCCGCGCCGATCGGAAGGGTTCCGATCGGCCGGCGCTCCAGGCCCGTGAGACCCGTGCTCCGCAACAATCTCCTCGGCCCGCACGGCGGGGACCCCGTGGCGGCGCAGAGCATCCGGAGTTGGCCCCGGACCGTGCGGGAGGGATGGCCGGGCACGTCACCGAGGAGTACGCCGACCTCGCGAGGAGGGTGGGCGATGCGGTGCAACGGCCGGCCCCGGAAGTAGGTGATCCCGCGCCCCGGCTCGAGTTCGAGCATGAGCCGGAGGGCGGTGGTCTTGCCGGAGCCCGAAGGCCCCAGGAGAGCGGTCACGGCGCCGGGCCGGGCCTCGAAGGTCAGATCGTTCACGGCGGGCGGGCGATCGCCGCGGGGGTGCTGGTCAGTCCGATTGCCTGGAGCATCGCTTCTCTCGCGGTAGGTGACACCGCTCCGCGGCAGGGCGGCGCTACCGCAGCAAGATAACGCTACATTTCGGACTTTCCGTGCAGGATTGGCGCTCCGTGACGCCGGATGTCCCCGCCCCTCAGACCTCGGGACGCAGCATGGGCGGGTTGAGGAGGGTGGCCCCACCTGCCCTGAAGAGCTGGGCGGGGCGCCCACCCTGACGGGTCGTGGTGCCACCGGCCGGAACCAGGAAGCCGGGCGTGCCGGTCACCTTGCGGTGGAAGTTGCGCGGGTCCAGGCCACGCCCCAGACGGCCTCGTAGACGCGCCGCAGCTCTCCGACCGTGAACTCCGGCGGGCAGAAGGCCGTGGCCAGAGAGGAGTACTCGATCTTGAGCGGGCGCGCTCCACCCCGTCGGCGAGGATCCGGGAGTGGTCGAAGGCGAGCGTGCTCGCTCCCCGCCGTCGGCGCCGGCGGCCGCGTCCTCCCCGAGCAGTTCCTCGACGGGGCCCAGCGGGCACTGTTAGTGTCGCCGCCCGCCCTGGGGGCGGGCAGGTCCGGGCGAGGGCCAGGTGCGCGACGCTCACCACACGCATCCGGGGATCACGGTCGGGCGCCCCGTACGTCGCCAACTGCTCCAGGTGCGCGCCGTTGCTCGGTACGGGAGGCGGGGCGGCCGGGTCGTACGCGCAGAGGCCGGTCTCCTCGACCAGCTCGCGCGCGCCGCGGCGCCGAGGTCCTCGTCCGCCCGCACGAAGCCACCGGGCAGGGCCCAACGCCCCTGGAACGGACTCTCTCCCGCCGTACGACCAGGGTGCAGAGCGCGTGACGCCGCACGGTGAGCACGACCAGATCGACGGTGACGGCGAAGGGAGGAAAGGCCGACGGGTCGTAGGGAGGCATGCCGCGATCATAGTCGTCTTCCTGACGATAAACACGTCCCGTGGAATCTTCGGAGGCGACTTCCCGACGTGTTCCCCGGGGTGCCGCGAAGCTTCCCTCGTATCCGTACCCGCCATCCCGTCACACCCCCAGTTGAAGGCCCTCTGCGGCCTCCTCGACCATACCGAGACCGAGCCTGCTCACCCGCACGGCGAACGGTTCGCCCGCGACCACGAGCCCCGACAGGCGGATCGCTCCGAGGGGCGCGGAGGGCAGCGGGTGCACCGAGACGGACCGGCCGGGCACGTCGGGCCGGACCCCGGCGAGGGCGAGCAGGGCGTGCACCGCCCCGGCGGCCGCGACGGCCGCCGGCCGGCACGCGGCCGGTGGGGCACCGGGCGTCCGCCCGTCGTCCGCTGCTCGCCCGCGTACATCTCGGGGAGCCGGTGGTCGAAGGCCTCCGCCGCGTCGAGCAGTCCCCGCAGCAGGGAGGCGGCCTCCTTCTCGTGTCCCGTGGCGGCGAGGCCGGCCACGGCGACCGCCGTGTCGTGCGTCCGGACCGCGCCCGTGCGGTGGCCGAAGGGGTTGTGGTCAGGATCCTTGGCGGCCAGGCCGCGCAGTCCCCAGCCGGAGTCGAGGGCCGGGGTGCCGAGCAGCCGGGCCACCCGCTCGGTCTCCGCCCCGTCCAGCAGGCCCTGCGCGTACCGGCCGCCGCCCAGCAGTCCGGTGTCGAGGAGGTGCGCCGCCCAGCCTCGGCCGGGGCCAGGTCCTGCCGTCCGCCGTCCGGGCGAGGGCGGGCGGCCTCCTGCCCGGTCGTCGATCCAGAACTCGCGCCGGAACCGTTCGCGCATCGTCCTCGCCGTGTCGCGCAGCGCGTCACCGCCGGGTCTCCCGCAGGCGTCGAGGAGGTCTGCGCCGAGCAGCGCCGCCCGGTGGGCGTGCGCCTGCGTCTCGGCCCGCCGGGGTCCGGCGTGCCCCGGGTCCGGCACGAGGCCGTCCGCGCCGGCGGCGCGGCGCAGCCAGTCGAGGCAGCGCTCCGCGACGGGAAGCAGCTCCTCCAGGTCCGTCGGCGACAGTCCCCAGCGGCGGGCTTCGGCGAGCACTGCCGGGAAGGCGAGCGTGGCCTCGATGCCCGTGCAGCGGGCGGAAGATGCGGGCCCGCGTCCCTGAGGGGCCCGGGGATGCGACCGGACTCGGCTCCTTCTCCGGTGAGTTGGGTGCGACCGAGGGCGCGCAGGGTGGTGACGGCGAGCCGGGTGCCGAGGGAAGGGCCATGCGGGCCGCCCAGAGCGCCTCGGCGGTGACCGGTCCGCAGCGCCAGGGGACGCCGGCGGCGAGGTACACGTCCGCGGGGTGCTCCGGGGTGCGCTGGAGCAGGGCCCGCAGGTCCTCGACGGACGTGCGCAGCAGTTCGCCGGGGCGCGGGTCGTCGGCCTCGGCACGGGCGTCGGCGAGAAGGTGACCCCCGGCCGTCCGGCGCCCGCTCCCAGGGGGCCCGCGGGACGGGCGGGCGCTTCTCCTCGCACCCGGAGCCGGATCGTGAACGCGGCTCCGGGAGCCAACTCGGCCTCCCAGCGCAGGACTCCCGCCGCCGCCAGGGAGTCCGCGGGCGCCGGATCCGCGGTGACGGCGGCGGACCGTCCGTCGCTTCCGGTCCAGCGCAGTCCGGTTCCGTGGACGCTCGCCGTGAGTTCGGGCCCGGGTCTGCCGGTCGCCACCGCGCCCAGGTCCGCGAGATCCGTGCCCAGAGCGATCTCCACGGGGAGCCGGAAGGACCGGGTGGCGGCGCTCCGCAGGGTGATCCGTTCGGTGCCGTCGGCGCTCCGCGTGCGTTCGACGGTGAGACCGGGGTCGGGACCCGTTTCTCCGGGGGCGCGCAGGACGCCGAGGAAGACCGCCCGGTCGGCGCCCGCCATGCGGCCCTGGAGGGCGACGGGCTCCCGGCCCGCCACCCGCAGGACGCAGCGGGAGAGGAGCCGCCGCCCCGCCTCGTACACGTTTCGGGTCCCTCGCCGGTGAGCTGGCCGTGTTCGGCGCAGACGGCGAGGGCGGGCAGGGCGACGCAGACGAGCGCGTCGTGCACGGGAGGAAGTTCCACCGGGCGTGCCGCGCGCGGGAGCGCGGTGCCGGAGGCGCGGCCGATCGGGGGCGGGTGGGGCGGCCGGGGCCGGGACGGGGCTGGGGGCCATGACGGGTGCGGGATGCTCTCTGTGCGGACCGGGCGGCCGGCGGAGTGTCGGCGGCACGGTTCGTACGTCTCCGCCAGAGAGGTGAACGCGTTCGCGGGCGGCCGGGTCACGGTCGTCATCGACCGCTCCTGCTGCCGCGCTGTCCGCCCTGGCGCGGGGAGCCGCTTCCCGGCCGGTCGGCGGCGGGCCTGCCGGGCCGGACTCCGGCTGCCGCGCGTCGGTCCCGCGTTCCGGTCTGCCGCCCGGCTCTGCCGAGGGCCGGGCGGCTTCCTGCCGGTGGGAGGCGCGCATCCGGACCCGCCGGGAGGATGCGGGAGCGGCCTGCTGCGAGGCGGCCCGTGAGTCCCGCTCGCTCCTCAGGCAGGAGCGGAGCGACTCGGGATCGAGACCCTCGTTGCACGCCTGGTGGAGCAGTTGGGCGAAGACGTATTCGGGGTCGGCGTCGAGGGCGAGTCCGAGGGCGACCCGGGCCGTCGGCTCGTCACCGGTGGACCAGGCCGTCCAGCCCACGAGGGTGAGGGCGCGGCCGCGTGCTCCTGGTAGGGGGTGACGCAACGCCGGGCCAGGACACGCCAGAGCCGTAGGGCGGCGGTCCCTTCCCAGCCCTCCATCCATTCGGCGGCGCGGTCCCGGGTGACCCGGTCCTGGAGACCGAGGATCAGCGCGGCGGCTTCGTCGGACGTGATCAGGGCGTCGTCGGCCACGTCGCCCTCGGTCGTGCCGGCGCCGGCCTTTCCGGGGATCGTCACTCCCTCCGGTGCGCCGTGCCCGCCGGCATCTTCGAGGCCTTCGGGTTCTTCGAGTGGGTGAACCGACGGAGGATCTCGCGGGCGAGGCGCAGGGTCTCCTCGCGGACCTCCACCCGCCCTCGGTCCTCGGAGCCTTCGAGGACGCGGGGACGATCGAGGCGGCGGCCGCGTCGAGCGCGGCCCGCTGCCCCTCCTCTCCCGGGCCGCCGGCCGGCTTCAGCCGGGCCTCCATGTCCCGCAGGGTGCCCCGTAGCCGTACTCCCGGCATATGCGGCGGTCGCCGCCATCACCGTCGTGCCGCTGAGCGCGAGCGGGGTGCCGTCGGACGGGCAGCAGCGCGCATCGGGACAGCAGTAGGAGGAGAAGTAGAGGCCGTCGGAGATGCAGAGGCCTCGTAGACGGGGATGTCGAGGGCGCCGCAGGCGGTGCGCAGTCGCTGCGCGAAGGGGCGCAGTCTCTCCATGACGCGGCGGCCCGTCTCACCGGGGCCGGGTCCTGGCAGAGGAAGACGACGATGCCGTCCGGGCGGGCGCCGACCCGGGCGCCTCCCTCGACGAGGCACTCGGCGAGGTGGTCGGCGGTGGACGCCCATTCACGGGGCGAGCTCGGGATGCCTAGCCTGACCCGGCCGCCGAGGCGGCCGCGCTCGCCGTGGAGGGCGACCAGGACGACGGAGTCGGTGGGATGGAAGCCCAGCATGAACGGCAGGGCGTCGGCCAGTTCGGCCGGGCCTCGCAGGGTGATCTGCTGGGTACGGGTGGGTCCGCTGGTTTCGTGGCGATTCGCGTTCATGGTCAGGACGGTCTCGTGTTCTTCCGACATCCGAAACCCCTGTGGATAACTTGCGGATCGAGGGCATCCGCCGGTCTTTCGAGTTATCCACAGATTCGAATGCAGGTGACCACGATGTCCGAGGTGTCGGGTTGCATGGAGGCATGACCCACACGGCTTTCTCGAAGATCCGGTCGCGCTGCGAGGCGGCGCGGGCCGCGTTCGCCCGGTTCCGTCGGCGTGGCGGAACTCCCGCCCCTCTCCGGGGAACGGATCGGCTCCGACACGGCGTTCAGGCAGGATGACAGACGATCTGCGACCTACACCGAGGAGCGCTCATGCAGGTGACTCAGGATCAGGTGCTCGCCTGGCGGCTGCGGCGACAGGGCCTCGCGCCCCGGAGCACGGCTTCTGTCGCGGAGCTGGTGCGGGAGCTCGCGGGGTGCAGGCACAGGTGGCCTCGTCCGCGGAGCTCGCCCTCGCCACCCGGCAGCGGAGACCGAGGGTCGGTGCCGTCGAGGAGGCCCTGGAGGCCCGCGAGGTGGTCAAGACCTGGGTCATGCGGGGCACGCTGCACCTCGTGGCGGCCGAGCACATGGCGGCTTACCTGTCGCTGATGGCGGCGGCACGGACTTGGGAGAGGCCCGCCTGGCAACGGACGTTCGGGGTCACGCCCACGGAGATGACGGCCTCGGCGAGGCCGTCGACGACGTTCTCGCCGGCAGGGTCCTCACCCGTCAGGAGCTCACCGAGGCCTTGGTCGCCGATGGCAGGTTCGCGGCCCTGGAGACGCAGTTGACGTCCGGTTGGGGATGGTGCTCAAGCCGCTGGCCTGGACGGGGAAGCTGTGCCACGGACCGAACCAGGGCAATCGCGTCACCTTCGCCTCGCCACGCGACCAGGTACCCGGCTGGACGGGGACGATCGAGCCGGAGGAGGCGATCCGGACCGTCATCCCCGCGTACCTCGGGGCGCACGGGCCGGCGACACCGGAGACCTTCGACGCCTGGTTGACGCGCAACGCCCACCGCAAGACGGTGGTGCGCGGCTGGTTCGCCTCGCTCGGCGAGGAGTTGACGAAGGTGGAGGTGGACGGAGCGGCGTGCTACATGCGCGCCAAGGACGTGGACGCGCTGGCATCGGCCGGGCCGTCGGAAGAGGTGCGGCTGCTGGCCGGGTTCGACCAGTACGTGCTGGGGCCGGGCACGTCCGACACCCGTGTCCTGCGGGCGGAGCGGCGCAAGGCGGTGAGCCGTACGTCGGGCTGGATCACGCCCGTGGTGGTGCACCGGGGCGGGTCGCCGGGGTGTGGGAGATCGCCGACGGGACCGTGGACGTGCAGTTGTTCTCCGAGAATCCCGAGGTGCCGAAGGACGCGCTGGAGGCCGAGGTCGGGCACCTGGAGGTGTGCAACGGGCGTTCGTACGCGATGTCGGTACGGATGATCTGAGGCCCGTTCGAGGTGGACGTCGGCAAGAAGGGCGCGGGTTCGCCGCTTCCTCACCGACGTCGTGTTCGCGTCCTCGGCCTCGGGTCCGCGGGCGCGGGCCGCCCGTTCGAGGCCCACGGCCGGGACGGCGAGATGCCGAGCGGAAGGGATGCCAGGCGTTTCGGTGTGCCGCGGCGCACCGCGCGGGGTGGATGAGCAGACTGCGCGAACAGGGTCGTACCGACTGAGAGGGCTTTCCGCATGAGACTCGCCGACATCGCACGGGCGTCCAGGGACATCGGCGCCGCCTCCGCGCGGACGGAGAAGGTGGCGCTGCTGGCCGAGTTGTTCCGGGCCGCCGACCCCGCGGACGCTCCCGTCGTGATCATGTATATGTCCGGTCGGTTGCCCCAGCGCAGGATCGGTGTCGGCTGGAACACCCTCAAGGAGCGGCGGGAGCCCTCTCCCGAGCCTCGGCTCGGGGTACGGGAGGTGGATGCGCTCCTCACCCGGATCGCCGCCGTGTCCGGCAAGGGCGCGCAGGGCGAACGGAAGAGGCTCCTCGACGAGCTGTTGGGTGCGGCCACCGAGGAGGAGCAACTGTTCCTCTTCCGGTTGATCAGCGGTGAGTTGCGGCAGGGTGCCCTCGACGCCGTGGCCGTGGAGGGCCTCGCCTCGGCAGCCGGGGCGCCGGTCGCCGACGTCCGGCAGGCGGTCATGCTGAGCGGTTCGCCGGCCGCCGTCGCCGAGGTGCTGCTCTCCAGGGGGCCGTCCGCCCTCGCCGAGTTCCGGCTCACGGTGGGGCGCCCGGTCCTGCCGATGCTGGCCCACACCGCCAAGGACATCGACGAGGCCCTCACAGGACGGGGCCCTGTGCCCTGGAGGAGAAGCTCGACGGGATCCGCATCCAGGTGCATCGCGACGGCGACGACGTGCGCGTCTTCACCCGGACGCTCGCCGACATCACCGACCGGACCCCCGAGGTGGTGGCGCTGGTCCGCGCGCTGCCGGTACGCCGGATGGTGCTGGACGGGGAGCTGCTGGCCTTCGACGAGCGGGGCCGGCCGCGGCCGTTCCAGGAGACGGCCGGGCGGACCGGGTCCACCCTCGACGTGGCGGGCGCGCAGACGGCGGTGCCGCTCTCCCCGGTCTTCTTCGAGGTGCTGCACGTCGACGGCGAGGACCTGCTCGCCACCCCGGCCGCCGAACGGCGCGCGCTGCTCGACCGGCTGGTGCCCGAGGCGCAGCGCGTGCGCCGCCTCGTGGTGGCGGACCCCACCGACCCGAAGGAGCGCGCGGCCGCGGCGGCGTTCGCCGCGGAGGCGCTCGAACGGGGCCAGGAGGGCGTGGTCGTGAAGTCCCTCGCCGCGGGCTACAGCGCGGGGCGCCGGGGCACCTCCTGGCTGAAGGTGAAGCCCGTGCACACCCTGGACCTGGTGGTCCTCGGCGCCGAATGGGGCCATGGCCGGCGCACCGGCACGCTCTCCAACCTGCACCTGGGCGCGCGGGCGGCCGACGGCACCTTCGCCATGCTGGGCAAGACGTTCAAGGGTCTGACCGACGCCCTGCTCACTTGGCAGACCGAGCGTCTGGGGAAGCTGACGGTCGCGGAGGAGCCGTGGGGCGTCACCGTACGCCCCGAACTGGTCGTCGAGATCGCCTTCGACGGCGTCCAGCGTTCCACCCGCTATCCCGCGGGCGTCACCTCCGCTTCGCCCGCGTGGTCCGCTACCGCGAGGACAAGCTCCCCTCGGACGTGGACACGGTGGAGTCGGTGACGGCCCTGCTCCCCTGACGGAAGCGCCCGGCCGCGCCGGGTCGTCCTCCTCCGGCCCGAGGCGTCCGTCGGGGCCGGAGAAGGACGGAGCCGGCCGCCCACCCGGGGCGGGCAGGTCAGCCGGCCGCGGCGAGGACCAGGGGAGCACCTGTGCGGCGCCCGCACGGCGGAGCAGTCGGGCGGCGACCGCGAGGTCCAGCCGGAGTCGGTGAAGTCGTCCACGAGCAGCACGGGGCCGGAGGCGGCCGCCAGGGCGCCGGACAGCTCCCCGGAGACGGCGAAGGCGTCGGAGAGCGCCCTGAGACGCTGTGCGGAGTTGCTGCGGCGCACCGCGTGCGCGCCGTCCGGCCCGGTGTACGTCAGGGTCCCCAGGTAGGGCAGACGGCCGATGTCCGCGATGCCCCGGGCGAGGGAGCCGACCAGGTGCGGGCGGGCCAGGGACGGCACGGCGACGACCCCCACCGGCCGGGCGGAGGCGTCCGCGACGCCCGGCGCCCAACCGCCCGGGGAACGGGCCCAGTCGGCGAGGACCGCCACCGCCGCCTTGAGGACGTCGTCCGGGACCGGTCCGTCGGGCGCGTTCTCGGCGAGGAGGGGCGCAGGCGGTTGCCCCAGCCGATGTCCGAGAGCCGGCCCAGGGCCCTTCCGGTGAACACTGCTCGCCGGCGGGGATGCGGCCCTTGAGCTCGATCCCCAGGGCGGGCATCCCGGTCGGCCACATCCGGCGCGGCTCCACCTCCACGCCGGGGCGGTCCAGCTCCCTGGTCGCGCCCGTCAGCGTCTCCTGCGACACGGAGGTGTCGGCCCAGGCGCCCGCGCAGTTGTCGCAGCGGCCGCACGGGACCGCGCCCTCGTCGTCCAACTGCCGGCGCAGGAACTCCATCCGGCATCCGGAGGCGCTCACGTAGTCGCGCATGGCCTGCTGCTCGGCGGCCCGCTGCCGTGCCACCCACGCGTACCGCTCGGTGTCGTACGTCCAGGGCCGTCCGGTGCTCTCCCAGCCGCCCTTGACCCGTCGCACGGCGCCGTCCACGTCGAGGACCTTGAGCATCGTCTCCAGGCGGGTGCGCCGCAGGTCCACCGCCGCCTCCAGGGCCGGCACGGACAGCGGCCGTCCCGCGTCGGCGAGGGCCGCCAGGGTCTGGCGGACCTGCGCCTCGGGCGGGAAGGCGGTGTCGGCGAAGTAGCGCCAGATCGCCTCGTCCTCCTTCCCCGGCAGCATCAGCACCTCCGCGTGCTCGACACCACGGCCGGCCCGGCCCACCTGCTGGTAGTAGGCGATCGGGGAGGACGGCGAACCGAGGTGGATCACGAAGCCGAGGTCGGGCTTGTCGAAGCCCATGCCGAGGGCCGAGGTCGCCACGAGCGCCTTGACCCGGTTCTCCTGGAGGTCGGCCTCGGCCTGGAGCCGGTCGGCGTTCTCCGTGCGGCCCGTGTACGAGGCGACCGCGAAGCCGCGCTGCCGCAGGAAGGCCGTGGCCTCCTCGGCGGCGGCGACCGTCAGCGTGTAGACGATCCCGGAGCCCGGCAGTTCGTCCAGGTGCTCGGCGAGCCAGGCCAGCCGGTGCGCGGCGTCCGGCAGCCGGACCACGCCCAGCCGCAGGCTCTCCCGCTCCAGGGAGCCGCGCAGCACCAGCGCCTCGCCGGCCCCGGTACCGAGCTGCTCGGCCACGTCGGCGGTCACCCGGGCGTTGGCGGTCGCGGTGGTGGCGAGGACCGGCACCCCGGGGGCGAGCTCGGTGAGCATGGTGCGCAGCCGACGGTAGTCGGGGCGGAAGTCGTGGCCCCAGTCCGAGATGCAGTGCGCCTCGTCGACCACCAGGAGGCCCGTGGTGGCCGCGAGTTTGGGGAGCACCTGCTCGCGGAAGTCCACGGAGTTGAGGCGTTCGGGACTCACGAGGAGGACGTCGGTCTCACCGCGCTCGACCTCGTCGTAGATCGTGTCCCACTCCTCGGGGTTGGCCGAGTTGATGGTGCGCGCCCGGATGCCGGCCCGCTCCGCCGCCTCGACCTGGTTCCGCATGAGGGCGAGCAGCGGCGAGATGATCACGGTGGGTCCTGAGCCGCGGCGGCGCAGCAGGGCGGTGGCGACGAAGTACACCGCCGACTTGCCCCAGCCGGTGCGCTGCACCACCAGGGCCCGCCGCCGCTCCTCCACCAGGGCGGCCACCGCCAGCCACTGGTCCTCCCGCAGGCGCGCCGTCCCTCGGGGGCGCCGACCAGCTCGGCGAGAACGGCATCGGCTTCGGCGCGGAGCTCCAGGGTGTCCATGCACCCATGCAACCCGATGCCACTGACAATCGGCGAACTCACCCAGCGTGACGCCAGGTCACGAACGGAAGGGAGGTTTCCGCTCGTGTCCACCCGGTGTCTGCCCCGTGCCGGTCACCGAGAGGTGAAACCGGCAGACGAACGGGGAGTGAACAATGAGCAACTGGGCAGGGATATGAGTGGCATACCAACGCATTCCCGTCAGCGGTCTCAATTGCTCATTGCCGCTCGCGCACGGGCCCGCAAGAATTGGACCACCGCCCCACAAGGCCCGTCAGCGGTCCGGAAGGACTGTGCCGTGGTGCGCCCTCACCCGACCTTGCCTGCCCAGCGGGCGCGTATCCGAAGGGAGGACCGTGACCCTCGGATTCGCTCCGCCCACAGCCGCCTCGACCAGATCTTCGTCCGGGTCGGCCAGCCGTCTCGCCCGGATACTGGAGCCTCCGAGTGGGCCGCGGCGGGGTCCCCTGTTGCGCAATCCGCGCGAGGTCGTCGGCGGTCTGCACTCCCGTCACGCGCCCGCGCCCACGACGGCGGTCCTCGCGGTCCTGGACCACGAGGAACGGATCGCGGCCAGTGCCTCGTTCGTCTGCCGCTCCGCGCCGGCGGACGGCTGGGAGTTCCGCAACGCGCTCCTGGCGCACCTGCGGCGCGTCATCCCCCACGACCTGCGGAGGCGTGCGCCCGTACGGACCGCGGTGCTGCTGTACTGCCGCGAGGGGACGAGCGCTGGACGGAGGAGGACGGGGCCTGGATGTGGGGGCTCCGGGACGCCTGCACGCTGCACGGGCTGCGCTGCGGCGCGTACATCACGCTGACCCGAGGGGCTGGCAGGTGCTCGGCGAGGGCCGGGGAGGCCGCCGACCGAGCTCCGACTCGCTTCCCGTGCCGCTCGGCGACGGGCCGGCCGAGTTCGGCCGGATCACGCCGAGGACCGCGAGCGGCGCGGTCGAACCGTTGCGTCGGCCGCCGCGCGCTGAGCGCACGGGCGGCACACAGCACACAGCACACAGCACACGAACGACGCGCAGGCGCCGTCCGCCACACCCGAACCGTCCGAACCGTCCATGCCGCCCGACCTGCGCCCGCCGGGCCCGGTACGGCCCGGCGGAGGAGTGGTCGGTTGGTCGGCTGAGGGCTACGGGCCGCCGGTCAGACGCCGGCGCCCGCCCGAGGACCGCCGTGATGCGCTGCGGGTCGCCGCAGACGACGAGCAGCGTGCCTGCGCGGGCCAGCGCCGCCGGCAGGGCGCGGGCGGTCGCTTCGTCGTCCCCGCCGTTGACGGCGACGATCACCACGGGCCGGGAGGCGGCGCGGTCCACGGCGGAGGCGTCGGCGAAGAACACGTCGTCGCCGGTCTCCTGCTGGGCCCAGTAGGCGGTTTCGCCGAAGGACAGCTCGTGCGCCGCCCACGGGTGCTGCTCACCGGTGGTGAGCACCAGGACCTCACCGGGGCCCGGCCGCTCTCCAGGAGCAGGTCCAGGGCCTCCTCGGCGGCGTCGAGCGCGCCGTCGACGGGCGCCGGGATCAGTTGGAACTGCGGGGCGGACCGCTGGTCGGAACGATTCTCCGTGCCACCGGCCGGAGACTTCCCGGCCGCTGGGCGCGGCTTCGGCGGCGCGGGCCGGGCGGCGGGTCCGGGAACGGGACGTCCGGGGCGCGGGAGGCCGCGGAACGCGGACCGGGTACGGGACGGGGGTCGACGCGGGGCGGCCGGCGGCCGCGGTGGCGCGGGACCCTGGGCGCTCTCGTGAATCTGAGGCTCCTCGGGGATGAGAGGCATGGGTGGATGTCTATCAAACGCCGCTGCGCGGGGCATCGGCGGGTGGGCACACAGGTGCGCCCCGGACGCGTGGGCGGCCTTTCGGCGGCCCCGTGACCGGAAGTTCAGAAGTCGAAGCCGAGTTGGCCCCCGCTCTCCAGCGCGGCCGCCTCGACGGAGAGGCGGACCTTCTTGAGGTGGCGCCACCGGGGCAGCGCGTCCAGGTAGGACCAGGAGAGCCGGTGGTGCGGGTGGGGCCCAGCTCCGCGAGGGCCGCCCGGTGGACCGGTGAGGGTAGCCCGCGTTGGCGCCGAAGGCGTACGGCACGTACTCCCCTCCCCGGCACCGGCCTCCAGCTCGGCCATGAGGGTGTCCCGGCGGACCTTCGCGAGGACGGAGGTGGCGGCCACGGCGATGCAGGACTGATCGCCCTTGATCACCGTACGGAGCCCGCCAGGGGCTGCCGAGGTAGTCGTGCTTGCCGTCGAGGATCACCGCGTCGGGCCGCACGGGCAGGCCTTCGAGGGCCCGGACCGCCGCGAGCCGCAGCGCCGCGGTCATTCCGAGGTCGTCGATCTCCTGCGGGGATGCGTCGCCGAGCGCGTACGCCGTGACCCACTGCTCCAGCCCAGCGCGAGGGAGGCACGGCGCTTGGGGGTGATCAGCTTGAGTCGGTGAGCCCTTCGGGGGCCGGCGCAGACCGGTGACGGCCGCGCAGACCGTGACGGGACCGGCCCACGCCCCGCGCCCGACTTCGTCGACTCCGGCGACGATCCTGGCGCCGGTGGTGGCTCGGAGCGATCGCTCGACGGTGTGGGTGGGGGTTCGTACGGCATGGCGCCAGACAGGTTACGCCGCCCGGCACCGCCCGCGATACCCGGATTCCCGCCAAGCTCCCGAAAAGCCCCGTCGCTCCACCGTCCGGCCCCGCCACCACCGCGTCCCGACCACCTTCGGATTCGCGTACGCACACACGAACCGTCACGCCATCACACCGGGGCACCTATGGAAACCGAGCAGCCACCCGCTCCATATCACCCACTCCGAAGGGGAGAAGAATCAAAGCCGGGATCAACCGAAGCGAGCGATGAAAGCCCTCGCCATCACATAGAAAGTCGCACAAGCGAAGGTATGGAACAGGAAGGGCCACCGGTCCCGGCAGGCATCGCTCCCGGGACCCGGCGACACCGGATCACGGTCTCAGGAGGCCGTGACGGGGACCCATTCGGGAAGTTCCTCGGTCTGTCCCAGCCAGTCCGCTGGGGGCGCGCCGGCCGCCGTGGCGGCCACCACTCCCCCGCGATGGCACAGGTCGTGTCGACGTCCCCGCCGACCTGCGCGGTCGTCCAGAACATCCGCTCGAAGTCGCCGAGCGCCCGCGCGGCCGACCAGAGGGCGAAGGGGACGGTGTCGTGCGCGCTCGTACGCCGCCCGCTGCCGAGCACGGCGGCGACCGTGCCGGGGTCGCCGTAGTCGAGCATGTCGCGGGCCCTGCGCAGGCCCGCCCCGACCGCGCTGCGCGGCACCAGGGCGATCACCCCGTCGAGCAGCGCCTCGGGCGTGGGCGGCCCGGCGGGGTCGGCGGCGAGGGCGGCCGCGGCGGCGACGGCCATGGCGCCCACCACGGCCTCGCGGTGCTGGTGGGTCGTGTACGCGGAGATCTCGGCCTGGTGGGTCGCCTGTTCCGGGTCGTCCGCGTACCAGGCTCCGAGCGGGGCGATCCGCATCGCGGCGCCGTTCCCCCAGGAGCCCTGTCCCTTGAAGAGCGCGGCGGCCAGTTCCCGCCAGTCGCCGCCCTCCCGGATGAGCCTGAGCATCCGGTTGACCGCGGGCCGTAGCCCCGGTCGAAGTCGTGGTGGTGCGCGAAGGACAGGGCCAGGGCGTCCTGGTCGATCCGGTCGTGTCGCGCGAGGACGGCCAGGACGGAGCAGGCCATCTCGGTGTCGTCGGTCCACTGCCAGGGTCCGGGAGGCAGCTCGTGCCGCTTCAGCAGGGGGTAGTGGACGGGGACGAAGAACTGGGAGCCCAGGGCGTCTCCCACGGACAGCCCGCGCAGGCTGGCCAGGGCGCGGTCGAAGCGCCGGTCGGGTGAGGAGTCAGCGGTCATCGGTCTGCCACTCTATCCGGTGCGGCCGTACGGTTCGGGGGTGCGCCAGCGTTCGAACGGCCTGTCCAGACGGTATCTCCCGTCCTCGCCGAGCTGGAGGACGCGGGTCTCGGCGTTGCCGGGGTTCGACAGCGACTCGAAGTCCGCGACCGTCCAGTGGAACCAGCGCATGCAGAAGAGGCGCATGGTCAGTCCGTGGGTGACGAGGAGGACGTTGGGCGGGTGGTCGGGCGCCTCGAAGCTGCGGTACAGGCTCTCCAGGAAGGCTCCGACCCGGTCGTAGACGTCCGCGCCCGACTCCCCCTGGGCGAAGCGGTAGAAGAAGTGTCCGTACGCGTCGCGGTAGGCCTTCTGGAGGCGTACGTCCTCCCGGTCCTGCCAGTTGCCCCAGTCCTGCTCCCGCAGCCGCGGCTCCTCGCGCACCCGGACCTGCTCCGGGGGGAGCCGGAAGGCGCGGAGGGTCTCGTGGGTGCGCCGGTAGGGCGAGACGTAGACGCTGACCGGCTCCTCGCCGAAGAGCTCCCGCAGCCGCTCCCCGTCTCCTCCGCCTGCCGCCGTCCGGCATCGGTGAGCCGCAGGGCGTGGTCGGGCTCCCGTTCGTACACCGTGTCATCGGCATTGCCCTCGGACTCTCCGTGTCGTACGAGGACGATGCGCCGCGGTCGTGCCATACCCCGACCCTAGATCGTCACTCTCCGGAAGGCTCGGCCGAGGGGTCCACCGGCGGGCGGGCGGCGGGTGTCCTCAGACCGTCCAGGACGGTTCGAGGCGCACCACGTCCCCGTTCAGCGCCGCCACGTCGGCCGCGGTCCGGGCCCGCAGCCCGAGCCGCTCCACCCGTTCCTCCCGGTACTTGCCGTGCTCGGCGGTGGACTGCCACATCGAGAGGACCAGGAACTCGCTGCCGGGTGCCTCCCCGAACATGCCCCGCAGCATGCCGGGGATCCGGCCATCGCCGGGTTCCACACCTTCTCCTGCATGAGCGCGAAGTGCTCGGCGCGGTCCTCGTGGACACGGCAGTGCGCCACCCGTGCCACGTCGGCGTCGGAGAAGCGCGGTTCGAACCCCGTCTTCACGTCGAAGCGGTGGTCGAACAGCTTGGCCTGGCCGTCCCGGAACGTGCCCACCTGCGACGCCGCGAGCCGGTCGTGCGACCGCGCCATGAAGGAGTCGTAGAAGGCCCGGCTCTCCCAGAACGCGAAGACGTGGGCGACGTCCGGCCGACTCCGGCTCCACCCGCCGCCCTGTCCCCGGAAGCCCGGCTCACCGAGCAGCCCCGCCCATTTCCGCTGCCCCCGTTCGAACCCTCGACGGTCCACCACGGTGCAGCGAATCCACTTGACCAGCACCGCGCCATCGTACGGGGCCGGAGTGCACCCCGGCAGTCCCCGGCGGGCGCACGCCCTCAGGGCCCGCACGCTCCCCCGCTCCCGGACGGAACGTCCTGGAAGCACGCCTGGTGAAGGTCCGTCAGGACCCGTGTAAAGAAGGAGAGTTACCCGGTCTCCCCCGGTCCGACCGATTCGAGCCAGAGAGGCGTCGAGATCCGGCTCGTCGCCGTTCTGCCCCTCCCAGCGCCGGCCCCGCTGTCACAGGCGCATGACACCATGAGTGATCGGCACGCGACCAAGGGCTCCGGCCAAGGGCTTTCGACCGGGCCGGCGGTACGAGGCGAGGGCGCGCGGGGGCGCGCGGAGAGGGGAAGCACCATGAGCGGACTCAACAAAGGGGTGGGGCGCGTCGAGGTGACGCTCAAGTGGGACCCCGCCCCGGCCGGCTCCCCGGCCCACGACCTGGACCTCGTCGCCGGCGTCTTCACCGCCGACGACCCGCACGGCGCCCCGGCCCAACTGGTGCACTTCGGCAGCCGCTCCCCGGACGGCACGATCACGCTCCACCGGGACAGCCGTACGGGCCAGGGGTTCGGTTACGACGAGGCCATGACCGTGGAGCTGGACCGTCTCGCGCCGGGGTACGCGCGCGTGGTGGTGGGCGTGGCCATACAGCAGAGCGGCGGACGGCTCTCCTTCGGCGACATAGCGGGCGCGGGCGTACGGATCCGCGAGGGCTACACCGACCTCCTGACCCACGACTTCGCGGACGTCCCGGACGCCCTGTCGGCGACGGTCGTGGAGTTCACCCGCACCGGGCCGGACGGCTGGACGTACCGACCGCTCTCCTGCGGCTTCGACGCCGACCCCCAGGCCTTCGGCACGCTGCTGGGATCCAAGACTTCCTGACCGACCCCTCGGGCGCGTGAAAGGGGCGCCGACCGGTCGGTCGACGCCCCTCTCACGGACGGACTAGCTGCAGCCGCTGGTGGAGCCGCAGCCCTCGCAGATGTAGTAGGAGCCGGCCCGCTGCATCTTCGTTCCGCAGGAGAAGCAGAGCGGGGCGTCGGCGCTGATGCCGAGCTGCATCTCGACGAGCTCCGCCGAGGTGTGGGCCTGCTTCGGGCCGGGACCTCGGCCTTCGGGGCCGGGGCGGCGGCGACGGCCTTCAGCTCCGGGGTGCGGGGCGCCGACTGGGCCAGACCCTCGACGTCGACCTCGTCGTCCTCGGGCTGCTCGTACGAGCCGGTGTCCAGGTGGCGCTGGCGCTCCTCGGCCGAGTGGATGCCGAGGGCGGACCGGGTCTCGAAGGGCAGGAAGTCGAGCGCCAGGCGGCGGAAGATGTAGTCGACGATCGACTGCGCCATCCGCACGTCCGGGTCGTCCGTCATGCCGGCCGGCTCGAAGCGCATGTTGGTGAACTTCGAGACGTACGTCTCCAGCGGGACGCCGTACTGGAGGCCGACGGAGACGGCGATGGAGAAGGCGTCCATCATGCCGGCGAGGGTCGAGCCCTGCTTCGACATCTTCAGGAAGACCTCGCCGAGACCGTCGTCCGGGTAGGAGTTGGCGGTCATGTAGCCCTCGGCGCCGCCGACGGTGAAGGAGGTGGTGATCCCCGGGCGGCCCTTGGGCAGGCGCTTGCGGACCGGGCGGTACTCGACGACCTTCTCGACGGCCTCGCGGATCGTCGCCTCGGACTTCGCGGTGACCTCGGCCTTCTCGTCCTCCTTCTTGGCGGAGAGCGGCTGGCCGACCTTGCAGTTGTCGCGGTAGATCGCGAGCGCCTTGACGCCCATCTTCCAGGCCTCGAAGTAGACCTCCTCGACGTCCTCGACCGTGGCCGTCTCCGGCAGGTTCACGGTCTTGGAGAGGGCGCCCGAGATCCACGGCTGGATGGCGGCCATCATGCGGACGTGGCCCATCGCGGAGATGGAGCGCTCGCCCATGGCGCAGTCGAAGACCTCGTAGTGCTCGGTCTTGAGGCCGGGGCGTCGATCACGTTGCCGTGCTCGGCGATGTGGGCGACGACCGCCTCGATCTGCTCCTCCTGGTAGCCCAGGCGGCGCAGGGCCTGCGGGACGGTGCCGTTGACGATCTGCATCGAGCCGCCGCCGACGAGCTTCTTGAACTTGACCAGGGCGAGGTCGGGCTCGAGGCCGGTGGTGTCGCAGGACATCGCGAGACCGATGGTGCCGGTGGGGGCGATGACCGAGGCCTGGGCGTTGCGGAAGCCGTTCTTGGCGCCGAGGCGGATCACGTCCTGCCAGGCCTCAGTGGCGGCGGCCCAGATCGGGGAGTCCAGGTCGTCCACGCGGACGGCGGTGGTGTTGGCGTCGGCGTGCTGCTTCATGACGCGCTGGTGCGGCTCGGCGTTGCGGGCGTAGCTGTCGTACGCGCCGACGACGGCGGCGAGTTCGGCGGAGCGCTTGTACGAGGTGCCGGTCATCAGGGAGGTGATGGCGCCGGCGAGGGCGCGGCCGCCGTCGGAGTCGTACGCGTGGCCGGTCGCCATCAGGAGGGCGCCGAGGTTGGCGTAGCCGATGCCGAGCTGGCGGAAGGCGCGGGTGTTCTCGCCGATCTTCCGGGTGGGAAAGTCGGCGAAGCAGATGGAGATGTCCATCGCGGTGATGACGAGCTCGACGACCTTGGCGAAGCGCTCGACGTCGAAGGACTGGTTGCCCTTGCCGTCGTCCTTGAGGAACTTCATCAGGTTCAGCGAGGCGAGGTTGCAGGACGTGTTGTCCAGGTGCATGTACTCGCTGCACGGGTTCGAGCCGTTGATGCGGCCGGACTCGGGGCAGGTGTGCCAGCGGTTGATCGTGTCGTCGTACTGGATGCCCGGGTCGGCGCAGGCCCACGCGGCCTCGGCCATCTTGCGGAAGAGCGCCTTGGCGTCGACCTCTCGATGACCTCGCCGGTCATGCGGGCGCGCAGGCCGAACTTCCCGCCGGTCTCGACGGCCTTCATGAACGCGTCGTTCACGCGGACGGAGTTGTTGGCGTTCTGGTACTGGACGGACGTGATGTCGTCGCCGCCCAGGTCCATGTCGAAGCCCGCGTCGCGGAGGGCGCGGATCTTCTCCTCCTCCTTGACCTTGGTCTCGATGAAGTCCTCGATGTCGGGGTGGTCGACGTCGAGGATGACCATCTTGGCCGCGCGGCGGGTGGCGCCGCCGGACTTGATCGTTCCGGCGGAGGCGTCGGCGCCGCGCATGAAGGAGACCGGGCCGGAGGCGTTGCCGCCGGAGGAGAGCAGCTCCTTGGAGGAGCGGATGCGGGAGAGGTTCAGGCCGGCGCCGGAGCCGCCCTTGAAGATCATGCCCTCTTCCTTGTACCAGTCGAGGATGGACTCCATGGAGTCGTCGACGGACAGGATGAAGCAGGCGGAGACCTGCTGGGGCTGCGGGGTGCCGACGTTGAACCAGACCGGCGAGTTGAAGCTGAAGATCTGGTGCAGGAGGGCGTAGGCCAGCTCGTGCTCGAAGATCTCGGCGTCGGCGGGCGAGGCGAAGTAGTCGTACTCCTCGCCGGCCTTCGTGTACGTCTTCACGATCCGGTCGATGAGCTGCTTGAGACCGGTCTCGCGCTGCGGGGTGCCGACCGCGCCGCGGAAGTACTTGCTGGTGACGATGTTGACCGCGTTCACCGACCAGAAGTCGGGGAACTCGACGCCGCGCTGCTCGAAGTTGACCGAGCCGTCGCGCCAGTTGGTCATGACGACGTCCCGGCGCTCCCACGTCACCTCGTCGTACGGATGCACGCCGGGGTGGTGTGGATGCGCTCGATGCGCAGGCCCTTGCTCGCCGACTTGGTTCCCTTGGTGCGGGAACCACGTGCCGGGCCGCTCGCCGTCTCTGTCATGCCGCCTCCCATATACGGGCAAACACACTTTGGCGCCCAGATAGTCCCAGGCACCGTCTTCTGGTACGTCATTCAGTACTGCTGCCACGAGGGCCGCGGGGCCGTTCGGGGCACGTCTGCCGGCCGCGCGACGGCGGCTGGTTGCGCCGGGCCGCGGGATGGCCCGGACCGCCGGTCAATCGGCGGCGGTGGCGGAACGGGGACCTCCGGGGTCGCACCGGTCCCGGGGTTCTCGGCGGGGGCCGCACGCGGAGCTCCGCGATGGCGGCCTCGAAGTCCTCCAGGCTGTCGAAGGCCTTGTAGACGGACGCGAAGCGCAGGTACGCGACGAGGTCGAGTTCCCGCAGGGGCCGAGGATGGCCAGGCCCACGTCGTGGTGGTCAGCTCGGCGCTGCCGGTGGCGCGCACCGCCTCCTCGACCCGCTGGCCGAGCTTGGCGAGGGCGTCTCGGTGACCGGTCGCCCCTGGCACGCCTTGCGCACGCCGGAGATGACCTTGGTGCGGCTGAAGGGCTCGGTGACGCCGGAACGCTTCACCACCATGAGCGAGTAGGTCTCCACCGTCGTGAAACGACGGGAGCAGTCGGGACACTGGCGACGGCGTCGGATGGACGTCCCGTCGTCGGTGGTGCGACTGTCGACGACACGGCTGTCGGGGTGCCTGCAGAAGGGCAGTGCATTGGTTCCAGAGCCTCCCTCACGGCACGACTGACAAGCCTCGCGCTGCCCGTCAAGGCCCTGCGAAGCGACCACCAGCATAGGTGATGCGAGCACCCCCGGCAGACCGGGACCACTACCCCTGGGCAGCCGATGACATCCAACCACTAGATCTTGGGTCGGGGGCGCTTTCCGGGCCTTCCGCGTGTCGCGGCGCGCCCGCTCCCGGGATTCCACCTCGGCGGGTGTGACACTGAGGGGACCGCCGACCGACCGCGGGTGATCACGGGTGATCACGACCCAGCGGCGAAGGCTACCGGAAGGCCCGGTTCGGGGCGGCGGCGCGGTGGTTCCGAGCGGTTGTACGCATACACCTCACCCCATGCAGGCGTAAGGCAATTCGCGAATTTTCACTCGAACGTGTGTTTGGCGCAACCTTTCGAAAGCTACTACCGTTGTGCCAGCCAGGGAGACCATTCGAGAGGGGCCGACGACGTGACCACCACCGCAGACAGTGCCACCATCACCGCCCAGGACCGCTCCCAGGGCCGACTCGAGGCGGTGCACGCCATGAGTGACGTAAACATGAACGGCGAGGAGCCCGGGCGTCCCGCCCGCGCCCTCCCCGGGCGACCTCCCGGCATCCGGGCCGACAGCTCCGGCCTCACCGACCGGCAGCGCCGGGTCATCGAGGTCATCCGCGACTCGGTCCAGCGGCGCGGCTACCCGCCGTCGATGCGCGAGATCGGGCAGGCGGTGGGCCTCTCCAGCACCTCTTCCGTGGCGCACCAGCTCATGGCGCTGGAGCGCAAGGGCTTCTCCGCCGCGACCCGCACCGCCCCCGGGCGTACGAGGTCCGCGGCTCCGACCAGCCGAGCAGCCAGCCCACGGACACCACCGGCAAGCCCGCCGCGTCGTACGTCCCGCTGGTCGGCCGCATCGCCGCCGGCGGCCCGATCCTGGCCGAGGAGTCCGTCGAGGACGTCTTCCCCCTCCCCCGGCAGTTGGTCGGCGACGGCGAGCTGTTCGTCCTGAAGGTCGTCGGCGACTCGATGATCGAGGCCGCCATCTGCGACGGCGACTGGGTCACCGTCCGCCGCCAGCCCGTCGCGGAGAACGGCGACATCGTGGCCGCGATGCTGGACGGCGAGGCCACGGTCAAGCGCTTCAAGCGCGAGGACGGCCACGTCTGGCTGCTGCCGCACAACGCCGCGTACCAGCCCATCCCCGGCGACGAGGCCACCATCCTCGGCAAGGTCGTGGCGGTGCTGCGACGGGTGTGACCGCACGCCGTCGGCTCTGACCGGGCCCCGGGACCCCTGCGCCGGTTCCGGGCCCTGCCGTGTCCGGGCCCGGTTCCCGGGCCCGGTCTCAGACGCTCGCCGCCTTCGAGGCGGCGTCGATGGCCGCGAGCGACTTCCGCACCTGGTTGCGGTCGGTGGTGTACCAGAAGTCGGGCAGCGAGGCCTTGAGGTAGCTGCCGTAACGGGCCGTGGCGAGCCGGGGGTCGAGGACCGCCACGACGCCCCGGTCACCGGTGGCCCGCACGAGACGGCCCGCGCCCTGGGCCATCAGCAGGGCCGCGTGGGTCGCCGCGACCGCCATGAAGCCGTTGCCACCGGCCTCCTCGACGGCCTTCTGCCGCGCGCTCATCAGCGGGTCGTCCGGACGCGGGAACGGGATCTTGTCCATGACGACCAGTTGGCAGCTCGGGCCCGGGACGTCCACGCCCTGCCAGAGCGACAGCGTGCCGAAGAGGCAGGTCTTCGGGTCGGCGGCGAAGTTCTTGATCAGCTCGCCCAGGGTGTCCTCGCCCTGGAGGAGGATCGGCAGCTCCGGCACCCGGGTCCGCAGCTCCTCCGCCGCCTGCTGCGCCGCGCGCATGGAGGAGAAGAGCCCCAGGGTCCGCCCGCCGGCCGCCTGCATCAGCTCGGTCAGCTCGTCGAGCATGTCGCCCCGGTCTCCGTCGCGCGCGGGGCGGGAGAGGTGCTTGGCGACGTACAGGATGCCCTGGCGGGGTAGTCGAACGGCGAGCCGACGTCGAGGCCCTTCCAGACGGGCAGGTCGTCGCCGGTGGTGCCCTCGGGGGCGAGGCCGAGCGAGGCCCCGACGCCGTTGAAGTCGCCGCCCAGCTTGAGCGTGGCCGAGGCGAGCACCACGGACCGCTCGGTGAACAGCTTCTCCCGGAGCAGACCGGAGACGGTGAGCGGCGCGACCCGCAGCGAGGCACCGAACCGATCGTGCCGCTCGTACCAGACGACGTCGTACTCGGATCCCTGGGTGATCCGCTCCGCGACGCCGTGGACGGTCTCCACCGAGGCCAGGGCCTGCTTGCGCACGGCGTCCTCGTCCTGCACGGACCGGTCGCGGGTCGAGCCCAGAGCGGTGATCACGGCGCGGGCCGCGTCCCGCAGCGCCATCAGGGCGTACGCGAGGTCCTCCGGGATCTCCTCCAGGCGGCCCGGCAGCGCCAGCTCCATGACCCGCTCGAAGCCCTCGGCGGCGGTCTGGAGCTGGTCGGCGACCTTCTCGTCCACGAGCTTCGCGGCCCGGCGCACCGCGCGGTTGACCTGGCCGGGGTGAGCTCCCCGGTGGCGACGCCGGTCACGCGGGAGACCAGCTCGTGGGCCTCGTCGACGATCAGCACCTCGTGCTGCGGGAGCACCGGGGCGCCCTCGATGGCGTCGATGGCGAGCAGGGCGTGGTTGGTGACGACGACGTCCGCGAGCTTGGCGCGCTCGCGGGCCGCCTCGGCGAAGCACTCCGCCCCGTACGCGCACTTGCTCGCGCCGAGGCACTCCCGGGAGGAGACCGAGACCTGGGACCAGGCCCGGTCGGAGACGCCCGGCGTCAGGTCGTCCCGGTCTCCCGTCTCCGTCTCGTCCGACCAGTCCCGCAGGCGCATCAGGTCCTGGCCCAGCTTGCTGGTGGGCGCGGCCGCCTCGAAGGGGTCGAAGAGCCCCTCCTCCTCGTTCTGCGGCACCCCCTCGTGGAGGCGGTGCAGGCAGAGGTAGTTCGACCGGCCCTTGAGCATGGCGAACTGGGCGCGCCGGCGCAGTTGTGGATGCAGCGCGTCGACCGTCCGGGGAGGTCGCGCTCGACGAGCTGGCGCTGCAGCGCCAGGGTGGCCGTGGCCACCACCACCCGCTCTCCCTGGGCGAGTGCCGGCACGAGGTAGCCGAGCGACTTGCCGGTGCCGGTGCCGGCCTGGACGAGGAGGTGGAGTTGTCGTCGATGGCTCGGCCACGGCCTCGGCCATGGCGACCTGGCCGGGCGCTCCGTGCCGCCGACGGAGGCGACGGCGGCGTGGAGGAGGTCGGGGAGGGATGGCTTCGTCATAGCGCTCCCACCCTAAGGGGCGGTACTGACAGCCCGGTCACGCGAGGGGGTTCGGGACGGTTCCGTGAATGGCCGCGTGGGGGCGCTCGGACCGGTCCCGGTAGCCGTCCAGGTGCAGACGGTTGCGGTTGAGACAGAGCCGCTCGATGCGGGGGTGAGGAGGTCGAAGAGCTCGAAGCGCTCCTTGAGCTCCGGGAAGCGCGCCTGGTGGCGCAGGATCTCGGCGCGGACGAGGGCCCAGAAGTCCCGCTCGGGCAGTCCGAGTTGCTCTTCGCAGAGTGGCGCCAGGTAGCGGAAGACGCCGACGAAGAGCCCCGAGTGGATGAACTGGGTCAGGAAACCGGGCTCCTCCGTCAACAGGACGCCACGGACGTCGTCCGGAAGGGTGGCGTGTTCGGGAAGCGGGTGGGCACTGATGTTCACATCGTCCACGAAGTCCTTGATCGCCAGGCGTACGGGGACGTCGTCGGTGTCGTACACGACGATGGCGTTCTCGCCGTGGGGCGAGAAGACGGTGCCGTAGCGGTAGAGGAAGTGCAGCAGGGGAGGGAGCAGAGCGGTGAAGAGGTGCTGGAGCCAGTCGGCGGGGGCGAGTCCCGAGCGCTCGACGAGTTCGGCGACGAAGGCCCGGCCGGCCGGGTCCGTGTGGAGGAGGGCGGCGAGGGTGCGGGCACGCTCCCCCGGCGGCAGTTCCAGGGGCTCGCGCCAGATCGCGCCGAGCAGTTCCTTGTACTGGTACGGGACTTCGGGCAGCCGGTCGTACAGCGGGTGCTCGACGGTGACGGAGGCCACCTCCCCGAGGAGGACCACCCGGCACTCGTCCCGCAGGAACGGGTCGGCGTCGCGCAGCCCGTGGACCCAGGCGGTCACGGCGGGGCGGCGAGGGTGCGTTCGGTGGGCAGACCGCGCCAGACGAGGGTGTTGAGCACCGAAAGGGGAGCTTCACGGTGTGCCGGTCGGGACGGCTGGTGTTGAGGAAGGTGCGCACGGACTGCTGCGGCAGACGGAGGTCGCCGTCGGTGGGGAGGGGACGATGTCCCCGGTGGCGACGGCCGGCGCGTAGAGCGGGAGCAGGATCTCGTCCCACCGCCAGGGGTGGACGGGGAGCAGCAGGTAGTCGTCGGGTGCGTGGCCGCGGGCGGTGAGGGCCGCGCGGAAGGCGGCGCGGACCTCGGGGTCGAGTTCCCGGGTGTAGAGGAGGTCGGAGGTGTCGAGGCCGGGGACGCCCCGGTAGGCGGCGAGGCGTTTGCTGACGGCGATCCACGGCAGCCGGGTGGGGCGGCGCGCCTCGGGGCCCAGCGGGCGGTGTCGGCGGCGGAGAAGCCGATGCGGCCCTTGTTGAGGACGAGCCAGGGGTGACCGGTCTGGTGGCCTTCGAGCTCCGCGTAGGAGAGGTCGGCCAGCTCGTTCGCGGTGAGGGCCGTGTGGTCGAGGCGGGTGTCGGCGGCGAGGGTGGCGGAGAGTTCGCGGATGAGGTGGCCGAGGGTGGCGCCGTCGAGCCGGAGGAGACCGCGGGCGCGGACAAGGAGGTCGAAGGGGTCGGTCAGGGGCCGGCCTTCGTGGGCGATCGAGTCGGGGGCGACGCGCCAGCTCCCGTAGAGCGCCGCGGCGGGCGCGGAAGGTGAGCGTGGTGCCGTCGTCCAGCCGCAGCGCGTGACGGTCGGGGCGCCGTCTCGTCCCCGCCCCCTTCCCTCGTCCCTCGACGGGGACGGTGCGAGGACCTCCTCGTACGCGAACTCGGCGAGGAGCTTGGCGAGGAGACGGGAGGAGGCACGGGTCCAGGCGGCGGCGTTCAGCTCGGGGGGTGCGAGGAGGCGGGGAGACGCGAGCGGTTCGGGCGCGGGCTCCGGGGCTCCGGGCGTGGGCGCCGGGACGCCGGCGGGCACGCGGATCGGGGTGCCGGGCGTGGGGGCAGGGTGTCGGGTGCGAGGGCGGGAGCCGGGACGGAGGTCGGGACAGGGGCGGAAACGGAAGGGGTGGGTGGTGCGGAGTCGTGGGGTGCAGGGGATGTCGACACGAGGACTCCTCGGGGTGGGACCGCTGTGGGACGAGCGGTGTACGCAAGGGAGGGAGTTGTTCAGAGGACGTGCCGCAGGGCGCGGTCACGGATCATGAGGGCGGCTCTCTTGTCGGGAAGGTCGACTTCCGCCGCGTAGCGGAAGCCGCCGCCGAGGAAGGCCGAGACGGAGGGGTGTTGCGGAGGTCGGGTTCGGCGACGATCCGGGTGCACCGGGGACGGTGGTCGAGGACCATGTCGGCGACGGCCCGCAGAAGAGTGGTGCCGACGCCCCGGCCCCGGTCGGTGGAGCCTCCGATCAGCAGGTGGACGCCCGTGTCGTGGGGGCGTGCCGGATAGTGCCGGGCGAGCGGGTCGAGGTCGGCGCGGTAGATCTCGAAGTAGCTCATGGGCGTGCCGTCGAGCCGGCCTAGGCAGGGGACGCTCCGGCCGTCGCCCTCCAGTTGGGCGCGGAGGTGCTCGGCGGTCACGGTCTCGGGCCCGGCGAGCTCCCAGAAGGCGGCGACGGCGGGGTCGTTCATCCACCGGGTGAGGAGCGGCAGGTCCTGTTCGAGTCGGACGGGGACGAGTCGGAAGGAGCCGACCGAGGTGGTGGTGGGTCCCCAGGAGGCGACGGAGTCGAGCAGGTCGCCGTCGAGGAGGCTCGCGGCGCGGACGGCCGCCGCGGAAGAGGGCGCCGGGTGGGGTGCCGGTGGCGGGGGCGTCGCCGGTGGAGGTGTCGCCCGCCGGGATGCCGGTGGCCGGGGCGCCGGTGGCCGGGGCGCCGGTGGCGGAGGTGCCGGTGACCGGGGCATCGGTGCCGGTGACCGGGGTGCTGGTGGAAGGGGTGTCGGTGGAAGGGGACCGCCGGTGGGGACGTCAGCCGGCCGGGGGCTGTGGCGGTGCTCCCCGGGTGAGGAGGGCGAGGAGGTCGTCGACCCTCAGGTCGAGGGTGTCGTCCCCCGGTGGGTCGGCCGGGGGCGGGTGGGTGACACGGTGTCGCTCTCCTCTCGGTGGTGCGGTCGGGGCGTGGGGCCTGGGGCGTGGGGAGGTCGGCCGGGATCGGGGGTGGAGAGGAGGTCAGGCGCGGAGGGGTTGGTGATGGTGACGTAGACGGACTGGTGTCGACCGGGCCGACGAGCTCGTCCAGGCCGTGGAGGCGGGTGAGGAGGTTGGCCTTGCTGCGCAGGGTCGCGGCTTCCAGGAGCCGGTGCGGGAGGGGTGAGCCCAGACCGGTGGCGGAGGTGAGGAAGCTGCGGAGGGCGGCGAGCAGGACGCGCTCGTCGGCGAGGTGCTGGGCGCCGAAGGCGCCGATCAGGCCGAGGACGTTGTTGATGCCGAGGTAGTAGGCGAAGCGCTCGTCGGTGACCTGGTCGGAGACGAAGGTGTCGCTGTGGGCGCCGATGCCGGGGAGGCGGCTCTCCAGCTCGCTCCGGCGGGACTCGCGGAAGTAGTAGCCCTGGTTGTCGCGGTAGCGGCCGCCGACCGGCCAGCCGTCCGGGTCCAGGAGCACCAGGGTGTTCTGCTGGTGGGCTTCCAGGGCGATGCCGGCGTGTCCGTCGAGCCAGAGGACGGGGCGGACGACGTGGTCGAGGTAGCGGAGGAACCACTCGGTGGCCACGGCGGCGGTGGAGCGGCCGGTGCGGGCGGAGAGCCGGCCGATGACGTCGGCGAGCCGGGAGCGCATGGTGGCGGCTCCGGGCCAGGGGCGGGGGCGGTGAGGGCGGCGATGCAGACGGCGTCGTCGCCGGGGCCGAAGGGATTGTGGCGGACCATGACGTCGAGCCCGGGGACGGGGTGCCGTCCGGGGCGTCGACGGCCAGCCAGGCGGGGTCGCGGACGATGTCGAAGCCCGGGTGGGCGGCCTGCCACTCGTCGACGAGGCCGGTCCGGAGCAGTCGGTGGACCTCGACGCCGCGGTGGAGTTCCTTGCGGAGGTTCTCGCGGCGGGAGTTGGTGATGCGCAGGCCGAGGGAGAGCTTGAGCATGGCCGGGGCGCCGGGTCGGTGCACGGTGCGGATGGAGGAGGTGGGGTGCCAGGGGGTGCCGTGGGGCCGAGGTCGTGGAGGAGGCCGGCGTCGAGGAGGGCGCGGACGTCGGGGCGGTGGCGGAGTTCGCGGGCCTGCCAGGGGTGGAGGGGCAGGGGGCGGTGCCGGCGGGGACCGTGAGCCCCTCCGCGAGGCCGAGGGCGAGCTGCTCGGCGGTGACGGGCCGGCCCTGTTCGGTCCAGGCGGAGTCGGAGGCCAGGAGGGAGGCGTCGACGGCGAACCAGTGGAGGGGAAGGCGCCGTGCAGTTCGGGTGAGTAGAGGCGGCTCTCGGCCTCGGTGAGGCCTTCCCGGCTCTTGGGGGTGGGGTGGAGGGGTGGCCGAGCAGGAGGGACTGTTCGGCGGCGAGGAACAGGTCGGCGTCCGGGTGCGGCTGGGGCCGGTGGCGGCGCGCGGCGATGAAGTCGGCGGTGCGGCGGGCGGAGTCGGCGACCCGGCCGACGAGCTCGGTGCCTCGGGGCGGCCGGTCTCCCGGCTGAGGAGGGCGGCGACGGTGACGGCGTCGACGGGCGGCGCCGAGGAGGGGAGCCCTTCGAGGGCGGGGGCGCCGAAGCGGTGCCAGCCGGTGGGCGACCAGTAGGGGACGGGGACGAGGAGGGCGGTGCCGCTGGCGTCGAGGGGACGCGCAGGGTGGCGGAGCCGGGGGCGGGGAGGTTCTTCTCCCGGACCCAGCAGCGCAGGAGGTTCTCGACCGCGGCCGTGTCGGCGGCGCGCTCCGGGTCGGGGTCGTCCAGGGGTCGGCGGCGGGCCGGGGGACCGGGGGTCGAGCGGTCCGAGGTGCTGGCGCGGGACGGTGGGGTCGCCGGAGCCGGGGCGCCCGGGACCGCGGCGCTCGGGACCGGAGTACTCGGAGCCGGGGCGCTCGGCGCCGGGGTATTCGGAACCGCGGCACTCGGAGCCGGAGTACTCGGAATCGGGGCGCCCGGGGCCGGGGTATTCGGAGCCGGGCGCTCGGCACCGGAGTACTCGGAGCCGGGTGCCTCGGGGATGAAGGTTCCGGCTCCGAGGGGCTCGGTGGTGAGGAGGGGGCGGTGGTGGGTGCCGGGGAGGTGGGCGTGGCGTTCACGGGCTTCCTTGGGGGGTGGGGCCGGGGCGCGGTCCGAGGGTCAGTGGGACGGCCCGGGGGCGGGCGTGGGGCCGGGGCCCGGCGGGAGGGGGCGAGTGGGGGCGCGGGTCCGTTCGGCGGCGGCGAGGGCGTCGGCGAAGCGGTCCAGGACGGCGGTGGCCTGCTCGTCGGTGAGGGTGAGCGGCGGCAGGAGCCGGACCACCGCGGAGTGGCGGCCGCCGAGTTCGACGATGAGCCCCCGGGCCAGACACTCCTGCTGGACGGCGAGGGCCAGGGCGGGGCGGCGGGCGGAACGGCGTCGTCCGGTCCGGCCGCGTCGGGGTCGACGAGTTCGACCCCGATCATCAGGCTGCGGCCGCGGACGTCGCCGACGCACGGATGGGCCGCGGCGAGGCCCTGGAGCTGCCCGAGCATGCGGGCGCCGAGGGTGCCGGCCCGTTCGGCGAGCCGGTTCTCGCGGACGTACGCAAGGGTGAGCCGTGCCGGCGGCCATGGCGAGCTGGTTGCCGCGGAAGGTGCCGGCGTGGGCGCCGGGTTCCCAGGCGTCCAGCGAGGAGCGGTAGACGACGACGGCGAGCGGGAGGGAGCCGCCGATGGCCTTGGAGAGGACCATCACGTCGGGCACGACGCCGCTGTGCTCGACGGCCCAGAAGGCGCCGGTGCGGCCGACCCCGGTCTGGACCTCGTCGACGACGAGGGGATGCCGCGGTCGGCGGTGACGCGGCGCATCCGGCGCATCCAGTCGTCGGGGGCGGGATGACGCCGCCCTCGCCCTGGACGGCCTCGACGATCATTCCGGCGGGGGTGGTGACGCCGCTCTTGGGGTCGTCGAGGAGGCTCTCGGTCCAGCGGGCGGAGAGCTCCGCGCCGCGTTCGCCGCCGACGCCGAAGGGGCAGCGGTACGGGTGCGGGTAGGGCAGCCGGGTCACGCGGACGTCGGGGGCTCCCGCCGGAGGCGGCGAGGGCTCCGGCGGTCATGCCGTGGTAGGCGCCGGTGAAGGCGAGGAGGCCGTCGCGGCCGGTGGCGGTGCGGACGAGTTTGAGGGCGGCCTCGACGGCGTCGGTGCCGGCCGGTCCGCAGAACTGGACGCGGGCGTCGTCGGCGAGTCCGCCCGGGAGGGTGGCGAACAGTTCGGAGGTGAAGGCGTCCTTGACGGGGGTGGCGAGGTCGAGGACGTGGAGCGGGGCGCCCGAGTCGAGGACCTTCTTGACGGCTTCGAGGACCACGGGGTGGTTGTGGCCGAGCGCGAGCGTTCCCGCGCCGGAGAGGCAGTCCAGGTAGCGGCGGCCGTCGGCGCCCTCGATGGTCAGCCCCCGGGCCCGCACGGGCACGATCGGCAGGGAGCGGGCGTAGGTGCGGGCGGCGGACTCGCGCAGGGACTGGCGGCGCAGGATCCCCTCGTACCCGGTCCCCCGCACGGTCCGTCCCGACGGGGACGCCTGCCCGGACCCGGGTGTCTGCCCCGACCCGGATGCCTGCCCCGACCCGGGCGCCTGTCCCGACCAGGGTGTCTGTCCCGACCCAAGCACCCGTCCCGACCCGGTCCCCCGTCCCCTTCGCACCCTTCGGGGATTTCGCCGGGTTCGCCCGGCGTACCCGGCGCGGCCGTCGGGGTCGGCGGAGCGTGCGGCTCCGCCGGGACGGCCGGAGCTGATTCGGTCACGGCCACGGCTCGGTGTCCTCCCGCTGTAACAGTTGCGTTGCACATCGGGGCGTCGTGGAGCGGCCGCAAGGGCCGTTCCGGGCGCTTCCGTTGTGTCCCCCGTACGTACCAACGACGGGAACCCCCGGGATCACGGGCCGGAGGCGAGAACTTGGCGTGTCCCGGATCACGGCACGGCAACGGCCGAACGGTGCCCGGAACCACCGGCGGGCGCGTACCGTCCCCTCCGGCACCGGCATAGTGGGGCCGTCGGCCGTGGTCCGCCGGGATCCGGCCACCGTCCGCCCGCGAGCAAGCCTGTGAACGAGCTCACGAGCGAGCTCGTGGACCGAGCGAGCTCGTGGACGAGCAGAACAAGCTGAACGAGCAGAACAAGTTGACGTAGTCCCAGGGGATCACGAGATGCGATCGATTCGTCCGTTGCTGACGGCGGCCTCCGCCGTCGCGGCGCTGACGCTCACCGTTACGTCCTGCGGGCCGAGCGAGGAGAACGCGGGGACAAGCCCAGTGCCCCCACGAGCCTGAGCCCGGCCGAGAAGATCAAGATTCCGGAGGACCTGAAGGACCGCCTGAAGGAACACGGGATCGACCTCGACAAGCGGCGCGGCGGCGAGTGGAGGAACTGGGACCGCGACAAGTGGCTGCGTGAGGCCAAGGACTTCGTCAACCCGATCATCGAGGGCCTCTGGGACCCGGACCGGATGCGGGAGGCCGAGCGCCCCGACAAGCCGGTCGAGGAGGAGGACATCTCGGGCGACAAGGGCGTCACCGACCCGACTCCGGACCCGGTGCGGGCGAAGGCCGTGGACGCGAAGTACCACGACAACGCCCCCGAGTCCGGCAAGGTCTTCGACGGCCCCGAGGGCTCCATGGTCTGCTCGGCCACGGTCGTGCGGGACCCGGCGCACCCGGGCAAGTCCAACATGGTCTGGACGGCCGGTCACTGCGTGCACAAGGGGAAGAAGGGCGGCTGGTACCGCAACATCGCCTTCGTGCCCTCGTACAACGACGCGGCGCTGGCGACCTCCGACCTGGAGAAGGCGACGCGGGAGCAGATCGCCCCGTACGGCGTGTGGTGGGCGGAGTGGGTCAAGACCTCCGACCAGTGGATCGCCGAGGGCGCGAGCACGGGCGGCGCGGGCGCTCCCTACGACTTCGCGGTCATCAAGGTGACCCCGGAGAAGGGCTCTCCCGCCAAGTCCCTGGAGGAGACGGTCGGTTCGGCGCTGCCGGTGGAGTTCAACGCGCCCGCCGTGCCGAAGGTCGCGAGCCTGGCGGCGACCGGTTACCCGGCGGCGGCGCCGTTCGACGGCCAGAAGATGTTCCAGTGCCGGGACAAGCCGGGCCGGCTGTCCCTGAAGGCGGACCAGCCGACGATGTACCGGATCGGCTGCACGATGACCGGTGGTTCGTCGGGCGGCGGCTGGTGGCCGAGGGCAGCGACGGCAAGCCGGCGCTGGTGTCGAACACCTCGATCGGCCCGTCGACGGCGGGCTGGCTCGCGGGCCCGCGCCTCGGCCCGGAGGCCAAGGGCATCTTCGACGAGGTCAGCAAGAAGTACGCCGGCCGGTAGGCCCGGCACGGAGGCGGGACCCCGGGGTCCCGCCTCCACCCATGTCGCACCTGTCCCGCGGGCCGCGCCGGACCGCGGCCGGCCCCGGCACGGGACACGTCCCGGCGGGACACACCTCAGGGGAACTCACCTCATGCGCTCCGTACGACTCGTACCCGCCACCCTCGGTCTGGTCACGGCGCTCGCGCTGGCCGCCACGGCCTGCGGGCCCACCGAGACCCCGGCCGCCGACAAGCCGGCCGCCGGGGCGAGCGGCTCCGCACCCGCCCCGGACGGCGGTGACGGCGGCTCCGGCCTCACCGGGGACCTCGCCGACAAGCTCAGGAAGCACGGCGTCGATCCGGACGAGTGGAAGGACGGCGAGTGGAGGAACTGGGACAGGAAGACCTGGCTGCGTGAGGCCGAGGACTTCGTCAACCCGGTGATCGAAGGGCTCTGGGACCCGGCGCGCATGCGGTCCGCGAAGAGCCCGGACCGGACGATCGCTGCGCAGGCCGGCGCCGGCGGCACCGACCCGACGCCCCGGCCCGTGCGGGCGCAGCGCGAGAAGACGCCGTACCACCACAACGCGGCCCCGGTCGGCAAGATCTTCTTCGACGCGCCGCAGGGCCACATGGTCTGCTCCGGCACCATCGTGAAGGACCCCCGCCGGCCCGGGAAGTCGAATCTGGTCTGGACGGCCGGCCACTGCGTCCACGCGGGCGGGAAGGGCGGCTGGTACCGCAACATCACCTTCGTGCCGGCCTTCAACGACCTGGGCAAGTCCCCCGCCGCGCTGAACGGCGCGCAGCCGCACGAGGTGTACCCGTACGGCCAGTACTGGGCCGACTGGGCCGTGACCTCCGGCGAGTGGATCAGGTCCGGCGGCACCGACCGGGCCTGGCCGTACGACTACGCCGTGCTGCACGTGAAGCCGCAGTGGGGCGCCAAGTCCCTGGAGGAGACCGTCGGCGCCGCCCTGCCGGTGGATTCTCCGCCCCGGCGCCCGCGCGGGCCGGGACGATCGGCGCCTGGGGTACCCGCAGGCCGCCCCGTACGACGGCGTGATCATGCACAAGTGCCTGGACCGGGCGACGCGGCTCACCACGGCGCCCGCGACCCCGGTGATGTACCGGATCGGCTGCACGATGACCGCGGGTTCGTCCGGCGGCGGCTGGTTCCGGGTGCTGCCGGACGGGAAGACGGCGCTCGTGTCGAACACCTCGATCGGCCCGGCAGGCGGCAACGGCTGGCTCGCGGGACCGCGACTGGGCAGCGGCGCCAGGGCGGCCCACGAGACGGTCAGCAAGAAGTACGCCCGCTGACCCGTACCGTACGGAGAACGGCCGAAGGCGCCGGCCTCCTCCCGGAAGGGAGGGACCGGCGCCTTCGTCTCGCGGACGGGGCCGTCAGTGCGCGGCGGGCACGAACGGCGCCAGGAGCGCCGCCAGTTCCTCGTGCACCCTGGCCTTGAGCAGGGTGCCCTCGGGGTGTGCTCCTCGGACTCCAGCTCGCCCTCGGCGTGCACCCGCGAGACCAGACCCCCTGCGTGTACGGCACGAGGGCCTCGATCTCGACCTTCGGCCGCGGCAGCTCGGCGTCGATGAGCGCGAGCAGCTCGTCGATACCCTGGCCCGAGCGGGCCGAGACCGCGATGGAGTGCTTCTCCATGCGCAGCAGCCGCTGGAGGACCAGCGGGTCCGCCGCGTCCGCCTTGTTGACGACGACGATCTCCGGCACGTCCACCGCGCCGACGTCCCGGAAGACCTCGCGCACGGCGGCCAACTGCTCCTCCGGGGCGGGGTGCGAGCCGTCCACCACGTGCAGGATGAGGTCGGAGTCGCCGACCTCCTCCATGGTGGAGCGGAACGCCTCGACCAGGTGGTGCGGAAGGTGCCGGACGAAGCCGACGGTGTCGGCCAGGGTGTAGACCCGGCCGGTGGGCGTCTCGGCCCGGCGGACGGTCGGGTCGAGCGTGGCGAACAGCGCGTTCTCCACGAGGACGCCCGCGCCCGTGAGCCGGTTGAGCAGGGAGGACTTGCCGGCGTTGGTGTACCCCGCGATGGCGACCGACGGCACGTTGTTCCTGCGCCGTTCCTGCCGCTTGACGTCGCGGCCGGTCTTCATCTCGGCGATCTCCCGGCGCATCTTCGCCATCTTCTCGCGGATGCGGCGCCGGTCGGTCTCGATCTTGGTCTCACCGGGGCCGCGGGTGGCCATGCCGCCACCGCCGCCGCCACCCATCTGCCGGGAGAGCGACTGGCCCCAGCCGCGCAGCCGCGGCAGCATGTACTGCATCTGCGCGAGTGCGACCTGCGCCTTGCCCTCTCGGGACTTGGCGTGCTGGGCGAAGATGTCGAGGATGAGGGCGGTCCGGTCGACCACCTTCACCTTGACGACGTCTTCGAGGGCGATGAGCTGGCCGGGCTGAGCTCGCCGTCGCAGACGACGGTGTCGGCACCGGTCTCGACCACGATGTCCCGCAGCTCGCGCGCCTTGCCCGAGCCGATGAAGGTGGCCGGGTCCGGCTTGTCGCGGCGCTGGATCACGCCGTCGAGCACGAGGGCGCCCGCCGTCTCGGCGAGGGCCGCGAGCTCCGCGAGGGAGTTCTCCGCGTCCTGCACGGTCCCCGAGGTCCAGACGCCCACCAGCACGACGCGCTCCAGGCGCAACTGGCGGTACTCGACCTCGGTGACGTCCTCGAGCTCGGTGGAGAGGCCGGCGACGCGGCGCAGGGCCGCGCGCTCGGAGCGGTCGAACTGGTCGCCGTCCCGCTCTCCGTCGATCTCGTGGCTCCAGGCGACGTCCTCTTCCATCAGGGCATCGGCCCGAAGGCTCTCGGTACGGCTCGTCTCCGCGAAGCTCTGGTTGTCCTGGGAAGGGGATGAAGAGGAGGTCATTGGATCCTTACGTCTGAGAGAAAGAGTGTGTGCCGGTGACAACGCGCGCGGGCGCCGGAAGATTCCCGGACCCGGCCGCGTCGCCGACCGGACGATGGTGACACGCCCCGCCGGGGCCCGTCACCCGGGTTTCCCGGCGCCCCGGGGCCGCCGACCGGGGCCCCGGGGCGCCCACCGGGCCCGTCATCCGCGTTCCGGGGCGCTCCCCGTGCTCCGGGCCGGGTTGCTGCGCCAGTCCGGGTGTCCGGGCATGGGCGGGGTCTTCTCCCCGTACAGCCAGCCCCGGAAGAAGCCGGTGAGGTCGCGTCCGGCGGTCCGGCCGGCCAGGGCGACGAAGTCGGCGGTGGTGGCGTTCCCGTCGCGGTGCCGGGTGACCCAGGCGCGCTCCAGGCGCCGGAAGGCGTCGGTGCCGATCTCCTGGCGGAGCGCGTAGAGGACGAGGGAGCTGCCGTCGTAGACGATCGGCCGGAAGAGGCTGATCTTGTGGTCCGGCGAGGGCGGCTCGGGGGCCGCTGGGGCCCGCCGGCCGCCCGCCACCCGTCGGAGGCGGCGTAGGCGGCCTTCATGCGCCGCTCCAGGGGCCTGTCGGCGGTCTCCTCGGCGTACAGGGCCTCGTACCAACTGGCGTGTCCCTCGTTGAGCCACAGGTCGGACCAACTGCGGGGGAGACGCTGTTGCCGAACCACTGGTGGGCCAGCTCGTGGACCATGATCGAGTCGACGTACCACTCGGGGAGGGCCGGCTCCGTGAAGAGGCGGCGTTCGAAGAGCGAGAGGGTCTGGGTCTCCAGCTCGAAGCCGGTGGTGGCGTCGGCGACGAGCACGCCGTACGTCTCGAAGGGGTACGGGCCGACCTGCCGCTCCATCCACTCCACGTGCCCCGGCGTCCTGCGGAGCCAGGGCTCCAGGAGCTCCCGGTCGGCGGTGGGGACCACGTCCCGCAGGGGCAGCCCGTGGGGGCCGGCGCGGTGGACGACGGCGGAGCGGCCGATGGAGATCTGGGCGAGCTCGGTGGCCATGGGGTGGCCGGTGCGGTAGGTCCAGGTGGTCCGGGAGCCGTGGCGGACGCGGCCGGCGGGCAGGCCGTTGGCGACGGCGGTGAGCCCGTCGGGGACGGTGATCCGGAAGGTGAAGTACGCCTTGTCCGCCGGGTGGTCGTTGGACGGGAAGACCCGGTGGGCGGCGTCGGCCTGGTTGGCCATGGCGAGGCCGTCGCCGGTGTGGACCCAGCCGCCGGTGTCGGCGGGCCCGGAGGGTCGCTGGTGTGGGTGACGGTGATCCGGAGCGGTTCGCCCGCGTCGACGGGCTCGGCGGGGGTGACGACCAGGTCCTCGCCGCGGCTGGTGTACGCGGCGGGCCGGCCGTCGACGGTGACGGCGGAGACCCGGCCGTGGGTGAAGTCGAGGTTGATCCGCTCCAGGTCGTCGGTGGCGAGCGCGTCGATCCGGGTCACGGCGGAGAGCGGCTTCGTGTTCACGCCGGGATAGGCGACGTCGAGGGTGTACGCGAGGACGTCGTAGCCCGGGTTGCCGAGGTGCGGGAAGAGCGGGTCGCCGATGCCGAGCGGCGCGGGGGCGGGCAGGGAGGCGGCGAGGAGCCCGGCCGAGGAGGCGACCAGGGCGGCGGAGCGGAGCCACCGGGCGCGGGGCAGGGGCGTGCGGTCGAACGGCACGGGGGATCGGGCGAACGGCATGGGCCAGGGCCTTTCCGGGGGACTGGCCCTACGGCTACTAGGGCTTCCGCCGCGCGCCGGGCGGCTCGCCCGCCCGCCACCCGAAGGGGTTCACCCCGGGGGTCGCCTGCCCGTCCGCGTGAGGGGCCCGCCCGGTCACGGCCGTGTCCCCTCACGTCCGGTGCGGGCGGGGGCGGGGACGCGCGGTGGCGGGCGCGGCTCACGTCGTACACCCCGGGCACGTCCCGCATGGCCCGCATGAGGGCGGGGAGCTCGGCCGCGTCGGGGAGGTGGAGGGTGTACGTGTGGCGGACCCGCTGCTCGCTGGGCGGCTCGACGGTCGCGGAGACGACCGCGGCCCCGGCGGTGGCGATGGCCTCGGTGAGGTCGGCGAGGAGTCCGGGCCGGCCGAAGGACTCGGCGACGAGGGTGACCCTGCCCTGGGCGGTGTCGCCCCAGCGGACGGCGACGGGCGCGCGGCCGATCCGGCGCATGGCGTCGGCGGCGGCGCAGTCGGAGCGGTGGACGGTGACCGAGCCGCCGCGCACCCGGAAGCCGGTGATCTCGTCGGGGGGACGGGGTGCAGCATCCGGCCGGGCGGACGGCGGCGGGCCGCTCGCCGTCCAGGTCGGCGTGGAACTCGGCGGCGGGGCGGCGGTCGGCGGCCGGGAGGGGCTCGGGCCGTGTCCCGGGTCGGTCGCCGGACCAGTCGTCGGGCCGGTTGTCGGGCCGGTCGTCGGATCGTTTGTCGGGTCGGTCACCGGACCGGTCGTCGGATCGGTTGTCGGGTCGGTCACCGGACCGGTCGTCGAATCGGTCGTCGGGCCCGAGCTGGTGTCCGGGGTCGGCGGGGCGGCGCTCTCGGGTGGTCCCGCAGCCAGCCGGTGATGGCGATCCGGGCGGCGGGGTGCGGGCGTGGTCCAGCCACTCCGGGGACGGGCCGGACACGGGGTCCTGGGCGAGCAGGAGCTGGACGGTGTCGCCGTCGCCCAGGACGGTGCTCAGCGGGGCGAGGCGCCCGTTGACGCGGGCGCCGAGACAGGCGTGGGCGGCCTCGCCGTGCTGGGCGTAGGCGGCGTCGACGCAGCTCGCGCCGGCGGGCAGGCTGATCGTGCCGGGGCGCCGTCGTCGGCGCGGAAGACGGTGATCTCGTCGTCCTCGGCGAGGTCGGCGCGCAGCGAGGTCCAGAAGGTGTCGGGGTCCGGGGCGGACTGCTGCCAGTCGAGGAGGCGGGAGAGCCAGCCGGGGCGGGTGGGGTCGACGCGCTCGCCGTCCTCGGACACGAGGGAGGCGGGGTCGCGGAGGTGCCCTGCCGCTCGGCTGGGGGCGCCGCACCCTCCGGCTGCTCGGCCGTCTCCTGTCCCCCGTGCGGGTTGCCGAGGGCGACGACCCCGGCCTCCGCGACCTTGTGCATCCGGTGGGTCCGGATGAGGACCTCGGCCACGGCCCCGTCGGGGGCGGCGACGGCGGTGTGCAGGGACTGGTACAGGTTGAACTTGGGCGCCGCGATGAAGTCCTTGAACTCGGAGACCACCGGGGTGAAGCAGGTGTGCAGCTCGCCGAGGACCGCGTAGCAGTCGGCGTCCTCGGCGACGAGCACGAGGAGGCGTCCGAAGTCGCAGCCGCGCAGCTCGCCGCGCTTGAGGCGGACGCGGTGGACGGAGACGAAGTGCCGGGGCCTGACGAGGACGTCGGCGCCGATGCCCGCCTCGCGCAGGACGGCGTCGACCTGTTCCGCGACGGCGCCGAGCGCGTCGGGGGCGTGCGGATTGCCGACGACGAGCGCGCGCGTGGTCTCGTACTCCTCGGGGTGGAGGATGGCGAAGACGAGGTCCTCCAGCTCGGTCTTGAGGGCCTGGACGCCGAGCCGTTCCGCGAGCGGGATGAGGACGTCCCGGGTGACCCGGGCGATCCGGGCCTGTTTCTCGGGGCGCATCACGCCGAGGGTGCGCATGTTGTGGAGGCGGTCGGCGAGTTTGATCGACATGACCCGGACGTCGTTGCCGGTGGCGACGAGCATCTTGCGGAAGGTCTCGGGCTCGGCGGCGGCGCCGTAGTCGATCTTCTCGACCTTGGTGACGCCGTCGACGAGGTAGGCGACCTCGTCGCCGAACTCCCGGCGCACCTGATCGAGCGTCACCTCGGTGTCCTCGACGGTGTCGTGGAGGAGGGAGGCGGTCAGGGTGGTGGTCTCGGCGCCGAGTTCGGCCAGGATGAGGGTGACCGCGAGCGGGTGGGTGATGTACGGCTCGCCGCTCTTGCGGAACTGGCCGCGGTGCGAGGACTCGGCGAGGACGTACGCCCGGCGCAGCACCGTCAGGTCGGCCTCGGGATGGTGGGTGCGGTGCGCCTCGGCGACGTGGCCGATGGCATCGGGGAGCCGGTCGCGGGGGCCGGTCCGGCGGTGGCGCCCAGCAGGGCGGCGCGGCCGAGCCGGCGCAGGTCGATGCGGCCGCGTCCGCGCCTGCGGACGGTCACGTCGGTGGCGGCGTCCTCCGCCGCGCTCACAGGGTTGGTGGCCTCTGCGCTCATGGGGCACCTCCGGCGACAGACCGGCGGTGGGCGGGCCAGGCGTGCCCGGGGCCGGTGCTTGATGCTACCGACCCCACCACGCGGCGCAGTTACGCTCTCGCTCAGCGTGAATCGGATCACCCATTCGAGCGATAATTCAGTCGCTGACCGTTTCGATTCCGGGGCCGGCGGCGTTCTCCGGGCCCTCGGCGAGCCAGGTGGGGTCGAAGGCGCCCTCGGCGACGATGACGGCCGGGCCGGTCATGTCGATCCGCCCGTCGGGGTGCTCGGTGATGACCAGGGTCCCGCCGAGGACGTCGACGGTGTACGTGACGGGGGTGCCGGTCGCGGCGGGTCGGCGCCGTCCCGGCGGGCGGTGGCGACGGCGACGGCGCACGCGCCCGTGCCGCAGGAGCGGGTCTCGGCGGCGCCGCGCTCGTGGACCCGCATGGCGACGTGGCGGGGCCGCGGTCGACGACGAACTCGATGTTGACCCCGTCCGGGTAGACGGAGGCGGGTGCGTAGGCGGGCTCGGTGAAGAGGGTCCCGGCGTGGTCGAGGTCCTCGACGAAGGCGACCGCGTGCGGGTTGCCCATGTTCACGTTGCGGGCGGGCCAACTGCGGCCGTCGACGGTGATCGTGGCGCCGTCCTCGGGGAGGACCGCGCGGCCCATGGCCACGGTGACGGAGCCGTCCTTGTCGAGGTGGACGTGCTTGACCCCGCCGCGGGTGGCGACGGCCACCTCGCCGGCGGTGACGTGTCCGGCGTGCTCCAGGTAGCGGGCGAAGACCCGGACCCCGTTCCCGCACATCTCGGCGACCGAGCCGTCGGCGTTGCGGTAGTCCATGAACCACTCGGCCTCGTCGGCCAGGTGCCGGGCCTCGGGTGGGCGGCGCTGCGCACGACGTGCAGCAGTCCGTCGCCCCCGATGCCGGCGCGCCGGTCGCAGAGCCGGGCGACGACGGCGGGGGCAGGTCGAGGGCGTTCTCCGCGTCGGGGACGATCACGAAGTCGTTCTCGGTGCCGTGGCCCTTGAGGAAACGGAGCGGGGAGGTCTGCGTGCTGGTCACGAGATCAACTGTACGGGTCGGGGGCGCGGGACGGGGGCGCGCGGGTGCCGCGGTACGGGCCCGGCAGGGGCGGGTCGGCGGAGGCGGGCCGCGGTGCGCGCGGGCCCGGCGGGGGCACGGGTTCAGCGGAGGCGGGCTCGGCGGGCGCGCGGGTTCAGCGGAGGCGGGCCACGCGCCAGACCGCGAGGGCGACCAGGGCCCCGATGGTCGCCACGTACAGGGCGAGGACACGCCAGTCCGGGCGCTCGCCGGAGCCGCGCGCCGGGAGGCCGGGCCAGGTGTGGCCGACCTTGCGGGCGGCCATCACGCCCCAGCCCGCCGCGCAGGAACTGATGAGCAGGCCGAGCATGGCGACGACGGCGCCTCCGTCCCCGGAGCCGAAGGCGAGCGGGAAGGCGAACATCAGCGAGCCGACGGCGGCGAGGCCCACGATCGGGGCGAGCTGCCAGATCCGCAGCCGCCGCTGGGGGCGCAGCTCGACCTCGACCTCGTCGGCGTCCACCTCGACGGCGGTGCCGACCGCGTCGTCGGGGCCGTCCGGGGTCAGCCCCGGGGTTCCGACCGGGGCGTCGTCCACCGGTGCCCGGGGCGCCCCGGGGTCTCACCCGACGGGTCCGCCGTCGGACCGCCCAGGACCGCCTCGTGCTGTTCTCTGTCGCGAGGGCCGGCCTCCATCGCCACGCGCCCTCCCCACTCGGACTCCACTTGGTCGATCGATGCTCGATGATGGCACGCTCCCGACCGCCGGAATGACGGGCAGGGCGTCCCGATGCCATCACGTGATCAGGCTGTAACCGCTCGTTCGACCAACGAGAGCGCCTCTCGCGGGAGTTCCCCCGGTGGTCGGCGGCCCCGCTGAGCCAGTGCACGCGCGGGTCGCGGCGGAACCACGAGTCCTGGCGGCGGGCGAACCGCTTGGTGGCCCGGACGGTCTCGGCCCGCGCCTCGTCCTCGGTGCACTCCCCGCGAGCGCCGCGAGGACCTGCTGGTAGCCGAGGGCGCGGGAGGAGGTGCGCCCCTCGCGCAGCCCTTCCGCCTCCAGGGCGCGCACCTCGTCGACGAGGCCGGCCTCCCACATCCGGTCCACGCGCGTGGTGATCCGTTCGTCGAGCTCGGGCGGGCCACGTCGACGCCGATCTGGACGGTGTCGTACACGGAGTCGGGGCCGGGGAGGTTGGCGGTGAAGGGCTTGCCGGTGATCTCGATCACTTCGAGGGCCCGGACGATGCGGCGCCCGTTGCCGGGTAGGATCGCGCGGGCCGCCCCGGGGTCGGCCTCGGCGAGGCGGGCGTGCAGGACGCCGGAGCCGCGCTCGGCGAGCTCGGCCTCCAGGCGGGCCCGGACGGCGGGGTCGGTGCCGGGGAACTCCAGGGCGTCGACGGCCCCCGTACGTAGAGGCCGGAGCCGCCGACGAGGACCGGGGTGCGGCCGGCGGCGAGCAGCCGGTCGATCTCGGCGCGGGCGAGGCGCTGGTACTCGGCGACGCTGGCGGCCTCGGTGACGTCCCAGACGTCGAGGAGGTGGTGCGGGACGCCGCCGCGCTCCTCGGGCGTCAGTTTGGCGGTCCCGATGTCCATCCCCCGGTACAACTGCATCGAGTCGGCGTTGACGACCTCGCCGCCGAGCTGCTGGGCCAGGAACACACCCAGATCGGACTTTCCGGCTGCCGTGGGGCCGACGACGGCGATGACCCGCGGGGCGGGAGCTGCGCTTCTCACTGCCCCAGTCTCCCAAACCTCCGGCTCCCTCCCCGAACGAGCGGCGTGACGGGCTCCGGCCGGGCTCGTTGCGCCGTGCGCGGCACCCCGCCGCCGGTCGTCGCGGGGACCCCTCACCCGAGTAAGCTGAGGGGCGGATATGGGTGTTTTGTCAAGGTTTTGCCGTAGGTTTTCGTCCTGAGCGGCGCACGAGGACGGACGCGGGTCGCGGGTTCGCCGGAGGAGCGAGTTCTTCGGGGAAGAGCGGGCACGCGAACCGTGCGGAGGGCGCCCAGGCGGCCGAAGGCGCGTAGGCAGGCCCCCGGGTGCTGGGGGCAGGACACGAGGACGGAGCCCGCGGGGGCCCGTGGAGGGAAGGTGCCCCATGGGTCTCCTGGATTCGCTGAAGGCCAAGCTCGGCCCGGCCAAGGACAAGGTCGCCGATCTGGCGCAGCAGCACGGGGAGAAGATCGACCAGGGCCTGGACAAGGCCGCGAAGGTGGTCGACGAGAAGACCAAGGGCAAGTACAGCGACAAGATCCATTCCGGTACGGGCAAGGCCAAGGAGGCCATCGACCGGATGGGCCACAAGGAGGGCGGCGCTCCGGGGACCGGCGGTGCGCCCGGGACCGGTGGGACGCCCGGGACCGGTGGTGCGCCCGGGACCAGTGGTGCGCCGGGGGCCAGTGGCACGCCCGGGACCGGTGGCACCCCGGTGGCGGTGGTGTGACGCCGCCGCCGGCCGCCCGACGGTTTACGGGGAGTTCCGGGAAGGCTTCCGGAGCGACAGCAGACGGCGGACGGCCGCGGAGCGACGTGCTCCGCGGCCGTCCGCCGCCGTCGTGTCCGGGGACGCTTCCGGGGCGCCCTCAGGTGCTCAGGACCAGGCGGCCACGACGTACTCGACCCCGTACGGGTCGTCCTCGTGGAGCAGCCGGCCGGTGAGTCCGGCGTCCTCGGCGGCGCCCGCGAGGACCTGCCAGGGGCCCGGCCGGACGCCTTCAGCTCGTGCGCGAGCCGCCCGTCGAGGGCGAGCAGCGCGGGTGCGTCGGCCGCGCCCAGCGCGCGGACGGCCTCCGCGTCGAAGCCGGCGGCCCGCTCGTCGAGGTAGCCGGGGGCCTTCACGGTCCGGTAGGCGCTGCCGTCGCCCATCACGAGGAGGGCGACGCGGTCGGCGGAGGCGGCGAGCCCGCGGCCGGTGTCGGCGCAGGCCTCGGCCGGGGCCTCCTCCCCACGGCCAGGCCCTCGACGGGCGCGCCGGCCCAGCGGGCCCGGTCGAGGAGCCAGGCGCCGACGGCGAGGGGGCGGGGAGGGGCGGTCCCCGGCCGGCCCGTCGCCGAGGCGTACGGAGAGGTCGACGCCGAATCCGGCGAAGGAGCCGGTGGCACCGGCCGGGAAGACGCCCCGGGCTCCCTCGGCCGCGGGCCCCACGACGTACAACCGGTCCGGGCGGGCGGCGGCGAGCAGCCCGACGGCGTCCGCGCAGGCGGCCCGCACGGCGTCCAGCTCGGGGGCGGCGCCGGTCGCGACCTCGGGCACGAGGAGCGGCGGGCAGGGACAGACGGCTGCGGCGACAAGCATGATCCGCACCTTACTGCGGCCCGGACCGGCTCCGTCCGGGGCCGCGCCCCGCTCGCACGAGGGCCCCCGGCGTACGCACGGACGCGCTGTCGGGTCAGTGGGCTCCGCAGGCCGGGGCTTCGGCCGCCGGGAGGGGGCCGGGACGCCGATCCTGGGGAGGCCGAGGAGGACGCCCTTCGGCTTCTCGGCGGTGCGCTTCTCCCAGGCGTCGCCCGCGCGGGTGCGGCGCACCACCGCGACCGGGCCCTCGGCGAGGAGGTGGTGCGGGGCGGCGTAGGTGATCCCGACGGTCACGACGTCACCGGGCGCACGTCCCCGTCCGGCTTGGTGAAGTGGACGAGGCGGTTGTCGGGGGCGCGGCCCGAGAGGCGGTCGGTGGCGCCGTCCTTGCGGCCCTCGCCCTCGGCGACCATGACCTCCAGGGTGCGGCCGACCTGCTTCTTGTTCTCCTCCCAGGAGATCTCCTCCTGGAGCGCGACGAGCCGCATGTAGCGGTCCTGCACGACCTCCTTGGGGATCTGCCCTCCATCTCGGCCGCCGGCGTCCCGGGGCGCTTGGAGTACTGGAAGGTGAAGGCGTTCGCGAAGCGGGCCTCGCGGACGGTGTGCATCGTCTGCTGGAAGTCCTCCTCGGTCTCGCCGGGGAAGCCCACGATGATGTCGGTGGAGATGGCCGCGTGCGGGATGGCCGCGCGGACCTTCTCGATGATGCCGAGGAAGCGCTCCTGCCGGTACGAGCGGCGCATCGCCCGGAGGACCGTGTCCGAGCCGGACTGGAGCGGCATGTGGAGCTGCGGCATGACGTTGGGCGTCTCGGCCATCGCCGCGATCACGTCGTCGGTGAAGTCGCGGGGTGCGGGGAGGTGAAGCGGACCCGCTCCAGGCCCTCGATCTGCCCGCAGGCGCGCAGCAGCTGGAGAACGCCTCGCGGTCGCCGAGGTCGGAGCCGTACGCGTTGACGTTCTGGCCGAGCAGGGTGATCTCGGAGACGCCCTCGGCGACCAGCGCCTCGATCTCGGCGAGGATGTCGCCGGGCCGGCGGTCCTCCTCCTTGCCGCGCAGGGCCGGGACGATGCAGAAGGTGCAGGTGTTGTTGCAGCCGACGGAGATCGAGACCCAGGCCGCGTAGGCGGACTCGCGCCGGGTCGGCAGCGTGGAGGGAAGGCCTCCAGGGACTCGGCGATCTCGATCTGCGCCTCCTCCTGGACGCGGGCGCGCTCCAGGAGGACCGGCAGCTTGCCGATGTTGTGCGTACCGAAGACCACGTCGACCCACGGGGCCTTCTTGACGATGGTGTCGCGGTCCTTCTGGGCGAGACAGCCGCCGACGGCGATCTGCATGCCCGGACGGGTGGTCTTCATCGGGGCGAGCCGGCCGAGGTTGCCGTACAGCTTGTTGTCGGCGTTCTCGCGGACCGCGCACGTGTTGAAGACGACGACGTCGGCGTCGCCGTCGGCGCCCTTGGGGGCCCGTACGTAACCCGCCTCCTCCAGCAGACCGGAGAGCCGCTCGGAGTCGTGGACGTTCATCTGGCACCCGTAGGTGCGGATCTCGTAGGTCTTGGTGCCGTCAACGCTCACTGCGGTGCTCCGGTCGCTGCTGCTCGTCATGCGTCAAGGGTAGGCGCTCCGGAGCGGCCCCGGCCCGGCGGCCGTACGCCTGTGTACGGCCGCCGGGTGCCGCGCGGCTCCGGCGGGGCGGAGGGGTGACGGCACGGGCGGTGCGGGCGGGGATGCCGGGCCGCTCAGCGGGACCACTCGGCGAGGACCTCCTCCGTGTGCTCGCCGGGGGCAGGGGCGCGGCCCGGGGCGTCGGCGGGGTGCGGTCGAAGCGGGAGGGCGGGGCGGGCTGTACGGAGTCGCCGACCGCCACGAAGGTCCCGCGCGCGGCCAGGTGGTGGTGGGCGGCTGCCTCCTCGGGGGTGAGGACGGGGCCACCCCGGCGTCCACGGCGTCGAAGAGCTTCGTCCAGTGGTCCCGGTCCCGGGTCGCGAAGCGGGCGCCGATCAGGCGCGCAGCTCGGGCCAGGAAGCCGGGTCGGCGCGGTCCGGCAGGCCCTCGGCGTCCGCGAGGCCCAATTGTTCCAGGAGGGCCCGGTAGAGCTTGGGCTCGATGGCGGCGACCGCGAGGTGGCGTCCGTCGGCGGCGGCGTAGAGGGAGTAGTGGGGGCGTCGGTGACGGTGTGGTTGCCGGGCACCTCGCGCCACTGGTGGATCAGGGTGGAGATCAGGGCGGCGCCGTCCGCGAGGGCGGTGTCGACGACCTGGCCCCGGCCGGAGCGCTCCCGTGCGTGGAGCGCGGCGAGCAGGCCCTGCACGTGGACGTTGGCGCCGCCGGCGAAGCTGGAGAGGTAGGCGGTCGGGGGAGCACCGGGTCCCCGGTGGCCGGGTCGGTGTCCAGGGCGCCGGTGAGGGCGAGGACCGCCAGGTCGTGGGCGGCGCGGCCGGCCCACTCGCCGTGGCCGCCCCAGCCGCTGAGCCGCCCGTACACCAGGCGCGGGTTGCGGGCGTGGACCGCCTCGGGGCCGAGGCCGAGCCGGTCGGCGACCCCGGGGCGGAAGCCCTCGACCAGGATGTCGGCGTGCTCGGCGAGCGCCAGGGCCCGCTCGACGCCCTCGGGGCTCTTGAGGTCGAGCGCGACGGAGCGGCGGCCCCGGGAGAGGGGGTTCTCGGGCGGACGGGGGCGGCGGGAGCCCGTACGGCATCGGGGGCGGCGGGGGTCCGGTCGTCCCGTACGGCATCGGGGGCGGTGGTCGCGGGCGCCCGGTCGATCCGTACGACGTCGGCGCCGAGACCGGACAGGACGGTGCCGACGAACGCGGTGGGCGCCGAGCCCGCGAATTCCAGTACGCGCACTCCGGCCAGCGGTCCCGCCATGGTGAACTCCCTATAAATTCAAGTCCGGTTGATGGCTTTCACGGTATTCGGGGCCGTACGGAAAGGACTGCGGAGATCCGTAGCGCCGGGAATTCGGCTCCGTCCGAGACTGGGGGAATTCCCCGTCCCCTTTCGAAAGGCATGACGCATGGCCGTCGTCTACACCGCCGAGGTCGCCTCCACCGGAGACGGGCGCAACGGCGCCGTCCGCTCCTCCGACGGGCTGCTGGACCTGCCGCTGTCGAGCCCCAAGGCCGTGGGCGGGTCCGGCACCGCCACCAACCCCGAGCAGCTCTTCGCCGCCGGATACGCCGCCTGCTTCCACAGCGCGCTCCGGGTCTCCGCGCGCGAGTCGAAGGTCGCGCTCGCGGACGACACGGTCGTCGCCGAGGTCTCCCTGCACAAGGAGGAGGGCGGGTTCCACCTGTCGGTGGTCCTCACCGTCGAACTGCCCGGTCTCGACCCCGCCGAGGCCCGCCGGCTCGCCGACGCGGCGCACGGGCGCTGCCCGTACTCGAAGGCGATCGACGGGAACGTCGACGTGCGGGTGGACCTCGCCGCGTGACGCTCGCACAGGAGGGAGAGCCCCCGCGGTCCTCGACCGCGGGCTCTCTCCGGCTCCGGCCCCGTCGTCAGGGCTTCGCCGCCGCCGCGGCCGCCGCCGCGAACGGGAGCGCCTCGACCACCCGGCCCACGGCCCGGTCGTCGTGCGAGGCGGAGACGAACCAGGCCTCGAACGGCGAGGGCGGCAGGTAGACGCCGCGCCGCAGCAGCTCGTGGAAGAAGGGCGTGTAGCGGTACGACTCGCTGGCGCGCACCCCGTCGAAGTCCACGACCTCGTCCTCGGCGAAGAAGACGGAGAACATGGTCCCGGAGTACTGGACCCGGTGGGCCACGCCCTCCTTCGTCAGGGCGGCGGAGACCTCGGCGCCGATCGTGGCGGAGACGTGGTCGAGCCGCTCGTACACCTCGGGGGTGCTGTGCCGCAGGGTGGCGAGGCCGGCGGCGGTGGCGACCGGGTTCCCGGAGAGGGTGCCCGCCTGGTAGACGGGTCCGGCCGGGGCGAGGTGGCCCATGACGTCGGCCCGGCCGCCGAAGGCCGCCGCCGGGAAGCCGCCGCCCATGACCTTGCCGAAGGTCAGCAGGTCGGGGGCGACGCCGTCCCGCCCGTACCAGCCGGAGCGGCTGGCCCGGAAGCCGGTCATCACCTCGTCGGAGACGAAGAGCGCGCCGTGGCGGGCGGTGATCTCCTTCAGGCCGGCGTTGAAGCCGGGCAGCGGCGGGACCGCGCCCATGTTGCCGGGGGCCGCCTCGGTGATCACGGCGGCGATCTCGTCCCCGATCTCGGCGAAGACCTTCTCGACGGCCGCGAGGTCGTTGTACGGCAGGACGACCGTGTCGCTCGCCTGGGCGCCGGTGACGCCCGGGGTGTCGGGGAGCGCGAAGGTGGCGAGGCCGGAGCCGGCCGAGGCGAGCAGGGCGTCCACGTGGCCGTGGTAGCAGCCCGCGAACTTCACGATCTTGCTCCGGCCGGTGAAGCCGCGGGCGAGTCGGATCGCGGACATGGTCGCCTCGGTGCCGGAGGAGACCAGGCGGACCTGTTCGACGGGGGCGACCCGGTCGGTGATCTCCTCCGCGAGTTCGACCTCGCCGGTGGACGGCGCCCCGAAGGAGGTGCCGTGCTCCAGAGCCCGGGCGGCCGCCTCGACGACGGCCGGGTGGCGGTGGCCCAGGATCATCGGGCCCCAGGAGCAGATCAGGTCGACGTACTCGTTGCCGTCGCTGTCGGTGAGGTACGGGCCGTCGGCGGAGGCGATGAAGCGGGGGTGCCGCCGACGGCGCCGAAGGCGCGGACCGGGGAGTTGACGCCGCCGGGCGTGACCTTGCGGGCCCGCTCGAAGAGCGCCTTGCTGTTCGTCTCCGTGTGCACCGCTCCGCCGCTCATCGGCCGGCCTCCTCGTCGGCGGGGGCCTCGAAGGTGAGCGCCGCGTCCAGGACGACCGCGCCCTTCGGCAGGACCCGGACCGGGTTGAGGTCGAGGGCGAAGCCGGCCGGCCAGTCCTGGACCAGTGCGCCGACCCTGTGCAGGAGGTCGGCGGCGGCCTCCACGTCCGCGGCGGCCCGGCCCCGGGCCCCGGCGAGTACCTTCGCGCCGCGCAGCCCGGCGAGGAGTTCGGCGCCCTCGCCCGGGGCCAGCGGCAGGAGCCGGTGGCCGACGTCGTCCAGGACCTCGGTGAAGATCCCGCCGAGACCGGCGGTGAGGACGGGGCCGAGATCGGTGGAGTGCACGCCGACGATCAGCTCGACGCCCTCGTCGACCAGTTCCTCGACGAGCACCCGGCCGCCGAGGGCGGCGAGCCGGGCGAAGGCCTCGGGCGCGGCCTCGGCGGTGACGCCGATCTCGACGCCGCCGGCCTCGGTCTTGTGGAGCAGGCCCGGGACGACGGCCTTGAGCACCGCCGTACCGCCGACCTCGGTCACGGCCGCGGCCGCGTCCGCCGCGTCCTTCGCGATCCGGCCCTTCGGCACGGCGATCCCGGCGTCGGCGAGGAGGCTCTTGAGCTCCGGCTCGGTGACCCCGGCGGCGGGTCCGGACACGGCCCCGGGGCGGGGCGCGTCCGGGAGCGTACGGGGCGGCTGACCTCCCAGAGGGCGGCGGCGGCGCGCAGGGCGCGGGCCGGCGTCGGGTACTCGGGCAGTCCTGCCTCGCGCAGGTCGCGGGGGCGTCGGGGCGAGGAAGTCGGCCCCGGTGCGGGCGACGAGGATCGGCTTGCCGCCCTTCTCGGCGGCGCGGGAGAGGGCGTTGACGGCCTTCTCCACGTCGGGGCCGGCCATCACGCAGAAGGCGGCGACGATGATGTCGACGGTCTCGTCCGCGATCAGGACGTCGAGGGAGCGGTCGAAGAGGGAGGGGTCGCTGAGGACCGTGGCGGTGATGTCGACCGGGTTGTCGATGGCCCCGAAGGCGGGGACGATCTCGGCGAGCGCCTCCTTGCTGCGGGGCTCCAGGGCGCTCAGCTCCAGGCCGTGGGCCTCGACGGCGTCGGCAGCGAGGATGCCGGAGCCGCCGGAGGTGGTGACGACGGCGACGCGGTTGCCGGTGGGGCGGCGCTCGGACTCGAAGGCCCGGGCCACGTCGAGGAGTTCGTCGATGTCCTCGACGCGGACGATGCCGAGGCCGCGCAGGGCCGCGTCGAGGACCCGGTCGTCGGTGGCGAGGGCGCCGGTGTGGGAGGCGGCGGCCCGGCCGCCGGCCTCCGTGCGGCCCGACTTGAGGAGGGCGACGGGCTTGCCGGAGCCGGCCAGCTCGCGCAGGGTGCCGATGTCCGGGGTGTCCTCCAGGTAGCCGAGGAGGCCGGTGACGTCGGGGACGGCGGCCAGTTCGCGGAGGACTTCGAGCGCGGTGACGTCGGCGTCGTTGCCGGTGCTGACGACCCAGCTGGGGCGCAGGCCCCGCTCCAGGGCGAGGCTGGCGGCGCCGAAGCCGAGGGCGCCGCTCTGGCTGACGAAGGCGAGGGTGCCGGGCTCGAAGGGCACGGACTCGGCGCCGAAGAGGGGCTGAAGGTGGCGAGGACCCGGTTCTCGTAGCCGACGGCCCCGATGCAGTTCGGGCCGATGATCCGCAGGCCCCCGGCGCGGGCCCTGGCGACGACCTCGGCCTGAGGCGGGCGCCCTCCTCGCCGGTCTCGGCGAAGCCGGAGGAGGCGATGACGGCGAGCTTGACGCCGGCGGCCACGCAGTCGTCGACGGCGCCGGGGACCCGCTCGGCGGAGACCATGATCAGCGCCAGGTCGACGGGGCCGGGGGCGTCCTTCACGCTGGGGTACGCGGGGACGCCGAGGATCTCCGGGGAGCGCGGGTTGACCGGCAGGATGCGGCCCTTGTAGCCGTACCGGAGGAGGTAGTCGAGCGGCTTGCGGCCCAGGGCGCCGGGGCGTTTCGCTGGCGCCGATGACGGCGATGGATTCGGCTTCCCAGAGGGCCGAGATGTCACTCATGCGATGGCCTCGATCTTCTTCTCGTTCGGGTCGTTCTTCTCGTTCGGGTCGCTCTTCGCGTGCGGGTCGCTCTTCCCGCGCGGATCGTTCGCGTCGTTCGTGTCGTCCGCGCCGGACGCGCCGGTGTCCTCCGCCGCCGCGAAGAGGCGGGTGAAGGCGGCGATGTGCCGGGCGCCGTCCGGGTCCGCCGCCAGTTCGCGGACCAGGACGGTGGGCTGGTGCAGGGCCTTGTCGACGATGCGGCGCACGCTGCGGCCGATCTCCTGGCGGGCCGCGCCGTCGAGCCCTTCCAGGCGGCGGGCGAGCCGGTCGAGTTCGGCCTCGGCCGCCTCGGTGGCGGCCGTCCGCAGGGCGGTGAGGACCGGGGTGGCCCCGGCGAGCCGGAGGCCGGTGCGGAACTGCTCGACCTCGGCGTCGACGAGTTCGCGCGCGGCCCGGACGCTGGCCGCCGAGATCTCGTCCTCCTGGCCCTCCTCCGCGATCGCGCGCAGGTCGACGAAGGTGACGCCGGGCAGGCCGGACACCGAGGGCGCGATGTTGTGCGGCAGGGACAGGTCGAGCAGGAACAGTTCGCGGCCGTCCCGGGCGGCGAGGGCGTCCTCGACGTCCCGGGCGGTGACGAGGTGGCCGGTGGCGGCGGTGGCGCCGACGACCACGTCCACCTCGGTGAGGAGCCGGGGCACGTCCGCGAGGTCGTACCCCTCTCCCCCGGTGGTTCTCCGCGAGGCGCCGGGCCTTCTCCGGGGTGCGGTTGGCGACGTGCACCCGGTCGAGGCCGGAGCGGCGCAGCGCGGCCACGACGACCCCGGCGAACGCGCCGGCGCCGATGACCAGGGCGGTCTTGCCGTGCAGCGAGCCGACCCGGCGCTCGAAGAAGGCGAGTCCGGCGGTGGCGAGCGAGCGGCCCGCCTCGTTGAGCCCGGTCTCGTTGCGGGCCCGCTTGCCGACCCTGAGGGCGGTCTGGACGGCCTTGGCGAGGACCCGGCCGGTCCGGTCGAGCCGCTGGGACCGTTCGAGGCCCAGTTTGACCTGGCCGAGGATCTGGTCCTCGCCGACCACGACCGATTCGAGCCCGGAGGCCACGGCGAAGAGGCGCACGGCCCCGTCGGCGTGGTGGCGGTAGAGGTGCGGGGCGATCTCCTCGTGGTCGACGCCGGTGTGCTGGGCGAACAGCTCGCCGAGACCGTCGAGTCGGCCCGGGTCGGAGGGGGTGCCCCGGGTCTCGGCGTAGATCTCCAGGCGGTTGCAGGTGGAGACGACGACGGCGGCGTCGATCCCGTCGACCGAGGTCACGTCGGAGACGAGGTCCTCGGCGGGCCGTTCGGTGCCGGCGAGTCTCTCCAGGAGGTCGAGCGGCGCGCTGGCGTGGCTGATGCCGAGGACCAGCATGGTGGAGGGCGAGGTCACCGGGTCACCGGTCCAGGCTCTGGGCGAACTCGGAGGCCCAGTAGGTGATGATCTGGGTGGCGCCGGCGCGGTGGATGGAGGCGAGGCTCTCGCGGACGACCTGGTCGCGGTCGATCCAGCCCTTGGCGGCGGCCGCCTCGACCATCGAGTACTCGCCGGAGACCTGGTAGGCGGAGACGGGCACCTGCACGTGGTCGGCGATGAGCCGGACGATGTCGAGGTAGGCGAGGGCGGGCTTCACCATCACCAGGTCGGCGCCCTCGGCGACGTCGAGCGAGACCTCCAGGAGGGATTCGCGGATGTTGCCGGGGAACTGCTGGTAGCCCTTGCGGTCGCCGCGCAGGGTGGATTCGACGGCGTCCCGGAAGGGGCCGTAGAAGTGCGAGGCGTACTTGGCGGAGTAGCCCAGGATGGCGACGGACTGGTGTCCGGCCCGGTCGAGGGCCTCGCGGATGCGGCGCACCTGGCCGTCCATCATGCCGCTGGGGGCGACGATCTGGGCGCCCGCGTCGGCCTGGACGACGGCGGCCCGCGCGTACAGCTCGATGCTGGCGTCGTTGTCGACGTCGCCGTGGGCGTCGAGGACGCCGGTGTGGCCGTGGTCGGTGTACTCGTCGAGGTTGATGTCGCCGATGATCACGGTGGAGTCGCCGACCTCGGCGACGACGTCGCGCAGGGCGACCTGGAGGATGCCGTCGGGGTCGACGGCTCCGGTGCCGGTGGGGTCCTTGTGCTCGGGGATGCCGAAGAGGATGAGTCCGCCGACCCCGTTGGCGACTGCCTCGGCGGCGGCCTTGCGGAGGGTGTCGCGGGTGTGCTGGAAGACGCCCGGCATGGAGGGGATCTCGCGCGGTTCGGTGAGGCCCTCGCGGAGGAAGAGGGGCTGGACGAGGTTGGCGGGGCCGACCCGGGTCTCGGCGGCGAACCGGCGCAGGGCGGGGTGCGGCGCAGCCGGCGGGGGCGGTAGTAGTAGGGGCGGCGGGGTCGGTGGCCGCGGTGTTGCGGCCGTAGGCGTCGTACGTCATGGGGAGGACTCCCTCGGGAACGTGTCGGCGTGCGGGGCGTGATGGCGGGGTGTGCGGGGGCGTGCGAGGGGCGTGAGGGGTGTACGGGGCGCGGGGCCGGCCCTCGCGGGAAGGGTCTGGAGCGGGAAGGGCTAGAGCGGCGAGCCGAGGAAGACCTTCTCCAGGTGCTTGGCGACCGGCTCGTCGGGGCGGCTGAACCAGTAGCCGTGGCCGCTGCGCTGGAAGAGCTTCAGCTCGCCCAACTGGACGAGGGTCTCGGCGAGCTTGACGGCGAGCCCGGCCGGGTCGATCACCGGCAGCCCGTGCAGCTCGTGGATGCCGAGGTGCCAGAGGATCTCGTTGGGGATGCCCTCGGCGGGGATGATGACCTCGGCCCCGGCCTTCGCGGCCCGCAGCGCGGCGGCCGAGTACACCTCGACGAACTCGTCGAAGTCCCCTTCCAGGAGCGGTGCACCGAGTCCCAGCCGCCGGGGACGACCTCGTAGGAGCTGAGCGAGGACTCCAGGCGGTACTGGCGGATGTTGGCCCGGATGGGCTCCTCCAGGGGCGGCATGAAGCCGAGGACCCCGAAGCGCCGCCCGGTGAGCGCGGAGAGGAAGAAGGCCGTCTCGCCGTACCCGAGGGTGGGGATGGAGGCGAGGTGGCGGGCGTCGCGCAGGCCGGGGTCCTGGCCGGCGGCGATCACCCAGGCGTCGTAGCTCTCCCGCTCGCGACGAGCGCGGACTCGGAGAAGTGGCGGCTGAAGAGCACCTGGGCGGAGTGGTGGCCGACGAGCCCGAAGGGGGTGCGGTCGGGGTACGTGTCGGCCGGCAGGGTCTTGATGTCGACGGTGGTGCCGGGCGCGGCGATCGCGTCGAGGTGCTCGCGATACCACTGGTCGAGCAGCGGCAGGCGTCCCTCAACCGTGTGCTTGTGAAACCAGATCCGCATGTGCCTCACCTTTCAGTGGTCGTGGTGCGACGTCGAGAAGTGATGCCTTGAGCAGGTAGTCGGTGGCCGAGCGGGGGTCCGTTGCGGTCCGCCGCAGGGCGGCGAGCTGCGCGGGGAGTTCGGCCGGAGTGCCGATGCCGGCCGTCCGGGCCTCGCTGCGCGGGATGACCGCCGTCTCCACGACGGAGCGGCGGCGTTCGAGGGCCGCGTCGAGCAGGGCTCGCCGCCCGGCCCCTCCCGCAGGACCGCGGCGAGGGCCCGGCCGGTCTCCACGGCGTCGTGGAGGCCGCAGTTCATGTTCAGTCCGCCCGCCGTGGAGGTCAGGTGGGCCGCGTCCCCGGCGAGGACCCGGCCGGCCCGGTAGCGCGGCAGCAGGAACCGCGCGAGCCGGTAGGTGTGCGCGTCGGCGATCCGCACGGCCCGTCCGGCGGGGCCGGGCAGGGCGTGCTCGATCCGGGCCCGTACGGCGTCGGGGGCGAGCACTCCGTCCCGGTCGGTGCCGCGCGGGATCCGGAAGATGAACCGCCAGTGGTCGGGCATCCCGAGCACGCTGTACGAGCCGCGCGGGTCGCGGACGTACGCGAGGGCGGCGAGCCCCGGGACCAGCTCGTCGAGCGGGGTCCGCGTGACGACGCGGAGCGCGTAGTCCGGGTAGACCTCGGCGGTGCCGGGGAGCCCGGCGAGTGCGCGCAGCCGGCTCCGGGCGCCGTCGGCCGCCAGGACGTACGGGTGGTGGGTGACGGTGGTCCGCCCCGCCGCGTCCTCGGTGCGCAGCCGCACCCCGCCGCCGGTCTCCGTCGCCCCGGTGACGGTGGCCCCGAACCGTACGTCGGCGAGGCCGGTCGCGGTCAGCTCGGCGAGCAGCAGGGGGTGAGCCGGGCCTGTTCGACGTGGAGCCGGTAGGGGTGGCCGGTGTGTCCGGCGAGCAGGGCGTAGTCCAGTTCGGCGTGCACGCCGCCGTCCAGGTCGCGCCACTGGATCCGGTCGACCGTGCGGCCCCGGCGGCGCAGGGCCGCCGCCACGCCGAGCTCGTCGAGGAGGTCGAGGGTGGCCGGGTGGAAGGTGGAGGCGCGGGACTCGGTGGCCAGCTCCTCCCTGGCCTCCAGGAGGGTCACGGCCACGCCGGCCCGGGCGAGGACGAGGGCGGCGGTCAGGCCGACCGGCCCGGCGCCGACGACGGCGACCGGCGGGCGGGAGGGCCCGGCGGCACTCGTGGTGCCGCCGCCCGGGACGTCACCGCTCACGGCACGGTCACGGGGTCGCGGCCGGAGGCGTCCCGGCCGCCGCCGGTCCGTTCGGCGAGGCGGCGCAGCAGCGGGTGCGCGCCGGGGCCCTCGGCGGGGAGGCCGAGGGCGTCCCGGGCCCACCAGGCGCTCGCCAGGTTGGAGGTGAGCAGGGTCTGCCCGCCGTCCCGGCCGAGCTCGGCGAGCGCGTCGAAGGTGAACATGCCGGTGCCGGTGAACAGCAGCGTCGCGTCCTCGGGGAGCCGGGCCTCCCGCACCTGGGCGACGAGTTCGCCGGTGGCCACGTCGTACGGGGAGAAGCGGGCGCCGGCCCGGATCTTGACCACCGCGTCGACCGCGAGGCCGGCCGACTCCCAGTAGGCGCGGGACAGTTCGGTGAGCCAGGGCTCGTACGGCGAGACCAGGACGAGCCGTTCGGCGCCCACGGCCCGCGCGGTGTCGAGGATGGCGAGCGCGGCGGACCGCACGGGCGCCCCGATCCGCTCGGAGAGTTCCGCGCAGAGGGCCCGGTCGCCGTCCGGGGTGAGGAGGTAGTGCGAGCCGGTGCAGGAGACGACGGCCGCGTCGAGGCGGAGCCCGCCGAAATTCCCCAGGACTTCGGGAAGGACCTCGTTGTACTTTTCGAGACGGCCCCGCAGGTCCTTTCCGGGAAGTACCGGGAATCGCGAGGTGTGGACGTTGAACGCGGGACTGGCGAGGGCGGCGATCTCGGGTTCGGCGGCGGCGTTTCCGGAAGGAACCACCACCCCGAGTCGCGGCGCCGAATGCAGAGCCATGAGCGCTTTCTCTCCGATCCGTCGGTGCCATTGACATCACCGTACGGGCGGGGCGGATCGAACATCGATACGGGATTCCGCACCCGGTGGTCCGGACCGTGGATAATGCGAACGGCGCCGCGCCCGAATGGGTGCGGCGCCGTGGCGTCCGGAATGCGGAAATGTTTTCGCGAAGAGAATTAGCCGGCCCGGCCGGCCTGGGCGGCTTCGGCTTCGGCTTCGGCTTCGGCGACGAACTCGTCGATCTTCGCGCGGCGGGTCAGTCCGCCGTTCACGGCCCAGTTGCCTCCGGGACCTCGTTCACGACGAGCCAGACGACGGTGTCGGGCCCGGTCGCCTCCCGCACCCACCCGGTCACCTCGGCGGAGAGGGCCTCGTTGCGCTCGGGGGTCAGGAAGCCTCCAGGGGGTGACCACGACCAGGACTCCCGGGGGCGTGCCGGCTCTGGTGGTCGCGAGGCCCTTGGCGGCCTCGCGGACGTACACCCAGGTGGCGGCGGTGAAGAAGTCGGTACGGGGCAGCTCCATGGCCTTCAGCACGGAGTCGGCGACCTGCTGCTGCAGGACCTCCGCGGCGGCCTCGGAGAGGGTGCCCTCGGGAACGGTTATCTCGACCAGCGGCATGACGACTCCCCATCGGGTGCGGGTGCGGGCGGGTGCGGTGCGGTGCGGAACGGAGGTGCGCGGGCGCGGGGTTCAGGCCGGTGCGGCCTCGAACCGGTCGATGGCAGCGGCCAGTTGCGCGCGCCGGCGGATGTCGAGCTTGCGGTAGATCCGGGTGATGTGCAGCTCCACGGCCCGGGTCGACACCGTGAAGGCCTCGGCGATCTGCTTGTTGGTCAGGCCGTCGAGCATCATCGTGGCGATGCGCCGTTCGTGGGCGGTCAGCTCCTCGCGCACGGCGGGTTCCTCCCGGACGGCGAACTCCCCGCGGACGGCCGGCGGCACGGATGCCGGCACGACCGGAGGGGCGTACGGCGGGACGGGCGCCGGGACGCCCCCGCGTATTCGTTCGTGGGTCCCGGCACCGCCGGTGGAGCGCTCCAGGCCGGCGAGTACCACGTGGCCCATCACCGCGTTCCATTCCCGGACCCTCAGTTCCCCGATGACCTGCGCCTGCGCGTACGGGTCGGCGTAGAGCACCCGTAAGAGCGTGCGGCGGTCGCGGGCTTCACAGACTAGGAGTTCCCCGGTGCCGTCCCGCCAGGGTCCGCCACCGAGCAGGAGGCGCGCGCGGCCATCCTTTTCCAGTAGGTCCGGTGAGCTTCTCCAAAACTCAGCCGGTCCGTCTCTTTACCACGGAAAACGAGTTCGACCACAAAAGCCACGTGCGTCTCCCCCACAGAGGCCGGGTGTTTCCACTTGTGACGCTACTACCCACCTCCCGCACATTGAATGAACACAATGTTGCGGACGGCGGCCCGGTATTTCATGGGGGTACGGAGGGAATGCTTCCACCCGGCCGCCGAGAACGGCCGGGTATCGCCTTGCTTTTCCTGATTCCGACGCCGTGGCCCGGCCTGGATTCAATCGGCGGCTCCGGCGGTCTACGTCCGGACCTCCGGAGCGGGCCGCACGGCCGGCTCGGGCGCCTTCTCCTCCGGGGCAGGTCGTGCGGCAGGTGCGGGCGTCTTCTCCTCCTCCGCCGCCGGGCGCGGCTTGCGGCGCAGCAGGCCGGTGGCCGCGAGGACCGCCACCGCGCCCAGCCACACGGTCCAGCCGAGCGGCTCGCGCAGCACCACGGCGCCGAGCACCACGGCCACGGCGGTCATCAGATAGGTGACGGTGGAGGCGACCGTGGCCCCGTCCTTGATGATCAGCTCGAAGTTGAGCAGCGCGGCGAGGCCGGTGCAGACCACGCCGAGGACGAGGACCGAGACGACCGAGTCGGTGCGCCAGGTGACGCTCTGGAGGCCCAGGAACGGGAAGGCGACCAGGAGCAGCACGGTGGCGGCGCCGAGCTGGCCGCCCGCGAGCATCAGGGGCGGGATGCCCTTGCCCACCAGGAACCCGCCCATGTACGCGAAGCTGGCGCCGAAGCTGATCGAGCCGAGGACGAAGCAGAGGATGCTCCAGCCGGTGCCGGCCGAGGACGCGTTCCACGGGGAGGCGATGAGCGCGGTGCCGCCGAGGCCGAGCAGGACGCCGCCCGCCTTGAAGCCGGAGACCCGCTTCTCCTGGCCGAGCAGCAGCGCGGCCGCCAGGGTCCAGATCGGGGCGCTGCCGTTGACGACGGCGGCGACGCTGCTGGACCCCTCGATCTCGCCCTCGGCGTACAGGGTCCAGGGGATCGCGTTGCCGAGCAGCGCGGCCACGGTCAGATGGCCCCAGACGGCCCTCTCCTTCGGCAGCCGGAGCCCCCGCGCGTATCCGATGGCGAGGATGACGACGGCGCCGAGCGCGAGCCGGATGAGGACCATCTGCACGGGCGAGAAGCCGTACCCGGCGATCTTGATCCACAGGAAGACGGAGCCCCAGATGAGGCTCCGCGCGGCCAGCCGCGCGTAGGTGGCTTTGGACATGGGTGTTTCCCGCTCTCCGGAAGGGCTCGGCAGAGGACAGAGGAAGGACGAGGAAGGACAGAGGAGTGGGGGAAGAAAGGGGGCGCGCGGAGCGGTCCGCGGTACGGCAACGAGCCTCGCACCGGCGGCCGGGCGGATCCAGCAACGTCTGCTGGACGGTACCTTCCACGTGCCGTGGAGGATCACGTACCGGCAGGTCGGAAGCCGGACGGCCGTCCGGTCAGGCGGCCACGGCCGCCCTGGCGACGGTGCGCAGCGCGTCCAGGACGGCGGCGATCTCCGGGGAGGTCTGGCTGCCTTCCCGTACGGCCGCGAAGACCGTGCGGGAGGGGCCCGCTCGCTGAACGCGCGGATCGTCACCTCGGGCCGCGGGCCGGCTTGGCCATCCGCGGGACGAGCGCGACCCCGAGGCCGAGCCGCACCGCCGCGAGGGTGGCGTCCCAGTCGCCGATGGCGTGGGAGGCCTGCGGGGTGAACCCGGCGGCGGTACACGCGGCCACGCCGATGTCGTGGCACATGCCGGTGGTGGCGAAGATCCAGGTCTCCTCGGCGAGGTCGGCGAGGAGCAGCCGGGGCTCCCGAGGAGCCGGTGGCCCTCGGGGAGGGCGATGTCGAAGGGTCTCGCAGAGCGGGACCCGGTGGAACTGCCCGTCAAAGCGGCTCTCGTCGCCCGCCGGGCCCGGGTTCCGGGCGGTGTCGGCGGAGATGACGACGTCGGTCTCGCCCCGGTGCAGCATGGAGAAGCTCTCCGGCGGGTCGACCTCGGCCAGCGAGGTGCGCAGCAGCGGCCGGGTCTCCCGCAGCCGGGCCACGGCGGGCAGGATGAGCGCCGAGAGGGTGGTGGAGAAGCCGGCCACGGCCACTCGCCGTGCTCGCCGCTGCGGTGCGCGGCGAGCTCCGCGCGCATCTGCTCGAGCTGGGTGAAGACGGCGTCGGCGTGCCGGAGCACGATCCGCGCCGCCCCCGTGAGCTGCAGTCGGCGCCCGGACGGTTCGGTGAGCGGCACGCCCAACTCCCGCCCCAGGGCGCTGATCTGCTGCGAGACGGCCTGCGGGGTGAGGTGGAGCGCCTGGGCGGCCGCGCTGACGGTGCCGCGCTCGCTGAGCTCCCTCAGCACGCGGAGCTTCCGCAGGTCCGGATCGGCCACGTCCCGCTCCCCTCCCTCTCCGAGGGGCGTCCCGGCGCCCGGGCCCCTCACTCATCGTACGCAGCCGGTGTCCGTACGGGACGGCTGCCCGTACGGAACCGTCACCCGCACCGGACCGCTGCCCGCACGGAGTCGCCACCCGCACCGGACCGCTGCCCGCACGGAAACGGAACCGTCACCCGGATCGGACGTCACGTCCGGACGGTCACCGCACCGACCCCGCGTCCACGTCGACGACCTCCTTCACCAGGGTCTCCAGGACGTCGAGGTCCCGCGCGGTGCGCCCCGGTTCGCGCCGGTCGCCCGGGTAGGTGGGGTCGAGGACGACGGCCCGCGCGCCGACGTCCTGGAGCAGCCCGAGGTCGTCGGCGATCTGGGCCAGGGTGCCCTCGCCGAGCAGCCGCCCGGGCCCCAACGGCCTGGGGGTGACCCGGAGTTTGATGCGGGGACAGACCGCGGGCACCGGCAGCTCCTGCTCCTCCGCGACCTGGCGGAGCGTGGGCAGTCCCACGCCGAGGAGCCAGTCGCCGGAGACGGAGGTGGGGTGCCAGGCGTCCCCGAGGCGGACGGCTCGGCGCAGCGCGCCGTAGCTGTGGCCGCCGACCCAGACTGGCGGGCCGGGCGCTGCACGGGCAGCGGCCCGGTGTGCACCTCGCGGAAGGAGACGTGGGCGCCGTCGAAGGAGGCGACCTCGTCCCGCCAGCAGGCCTTGATGGCGGCGAGGTACTCGTCGCTGATCGCGCCGCGCTTGCGGTACGGGACGTCGAGGACGGCGAACTCCCTGGCTGCCCAGCCGGCCGCCGCGCCGAAGACGAGGCGCCCGTTGCTGAACCGGTCGATGTTGGCGGCGACCCGGGCGGTGTGCACGGGGTGCCGGTACGGAGGATCGTGACCGTGGTCCCGAGGCCCACGGTCCTGGTGACGCCGGCGAGCCAGGCGAGGGTCGCGAAGGGGTCGTAGAACGGGGCGGGAAGAGGTGCTGCACGTCCGGGGTGAGCGCCACGTGGTCGGAGACCATGGCGTAGTCGTACCCCAGCGCCTCCACCCGCAGCGCCCAGTCGGCGAGGGCGTCGGGGTGGCCTCGGGCCCGTAGTTGGGCAGATTGACGCCGAACTTCATGGGGCGTTCCTTTCCAGGGACCCGGCCGCGGTCGCGTCCGCGCCTCCGGTCCCGTCGTCATGGTCCTTGGTGCCTGGAGCGGTCTGCGCGGCGCGCCGGGCGAGGGCGGGAACCGCGACGAGGTGGAGGAGGACTCCCGCGAGCGCGACCCCCGCGGCGGGGAGCGGGAGCCAGCGGGCGTCGAGCCCGTGGGCGAGGGCGAGGCCGCCGAGCGCGGAGCCGACGGCGCCGCCGAGGTAGGTGGCGGAGCTGTTGAGACCGACGGCGGCGGCTCCCGACCCGGCCTTCCCGCCGCCCGGCCCGGACTCTCCCCTGCCCTTCCCCCGGGTTCCTTCCCCCGCGAGCAGCCGGTGCTGCTGCGGGACGACGAAGGCCCAGCCGACCGCGCCCCAGAGGAGCAGGGGCAGGAGGACGAGACCGGGGACGGATCCGGTCCACGGCAGCAGCGCGAGGGCGCCGCCGAGGGTGCCGAGGAGCGCGACCGAGAGGAGGGCGGGCCGTCCCGTCCGGTCGACGAGGGTCCCGGCGAGGAGGTTGCCGCAGACCCCGCCGATCCCCCAGACCCACAGGTACGGCACGGCGCTGCCGACGTCGGCGGTCCGGTGGAGGACCGGTTCGAGGTAGGTGTAGAGGCCGAGGCTGGCCACGGTCTGGGTGAAGGTGACGGCGACGACCACGGCGACCCGGGGCCGGGCGAGGGCCGCGAACCGGTCCCGCGGGGACGGCGCCGCGGCCCCCGCACCGGCGGCAGGGCGACCGCGGTGCCGAGCAGGGCGAGCACGCCGAGTCCGGTGATCAGCCACAGGGCGGCCCGCCAGCCGGCGCCGGCCGCGACGAGCAGGCCCAGCGGGACGCCGAGGACGGTGCCCGCGCTCATCCCGCCGAGGACCAGGCCGAGGGCGCGCCCGCGCCGCTCGGGCGGGACGAGCGCGACGGCCGCGGTGGCGGCGGCCGGGGTGAAGAGGCCGGCCGCGGCACCGGCGAGGCCCGGGTGCCGAGGAGCACGGGGTACGAACCGGCCAGGGCCGTACCGGCGTTGGCGAGGACGAAGACGACGAGGGCGGTCACGACGACCGTACGGGTGCCCCGGCGGGTGAGCGCGGCCGAGAGGAACGGCGCGGCCAGGGCGTAGCAGAGGGTGAAGGCGGTGACGGACTGGCCCGCGAGGGAGACGGAGATCCCCAGGTCGGCCCCGATGCCCGGGAGCAGCCCCGCCATCGCGTAGGCGTCGGTCCCCATGGCGAAGGAGCCGAGCGCGAGCAGGCCCACCGCGCGCGTGCCGCCCATCGCGCCCCCTTGTCGTCTTGTGTCGTCTTGTGTCGTCTTGTGTCGCCTTGTCGCCGCACGGAACTCCTGTCGTGCGGAACGGTCCTCGGGACGCTACTGACCGCGTGTCCCGCCCGCAGCCCACAACGCGCAAGAGGGTTCGGGGTTCCGCAGCCTCGCGCCCCCGCGCCCCTCGATCCGCCCGGTCACCGGCCTACGGTGGATCTCTCCAGAACCCCAGGAGGGAGTCCACCGTGCTCGACCTGTCCGTCATCAACGCGATGTTCCCGCCCGACCTTCCGGAACCGGACGACTGGGAACGGCGGTTCCGGCCGCGCGACCTGCCGGACGGTGCCGAGGTGACGCGCTTCGCCCCGAGCCCCACCGGACACCTGCACATCGGCGGCCTCTACACGGCGGCCGTGGCCCGGGCGCTCGCCCACCAGTCGGGCGGCACGTACGTGCTGCGCGTCGAGGACACCGACCGCGCCCGCCGGGTGGCGGGCGCCGCCGAGGAGTTCTCCCGGCTGCTCGGCGCTCGGACTCGCCCCGGACGAGGGCGGGGTCGCCGGGGACGGGGAGTGGGGCCCGTACCTCCAGTCGGAGCGCCGGGACGTCTACCTGGGCCACGTGCGGGAACTGCTGCGCAAAGACCGGGCGTACCCCTGCTTCTGCGACAAGGAGCGGCTGGCCCGGAGCGCCGGGGAGCAGCGTGCGGGCCGCTCCCCGCTGGGCTACTACGGCCGGTGGGCGCCGTGCCGGACGCTGGCCCCGGAGGAGGCGGCGCGGCGGCTCGCGGCCGGCGAGCCGTACGTGGTGCGCCTGCGCTGCCCGTACGAGTTCCCCGGCCGGATCTGCTTCGCGGACCGGATCCGGGGCTCGGTCACCCTTCAGGACAACGGCAACGACATCGTGCTCCTGAAGTCCTCGCAGGAGGAACTCCCGCTGCCGACCTACCACTTCGCGCACGTCGTGGACGACCACCTGATGCGGGTCACGCTCGTGGTGCGCGGCGAGGAGTGGCTGTCCTCGACCCCGGTCCACCTCCAACTGCACACGGCGCTCGGCTTCGCGCCGCCGGCGTACGCGCACCTCGCGCCGCTGATGAAGGCCGAGGGGCCCTCGCGCCGCAAGCTGAGCAAGCGCAAGGACCCCGAGGCGTCGGTGGAGTACTACCTGTCCGCCGGTTATCCGCCGGCGGCCGTCCAGCACTACCTGCGCGGCCTCGCCAACATCCGGCTGATGGACGTCCCCACGGCCGAGGCGCTCGCCGCCCCCGTCCGGCTCGACGGCATGCGCCCGTCGGGTCCGCTGCTCGACCTGCCCAAACTGCACTCCCTGAGCCGGGAGTTCATCGCCTCGCTCACCCCGGGCGAGCTGTACGCGCAGTTGCTCGACTGGGCGGAGGAGTACGACCCGGAGCTGGCGTCCGTCCTCGTCCGCCGCGAGGGGCTCGCCCTGGCGGCGGTGGCCGTGGGGCGGCCGGAGGGCGCGCCCGCCCGGAAGGACCTGGACCGCTGGTCGTGCTTCCGCGACCGCTACGGCTTCTTCTTCGCGGAGCTGTTCGGCCCGGTGCCGTCCGCCGCCGACGACCGGTTCGGCGGACTGGCCCCGGAGCTGGTGCGCCGGATCGCGGCCGGGTTCGTCCGGGACGGGGTGGGGCGGGCACGCCGGAGGAGTGGTACGGGCGCTGCGCGCGCTCGCCGGGCGGCACGGCTTCGCCCCGGACACGGCCGCCTGGCGCCGGGAACCGGACCGCTGGGCGGGTCCGCCGAGGGTGGTGGCGAACGTGGTCCGGGTGGCGCTGACGGGCGCCACTCGGAGCCCGGACCTGTTCGCCGTGGCGGGCGTCCTGGGCCGGGACGAGGTGGTGCGCCGCCTCACCGCCGTGGCGGGGTGAGGCGGGGCGGAGCGGGGTGAGGCAGGGCGGGGACGGGACGGGACACCGGAGGACCGGTGCGTTCGGAGGGGGACGCCAGGGGCGGACAGGGGACTGTCCTCAAGATCACCGAACGCCTTCCGACGCTAACCGCCGGTGTCCCCCGCCCCGGCAGGACACACGGCGCGGCGCGCCCCGGCGGGCCGCTCACCGCTTCGGCGGAGCGCACGCCCTCCCGGAGGGCGCCGGGCGGCCCGCGGCCGTCCCTGGCCAGGAGCGGCGGTGGGCTGGCAGGATCGGCCCCATGTTCACCTCCCTCTCCCGCGCCGCCCGCCGCCGTGCCCTGGCGGTCGCGGCCGCGCTGCTCGCGCTCTGCGGGATGCTGGTGTGGTGGCTGGCCCCTTCGGCTCCCCCGCCCCCAGCGGCACGGTCACCTTCAGCACGGGGGTCCCCACCGGGGTGTACCAGCGGTACGGGAAGCTCCTGCGGCAGGCCCTGGCCCAGGACCCGCCCGAGGTGACGATAAAACTCACGGACAGCGAGGGCTCCCAGCAGAACCTGGCCCGGGTGGCGACGGGCAAGGCGGACTTCACCGTCGCCACGGCCGACGCGGTGGCCCAGTACCAGCGCGACCGCAAGCCCGGTTTCGAGCGGCTGCGCGGCTGCGCCCGGCTGTACGACGACTACGTACAGCTCGTGGTCCGCAAGGGTCGCCGCTGCGGAAGGTGCAGGACCTGAAGGGCCTGCGGGTCGGCGTGGGCCAGGACGGGTCGGGCGTGCGGCTGATCGCGGACCGGGTCCTCGCGGCGGCGGGCCTGGCCCCGTCCGGGACGTCCGGGTGGTCTCGGCCGGCATCGACACGATGCCGGGGCTCCTGGAGCGCGGTGAGCTGGACGCCTTCTTCTGGTCGGGCGGGCTGCCCACCCAGGCGGTGCAGGACCTGTCGGAGCGCACCCCGGTCCGGCTGATCCCGCTGGACCCGGAGCTGGTCGCCCAGCTCCACGACGTCGGCGACTCGACCCGTCACTACCGCTCGGCGAAGATCCCGGCCGACGCGTACGCGAAGGCGCAGGACGGGCAGTCGGTCGAGACGCTGGCCGTGGCGAACCTGCTGGTCACCACGGAGGAGGCCGACGCGGACCTGGTGGAGGGGTTCACCCGCACGGTGATCAGGAGCAGGGACGGGATCGGCCGCCTGGTCCACCCGGCCCAGTTGGTGGACCTGCGCACGGCCGTCTACACGGACCCCCTGGAACTCCACGAGGGCGCCCGCCGCTACTACCGCTCGGTGAAGCCCTGACTCCGTACGACCGCTCGGTGAAGCCCTGATCCCGTACGACCGCTCGGCGAAAGCCCTGATCCCGTACGACCGCCCGGTGGGGCCCCGGCCCCGCACTACCGTTCGGCGAAGCCCCGATCCTGCCGTTCCGCGGGGGCGTGCCGGGGACGGTGACCGTCACCCGCAGGCCGTGCGGCGCGTTCGGGGTGAAGGCCACCCGCCGCCGCCCGCCGTCAGCAGGACGCGGGCGATGGAGAGGCCGAGGCCCGAGCCCTTGACGTTCTGGTGCCGGCCCGAGCGCCAGAAGCGGTCCCCGATCCGGCCGAGCTCCTCCTCCGTGAGGCCGGGCCCGCGGTCGGCGACGACGACGGCGACGCGCGCGCCCTCCTGGGCGACCGTGACCGCGACCTCCTCCCCGGCCGGGGTGAACTTCAGCGCGTTGTCGATCACCGCGTCCAGGGCGCTGGAGAGGGCCACCGGGTCCGCCCAGGCCGTGACCGCCCCGCACTCCCCCGCCAGGACGACCCCTTGTCCTCGGCGACCGGCCGCCAGGACGCGACCCGCTCGGCGGTGAGCGCGCCGACGTCGGTGAGCTGCGGCTCGGCCGCCGCGTGCTCGGCGAGCGCCAGGTCGAGGAGGTCGTCGAGGACGCGGGCGAGGCGCTTGCCCTCGGTCCGTACGGAGGCGATCTCCTCGTTCCCCTCGGGCAGCTCCAGGGCGAGCAGCTCGATCCGCAGGAGGAGCGCGGCGAGCGGGTTGCGCAGTTGGTGGGAGGCGTCGGCGACGAAGGCGCGCTGCTGTTCGAGGGCCTCCTCGACGTGGTCGGCCATCTCGTTGAAGGAGCGGGCGAGGCGCCGCAGCTCGGGCGGTCCCCCGGTGGCGGCGACCCGGGAGTTCATCCGGCCGGTGGCGATGTCGTGGGTGACGGCGTCGAGGACGCGGACGGGCCGCAGCACCCAGCCGGTGAGCCGGAAGGCCGCGCCGACGGCGAGCAGCATCGCGGCGGCCTCGCCCGCGAAGATCAGCAGCCAGCCGCGCAGGATGCGGAGCGGAGCTGCCCGGTGGGCGAGTCGGTGACGACGACGGCGATGACGTCGCCGTCCCGGACGACCGGGGAGGCGATGGTGAGCCGCGCGCCGCGCTGCCAGGGCCACACCTGGGGCGGGTCGTGGCTGCGCCGCCCGAGCAGCGCCTCGTTGAGGCGCGCCGCCCCTCCCCGTCGTACGGGACGACCCAGTCCTCGGGGGCGGCGGCCATGGCGCGGTTGTCACGGTAGAAGATCCCGGTCCGGATGCCGTACACGTCGTGGTAGCTGGCGAGTTCGCCGCCGAGCGTGACGTGCCGCTCGTCGGTCCCGAAGCTGCGCTCGCCGACGAACTGGGCGAGGGCGGCGAAGCGCGCGGCGTCGTCGAGCCGGTCGACGACGACCCTCTGCTGTTCGGAGGCGGCGAGGCTGGCGGCGAGCGGGAAGCCCAGGGCGAGCAGCACGCCGGCCATGAGGACGATGAGCAGCGGGAGGAGTCGGGTGCGCACGGAGGGACCGCCGGAGGGTTACGCGGCGGGGCGACCAGGCGGTAGCCGACGCCCCGCACGGTCTCGATCAGGGCGGGCATCCGCAGCTTGGAGCGCAGGGAGGCCACGTGCACCTCCAGGGTGCGGCCGGTCCCTCCCAACTGGTGTGCCAGACCTCGCTGATGATCTGCTCGCGGCGGAAGACGACGCCGGGCCGCTGGGCGAGGAGGGCGAGGAGGTCGAACTCCTTGCGGGTGAGCTGGACGCTCTCGCCCTCGACGCTGACCCGGCGGGTGGGCAGCTCGATGGTGACGGAGCCGAGCCGCAGCCGGGTCCCGTCGGTGGTCCCGGCGCCCGTGCCGGTCTCCTCGGGGCCGGGGCTGCGGCGGCTGACGGCGTGGATGCGGGCGAGGAGCTCGCCGGTCGTAGGGCTTGACGACGTAGTCGTCGGCGCCGAGGTTGAGCCCGTGGATCCGGGAGCGCACGTCCCCGCGCGCGGTCACCATGATCACCGGGGTGGTGGTGAGCTTCCGGATGCGGCCGCAGACCTGGTAGCCGTCCTGGTCGGGCAGGCCGAGGTCGAGCAGGATCACCCCGTACGAGGGGCGCTCGCCGTGCGCGGTGGGCAGGACGGCCTGGAGCGCCTCCTCGCCGTTGCGGGCGTGGGTGACGGCGAAGCCGTGCTTCGCGAGGATCGCGGAGAGGGCGGCGGCGACGTGGTCGTCGTCCTCCACGAGCAGCAGTCGCATGCGTACCTCCTCCGTGATCTTCCGTGGTCTCTTCCGCGGCCTTCGCGCCGCTCCCGGTGTCGCGCGCGCCGGTTGCCGGGTCTCTGTGTACCAGGTGGTACCAGAGCATGAACACCGGACAGCGGCGTCACAGTCAAGTGTCCTCCCGTTGCGTGGGCGTTTCCGTGATGCACCTGGTACGGCGGCCGGTGTCGCCTTCACGCAGTGTGTCCGGTTGCGGCCGGATCGTTATCCTCAATTTCCGCTCAGATGTGATGACGCTCGTCACATCGGTTTCTAGTGTCCTCCCCAACCGAGGAGGACGGAGCAAGAGGCCGATGAGCGGAGAGTCAGTGTCCAAGGTTTCGGAGGACACCCCGCGCGCCGCGGACGATCTGGTCGTACTGTCCGGCGTGAACAAGCACTTCGGCGCACTGCATGTCCTCCAGGACATCGATCTGACGATCACCCGCGGTGAGGTCGTGGTCGTCATCGGACCCTCGGGGTCCGGCAAGTCGACGCTGTGCCGCACGATCAACCGGCTGGAGAGCATCGACTCCGGCACCATCACCATCGACGGCAAGCCGCTGCCGGAGGAGGGCAAGGAGCTCGCCCGGCTGCGGTCCGACGTCGGCATGGTCTTCCAGTCGTTCAACCTGTTCTCGCACAAGACGGTGCTCGAGAACGTGATGCTGGGGCAGCTCAAGGTCCGCAGGACGGAGAAGAAGGCCGCCGAGGAGAAGGCCCGCGCGCTGCTCGACCGGGTGGGCGTGGGCACGCAGGCGGACAAGTACCCGGCCCAGCTCTCCGGCGGCCAGCAGCAGCGCGTGGCCATCGCCCGCGCGCTCGCGATGGACCCGAAGGTCATGCTCTTCGACGAGCCGACCTCGGCCCTCGACCCCGAGATGATCAACGAGGTCCTGGAGGTCATGCAGCAGTTGGCCCAGGAGGGCATGACGATGGTGGTCGTGACCCACGAGATGGGCTTCGCGCGCTCCGCCGCCAACCGGGTCGTCTTCATGGCGGACGGGAAGATCGTCGAACAGGCCTCTCCCGAGGAGTTCTTCAGCAACCCGCGCAGCGACCGCGCCAAGGACTTCCTCTCCAAGATCCTTCACCACTGAGCGAGTTCGGATTTACTCTTCCCGACTCACGCCTACGCAAGGGACTTTCCTCGATGAAGCTTCGCAACACCTCCGCCGCCGCCGCGGCCGTCGTCCTGCTCGCGCTGACCGCGACGGCCTGTGGTGGCGGGTCCGACTCCGGGAGCAACGGTGACAAGATCACCATCGGCATCAAGTTCGACCAGCCCGGCCTGGGCCTGAAGACCCCGGACGGCAAGTACGCCGGCTTCGACGTCGACGTCGCCCGTTACGTGGCTAAGGAACTCGGCTACGCCGAGGACAAGATCAACTTCAAGCAGGCGCCGAGCGCCGAGCGCGAGAACCTGATCAAGAACGGCGACGTGAAGTTCGTCGTCGCCAGCTACTCGATCAACGACAAGCGCAAGAAGGAGGTCGACTTCGCCGGTCCGTACTTCCTGGCCCACCAGGACCTGCTCGTGCGCGCCGACGACGCCTCGATCACCAAGGTCGAGGACCTCAACTCCAAGAAGCTCTGCTCGGTCACCGGCTCGACCTCCGCGCAGAACGTCCGCGACAAGCTGGCCCCCAAGGCCGACCTGCGCCAGCTCGGCGGCTACTCCGAGTGCCTGACCGGCCTGGAGAACAAGCGCGTCGACGCCCTCACCACCGACGACTCCATCCTCGCGGGCTACGCCGCGCAGAAGGAGAACCAGGGCAAGTTCAAGCTCGTCGGTCTGCGGATGAGCGACGAGAACTACGGCATCGGCCTCAAGAAGGGCGACGACGAGCTGCGCGGCAAGATCAACAAGGCGCTGGAGAAGATGGTCTCCGACGGCACCTGGCAGAAGCTCGTCACCCAGCACTTCGGCCCCTCCGGCTACAGTCCGAGCCCGCGCCCAAGGTCGCGGGCTGACTGACCCTGCCTCCGGCGTGACGGCCGCCCCGCACGAGGGCGGCCGTCGCATCGGCACCGGCCGTCGCCTCTGCGGCGGCCTCCACACCGACCGACCACCAGGGGAGAGCGCGGGGCATCGTGTTCGACTTTCTTGATTCCGGGCAGTACGACCTGCTCGGCGCCTTCTGGGTGACGGCGCAACTCGCCCTCTACTCGGCGATCGGCTCGCTGATCTGGGGCACCGCCCTGGCCGCCATGCGGGTCAGCCCGGTCCAGCTCATGCGGTCCTTCGGCACCGCGTACGTCAACTTCGTCCGGAACACCCCGTTGACCGTGGTCATCGTGGCCTGCTCGCTCGTCCTCGACCAGACCCTCGGGATCACGCTCGGCGCCGACGACTCCGAGACGATCGGCTTCCGCCTCGCGATCCTCGGACTGGTCGCGTACACCGGCACGTTCGTCTGCGAGGCGCTGCGCTCCGGCATCAACACGGTGCCGCCGGGCCAGGCCGAGGCCGCCCGCGCGCTCGGCCTGAGCTTCTTCCAGGTCCTCACCCTGGTGGTGCTCCCGCAGGCCTTCCGCGCCGCGGTGACCCCGCTCGCCAACGTCCTGATCGCCCTCACCAAGAACACCACCGTGGCGGTGGCCATCAGCGCCGCCGAGGCGGCGCTCCTGATGAAGGAGATGATCGAGAACGAGGCCCAGGCACTCTTCGCGGTCTTCGCGGTCTTCGCCTTCGGCTTCATCGTCCTGACCCTCCCCACCGGCCTCGTCCTGGGCTGGGCGGCCAAGCGACTGGCGGTGAAGCGATGAGCTCCGTCCTGTACGACACCCCGGGCCCGCGCGCCAAGCGGCGCAACGTCCTCTACACGGTCGGCTTCCTCGCGGTCCTCGCCGTGCTGGCCTGGTGGGTCCTCTCCGCCCTGAACGACAAGGGCCAGCTCTCGGCCGACAAGTGGAGCCCGTTCGTCACCGACTCCCGGGTCTGGACGACATACCTGCTGCCGGGTCTGGTCGAGACCCTCAAGGCCGCCGCGCTCTCCATCCTGATCGCGCTGCCGCTCGGCGCCCTCCTCGGCATCGGCCGGCTCTCGGACCACCGCTGGGTGCGGGTGCCCGTCGGCACGGTCGTGGAATTCTTCCGCGCCATCCCGGTCCTGCTCCTGATGATGTTCGCGAGCGCCGTGTACGCGCAGTTCACGCCCGTCAGCTCCGACTTCCGCCCGTTGTACGCGGTCGTCACCGGCCTCGTGCTCTACAACGCCTCGGTCATCGCCGAGGTCGTCCGGGCCGGTGTGCTCTCGCTGCCCCGGGGCCAGGGCGACGCGGCCGTCGCGCTCGGCATGCGCAAGGGCCAGACCATGCTGTACGTGCTGCTCCCGCAGGCCGTGACCGTCATGCTCCCGGCCCTGGTCAGCCAGCTCGTCGTGATCGTCAAGGACACCGCGCTCGGCGGCGCCCTGCTCGGCTTCCCGGAGCTGCTCAGCCAGAACCGGCAGGTCACGGCCAACTACGGCGCCAACACGATCGCCACCTTCACGGTCATCGCGCTGATCTTCATCGCCCTCAACTTCGCCCTGACCTCCCTGGCCGCCTGGCTGGAGCAGCGGCTGCGGCGGGCCGGAAGACGGCCGGCGTGACCGAGAGCGCCGTCACCAAGACCGGCGAGGCCCCGGCGGAGGCCGTCAGCGGCGCGTGACCCCGCGGGGCTCCGGAACGACGGGGTCGACCAGGGTCCGGAACCGACCGGGTCGGCCACGGGGCCCGGAACGGCAGGGGCGGGCGGGAGCGGCACCGACACGAGGTGCCGCTCCCGCCCGCCTCTTCAGACGTGCCCCCGTCCCACATGCGACGGCACGGGGTCGGGGGCACGGACCCGGCGGTACGGGGTCGGCGGTACGGGGTCGGCGGCACGGACCCGGCGGTACGGGGTCGGGGGCACGGATCCGGCGGCACGGACCCGGTGCCGCGCCCTGCCGCAGCCGTTCGCGGCACCCGCTCCGGGGTCGGCGGCACGCCCCCGATCCCACCGTTCGCGGCACCGACTTCAGGTCGGCCGCACCGCGCCCACCCCGTCGCTTGACGCAAGCACCCCCAGTGGGTTGCATACGGTCTGTGATCAACCACCGGGCCCGTGCCACACTCGACCGTGCTGCCCTCATGACCGTCCGGCCTTCAGGAGCCGCGCCGTGGACCCGGTGATCATCGTGGGCGCGGGACCGGTCGGTCTCGCGCTCTCCCTCGCGCTCGCCGCGCAGGACGTGCCCAGCGTCGTCCTCGACGAGGGCTCCGGCAAGGAGGAGCCGCGCCCGGCCCGCAGCGTCGTCCTGCGCGCCGACATGGCCGGGACGGTCGAGCGCCTCGGCTGCACGACCCTCCGTGACGAGGGCGTCCGCTGGTCGGTTGGCGCGGCATGCGCCGCCGCCAGGTGGTGCGCCACCTGGAGCTCGACCTGGGTCTCGGCGGCACGGAGGAGTGGTCCGAGGACCCCGCCTCGCCCGCCGCCCCGGCCGCCCCGCTGCACATCCCCCAGCACGCCTTGGCCCGCGGCCTGCGCGACGCCATCGCCCGGCAGAAGCTGATCGAACTCGTCCCCGAGGCCCGGCTCGACACCGTCGAGCAGGACCGGGACGGGGTCGTCGCCCACACCCGCGGCCCGGCGGGCACCTGAGTGGCGCGGCAGCCACCTCGTGGGCTGCGACGGCGCCCGCTCGACGGTGCGCAAGCTGCTCGGGATCCGCTTCCCCGGCCGCACGGCGGTGGAACGGCACGCCGTCGCCGCGCTGCGCACCGAACTCCCCTGGCCCGGCGAGGCCCTGCTGCACCGTCAGCCGCCGTGGCGCGGCGCCGCCGAGGAGATCGGCGCGCGTCCGCTGCCCGACGGCGTGTGGCGGATCGACTGGCTGCTGCCGCCGCGCGGCGACCTGGTCACCCCGGACGCGCTGATCGCCCGCATCCGCGAGACCCTGGCCGGCTGGTGCGACGGGGTGACGCCCCGTACGAGCTCATCGACACCGGTGTGCACACCGTGCACCACCGGCTCGCCCGGCGCTGGCGGGTCGGCCGGGTCCTCCTCGCCGGGGACGCGGCGCACCTGCTCGGCGCGGTCGGCACCCAGGGGCTCGACGAGGGCCTGCGGGACGTGGACAACCTCGCCTGGAAGCTCGCCCTCACCTGGCACCACGGCGGCTCGGACCGGCTGCTCGACAGCTACCAGAGCGAGCGGCGGGCGGCCGTGGCCACCCGGCTGCGGGCGGCGGACCAGTCGCTTCCGGTGCTGCGCGGCGGCGGGGCCTGCGGACGTACCTGCCGGGGGCCGCGCGCGGCCACGACGCCCTCCCGACCGACGGCCACCTGGGGCGCGGCCCGCTGGGCGCGCCCCCGCGTACCCGCACTCCCCCTCGCGCCCCCGTACGCCGACGGGCAGATCCCGGTCGGCACCCCGCCGGGCGCTCCCGTCGAGGACGTCCGCGTGACCGCTCCCGACGGCACGACCGTACGGCTCCGGGACCGGCTCGGGCAGGGCCGCCTCCTGGTCCTCCTGATCGCGCCCGGGACGGGGGTGTGGGACCGGCGCCACTGGCGGACCGCCGGGGTGATGCCCCGCCTCGAAGAGGCCGTACACGCCCTGCCGGTGAAGGCCGAGGTCCTGGTGTCGGAGGCCTATCCGGGGGCTCCGGCCCACGCCGTCCTCCTCGTACGGCCCGACGGGCACCTCGTCGCCGCCTTCTCCGGGGTGCGCCCCGAGGAGCTGTACGCGGCGGCGGACGCGGCCCGCGGCGGCCCCCTCACCGACCGGGAACCCGCCGAGGCGTCCGCCGGAACGTCCTCCGAGGCGTCCGCGAAGAGTGACCGCACGGCGGACATGCATTGATTCCGCCGGGGACGCGTGGTGTACTCCGGAGCGTGACCGACACCGATGTGCGCCTGTGGCGGAGGGTCCACATGGACCTCCTCCGCTATGCGGGCTGCGTGTGTCGCCCGTCCTGCTGATCTCGCCCCTTTCCCGCGCGCCCCGCCGCACCTCCGTCGCACCTCTCCGCGTCGTCCGCCGACGCGGTGCCGTGCGCGCCGTGTGCCGCGTGCCGTCGCGCGTCCTTCGCGAACTCCAGGACGGTCACCCGTGTCCCAGCACGCCATCCCACTTCCACCCACCAGCACCGCCCCGGCCGCTCAGGCCGCTCCGGCCTCTCCGTCCGCTCCGACGGCGACCGAGCTGCTCGACTTCGTCCGGCGCACGGCCGCCGACCGGGAGCTGATCGCCTCCTTGCCGCTCGACCCCGAGGGCCGCACCTGGGTACGGCTCGACGGCCCCGGCGGCAGCGAGGCCTGGCTCATCGGCTGGCCGCCCGGCACCGGCACCGGTTGGCACGACCACGCCGAGTCGCAGGGCGCCTTCGCGACCGCGCGCGGGACGCTGACCGAGAACGCGCTGGCGGTCCGGCTGCCGGCGAGCGGCTGGAAGACCCTGGAACTGGCCGACGGGGTGGACCGCTCCCGCCGTCTGGGAGAGGGTGTGGGCCGGCCTTCGGCCGCCACCACGTGCACGAGGTCTTCAACGAGTCGCCGGACACCCACGCGGTGTCGGTGCACGCCTACCATCCGCCGCTCCCGCTGATCCGGCGCTTCAGCCGGACGGGCGCGGTGCTCCGCCTGGAGCAGGTCGAGCGCCCGGAGGACTGGCAGTGAGCGGGGAGCGGGAGGAACGGCGGGAGCGGAGGAACAGGTGGCGGAGCGGGTGGGCATCGACGAGCTCCTGGAGCAGGTCAGGTCGGGCCTCGACCGGATCGAGCCCCGGGCCGCCCACGAGGCGTACGAGGCGGGTGACGCGCTCCTGGTGGACACGCGCTACGCGGCCCTGCGGGAACGGGACGGGCTGATCCCGGGCGCGCTGATCGTGGAGCGCAACGAACTCGAATGGCGGCTGGATCCCCTGGGCAGCCACCGCGCGGCGGAGGCCGACAGCCACGACCTGCGGGTGGTGGTCCTCTGCAACGAGGGGTACGCCTCTCCCTCGCGGCCGAGTCCCTGCGCCGCCTGGGCCTGCACCGGGCGACTGACCTCATCGGCGGCTTCCAGGCCTGGAAGGCCGCCGGCCTCCCGGTCCTCCTCCCGGCGGCCTGGGCTGACCCGGTCGGCCGGGTCCCCCACCCGCCGAACCGGACGGGCCCTTCCGCCCCCGCGCCAGAAGCCACCACCGTGCCGGAAGCCACTGCCGTGACAGAAGCCACCACCGTGCTGGAACCCGCCCGCGCGCCGGAAGCCGTTCCCGTGGCCGAAGCCGTCGTGCCCGCGCCGGAAGCCGTCCCGTGTCAGAAGGACTCGTCCAGCCCGTCCGTGTCCTCGCCCTCCGCCTCCAGCGCCTGACGGACGACGCGGAGGGCCATGCCCTCGGGGTACCCCTTGCGGGCGAGCATGCCGGCGAGCCGCCGCAGCCGCCGGTCGCGCTCCAGGCCGCGGGTGGCACGCAGCTTGCGGGCCACGAGTTCGCGCGCCGTGGCCTCCTCCCGCTCGGAGTCGAGCTGCTCCACCGCCTCCTGGATGAGGGTGGGCTCGACGCCCTTGGTGCGCAGCTCCCGGGCGAGGGCACGCCGGGCGAGGCCCCGGCCGTGGTGGCGGGACTCCACCCAGGCCCCCGCGAAGGCGGCGTCGTCGATGAGCCCGACGTCCTCGAAGCGGGAGAGGACCTCCTCCGCCACCTCGTCGGGGATCTCTCGCTTGCGCAGCGCGTCGGCCAGTTGCTTGCGCGTGCGGGGGTCCCGGTGAGCAGGCGCAGGCAGATCGCGCGCGCCCGCTCAGCCGGATCCTGGGGTGACGGCTCCTTCTCGGCCCTCGACGAGTCGGGGCCGTCACCCGGCCATTCGGTACGACCGGTCACCGGTTCAGCTCTTGACCGCGGTGGCCTTGGTCGCCTTCGCGGTCTTGGCCGCGGGTGCCGGACGCCCTTGGCGGCGTCGTCCGCACCGGCCGCGTCCGTGGCCGCCGCGTCCGCACCCGGCTCGGCCGACAGGGCCTCGGGACGGACGCCGACGCCCAGCTTCTCCTTGATCTTCTTCTCGATCTCGTTGGCGAGGTCGGGGTTGTCCTTCAGGAAGTTGCGGGCGTTCTCCTTGCCCTGGCCGAGCTGGTCGCCCTCGTAGGTGTACCAGGCACCCGCCTTGCGGACGAAGCCGTGCTCCACGCCCATGTCGATCAGGCCGCCCTCACGGCTGATGCCCTGGCCGTAGAGGATGTCGAACTCCGCCTGCTTGAAGGGGGCGCGACCTTGTTCTTGACGACCTTGACGCGGGTGCGGTTGCCGACCGCGTCCGTGCCGTCCTTGAGGGTCTCGATGCGACGGATGTCGAGGCGCACCGAGGCGTAGAACTTGAGGGCGCGGCCACCGGTCGTGGTCTCCGGCGAGCCGAACATCACGCCGATCTTCTCGCGGAGCTGGTTGATGAAGATCGCGGTGGTCTTGGACTGGTTGAGCGCGCTGGTGATCTTCCGGAGGGCCTGGCTCATCAGGCGGGCCTGGAGACCCACGTGCGAGTCGCCCATCTCGCCTCGATCTCCGCGCGCGGGACGAGCGCGGCGACGGAGTCGATGACGATCAGGTCGAGGGCGCCGGAGCGGACCAGCATGTCGACGATTTCGAGGGCCTGCTCGCCGTTGTCCGGCTGGGACAGGATGAGGTTGTCGATGTCGACGCCGAGCTTCTTGGCGTACTCGGGGTCGAGGGCGTGCTCGGCGTCGACGAAGGCGACCTGGCCGCCGGCCTTCTGCGCGTTGGCGACGGCGTGCAGGGTCAGGGTCGTCTTGCCGGAGGACTCCGGTCCGTAGATCTCCACGACACGGCCGCGCGGCAGGCCGCCGACGCCGAGGGCGACGTCCAGGGCGGTCGAGCCGGTGGAGATCACCTCGATCGGCTCCTGGGTGCGGTCGCCCATGCGCATCACGGCGCCCTTGCCGAATTGGCGTTCAATCTGTGCGAGCGCGGCGTCGAGCGCCTTCTCGCGGTCGGTTCCTGCCATGGGTTCCACCCGGTTTGCTTGAGTCGATCGCTTCATGTGAAAGACGCTAACCCCCGCCACTGACAATGGGCCCCGGCGTCCCGCCCGCCCTGTGGAAAACCCCGCGGCAACCCCGCGATTCCCAGGGCCGGACCTCCATGAGAATGGATGTTCGATTTTAGTGTCAAGCGCGCCACGCGGTCCCGGACCACCGTGTCGAGAGGCCCTCGCGGCGGCCGTCCCGAGCCTCCAGGAGGCAGAGAAATGAGCTTCCGCTTGGCGGCGTACGCCGTGTGCGTCGAGGACGGGCGGGTGCTGCTCGCCCGCCACGTGCCGCCGGAGGGCACGTCCACCTGGACGCTCCCGGGCGGCGGGGTGGAGCAGGGAAGGACCCGTTCGACGCGGTGGTCCGGGACTCCGCTCCCGGACGTCTCCGCCCTGCGCCGGTCGTCACTGGTCGACGTCGGCCTGCCCCTGGCCCGGACCCTGCCGCCGACCGGCCACACCGCCCCGGTCCCGGTCGGCGGCCCGATCCGGCACTGAGGACGCCTGCCGACCGCTCCGACGCGGTCACCGCGCGGCGGGCAGGCCACCGGAGCGGCGGTACGACCCCGTCATCCCCCGCCCACCGGCAGCAGCGCCGGGCGCTTGGCCCCGCGGCCGTCGCCGGACGACCGGCCCCGCAACCGCCGGCCCAGCCAGGGCCCCAGGAAGGAGCCGGCCCAGCGCAGTTCGGCGCGGAGGCCCGCGGGCAGGGGACGTCCGGTGGTGGCAGCGGGTGGGTCCAGGAGTCGTCGGCGCCGGGCAGGCCGAGGGCCTGGGCGACGGCGGCGGCGATGCGCGCGTGACCCAGCGGCCCGGCGTGCAGCCGGTCGGGGCTCCACAGCCGGGGGTCGGTGACGACCGGGTGGTGGCCGGTCTCGACGACGATGACGCCGTGTCGCCGCGAGACCTCGCGGACGCGCGCGTTGAGGGCCCGGACGCGCGGGACGAGCGGCCGGGCCAGCGGGGTGATGCGGCCGACGTCCGGGAAGGTGAGGGTCGCCACGCGCGCGCCTTGCCCGGTGAGCGCGGCGAACATCTCTCCAAGTGCCCGGCCGTCTCGTCCGCGTCGAAACCGGGCCGCAGCAGGTCGTTGAAGCCGGCGACGACCGTGGCGAGGTCCGGCCGGAGCGCGAGGGCGGGCGCGAGCTGTTCGGCGCGCACCTGTCCGGCGAGGCGGCCCCGCACGGCCAGGTTGGCGTAGAGCGTGCCCGGGCGGTCGTGGGCGAGCAGCTCGGCGAGCCGGTCCGCCCACCCGCGCAGGCCGCCGGTGTCGTCACCGTCGCCGACGCCCTCCGTCTGGCTGTCCCCCAGCGCGACGTACCGCAGAACCGTGCCGTCCGTCATCGGACCTCCGCCTTGCCTCACGACCGACCGACCGAATGACCGGCCGCACGACCGGCCGCATGACCACCGGCCGACCGCATGACCGACGAGCGAGCGGCCCCGCGAGCCGCGCCCGTCGCCCACCCACCACCATACTCACTTTATTTACTAGCCAACTACGCGAGCATTAAGAGATCCCGCCCTCGCCCTGTCTTCCGGTGCGGGACGCGCCTCCGGTACGGCTCACTCCTCCGACGCGGACCGTTCCTCCGGCGCCGACTCCTTCTTGTGGTGCAGGGCCTTCTGGAGCCGGGCGACCACCGCCTCGCCGTACCTGCGGTGCCCGTGGACGCGCGGGTCGTCCGTCACGTCGTACCGCTTCACGTAGGCGCCGAGGAAGGCCTGCAGGGTGGCGACGGCGGGGATCGCGATCAGCGCGCCGACGGCCCCGAGCAGCGCCGTCCCCGCGATGACCGACCCGAAGGCCACCGCCGGATGGATGTCCACGGTCTTCGAGGTCAGCTTCGGCTGGAGGACGTAGTTCTCGAACTGCTGGTAGACCACGACGAAGCCGAGCACCCACACCGCGTACCAAGGGTTGACGGTGAAGGCGATCAGCATCGGCAGGGCACCGGCCAGATAGGTGCCGATGGTCGGGATGAACTGCGAGACCAGGCCGACCCACACGGCGAGCGCCGGGGCGTACGGCACTCCCAGGATCTCGAAGAGCACGAAGTGCGCGATGCCCGAGATGAGGGCCATCAGGCCGCGCGAATACAGATAGCCGCCGGTCTTGTCGACCGCGATCTCCCACGCCCGCAGACCTCGGCCTGCCGGGCGGGCGGCAGGACGGAGCAGAGCGCGCGCCGCAACCGGGGCCCGTCGGCCGCGAAGCAGAACGAGAACAGGAAGATCGTGAGGAGCCGGAACAGACCGCCGAGGACGGTGGCGGAGACGTCCAGGACGCCGGACGCGCTGTTCTGCACGTACCTCTGCAGCCAGTCGGACTTGAGCAGGCTGTCCTGGACCTCGACCCGCGACAGGTCCGTGTGGAAGCTGTCGTTGATCCATTTGATCAGCGAGTCGAGGTACTTGGGGAAGTTCTCGACCATGTCGACGATCTGCCCGGCGAGCATCGACCCCAGGAGGACGACGAAGCCGACGCCGAAGACGAGGACGGCGAGGAAGACGAGGAAGGTGGCGAGGCCCCGGCGCATCCCGCGCGCCGCCATGCGCCCGACCGCCGGTTCGATGGCGAGGGCGAGGAAGAAGGCGAGGAGGATGTTGACGAGGAGGCCGACGAGCTGGTGGAAGGCCCAGTTGCCCAGCAGGAAGCAGGAGTAGAGCGCGAGGGCCAGGACGAGTGCGCGGGCAGCCAGCGCGGCATCCGCGCGGCGCCCGCCGGGGACGCGGCCCCGGGGCGGAGGCGTGCCCACGGCGACGCCTCCCCGGCGCCGGTACCGGTGCCGGTGGCCGCAACCGCGGAAGCCGTCGCGTCGGTCGAACCGGTCCTGCCGGTGCCGCCGGGCTTGCCGGTGATCTCGCCGGGGTCGCCGGTCTCGTCGAAGTCGTGGATCTCGTCGGCACCACGGCTCTCGTGGGTCTCGTCCGTGCCGGGGGTCTTGTCGGTGTCGTCGCTGTCGTCAGTCGGGGCCACCCCGCCAGTCTCGCGCACCGCGCGGACATTCCTCCCGGGCCCCCGCCCGTCCCCGTACGACGGTCCGCCCACCGGCCCGTCCACCGGAACGACGGACGGACCCGGTGGGCGGACCGGTCAGCGCTTGTCGGCGGGCACGTCGACGGCGGCGCAGACGGCGCGCCACACGTCCTTCGCCTCCCAGCCGGCGTCCAGCGCCTCCCGCACGGTCCGGCCCCCGAGTTCCGCCATCACATGGTCGCTCGCGAAGGACTCGGCGTACGACGCACCGAAGTGTTCGGCCATCCGTTCCCAGAAAATCGTCAACCGCATGCCCCCAGTATCCCGCTCCCAAGAGTGCAGCCGCCCCGCGGGTCTTGTCACTGCGGCTTTCCGCCCCACGGTCGGAGCATGGCCGAAGAACCCTCCCCTCCGCCTCCTCGACCCCCTGGCCCGCGCCGAGCGTTTCGTCTGGCTGACGGCCCGCGTCCTCGAACAGCGCCGGTTCGCCTACCACTTCCAGCGCGGTGGCGCGGATCAGGTCGAGACGGCGCTCACGGCGTACCTCAACGAGGACGGCGGCTACGGTCACGCGCTCGAACCGGACCTGCGCGGGCCGGTCAGCCAGCCGCTGCACACCGCGCACGCGCTGCGGGTCCTGGACTCCGTCGGCCGCTGCGGCGGACCGCGGATCGAGCGGATCTGCCGCTACCTCACGTCGGTGTCCACGCACGACGGGGCCCTCCCGGCGATCCACCCCTCCCAACGCGGCTATCCCTCGGCGCCGTTCGTCCCGGTCGTCGACTCCCCGCCGAGCGCGCTGCTCTCGACCGGCCCGGTGGTCGGGCTGCTCCACCGCAACCAGGTGTGGCACGCGTGGCTCTTCCGGGCCACCGAGTTCTGCTGGTCGGCCGTGGAGTCCCTGGAGAAGTCCCACCCCTACGAGGTCCAGGCCGCCGTCGCCTTCCTCGACGGGGCCCCGGACCGTCCGCGCGCCGAGGCGGCCGCCGACCGCCTCGGCCGGCTCGTCCGGGACTAGCGGCTCGCCGTCCTCGACCCGGAGCGGTCGGAGGACTGGCCGGTGGCGGACGGGTACGCGCCCGGCGAGCACCACTTCCCGCACGACTACGCGCGCGTGCCGGACTCGCTGGCCGCGCGCTGGTTCACGGAGGAGGAGATGGCCCGCTCGCTCGACCGGCTCGCGGCCGACCAGGAGGAGGACGGCGGCTGGCCGATCTGCTGGCGCGCCTGGGCCCCCGGTTCGGCCCTGGAGTGGCGCCCGATCGTCACCGTCGAGGCCCTGCGCACCCTCCGCGCGCACGGCCGCCCCGTCGGCTGAGGAGGCGGGACGTACGGGCCGGGCGTACGGAACGGGCCTATGGGACGGGCGTACGGGCCGTTCTCACCGGCCCGGAGCCTCTCACCAGCCCAGGGCCCGCACCCCCGCCGTGACGGCGACGGCCGCGCCCACGACGACCAGGAACGGCGCCCGCAGGACGAGCGCGACGGCGGCCGCGGCGAGCCCGGCGGCCCGGGCGTCCAGGACGAGGTCGCCACCCGTGCTGAACGTCTGCTGCGCCGTGAGCGCGGCGAGCAGGGCGACGGAAGCAGCGCCGCGAGCCGCTGGACGAGCGGGCGTTCCAGCGCTCCGGCGGGGACGAGCAGACCGACCAGCTTGACCAGGTAGCAGCCGGCGACGGTGAGGGCGATCGCGATCCAGACGTTCATCGGGAGTCCTTCTCTCGTCGGGCCGTGGGGCGGGTCGTACGTGCGGCGCGCCGGCCCCGCGCCCAGAGCACCGCGGGTGCGGCGAGGGCGGCCGCGAGGACCGGCACCCCGGCGGGGAGCACGGGAAGCAGGCCGAGGCCGAGCAGGACCGCGAGGCTCGCCGTGGCCCGCTCGGTCGCGGACGTGAGCATGGGGGCGAGCAGGGCCAGGAAGACGGCGGGTCCGGCCGCGTCGAGCCCCCAGGCGGCGGTGTTCCCGATCGCCTCGGCGCCGAGCGCCCCGAGGAGCGTGGTGACGTTCCACAGGACGTACAGCGTGAGGCCGGTGACGGTGAAGCCGATGCGGGCGGCCCGGCGGGACGGTTGGGCGAGCGCGACCGCCGTGGTCTCGTCGATCACCCAGTGCGCGGCGAGGGCCTGACGGCCTTCGGCAGGGCGAGGAGCTGGGAGAGCCGCAGCCCGTAGAAGGCGTTGCGGGTGCCCAGGAAGAACGCTCCGGCGGCGGCCGTGAAGGGTTGCCGCCCGCGGCGAGCGCGCCGACGAGGGCGAACTGCGAGGCGCCGGTGAAGACGAGCAGGCTGAGGACACAGGTCTGGAGGAGGCTGAGTCCGGAGCCCGCCGAGGTCACGCCGAAGGCGAAGCCGGAGAGCCCGACGGCGACGCCGACGCCGAGGGCGTCGCGGACGACGGCGGCGTCGGGCTTGGCCGGGGCGTCGTCGCGTATCACGGGGGTGCTGTCTGTTCTGCCACACCGGGGACGCTACGGCCGCCGGGCCGCCCGGGTCTTGTACGTTCTTGCACCAGGTCAGACGGGTCGACAGGGCCCGGCGGGCGACCGGATCAGCCGGACCTGCCGGATCCGCCGGGCCTCGCGGGTTTTCCCCGCCACGCGCGCGCTGATACGCCCCCGGCGGCACTCCCACGCTGCGGGTGAAGTGCCGGTTGAGGTGCGACTGGTCGGTGAAGCCGACGACGACGGCCGCCTCCGCCGGAGGAACGCCGGTGTCGAGCAGTTGCCGGGCCCGGCGCACGCGCGCGTCGGTGAGCCAGGTGTGCGGCGGCATCCCGTACGCCTCGCGGAAGGCCCGCAGCAGGGCGAAGGGGCTGGTGTCCAGCTCGGCGGCGAGGCGCTCCAGGGTCGGCGGCCCGGCCATCCGGCCCTCCAGGACCTCACGCGCGCGTGCCGCGTTCGGGCGCCCGCCGAGCGCGGCGGGAGCGGGGCGGTCGGACCGCCGTGGCTGCGCAGCATCCGGGCCGTGACTGTCGGGCGCCATCCATTCCTTCAGCAGGTGGGTGGCTTGACCTGGGCGCTGAAGTTTCGGCCCGGACCGTGGTCGTGGTGGTTTGTCTCACGCAATGCTTCAGCGCGCAGGTGAGTCTTACGAGCACACGTCGGACTGACTGGCCGACGCCTGCAGCTGAGCGATGCACGCGGCGCCGTCAGCACCCTTCGGAGCCGTGGCTGACAGTTCCACGACGCGCTCCTCGACGGCGATCCGGCCACGCCGGTCCACATCACGGTCTCCGACCTGGTCCAGGAGACAGACCACCCTCTGTCTTTCTGGAACCCTCGCTCGCGGGTGGTCCGGGTGGACCACGCAGGCCTTGACCGCGAAACCGATCAAGAAGCTCCTCCCACCGCTCGGCTAGCTGGCCCATTCCTCGCCGCGCACGGCACGCCCAAGCTCCTCGGGGTAATCCCGCCCGACCTTCCCGAAGTCTGCCGGGCAGTCCTGTCCGACCTCCTACGGAAAGGCTTCCTCCCTGAGCTTTCCGAGGACCGCTACCGCCTGGACCCAGCGGTACGACACTTGTCAGGCATGCGCCGCTCCCCGAGGAATACGGAGCGGCGGAGCACCCGAAGGGCGACGGCGCGGCCGTACCTCCTTCAACTCCGGAGTTACAGTTCAGCCCTGACGCATGGCTGCAGCGGAAGAGCACGGCCACTCCTGCACTGTGGCGGCATGCTGAGGCGGTCGAATACTGCGCCGTGTGTGCACTGCATCCGGAGCGAGTCGCGGAGGCGTTCATGGTTCCTGCCCGCTCTCAGTTCTCCTCGAAATACATCAGGCTGCCTACGGCGAGTGGAAGCATGCGCATCCGGACCGCGGCCGACTGGCCGCCCAGTTCACCGTGACCTTTCGGGCCGAGCACGGACACGGCCTGCGTACACCCAGCTGTGCGCGGGGTTGGGGTGGGATCTGCCACGCTCCGTACGCAGTTTCGTCGTGCGGCGTTTACTGACGCACGAGTGGCTCACAGACAACGGGCCTGTGGCATGGACGCTGCGCCCGGGGATGGCCGCTGAGGCCTAGGAATCCTCCTGTCCAAGGCACGAGGTTCAATGACCACCCCCAGTTCCACGCCCCCAAGCCGATCGCACCAAGATGGGCTCGGGTGCCCGGCGGGGCTGGTGGACGCGCTCGAGCGTGTTCTCCCAGGGAGACGGCTGTCCTCGCGAGGCAGTTTGGTTGGTCGGCCCTCGTGTGTCGCGTGACAGGTACGTATCTGCGGTAGCCAGGTGTTTGGCAGCTGCGTATCCACGGTCGGAAGGCGTGGATACGCGGCCCTCTCCGCCGACCGCACGTGCCGCCCGCTGGCGTCCATCCTGACCGCAAGCCAGGCTGCGGACAGCCCACCGTTCATCCCCATCCCGAAGAAGGTGCGGGTGCGCGGGCCCATCGGCCGACCCCGCACCCGGCCGGACGCGGTCGCAGGAAACAAGGCATACTCGTCCCACGGCAATCGCGCCCACCTGCGCAAACGTCGCATCCCAGATCGCAAGCGATCATCCCACCATCACCAAGACATGGGCTGACATGCGCTATACGAACGCTGTCGTGGAACACGACGCCAACCTGGAGGGATCGCCGTCGACATCGTCCACCACGCCCCTCCAGTCGGGAGTTGCAGCTGCGGCCCTTCGAGCTCCCGATACTTTGGAGGTCCCGTACGACCACTTGTAGCTTTACTCACAGGGCAGAGCTGCCCGGTTCCTCTGCCGTTACCGTGGCCCCATGATCGTCGCGGCGTCTCCGAGCGTCTCCCTCGAACTCGACCCCGAGCATCTGTTGCCGCTCGTCCGCCCCAGCAGGTCAGACTCCCCGGTCGTCTGGTCGGTCGACGTCACCCGTCGTGCCGCTTGGGCGGCACGGCTGGCTGTGGGTACGCTCGACGAGGAGGAGCAGGAGCGGGCGGCAGCCTTTCGCTACCAGACCGATCGGGACGCTTACACGGCCGCTCATGTCGGACTGCGCTTGCTCCTCGGCCTGTATCTGGACATGTCCCCAGACCGCGTTCGGATCATTCGGCAGCCCTGCCCCAACCCCAACTGCGGGAAACCTCACGGTCGGCCCGGCGTACAGGGCGGCGAGATCCACTTCTCCCTCGCCCATACCCGTGGCCTGGTACTCCTCGCCTTCGCTGGCACCCCGGTCGGCGTGGACGTTGAGGAGATTCCCAACGCGGAGGCCACAGCTGAGCTGGGCCCCTGTTGCACCCCCGCGAGACCGCGGAACTCAGCGTCCTCCGGCCCTCCGAACGCCCACCCGCCTTCGGCCGCGCCTGGGCCCGCAAGGAGGCCTATCTCAAGGCCCTCGGCACTGGCCTGTCCCGCGGAACGGCTATGGACTACGTAGGCACCGCTCCTATTCCGCCCCCGCCCCCACCAGGCTGGTCCTCACCGACATCGCCGACGGCTACGCTGCGGCGGTTGTCCATCAGCGGCCCTGATGGGGCGGCAATCGCGGACCTGGCTGTCCTTGCACTGAGTATTTTCAGCGTGGCCACCGATCGGGTGACGCCGGGGAGGTCGAGGTGAGGGACGCACGCACAAAGCCCCCGTGCCGTTGAGGGAGGTGTTCGAAGTCTCAACCCACCGGCACAGGAGCCCTGTTGGTTCCCTATCCTGCCGCACTCGACCTCCCTCACGCCCTGGTCGAGTGGGTCACGATGCTCATGGTCACCCGTGAGGGTGACCGGCGGTGTAAGCTCCCGCCGCACCGGCGTGCGCTCGTCGCTCTGGTGTACCTGCGTCGGCACGACACTCTCGCCCGCATCGCGGCCGGCTTCGGGATATCCGTCGGCACCGCCCACGCCTACGTCACTGCCGTCACCGGCCTGCTCGCCGATCTCGCGCCGGGCCTGCTCAAGACGCTGCGCAAGCACGATCCGGACTTCGTCCTGCTGGACGGCACTCTCGCCGAGTGCGACCGCGTCGGCGACAGCCGCGCCGACTACTCGGCCAAGCACCGTCGCCACGGCGTGAACGTCCAGGTCGTCACCGATCCCGCCGGCGAAGTGCTGTGGATCTCGCCCGCCCTGCCGGGCCGCACCCACGACCTGACCGCGGCACGCGCCCACCGCATCATCCGGATCTGCGAACGCCAGGGCGTCCCGATCCTCGCCGACCGCGCCTACACCGGCGCCGGCCCTGGGTCACCACCGGGCTCAAACGCCCACCCGGCGGCGAACTCACCCCCACCCAGCGCACCGCCAACCGGGCCCTGGCCGCGGCACGGGCACCCGTCGAACGCGGCATGGCACGGCTGAAGTCCTGGCAGATCTTCCGCAGATCCCGCATCAGCCCCAATCGCATGACCGTCATCGCCAAGGCCGTCCTCACCCTGGAGAGGCAACGCTGAAAATGCTCACTGATGGACCTGTTCCGGGTTCCCGGCTCAGATCCGCATGGCTGGCAGGCAGCAGCCGATCACCGTCCTGCGGCCGAAGGCGCCGAGGATGGCCGAGCCCTGCTCAATGAAATCTTCACCGCGTTGGCCGAGGAAACCGTGCCGGTTGAGGAGATCGAGGCGACCGCCCAGCACGGAGATGCGTCCCAGGACCGCCGCGGCACCCCTCGCCGCCGAGCGCGACCTGCTTCAGCCGGCGCCGTCTCTGCCAATGCGAGGGAGATCACGGCGCGGATCGCCGTCGACCGCAGCATCGCCCTTCCCGCTCCCTCACCCGCCGAACCCCCGCCAGCACTCCCAGCGCCAGGCCGTCCATCACGTCCAGCCCCCGTGGTGCCCGCCCCGCGCGAGGACTCATCTTCTTTGCTGCGACGCTTGTTTCGCCGGGGTAGCTGACTGGGCCGTAAGTCCGCACCCTCGTCGCGGGGGTCTGTCAATCGTTCGGCCCGTAGTCGGTGGTGACGTTGGGTGTCCGTCAGGGCAGGAGGATGCGGTGGCGGAGGAGGTCGAATCCGGCGCGTCCGTGCATCTGTCTCATGATCCTCTTGGTGCGGGTGTTGACGCCTTCGGTGCAGCCGTTGTGGTAGGGCAGGGTGAGGCCGGCGTCGACGGCGGGCCGGTCGAGTTCGAGGCCGTTGGTGAAGCTGTGCAGGTGGGGAAGTGCTGCGGCTCGGGCGGTGACGATCCACTCGGTGAGTTTCACGTCGTTGTCCTCGGCCGGTTTCAGCAGGGCGGCGAAGCCGCGTACGAGATCGGCGAGCGCGGCCATCTCCGGGCAGGCCCCGGCGATCTTCTCCAGCAGGGTCGTTTCCTTCGGTCGCAGATTCTCCGGGTCATTGAGCAGGAAGCGGCTGGCGTGGCGCGGGGTGGTATCGGGACGGTCGCCTCGGCGCGGCCCTGGTTGAGGTAGCGGACCAGCAGGTTGGCGCTGCCGGCGTAGCCCAGCTCTCGTATCTCGCGCAGCAGGTGGGTGACCGGGACTGCGGGGTCGGCCTGGCGGCGGGTGCGGAGGTGGTCGCGGTAGGGGCCGTCGAGGGTCGGCCGGTAGGTGGGGGCGATGCGCAGGGCTTGGGGTTCGGGCATGCGGGCGTAGCGTTTGATGGTGCTCAGGGCCAGGTTCAGGCGGCGGGAGCAGTCGAGCAGGCCGATGCCCTGGCCGAGGAGAGCGTGGATCTTGTTCCAGCGTTCGCGGGTGGTCTGCTCGCGTACTCCGCCCGGGCGGGGCGGGTTGATGGTGGCCCAGCAGCCCGCGTGGGCACGGACCTCGAGCTGGTCCTTGTCGCACAGGTTGCGCCAGAGGTGCCATCGGTCGCTGACCTGCACCGCGTCGGGCAGGGCACGGCGGATGGCCTCGGCGTAGGTGGCCGAGCCGTCCCGGCACACGACGACCTCGGCACCAGGATGTTCGCGCAGCCAGCACTCCAGGGTGGCCGCCTCGCGGTCGGGCAGGACCGCGACGCGCCTGCCGGTCTCGGTATCCGTGATGATCGTGGCGTAGCGGTGCCTGCGGCGCAGGGCGAAGTCGTCCACGCCGACCACCCGCGGGACCGCCTGCTGCGGCAGTGACAGGCGCCGCAGATGGCGCAGCGCGGTGCTGCGGGAAACGGGCACGGCCAACAGGCCGGCGAGGCGGGCGGTCGCCCGGCCGCATAACTCCCGCGCCACCTGGGATATCTGGCCCGGCAAGCCGCACCGTGCGGCGCTGAAGACGCTCCAGCAGCCCGGGAACCTGCTCACGGGAAGTCTGCCGTCAACAGCCCAGAACCGGGCAGACCAGCCGCCGTACACGCAGGCGCACAATGACCTGGCGACCGTCGACCGGCACGTCCGTCACCGTCCGGCCGTGGTATCCGTGCACCTTCGCCGTCGGCGTCCCGCACACCGGACACGGCACCCCCACCTCCCGGGTGCGGGCCGTGACCACCACCGCGTCACCGCCGTCCGCCACATCCTCGATAACCAGCACCGACAGGCCGGAAAACACAATCTCCGTAAGGGAGTTGCCATCCATCACAGGAGCATGATCGCGGGCGGCCACTCGGCGCCACCACCGACTACGGGCCAGAGCCGAACGATTGACAGTCCGCTCCGTCGTCGTGCATGACACCCGGGTGACGGCCGCGCAGGAGTACGTCAACGGCGTCATCGGCGCTCCCACCGACGATGCCACCGCCGCACGGCAGGCTCTGACAGACTTGCGCACGATGGCCCTGCGGTTCGGGCGGGTGGAACGCCTGGGGACGCCCACCCCGCGATACGCCCATGGTTAAGGAAGTTCGTCGCGAGGCGAAGCGGACCGCCCCGGGTACACCTAAGGGGTATGAGCTCCCTTCGGCCCGCTCCTGATGGCGGCCGCTATCCTCATGGTCACATCGGTCGCCCCTGCATCCGTTCCGGGTCCCGCGTCGTCGGCCGACGGACCGCAACAGCCCGAGCGGGCCTTCGCTTCGACAGCGCCGACTGGGTGACAGCCAGTCTCCGCTTTGAAGAGGTGGTCCGCCGCACAATCGGTTTCCGAACCTACGAGGTCATCCAGCGCAAACCCCACCGCCCCGGGCCGTGAGCCCTATGTCTTCGCGCACGAGGCCGCCCAGGACGTCTGCGGGCGCTGACGACTTCAGCCGATGAAGGGACCTTCGTGGGCCTGCTTACAAAATGGCTGAAAGCGCAGACCGGATCGGTGTCGGCCAAGTGGCTGAAAACACACCGCCCACCTTCCTGGAAGGTACCGCCATCACCGCACGTCAGAGCCCATGACAGCCCCTCGCTGCTTCATCAGGCAAGCACGATGTACGGAGCCAGCATTACGGAACGGCTTTCGCTGGCCCATTGACCGTCTGCAGAACCACCCGGTGCAGAATGCCCAGGAGGTGGTCTTGCATCTGATGGCATGCCACCCCAGGCACGACTTTATCGCTGTGCGGCCCCGAACCTGCAGCTGCGATGCACCACGCTCTGCGGAATACCCGCCAGCACTTCAGACGTGGCCCGCCGCGTTCGACGGTCGCTTGGGCCCGTGAGAGCGCACGTTGACCTTGCGCTGAGCGGAGCCCAGATCACTGCCGGACGCTAGAACCTGCACCACATCGTGGACGCCGAAATCCGATGATGCGGTATCCGTCGCAAAACTCATCATCCACCAACGCCGACAAGGACGTCTGCATTGTGCGCACCGAGGGACGGATCATGTGTCAGCACAGCGTGATGCAGGCGCTGGAGCCTGGGCGCGGGCTCAATACCGAGTTCCACAACTAGATTGCGCCGAATCCGATCGAATACAGATAGCGCCTCCGCTGTCCGGCCACCGCGATAAAGAGCGAGCATCAAATACCCGTGCAGATTTTCCCAAGTTGGCCGGTCGTCGACGAGGGAGTAGAGCTCGCCGACAATCTTCTGGTGATTGCCGAGCTTCAGTTCGATTTCGAATCTCTGTTCTTGCGCGAAGGATAGCCGCTCATCAAGTTGCCGCCCAATTGATTCGAAAACGGGGAGATCGCGAAGGTCCTCAAGGGCTCGGCCCCGCCATAGCGAAATGGCACGCCCCAAAATTTGTGACGCCTTTTCCTGACAGCCCCTCTGCCGCAGTTCGGCAGCCGTGGTGAGCAGGACGTCCAACTCGCTGACGTCCAATACGCATTCACCGAGATTGAGGCGGTAGCCAGGCGGCTGGGTGGCGATCACCGAGGAGGCGTCCAGCCCCAAACCATCTAGGTGCTTACGCAGTTTTGAGACATAAACATGCAGCGCGGTTGATGCGGTACGGGGTGGGGCGCCCGACCAAATGGCTTCAGTGAGCCTGCTGGAGGAGACCGTCTCGCCGCGGTACACGCAGAGATAGGCGAGAAGGGATCGCAGCTTCAAAGCTCTCGGAGTCGCCCGACAGCCTTCCACTGTCTCGATCTCGACAGGACCAAGAACCCGGAACTTCATATCCCCCACCTAGCCTAATCCGATACAGCGGCCAGCAGGGAGGGGCACTCGCCTCCCCTCAGGCCAGCTGACGCGATCATGACCTAAGCCTGGATGCCAGTCAACACTCCTCTGAACAGGCAAGGATGATTTGAGGTTAACTTGAGGTTCTCAATCGCGGGGCTCCCTGAATCGAGATAGGTACCATTGATCCGAAATGGCATTGGTCCGAAATAGTGGGCATTCTGGGTCCTTGAGTGCCGAGCGAGTGAACTAGCCTGGGACATACGGCAGTTGTTGCTGTCGACGCAAGGATCCTTCGACCGGAAGGGGTGACTGCGTCATTATCGGGACAGAGCTGGAGTGTCCCCGATATTCCGGCACTTGGTCACTGGATGCCCGCCATTCACCGGAAGCGATCTGGGGCGAAAGCCGAAAGAAGTACCCCTAAACGCAATATTATGGACGTCGCACGCCGAACCTTTCAGCGGGCCACCGATCGGGCGATGCCCTGGGTGCCCGCGACGCACAGGGCTCCCGTGCCGTTGGCTGAGGTGTTCGAAGTCTCAACCTGACGGTCCAGGAGCCCTGTTGGTTCCCCATCCTGCCGCACTCGACCTACCTCACGCCCTGGTCGAGTGGGTCATGATGCTCATCGTTACCCGCGAGGGTGACCGACGGTGTGAGCTCGTGCTGTACCAGCGCGCACTCGTCGCTCTGGCGTCTTACACGGGCGCCGGCGCCTGGGGTCACCACTGGCCACAAACCGCCACCAGACGGAGAGCTCACCCCAACCCAGCACACTGTCAACCAGGCCCTTGCCCAAGCCAGGACTGCGGTCCACCACGCCATGGCACGGCTGAAGTGCTGGCAGATCTTCCGCCGAACCCGCATAAGCCCCAACCTCATGACCGTCATCGCCAAAGCCGTCCTCACCCTGGAGAGACAATGCCGAAAGACGCTCGCTTCTCGCCGGAACCGTTCCCTCACGGACAGCGCTCACAGCCTGGGTATCCACCTGGATACCCAGCGCAAATGGGTCGCGATGGCAAGGGGCCCGCGCCCAGTCCGCGGGGCGCCAGCATGACCCTTGACGAATAGAAAAGATCAATCGCTTACGGCGCGCGGACCATGCGGGAGCGTGAGGTCGTAGGGATAGTGCAACAATATCTCTATTTCGTGACGCTGGCGCCGATGGGCGCGGCTCAGCACCTGCCGCCCGCAGCCAATTGCGCGGAAATCACATTCCAGCAGTTTGCCGGCTCTTCACGGTTGCCGCGTAGACGTGGACATACTCCTGGCCGGTCAGAGCGGCAATCTCCTGCATGATCCGGTCAGTCACAGTCCTCCTGACCCGGCGCTCAGCCTCCTTCCCGACGTGTTCGTCGAAGGTTATCGGGGCGCCGAAGTGCACGTCGAACCGAGCCACATAGAGCCGCTTCGCCCCTACGGGATGCACCCGCTCGGTTCCGCTCACCCCACACGGGATGACTGGTACTCCGCTGCGTAGCGCGAGCCACGCGGTGCCCGTATTGCCCTTGTAAAGGCGGCCGTCGGGCGAACGCGTGCCCTCGACGTGGATGCCGACGGCGTCACCCTCGCGCAACACACGCAGCGACGTCTCCAGCCCGGCCATCATCCCCGAGCCGTTCGCGCTATCGACGGAGATCATCCCCACGGCACGAAAGAACAGGCCCTGGAACCAGCCCTTCAGGCCTGGAATCGTCAACCATCCCTGCTTGCCGACAAAGTACAGCGGGCGGGGGTCAGCAGCGCGATGAAGATGGAGTCGAAGAATGAAAGATGGTTCGCCGCGATGATGAAAGGTCCGGCATTCGGTATGTTCTCGACCCCAAATACTCGCGGTCGCAAAATAACCTTGAGCGGCACAAGAAGAAGCCGCCTCGTGAGCATTCGGAGCATTCACAGATCCTTATCTGACTCGAACTTCCGACGGTAAGTCTAGGAGTCACCTCGGTCGCACGCAAGGACGATTAAGGGGCGCGCCAGCGATACGAAAGGGATGTTTAGGCACCGCTAAAGCGCGGCTTTAGCGCGAGATAACACCTTCATTGTTAAACTCCACCACGTTTGTCTCCGTACGCAAAGAAAGACGAGGATGTCGTGTCCCGACCTATCAACCTTGCTGCCGTCCGTGCGTTCGTCGAGCGGGAACTCGTCGACTTCGGCGCTGAACCCGGCACGATCTCGGACGAAGCCAGGCTGGAGGAGTTGGACATCGACTCCCTGGGCGTCGTGGAACTCACCGCGTCCATCAAGCACGAGTACGCCGTGGACGTCCCGCTGGAAGTGCTGACCAAGAACCTCACGGTCGCGGAGGTCGTCGACCTGATCCGCACGGTAGCCTGATCGTGCGGGCGCCGGGGCGCCCGCACGACATCCAGCTGCCGGTTTCCGGGACTGCGGCACTCGTCGCACTCAGGGGTTCGACCCGGGCACCCGTACGGGGGGAACCGCTTTCGTGTATGGCACCCGCCCTACGCCGTGGGAGCGTGGCGTCGTCGCTCCCACGGGTAGGCCGGCAGGTCCAGTACACGGCGGGGCAGGTCCGTGAAGCCCGGGGCACGGTGGGCCGGGAGCTCGGCGACCGTCGAGGGCACGGCGTCCCCGGCAAGAGACCGCAGCAACGCCGCGGCCTCGGTCCGATCGCCCGCGGTGATCCGCACGGCGGTGGCCAGAGGGGCGCGGCCATGGGTCAGGGTGTAGGCGAACGCGGGGTAGTCCTCATCCTTAACCGAGGCGAGCCGGTCGGCCAGCAGCGCCGCCCACGTCCGCAAGGCCTCCGGAGTCCGCGCCGACACCTCGAATCCGCTCACCGGTGCCACGGGCTCGGCGGGCGCCTCCGGCTCGGGTGAAGCGCCGACCACGACATGGGCGTTGGTCCCGCTCATGCCGAACGAGCTCACTCCCGCATACTCCCCGCCGCCTGCCACGGCTCCAGCGCCGTGGGGACCCGGAAGCCGGTTCCCGCGAAGTCAATCCGCGGGTTGAGCGCGGTGAAGTGCGCCACCGGCGGCACTGCCCGGTGGCGCAGGCTCAGTACCGCCTTGAGCAGTCCGAGCACCCCCGCCGCCGACTCGGTGTGACCGAGGTTCGCCTTGGCGGACCCCAGCAGCACCATCGCCCCCGAGTTGGCCCGTCCCAGCGCCTCGGCCAGCGCCTCCATCTCGATCGGATCGCCCAGCGAGGTGCCGGTGCCGTGTGCCTCCACCAGGCCGATGTCCGCCGGTTCCAGCCCCGCGTCGGCCAGCGCGGCACGGATCAGCCGGGCCTGCGCCAGCACGTTCGGTGCCGTGAAACCCGACGAGCGCCCGTCGTGGTTGACGGCCGAACCGTGCAGGACGGCGTGTACCCGGTCCCCGTCCCGTAGCGCGTCGGACAGCCGCTTGAGGACCACGATCCCGCAACCCTCCGAACGTGTGAAGCCGTTGGCCCGCGCGTCGAACGGCCGGCACAGCCCGTCCGGCGACAACGCCCCGGTACGCGCCGCCAGTTCGGTGGCCAGCGGCGACAGCACCAGGTTGACCCCGCCCGCCACCGCGACGTCGCACTCGCCCGTGCGCAGCGCCTGCCGCGCCAGGTGCACCGTGACCAGCGATGACGAACACGCCGTGTCCACCGCCAGTGCCGGGCCCGCCAGACCCAGGGTGTGCGCGAGCCGGCCGGCCGCGGACCAGTGGCCGTTGCCGGTGGCCCAGTACGAGTCCGGACCCTCGCGCATCCACTCCCGGTAGTCCTGCCCCGTAATCCCCACGTACAGGCCAGTACGCTCGCCCGCGGCGCCGCGGGCCGGGATGCCCGCGTCGTCCAGGGCCTCCCACGCCACCTCGAGCAGCAACCGGTGCTGCGGGTCCATGGCGCGCGCCTCGCGCGGGCGATCCCGAAGAACGGGGCGTCGAACCCCAGGACGTCGTCGAGGAACCCTCCCCGGTGCGGCACGGCGTCCCAGGCCTCCCCGAACGGTCCGCGCGCTCCGCGGGCAGCGGACCCACCGCGTCCCCGCCCTCGGCCAGCAGCCGCCAGTAGCCGTCCAGGTCACGGACGCCTCCGGGGGCGCGCAGCCCGGCCCCGACGACCGCCACGGGCTCGGCGCCCCGCAGGGCTGCCAGCTCCGCGCGCAGCGCGCGGATCGTCTCCATGGCCCGCGTCATGGGGTCACCCGGGCGGGCACCCCGCCCTCCTGAGGCTGTGACATCACGCCTCCCCTTCCGTGAGTCGCTCCGCCAGGGCCCCGGCCAGGGCCGCAGGCTGCCGTACGTCCACAACAGCGTCGGTGACAGCGCCAGTCCGAGATCGGCCTCAAGCCGGTTGCGCAGCTCCAGGCTCATCAGGGAGTCCAAGCCCAGGGACTTGAACGGCGTCTCCCGGTCTATGGACTCCGCCGGGATCCGCAGCACGCGCCCTGCCAGCTCCCGTACCCGCTCCTCGACCAGCTCGGTACGGCGCTCCGGCGCGCAGTCCGCGAGCCGCTGCCGTACGTCGCCCGCCCCGCCCCGGCGTCCTGTGCCGACCCGCGCAGCGCCGACCAGCTGGGCCGGCCCGCCGCGTCCGGGTACGTCTCGAACCAGCGGCGCGTGTCCAACTCCACGTAGCCGACGACCACCTCACCGGCGGTCAGGAAGTCCTCCAGAGCCCGCCACGCCTCGGCTGCCTCGAAGCCGCCCATGCCGCGGTCCGCGAGCCGGTCACCGCGCCCGGCCGAGCGGGCCGCCAGACCGATGTGCTCGAACGTGCCCCACTGGACGCTGAGCGCGGGCGTCCCGCGCTGCGCCGGGCCTCGGCCAGCGCGTCGAGGTACGTGTTGGCCGCCGCGTACGCCGCTTGGCCCACGTTCCCGACCAGACCGGCCGCCGACGAGAACAGCACGAACAGGTCGAGCGGGTCGTCGGCGGTCAGCTGGTCCAGGTGCGCCGCACCGTCGACCTTCGGCGCCAGCACCTCGGCCACCCCGGCCGGGTCTAGGGTGCGCACGACCGCATCGCGCAGCACCCCGGCGGCATGGAACACGCCGCGCAGGGGAGGGAGTTCGGCCCGAATCGTGGCTAGCGCCAGATCCAGCGACAGGGTGTCCGCGACGTCCGCGTGCACCACCGCGACCCGGACCCCGGCGGCCCGCAGCTCCTCGATACGGGCCGTCACGTCCCGGCTCGGCGCCGAACGGCCCAGCAGCGCGAGCGAACCCGCCCCGCGCTCCGCCAGGTGCTCGGCCAGCGACAGGCCCAGGTCGCCCAGGCCACCGGTGACCAGGTAGGTGCCGTCGGCGCGGAACCGGCCGTGCGGCAGCGGATCCGCCACCACCCGCCGCACCTCGTGCGGCGCCTGCAGCACGAACTTGCCGATGTGGTCTCCGTGCGACAGGGCGCGCAGCGCCTCCGCCGCGTCGGCGAACCCGTACGGGGTGACCGGCAGCGCCGCCAGCCGGCCCGCCTCGACCTCGTCCCACACCGCGCGGAACAGCCGCGCGAACCGCTCGGGCCGGCGCATCACCAAGCCCTCGAGGTCAACCGCCGCGAAGCTGACGCCCTTGCGGAACGGGGCCAGGCCCAGCGTGCGCTCCCCATAGATGTCCTTCTTGCCGACCTCGACGAACCGGCCGTCCTCGGCCAGCACCTCCAGGCCGCGCGGGATCGCCGCCCCCGTCAGGGAGTTGAGCACGACGTCGACGCCGCGACCGCCGGTGTGCTCCAGGACCGCGTCCGCCCACGACAGGTCCCGCGAGTCGAAGACGTGCGCGATGCCCATGTCCCGCAGGTAGGCCCGCTTGGCGACGCTGCCCGCCGTCGCGATCACCTCGGCGCCGAGCAGCCGCGCCACCTGGACGGCGGCCAGGCCCAGCCCGCCCGCGGCGGAGTGCACCAGCACCGTCTCGCCCGGCTCAAGCCGGGCCAGGTCGCGCAGCGCGTACCAGGCCGTCGCCGCGACCAGCGGCAGCGCGGCCGCGTCCTGCTGCGTCATGGCCGAGGGCACCGGCCGTACGTGGTCCGCACGCACCGTCAGATGGGAGACGATCGCACCGAACTTGCAGGCCACCACCCGGTCGCCGATCCGGAACCCCGAGGTGTCCGGGCCGACGGCGACGACGCGCCCGGCGCAGTCCCCGCCGAGCAGCTCCTGCCCGCCCGAGGCGTCCGGGTAGGTGCCGACGGCCTTCATGACGTCGATGAAGTTCAGCGAGGCCGCGTCCACCTCGATCTCCACCTCGCCGGGCCCAGGTGCGCGGCGTACGAGCGGCAGGTAGCGCAGCGACTCCCACAGGCCCGGGCGCGGCCCCGGGTGCAGCCGGAACGGCTGACGCGGCGCGTACGGCGGTGCCGCGGCCGCGGCGTCGGACGGCTGCCCGCCGCGCTCCAGCCGTCCGACCAGGCGCCGACCGTCCCGAAGCAGGACCTGGTCCTCCCGCTCGGCAGCGAGCAGTTCGCGGCGGACCTCGGCCGGCCAGCCGGACTCTCGCGCGGTGTCCACCAGCCGGGACGCCAGGGCGGGGTGCTCGCCCTGGAGCACCCGGACGAAGCCCCAGTACAGGGCGGCACCCGGATCGGGTGCTTCGTCCGGCCCAGCCCCCAGGGCCCGCATGGTGAGCACCGTCAGCCGGGGGCTCGGGGCCGATCCACGCAGGCGCTCGCCAGCGCGCCCAGCGCCAGCAGGCCGGCACGCTGCTCGGCCTCGGCACCCGCCCGGGCGCCCTCGTCCCCCTCGACGGCCGCCCCGGGTCGGCCGGGGGTCCCGGCCGGAGCCACGAACACGACCTCGGCGACGTCCCGCCCGTCCAGCACCCCCGCCCACGCGGCGCGGTCCCCGGCCGCGTCCGGCGGCAGCGTCTGCGCCTCCGCGCCCAGCTCCCGGGCCAGTTCCGCGACGGCGCCGGCGGCCGACCGGGGCCCACCACCCGCCACGCACCGTGCGCCTCGCCCGCGGCACCGTGCTCCCGCTCGTGGAACGCGAATCGGTGCACCCGCGCCGCGCCCGCCCCGGGCTCCTCGCCCAGGGCCAGGGCCGCAGCTCCAGCCCGACCACCTGCGCCACCGGCTGCCGCTCGGGCCCGTACAGCGAGAGGTCGAACCGGTCGTCGGCGCGCCGCACCGCGTGCACCCACAGCTCGGTGACGCCCGCCGGCCGGCCCGGCAGCAGGTGCAGCCGCTCCATGGCGACCGGTACGACCGTGCCCTCCTGCCCGCACAGCGCGAGGGACACCTGGAACGCCCCGTCCCACAGCGCGGGGTGCAGCAGGAACCGCCGCGCGCCCGGCCGGCACTGCTCGGCGAGCACCACCCGTCCGAGCGCCTCGTCGCCCGCGACCCGGAGCCCGCGCACGCTCTGGAAGGCCGGACCGTAGTCCAGCCCGCGGGCCGCGCACGTCCGGTAGAACTCGGCGCCGTCCACGTCCCGCGCGTCCACGCCCCACCCGTCCACCGGCTCGCCGGGGAAGGCTGGCACCTCGGGCCGGTCGTGGCGGTAGGAGGCCCGGGCGTCCACGTGCCGGACCCAGCCCTCGGCGCCCGCCGGCAGGGAGGCCAGCTCCAGGCTGCCTCCCTCGCCGGTGTCCTCGCGCCACACTCCGCCCAGCCGCAGCGCTCCGTCGCCGGGCAGCGTCATGTCGCTGTGGAACGACAGGTCGCGCAGCGACAACGGTACCCCGCCGGTGCGGCCCAGGGCGGTGCCCAGGCACAGTTCGATCACGGCGGCGGCGGGCACCCACCACGGCCTCGTGCACCCGGTGGTCGGCGAGCCAGGGGTGCGAGCTGGTGCCGAGCTCCAACGTGCCGTGCCACACCCCGCCCTCGGTGGGCAGCGGAGCGAGCGGGAAGGCGAACGCCGCCGAACGGTCGCCGCCCTGAGCGGCCCCCACCCAGTAGCTCTCCCGCTGCCACGGATACGGGGGCACCCCGGCGTCGCGCGACCGGGGGCGCGGCCCGTACGGGGTCAGCCCCGCCACATGGCCCTGGGCGAAGGCCTCCGCGAGGTCGGCGCACGATCCCCGGTCGCGGTGCAGGGTGCCCAGGACGGCCGGGGGCTCCTGGCGCAGCGCACCGATCCGCTCAACCGCCGGGACCAGCACGGGGTGCGCGCTGACCTCCACGACATGGGTGACGTCCGCGTCCAGGAGCTGGTCGACCACGGTGGCGAACCGCACCGGGCGGCACAGGTTCTCCACCCAGTACGCTCCGTCCATCTCCGCGCCGCCGAGCGCCTCGGCCCGCACGGTGGACACCAGCTCCAGCTTCGCCGGGCCCGGCCGGACCGCGGCGAGCACCTCGTGCAGTTCGTCGGCCAGGTCCAGCATGAGCGGGCTGTGGGAGGCGTAGTCCACGTTCACCAGGCGGCAGTACGTGCCGTCCGCCTCCAGGAGTTCCTTCAGCAGCAGCACCGAGTCGGCGTCCCCGGACAGCACGCAGGAGCTGGGGCCGTTGTGCACCGCCAACGCCACGCTGTCCTCGAAGCCCTCCAGCGCGGCCCGGGCCGCCTCGGCGTCCAGGTCCACCGCGAGCATCCGGCCGGTGCCGGCCGCGGTGCGGCGCAGCACGGCGCTGCGCCGCGCCACCACCAGCGCGGCGTCCTCGAGGGTGAGGATGCCCGCCACAGTGGCGGCGGCGATCTCTCCCTGGCTATGGCCGACCACTACGTCCGGCTCCACCCCGGCGGCCCGCCAGGCGGCCGTCAGCGCCACCGACATCGCCCACAGCGCCGGCTGCACGATGTCGACGCGCTCCGGCCACGCCTCGCCGGCCGCGCCGGTGACCACCTCGACCAGGTCCCAGTCGGTGTGCGGGGCTAGCGCCACCGCGCACCGGTCGATCTCTCCGGCGAACACGGGGTCCTCCGCGTACAGGGCCCGGCCCATCGCCGCCCATTGCGAGCCCTGCCCGGGGTAGACGAACGCGGTCCGGCCGCGCAGGCGGGCCCGCCCGGTGACCGTGCCGGGCCGGACGGTGTCCGGGGCCGCCGCGAACGCCTCCAGTGCCGCCCGCGCCTGCTCGCTGTCCGCGGCCACCAGGCCCGCGCGGAACGGGAACTGGTCGCGCAGCCAGCCCAGCGAGGCCGCGATCTCCCGCGGTCGGGCACTGGGCCGGTCCAGCGCCGCCCGCACGTCGCGGGCCCGCTGCACCAGGGCGGCCTGGCTGTGCCCGCTCAGCGGCAGCACGAACGGGGCGCCGGAGTCCGCCGCACCCGGCGCGGGCTCCGCAACCGCCTCCGCAGCAGCCTCGGCGGGGCCGGGGCGACCACGGCGTGCGCGTTGGTGCCGCCCCAGCCGAAGGAGCTCACTCCGATGTAGAACGGGCCGTCTTCTGGCAGCGGCAGCGGCTCGCGCACCACCGACAGACCCAGCTCGCCGAAGGGGATGTCCGGGTTGAGCTCGGCGGAGTGCAGGCTGGGCGGCACCACACCGTGCTCGATCGCCAGCACCGCCTTGAACAGGCCTGCGAGCGCGGCCACAGGCTCCAGATGGCCGATGTTGCTCTTCACCGAGCCGATGCCCAGCGGCGCCGTCCGCCCGGGGCCCGGCCCAGTACGGCGCCCAGCGCGCCCGCCTCGACGGGGTCGCCCGCCCGGGTGCCGGTACCGTGCGCCTCCACGTACAGGACTCGCTCGGGCGGGATTCCGGAGCCCCCGTACACCCGGCGCAGCAGGTTCTCCTGGCCCTCCTGGCTCGGGGACACGAGGCTGGTGCCGCCGCCGTCGTTGTTCACCGCGGTGCGCACGATCACGGCGTGCACCCGGTCCCCGTCCCGGCGCGCCTGCTCCAGGGTCTTGAGGTAGACCGCGGCCACCCCTCGCCCCGCACGAACCCGTCCGCCCCGGCACCGAAGGCGCTGCACCGGCCCCGGGGCGACAGCCCGCCGAAGTGCGTGAGGCCGATCGTCACGTCCGGGGTCAGCATCAGGTTCGCGGCGCCCACCAGCGCGCCGTCCACATCGCCCGACAGCAGAGCCTGGCACGCCAGGTGCAGCGCGACCATCGACGACGAACAGCCCGTCTCCAGGGTGAGACTGGGGCCGGTCAGACCCAGGAAGTACGAGATCCGGGCCGACAGCATGTCCAGCGCGTTGCCGGAGATCGAGTGCGGGGTGGGACGGGCCCCCGGTCCTCGCGCAGCCGCTCGTAGTCCCGCCACAGCCCGCCGAAGTAGACGCCCGTACGGGAACCGCCCAGCCGCGCCGTGGGGATGCCGGCGTCCTCGAGCGCGAGCCAACTGGTCTCCAGCATCAGCCGCTGCTGCGGGTCGAGCACCTCGACCTCGCGGGGCGAGACGCCGAAGAACGCCGCGTCGAACCGGCTGACGTCCTCCAGGAAGCCGCCGTGCCCCTGGATCTCCTTCTCGGGGTCCAGCGGCTCGTCCGCGTTCCAGCGGTCCGCCGGGACGGGCCGGATCGCGTCGTGACGGTCCATCAGCATCCGCCAGAACCGGTCCGTGTCAGGAGCGTCGGGGAACCGTCCCGCCATCCCCACGATGGCGATCGTCTCGGCCGGGTCGTGCTGCACTTCCTACCTCCATACACGGGTTCCGGGAGACCGGCGCGCCCGTTCGATCACGAGTTCTCAGCTGTGACGGGGATCAGGGCCGCGGGGCGCGGACCAGCATCGCCGACGCGTGGCCCTGGACGTCGGTCGTCAGGACCAGCGCGGACCCGTCCCGGGGTACGTCTTTGACGTCCGCGGGCGCGTCCGCGCCGGTCACCGTGAGCTCCGGCAGCCGCGGGTCCCAGCCGTCCAGACCGGGCGTGGGCGGCGTACGGCCCTCGGACAGGGCCTTCGCCGCCAGCGCGACCTGGAGCAGGGCCGTGCCCCCGGCGCAGTCGCCCAGCGCGCCGAACGGGCTGAAGACGGCGGTGCCTCGGCGGTGGCGGCGGCCAGCGCGAGCGCCTCGTCCCGGTCGGTGTCCTCGTCGCCGCAGGCCGAGGAGACCACCAGGCCGATCCGGTCGGCCGCCGGGCCGGCTGCGGCCAGCGCCCGGCCGATCGCGCGGAGGGCGGTCTCGGCCGCGTCGGGCCCGCGCAGGGCGTCCAGCCCGGTGATCTCCGCGTGTACCCGGGCACCCCGGGCCCTGGCCTGTTCGGCGTCCTCCACGACGAACACCACGGCCGCCTCTCCGGGCAGCGACCCGGCCCGCCCGGGGCGAACGGCGCCGGGCGGTCGGTAGCCGCCCCGGCGGCCAGCCGCACCGGGTCCAGTACGTCCACCGCGGCCACCAGCACGGCCCGGGCCTGGCCGGTGCGCAGCCAGTCGGCCGCCACGGTCAGCGCGCGCGCGCCCGCGCAGCCCGGCGGTCAGGGTCAGGACGGGGCCCTGGGCCCCGGCGGCGATGCATAGGTCCGAGGCGGCCGCGTTCAGGCTCCCCTGCGGTCCCTGGTACGGGCTGACCAGCGCCGGACCCAGCGTCAGCCCGTCGTGCAGCACCCGCAGGTAGCCTGTCAGGCCGCCCGCCGCCGTGCCCAGCACCACGCCCACGTCCTCCGCAGCCCACGCCTGCGGGTCCGTGCCGCCCGCCCCGACCCCGGCCGGGTCCAGCCCGGTGTCCTGCCAGGCCAGCAGCGCCACCCGGGAGGCCAGCAGGGACTCGCGGCTCAGCGCCCGCAGTCGGCGCCGCCCGAACGCGGGCACCTCGGGCAGGTCGTCGGCGAGCGCCGCGGCCCGTGACCGGGCGGCGCCCGGGTACAGCTCGCCGGGCGCCGCCCGGTCCGCGAAGGGGCTGCGGCCCGCCAGCAGGCTCCTCCCAGACGGCGTCCAGGCCGTCGCCGAGCGCGCAGGTCAGGCCGATGCCGGTGAGGGCGATGGCGCCGTTCATCGAGTACTTCCTGCCGGGGTGGTGGTACGGACGGGTCGGGCGGAGCACGGTCGGGAGAAGTCCGGTCGGGTGAAAACCGTGCACGCGGTGTTGCCCCCGAAACCGAAGGCGTTGTTGACGGCCACGCGGACCGGCAGCTCCCGGGCCGCGCCTCTGATCACGTCCACCGGGCACTGCGGATCCAGGACGTTCAGGTTCGCCGTCGGCGGCACGACCCCGTCGCGCAGCGCCAGTACGCAGGCCACCGCCTCGATCGCGCTGGCCGCGCCCTGGGTATGGCCCAGGGCCCCTTGAGGGAGGTGACGGCGGGTGCGTGGCCGCCGAACACCTCGCGGATGGCGAGTGCCTCGACCCGGTCGTTGGACGGGGTGCCCGTGCCGTGCGCGCTGATGTGGTCGACGCTCTCCGGGGCGATCCCGGCCCGCGCCAGGGCCCGGCCCATCGACAGCACGCGCCGCGGCCCTCGGGGTGCGGGGCCGTCATGTGGTGGGCGTCGGCGGCCGATGCCCAGCCCGCCAGCTCCGCCCACACCCGTGCGCCGCGCCGACACAGTGCGCGGCCGACTCCAGGACGAGGACGGCGGCGCCCTCGGACACCACCAGGCCGGCCCGGTCGCGGTCGAAGGGGCGTAGCGCGTCCGGCGCCAGCGAGCGCAGGCCGGCGAACATCGTCATCACACCGCTGGACAGTTCGTCGACACCGCCGGCCAGCATCACGTCGGCGCGGCCGGCGCGGATGGTGTCCGCGGCGTGCGCCAGCGCGCTGTTGCCGGAGGCGCAGGCGGTGCCCACCACCAGGCTCGGCCCCCAGGCGCCGAGGTGCCGGCCGACGGCGTCCGCGAGGTCCACGATCGGTGCTCCGGTGGGAGTCGGGAGGCCTCCGTCCGGCACGGGTGTGCCGCCAGCGGCCGCCCTGTGGAAGGCGGTGACGGCCGGCTCCAGGCCAGCCCGGTTGCCCAGCAGGGTGCCCAGGCACACACCGGTGCGGTACGGGTCGGTGAGCCCGCCGTCGAGCCCCGCGTCCGCCGCGGCGGCGGACGCGGCGGCCACGGCGAGCCGGGCGCTGCGATCGCCGCGGCCGCGCGGGGCGTCGAAGCCGGGGACCTCGCCCGCCAGCGCGGCGGGGAAGTCCGCGGCGTCGGCCGCGTCAGCGGCCCGGTGCCGACAACGCCCTCCAGGGCCGACCTCCAGAACGTCTCGACGGTGGTGCCGATCGGGCTGAGCACAGCGAGCCCGGTCACCACCACGGTCGTCTCGGGGTCGCGGGCCACCGGGCCCGTGCCCTCAGTTGCTGACGCCGCCATCGATCCCGATCACCTGCCCCGTGATGTAGCCGGCCCGGTCGGAGGCCAGGAACGCGACGGTGTCGGCGACCTCCCGGACCGTGCCCGCCCGGCCGAGGGGGATCTTGGCAAGCAGTCGCGCGCGGGCCTTGTCGGACAGCCCGCCCGCCACGTCGGTGTCGATCAGGCCGGGCGCGACCACGTTGGCGCGGACCCCGAACCGGGCCACCTCGTCAGCGAGGGACCTGGTGAAGCCGATGATCCCCGCCTTGGACGCGGAGTAGTTGGTCTGCGAGGCGCTGGCCCGCACACCGGCCACGGACGAGATCGTCACGATGCTGCCCCGGTGCCGCCGCATCAGCGGGAACACGGCCGCACGGCACACGTGGAAGGTGCCGGTCAGGTTGGTGTCGACGACCTCGTGCCAGGCCTCGGGGTCATCGTCGCCAGCGGCCCGTCGCGGACCACTCCGGCGCTGGTGACGACCACGTCGAGAGGGCCGAGGCGCTCCTCGGTGTCCTCGACGAACGCCCGTACCGCGGCCTCGTCCGTCACGTCGAGGGCGGTGCCGTGCACCCGGACGCCGTGATCGGCCGCCAGGCGCTCCAGCGGTCCGGTGTCCCCGGGGAGCGACCGCGCGCAGTAGGCCACGTCGTGGCCGTCCTCAATCAGCCGCTCCACCACGGCCCGGCCGATACCCCGGGACCCGCCCGTGACGAGCGCGACCTTGCCGGAGTCCGCCATCAGGCCGCGCCCAGCTTCTCGGCCAGCAGGTCGTAGGTGGCCTTCAGGGAGCGGACCTCCTGGAGGTTGGACTGCTCCATCTTGACCCGGTACTTGCGCTCCAGGGCGACCAGGATCTCCAGGGCCAGCAGGGAGTCGACGTCCAGGTCCTCCTTGAAGTCGGCGGTGTCGGTGACCTCGTCGGTGTCGACGTCGATGATCTCCGCGAGGGTGCTGCGCAGGTCCTCGAGGTCGAGCACGGCGGCGGTGGCGGTGGCGGTCTGTTCGGTCATGGCAAGTGCCTCCATCGGGTGAGGGGTCGGGATGGGCGGGGTCAGACGAGGCCTTCGCCGCCGTCGACGTCGATGACGTTGCCGGTGATCCAGGACGAGTCGCCGGCCGACAGCATCAGAACGGCCTCGGCGACGTCCTCGGGCACGGTGATCCGGCCGTGCGGGTTCGCCTCGGAAGCCCGGCGGGCCAGTTCATCGCTCCCCGGGATGCGGATCAGGGCGGGGGTCAGGGTCAAGCCGGCGCGCAGGGCGTTCACGCCGATGCCCGCGGGGGCCAGTTCGACGGCCAGCTGCCGTACGTGCGCGGCCAGGGCGGACTTGGCGGCGGACACCGCCCCGTAGTTCGGCATCACCCGGCTGTCGCCCCGGCTGGTCAGCGCGAGCACCTTGGCGCCGCGCCGGAGCAGCCCGGCGGCGTGCAGGTCCTGGACCCAGTAGACGAGGCTGTGACCCATGACGTCGACCGTCATGTCCATCTGGCGCTGGCTGATGACGTCCTCGGCGTCCGACTGGGGATGTACGGCAGCAGGCTGCCGAAGGCCAACGAGTGCAGCACCACCCTGACGCCGTCCGGGCCGACCGCCTCGGCCAGCAGCGGGATCAACGCGGCGCGGGTCTTCCGGCTCGCCGCGTTGGCGTTGTGGAAGTGCACCTGGACGCCAGTGGCGCGCAGTTCGGCCTCCAGTGCGTCGGCCTCCTCCTGCTGCACGGCGGTGCTGAAGTGGACACCGAAGACGTGCGCGCCCTCCCGGGCCATGGCCAGGGCGGTGGCCCGCCCCATCCCGCTGGAGACGCCCAGGATCAGGCACCACGAGCCCTTGACGGAAGTCAGCATGTGTCACACCTCTTGGTTGGTTCCGGGCGGTACGTCGATGGGAGCGCCGCGAACGCGACGTTGCCCTGGGCGGCCGCGGCCACCACCAGCAGCGGGTGCGGTGAGCCGGTCAGGACGCCGTCCGCCAGCTCGGCGACCGGAGCCAGGGACCCGGCGCGGGGGCCGGAGCGGGCCGTCGAGACGGCCGCCCGCCCGGCGGACCAGGCGCGTACGGCCCGCTCGACCGCCTCGCCGACGGGGAGGGGTCGGTCAGCAGCCGGATCTCCGGGGCGGGCCCCGGCAGGGCATACGGCCTCCAGCGCGTCGTGCACCGCCGCCGCGGCCCGGGCCCGGCCGGCGGGCCCGGCGAGCGCGGGCGGCGGCACGAACCGCAGCGTGGTGCGCAGCACCGCGGGCCGGCGGGCACGGCGGGCCGGCCGTCGTAACGGGCTGGGTTGCCGTCACGCGGAGTGGTACGGCCGTCCTGGGGCGCCCCGGGCGCGGGCGCCGGGTGGAGCAGGAGCAGCGCGGCCCCGTCCTCGGGCGCGGCCTCTCCCGCCCACGGGTCCGGCGCCTCCGCCGCACCCGCCAGGACCATGTCGGCCCGGCCGGCGGCCAGTTCGCGGGCGGCCAGGTGCAGGGCCTCGAGGCCGGCCACGCGCGGCGAGGTCACCGTGACGTTGAAGCCCTTGAGTTCGTGCTCAGTGGACAGCCGGGCCGCCACGAGGTTGACCGAGAAGAAGGGCACCCCATCGGGCTGAGCGGTCCGGCCCCGTCCCGGCGGACCGTCGCGTCGATGTCCGCGTGCACCGCGGCGACCGCGCTGTTGGTGCCCAGCACGGCGCCCCGTCGCTCCGCCGGATACCGCTCGGTCCAGCCGTCCACGGCGTCCGTGGCGGCCAGGGCGGACCGCCCGGCCGCGACCAGGTACTGGCAGGCGGGCGGCAGGAACCGGTAGCCGCGGCCCAGCCGGACGCGGTGGTCGAACTAGGGCGCGCCGGGCGCGAGGCCGGCCGGGGCAGGACGAGTCCGGCGCCATGGACGAGGGACTCGACCACCGCCGCGGGTGCCGCCCTCACCGCTCGCCCCCGAACACCATGGTGAAGTTGTTGCCGCCGAACGCGTACGCGTTGATCAGGATTCCGGACCGGTGCGGCGCCGGCGGCAGCGGCGTCGGCGTCTGCGGCAACCACACCGGACAGGCCGGATCCGGGTGCCGCACCGGCGCGTTGGCGGGTATCCGGCCGTGCCGCGCCATCAGCGCGGCGCCCACCGCGGCGAACGCGGCGGAGGCCCCGGCGGTGTGCCCGATGAATGCCTTGAGGCTGAACAGGGGAGTTCGGCGACGCGTTCGCCGAACACCTCGCGCAGGACCCTGTACTCCAACTCGTCGTTGTGCGGGGTGCCGGTGCCGTGCGGGATGACGCAGCCGATGCCGTCCGGGCCGCTCCCGGCCTCGGCCAGCGCGTCCCGGGCCACCCGCACCAGCTGGCTCCCCCCAGGTCCGGCGCCGTGGGGTGGTGGGCGTCGCAGCTCCACGCGGTGCCCTGGACCCGGCCGTAGACCGGGCGGTCGGCCGCCGCCCGCGCGGACTGTACGACGAGCATCGCGGCACCCTCGCCGAAGACGGTTCCCCGGCGCCGCGCGTCGAAGGGGCGGCAGACCTCGGGGTCTGCGGCGCCCAGCCGGTCGAAGGCGGCCAGCGGCACCCACGCCAGGCCCTCGGCGCCGCCCACGAGCACGGTGTCCACCTCGTCCCGGCGGATCAGGTCCACGGCGACGGACAGCGCGTAACCGCTGGCCGCGCAGGCGTTGCTGACGCTGATGTTGGTGCCGAAGGAGCCGAACGCCCCGCCGACCGCCGCCGCCACAGAGAACGGCGTCCGCCAGTTCCCGCCGGCGGGCACCCGCCCTCACGGACGCCGCCGTCCCCACCGGCGGTGCCGATCACCACGGCCATGTCGGCGGTGTGTTCCGGGGACAGACCCGCGTCGGCGACCGCCTCGCGGGCGGCGCGCAGCGCGAAGCCTGTGGCCCGGCCCCGGGGATCCCCGGGGTCACCGGCGTCCCCGGAGGGGCCATCGGGCGCCCGGTACGCCAGGGCGTCCGGCACGCGGTCCGAGAGCCCCGGCACGGGGACCGGCCGGGAGGCGCCCGCGTCGAGCCCGGCCCAGAACTCGCCCGCGGTGCCGCCCAGGCAGCTGACCACGCCGACGCCGGTCACGAACACCTCGGTGCTGCTGACGGTGGCCACGTATCAACTCGCTCTCGTGGAGGGGCTGAAGGCGGCCGGCCACTGTTCGGCCAGCAGTTCGTGGACGACGCGCGCGAACGCGCCCGCCCGCTCGGTCATGGGGAAGTGCCCGCAGTCCGGCAGCAGGACCGCCCGGCCGTGCGGCAGCGCGGCCGCCAGCTCCTCGGCGTCCTCGGGCGGGGCGAACCGGTCACCGTCGCCGGCCACCACCAGCACGGGCGTGTCGAGCCCGGCGAGGTCCACGAACGGGCTGCGCAGGTACGACTCGTAGAAACGCAGCCAGCCGTACGGCCCCACCCCGTCGCGCACCACGAGCGCCATCTCCCGCCGGATGTCCGCTGGCAGCGGGCGGGTCGAGCTGAGCCGCAGCGCCTCGTCGAACACGTCCTGGAAGACGGATAGGTAGTGGTGCGCGGTGTCCCAGTGGAAGTCCTCCGGGCGACGCCGGTGGAAGGGCGAGACCAGCACGACCGCGTGGGGGCCGCGCCGCCGGATCGGCGGCCGATAGGTACTCCACGGCGAGCACCGCGGCGAAGGAGTGCGCGACAAGCACGTCGACGCCGCCCGGCACCTCGGCGAGCGCCCGGCCGATCCACTCGCCGGGGTCGCCGCCATGGCTCCACGCGGCACCGCCGGCGGGCCCCCACGGCAGTTCCGCCGTCCACAACTCGACTGCCGGTGGGGCGTGTTCGGCGTACGCCCGCCAGGTGGTACTGCTCGCGGCGAGGCCGTGCAGGGCGAGCACGCGGACCGGGGACCGCCGTGCGCGGCTCTGGTCCGCCGGACGCTGAGGCAAGTGGCCACCATGGGTACCCCATTCCTAGGTCGTCGAGAAATCGGATGCCGACCCGGAATTCGTGAATCTCGATCGACGCGGGCCGGCGCTCTCTTCCAACGCGGTCCCGCGGGATCTCGACCAAGCCACTGGTCAGCGTAGTAGGGAAGGGCTAAAGCCGACCTTAAACTCTCCTGTTACGGCTCCCTTAAACGGTCGACATCGACCGGAATTAAGTGCCGCTTTAGGGAGGCGTTTAGGCGGGCGTGTCTAGGGTTCTGGGAATCGAAAATCAAGGAGAAAGCCATGCTCGACAAGGTGATAGACCGGCTGCACGATCCAGCGGTCTACGCGCTGCCCGCGATGGCGCTGCTCATCGTGATCGAGATGCTCGCCCTCAAGTACGGCGACGACCAGGACGGGCGGCCCGGCTACGACCTGAGGGACCACCGGGCGAGCATCCTCACGGGTATCGGCGCCCTCGTGTCCTCCACGACGCTGCGGACCGTCGCCCTGGCCCTGTACCTGCTCGTCTACGAGTACGTGGCCCCTGGCACCTGTCCGCCCGCTCGTGGGTGACCTGGGTCGTCCTCTTCATCGGGGTCGAGTTCCTGCTGTACTGGTACCACCGGGCCGCCCACGGGGTCCGGCTGATCTGGGCCGGGCACCAGGTCCACCACTCCAGCCAGTACTTCAACCTGTCGACGGCACTGCGCCGCAAGTGGGCCCAGTGGTTCGAGAAGATGATCTGGCTCCCGCTGCCCCTGCTAGGTATCCACCCGGCGCTGGTCTTCACCATGCACTCGGTGCACCTCGTGTACGGCCTGTTCGCGCACACCGAGAAGATCGGGAAGCTGCCGCGCTGGATCGAGTACGTCTTCGTGACCCCTCGCACCACCGGGTCCACCACGGCAATGACCCGGAGTACCTGGACAAGAACTTCGGCAGCATCCTGATCCTGTGGGACCGCGTCTTCGGCACCTTCCAGCCCGAGGTCCAGCGCCCCACCTACGGCCTGACCAAGCAGCTGGAGACCTTCTCCATCTGGAAGATCCAGGTGCACGAGTTCGGCAACATGATCCGTGACGTGCGCACGGCCCGCACCCTGCGGCACAAGCTCGGCCACGTCTTCGGCCCGCCCGGCTGGAAGCCCTCCGAGGACACCACCGGCCACGCCGCGGGCGGCCAGGCCCCCGCGAAGACCCCGTCGCAGCGGCGGACGGGCTGCCGGCGTGAGCGGCACCGACCGGGCGCCCGCGACCGACGGGCAGGCGCCGCCGTCCCCCGGCGGCGCGGCGTGCGGGCCACCCCTGGCTCACGCTGGTGACCCTGTCGGTCGGCGCGATGATGGTCTCGCTCGACGGGACCATCGTCACCGTCGCCCAGCCGGCCATGTAGGCCGACCTGGACGCCGACCTGGCCGGCATCCAGTGGGTCACCAACGGCTACCTGCTGGCTGTGGCGGCGCTGCTGATCACCGCGGGCAAGCTGGGCGACCGCTACGGCCACCGCCGGATGTTCTCATCGGCGCCGCCGGGTTCACCACCACCTCGGTGGCGATCGGCGCCAGCGGCCACCTCGGGTGGGTGATCGCCCTGCGCGTTCTCCAGGGCGTGTTCGGCGCGCTGATGCAGCCCGCCACGCTCGGCCTGCTGCGCGCCGCGTTCCCGCCCGACCGGCTCAACATGCCGATCGCCGTGCGCAGCGCCGTCATCGCCGCGTCCACCGCTGCCGGCCCCGTCGTGGGCGGCCTGTTGGTCGAACATGCCGACTGGAGCTGGGTCTTCTACCTCAACGTGCCGCTCGGTGCGTTGGCCCTCGCCCTCGGCGTCACCGTGCTGCGCGACGCGCCCCGCCCCGCCGCTCCCGGCCGGTTCGACCTGCCGGGCATGGTCGTGCTCGGCGCCGCCCTGTGTGCGTTCGTGGGCGGCCTGACCACGGTGGCCGACCAGGGCCGGGCCGATGCCCGCACCCTGCTCCTGCTGGCCTCCGCCGCCGTGCTGACCGCCGTCTTCGTCTGGTGGGAGCGGCGCGCCCAGGACCCGCTGCTGCCGCTCCGGCTGTTCGCCTCCACCCGGTTCACGGTCGGCGTCCTCGCAATGACCGCGATGGCGTTCGTGATGTTCGGCGCGCCCTTCGTGCTGATCTTCACCTACAGAACGTGCTGGGTCTGGCGCCCGCCGCCTCCGGCGTCCGGGTCCTCGGCCTGACCCTGCTGATGATCGTGGGTGCCCGCCTGCGGCGATCTGGATCAGCCGCTCGGGTCCCCGCGCCCCGGTCACCGTCGGACTGGCCGTCACCGCCGTCGCCATGGCCGCGCTGTCCCAGTTGGACGCCGGCTCCGGCACCCTGCGGACCACCGCCTGCTTCCTCCTGCTGGGCCTGGGCTTCAGCCCGGTCATGGTCGGGGCCACCAAACTGGTCATCGGCAGCGCCCCGGCTGAACTGGCGGGTGTCGCCGGCGGTGTGCAGCAGACCTCCATGCAGGTCGGCGGCAGCCTCGGCACGGCCACCGTCGGCGCGATCGTCGGCGGGTACGTCGCCTCGGTGCTGCCCGCCCGGCTCGCCGCCGCCGGCATCGATGTCCCCGAGGGCCGCGCCGGCGGCCGCGCTCCGCGAGGCGGCCGTCGGCCTCACCCCCGACTTGGGTACCGGCACGGCGACCGCCGAGCTGACCCGGATTGGCCAGACGGCGTTCCTGGACGGCATGTGCTACGCCCTGCTCGCCACCGCGGTGGTCGCTGCCCTGGGCGCCGTAGCCGCGCTGTTCGCCGGCCCCGGCAAGGTGACTGCACCGGCCCGCGCCGCGACCGGGGAAGCGGACACGTGATCGAGCGGATCCTTCCGCTGGCCGTGGCCAGCTCGTACGAGTACGCCGACGTCCTCGACGCCGAGCTGTACCCGGAGGAACTCACCGCCGCCGCCGACCAGAGCGCGCGGCGCCGTGGCGCCTTCACCACCGGTCGGCACTGCGCCCGCCGCGCCCTCAGGAGCCTCGGCGTGGCCGCCGGTCCGGTGCCCGTCGGCGCGGTCGGCGAGCCGCTGTGGCCCTCGGGCATCGCCGGCGCGATCACCCACTGCGACGGCTACCGGGCGGCGGCCGCCGCCCGGACGGCCGAGGTGGCCTCGCTCGGCATCGACGCGGAGCCGCACGCGCCCCTGTCCGCCAGTGTCCTCGCCGCCGTCGCGCTCCCGCACGAGCGCGACCAACTGCGCGTTCTGGCGCGCGCGAGACCCGCGCTGCACTGGGACAAAGTGCTCTTCAGCACCAAGGAATCCGTCTACAAAGCGTGGTTCCCGCTCACCGGCCGCTGGCTGGACTTCGCCCAGGCCTCGGTGCGGTTCACCCCGGTCAGCGCACCGGACGCCGACACGGGGCACTTCAGCGCCCGGCTGCTGGTGCCCGGGCCGCGGGTCGGCCACCGGTGCCTCTCGACCCTGGAAGGCCGCTGGCTCGTCGCCGCGGGTCTCGTGCTCACCACCGTGACGGTCTGACCAGCCGCGGCCTTCTCACCGGCATTCGACAAAACCTCAGGTAACTGCACTGTGGGCTGCCCCGAAGACGCTGCGCCCCCGTGTGCGACAGCGGACAACAGGAGAACCGGCATGACCGTAGGGACGAACACACACCACAGCGAGGATCGCACCGCCCCGGGGGCTCCGCGACTGCGCGACCTGTTCGCCCGGCCCGGCGCCGTACGCATCGTCGGCGCCCACAACCCGCTCGGCGCCCGGCTCGCCGAACGCGTCGGGTTCGACGGCGTGTGGTCCAGCGGACTGGAGGTGTCGACCTCGCAGGGCGTGCCCGACACCGACATCCCGACCATGAGCGAACTGCACGCCGTGGCCTCCTCGATAGCCGCCGCCGTCGACATCCCCGTCGTCGCCGACTGCGACGCCGGATATGGCAACGCCCACAACGTGATGCACATGATCCGGCGCTACGAGGCCGCAGGGATCGCCGGAGTCTCCATCGAGGACAAGCGCTTCCCCAAGGTCAACAGCTTCCTCCCGGGCCGCCAGGAACTGGCGCCCGTCGCCGAGTTCTGCGGCAAGCTGCGCGCCGCCAAGGCCGCCCAACGCTCCCCCGACCTCATGGTCATCGCCCGGATCGAGGCCCTGATCGCGGGCTGGGGCATGGACGAGGCGCTCCGCCGCGGCGAGGCCTACGCCGAGGCCGGCGCGGACGCCGTGCTCATCCACGCCAAGGGCAGCTCCCCCGAACCGGTCCTGGAGTTCCTCAACCGCTGGCAGCGTCCCACCCCCGTCGTGTGGTGGTGCCCACCACCTACCACACCGTCACCGCCACGGAACTCGCCGAGGCCGGCGCCAAGATGGTCATCTACGCCAATCATGGGCTGCGGGCCGGCATCACCGCCGTCACCGAGACCTTCTCCGCCATCCTGCGCGAGGACCGCACCACCGGCATCGAGGACCGCATCGCCCCCTCGCCACCGTGTTCGACCTCCAGGGCATGCCCCGGCAGAAGCAGCACGAGGCCGCCTACATCACCCCGTACGAGACCCGGCCCCGCGCCGCCGTCGTCCCCGGGGGCCGAGCCACTGCCGAGGCTCCCTTCGCCGACTGGCAGTGCGGCGCGCTGCGCCGGGCCGGCATCGAGTCCGTGGCACTGGCCACCGGCCCAGGCGGAGACACCGGCCCGCTGCCGCAGGACGTCACCGCGCTGGCCGCCGGTTCCGACGCCGCCGGTGCGCTGCTCGCCCTGCCCGAGACCTGCCCCGGCACCACTGTCGTGCTCTCCGCGGACGCGTACGTCGAGCCCGAGCCCCTGCGCCGGCTGGCCACCTCCGACGCGGACATCGCCGTCCTCGTCGACGTCTCCGGGACCGCCGCCGGGCACCGCCCCGACGCGTTGCTGCTCGCCATCAGCTCGGTGGCCGGCGCCAGCCGCCGCCTGGCCGGTACCAGCGGCGGCGAGGTCCTCGCCGCCGGCACCGGCGACGCCGAGTTCGCGGGCGCCGCCACCTTCTCCGCCGACGGCTTCGCCGCCCTGCGCCGCGCCGCCGAGAAGCACCTCTCCAACGGCACCGAGGCGTCCCTGGGCACCCTCCTGGCCGACCTGCTGGCCGAGGGGCACCGGATCGGAGCCGTCGAGATCGCCTCCGGCTGGCTGGAGCTGCGTACCGAGCAGGACGTGGCCCGCGCCGCCGAACTGCTCGCCGGGGAAGCCACCCAGTGAGCACCGCCACTGCGCTCGACGCGCGCACCCTGGTCGACCTGTTGCGCACCCGTGCCTTCGGCCCCTTCACCGGAGTGCCCTGCTCCTTCCTCGGCCCCGTCATCTCCTGCCTGGAGGCCGAGTACCCGCGCGAGTACCTGATCGCGGCCAACGAGGGCGAGGCGGTCGCGCTCGCCGCCGGCGCCCACCTCGCAGGCCGCAAGCCCGTGGTCATCCTGCAGAACTCCGGCCTCGGCAACACCGTCAACCCGCTGACGTCCCTGTGCCACACCCTGCGGCTTCCCGTCCTGCTCTTCGTCACCTGGCGCGGTCGGCCCGGCCACCCCGACGAGCCCCAGCACGAACTGATGGGCCGGATCACCACCGAGATGCTCACCTCCATGGAAATCGCGCACGAGGTGCTCCCCGAGGACCCGGCCGGACTCGCCGAGCGCCTCGGAGCGGCCGAGGCGCACATGGCCGCCACCGGGCTGCCGTACGCGTTCGTCGTACCGAAGGGCGCCGTCGCCCCGTACCCGACCACACCGCACACCGCCCCTGGCCCGCGCCCGCTGCGCCGCGCCGAGGCCATCGGACACATCGTCGACGCCATGGACCCGCGCAGCCTCGTCGTCGCCACGACGGGCAAGACCGCGCGCGAGCTGGAACGCGACTTCGACCGCCCCGAGAACCTCTACGTCGTCGGCTCGATGGGCTGCGCCTCCAGCGTCGCCCTCGGGTGGCCCTGCATGCCCCCGGGCGCCGCGTCCTGGCCCTCGACGGCGACGGCGCTGCCCTGATGCGACTGGAAGCCATGGCCACCATCGGCCGCCACGCGAACACCGACCTGTGCCACGTCCTGCTCGACAACGAGGCCTACGAATCCACCGGAGGCCAGCCCACGGCGTCGGCGGGTGTGGACTTCGGCGCGATCGCCACCGCCTGCGGCTACCGCGCCACTGCCGACGTCGCGGACTCCGCCGCTCTGACCGCAGCCGTCCGGCATGCCCAGGACACCGGCGGGGCCCAGCTGATCCGAGTGCGCATCGCCCCCGGATCCGACCCCGGCCTCGGCCGCCCCGCCCTCCGCCCGCCCGCCTCCGCCGCCCGCTTCAAGGGAGCGATCGCCCCATGACCGACACCAACCGGCCCCATACGGACCGAGTCGTCTTGATGAACCCTGGCCCGGTGATGACGGACGCGCGCGTGCGCTCCGCGCTCGCCGGACCCGACCTGTGCCACCGCGAGCCGGAGTTCTCCGACCTCCTCACCCGGGTACGACACAAGACCACCCTGGCCGCGGGCGGCGACACCCGGCACACCTCCGTGATCCTCACCGGCTCCGGCACGAGCGCCGTGGAGGCCGCGATCAGCTCCGCCGTGCCTGCCGACGGCGGCCTGCTGGTCATCGACAACGGCCACTACGGGGAGCGGTTCCAGCACATCGCGGACGCCCACGGCATTCGGACCCGCCGACTTGAACTGGGCTGGGGCACCCCCGTCGACCCCTCCGCCGTGGGTGCGGCCCTGGCCGCCGACCCGGGCCTGACCCACGTGGGCCTGGTGCACCACGAGACCAGCAGCGGCATGCTCAACGATGTGGCGGCGCTGACCCGGATCGCGCACGAGCACGGCCGCGAGCTCATCCTGGACGCCGTCAGCAGCATCGGCGCCGAGCGCCTCTCACTGGCGGAGGACGGCGTCGACTGGCTGGCGGGCTCAGCCAACAAGTGCCTCGAAGGCGCACCCGGGCTCGCCTTCGTCAGCGCGTCCCGGACCGCCTTCGAGAGGCTCGCCGCGGCACCGCGGCGCAGCTTCTACCTCGACCTGCACCGCCACTACACCGCCCAAGAGAAGGCAGCGGCGCCTGCCTTCACCCCGGGCATCCCCGCGTACTACGCCTTCGAGGCCGCTCCTTGACCTGGCCCTGACCGAAGGCCAGGACGCTCGCCACGCCCGCTACAGTGCGCTCGCCCTGCAACTGCGCGCCGGCCTGGCGGACCTCGGTCTGGACCTGCTGCTGCAGCACGCACACCGGGCCGTCGCTCTGACCGCCGTACGCCTCCCCGAGCACATGTCCTTCGACGAGCTGTACCGAGGACTGCGGGCGGAGGGCTTCGTGATCTACGGCGCCCAAGAGCAGCTGGCCCCGGGCTGGTTCCGGCTGTCCACCATGGGTCGAATGACCACGCAGGACGTCGACCGCTTCCTCGCAGCACTGTCCGGACTGATGCACGACGACCGAATGAGGCACAGGTGAGCACCTCTCGAGCTGACACGGCGAACCGCCCCGACCCGGCAGAGCAGCCCTACCGGCTGGCCATCGTGGGCGGCGGCCCCCGAGCGACGTACGTCCTGGAGCGGCTCTCGGCTACGATCGGCCGGCTCGCACGGGACCGTCACCTGGAGGTCCGCGTCTTCGAACGCAGCGGCGAGTTCGGGGCTGGTCAGGCCCACAGCCCAGCACAGGCGCGCACCAGCTATCTCAACCGGATCGCTCTCCCAGGTCGGCTTCGCCGCCGACGACGCGATGTCCGGGGCGGGCCTAGTGCGGCCGGCGGCCCAACGGCCCACCTTGTACGAGTGGTGCCGGCAGCGCTTCGAGGAGACCGGCGACCCCGACTTCGACCTGCGCCCGCAGGATTGGCCCCAGCGCTACGTGCACGGGCTAGCACTGCGCGACATGTTCGACAGCTTCGCGGCCGATCTGCGCCGCCACCCGGGCGTCGCCCTCCACCTGCACTCTGCGGAGGTCACCGACCTCATCCCGGTGGGCGACCTCTTGGAGGTGACCACGGCCGACGGCGCCTGCCACCTGGCAGACGAGGTGCTGCTGCTCACCGGGCACTCCCACCACGACCCCGCGCGATCCCCGGCCGCCCGCCGCCTTGCCGAGGCCGACGCCCGCGGCGGCGCCCGGTACCTCCCGAACGCCTACCCGATGGAGACCGTACTGGACGGAGCGGGCATCGGCCCGGGATCCGTGGTGGGCTGCGGTGGCATGGGTCTGACCGGCATCGACGTCGTGCTGCACCTGACTGAGGGACGGGGCGGCCGATTCGACGACGCGCCGGCAGGCGGCCTGATCTACCGTCCCAGCGGTGCCGAGCCCAAGGCAATCGTGGCCTTCAGCCCGTCGGGCCTGTTCACCTTCGCCCGGCCCGACAACCACAAACCAAGCGACGGCAGCGGCGACCACCCCGGCACCTTCCTGACCAAGGAGGCGGTCCGGCAGCTCCGGCGGCATGCCGGCGCCCCGGCCGGGCCCAGCGGTGGCCAGGAGCAGTTGGACTTCGACCGGGACATCCTGCCCCTGGTCATTCTGGAGATGGCCCATCTCCACTACGTCACGCTGTTCGGGCCCGGTACGGCGCTGCTGCTGACCCAGCGGGTCATGCCTGCCTACCTGGCCTTCCTCTCCGGCGCCGCCACCGGCGGGACACCCGGACACCTGACGGCCGCGTTGGACGAGGCGGTGGACGGGATCACCGCCGTTCTGGACTCCGTCCTGCGCGGCAAGGAGGCCGTGTTCACTGCCCAGCGCGAGGTGTCCTGGCCTGTACGGGACGTCCTGCTGCACTGGACCCGGACCGTGTACGGCAGCACCGCGCAGGCCGAGATGCGTCGACACGTCGACCGGTCGATGCCGCCGCACCTGGTAACCGACGGTCTCGACTCGCCCTCGGGCCTGGATCCCTCCCTTTATGGCAACCGCTTCGACTGGAAACAGGCGGTACGCCCCGTGCCGACGGCCGGCGCACCGGGCGAGTGGCAGCGGCGCGTCGCCGCATTCATGGCGCGCGACCAGCTCTGGGCCCGCCAGGGCAACCTGCGCAACCCGCATAAGGCCGCCGCGGACGGCGTGTGGCGCGATCTGCGCTCTGTCATCTCGTACGCCGTGGACGACGCGGGCCTGACCGCCGCCTCGCAGCGCGATTTCCTGCGCCGCCACGTGAGCCACCACAACCGGCTCGGCAACGGTGCCGCCCCCGAGGTCATGGCCAAGATCGCGGCCCTGATGGACTGCGGGCTGCTGGACGTGGGCGCCGGACCCGACGCGCGGATCCGGCTGGACAGCGAGGAGGCCCGCGCGGTCGTCGAGGGCCCTCGCACCGGGTACGCGCGGCCCATCGACGTCCTGGTCGAGGCGCGCGTCCACGGCTTCGATCCCCGGCTGGACGCCATGCCTCTGTACCGCAATCTGATGGACCACGGACTGGTGCGCCTGTGGCGCAACGCCTCCGCCGACGGCGAGGTGTTCGAGCCCGGGGCCTCGACCTGTCGCCGGAGTTCCACCCCGTACGGCGCGATGGGACCGTGGACCCCCGGATCACGGTCCTCGGGGTGCCGGCCGAGGGGGCTCGCTCGTTCCTGCTGTCCGCGCTACGCCCGCACGTGGACCACTACGTCATGCAGGACACCCTCGTGTGGCTGCGCAGGTTCTGGGCTACGGTCGGCGACGGGAGCGCGTCCAAGGCACTCTGACACCGCGGCGGCACTGCCGCCCATATGAGACGGGCGCGCCCGTGGCAGAGGCCACGGGCGCGCCCGTCTCACTTATCCCCTGAGTGTCCGGTGAGCCTCTCAGGCCCCAACCGCCTGCGGGCTTCGTTCCTGGTCCGAGCCGGGCACCGGCTCGGACGGGTCCGCGCCCAGGGCGACGATGCGGTTGTCGCCGTCCACGTGGACGACCTTCGGCTCCAACGTCCGCGCCTCGTCGTCGGCGACCTGGGCGTAGCTGATGAGGATCACCAGGTCACCAGGGTGGACCAGATGGGCAGCGGCTCCGTTGATCCCGATCACTCCGGACCCGCGCTCGCCCTCGATGACGTACGTCTCCAGGCGGGCGCCGTTGGTGATGTCGACGATGTGGACCAGCTCGCCCGGCAACAGGTCGGCCGCTTCGAGAAGGTCCACGTCGATGGTCACCGATCCCACGTAGTGAAGGTCGGCCTGGGTCACGGTGGCACGGTGGATCTTGGACTTGAACATGGTGCGCATCATCGGGGACTCCTGGAATTCTTCAGCCCCTGCCCTGAATTCGGGCAGGTCAAGGGCGATCTACTTACCTTGCAGCGAACGATGAGCTCAGTCGCTGCTGTTCCGGGTGTAGAGGGTGCCGTCGCTCCACACCCGGTCGACCTTGCCCCAGGCGAGTGCCGACTCGACATCGGGGAAGAATCCGGTCCCGTTGAAGTTCGCGCTGGTGTTGCACAGCACCGGGACACCGCTCAGGCTTTGGTAGCGGGCCAGAATGGCGCGCAGCGTGGGGTCGTCGTCCGGGCCCACGGTCTGCAGGCGGGCCGTGTCATCCAGGTGCAGAACCGCGGGGATCCGGTCCCGCCAGTCCGGGCGCACGACATGGTCGAAGAGCATGTGGGGGTCCGGGGTCCCGGGGAGAAGATTTCCGGAGCGTGTTCTTCGAGGCAGATGGGAGCGACGGGGCGATAGCTCTCGCGCCCCTTGACCTCGTTCAGCACATCCTTGGTGGACTCCCGCACGGGGGCGGCGAGGATGCTACGGCCGCCGAGAGCTCGGGGGCCGAGTTCGGCTCGGCCGTTCAGGACGACCACGGGGCACCCTGTGGTGTGGAGGACTTCAGCGAGGTCCTGCGGACTGCACGGACGAGCCTGCTAGCCTCGGGTGCCTGCGGCGCAGGGGCGAGGTCCGGCCCCAGGCGCGGGTTCCATCGGATCGGCTTGATGCCGGCGGCGCTGATCATGCCGAGGGCTGCCGCTCCGATGGCCGAGCCGGAGTCGTTGGGGAAGGGGGAACCCACACATCCCGGAAGAGGTCCATGCGACGCAGGGCACTGTTCCACTTGATGTCGAGGGCGCAGCCTCCCACAAAGCACAGATTCCAGGGGCCCTCGCCCTTCCAGGACAGCACCTTGGCGGCCAGGCGTTCGACCAGCACGTCCTCGAGGAACTGGTGAACGCTGGCGAGAACGTCCGCGTCCGGTACATCACGCGGGATGCGATTGCGGACGTCGCGGAAGAAGTCGTGCACGTAGCGCAGGGACGGCTCGGAGTTGCTGCCGAATCCGCCGACTTCAGCGCGGAAGACGGACGTGTTCTCGTTGTCGGCCTCGAAGTGCTCGTCCATGCATGTCCGCAGCACATCGATCACGTCCGGCCTCGGGGTGCCGAGGGCTATGTAGGCCATCAGCTTGCCGGCGACCGAGAGGTCGTCGACGGTGCTCGATTCGTCCGTTCGCCGGAACGGTCCGAAATGGTGTGCGGCAGTGGCGTACGTGTGGCCGATCAGGGGGAAGAGTTCACCGCCGTTCTCGACTCCCGATGCGGGATCGACCGAGTACAGGCGCGGGAAGAGCCCACCGTCCCAGACGAGGACGAGCGACGACTCGCCCCGCTGAGCGAACGGGCTGGTGCAGTAGGCACTTGAGATGTGCCCGGCAATGTGCACGTAGCTGGTGAAAGGCAAGGGTTCGCCCGCGAGAGGGAAGGTGCCGGACAAGCCGGGTTTGAAAACGTCCGGCACCGCCTCGGTCTCGCGGTAGGGCGCCAGGTCGAGTTCGACCGGAACCCCGTGGTCGAGCAGGCTGGCGTGACCGACCTTGTCACCGTCCCAGCCATCAATGACCCAATGGTCCACGTCCTCGACCCGGTAGCCGAAGTCACCCAGCAAGCGGACTACCACCGACAGATCCTCGATCTGGCTGTAGCGGGCCCCGTTGTTCAACTTTTCCATCTCGACACTGAAGATCAGCTCGTCGCCATCCACGAGCGCGACGGCTCCGTCATGGGTAAGCTTCAATCCGCAGACGATCACTTCTGTGTTCCTCCAGTTACTTTGCCCCGCGCTGCTGGCACGGGAGAGTCGTGGGCCCTGACCAAGGCGCCCCACCGCGCGAGGGGGCGGGCTGAACTCCCCAACTGGAAGCAGGAGCACAACCCGCTCAGTCAAGATTCTTTGCGAGGGGGCGACCCTTGGTCACGTCCTCCGGTGCTTATGTCCAGCTGACGACGGTGCGCTCGTCGATGAATCCCATCAGGAATGACACGTTCGTCCGGTTCCCCGTGCAGGTGTCGACGGCGTGGACGTGGCGCCCGTTGAATACGTAGACGTCGCCGCTGCGGACGTCGAGGTGTACGACGTCGAACCCTTCAAGAGCGTCCGCCGGGTAGGAGAACCCCGTGTGCTCGATTCCCAGGGCGCGCCGGCTGTCGTCGTCGGGGCGGATGTTCCAGACGACCAGGCGGCCCCCTCCCCCTGCTCGACGCACATGTTGACGGCGCAGATCTCGTGGTCGGCCGCGCGCTGGATCTCGAAGCCGGCCTGCCGCGGATCCTTGCACTGCGCCTCGTCCTCGTGGGGGTCGAGGGCGAAGCTGCCCTCCTTGTCCCATGCCCGGATCAGCGCGGCGCAGGCCTGATCGCCCTCGTTCTCGGCGATGCGGATGTCCGCACCGTTCTGGGCGAGCCTCTCCGCCATCGCCGACCTGAACGAGTTCCAGGGCGAGTTCGGCACGTCGAGCACGTCGAATACCGCATCAGCCGTCTTTGCGGAATCCTCGAGGTATTCGTCGGTCGACTTGTTCCAGTGGTAGGAGCCGATGCAGTACGAGGGCTCCCCGTCGCGACGCAGCAGTCCGGGGCTGTTCCAGAACCGGGCCACCGACTCCTTCCTCGCGTCCTCGGGTATGACGTCGCGGAAGATCACGCCCAGTCGGCGCCCCTGAAGGACGTCCATCACCAGCTCGGGATCGAACTCGTTCCGCTCCTCGAAGCGGAAGAAGTCCGAATCCATCCGGATGCCGGTGAGTTCAAAGTTTTCCTGCATGGTGAGATCGTCCTCCCTAGAGTTTCTTCCTCAGACCCGCGGGCTGCGCCGCACGGCGAAGGTGTTGCCGACGACGTAACCGTCCAGGCTGTGCTCCTCGCCGTACTCGACCAGGTCGCTGGTGCGGTTGATGAAGCCGCGGCCGGAGTAGTTGAGCGAGGTGTTGCACAGGACGCTGAATCCGGTGATGTCGCGGAAGGCCGTCAGCAGGCGTGCCATCGCGGGGTTCTGCTCCGGCGTCACGGTCTGGGCGCGCGCGGTGCCGTCGACGTGGGTGACGGCCTTCAGGAATCCGAGTTCACCTGGCTGAAGTAGAGCATGTGGGGTCCGGGATCGAACCGGTGAACCAGTTCGCGGCGTCGGACTCCAGGCAGATCGGAGCGATCGGCCGGAACCCCTCCCGCTGCTTGATCCGGTTGAGCCGGGTGGTCGTCTCGTCGGTGAACGGCGCTGCCAGGATCGACCGGTTGCCGAGCGCGCGGGGCCCATCTCCCAACGGCCCTGGGCCCATCCGATGATGTTGCCGGCCGCCAGGAACGCGGCCACCTCGCCGAAGTCCAGCGGCTTGACGTCGTAGTCCTCGGGCGAGAAGGCGGCGTCCTCGACGAATTCCTCACCGGCGTAGACGTCCCAGGACACCGTGGCCGAACCGGTGTAGTGCAGCTGGGCGTCGATGGCCGTGCCCAGCGCCGAACCACTGTCGTTCGGGCACGGCGGCACGAACACCTCGGGAAGAGCCCGCACTCCCGCCAGCGCCGGTTCCACTCGCAGTTGAGTGCGCAACCGCCCGAGATCAGCAGCGGGTAGCCCTCGGTGAGCTCCGCCTTCGCGTACTGGTAGAAGCGGTCGAAAATCGCGTCCGACATCTTCAGGGCCAGGTTGCGGTACTCCTGCGAGTCCACCCCGATGTTGTGGAACGGACTCCAGGTCAGCTCGTCCTTCCCCAGGTTCGTGATGATCTGGTCCTGCTCCAGGAGGAAGTCGATGAGCTTCTTCTCATCCTTGGTCAGGGGAGCCGGGCTGCGCGAAGCCGGTCAGGGCCATCTGCTTGCCGGCGTCCTGGAGCCGGAGCACGCCCTTGTTTGCCGTGAACTTCGGGTCGGCCAAAGCGAACAGGTAGGCGTACTTGTTCCCGGGGTCGGACAGCACGTGGCGGAGGTGGGTGACCTGGCCGTGCTCGTCGATCAGGTAGAACGACCCGATGTTGCCTTCCCACACCAGACAGTAGAAGGGCTGTCCGGCCGGGAAGTGCGACAGGCCGAGGGCGGTCATAATGTGCGACCGCTCGTGCGTGGAGGAGAAGATCTTCACGTCCTGGCCGAAGAACTTGCCCACCTCGTCGGTGACCGACCCCGGTCCCACTCCGAAGTAGCCGGTGCGGGTCTGGGGTTCGTGGGAGAACGTTCCCTTCACCCAACCGCCCACCGCGAGCGCGTCGGGGATCCGCCCGAGCTTCTCCGTCGCCCGCAGGAGGACATCGGCCGTCAGCCGGTCGTACCGGGGAACGAGTCCTTCTCGGCCTCCAGGGAGAAGAGGAGCCGACCGTCCTCGATCGCGGCGACCGCGCCGTCATGGCCTTCCTTGAAACCCAGAATCAGCATTTCTTTCCACCTCCGAGTGAGCCCTCTGCCTTGGAGCTGAGCAGGGCCATGCGATCAACTTTCCCGTTATGCGTTACGGGGAACGAGTCCAAAATTTCAAACCGGTGCGGATGCATGAAGTCAGGCATCTTCTCTGCCACATAGGCGCGCAGGTCGGACTGCGTGAGTTCGTCGCCCTGTTTCCGTACGGGCCGTCAGATAGGCGACCAGCCGCCGATCTTCCGGCCTTTCTTGCGTGGCTGTCACCACGGCCTTCTTGACCGCGGGATGCTTCTCCAGAATGGATTCGACCTCAGCGAAATCGACGCGGATTCCGCGGATTTTCACCTGCCCGTCCACCCGGCCGATGAATTCCAGCGGTTCTTCGGCGTGCCAGCGCACGAAGTCGCCGGTGCGGTACATGCGCCCACCTGGCGCCGCGAACGGATCGGCCACGAACCGCTCGGCGGTCATCTCGGGCCTGCCGAGGTAACCATGAGCCAGCCCGGCCCCCGAGGCGTACAGTTCGCCGACCTCGCCGTCGGCCACCGGCCGCAGCTGTTCGTCGAGGACGTGGATGTCCTTGCCGGCCAGGTTGCGGCCGATCGGCACCGAGGGCCGTGCTGCGCTCTGCGCGGTGACGGGGTGCGTGGTCACGAAGACCATGCACTCGACCGGTCCGTATCCGTTGACGAAACGCAGCTCCGGGAATTCGCTCATCACCCGGGTGGCATGCTCGGGCGAGAGCGCCTCACCGCCGACGAGCAGGTCCGTCAGCCCTTCCAGCGCCTCCGGGTACTCCTCCATGATCACGTGGAAGAGCACGGTCGGGAGGTTCATCGTGGTGATGCCATGTTCCGCCACGAGGCGTTCCATCAGGAGGGGATTGGGCCGTCCCGGGTGGATCACACAGGTTCCGCCGGTCAGCAGAGGGCCCCAGAGCTCCAGGGCGAAGGCGTCCCAGGAGACGGGCGCGCACTGAAGCCAGACCGTGTCGGGGCCGAACCGCGTATAGCTCTGGCCCAGGATGGTGCCGACCACCGCTCGGTGCGGGGCGGCAACACCCTTCGGCCGCCCGGTGGATCCGGAGGTGAAGATGACGCAGGCGATGTCCTCGGGTCTGACGCCCACGGCTCCCCGCGGCAGTGGCCGGCCCGTGTCCCCAGCCATGCGGACGAAGCCCGCCGATGTGCCCAGGCGGTCTACGTCCGCCTCGCTGTCGGCGATCACGACTGCGGGCGCCACGTCCTCGACCATGTCCCGCAAACGGTGCACGGGAAACTCGGGGTCCAGCATCGCGTAGCCTGCGCCGGCCTTCAGCGCGGCGAGGATGGCGACGACCATCTGCGCCCCGCGCTCCAGGTGGATACCCACCAGGGAGCCCCGCAGCACCCCTGCGTCCACGAGGAGCTGCGCCAGCCGGTCGGCACGCGCGTCCAGTTCGCCGTAGGTCAGTTCTTCGCTCTCGGAAACCACCGCCAGTGCCTCGGGCGCGGCAGCGGCCCGCTCCTCGAAGGTCTCGTGCAGGCACCGTGTCGTCATGCCCGCCCCGTTCCACGAGGAAATCAAAACGCTTGTTGTTGCGCAATTTCGCCTTCTCAGGTCAGCCGGCTACAGGCATCGGCCAGGGTCATCCGGCGAAGAGGTCGCCCGGGATGGTGAGGTGATTCATGCTCAGGTGGCCAGTGCGTCGCTGCGGCTGTCGAGTTCAGCGGATCCGCTCGATCGCTCCTCCGCCACGCGTCCCAGCACTGTGCAACCAATTGCCGCTACCGTACCTATCACTCCGCAAATAATCCAGATGATATTGACCCCGAAGTGATCTATCACATTTCCACTGGAATCGGAGCGCGAGCGCGGCACCAGAGAAGGCGAGCTGATACATCCCCTGATATCGCCCGCGCGTTGCAGCCGGCGAGAGCTGCGCGACAAGACTCATGATCACTGGGGCGAAAATTATCTCACCCAAGGTCCAGATGGCCACTGCCAAGAAATAGAAGGGCAGGGAACTGGCGCCCGCGATGACTGCGAGTCCATATCCGCAGAGAAGCGCCGACGCCGCGAGGACCCGCCTCGGACGCACGGACTTCACTACCCTGGAGAGCGCCACCTGGAGAAGGACGATCATGAACCCGTTCAGGCTGATGACCATTCCGTAGTCCGCACTGGAGAAACCCTTTATACCCATGGTGATCGGCAGTGCGGTCGCCGCCTGTTGGAACAACAGGGCCATAAGGAATGTCATTCCCAAGATCCCCATGAAGACCCAGTCCCGGAACACCGAAGCATATCCGGCGAAGAAACGGGAGTCCTCCAGGTGTTCCCGGTCCAGTTTCACGCCCGTCTCCGGGACTTTCACGTACACGAGGATCGCGCACACAAACGTGGCCGTGGCCTCGACGACGAAGAGGGAAAGGTATCCGTGCTGAGCCACGATGCCCACGATGGCCGCGGAAACACCGAACCCCAGGTTCCCCGCCCAGTAGTTCAGCGAGAACGCCTTCTGTCGTTCGGGTCCTTCCGTCAGATCCGCGATCGTCGCCCCGATCGCCGGGCGTGATGCCGCACCCGACACTCCCACCACAAAGGCCATGGCGGCGATCATCGGGGCATCGCCGACAAACCCCAGCACCAGAGTGGAAAGACTGGTGGTCAGCTGAGCGACCAGGATGGTACGCGTACGTCCGATCCGGTCAGTCAGAAACCCGCCGAGAATCGACGCGACGACGGCCCCGCCGCCGTAAAGCGACCCCACCAGGCCGGCGAAGCCCGCAGAATAACCTAGACCAGTCGTGAGGTAGAGCGCAAGAAAGATTCCGACGAATCCGCCGAGGCTGTTGATGAGCGTGGCCGTCCACAGCCACCAGAACTCTCGGGGAAGACCGGAAAGGAATCCTTGATGGCGCGCTTCATAGGCAGGCATCACATTTCTCTGAACCACTGCAGCATGGACCGGCATGAAGACCGTGGCAGGCAGGTGCACCTGCGCCCCCGCCTGCCACGGAGGAGATTCAACGTGCCGGACTCGTCTCCTCGGCCATGGCACGCACAAGGCTGGCCGGCCTCATATCGGTCCACGCCTCGCCTATGAAATCGAGGCACTCCTCGCGCGCTGCCGGGCCCAGGGCGATCGACCAGCCTTCAGGGACCTGGGCGAACGAGGGCCAGAGCGAGTACTGCCCTCGTCGTTGACCAGCGCGAGGTACTGGCTGTCCGGGTTTTCGAACGGATTCGTCATGGTGTTCTCCTGTGCGTTGGTGAATCAGAGTCCGAGCTCGGCGAGTACGCGGGAGAGCTCGTCGGCGATGGTGGCCGCGGGACCGGGCTTCAGCACTTCGCTGTGCCCGCAGTTCACTTCGTGGAGGATGAGATCGGCCGCGCAGCGCTGCCACATCGCCGCCTTCGAGGCCGCGGGGAGGCTGGTCGGTCGGCGACGGCCGCGAAGAAGTGGAGCCGGCCCCGTATTGCTCGGGGTGGTAGGTGACGGACCGCTCGATGCTGTTGGCGCACACGTCGACCAGACGGTTGAGCGTTTGCTCACTCAGCCCGTGCATCGGGCCGTCGGCCTTGTACACGCCGGCGACCGTCTGCGCACGGCCCAGCGCGCCGGAGGTCGGATAGGGCTCACCGGGGCGGCCCTCACGCCACAGGACGCGCAGCGACTCCTGCTCGATGGCCTCAGCCCTGTCGGGGTCCGGCTCACCGTCGGGTGCGATCTGCAGCGCGTCGAGCAGGCCGAGGAGCCCCACCGATTCACCCTGCCGCTCAAGCTGCGCGGCCATCTCGAAGGCGACGAGACTGCCGAAGGAACGGCCCAACAACAGATAGGGACCGTGTGGCTGGAATTCCCGGATGCGTCGAAGGTACTGCGCGGCGATGTCCTCGACGCTCTGTACCAGCTGGTTCCCGTCGGTGAGCGCGGGGTCCTGCAGGGTGTACACCGGTCGTCCTGCCAGGTGCGGCAGGAGGTTGGCGAACGACCAGCCGAGTCCCATCGCCGGGGAGACGCAGAAAAGCGGGGTCCGGTCGCCCTGGGCGCGCAGACAGAGCACCGTGGCCAGGTGACTGCCCTGCTGCTCCGCCGGAGTCGGTGAGTCCTCCTGTTCCCCTGATTCGATCAGCGCCGCCAGTCCGCCCGGCGTCGGGTGCTGGAACAGTTCACGAATGCCCCAGTCGACCCCGAGCCTCGAACGGGCCTGGGACATCAGCCGGATGGCCAGCAATGAGTGGCCCCCGAGATCGAAGAAGTCGTCATCGATACCGACCGACCCCACTCCGATGACCTCTGCGAACAGCCGGCACAGCACCTCCTCCTCCGAGGTCCGCGGTGCACGCCCCGCCCGGTCGGCTTCCCGCACGGGAAGCGGAAGGGCCTTGCGGTCCACCTTTCCGTTCGGCGTGAGCGGAAATCCGTCGAGCACGACGACCACGGCCGGCACCATGTATTCCGGCACCGCTTGGCCGCAGTACTTGCGCAGCAGGCGCCCGTCCACCGCGTTCGCCTCGGCGCTGGGGGTCACGTAGGCGACGATGCGCTTGTCCCCCGGCTGGTCCTCCCGTACCACCACCACCGCGCGGGCGACGGACTCGTGGCCGGTCAGTACCGCCTCGATCTCACCGAGCTCGATCCGGAAACCACGCACCTTGACCTGGTGGTCGACCCGGCCGGCGTACTCCAGCTCTCCGTCGTGGCTCCAGCGCGCCAGGTCTCCCGAGCGGTACATACGCGAGCCGACCGGCCCGAACGGATCCGCGACGAATCGTTCGGCCGTGGACCGCGAACCGTTCACGTAGCCACGGGCGACGCCGGCACCCGCGATGTACAGCTCGCCCACCACCCCCACCGGCACGGGCTGCAAGGAGGCGTCGAGAACGTAGACCCGCGCGTTCGGAATCGGCTGACCGATCGGTGGCACGCGTGACCCGTCGGACACCTGTCCGGTCGTCGTCCAGATGGTCGTCTCGGTCGGCCCGTAGACGTTCAGGACGGACTCGGCAAGGCTGCACAGCTGCCGGCCGAGGAGGTCGGAGAGCGCCTCTCCGCCCACGAGCGCCCTGATGCCCTGCTTCCAGCGGACTCCGCTGTCCACGAGAGACTGCCACCACGGCGGAGTGCCCTGGACGAGGGTGACGTGAGCTCGGTCGATGAGTGATGCCACGGCCTCCGGGTCCTTCGCGTCCTCCCTCGTTGCCATCACCATCGCGGCGCCGGTGAGCAACGGCAGGTACATCTCCAGGGCCGACGTGTCGAAGGAGACACTGGAGATCGCAAGGAATCGGTCACCGGGCCGCAGCCCGAGCTTGTGCTGCATGGCGCTGAGAGAGCTGACAAGTGACCCGTTCGGGGTCAGGACGCCCTTGGGCTTGCCGGTCGATCCTGAGGTGTAGATCGCGTAGACGGGGTTCAGCCGGCAGGCGGCGTGCGAGTCGTGATCCCTTGCCGGATTCACCGAAGGGAGCTCATCCAGCATGGCGGCGAACGCAGGGGCGCTGATGTCGATCCCGGCAACCCCCGTCGTCGCGTCGGGAACGAAGGAGCCACCGACGCCTTCGCAGCCGATGACCAGCTTCGGCCGGGCGTCGCGGAGAATGAAGTCGATGCGATCCGCCGGATAATCCGTGTCGATCGGGAGATAGGCCCTCCCGCCTTCAGGATGCCCAGGATCGCGACCACCATCTCGACGGACCGGGGCACGGCCATCCCCACCAGCTGCTCGGGCCCGACCCCTGCCCCATCAGGTAGTGGGCCAGCCGGTTCGCCCGTCCGTTCAACTCCGCGTAGCTGACCTCCGAGCCCTCGAACACCACCGCGACGGCATCCGGGGTCCGGGCGGCCTGTTCCTCGAACAGCTCGGCCAGAGACCGCTCCGGAACCTCGCATGCCGAGTCGTTCGACTCCACCAGGAGCCGCCGCCTCTCCTCGGCCGATAGGATGTCGACCTGCCCCATGGCAGGTCCGGATCGGCGGCAACCGCCTCAAGGAAGCGCACCAGCCGCGCCGCGATCGCCTCGGCCGACTGACGGTCGAACAGGTCCGTGGCGTAGCTGAGCAGCTCCCAATAGCTCGCCCTCGGCATCGCAGAGTGAGAAGCTGAGGTCGAACTTCTCGGCCCCGAGTCGCACCGGCATCTCGGTCACCTGGACTCCGGAGAGCTTCCAGGTGGCCTGGGAGTTGTTGTCGAAGGCCAACATGACCTGGAACAGCGGGTGGCGAGCCATGGAACGCTTCGGGTTGAGCGCTTCGACGAGTTTCTCGAAGGGGAGCTCCTGGTGCGCGTACGCCGCCAGGTCGACCTCCTTCACCCGCCGCAGGAGTTCACGGAAGCTCGGATCCCCGAGGTGTCGGTGCGCAGCACCAACGTGTTGACGAAGAATCCGACCAGGTCGTCGAGTGCCTCGTCCGTGCGGCCCGCGATGGCCGAGCCGATGGGGATGTCCGTCCCCGCCCCCAGCCGGGTCAGCAGACCGGACAGAGCCGCCTGCACCACCATGAACAGTGTGGACTGGGTTTCCCGTGCCAGATCCGTCAGCCTGCCGTGCAGTTCCGGCCCGCACCGGAAGGTCACGGCATCACCTTGGTGGCTCGCCACCGCCGGCCGCGGACGAACCGTGGGAAGTTCCAGTACGTCCGGCACGCCGTCGAGCGCCCGGGTCCAGTACGCGAGTTGCCGGGAACAGGCACTCTCCGGGTCGTCGACGTCTCCCAGCACGTCCTGCTGCCACAGCGTGTAGTCCACGTACTGGGTCTGCAGCTCGGCCCACGACGGCGCGAGACCGGCGCAGCGAGCCTCGTATGCCGTCAGGAGATCCGTCGCCAGCGGCCCCATCGACCAGCCGTCGCAGGCGATGTGATGCATCACCAGGACGAGCACGCACTCATCAGGGTGCACGACGAAGAGGGAGGCGCGGAGCGGAATGTCCGTCCCCAGATCGAAGGTCTCCTGTACGGCCCGCCCGACCCGCTCCTCCAGCTCCGCCTCTGTGACGTTCTGGACGTCGAGCCCGACGTCGAACGACCCGACATCGAGGATCTGCTGGTACGGCTCTCCCGCCACCTCGGGGAAGACGGTCCGCAGCGCCTCATGACGAGAGACGACATCGCCGAGGGCTTCCCTCAAGGCGACCGTGTTCAATTCGCCCGACAGCCGAAACGCTGCCGGAAGGTTGTAGGCGGAGTTCGGCCCGTCCAGTCGGTCAAGGAACCACAGGCGGCGTTGCGCGAACGACAAGGGGTGCATATTTGTTCTCACTTCCGGGGCATGCGGCGCAGTGCCGGTCGGGCCTTCTCCGCGACATTCACCTTCGCTGCGATGTTGGATACCCGAGGGCATCGAAGATGGCGGCAAGCGGTATCTCCACTCCGAGGGCGGCGCGGATCATGCTGACCAGGCGGGTCGCGAGGAGTGAATGGCCTCCCAGCTCGAAGAACCCGTCATCGATCCCGACCTGGTCCAGCCCGAGGACCTCGGCGAACAGACCGCACAGAGTCTTCTCCAGCGGCGTTCGGGCAGAACGGTGGGAGGTCAGCCGACGCGCTTCCGGAGCCGGCAGCGCCGTACGGTCCAGCTTCCCGTTCGACGTCAACGGGAACTCGTCCAGTACCACGACCGCCGACGGGACCATGTACTCGGGCAGGGAATCCTGCACGTGGCGGATCAGTGCCTCGGTGTTCAAGGCGTCCGGCCGAGAAGCGCTCGGCGCGTTGAAGAATCCCGCGGAACCGGAACCGGCAGCCCTCTCCGCATCGGTGCCCGCGACGCCACCGAAGCCATCGAAGCCTTCAGGGACGAAGGTTGCGTCGAAGGCATAGGGCGATTCCCGCGACCAGTCGATCGAAGCGCGATACCCGTTGGTCGCGGCGATGTCGGTGATCCGCCCCGGATCGATCGCCTCGCCGGCCCACAGGTCCGGCACGCTCTCCTTCTTCAGCGTGAGCAGTACGCGGAGATCGGCCTCAAGCCTGGCATTCGGCAGACCCGTCAGGCGGAAGGCGCCCGGTCGGCCACGCTTGAGGTGATCAGCCACCTCCGCGAGACCGAGCACGTCCGTTCCCCAAGTCAGCATCCGCACCTCGTGCGGCGCCGGCTCCGAGCCGCCGGCCTTGCGGAGCTCGACGTCGTACCGGTAGAGAGAGTTCGTTCTTCGCGTTCTGCTCCTTGAGCATGACGCGATGCGATGAGAGCTCGCCGACTCCCGCGGTGAGCGCGGAGAAGAAGTCGGGGTCGACGAGCAGCTCCTGCTCCATCTCCATGCTGCGCTTCGCCGCCGCGGCATGCTCGGCACTCCCTGCGCCGGACTCGATTCCCCTCATGGAAACCGCCGCGTGGAAGCATTCGAGCAGTTTCAGATTCCGCACGTCACCGACGAACACGGTCCCACCCGGTGCCAGGTGCTCCACGGCCTTGAGCAGCACCTGCTTCAGGTAATCGCCGCTCGGGAAGTACTGGATCACCGAGTTGACGACGATGACGTCGAAGTATCCCTGGGGATGCCGTCGAAATCGTCCGCAGGCCGGTCGAGCAGGCGAACCCGGTCGGAAAGGCCCGGCTCCTCGGCCACGCGCTGGCCCAGGCTGGCGATGACCTCGGCCGAAAGGTCCGCGCCCCAGTAGGACTCGCAGTGCGGAGCCACCTTCTTCAGAATGAGGCCGCTGCCGACGCCGATCTCGAACACCCGCTTCGGGTTGAGCTTCAGGATGCGTCCGACGGTCTCGTCACGCCACTGCTCCATCTGCTCGGTCGGGATCCGCTGACCGTCGTAGCTGCTCACCCATCCGGCGAAGTCGTCCTCGGCCGCCTCGTCGCTCCCGTAGTGCTGGTCCTGGATCGCCTTCCAGTCTGCGACCCGCTTGGCGTCGGAGTGCTCGTCTGCCTCTCCGCCGCCGGTGGCTCGGGTCACGTAGGCGACGATGCGCTTGTCTCCGGGCTTGTCCTCACGCACCGTCACCACCGCGCGAGCCACGGATTCATGGCCGGTCAGCACCGTCTCGATCTCGCCCGGCTCGATCCGGAAACCACGCACCTTGACCTGGTGATCCGCCCGTCCGACGTACTCCAGCTCACCGTCGCCGTTCCAGCGCACCAGGTCACCCGAGCGGTACATCCGCGACCCGGCCGGTCCGAACGGATTCGCCACGAACCGCTCGGCTGTCGTACCCGGCCTCCCCCTGTATCCACGCGCCAGCCCCGGACCCGCGATGTACAGCTCACCGGCCACTCCCCGGAGGGACGAGCCGCAAGCCCTCGTCCAGCACGTACACGCGTGTGTTGAGATTCGGGCGACCGATCGGCGGAACACCGCCACCGCCCGCGAGAGGTCCCGTCATGGTGGCGCAGACCGTGGACTCCGTCGGCCCATACGCGTTGATCATGGTTCGGCCAGGTGCCCAGATCCGGATCAGTTCCTCCGAGAGCGCTTCACCCGCCACCATCAGTGTGCGCACACCCGACAAGGCGTCGGGCGACAGGACACTCAGTACCGCGGGCGGCAGCTCCAGGTGGGTGATGCGATGTCCGTCGACGAGGCGTTCCAGCTCGGGGCCAGGCAAGAGCGTGTCGGCGTCCGCCATGACGAGGGCCGCGCCGGCCCCGAGCGCCATGAGTACGTCCGGGATGTGCATGTCGAAGCTCGGCGAGGAGAACTGCAGCACCCGGCTGTGGGCATCCTCGGTCCCCGCCGCCCGGATGTACTGGAAGGCGAGGCTGGCCACCCCCGCATGCGTCACGACCACGCCCTTCGGGCGGCCGGTCGAGCCGGACGTGTAGATCACATACGCCGGATGGGCCAACGAGACCGGACACAGCCGCTCAGCGTCCGTGACCGCCGAAGCCGCGTACGAGGCGAGCTCCTCCCTGGTCTCCGGAGCGTCGAGCACCAGGCGCTCGACGCCCGCGCCGAGGGTGCACGCATCGACGCCGCCTGCCGTGAGCACGAGAGCGGGCTCGGCGTCCTGCAGCATGTAGGCGATCCGGTCCGCCGGATACTTCGTGTCGATCGGCAGGTAGGCACCGCCGGCCTTCATGACCGCCAGCAGAGCGGTCACCATCTCCACCGAGCGCGGCACCGCCAGGCCCACGATCCGCTCCGGCCCCACGCCCCGCGCGATCAGGAGACGCGCCAGACGGTTCGCCCGCGCGTTCAGCTCCGCGTAGCTGACCTCCAGGTCCTCGAACGCCACCGCAACGGCATCCGGCGTCCGTCCGGCCTGTTCCTCGAACAACTCCGGATACGTCAGAGCCGGCACCTCGGTCGCCGTGTCATTCCACTCCGACAGCACCCGCCGCCGTTCCGCCGACGACAGAACGTCAACCGCCCCCAGCGGCAGGTCGGGATCCGCGACGACAGATTCCAACAGGCGCACCAGACGTGCCGCCATCGTCTCCGCCGACGCCCTGTCGAACAGATCGGTCGAGTACTCGAGAGTTCCGCTGAAGCCGTTGGAGTATCCGGTGCCGTCGGCCGCGTCACGTATCGAGAACGCCAGGTCGAACTTTGAGATGCCGGACCGGACAGGCTCGTCCCCGATGCTGATGCCGGCGATGTCCCAGGCAGCCTCGACGTTGTTCTGGAACGCCAGCATGACCTGGAACAGCGGATTGCGGTCGAGGGAACGGTCCGGGTTGAGAGCCTCCACCAGGCGGTCGAAGGGAAGGTCCTGGTGGTTGTACGCGGTCAGGTCGGTCTCCCGGACCCGCCTGAGCAGTTCACGGAAGCTCGGGTCTCCGGACGTGTCGGTACGCAGCACCAGCGTATTGACGAAGAAGCCGACGAGATCGTTCAGAGCCTCGTCCGTTCGGCCCGCGATGGGCGACCCGATCGGGATGTCGGTACCCGCGCCAAGGCGCGTGAGCAACGCTGCGATACCCGCCTGCACGACCATGAAGAGCGTGCAGCCATGTTCCTGTGCCAGCCGCTCCAGACCACGGTGCAGATCACGGTCGCACCGGAACGCCACGAACCCGCCCTGGTGACTCTGGACCGCCGGTCGAGGCCGGTCCGTCGGGAGTTCCAGGACGTCCGGCAGCCCATCGAGCGCCTGAGACCAATACGCGAGCTGGTGTGCGTACACGCTCTCCGGATCGTCGGTCTCACCCAGCACGTCACGCTGCCAGAGCGTGTAATCCGCATACTGCGCCGACAACGGAGCCCAGGCCGGGATGTCGCCCTTCTGACGAGCCTCGTACGCCGACGACAGGTCCTTGGCCAAGGGAGCCATCGACCAGCCATCGCACGCGATGTGGTGCATCACCAGCAGCAGAACGTGCTCCTGCGGCCCCAGCACGAACAGCGAGGCGCGAATGGGCAGATCCGCCTCCAGATCAAAAGTCCGGCGTACGGCGTCGCTGAGCGCACCACTCAGGGCAGACTCGGCCGTCTCCCGCACGTCGAACTCGAGCCGCACCTCGTCCGGCGCCAAATGCGCTGGTACGGCTCGCCGTCCGCCTCCGGGAAGACGGTCCGCAACGCCTCATGACGACCGACCACGTCGACGAGAGCAGCTCGCAAAGCCTGTGCGTCCACCGCGCCCGACAAGCGAAACGCCCGGTATTCGTTGTACGTGGCGTTGGGACCCTCAAGATGGTCCAGGAACCACAGTCGGCGCTGGGCGAAAGACAAGGGCAGCACACCCGGACGCCGCTGCGCGCAGAGCGGCCTCCGGGACTCGGGCGCGTCCCCGAGGGCGTTGCTCAGCTTGGCGGGGGTGGAAGCGTCGAACAGAGTGCTGATCGTCACCTCGACGCCCAACACCGTGCGGATACGGCTGACGAGCCGCGTCGCAAGGAGTGAGTGGCCGCCGATGTCGAAGAAGCCGTCGTCGATGCCGACCCGCTCCACCCCGAGGACCTCCGCGAAGAGGCCGCACAGGAGCTCCTCCTGGGGTGTCTGGGCGCTCGCCCGGCCGAGTCGGCCGCGTATCGGGGCCGGCAGCGCCTTCTGGTCGAGCTTTCCGTTCGGCGTCAGCGGGAACCCTTCGACCGCCACGACGGCTGCGGGGACCATGACCTCCGGCAGCGACCGGCCGCAGTGGGTCCGCAGCTGCTTCTCGTCCACCCCGCTTCCACCGGCCTTCGGAACGACGTAGGCAACGATGCGCCTGTCTCCGGGCTGGTCTTCGCGTGCCACCACGACGGCCCGGGCCACGGAGTCGTGCCCTGCGAGCACGGACGCGATCTCGCCCAGCTCGATCCGGTGACCGCGCACCTTGACCTGGTCGTCCGTCCGTCCCAGACACTCCAGCTCGCCGTCTCCGTTCCAGCGCACCAGGTCGCCCGTCCGGTACATGCGCGACCCGGGCGGCCCGAACGGATCAGCCACGAACCGCTCGGCCGTCGTACCCGGCCGCCTCAGGTAGCCACGTGCCAGTCCCGCACCCGCGATGTACAGCTCCCCGACCTCGCCGGCGGGCACCGGCCGCAACGCGTCGTCCAGGACGTGGACCCGGGTGCCGAGGACGGGACGCCCGATGGGCGGAACACCACCGATCGTCAGCGGCCCGCTCATGGTCGAGGTGATGGTGGTCTCGGTCGGCCCGTACACGTTGACTATGGTTCGGCCCGGCGACCAGATCCGGACCAGTTCGTCGGAGAGCGCTTCTCCGCCGAGAGACAGCGTGCCCACGCCCGAAAGGGTGCCGGGCGACAGAACACCCAGGACGGCAGGCGGTACCCAGAGGTGGGTGATGCGTTGCTCGTCGACGAACTGCTCCAGCTCAGGACCGGGCATGAGCCTGTCGGCGGGGGCCATGACGAGCACCGCTCCCGAGGTCAGCGCCATGATCACCTCGTACACGTGGGCGTCGAAGCTCGCGGAGGCGAACTGCAGCACCCGGCTGGCGGTGTCCACTGCCAGCCCCAGCGTGTACTGGGCGGCGAGGTCGGCCAGTCCGGCATGCGTCACGACCACGCCCTTCGGGCGGCCGGTCGAGCCGGACGTGTAGATCACATACGCCGGATGGGCCAACGAGACCGGACACAGCCGCTCAGCGTCCGTGACCGCCGAAGCCGCGTACGAGGCGAGCTCCTCCCTGGTCTCCGGAGCGTCGAGCACCAGGCGCTCGACGCCCGCGCCGAGGGTGCACGCATCGACGCCGCCTGCCGTGAGCACGAGAGCGGGCTCGGCGTCCTGCAGCATGTAGGCGATCCGGTCCGCCGGATACTTCGTGTCGATCGGCAGGTAGGCACCGCCGGCCTTCATGACCGCCAGCAGAGCGGTCACCATCTCCACCGAGCGCGGCACCGCCAGGCCCACGATCCGCTCCGGCCCCACGCCCCGCGCGATCAGGAGACGCGCCAGACGGTTCGCCCGCGCGTTCAGCTCCGCGTAGCTGACCTCCAGGTCCTCGAACGCCACCGCAACGGCATCCGGCGTCCGTCCGGCCTGTTCCTCGAACAACTCCGGATACGTCAGAGCCGGCACCTCGGTCGCCGTGTCATTCCACTCCGACAGCACCCGCCGCCGTTCCGCCGACGACAGAACGTCAACCGCCCCCAGCGGCAGGTCGGGATCCGCGACGACAGATTCCAACAGGCGCACCAGACGTGCCGCCATCGTCTCCGCCGACGCCCTGTCGAACAGATCGGTCGAGTACTCGAGAGTTCCGCTGAAGCCGTTGGAGTATCCGGTGCCGTCGGCCGCGTCACGTATCGAGAACGCCAGGTCGAACTTTGAGATGCCGGACCGGACAGGCTCGTCCCCGATGCTGATGCCGGCGATGTCCCAGGCAGCCTCGACGTTGTTCTGGAACGCCAGCATGACCTGGAACAGCGGATTGCGGTCGAGGAACGGTCCGGGTTGAGAGCCTCCACCAGGCGGTCGAAGGGAAGGTCCTGGTGGTTGTACGCGGTCAGGTCGGTCTCCCGGACCCGCCTGAGCAGTTCACGGAAGCTCGGGTCTCCGGACGTGTCGGTACGCAGCACCAGCGTATTGACGAAGAAGCCGACGAGATCGTTCAGAGCTCGTCCGTTCGGCCCGCGATGGGCGACCCGATCGGGATGTCGGTACCCGCGCCAAGGCGCGTGAGCAACGCTGCGATACCCGCCTGCACGACCATGAAGAGCGTGCAGCCATGTTCCTGTGCCAGCCGCTCCAGACCACGGTGCAGATCACGGTCGCACCGGAACGCCACGAACCCGCCCTGGTGACTCTGGACCGCCGGTCGAGGCCGGTCCGTCGGGAGTTCCAGGACGTCCGGCAGCCCATCGAGCGCCTGAGACCAATACGCGAGCTGGTGTGCGTACACGCTCTCCGGATCGTCGGTCTCACCCAGCACGTCACGCTGCCAGAGCGTGTAATCCGCATACTGCGCCGACAACGGAGCCCAGGCCGGGATGTCGCCCTTCTGACGAGCCTCGTACGCCGACGACAGGTCCTTGGCCAAGGGAGCCATCGACCAGCCATCGCACGCGATGTGGTGCATCACCAGCAGCAGAACGTGCTCCTGCGGCCCCAGCACGAACAGCGAGGCGCGAATGGGCAGATCCGCCTCCAGATCAAAAGTCCGGCGTACGGCGTCGCTGAGCGCACCACTCAGGGCAGACTCGGCCGTCTCCCGCACGTCGAACTCGAGCCGCACCTCGTCCGGCGCCAAATGCGCTGGTACGGCTCGCCGTCCGCCTCCGGGAAGACGGTCCGCAACGCCTCATGACGACCGACCACGTCGACGAGAGCAGCTCGCAAAGCCTGTGCGTCCACCGCGCCCGACAAGCGAAACGCCCGGTATTCGTTGTACGTGGCGTTGGGACCCTCAAGATGGTCCAGGAACCACAGTCGGCGCTGGGCGAAAGACAAGGGCAGCACACCCGGACGCCGCTGCGCGCAGAGCGGCCTCCGGGACTCGGGCGCGTCCCCGAGGGCGTTGCTCAGCTTGGCGGGGGTGGAAGCGTCGAACAGAGTGCTGATCGTCACCTCGACGCCCAACACCGTGCGGATACGGCTGACGAGCCGCGTCGCAAGGAGTGAGTGGCCGCCGATGTCGAAGAAGCCGTCGTCGATGCCGACCCGCTCCACCCCGAGGACCTCCGCGAAGAGGCCGCACAGGAGCTCCTCCTGGGGTGTCCGGGCGCTCGCCCGGCCGAGTCGGCCGCGTATCGGGGGCCGGCAGCGCCTTCTGGTCGAGCTTTCCGTTCGGCGTCAGCGGGAACCCTTCGACCGCCACGACGGCTGCGGGGACCATGACCTCCGGCAGCGACCGGCCGCAGTGGGTCCGCAGCTGCTTCTCGTCCACCCCGCTTCCACCGGCCTTCGGAACGACGTAGGCAACGATGCGCCTGTCTCCGGGCTGGTCTTCGCGTGCCACCACGACGGCCCGGGCCACGGAGTCGTGCCCTGCGAGCACGGACGCGATCTCGCCCAGCTCGATCCGGTGACCGCGCACCTTGACCTGGTCGTCCGTCCGTCCCAGACACTCCAGCTCGCCGTCTCCGTTCCAGCGCACCAGGTCGCCCGTCCGGTACATGCGCGACCCGGGCGGCCCGAACGGATCAGCCACGAACCGCTCGGCCGTCGTACCCGGCCGCCTCAGGTAGCCACGTGCCAGTCCCGCACCCGCGATGTACAGCTCCCCGACCTCGCCGGCGGGCACCGGCCGCAACGCGTCGTCCAGGACGTGGACCCGGGTGCCGAGGACGGGACGCCCGATGGGCGGAACACCACCGATCGTCAGCGGCCCGCTCATGGTCGAGGTGATGGTGGTCTCGGTCGGCCCGTACACGTTGACTATGGTTCGGCCCGGCGACCAGATCCGGACCAGTTCGTCGGAGAGCGCTTCTCCGCCGAGAGACAGCGTGCCCACGCCCGAAAGGGTGCCGGGCGACAGAACACCCAGGACGGCAGGCGGTACCCAGAGGTGGGTGATGCGTTGCTCGTCGACGAACTGCTCCAGCTCAGGACCGGGCATGAGCCTGTCGGCGGGGGCCATGACGAGCACCGCTCCCGAGGTCAGCGCCATGATCACCTCGTACACGTGGGCGTCGAAGCTCGCGGAGGCGAACTGCAGCACCCGGCTGGCGGTGTCCACTGCCAGCCCCAGCGTGTACTGGGCGGCGAGGTCGGCCAGTCCGGCATGCGTCACGACCACGCCCTTCGGGCGGCCGGTCGAGCCGGACGTGTAGATCACATACGCCGGATGGGCCAACGAGACCGGACACAGCCGCTCAGCGTCCGTGACCGCCGAAGCCGCGTACGAGGCGAGCTCCTCCCTGGTCTCCGGAGCGTCGAGCACCAGGCGCTCGACGCCCGCGCCGAGGGTGCACGCATCGACGCCGCCTGCCGTGAGCACGAGAGCGGGCTCGGCGTCCTGCAGCATGTAGGCGATCCGGTCCGCCGGATACTTCGTGTCGATCGGCAGGTAGGCACCGCCGGCCTTCATGACCGCCAGCAGAGCGGTCACCATCTCCACCGAGCGCGGCACCGCCAGGCCCACGATCCGCTCCGGCCCCACGCCCCGCGCGATCAGGAGACGCGCCAGACGGTTCGCCCGCGCGTTCAGCTCCGCGTAGCTGACCTCCAGGTCCTCGAACGCCACCGCAACGGCATCCGGCGTCCGTCCGGCCTGTTCCTCGAACAACTCCGGGAACGTCCGGCCCGGCACCTCCACCGCCGTGTCGTTCCACTCCGACAGCACCCGCCGCCGCTCCTGCGGCGACATGACGTCAGCCTGCCCGATCAGACTCTCAATGCGCTGCCAAGATTCATGTGAAGACACAGTGACACCCAATATCTGTTGAGGAACTACCGCATGCCCTTGTCCTGGGCGCATCACAAAGAACGGGTCGGCCGACGGGCTGAGCCCCGACGTTCCCGTTTCCCGATACGGGCTAGCGCGATCGCCTGCCCGCTCCAAGGCTCGGCTGCGCCGGGGTGCCTCGTCGAGGCACTTGTAGAGTTCGGCGACCGACGGCGCTTCGAAGATCTTGGCGACATCCAGTTCGACGCCCAGCGCGGTGCGTACACGGCTGATCAGACGGATCACCAGAAGGGAATGTCCGCCCAGCGCGAAAAGCTCTCGTCAAGTCCCACGTCCTCAACCCCGAGAACTTGCGAGAATATGCCGCGCAGGACTTCGAGACGCTCATCGTACGGCGCTGCCGGTGCTTCGCCGGTGGACACTTCCGAGTCCGCCGCCTCCGCCCCCTGCCTCAGAGCCGTCGGAATCTCCGGAATGTCAATCCCGTCGAGGCGCAGCTGCGGATCGCCGACCACCTGGTCGATCAGAGCGACGAAGCCCTCCGTGATCAAGCGCGCCGCGTCGGGAGTGAAAAGGTCTTCCGAATGGAGGACGGTTCTCGGATACCGGCCGGAGCCCCGTGCTCATCGTGCTCTTCCTTGAGCAGGAAAGCGATGTCGAACTGGCACCGCGCTCCTCGATCTCCTCGACACTGACATCGAGCCCATCGAGTCGGAAGTCCGCTTCAGCGTTGTTCTGCAGCGTCAGCATGACCTGGAACAACGGATGCCTGCCGGGCACACGCGGAGGGTTCAGAGCCTCGACGAGGCGCTCGAACGGCAGATCCTGGTTCTCGTAGGCCTCGAGGTTCGCCGCCCGGACCCGCTTCAGGATCTCGAGGAAGCTCGGGTCTCCCGACGTGTCGGTACGCAGGACCAGGGTGTTGACGAAGAAGCCGACGAGGTCGTGGAGGGCCTGATCGGTCCGGCCGGCGATCGCGGTGCCAACGGGTACGTCGTGACCAGCGCCGAGCTTCGACATCAGCGCACCCACGGCCGCCTGGAGCGCCATGAACACGGTGCTGCCGTTCTTGCCGGCCACCTCGGCCAGCCTGGCATGCGTGGACCGGGCCAATTCGATCTCGACCGGAATGCCCATGCGGCTCGCCACCGCAGGGCGACTGCCCCGGGTCGGAAGCCTCAGCTCCTCGGGGATACCGTCGAGCTTGGCTTTCCAGTACTCCAGCTGCTTGTGTCCCAGGCTGGGGATCAGACTCGTCGCCGAGAACTTCGCGCTGCCAGAGCGTGTAATCCGCATACTGAATCGGGAGTTCTTCCCAGCCGACGTCCTCACCCTTCAGTCGCGCGGTGTAGGCGGAGCTCACATCGCGCCAGAGGGGGACCATGGACCACCCGTCACCGGCGATGTGGTGGAGGGTGATCAGAAGGATGTGCTCGTCCGGACCTTGCTCGAACAGCTGGGCCCGGAGCGGAATTTCCTCGGCCAGGTCGAAGGGGACTCGATAGGCCTGGCGGAGCGCGTCCGACACCTGTGGTCCCCGCACATCTTCCACCACCAAGGATGGTACGGCCTCGGCGGGCTCAAGAATGTGCTGATGGGGTTCCCCGTCGGACTCCCGGAACACCGTGCGCAACGACTCGTGACGGGCGACCAGATCGCACAATGCCCGCTGAAGCGCTTCCCTGTCGAGTGAACCGGTCAGTCGCAACGCCAATGGCGTGTTGTATACCGCTTTCACTCCCTCTAGTTCATTCAGGAACCAGAGGCGCCGCTGGGCGAACGAAAGGGGATCACGAACGAACTCCTGATGTCGGTGCAGGTCGCGCCGGAGGCTGACTGGCCTCACGTAGCGCGCCGCGATTTTCGGCATGGAGTGGGAGAGGAGCGAGCAGGCTCCGAATGCCACCAGACGTCCGATTTGATACAGAACCCCCAGTAACCACCCCCGTGGTCTTGAATCGATTCTGGCGGCCGCGACCGGAATCGATTCATCCGAGACGGAAGGATCATCTGGCCGGCGAGCCGATGTCAAGGTTGCCCATCTTGATTTGAGCTCGATCTGAGGTTCGCTGCGCGGTGGTATTACCCCGCGCCGGGACGCGTCGGCGACTCGCCGGCCTTGACGGCAGACCCCTCTTGTCGATCACCCTTGCCGTGGTGCACACTGACCAACGCCGCAGGCCAACCGCCCTGGGACGGCGGCAACGGGTCGCACCACCTCTAGTGGTGACCTACCCACTCATGCAAGTACCGTTGAAATGAACGGTACTTGACCGTATGCGACTCAGCGACCCCGAAGAGGGAACTCGCGACTGCCTATCAACTACCGTCGGCCATTGGGCAGTTGCTGGCCGATGTGCAGCGGAAGTCTTTTGTCCACCAGCCCGACCGCGGGTACGACCACGGTCCGGGTGTCGTCGTTATTTCCGGTAATTCGACGAAGGTGAGCGGCCGTCATCTCAGCGCCGGTCCCCGCCTGATCCGCATCGGCTCGGCGAGTGCCGGCCCGGTGGGTACGCAGATGTCCCACCACCCCGGCAAGAGCTCGACCGCAGTGCTGTACCTGCGGCGGCCCGGTGGACCGGCGTGCCGGACGCCGCTCTCGGCAGTCGACGACGCCTGAAAACCCGGGTCATGGGTTCGATCCGGCACCAGGGCCGGCCTTTCGGGTAGCCGGACGCATCAGAAGAGGAGAGACACGATGGATGCAGAGAAGGTCACGGTCATCGAGACCTGGAAGCTCAAGGACGAGTTCGCCGGGCGCGCGCTGGAGCTCATGCAGGTCATGGACGACATCGTCGGTCCGGGCGCGCACGACAACCCGGGCTGGTGCGAGCACGGCCGCTTCTACCAGCTCCAGGAGCGCGAGACGGAGATCTGGATGATGTACACCTGGCGCAGCCGTGCCGAGCACGAGGTGTTCATCAAGGAAGAGGAGAAGCTGCTCGGCGAGTTCTACGAGCAGTACTGCGACGGCCCGCGCGGCATCGTGTACTTCACGGAACTCCCGGTCGACGTCGAAGCCACCGCTCCGCACGCCCATACGGAAAGCACCCATGCCTGAGACCACCGGTGACTGGGCGCCGGCCGACTTCGAACGCCATGGTCATGAGCTGCTCGCGACGCTCCGTCAGCACTTCGAACTCATCAGGGACGTGCCGGTAGCACGTCCCTACGACGCCGCAGAGCTGATGGGCTGCTTGGACACCGCCCTGCCGGAGCAGGGCGAGGAGTTCCCGCGCATCCTCACGGATACGTGGGAAAACGTCGTTCCGGACCTCGTCCACTGGAACCACCCGGCCTTCCACGCTTACTTCTCTACCTGCGCGAGCTTCCCGGCATGCTCGCCGAGACGATGACGGCTGCGCTCAACGTCAACTCCATGTTGTGGAAGACCAGTCCGTCGGCCTCGGCCCTGGAGCAGGTGGTACTGCGCTGGATCGCCGAACTGGCGGGATATCCGGGCGATTCGGACGGTCTGCTGGTCGGCGGTGCCTCGCTGGCCACGCTCTACGCACTCGGAGCGGCTCGGGACGCGGCGCTCGACTACGACGTCCGGGAGGAGGGGATGAGCGGGCCGCACGCCAAGGTGGCCCGGATCTACACCTCCGACCAGGCCCACAGCTCGGTGGACAAGGCCGCGATCACGCTCGGAATCGGTCTGCGGAACGTGGTGAAGGTCCCGTCCGACGACCGGTACGGCATGCGTCCCGACCTGCTGGAGAGCGCCATCGCCCGCGACGTGGCGGCCGGCTACGTGCCGGTCGCCGTCGTCGCCACGGTCGGCACCACCTCTGTGGCAGCGGCGGACCTCTGGAGCCGATCAGCGAGATCTGTCGGCGGCTCGGGGTCTGGCTGCATGTCGACGCCGCCTACGGCGGGCTGTTCGCCTCGCCTCCCGCATGGGAGGTGAGGCCGAGGATGTGTCGGTCGGCGACTCTCTGGTCGTGAACCCGCAGAAGACGCTGTTCGTCCCGCTGGACTCGACCGCGCTCTACTGCAGGCGCCGTGGCGCGCTGGCCAACACGTACCGGCTCGTCCCGGAGTACCTGACGTCGGTCCACACGGGCGGCACGTTCGACTTCATGGACCTGTCGCCCCAGCTGGGCCGGGGCTTCAGGCCCTGAAACTCTGGTGGTGCTGCGGTCGTTCGGCTGCTCGGGCCTGCGGTCCAGGCTGGACCACGCCATGGAGCTGGCCGACCGCCTGCGCGAGTTGGCCGTCGGCGACCCGGACTGGCAGTGCCCGGCCCCGTCGCGTTATCCGCTGGTGTGCCTGCGGTACGCGCCGCGGGGCGGAGTGGGTTCGGGCACCGACCTGGACGACCTGAACGCCCGCATCGTCAAGGAACTCAACGACTCCGGCGAAGCCTTCGTCTCGCACTCGGTGATCCGCGACGGTTACGTCATCAGAGTCTCCCTCGCCAACATCCACACCACGGCGGACGACATCGAGCGTCTGTGGGCCGCCCTGAACCACGCCGCGGAGAAGTGCCGATGATCCGGCACATCGTGCTCTTCCGGCTGAAGCCCGGCTTCAGCTGGGAGAGCCCCGAGGTCCGCGAGGCGGAGGCGCTCCAGCATCGGATGGGCGACGAGATCGAAGAGCTGCGCGAGTGGCACTGCGGCCGCAACGTCTCCGACCGGCCCGTCGCCTACGACTACGCGGTCATCGGCCTGCTGGACGACGAGGAGGCCGTGGCCCGTTACCTCGCTCATCCCTTCCACCACAAGGCAGCGAGCAGCTGGACACCGATCAGCGATCGGGTGATCGCCGACATCGTGGAAGACGCGCCTCGGCAGGCGACCGCCCCATCCCCACAACACCCCGAAGGAGAATGACGTGTCCGCACCCACCGAGGTCTTCGCGCTGACCGAGGAGGAGCGCGAACTCCTGCCGTCCGACGACGATGTCGCGTTCTACGCCGAGCACGGCTGGTACCTGTCGAAGAAGCTCTTCACCGACGAGGAGACGGCTCTGCTGCGCTCCGCCAGCGAGGAGTTCTACGCGGGACGGCGCGACCGGACGCTGCCGAAGCACCCGGCGCGGCTGGCGTACTGGACCCCGGAGAAGGGTGACGTCCAGCGCCACAACGACTACATCCACTACGAGAGCGACGCGATAGCCAAGATCCTGCGCAAGCCCCTGCTGGGAGCGGTGGCGGCACGGCTGGCACAGGTGGATCAGATCCGGGTGTTCCAGTCGACCCTCATCCGCAAGCCGCCGCGGCCCGAGGAGCCCAGCAACGTCGTGCCCTGGCACTTCGACCGGGACTACTGGGCGACGTCGACCTCGGAGCGGATGCTCACGGCCTTCATCCCCTTCCACGACTGCGACACGCAGATGGGCACCATCACCATGGTCGACGGCAGCCACCGCTGGTAGGAGCTGAGCCGTGACGCCGTCACGGCTCGGCACTTCGTCCAGCTGGGGCGTGATGCCGAGTCGGTCCTCGACCGTACCGCGGAGGCGAACGGTGCGAAGGTCGTCAAGGTGCCGGTGGAGATCCCGGAAGGACATATGAGCTTCCACCACTGCCGCACCTATCACGGCAGCGGGGCCAACCGGTCGGCCGAGCCGCGCCGCGCCATCTCGCTGCACCTCCAGGACGGCGCCAACGCGTACCGGGAGTTCCCGCTCGCCGACGGCAGCCTGGCCGCCTACAACCATGACGAGCTCGTGCGCAGGACGCCGGACGGAACCCCGGATTACAGCGACCCCGAGTTCTGCCCGGTCGTCTGGGACGGGCCCGTGCCCTCGGCCGCGTAGCACCACCCGGTCCCGAGCGGGACAGCCGACCGGCCGCGGAGCGCGCCCGCCCACACCAGCGCTCCGGGCCGGCCCGGCATCGCGACAACAGACCACTAGCACAGGAAGCACCCGGACTGAGCCGTATGACCATTGCAGCAGACTCCGCACGCCACGCACAGCCGCAGGCTGCCGCCGAGCTCCCCGTCGGTGACCTCCGGCTCGATCACGTGGAGATGTACGTCGAGGACCTCGACCGCGAGGCCGCCGAGTGGACCACGCGATTCGGCTTCACCGTCGTGGGCACCGCCGGCGGTGCCGAGGAGGGCTTCCGCAGTGTCGCCCTGCGCCAGGGGAAGATCCGCCTCGTGCTCACCGAAGGCACCGACGACGAGCACGAGGCCTCCCTCTACACCGTTCTCCACGGTTCCGGCGTCGCCCGGATCGCCCTGCGCACCACCGATGTCGCGGCCGCCTTCGCGTACGCGGTGGCCGCGGCGCCAGGCCGCTGGGCGAGCCGGTCCGGCTGCCCGGGCCCGGCGTGGTGGCCACCGCCACCCTCTCCGGCTTCGGAGACGTGGTGCACACCCTGATCGAGCGGGAGGATCCCGACGGTCTGCCCCCGGGCTTCCAGCCGGTCCCGTCCGACTCCGGCACTCGGACGCCCGCTTCCGCGGACCCCGGCCTTGAGGAGATCGATCACTTCGCCGTGTGTGTGAACGCCGGCGAACTGGACGAGGTCGTCACGTTCTACCAGGAGGCACTTGGCTTCGACGAGATATTCGAGGAGCGCATCACCGTGGGCTCGCAGGCCATGCTGTCGAAGGTGGTGCAGAGCCGTGGAGGTGCCATCACCTTCACGATCATCCAGCCGGACCCGGAGGCCGACCCCGGCCAGATCGATGACTTCCTGAAGAACCACGGCGGTGCGGGAGTCCAGCACATCGCGTTCTCCAGCTCAGACGCCGTCGGCTCGGTCCGCGCCCTGGACCGCGACGGTGTGGAGTTCCTGAAGACTCCGGGGACGTACTATCAACTGCTTTCCCAGCGGGTCACGTTGCGCCGGCACAGCCTGGAGGCGCTGCGTCAGTGGAATCTCCTCGTCGACGAGGACCACGGCGGACAGCTGTTCCAGATCTTCACCCGGTCGACGCACACGCGGCGCACCCTCTTCTTCGAGGTGATCGAGCGGCTCGGCGCCGAAACGTTCGGTTCCTCCAACATCAAGGCCCTCTACGAAGCAGTCGAGTTGGAACGGCTCCAGCAGAAAACCTCCGCCCGATGACGGCTACCACCGGCGCGTTCGCGCCCGGCGACTTCTTCGCCCTGGCCGACTTCGAACGAGCCGCGGACACCGTGCTGCCCTCCGCTGTACGGGACTTCGTGGCGGGCGGCAGCGGAGCGGAACTCACCCTCGCGGACAACCGAGCCGCGTTCGACCGGCTGCGGATCACGCCCAAGGTCCTGCGCGACGTATCGGACTGCAGCTGCGCGACCACGCTGATGGGCAGCCCGGCCGCCATGCCGGTGGCCACCGCGCCGGTCGGCTACCAGAAGCTGCTGCACCCCGAGGGTGAGCTCGCTGCGGCACGCGCGGCAGCCGAGGCCGGAATCCCCTTCACCGTCGGCACGCTGAGCAGTTACACGGTGGAGGAGATCGCGGCCGTCGGGGCGACGACCTGGTTCCAGCTCTACTGGCTGCGTGACCGTGAGCAGTCGTTCGACCTGGTGCGCCGCGCCGAGGACGCCGGGTGCAGTGCCGTGATGCTCACGGTCGACGTGCCATGGATGGGCCGGCGCCAGCGTGACCTGCGTAACGGGTTCGCCCTGCCGAACGACGTCGTGGCCGCGCATCTTCCGGTGGGTGCGGAGTCGGCGGCGCACCGGGCGGCCTCAGGTGAATCCGCGGTGGCCCGGCACACCGCCGCGGCCTTCGCCCCGTCCCTCAGCTGGGCGGACCTGGCGGAGCTCCGGCGCCGCACCCGGCTACCGCTGCTGATCAAGGGCGTACTCGATCCGGCGGACGCGGCCCAGGCAGCCGAGTCGGGGGTGGACGGCATCATCGTCTCCAACCACGGCGGTCGACAGCTCGACGGGGCCGTAGCGAGCATCGACGCGTTGGCGGAGGTCTGCGCGGCGGTGAATGGGCGCTGCGAGGTGCTGCTTGACAGCGGTGTCCGCAGCGGGGTCGACGCGCTCAAGGCCCTCGCGCTCGGGGCGAGCGGCGTCCTGCTCGGCCGTCCGCTGATGTGGGGACTCGCGATGGGCGGCGCCGAAGGAGTGCGCAGGGTCCTCGACCTGTTCGCGGCAGAGTTGCGGGACGCCCTCGGGCTCGCTGGGTGCTCCGGCCCGGAGGACGCACGCACCCTGCGAGTGCGGCGGGACGCGATGGCCGTGGACCGTACCAGCACGTCCCATGCTCGCACGACGTACAGGGACGAGACCAGTGGCGAAGGGACGGTCGTACGGTGACACAGCGGTATCCGGCGGCTCTGTTGCACACGGCGGAGCTGCACGCGTCCCTCGAGGACAAGACGCTCGGCTCGATGAACTTCCTCAACGAGATCGCGCAGCGGTTCCCCGAGGCGATCTCCTTCGCTCCGGGGCGGCCCTTTGAGGGCTTCTTCGACACCGAACTCGTACACGACTACCTCCGGCGCTTCGAGCAGTACCTGAGGGAGGAGAGGGTACGACGAGGCGCAGGTGCGCCGGACCCTGTTCCAGTACGGGCGGACCAAGGGCATCATTCACGAGCTGATCGCCCGCCACCTGGAAGTGGATGAGGGAATCACCGTGGATCCCGAGTCCGTGGTGGTCACTGTGGGCTGCCAGGAAGCGATGTTCTGGTGCTTCGCGCCTTGCGCGCGGATGAGCGGGACGTGATCCTCGCGGTGTCGCCCAGCTACGTGGGACTCAGCGGGGCCGCCCGGCTGGTGGACATGCCGGTGCTCGAGGTAGCCGGCGGGCCGAACGGCGTGGATCTCCACAGTCTTGAGCAGGTGGTGCGCGAGGCACGCGCGCGCGGTCTGCGCCCCCGCGCCTGCTACCTGGTAGCGGACTTCGCCAATCCCTCGGGCATCAGCCTCGATCCGGAGGCCCGGCACGCACTGCTCGATCTCGCGGAGCGGCTCGACCTGCTGCTGCTGGAGGACAACCCGTACGGCTACTTCGACGCGGACGGCGTGCGGCTGCCCACGATGAAGTCGCTCGACACCCGGGGCAGGGTCGTCTACCTGGGATCGTTCGCGAAGACTGGCCTGCCGGGCGCCCGGATCGGGTACGCGGTCGCCGACCAGCGAGTCCTCGGCGCCGATGGCCGGAGGGGCTGTTGGCCGACGAGCTCTCGAAGATCAAGAGCATGCTCACCGTGAACACCTCGCCCATCGCCCAGGCGGTCATCGCTGGCAAGCTCCTGACCCACGGTCTGGATCTATACAGCGCCAACGAGCGTGAGATCGCCTTGTACCGTGACAACCTGCGGCGCCTGCTGGCGGGCCTGGACCGGCACTTCCCGTCCGACGGCGGGTCAGGGGTGACCTGGAACGTACCGCGCGGCGGGTTCTTCATCGTATTGACGCTCCCCTTCCCCGCGGACGACTCCCTGCTTGAGATCTCCGCGCGCGACTATGGCGTGCTGTGGACCCCGATGAGCTACTTCGGCTCTGATCCGCAGACGGCTTGCCAACTCCGCCTTTCATTCAGCCTGGTCGACGGGGTACAGATCGACGAAGGGCTTGAACGCCTCTCTGCGCTCCTCTCAGCCAACGGCAGAACTGACCGAGAGGATGGCGAGTTGTTTCGCGTCGGGGTAGCGAGCGAGATCGCCCACCGCGCCCACCGCAGGGCTACCTCGAGCCGGGAGGAGAGGAAGCAAGCGCCGGAGTCGTCGGCTGCCCCCGAAGGGAGCCTGCCGGGGTGGTGGGAAGCATGACGCACCGCGCCAGCTTCCGGGCGACCGCCGTGGTCATGGACGATGACTCCCGCTCATTCGGAATCGACGCAGAGCCGAATGAGCGGTTCGCTGACGGCGTCCTCGGACTCATCGCCCTGTCCCAGGAGCAGAAGCAGATACGTGAATGCTCGCTGTCGGTGCAGCCATCCCCACCCAACGACAACGGCACTTACCGGGTCGATCTCGCCGCGGGCACGGTGGCCGAGGGCTGCCGAATCAATGGCTTCGACACCTGTTGGACTGTGCGAAACGGCCTGCCTACCACCGCTGTCACCGTGCAACGCCGTCCGGGCATTGTTGATTCGATCAATCTGGGGAATCCGTGTTGCGTAGTGCCGCTGTCGTCGGAACGGGTCTTATCGGCACTTCGATCGCTCTGGCCCTTTCCGCCAGAGGCGTCATCGTCTACCCCATCGATCAAGAACCCATGGCCGCCCTGACCGCCGCGGCTGTGGGAGCCGGGCGTGCCGAGGAACCACTGGAAGCGGTCGACCTCGCCATCCTCGCGGTACCGCCGGCGAAACTGGCCACCACGCTCGCGCAAGCACAGAAGAGCGGGCTCGCCCGGGCCTATACAGACGTCGCCAGCGTCAAAACGCACCTCATGGCAGACATCGTCGACATGGGCTGCGATCTCACGTCATTCGCGGGAGGTCACCCCATGGCCGGCGGAGAACGCTCCGGTCTGCTCGCCGCGCGCGCCAACCTGTTCGAGGGGCGGGCCTGGATCCTTTCCCCCACCCCACAACTTCGAAGCAGGCCCGACAGGCCGTCGAGAGCCTCATCGAGATGTGCGGCGCGTATCCGCTCGTAATGAAGCCAAGCGAGCACGACGCGGCAGTCGCCCTGGTCTCTCATGCACCGCACATGATTGCCAGCCTCATGGCCGCACGCCTGGAGCATGCCGCGGAGCGGCAGATCAGCCTGGCAGGACAGGGAGTACGCGACGTCACCCGGATCGCGGCTGGCGACCCTGGCTGTGGCTCGACATCCCGTCCGCCAACGCTGGCTCTGTGGCGGACACTCTCACCGAGCTCGCCCGTGACCTGGAGGGAGTGATAGCGGCGCTGAGACATCTGGAGTCAGGTGCCCAAGAGGAGTCCGACTGGGGTGCCAAGGCTCTGCTCGACGTGCTGAACCGAGGTGTGGCGGGCCGCGAGAGGCTGCCGAACAAGCACGGTGCGCCGAAGGCGAGTTACATGACAATCACCGTACCGGTGGGAGACCAGCCAGGCGAGTTGGCCCGCCTGTTCGCCGACATCGGGGCGACAGGCGTGAACATCGAAGACGTCTTCACAGACCACGATCCAGGAAGACAACCGGGGTGGTGGAATTGCTCGTCACACCTGAAGCCGCTGATGCGCTCTCACGGAACCTCAAGGACCGTGGCAGGATCGCGATCGGGCTTCTTGAGAGCCAGCCGGGCCTTCACGTGTGACTCATCAGCACGATGAGACGCCTTTCCGTGGACCGGGGCGCAGCGGGTTCCAAAGAGCACATTCCGTCGGACGTGAATGGACTGCCTCTCCTCGTCGACACCTCGGCCGCCCACACCAAACGTGTTCGCTGCAGTGGTGCGCCCTTGCTCCGCGAGCAGAGGCAGCGCCTCACGGACACCCTGGGTGATGACGAAGCGGTCCACACCGAACCTGCAGCCCAGCACATCATTCAGGCCCGTTGTGGATGTGTGATGGAAACGCTCCAAGGCCAGCGGGTGATCATTGTTCCCAATGGCGCTACCTCGTGTGGAGGCGCTGTCGCAGACTGGTGGGCGTGGTCGGCCAGGCTGGCCGCTGCGTCTGTGTCTCGGCCGACCCTAGGATTACCATCATGAGCGAGCGTGCACTCGTCCCCCGCCACCGGGGCTTTCTCTTCCTTGATTCCCATCCGGTGGGCTGTCAGCAGGTGGTGGCCGACATGTGGCAGGCATGCCCCGCACCAGACAGCGTGCTGGAGGGTGACGGGCCGGTTGCGCTGGTCATCGGCTCGTCCGCGGGATACGGTCTCGCGGCCACGGTCGCCGGACTCAAGCGCGCTGGTATCCGCGGTATCGCGGTGTCCTTCGAGAAAGCCCCCACCATGCGACGTACCGCGACGGCTGGTTGGTACCGCACGGCCGCCACGGCTGAGATTGCCAGCACCGCTGGGCGGGACCTGGTCTTCCTCAACGGCGACGCGTTCTCCGACACCATGAAAAGCCAGGTTGCCGACCTCATTGAGCAGCGTTTCGGTGGCCGGCTGGATTACCTGATCTACTCGGTAGCCGCGCCGCGGCGTACCCATCCCGAAACCGGCACCACATACGCCTCCGTCCTCAAGCCGATCGGCCAGGCCAACCGCACCAAGACTCTCGTCTTCGACGACCAAGGCGATCCCGAGGTCCGCGAGGTCGAGACCGGGCCGGCCGAGGGAGACGACATCGAGCAGACCGTGGCCGTGATGGGCGGCGCGGACTGGGAACGCTGGATCGACCACCTCGACGGCCGGGGCCTGCTCGCCGACGGGTTCACCACCGCCGCGTTGTCGTACATCGGCTCACCGCTGACGGAAGCGATCTACCGGCGGGGCACCATCGGTGAGGCCAAGGCACACCTGGAAGCAACTGCCCATACCCTGAACGAGCGGCTCGACAAGACGGTGGGCGGGCGGGCCGTAACCTCCGTCAATGGCGCTGCCGTCACCCAGTCCTCTACCGCCATCCCCGGCATCGCTCTGTACACCGGCCTGCTGCGTGGTGTCCTCGGAGAGAACCTGGTCCCGCCGATCCGCCAGCTGGCCGCCCTGTGGGACCAGCTCACCGGCACGACCCCGCTCAGCCTGGACGACGAAGGCCGGATTCGTCTGGACACCTGGGAACTCACCGACGACGTTCAGGCGGTCGTCGCCGAACGCTGGGAGGCCGCCACTACGGCCACCATCGCCGACCTGGCCGATCTCGACTGGTTCCACGCCGAAGTCCAACGCCTATACGGATTCTCCGTGCCGGGCGTGGACTACTCCGTCGCAGTGGCCACCGACATCCCCTGGCCCGACTACACGCCCTGACCAGGCCCGGGGACGTAATGGGAGCGCCCGCTGACGGGCGCCACCCTCGTCCAGGACGAAGGCCGGGCACCTGTGATGCCGCAGCCCCGCTCTTGTGGGCGACGGCTGAATCACCGATCACCCGTCGTCGAGCGTCGGGGCTCGGCGCGGAGGCTTCCAAAATGACGCAAGCTCGGCGACAGCCTGGTCGAGTTCGAGACCCCTGGCACCAAACGGGTCGCGACGTGTAACGCATGGCAATTGAGGCTTCAAAGGGACCGCATCTCACGGATGCGGTCCGGCTTCAGGAGCTGCGTAACGTGGCGGCCGATATGCCCAGCCCTGCACAACACCCCCAGCGTCCTCGCCGGATGGCCCTCGTCCCCCTACCGGCCCCCGGAGAATCGTTCGGCAGCTGGATGGACGCCGTCGCCCCGCGGCAACCTGTGCTGGCGCAGCACCCTTCTTTGAAGTACTGGCAGCTACGGACCGTGCCCTACGCCGCCGTCTGGAGGCCCAGTTCCAGCACCGGCCTCGCGCAGATCAGCATCGCCACAGGCATCGTCGAGCGAGACCTCGGCCCACGGCCGCCCCCGTCCTCGCGGGACTCGGCGCGCTTCTGCTCGCACTCGCCTCCACTGTTCTCAGCGGCGATCTCGCCGCATGGTGTGCCGTTGCCGGAGTCGCGGTCTTGTCCGCTGCCGCACTGACACAGGCACCGCGAGTGCTGCGACTCCTCGCACACCTCGGTGCCCGATCGTTCAGCGGACGCATCGCTTTGAGGGCATTCGCCCGAGACCCGCGCCGGCCGGTGTCCGCTGTCGCGGTCGGCACGGTCTCCATCGCGGTCGCGGTGGGCGTCCTCGAACGCTCTCCAGCATCGCCGCCCAGGAGCGCGCGACCTACGTCGGCAGCCGACACGTCGGGCAGGTCGAAGCGCTTCTGTACGCGGAACGCCCCCAGGATGTGGAAGAGGCGCTATCCGCCGTACTACCCAAGGGCACTTCGATCGTCCGGGGTACGACCGTCACGGACCAGCGGGCTCTGGCAAAGGCCAACGCTCCGGCCGTTGCCGAAGGCTGGAGTGTCGCGCCGCGACCCGGTAGCGGCTCCGAAGGCCGGCTGCAGCCCATCGAGATCGTCAATGACGCGCAGACGTTCGAGACGCTGACCGGCAGGCAGTGGACCGACGGCGAGCGTGCCGCCCTCCAGAGCGGCCGTGTGCTCGCTCCCTCCCCCGACTACCTTGCGGGAGACCGGGTCACGCTCGCCGTTCCCAGCGGAGGCGAGAAGCACGACACCAGCCGCAAGGCTGCCGGCGTCCTTGTGGAAGAGCCCGTGGACGACACCACGCGCAGCCGCGCCGTGGCCTACGTGAGTGCTTCGGCCGTGCGCGCATGGGGCGGATTGCCCGTGGACTACTCCGTCATTGCGACCACCGGCGATCAGGCGCCCCTGGCGGAGCTGGACGGAAAGCTGGCCAAGGCGCTGGAGCCCGTGACCATCCCATGTCCGAGGTGCGGATCGAACGCGGCCCCGAAGGGCCGACGCCCACCCTCTGGTACACCTTGCTCGGTCTCGCCCTCGCCGCGCTGGCAGCCACACTCGGCATCGTCGTCACCTCTTCAGCGGCTGAACTGCGGCCCGATCTCGTGCGTCTGCACCGTCTCGGCATCGCCCCCGTGTCATCCGACGGGTCGTCGTCTGGCAGTCGCTGGCCATCGCAGTCCTTGCCGGGTGCCGGCGAGGACCGGACGGCCCAGCGATGGCTGGAGGCCCACGAGCGGTGGGTGTACGACGATGTGGCTCGCGTCCAGCGCTTGAAGCGGCTGATCTGCTTGTGCACCGACTGCCATACCGTCACCCACTATGGATATGCCCAGGTCCGCGGCCTGGAGTCAAAAGCCTTCGCTCACCCGACCAAGGTCACCAAGATGGACGGGATCACAGCCCGCCGCCACGTCGATGCCGCCTTCGCGACGTGGCGGCGCCGCTCGCAAGTCTCGTGGAAGCTGGATCTGAGCATCCTCACGGACGCCGGAATCGCCATCAGGCGGCCGCCCAGCGCGGAGAAGCGCCCGGACATCGCCGCGGCGACACTCGCCGCGGAGCGCGACCTGCTTCGGCCGACCCCTGTCTCTGCCGATGCGGGGAGATCGTGGCAAGGATCGCCGTCGAGCGCGGCATCGCCCTGTCCACTCCCTCCCCGCCGAGGCCCCGGCCGCACCCCCGGCACAGGGCCTCCTACCGCGTCCAGCCCCTGTGGTGCCCGCCCCACGCGAGGACTCGCCCTCCTTGCTGCAGCGCTTGTTTCGCCGGAGCACCTGAGTCGGCTGGGGCTTCGCGCTCGTCGCGGATCGAAGCGGCTTCGGCGTCAGCTGGCTTCGGCCTCGCCTGCCGGTCGGTGGGCGCCGTCCGGCGGCGCCTTCGCTTGTTGCGGTAGGACTCTTCGCTGGCACGGGGCAACACGATCTCGTTCATGATCTTCTTGGTGATGCGCTCGCTGCCGGTGGCCACCGCGTCGAGGGCGGCCTCCCTGATGAGGATCGAGAGGCTGTTGATGCTGCCGCCCGTCCGGTCATGGAGGTATTCCCAGTCGAGCGTTCCGGGCTTGTGCTTGAACAGGCCGAGAGCCTCCTCCATGGACTTGACGACGGTTGCCCACTCGCGGGCGGCGGCGAGGGTGTCGATGCCGAAGCGGCGCAGTTCGAAGTGGGTGAAGCGACCGGCGGTCTGCGTGGCGCGCTCCTTGTGCCCGCCTTCGAGGAAGAGGCCGGAGTTGAGGACCTCGACACCGGTGTAGACGAAGGTGGCGGCGCAGAAGTTGGCGAGGTGCTTCAGGTGGTCGTTGGCCAGGCGGCCGTCCTTGACGGAGACGTCGAGAAAGTGAATGTCGTCGATAATGACGAGTTGTGTGCCGTATCGACGCAGCGCCTCGAGTACCAGCTTGGTGATGTCGGTGCTGGTCGCGGCGCGGGGTAGTTCGAGGTTCATGTACTCGGCGATGGCGGCGGAGAGCATCTTGGGGTGGCTCCGGCCGGGACGCTGATGTAGACGACCGGGATGTAGTCGTCGCCGGCTCGGCCGAAGCGCTCGGGGTGCTTACGGCGCAGCCCCATCTCGAAGTCGGCCGCGAAGGTCTTGACGAGGGTGGACTTGCCGACGGTGGGTAGACCGTCGATGACGATGCCGGGCGGGCTCCGGCCGGGGCGTCCTTGTTGAGCTTGAGTTTCTTGGTGATCTGCTGGTGGATGCGGTCCATCGGCGGGGTGCGCAGGATGACGAAGGCTGAGTGGTAGTCGTCTCTGGCCTCGTTGAAGGCGGCCCGCTCGTCTTCGCTCATCGCCTGGTACGCGCTCCAGGTCGGCAGCACGGGGCGGCCTGGCATGTGCGCGAGGGCGGCCAGGTAGGCCCACCACTCCTCTTTGGTACGCGGTTCGGAGAATCCGGGGTGGATCACGGTCACCCTTCCTGCGTGTCGTTGCCGGGGACCAGACAGGAAGGGTTGTCAGGTCGCCGAGGTCGAATCGGCGGCTTACAGGCTTGTTGTCGCCGTCCTCGTCGGGGTCGGGGACGGCTTTGAGCGGTGGGATGGCCGCGAGGCGGGAGGTCTCCTGTGCGGTCTGGGCGGCGCGGTGCTGGTCGCGGGCGACGGTGCGGGCGCGCTCGGCGTCCCGGGCTCGTCTGCGGCGGTCGGTGGTGGTCCAGGACTCGGGGGCGTCGGTGCGGTTCTGCAGTTCGCGCAGTGTGGCCGCGACCTCGTCCTGGTTGTCCGGGTTGCCGCCGCGGACGGTGACCAGGCGGATGGCCTCGCGCAGGGTGACGTCGGTGAACGGCACCTGGTCATCGCCTGCGTGGGTCCAGCGCAGTACGTGCCAGGTGCCGTCGGCGGGGTCCTGGAAGTAGGCGTGGAGGACGTTGCGGGGTCGACGCGGACGGGCCACTTGCCGCCCGGGTAGGGGAGGTGGACTTGCGGTAGCGGTAGAGGATGTCCGCGTCGTAGGTGAGGTACTGGTATTCGATGCCGTAGGGCTGGATCGTGCGCCACTGGATGGGCAGCAGCTCGTAGTAGAGCGCGGGGTCCGTGGGGCAGGCGACGTATCCGCTGCGGGCGACCGAGAGCGCGTACGCCTCGTTCGGGGACAGCCGCAGGTCGGGGAAGCCGGGCATGACCAGGCCGTCGTGGTGGCGGCGCTGGTAGACGGAGACGACGTATTCGGCGAAGAAGTCTTCCAGGTCGGGGATCGGCCAGCGGGCGGCCTCTTCGACGTTCTTGCCGCGCTGGACGACGTTGTTGCCCTTGTAGCCGGCCACATGCTTGCTGAACTGTTCGTTGATCGTGCCGAAGACGGCCTCGACGTGGGGTTTGTCGGTGGGCTTGCCCTTGCGGCCCAGCTGCAGGTTGATGCCGAGGCGGGTGCAGGCGCGGTGCACGACGTCGGAGTCGAACTGCTTGCCGTGGTCGATGATCAGGGTCTCGGGAAGACCACGGGGCGGGCGGCTCCGGCGGCGAGCCGCTGGTGGTAGTCCAGTTTGCGGGGCAGCGGGATGCGGGCCATGTCGTAGCGGAGCCGGTCGCCCCAGCCGGGCCGCATCGGCTCGGGGGTCATGGCGTCGATCAGCAGCAGGCCTACATCGAGGGCGTTGGTGGACTCGGGAGTGATGCGCCAGGACAGCAGCGAGCGGGTGGCCAGGTCGAGGGCGACGGTGAGCTCGACGCGGTGGGTGGTGTCGGTGGCCGGGTCCCAGGCGCGGATGTCAAGCGGTGTGGAGTCCATCAGGACGATCTCGCCGGGCCGGTGGGCCACCAGGTGACCGAAGAGCCGGTCGGGCTGCTGGGCGGTGGTGCGGCGGGTGGTGGAGGCCCCGAAGGTGTGCCGGCCCCGAGCAGCAGCTGGGTGTAGCGGTGGAAGGTGGCCCGGGAAGGCAGCTGCACGGTTTTCTCGCCGTGTTTGGCGTCCAGGCGGTTCTGGACGCGGCGGTGGAAGCGGTCGAGGCTGCCGGTGGAGTCGTCGATCTCGGCGGTGTGCTGGTCGAGGATCGCTTCGATGATCCTCGCGTCGACGCCGGCGAGCGGGTTGGACTGCTTGTGCTTGCGTTTGTCGACCAGGGCCCATAGTCCTTCGGCGCGCCAGGCGCCGAGGACGTCCCACAGCCGCCGATCGGTCATGCCGAGCTCCTTGGCCTTTGCCGCCATGCGCTGCCGGAGCGGGAGATCGGGGTCGTACTCGGGGCGCGGGGCGGCGGTGCCTCTGCCTGGGCGGCCAGGGACCGGTAGCCGGTGGTGGCTTCCAGCAGATGGGCCTCCAGCTCGGTGACACGGTCGATCTCCGCGGCCGGCAGGCCGTCCAGCAGCGCGCCGGGGCTGAGAGTCAGCTCGTTGTCCCGCGTGGGGACCTCAGGGCATCGACGGCGTCCGCCGTGCGGAACGTGGGGTCGGCGAGAAGTTCGGCGGTGACGATGACCTGGAAGGAGCCGCCCTGGGAGCGCAGGCGTACGGCGGTGTCGAGGAAGCCGATGACCTGGTGGCGTTCGTCCTCCCACTCGATCCAGTCGCCCAGTTTCAGGCGGATGGCGGCAGTGGGCCGAGGGGCGGTGGTCATGAAGGATCCTTCGCAGCGGTCACGGTGGTGGAGAGCCCGCAGGGGCTTGTCGAGGTTGCAGATCAGGCGGTGGTGCCACAGCAGGTGGCACAGCACGGGAAGGCCAGCTCGGGTTCGTCCATGAAACTGAGCAGAAGCTCGATGGCGACCGGACGACGAGCGAGTGCGATCAGCCGGTCGGCGAGATCGGCCCCGGCGTACAGGGGACGGCGGTAGCCGGCGAGCCAGGAGATGTTGGCGAAGCGCTGGGCATCGACGGCGCCGACCATGCGGTAGTCCCAGCCGAGTTCTCGCATGCCGCGCGGGTGCGCTCGGCTTGCAGGAGGATGTCGGGGTGGTCCAGGAGGCGCGGGTTCTTGACGTCCACCAGCAGCGCGGTGCCGCCAGTGCGGCGGCAGAAGATGTCCGGGGTGTGCTCCCACACCTCCCCCACACCGACGCCGTCGAGGATCAGGACTGGGTGGAGATCCCGGTGATGGTGGGGTCGAAGTCGTACAGCGTCAGCCACTGCGACTCCAGGTAGCTCTCGTAGCCCAGCAGGGTGCCGGTGGTGGCGGACCAGAACCAGCCCGGTGTGTGCTTCTGCCCGATGTAGTGAGGGATGCGCCGGATCGGCGGGCAGTTCTCGAACGCGACCTCGGCCGCCTGTTCAAGGGTGCGGGTGACGGGCAGGTCGATTTCGGGATCGAGGCTGGTGACGGTCAGCCGTGGCCGCGCGGTCTGCGTGGGGATACGACGGAGTGTGCGCATGCGTCTGGGCGCAGGACTCACCGTTCGGCTCCTTGGTGGGGGTGCTGGCGAGGAGGTCCGTGCCGTACGCGATCAGGGCGTCGGCGACGGACGGCGGGATGCGGAGGAGGAAGCGGCGCCAACTGTCGGTCACTGATGCGCCGTTCGCGTGCTCGTCAGCCGTGTACGCGGGGCTTCACGGGCGTCACCGCCGGTGAAGTGCGTCCACAGCCAGATCGCCGAGTTGCGGCGGCGCCGGGTGGTGACGGGGAGGCCGAGCGACCGGTAGGCGTCGAGCAGCACGGTGCGTGGGATTTCGTCGAGATCGGCCAGGACACGGCGACGGCGGGCGTAATCGACCGGCTCGCGGTTCTCCAGCCGCCGCCCGGCCTCGGCAATTGCCTGCCAAAAGGCGTCAGCGTCGCTGATGCACCGCACCATGACGTCCGAGACCCGGTCCGCCCGGCCGGCGTGCATCTCAAGGGCGCGGGCCGCGGCCGGCCAGCTGTCGGCTCCGGCCAGACGGGCCAAGGCCAGAGCGGCCAGGCGACGGCCGTTGACCGGCGCGACACCCGGCAGATGCGCGGCGATGAGGCTGGCGTAGTCGTCCTCGTCGAGCAGATGCGGGATCCGGTGAAAGCGCAGTGTGACGGGAGGCGCCGCTGTACGGGCCACTCCCGCGACCCTGGACAGGGGCCGATCGCCTGTTCGTATGCCTGGGCCAGCGCGCCCGGCCACGGCAAGCCCCGCAGGGGTTGTGCTTGACCTCACGGCGGCGGGCTACAGCCGCCTTCGCCCACAGTTCCAGGCTCGACCGCAGCGCGTCAGGGCCAGGAGCGGACAAGACCGGCTCTGCGGCGGCCAGTACCGCCAGGGTCAGATCCACGCTCGGAGGCATGGTTCGAAGCGCGGCCGCGAAGCCGCCCGCCGATCGCTTGATCGCGGCGGTGGCCAGCTCCTGCGGGCGGACTCCGGCACAGGCAGCGCGTCCACGGCCGGGCACCGTGGCGCGGCGAAGCGGATCACTGCGGCCAGGGAGGACAAGGCGGTGAACCATTCCCATCCGCCGACCGCCTCGCCGCCGATACGGGCGGCGCCTCCTTCCGCGACGTGAAGGATGCGGCTCTGCCAGGCGGCAAGCGCCGGCGTGACAGGCTCCACCGGAAGATCGCGGATGTCCTGCGGGCACCGCGTGCCCGCATGGGAGTTGCCGCACAGAACGGGGTCGGTCCGGTAACGCGTGGACAGGCCGCATATCCGGCCCCGCTCTCTGGCGCAGCCGAATGCCGCACCGTGGACACACTTCCACCAGTCGCACCCGGTGCACCGGGCAAACAGCAACCGCGCCGAGCCGCCAGGCCAGTTGCCACACCCCGCCGCTCTCCGCCAGGCACGGTGGGCAAGCACGGGAGCCAGAGAGCATGACCCATCCGTGTCGTGCGATGACGTTCACCGTCCGCTCGTCTGCGGTGTCGATACCGCTCAGGTCCAGGGCCGTCCCTGAATACCGGGACAAATGCATGGCCGTGATCCGGTCGGGATTGATGCCGGTCGCCTGCACGATGTGGGCCAGCGTCGTCGGTGTGGGAACGAGGCCGTAGAAAACCGGGTGGAACCCGACCTTCCTGGAGGTGCGGGCTTGCAGGCCCAGCAGCCGGCCGATCGCACCGGGCGGAACCATGTGGTCAGCGGCCAGCCGGTCCACCCAGGAGGCGAGCGCCTCGCCCGCCTCCGGCATTACCACCAGGGCCATCCTCCGCGGCCCCACGCCGGACAGAGCCCGCAGCCCACCACCTGTGATCTGCAAGCCCGGCTGGTCGGCCGGAGCAGCCGGAGCGGGTGCCAGCAATGGCAGGGACTCGTCCCCGAACAAACCCCACCCCCACGAAAGCGCAGCTCAACGACCTCCCCAGGTCGGCGTGTAGGATATACCCTGCACGTGGATGCACTACCGTTTTCCTGTGCCGACTACCAGTGACCTTGCCGCCGAGCGCCGCATAGCCTTCGGCCGCCGCGTTCGTGAAGTGCGCGAGCGGGCAGGGCTGACACAGACGGCCGCCGCCAAGGCGGCCGGTCTGGACCGCTCCTTCTACGCGGAGGTGGAAAGCGCCCGGCACAGCGTCTCGGTGGACCGCCTGTACGCCATCGCCGACGGACTCGGCGTCTCCGTGCACGAGCTGCTGCCCGACAACTCCGGCCACTCGGTCAACGCATAGTCGGCCCGTGCTCCATCAGAACCTGGGACTGCCCCGCCGTCTCGCGCTGGTTTCCCCACCGCTGCCCGGAGAGGCCCTGCTGAGCTGGCTGAACGCCATGGCCGTCGAGTACGGCGGCCTCACCCGCGGCCGGACCGCCCAGATCACCGGTGTCCTCGCCGACGGCGAACCGGTCAACGCGCTACGGACCGGGCGGGCCCCGTACTACCCCCATCCGGCGATGGTCCACAGGATGCGGGCCGTGGCTGCTCTCTCCGAGCAGCAGGTGGCGGATATGACCTGGCACCGCTTCCGCGGTACGGCGCTCCACCCGATCGGCCCGGAATGGGCGGCGGAGACGACACGGGCCTCGGTGCTGGGCCGGTGGGCCGACCCGGACGTGCTGCGATTGTGCCCGGCATGCGTGGATGAATCCGGCGGGCGATGGCTGCTGACCTGGCAGCTACCCTGGGTCTTCGCCTGCCCCGCCCACCGCTGCTACCTCATCGACTCCTGTCCCGACTGCGGTCGACGGTTCACCGTCCATGGCACCGACCCGGTCCGCGGACGCTGCCGCAACAGGCCGCCGACGGACGGGACGCGTCGGCGCCGATGCGGTGCCCGCTGCACGGGCTGCCCCGCGTCCCTGTGGTCGATGCCGAGCTCTTCGAACTCCAGCAACGGCTCTGGGACGCTCTTCACAGCCCCGCCGCGCAGTGTGGCGCTGCTTTCGGCGTCTTCCAAGACCTGTGGGCGATGGCGTGCCTGGCCCTCTACACCGCCACACCGGAGCATCTCGTCGGCGCCGACCTCGTCGTGCGCGAGGCGTTCGCCGCGTTCTGCCACACCCACGACCACCGGGCCGATCGCGATCTCACGGCGGCCAGCCGCCGGTCCGGCCGCAGGCTTAAGGCGGTGGACCGTCGCTCCCCGCCTGTTCTGGTCATGGCCGCAGTGATCCGCACCGCCGCCCGCATCGTCTTCGCCGTCAACCCCCTCACGGCGGCCGACGCCCTGGCAGACCTGTCCCGCAACCCACACTCGCCTGCGATCTACGTTCTGCGCCAAGCCTGGAACTCAGGTCCCCTTGCCCTGGCCACCCGCGACACCACCGAGAGGATCAAGTCCGTCATGGACATACTCGACTACTCCGGGCCCGGCTTCGTGCCGCCCCTCAGCCAGCGAGACCGCTACTACTCAGCCCTCTCGACCGGCGGCCGGGCCCCGGGCAGGCGCTGATGGGCATCGGGCCGCCTCGGCGCATGGCCCTGGTCCCCCTGCCCGCCCCCGGAGAATCGTTCGGCAGCTGGATGGACGCCGTCGCCCGCGACAACCTCTGCCCGCGCAGCACCCTCCTCGTGAAGTACTGGCGGCTACGGAAAGTGCCCTACGCCGCCGCCTGGAGGCCCACCTCCAGCACCGACCTCGCCCAGATCAGCATCGCCACAGGCGTCGCTGAGCATGCCCTCGCCTCACTGCTGATCGAGCGCTATTTCGACAGCGGCTTTCCCGCACCCTCCCTTGAGGAGTGGTGGAGCGACGACCTCCGCGAGTTCATGCGCCAAGAGTTCGTCCTGCACAACCACTCACGCTGGTGCCCGCTCTGCATCGGGGACAACGGCGGCCGCTGGATGCTGCGATGGAAGATGGCCTGGTCGTACGCCTGCACCACCCACAAGGTCTTCCTCGCCTTCCGCTGCCTGCAGTGCAAAAGCCCCCAGGACTCCGGCATCGGCCTCCCCACCAGACGCCTGGTCTGCCCCACTCCGATCGACCCCAAGAACGTCGCGCGGCGCTGCGGACACCCCTCACCGATGTCCCCGTCATCCCGGTCACTGATAGGCGGCTCATCGAGCTCCAGGCTTGGATCGACCACGGCCTGGGCGACGCTCCTCGACCGTCCAACGGGCCTTCGGCCCAGCCCCTTTCGTGTTCCCCGTAACGGTCTACCTGGCCCTACGGCTCCGCACACCGGAAATGTTCACCGACGCGGACCCTGCTATCGCCACGGCGGCAGCCAATCCGTTCGACACAGCCGACGAGCTCACCAAGTTCTACGGCCCCGGGTCCGGGGACGCTGCCCACCCTCTGCTGATGGCCGGCGCGATCAGCCTGGCGGACCGATTCTGCAGAGGAAAGAACCGCCGCGAAGCCACGGCGCTGTTCGCCGACCTCGCTTACACGGAACTCGTCACACGAACGCCGAAGTGGATGGCGTACGAGCCCCTGTCCATGCCGTGGCGCATGCGGCGCTACGCCCTTCCCGCCCTCCTCAAACACCTGGTCGACCGCCGAGTCGTGCAAGACACGCCCGCGTACGGCTTCCACCACCGAGACCGGCTGACGCCCCACTCGAGAGCCACTGAAGCAATAGGCGAGATGCTGAACAATCCGCTGAAGTTTTGACCGAGACGCTGAAGCACTGAGCGAGGCCCGACAGTGACGAGCCGGAGCAGGCTGTCGGCGGCGAGCGCGTTGCCCTCCTCGGCGGCCCGGTGGACGCCGACGACGAGCCGCGCGGCGTACGGGTCGTCGATGACGGGCGAGGTGAAACCGACCGAGCCGCGCAGGGCGAGGGTGTCGGCGGCGATCGACCGGACGATCTCCGCGTCGGGGTAGATCGTCCGGTAGGTCCACCCTCGGGGACCCCGGCGTGCCCGGTGTGCGGGGTGTCGGGGTTGACCAGGGCGATCTGTCCGGGCCCGGCGCGGACCAGCTCGTCGTGGTGGTGGAAGGCCTCGACGCCCTCGGTGATCGCGGCGAAGACGAAGGTCTCGTGGGTGTGGCGGGAGAAGGCCTTGCGGACGTAGTGGGCGTGCAGCAGGTCGACCCCGGGCAGCTCGGGGTACTGCCAGTACCGTGCCCGTTCCCCGCTCGCCATGCCTCCATTCTGCGCCAGGGCCGAACGGGACCGCGCTCCGGTCCGCACCGGGGCCGCCGGCCCCCACGGAAGGCCGCCGCACCGGGGCCGCGGGCCCCCACGGAAGGCCGCCGCACCGGGCTCGGCCCGTCCCCTCCCGGGCGCGCCCACCCGGAAGGGGGACGGGCCGCCGCGCTGCGGGGGCGGTTTTCCACAGGTCCCGGCGGTTGTCAGTGCCCGGGTGCACGATGGGGGCATGGTCAGGTCCGCGCTCGACTCGTTCTCCCCGCGACCCGTGGTTGGTTCACCGGGGCCTTCACCGCGCCCACGGCGGCACAGGAGGGCGCCTGGACCGCCATCGGGGCGGGCTCCGACGTGCTGGTCGTCGCCCCGACCGGTTCGGGCAAGACGCTGGCGGCCTTCCTCGCCTCCCTGGACCGGCTGGCGGCCGTACCCCCGCCGTCGGAGGCGCGCAAGCGCTGCCGCGTGCTGTACGTGTCCCCGCTGAAGGCCCTCGCGGTGGACGTCGAGCGGAACCTGCGCTCCCCGCTGACCGGCATCCGCCAGAGTCGGTGCGGCTCGGGCTGCCCGAGCCGGACATCCGGGTCGGGATCCGCTCCGGCGACACCCCGCCCGCCGAGCGCCGCACGCTCGCGACCAAGCCGCCGGACATCCTGATCACCACCCCCGAGTCGCTGTTCCTGATGCTGACCTCCGCCGCCCGCGAGGCCCTCGCGGGCGTGGAGACGGTCATCCTGGACGAGGTCCACGCGGTCGCGGGCACGAAGCGGGGCGCGCACCTGGCGCTCTCCTGGAGCGGCTCGACGAACTGCTCCCCGGCCCGCGCGCCGGATCGGCCTGTCGGCCACGGTCCGGCCGGTCGACGAGGTGGCCCGCTACCTGTCGCCGGGGCGTGCCGTGGAGATCGTGCAGCCGCCGTCGGGCAAGGAGTTCGACCTCTCCGTCGTCGTCCCCGTCGAGGGCATGGGCGAGTTGGGCGGCTCCCCGGCGTCGGAGGGCAAGGAGGGCGGTGACAGGCCGTCGATCTGGCCGCACGTCGAGGAGCGGATCGCCGACCTCGTGCAGTCCCACCGCTCCACGATCGTCTTCGCCAACTCCCGCCGTCTGGCCGAGCGCCTGTGCAACCGGCTCAACGAGATCGCGTACGAGCGGGCGACCGGCGAGCCCCTGCCCGAGGGGGCTCCCCGGCCGAGGTCATGGCCCAGTCGGGGCGGCGCAGGGCGCCCCGCCGCTGCTCGCCCGGGCCCACCACGGTTCGGTGTCGAAGGAGCAGCGCGCCCAGGTCGAGGAGGACCTGAAGGCGGGCCGGCTGCCCGCCGTGGTGGCCACCTCCAGTCTGGAGCTGGGCATCGACATGGGCGCGGTGGACCTGGTCGTGCAGGTCGAGTCGCCGCCCTCGGTGGCCTCCGGGCTCCAGCGGGTGGGCCGCGCCGGCCACCAGGTCGGCGCGGTCTCCACGGGCGTGGTCTTCCCCAAGTACCGGGGCGACCTGGTGCAGGCGGCCGTGGTCACCGAGCGGATGCGCTCGGGGGCCATCGAGTCCCTGCGGATCCCCGCCAATCCGCTGGACGTGCTCGCGCAGCAGTTGGTCGCGATGGTCGCGCTCGACACCTGGCAGGTGGACGACCTGCTCGCGGTGGTGCGCAGGGCGGCGCCGTTCGCCTCGCTGCCCGAGTCGGCGTTCACCGGCGTCCTCGACATGCTGGCGGGGCGGTACCCTTCGGACGCCTTCGCCGAGCTGCGCCCGCGCGTGGTCTGGGACCGGGTGACCGGGACGGTCACGGGCGGCCGGGCGCGCAGCGGCTCGCCGTCACCTCGGGCGGCACGATCCCCGACCGGGGCCTGTTCGGCGTGTTCTGGCGGGCTCCGACCCCAAGAAGGGCGGGGCCGGGTCGGGGAGCTCGACGAGGAGATGGTGTACGAGTCGCGCGTGGGCGACGTGTTCACGCTCGGCACCACCTCGTGGCGGATCGAGGACATCACCCGGGACCGGGTCCTGGTCACCCCGCGCCCGGCGCGCCGGGCCGGCTGCCGTTCTGGAAGGGCGACCAACTGGGCCGCCCGCTCGAACTGGGCCGGGCGGTGGGCGCGTTCCTCCGCGAGATCGGCGCCCTCGGGTACGAGGACGCGCGGCTGCGGCTGCTCGCCGCCGGGCTCGACGCGTGGGCCGCGGAGAACGTCCTGGCGTACCTCAGGGAGCAGCGCGAGGCCTGCGGGCACGTGCCGGACGACCGGACGATCCTGGTCGAGCGCTTCCGGGACGAGCTCGGGGACTGGCGGGTCGTCATCCACTCCCCGTTCGGGGCGCAGGTGCACGCCCCGTGGGCGTTGGCGCTCGGCGCCCGGCTCACCGAGCGGTACGGCATGGACGCGCAGGTGATGCACGCGGACGACGGCATCGTGCTGCGCCTGCCGGACGCCGACCTGATGGGCCTGGACATGGGCCTGGACCTCCTCGACCACGAGCCGGTCGATCCGGGCCGTCACGCGGACACCGCGTACGACGCGGACAAGGCGCCCGTCGGCGCGGCCGACGCCCTCTTCGACAAGGGCGAGATCGGTCAGGTCGTCACCGACCAGGTGGGCGGCTCCGCGCTGTTCGCCTCCCGGTTCCGAGTGCGCCGCCCGCGCCCTGCTGCTGCCGAAGCGGAACCCGGGCAAGCGCACCCCGCTGTGGCAGCAGCGGCAGCGCGCGGCCCAGCTCCTCCAGGTGGCGAGCGAGTTCGGCTCGTTCCCGATCGTCCTGGAGGCCGTCCGCGAGTGCCTCCAGGACGTCTTCGACCTGCCCGGCCTGACGGAGCTGATGGGCGACATCGAGGCCCGCCGGGTCCGTCTCGTCGAGGTCACCACCCCGAGCCGTCCCCTTCGCCCGCTCGCTGCTCTTCGGCTACGTGGCGCAGTTCCTGTACGAGGGGGACTCGCCGCTCGCGGGGCGGCGGCGGGCCGCCGCGCTCTCCCTGGACTCCCGGCTGCTCGCGGAGCTGCTCGGCCAGGCGGAGCTGCGCGAGCTGCTCGACGCGGACGTCCTGACGGAGCTGGAGCGGGAGCTCCAGTGGCTGACGGAGGACCGGCGGACCAAGGACGTGGAGGGCGTCGCCGATCTGCTGCGGGTCCTGGGCCCGCTCACCGGTGCCGAGCTGGCCGAGCGGGGTGCCGAGGCGGACTGGGCGGGCGAGCTGGAGGCGGCGCGGCGCGCGATCCGGGTGCGGATCGGGGCCGGGAGCACTGGGCGGCGATCGAGGACGCGGGCCGTCTCCGGGACGCCCTGGGCACGGCCCTGCCGGTCGGCGTCCCCGAGGCCTTCACCGAGCCGGTCAAGGACCCGCTGGGCGACCTCCTCGCCCGGTACGCGCGCACGCACGGCCCGTTCACCTCCTCCCGGGCGGGCGAGCGCTTCGGTCTGGGCACGGCCGTCACCGACGGCGCCCTCCAGCGGCTCGCCGCGTCCGGCCGGGTCGTCCAGGGCGAGTTCCACCCGTCCGGCATCGGCCAGGAGTGGTGCGACGCCACCGTCCTGCGCCGGCTGCGCCGACGCTCCCTCGCCGCCCTGCGCCACGAGCTGGAGCCGGTGCCCCGGCGGCCCTCGCCTCCTTCCCGCCGCAGTGGCAGCACCTGGGGAGCCACGGCCTGCGCGGCATCGACGGCCTGGCCCGGGCGGTCGAGCAGCTCCAGGGCGCCCCCGTCCCGGCCTCGGCCCTGGAGAAGCTGGTCCTGCCGTCCCGGGTCCGGGACTACTCCCCGGCGATGCTGGACGAGCTGACGACCACCGGCGAGGTGGTGTGGGCGGGCGCGGGCTCACTGCCCGGCAAGGACGGCTGGGTCTCCCTGTACCTCGCGGACGCGGCCCCGCTGCTTCTCCCGCCGCCGCACCCGCTGGAGCTGTCCGCGCTGCACGAGTCGGTGCTGACCGCCCTCTCCGGCGGGTACGGCCTGTTCTTCCGTCAGATCGCCGACCAGATCCGGGCGACCACCCACCCGGACGCCACCGACCCCCAGCTCGCCGACGCCCTCTGGGACCTGGCCTGGTCGGGCCGGCTCACCAACGACACGCTCGCCCCGCTGCGCGCCCTGCTCGGCTCGGGCCGCACCGCCGGCTCCACCGCGCACCGCGCGCGCCGCACGGTCCCCCGCGGCCGGTACGGCACCTTGACCGCGTCCGCCCGGCCGGTGTCCCGCACGGGCCCGCCCACGGTCTCCGGCCGCTGGGCGCTGCTGCCCCGCCCGAACCGGAGCCGACGCACCGGGCGCACGCCCTGGCCCGCACCCTCCTGGACCGGCACGGCGTGGTCACCCGGGGCGCGGTGGCCGCCGAGGGCGTGGAGGGCGGCTTCTCGGCCGTGTACCGGATCCTGGCCGCCTTCGAGGACAGCGGCCAGACCCGCAGGGGCTACGTCGTGGAGGGGCTCGGCGCGGCCCAGTTCGCGATGGACGGCGCGGTGGACCGGCTGCGGGCCGCGGCGACCGCGCGCGACCGGGGCGTCGAGGCGGCGGCCGGTCCGCGCGCCCTGGTCCTCGCGGCGGCCGACCCGGCGAACGCGTACGGGGCGGCCCTGTCCTGGCCCGAGCCGCCGACCGGCGCCGGGCACAAACCGGGGCGGAAGGCGGGCGCGATGGTCGTCCTGGTCGACGGCGAGCTGACGCTCTACATGGAGCGCGGCGGCAAGACGCTCCTGTCCTGGCCGACCGATCCGGACGACCCCGCCCTGACGGCGGCGGCCGAGGCCCTGGCGGCTTCCGCCCGTGCGGGTTCCCTGGGCACGGTCACGGTGGAGCGGCTCAACGGCGTCGCGGCCCTGACCTCCCCGCTGGCCCGCCCCTGGAGGCGGCGGGCTTCCTGGCCACCCCCAGAGGCCTGCGGCTGCGCGCCTAGCCGGCGCGCAACCGGGAAGAAGTCCGAAAGGAGCCCAGCCGTCCGGGCACCCCGCACCCACGTCCGCACACCACACCCACACCCACACCCACACGATCGTGATCCGCGCCCGAGAGACCGCGACCCGAGGAGGACCGTGCCCGAGGGAGACACCGTCTGGCAGGTGGCCCGCCGCCTGCACGCCGCGCTCGCCGGGCGGGTGATCACCCGTTCGGACCTCCGGGTGCCGCGGTTCGCGACCGCCGACCTCACCGGCCGCACGCTCCTCGACGTCACCCCGCGCGGCAAGCACCTGCTCGCCCGGATCGAGGGCGGGCTCACCCTCCACTCCCACCTGCGGATGGACGGCGCCTGGCGGGTGTACGCCACCGGGGAGCGGCCCCGTGGCGGCCCCGACCACCAGATCCGGGCCGTCCTGGGAAACGCCGAGTCCACCGCGTACGGCTACCGGCTTCCGATCCTGGAGCTCGTCCGCACCGACGAGGAGTCCCGGATCGTGGGCTACCTCGGCCCGGACCTGCTCGGTCCGGACTGGGACCCGGAGGAGGCCGTGCGCCGGCTGACGTCCGACCCGGCGAGGACGCTCGGCGAGGCCCTCCTCGACCAGCGCAACCTGGCCGGCATCGGCAACATCTACAAGTCGGAGCTGGCGTTCCTCGCCGCCGTCACCCCCTGGCTCCCCGTGGGCGAGCTGGAGCCGGACGTCCCGGCCCGTCTGGTGGCGACCGCGCACCGCCTGCTCGACCTCAACAAGGACCACCCGGACCAGCGGATCACCACCGTGCGCCGCCCCGGCACCCCGCTCCACGTCTACGGCCGTGCGGGCCGTCCCTGTCTGCGCTGCGGCGCCCGGATCCACAAGGCGGAGCTCGGGGACCGGGTCACGTACTGGTGCCCGGAATGCCAGCGGGGCCCGCACCGGCGGGAAGCCGATACGAGCCCGTCAGTCTGACCGTCCGTCCACCGCGGCCCCACAACCGCGACGGTCCCCCATCTCCGTCACACCCCTCACGCCGAGCCGGAGCCCGCGCCCCACCTCCGGCGCCACGGCGTCCTGCCGATGCGCCGGACGAGTGAGCCCGGCGGTCCCGACGAGGCGGCCACGTGCACGGGCAGCAGGCTCAGTCCCCAGCCGCCCGCGGCCATCACTCCCTCGACCGGCCCGGCCTCGCCCGGTACGACCAGCAGGCGCAGCACCGCCCACCACCAGAGTCCCCCGGCCACCAGCCCGATCGCGATCAGCGCGAGCGTCACCGGCGGGAACCGTCGCCGTACCATGGCCGCCTCCTGCGGTCGACGCTAGACCGACAGGATCACCCTGCGGAGGGCGCACCGGGGCCCGCCCCGGCGCGCACCGCACGTATCAGCACGCCCCGGCTCCTCAGACGCTCTCCGCCCGGAACATCCAGGCGTGCTTTCTCCAGCTCGCCCGTCAGGGCGATCAGAATGTCCTGGGTGACCGGGTCCGGGTCGCCGGTCGCGTCGATCCGCTCCCGCATCCGGGTGGTGACGGCACCGAGGGCGGCGACGAGGATCTGCACCGCGTCCTCGTCCTTGATCCAGCCTTCCGGCACCGTTCCGATCGCGCTCGACGACGCCACGGTCGACGCTCGCCCGTCCGGGTTGACGCCCAGGGCGGAGGCCCGCTCGGCCACGGTGTCGGAGTGCGTCCGGGCCGTGGTGACCACCTCGTCCAGTTGGAGGTGGACGGAGCGGAAGCGCGGTCCGACGACGTTCCAGTGCACCTGCTTGGCCACCAGGGAGAGGTCGACCAGGTCGACGAGGGCTCCCTGGAGCGCGTCGCCGACGGTCTTGAGGTCGGTCTCGAACAGCGTGCTCTTCACGACAGACATGCGGAATCTCCCACCAGTCGAACGTTCTCCCACCATGGCACGCCTCACCGGGACCCGGCATCTCAAACAAACCCGCCCAAAGAAAACCTGGAAGGGTCGAAGCCCCGGCCGGTGCCCCTCGCGGGACACGGAACCGGGGCTTCGCCCTGGTTTCGGTTCAGGCGGCGACGACGTCGACCGCTTCCGCGGGCGCCTTGATGGTCACCCGCTCGGTGGGCACACCCGCCACCGACGTCACCGACACCGAATTGAGCATCGGACGAACCGGTGCCGGCACCTGTTCGCTCGCTGCCGCCGACTCGGCCAGTTCGGCGAGCGACAGCTCGTCGCTCACTTCGCGCATGAGCTCGGACATCCGTACGTCCAACGCGTCGCAGATCGCGGAGAGCAGCTCGGAGGATGCCTCCTTCTGCCCCCGCTCCACCTCGGAGAGATAGCCGAGCGAGACTCGGGCGGACGAGGAGACTTCGCGCAGAGTACGGCCCTGGCGCTGGCGCTGCCGACGCAGCACGTCACCCAGCAGGCGACGGAGCAGAATCATCGGTGGCTCCTCCTCGGACCGCGTAGCCGCATCCTTCACGCCCCACCGTACCGCCTCGCGCCGCGGCCGTGCGGGGAGCGATGTCGTGTTCACTCAGGGCTGCAAACATCAATTCCCCCGTTCTGTTCCGTATCCTGTGCCCGCACATTTCCCGAGAGTTCCTCGCGCAGCAGTGCGAGCACGATCCGTACGCTCTCCTACGGATTTCCCCACGATCGCCGTTCAACCTCAACGGGACCACTTTCCCCAGGCGAGCCCCCGCCACCGCGCCCGTCGGGACCCCCGTCCGGGCCGTCTCCCCGCCCGTCCCGTCCGGGCCCGCGACCGCCACGTAGACGGTTCCGACGGGCTGTCCGTCCTGCGGGTCGGGGCCCGCGACCCCGGTCGTCGCGATGCCCCAGTCGGCGCCGAGCCGGGCCCGTACGCCGGCCGCCATCTGCGACGCCACCTCGGGATCCACCGCGCCACGCTCCGCGAGCAGCTTCCCGTCGACGCCGAGGAGCTCGTGCTTGAGGGCGGTGGCGTAGGCGGTGACGGAACCCCGGAAGGCCGCCGAGGCGCCGGGGACGCCGGTGAGCTCGGCGGCCACCAGACCGCCCGTGAGCGACTCCGCGACGGCCAGTGTCTGACCGCGCTCGGCGAGCAGCGCGAGCACCCGGGCCGCCTCGGTCATCGTGCCGCCGCCTCCGACCGCTCGGCGGCGGCCCGCTCGGCGGCGAGGCCCCGGCGCCGCAGCACGACGGCCTGCCGCACGTAGTCGAGGGCGGTGAGGACCGTCAGCACGACGGCGACCGCCATCACCCAGAAGCGGAGGGTGGCCAGCGGCCCGGTCAGCATGAGCACGTACATGCCCACGGCCGTGCCCTGGGCCAGGGTCTTCATCTTGCCGCCCCGGCTGGCGGGGATGACCCCGTGCCGGATGACCCAGAACCGCATCAGGGTGATTCCCAGCTCCCGGGCCAGGATGACCGCGGTCACCCACCAGGGGAGGTCCCCGAGCGCGGACAGGGAGATCAGGCCGGCCGCCATGATCGCCTTGTCGGCGATCGGGTCGGCGATCTTCCGAAGTCGGTGACCAGGTTGTACGTACGGGCGAGGTGCCCGTCGAAGACGTCCGTGATCATGGCCACCGCGAACGCCGCCCAGGCCCAGGCCCGCCACGCGGGATCGTGCCCGCCGTCCTGGAGCAGCAGCACCACGAAGGCCGGCACGAGCACCAGCCGGATCATGGTGAGGATGTTCGCGATGTTCCACAGGCTGGCCTGGTTGACGGCCGCCGCGCCCAGCTTGCCGCGGGGCGTCGGCCTACCGGTCCCGCCCGTCGCGGATGCCGGGACTCCGGTCATCTGCCCGCCTCCTCGAAAAGACACTCGGCCACCAGGTCGACGCCCTCCGTCCCGACGGCCTTCGCCCTGACCATACGGCCCGGGGCCAGGTCGGGGTCCGTGCCGTCGGCGGTGACGAGGACCACCTGTCCGTCGGTCTCGGGGGCCTGGTGGGCGGCGCGGCCGATCCAGCCGTCCTCCTCGTCCAGGGACTCGACGAGTACCTCCAGGGTCTCTCCGATCCGCTCCTCCGCGCGCTGCGCGGTGAGCTCCTCGGCGAGCCGGGAGAGGTGGGCGAGCCGCTTGTCGACGACCTCCTGGTCGAGCTTGTGCTCGTACGTGGCGGCCTCCGTGCCGTCCTCGTCGGAGTAGCCGAAGACGCCGATGGCGTCGAGGCGCGCGTGGGTGATGAAGCGTTCCAGCTCGGCGAAGTCCGCCTCGGTCTCGCCGGGGAAGCCGACGATGAAGTTGGAGCGGGCACCGGCCGTGGGGGCCTTGGAGCGGATGGTCTCCAGGAGCTCCAGGAAGCGGTCGGTGTCGCCGAAGCGGCGCATGGACCGCAGCACGTCGGGGGCGCTGTGCTGGAAGGAGAGGTCGAAGTACGGGACGACCTTCTCGGTGGAGGTGAGGACGTCGATCAGACCGGGGCGCATCTCGGCCGGCTGGAGGTAGCTGACGCGGACGCGCTCGATGCCGTCCACGGCCGCCAGCTCGGGCAGCAGGCCCTCCAGGAGCCGGATGTCGCCGAGGTCCTTGCCGTAGGAGGTGTTGTTCTCGGAGACCAGCATGATCTCCTTCACGCCCTGCTCGGCGAGCCAGCGCGTCTCGTTCAGCACGTCCGAGGGGCGGCGCGAGACGAAGGAGCCGCGGAAGGAGGGGATGGCGCAGAAGGTGCAGCGGCGGTCGCAGCCGGAGGCCAGCTTCACGGAGGCGACGGGGCTGGTGTCCAGGCGCCGACGGAGCGGCGCGCGGGGCCCGGAGGCGGGCGCGAGGCCCTCGGGCAGGTCGGCCGGGGCGTCGGCGGGCGCCTCGGCGGCGTCGCCGTGTCCGGGCAGGGCCACGGCGGCCGCGGCCTCCTGGCGCTCCACGGGCGAGAGCGGCAGCAGCTTGCGCCGGTCGCGCGGGGTGTGGGCCTCGACGCTGCCACCGCTGAGGATGGTCTGGAGGCGGTTGGAGATGTCGGCGTAGTCGTCGAAGCCGAGGACGCCGTCGGCCTCCGGGAGGGCTTCGGCGAGCTCTTGCCGTACCGCTCGGCCATGCAGCCGACGGCGACGACGGCCTGGGTCCGGCCGTGGTCCTTCAGGTCATTGGCTTCGAGCAGGGCGTCGACGGAGTCCTTCTTGGCGGCCTCGACGAATCCGCAGGTGTTGACGACGGCGACGTCCGCTTGCTCGGCGTTCTCGACGAGCTCCCAGCCGTCCGCTGCCAAGCGGCCTGCGAGCTCCTCCGAGTCCACCTCGTTACGGGCGCAGCCAAGAGTGACAAGGGCGACGGTACGGCGTTCGGGCATGGGCTCAAGACTACTTCGTCCCGGCGTTCCCCGTCGCGCAGGGTTCACCTGCGCGACGGAGGTCACATCACGGCGACCGGACCGGCTCAGCCGGCCTGGGGGTCGCCCTTGGTGTAGGTGAGCCGCTCGACCTGGCCGGATTCGAACTTGTCGGCGACCTTCTTGCCATTGACGTAGAGCTCGATGGCGCCGGCGTTGCCGAGGACCAGGTCGACGCGCTCGTCGTCCTGGAAGGTCTTGGACTCGCCCTCCATGAGCAGTCCGTCGAAGAGGATCTTGCCGTCGTGGGCCTTGGCCGAGATCCAGCTCTTGCCGTCGGTGGCGGAGAGCTTGATCGTGACCTTGTCCTGCGGGACCGCGGCGATCGCGCTCTCGGTGGGCTTGGGCGCGACGGGCTTGACCGGCTTGGGCTTGGCGGCGGAGGTCGCCTTCTCGGGGCGGGCGCCGGGCCGCCGTCGGCCGCGGTGGTCCCCTTCGGGGTCTCCTCGCCGTTGAACATCGTGAAGCCGACGAACCCGACGACGGCGACGATGGCCGCGACCATCGCGGCGGTCCAGTTGGGCCGGCGCGGCTCGGGGCGGATGCGTTCCGCCTCGAACAGCGGGGCGGCGGGGGTGGGTGCGGGACGGCCGCCGTGCTCGGCGTCGAACTGTTCGACCAGCGGAGCCGGGTCGAGGCCGACGACGCGCGCGAGGGTACGGATGTGGCCGCGGGCGTAGACGTCGCCGCCACAGCGCGAGAAGTCGTCCTCCTCGATCGCGTGCACGATCGGGGTCCGGACACGGGTGGAGGCACTGACCTCTTCGACGGTGAGACCGGCGGCGATACGGGCCTGCTGGAGAGCGCGACCGATCGAATCCCGGTCGTCTGCCGGGAAGGTCCGGTCGTCTTCGGGGAGTTGCCGATGGACACGAGAGCGCCTTTCGAGCGTGTAGCCACCTGCTGGACGTTCAGTCTATGGGTGGTACGAAAGGGTGGGGCAACCGGGCGGGTGCCGTTTGTACGCCATGAGGCTGGGACATCCTTCTGTCCCTCCGTCCAACTTGACGTGCGGCCAGGGAAACGGTTGCCCAGCCTTTTCTTACGGATGAGTCTCGGCCGGATCTCGAACGGGTACCCCGCCTTCCGCAACCCACACCCGGCCCCGCCTACCCGGCCGACTCGCCCCGGATCACGGCGAGGACGCCGTCGAGTTCGTCGGGTTTGACGAGCACGTCGCGTGCCTTGGAGCCCTCGCTGGGGCCGACGATGTCGCGCGACTCCATGAGGTCCATCAGCCGCCCGGCCTTGGCGAAGCCGACGCGCAGCTTGCGCTGGAGCATCGAGGTGGAGCCGAACTGGGTGGAGACGACCAGTTCGGCGGCCTGGCACAGCAGGTCGAGGTCGTCGCCGATCTCCTCGTCGATCTCCTTCTTCTGCTGGGTGCCCACGGTGACGTCGTCCCGGAAGACGGGCGTCATCTGGTCCTTGCAGTGCCGCACGACGGCCGCGACCTCGGCCTCGGTGACGAAGGCGCCCTGCATGCGGACGGGCTTGTTGGCACCCATCGGCAGGAACAGTCCGTCGCCCTTGCCGATCAGCTTCTCGGCGCCGGGCTGGTCCAGGATGACCCGGCTGTCGGCGAGCGAGGAGGTCGCGAAGGCCAGCCGGGAGGGCACGTTCGCCTTGATCAGACCGGTGACCACGTCCACGGACGGACGCTGTGTGGCCAGCACCAGATGGATGCCGGCGGCGCGGGCCAACTGGGTGATGCGGACGATCGCGTCCTCCACGTCACGGGGCGCGACCATCATCAGGTCGGCCAGCTCGTCGACGATCACCAGGAGGTACGGATACGGGCTGAGCTCGCGCTCGCTGCCCGGCGGGAGCTGGACCTTGCCGGCCCGGATGGCCTCGTTGAAGTCGTCGATGTGCCGGAAGCCGAAGGCCGCCAGGTCGTCGTAGCGCAGGTCCATCTCGCGCACCACCCACTGCAGGGCCTCGGCGGCCTTCTTGGGGTTGGTGATGATCGGGGTGATCAGGTGCGGGATGCCCTCGTAGGCGGTCAGCTCGACCCGCTTGGGGTCGACGAGGACCATCCGGACGTCCTCGGGGTCGCCCTTATCATCACCGAGGTGATCAGGCAGTTGATGCACGAGGACTTGCCGGAGCCGGTGGCGCCGGCGACCAGGATGTGCGGCATCTTCGCCAGGTTGGCCATCACGTAGCCGCCCTCGACGTCCTTGCCGAGCGCGACCAGCATCGGATGCTCGTCACCGGCGGCGTCCGCGAGCCGCAGCACGTCCCCGAGGTTGACCATCTCGCGGTCGCTGTTGGGGATCTCGATGCCGACCGCGGACTTGCCGGGGATCGGCGAGATGATCCGCACGTCCGGAGAGGCCACCGCGTAGGCGATGTTCTTGGCCAGGGCCGTGATCTTCTCGACCTTCACCGCCGGCCCGAGCTCCACCTCGTAGCGGGTGACCGTCGGCCCCCGGGTGAAACCGGTGACCGCCGCGTCGACCTTGAACTCGGCGAACACGTTCGACAACGCCGCCACCACGGCGTCGTTCGCCGCACTGCGCGTCTTGCCCGGCCCGCCCCGCTCGAGGAGGTCCATCGACGGCAGGGAGTACGTGATGTCACCCGACAACTGGAGCTGCTCGGCCCGCGCCGGCAGGTCGCCCGGCTCGGGCGCGGGCTTGGTCAGATCGGGTACGTCCCGCTCCCGCGCGGGTCCTCGCCCCGGGCGGGCGGCACGGCCGCGGTCGCCTTCTCCGCGGCGCCGGTGGCGGAGGCGGCCGCGGCGGCGCTCCGCCCGGCGGCGACGTCCCTGGTGACGTCCTTGGTGACGTCCTTGGTCAGATCGGCGACGATCGGGGACGGCGGCATGCCGTTCAGGACCGCGCCGTCCAGCGCGGCGGCCGCCGCCGCGGCGACGTCCACCGGGTCGAGACCGGCCTCGGAGCCGGTCCGCCGGAGGGCGGCGCGCCGGGCGGCCGCGCCGCTCCGGCATCTCCGCCTCGGCCCGGTCCACGTCGTACGGCTCCGCCGGCCGGGGCGCGCCGCCGGACGGGCCGCGCGGGCTCCGCGTCCCGCCACTCCTCGTCGTACTCCCCGCGCGCGTACTCCTCGGCCTCCGCCGGGTCGTACGGCGCCTCCACGATCCCGAGCCGGACGCCGAGGGCGCGCAGGCGCTGCGGGATCGCGTTGACCGGGGTGGCGGTGACGACGAGCAGGCCGAAGACGGTGAGCAGCACCAGCAGCGGTACGGCGAGGACCTCGCCCATCATGAAGACGAGGGGCTGGGACGCGGCCCAGCCGATGAGACCGCCCGCGTCCTGCACGGCGTCGGCGCCGTCCCCGCGGCCCGGCGAGCCGCACGCGATGTGCACCTGGCCCAGGACGCCGAGGGCGAGGGCGGAGAGGCCGATGACGATCCGGCCGTTGGCCTCGGGCCGCTCCGGATAGAGGATCAGCCGCACGCCGATCCCGCCGACAAGGAGCGGCACCAGCAGGTCGAGCCGGCCGAAGGCCCCGGTGACGAGGAGTTCGACGAGGTCGCCGACCGGGCCGCGCAGGTTGGACCAGGTGCCCACGGCGACGATCAGCGCGATGCCGAGGAGGAGCAGTGCGAGGCCGTCCTTGCGGTGGACGGGATCGAGACCCTTGGCCCCGCGTCCTATGCCCCGGAAGAGCGCCCCGACCGCGTGGGCGAGTCCGAGCCAGGCGCCGCGCACGAGCCGGTAGACGCCCCCGGTCGGGGACGGCGCGGGGCGGGGCGGGCTTCTTCGCCGCCGTCCTGCGCGCGGGCGCGCGCTTGGCGGGCGCGGCCTTCTTGGCCGGAGCCCTCTTCGCGGGCGCGTTCCTCGCACTCTTCGCGGGCTGTTTGACGGGGGACTTCGCGGGCGCCGCCTTCTTCGCGGCGCCCGCCGTACGGCCGGCGCGCGGCTTTGCGGTGCCCGCCGTGCCCTGGGTCTTGCCGGACGTACGTGAAGCCATGGTGCCGAGGTTACCCGTGTGGGAACCGGCTGTCCGCCTCACCCGTTCGTGTCGTCCGTGCGGAGGCGCGGTGCTGACGCCGCATCACGGCGAAGCGCCCCGGACCGGAAGGGACCGGGGCGCTTCGTGACGCATCGTCAGCTCTGGCTGGGCAGGGTCGGCGCGGCGCCGGCGCCCGGCTCCAGGGCGTCAAGGGCCCGCCGCAGCCCGGTGAGCTTGCGCTCCAGGTGCGCGGCGGTGGCGACGGCCGCCGCGTCGGCCGAGTCGTCGTCGAGCTGCTTCGACAGCGCCTCCGCCTGCTCCTCGACGGCCGCGAGGCGGGCGGAGAGCTCGGCGAGGAGGCCGGCGGACTCCTTGCCGTGACCGGTCTCGCCGCCGCCCTCCAACTGGAGCCGCAGTAGGGCGGCCTGCTCGCGCAGCTTGCAGTTCTTCATGTAGAGCTCGACGAAGACCGAGACCTTGGCGCGCAGCACCCACGGGTCGAAGGGCTTCGAGATGTAGTCGACCGCCCCCGCCGCGTACCCCCGGAAGGTGTGGTGGGGCCGTGGTTGATGGCGGTGAGGAAGATGATCGGGATGTCCCGGGTCCGCTCGCGCCGCTTGATGTGGGCGGCGGTCTCGAAACCGTCCATTCCCGGCATCTGGACGTCCAGCAGGATGACCGCGAAGTCGTCCGTCAACAGCGCCTTGAGCGCTTCCTCCCCGGACGATGCCCGCACCAGCGTCTGATCGAGCGCGGAGAGAATGGCCTCCAGCGCCAGCAGATTCTCCGGCCGGTCATCGACCAGGAGGATCTTGGCCTTCTGCACCATGCCCCGTCCTCCTCGTCCCGGCAACGGCTCTGCCCGGTCCCCCGAACCGGGGAGGCACCGGGCGCCGCCCCAGAAGACGACTCCCTAGCGCCGTCCGTCCTTGTGCCGGTCATCGTAGCCGCACCCCGCCCGTCGCCACACCCTGTCACCGCGATGTCACTGTGCACGGAGGAAAAACGCGGTGGGAGACCAGAAGGTTCCCCGTATCCCCGCATCTCACACGCCCGTGGCGACAGCCCGTCAGAGATCTTTCCGGACCCGGCGGCGGGGGTCCGGGGCCGCGCGGCCCCGGACCGGATCACTTCCGCCGCATCCACTCCTCCATGACGGACAGCAGGTGGTCGGGGTCGACCGGCTTGGTCACGTAGTCCGAGGCGCCCGACTCGATCGCCTTCTCCCGGTCGCCCTTCATCGCCTTCGCCGTCAGGGCGATGATCGGAAGACCGGCGAACTGCGGCATCCGCCGGATCGCGGTCGTCGTCGCGTACCCGTCCATCTCCGGCATCATGATGTCCATCAGGACGACCGCCGCGTCGTCGTGCTGCTCCAGGACCTCGATGCCCTCCCGCCCGTTCTCCGCGTACAGCACCGCGAGCCCGTGCTGCTCCAGGACGCTGGTGAGCGCGAAGACGTTGCGGATGTCGTCGTCCACGATGAGCACCTTCTCGCCGGAGAAGTCGAAGGTGCGGCGCGCCGCCGCCTCCTCCGGCTCCTCCCGCTCCGGTACGGGCTGCTGCTGCTGTCCCGGCACCGGGCCCCGCGCCCCGGTCGCCTCCGCGGCCGCCTTCCGCCGGTGCCGGAACAGCGCCCCGGCCCCGGAGCGCGCCTCCGTCCGTACGGGCGCCGGCGGAAGTGCGGGAACGGGTGCACGGCCCCGGCCGCCCCTCCTCGGCGCCCTGCTGCGGGTCCTCGCCGTCCTGCGCGCCCTGGCCGTGGCCCGGCGCGGGCAGCTCGATCGGGTTCAGCGGCAGGTACAGGGTGAACGTCGAGCCGCGGCCCGGCTCGCTCACGGCGAAGATCTCGCCGCCGAGCAGCCGCGCGATCTCCCGGCTGATCGAGAGCCCCAGACCCGTACCGCCGTACTTCCGGCTGGTCGTGCCGTCGGCCTGCTTGAACGCCTCGAAGATGACCCGCATCTTGCTCGCCGCGATCCCGATCCCGGTGTCGGTGACCGAGAACGCGATCAGGTCGGCGTCCGGGTCGCGCAGCGAACCGGCCTCCAGGAGCTGCTCGCGGATCGACTGCGGCACGTCCGCGCCGGCCGGCCGGATCACCAGCTCCACCGCGCCCGTGTCGGTGAACTTCACCGCGTTGGAGAGCAGGTTGCGCAGCACCTGGAGCAGGCGCTGCTCGTCGGTGTGGAGCGTGGCCGGCAGCTCCGGCGAGACCCGCACCGAGAAGTCGAGCCCCTTCTCCGCCGTGAGCGGCCGGAAGGTCGCCTCCACGTAGTCGACGAGCTGCACGAGCGCGATCCGGGTCGGCGAGACGTCCATCTTGCCCGCCTCGACCTTGGACAGGTCCAGGATGTCGTTGATCAGTTGGAGCAGGTCCGAACCGGCCCCGTGGATGGTCTCCGCGAACTCGACCTGCTTGGGCGTCAGGTTCGTCTCGGCGTTGTCCGCGAGCAACTTGGCCAGGATGAGCAGCGAGTTGAGCGGGGTGCGCAGCTCGTGCGACATGTTCGCCAGGAACTCGGACTTGTACCGCATGGAGACGGCGAGCTGCTCGGCCCGCTCCTCCAGGACCTGCCGGGCCTCCTCGATCTCGGTGTTCTTCACCTCGATGTCGCGGTTCTGCCGGGCGAGCAGCTCGGCCTTCTCCTCCAGCTCCAGGTTGGATCCCTGGAGCTCCTTCTGCCGGTGCTCCAGCTCGGCCGAGCGCTCCCTGAGCTGCTCGGTGAGCTCCTGCGACTGCTGGAGCAGCACCTCCGTCTTGGTGTTGACGCTGATGGTGTTGACGGTGGTGGCGATCAGCTCCGCGAGCTGGTTGAGGAAGTCGCGCTGGATCTGGGTGAACGGCTGGAAGGAGGCCAGCTCGATGACGCCGAGGACCTTGCCCTCGAAGAGGACCGGCAGCACGATCACGTGCGCGGGCGCGGCCTCCCCGAGCCCGGAGGAGATCTTCAGGTAGCCCGGCGGCACGTTGACCTGGATGGTCCGCTTCTCCTCGGCCGCCGTCCCGATGAGGGTCTCGCCGGGCCGGAACGAGGTCGGCATGGAACCGGCGGAGTATCCGTAACTCCCCCGCATCCGCAGCTCGTACGAGCCGTCGCCCTCGCCGACCAGTTCGGCGTCGCCGTGGGCGGAGCCGGTCGGCATCGCCACGAAGAAGGCGCCGTGCTGGGCCGAGACCACCGGCGTCAGCTCGCTCATGATGAGCGAGGCCACGTCGTCCAGGTCCCGCCGGCCCTGCATGAGGCCGGAGATGCGGGCCAGGTTGCCCTTCAGCCAGTCCTGCTCCTCGTTGGCGAGGGTGGTGTCGCGCAGGTTGGTGATCATCGTGTTGATGTTGTCCTGGAGCGCCTGGATCTCGCCCGCCGCGTCCACGCCGTCGATCTTGAGGTTGAGGTCGCCCCGGGTGACCGCCGTGGCGACGGCCGCGATGGCCCGCACCTGGCGGGTCAGGTTCCCGGCCATCTCGTTCACGGACTCGGTCAGGTCGCGCCAGGTGCCGTCGACGTCCCGCACGCGCGCCTGGCCGCCGAGGATGCCTTCCGTGCCCACCTCGCGGGCCACGCGCGTGACCTCCTCGGCGAAGTTCGACAACTGGTCGACCATCGTGTTGATGGTGTTCTTCAGTTGCTGGATCTCGCCGCGCGCGTCGATGTCGATCTTCTTGGTGAGGTCGCCCTTGGCGATGGCGGTCGTGACGGCCGCGATCTGGCGCACCTGGCCGGTCAGGTTGGAGGCCATCGAGTTCACCGACTCGGTCAGGTCCTTCCAGGTGCCGGAGACCCCCGGCACCCGGGCCTGACCGCCCAGCTCGCCCTCCGTGCCCACCTCGCGGGCCACGCGCGTGACCTCGTCCGCGAAGGACGACAGGGTCGTCACCATCGTGTTGACGGTCTCGGCGAGTTCGGCGACCTCGCCGCGCGCCTCGACCGTCACCTTCTTCGTCAGGTCGCCGTTGGCGACGGCCGCCGACACCCGGGAGATGTTCCGCACCTGGCTGGTCAGGTTGTTGGCCATCAGGTTGACGTTGTCGCTGAGGTCCTTCCAGGTGCCGGTGACCCCGCGCACGCGTGCCTGGCCGCCGAGGATGCCCTCCGTACCCACTTCTCGGGCCACGCGCGTGACCTCGTCCGCGAAGTTCGACAACTGGTCGACCATCGTGTTGACGGTCGTCACCAGCTCCAGGATCTCGCCCCGGGCGTCGACCGTGATCTTCTTCGACAGGTCGCCCATGGCGACCGCGGTCGTGACCTCGGCGATGTTGCGCACCTGGATGGTGAGGTTGTTCGCCATGCCGTTCACCGACTGGGTGAGGTCCTTCCAGGTGCCGGAGACGCCCTGCACCTCGGCCTGACCGCCCAGGATGCCTCGGTGCCCACCTCGCGGGCCACCCGGGTCACCTGCTCGGCGAAGTTCGAGAGCTGGTCCACCATCGTGTTGAGGGTGTTCTTCAGCTCCAGGATCTCGCCGCGGGCGTCCACGTCGATCTTCTGCGACAGGTCGCCGCGCGCGACCGCCGTGGCGACCTGCGCGATGTTGCGGACCTGGGTGGTGAGGTTGCCGGCCATGCCGTTCACCGAGTCGGTCAGGTCGCGCCACACACCGGCCACGCCGGGCACCTGCGCCTGACCGCCGAGCCGTCCGTCGGTGCCCACCTCGCGGGCCACCCGCGTCACCTGCTCGGCGAACGCGGAGAGCTGGTCGACCATCGTGTTGATGGTGTTCTTCAGCTCCAGGATCTCGCCGCGCGCGTCCACGTCGATCTTCTGCGACAGGTCGCCGCGCGCCACGGCCGTCGTCACCTGGGCGATCTGCCGCACCTGCGAGGTCAGGTTGCCGGCCATGAAGTTCACCGAGTCGGTGAGCTCCCGCCAGCGCCCGGAGACGCCGTCCACGCGCGCCTGGCCGCCGAGCCGGCCCTCGGTGCCCACGTCCCGGGCCATCCGGGTCACCTGGTCCGCGAAGGACGAGAGCTGCGACACCATCGTGTTGACGGTGTTCTTCAGTTCCAGCATCTCGCCGGCCACGTCCACGGTGACCTTCTGCGACAGGTCACCGTTGGCGACCGCCGTCGTCACCTGCGCGATGTCCCGCACCTGGCCGGTCAGGTTGCGGAAGGCCGTGTTGACCGAGTCGGTGAGGTCCTTCCACGTGCCCGCCGCGCCGGGCACCTGCGCCTGGCCGCCGAGCAGGCCCTCGACGCCGACCTCCCGGGCCACCCGGGTCACCTCGGAGCCGAAGGCGGAGAGCTGGTCGACCATGGTGTTGACGGTGTTCTTGAGCTCAGCATCTCGCCGGCCACGTCCACCGTGACCTTCTGCGACAGGTCACCGTTGGCCACGGCCGTCGTCACCTGCGCGATGTCCCGCACCTGCGTGGTGATGTTCCGGAAGACCGTGTTGACGGAGTCCGTGAGGTCCTTCCACGTGCCCGCCGCGCCCGGCACCTGCGCCTGACCGCCCAGCAGGCCCTGCGCGCCGACCTCGCCCGACACGCGGGTCACCTCGTCGGCGAACGTCCGCAGCGTCTCGGTCATCTGGTTGATCGTGTCCGCGAGCTGCGCGATCTCGCCGCGCGCCGAGACCCGCACCTTCTGCGACAGGTCGCCGTTGGCGACGGCGGTCGTCACCTCGGCGATCCCCCTCACCTGATTGGTGAGGTTGCCCGCCATCGTGTTGACGGAGTCGGTGAGGTCCTTCCACACGCCGGCGACCCCGGCCACCTCAGCCTGGCCGCCCAGCTCGCCCTCGGTGCCCACCTCGCGCGCGACGCGGGTCACCTCGGAGGAGAACGACGACAACTGGTCCACCATCCGGTTGACGGTGTTCTTCAGCTCCAGCATCTCGCCGGCCACGTTCGCCGTGACCTTCTGCGACAGATCGCCGTTGGCGACCGCCGTCGTCACCAGGGCGATGTCCCGCACCTGGGCCGTCAACTGGTTCGCCATGGTGTTGACGGAGTCCGTGAGGTCCTTCCACGAACCGGACACCCCGCGCACCTGCGCCTGACCGCCCAGCTTGCCCTCGGTCCCCACCTCGACGGCGACCCGGGTCACCTCGGAGGCGAACACCGACAACTGGTCGACGAGGTTGTTGGCGGTACGCGCCACCTTCAGGAACTCGCCCCGCAGCGGCCGGACCGTCCCGTCGGAACCCTCCGACCGCAGGTCCATCCGCTGCTCCAGGTCGCCCTCGGCCACCGCCGAGAGCACCCGTCCCACCTCGGACACCGGCCGGGCCAGGTCGTCGACGAGCGCGTTCGCAGCCTCGATCGCCGCCGCCCAGGCCCCCTCGCTGGCCCCGGCCTCCAGGCGCTCGGACAGCTTGCCCTCGCGCCCGACGACCCGCCGGACCCGCGACAGCTCCCCGGTCACGTGGAGCTGCCGGTCCGCGACCTCGTTGAACACGGCGGAGATCTCCGCCATGACCCCGTCGCCGGACACCGTGAGCCGCCTGCGGAAGTTCCCGTCCCGCATCGACACCAGCGCGGAGAGCAACCGCTCCAGCGCCGCGGCGTCCACCTGGACCGTCCCCCACGGGAACGTCCGCCCCTCGCGCGCGTACCGTTGCCTCCGCCGCGACGCGCCGCCGTGCCAGACTCCACCGTGTCCCTCCCGAAAGGGGTCGACCGTACCGCTCCGGCTCTGCCGGTAGCCTGCCCAGTGTTTCACCGTGACCGAACCGGGCGATAACAGTTCGGCAGCTTCGACGGCGTCCCTACCCCCGGAGGGGCGGAACAGCGGCGACCGGCATCCGCCCGGACAGCGAAGGTAAGTAACCTGGCATCCGGCTGTCCAGCCGCCCCGGTCCGCCCGGCGGGAACGGTGTGGTGCGCGCACGACCACCGGGCAGTGGGAAGGACAGACCGAGCATGGCAGAGCCGGGCGTCGAGACGCGTACGAGGAGTGCTGTGATCACCGCGCGGGCGACTGCCAGCTTCGAGCCCGTCGGGCGGTCCGTCGCGGCCGCACGGGCCTTCGTCCGGGACACCCTCCAGGGCTGGGGGCACCCCGAGCTGGTGGACGACGCCGTCGTCCTCACCAGCGAGCTCGTCACCAACGCCGTCGTCCACGCCGGCACCGCCGCCGACGTGCTCTGCCTGCGCTCCGACGACAGCATCCGCGTCGAGGTCTCCGACCGCTACCCCGAGCGCGAGATCCCGGTCCAGAGCGGCCGCACCCTCGCCTCCCCCGACCGCGAGAACGGCCGCGGCCTGCTGCTGTGCGCCGCCCTCGCCCACCACGCTGGGGGGCGTCGACTACTCCCCACCCGCAAGCACGTCTGGTTCCACCTCGACCTCCCGCAGCGCCCCGTCGGCACCCGCTCCGCCGGCCCGGTCCTCCCCGACGCCCTCCTCCCGGTCGCCGACAGCCGCGTCCGCGTCGCCGTCGTCCAGATCGACCGGAACGGCGCGATCACCGCCTGGAACGAGGACGCCGGGGAACTCTTCGGGTACGGCTCCGAGCAGGTCACCGGCAAGCCCCTGGGCGACCTCGCGGCCTGGCCCCACACCCCCGGCATCGGCACCGGTCTCGCCGAGGCCCTGCGCCCTCCCGCTGGGAGGGCAGTTATGGCGTCCGCTGCGCCGACGGCCGGGTCGTCCCCGTCTACGCCTCGCACCTGCGGGTCCGCGACTCCCAGGGCGAGCCCTCCACGGTCTGCCTCCTGGTCCGCGAGCACGAGCGGGCGGTCCTCCAGACCCCGCAGCGCCCCGCGGCCGAGCCGGGCGCCGAGAACCGCGCCGCCGACCCCTTCGAGGTCTTCATCGGCTCCCCGGCCCCCGACGACCTCGACGGCCTGCTCCAGCGCACGGTCGAGCGCGCCCGCGACATGCTCGACGGCGACGCTGCCTTCCTCCTCCTCGCCACGGACGACGAGACGGAACTGGAGGTACGGGCGACCACCGGCCTCCCGGCCGCCCGCCAGCGCTTCGCGCGCGTGCCCGTGGAAACCGGCGCCAGCCGGTACGGCTCCGCCCGGATGCCCGCCGTCCACGAGGACCTGGCCGCCGTCCCCGGAGCCGTCCCGCTCCTGGAGGACACCGGCATGCGCTCGGTGGTCACCGTCCCCCTCAAGGTCGAGGGCCGCCTCACCGGCTCCCTGGGCGTGGCCGCCGAGGCCGCGAACCGCTACTCGAACGAGGAGGCCCTCCGCCTCCAGTTCGCCGCCGACCGCATCGCCCTGGCCGTGGAGTCCGCCCGCCTCGGCGAGCTGGAACGCCTGCGCCGCGGCTCCTCAGCTTCCTCGTCGAGGCCTCCGACCTCCTGGCCGGCACCCTCGACCGGGACCAGACCCTGGCCCTGATGGCCCAGATGACGGTCCCCACCCTCGCGACCTGGTGCGCGGTCTACACGATCGCCGACCAGGCCTCCGACCCGTACCTCTCGTACGTGCTCCACGAGGACGAGGACCGCATCGACGGCCTCAAGGAGCTGCTCTCCTCGATCACGCCGCCCGACCCGGTGCCGACGCCCGGCGCCCGGGTCTGGACCGCGCCGGGCGACGCCGCCCACCGGGCCGCGCTCACCGCCTCGGTCCAGGCCCTCGACCACCCGTCGAGCCCGCACGCGCCGGGCATCGACAGCACGCTGGCCACGGCGAGCGCGGTGGCCGGCGAGACGGTCGTCCTGCCCCTGGTGGCCCGCAACCGGGTCATCGGCATGCTGACGCTCGGCAGGCCCTCCGAGGACCACTTCCGCCAGGAGATCCTGGAGCTCGCCGAGGACCTGTCCCGCCGGGCCGCCCTGGCCCTGGACAACGCCCGCCTCTACTCGGAGCGCGTGGCCATCAGCCAGTCCCTCCAGCGCAGCCTGCTGCCGCCCGGCCTCCCGGAGATCCCGGGCGTCGAGGTGGACGTCATCTACCGCGCGGCCGGCGAGGGCAACGAGGTCGGGGGCGACTTCTACGACCTCTTCCCGATCAGCGACGGCGCGTACGGGTTCGCCATCGGCGACGTCTGCGGTACGGGCCCGGAGGCGGCCGCCGTCACCGGCCTGGCCCGTCATGCCCTGCGGCTCCTGGCCCGCGAGGGCCTCGGCGGCCTGGCGGTCCTGGAGCGCCTGAACGCGGCGATCCTCGACGAGGGCGCCCGCAGCCGCTTCCTCACCCTCCTGTACGGCGAGATGCGCCCGCAGGAGGACGGCTCCGCGATCCTCAAGGTCGTCTGCGCCGGCCACCCGCTGCCCCTGCGCCTCAGCCCGGACGGCACGGTCCGCCCCGCGGCCGAACCGCAGCCGCTCCTGGGCGTCATGGACGACCTGGAGCTGTACGAGGAGACGGTCACGCTCGACCCGGGCGACGTCCTCCTGTGCGTCACGGACGGCGTGACGGAGCGCCGCGAGGGCTCCCGCATGCTGGGCGACGACGGCCTCGCCGACGTCCTCAAGACCTGTACGGGCCTGACGGCCGGCGCGGTCGCGGCTCGCGTCCTGCGCGCGGTCGAACGCTTCGCCCAGGCGCCGGCCTCCGACGACATGGCCATCCTCGCGATGCGCCTCCGCGAGCCGGACGACCGTTGACGACACGGCGCCTTCCCCGTCGGGGAAGGCGCCGCTCTCTGTCTCTGTTCCTGAACGCAAAGGCCCCCGCCATATGGCGGGGCCTTTTCATCTGGAGCCCTTTAACGGAATCGAACCGTTGACCTTCTCCTTACCATGGAGACGCTCTACCGACTGAGCTAAAAGGGCAGGTGTTCGGCGGTGTCCTACTCTCCCACAGGGTCCCCCTGCAGTACCATCGGCGCTGAAAGGCTTAGCTTCCGGGTTCGGAATGTAACCGGGCGTTTCCCTAACGCTATGACCACCGAAACTCTATGAAGTTCACGAACTCAACCGACACGGGAGTTCGTTGCTTCAGAACTAACACAGTGGACGCGAGCAACTGAGGACAAGCCCTCGGCCTATTAGTACCGGTCAGCTCCACCCCTTACGGGGCTTCCACATCCGGCCTATCAACCCAGTCGTCTACTGGGAGCCTTACCTCTCGGGGAGGTGGGAATACTCATCTCGAAGCAGGCTTCCCGCTTAGATGCTTTCAGCGGTTATCCCTCCCGAACGTAGCCAACCAGCCATGCCCTTGGCAGGACAACTGGCACACCAGAGGTTCGTCCGTCCCGGTCCTCTCGTACTAGGGACAGCCCTTCTCAATATTCCTACGCGCACAGCGGATAGGGACCGAACTGTCTCACGACGTTCTAAACCCAGCTCGCGTACCGCTTTAATGGGCGAACAGCCCAACCCTTGGGACCGACTCCAGCCCCAGGATGCGACGAGCCGACATCGAGGTGCCAAACCATCCCGTCGATATGGACTCTTGGGAAGATCAGCCTGTTATCCCCGGGGTACCTTTTATCCGTTGAGCGACGGCGCTTCCACAAGCCACCGCCGGATCACTAGTCCCGACTTTCGTCCCTGCTCGACCCGTCGGTCTCACAGTCAAGCTCCCTTGTGCACTTACACTCAACACCTGATTGCCAACCAGGCTGAGGGAACCTTTGGGCGCCTCCGTTACCCTTTGGGAGGCAACCGCCCCAGTTAAACTACCCATCAGACACTGTCCCTGATCCGGATCACGGACCGAGGTTAGACATCCAGCACGACCAGAGTGGTATTTCAACGGCGACTCCACCATGACTGGCGTCACGGCTTCACAGTCTCCCACCTATCCTACACAAGCCGAACCGAACACCAATATCAAACTGTAGTAAAGGTCCCGGGGTCTTTCCGTCCTGCTGCGCGAAACGAGCATCTTTACTCGTAGTGCAATTTCACCGGGCCTATGGTTGAGACAGTCGAGAAGTCGTTACGCCATTCGTGCAGGTCGGAACTTACCCGACAAGGAATTTCGCTACCTTAGGATGGTTATAGTTACCACCGCCGTTTACTGGCGCTTAAGTTCTCAGCTTCGCCCTGTCGAAACAGAGCTAACCGGTCCCCTTAACGTTCCAGCACCGGCAGGCGTCAGTCCGTATACATCGCCTTACGGCTTCGCACGGACCTGTGTTTTTAGTAAACAGTCGCTTCTCGCTGGTCTCTGCGGCCACCCCCAGCTCACGGAGCAAGTCCGATCACCAGGCGTGGCCCCCTTCTCCCGAAGTTACGGGGCATTTTGCCGAGTTCCTTAACCATAGTTCACCCGAACGCCTCGGTATTCTCTACCTGACCACCTGAGTCGGTTTAGGTACGGGCCGCCATGAAACTCGCTAGAGGCTTTTCTCGACAGCATAGGATCATCCACTTCACCACAATCGGCTCGGCATCAGGTCTCAGCCTCAGTGTGTGACGGATTTGCCTATCACACGGCCTACACCCTTACCCCGGGACAACCACCGCCCGGGCTGGACTACCTTCCTGCGTCACCCCATCGCTTACCTACTACAAGTCTGGTTCGTCGGCTCCACCACTCCCCTTTGCCCGAAGGCTCCGGGGCGGCTTCACGGACTTAGCATCGCCTGATTCGATATTGGGCGTTTCAAAGCGGGTACCGGAATATCAACCGGTTGTCCATCGACTACGCCTGTCGGCCTCGCCTTAGGTCCCGACTTACCCTGGGCAGATCAGCTTGACCCAGGAACCCTTAGTCAATCGGCGCACACGTTTCTCACGTGTGTATCGCTACTCATGCCTGCATTCTCACTCGTGAACCGTCCACAACTCGCTTCCGCGGCTGCTTCACCCGGCACACGACGCTCCCCTACCCATCACAGCGGGCGTTGGCCCTCATGCTGCAATGACACGACTTCGGCGGTACGCTTGAGCCCCGCTACATTGTCGGCGCGGAATCACTTGACCAGTGAGCTATTACGCACTCTTTCAAGGGTGGTTGCTTCTAAGCCAACCTCCTGGTTGTCTCTGCGACTCCACATCCTTTCCCACTTAGCGTACGCTTAGGGGCCTTAGTCGATGCTCTGGGCTGTTTCCCTCTCGACCATGGAGCTTATCCCCCACAGTCTCACTGCCGTGCTCTCACTTACCGGCATTC